>CAVYVF010000001.1:0-98776 GCA_963771885.1 Candidatus Bathyarchaeota archaeon
ATAATCAATAATTTAATCCACACACACTTGACCCCTCCGGTATCGTCGCCGTCATCACCCATGACTGTAACGTACAACTATCTTAGTACCAAAGGTAGTACAAACTTGCCACATGTGTGAAACGCGCGCGCGAGGATTCAAGCGATGTGTGTAGATAAGAGTATTGAGTGAAAGTAAAGTCAAGACGCCAACAATGATTTCTTCCTATCTATGACCACATGCTCACCCTTCTCATCCAAAGCCATCACAAGCTGAAGAGAACCCGCATCAAACATCCCAGCAAACACCCTAACCACACCACCAGCCCTCGCCTTCACACCCACCCCATCAGGACAGGCCAACAAGCACAGAATCATAAGAACCCAACCTATCCAAAAACCCCTGATCAGACCAAGCAGGATTACCCATCAACGCGGCCACATCCTTATCCGCGGTCCACATACACCAGCCATCATTGAACTCAACACCCGCCTTGATCTTCCTCCCCTCAAGCAGCTTCCTAAGCCTCTCAGCCTCGGCCATAATCGCGTTAGGCATCAACGACTTCTTACCCGTCCCCTCCTCCGTGACGACATCATAGACAGGCACAGAGCGATGATGTGCGATAGCCATATTGGCGCAGCTCATACACCCGGTGATGAGGGTGCTCTTCGAGTCTTTGAGCAGCTCCATTATCTTCGTGTCAGGCAAAGTTACAGGATATTTAACAATAAGTTAACGTTGAAGAAACAAGTACAAATGATTTACGCGAGCGACTTTCAAGATTAGACTTTCAACACTACACGGTTGGGTTAGACTCTAACCTTCTCCTGATTCGCAATACCAAAACTCATCTTCCTAACAATATCAGGATACCTTCTCCATAAACCGGCTCATCAACTTATCAGACAAGAACTGGAAATCAGAAAGACAATCCCTAGACCACTCCAACTCCCGATACCTCTCAACAATGGGCTTAAACTTCGTCCAAGTATTAACAATCATATACGCCGTAGAGTCATCAATCGCATCTAGATCGATGACTCCCGTCCTGTACTGCTGCTCTATAGAGTTGAAGGATGACATTACTGCGGCTCTCTTGTTGTATGTTTTGTGTGTGCAATAACCTTATCCTAACTGGCACCCGACTCTAAATCAGGTGTAGTTTGATGGTTGAACTAATAGTTATACAATCAATCTCCTATGTATTAGGGTACATCGGAGTTTTCATTGCGGGGCTGAGCTTTGCTTACAATACCGTGACAACAGCTAAGAA
Source organism: Candidatus Bathyarchaeota archaeon (assembly GCA_963771885.1). Taxonomy (GTDB): domain Archaea; phylum Thermoproteota; class Bathyarchaeia; order TCS64; family TCS64; genus UBA8941. The sequence goes on from CAVYVF010000001.1 coordinate 1,256, forward strand.
CAGAAAGATCGCGTTGACGAACACCTGATGCAGACAATGGCATCCGAGGAGGGAGTGAGACGGCAAATCTTCCTCATGAACATGGAGTGGACGGACTTTGATGACTTCATTAAGAAGTATGACTCCCGGGTAAATGAGGAAAATTTCGCCAAGAGGCAGACTTTCATTTTTCACTGTAATTACCTGGGGTATTTAGATTCCGGGAGTCGTTGACATAGGCTCTGTGTTACCAATTAATTGGTGAATCTGTAATGGATATGTGGTTGAGGTTAAAACCCATATTACATAGGTACATTGAGATCGGCGATTACGGTAAGGACTCTTTTGAGAACTTCGAGTTTCTTGCGAATGGAATGATCAGGGTGAAAACGTTGAAGGATCCTGGTTATGTGCGTAAGCGTATCGCTTTCCCTAGTGATAGAGATAGGTTTCAGGTGCCTGAGTAGGAAGAAAGGGTAGCAACGTCGAGGCACATAGACTGTGTTGCTATTATATGCGCGAATAATCGTTGAATATGCCCCTCTCTCGCAAGTTTCAATATCAAAGGCTCGACGTCTGCATATTAAACACGTATAGGCGTGATAAGCACTGAAGACTATCGCAAAGGATTAATCGTCTTCTTACTGTCAGACAACCAGAGTATAAAGGACCAAATAAAAACATACGCACTACTTTTTGAACGCCCTTCCATCTCCTCCACGCAGGCGTCCAAGTTTCGGTTGTATTCAACCAAGTCGGTTCCTTTGTCTCCTTATACTCTTCTTTTCGCATAGTTATCCGGGTTCACGGAGGAGTCATACTTCCTCTTAAAATCATCAAAGTCCTTCCACTGCATGACCCAGAGCTCGCTGGCGAAGTGTGTGAGGATAAGGCTATAGAGTGATAGTGTAGAATCGAGCCTTAATCAACGCTCAGGTGATAAGACCATTAGTTAGAACCAATGATATGTATGATTTTATATACAATAAATCTTATTTTTCAACCATGGGGGATTAGATGAGAAATATGAAAATCAATCATAGTTTATTAGCGTTAGCAACTATTTTGATAATAGGGCAGCAACTAGTGGGTAGCGCATACGCCATCAAAAACGGCGCTCCGGATCAGGAGGAACATCCATACGTATGCTGGATTGCGACGTGGGATGGAACTTCCGACTTCATCTACCTCGGTACAGGATCACTAATTACCTCAACAACCGTATTGACCGCTGGGCACATCACGCAGCCACCTGGAGATATCGCATTCGCGTGGGTAAATAACGAACCAGAAGCGCAATGGATCGTAGAGAATAATAAAATTCTTGAATCGGAGAAGATAATCGCACTCGGGTGGCACAAAGTCCTAGCTTGGGAAGCTCATCCAGATTACAGAGCTGTCGGTGAAAAGGGAATAACCGATTGGATAACCCACGATGTCGGAATACTTACTCTTGAAGAACCGATTCTCTTAGATGAATATGCTAGTTTGCCAGAACCAGGCTTCGTGGATACGTTACCTAAGAAGCAGGGAGTGGATATTGTGGGGTATGGTGTCCAGGTTCAGGTGAGGGGCCAGGGTATACCTCCGCCGGGGAATTGGGGCTTTATAAACTTTGGATATCGCTATGGCGCTATTGCCCAGCTGGTAGGGGGCAATGACGTGATAAGTGATGAGTTCATGAGGTTGAGTGCTAACCCTGCAAAGGGGAAGGGTGGTACCGCCTTTGGTGATTCCGGTGGCCCTATCCTGCTTGCTGGGACGGATACTGTTCTAGGGGTTTGCTCGTGGGGGACTAATAGCAACTTAGCGGGTATCTCGTATGAGCAGCGAATAGATACTGCGGATATACTCGATTGGATAAAACACTTTTATTAAAAGCAAGTAAATTGAATAAAATTACGCACGCTCGGGCGATTCGAATTATTCGTGTGCGCGCTCAAAAATTATATCGTTGAATAAATTTGAGGATTATTTCCCCCATGGATTTAATAAATCACCTAAAAACTTCATTAATTTATCTAAATATTCATTTAAAATGGTGCCCGGCCACGCAGCCATTGCTATAAGGACTGTGCTGAAAATGCCGAAACCCCAGATCAATCCACGCACGTTAGAGGGTAAGCGCATATAAAGGGAATCAAAAAAGTTGTTTACCGCACTAACGCCATTACCTAACCATTGAAAGAAACCCATTTTTTAAACAAAGCTTTATCGTCTATTTATATATATAAAATTATTTGGGTTGAGGTATGAAATTTGCGCGCGCGCCAATTTCCGAGCGCGTATTGAGTATTAGATCTTTCAGAATCGACATTCTCACCAGTAAATTGTTATACGTAATTGATTTTTATTTCTCGACTGGTATTAACATCAAAGCCCATACTGATGTCTAGTTTTCCCTCGACCTTGTAATTCTTAGATGGTGGGGAGTTATCCTTGGTTATAGATTTCCATAATCCGCCTATTGGGTTGAACGGGGCACCACGGGACGGAGCTAGTAAGCTGAATTGGTAGGTCATGAGTTGACCAGCTGGGTATTCCTTCTCAACGTCCAGGGGGGCCCTGCTCCACGTGTGTGTATAATTCGTAGTGGTGGACTTTCCCTTCGAGTTTCGTCCCGTCTTTGTCTCTGTACTGGTTAGCTCAACGAAGACACCTTTGCTCTTCATAGGTTTGTCTAGTAGGAGGGTGACTGTGCCCGTTATCGTCTCGCCTGGGGCGTACACAGTCTTAGGTATCTCAACTTCAATCTTAGTCAAATCGTTAATTATTTGACTCATTTTATATTAAACATTTTATCGTTACGCTTGTATTGATTTTTTCCGGGTAAGAATCGCTTCAAATAAGATGGGGCTAATGCCGAGCGCGCAATCGCGCGTGCGTTTTCTGCCTTTACTTATGGCATGAACACAAGGAAGATCGCCGTGTTCATCAACAGCATTATTATGCTGTGTTTAAGACCAGGCCAGATGGTGCCAGAGCTTAGCTTCGCCGCGATCAGCCCACCGAAGGCCGCCTCCATGATTGCTAGGTCATAGAGCAGAATCTTTAGCTGCTCCTTGGTAACAGCGACCTTGAGAATAGGACTCTGTATATCAAGCAGCTGCTGCAGACTTCCATATAGCATAATCATCATGGCCAGGAACACGATCAGCGTAGTGTATATTATCGTAAGATAGGGCCGCATCTCCTCATTCCTGTCGTCTCGCGCCTCAAGCATCTTCCTAAGGAAGTCGGCGGTGGAGAGGAATGTCGTCTTCAGGTCTCCACCTAACTCTATTGAGGAGAGCAGCAGAGCCGTGGTTTTCTGGGCCATATCGGTTCCCATGCGATCCGAGAACTTTACGAATGCCTGGTCAAGAGGGACACCCCAACTCATCTGACTGACTAGTATTTTTAGCTCTCTCGTTATCCAGCCGTAGTCCTTCTTTGCGGCCTCTTCAATCGCCTCGATGAGAGTCATCCCACTCATCATCCCCTCCGAAATCTCCTCGAGCACCCTTGGCAGAGCTTTATCGATTTCGTTTTTCCTTACGTCCTGGAGTATCATGATGAATGCGGGAAGTATCATAGCGACTACTAACCCAATAGCTATGAACATATGGGACTGATACTGATTAATTGTATTTGATAGGAAAAGTAGGTATCCAAAGCCGCCTACTCCAATACCTGCTAAAATGGATAAGCCTATGGCTACGGCCTTTAGCTTCTTGTTGAAGATTATATCGTTATTAATCGGTATTTTTACCAATTCTGAGTCATCCCATCAATTAATAGTATAACCCCAATTGCTGCTACAGGGAAAATCGCATAAGTCATGAGCTGCATAAGCTGTACAGGTGAAAGCCCTCCACCGACCTCACCCCCGAATATTCCCATCAACGAAAGTAGTACGACTAGTATGACAGGGAAGGCAATGCCAAGGGTGATGTATATCTCAGCAGCCATGTTTAGTTTATTCACGATGTCCACAAGTTCCCTGCGCCTTACTTCTTGCTCGTGCTTCGCGGTCTCCTCGAGGTAAGTTTTAAGGTCTCCACCCGACTTTGTGATGCCCAGCAGTCCGTTCAGTAGCTTGAAGTATTTTTTAGAGGGCGTCCTCTTCGTCTCAGCCTCTATCGCAGATATTACGTCCTTCCCAAGCATGCTGATGTCACGGACGATTGAGCGGGCACTCTGCCTTATCCCGTAGGTATCCTGGTTCTCGGCGAATGAGTTGAACACATCCTCGGTCATTACCCCGGCGCCAGCAAGCACACTCATGTAATTGATTATATACACCATGTTCTTGTCTAGCTTCGCCTTTATCCCATCGGCTACCGACATGGGGTAATAGAGGAAACTAATTAGCGTAACAACGCCAACGATCAACGGCGAAGCGAGTACGGTCATGAAATGGTCGGTCATGTTGAACATGGGTAGCACAATGAATGCAGCCGGTGTACTGATTAGGGCAGTAGCTACGACGGCTATTACCGTCCAGAAGGTCATGCTACTGATGTAAACGACATGACTCATCCTGAGGCCTGCTCGGTCAAGTTGCTGCTTCACAAAGTCGTTCAGCGGCAACTTCCTCGAAGGCAGGTCGCCGAAGACGCGGTAGCCGATGCTATGGAGGTTATTGATCCTCTTCAACTACTACATCTTCCTCCTTCATCAGACTGTCCCTAGCGTTCTCCGGGGTACTCATGTATTCCCTGAGTACCTGCGTCACTTCGCCATAGCTCCTCTTGCTGTGGTTAACGAGGTAGGCGAGCATCTCTGCCCTCGCGTCTATGTCAGCTTGAGCCTGCTCTAGGGTGATGCCCTTCATAATAGCGGCCTTCCTAAGGTAGTGGCTCTGATGGGGCATCTCCCAGCTATCGGTCTTCGGGTCCCAATCGAACAGACTCTGAACCTGAATCTCGTTGTCGTCGCCCAACCCCTGCACCTCAGCGGCGGATATGATTCTGCGCCCTGGGCGTCCATTGATTTCGCGGCGAGCCATGATGACGATCATGTTTAAGCCGGATATCATCATGCGGGGGATGTTCATCGGCTCCGTCTCGAGTCTACGTAGAGCGGAGTTGACCGACTCGGCGTGAAGCGTTGCTAGACCGAGGTGGCCGGTCGACATAGCCTGGAAGAGCGTGTACGCTTCCTCTCCACGTATCTCACCTACGAGGATGTAATCAGGGCGTTGACGCATAGCTGCCTTGAGTAGGTCGAATAGGTTGATGCCCTCCGTCGAACCCGTGCCTGGCCTCGTTACTGCCCTAATCCAGTTCTGGTGGTGCAGTTGAACCTCGGGCGTATCCTCAATGGTGATTATCTTAGCGTCGGGGGCGATGAAGGTGGCTAGGCCGTTAAGCATCGTCGTCTTGCCAGAGGCTACTCCTCCGCAGCAGAAGATGCTGATCTTGTTCTCCACAAGATACCAGAATAGCCCAGCCATCTTTGCCGAGATCGTGTGGTTCTTGATCAGGTCGACTATCGTCAAGGGATCAGCCTTGAACTTACGTATCGTGAAGGTGCTGCCCTGCTTAGTAGCATACTTGCCATATGTCATCTGGGCTCGACTGCCGTCGGGCAGCGCTGCGTCTAGGAGGGGGTTGGCGACACTGATCATCCTCTTTGACTTGTACGCTAGCCTGATGACGTAGGAGTCGAGCTGCGTCTCATCGTTAAATATAATGCTAGTTGGGATTGACTCGTGGACCCTGTGCCAGATGTAGATCGGTATGTGAGGCCCGTTACAGCTAACGTCCTCGATTAGTGGATCCTTCATCATGATGTCTATCTTGTCGAAGTCGAGGTAGTCGCGGGTAAGATAATACATCAGTTTTTCCTTCTGGAAATCCTGAAGATTTAGCTTGTGTATCTTTTCCGCGTCACTAAGGCCATTCTTTAGTGACTCAATTGCCTTATCCCGACTACCCAACTCGGTTAGGGTCGTATCAATTGTTGAAGTGAAATAGTCTCTAACGAGCTTGAGCGCTTTTAGTTCAACCTCTGATAATGTTGGCTCAATCGCATCATATTTTGTCTGTTTAGTAATCGGGTTCGTAGAAATTACAGCGTAAACTTTCCCATCAACGATTGGATAAATATTCTTTAAAGTAATTCTATCAGGGATGTAAGCGCGCACAGGTGTAAAATCGAAGATTTTACTCTGTGTATTTTTTTGATCGTCAAGTACCTTCTGAAGTTCTTCTTGGAAAGCCTGAACGACCTCGGGCTTTCCCTTGAACGGGAGCCATTTCAGCCTTGTCTTTTTTAGCCTCGGTTATTACCTGTTGTTTGTCCATTTTCCGCACTCACATTCTCATTATAGTTGCTTTGATATTTTTTAAAAAAGAGAAAAAAGATATCGAGAGTTCAGTCTCCAGTTTACTTGAGTGGCGAAGTGAACGACTCGTAGTAGAATCCACGTCGTCGTGGTCACACGCACTACATAGGAGTATTGCCAGCTAGTTCGCGTCAGTCATCGAGACCAGCCACTACCACTGAGTGGACTTACCAATCTGTAGCGACGTCAGAGCAGTTCAGGAGTTGCACCATCGTATCGATAGATCCAAGCTCGAACCAGCCGTGTTTGTCCTAACCCAGACGGACTCAATGATCGGCGTCAGTACTTCCAGTGTTACGAATCAGACAACGACGTACCAGTTGCTCAAGTCAACGCTATCAACCCTAAGCTGGGTCTGAGCCTGGCAGACTGGCTGCCGATCATGGACATGACCCACGAGTAGGTCAGAACAGATGCAGCGACCGCAATCGCGATCAGAAGCAGCGTCGCAATCAGTGGACTGATACCCTTCCTATTCTTCATCGTTAGGAGTTTCATATTATTTTTCTCCGACTCAAAAGACATCACTTATCCTTTATATAATTTTTAGATTATGAATATATATCAACAATCCATAACAAAATAATCCAGTAGAATCAAATTCGATTTTAAATAGCTAAAAATAATAGGTTAAAAAGACTATGAAGTAATGATATAGACTCCAAATCCATATAATTTCAAATCAAATATTCGTTACAAACCATACGGGATCTGTGTGAGGAGCGACCTACGCCAATCTCAAACGCACATATCTACAGGACAATGAGGCTAGAAACGACGTTCGCGCCGATAATCAACCCAATGAGGGTAATAACGCACGAAAACCCCTCATAATTAGAAACATTAATTCCAAAATTATATATCTCAACTATTATGTCCGTAAGACAGGCGACTAGTCAAGTGAATATTCAAAGGATATTAAGGCCATTATATGATGGACAGTGGCATAAATTAGACGATTTAACCGTTAAAACCAAGGTTAACAAAGAAGTCGTACTTGAAATCGCCAACTCCCTAGAACACTACGGCCTCACTGAACTAAGCAAAGATAAACAGGCAGTTAGACTAAAAGAGGATTTTATACATCTATAACTCAGAGCATCTTTTCCATCTGGTCAAGCTGCTTTAGAAAGACCCTGCCCTTATCAGTGATAATATAGGTGCTCTCATCGCCATTCTTAACGACGAGTTCCTTATCCATAAGAAACTTCAGAAACTCGGTTAAACGATTGAAATTTAGATTGGACATATAGACGAGTCTGGTCTTATTCGCTCCACGGGGATTATTGGCAACTGTAAGAATGTCCCTCAGCACTTCAATTCGGTCTCGCCTTTTCCCAATCTGCAAGGTCTTTCCTCCTAGTTATACTGCAACTGCAAAAGTGACCATTTACTATTAATAGTATTATGGATTTTAATACACATACGAATAATATGGGTTAACTAGACATGTTTAGTTGATTAGCAATCCCGAATCCCACTAATATCTCAAAGTAAAAATGTAATAACAAATGCTACACAGACCTATTGAAGATACTAAGTATGCGTGTGCATCCATACACTCAAATTCAATAGCCACAGGTTTTCATTTACCCAGTAACTTTGCTTTTACCCACGCTAATATCATAAGACTTGGAAAAACTGAGGGCCTACTTATTAAAAAGTCATTAGACGAGGTTAATGAACATGTAAATTCGATCCAAAATATATTTCATTATCAACTCATTCGTTAAACAGTCTTCCTCGTTTCGAGACAGGTATGTGATAAGTTGAATAAAAATAAATGAAAATACTTGCGTGGATATTTACATAAGCAAATCAATATTTTGATACTCTCACCAGGATAATATGTTTCACTGGGGATTTTCTATGAATTTCGCCAAGAGGTGGGAAAATAAGAGTGACTCACCCCCCCTCGAAAAAATTGTAGAAAAAGTAAACCCCTCAACCCCTCTTAAAGACAAGCTTGAATCATCTATTACAAGAATTGAGATAGAATGCAAACGCCTCGACCAATCATACGATCGACTTCAAAAACAAGACAAGTTATTGTTTGATAAGGCCGTTGAATGCTACAAAGAGCACGACCAGAAACGAGCCGGGGTCTACGCCACGGAGATCGCTGAGAACCGAAAACTACAGAAGATGGTTCTCCAGGCGAAACTAGCCCTCGAAGTTGTCGCGTTACGTGCAAGAGCCTCAACTGAGCTCGGCGACATCGCCGTCACCCTCATGCCCGTTGTGAATACACTTAACGGGATCCAAGAAGGCATTGCCACAATCACACCCCAGACAGAGAAGAACATTGGTGAAATGGATGGGTTGTTAAACGGAATGGTAATTGACCTCGGACTAGTGGTAACTGATCCATTCACCTTCCAGTCTTCAAACGAGGGCACATCGAAAATATTGGAGGAAGCTCAGACCATAGCGGAGTCGAAGATAAACAACAGCTTCCCAGCGCTACCCAGTAACCCGTTCGGTCAAACCATCAAAGAAAATGATTCAACACCATAAAGGGATGATATCAATTGAATAACACAAATATAAACCGCACACTACCCATCACCCCTAACTCCCTTAACGAGCTAAAACAACAGAACCTAAAATTTGAACAATCATGCAGAAGTCTAGACGTACGCGAAAAAGAGCTCTTCTCCATGATTAAGGGCGCCCTCAGAGGAAAGGACCAACTACGGGCAAATATGTACGCAAACGAGTTAGCAAGGGTACGTCACCTGAAACGAGTCTTTTCCCAGAGCCAACTAGCCATCGAATGCATATCGATTCGAATGGAGAGTCTACTTGACCTCTACAACGCCATCCAGCTAGACCCCATCTCCGAGGCCATCAAAGAGGTAGTAAGCGACATCCAAGGCGTCTCTCCAGAATTCACAGCGGGACTCGAACAACTTACAAAACTCGCAGGAGAGACCCTTACACAGGCTAGCATAGGTTTCAAGGAGCCAGCACTCGAGGAGGCCTTCAGCGCCACCAGCCCAGAGAGCATCGCCATATTGAAAGAGGTTTCCAAGACAATCGAGGACAGTCTTACTGAGGCGTTTCCTGAGCCGCCCGTCATCAAAGCACCCGCAGTTTCATCACCCCAACTCGAAGCCATCGAATACGGATACGAGCCCACATATACACCAAAAAAAACAGCAGTGGCCAGCAATAATTTCGATGACCTCTCTGATGATTTTATAAAAATGCTCGAGAACTTTGGATCGAAAAGCCGCGACAAATAAATGATTTGTGCGCGCGTAAGTGTTTAGCGATTACGTGTCTAGGCCTTTTCTAGACTCTTATCTCGAGGACGGGACTACAACCGAGTGAGGCACATATCCCAACGCCTCGAAAAAGTGTATCTAGGAAAGACATACTAGAGGTTAAATGAAATAATCCTGGATTTCCTATGAGAGGATAGTTCTGGGCAATAAAAATACCCTGATTTTTTTAGCGTTAACAATCATTATACTGGGAAACATCGCGCATCTAAGCGTAGCCCAGGCACGGTTCACCCCTTACATCGCCGCCGAAGAACTCCACCAGGGAGAACTGAGATTTAAAATAAATCCAGACAATAGCATTGTAGTCGACATCGAGGGAAACCTACAAGACGCATCCATAATCGGTGAGCCCCAGCCGATACAGAACATGTCACTCGACTTAACCCTCAGTCCCTCGGCTACAGACCTCACGAGGATCAAGGGAAACAGCGTGATAAAATTCACGCCGACATACTCTGAGCAGCTCTCAGCAATCAATCTAGCCCTCAACGTCCACAGCGTGAAAAACGCTGACGAGATAACCATCCAATTCAAGCTAGAAGACTACCTCGGAGTAGAAGGTACAATCAACAGGTCTACCGACGAGGCTACATCAGAGACCACGATCACTTTCGAACTCACAGCAACAATATGGTACTCGACTGCCCCGAAGGAGGCTATCCAAGAGATAACCCAGAACTTCCCCCTCTACAAACAGCAGCTCGAATCCCAGGTAAGCCAACAAATGCAAGGTAAACTGGAAATAACGGAGCTGAACTTGGTCAGCAGCAGCTTCGAACCCACATCGGCCACACTTATCCTCTCAGGAACAATGATCGGCGACCTCTACCAAGGCATCTCTACCCTCATAACCCAGACAACCCAACAGGAAATCGGAGCCCCAACTCAGATAATCAACTCAGCTAAAATCAGGTCCGGCGACATCAACATAGAATTCGACAAGACGGAACTTGCTTTCAAAATCGAATTCGATTATTTAGTCGAGGGCGACGTCAACAAGCAAGCCAACGACATGAAGAACCTCCTAGCAGAGGAGTACCTACAGTCCCCCACCATAACCCCTAAAATGACTAACGTGATAAACGGCCTCTTAATACCTGCCGAACTAAACGTCGAGAATCTTAATGCCCACTACGATTGTGCCTTCGACGGTCAACTAATGGGTTTTAACTTTCATATCAGCGGCCTGACATTCACCCCACCTACCCAAGAGACGTTCTTCAGCAATCTGAACCTAGCATTAAGCGAGTACCCATTACCCGGCTACAAAATCGCGTTCGAGGGAGGATCCGACGATAATAGCTATCTTGAGATTGTAACGGTCCAAGCTACCCCTGAGCCAGTGGAAAATGACCTTCGAACAGCTGTATTCTCATCCAGCGAGCTCGCGAATCTGGATCAGATCTCATTCGAGGCGAAACAATGGCCAACATCGACAATCTCTCTTAATCAGACAAGTCTAACAGAAGGTGGGGTGGTTAAGGTGGAGGGTACCCTGACCCAGGAAGGAGCCCCGGTGAAAGACCAAACAGTCAACATCACAGCCAACAATGTTTGGATTGGTACAGCTAAGACGGATATTGAGGGAGGCTTCTCATACGCCTACCAATTCGATAACACCGGAACCTATGAGGTCAAGAGCACCCTCGTCTTCTACGAGAAAACCGTAGAGTCTCAGCCAGTTAATGTAATGGTCAGCCCTCCAAATGGCGGACTAACCAACCTACTGTTCCCAGCGGCGGGGGTAGCAATTATCTTGGCGGCAGCCGTCGGAGTCATTATATACACTAGGAAAGCACGAGTCAAAGCCTCATAATCAAGAGCTGCTTCTCTCCCCAACCTCGCATATGACTCGTACCAGTGCGCAAACAATTATCGATGACCAGATCAAGGCTTGGGGTCACTAATTGGGAGCTTTACTCAAAATAAACAACCTGCAAGCGCATCATGTGTAATGCACTACTTGTGTTTACTAGAAGGGGCTATGAGGAATTCATCGGACTGCGTTGCCTTCTTATAACAATCCATACAGGCTTCACCCTTCCCCGGGACATATGCAATAAAATTCTTCAGATGAACACCACAGACCTTGCATCGGTTAACGACTTTGTTAGCCAAATCGATAATCGAAAGAAATTTCCCTTGACCAATTATATGAGGTCAACGGACAAAATAACCTAACCCATTATCTATATTTTATAAGTTGAATTAGAATTATGTTATCAAATTGCGATTCTGCTATCGGTTTATAGAACTATATCAATACAGCACAAACCTTGAATACAATTCACCCTAAAACCAACAAGGCGTAAACTACTAACGATACATCAGACTCACCAAACACCTGAGAGGGGGGATAAAGTGAAAAGGACGAAGGAGATAACCGGCAACTCGCTTAAAACATACCTCTACCTCGTCACACATGGCCCCAGCGAACTAAGAGAAGTACAAAGAGGGTTAGGACTATCAACCCCCTCACTCGCATCCTACCACCTCGGCAGACTCATCGAAGCAGGCTACGCGACGCAGGACAGGGACAGCCGATACGTCGCAGTGAAAGACTCATCAATCGAGATCCTCGAAGGCTATACAAAGATCGGAACCGCTCTTGTCCCGCAACTAGTCTTCTTTGCCATTCTTTTCACCATACTAATACCCTTCTTCTCACTGGCCTCACTCGTCTCACCGGGCTTCACCGGCTACCTAATAGCATCCTCACTCGCAATGGTGGCTCTACTCTGGTATGAGGTACTCAGGCTATGGCGAAGACTAGTATTAGAAACCCCATCCACACAGGATAGAGAGTAAGAAGACCCCTTTCAAGACCCTTGAAAGCCCTACAAACGATGTTGCACACTCTTTCAATTGTCTAGGATTAACTAGCTCATCCCCCACCATAATTGCGAGAATAAATGGCAACAAAGAGGATAACCATCAAGTATGGCCTCGCAGCCACCGTGCTCGCTCTGGCCATCATCGGCGGATCACTCATGATGAACCCGATGACCGCCAAGGCGCAAACCAGCTTCTCAGTAATGCTGACCGACCCCCCAACTGTCCCCGAAGGCACCTCGAAGCTCGAGGTAGTATACTCAGACATACAGCTACACGTCAAATACCCAGACGGGACAACCAACTGGGTTGCATCTCAGGAGGCTGGTAAGGTAGACCTTCTAACTCTAGTCGGCGTATCCCAGACTATAGCCGAACTTAACCTGCCCACCGGGTCCTCGGTTGACAAGTTAAAGTTCACGATCTCCTCCGCTTCAGCGATAATTGATTCAGTCACATACCCAGTCACGATAGTCTCGGAGACCCTTATAGTCAATCTCAAGGGAGTAACACTCGACGGAGCCAACGCAGGAGCCCTAATCGACCTCCGCCCCAAGCTCCTAGAGGTCAACGCACTCGACGACGAGGGGGAGCCAGTCAGCTACTACGTGCTGGTCCCAAGCGCCCTAGGTATAGACAAGCGCAACGTCGGCGAGGAGCATAGGAAAATCGGCACAAGGAGACACTTAGACGACAACGAGGAAAACGAGCTCGAAGAAGAGCTTCAAAACGCTAACAAAAACGTCGCTGTAGCGGCCCAAATCAAGGTAGTGGGAAACACGACGACGCTCACGGTAACATTCACAAACAACGGTGAGAGAAATGCGACGATAAACGCTCTAGAGATACATGGCGAATACAAATTCAGCCAGACAGCCTCAAGCAACAAACGCAACGATCAGCACCCCCGTAGCATAGTCTTCAGGGTCACCGCCACCGAGATTATCCCTCATATAAGCGGAGAACACATAAACCGACACATCAAGGGCCTCGAGCTAGAACCCGGAGAATCCAAGACTATGACCTTCACCGGAGTAATACAAATGAAACACGACCATGGCAAAGCTCCGATAACTATCACACCGATAGTAGGGAGCGACTATGAGGTTCGAGTATCGGGAGAAGGCTCCCAATCGATCAATGTAACCGCCATAGCATAATCTAAAAACACTGGAGTGAAGATGCCTTGAAATGTCCAAGTTGTGGTCAAAAGATGTCACCTGATAAAGCCGTAGAGCTAAGATGGTTCTGCACATCATGCCACGCCCAACATGATATACGATTCATCGACGACGGACATAGAACAAAGTTCTCAAAAGTCGCTGAAAAAAGGCGCATCGCATCCATGATTTTTTGATTCCTGTAAGTATATAATACACTCATGTGTGGGCGCGCGTAATGCATTCATCATTTTCATTCTGCCGAGTATTGTCACTCATATAGTGGTCCAGGAAAAAACGACCAGCTTAAGCTCCACCTAGGGTAAAATAAGCCAAAATTGTGTAATAACCGAGCTTAATGAAAATACCTAGTACAAAAACCTAAGGAATGGGCTCTTAAAAGCGTCAACAAATTGAAGGTGGTTGACAATTCCTTAAGTCGCGAGCGACACAAAAATGGTCCCATTAGCGCTTATACTTTTTAACTAATGGATCGAAAAATTAGATCATCCAGGTAAAGCCTTTGCGACTGGGATGAGCATATAACCCGAATTCTTGGACCCTACGACACGGGGCTCGATGTCGATCACGAGGCTGGACGTCTGCCCACCACTCAACGTAATACCACCCTTAGTAATGGGTATATTCAGCTTCCCACTCGACACCTTAACCTCCCTGCTTAAGCCATCAATCGTTATCTTCGCCTCCAGCACCTCAAACCTTATGATGTTATAAAGCCCAGGCTCAAGCTTCGCCTCATTTATCACCTGCTCAACGTCAAGCGCCGTCGATAAGTCGATCCACCCTTCTTTACATATCGATACCCAGCCATATTTTTCGTCGGCGTCACTTCGATGTATCTCGATGGCGCTGTAATGTATCTCAACGACGTCAGCGTCCCCCCAACTCAGTGGAGGATCCTTCACCTTCAGGGTCAGCGTCGCAGTCGTGTGGCCGAAATAGAGGTTTGCCCCACCGATGGCAACAAGCAAGATCGCAAGCCATGCCACCGCCATCCTCATCCTAGTCACGGGACATCACCCATTCATCAAATGAAAATACTCAGATACATCTAGGAAACAAGTTTTTCATATGCTTTATGGACTAAAAATGTGGATTAAAGGTCACTATAAAACCAGTGGAAACTGATTAAGTTGCAAGTCAATATCTTGAAAAGAGCACCATTTGAGGTTGGCAGAAAACTAGAAATTTTTTCGTATCAATAATACCAATCAATATCATCAGATCACTGATACGGAACCGCTATTATGGCAGATTCGAGTTTTTCTAAGAGATCCGCGGAGTTGCGAAAGTGTTTCATATAGAGGTCAATCATCTAACAAGATCCTTCGGTCATAACAAGGTACTTGATGACATCTCACTGAGGGTTGATGAGGGGGAATTCTTCGGCCTCTTCGGATCAAACGGTGCTGGAAAGACGACGCTTCTGAGGATCCTCACCGGCCAACTCTCAGCGGACTCTGGCTCGGTACTCACGGCGGGTATCCCCATCTCCGACCCTATCGGGATCAAGAGGGCGATTGGGATCGTCCCCGAATCTGAGACACCCCCAACATTCCTGACAGCGAGAGAAGCACTTGAGTTGACCTGCAGAATAAGGGGCCTCGCCGACATACCGAACAAGGTGGATCAATGGCTAAGGTTCTTCGACGTCGAATCTCAGAGCGACGTACTATGCAGGGACCTATCCAAGGGACAGAGACAGAAGATAATGTTGGCGAGCGCCTTCATCCACGAGCCACGCCTGCTGCTCCTCGACGAGGCCTTCATCAACCTCGACCCCATATACCAACGCCGCCTCAGGGAATATCTTTCCGAGCTTCACGAGCAGGGCCGAACAATCTTCCTCTGCACCCACATCCTCGAAATCGCTGAGAAACTCTGCACGAGAGTCGCCGTAATCGACAGAGGCAGAATAGTCGCCGAGGGAACGATAGAGGAACTAAGATCCAGAGAAGGTGAGGGCCTCGAGGAGATCTTCATGCGCGCCGTGGATGGTGAGAACGCACGTGCCCCTTGACCTAGATCTATACCTACTCACCCAGATGGTTAAGGAGGAGTGGAGACTACACAAGTCGCTGTCAGGAGAACTCGGCTCAACATTCTTCCCCCTACTCATCTTCATCATGACGGTACTCTGCGCATTAATCTCGAGAACCCTACTCATAGGACTAAGTCAGACGACCCTTATACTGATGCTTCACATCGCATCAATGGGATACGGCTTCTTCGTCGGAGGCTTCGGATCACTCGCGGAGACCATCATGTCCCGGCGTCTCGGGCAGACCAATATGTTACTGCAGCTACCCCAGACATATCCCGTGAAACTCAAGAAGATGATGTCCATATTCTACGTTAAGGACTCAATCTTCTACCTATTCTACACATATGTCCCAATGGTCCTGGGCCTAGGAGTCGTAGGATCATTTTTCGGATACTCGGCGATTGGAATCGTGAAGCTTGGGGCAACTACATTTCTGACTTTCATGCTTGGTATGGGCATTAGCTTCGTAGCCTCGGCCGTCGCCAACAGATCGAGACTATGCGGAATCGCCGCATATCTGACACTGACTATCATGACGGTTCTTGTGTGGCCTCTTGGCTTCCTCGAACCCTACCAAGTGATCCCTCCACTTGGGTACTGGGTTAACGGCTCAATATTTTGGCCACTCTTATCCGTCATAATCGCTGTCGTCTTAGCCTATGTGGGCGTGTTATTAGTGAGGGAACGCCTCGAGATAAGATCCAGAAGATACCCCGAATCGTATCTCAGCTTAGATGGATTCTTCGCCTTCACAGGAATGCATCGGGTGCTCGTAGCAAAGGAATGGCTAGAGCTGACTCGAAGCGGAAGCTTAACACCGATAATCGGAGGCTATGCACTCCACCTAATCGCAGTATATTTCATAAGCTGGATATTTGAAAACGGCCTCGGCATAACCCTCGGATTCAACCTACTCTTCTTCAGCGCAATGGTTGGTTTCCTAGGGGTCCTAGTATACAGCAGCCTAACCAGCATAGAACACAACGAATATCTGAACGTGATGCCCGTAAGCGTAGCCTCATTAGTCAAGGCGAAACTTTTCGTATACTTCATAATCACGTCTGCTGTGACCGTGGGATACATCGTTTTAATCGGATGGCTGAAAAACGAGATCACGTTGATCCCCGTGGCTATCCTACTGGCAGAGTGCAACTGCCTCTTCGTTGTCGCAGTCACAGCCTACCTAACAGGTCTCTGGACAAATACGATGTTTTTCGGTGCAAAGACAATAATCAGCTTCACTCTTTTCATATTACCCGTCCTGACCGTTGTCGAGATAGGGGCGCTGCTGCTTCCCCACATGGCAATAACTTCAGCCGTCTTCATCGCAGCGGCTTCTTTAGTCGAAGTGGCTGCCTCAGCTCTTTTGCTTCGTCGACTAAATGGCCGATGGAGCAGAGCCACATTCTCATACGTGTCAAAGGGTGAATAGTCAAAAATTAGCGCACGGCGTTGCTCTGTATCTCATCCACATAAGTCGACATGCGAGTGAGATTGAGTGCGCACGATGTTCTACTTGTTTTCCCTAATATTCTTGGTAAGGTACTTGCTGAGGGGGTTATCAGAATCGAGCTTATCCCTGCGCGATTCGGGATTATCGTTATGCTCCTCTACGGTCTGTCTCTCCCTTAGGCATTCGGGACAGAGGAGTAGTTCGTAGTGGCCGCTTGGAGACGTTACCTGTAGGCCATGAACGTCGCATTTGAAGAGATAAGCCTCTAGTCTATTCTTGCCGCGGTTTATGTGGCCGACTTTTACGTTGCCATATAGTCTAAACTTTATCGAATCTAGGAAACCAAGCTTGTAGATCTGAGTATGCATTTGCTGGCTGCTCGATGGAACTTCTGTCGCTTCAAGCGGGTTTACAAGCTGAACCTCTGAGGCCATAACGAGTATCGGAATCAGTTACGGACGCTCGTTATAAACCGGTTATGGAGCAATGATATGTATCATAGTTCGATGCGCACGTGAAGCCTTGAAAAAATACTAGATATCGCTGCCCATATCAACACTATTTTTAAACTCGATAATGAACGTCGTACCCTCACCAACCTTCGACTCGAAACTAATTGTGCCTCCATAAGCCTCAACCGCCTTACGACAAAATGAAAGACCCAGGCCAAATCCACCTACTTTGGTCGTGTATAGAGGCCAAAAGACATTCTCCCTTGACTCCTCAGGTATACCAACACCTGTATCGCTGATCTTCAAGGACACTCTCCCCTCATTGTTTTGGACGCTTACTAAGAGCCTACCACCGCCGGGCATCGCCTCAACTGCATTCCTGACGAGATTGTCGACGACCCTATGAATGACATTTGGATCAGCATTTATGAACGAGCCCTCAGCCACATCGGCGCTAAGCTCCACATCTGTGGGTATTGTGGCTTCATTGATTACCCTCCCAACGACATTACACAGGTCGATTCTTGAAGGAGCCATGACGATGTCGGTAGTATTAGTCCTCCAGTCATTGATCATCTTCAGTGAACGAGACGCGTTCTTCTCCACCATCTCAAGCATCTTGGTGGTTAATGATGCATCTTGCTTCGCCATTTGCACAGCTTGCATTATAACATTTAATGGACCCCTGAGGTCATGCGCCACCATAGCCCCCATTCTACTCATAACGCTCAAATTCTCGGCGTACCTCAGCTTCTCCTCCAGTCGACTACGCTCCGTAACATCTCGAGCCACTGCGAAGACTCCCTGGACCTCCCCCTCATCATTCCTGTAAACGGTGGCGTTGTAGAGAACATCTGTGATCCTCCCCGACGTATGCCTGATAGCGAGTGGGTAATCCCTAACCACCCCTTCATCGAAGACACGTCGATAACCAGCTCGTGCCCTATCCTGATTAGTGAAGTAACCAGTGAAATCGCTACCTACCAGTTTCTGCCTAGGGACGCCGGTAACTTCGACGGTGGCCTGGTTCACGTCCATGATTTTACCATCAAGACTTATGGTGACCAGCGGGTCGAGACTAGCCTCGAGTAGACTCCTCTCGTATCTGGAGGCCTCCCGTACCTTGCCCTCAGCCGTCATGAGCTGTGTTATATCTCTGCGTATGATGCCTAGGTTTGAGCCTGTCTTAAATGCCCAGGTCGAAGCCCACCGATCCCCGAACTTGGAGATCACCCTATGAACATCTTCGTAGAATGGTTCCCCGGTAGCTAGGATTTTTTTAAAGGCGCTATATCGGAGAGTGTTTTCGATCCCCGGTGCAAGATCGATAATATTTTTCCCGATTAGACTTGATTTGTCGGTGCCTTCGGGGTATAGATGGAGAGCCGCCTTGTTGAGATCGATGAGGTTCAGGTCGCTGTCGTAGATGAAGAATGCGTCAGGCGCGGCTTCCATGAAATCTCCGAGTCTCCCACTAACCTCCTGGATCTCCAGGGTTCTCTCATCCATGCCTCGCTCGAGCTCTACCAGGTATTCCTGAAGTTTCTCTTTAGTTTTCCTTAGCTCCTCGTTAGAAGCTGATAGACCCACCTCTGATCTTGCAAGCCTCTCGTTTATTGACCAGAGCTGATGCTCAGTGTTAGCCTGTTCGGTGACATCCTGGAATACTGTGGCGAACCCACCTTTCTTCATCGAGAATACGGAAATGCTGAAGTGCTTGTTCATGGGTGGGAAGAAGGTCCCAAACTTGGTCGGGTTCCCCGTGGACGCCACCTCCGCGTAGATGTTCAGGTAAGGGGGTTCACCTGTACCATACAGCTTCGAGGCGTGTTTCCCGACGACGTCCTCTCTGGTTAACCCAGTAATGGAGGTGTATGCGGGGTTGACGTCGATTATCCTGTAGTCGATAGGTTTCCCGTTGTTATCGTAGATGAGTTCGTGTAACGCGACGCCTTCCACCATAGAGGCGTAGAGACTGGCGTACTTTTCCTCGCTTTCCCTGTGTTCAATCTCCGCCAGTTTTCTGTCGGTGATATCCTGTACCATTCCTATGGATCTTGTAACATTGTTCGACTGGTCCCTGATGTGCTCACACCGTTCGTAGACATATCTTATCTCACCCGTCGACTTTCTGACGACTCGGTGCTCAACCTCGTACGAGTTACTTTCCTCCCGTAAAGACCCAGTATAAGCTTGATCGACCTTCTCCCTGTCTTCAGGATGCACGGCTTCTAGGAAGGCCTCGTATGTTGCCCTAAAAATCTGTGGCTTTAAGCCAAAGATACGGTACACCTCATCAGACCAATACAGTTCGTTTGTAGCCAGGTCCAGCTCCCATGTGCCGAGATGAGCCATCTCCTGAGTTTTTCGCAGACGATCATCGCTCTCTACAAGCGCCTTCTCCGCGTTCTTTCGCTCTGTTACATCGTTGGTTGAACACGAGGCTTGCCGGCTTCCCCATGTAATCAATAAGGCTGACGGAGGCCTCGAACGTCCTGATCTGGCCATCCTCTCGCTTTACATTGTACTCGTAAAATCGGGGCTCATCTCCTCCCCTCTGCCTGCTAAGTGTCCTATTCGTTATCAAATCCTTCTCCATCACGTGGACCCAAGTCAGGATGCTCTTACCGACGAGGTCTTCGGGCTTCTCCAACCCAAGCATCTTAGCCATCGCCCTATTCGCGTAGACGAAGTTGAGGCCCTGAATTATGGCGAATCCGCCACGGTTGTCCTCGATACTCGCTTCGTAGAGGTTCTGGAACCGTCGCCTCAGAACCGCCGCCCTTAC
The DNA here is from genome assembly GCA_963771885.1 of Candidatus Bathyarchaeota archaeon. GTDB lineage: Archaea > Thermoproteota > Bathyarchaeia > TCS64 > TCS64 > UBA8941. The sequence goes on from CAVYVF010000001.1 coordinate 21,606, forward strand.
TCGGCGGGCGAGTACCTCATAGCTAGCCAGTGGCACCTCTTTTCGAATGTAGTCGTCCGCACCCGCTGCGAATGCTGCTGAGGCTACCTCCTCGCTCCCCCTACCAGTATGGATTATGAAGGGTACATTGCTGAAGGTTCTTATCTTTCTACAAAGCTCAATGCCGTTTAACCCGGGCATTTGAAAATCTGACACTATACACTCATATTTTTGCTCATGCAGGATCGTGAGTGCGTCTACCGGATTCAGTATAATGTCTGCTGAGATCGAGTTGTCCGCGTTCTCGATGTTTAACTTCGTTAGCTCGATTTGGCTTGGGTCGTCGTCGATGAGGAGGACGCGTATTCGATCCTGCATATCAAATGAAAGGAACACCGAAATATATCAATTAGTGAATTTAGGAAATGCTTCATACACCAACACAATTACCCGATAGTGATGAATACCCCAGATATTTTATAATCACACTAACTCTACTCTACTCGATATTCTGATGACTGAGGTGGAGTATAAGAAAAAGAGTGGGACGACTCTCGACGAGCAGTATATGGTACATCACCCACAGGTGCTATCGGACTTCGAGGAGGAGATGCCGAGGATCTGGGGTAGGAATTGGAAGGCTAACACGACCATAGGTAAGCTCAGGACGGTGCTCCTCCATAGACCCGGGAAAGAGTTCCTGAGCGTAGGTAAACCCACCCCGTGGGCTCCGCATGACTCCAGCCTAGCAGCCTGGAGGATGAGCTACAAGCCGACGGATCTGACGGAGCTCACTAGGGACTTTGAGACTCTTAAGAAGGCATACAGGGATGAGGGAGTTGAGGTCATCGAGCGGAAGCCCGACCCCTACAATCCCCCCTATCAGGTCAAGGCGATATACACGGACGACGTCTGTCACCCCGCCGTCTACGGCCAGGTGATACTGAGGATGTATGATAACATCCGAAAGGGGGAAGAACTCCCCACTTACCAGACCCTCGCCGAGGCGGGTTGCCCTGTCGTAGGCATGATAACGGGGAGGGGGATGGCTGAGGGGGAAACATCGGCTGGCTCGACGAGAAGCACCTCTTCGCCGCGGTCCACTACCCGCGAATTAACACGGCAGAGCCTGAGGTCTGGCGTGCGAATGACTGGGGCCACGAACAGCTCAAGAGAATTATCCAAACGCAGGACCCCGAGGTAGATGTCCGGATTTTCCCCGGCTTCGGGCCGCGCCCACTGCTAACCCATTACTGCATGATAGACAGACATACATCGGTTTCAAACCCGAAGTGGCTCGACAGATACACGTTGGACTGGCTCAGAAGCGAGATGGACTGGAAGTTCGTGGTTCCGCCCGATGACATATGCAGGGTAGATCAGGGAATGCCTGTGGGACCTGAGACCGGGGTCGTCCTAGAACCTATGAAGATCCTCGTACCGTCGGGGGCTCCGGAGGGAACGAAGTGGCTCGAAAAGGTAGGCGTTGAGGTGGTTGAGGTTGACATGCCCAGCCTCGTAGGCCCGAGGAACAGCGGGTCTATACACTGCGCAGCGGGTTCGCTGATAAGGGACCCTGAGCCCAAAGACTAGATTGACGCCTCGAATAAGAGTGCTCCAATGCACGAACGCTTTGGTAATGGCATTTGATTCTCCCAGCCGAAGCCATTTACAAGCCTGAAAAGCGCGCATGCGTCGCGCAATGAAGTTGATCGAGCCAGGTCTATTGGCTAGAATAGTAAGGGGTGGCACGCACATGTCGTATCCCACTAGCTGAAGTAAAGATCAAAATGGAATACCTAAACCCACAACTGTTCTCATTAAATGGGAAGGTATCCCTAAATTTTTCGTGCTTACACAGCGGCAGCTGCACCAGCATTAAAAAATGGAGTATAGTAAGGATTCGCAGGCGCTGCGAAGACGCGTGTGGACATCTCCCTATCTATCATTAGCAGTCCCCGACCATCATTACCAACAAGCGCAAGGTTTTTCGCTGCCTCATCCGTGTTCGCCTCCTCCTCTACCTGCTCCTCTGTAAACCAGTCAAGCATCTTGACGGTGGCGAAGTCTTTCTCGGCACGGGCCAGCTCCATCAAATAGTTGATCCTGCCAGTGATGTGTAACTCGTGCTCATGCGCCCCCTCGAAGATGGCGAGGGGACTCGCCCACGAAGCTGGGGGCTTCGCCAACGCCTCCAGCTCCACCTTGAGCCTGCGATTTATGATGTAATTGTAGAAAATTGTAGCGTGCGCCTGCTCTTCGTGCGCCTGTATCCACATCCAGTGTGCCATACCTTTGAAGTTTTTATCCCAGAGGTCAGCAGCCATCGCCTCGTAGATGTACTGGCTGTACAACTCCTCATTTATTTGCTTGTTCAACTCCCGTAGGAGGTTCTCAGATACCATGAATGGGTTTAGATATCCACTCTTAAAAACCCTTGATACGTGCGGTGGATTTGAGTTTCCTGCAACGCATATCATGGTTTACACGTTTGTGCCTTTACAAGTCTGTATATCGATACTGGGAGAATAGATATCCATAATTCTAGTAATCCGCACGCGAAATCAAATTCCAAAGGCGCGCGCGGGAGTTGGGGAAGATTAAGCGGGGACGTGACCCGGAATATTGGGCGTTAAAGGTAATTTTGGATGATGATGAGTCGGTTAAGATGTAGCGTTTCACTAGCCTTTCACTCTACGTCTTTAGGCGCATCGTTCCAGAACCGGCTCTCGTTCAGGTAGTCGAGCTGCCAGTCCCCCGGCCAGTCATCCATACGACTAATATTACTGAGCCTATCCGCAAACTTGACGATAACCGCCTTCTTACTACGCAGACACGGAAAATATCGCCCAGACTCCTTAGACCCAACATGCGTACACTCAACGACCAGATCAGCGACCTCCTTGCTAAACTCCTGCTCCAGCTCCTCACATGTACCCCCCACATCCTCAACGACGTCGTGCAGAATACCCGCACAGAGCGTCGCCTCATCCGACGTAACCACGTTTAGGATGTTATAGACCTGGATTAGATGCGCGAAGAAGTAGGGTCGACCCTGATCGTCACGCTGCCCACGGTGCCTAACACTCGCGTACTCAAGCGCCTTATCCACAAGCGTATTCACTCAGCCTTCCTCCGGGGCTCCCTGGGCCAGAAGCAGCTCTTCTTCGAGGTAGGTTTCCTGGTCACACTCAGGCCATCCATCCATTGTGACGAGTCTGCTGAGGCGGTCAGCGTACTTGAGCATAACACCCTTCCTGCTGTGGAGGCGGGGGTAGTAGTGGCTGCCGTCCTTGTTCTCTTCGTAGGTTACCTCGTTGACGAGGTCTGCTATGTCCTTGTTGAACTCGTGGAGGAGCTCCTGGTAGGTGGTGGGGGTGTCCTCTAGGATGTCGTGGAGTATGGCTGCGCTGAGTAGAGTGTCGTCATCGGTGACCTCGTTGAGTATGTCGTAAACTTGGACGACGTGTGCGAAGAAGTAGGGTAACCCGTTGTCGTCCAGCTGCTTCTCGTGCTTCGTGCTGGCGTACTCGAGGGCTTTGTCCTGGTATCTTCTCAAGAAGGGTCAATTATTGATTGTGAAACATGTGTTTAAAGAAATTTTCTCTTAAAGATTATCCGATTGTTTGTTAGGCAGTAGTTAAGATGCGCATTATTAGGATAGTTAATCTTATCATCACTTCCACCTGATAATTAGCACGCGCGATCAGGATTGTTTTTGAACTTATTTTAAATTTGGTTTATCTTCGAAAGTTATGAATATCATTGGTTTCGGTTGGGCAATTAAAAAAACGATCAACGTGGAGAAGAGTGTCGTTTCCCCCTAACGCTCGCGCCGTTCATGCGAGTAGTCAAAGCATTTTAGGGGTTATGAAGAGGGAGAGTAGGAAGATGATCAGTGTGATGGCTGTGCCGCCCGCTGAGAAGAGTATCGCCCGCCTCAGCGCGGGGTTCTCCCCCTCTTTCTTCTTAATGTCGAGGGCAGTCAGCAGGGTAACGATGTTAAAGGGCATGAAGATTACGCTGAGGAAACACGCCATCGCCATCTTTGAGATCATCTTGGAGTCCCTCTTCTCGGCGTGGTAGGCGGCGTCGGGGGTTATCACGCTGATGAACTCGACCTTGTCGAAGGAGTTTTCGACGTCGAGTTTGCCCTTCTCATACCACTTACTCTTGTCGTCGATATGCCTCGCAGGGATGAGGTTAAGCCCAATGGTTCTCATGGCCCACTCGAGGGTTCCGACGTAGTCAATCTTCTCCCAGAGGATCATTATAACCGGGAAGATCACAAGGATCACCCCGAAGACCAGCAGGACCCCGTCCCACATCAGCTTGACCCTCTGCTGCCCAGTAAGGAGGATCGAGACGGCGACCCACACCCCGAATATGAGCCACTGGTTATTGTAGTTGGTTAGGGAGATGAAGCCATAACGCCTGATGAAGCGCACGATCCGGTTATTGCCGAACTCGTGCCCTATGCCACGCCAGTCAACTAGGTAGATGGTGACCATGGCGAACATCACGCCGAATCCGTTGAAGGCGAGGAACTGCCACAGCCAGGTGAATATGCTGACGTACGGCGCGTAGACTGCCTCGAAGTTGTCTGGGAACCAGGATCGGTGGAAGCTGCTCTCCGTATACATATTGACGGCTTGAGCCAAACCCGCGCCGTTTGCAACGTTAACCAGCGTGTAGCCGACTCCGATAATGCCCACGATGAAGGCGATAAGCCCGATTGTGATTACTCTCTTGACGAAGTGTTTTGGTATTTTATCGGGTGGTTGGCACATAACTATACCAATTATCGAGCCTACACAGGAAACTGCGAGATAGGGGAAAAGAGGCTCTTTAGGTGCCGCCAACACCGCGAGGAATGGGCTTATCAGGATGTAAAATGGATTGTCAACGCCTATCATGGGCATGTATATCTGTTGCCCGGATGCGGCAGATCGCGCCCAAGGGTAGCCGGGAACTAGGATTCCGACGCCGATCCAGACAGGGATCGTTAAAGCAACTATGGCGATGGCGATGAGGGCGTAGTTCCTAATCATGACGGGGACGTTCCTCCACTGCTCCCTCCGGCTCAAGGCGCCCTGTATGATGCCGTTAAAGACGACGCACCAGCCGATGGTGTGTATGGTTTCGAAGTGGTTCCACCGGGTCAAGGCGCGTGTGATGATGGAGCTCCAGTTGATGGTGCCGCCGAGGTTTCGCACAAGCAGCCCGAAGGCCCCGTTGTAGCCGATCAGTCCCTCGGACAGCATGCCGAAGGCGACAATTAGCAGACCCGTGAATATCTGCCGGAGGACCAGGGCTCGAATGGGGAGCCCTTTCTCCTGGAGCTTGTACATTGACACCATGTTCGCGATGGCGCTCGTTATGAGGAAGAAACCAGCCAATCCTCCCATGAACGGGAGGATGATCAACACGAGTATGTTGGCAAGGGGCAGATTATTGATGCTGGAGAACAGTGTGTTTGAGTCCAGAACCTGGTCGACTACGTGTAGACTGATCATGAGGAAGATCGCTGACCCCCTCATGAAGTCGAGACTCGCAAAACGTTTCATCTTAATCACCGGCGCGTGGCCGCGAATTCATAAATCATGTGAATGTAAATAAGTCATTTATGTTATGGCCAAACACAGAAAAATTCCCTAAGCTGAAAAATGAGCTTACTTGTGTAATCGTGAAATTAGTTAAATTAAATTAATTATAGTAGGGGAGGGTGTAAGATATCCCCATGCTTCTCGACAAGGCCAACTCGAGCGGAGACGAGAAGCCCTGGTATCGAGTGTGGCCTGACAAGGTCCCAAAGCACATCTCCTACCCTCAAAAGTCGCTGGGGGAGCTTCTCGGCTCGAGCGCCGCCAAGCACCCGGACAGGACGGCTCTGGTCTACTATGATAACCGTATCAACTACAGGGACCTCGACAGACTAGCTAACAGGTTCGCAAGAGGCTTAGCCGGTCTGGGAGTGAGGAAGGGGGACAGAGTCGCCCTGTACCTCCCGAACACCCCCCAGTTCATCATCGCGTTCTACGGAGCCATACGTTGCGGCGCGATCGTCACGTCTCTGAACCTGCTGGAAAAGGGAAGCGACATAGAGCATCAGCTGGTGGACTCAGGTGCTGAGACCATAGTGGCACTGGACCTCTTCTACCCCACACTCTCAGGTGTGATCGATAGGACCCGCCTCAGGAGAGTGATAATCACCAGGCTGAAGGACTTCATGCCCGCCTCGAAATCGCTTCTGGGAACCCTTCTGGGGAAGATCCCCTCCCAGCCGATCGAGCCTAGAGCAAACCAGTATAACTTCAAGGGCCTGGTTAACAGAAACGACGATACCCCATACTCCATTGAGATCGATCCCGGCGAAGACATAGCGGTACTTCAGTACACAGGGGGCACGACAGGGACACCGAAGGGCGCCATGCTGACCCATCTGAACCTCGTATCCAATACGGTCATGTGCCTAAAGTGGCTGGGGACCGAATCGGATGAGTCCTACCTATCGATCCTGCCCTTCTTCCACATCTACGGGCTGATGACAGGCCTCCTCGCGCCGCTGTACATCGGGGCCAAGGTCGTTGTATATCCAAAGTTTGACCCGGGGCAGGTGCTTCGGGCCATCGAGAAATATAGAATACAGGTCTTCTGTGGCGTGCCGACGCTGTACGACAAACTGCTGAGGGATCCGAGCATCGGAAAGTACGACTACTCCTCGCTCAGGTTTTGCATGTCGGGGTCGGATACCCTCCGCCCCGAGCTCAAGGAAAGTTTCGGGAAAGTCTTCGGGTCGACCATTATTGAAGGCTATGGCCTCTCTGAGGCATCACCGATTACACACAGCAACCCCCTTGAACCGAAAGTACAGGGAAAAATGGGATCGATCGGAATACCTTGGCCGGACACTGACGCAAAGATAGTAGACATCGAGGAGGGAAAGACCTCCCTCAGGATAGGTGAGGTCGGGGAGCTTGCGATCAGGGGCCCCCAGGTGATGAAAGGCTACTGGCGGAGGCGGGAGGAGACGGACTCGGTTCTCCGAGGCGGGTGGCTCTACACGGGCGACTTAGCCCGTATGGACGAGGAAGGGTACTTCTACATAGTCGACCGGAAGAAGGACCTGATAAAGTACAAGGGACACAGCGTGTACCCCAGAGAGCTCGAGGCCGTGCTGTATACGCACCCGGATGTTGAGGTCTGTGCTGTCGTCGGGAGAACCGATTCGGCTGCGGGGGAGATTCCGAAGGGCTACGTTGTTTTGAAGGAGGGGGCGAGGGCATCTGAGGAGGAGTTGATGAGGTTCGTCAACGAGAGGGTTGCGAGGTACAAGTCCATCAGGGAGATTGAGCTCCGGGCGGAGTTGCCAACTAGCCCAATAGGGAAAGGTCTTGAAGCGTAGCCTCCGTGACGCATCCTATGATGACGGTTTAGTAAAAAACGGATCATGAACGCCTCTTCAACACGCGCGCGAGGAAAAGAGTGAAGGGGTATGCGCGCGCTAATAATTTCTTAGCTTTCTTAAATTAAAGATACACTTCATGTGCTCTCTTCTCAAAGAAAGGTTAAGTAGAAATATACCACTCAGCTGTTTATGGACCTCACAAAGTTAGCGGATTATAACCTCTGGGCAAACGACCTCACAAGAGAAAAACTATGCACCTTAACCGAGGAAGAATTCAGCAGAGACGTTCTCCCACCGTATGGGTCCATAAAGAACCTCATAACCCACATCGTAGCTGCCATAGAATACAATAGGATTAACAAAGTTGAAGGCGGAAAAATAGAAGGAGACGATCTCCACGGTTTTCTATGGCAGATGCCATTAGAGCAGTTACTAAATCATTGGAGAGAAATGGATCTGTGGCTTAAGGAATTTTCTTCGAGTCAGCTGAACCTTAAGACAGTATTTCCAAACTTTTTGGGTGAGGGTAAGATTTGTGTTGACCACGATGAGTACCTTTTACAATACTTGATTCACACTGTACATCATAGGGCTCAGGTGATGAGTGCATTGAGGCTTATGGGTAAGGAAGCCTTAGGTACAGACCTTCTTTTCTACTTGTCGAGTCTACCAGATAAAAAATTGAAGCCTAGATAACCAATAGAACTAACCGTTTGGGGTCATCAACTATCTCACTTGCACCTGATACTCGCACCATTATTTTTAAAAAAGGGGAAAATACGATTTGAGTAGACTAGGGCATCGGCATCTTCCAGAGTGAAATGGTCCTTGCCTTCGTCATCGGAGCCTTTTCCATAGCCTCAGAGCCGATGTATTTCTCAAAGTCAGTAACTGAACCCTCGAGAATCACAGCTGCCCCCTCTGAGACCCCAAATGGTCCAAATGGGCCAACCATCTTCAAGTTATACTTCTTTAGAGCCTTCTCGTAGTCAGCCCATGCTTTCTTGTACTCCACCATATCTTTGTACGGCTTGTCTTCCCCGAAGATCACATAATGAGTAAAAGCCATTTTGTTCACACATCCCTTTTTCGCAGGCGATCCAGCATGCGTGGATGGTTTTTCTCAATTTCTTCATTAATCATGTATGTTTACAAAAGTATACAATTCACACTCGCCTGCACCTTCTCCAGCAAGAAAAGCTAACCCCAAAGGCTCTTCGCCATTAGCCTCATCTTACGTGCAAGACTTACATCTAGTTTTTCTCTGAAAAAATTCAGATAGCAAACGCATATAGTCAGGTAGCTTTTCCCGGGTTGGTTCCCAGAACTCGAATGTTATCCCGTTACACATTTCTATTCGTTGATTATCTAGAGTGTATGTTTTTCTAAATTTACAGTTGTCACCCCTCTGGTTTTTACAGTGCTTGCATCTACCGTAATCTCCCGTGAACACTTTTTTGATATATGCAGGAGCGTCCTCGATGAATTTGCGGTGATCATCGATCTTGTTGAGGAAGAGACGTAGAACGATGCCTTTTTCCCTAATATATATGCGAGCGACAACCTTCCGATTTTTCACTCCTGATCTAGAATAGATTATCATGTATTTGCCCCAGCAATAACCGCCTCCAATGTTGGGACCTGAATCGTATCCTAGCTTCCTTATTTCGTCGTCGAATGCAAGTATGAAGTCTTTATCATTCTCAGCCATGAAGCTGAATCTTTCATCGGATAACAGACTTTTCATCTTATTCCTCGCGTAATTTACGCGCGCGCATACACTCCAAAAGTGCACGCTCGCGACATTGATATTATTAATTTCGGAGTCTCGTATATAATCAATCCATAGAAGCCTGATTGCCGTGAATTACGCTATTGAAACGATAAACCTGGTAAAACGCTACCCCACCAATTCCAGAATTGCTACAGGCATACCTCGAGGCCCCACTCGGGGCTCAGTAGGATCACTCGGCGCCATAATAGAGGCCATCAAGGGTTCACAGGGTCCCTACATCGAAGCCCTGAAGGGAGTCAATCTGAAGATCCGAGAGGGGGAGATATTCGGGATCCTGGGACCAAATGGCGCCGGGAAGACGACCCTCATCAAGATCCTGTGTACACTCGTCCTTCACGACGAGGGGGAAGTCTATATCAACGGCCACGACCCACAGACAGAGACTACAGAGGTCCTGAAAAACCTGCAAGCCGTTCTCCCGGAGAGCAGGGGTTTCAACTGGCGCCTCACAGGCAAACAGAATCTCGAGTTTTACGCCCTCCTCTATGGACTCAGCGACGCGGATGCTAGAGAGCGGATCAAGAATCTCCTCGACTTCACCGGATTAACAACGAGAGCTGATGACGGGATCCAGCGATATTCAACGGGAATGCAGAGGAGGCTACTCCTATGTAGGGCGCTTCTCAGGGACACCCCGATTATCGTCTTCGATGAGCCCACATCTGGTCTCGACCCATCATCAGGTGCAGAGTTCAGGAGGATGATTATAGATAGGCTAGCGAGAGAGGAGGGGAAAACAGTTCTTCTAAGCACTCATAACCTGCAGGAGGCGCAGGGACTCTGCGATAGACTCGCTATACTTGAGCGTGGAAAAGTCATCGCAATGGATACTCCTGACAACATTAGACACCTCGTGATTGAAGACCGACTTATGAGAATCACTCTGACGGGGCAACCTCTGTCGGAGACCGGCTCGTCAAGGTTCTTGAGGAGAATGATGGCGTCCATAGCGTAGTATCTGAATATGATAATGTCAGGGAGTTACAACATCTAACACTCCACGTCGCGAAGGAGATGGATCTATCAAACATCCTCAAGTCATTAACCTCGAGCAGCCTAAAGATCTACTCAGTGAACGTGGAGGAACCCTCCCTCGAGGATGCCTTTAACGTAATTACGGGCCATGACACGGAGCAGGGGCACATGAATGGAGGCGCCTAGATGGATCTGCCCATCGCCTTGAAGCAAATCATAGCCTTCACCCAGAGGGACTTTCTCAGCTGGGCTACCTACCGCACCGCAGCGATGACGCAGATCGCTGGAATCCTGCTAGGGAGTGTTTAGCTGGGGAGTCGGTGCCGCCTATGTCCAGAGACCTGTGCAGGAGATGTATGGAAGCGATTACCTCTCGTTTCTCCTCGTAGGGGTCGCCGTGAGCAGCCTGATTATGCCACTGATGCAGGGCATCCAAAACCAGCTAAATCCTTGGACCCTCGAAACTATCCTTATGACGGGGGTAAGCACCCCGATCTTCGTCCTAGGTAACATAATGTGGACATACATCTTCTCAATAATCAGCTTCGTACCCTACTTGATAATCGGAGTATACTACTTTCACGCTTCAATCAACGCGAATATTCTCGCGATCATTCTCGCATTCATCATCTCCGCAGCCATTATGATGGGACTCGCAATGGTTTCGACGGGGCTTCGCATCATTACTAAGTCGATGGATCCGGTAACCTGGGTACTCACCGTGCTGGCCAGCCTATTCGCTGGAGTCGCGTTTCCAGTAACATATCTAGACTCCATACTGTTCCCAGGCGCCTCTAGTGTATCCTGGTTTCTCCCGCAGACCTGGGTATACCACCTGTTTCGATTATCCATGTTGACAAACCCCTCTCTATCAGATCCTGCGGTAATGCTAGCATTCATAGAGGGAGCAATATTCGCCATTATCATACTTCCTCTCGGTTACAAGGTGTTTTGGTGGGGCGTTAACAGATCAAAAAGAGAGGGAACCCTGGGGTGGTATTAGTCAAAGTTTATTCGCTAGATCAGACGCATGCGCACGCACAGCCTATAAGAGGATTCTCGACAACCTATCTGAATACTTCTCACAGGACCCTCGTTAATCAAAGGGCGTGCATACTCACTAGTCTTTTCCATGCCTAAACAGACTTTAATCACAATTACCCATGAGGACCAAGAAAAGTATGAAATCATCGGTGCATCTTTTAGTTCTAGATCCCGGTCATTTCCACGCAGCTTTGTTGCAGAAATTCATGTATCCGGAGATCAACCAGATTGTAAACGTCTATGCTCCAAAGGGTCCGGAACTTGAGGAACATCTCAAACTAATCGATGGATTTAACAGTCGTTTAAAGAACCCGACGAATTGGGATGAACGAGTCTACTCTGGATCCGATTATTTACAGAAAATGTTAGACGACAAAGCGGGTAACGTTGTCATAATAGCGGGCAACAGCACACGTAAAATGAGCTACATCCTAAGCTCATTGGAGGCGGGATTCAACGTTTTAGCCGATAAACCGATGGCAGTCACACGCAGTGACTTCGAGCTCCTCCGACGAGCCTTCGAAATAGCGGAAGGAAATAAAGTCCTTCTCTATGACATAATGACTGAGCGATATGATGTAACTAACATCATTCAGAGAGAATTAGTCAGCAAGCCGAGGGTTTTCGGCGTACTTGAGAAAGGCTCCCCAGAAGAACCAGCGGTAGTGGTGGAGACTCTTCACCAGCTCCATAAAAGAGTCGATAATAAGACCCTGAAACGTCCCAGTTGGTTCTTTGACACGCGCCACCAGGGCGGAGCAATTGCCGATGTTGGAACGCACCTCGTTGACCTGGTTCAGTGGATGTGTTTCCCTGACCAGATCTTAGACTGGAGAAATGACGTCAAGATAATCTACAGTAAACGCTGGCCCACCAAACTGTCACTCGCTCAATTCCGATCAATAACCGGCCTAGACGAGTTTCCAGAACAGCTCAAAGAATATCTAACACCCGACAATTGCTTACTAGCGGATAAAAACGGTGAAGTTCTGTACACCCTCCGGGGTGTTCACATACTATTGAGGACTCTCTGGAACTTCGATCCTGAACCGGGTGCATGCGACACTCATTGGTCAGTAATAAGGGGGAGCAACGCTAACCTCACCGTAACGCAGGGCATCGAGGAAAAAGTGGAAACGAGTGCTCTTCATTGAGAAGAAGATCGCGGTATCAAATGTTGAATTTGAGAAAAGGCTGATCGCCTCGATATCCTCGCTTCGTGAACGGTGGCATGGTCTAGGAATCAAGGCTAAGGGAGATAACTGGGAAGTTACTATACCTGAGGAAGCTGAGACAAGCCACGAGGACCATTTTTCGCAGGTGATTGAACGATTCCTGCGTTACATTGCTGTAGGCAGGTTACCCGAGTGGGAGATGCATTCCATGATCGCGAAGTATTTCACGACCACGGAGGCGAACGACCCTGAAAGTAACGCTACATGATATTCACGACGGCACCCAAGACAGGAAATAATACAGGTACCGCCAAGACTAGCTTCAGTGTAAAATGATGCGCGCCAATTAACTTTGGATTTAAATCTCTCAAAATTAATGTGAGATGTCATAAGTTAGTTTAATACACGTTCGACATCGCGTGCGTAACGATCTTAACTGGGTAGTCGCGCGCATCATCCCCGCACTCGCTAAGCCATTATAAGTCTCATATGACACACTAAATTACTGACGGCCATGGCGGAAGGGGAGATAATCGGGGCGATCGTGCTGCTAGTGTTCGCCACCATCCTAGAATTTGTCAGTCTCTGGCAGATAGAGATAGTGAGTTGGAACACAGATGAGAACTTCGAGTTCCCCTTCTTCGCCAAGATCGTGAACAAGTGGATTGCGAGGGACTTTTGGTACGGGGTTCAGATAATTGGGTGGATACTGACCATCGTCGCCGCCGCATACCTAGGAAAACTCCTATTATAAAACAGAGCACGCGGCGAAAATAGGGCAAAACAACGTGTACGCTACATAAGACAGCTATTAACTGAACACACCCTCCACGTTTTCCAAAAATGTGCACGCAGGTGTCAGATCCCGACCAACACGCTTATACCCACTCGTATAAGCGGATGAAAAAAACCGATGAAAGAGTATATTAGCTTGAAATAATCATATGCGAAGATTAATCTTCTCCCAGGTTACAGACTGTTGAAGGGTTTATGGATAAGCGACTGCTAGCCGGTTTGAGCCTGATGAGTGCGTTTTCACTCCGACAGCTCGACCCCAACTTGATAAATCAGATCGTCGCCGACATAAGTCTCACACAATACCTAACCCTTCTGATAACCGGATCAGTATTATTGGATTGGCTTAAGTGTGCAGGGTGGAGAGACAAAATTCCCTTCTACTTGATAAAGTGCGAGAAACATGGCTATCAGCTCAGTTATCCGAGTGGATACGGAATGAAATTATTCTGCCCAAAATGCGTCGAATAATCAGCTAATAATTATACAGTCGCGCGCGCGTTCGTAACGTATTCATGCACTACAACCCTTTTAATGCGCAAAAGTTCATAATATGAGAAGGAGGCCTAAAAAATGGAAACCCTAGAATTATCCAAATGCGAACTCTGCGGAAAGACTGGAGAAGACCTGACACTACTCGGAGTCAGACACAAAGAGTTAGGCTGGATCGAGATCTGTGGAGACTGCTGGAAAAACAGCTACAATGAAAATAGTCTAGTAGCCGGGACAGGCGGTAAAAGCGGGGGCTGCAGCGGCTGCTGTGGCTGCAAATCCTGCTAAACACAATTCTCTCGTCGCTCCCCCTTAGGAAGCGAAACCCTATACGAGACCAACAAATATGTTGGCGTGCAATATTGAATTACACCAGTGCGATTTCTAACGCGCGCATGACATTGGAACGCCTAAGACAATCTCCCCAACCTTACCAATGCAATCGACTCTATGACACGCCGCCAACCCGCACCGACTCGCCCCGTCGAAAAACACTCCACCCAGGTTACCCTCGCCGAGTGGCTCGTCGCAACATGCGCATACGAGCCTATTAGCCTCAAAATCCCCCAGCAAACTCGCCCTCTCAAGCAATACATGAAGATGCGTGCTCGGGTAGGCGAAGCTGCACAACTTTTCCCGCTGAACCATAAACCGTAGCCATGTCCAAACCCCTTTTTGACCTTTACGGATTTAACCATTAAATCCGCGCACACTTAAGGAGGGCAGAGCGCGAAGAATCCTCGTAAACGTCTTAGACATGCAGCTGCGCCAACTCCTACGCAATCCAAACCCAATATGTTTAAAGGACATCATGGTACACATTTTTTGATGATTCTGAATAAAGATGACACAATATTCTCGCTACTAGCCATAATGGTCTTCTTTGTTTTCATAACAACTTTTTTCGGAATCATGGCAAACCCACAGATTGAGTATGGTTTAGCCTCAAACATAACCGCCAACGACACAATAAATGTTGACGAATACATTCGAATCAACGTCACAGTGAAAAACGCTGGTTATCTTTTAAGTAGCACCAAGGTGACGGTGAGGTTCTATAACTTAACAAGTCAGAATCACGATTACCTAGCCATCGACAAGGGAAACTATAGCGAACAAACCATACCCTTCGACCTCAACACAGGGGATACAAAGCAAAAACAAATTGAATTGACCTTCCTCCCAAAAGAAAACGCTAACAACCTAGTCCTCTACGCGTACGCCGCGAAGAATTATAGTGGCGACCTAGTTCAAAACTATGGCACAAGCTTCAGCACCATCACACTCACTGGGAAAAACGTGCTATTATTGAGCAAAGAAGGCGAAATCTACAAGAAAGGTGGTCAAGAGGAATTTAACGAGCTTTTAAAAACGTACCCCAATCTCCTCAAACGATAATATTTACGCGTTAAAGAGTCGGCGTGCGTTATCGAATATTAGTTATTAGCCCGACCAAAATTGTAAACCAAGCCACGCCGAATATTACGGGTAGAAACTGGGTGACGTATGACAGACTTAGATAAGGCCTCTTTTGGGCTAGTGACTCGATTTCAACATAGCACTTGAACCGGTCTAACTCGGCATCCAGTTTAATGACTTGCTCCCTCCACCTCTGCTGGAAGTATACCGCACCCCTCATCACGAGGAACCAGACTAAAGCCACACCGAGGCCGAGCAGAGGTATGCTAAGGCTAAGAAGTTTTGGGCTCACCTCAAGCCCGGGATAAGTTACTACGAAGGCTGAGAAGAGGCCCGCATGCGCGACAAGAAAAAAGTTCGCTCGCGACCAGAACTCGCGGGTATCCTGCTTAAAATGGTCGACAACCATCTGATAGACGACGAGGTCGCTCACACATGTAGCATCTTTAGAGTCGCTCATACCCATCGACTCTACTGTTGTCAACATCCGCCTAAAAGTATGAGCAGTTGAGCCCATCCCTTGACTGAATGATTTCAAATAGTAAGTTGCCTCGAGTAAATACAAAGTCCCATGCCGGGATGGCTATGGCTGAGGAGAGAGACAAATACACAAGGAGCAGCCTTGTGATCGGTATCAACTTCCTCTTCTTCTTCCTCGGCATACTCGTGGTTGACATCTACGAGGAGGCGCTCTGGTTCAACTATACCCTGGTCATGCTCACATTCTTCTTCGCGCTCTTCGTCGCCATCGGCCTAAGCTTCCTCAACAGGACCCCAGTTGGAGGGGTGATAATCGGGTTATCCCTATCCGGGTCTTACTGGATCGGCTTCCTGACAAGCCTACTCATCAAGTTCAGATTCACCTCGAACACGGACGCCATCAAGATCTTTCGGGCCCTACGCGCTATACGTCGCCGGAGCCTTCTCATGTCTGGGACTCTTCTTCGGGGTGCTTGGCTACCTCTCCGAGCGCCTCTTCATCGAAAACCCGATCATCGAGACCTACGTATACCGCGATTACTGGTCGAACGTCTACGGTCTAGGCAAGAACGTCAGGAGGGAGTACGAGAGCCTTGACAGGAAACTGACCCGCGCACACGTAACCGTCGGCGACTGGTGGAGGCAGCAAATCCACCGCATCAAACAGGTAAAACCGGAACTCATGTACGTGGGCAACCCCTCAAAGACCGCGGGGAATAGGTTCGGCGACGTCTACGAGATCTCCTCAGGTAAGGGCCTCTACCAGGGCATAGTCGACCCCAGCGACCTCATCGGCGTCTATAAACCGACCATAATCAGCATCCCGAGGACCTCGGATGAGGTTGGGGGAGGTAGGAGGCTCGCCTTCGAGGAGCTTGTTTCGAGGCTTCTGGGCTGGTTCGCCCAGTCTAGGGTAATCTGGGCGTTATACTTAGCAGCTTCATCGGTCTTCACCTACTCACTCTATGCATATTTCGATGGATTGGTGAAGTCATGGGGGAGCTACCTGTATAACAGCGACATCGAGGCCCTATTGATTACGGGCGTCGCTCTCTCCTCAATCACCCTGTATTTCGTCTACAGGTTTAGGTCGATATCTAAAACGCTTTTCGAGAATCGGCCGGACGAGAGGACGATGGTATTCGCCGTATACGTGATTCTATTCATGTTTTACGGACTGTATTATCAGGTCATCACCTCTATGGATGTCGTTATGCTAAACATGGTGTCCCTCTTCGACATAGGTCCCACGCCATGGATCATCGCGATAAAGTGGTTTCTGATCTTCACAGCGATTCTCACCATCACATACGTCTTCATCCACAGAGAGTGCGAAATCTCAAATGTCTACCTCTACGACAATTCAACCAAAGGCGACACCTTGTCTTCGCCTTCCCCCTATCGCGACGAGAGGGATCGGCCGCATTGGCTGCAGGACGACGGGGTTGCTCAGTACTGGGTTCTACGCTTCATGTACTTCTGGCGCTACGAGCTAACCCTGATCCCCCACAAGGACTGGGAGAGGGTTGAGGTATGGGTCGACGCGAAGACGGGTGAGGCAAAGTGGATAGTCAGCGACTACCACTACAGAGAGCTCTGGTACAAAGTCGAGGGAGATCTTCGAAATATGGGGCTTCACGTCGGATTCCTCGCAAACTTCCACACCCCGATACCATACGTGATCGAGGGTGAACTCAAAAGGTTCAGGGACATTCTTAGCGAGAGTAGAAGGAGCCTCCTGAAGCTGCTAGCGAACGGCCGACTATACATGGGGGGCTCGATCGAGAAGAATTACTGCGTCTCTCACCCCGCGGACTGGGTTGAGGGCTTCGGGTTAAAGGGACTAGCCGCGAACTTTTGCAGCGACCTCAACTGGTGTTACTGGCGCTATCCCTGGGGAATCGACGACTTGGATAGATACAGGGAGTATCCCTCGGCACTCCCGGAGGAGCAACCAGGTTTCTCGCTGGGCGCCGCCTAGGCTCATTCCTCAGTGAGGAACCCGAGCATTCTCTCCGCGAATCTTTTGAAGGGCACCCGAATGTACTTTGTTACCTCGGGTGAGGGCTGGAAGAAGCCTCTCCTTGTTAGATCGAAGCCCAAGCCAGTGTAGTCGTCCACTATGACCGCCCTTATCGAGTCGAGCCCCCTGAGTTTCGCCGCCCTGAATCGGTGGTGGCCGTCGAGAACGGCGTAGAGGGTCTTTGATGGGTGCTTGATGACGATTATGGGAGTAATTTTCCTAGGGTCGTGTCTAGTTAGGTCTCTGGCATAGCCCTCGTCGATTAGGTCGTCACTCTCAATTTGCGCGAGTGGGAGCTCTACGGCGTGCTCATCTGGGTTGATGTATGCTGTGATTAGATCTGTCATCGGGCTATTCTTTCTAGTGTTAAGGTGCTTATTGCATTATTGGAGGGCACGTAATGAACGTACACAGCGTCGAATGCACCTAGCGGCGTGCACGTACATAGAGGTAGACATCCACGAGCGTCCTAACCAGTACCAGAATAACTAGGAAACCCATATTCCCCCGCGCGCGACTCTAGCGAGTGCGTTAGTAGGGACCCAATAGCAAACATACGAGTCACTCTGATGGTTTTGACCCCTTTTTTCTCTCGAGCTGTCTCCGACTATAAGTCTCAACCCCGAATACCGCCGTGATGACCCCGCTCACGAGCACTATCCCCGCCATGAAATAGAACGGGGTCTTGAGATCAGTCGTATCAGCAAGCACCCCCATGAGGAGAGGCCCTAGGATGAACGCAATGTCACCAAAGAACCTGAACACCCCCATGCTTATTCCACGAGGCTCCTTGTCCGTCGCATCCGTTACCATCGCAAAGGGCGCCTGCCCACTACCGATCGTCGCAACGCCCATGAAGACCGCCGCCAGGCTTAGAGAGAGGTAATCACCTGTGAAAGGGTAGATGGCGCAGGAGACCGCGGATAATAGCAGAGCAATCCAAGTGATCGGCTTCCTGCCAAAGTAATCCACGCAGAATCCAACAGGCATAGTGAGAAGGAGCCCCATCAACGACGCATAAGTCAACACCGTCCCGATGCTCACCTGATCAAGGCCTAAAACGCTGCTGGCATAGAGGCTAATCATGTAACCCCGGATACCGGTCATCATCAGAAAACCAGAGAAACTCGCAATACAAGCTATGGCGAAGGCTCGGATCCCGAGAAGGTGGCGAACATAGCCGATGCTGAACACGTGCGAACCCCCCTCAACTTTACGGGGAGGCTCAATCAAGAAGAAGTAGCTAAGCAACATACTCGCGATCCCAGCGATGAAGTACGCCATGAAGGGCGCCCGGATCCCCCAATACTCCGCGACGAATCCTCCTACCGTAGGCCCCATCGAGGAACCGAGGAGCATGAAAGTGGAAAAGTAACCCATTACGCGGCCCCTCTCCTCCGGCTTCAACATATCCGCCAGAATCGAAGTACGCGCCGTCTGCCACATGCTAGAGCCTACACCCTGTATGAATCGAAGAGCGATGAACCAGGCAAAGTCCGGAGCGTAAAAGTTAAAGAAAGCGCCAAAAGCGAGCAGAATCGTACCCATGACTGTTAATCGGCGACCACCTATGCGATCCGCGAGAATCCCCATGGGGATATCCGCGATCAGCCGCCCCACAGCGTACATACTAACCGCGAGGCTGACCAAGGTATAAGAAACCCCGAAGCTCTTCGCGTAGAGTGGCAGACTGGGAGTAACTATGTTCATCCCTAGGAAGACAAAGAAAGTCGGCAAGTAAAGCGAGAGAAAGTCGTTAAACTTAGAGCGCTCCAACTCATACTCCTCAACAGCCTCTAGTACTTAACCTTCAGTCAAGCACTGATGAAGCGAGCAGCACATCTTCCATGACTCGGGTTGGGGAAGTATGGCCTCTCGAAGATTACTGCATAAGAAAGGCACTTATGCACTGCCACAAACTCACACCGTTTTTATTTTTCGCGGGCTACTTGGCATGAGGCGCCTCATCTTTCGGTTGTTTGACGACGAAGAGGCAGTGAGGATCGTCCTTCGTGAGTATCTCCGGGATTTGCACGTCTATATCTGGGCGGTAGGTCTGCCAAAATGCGTGGTGGAAATTCTGGCAGTAAACGAGGCCGAGGTCGGTGCCGTCGTGTGAGCGCCAAACCTTCTCGTAGGGGCATGCGTAGGTATAGCTTATCAACTCGTTATCTGTAAAGACCTTCCTCTCCTTTTTCGTGCCGGAAGTGCCGGGGAGGTCGTATACCTCGAAGAGACTGCGCATGTTAATGGGTAGATTCATTTCCTCATGCCTCACCCGGAGCCGCTCCCCCCGTGCAGCCCCATAGCTCCTCACGGCCCTCACTAACGCCGCCCTCCCCTCCTCGCCGAAGCTGTCAACCATCTCCTTAGCGAAGATGTAATACATCAGGCTCCACAGGTCGCCGAACTCGTCGATATCCCTCTGAGATACCAAGGTCATCCATAAAATGGATGGCTCATTGGGTTAAAATTTCTCGCTTTGCACTGAGCTCGCGCCAAAGGAGCTAGCCTGTGTCCCGGTTTTTAATTGGTAACTGTTCGTCACTTTATATCACGCTGTTTCCCTACTTCACCTGGAGATTGGCTTGGAGTTTAACGAAGTTCTGTCGAGTAGGAGAAGTATCCGCAAATACAAGGAGACCATCATCAAGAGGGAAACGATTCTGAGCATCCTCGAAGCCGCGAGGATAGCCCCATCAGCAAGCAACAAGCAGCCCTGGCACTTCATAATAGTTGAAAACAGGGAGACGATAAAGCAGCTCGCGAAATCAGAGTGGGCCCAGAATGCGCCACTCATGATCATCGGCTTGGCAGATCAGGAAGCCTCCCCCAGTTGGTGCGGCAACGACTTGGGCATCGCGTTCGAGCACATCGCCTTGGCCGTCACTAATCTCGGCCTCGGGGGATGCTGGATGGGTCAGACCGGCCGAGAGGACATGATTCGGAAGCTGCTGAACATCCCCGACAGGCTTAAGCCGGTTGCGGTAATGCCAATCGGCGTGCCCGATGAGAGCCCTCCGGCAAAGGAGAGGAAGAGTCTAAGCGACATCGTAAGCTGGGAGAAGTACGGCAAATCAAAATAAATAACGCAGAGCGCACAACAAACTCCATTTTTTACGTGCTTCTCATACACGTCGTGCGTATATGTAAAATCCGCATCAAACACCTTCAACGCAGTAAATCTTTAATCTAGACTGCAGAAACCCTACAAATTCAACTATACACAAACAGTTAATTTGTTTTCTACCAGGTGCATGCTTATGTTAGTTTATGCGAAATAAAACTCGTTAAAAAAAAACGGAAGCAATCTTGACGCACTTGTATTATTCGATTAATCTGCATAGTAATTAACCTAATTATTGACGAAAAATTGATTAGTTCATATTAAATGCAATTGTTCTAAATATATGGGACAATTATATGATTAAAATATCGGAACATAACCACTCTTGGTTACCAATTACACTTTCGAGGTAGCGCCATTGAAGTATGTAAGAAAAAGATCGGGGAAGCTGCAGGAGTTCAACGCTGAAAAGATCAAGGAAGCCATACTACACGCCTTAATCGCGGTCGGTGAGAGGGGTGATGAGCAGGCGATTGAGCTAACGGAGAAAGTCGTGAGGCATCTAGAGAAGAATTTTGGCGAAGACGGAGTTCCCACGATCGAAGAGATCCAAGACGTCGTTGAAAAGACGTTGATAGACAACGGTTTGGCGCGCACCGCAAAGGCCTACATAATCTATAGAAAGGAACACCAAGACCTCAGGGAACTCGCTACCATCCTGAGTCAGGATGAGCTCGTGGACAAATACATAATGAAGGCAGATTGGAGAGTTCGCGAAAACTCCAACATGTCCTTCTCGCTGCAGGGTTTGAACAATTTCCTCTCATCGGAGATCACCTCGAAGTATTGGCTAAATAAGATCTACTCAAGCAGCATTAGGGAGGCACATGTATCGGGAGAGATCCACATACACGACCTCTCCGTGCTAGGTCCCTACTGTGTAGGGTGGAGCTTACCCGACCTCCTCCTCTCCGGCTTTAAAGGCGTGTCAGGGAAGATCGAGAGCGCTCCAGCCAAACACCTCTCTTCTGCCCTCGGCCAGATCGTGAACTTCTTCTACACACTCCAAGGAGAGGCAGCAGGAGCACAAGCTTTCAGCAACTTCGACTCCTACCTCGCACCATTCATCAAGAACGACGATTTGAGTGAGAGAAGACTGAAGCAGAATCTGCAGGAGTGGCTATTCAACATGAATATACCCACCCGCGTAGGCTTCCAGACACCTTTCACAAACATCACAATGGACATCAAAGTCCCAGATTTCCTTAAGGAATGAACCCGTGATAATTGGCGGAAAAATGCAATCCGAGACATACTCTGAATACCAAGATGAGATGGATCTTTTCAACACCTGCTTCGCAGACGTCATGGAGGAGGGGGACGCAAAAGGCAGAGTCTTCACCTTCCCCATCGCAACCTACAGCATCACTGATGACTTCGACTGGGAGTCGAAGACCTCTGAGAGCATATTCCGCATGACCGCCAAGTATGGAACCCCATACTTCTCCAATTTCGTGAACAGCGACATGAAACCCGACGATGTTCGGAGCATGTGCTGCAGACTGAGGATAGACAACAGGGAGCTAAGAAAAAGAGGAGGAGGATTATTTGGGTCAAACCCACTCACAGGGTCAATAGGAGTAGTGACAATAAACCTCCCCCGGATAGCCTACGTCCAAGGAAACGAAACCAGATTCTTCGAAAAACTCGACGAGCTGATGGATACGTCGCGGGACAGCCTTGAAAACAAGAGAAAAATCCTTGAAAAGTTTTCCGACGCAGGACTATTCCCCTACTCCTCCTACTATCTACGCAACCTAAAGGAAGCATATGGACAGTACTGGCACAACCACTTCTCCACAATAGGTCTCATAGGCATGGCAGAGGCCATTCGCAACCTACTAGGAATAAGCATAGCGACGCCTGAAGGGCTAAGCTTCGCACAGAAGGTACTCGAACACATGAGGAGCAGGCTTAGCGACTACCAAGACAAGACGGGAAACATCTACAACCTCGAAGCAACACCCGCCGAAGGCACCTCATATCGTCTAGCCAGTATAGACAAGAAGAAGCACCCAAACATCATCGTAGCGAATGAGAAGGAGCTGGCAAAGGGAAGTGCACCATTCTACACCAACTCATCCCAACTGCCAGTTGATCAAACCACGGACCTCTTCGAGGCACTTGTGCACCAAAACCAGCTTCAGCCCCTATACACCGGTGGCACAGTATTCCACACTTTCCTCGGCGAGAGAATGCCCAGCTGGAAAGCCACCGCCCAACTAGTCAAGAAGATGACAGGCTCCACTAAGATACCATACTTCACAATCACACCCACATTCAGCGTCTGCTCAGAACACGGATACATCGCAGGTGAACACTTCAAGTGCCCAACCTGTGAAAAGACCGCTGAGGTCTACTCGAGGGTAGTCGGATACATGAGGCCAGTAACACAATGGAACGACGGAAAACAAGCCGAATACAGCATCAGAAACACCTTTGACGAGGCAACGCAGAAGACAAGCGTGTTCACGAAATGAAGTTCAGCGGGATCCAGAAAACCAGCCTGATAGATTACCCAGACAACGTCTCCACTATCCTCTTCACACCAGGGTGTAACCTGAGATGCCCCTACTGCCACAACTGGAGGATCGTACTCGGAGAAGCAGAGCCCCAGATCTCCGAAGAGGACGCCGTGAAGAGCCTCGAGCAACGTAAGGAATTCATCGACCACGTCGTCATCTCAGGCGGGGAGCCAACTCTACAGAGAGACCTCCCCAAATTCCTGTCCCGGCTTCAAACCCTCGATTTTAAGCTGAAACTTGACACCAACGGGTTGCTCCCCGAAGTACTAGAGGAGTGTTTACCATACCTGGACTATGTAGCGATGGATGTGAAGACGTCAATAGAGCGGTACCCGCAACTTGGAGCAGTAGAGCCGGACGCTTTGATTAGAAGTATAGGATTACTGAGGGACGGAGGGGTCGACTATGAGTTAAGGTGCACCGCAGCACCAGGGTTCGTTGACCTTGACTCTGTCAGGGATATGGGGGAGATTGTAAGGGGAGCTAAGAAATTCGTATTCCAGCAATATGTACCCGCGGACACGCTGGAACCACAATTCACCAAGAGTACCTACAGCAGTAATGAGATATTATGCTTCGCCAAATTGATGAGAAATTACGTCATTGAGGTTCAAATCAGGATCTAAACTCTAACCCTCAAATTATCTATAATATTCACGTGCGCACGAGTGTGGAAAAACAGAATTTTTCTGGAAATATATAAAAAAAAATAGCGCGCGCAAAATCAAGTCAGGCTTTACAGAACAGATAAGCAGGACGCATTTCAAGTTCTTCAAGTCCCTAGGATTGCCTCTCGAGAAGATTAACGGAGTATTCTGCGGGGGTGGCTTGGATCAACTGGAACTAGTTCACGCGATTATCGAATAACTTTCGGATACGTACTTGCGCACGCATGAGCTCATCCTGTTGTAAGGATTGACATTCTTTAAAAAAAATGTCACCTTCTTCTAAAAAGTAGAAGCATCATCACGCTAAGTATGACGCCTATCGCGATGACCTCGGTTGGGTAGCCCGGTACCCCACCACCTCCACCCGTGCTTTGAGTTTGCAGAGTTATCGATGCGGTGACGCTGCTTCCGGCGGTAACTACCGCTGCTCCCGAATTAGTAACATAACCCGACTTGCTCGCTTCAAAGGTGTATGAACCAGCAGCAACATTTGTGAAGGTGACGGATCCATCCGTCCCTGAGACGCCGCTCAAGACTGCCTGCCCTGAGGGCGTAGTCTTCGATGATACTGTGGAGCCGATTATAGGTTTGCCGTCTTTATCTAGAACGGTGATCTTGACCCCGCCGGTGGTTACCGGGGGTGTTGTAACGGTGAAGGCTGAGGACTCGCTTCCCGCGGCGTTATACTGCGCATTCCCAGCCCACGAAGCCTCAACACTCCATAAGCCCACAACGGATGGCGCATAACTGTCAATATACCTACCATCGCTCCCGGTTATAGCGGTTCTCGATAGTTCGGTTGTGCCCGACTTATACTCAACCTGTACAGATGCGCCTGCGACAGCGGGCGTGATTGCCCCAGAGACAGTGAGTGTATCACCTAGTTGGATGCTAGATTTGTCTGGAGTACATGTGACCAAGCTTGACTGTTTATTTGAAAGTGGATTATCCTCTCCGACGACTACCCCGGATATCTTACCCGAGTTTTCGGAGGGGACCGTCACCAACTTGAAGTTGATGCTAGATGTAGTGCTACCAGTGGTGACGGAGACACCGGTCTTTTCCTGTGACTGATAACCGGGTGCTGAAGCCGATACTGTGTAGGTTCCTGTTGGTAGTCCACTCGCAATCTGGTAAATGCCCTCCGAGTCAGTTAGGTCGTGTCCCGAACCAGCTGAGACACTTGCCCCGACTATGGGATTATTATCAACGTCTAAGACGACACCCGTAATTATTCCAGATAATTGGATGATCACATCAAGTGTTAGGTTCACATTAGCGGTATCTTGGCCGACTGTAGCCGCTATGTTTGTTTTCTGGTCGAAACTTACGCCTGAGAAGACGGTCACGGTGTAGGTGCCTGTGCCGAGGCCGCTCTCAATCCTGTAACTTCCATCCGCCTCTGTGGTTGCGAATCCGTTATAGTTTTGGCCTCCGTCTGATACGGCGGATACTATTACCCCTCTTACTGGCTGGCCGGTTGGAGTTAATACTTTACCCGATATTATTGCGGAGCGATCGAGAGATATGTTGACGTTTTTTGTTTCGACGCCGGCTGTGACGCTCACTGCGCCAATTGTCTTTGAATTATGTCCAGAGGCAGAGGTGACAGTGAGGTTATAAACCCCGGTTTCAAGGTTGGAGATTATCTTATAGTTGCCATTCGAGTCTGTATTTGCGAACCAGCCATAAGTTTCATTGCTGAATGCCGTGATTATGACATCCGCGATTCCAGCCCCTGACACAGAGTCGATGACCTTACCGCTAATCCCGCCTGAGCGTTTGAGGTTGAAGTTGATGTTTGCAGTGAGAGATCCGACGGTGACGGGAACTCCTCCAATGTTCTGATTAATATAACCTTCAGCATATGTGGTGACGTTGTAAGTTCCCGCCGTTAGGCCCTCAGTGATTATGTAGTTGCCATTCGGCAGCGTAAAATTGAATCCGTGCCCATCATCGTTAGTGGCGATTATGATCGCTCCGGAAACAGGGGAATCGGGGTTCGCGGCCGCGCTGAGAATTGTGGGATACACTATCTGCGACGTTACTCCGAGTATTAATAAGAGAAAGATTGTATAGGATACTATTCGCTGATTCAAATTATTTTTTTTACTCAAAACTATCACGAGTAATCTTAGTAAAACATTTTATATGAACTTATAGTTTCTATCTCATATCATAAGAGCTAGGAATAACTATCCTCTAGCCTTCCTCTTAGCTTTCCCAATCTCTTCATGAGCCGTTCCTTACGCTGTGCGCGATGATAATTTTATAGTGATTTTACGCGAAAATTGCGTGTATGACCTCATTCACGTGGGCGACAGATTGAATGGTTTATTGGACGCAGGCATGTAACCCAGTATCAGATGGAGAACAACCCTTGGGAATTTCACGTAGACTCAGCGTAGTTCAGAGTGCTCGCCTTGCCCAGTACCTGGA
This sequence comes from Candidatus Bathyarchaeota archaeon, assembly GCA_963771885.1. GTDB lineage: Archaea > Thermoproteota > Bathyarchaeia > TCS64 > TCS64 > UBA8941. The sequence continues at coordinate 47,950 of CAVYVF010000001.1, forward strand.
GCGTGAGAACTGCATCAGACAGCGCCTAAGAAGTCCTGAGGGATACAAACTCAGATTCGACAAACCTTACCTACGGGCAAGCGAGATCGCTGAGCAGTACTACTGCGAGAAAAAGGTGGAGATGACCAACATCCACGGCCGCGTGGAGACAGAGACTAAGAGACAGGGAAGCGAAGGACACGAGTCACTACTCGCGGAATCCACCATAGTCGACCGCGGTGATGTGCTCGAGGAGATATTCTACGGCGACCAAGTCATCATTCAGGAGATGCCCCTACTCGCTGAGCACAGTGGCGTACCCCTCGTCGGGCAGCCAGACGCCGTCGCCTTCAGGGAAGGCAATCCCACCATGGTCCTCGAGGCAAAATTTAGCCACTCACCCCTCCCCTACCGGAGCTACCACGCTCAGGCAAGGGTCTATGGGAGGATGCTCGACGGTGCTGGTTTCGACACAAGCGACTTATTCTACGTGATAGCGGTGGCCCCAAGGGATAGGCGGGGCGACGAAACAATTTTCCGTAAAGTCGTCGATGCTCTTAGGGATAGGGGAGCCTCCGAGGAGAGCTTCGAGGTCGACGGTGTGCACGTCTACGTCTACGAATACAGGCAGACGGAGGCGGTAAAGGATCTGGATTGGGCCATTGAGTACTGGACTGGATCAAGAGAAGCGGAGCCCGCGGAAAACGGTGCGAAGTGTAGAAGTTGTGAATATCAAGCGGAATGCATCAACGCCTCGAACTCCCACGATACGCGTCCACTCAACCCGAAGACTCCATCAAAGGAGTAGAGATTATAATTCACCGCGCGGTATACATCTAAAAAGCATGCATGACTGCTGCGCTCTAGAAGCGATCGAATAAATAAACGAAGCCCCATCATCGTTGTATCTGCTTTCTACGTTCAACACCTCGCTCTATGATTTCCAGCGCCTTCAAGTCTCTGAGCTGTTCTGCCTGTCAGAGTCTCGTTAATTCGCTCGCGAACCAACTGGTATGGCGTATCCTGGGTGAAGATGCCAACCTCTCGTATCCTGAGATATGTCCTACCTAGTATCTCCTTATCCTCTCCGACGCTGGCGTAGGAGGACTCTAGCGCAATCTTAATGGTCCCATCCCCCTTAACGCACTGAGGTAGTGTGTTCTTCCTAAGAGCTAGATCTGTCGTATCCACGGGTTCATCCTCGTCGGAGTTCAATAAAGTAGTAATACAACCTATTCAAGCTTATCCGTAAACTCGTGCATTCGATTGGAGCGTGCACTTTTCGCATCGTTTACCTTAGCTACCAGAGGCCACCCTTCGTCTGCAGCGTGACCGCTCCCTCAAGCGAGCCGAAGCCTATAGTGCCGAATGTAAAGGTGTAGTGCCCCGGGGAGATGGTAAGCCAACCGCTCCGATACGAAGTCTGTGATCCCTGGGAGGCAGAGTGGCTCCAAACCGTCACGTTACCAGATACGAGCATCGCCCCCCAAAGGGCGTTTCCATTCGTAACACTCACCTCAATATTGTACCAATCCTGAAGAGGGGGAACATCAAACTCAATGGTTTTCGACTCAGCACCGAACTTGAATGAAACAGGTATAGTAGCTACAGTCTTGGGGTAGGTTAGGGCGGCGTACCCTCCAACTACTATCAACGCTACTAAGACCAGCACTATAGGGACAGAGACCCTTGGCATAGATTATGCCTTCTAGTCATACATTAAAAACAATGTGGAGCCTATGCAATAACTCGCACCATGTAGGTAACTAGTTGATTGTTACCGTCCTCGTATACGAGATCAACTTACCCGCATTAGGAGTACCCAGTTCAAGCCAATCCCTCATAAACTTGAAGTAATTATCCGAGTGCCCCGGAGCCTCAAAGGCTAGAACAACATTCTCTGCAACGCCGAGGGCGTTTCCCCCAAAAAGCAGAACCAATCCATATTTCTTCGCCATCTCGGTCCACTTCGGTATGAAGCTCTCCCTCTCCTTGAGTGATAACTGGAGAAACTGCGGAGTAACCATGACGAAGCAGATGTAGTGAACCATGCCCCCACTAGCTACATAAATAATATAACATTATCGTATGCGTAAACCTGTGAGCCAGACGGCTTCAACGTCAGAATGACAGAATTCGACCATAGGTCCACCCCGGTAAAAGGTTGAACTCTCGAAACAAGGCCACAAATAGAGGTGGGGGACGTGAGGTCGACCCAAGCGCGCATAATAGTGCTACGCTTGCAATTCCATGAGAATAAATCCGCATAGAAAGCAGCTTAATACATAGAAACAAAGTGGAAGGATGATATTGAGCTTGAACGAGGCAAGGACTCGTCTGCTAAAAAAGGGTAAGTCAACTACAGGTCCAGTAGTTTACTGGATGAGTAGAGACCAGCGCGTCGAGGATAACTGGGCTCTTATCTATGCACAGCAAATAGCGCATGGAACCAGTCAACAGTTATACATAGTTTTCTGCATTAGCCCAAACTTCCTGAATGCCTCACGGTGGCAATACGAGTTCATGATCGAAGGCTTACGATTAGTTGAACAACAGTCAGCCGCTCTGCAAATCCCATTTATACTATTAATCGGCGAACCATCAAGGGAAATACCTAAACTCGTTGAATCGATAGGAGCATCAGCGCTGGTAACAGACTTCGATCCTTTAAGAACGAAAAAAAATTGGAAACAGGGAGTAGTTGAGGAAATCCAGATTCCCATTTATGAGGTCGACTCACATAATATAGTTCCCTGTTGGGTTGCATCAACGAAACAAGAATACGCGGCCTATACGTTGAGGCCGAAGATAAACAGGCTTCTACATGTTTACCTTGAGGAATTCCCAACTCCAAAAAAAATGCCGTATAAGGTGAAGGAGAGGGGTGATGCCTCTAACTGGGATAAGGCTCTTGAACTAATCCCTGAGGACGCCAACAAACCTTCTACTTTACAAAAGTCAGGGTCAGAGAACGCGAAGAGAAGCCTACAGAGAATTCATAACCAATAGACTTACCGGCTACTCAGAGGCTCGAAACGATCCTAATTTGGATGGCCAATCAAGGCTCTCACCATATCTTCACTTCGGACAAATATCCGCCCAGAGGGTCGCATTGGAGGTAAAAGCTAGTTCTTCAGCCATGATCGATAAAGATGCGTACCTTGAAGAACTCATCGTTAGGAAGGAGCTCTCAGATAATTTTCTAAATTACAACGATCATTATGACACTTTTCATTGCCTCCCAGCTTGGTCTAAGAGAACTCTGGACGAGCATAGGTGGGACCGAAGAGAATACACTTATAAATTAGCTGAGTTTGAGCGAGCTGAGACCCACGATGAGTTATGGAACGCAGCTCAGAGACAAATGCTCAGAACAGGAACGATGCATGGCTACATGAGGATGTACTGGGCTAAGAAGATCCTTGAGTGGTCAGCTAGTCCAGAAGAAGCCTTCGAGGCCGCATTAGCCTTAACGATAGATATGAGCTCGACGGAAGGGATCCCAATGGCTACGCAGGCATCGCTTGGAGTCTGGGTGGTCTTCATGATAGGGCGTGGGGTGAGAGGCCAATTTTTGGAAAGATAAGGTACATGAGCTATAAGGGATGCAGATCAAAATTTGATGTAGATAGATACATAAGAAAATTTAGTTAGCCAATTTTCGGATAATTAAACGCGTTTTTCTGAATTAGGTAGCGCGTACACTAGGTCTCGCGTGTATTATTATACGCGCGCGGCGGGAGCCGTTATTGTAAGCAAATCCTCACCTAAGACAACTTCACCAGTGAAGTCCCGCCTGACCTCCACAACCATCCTATCAAGTAGTTCACGGGGCTTCTCCCTAATGTGGGTGAGGACCAGCTTGGAAACCCGGGCGTAACATGCCAGTTTCCCGACCTCGAGAGAACTCAAGACGTGCTTCGAGATAAGCTTGGTATCGAAGTCGTTAACCTCCTCCCCAGAATAATAGCATCCCGCCACCATGATATCGGCGCCTCTAGAAAAATCGATAAGTTCTTCGCTGATGACCGCGTCACCCGTGATCACGGTACTCACTCCACCCTCTGAGACCCGGATTGCATGGCAAGGCCACTCATGCCTACTCAAGCCAAGCCCGTGACCGTGGTTAACATCACACACGTCCACCCTCCAACCGCCTTTAGAGATAACCTGCCCAGCCACAACATCATGCACCTTAACCATGTCACGTATATCGACCAGCCTCTCCGTGGTTAACGCCGTCTCCTGAAGCCTATACCAGATATCCCTCTCATGGGCATCCAGTAGACTCTTAACCATCGCAGAGGTACCCGCCGGCCCATAGACGTTTATAACCCTGTTCGTAGCCAGGTTCCAGCTGCTAAAAAGAAGGTCAGCCAACCCCGAGGTATGATCAAAGTGAAGATGGGTCAAAAATACATCACTGAATTCGGTCACCTTGACACCGGCTTGAACCAACTGAGTGGAGACACCACGCCCAGCGTCAACAATCAGGTTTCCCGAGTCGAGCCTCACCAAAACTGAAGGCCCCATCCTGTTGGGGTCAGGTCTAGGCCCACCTGTCCCAAGGAGAGTGATCCTCATCAAATACTCCTCGTCGTCCCACCTAATAACTCGCGCATGAATTTCGGTTAGACCCCGCGCGCTCCTGCGCGTATTCTTACGCTTTGGATAGTCTAATTACAATGACAGAACCATTTTGAGGAACGAACCGACAACGCATACGCGCATATCCAACATCGGGTTTAATCATTAGGGTAAACTAGTTGCATTAACTATTTTCTTCGAATCACAAGTCCGAAAGAGTCGCCCCAACTCCTTTTAAATAATTATTAACCATATACCTCACACTGTCCCATAACAAGCCTCAGTTCGAGATATGTCTCGAACTATTAACCCAAGTAAAGCTAGGAAACTGCCACAAAAATGCGCTGATGAGGTGTGCCAATCTGTCACAACATGAATTTGAGGAACTAGTATCTCCCCTACTATCAAACAATATATTGATACAAATGAGGGGCAGCGAAGCCACGGGGTCCCAGTATCAGCTCACTTCCCAAGGCGAACATTTCATCGACTTCCTCATCCTCGGACTCAACTATGTAGAACTTGGGGACAACACTGAAAAACCGAAAGTTATGCATGGATAGAGGGATATCGAGCTAACTACATCAGCTCAAGAACCTAAGATAGATCTTCTTCACCTATACATCGAATTCAATCAGACTTTAAACCGAGAAGCGCCATCGTCTTATCGGATAACGCATATCTCTTCCCACAAGAGGTGTTCAGCACCAGAATACCCAGCTTCTTCATATGTTCACGGGTAACCTTGTTCAAAACTTTACTGGCAATGATTCCGGAGTACATCTTAAGAAGAGCAGATCGATTAAACTCCACCATGTTTTTGAAGCTATATTCTTCAAAGTCCATCTCTCGCAGATAAGTCCGATCTGAAAACACGGATTCACTCGGTTCCAACCATGCATACCTCCAACACTGATGGATTAGCAACTTGAGTAAGGGGTAGGTTATTTCGCCCCTTAGTAAATTGATATGAAAAAATCTTATAAAATGTTTATTGATGTGAAATATGTATCCGGAAAACTCAATCAGTATACTGCTCGCTTGCGCGACAGTGACGAAGACCGCGGCGACCAGCATCTCTACCACAATCGAGGTGATGGGAAACCGGGAAACACCACCAATGCGTAAAGACCTCTATTTTCACTTCACAAAATAAGGTAAGAAGCTGACAAGCAGCTCCTAGTGACCCGCGAGTGCGCTTCAGGCTTAGAGATTTAGGAGATTACGAGGATTCTTTTGGACCAGGGTTTTTATCGACTCTGAGCTTATCCCAAGGTCAAGTAGGCAGGCGATAAACTCTCTCATTCCCTCTACGGGTGGGGGTAATGTGTAGACCCCGAGATCTGAAGCGATTAAACAGTGGTCTTCGCCATATCGTCTAATATGGTCTGCCACGTTCTTGATTGTGAACTTGGGGTAATTTCCAGGGATTGGATCAGAAGCATATTCAAGCTCTACATAATAGTCCGTCTTTCTAGTTCCCGTGCTGTGCGTGTAACCCGCAAGGGTATATTCTAAGTATGCACCATACTTGACCATCTCGTCGAGCTGCTCCAGCGTCGCCAGCTTCGGGATTGTGCTGCTTACAACAACTTTGTTTATTCCATAATCCTTTGCCAGCTCACACAGCCTAACCGATTCCTCCGGTGAAACATGCCCTGTGATCATGTAGACATCTGGGTTTTCAGCAATAAGCTGCAGCACCTCGTCGATCTCGGGAGTCGGCTTCCCCCCGGGTATCCTTATGCTGCGGCCTAGTTCCTCCTCCTTGAACTTCGAGAATCTAACATGGCTAGGCATCCATTGACCATCTACATATTGGCCTTCTCTGCTCGTCATCCAATGTGTGCTATGTGTTCCGAAGGCTACGTACTTAGCACCGTCTCCGTAGTATAGTGCAGTTTTAACGGCGCGTGGGTTCACACCGTTGTAGACGGTATTTAGGTTGATTCCACCGAATGTCTTGATGCCGTCGACTACTCGGTTGACTATCCAGCTTGTGCCGTTGCTTGATTTGAAGACGTCCATGTAGACTATCGCAGCCATACCAGCCTCTTTTGCCTGAACCGCGGCCTGAAAGGGGTCGACGCTCCGGGGACTTGATTTTAGATGTGGCCCAGCGTGTACATGGATATCCACCGCGCCTCTAAGCAGCTCGCTGCTTAACTCGTAGCTTCTACCTTCTGGCAGCACGTTCATCCCTCCAACCCGAGGAGCTTCTCGGGATTGATTTTCGCCATGTTCTTTATCTCACTCTGGGAAAATCCGAGGTCAAGAAGACACGCCATAAACTCCCTCAGCCCCTCCACGGGCTCTGGCAGGGTATAGACGCCGAAGTCGGTGCATATTATACAGTGCTCTGATCCTAGGCGTCTTATCTGGTCTGCGGCTTGCCTTACACCGCCGCTGGGTTCACTGCTCATGCCCTCATCTATACTTGCGTACTCTTTCTCCACGTAGTAGTGGGTCTTTGGGATGGTTGTTGTGTGGGTGTAGGCTGCGAAGGTGTATTCTATGTAGGCGCTTCGAGACATTTCCCTGAGTTGTTCTTCAGTTGCTTCCTTGGTCACGGCGCTTGAGACCACCATTTTTTCTATTCCGTATTCTCTACCAAGTTCAACGAGTTTCATCGCCTCAGGGACCGATGTGTGACCGGTGATCAGGTATACGTCGGGGTTAGCTGTGATTAACTCCAATATCTCATCTACGCGCCGGTCTCGGCTGCCATCAATAGGTATTTGGATCGTATTCTTTAGTTCGTCTTTGAATCCTGGGTAAATTTCGCTGAGTGGTGTGAATCGGCCTTCAATTAATCTGCCCTCCCGCGAGGCCTGGTAATACGTGGAGTGTGCGCCGAAGCTGACATATTTTGCACCTTCGCCGTAGCTAAGGGCGGTTTTTACGGCTCTTGGGTTGATGCCACCGTAGACGGTGTTTAGGATGATGCCGCCGAAGGTTTTGAAGTTAGGCACAGCCCTGTTGACGAGCCAAGCCGTTCCATTGCTCATCTCAAAGACATCCATGAAGACTATGGCGCGCATCCCAGCGTCTCTCGCCTGGATAGCCGCTTCTACGGGATCTATCCTTCGGGGACTGCTGAAGATATGGGGCCCAGCGTGCACGTGGATATCGATTGCGCCTCTAAGTAGTTCCCTGCTAAGTGCGAGGGTTCGGCCTTCAGGTAACATAGAGTAAAACTGACTGCCCACGGGATAAACCTACTACTTCTTTCTCGTATGAGAAGAGCTCTCCGAGGAAGCGGGTGTAGCATTAGTCAACAATTGTTAGGTCTTTATGGAATTTTGTGAAGGGCTCTCCCCCTCTTTTCGTGACAAGGACGACGTCCTCGACCCGTGCGCTCCAGCTCTGAGGCAGCAATATACTCGGCTCAACGGTGAATGTCATGCCTTCTCTCAGTACGGTGTCGTCGGGTATGTAGAGGAAGGGTGGCTCATGAACGGTAACGCCGATGCCGTGGCCGAGCCTGTGCATGAAGTAGTCGCCGTAGCCAGCCTTCTCTATGATGATTCTCGCCTCATTATCTAGTTCCTGTGCTGTGATCGACCCGTCTACCATCTTTTCTATGCCTTTCGCCTGGCTCTCCATCACTATGGCGTGTATCTTTTCAACCTCAGTTGGAGGATTACCGCAGAAGGCGGTTCTTCCGAAGTCGTTGGCGTAGCCTTCTAGTAGGCAGCCAAAGTCAAAGCTAACGGTGTCGCCTTTCTCCAGCTTTCTTTTATGTGGTGGAGCAAGTCCACTTGGCTTCTTCGGGCTTCTGAATCTCGCCGCAGTTACGAAGCTGTTCTGTTCCGCGCCGTAAGCAGCATAGAGACGGTCTATCTCCTTCTCAACTCCCGCTTCGGTGACCCCACTCCTAAGATACTCAAGTGTCTCTGCGTATACCTTGTCTGTGAGCCTAGCTGCGGCTTTCATAGCCTCTATCTCTTCAGCATCCTTGATCATTCTCATCTCGAAGATGACGGGTCCGGCGAGGCTGAGTTCAACGTTTGGTATGTTTCGCTTGATTGTGTCTATTGTCTGCGCCCACGCGCGGTCATCGACCATGACTTGGCGGGGATTATGTCTCCTCAGAACCTCTTTCTGAACATCAGCGGGGTTCCTATGCTCATCGAAGATCAATACTTCAGTAACGTATGGTTTTCCATCGGCCTCAGCCCTCCACCCCGAGCCACCCATTCTGGGTCCAACTAGGGTGAGTTTATCCTGCGTAAGATAAGCGCCGCAGACGTAGTCGCCATAAGCGTTGTGGTCCGTGAGTTCGGCTCCTCTGCGCCTTACACCGGTAAGGTACCAGAGGTTGGCGCCCCTGGTCAGGTATAGGAGATCAACTCCACGTCTCGTCATCTCTTGGCGGATCCTTCTGAGTCGCCCTGCATAATCCATGCAATTTTTGAAGTATGGTAACGTTTAGCGTTTATCCCATAGCACCTGGAAATATACGTATTTTAGTATCAGCATAGATGCTTCATACACAGTTTTTGTACATTGGTGCTCATTCCTTAAGAAGCATAAAGAAAATTATACTCGCGTTGGGCTATGTAATTCTATGAGTGAGCTCCGCGTAGCCCAGTCAAGCGTCGTCTTAGGTGATCCCCATATTTGTAGCGACTCAAGAACGAGGCTTAGTCTCCAAGCCGCCATCTATGAACCATTGGTTGGCCGTATAGGGCCAGGTCGATTCACTCCTCAGCTTGCAGAAGCGTGGGAAACTCGGGATGGGCGAGTTTGGGAGTTTCTTCTACGAGATGAGATAAAAGCGCACAACGGTGCCTCATTCGAGGCGGATGACGCTGTCGCCAACTTGATGAGCATCATCGATCCAAAGGTTGGAGGGGCATTCGGAACCGAGGGCGTCTACGCAAGCTATCTTGGTAAAGCTGCCTTCACCGCAGTGGGGCGGCTTCGACTAAAAATTTCCCTCCCTGAGCCAATGGCTGATTTACTGGAGCTACTGGTGGAGATGCCGATGCTGCCGGAGAATGTGATGGATGATCTGCCTGACACACACGTCGGGACTGGAAGATATTTGATCAGAGACGTGAGCAAAGAGAACGTAATCCTTGAGCGCAACCCCTACTATTGGGGCTCCAAACCAAAATATGAAAAACTACACTGGGCGGGTATCGGTGGGGAAGCGGATAGACTGAGTCTCGTTAAGAAGGGGGAGGCCGACATCGCTTCGGGTCTCAGCAGGAGGGGGATAAAGGAAGCTCATCGAATTGGGGTAAGTACAGTTTCTCAGCCAGGTTATCTATCAGTGATCTTCATGTTCAACTGCGCATCTGAGCCCTTTAGCAACGTGAAAATTCGCCGAGCCCTCAACTATGCCACTGACGTTGGGGAGATCATCAGGGATGTGATGCATGGATCGGCGGACGGCCTGAACGGGCCATTTACGCCCCACCATTTTGGATACAACTCCGAAACAAGACCATACACCTACGACCCTGCAGAAACGAAGAGACTGCTCCGCGAAGCTGAGCGATCCGACCTCTCCGTAACAATGGATGTGCCAAGCGTCATGCCGGATGAATCCGTCGAGCTATCACGGGTAATTGCGAAGCAGTGGGGGGAAGTCGGGGTCAGCGTGACGACGAGGGTGCATGAGCACCGTGAACAGTACAGCCACATGGTTCGTGACAAAAAAATTGGTGATATTTGCTGCTTCGACTCAAGCCCGATGAGTTCATTCAGGGTGCTTAGGGAAAAGATCCACGGCGGGTTGAAGGGTCCCTGGTGGGAGGGCTACGAGAACCCGCGTGTGGACTCCCTAATAGATGAGGCCCAAGCAACGGTGAACGATGAGGCTAGGAGAAAAATCTATAGAAACGCGTACCAAATGATACGAGACGACGCGCCGTGGGTTTTCCTCTACAGCCCTCGACTACATTTTGCTTTGAAGGGTGTGGATTGGAAGCCAAGCTGGGAGGGAGTAGTTAGAATCGAATGATTCTTTTCTAGTGCCGCGCGTCTTCGCCAATACCCACCTTATTCCCCATCTAACGTACGTGACGCATGCCGATGTGAAATCCGGAAGATTACATGTAAAAAAGGGGATAGGCTTGTCGTTCCACAAGTTAAGAAAAAGGGAGAGGGAGACTCAGACTAGTCGGGGGTTTTCCTGATCACACGCAAGACCCTGTTAGCGTTATTCACGCCTCTGCGGTCACCTCGAGAGAGGTATCTAATATATTGCCTCCAAAGTATCTCGTCTCGGTTAACCGCATACCTGCTCTCGAGCAGTTCCTCAGGAAACCCAGCCGTCCTCCCTGGGTTTATTGGCTCTTCGAGTTCAGCTATCATATAATTTCAACTTCTTTAGGTCTGAAGGTTCTCCCTTCAGCATTTATTTCAGAATTAATTAACCAATATAAAGGAAACGGACAATTATTTCTAACTCCTCGTAATGCCCTCAAACATCGATATGGTCAGTTATGCTGACCTCGCGGACAGGTAGTCAAGCGCGCGTTAGGCAGTTTGGTTTCCTCTCAGCAGACCTGTACATTCGCTGGAGTGATGAGAGAGAAGCCCCATGGCAACGCCTCCGCCTAGCCGAGATCCAGAGGGGGCTAATTTGCCGGAACATCGCGTAAACATGCGAGACGCGCAACGGATCCGTGGGATTCACCTTACTTACTCATCTTTTATCCCCCTGACTCCCAGTGCTAAGCAATGTCTGACTCGAAAACGAAGCCGAGGGCGAGAGACCTGGGCATCCCGCTCCAAGGTAGAACGGGGAAATACAACGCCATAACTGACGTTCAAGGCGTAACTGTGGGCCACGAAACCATCATCGCCGGCGAAGGCAAGCTCGAGGTAGGCATAGGCCCCATAAGAACAGGCGTAACAGCCATACTCCCCAGAGCCGACCACAGCGACCCCGTCTTCGCCGCCTGGTCCTGCCTGAACGGAAACGGCGAGATGACGGGAACCACATGGGTGGATGAATCAGGCTTCCTTAGCGGCCCCATATTGATAACAAACACCCACAGTGTCGGAGTCGTCCACGACTCGGTCATTGAGTGGTCGCAGAGAACCCGAAAATCTAGGGTCGGCAACCCCTGGTCTCTGCCAGTAGTAGCCGAAACCTACGACGGCTTCCTGAACGACATAAACGGCTTCCACGTCCGAAGGGACCACGTTTTCAAAGCCCTCAACAACGCCTCTGGAGGCCCAGTTGAGGAGGGAAACGTCGGCGGCGGTACGGGTATGATCTGCCACAAGTTCAAGGGGGGAATCGGCACATCATCACGAACTCTACGCTTGGCAGACTCAGACTATGTGGTTGGGGCGCTAGTTCAGGCAAACTACGGGCTCCGTGAGCAACTAACAATCTCAGGAGTCCCAGTAGGCCAAGAGATCCCCGACCTCTTGCCCGTGGAGAATGGGCAAACACCTCGAGACGGCGAACAGGGATCCATCATAGTAGTGATTGCCACCGACGCGCCTCTTCTCCCACACCAGCTTCGCAGGCTAGCCAAGCGCGCGCCAATGGGCATCGCGAGGGTCGGGGGAATTGGCGGCAACGGTTCCGGCGACATATTTGTCGCGTTCTCCACCGCAAATCCACACGTGATGAGTGATAAGGAGGTGAAGACAGTTCAGATGCTCCCTAACGAGTTGATGACTGACCTCTTCCAGGCTACAGTCCAGGTAGTGGAGGAAGCTATCTTGAACGCCCTCGTCGCCGCGAGAACAATGACGGGCATAGATGGCAACACGGTCTACGCGATTCCCCATGAGCGACTCAGAGAAGTGCTTAGAAAATTCAATCGTCTAGCCAAAGAATAGATACGAATCTACCAAGCCTCAGCGCGCGCAGGTGACTGACATTAGTTTTATTAAAAAATGGAGTAAATTACAAGTGGTGAGAATTTTTCCAATCCATCGTTTTACGAGTCGTCACGAGAGTTGTTAGACATATCGTTGTGATAATGAATCCCCCTGCTGAGGCAGTCATAATAGATCCCGAATATAGTGTCTCTGCTATTACCATCGTTACTATACTACCCAACCAGAAGAACAAGGCTAATTGTATTGACTTAGTTGATGGTTTAACATTTATTTTACGATTCAATAAAAGTAGGAGTGGTAGAATATATATTAAAGTGAAAAGGAAACTAGCGCTAAAACCGGCACAGATTATCCCAATCTCAGGATTCGAACTGAGTAAGTTGAAAGTTTGTTCGCTAATAAGCAGAATTCCGATAAGAGGATATAAAGCGACTTTCAAAGATCCCCTCATGATCTCATTATTGCGGATGGTTGAGGCAATTGATGGACTGAAACCGTAGTAGAAAGAATAGAAAGCTGCCATAAAATTGCTCCCGGCAAATGTGCTTAGGACAGTATTATCCCTGAATCCCCTGAGAAACTGAACATCTGGGCTGAGTTCGGATATATAGGTGGCTACTTGGATGAAGCAATTGGAAGAGGAACCGGGTGAAGTAGCCTTGACCTTGAACGAGTTGCTGACACCAGTCTTACCGCCTCCATTTGTTGTTATGGTTACGGCATCGGCTATCGTACCAAACCTTACTTTGATTTTGCCGACACCATCAGAAATTGCCAAACTCGTTGGTTCAATGGGTATTGGAGTAGACGATAATGTGTTTGTACCTTGATAGTTGGTAATTGTGTAATTATGAGAATCTACCGCTGTTATATATATTTCAAAATATACCCCTACCTCTTGCTCAGGTATCTCATCAACGAATATTCCATCCGAAAATTGGATTTTAAAATGATCTAATGAACCGAGAGGATAGTCTAAAACATCGAATGTATTACTAGTGCCATATTCATTTCCTTGCGATCTTACTGTTTTCAAATATTGAGAATGTCCAAGCATGCCTAAAGTAACTGAACCTTCCCAGATGCCTGATTCAAAGGTAATGCTTCTTGGTGACAACGGATCAAGTAATTCAAGGGTATTACTGAATAACTTCAAGCTATTAACTTCAGAGTAACTCTCCACTAGCTGGTCTGATGCATCAACTGCAGTAATTTTAACACGGAATGGTGAATTCTTCACGACTGAAGAACTAATTAAGTCAAAATTGAAGTGATGTAAAACTCTGGGAGACTCATCCTTGAGAGTAATAATTATAGAATTAACCGAACTTTCATCTATGAGGACATTCTCTAGGTCTGCAATTTCGTTGCCTTTTTGTGCCTGTATCTTATAGATGCCGAGAATAAGCTCATCAAAAAGAACTGTGCCGCTTATCGGTGTTATTTGTTCTTCAGGTATTGATTGTCCGGGAGGGCACTCTGTTATTCGTACAGTCGCTCCCTCAATTGCATCTCCACTAAGCTCAATAACTTTTACCTCTAAGCTCCTAGTCTCAGCAATTATTAGCGTGGTTCTTGTAACCTGACCTGCTGAAACCTCTGTTGATTGGCTTACTAGGACTTGTCCATCCCTAGATGTTTCAAGGGTATAGACACCAGGTCTTACCCCTTGAACTCAGCGATGCCATTCTCATCGGTAGTTCCCTGGAGTGGCGTCTGTCCCTCAGGCTGACTTGTCGAGATGATATCTGCAGTACTTAGAGGCTCTCCTCGATTGTCGGTACATGCAGCTACTAAGGTTCCCGTAGTTGGTATGAACTTCTGGATTCTCCCATTACCAGTATCCGCTATATAGAATGTTCCCCCTTTATCCACTGCGACTCCACGAGGATCGTTAAATTTGCCGTTTCCAGACCCTTGACCGCCCCACACATCAGTCAACGTACCGTTGACATCGAATCTCTGGATGCGACTATTATCGGAGTCAGCTATGTAGACATTGCTGAATATATCTACGGCAACATCCTCGGGATCAATAACCTGGCCTTCATTGTCACCATAACTTGCTAAAAAATATTCAAAGGTCCCATTACTGTTGAATTTCTGGACCCTATTGTTCTCTTCATCCCCAACATAGATGTTACCTTCGCCATCTACTGCCACACTTTCGGGACAATTAAACTGGCCAGGTGCAACTCCATAAGATCCGAACTTAAATATGAAAGTCCCATTAGGATAGAACTTCTGGATTCGGTGGTTCTCTCTATCCGCGACATAGACGTTGCCATAATTATCAACAGCGATCCCCGCCGGATTTATGAACTGGCCCGGCCCAGAGCCAAAGCTTCCACTAATCCCTATGAAGGTTCCGCTAAGGTCGAATCGCTGTACGCGATGATTGTTACAATCTGTTACATATACTAATTTACGCTCACTATCTACGGCGATTCCCTCAGGATCGTTGAATTGCCCAGATCCTGTACCGGAGCCGCCCCAAGTTTTTAAAAGCGTTCCATTCGAATCATATTTATCAATCCGATTTGTGTTTCGTCCCGCGACGTACACGTTACCAAACTCATCCACATCAATAAAGTATGGATCCGGGTTCCCCCACTGAAGCTTATACTGGTAATTGCTGTCTGACACAGCGTTAACGAAACCCGGCGCAAACGCTTGTCCAACAATAATAAAAACGAGATAAACCAATAGAATCATGTGCCTATTGCCCTGATTGTAGAGCATAAACAACATCACTATACTTCCAAGGAACAGTAAGATATTTAAAATAATGGCTATAACCAACCGAGTTAACTGCGCTTGCGAAAAATGGAAGATATGTATTCTGAAACCGCATCACTTAAACAAGGTCAAACAAATCAAACCTTAGAGAAATGGCGCAATCCCACAATCCAAAAACAATCACGGTGCTAAACGCCCTCATCCTACTCTCCCTACTAACACTTCCAACCCTAACCATCCTAACCATCGCCAACATCGCTGGAATAGCACAGACAATTAACCTCGAAGACACCAACCAAGCCTACACTGAGAACAAGGTCACCATGTCAGCCACCCTCACCCTCAACAACCCCGGACCATTCCAAGCAGAAACAAACATCGAGGCAACACTCAGAGATACACACGGAAACAAGTACCCGATAAACGGTCCACAGCTAATCCTCCCCCCGGGGCCGCACAGAGTCCCCGTAGAAGTAACCGTCGACCTAACCAACCTCCGGGAAGAACAGCTACAGAGCCTAGCACTCAACCCAGAGAATTTCACCCTGACAGCCGTCGCCACGGTAGGCCTGCAGCCCATCGCATCCATAACCGCGGATACGACGGCGACCATTCACTGGATGCCACCCATGCACAACCTCACCATAAGCGAGCCGAGAATCACATCTATCACCCCCACCCAGATCACAATAGAGACACTGGTATCATTCGACAACCAGTCACCCACGCAGCTCAACGCTGACCTACGGGTCAAAATCACAGACTCAAACAGCCAACAGGCGGGCGGAGGGTTACTAGCCATCACAGCCGACCCCGGATCCCGATACTCGCAGCCCCTACAGCTAAACATAACACCGCCGACTAAAATAGACCCCTTAACAGACCACACTTACACCTATATGGTGACTCAGGAGCTCACACTAACCGATTACAATATCACACACCCAATCAGCCAACAACAGATCCAGATACAGTGGGCAGCCCTCATCAAGAACCCCCAGCTAACAACCAGGATAACCCCATTAGACTCAACAAACAGCCTCCTCGCCTACGACATCACCTACACGAACAACAACCAATACATCCCCCTCGACGCAGCTATCACCCCAAAGATACTGAATGACAATGGAACTATCCTAACAGGCCCCTCACAAACTATCCAAACTAACCCAGGCAGCCCCGGATCAATTAGTGGTCAGATCACAATACCCAACACCACGCTACTGCAAGGCGGCCTAACACTAGTCCTACAGATTTCGAGCAGTTACGGAGACTACGAAGTGGAGGTGGGCACACTTGGCTAACACAACCCAGGGTTCTAAGCCCCTCAGCTACCTCCCCCGAGCGATCGCCGCGATCATACTCGCTACGTTAACCCTCGCAGTCCTCTACCTGACCCCAAGGGCACTCCAACTCGTAATCGCTGATGTATCGGAGCCTGAACTCCAAACAATTCTAAACCAGTTCATAGATCCAATCACTCCACTCATTGGAGCAATAGCATCGGCGCTCGTCTGCGCAACCATCCTAGTCAGAAAGACGAAATTGGAAGGCCCCATGCTCCTACTCCTAGGCGCCACCTTGTTAGTATACTCCTACACGCTCTTCCAGGGAGGGTCAATCCCCATCCAGATACCGACGACAACCCTCCTGCAGGTCATCAATGAAAAGATACCCATAGACATAGCCGTTAACATAACCATCGACCTCTCAACAATAATGCTAGCCTCAATGCTAACCCCGCTACTGATAATCGTCAAAGGTTCATTGCTAATCTACACCAGTTTAAGAAGAACTAGGGTCTTACCCGCGAACTGATCTGTCTACTGTGCGCGCGACATTAGCATATTTTACTAAAAGCGCGCGGATGAGCCTATGGAATCCACAATGCATTGTAGACAAGTGTGCACGTAGATTGAGGTTAAGCTAGGGGTCCATTCAACCCTCGCGCTAAGGTGTCGCGCGCGTTAAAGCCCGATTTTATACTCATAAACTACCCCGTCAAGCCAGACACCATTCAACTCCACAGCCTTCTTCTTATAATCTACCGCTCTGAAGAAGAGCTTCTCAAGAACCCTCGTCGATGGCCTGTTTTCAGGGCTTGCCTCAGCTACGATGCGGTGCACACCCGATGCAAGGAGGTGACGGACCAGTGTGCGGACCGCGTCGGTGCAGACGCCCCTCCCGCGCGCCGGCGGAATTACTCTGTACCCTATCTGATACGAGCCGTCATCTTGAAGACGGGCGACTATCTGCCCCACCTTCTCGCCGTCTTTAGTCTCGATCACATGCCAAAGAACCCCCGGCTTTTCTCGGGGCAGCCAACTATCGAGTTCGCCGCGGGTCACGGGCTCGAATGGCTCGTAGCGCCCAGTGTATTCGGGATCATTCCCCCATACGTAGAGGAAGTCGGCGTCCCCTGTATCGAAGGGGCGTAAATTTACCTTGTCTCCCTTGATCAATACGCATGTAGCTATGCCGCCAACGTAAATATCATTGGCGTTCCATGTATGAAATCTAGTTTAAACAAGCATGCACCAAGTGACCATTATTCAGCCTGTTTAATTGATGATATGTAATTTCTTATCGACTAGACTGCGAGTTGAGTAACTTTGTCTTCCCCCTCAATCAACGTGCTAGAGCTCAAGGGTAGTAAGACGGTGAAAACGGTTCCTCTTCCCAATCTCAGATTCGAACACAATCTTACCACCATGGGCTTCAACAACCTGTTTACAGATCGCCAACCCCAAACCAGTCCCCGACTTCTTCGTCGTGTAAAAAGGCGTGAAAATTCTAAGGGCGATATCCTCCGGAATCCCATTGCCCGTATCACTAACGGTGATGATAGCGTCTCCCCGGGAAGCCTCAACCTTGATCGACAGCCTTCCACCATCTTTCATGGCTTCCACTGCGTTCTTCACAAGGTTATCCATCACTCTCCTGACCTTGTACTGGTCGACCTCCACATAGACAGGGGCGCCGTAGCGAGCTTCGACATCAACCCCTTTAGTGATTACTGCGTTCTGAAGGCACACCTTCATCAATTCATTGAGGTCCACCCTTTCGGTCTTCAACTGCTGCGGTCCCATCATCACGTTGAGATCGTTCAAGATCTTCACTGCATACTCAACTGCGTCATTGATCTTTTTCGTAAACTCCTCGGCACCGATGTGCTTCTTGCTCATAAGATACGCGGCGTTCTGAATCGTCTGAAGCGGGCCGCGGAGGTCATGACGAACCATGCTGACTAATTTATGCGCTCCCTCCATCATCTCCTTGGCCTTGCGCTCTTCCTGCTCCCTGATCCTCGCAATCTCGCGTATCCTGTAAATCGCTGAGCCAACGTGGATGGCAAGAGTCTCTAGAAGTTTCTGGTCAACGTCGTCGAAGGCATCTTTCCTTAAATCTTCCAGGTTAAGCACTGCTACGACTTCGCCGTCTAGTAACACGGGGACGGCGAGCTCTGAGAGAGAGTTGGTGGTTCCACGTAGGAAGTCGAGGTCATTAGTAAGGTCGTTAACAAGCATCGACTTCTTATCCCTAACAGCCTTGGCGGTGAGCCCTTTACCTGATACCTGAACGAGTCTTCCGAGTTCAGATGCGCCTCGACTCTCAAAAACCCGAAGTGTGTCTCCCTCAACGATCATGAAGGAAGCGAGGTGGAACCCGATCACCGACTCGATCGCATCAAGCGTAGCTTCGCTGACCTGCTCAAGGGTTAACGAGTGGGAGAGATAGGTGGCGTGGGTATGCAATGCCATTACCTGGTTCTCAAATCTCTTCGATGCAGTCACATCTCGTTCCTGTGCGAGGACAGCAGGTTTTCCCTCGTAGATAATCGATGTTGTCGCCACCTCTACCTCGATGAAGTTGCCATCCTTTTTCCGCAGCTTCAATTCGTATCTATTAGGAACGCTCTCGCCTTGTTGCCTGCTGAGAGTCCTTAGCCTGATCCTCTCCTTCTCCTCATCAGGCAGGTTCTCAGACATGTCCAAGCCAATCAGCTCCGCGGCGTTATCGTAACCTAGAAGCCTCGCCTCACTTTGGTTTGCATAAATTATCTTGGTCCCAATGAGAATGACCACACCGTCGAGTGAGGCGTCGAGAATGTTACGGTATTGGTCATCTGGACACTTGGTCTCGGTGGATTGCTCCTGTGTGGCGATTTCTTGGGTAATGTTCCTGGCGATGGAGTCAATTTGAAGCTTGTTTCTCTCAGGTTGCGAGCCTATGTTAGCCAACTATACCGCACATAATCGAGTTTTGTTTATATAGTAATTATCGAGGCTACATCTGGATTAACCATCCATAATATGTTTAATAATTTGAATGAAAAACGAGAAGTTTCCAATACACGATCAGATCCATCAAGCGCAATATATCCCGGTATCCTGATTGTTGAGAATAACGAGAGAGAATCACGTCTAATGAAAATCGCGCGCGCCCTCTATCAAAAACCGATTATCAACATCTTCACCACATATTCTTTTAGCAGACAACGCTACTGGTTGAGTGGTATTCATGCCAAGCTACAGAGTCAAGGTGACAATCCAGAAGAAGGTCGATCCTAACTATATATTCGATGGAAAAGTACCTAACCAGCCCGGGAAAGGCCGCCCATACACGGTCTGCCCAATTGATGAAAAGAGTGTGTGGATCGTTGAAAAGGACGGAAAGATGCCAGAGGGCTTCTGCAGTTGGGCCTGGAGAGACCTCTATAAGGACTTGGCTGTGCTGAGACACGGAGGCGGCTTTGAGGATTGGGTTGAGCTTCCCTACATGTTCACCTCTTGCTCGGATGGCATAAGGCCAGTCAGCTTCAAACTAGAAGTACTGAGAGATTAAGACGCGTGCTCCTCGTCTCAGGTGAGGGACTTACTATCCACTAGATAGTGCGTTGAAACCTTCAACTCGAGGAACGACCGGCTTTAAAACTCATGCCCTTTTCTCTACCACGATTGTACACTTGGTCGCAATCGCGGCGATGACGCCGAGGGCGGCCATCCACGGTGCAAGTATTGCCCCGACGATTCCTACTGTTGCAGGAATCTCGAGCAGCAGTTTCCCAGAATCGTCCTTCACGATTATCCGGGTAACGTTGCCCTCATGAAGCAACTCCTGGACCCTCTTCATGACGTCGTCTGCGGCCACCGAGAACTCCTCGGTCACGTAGCTGCCGAGCCGGGTACCGCAGAACTTGCAGTAGGTCGAATCCTCAGGTATCTCTTGGCTACACTTTGGACAAGTTACCAATGTTATTCCCATTAGTGTTTTTGATTCGGTGGATAATAGCCCTATCGGGTTCGCGCATAAGTAGGCAATACCAGTTTTTACCTAAGGTGAGAATTTGGGGCCTTTCGGCCCCTACGATGCCGGGAATGGCTTCAAGATTGGCAGACTCAGGAAGCGTGTTTAGTCACTGAAACATAGAATATGAATTAAATGGAGTAGTGAACTGTATGAGTTGTTCAGTTTTTTTGCCTAACGGTGAGGATAATTAGTCGATCAGTACGCTATGGCTTGTTATCGATGCATCCTCGCCGAGGTGTGAGCCATCGCAGAGCGGGTACATCTCCGATCTTCCACACCTACATAGGGTGACGCGGTTGCGCACCTCGTACACGTAGCCGTCGGTTGCCTCTATCTCAACGCCCCCCCTAACCCAGAGGGCACCAGGTACTCCATCCTGGTCTTCTGTGACGGCGATGCCTGGTTTGAGGTTAGGCTCGATGGCGTTTCCTCGTTTATCCCATTCGACTAGTCGGCCGGAGGGGCAGTCGGCAGCCTGCTGGATGGCGGTCTCCTTGTACTCAGGGGTGTCGCTGTTCACTGTGAGGTTCCAGATGTTTCCCGCCCTGGTGCAGAATCCCGCCCCGATGCAGAGTTCCTTTTTATCGGTCAGTTTTAGCTCGGGGCCTTCGTAGACCCTAGCATTCTCCAGGTACGGTGTCCTGTCGGCTGTCTCTACGCCCTTGAAACCAACTTTTTCGTGTGACCCGTCGCAGTAGGGTTTATTCTTGGATCTTCCGCAGCGGCAGAGTGAGTAGGTCTCCCTCACGGGGTATGTCTTCGTTTGGACCCAGTGTAGGGGGTAACCCTTATCGTCGACCTCGATAACCATCCCCGTTAATGGGAGGCCGCCGGTCACGATGTATGGACCGTTTTTCGTGACCTTTATCCTACCCTTCTTGTTGGCTCGCTTGCGCGGGGGTTCCATTGGGATATTGAGGGTGTTATGTAAAATAAAGGTGCATGTGGAGTCATCGGGTCTCACTACTCACCGACGTCCAACATATCTAATTATGAGCGCCATAATGAATCCCGCTACGAACCCGCCGACGTGCGCCATATAAGCGACGCCTCCCGTCTCTGAAGAGGCCGCAATTGAGCCTACGCCGTTGAAGAATTGTAAGACGAACCAGAACCCGAGCACTATCAGGGCGGGTAGGTGGGTTATGAAGCGGACGAGCAGTACGGTCACCCTCCTCATGGGGTATAATAGAAGGTAGGCTCCGAGGACCCCGGCGATGGCTCCCGAAGCGCCCAGGTTGGGGATGTTGGAGCCTAGGGTGAATGCGAGCTGCGCGGCTATCGCGGCTAAGCCGCTTAATAGGTAAAAGGCAAGAAAGCCTAGGTGGCCGAATCTGTCCTCGATGTTGTTGCCGAAGACCCAGAGGTAGAGCATATTTCCACCGAGGTGGAGCCATCCGGCGTGCATGAACATGGATGTGAAGAGTGTGACCGACTGTAGTGTTGGGTCGGCCATGAAGCGGCTGGGGATGAACGCCCATTTGATGATAAATAGGTCTCCTAGGCTGAGCTCGGTGATGAAGACGAGGATGTTTGCGACGATTAATGCGTAGGTTATCATTGGGGTGGTTCTGTTTGCGCTATCGTCGTCGGCGATTGGGATCATGTGTTACGAGTAGTTTATCGAGGATTTACGGCTTTAATCTTGGGGTGAATGGAGTGCGCGTGAGGGCAGCATCTAAATGATAGCACTCACCGAGAGAAAAAATCGGGTAAATAATCGGATTCTCTCACTCGCGGGAGTACAGAAAAGAAGGCCTGTCTAGTATTCCACTACTCGTCCAAGCTTCTTAGCCTGCTCAACCCAATCCTTCACCGCGCTCATCGGAGGAGGACGGTTAACCAAGTTCTTCTTCTCGTTAACTTCAAGGATCTTCGCGTGAAGGTTCTCAGGTACTCTCTTAGCCAACTCAGCCACCGTATCAACACCAGCTTCCTCGAGGAGATCCGAGTACTCTGAACCGATCCCCTTGATCCTGAAGAGGTCAGCGAGGTTAACCCACTCCAATATAAGCTTCTTATCAATACCCGTCTTCTCGGCGAGTTCCTCACGCGTTTTCACGGCCGCCCCAGCTTTTAGCAACTCGTCTGTTGTCTTGATTCCAATTTCACCTAGCTTCTTCGCGTAGACTGGTCCGATTCCCTCAATATCTACAATCTTCGCCATTGCATCGCCAATTGAAAAGAGGGAGAGAATTAATTTTTAAAGCATTTGCTCTGAAAAAAAGGGTGATTCTATTTGAGCTTCGTCTTGGAAAGCTGCTTGCTAAGCCAGAATACTACCAAGGCGATTATAATGAAGTCGATAAGGGCTCCCGCGAAGTCACCTAGGAGGAACTTAATCGGCCCTACTTCGAATACCGCGGTTCTCCAATCCCCACCTGGGATGATGACTGCGATTATGGGCATAATTAGGTCGCTTACGAGTGCTGAGATGAGTCTGCCCGCGGCGCCTCCTATGATGAAGGCGATAGCTAGGCCAACTACACCGAATTTGTTGAGAAAGTCCATGAACTCCTCGCTGAAGGATTTCTTGGCCGGGGGAGGTGTCGGAGGGGCTGGCTTGGGGGTTAGCAACTCCTTGATCTCCATAAGGGTTGTTAACATCTTATCTTGGGTTACCTTGTCTGCCAAATTCTTCACCGAGTAAATCATTGTCGCTTTTCTTATATAAATTGGAAAGGATATGAGGGAAAATCTGGGCACATTACGAACATAGTTAAGAAGTCTCTGGTCCTGTGGCAGTCTCCGCGTAGAGTTTTGCCGCCATTATGTTACTCTATCCCTATCATCTGGCGTAACTTAAGATAAGCAGTTCTTCGCTCGTCGACGTTATTCGTGTTGAAACGTAGGAAAAAGGGTCGATGCTTCATGTCGAACGGGGAATCAGCCTTGCCATGTATGAAGAAAAGCATCGCCGCGAAATGTACCGCAACCGTACCCTCCCGCTTGAGTACGCCCCTGAATAACTCCTCAACCACATCTGGAGGGTGATAATGCTCGACGATGTTAAGGGTCTGAGATAATCCTCCATAAAAGTTGGTAACTTGAAGTGCCTCAACAAGAGCTTTGAGACGGTCCGCTTCACTTACCAGCTTCGGCGCGTATCTTATGATTCCTATGCGTACCTCGGCACCGCCGTCGTGGAAGGCTGCCATAAGTGCCTTCCTCGAATTTGTGCTCCCAAGCGCTGCTAAGGCCTCGATGTCCCGCCAATCTAGAGGACTTCGGTTGATGAGAAGTTTCTCAATCTCATCGCGTTCATCGGGCTTTGCCTCGCGGACTGCTTCAATGTCGTAGCCGACGCCGTCGTGCCATTTCTCATAGGTTGATCATCATGCTGTTTTTGAATCGGTTGAAGGGAGTGTCTCGTTTTTCAGTATCTGTCTGGTGCTCATTTTTTGGCTTCATTCAATCACCATGATCAGGCATCTTGAACCACGCGTGTATTGGGCGATGTTTGATACATTGTAATTGATCTTAATCGTCCTTATCATTTTAATAGAATCTGCTTAACATGCGGGTGAGTCCTCTATGGCGCGCGCGGTTTGAATCTTTTAATCTTGGGCATTTTTTGTTTAGCTTAATGATTTTTCATTCTCAAAGCTTAGATTTATCAACGCTTACCTTTCTACCATGAACCTCCCGCCGGAGCGCCTGGGATCATTTTACCTCGGTGCCAAATACGACTTAGATAAGGGTAGAGTCACACCTGAGCCGGTTAACTACGATGCAAGGGACCTAACCACGCATATGGTTTGCCTCGGGATGACGGGGAGTGGGAAAACCGGCTTATGCATCTGTCTCCTCGAAGAGGCGGCTCTCGACAAGGTTCCAGCCATAATCATTGATCCAAAGGGGGACATCACGAATCTCCTACTGCAGTTCCCCGACCTCGAGACGAAGGACTTCCAGCCATGGATCAACGCCGACGATGCACGGCGAAAAGGTATGTCGCTAGACGAGTACGCAGCTAGCACGGCTGACACTTGGAAGAAGGGCTTAGCGGATTGGGGAATCACAGGCGAAAGGATAGCTCAACTTAAGCAATCGGTCGAGTACACGATTTTCACTCCGGGCTCAGAGTCAGGCATACCAATCAGCATTCTAAGTAGCCTCGCCTCACCCAAGCTAGACTTCAAGGTCGACGGCGAATTGGCACGTGACCGTATAACAGGTACCGTTTCTGCCCTCATTGATCTTCTCGGCTTGAAGATAGACTCCACCCGGAGCCAGGAGGGGATCCTATTGTCAAACATCTTCGAGTACTACTGGAGTAGAAACGAAGACTTGACGCTGGAGAAACTCATCACCTCCATCCAGAAGCCACCATTCGCGAAGCTAGGGGTCTTCGACCTAGAGACCTTCTATCCGTCGAAGGACCGCTTTCAACTGGCTATTGCGATGAACACCCTCATCGCGTCACCCAGCTTCCAAAGCTGGCTCGAGGGTGAAACACTCGACGTCGATAGGCTTCTATATAACAGCGGAGGGTAAACCCCGACACAGTATATTCTACCTAGCCCACCTAAGCGATGCTGAAAGGATGTTCATTGTGACGCTACTCCTTGAAAACATTCTCACATGGGTCAGGCGCCAGCAAGGGACGACGAGCCTCAAAGCCATCCTATACTTCGACGAGGTCTTCGGATTCATGCCCCCAGTGGCCGAACCGTCCTCAAAGAAGCCCCTCATTACGCTACTCAAGCAGTCCCGGGCAATCGGGCTAGGCGTCACACTCGTGACCCAGAATCCAGTCGACATCGACTACAAAGGTCTAACAAATACGGGCACCTGGCTCATTGGAAAGCTGCAGGCGGAGAGGGATAAGGAAAAGGTTATCGAAGGACTCCGCGGGGCAATCGCCGAGTCCAGCGGGGTAGGTGGAGAGACGAACTACCACTTACTCATCAACAAGTTATCAAGCAGGGTCTTCCTGATGCACAATATCCATCAGGGTCCCCCACAGGTGATTACCTCGAGGTGGGCGATGAGCTACCTCCGCGGCCCGCTTACAAAACCCCAAATCAATGAGCTAATGAGGGACAAACTGACTAAAAAAGCGGAGACGAAGGTCGAGGCCAACTAGACAAGGCGACCTTTTCAACTCACCGCCTAGTTTAGATCCCAGAATTAAGCAGGTGTTCCTAGACCTAGGAACAAATGGACAAGCAGGCAACATCCTCCTCGAGCCTAACTCAGTATTTGTCTATAAGCCTCACTTGATGGCGAAGGCAACTGTAAATTACTTCGATAAGAGGCTGGGAGTCGATCGTCAAATATCTGAAACATGTCTCTTTGAGGCTGACGAGCAAGCGGGGGTAGGTCTGGGAAAACGCCAGCGTTATTCCCTCAAATCAGCTAAGATACTCAGCGAATCCATACACAAACGCCTCATTCACAACGATTCCACCTCACATTAACACCTATGAAAAACTCACCCAACTCGGCAAATCCGTCATTAACTACCTAGTCCAGAACTCGAGGCTCAGGATCCTCTCGCATAAAGAGTTGAACCTCACCCAGGGGAACAACGAGGACGAGCGTACATTTATCATCCGACTCAGAGACGCGGCCCGCGAGCTAAGGGACGCCGAAGTCAAGAAGATCCAGGACGACTACGAGGAGAAGATCGACAGAGTGGAGACGAAGATGCGCTCCCTCGAAAGAGGGCTTCAGAGCGATAAGGATGAGGTTCAGGCTCGTAAACGCGAAGAGTACGTTGGAGTAGGTGAAACCCTTCTTGGCTTCTTCATTGGGCGCAAAAGAACCACCGGCATAACAACCGCTTCCAGGCGTAGGAGGATGACGGAGAAAGCGGAGGACGAGGCAGAGGAGAAGACGGCGAAGATAGGAGACCTAAAAAAAGACATAGACGAGCTCGAGTCCGACCTCAAACATGCAATAGATAAGGTCACATATAGGTGGGAAAACGTTGAGAAAACCGTTTCAGTCGTGGAGTTGAAGCCGAAAATTGGGGATGTTCAAACTAAATCAATTAGCCCTCGCCTGGGTTCCGAAATCTCAGATGATTACACCCCAAGAATAATCATCTTGTTGCGCGCGAATGAACACCGGATTCAATCGCTGTTTTCTACATCAACGTATTGAAATGCTATTTCCATTAATTCGATGAACTGTTCTCCCTTAGAAGAAATTTTGTAAACCTCATCAGCTATCAATGGGTTCTCCGATTCGCTCTTCTTAATTAGTCTCTCCGAGACGAGCGGATCCAAAGCATCTTTCAGATCCTGTCTTGATAGCCTCATGCATTTAGCTAGATCTTCGCAACTACATGTACCCCCCTTGACCTGAGTTAGTATTTCGAGGTAAAACTCGAATTTCGACCTGTGATGATACAGTGTATTTACGGTTTTTCAATTTATGATATAAAATGTGTGGACTAATTATTCTAATTAATTTAATTCGATTATTTTGACGCCTATTCACCGCCTCCCCACTCACGTGCATCCCTAGACGACTCTAGGGGCTGAAGGTTGTCTCTAAGTGGGTGCAGGCTGAGTTTTTTACCGAGTATTTACCTGAACCAATTATAGTGTTCAATTATTAAGTTCGGGTCCATAATTCTTATCGTCAGATTAGCCATAGGTTCGGCTGTCATAACTTATGATAGTCTTTGAGGAAGAGCCCCAAGGGCAATATGGGTTCAGCAGCGACATGCAAAAGGACGAGACCGAGTGTCGAAAATGCGTCTATTTAGAGGGGCTTAACACCAAGACAAAGATAACTGTCTGTAAGATCTGTGACCAGTTTAAGATGAGTGGCAAGGAGCACATGCGTAAGCATGAAGATATCAAATATACTCGTAAAGAAATCGTAAAAATATTGTTAGATATTCCGTGAGGATGTGGAAAAAAACCTTGATGGATGCGTCAGGGATACGCTAGATATCTTGTGAAGATGGTCAATTGAGAGAACGCGTTTACTTTATGAAAGCGAGGTAACAGGACGCGTGGTTTTTCTGGTGAAAACAATTTTTACGCGTGGATTTGAACAAGGGGTACAATCGTAAAACTAGTTAGTTAAATCCAGTATCTCGGCAATCGAGGCGTTTCTCTTTACGGACTCGATACCATTCAGCCTGTCTCCTGGATTGGTGTAGCCTTGGCTAACCGCGATAATCTCGTTATTCGCGGCGATGAGCCTGAACCTATATTCGCCACCTGAGTCCCTATAGGTCTCAAATCTGGCTCTAAACACGAGCCCCTTGGTCTCAGACTCCTCAATCGGGGCATAAGCAGCTATCCTCTTAACGACTTCAACCCCATTTATGCAGCCGTTAAGATTTTCATATGACTCACTGGCAGCGATGATCAAATGATTTGGTGCCTTAAGCCTAAATCTGAACCCGCCCGCCTTATCCTCATAGACCTCGAATAGCGGCTCTGACTCTCTTGGGAGACTGACGTCTGAGAATCTGGCATCGCTTATGTTTATGTCGTGATCGTTATGGAGAGAATAGAATACTCCAAGTGGTTTTAGGGCACGATCAATTTTCTGTATTAGGAGAAGTTGATCCTCTAGGTCCGGGGTTTTGTACCAGTTGAAGGAAAAGTCGTATTCTCCGATCTCTGCGTGGTATTTGTCGATTAATGTGCTACATCTTTCTTCAGTTATTCCGCCAAATGATCGGAAGTAGCTCATTATCCCTTCTTGGTTGTCAAACATTGGTTGACTCAATGCAATGTATGGGTCCATTATACAGACTTGTGGTGTTTTGATAGAGATAGCTTCGAGCGCCTTGATGGCTTTCCCGAGTGGGGGTCCCATTATCTTTACATAAGTCTTCAAAGAGGATCAATATTTTTTTCTTCACCGTGAATAATAAAGGTGAGCTACCCCGCCCTTTAGTCAATCTAGCAAGGCGGTTTTAGTTATTCAGAAAGACTCGAAGTGCCAGATAAGATTAATTATTCCTATTAGCACATCGATGATCATGCCCTTCTGTATCCACTGTGGAAAACCCGTTATATCAACAGACAAATTTTGCGGAAATTGTGGGAAGCCCGTCTCGAACTCTCAAGAAACAGGAATTTCGGAAGTTAAATCGGCGTCATCTTCCCAATTAAAGACCTCTGAAGTAGCTGTTAGCGTAGTCGCCACCAACTCACAGCCAAACTTTGTTGGATCAGCGGGTAAACCCCTCCCATCAGTTGAAACGATGAAGATGATCGTCCCAGACCAAGTAAGGATCTATGGATTTGGAAAGTCAGACACATTCAACCTCATCATTACGACTCATAGGAGCATATTTGCCAAACTCACGAAGAACATTAAGGAGCAGGCCCAAAAGAAGATGAATGAGAAAATGGACGGGGCGAAGATGAATAGAGTGATCAAGTGGATGGCTAAACGAATCGATTACAGCGCCTTCCTTAACTGGTATGCTGAGAAGACGCCTCAGGAGGTCTTGGATGAAACTCCCGGCAACTACGCCATTGATAACATTGACATCATTGACGTGACGGTTAATGATAATAGCGTTGATTCGGAGGAGGGAGGCAAGATCGCTGACTATGAGCTGGTTATTACTACTCGGGAGAAAACACTGAAGTTTAAGTCAATAATTAACCCGACTAATGTTCGGGGCCAGAGCATATACAACGCTTATAAAAATTAATGCTCCTTTCAAAGTACCTGCACACGCGCGCAGAATTCTCGGCAGTTAGATTCAGCTTCGATTTACGTTTAATAAATTAAAGGCAGTTGCGGAGCCACGATACATCACTGTAAAATGCGCGCGCACGCCACAGCCATTTTAGGAAGCCTGTGAATTTAGGCCACTCCTATTTCTACCGTGCAATTATTGCCCACCCGAGTAAGCCAAGGTGAAAGTTTTTATCCACAAACTCCGCGCTGTTCTCTTAGCCGTGTCGCGCGCGTGAGCTCAGAGAACAGAGACATTTAACATACTCGTCCCCGATGGCGAGTGGCACGACGGGGCTAGATCTGCGCGCGCATCTTTACCTTTTTCAAATACATTACTTTGCTTAATAAAATGGGAAAAAATCGGACAAATTTATAGTATGATTATATTTTACTATACAAAACTAATATAAATTACCGTTTATTACAAACATATGGTAATTCTGATGGCTGAGGTTGTAATAGTGTTAATGATGCTTGAGCCCGACACAGAGAGAGATGTATTAGAAAAACTTCGTGTTCTTTCAAACGTCTCAGAAGCCCATTTTCTATATGGCCCTTATGATGCATATGTCAAAGCTGAGGCTAAAACTACTGCTGAGCTTGAGAAACTTGTTTTAGATAATATTCGTAGCATTAAAGGTGTGAGATCAACGACAACTTGTTTTGTAGCAGATTAGCCACAAGCGAGTAACCCCGTCCGGGGCTCAGCCGATGAATCGCCAACCGGTCATCGGTGTGACTGCTACAGGGGCAGTGGAGTTGATCTCGTGGGTGTAGGCGCCCATGCTGGGGTCGTCGGCCCAGACCTTATGCAGGCTCCGGTTAGAATGTTCTTGACTTGGCTGAACCTCGCCCTCAGCGACCTGTCCTCATCTAACTGGATTGTGATGGGGTTTGTGTAGTCTCTCGTCGAGTTATTGATGATCCAGCAGTCGAAGCTCCAGCCTAGGGATGGTATGGCTTCAATCCTGCTGGAGTTTCCCTGATTAAGAAAGTAGCTGCCGGCCTCGCGCGCGTGGGTGCATGCATTATTTGATCATATTTGCAGATTATTTAATGAAAATGGATTAATGATTCGTAATTATTAACGATAAAAGTAATTAATATGTGTAATCGTACTGTCTGATAGACGCAAAAGTTCAAACGCTTTTAAAAAGTGTTAACCAACGATAGCTCAGGTCTTATTTATTTAGCCAACTTTTTCTTAGGAGAGGGTTTAATGTCTGATGCCTTCCGGTAACAGTCGTGGCAACACTCCCCAACGTGGGGGACGTAGGCAATCAGATCACTCAACGGTTTGCCACAGACGCGACATACAGGAGATATGTCTCTAACCATTTAATTCGGGGTATTCTTGTTGAAGTTACTATTTAGATTTAAAGGACAATTAATTCTTAATAAGGATTCATAAAAGGAGGTGAAGTTATGTGCTTTTCGCGCGCGCGGTCGAAGTAGTCAAGCGCATACGCCTCTATCCTCAATTGTACCGTTTGGGTTGGATGCCTTTGGCATCGTTTTACTCGGTGCCTCGGTCTTCGTCTTGTGGAAGAACCCTTAGTGTTTCCTCGGGTGCACGTGGAGTGAGGGCTTAGGAAGATGCTCCGAGCACAGTTCATATTTTCTTGTGTTGATTCAGTCTCTAGCGAAGTGCTTGGTAACTTGGGCTTGATTCACTAAATAATTACTAATTTGTGTGTCTTGCTTATGCTCATGTTGCTTTGAATGCTCAATTAGCCTGTCGACTGCGTCCTCTAGCTGTTCGAGGTTAGCAGGTTTTTCGAACACGCAGTTGAATAAGCTTAGTGAGTCGGGGGGTATAGCGTTTTTAAACCCTGTTAGTAGCACTAACCCGATTTTAGGAGTGGCGACTCTTAGCCCCGCGGCTAGCTCGTCTCCCTTCATATCGGGGAGCGAGTAGTCAATTATTGCACAGGGGTATTTTCCGATATTGTTCTTTACGATGGCTGCTTCTCCGCAGTAGGATACTTCGACGCGGTAGCTCATGTTCAGAAAGGTTTCCTTGAGAAGGTCGACTATACGCCTATCATTGTCAACGATTAATAGTCGGCGCCCATGCGTTGGAGTTAAATGCGTACGACCTTCTAACATCTCATTTTTTTTAACATATTATGTGAAGATAAGTAAAGTGGATTATTCATATGGATAATTCATCAGATGCAAACTCGGGGATACAGGCGCCTTTACGCGCGCATAAAGAGAACCGTTTACAAATTATTTGTATACATTTGTAAACGTAGTTGCTTAATCGGTTATTAACGGTTTTTTACATGCCCTAAGAGGTATAATGAAAATGAAGTTCATATGGCACTGGGAGTGGAAGTGGGAGGACTACGACAAAGAGATGCACCAGTCTGAAGTGATGCGAAAAGCGATGGAGGAAGACCCTAAACAATTCCCCAAAATGCTCACGAATACATGCTTCACAGAACGTGGAAAAGGCTTTAGACTCATCGAGGCAGAAAACGAGGAACAATTAATGAACCTAGCCTTACTTTGGTGGTCTGCTGAAAACTGGAGATTCGAACCTTACCTCGAAGCAGGGGAAAAGATGGGAAAAATTTGGGGTAAGTGGATTAAACGCTAAACCAATCGATGCCATGAAGAATTGCTCTTTTGTTAATAAAAGTGTACAAACTCGAAGAGAGTAGATAATTTATAAGATTTTGACGCACATGCATACCTGATCCTAGATGAGGTTCAAAATTGTTAATAATTAAATTACGAAGACTAAGTTGGCGCTGATGGGAGGATCTTGATGAATTATTTGAACGCGCTTGAAGGTTACGAGCTCAACAACCTATCGAAGCAGCTCGTAGGTCCAACGCTTGTGAGGGTCGACATTAACGTCCCAGTAAGGCAAGATGGACGGATAAATCGGGAGCACCCTAATCTAAGGCTCAAGACATACGGTCGTATCCTGGATCTTTATTCAAGGTTCTCTCCTATCGTGGTGATGGCTCACCAGGGGAGGCGAGGCGAAAAGGACTTTGTAGAACTCAGCGACCACTACAATGTACTCGGCACCGTAATAAGACACGGCAAGGTTGAATTCGAATCATTTGTCGAAGCCGAAGAATATCTAACGGGCAGGCTTGCGAGAAGGATAAAGAACCTGAAGAAGGGCGAGATCCTGCTTCTCGATAACATGAGGTATATGGACTGTGAGGAGAAATTCGACGCTCAGACGTGCCCATACATAGAATTCTTCAAGAAGGCTGGAATAAAGACCTGTGTTAACGATGGATTACCTCTCTGGCACCGTGCAAATTCGAGTGTGATGGCCCTTCCACATATTGCCAAGACATACGTTGGGGTGAGGTCCCACTATGAGCTTGGAATTCAAGAGGGTTTGATGGATAGTGAGAATGGGGGAGATAAGGCGATCGTGATCGGGGGTAAGAAGCCAAAGTTTGAGGCTATTCCAAGGCTGGCAAGCAAGATGGACTTGTTCACTGGAGGCCTGACTGCGACTCAGGTGCTTCGAATGCAGGGGGTTAAGCTTGGAGAGAGTAATATGAAGCTCTTGGAGAAACTCTACAGTAAGCCTAAGGAGAACGAGTTACTCGCAGAGATTGTGAAAAAGTTTAACATCGAAACGCCGAAGGACTTCGTCATTCAGGATGGGGTGAACATCATCAAGGACGTGCCAGTATCGGAGCTTTGCAAGCATCCAGATGCCTTGATTAAGGATGTAGGCATGGCGACAGTTGACTATTACTCGGATAAGTTGCAGGCTTATGAGAGGAGGATCAGGGCAGGTCCGATGGGGGTTTATGAGGAGGGCTTCAACAATGGTTCCGAGCTAGTTAGGTCGATTGTTGGCCCAGGCTTTATCGCTGTAGGCGGCGACACAGTGGAGGAGCTGCAGGACAACGAGTTGGGGGACCCAATCATCGCGGCGGGTGGGACTGTGCTTCTTGGTGGAGGCGCACACCTTGATGGCTGGGCAGGCGACCCATACCCTTCGGTGGACGAGTTGTTGAAATTGCAGAAACACTCGTGACCAAACGCTTGCAAGCTCGATGATCCGAAGTTGAGTCAGTTAAATGGGTATACTGTTCCTGCGAATATTATTTTTAAGGGAAGGAGGCTGAGAGTGCCTTTTTCGGGGTTAAGAGCGCATTTGATTAACTAATCATTGAGCTTGGGTTAGAAAGGACACACACACGCGGGGATACCGTTTGAGGCGTGGAATTTTAACAGGTAGTTCTGAGCTGGCTTGAATGAATAGTCCTGCACGTCATCGATCCTAATTATCACTGGCGGTTGTTTTCCTACGTTGTGATCTGTTGGGCTTGTTTCGCTTGATCTCTGGACTAAGCCAGCTGAGTAGAATCCGATGACTGCGCTACTTGTAACCAGGATGGCGATTGTAGCAGCTAGTATGATTCTCTCTATAGGCGCCAAGGTGGAGCAAAATAGGATGGTTGGGGAAAAGGATAATGGATTAATAATATTAGGAAACCCCTGCCAACATCTATTGACAAACCAGATTCCGGGTTAGGGGTTTAACCAGTATAGGGCCTACGCGTTCCTATCTGTAGTTCGTAAAGTAGAATATGGGGGAGAGGTAGTATTCTCCTAATGGTAGAATTCACATACATCCTGGTCTCGGGGGCCTTATTCACAATTGGTCTACTTGGAGATGTGATCACGACTTTATGGAGTTCTAGATACCCGGATATTTCCGTAAAGTATCCTTTTCAGAGATGGTTCATTGAAAAGGGGCTCTATACGGTAAGTCATATTGCTTTGCTTGTAACTGGCCTAATTCTTCTCTACATGTTCCGTAATGACCTGATCATGATTATTGGCATCGCATTATTAGGGCTGGGACTACTTATTCCAACGTATTCTAATCTAAGAGCTATTAAGAAATCCAATAAGTTAGGTAAACATTCGTGAAATAAGCCAGTGGCTTCGCTCGCGTGTGGTCATTTCTTTTCTAGTGCACGCGCGCCACGTATATGTCCTCACTATAGCCGCACGCACTCAATCACACTTTACCTTAGAATATGCTCCTTGCCTTCGAGGAACTTCTTGACATCGGCGATGGTTGGGATCGCCTCTATGTCGCCTCGAACAGTTATACTGAGCGCCCCCGTTGCATTCGCAAACTCCAGAGTCTCATCGAGATCCATACCTCTCATCCTACATGCTAGGAAGGCGGCGTCGAATGCGTCGCCGGCACCCGTGACGTCGACGACAGGCACTTTGAAGGCTTCTCTCATCGATGTTTCTCCATCCCTTGTGGCCACGTATGCTCCTCGCTCACCCATCTTGATGACGGCTGTGTCCACCCCCATGTCCAGGTATCTTTTAGCCGCGAAGGCGGGTTCTCCCTCCCCCA
Organism: Candidatus Bathyarchaeota archaeon; assembly: GCA_963771885.1. Lineage (GTDB taxonomy): Archaea > Thermoproteota > Bathyarchaeia > TCS64 > TCS64 > UBA8941. The sequence goes on from CAVYVF010000001.1 coordinate 82,424, forward strand.
GCAGTATCTCCGAGTCCTGGATGTCAGTGAATAGCACATTCGTCTTGGAGAGGTACGGGGTTATGACTTTCCTAGCCTCATCAGGGGACCAGAGTTTCAGTCGAATATTCGTATCAAAAGATACTTGCACTCTTGACCCATGAGCGATCTCGATTGCCTTATCCACCGTCTTCCTGCAGGATTCGCTCAGTGCTAGGGTAACCCCGGTCGTGTGGAAGACCTTGGCGGAGGCTAGGTACTCTACGTCGATGTCCTCGGGCGCCAGCTTACTAGCCGCGGATCCCTTCCGATAGTAGTATATCACGCTCTTACCTGGTATCGGGTAGTCTCTCTGCACGAAGTATAGCCCAGTCGGCGCACCGGCGTCGAACCTAACCTTTGATACATCGACGCCCTCCCCCCTGAGGAAGCCGTGGATGTACCTGCCCAACTCTTCGTCGCCTAGCTTGCTTATCCACCCGGCAGAGTAGCCCATCCTGACCATGCCCACGGCTACGTTGGACTCCGTTCCTGCGGCGTGCTTCTCGAAGTAGTTCACGTATCTGAGCGGCCCCGAGGTGAAGGCGTTCAACTGAATCATCGTTTCACCCATAGAAACTAGGTCAACCAACTACTTCACCGCCCTCGCCTTACTGATCCACGTAATGCAGCGCTCTACACTTTCCCTAATCTCCCCATACCTGCGCTCGGCCATCAACTCCCTGCTAATAAGCGCTGAGCCCATGTTCACGGCAGCCGCGCCCGCCTTAACCCACTCCGCGACATTCTGCTCGCTTAGGGTGATTCCTCCGGATGGCATCAGCAGTGTCTGCGGCGATGGACCTCTGAGGTCTCTGACGAATTCGGGACCTAAGACGCTGGCTGGGAACAGCTTCACGATCTCTGCCCCCAGTTCCTCCGCCTCAGATATCTCGCTGGGTGTCTGGCAGCCTGGGATATACAACACTTTTCGGCGGTTGCAGAGCCTAGCTATTTCTGGGCTGAAGGAGGGACCTACTATGAAGTTTGCTCCAGAGTTAATGTAGAGGGCTGCTGTTGGGGCGTCGACCACTGTGCCTGCCCCTAGGACAGCGTCGGGCAGCTCATCGTCAAGGCGCTTCGACAAGACGTTGAAGACGGCGATGGCCCTGTCGCCTCGATTCGTGAACTCGATCAGCCGCGCCCCTCCTTCGACGCAGGCACGCGTGACTCCAGCGGCGATCTCGATGTCCCCATTATAGAAGACGGGAACAAGCCCGACCCGGAGGGCCTCCCCGACAACCCTATGTCTCAAAAACCTTGCCATCAAACCACGGCTCTACTTCGGTCAATCGATTCTTTAAAACATCGTATGCGCAGCGCGCACCAACAGCATTCCCATACGCTTGGGATTCCGGGGTAATAGATGCGCATCTGCGATTAGCGGAGTTCTACTTGTATAAGACTATAAGACCCATTCACTATGGTAATGATGGCTGTTCAACATTGGTAAAATTCTGGTTTGACCATCTACATTTGGTTGTCCCCGACCCTGAGAGAGTAGCTGATTTCTTTGCAAAGGCCTTCGGAGCCGAGAAGGTTTCCACGGATAAGCTGCCTGATGGGCGTATCCGGGCAGAGCTTCGCATCTCCGGTGGCAGGATGATTATAAACACCCCTCAGCCGAAGGATACCCGCGTACAGGATAACCCGCAGGGCCGCTACGGAACTGAGCACTTCGGAATGAAGGTGGATAACCTGGAGAAAGCGCTCCAGCAGTGTCGAGATGCAGGCGGAAGAGTAACGATGGAACCTATACAGATACGGCCGGGTACGCGGATCGCCTTTTTCATGGGACCCGAAAACGTCCTAGTGGAACTCCTCGAAGCGAAGTAACCACAACCAACGCGTCTAAATTTCTAGCTAGAGGGCAAGGGAATTGCATCCATCTACTCTTTGAGAGAATTATTTGGGGGCCTTCCGGCCCCTTATTAAAAGATGGCTGGCTGTCGGACCTAAATGGAGAGTATGGATCTTCCGACAAAGAAAGCATGGTTTCTGTACTCTTACCCCTTTTCAAATAATTATCTAATAATATTTTTCATCTAGGCTTTAACTTAATTAGATTGCCACGGCGCACTATAGTAACTAGTCAAACTACTCGAGCATCAGCTTCGAAGCGAAGATCAGCTACGAGTTCCTAGTAGTCCTCGACGACCTTCTCTCACCTCTCCGTCGTGAAGTACCTCCCTCCATCATCCGCCCTAAGGTAGTTGCTTGTTCAGCGCGCGCATCCAATCATCTTCTTAGTATTAAATGGAAGTGAGGATAAGAAAAAAAGTCTATGCGCATACAACCTACTCTACCCTTCTCCCACATTGAGAACAAAAAACACTATTCGCAGTTAGAGAGCCGCCACAATATTTACAAAAACTTGGTTTTTGAACCTGATTTAGAGTTGGAGTGGTCGCAGTCGTCGACTTTTCGCGGATCTTAGCGGGCATTTGTACAGTTGGATCTTTTTTCGAAATTTCTAGAAGAATAGTTTCCACCCACTCATGCTTACCCTCATCGGAAACAACATTCATGAGAGGCCCAACTACGGGTTTCCCAATTCCAATAAGCACGTTAGCAGCAAATGGGCTCGCGTCCACGTTTCCAAGCAACTTTACAAGTTAGGGATGAAGGGCTCTAAGGAAGGACCCCCAAAATTCAGTAAAGTAACACCTGCGATTGCGCGAGTCTGTGGGCTTTTATTAGATAAGGTATCTATCAAACCCGAAATAATTATTGGTAGAGTATTGTTCTTCGTCTTCCCCATCTCGTTTAACGCCGTAGCTGCGAAGGTCTTTTTTGAATCGTCGCCTAGGGCATCTAATAATGCGGGTATTGCTGGTTCACCCATTTCACTTAATAATATTGCAGCATAGGCATTCCGACTTGGGTCTCCTAGAACATTGATCAGTTGCGGGATAGCCGCTTTTCCAATCGTCTTTAGCATACGTATTGCGCTTGCTCGTGAATCTTCATCAGCTAAATTTTTTATCTCGTAAGCGATCGAACGATCTCTAAATCCGTTAAACATAGTGTTACTCCCCTCTACTGATTCTTTGTTTAAGAAATAAATAAAATATGTGAATATTTGGATCAGTGGAGTGATTGTTATTTTGCGCGCACTGCTTACACCCAAGACTTAAAGTGGAATACCGGGGTACCCCATTCTCTCAGTTGTATTTGCCTTATTTATTTCGATAATAATATTATACCGAGGGAAATATCTACGCGCACCTAACTGAGGCTAAAGTTTATGCACTTATGAAAAGTCCCAGCGCGCAACTTGTGGAGAGGCGAGTGGATATTTAATAACCGCCGAAAAAATGAACTACCGAGGAAGATGGATAGAAAAGCAATAATCATTTTCTTAATCCTTTTAGCAGTTGCATCGACGCAAGTGGATGTTTATGCGGATATACCATCAACCTTAAGCATCACACGAAGAAGCGAAGGCGGCAATCTTTTAATTGACGTGAGGGTTCGCCACGCTGACCCAACGCCGAGCCATTTTATTGCGCAGATCAATGTGGACCTAGATGGAACGGTGAAGGCGTTCACAGATCTCACGAAGGCGACGAGCGTCGAGGCAACCTATACTGTTAACCTTGGTCCGGTTAGCCCCAAGTTGATTAAAGCTCAGGCAGTGTGTAATACTCACGGTCCCGGGGGATACTTGTCTGAAACCGGTGGTGGAGGATCAGCGGGCGGAGGCGGGATTCCCGCTTATCCCAATGAGTCGATCATAGCGGGCATCGGGTTGGGAGTCGCCGCAATTGTCATTCTAACAAAGTTCAGACCAGTGAACTAGTAAGTTTTGTTTCCATAAGTGAAAAGGCGTTCCTAGTTCGCTGAGGCGAGGGGCGACGTCTTTTTTTTTTTTTTTTTTTTTTTTTTTTTTTTTTTTTTTTTTTTTTTTTTTTTTTTTTTTTTTTTTTTTTTTTTTTTTTTTTTTTTTTTTTTTTTTTTTTTTTTTTTTTTTTTTTTTTTTTTTTTTTTTTTTTTTTTTTTTTTTTTTTTTTTTTTTTTTTTTTTTTTTTTTTTTTTTTTTTTTTTTTTTTTTTTTTTTTTTTTTTTTTTTTTTTTTTTTTTTTTTTTTTTTTTTTTTTTTTTTTTTTTTTTTTTTTTTTTTTTTTTTTTTTTTTTTTTTTTTTTTTTTTTTTTTTTTTTTTTTTTTTTTTTTTTTTTTTTTTTTTTTTTTTTTTTTTTTTTTTTTTTTTTTTTTTTTTTTTTTTTTTTTTTTTTTTTTTTTTTTTTTTTTTTTTTTTTTTTTTTTTTTTTTTTTTTTTTTTTTTTTTTTTTTTTTTTTTTTTTTTTAAAAAAAAAAAAAAAAAAAAAAAAAAAAAAAAAAAAAAAAAAAAAAAAAAAAAAAAAAAAAAAAGCTAGCGCGTGCATTAGAGGAGATTATTTAATGTATAAAATGGGATAAGCTACATCTGTTGCACTTGTCTAGATCACCGAAGGTTTTCCCCACGATCACTAAGACGGTCTTACTGCTTAACGGCCTAGGGGACATTCTCCTAGGGTTAGGTATGCTACTCGCAGCCGAGCAATTCGCTTCGCTGCTGAACTTCGAATACTCGCCCGAGTTACAGTACCTCGCCGGGGGATGGGGTATAGCGACGCTGGCTCTAGGTGGATGGCGGGTAGTCTCGAGCAGGAGCAGCAGCCCGGATTTCGTATCTTATACCGTTATCTTCGGTCTGTTTGAGGCTGGCTTGCTTAGCCTTTTCGAGGTTATGATGGTGGTGTTGGGGGTGCTGAGTCTTCAGCAGGTGTCTCTGGGGCTTGGGTTCTCCTCGTTCTTCGCCTTAGCGTACCTATTCTGTATCATCAATAGCCGATGAAAGAATAAATTAGCCGCACTGATACGCGATCTTGTAGAAACGAAGTCGCGTGCCGTTTTATTTAGCCGTGTAGTCCACGGTCTGGGACATCAAGTGTAGCTGATGTGTGCCGGGTATGATGATGTTGAAGAACTCCTCCGGGAACGTCTTAAGCTTGTCGTCCTTCATCATCATCTCAAATACCTTATTCCAGTCGCCGAAGTCATCCATCTCCCAGATCTCGAAGGAGTACCCCCACGTCCCGAAGGTTTCCGTGAAGGTTCTGTAGGACTTTACCATACGGAACTTGGCGGGGTCGCTTTTCAGAACCCCTTCGAGTCGCTGCAGAAGCGCGTTGTTGGCCGCTATCTTGTCAGGCTTTACTACGTAGGTTTCAACGACGAACACGTTCATACACATTCATCCTCGTGGCGCTTCTGATCTCTTGAAAAATTGATTTATCATCTATGTTTACATATGTATTCAATCGCGCGTGCACGCGCAGTGAAATGTTCTCAGTGCACGAGAGCATCTTTTAGCCATAGTTAAATCCTCGGGTTCACTAGGAAACTCGAAGAGCGTTTCAGCTTCGGTGATGGTTGTGCGTAAGAGGTCTGGGACGGAGGATCGTATACCAATCAGTCCTCTTGAACCTCAGATGGTTCTTGCTGATGCGGATGGGGTAGTCAAGGGAGGCTCGTTGATCATCGGCGGCCAAAAAGGGGTTTCCGTTGCTCTGGATGAGAGACTTCTGTTCTCCGTTACTGTTCTGGTGGGAATCGTTATGCTTGTCGCTTTCATGTATTGGGTATACGCAGTCTCACTGACCACATTTTAGTGTTCAGCACTCAGGTACTCGTGCAACGATTATCGCTCGTTTAGTGGCGGTTGTGGGACGGTAAACTGCTGGCGTAAAAGTAAATGAAGTCTACTTCTGAATCCCCATCTCTTGAGCTAGGCCGATACTTAATCCTAGAAGTCTCGCTCCATGAGAGTCAGCTTATTGTACCCGCCCCTCTTTTCTGCCTTCTTGTAGACGTAGTTCGCCACGATCACGTCTTCGAGAGCTAGGCCTATGTTAATAGCGAGTATTCGCTCCTTCGCGTTCTCCCTCCCCTTCTTCTTCCCAGCGACTATCTCTCCAAGTTCTGCGTAGAGTTTGGGGAGGCCGTCGGGGAAGGCGCCTTGCTCGTGGAAGTGGACGGTCTGGTCCCAGCTATCTGTCACGAACTTAGAACCCAGTATGGCGTCGCCATACCAAGCCCTGCTCGCCTCCAGCCCCATCCCCAATGCACCCGCATTGAACCACTCATTCTTGACCAGAGGCTTGGGGAGCCTTTGCGTCGCGGTAAGTATGATGTCTGAATCCTTGGCTGCTTCCTCGACACTCGCGACGGGAGTTATGTCTACGCCGTGTTGTTTCTCGAAATCGGTCTTGTAGCGTTTCGCCGCCTCTGGGTTGATGTCATATGCCTTTACCTTCTTGAGAGTGGGCGTGACCTCCTTGATTGCGCTGAGGGTCATTCTCCCCTGTACCCCGCAGCCTATGACGCCGAGGGTCTCTGCGTTCTTCGGGGCACAGAACTTCGCCGTGACTGCAGAGACGGCGGCGGTGCGCACTGCCGTGATCCAGCGGCAGTCCATGATGGCGGTGGGTAGCCCCGTCTCCATGTCGTTTGTGATCATGACACCTAGAATCTGGGGGAGGCCGAGATCCCTGTTGCTCGGGTAGCCGCTCACCCACTTCAAGCCGCCTATTCCGAGTTTTCTGAAGTAGGCGGGCATGGCGTGTATGAAGCTGTCACTCTTCGCGTGTATCCCCGGCTTTGGTGGGTTCTCCACCTGCCCGAGACCGTGTTCACGTAGTCCAACTTCGACGAGAGATATGATCTCCCTCATCGGGATGCCCATGTCCAAGATGTCTTCCTGTGAGAGGTATAGCATCTCAACGCGTTTCAATAGGGTTCACCAAAACCTATCTACGCGATTCATGATTTAGCACTTCTCGCACACCTGTCGTGCGTGAACTGATGGAATATATTGAGATCTGATTCGCGCGCGCGAGAATGTTTATTTCACTATGACCATTATTTTGTATGATTCTAAGTTGGAAGTATATGAAGCGATAAAGGCCAGGAAATCGATTCGCGCCTATGAGGCGAAGGAAATTCCTGAAGTTGCTCTGAAACGAGTTCTGGAAGCGGGGAGATCAGCTCCATCGGCGGGTAATGCTCAGCCATGGCACTTTATTGTTGTTAGGAGCCAGGAGAAGCGTTCACTCTTATCTAAGCGTGTGTTCACGAGATTCCTCTCTGAATCACCGGTTGTGTTAGTGGGGTGTGGGGAGAAGGAGAAGAGGTTTCACGTAGTCGACGTTAGTATCGCGATGCAGCAGATGGTGTTGGCAGCTACGGCGGAGGGGTTGGGCACCTGCTGGATAGGCGACTTCGATGACAAGGTTGTTCGAGACCTTTTGAAGATCCCAGAGAATTATGATGTAGTTTGTCTGCTGGCTATGGGTTATCCGCGTGAGAAATTGGATCTAGCTTCAAAGCTGATTGGGGCTCGTAACAGGAAAACGGTTGAAAAGATTGTGAGTTACGAAGAGTTTGGGAAGGCCGTACTGGATTAAGCGCGGTCCTTTACGTAATATTTCGATAACTAATTTTTACGCACTCGAACAAGTAATCTAGTTCCGATTTAAGGGCTAAGTCAATCCGCGAAGAGTTTATCGTATGGGCGTAGATTCCAGTTCGCATACATGTGTGCGCGGCGTTTTAGTCATCGCTATTCTTTGGGAGAGGCTTCTAGTTGAGCGCGCGCAATGTGTGTCGGAAGTATGAGTGTTGGGAGTTGGTGTGGAGTGGGACTAGGTCGATATAAGAGGAATTGTCATGCGGTGGTCTAGTGTGCTGCTCGCTTGAAGTGTGCCTCGTTTGAGGTAACTGCGAATGTGTCTCCCCAGACGTGGTTGAGCTGCTGGGTCTTCCCCACGTTTATCGCCGAGTTCTCATTGCTGTAGTAGTCGTCTTTAGCGTCGGAGTCGAGCACCTCGCCGATTATCCATACGCTTCTGCTGGAGAGCTCGACGCTCTGGGTCATGCGGCACTCCATCCAGCCGTATGCCTCGGTTATCCTCGGCGGGGAGACTCGGTTTGATTTTGCTTCGGTTAGGCCGCATTCCTTGATCTCGTTTACCTCGTATGGGTAGTTTGTTTCGAGTTTCTCCATATGTTGTCCAAATTCCTCGCCGACCAGGTTGACGACGAATTCTTTGTTTTGCCTGATGTTTGTCCAGGTGTCGTGTTCAACTTCGCAGCAGAAGCCGAAGAGGGGGGTGGGTCTTGAGGCCATTGGTGAGGAGAAGCTGAAGGGGGCTGCGTTGGGTATGCCTCTTGGTGAGGTTGTGGTGATGACTACTGTGGGTCTGGCTTGGAGTCTGTAAAAATCCTTCATGGTTCAAGATGGGGTTGGATGGATAAGCGTCTTTCTGGGGTGCGCGCGCCCTTCAGGTGTCGAACGGCGTCGCCTAGTCCGATATCTTGGAGCTACAGATCGGGAGGCTGTCCGTGTCTGGTGATCAGTTGAAGAGTATCGAACCTTACATCCAGGAATTCATCCAGGATAGGGCCGATGGCAGGATGCGCGCGCAAATCTGTATCCTTCTTTAGCGGCGAGGTAAGTGTAGACACTAGGGTACCTCAGGAAGTCGGCCTAACGCCACCCTAGACGCGATATCTTACGGCTTATTGTGCTGTATCTATGTTTGGGGTATTACGATTGTTTAGAATCAACTGTCCATTTCCTTTATATGGTTTATTTTTAGAGTGGAATAATTGCTGACGGGAGAACCATCAGAATATTTTGGAGTGAAATAGATTGCGCGCGCACTCGCATAATTTTGGGAGAAACAATGGGTCCTCGGAGGTGTTACTGGAGAGTAAAAACGTATGCGCTCGATTGGAGAAGTATATGAGTAATCAGGAGATTCGAGACTTTGCTAGATCGATTATACGTTCGAGCGGTGGCCAATGTGACTCCTTTGTTCTTTTTTCTGAGATGTCAATAGTGGGAGTGACGCCGGATCAATTTCAGAGCGCCATCAAGAAAGATTATGAAATCGAGGTATCAAAGGGCATGGCTCGTCTAATCGAGAAATGAGCCTCATCGATAGAGAATTCAGTAGAGAGCTACAATTTGCGCCTGCGCATGCATTAGCCTTACGAATGCATCTCGTATCGGGTTGAACACGCGCGAGGAGAATAATACTCTGACAGAGGCACGCACACAAAGTCTTATTCTATGAGACTAACTACTCCGTCAATAAGGGGTGGATTGTTGTCATTTCCCGAATCCAACAAGGTCACTAAACGCATCGACGACTGGAAGCTGCGCCTAATTGATTTAACAAAGAGAAACAAGGCTATCTACTTCCAGCCAACTAAAACCTCCCACCTCAGAATAACCTCACCCGACGTAGATACTACATACAATCGACTCGTCACCAAGGGAAGGAGCTCGGAGATACAGCGGCCACCGCAAACAAACCCCGGAGAAGCACCACCAGCTCCCAGAGCCGTTAAGATCTCAGAAATCACCCTCGTCTGGCCTGAACCAAACCAATACGAAAAAGTCCTCAGAAACCTAAGCCGACGTAGTCAATCAGAATACACAGAACGAGGCATCAGAGTACTCTACGTCACATTCGGACAATTAAGATGGGCCGAGAAAGAGAACCCACAAGAGATAACCTCCCCCCTGCTCCTATCACCGGTGGAGCTTACCAGAGAGTCATCACATGAACCATATCAAATTAAAATACCCCCCGTCGAAGACCTCGTGCTCGTTAACCCAGCACTCAGACTCAAACTAAAGTACGAACACGGCTTCGAACTCCCACCACTTCCTGAGGATGAGGAGCAGACCCCCTCAACCTACCTTTCAACAGTCCAAAAGTTAGTCGAGGAACTCGGCTGGAAAGTCGAACCCACGCTCCATATTGGATTATTCAGCTTCTCAAAACTAGCAATCTATCAAGACTTAACAGACAACTTCAACCAAATCAAAGAACACCACATAGTCAAAGCCTTAGCCGGCATCACCGTCGAGGGACTCATCCGCAGCGGACTACCAAAGGTGGAGGACCTAGACCAAATACTAGACCCAGAAAAAATGTACCAGATTCTAGACGCAGACAGCAGTCAACAACTTTGCATACAATACTCGTTGCGCGGACAATCATTCGTAATGCAGGGCCCACCCGGTACAGGAAAAAGCCAGACGATCGCAAATATTATCTCTGAATACATCGCGGACGGGCGAAGCGTATTATTCGTAAGCGAGAAGATGGCTGCACTCGAAGTCGTATACAATCGCCTCCGGGAGAAAAACCTCGACGAGTACTGCCTCGAACTCCACAGCACGAAAGCTAACAAGCGGGAGGTAATCAACGAGCTCAGCAGATCCCTCACAGAGCACCTCAAATCAGGCAAGGGAATGAGTGAAGAGCAAATAGACCTATTGCGACACCGCAGGGCTCAACTTAATACCTACGTGGAAAGTCTCCACCGAAAGAAGCAGCCCTCAAACCTCAGCGCCTACGATCTACTGAACAAGTATGCTGAACTCAACTCCACACCATACATCAACTCAGGCAACATTAATTTCTCCACGCTCGACCAGTTGACCATCTTCAAGCATGAGGAAATGATCAGACGACTACAGAACACTTGGATCGTCGTAGAGGAAGGAGCATCATTCCCCTGGAGAGGCTGCAACGTCCAAACCTACTCGGTTGACGTCCGCGGAGAATGGCTCAACACTCTGACATCGCTCATCAACTCCGCCAACAGGCTTCGGGTCGACGCCTACGATTACTGTATGAAGCTCGGACTAAGCAACCCAAGAGTCCTCGAAGAATACGACGCCTTACAGAAACTAGCTAACATCATTGACGCCACTCCCTATCCTCCTCCAAGCTGGTTCACAACGGCAGACCTCACTAGCCTTCAACTAGAAGCAGAGACTCTCTGCAAAGCCTGGAGCGAATACTGGGATATTAGGACCGAGCTTGATAGAAAATATGACAGCCGATTCAGGGCTGTCCCAAAGGGTACAGCTGATGGAATTGTGGATGCATGGGCTAAAACGAATGAACTTCTACGGCCGAACCTGAAAGGTGACGGCGGTCTATTAAGATACTTCGACAATTTCAGCAAGTTCCTCGAACAGACAAGGAGGGACTCAGAGGTCTGGAGCGAGCTAATTGAAAGGCTAGCTGAGGCACTTGGGTTACCGACCGAACCAAAATCAATCAACATAGCTACAAGAATCTACTCAGTAGCGAAGCTCGCCGAAGCAAAGAACAAACCGGAACGAGCCTGGTTTGACAAATCAAACCTTGACCAGGCACAAATCTTCCTCACGCAATTAAAAACGCAGTACAAGAGAAGAAAGGAACTTGAGGCAAAACTCACTGCTTACAGGGACGAATTCCTATCCCTCGACCACGCTTCACTGATTACATACTTCAAAGGTTCAGGTTCATCCTTACTCAGATACTTTACCCCCAGCTACTACAGGATAAGATCAGAGGTAGCGAGGACAACCATCCGAGGCGAAGTCCCCTACACGATTCTGCAAGACCTAACTTATGCTTTTGAGCTAAAGGCGCTCATGAAGACAATCGCCTCTCAACAAGAAGAGGCTAGAAACAAACTCGGGTCTTACAGCCGAGAGGGAGAACCCGATTTTGAGGCTGCTGAAGAAGCGATGAGAAACGCAGGTGAAGCTCTGCGCCTTATCGACTCGCAGAGAGCTCCTAAAACTTCTAAGAGACAACCTCTGCGTAGGAACGAAACCGGCAGAGACCCTATTAAGTTACTCTCAGAGCCTCGGAGACTCGCTTAGGAGATGGAGAACCACATCAAAGCCCTTACGGCACCTCCTCCCAAAGAAATTACCCGGTGATGAAAGAAGGTTCAAGGACCTCCCACTCGATGAACTGAAGAACTGGGCGTCGGACTTAAGTCGGAGACTGAACACCCTCCGAGAAGCAACTCGCCCAGCACTCATTGCCGCCTTGAACGAACCTCCGAATACTCTCACCAGACTAGTCTCAGACCTCAGAAAATCGGAGAGCCTTCAAGACTTCGAATTAGAGGAGGCTTTATTATCACCACAGAGAACGGAAAAGTTTGGAAGATTATATCAGGGTACATCAACCGACTGGCAAAAAACAATAGGCGGTATTAACTGGACAAGAGACCTCCTGAAAGCCCTGCCCAAGAACCCTCCCGGTGAATTGATCACCATCGTAACCAATCCCTCAATCATTAAACCAAAGCTTGACTCGGAGAGATGCCTCAGAGAGATATATCGCCTCATTGACGAATTGAACTCCAGATTCAGTAGCCCCCTATGGGCAGCGGAGGCTCGGAGCCTCACTGTGGATGACGTTCAAAATGTGTCGGGGAAGATCGCACGCAGAATCGATGACCTTCAAGCCTGGGTGGACTTCAACAACACCTATGCGAGACTGATTGATGAAGGATTAGGTATTTTCGTCAAGGAACTTGTCGAGAAGCAGTTCAAACGAGTTGAACTAGTCGATTTATACCGAAAAAGCATCTATGGCGGTCTACTTAACCGCTTTTCAGAGGAAGACTCAACTCTGGGAGCCTTCAGGGCGAGTAATATGGATCAGGCGGTCGAGGAGTTCCGAGCTCTCGACTCCGCCCTTATCGAAGAGGCATCCACCAAGGTCATACTGGCAGCAAATGCGAAGAAGCCTCAAGGTGTCTTCGTTGAGGCACCAGACTCCGAGATCAGTATACTGCTCCGGGAGGCCTCGAAGAAGCGGAGACAGATGCCTCTACGTCAACTACTTAGCAGGATACCCAACCTGGTGAGGCGGCTGAAGCCGTGCTTCCTGATGAGCCCGATCTCCGTCAGCCAGTTTATACTACCCGACAAACTTCACTTCGACCTAGTCGTCTTCGATGAAGCCTCCCAGATATTCACCGAAGACGCTATAGGCTCCATCTATAGGGGAGATACAATTATCGTCGCAGGAGACAACAAGCAACTCCCACCAACCCCATTCTTCCAATACATAGCCGACAGTGATGGCGACTGGGATGAGGAAACGGGGGACATTGGGGTATATGATAGCGTACTCGATGAGTGCATGGGCATGGGGCTCCCAGTGAGCATGTTGCGGTGGCACTACAGAAGCAAGCACGACTCACTAATAGTATTCTCCAACAAGGAGTTCTACGACAACAGACTCGTCCTATTTCCCTCAGCCCTTACAAGAGCCGCGGAGTTAGGAATAGAATTCATCTACGTACAAGACGGCGTCTACGACCGCGGGGGAGTACGCAATAACCCAAGGGAAGCCGAAGTCGTGGCTGACCTCGTCCTTCGTCACCTCTCAGAGCACCCAGACAAGTCCCTAGGCGTCATGACCTTCAGCATTAGCCAGATGAACACAGTTAGAGATGAAATAGAGTCCCGCTTCGCTGAGAAACCAGGCCATGAAAAGTTCCTACAGGAAGATCGCCTCAGAGGCTTCTTCGTAAAGAACCTAGAGAACGTGCAAGGTGACGAGAGAGACGTCATGATCATTGACGTAGGGTATGGCCCCGACAAGAACGGAGTCATGACGATGAATTTCGGACCACTCAACTCCTTGGGTGGAGAACGAAGATTAAACGTCGCCATAACTCGGGCACGTGAGAAAGTGATCCTCGTCAGCTCAATCAAATCAGGGCACATCGACCTATCCTCAACGAAATCAATTGGCGTAAGATGTTTACACGATTATCTCGCCTACGCAGAACTCGCATCAATGCTTGAGCGAGAACGTAATGAGGTGACGCCAAGATCAGAGATCGAGAGAGAAGTCTCTGATGCCATTCGATCGCTAGGCTATATTGCAGTCTCTCAGGTGGGCGAAAGCACGCTCAGGGTAGACATCGGCGTTAAAACCTGTGAAAACCCCGACAGATTCATACTCGGAATTTTACTCGACGGGGAAGGCTACCGTTCAACAGCTACAGCCAGAGACAGAGATAGGCTTAGGGAACAAGTACTTGAGGGAATGGGGTGGAATCTGCACAGAATATGGTCCCCCGAATGGGTTCAGAGGCGTGACACTGAGGTTGAACGCCTCGTGCAGGCGATTAAAGACGCTGAGAGGGGTAGAAGACGACCAATAACAAGACAAAACTCAACCAACCAGAAGAAGAGAGGACTCGAACAAGAGAAAGTAATAGAGAGGAAAGGTAATCAGCTACCCGGATCAGAGCCCTACAAGAAGGCCGCCCTTATCCCCGCTCACACTTTCAACAACATACCATCAGCTCAGAGGGATCTATACTTAGACCTCTACAGGCTGGAAGTCAGGAACCTACTGCCAAAGATTGTAAACTCGGAAGGACCAATACACGTCGAGTACGCGTTCACTCGCGTAAATAAGGCTGTGAGCTTGAAACCAGCTCCGGCTGCATTTCACAAAGTGTACAATCGAGTCATAGATGAGCTTGAATCAAAGGGCAGATTTGAGAGACGTGGGGATTATCTGTGGTCAAATAGGGCAACGGGCGTCAAGGTGAGGGTACCCGTTGATGGGCCGGAAGGCGAAGTTAGGCCTATTGAGTATATTCCACCTGAGGAGGTTGATGCTGCCATTCTACACGTTCTAAACCACTCGATGGGACTCAGCGAGGAGTCTCTACTGCTTGGAACCGCCAACGTCTTTAAGATTAGACAGACTCGAAAAACTCTGAGTATACTAGAGAGACAACTAGACAAGCTGATAGAGAGTAAGAAGATTCTTCAAGTTGGGGAAATCCTATCGATCGCGCTAAAAGGAGAGGCTTGATTCTCGGATTAATTTATTAAAAAAAGTAATTTGTTTGACATTTTTCATACACACGCATCGTTATTTTCACGATTAATATAGATTAATTGGTGAAATGGGGATGCAGGATCAAAGTGAAAGCGAGACGAATGTCCTGCCTTCATGGGTCTTCGACTCTAAAGTCAGAGATTTTCTCGGATCCGAGGGGATTGAGATAGTCATTCTAGAGGACGTTAAATTTAGGCGTGGTAAAAGCACTAAACCTCTAGTGATTCTACGCGGCTTGAGTTCATCAATTCAATCTTACCTCTACGTGCATGGGCGCCAAAGTCAATGAAGGTGCGGTTTAGGGTATTTCGTTAGGTTCGGGAATATCAGTTAAACATTAGTGCGTGTGTCGACTCGGGTGCGAGAGTTTCCATGTATATTTGGAAAAGTTTAATCCCTCAATTGATATTGTAAGTATAACAATGGGCTTCTTTGGTAGCGTTTGGAAATGGATTACAAGTCAAATCCCTACATGGGAGCAGGCTACAGATTGGAATTATTGGGTTCCTTCATGGGAGCAGGTGAAAGATTGGCATTATTGGGTTAGGCCTTTGGTGATAATTGGTGGGGTGATTATGGTGGGGGTAGGACTTGCTTCGCCCCCATTTGTCTGGGTATGGGAACATGGGACCGATTACTTGATTGACTCATGGGATTATTGGTGGTGGTGGATAAATAAAGTACTTAATGGAGGTTTCATGAAGTGACTCGCGCTCTCATTCTTCGGTGAGGCAGGACCACCACCTACGCGCATAATGTGCTCTTCCCATCCGAAACGTGCGCGCGTGGGGGTGCAGTTCGTATGACATCACGTTACTGCCAGAGAGGATAGGGAGTGCCATCAGACTATGACCTCGGCGACCTCCTCATAATTGGTGGTCTTTGACGGTCGCCTCGACTGTTTCCCTGTAGAGTTCAATGGTAATCTTATGTTCCGGAGGTGATTGGAGTTTGTCGGCGTGTAATAGTTGAGTCAGCTTTAATAGAGGTAGTTCTATGTCTCTTCTTGATATGGATGAGTTCTAAGGCTCCAGTTAATCGGCATGTGGTTTGGAGTGGCAGGCCCTGGATACTACCTTATGTGTTATTCAGGACTGCGCTCGTCGCCGCGGTAGCTGTTGGTGTGGCCATTGTGGAGAGTATGCTCGGTGTGTTGTACTCTCCTCTACAGTTTGGCTTGTCTGTTGTTGCTTGGACGGTCGTCGCCTTTTTTGGGGTCTGGGTCTTGTGGGTGCTGAGCTTGCTTGCTCTCTGGGGGACGCATTTGTATGTCTTGAGGGAGGATAGCCTCGAGGTGAAGGTCGGTTTGCTCACCACGAAGACGTCAATGATAGCGCCAACTGGTTTCTCGGATCTCGAGGTGATCCGGTCAATTGTTGGCAGGTTGTTGAATACTGGAGACATTCTGGTGAGGACTCAGAGTGAAAAGGACTTTGTTAGGCGGATGGTTAAGGTACGGGACCCCGATCGCGTCGCCTCCTTGATCAGGGAGGTTATGGCGAGGCCGATTTTTAGAATCGACGAGCGCGACCCGCGCTCGAGTGAAAAGGTGTAATGCTGCACACGTGCGCATTCGATAGACCCATCCAAGATAGCGCGATGTAT
>CAVYVF010000002.1:0-498207 GCA_963771885.1 Candidatus Bathyarchaeota archaeon
ATCGAATCCAAGAGCCTCACTTACGTAGAGGCTGGCCTGGTGACTAGCGTTGGTACTGTGTCTGGGTTTATTGGCTGTATTGCCATGGGGGTGTTTAGCGACAAGATAAAAAAGCGCAAACTGCCGATCATCGTGTCTCTTACCTTTACACGGTCTTTTTGGGATGCTTTATTTTCCTGCCTTCTGGATTGCCGGTTGCTTTCTACGCGTTGAACTGGTTTCTCTTGACCTTTTTCCTTAGTTTCTGGGTGCTCTTTCCCAGTATGGTTGGTGAGGTCGTGTCGCGGGCTAAGGCTACGATTGGTTTCGGGGTTATGAATGGGTTGATGATGATCATCACGAGTTTAGCTACTCCCCTTTATGGTGCCTTGGTTGACTTGACGGGTAGTTTTTTCATTCCGACGTTGATCAGTCTAGGTCTAAGTGTTTTTGCCTTGATTATTCTTAATAGGTCTCTATCGGAGACTTACGGGCTTGCTCCCGGCGATCATTTTTTTTACGATCCGTTCTTTGAGGAAGCGCGCGCGAGCAGTTCTTTAATCTAAATGTATCCGTTTTTTAGAAGTTTTGTATACTGCATCCTCAACCAGGTGTGAACTTTTATATTATTTAGAAACACTCCTATTGGGAGAATAATATGATAAAAGAGACGAAGCCAACAAAAGCAAATAAGAGACCAATACTTGCACTCATCATAATCGTAGCCCTCGCAGGCGCCTCATACTACGCATACCAGACACTAAACCCCCCAATCAAACCAACAAACTGGCCAACCCAAACCTGGACCACCGCCACAGCGGAGGCAAGCGGCTTCGACTCACAGAAACTAGTCGAAGCCATCACCTCAATGAAAGTTACCCTCAACATACACAGCCTCACCATCACAGGCATCGACGGCGGACTCTTCCTAGACGCCTACTTCTACCCATATGACGGCTCCACCTACCACGACTATGCCTCCGTGACAAAAAGCGTGACGACGACCCTCATCGGAATAGCCGCCGACCAGGGAAAACTCGACCTGGATAAACCGATCCTATCCTACTTCCCCGACACAACGGTGGCAAACCGCGACGCCCGCAAGGAGAAGGTCACCGTGCGCCAGCTAGCAGGAATGACCTCCGGATTCACATGCGTCGACTACCCCACTGAGGCGACGCTCGAAGAGATGATGCTGACCCCAGACTGGGTACAGTTCGCACTAGATCGCCCAATGGCAGCCGAACCGGGCACACGCTTCACCTACGACAGCCTGGGAATGCACCTGCTCTCAGCCATCCTCGAAGTAGCCACCGGAGTGACGGAGCTAGAGTACGCCAAACAGGTCCTATTCACCCCGCTGGGTATAACCGAGGTCTGCTGGCCATCCGACCCGCAGGGCCACACTAAGGGCTGGGGGGACCTCTGCCTCCACCCACGCGACGCCGCCAAAGTTGGCCTACTCTTTAGCCATGGAGGCGAATGGGATGGCAAACAAGTAGTGTCGCAGTCGTGGGTATCCGAGGCGACTAAGAAGCACGTCTCGACGAATCGCGGCCAAGATTACGGCTATGGTTGGTGGGTATCGCCATCCAGTGAAGCCATTCCCTATTATAGCGCCGAGGGCAGGGGCGGTCAATACGTCAGGGTCTACCCGACGCTGAGCATCGTCATTTCGGCGACTGGGGGCGGAGTCAGCATGGGCGACATAGGTCCTAAGCTAGCGGAGGCGATTACAGAGGGTGGAAAGGCTCTGCCAGCCAACCTGATTGGGGCTGAGAGGCTAAGAAGTGCGGTGGTTGAGGTCGGTGTTAAACCTCAACCGGTAGCTGTAGCTGAGTTACCGGGTTTGGCGGGCGTCGTGTCAGGTAAAACCTACGTCTTCGACTCGAATATTCTGGGTTTGAAATCTATGGTACTTGAGTTTGACGCTGGCTCTGAGGCGTTCTTTAAACTGGAAAAAGTGGGGGAGCTAGAGCCACGCTTCGGGGTCGTTGGCCTCGACGGAGTCTACAGGATGAGCAGTAGCGGTCAGCCTGCGGCTGCAAAGGGAAGCTGGTCGAGCCACAACATCTTTACCTTGGACTATAATGAGGGGCCTGGCCTAAACTATCTTCAAATAGAGTTCATCTTTGAGGATGACGTGGTTCGGTTCAATGTTCAGGGATTCGGTGAAATCATCGGAAGACTCTCGGATACATAATACACATTTGTTACACAGGCGAGCGTTTGCGCGCGCCGCCTTTAATCAGGTACCATATGAAAATAGCCTGCCAAACATAGTACCCATAAGTTGAGACGCGTTCACTTAATCCAACGTAAGGCGTAGGCTCCCCCATCACCAAACCGGGGATGGTCAGAAACACTGTTGCGCCCGGCACAAGAAGCACAAGCAGAGCAGCGAACGAATAGATGCGAAGCCAGCCACGAGACGAAAACGCAACAATGCAAACCGCCAACAAGACGAAGACGACCCCAACACCCGCCAGGATGATGTGCATGGTGTCGGTGAATGTCGCCTCAACGCCCCGCATGTGCATCGGGTAGATGTTCCAGAGCACCAGGCCGTTCACCGCGTTTCCGACGAACATCAAGGCGGTCAAACGAATAGCCCTGCGCCCCTCAGCGGAGAACCAAACTCCCACAGAGAACGCGAGCACAAGAAAACTACTGAAGGTGTAGACCGGGACCACGAAGCCGCTTGTCGGCGCACCGATTGCAAACAATTCACTGATAGCCTGAGCTGTGAAACTGTAGCCGGGGTACAGCAAACCCGCCGCTACATCCGTGGCCGCAAATACCAGGGAAGCGACGATGCCGCAGACGAGTAGAAAGATTCCCCTTTTCACTGATTTCCATCATAATTCTTCCAATGGTCCGTCTTCGATTAGTTCCGCTTTTTGACTCGACCACTTAAGCGAAAACCAGACAATGAGAACCGACGCCATTAAAGCGGCTGTCTGCAATAATAAGAGATACGCGGAAGCTATTGTTATTTGTGACAATCCATACGCAACCCCTGAGAGATTAAACACCGTGAAGACTAATCCTAACAAAATATTAACCCGACGGCTCGATGAATCACTCAGCGTAAGGGATAGAAAAGCCATTACGAAGGGAATTAACATAACCATCGCACCACCCAGCAGCATGTAAGGGACTAATTGTGAGGGAAAGGTAGAAATCATCTGACCGAGCCCTCCCCCAACATCCAAACTATTCAGCGTCAAGAGAAGCAGGAGGGCGAAATCCATGAACATCCACAGAATGGAAACCTTAACCTTCAAAGAGAAAGCCTCCATCACGAAATCCCTCCGAGAAGATTTCCCGCGCTTTCACCTAACTTTGCATTCATCATCGCCTGTTTCAATACCATACTCAAATTTGATCCACTTCGCCAATTTTCCATGAAAGCCCCCAGGAATATAACATCCACGAATAAGCCATTGATAAATTTCACAGCCGAGTATTAATCAAAATAATTGAAACACAAGACTAGCACTTGAAACAGAGTTGAACCGAATCAAAGACTATGAAAAATAACAATCGAGTGTTCGAGCCCCTTTAATTCAATTTACCCCTAATCGACTCCATGAGCAAGTTGAAACCAAAGAGAACCGACGATGATCACACCTTCTCCATCGAGATGGCCTCTAAAGCCCACCTCGGCAAACTCGAAGTATCCGATGGCCAAGGGCCAGGTACTCATCGAAGGTGAGCTCGGTCGAGGCATCTCGGTGGAACTCGTCGAGGGCATAATGCTCCAGATAACAGGCGAGAATGGCGTTTTCCGAAGAGATCTCTCGGAGGGAGACCTGAATGGTGTCCTAAGGTCCTCGAATACCTTACACATTAAAAGTCAGGTGGATGAACATCTTTGACGGGTTCCGTGGCTTCGAAGGGGAGAGGCGATACGGTCCCGGAGTCACATGTCGACCTTCTAAGAAGCACAGTGGATGTCGTGCTAACAACGATAACCCCCGAAGGTTACCCACAGAGCACACTTGTCTGGTGCAGCCTCGATGCTCTCGGTCCTCATGAACACTGGCAAGGGTTATCAAAAGGAGAGAAACATGAGAAGAAACCCAAACGTCTCCGTTTTCGCCTTCGACCTAAATAACCACCTCCACTGTGTCGAAATACAGGGCGACGCAGAACTCATAGAAGAGGGAGCCAACGAGCACCTAAACAGCCTCTCCCAAGCCTACACGGGTAAAGCCGACTTCTACAGAGACGTCATGCCGGAGTTAGCGGGTAAAGAAACCAGAGTCATCATCAGGTTGAAGCCGAAAAGGGTCAGAGTTAGGGATGGACCCATGGCTCGGACACCAGTAAACAAGCAATTATGATGAGTAGATAATTCAGCGTTTACTATCCTTATCTCTAGGTCGCCCCATAGTCCAGAACCAGGATAGCTCTTTCGCCTGCTCCCAATAATATTCGAATAGATCCCTACACCAGCCATGGAAAACAGGATCCCTTGATCGATATCCCAGCACGTCGACCTCGCTATCTCTCTTAGGGAGGGCGAGGACAGCCACCTCCTTCTCGGTCATGTACATCCTCACCTTGACCTCGTCAAGGTATCTAATTTGCAGGTATCCCTTCCTCCACTGCTCCTCGAAGAAGTCGAGGTGCTCCCTCGGCGTCTCCCTCATCACTTCCTCGGGAGGAGTATAGTACATGGGCTCGATAGCCCTCAACTTCACCCCCCTCTTCAATTGATTGATCGAGTCGTTTGCATCTCTGGGGCTAGACATTCTGCCCGGCGAGATAAACCACTCATACTCCTCAGAAGCTCTCCTCGCCCTCGCGATGTTCGCGACAACGTCGAGCAGTTCTGTCGTCCTCTCATTGTCTTTGAGCTCCCCGAGCCTGGAGACGAATTGTGGTGGCAGCCAGTGTGTGGAGTGGCTGAGGATGTAGTCCCTCTGTTGTGTGAGGAATTCGAATGGGGCTAAAAGTTTGAGTGCGTTTACTCCAAGGGAGGTTAGGACGTAGTCGCCGGTGGGTCTCTTTCGACGAGTGAAATCTGGACTAGCCTCGCTATGTTTCGTGAAGTTCCTTGTGCGGTGAATTCGAGTTTGTTGGCTATCTGTGTGAGGTTCATCGGGCCTTGCTCGATTGCCATCAAGATCCCGAGTCGATCATTGTTTGATAACTCGAATAGGAGATTGCACAGGGGCTCCAAGTATTGTTCTATGTTATTGTACTGGTTAAGAGATAAGATAGTTTGGGGCCAACCCTAAGCCAGATGAGCGTTTGCTGATTGGGTTCTTAATCGTCGACGTTGATTTTTCACACTTCAAAGTTCGGCTCTGTTAATAGCAGTTTAGCATCCGCTTTTCTCGGAGCTGTGATTAGATTGGAAGAAGGTTTGGAGAAAAGCAGGGTGTTGGTAGCATTCTATTCAAAAGGTGGAAATACTCGCTCAGTGGCTGAAAGAGTCGCGAAAACCTCAACGCAGACATCGATGAAATCAAGATGGCGAGACGATAAGGTGAATCTTTAGGGAGGATCCGAGTGCGTACGAATTGGTGATAGTTGGCACACCTGTCAATGGGTTTTCTCCCTCGAAGCCTGTGGCAGACTATCTAAAGAGGAATAGCGGAAAATTCAGGAAACTATCCACTTACTTAACTTATAGCCTATGGCCTGCGGGAACCCTGAAGAGAATGAGTGAGCTAGCCTCTGCGGTGCCCGTGGCTTCGGCGGTATTCAAGTCAAGGGATATCAAGCTAGGTCAATCGACGATGGGCTCAATGCTTACATTGCCTCGATGAAAAATATGCTTGGTTGAGTGATCTGAAATGAATCTGATTCAGATTGTCGGGATCGTCTTCGGGGTAATTGTGGGAGTGGTTGTTCTATCATTCCTGGTGATCAACTTGGACTTCGGCCAGCTACCTTGCATCTGGCAGTGAAGCTCTTACACCGACTGGAACACCCGTTGGACGCGCTCTTGTTGTCTATAGCCCGGGGTTATCAGGAGCTGCCAAAGAGTCGGCACAAAAGATTGCCTCAAGCCTCGTGGGAAGGGGCTACAGAGTCGACCTAGTGGGTGTTCGGAGCTCAGCCGCCAGCTCCAGCACAGACTACGATGTGGTCATTGTAGGCGGCCCAGTATACTTTGGAAAACTCAGCGCATCAACCGCTGACTACCTCGGGAAGTTCGCCCGGAAAACCGACGCGAAACTCGGAGTATTCGGCACGACTGGAACAGACAAATTCATGGAAGTCGACTTCAACACAGTCACAGAGCAGGTATCCATCCTAAGAGGTGGAGAAACGGTTCAGATCAAGTTAATCCTGACGAATAACGTTGACGCTGACTGCGCCGCTCTGGTAAACTCTACACTAGGATAACGTCGACTGGGAGGAGCCACCGATGATTGAGGGTAAAAGTCAACTCGAAGTGCTCCCTACGGGGCAACGCGCGGGACTAGCGCTTATCATCCCCAATCTTCTTACATCCATTCGAGCCATATCCACCAGCATCCTGTTTATCACCCTAGTTGAAGGTGGCTGGGGTTTCCCCATCTACGCTCTGGCCTGCCTTACTGACGTGTTGGATGGTTTTTTTGCGCGTCGTCTGCGGATAGAGAGTGAGTTCGGGGGAATGCTAGATGCGTCGGTTGACTTTGTACTGATCTTCTCGACTTCACTATATCTGGTTCTGGATGGGTTGGTCTCTGCGTGGTTCTTGTTTTTAATTTTATTTGCGTTCACAAAGTTCCTGCTCTTTCGGGGGAAACCGGTTTATGATCCCTTTGGGAAACACATAGGCACCGTGCTTTTTGTAAGCCTCGGAACAGTTTTGTTCTTCAGGGCTCCATTAGTAGCCAACTGGGCCATATCCATTGCATCATGCTATGTTCTAATCGCTACTACAATAAGCATCGGCGCGCGCTGGAGACGCTTGGTATCGGACTATCACGAATGTTGGCCCGGAATTTGGCTTAAGCAGTCACCAGAAATATGATGGACACTGTGTGAGATGTATTAAAAACAAGTAATCCTATCACACTCGTTTAAAATCCTTAAAATAATTTACATATTGTAGTCGAGAAGACCTCGGAGAAACTAGGTGAATATGGAATTGGCCAAAGTCCCTATCCGCGCGCGTAGATGTGAGCGGTAAAAGTGTGCTGCAAATAATCTTATCTCCACTTCGCGCTAAAATGATATGCACGCCTAGAGGTGCCTAGAGACGTTAAGTGACTATCTCGCACCCGACTATTTTAGTAATCGAGTACTATTCTTCACCATCCTCGCCGCAGTCCTAATCATAGGCATATTATGGAAGAAGCTCAAGCCAAGCAGTTGGAGGATCGAAGAATTCTCCTTCAATCGCTCATTATCCACCGATATTCCTCCTAAAAAGAGCGCCATCAGATGCAGGATATGCAGAGCCTCATGGATTCACCCAGAGAATAGGTTAAGTGGGGGCATAAATTGGCTCGGTGAAGATAGTATAAAGTGGAAGTGCCCGGGATGCGGTCACGTTGTTGTCTGGGAGAGGCCGCTTCAGTTTCCGCATAGTAATTATGGGCCGAATGAAGACATCGGGAGTCTATCTAGGGTACTCCCTGAGGAGTATGAAGGCTAGGCGTGCGCGCTTCAGATAGGGGGGCATCACTGTATTTCTGGAGCTATTGTGCGCGCGACCGCTATCCTTCTACCTTTGCCTCAAACCCGCCATATGCCATACGTTTCACATCGAATGGCATCGGAACATCCTTGTACACATTTGCTTGCTTACTCATTTCCTCCATTACTCTTGCGTTGACCTCATCGCGGTGTTTCTTAGACTTGAAAACGATAAACGAAAACCAAACAGTTTCACCGGGCTTCGCTTTTATCAACTCGGTAAATCCAAGTGGCTTAGACCCCCCCATTTCCTTTGGATGAAGGTCGTCACCAATACACTCAATGTATTGAAGTGCGCCAAATTTCATCCAGGTTTCCTTTCCCATCTCTGCCATCTTCTGGTATTCTTCGACCTTGTCTTTCTGAACGACAAGTACGAAACCGTCTACGTATTTCGTCAAAATACTTCGCCTCATGGACCTGATTTGAACGAATTCTTATAAACTCGACTTCGCAATCGCCGTTATTTCCCAACGATATCGAGTCTCGCTGTGCTTCTCATTTCTGATGGCGAGACGGTGCGCGCGAATATGTGCATATCCTATTCAATAACCTCCCTCCTCACACGAACTCGGTCTCATTTATCAACCCAACTCATCTGAAAGACTATGCCATGATGCGGAAGCTGGACGTTATCGAATTCGTTGAAGACCTTCGAGATTCTACAGGCGCTCGGCTGAATCTAAACCTCAACGTATTCGCAACGCCCCCACCCCCATATCCCGACATCGAGAGCGACGGATATAAGCTTAGGATTGATCCGACCGTGCTCAGCTCTGAGGACGAGGAGAGGATAAGGGACTTCGCTGAGAGAAGGGGTTTGACGACCGAAGACTACTGGAACGATTGGGGAAGATACCTGACAATTTGGAAGAAGAAGTAACCAAGATATCAGGGTGACTTGAGCTTTTCCAGCGCATGGAAAGGTGCGCACAGTTTTACCGTTAGCTGAAAGCAATAATCTTATCATAGATTCACGGTAACTAAACTCCGGTGATCAAGGTATGGAGTCAAAAAACGTTGAAGCGGTAAAACGGTTCTATGGCTACGTTGACTCGGGGAAACCAGAGGCACTAGGAACCTTATTTGCCCCGGAGGCCAAAGTATTCTACGAGTCCGGAGACCCTGTTCAGCTCGACGATATGATTCCAGTTATCAAGACTTTCTACGCCTCCTTTCCCGATTTTAAACACGTAATCGAGGACATCTTCGAGGTTGAGGACAAGGTTGTAGCCAGGTTGTCATTTACTGGCACCTTCAGGAATGTCTTCATGGGTTTTGAACCAGACGGCTCCGTTTTCAGGTATGCTGGTGTCCATATCTTCCAGTTTAGTGAGGGTAGAATATCCACTGTCTGGGCCGTTGAGGATGAGTTAGGGTTGATGTCGCAGCTGGGTTTAGAACTCAAGCCTAAGAATTAATGAATCGGATGCGCGCGGGGTGGGGTCAACCCTTTGAATGGCGCGCGCTATATAACAACATGCAAACCTATTCAATCTTCTACAACCGTACGAGGGTCAGGTGAAGATAGATCTAAGTGGGCTCGACCTTAGTTTCCAGAAAAGCAGGTGACAAGAAGAGCACTCTCGATGGCGGCTATTTTTCCAATTCAAACACCTCGAGGCAGAAATCCGAGGCGTCACTCCGATATTTTTCAATCTTAAAATTCTTCACCGCAGGATTATTCTTCTTAGCGGCGTCGGGGAACTTCCTCCACCAAGCATAACACATGTTCCTCGCCTGATCGTGGGTGAGCCCGCTCTCACGCATCCCAGCGTAACAGGGACACGTATGGTTGATGAGTGTAACCTTGCCGCCCTCAACCTTCACGTCGGCTTCCCAGCCACCTGACCGCTGGCTTGCGAGAAGCTGCTTTGAGTAGGCTTCTGCGCCCAGCTTGGTCCACTCCGCGTAGGCTGCTGCGCTTTCCTCCCCCATGTCGGCTACTGCGTCGTACAGGCTTTTTTCACCGATTTTACCCATGAGTATTCTGGCGAGTTGGCCGTACATCGCGAAGCCGTTCTTGGCTGCGTTTGCGAGTTCTTTTTGATCCATGCACTACCCCATTTACATTTGTCGCAGATTTATTATTAAAAACCAGTCAGTGTATCTCCATAGCCTTATCCTCAGTTCAGCCTGATACTAAGCAAGTGAATCATAATTGAATGAACATCGAACATTCGTACTAATACCGGGTATGTGGCACGAAGGCTGGAGCTGCTCGCGCATCCGGTTAAGTGAAAGTTGATAAGAATGCTTGAATTAGTTTAAAATTGAGGAACATTCCCTGGATAACACAAAAAAGTTACCAGATTTAATACTCATGCTTAATGATGCCACTGCTAGAGAGATACAAGTCTCAATGCAGTACATGCTGCAGCACGCACTCTATAGTGGAGCAGGGCCGCTCGTCGAGCGCAGCCAAATCGATTCAAAGGCGGGCAAGTTTATCGCGAGCCACTCGCCCTTCTTCTTTCCAGGTGACAGCCTCAAGAAGATCGCGATTGCGGAGATGAGGCACGCGGAGGCAATTGCTGAACGAGTCTCGTTCCTAGGTGGTGCGCCTTTGACAACGGCAAATTCTTTCAAGATAGGTCAGACGGTGAATGAGATTCTTGAGCTTGATAAGAGGGAGGAGGAAGGCGCGATTAAGCTCTACGAACAGATTGTTGATGTGGCTAAAAGCGTGGGAGATGAGGCGACTGAGAGGCTTTTTGAGAAAATACTTCTCGAAGAGAGGGGGCATCATCTCATCTTTACAGGTTTGATTAATCGATAGATGCACCTATCTGGTGATTACGCGCGTTGGTCAATGTAACTAGCACACCCCGCTCGGTACTATTGGATACTGGAATCCCTTCTCCATGACCCCTACGTTCAGTGGACTGGAGATGTGGTATCAGGTGCACCAAGATCATCAAGGTAAAAGGATAGCAACGCAGGCGGCCTCCCTGTTGATTAATCATTAATTTTATGCAATTAGGCCACCGCTCGCGCATGCACAACATAAGAATCAACATGAAGCGCGCGCAGAGTATATTGACCCTTGATACTGGAATGTATGAACACATCGTTAAATCTTACCTCTGAACCATAAACCCAATCTATTTACGGGTTGATTCCATAAGGGAAAATAGCAGCGGGTCCAGGTTTGCCAACTGAAGAAGACGAGAAGATAGCCAGCAAACTCAAAGGAAACACCCTGAGAGTCTACTGGGAGATACAAAAATCAGATACCGAAACCTTGGGCGTACGTGAAATACAGAGGCGACTAAAATTCTCAAGCCCCGCATTAGCTTCATATCACATAACAAAACTGGAGGAGATGGGGCTCGTGAAGAAGAAGGATGGTGACTACACATTAGCCAAGGAGATCAACGTGGGCATCTTCACGGAATTCGTGAAACTGGGAACCTTCAGATTCCCCAGATTTCTAATGTACTCCACATTCTTCACCCTAATGCTAATACTATTCATAGCCCAGCTAGACGAGTTCAACAAAAACAGCCTCTACGCGTTAACCGCGTTAGTCACAGCCGCTACCATACTATGGTACGAGACCGTAAAGGTCTGGCGACAGAAGCCGTGAGCAAGTGTACAACTTCTTGAACAGAGTGTACAATTACATTTGATTAAGTTCACCCACACGGGATACTATCTCGTGAAACTTGGAGAGCGATAATGAATGGCGTTTGAACCCCGCAAAATAATAGTATACGCTTTCATCGGATGCCTAGCCGCCTTGTTGGTGGCTTCATCAATCGGTTTACTCCCCGGCTTCTTCAGACCGGCCACCGCGACGGGTACGCTGTCGGTTCTAGTTACAGATGCCCCTGTGCCTGACCTGTTAAACCTCAACTTGACGATAAGCAGCTTCATGGTACAGAACGGCACCGGAAGCTGGGTCTCAGTCCCAATTAATGGAGGCGTTCAGTACTTCGACCTGCTGAAGCTTCAAAATGTTACGAAGGCTCTGGCGCTCGGAAGCCTACCCGTCGGCAACTTTTCAAAGATTAGGCTACAGATTGATTCGGCGAACGCTACGCTAAGTGATGGGACCAAGATCGACCTAAGAGTTCCATCCGGCCACATCGACCTCCAGGTTATGTTCGAGATAATGTCGGGAAAGACGACCCGCCTCGTAATTGATATTGTGGTGGACAAAATTCAGATAGCTGAATCGGGGTACTCTGGGAAACCGGCTAACCTGAACCCGCAATTCAGGTTCGTCGTTGTTCCACCGACGCAATGATTTCGACGTGTAGATAATTTATGTACTTGATATGGGTGAGAGGTTTGAGTTCTGAGGGGATTGAGGGACTAGTTAACGAGTTGAAGGCTAAGGAGGCGCGGATAAGGAGGGTTCGCCAGCGATTAGAGGAGAATCTTAGGAAAAAGATTTGGCTGGATTGGCAGAAGATGTCCAAGTCCTCCTAGAGTCCTTACCCAAACTAGCGCGTGCCTTATCTACGAGTGTGTTCACTGCGGCTTCCGCCTCGACTCCCTTGGCCAGAAACCGCTCTTCTTCAGGCAGGTCTCCTGGTCGCATACCGGCCAGCCGCGCGCGCGGGGGTGTGCTCGCTCTGGTGAGATAATTTTATCGCGCGCGCAAGTTATTAAAACTGAGGCATGGCAGTATTCCTAGGAATGCCTATGGCTCTACCGACGAAGATAGAGATCGCCCAGAGCGCCAAGCTCAAGCCGATCACGGAGATCGCCGCGGGTCTCGGCCTCAGCGCCGACGACATCGAGATGTACGGCAAGTACAAGGCGAAGATACGCCCCGAGGTCTACATCCGCAATAAGGACAAGCCCGACGGCAAGCTCATCATAGTCACCGCCATCACCCCCACCAAGTTCGGGGAGGGTAAGACCACGATGAGCATCGGCCTCGCCGAAGCCCTCGGCAAACTGGGCAAGAGGAACATAGTCGTCCTCCGCCAGCCCAGCCTCGGCCCCGTCTTCGGCGTCAAGGGCGGCGCCTGCGGAGCCGGCTACGCCCAGGTCCTCCCCATGGAGGACATAAACGTCCACTTCACAGGCGATCTGCACGCCATCACCTGCGCCCACGACCTGCTCACCAGCATAATGGAGAACCACATCAACAGGGGCAACGAGCTGGGCATAAACCTCCACGACATCATGTGGAAACGCGTCATAGACATTGAGAGCAGGACGCTCCGCAAGATCGTCGTCGGCATAGGCGGCAAGAACAACGGCATACCCTACGAGAGCGGCTTCGAGATCACAACCGCCTCCGAGATCGCCGCCATCCACGCCATCAGCAGCGACTTCATGGACCTCAAGCGCCGCATGGCCGCAATCACAGTCGCATACGACAAGGAGGGCAAGCCAGTCACGGCGGGCCAGCTCCAGGTCGTCGGCGCTATGGCGATCCTCATGAAGGACGCGGTGAAGCCCAACCTCATCCAGACCATCGAGGGCACGCCCGGCATCATCCACGGCGGCCCATTCGCCAACATCGCCCACGGCTGCCCCAGCCTCATCGCCATAAAGACGGCGCAGAAGCTCACCGACTACGTCGTCCTCGAGCCCGGCTTCGGCGCAGACCTCGGCATGGAGAAGTTCTGCAACATCGCCAGCCGCGCCGGCGGACTCAAGCCAAGCGTCGCCGTCATCGTCGCCACAATCAAGGCCCTCAAGCGCCACGGCGGAACCAAGTACAAGGACATCGACAAGCCCAGCGCCGAGAACGTCAAGAAGGGCCTCCCCATCCTCGCCAAAGAGGTCGAGAACGCCAAAAAGTTCGGCCTCCACCCAGTCGTCTGCATGAACCACTTCCTCAACGACGCGCAGGAGGAGATCGACATAGTCATGAAGTGGGCGGAGGACAACGGCGTCCCCGCCGCCTTCACCGACACCGTCCTCAAGGGCGGCGCAGGAGGCACAGAGCTCGCCAACCTCGTCCTCAAGGAGCTCGAGAAGCCCAACAACTTCCACTATCTCTACCCACTCGAGATGCCCGTCGAGGAGAAGATCAGGACCATCGCCAAGGAGATCTACGGAGTCGCCGACATACGCCTCACCGACGACGCGAGGAAGGCGCTGAAGCAGATAGAGAAGCTCGGATTCGACAAGCTCCCAATCTGCATGGCGAAGACGCCCCTAAGCCTCACCGACAACGAGGACCTCCAGGGACTCCCACCTGCCGGCTACATACTCCCCATCGTCAACCTCAAGCCCAGCACCGGCGTAGGCTTCATCGTCGCCTACTGCGGCGACATCAGCACCATGCCCGGCGAGCCCACGCACCCCGCCAGCGAAGAGATGGACATCGACGAGAACGGCATCATAAAGGGGCTTGCTTAGAATTGGCGATAATCCTCGACGGCAAGGAGACCTCCGCCAAGATCGTGGAGGAGATCAAGGCTGAGGTCGCCGCCCTCAAGGCGAAGGGCGTCACGCCGACCCTCGCACTCATCCTCATCGGGGCCGATCCCGGATTCCACCCGCTACGTCAACCTCAAGGTCAAGCGCGCCGACGAGGCCGGCATCGCCACACAACTCCACAGCTTCGAGACCGCGACAACAGAGCAGATCGTACAGCTCATCGAAAAACTCAACGCCGACCCCAAGGTCCACGGCATAATGGTCCAGCTCCCCGCCCCCGGCGTCAACGAGGGAAAGATAGTAGAAGCCATCTCACCCGAGAAGGACGTGGACGCCCTCAGCCCAGTGACCTTCGGCAAAATCGTCCTCGGGGAAAAGTCCTTCCTCCCCGCCGGCATCGAGGCCGTCATGGAGCTCCTCAGACGCTACAACGTCGAAACAGAGGGCAAGCACTGGGTCGTCGCAGGGCTCCCAAGCTGGCTCGGCAAGCCACTGGTGGCTATGCTCCTCAACAAGAAGGTACAGGTGACGGCGTTCGCCGCCGACGACCCCCACCTCCCCGAGCTCGTCAAGCTAGCCGACGTCCTCTGCATCGAGATCCACAAGAAGTGGACGGTCACCGCCGACATGGTGAAGAAGGGTATCGTCGTCATCGACAACGGCAACAGCTACGAGGGCAAGAAAGTCTTCGGCGACGTCGACTACGACGGCGTGTCACCCCTCGCGTCGGCGATCACACCCGTCCCCGGCGGAGTAGGCCCACTACTCATCACGATGCTCCTCAAGAACACAGTGAAGGCAGCCACCTCCTAGAAACGACGAGCATCTTTTTTTCACGGAAAACCAATCGGAGACTCGGCACTAAGCCTTCCTGATCCTGCAGGGTATGCCTCGAAGCTGCGGGGCTCCCATGGCGGGACACAACTTCCCATCCAAACTCGTGATGTTATTCAAGTTCGAGTCGCCTCCCCAGCCGGGGGCCGCGTAGACCAGCCGGGGATCTATGCTATTGTTCAAATTTATGCGCTGGGTGACGGAGCCGGTGGAGGTCTCGATGACCGCCATATCCCCCGCTTTCAACCCGTACTCGCTGGCTGCCTCCGCGTGAAGCTCTATAAACGGCTCAGGCGAGAGCCTGCGTAGGCTGGGAAGAAGCCTCCAACTTGAGTGGTAGCTGTAAGGATCTTTCCCCGACGTGAGAAGCAGGGGATAATCGGGGGAAGGCTCCTTCAGGGGCTCCACGTCTGGGATGGGTGAGACCCCCATCGAAAGCAGGCTCTCGCTGTATAACTCGACCTTACCAGTCGCCGTTCGGAACCCTGAGGACCTGTACTTGTAATAACTCTGAGGCGCCCAGAATGTGCCTATCGCCTTCAGCTCATTGTAGGTTAACCCAGCGGGTTCGAGCACGTGGTCCCAGATCTCGGACTCATTTGCCCAAAACAATTCGCCAACACCGAGTTCTCCTGCTAGCAGGTTGATCCACTGGATGTCGCTCTCGCAGTCGCCGGGGGCATCGACCAGCTTGGGGCGAGCGTTGATGTGCCCGCTACGCGGGCTTAGGTCGTCGTACTCGTGATTCGCCGCGGCCGGCAGAATAACGTCCGCGAACCGTGTGGTCTCCGTCTCGAAGAAGTCGACTACTACGAGCAGATCGAGGCTCAGGAGTGCCTTCTGCATCATCGCTGAATCCGCGTAGGTGACCATTGGGTTGCTGCCGAAGACGACTGAGGCGCGGACTGGGTAGGGTTCCCCGGTCAGAGCAGCCTTTAGCGTCTCTTGGCTCGCCGTTATGTTGTGAGCTGATGCCACCCGGTACTCCGAGGCTATCATCGGCTTCTTGCTAGTATCCGGGACGTCGGTGATTCTGTTGAGGGGTACTGGGCTGCTTAGAACTTCTCCTCCAGGCGTGTCGAGGTTGGCCGTGATAGCGCGTAGTATCGATATTAGGCGGCAGGCTTGGAACGCGCCCGGTATCTGGTCAAGCGGGTTGCCCGCCTGGATCACAGCAGGCTTTGAAGAAGCGTATGTCCGCGCTAGTCTCTGGATATCAGCGATCGGTATCCAGGTTTCCTCGCTCAACTCCTCGTAACTGTATCTGCCGACGAGTTCACGCAGCTGAGGAAATCCGACGGTCCACTTCTCGACGAACTCCTGATCGTAGAGCCCCTCATCGATTATCGTCTTTATGACTGCCAAGGCGAGGTAGGCGTCGCTTGCGGGTCTCGGCTTGAGCCACAGCTCCGCCCGCTCCGCGATGCTCGTCTTTTTTGGGTCCACTACGAGTATCTTCGTGCCATGGCGCTGCGCGTCCTTGAAGATGTTTATCACGCTCTCCGAACCCGTCTGTAGGCTGTTGCGCCCCCAGACGAGGAGGCACTCAGGCGGCTGCGAAGTATCGGGTGTGCTCTTCTGGCCGTAGGTGTAAGAGTCTGCGAAGATTCGGGCGACGCTGCAGACGTTGTCCACGTTGGCGATGTTTGGCGTCCCTATGGACCTGGCCAGCCGGACGAGCATCTCGGTAACGAGGTCGTTCCTGTGGGCGCCTCTGTGGAACACAATCGACTCCGGGCCATGCCTGTCACGGACCTCCTTCAGCTTCGCGCCGATGTAGGCGAGGGCTTCACCCCGTGTTACTTTTCTCCACTCCCCTGAGCCGCGTGGACCGACCCGGATCATGGGATAGATAACTCGGTCAGGGTGATAGATCAGCTCGGGTAAGGCTCTCCCTTTGGCGCATACGTATCCTCGAGTCGGGGGATAGTCGGGGTCTCCATCGACCCTGATGATCCTGCCATCCTCGACGGTTACGATGACTCCGCAGGAAGCGCCGCACATCTTCCCGCAGAAAGTCCGCACCCTCATGTACCATGGGTTGCCTCCCGAGGAATTAATACCTCTCAAAGACCTCCGAGAAAGTTGACCAACACGTGGTGGGCTATATGCAAGTGTAGCTCGCGCGACATCGAGACTCGCACACATTTTCAACCATCTCCCCCCTTACCCGCCATCAAGGATTTTAAACAGGAGCGCCACCCCCATGTTACGAGGCGCGCCCTTTGGCCAAGTTTGATTCACGCAACGCCCGCCGCATGATGCAGCGCATGGGAATGCAGATGCAGGAGTACGGTAACGTCACCCGGGTCATCCTACAGAGCCCCGGTAAGGAGATAATCATAGACCAGCCCGCAGTGACGAGCATAAACGTCCAGGGGCAGAAGATATTCCAGATAACAGGCGGCAAGGTCACCGAGAGGGCGGCACAGGCGGGAGTCGCAGCCCCGGGCACGGCTCCAGTTGTGGAGAAGCCAGCGATACAGGTCCCCGAGGAGGACGTGCTCCTAGTCGCCCAGCAGGCCAAGGTCTCGATGGAGAAGGCGAGGGAGACCCTCATCAAGTGTGAGGGCGACCTCGCTAGGGCCATCCTCATGCTCCAGACAAGTTAGAGGTTATACCGTGGCACTCAGGGTCAGGCAGCAGCGCGGCGTCGTCGTCGAGTACAAGGGGCAGGGGGTGGTGCTCGACCCCACGGGGAACGGGCACGGCTACCCCGTCTTCGTCAGCCACGCCCACGCCGACCACGCAGCCGCCTTCAAGTACCCCGAGAAGCAGAAGTACGCCACCGAGGAGACCCACCAGATCCTCCACGGCCTCGGCTGGAAACACACCGACAACTGCCAACACATCAAGCTGGGCGACAAGATCAAGATAGACGACATCGAGGTGCACGTCCACAACGCGGGACACGTACTGGGCAGCGTCGAGTTCGAGGTCAACACCCCCGAGGGCACCGTCCTCTACACCGGCGACATAGGCCTCGAGGAGTCCTACACGATGCACCCCGCCGAGCCCCGCGAGTGCGACATACTCGTCGTCGAGACCACCTTCGGCGCCCCCATGTTCAACTTCCCCAAGCGCCGCGACGTGGCCCTCGACATAGTCCGCTGGGCCACGATGGAGGCTATCCCGCAGGGGCGGATACCCACCTTCAAGACGGACTCCATCGGCAACGCCCAGGAGGTAATACGCATCTTCAACAGCCTGACGAAGCTCCCCGTCGTTACGGCGAAGAGCGCGACGAAGGTCAGCGACGTCTACAAGGGCTTCGGGCATGACCTCGAGTATTACGATTACAAGTCGGCGGATGGTGAGGAGCTCCTCGCCGGGGGAAAGTGCGCCATAATATCGCCGAAGGGATCGAAACTGCCCTACGATAACCTCGACTCCGCGTTGGCTTCCGGCTGGGCCGTCCTATTCGGGGGCAGGCAGCGCGCCTTCGCCCTCAGCGACCACGCCGACTTCAGGGGCCTCCTCGGATTCATCAGGAAGTGTAAGCCGAAGAGGGTGCTCACCTTCCACGGCGGCACAATGACCCGCGAGTTCCCCGAATACGTGACTAAGAAGATGGGCGTAGACGCGCGCCCGCTCTCCTCGAAGGAGGAGACCCTCACCGGCACGATCCAGCGGGGGGAGACGCGCATAAAGGCGTGTACCAACCAGCTGCTACGCACACTCAGGATACCCGGCTTCGACTACGGGACGCCGTGGCTTGAGAGGGAGATGGCGAAGCAGGGATACAGCAGCGCCGAAACCGAGGAGACCCTCAGCTTCCTCGTGTCAAGGGGCATACTCGTGAGAACGGATAACGGCGTTAAGATGAGCTAGAGCCTAACTATCTGGGCGTGCGGCACGTCGCCGAAGTAGATGACGGCCCGGCTGTGGATCAGCCTCTTCTCGATGGCGGCCTCGACGACCCTCTTGCCAACCATGTTGCAGATCGTCGCGCGGCGCATCGCCTCGACGGCCTCATCGACGCCGGCGGGGATGCCCTTGTAGAACTCCTCACTCACCTTGAACGGCACCCTGCCGCCCAATATTGTCTGCCCTAAAAGCTCAGCGTCGCAGACCGCGACGAGGGTGTCCCTCCCATGCTTGCTGGTGCGGAGGAAAACCTCGCTCATGTCGCTCAACCCGTGCCGATGCTGCTGCGAGCGCCACATGCCTCACACTGGAGGAACCAGAGACGCTTCTCCTTGACGAGCGTGGTGTCGGGGCGGCCGCAGACTGAGCAGACGACGTACTTCTTCGCGTAGGTGTCGATGAGTCCCCTCATGGACTCGGCGTTGTGCTTTCCCTGGAAGAGTGCGCGGTTGCCGTCGAAGTTGGCCAGCGTCGCCATCTCGCCCGTCAGGAACTTGAGCAGGTGTTCGGGGTCGCGGCGGAGCTGCTCAGCGATCTCGCGGAAGTTGATTATAACCGTCTTCCTGCCCTGCAGCGCGATGTTCGCCCTAGGTACCGCGAACCTGTCGACGAAACTCGTCTGCTCGGGTAGGTCCTTGTATGCCCTGTCGAGCATCGCCTTATAGTCCTTCTCCAACCTGCTCACATCCATATGCGCCGAGGCGATTAGCCGGGGCGCGTTCATGAAGTTGGTGCGCCGGGTCTTAAAAGGGTTCCCGGGGCTACGGGCGCCTGAAGGCGCCGAAGTAGAGGACGGCGACGCCGATCAGGGCCACTATCACGCCGCCTACGAACATGCCCCCGCCCATCCAGCCTAGGAAGCCGACGCGCGCACCCACCTGGGCGTCCACGTCAACCACCGCTGAGCCGTCCGCGTTCATGACGACGACCCAGTACTCACCCGTGGTCGGAGTCCACGTCACGGTCTGCGTGCCTGATCCAGCTGCCTGCGCTACCCAGAAGGCCTGGGTCGCTGGGAGGGCCGAGGGTGCGCCTCCTGGGATCGTCTGGTAGGTGGGCGTGCCCATGCCGCCGGGGGAGTTGGGAACCCACTCATATGATACAAGCTTGTCGATGTTGACGCCGTTGAGGTAGCCCTGCGCGTACTGCTGCGTGGCGATGCCGATGAAGACTGGCTTGCCGGTGTTGGATGTTGCCGATATCTTGATTGACACGATGTCCCTCGCGGCGGGGTTCATCATCCAGCCGCCTCCCATGTGAATGTCTATATCGCTCTGGACTATAGCGTAGCTCGCAACGTTCAAGCGGGTCGTCCCCGTCGTCATGTAGCCGGCGTCGTCGGCTATGGCTGTCTGCGTCCACAGTATCGCGCCGCCCCCCATCAGGAGGCCGAACGCGACGAGCAGCATGAATCCACCGAATACGATCGCTAAGATGCGGCCAGCACTAGAGCCGGGGTCCCGGCGGTAGACGACTCCGCCGCCCGTGGCCTTAGCCGCGGCGATGGGCGTCCCACACTTGGGGCAGAAGACGGCGTCTTCAGAATGCTCCGCACCACACTTTGCACAGAATGGCATACAGGTTCTCCGATCCGGTAAAACGATGCCTTGCTCTTAAACGAATCTAGTAGAGCCATCGACCCGGGATCCGACTGCAGGGAGCGTGTCCAGTCCGTCGGCTATAGAGTCACCCTAACCGTTTTATCCCGTCGAGCCCAATTCAACTAAACGTGCCCGCCGAAAAAGTGTTCTGCGAATACCTGACGTGGGAAAGGTTCCTCAAGATATCCGAGAAGACCGCCGACAAGATCAACGCGTCTGGGTTCCACCCTGACTTCATAGTGAGCCTCGCCCGCGGCGGCTGGGTCTTCGGCAGGGTCCTCTGCGACTACCTCAACGTGACGGAGCTGCTCAGCCTAAAGGTCGTCCACTGGGGCATGACGGCGACCCCCGACGGCGAAGCCAAGATAAGATACCCCTTCGACGTCGACCTCACCGGGAAGAAGGTGCTCGTCGTAGACGACATCTCAGACACGGGCAAGAGCCTGAAGGTGGCCACCGAGTTCCTCACTAAGATGAACCCCGCCGAGGTCAAAACCACGACCCTCTTCTACCTCACGGGAAGCAGCTTCAAGCCCGACTTCTACGGCGAGGAGATGACGTGGCGCTGGGTCGTATTCCCATGGAACTGGGTGGAGGACATGTGCAACCTCGTCGCCAAAGTGCTCGAGGAGGAGGACACACCCTCATCGGTACAGGCGAAGATGAGGGAGACCTTCAAACTCAACGTCTCCCGCGAAGGAGTCATCAAGATTCTGAAAGAGATGAGGCGTAGAAAGAGCTAGGCTACTCGTCGTCCTCTTCGTCTTCCTCGTCGACGTCGACCACTTCACCCTCCTCCGCCGCCTTCGCCTTTGCCGCTGCTGCGGCGGCCTTCTCCTCCTCTGTGGTCGGACGGTAAATTCGCGAACCATCTGCTCCGCGATGCGACGTTATAGCTCCCCCCTCGAATAAGCTGCGTAGGAGCCGGAAGACCTTCTTCTCCTTCAGCTCCATGGCCGCGGCCAGGGCGGCAAGGCTCATGGGCTTGACTTCTAGCTGCTTCAGGGCATCCTTCTTGAGTTTAGCGGTCGACATCTCTACACCCATATGAGTGGTCTACGTTAAAGAATCTGACGCCGACGGGGGATGGGTTAAATATGGACTCGATTTCATGTTTGGTATCATCGGTGAACCCCCTTGAAGAGGAGTGACATCAGCACAGTCGCCGTGACCACGAGCCACGGCGTCATGCACGCCTACCTCGTTATCCTCCCCGCCCTCATGCCGCTAATGGCGACTGAGCTCGGCGGCCTCGCCCTGCTTGCCTACATCGCGAGCATCGGCAACGCCCTCTACGGCTGGGGCAGCTTCCCAGTCGGCTTCCTCGCCGACGTCCTCTCACGCAAGCGGCTCATCATGCTCAGCATGATCGTCTGCGGGCTATCCTCAATACTCGTAGGCTTCTCAGGCAACGTCTACGTAACTGCCGCTGGGATAATCCTCATCAGCATAGGCGCGAGCCTCTACCACCCGCCGGGCTACGCCCACATGTCCCTCCTCAGCGTCGAGATGAGGGGGCGATTCATGGGAATCCAGGGCCTCGGCGGCGACATGGGAATGGCCGTCGCCTACATCACCTCCGCCGCCCTAGGCGTCTCCATAGGGTGGAGGTACACATTCGTCCTCTGGGGAATAATCGGCATACTCATGGCGGCAGGCGACCTCCTCCTCGTCGACGACATACCCGCCGAGCCCGAGGACAAGTCCCGCCCACGCAGCGGCTACTTCGCCACCGTCAAGAAGATGTTCACAACCGACCAGCGCACCAACCTCATACTCGTGCTGCTCGTCGTCATGCTGAGCGGCGGCCTCTGGACAGGAGTCAGCCAGTGGATCCTCACATACATCAACACGACGAAGGGCGTCAGCCTCATCATCGCGGGCGGCCTGAGCACGATCCAGTACACGGTAGGCGCCTTCGCTCAGATCGTCGGCGGCGAACTCAGCGACAGAATCGGCAGGAAGAAGATACTCATAGCGGGCTTCGGGGCATTCGCCGTAGCACTCGTCGCGATGGTCATGGCTCCAGGCGAGCTAATCGTGCTCCTCATCCTCGTCGCCGCCCTCGGCTTCACCTTCTACGTAACCCAGGCACCCATCACGGCGCTCCTCGCCGACATCACGCCGAAGAACACAGTCGGCGTCACCTACGGAATCAACTTCACAGTCAAGTACGGCATAGGCGCCGTGCTGCCCTTCGCCGCGGCATGGCTGTCGAGCAACTACGGCCTAGACTCCGTCTTCTACTTCTTCGCCGCACTCAGCGCAGCCGCGCTCCTCATAATCCTCCCCCTCAAGGAGAGGGAGAGGAAGAAGAAGTAACTATAATCTCTCAGCGATTTCTCTAACCTGGGCGTAGAACCCGGTCTTCCTCAACACATCGGGATCGCCAATAGCGGCCTCAACCGAGGCATCTATGTCAACGACGCCCACATATTTTGAGCCGACCTTTCCCGTCTCCGCCTCGATGTAACCCCTCTGCGGCATAGCCATGTTCTCCACGACGCCGATGGTAGGCACGCTCTGCTCCTTGAGCAGGACGAGGAGCTTCCGAACGGACTCGTAAGCTAATCGGCTGGGTGTAGTGACGACGAGGAACTCAATCCGGGGGATTAGCCGTATCATATCCAGCGTTGCGTCCCCGATGCCCGGGGGCATATCGATGACGAGGTAGTCGAGTGTCTCCCACCGCGTGATGGCGAGCAGCTCAACTATCGCGTTACTCGCGTCGGCACCGCGGAGCGGTACAGGCTCGTCTGTACTGTAGTGGACTATGCTCATGTAGTGGAGTCCATGAGCCAGCGGGGGCGTGATGCCCTTCTCCTCCTCCGGATAGAGCCCCTCGACGCCGAGTATCACATGCGTACTCGGGCTGGTGAAGTCGAGGTCGAGAAGCCCCACCTGCTTCCCCGCCTCGCGGAGGGCGAGTGCGAGGGCTACAGCAAGCATGCTCTTCCCTACGCCGCCTTTGCCGCTGCTCACGGCAATTATCCGCTTAACACCGTCAAACCTGCCCGGTATGATGGCGAGGCGGGGGTCACTCACTCCTTCTTCCTCCCCTTAATACTGGCGAGCCACACACCTCGCCCCTCAGCGACCTCGAAGTCGGGGCTACCGCAGCCAGGGCACTTGAGATAGACGTGCGCCATCTCGGGGACGAAGTGGATCGCCTCCCCCGTCTCCTTGTCAAGCTTCTCCTTCTCCAGACCCCACTCTCGGCTGCAGACGCGGCACCTAAACTTGGCGGGGATCGCCTCAATGACAAACTTGGCGCCCTTGAGCCGAATGGTCCGAAGCTGGTCGAGGGCAAACTCAATTATCTCGTGCTCTATCGACTGAAGCTCACCGACCATTACCTTGACCTCGGTGACATCGTCGATGCCATGGTCCTCCGCGAATTTATCCGCGGTCTTCACTATTCCCTCGGCTAAGGCCCACTCGTGCATAACTGATGGGAAAACCGGGGCGCCTAATAAGATTCACCCCCGGGCATTACATATTACTATTAAATTTCCTCGTAATACTCTATTATCCTGTTCTGCCAAGCATCCTTAACGGGTGGATAGATTTAAGAACGGTTTCCGTCCAGTCTTTAGGATTCATCCCCGGTGTCTTGTCATGAAGTACGAGGTCGAGAAGCTCGCAGAAAAGATACAGGATAAGGCACTTAGGGAGAAGGTCGTCGATCTGCTGAGGGATCCGAGGCTCGACCTCGACTCTCCGCGGCTCCCCGTCGAGGAGTGCCCGGCTGGCGCCTACCAGCACCACAGCTACTGCGGCGGGCTCCTCCAGCACACGATCGGGGTAACAAAGCTGAGTCTGACACTCTGCGACCTCGTCGAAGGCGTCTACGGTGGCAAGGTCGACAGGGACGCCGTCATAGCCGGCTCCCTCATACACGACGTGATGAAGGTCTACACCTACGAGCCCCGGGGCGATGGCAGCTACATGACCTCCCCCCTCGGTGAAAAGATCGACCACCTCACGCTGCTCGTGGCGGAGCTCTACAAGCGGGGCTTTCCCGTCGACGTAGTTCACATCGCGGCAAGTCACCACGGTGACGTGAGCCCCGTCAAACCCAAGACCATGGAGGCACTAATAGTCAGCATCGCCGACCTCGCCGACTCGGAGCTCAGCAGGAAGACTCTACGCGCCGCCGAGTACCTCCTCCGCCAGATGGGGGAGAGCCAGCCAAAGCTAGGCTCCAGTAAGGAGGCGCTCGACCTCATCCAAGCGAAGAACCGCGAAGGCTGGGAAGGCGTCAGGAAACTGAACGGCGGGAAGAGCTGACCATTTTTCGGGTATCGCATATACTCGATGCACCGCCTCTGCGAACCTCTAAATATCGACGCCGCCGAGACATCGGCAGAGGACGCATGATAAGAGTCGCCGTCATCGGCTTCGGGACCGTCGGCAGCAGCTTCGCCAAGGTCCTGCACGAGAAGAGAAAGATGCTCAAGGATCGCTACGGGCTCGACTGCGAGTTAGTCGCGGTCAGCGACATAAACAGGGGCTCCGTCTACGACCCGAAGGGTCTAGACATCGGAGAGCTCCTCCGCCTAGTCAAGGAATCGAACAAGATCGACGGATACAAGGGCGGGACGAAGGGCATGGACAGCCTCCGCACAATCAGGGAGACGAACGCAGACGTCGTCGTCGAGGCGGCGTGGACAAACCTCGAGACAGGGGAGCCCGGCCTCACCCACATCAAAGAGGCGTTAAAGGCGAAGAAGCACGTCATCACGAGCAACAAGGGGCCAATCGCCCTCGCCTACCCCGAGCTGAAAAAGCTCGCCGACGACAACGGCGTCCAGATACGCTTCGAGTGCACCGTGATGAGCGGAACGCCAACCATCATGCTCGGCATCGACGGCCTCGCGGGGCACGTCGTCAACGGCTTCCGCGGCATCCTAAACGGGACGACGAACTACATCCTCACAAACATGGAGAAGGGCGGCGCCTACGCCGACATCCTCAAAGAGGCGCAGAAACTGGGCTACGCCGAGGTCGAGCCCTCCGGCGACGTAGAGGGCTGGGACGCCGTCGGGAAGACGGTGATACTCGCCAACAGCGTCATGGGCGCCAAACTCAAGGTCGCCGACGTCGAGCGCGAGGGCATA
Source organism: Candidatus Bathyarchaeota archaeon (assembly GCA_963771885.1). Lineage (GTDB taxonomy): Archaea > Thermoproteota > Bathyarchaeia > TCS64 > TCS64 > UBA8941. Next base: position 25,403 of record CAVYVF010000002.1, read on the forward strand.
ACCAAGATCGCCCCAAAGGACATCGAGGCAGCGAAGAAGCAGGGAAAGCGCATCAAGCTCATCGCCCACGCGTGGCGCGAAGGCTCAAAGGTCAAAGCGAAGGTCTCCCCGGAACTCGTAGACCTCACCGACCCACTCGCAAGCGTCTCGGGCACAACGAACGCCCTAACCTTCGAGACAGACGGCCTCGGCCCCGTCACAATCATAGGGAAAGGCGCAGGAGGCGTTGAGACGGGCCACGGAGTCCTCAGCGACCTCCTAGCCATACACAGGTCGCTCTAGGTGACACGCGTTGGGCGCCGGGCAGAGGATAACCTTCGACTCCTCCGGCCTCGACGCCGCATCAACCTACATCAAGGATAGGACCCCCGCGAATCTGCGCGCCATCGCCGAGAGCCCCGGGGGTGACTTCGCCTACAGGCACTACCGCTGGTCGAACATGGACACGCGGACCTCCGCCGAGGAGTTCTGGGCCGCCAGGCTCGCCAAGGCGGACGAGTCCACGATACGAAACGCCGCCGAGGTAAGGGACTACCTCCTCGCGCAGGACAGGGGGCGCTGGCTTCCCGGCGTCCTCGACTACCTCCCCGAGGAGCACAGGTTCGACGCCACCGTCTACCTCAATCTCGGCTACGACAACGTCGCCCTCGGCGGGAACGTGGCGATGAACCTCGGCCACGCGCCGTTCCACGCGGACCGCCGCGAGGCTGTCTACTACCTCATGCACGAGCTCGCCCACGCCGGCTACTTCGCATACCACGACATGCCAGACCTGAAGGCGCCGGCGACGTGGGGTGAACTAGCGGCGAACGTGAGATTCCTCACCCACCTCGAGGGAATGGGCGTCATCACGCCTCTCCAGCTCAGGGCAGAGGAGGGCGGGCTCGGCGACCCCGACTACATCGCCCTCGCCGACCCCGCCGAGAGGCAGCGCAGAGTACGCACCTACTTCACGAAGCTTGAACGCCTCGAAAGCTCCCCCGATAGGAAAGTTGCCGATGGCGACCTCGGCATCTACGGTGAGTTCAGCGAGAAGCCGACGCGCCTCTGGTACATTGCCGGGTGCCACATGGCGCAGTCGATAGAAGCGGAGCGGGGGAGGAACTCGCTACGCGAGCTCGTACGCATGGGATGCGACGAGTTCTTCCACGCCTACCCCCAGTGACCCCATCAGCACCTCACGGGGAAAGCTAATATTGTGCCTCCCATGGTTCATCTCTGGGCAGAGGTGCCAGAGCGGTTATTGGGCTAGTCTCGAAAACTAGTGGCCTTGAGCCTCAAGGGTTCGAATCCCTTCCTCTGCGCCACATCTGAACCCTATGCATCTTAGGGTTTGAGGAATATCTGAAGGGCAGAAGGCTCAAAGAATCAACGATAGAATCCAAAGTTAAACTTGTCAAACATCTAAACGCCAAGTTCAACCTCTGGGATTCTGACGCGCGCACGTAAAATCGAATTAGATTTCTTATGTTAGATGAAGCTAACCGGAAAGAGTCTTTAGCATTAGATGTTTATGAATTGATTAATCGTTGCCGAGCCCTGATTTACTCCTCAATATCATAAAGATGAATCCACTTAGCAAGACGAGAAACGAAATCAACGTAAGCATCGACTGGTTTGTAGCCATACCTATGTATAACAAAATCACTCCGAAAATGGTCAACACAACTATCGTCAACTGTGTTGGTACCCGCGAAAGGTCAACCATGGTGAAGTATCAGGTGGAAGTGAGGATAAGGCTATTGAGACTTACAGAATCGGGTAACGACATCACAGAACAGCTCTGGGGCACTCAGAGGAAAGCCATGATCAGACCCAGGAGCAACAAACAGCTCAGCGCCTCGAATAGATCTGAAAAATCTTAACCGCCTCCTCAACCGGAGCCAAATCATCACGGTCACCAGCCATCACGAGCGTCGGGACAACGACGCTCCAAAATCAGACAACTTGTAGCTCAGCGGGGAGAACCACATGTAACTGAGCTGATGGAACAGAGTCTTCCAATAATCCGAACCCGGAGCATGCACACTCTTCAACCACTCAACGTAGCCTGTGGAGTTGTTCGCGACGGTGACGTCAGTGTCTACCTCACCCGGCCCCTTGAACCCCAGGCGGCCCACTGCTTCCAAGTAGGATTTCGTATCGGTTGAAGACGCCGCCGATAACCAGCGTTTGAATTTGCCGGGGGTAGTTCATAGCCAGCTCCAGCGCGGCTTGGCCTCCGTCGCTATATCCGCATAGATGCGGCTTATCGTATCCTTTGACCGTGATGAAGGAGGATATGTCCTCCGCCATTGCTTTGTAGCTGAATTGTTTGTAAGGGTTGTCTGTTTTTCCGTGTCCTCGTAGGTCGGGTGTGACGACTTTGAAGTGTTTCTGGAGTAGGGGTATGTGTTGGCTCCACATTATCTGTGAGACGGTTCCGCCGTGTAGCAGTATGAGGGGTTTTCCTTGCCCGTGTTCCTCGTAGTAGATGTTGAGTCCGTTAGCCTTCACATGTGGCAAGATGGTTCACGATTCAGTATCAGGTGGAAGTGAGGATAAGACTATTGTACGATTGATTGAGAATTAAAACTCGTGACTTCTCCGATAAACCCCCTCAGACACCCAATCCCCACGAATAATCGACAACTGGTGCGTATCCTGATACACCCCGTGAAGAAACACCTTCCTCCTCTCAACACCCTCATGAATCAAAGCCGCACTCTCAAGCACCTTCACCGAAGCAACATTCTCAACAACCACCGTAGCCCACAAACGCTCAACCGGAGTAGCGTCAAACAAGTGATTCACAAGAAGCCTAGCAGCCTGAGTCGCCACCCTCTTACCCGCGCGCGCAAAGGTGATTCTCAACAGACGAGAAACACCTAATCTCTAACCCTTACTCACCCAAAGCTGATCCTAATGCCATCAATGTACGCCTGGTTTGCCCAATCTACCCGCCTTGAAATCCACCGTGAACCAGCCATTAACCAGGTAATCCGTATAAAATGAGTAACTATACGTACCGGCCTCAAACGCTGTAAACTCCCTCGACACCGAAGTCACGTTTTCAAACGAGTAAATTACAGACCCGAGCACCCTATTGTTCTCGGACGGCTTCCCCCCGACCGACGCATACACCTTCAGGCTGAAGGGCTGAGTTGACTCAGCTGAAAACCTGATAGAGTCGCCTCCGCCGAGAGCCACCCTGTAATAAGATGTCGAGTTCAGGTACTCCGATGAGGTCACGGAGAAATGATTCGTATCGAAATTGGTGCTGGTTCCATAACCTCCTAGACTCGTAAGCCTTCCTCCGTTGATTTTCCACCACTCCACGAAGAATGGCAGATACATGCGATTTTGGATGACGATCTGATCCGCCTCTACACACTGAAAGGTACCATTCAGCCTACCCACGGTGAATGCGTTCCCAGTTACCGTGACCCTGAGCTGGCTAGTATAGGCGCCGTAAACATCCCAGTTTGAGAGTTCCCCGAGGTCGAGCTCGAAGCTGGGCGGCGACAAGCCATAGTTCTCCCAGATAGTCCCGTTATACTTTTGGCTGAAAAGGTAGAACGGTGTGGCGGTCTCGTTGCCCGCCACCGCCATGTACTCACCCAACGAGAATAGTGACTTTCCGTTGGCTGCTTCTTCTGAGACGTATTGTCTTGCTGGGAAAGGCCTCTGGGTGAGGTAGCCTGTTATGTTTACGGGGCCGTTTACGTAGGTTTGTTGGAAGGGGGTTGCTGGACGGTCTGGGCTTGTTAATGCAAGAAATAGTAGTACGAAGTATATGGTGAACGTCGCTGCATATGCCAGATGCGTGGATTTTATCTTCAAGGTGGATACGTTTTCACGGGAGGCATCGGCTCCCATAACTCCAGTTCATGCGACTATTTTTATCACTTTTTGAAAAGGAATCTTTACAAGGCTTCAGAGGTTTAAAAAATATGCGTGACTCCTTCAATTATTTCTCTTTTAGCCCGATTCCGGGTATGCTGTAGCCGACTCCTCCAGGGCTGAGCCTTAAAAGGTCGTATGCTCTCTCGCTGGGTGTACGCCCTCGACGTCCATGACGTGGTCCCACCCCTTCGCGATGTTATGGTATGGCGCGATTGAGTGCACGACTCGGCTCGCGTAAAAGTCGAGCGCGAGCGCATGAAAAACTAGAAAAAACTTACTATGAACGAGTAATATCCATTCTAAGATAACTAAATCCCAACTTATGCAGATGAACCCCAAAATTAACGCAAATGAGTAAAATGAACGAGATATGTTTCTAAACCTCTGCGCTAATACACGAGTTTTAGGAAAACTTTTATTTCTTTTTATGTAAAAAAATAAAAAGTAGAAATTTTAAGGCCCATCTGTGGTTCGATAACGATTTGTATCATCCATTTTTTCTTTGACCACCACGCACGCTCAACTAATTAGTTATTATTTGGATAGTCTGCCGTCACTCACCTAGAACTGCGCCTAAATATCGGCGCAAATCTTCGATATGGCTAAAATCTAAAAAACTATTCCTTCAAAAACCCAGAATAAAATGCCCTTTTTTTCTATAGGACACACTCAAATTTTCTTTACCTTCAAAACAGGCTTGTCACGGTCTATTTCCAATTGTCCAACGCCACACTCGGCGCATAGATCAGGATAAATCTCGGTGTAAAATATGGTTTCTCTTCCACATTTTTTACACTTGTACCTTACTTTGTCTGATGCCGTACAGCTCGCCGCAGATTGAGGCTCACTTAGCTATTTAAGGGTTAAGGAAAAATAAATCCCGTGCGCGCGCGCCTCATAAATAATAGTATAAAGTCCACTCTCTAAACAAATATAAAATTAACAAAAAATGGGCAAATTGAATGGGGTAAGCATTCTATTCCTCTGCGCCAAAATCATCCCCATTCTCGCCTCAGAAGAGACAACATGATCAAGTCAACGGGCTCACCGTACTCTATCTCGTATTCACGGAGCAGCCCGTCCCGCTTGAAGCCGCGCTTCTCTAGCACCCTTACCGACTGTGGGTTCCTCGGGTCCACGAGAGCCTCGACTCTGTTCAGACCCATCACGGTGAAGCCGTGTTGAAGGACCTCGACGAGGGCTTCGGACATGTAGCCCTTGTTCCAGTGGCGCCTATCCAGCTTGTAGCCTATCTCGGCGCGTCTGTGTTTCTGTTCCCACTTCAGGTAACCTATATCGCCGATGTATGTATCCGAGTCCCGCTCGGTTATGATCCACCTGATGCCCTGCTTCTCACGGTATATGGATCGGTACCACTCGATCTCGAAGGCTGATTGTTCACGCTTCGTGTATGGGGGCATACCATAATATCTCATGACCTCCTCGTCGCTCCCGACGGCAAACTGTACGATGATGTCTTCATCACGAGGTGCGCGCAGCCTCAGCCTAGCCGTTTCGTAGATGGGAAAATCAGCAGACATGAAGACAGCTTATACAAATAGATAGAAAAGGGTTATTTCACGTTTTTCCGAATAATCGAAGCAATCCTGAGAGAGCCCCTATCAAAATCGAATCCCTAAGAGTTATGATGAAAAATGAAATTGGAAGGTTCGAATCTATTCTTCTACGCCAACAATCACCAGCAAGCGGGGTTTTTTCTCCGCACGCGAGATTTAGTATTAAAGAACAACTATGAATAAAGACGACAACAACGGCTTATAATTAATAGTTGAATTAACTACAATATTGATACCCGTCACTGAAAAACCGATATATCAAGCACGTAACGACAAAGAACTTTCTCATTACGTGATAACAACCTCTGATATCCGTATAACCTCCTCCATTAACTATGGCTTCAAGGCGACTCAATAAAACCGAGGAATGGCTCAGCCAGATCGAGTCCATACTTGAAAAACAAACAATTTCAAATAGAAAATGTTTGAGCATAAACAGGCTCCTCAAATCCATCGATAAATACAACGCGATTCACAGCAGCGAACAGCTGACCAAAAAAAGAGCAAGAAACCTAATCCTTGAAGCCTCAAAGAGAATAATAGAGAGAAGCCGCAAAACCCAAGAAAAGTCATTACAATGCAGTGAAGGCTCAAGAAGGAGACTCAGAGGCATCTCAAAAATCGTCCACCAACTCAGTGAGTTACTAGCAGGTGTAATCCTACACATCGAGGAAACCGACTACGCAAAAAACATTCTAACCGAATACATGCCCTACATCGAAGAAGCCGCCCGCTATGCAACTCTTCTCAACCCCGAGACCGCAGCACTCATGCTCAGGATACTCGACACCGCCGAGACCATCGACTTCGAATACAATCATGGTCTAAGAGAAGTCTTCGAAGAGGTCATCCAACTCCAAATAGTCCAGAAAAACCCCGTCGCCTCAAAAATCCTGCTCAACCTAGCAGAAATCAGATTCAACGAAGGCGAGTACCTGACATCGTATCTGCTCTCAAGGGAGGCAGTGCGAACCATGCTCGAGGATCTCACAGGAGCATACCCCGAGGACCTATCCCCAGAGAACAAACCAGCCCCCGAATGGCGACTCGAAGACTACATAGGGCATCTCATGGAGATCGGTCTAATCCCCGAGGAACAAGGCAACATATTGGTGGAGCTATTCGTAGGCGAACCCGAACACCTTAACAGCAAATGGAAGAAGAGAAAGGATGCCGAGAAGGCAATAGGCGAGGTAAAAGTCTACTTCGAGTTAATGGGAACCGGTGGCGACGAACACAAAGAGTGGCTATAACCTAACCCGCATTTGCAGGGGCGACAATCAAGTCGCGTGAAATCTTTGTTCACATGTTCTCGATGTGAGTCAAGGATTCTCATGTTTACCCTATGGCAATTTTTGGTGTGGAAACTATTTTCTAGTCGGTTGCAGACTTGAACGACGACACAACATGGTGGAAAAAAAGGCGGGCAAGGACGTCGGCTACATCTTCATGAATCCCATGGTGGAGCGGAAGAAGAAGACCGTGAAGCCGGGCCAGACACACATCGACAACCACAGGTCTGGAACCATCGTCGCGGAAAACAAAGAGAGCCCCTGGTACAAGGCGACGTACTACTCGCACGGGAGCATCCTGCAGGACTCAGCGGGCAAGCTCATCAGGCAGGCGGCGTTCGTCGAGACGATAGACGCCGACGGCGACGTAACGTGGAGTATCCTCTGGGAGCCAAGCGACGGGAAGCCCACCTACCACTTCGTAGTCGGCACGGGGAAGTGGAAGGGCATAGCCGGCGAGGCGGTCATCACGGGCACACAGCGCCGCGCCGACGAGGGCACGATGGCGAACTACGAGATAAGCTGGGAGATCGACGAGAAGAACGACCAGACCATACCCGCCTTCAACCCCAAGGGTCCATACACGAACAAGGCGTCTAGCCTCAGCTTCCACGGCCCCCACGTCACCGAGTCGATAAGGGAGCTATCCAACGGACTCAAACTCATTATCAACACACAGATAGGTGTCCTGCTGCCCGAGGACCCAGCTGTTCAGAGCCCACGCGGCTACGCGGCAAGCAACGACAACGGGGTGACCGTGTGGAAAGATGGGGAGAGGCTCGCCGACGTGATGCTGCTCGAGGACTGCGACGCGGAGGGGGACATGTCGTGGCTCTGCCACGTCTGGTGGTACGCGAGGGGTCGCGGGTTGTACAAGTTCGTAGGAGGCACTGGGAAGTGGGAGGGCATCAGGGGTGAAGGAACCACGCTCCCCGCGATTCTCAAGCCTCGAACCGACGACTACCACTTCCTCAGGTCGGGGATACAGTGGAGGATAGACAACCCCAGCTGAGAACGGGGATCGAATAAAGTACTAACACGGTTTCCGCCTTCAGCAGGAACGAGTTAACTGATATTAGAAGATTTGACTTTTCCAGTATCAACCCTGATGTGAACCGCGCGCGCCTATTCTAAGCCCTTGAAGCGCGCTCACATATCCCGTGATGGGTAATGCTTCTTCGTCCCGCGAACAGTCTTCAAAGCATCTTGTAGTTTATTGTCCCGCTTCTCGAATTCGGTAAATAATCTGTAACCCTTCTTCTCCTCTTTGGTTTTCAACGGCTTATCTACTCCATGAATTATTTAGGAGGCGTAGTTAAAGAACCTACAAATTCGTATGGGAGGCCTTCGGATTCTTTTCTCAGGAGTATCCGCTAAAAGATCGTTACTTCACCCGTGGTGCCATTTACCTCGACTATGTCTCCAGTCTTTATCGCCTTAATCGGGTCCTCAGAAAGACGGTCCACCATGGGCATATCCTTGTCGTAGAATTTCTTCGCCATCAGGCCCCCGGCCGCAGTTATCGTCTCTATCTTCACGTTTATGATGGCCGCCGGGGCGCAGCCGGTGCGAACAAGCTCGAGAACCACAGCCGCGCCCACGGTGGAGCCCCTGCCCTCAGGGTACACCAGCACCTTCCCCTTGATGTTCTTCCCGTAGAGCTCATGCCACTTATCGATCACCAGACCAGTGGACGGATCCACGCCCCCAAAAAAGCCGAAAGGCTGAGTCGATACGAGAGCCTCACCCTTCGCGATCCCCTCGATTACGCCTCTCCCCATAATTTTCCTCATAATCACCCATCTCCCTACTTCGACAGCCTGCCTGAAACCGCGGCCTCCACACACTCATCCACACCGGCGAATATGATCTCCGTGCGACACTCCGCTGGACCATAATAACTGCATTTCCCGGAGTCCGTCATCATCGTTCTGAAGTTCCAGTTCGCTATAGGCGATATGACCATGCACGTCTCCGCGCGGATCACGACGCCGGCCTCCTCAAGCGACTTGCGCAGACCCATCTTCTCCGCAAGGTCGATGGCGTAGCTGTTTGCGTAGATCCAGAAGTTAGTGCCCGGGTTCACCCTACGCCCGTTGAGTAACCTATGGACGTTAACAATCTCATTTATCGTATACTGCGGGCACCCCAGAGCGACGAAGTCAATCTCGTCTCCCTTGTAGGTGCACATAGAATTGCGCGTCTTCAACAAGTCCTCGGCCGTGACGACGAATTCATCGACCGGCTTCTTAGGTCCGAAGGCTTCCTCCAGCGTCCTGGCTTCGGGCGTCACCCCGACGATGTGGAGCAGGGTCACGGAGCCCGAGGCCGCCGCGGCGGCGCAGAGAGACTTTAGACTCTCATGCTTCGGGGCACCCTTCATCCCATCGACGACGCCGATGCGGCTGCCGAGCCTCTTACCAAGGAGATAGCCGAGGGCAGGGTACTCCCACGACTTCAACTCCCTATCCACGTTGAGATGTATGAGAACCTCACCGTAACGGTTTTCCTGGAGGTGAAGACCCGTCTCAGGCACCTTCCCCAGGATGCCGCAGCATATGTCGACGATCGCCGTCTGCCTGTTTGTCCTCGCGCCTATTACCGTGTTTGCGTAGGCGACCGCGGATGACTCCGACCATGCGAGGTGGTCTCCGAACCGGGGCGCGTTGAACCCATAGTAGGGGGTGCACGTCCAGACGGGTATCACACCCATCTTCATCACGGCTTCCTCGAGCCTTATCTGCTGCTTCGCATAGCTTTCAGGGGTTTTCGCGCCCCTCCAGTCCTCCGCATCCATCCCATAGGGGTCGATGGTCGTGGGCACGATGAACTTGCCACCCATCTCCGCTATCTTGACGGCAGCGTCTACACCCGCGTCGAAGGCACTCTTATACGCGTGAAGAACGAGGTGGACACTCTGAATTGGAATTAATCGCTCGGCTTCGTTGATCTCGCCGACTTTCTTCATAATCTCCATGGCCAGCTTCGGAGCCTCGCCCTCAGCTCCCTCTAAAATCGCTTTTTCCTGCTCGGTTAGATGCATCCTGACGCCCCTTCCTAGTTATCCCCGGAATATTCTATTAAAAGCTCCTGATATGCGAATTGTCCCAGGGATTTCAGTCCCTTCTATCCCGGGGACTGTAAGGTTTTTTACCCGAACTCACCGCGTGCTGGCCTGTCATTCTCCCGCGGATGCCTCCACACTCCACAACACCTTATACATGAAAAGAAGGCAACCCTAGCAAGGGTTATTTTTCATACCTCAACCCCTTTAAACGCGGCCACCCCGATGCAGCCCCATGGGAAACGATGGCACGTGGGGAAGCCTATACAGCAACTACGTTAAACTCGCAATCGAGAAAGGCGCATCCGATGCGAAGGCCATCCTCGCCACATCTATAAAGACGGCTAGCTGGACCCGGCTCAGGTGCCAGTACGGCTGCCCCCGTTACAACACGAACCTCTGCTGCCCTCCATACACACCAACAGCGGAGGAGACCCAGAAAGCGATAGATGACTACGATTACGCCCTACTCATCAAGTTCACATCGATGGCCGATGTGAAGAAAGCTATGCCGGAGATTGAGCGCGCCATATTCCTAGACGGCAAATACAAGGCATTCAGCTTCAAGGCGGGTAGCTGCGCCTTCTGCGAGAAGTGCAACTTAAAGAACTGCGTACACCCAGCCCAGGCACGGCCAACGATGGAAGCATCTGGCATCGACGTCTATGAGACGGTTAGGAGGAACGGCTTCACTGTCGAGGTCCTCAAGGACAAGGATTGCCAGGGCAGCTTCTTCGGGCTTGTGCTGATTGAATAATCTCATCACTTACTCTGGAGCGTCGGCGAGGCAAGAGCCTGAGTAGTAATCGATCCCAGATTTAAGAACCCCCGTTCACACCCAACGATCGACCCTAATGGACCCAACAATCATACATTTTGAGATACCCGCCGAGAACCTACGAGAAGCTCAAGGGCTTCTACGAGAAGGTCTTTGGCTGGAAGATCGTGAAGCACCCTCCCGTGCCAGGCGTCGATATGGAATACTGGAGCATCCAGACTGTACCAATAGACGAGAAGGGGATGCTCCTCCGCCCCGGCGTCAACGGAGGCATGTACAAGAAGGAAATGGCGGGAGCCATCCCTGTCAGCTACGTCGCTGTCGAAGACATAGACCGCGCCCTCAAGGAAGCAAAGAGGCTCGGTGCTAAAATCGTCAGCGACAAAGCCGAGATACCAACTATCGGCAAGTTCGCAATCGTCCTCGACCCAGAGGGAAACCCCATCGGAATAATGCAGCCAGCCATGATATAGGATGCAGAATCTTCACGTGCAACATTCTAAATAGTAGTTTTATCGAAAGAAACAACTATGAAGCTAGGATTTTATACGAACTACGACGAGAAGACCGTCGAATTCGCGCACAAAGTCGGGTTCCGGAGCATGGAGCTCTCGGCGTGGCCCGACTCGAGCCTGAACGCCGACAATGTGACTGACAGGCGCATAAAGGAGGTCAAGAAGGACCTCGCGGCGCACGATATCGAGATATCGGCGCTGGGCTACTACCCTAACTACCTCGACCCGAACCCGAAGCACGCCAAGGAGGCGATCAGGTACTTCGGCAAGGTCATGGAACTCGCCACGCGGATGGATGTGGATGTAGTGTGCACATTCGCTGGGAGGAATATGCCTATGTCGATCAAGGAGAACATCCCGCTCTTCGAGAAGGTCTTCACACCCTTCTGCGCCGAAGCTGAGAAGCGGAGCATAAAGATCGCCATCGAGAACTGCCCAATGATGGACAGATTCTACCTCCGAGGCGAGAACATCGCAATCAGCCCCGAAGTCTGGGACGAGATGTACAAAGTCGTCAAGAGCAAGGCGCTCGGCATCGAACTCGACCCCAGCCACATGATCTGGCAAGGCATCGATTACGTGCAAGCCATATACGACTACGGCGACCGCATCTTCCACATACACGCCAAGGACATGGAGATCAACCAGAAGGTGTTGAAACGCGTCGGCATCATCGGCCAGTGCTTCGGCGAGACAGTGGGCCTCGGCCACGGCTGGTGGCGGGCACGCCTCCCCGGCTGGGGCCTCATGGACTGGCCCAAATTCCTCACCGCCCTCATCGAGGTCGGCTACAAGGGCAACATCGACATCGAGCACGAAGACGACGTCTTCGCCGCCGCCTACGCTAAGGAACACATAGAGACCGAGTCCGGCATCGTTGAGAAGTACGGCCGCGAGGAAAAGGGACTCATCCTAGGCTACAACTACCTCTCCAAGATCATGCCCGTCGAGGAATAACCCCCTTCTTAGAAGGTATACACGCCACTCGGTAAACACCTAAATCCTGGGAAACAATAGACTACCTACCCGAGGGATCTACGCGTGATAGGGCCGATACAGGTTGACATTCTCGAGCGCCTACACATGGCGCCAAACGGTCTACCCGTCATCGAGCTCCTGCGGAACTACCGCTACAAGCAGGGAGGCGAGAGGAGCCTCGCGAGCCTCCAGCGCGCAGGCTACATAAGAGTCACCAATGGCCTCGCCCACTTCGAGAGGTACCCCGAAGAGATGCAGCCACGCGTAACCATCAAGACCTACTCCCCCGAGCAGCTCAACGAACTCGACGACATGAGCCGCATGAACCTCCTCTACCTATACCAGGACGAGTTGGCAAAGTACAAGGACGGCGTCGTCCCAGCCAGCGCACTACCAACGGGAGTTAAAAAGAGCCTCCAACACCTAGGCGTGATAAAATGGAAGATACTTGAGCTGACTGACCTAGGGCGCAGACTCCTCGGAGAGATACTCTCTCGGTCGACAGCGCCGATGCCCGCATTAGTCGGCTACTAAAACAACGGTGAACCAGAGAGATTCCTCTCCCCGTTTTCATCGAAATAAAATCAATAAGCGATTCTTAGCGGTTTTACCCGCTCGAAAGGCTCACGTTGTGGCTTAGTACCTTCTCGGTGGTCTGTGCTTGGCGAAGCACTCTTGACAGTAGACCGGACGGCCCTCTGTCGGCTTGAAGGGGACTTCTGTCTCCTTTCCACAGTCAGAGCACGTTACCTTGTGCATCTCGCGTGGTCCACTACGGTCAAAGCTACGCCTTTCTCTATAACCCATTTCATTCACTCCTTGTTCAGTATAACGGTCACCGTTTAGGTAGCCACTATACGCGTTATCGGATACTTTCGCTGGTTTTAAAGGTATTTATTTGTTAAAGCGAGGTTTCCTGCTTCTCATCCTACTCACCCTGTCTACTATCCTCTTTAACCCCTCATAGTCAGCATGGAGGAAGTCGGCGTCGCTGAGGCCCTTGAGGTCCTCTGGGACGACTCCCTTTGCCTTCGCCTTCTTCAGCCTGTTCCTGAGCTGAGCCGCCTGCGAGATGACCTTCCTACGTTCGACGTTGGCGGGTGGGTCCTGGACGAGCTCGCTCATCAGGTAGGCTTCCTCGCGTGTGCCGATGGGTGTGACGTATGAGGCGTCGTCGGGGATACCTGCGAAGGACGGGTCGTGAGGCTCCTGCTGGTACCAGTAAGCGAGGCTTGAGTAGTCCTGCTGGAGCATATTGCAGTTGCCGTGCTCGATCTGGACACTGATGCTCTCCGTAAAGGGAATGGGGTCGGGGATGTGTAAGCGGTAAGCACAGTATTTGCTGTGCATCTTATCGCCAACAGTTAGGCCGTGGAACGGCGCGCTGAAGGGGCCGTTCTCCCAGTACCAGCCACCCTGGAAGTAGTCCTCGGTGCCTGTGCCCCTGATACTTGGCTCCTTCTCGCCATCGACCCAGATCATCTCGTCACCCTCCAGCATCTGGCGGCTCCCCTTGTCGTACTCCTGCATGCTGAGGACGACACCGCAGTAGTGGCCGCGGCCTTTTGCTTCGAGGATGGTGTAGTTCTTGTCCTGTGTAGTGGGGTTTTCTCGTCTCCACTTGGCGTGGAAGCGAGGGGTGTCCTTAGAGACGTCGGTCTCGTGAATCTGTATACCATAGTAGAGGTGAGATACATCGACGTCCCCGATGTTGCGCGCCTCGAAGCGGGCGCCCTTTGTGAAGGGCATGGGCCAGTAGCTGTAGAAGCCGCCGCTCGTCACGCCCTGTATGAGGCTCATGTTCTGGGCGTACTCGCTGAAGCCTACGCCGAAGAAGTCGCCGAAAGGCGTCTCGACGCTAGGGTTCTCCTCCCCATCCCAGTAGAAGCGGAGGATGAGCTTACGATAGACGTCCTTATCGGGGCACATGACAGTAAACCACAACCTACTCACCCAGCCGGGACCGTCTATCTTCCCCAACTGCACCGTCTCCCCCGCGGGGATGGGTACAAAGTCGAGGTTGCCTCCCGACGAGTCACTGCTGGATAGCTGCCGCGTCTTCCACTTCTTGAGACCAGGGAGGTCGCCCGCCCCGAAGCCGCCTATACCTGAGAACATGGTGGAGGATCAAGCCCTCCACTTTTGAAGTTTTACACTCCTTCTATTCACGTGACCACCGTTCAAGCACTCTAGGAATATGCAAATAGGGCGCTTATTCCGATCTGCAATCCTTTTTATGCTTAAGCGACCATATTTAATCATACACCCGGGTCTGCCGGGTTATTCGACTTGTATCTCGTAGTACGTCTTAGCGGAGCATAGACTGACTGCAGGGGAGGTGAAAGAAGGATTGGATAAAACAGTAGTCGTGTGTACAAAATGCGCGAACAAGTTCGAGACAAACTCGCCGTTCCCCAAGACGACGTGCCCGGTCTGCCACTTCAAGACTGACGTAAAGAAGGCGGTAGTGACCGCCTAGACTGCGTGAGTGGCTGGCTTACTCGAAGCCGTGCCACATCCTCTCGAAGACGCGCACGGCCTCCTCCCTATTCATGCTCCTCGGATTTATGCTGAGGAGCCTTCCAATTCTCATAGTCTCGTCGGCCATCTTGGGTATCTCGTCGTGTTTAGCTCCTAACTCCTCAAGGCTCAGGGGGATGCCGAGGTCGTGGTTGAGGCGAGCGACGGCGTTAACCGCCTCGTACGCCGCCTCGCGCGGGTGCATGCCGCTGGTGTCCTCTCCGAGTGCCTCGGCGACGTCAGCGAGCCTCTCAGGTATGGCGAGCATGTTGTACTCCATGATGAAGGGAAGCGCCATAGCGCAGGTGAAGCCGTGTGGCAGCGACTTCATGACGGCGAAGCCATAGGCGAGGGCGTGCCCACCACAGGTGCTCGAGTTAGCTATTGATAGTCCGCCGAGCATGCTGCCCATCGCCATGTGTGCGCGTGCCTCGATGTTGCCGCCCTGCGCGTAGGCGAGGCGTATGTTGTCGGAGATGAGCCTCATCGACTGTAAGGCGACGGCGTCCGCGAACGTGTTATTCTTCTGGCTCATGTATGCCTCGATGGCGTGGCTCAGGGCGTCCATGCCTGTGTTGGCCGTGACGCGCTGGGGAAGACTAACTGTGAGGGCGGGGTCGACTAGGGCGGTGTCGGGCATGATGAAGGGATGGGTTATCCCCGTCTTCATCTCCTTGTGGGTGACAACCAGCGTGGCTGTGGCCTCGCTGCCCGTGCCGCTAGTAGTAGGTATGGCAAGGAGCGGGATGCCCCTCTTCCCGGGTGCGGTGCCCTCGACGTAGCCCCTGAAGTCGCCAGGGTTCACCTTCATCAGCGCGGCGACCTTTGCCATGTCGAGGCTGCTGCCTCCGCCGAGCCCGATGACGGAGTCGTAGTCCTTCTCCCTCACGAACTTCGTCAACGCCTCGGCGACGGGCATCGTCGGCTCCGGCTCCACCTTGTCCCATACGTCGACATCGAATCCCTCAGAGCTGAGGGGGCCGAGCACCCTGTCCGCTATCTTGAGCTTGACCACGGTCTCATCCGTGACCAGAAGCACCTTCTTACCACCTAGCATCTTCGCCTCATCCGCCACCTTGTCGACGGCACCTGCGCCGAAGAGCGTTTTGCGGGGGGCGAGAAGCGTCCTTAGAACTCCCATGTCAGCCATGGCTCTCTCAGGTTCTAGCAGGGGCAGCGGTTATTTCTCGTTTGCTAGAGCCCAAGGAGGCGCGCCGCGTTACCGTAGAAAATCTTGTCGACAATGTCCTCCCCGACGCCGATGCCGCGCACCTCACGCAGCTGCTCTCGGAGGTAGTCGACGGCGAACCCGCGGGGGAAGTAGCTGGAGTCGGTACCGAAGACTATCCTGTCCGGACCGACTGTCTCAAGGCACTTGAGGAAAAGGTCGCGGAGCGTCAGCCTGTACGGCATCCACGCCATCCACTGGTTACTCCCCGAGGTGTCGATAGGACATTAGGGCAAGCCCAGCATAGCTGGAGTAGCTCGCGGAAGTAGCAGGCGCCGAAGTGAGGTATGACGAAGTTGAGAGTTGGGAAGCTGGCTGCGACCTCCCAGAGGCTCAAAGGGTCGAGGTTGTGCAGGTTCCGGGCCGGGCCGCCTCCGCCACCGAGGACGCCGAAATGGATGAGGACAGGGACTTCGAGCTTCTCAGCCATCTCCCAGACAGGATACGCTGCCTTATCGTCCACGGGGCGCGTGAGCCCGGAGGCGATGAGCTTGAAGCCGCGCAGCCCGAGCTTCCTCACGCCGCGCTCCAGCTCCGAAGCTGCACCCTCGGAGAAGATATCGTGATGGGCAAAGCCCGTGAACCTATCGGGATGCATCTTCACGATCTCGGAGAGGTTATCGTTTCCTCCACCCATGACGAAGTTGACCCTGCTCAGACCCTTGGCGTCCATGTCGGCGATCCAACGCTCGACCTGCTCCTCGTCGCTGTGCACCCCGTTCTCAGGAGGGTCGAATCCCCATTTTCTCCTCCACTCGTCGCGGTAGTGAGCCGAGTTCGCCATGATTATCCGGGCCTTCTCCTCACCGTATCTACTGATGAGTGACTGTGTGTAGCTCGCCCTCGAGTCCCCGCCGCGCTGAATGGGGAAGTGGGCGTGGAAGTCTAGCACCCTGAGGCCGTGGAGGTCCAACTTGATCGTTGGAATAAGACGTAGAGAGTCGATATAGGGCTGACGCCTCAAAAGTGGTAATAACCCGCGGATACCCCTCAATCCACGGGTGTGATGTTTTGAGCGAGAGGATCGAGGCACTAAAGTCATTCGCCAACGCGGCGTTCGGCAGGTTCGATGTCTCAATGAAGGACATCAAGGAGGCCGAGTTGGAGTGGAGGCCTGACGTGGAAGCCAACAACATAAGGTGGATACTCACGCACCTGTCAAACCAGTGGAACGTCGGCTTCCAGAGGACCTTCAGGGGTGACAACAACTACAAGCCGGCTGGGTGGCCCGACGACTACGTCGGCAGCAAAACGATAACCTACTCGAAGCTGATGGACGACCTCACCCGGGGCAGGGCGAGTGTGCTGGAGGGGCTCAATAAGCTAAAGCCAGCCGACCTCGCCATCGAGGTGCAGTCGCCAAGCGGCCCAGTGAAGCGCTACGACAGGCTCATCAGGCAGATGTCGGAGATCATACACCACGAGGGGCAGATCGCCTACATCCGCGGAGTCATCGCGAGGAAGGCGAAGAAGGACTCCCGTTTCCTATCCTAGAACTTTACTTCTGACGACTTTTTCCCCGTCATCTCCCCAACGGCTATCCAGCCGATCGTCGTCCGGCCTATCTCAGTATCCTTACCTATGCGTGTGAAATGTGGATCAATCTCACCCGTAGGGGAGGGCTTCTCCTGGTTGGCGAAGAGGTACTCCATTATACGCCTCTTCTCCTCGATTCCCTCTGCTAGGTGGACGGTACCCTCGAACATAGCCGTGACATAGAGGTGGTTGCACTTACCCTCGACATAGCCATGGTCGATTATAGCCTGCCCCCAGACGCGTGGGTTTGCCTTCCAGTAATCCATCTTTTTCCCCTCGCTGGCACAGTGGAAATAGATGCGCTTCCCGTTGGGATCATATGCATGGCTAAGACTTACGAGGTAGGGGACATCGTCCTTGCACATGGCGACAGTGATGTAGTGGGTCTCCTTGAGGACCCTCTCCAGCTTAGCCGGGTCGGTTATCGCCCTGTCCATACGTCTCATGTGGTACTTCATGGTGTATCGGTTTCCATTATCAGCTATCGGCGTTAAAAGGGGGCGGGTGTGCGTGGAGACTCTCGGAAGGGTAGCGCGTTACACCTATAGCCGGCTCATCCTTAATTACAGGGCGGCGGGAATCAGGCACATCTGAGGTTATCCAGTGTCGGGAGTCGATGGAAAGTTCAAGGCGGGGATCGTACACCTGATCCTCACGCACGACGCCGAGAAGGCGCTCGCCTCCCTCGCCGAGAAGTACAACGTCGATGTCCCTAGGCTCAGAGTGGGCATCCCCAAGGGCCATGTCACCGTCTCGGGGTGCTACATATTAGAAAAAGAGACGATTTACGTGGCGACCAGTGACGGGTTGACTGACCCGTTCCTGATACTGCACGAGTTCTACCACCACCTCAGGTCGGTCAGCGGAAGGCACCTTGGGACAGAGAGGTACGCGAACAAGTTCGCCCGCGAGTACATCAACGAGTACCGCAGCGGATCTAATCCTTAAGGCTCATAAAGGGCAGTTCGACTATGAAGGTTGTGCCCTCCCCCTGCTTCGACTCGAAGCTGATGCTCCCCCCGAGAGCCTCAACAGCCCTCTTCGAATAAGTGAGGCCTAGACCCATTCCCCCCGGCTTGGTCGAATATAGGGGCGTGAATATCTTCTCCTTCGCATCGTCAGAGATACCGATCCCCGTATCCGAGACAATTACGGCGAGTCTTCCATTCTCCATGTCAGCACTAACCATAAGCTCGCCACCAGACGGCATTGCCTCGACGCCGTTCTCAATGAGGTTGTTCAAGACCTTCCTGAGCATCTCGGGGTCAGTCCTGATAGGCTTCATTTTGTCGCCGAACTTTGTAGTCAGCTTCACGCCCTCGGGCAGCTTAAGTGTCTCAGCAATCTTACCGATGAGCGTAACGGGGTCTATTTCGACGGGCTGTGGAATGACATCCCTCGTGTTCGATCGCCAGTCAGCTATCATGGTGAGCGACTTAACGGCATTCAACTCGATGATCCTCATCATGTTGCCCTGCACGCTTGGGTCGCGCTTCGACACGTTGACGGCTTGGACTATGGCGCCCAGCGGCCCCCTCAGGTCGTGAGCAACCACCTGGCTCATCCTCGTCAGGGCAACGAACTTCTCCTCCTTCGAGATTCCTCCGTTTATCTGTCTCATTTTGGGTCACGTCTCTCCGAATTAAGCCGAGGTTCTTTCCCATCCTGAAGGCCCAGGTCGAGGCCCAGCCACCCATACCCCACTCGAAGATCACGCGGTGACAATCCTCATAGAACTGCTCACCCGTGTCTAGGACCCTAAGGAAGCCCTTGTACCTCTCCGTCGACTCGATACCAGGTGCGAGATCAGACATCTTCCTCCCGATGAGAGCCCTCTTCTGCGTCCCCAGCGGGTAGGCTGCAAGAGCCGCGTTGTTCAGGTCCAAAAGCCTGAGGCCCGCATCATAGATGAATATCGCGTCGGGAGCCGAGTCCATGAAGGACTCCAGACGCTCTTTCGTTTCCTTGATCTCGATAGTCCTCTCGGCTACTCTCTCCTCTAACATATTCACATAGGCCTGAAGTTGCTCCTTAGAGTGCTTGAGGTCATCGTTAGTCCTCTCGAGAGCCTCACGCATCCTATTCCTCTCTATGGCATCTTTGATCCTGTTATCGAGTATGATGTAATGGGCGAGCTCGGACTCCTTCTTTATGTAGGCGTCGACACCGGCAGTGAACGCCTCAGCGGCGACTTCCTCGCTGCCGCGCGCTGTGTAGAGGATGAACGGCACGCTACTCGTTTTCCTTAT
This sequence comes from Candidatus Bathyarchaeota archaeon, assembly GCA_963771885.1. Taxonomy (GTDB): domain Archaea; phylum Thermoproteota; class Bathyarchaeia; order TCS64; family TCS64; genus UBA8941. The sequence continues at coordinate 45,025 of CAVYVF010000002.1, forward strand.
CTCCCTGCAGAGCTGTATCCCGCTCATCATTGGGAAGGAGTAATCTGAGACTATGCAATCGTAGCCCCCCTTCTTCAGGAGCTTCAGCGCCTCCGTAGGTTTTGCCACAAATGAAATGTCCAAGTTGGCGTTGAGCCGCCCAAGGTTCAGGGCGACTAGCTCTACCTGTGTCTCCTCATCGTCCACAAACAGAACCCGTATTCTGTTTGGAGGCGAATTACTGGTTAAGCTAACCAACCCGGTTCGAATCCTCACTCTAGTTTCACGGTTATTTATCCTTTTTAGGAGATGATACACGCGCGGCAGGGTCCCATTTTCACTACCTTCGACGACATCGAGTATGTGAGCAGCATCGTGAAGATGGGCACACCATGTCACATCATTGGAATCAGGAAGGAGATACGCGCCAGAATAGGCAAGTGGCTCGGCGACACTGCGCTCGCGAAGGGCGGAGAGTGGCCGCATAATTTTAAGAGACCGGAATAGCCCTCATTATCAATCCTGCGCCGGGTTTAGAGGTGTTGCAGAAATGAAACTAGGGCTCTTCACTATGCCGTATATGCGCCTGTCACTGGAGAGGGCGTTTAGCGATGCAAAGCGCTTCGGGTACGAAGGCGTCGAGGTGTGGGGTGGACGCCCACACGCCTACGCGCCGGACCTTGTGGGCGGCCGCGCAAGTGAGATAGGCGAGCTGGCGAGTAGGTACGGCCTACCCGTCATTGGGTACACGCCGGAGATGAACGCTTACCCCTACAACATGATGGCGGGTACAGAGGCTATGCGCCGTGATTGCGTCAACTACGTTAAGCTCTCACTGGATGCGGCAGTAAGGATGGGTGCAGGTTTCGTGCTTATCTCCGCAGGGCACGCAGGCTACGAGGAGCCGCGAACCCAATACTGGCCACGCCTCATCAAAAACCTCGGGGAGATATCATCGTATGCCGAGGACGTCGGTATGGACGTGCTCCTTGAGCCACTCACCCACTACGAGAGCAACGTGGTTGTGACCCTTAACGACCTCGTAGCAGCCCTCGACGAGGTTGGATCTCCACGCCTCCTAGGGATGTGCGACGTGGTGCCCCCCTTCTGCAACCGGGAACATATAATGGGCTACTTCGAGAAGCTGGGGGCGAGGATGCGCCACGTTCACCTCGTCGACAGCGACGGGCAGTCGGACACTCACATAATGCCCGGCGACGGAAGGATACCGCTGCGCCAACTCCTCCGAGAGATGGAGGCGTCGGGCTACTCCGGCTACTGCACGATAGAGCTTATATCCGCGATCATGAACGAGCCTTCCCTAGGCTCGGCGCTCGCCATAGAGCGCGTGAGAGAGCTGCTCAAGGGGTAACCTGATTGGAGATGCTGAAGAAGTTCGACCCGATTAATGCATTGCTGGTCTTCATCCCGCTCACCGTGGCATTTGAGATGCTGGGCTTCGACCCGCTCTGGGTCTTCCTCGGGAGCGCAGCCGCCATCATCCCACTCGCGAAGTGGATGGGAGTCGCGACCGAGGAGCTGAGCTACAAAATGGGTGAGGGCCTCGGCGGCCTCCTGAACGCGACGTTTGGCAACGCAACGGAGCTGATTATCGCCATCTTCGCGTTGCAGAGGGGGCTCATCGAGGTTGTGGAGGCGTCGATCACGGGCTCGATCGTGAGCAACTTCCTCTTCGTACTGGGGCTCAGCATGCTGGTCGGTGGTTGGGGAAAGGTAAAACAGGAGTTTAACCGGACGGCGGCGTCGGTGAACTCGTCGCTCCTAACCATCGCCATCATGGGGCTCGTCCTCCCCGCCATGTTCGCTCTAGTCTCAAAGAACACGGGTTTCATCGTGCTGGAGGAGGTGAGCCTCGCGGTGGCGGCGCTTTTAATGCTCTGTTATATCCTCTCCCTCTGGTTCAGTCTGAAGACTCACAAGCACCTCTACATCGGCGGGAAGCATGCGGGCGAGCCCGAGGAGAATGGTAAGGGGTGGGACACTAAAAAATCCATCATAGTGCTGCTTATCGCCACGATAGGGGTTGCCCTCATGTCCGAGATGCTCGTCGGCGTCATAGAACACGTCGCCGAGGCTGCCCACATGAGCCAGTTCTTCATAGGCGTCATACTCATCCCGCTCATCGGTAACGCGGCGGAGCACCTGACGGCGGTGACAGTGGCGGCGAAGGACAAGATGGACCTCGCGCTAAACATCGCGCTCGGGTCAAGCGCACAGATTGCGCTCTTCGTAGCGCCACTCCTAGTCTTCCTCAGCCTGCTGCTTGGGAACCCGATGCAACTGGTCTTCAACGAGCTAGAAGTCGTCTCTATCGCCGTCGCTGTGTTCATACTCAACAGCATCGTCCACGACGGAGAATCCCACTGGATGGAAGGCGTCCTCCTAGTGGTGAGTTACCTCATCATAGCCATCGTCTTCTTCTTCATGATGTAGGTTTCTCCGCCAATATCTGCGCGATTAGTTTTCTACCAAAGTCGTGCTCAAGTCCAAAATCCAAGTGTTGATTATCATAGTTTTGTTACGCGCGGGCAGTTGGTATTCGCTCACTTTGCCTGTTTATCGATGAGCTTCGCCCAGTCGTACTTGAGGAGGGCGACGATTATGACTGCGAGGATAATAATGGTCGTGACTAGTCCCAAGTCACCACCACCGGCGAAGAGGTCTCTGAAGTAGGTGAGGCTGTAGGCGCCGGCATAGGCGAGGAAGAGGCACATTCCCGTCTTACCTATCAGCATCGCGGCCAACAGCTTCTTGGCCGGGTACTTCATCATGCCGAGGGGGATGAGCAGAAGGTCGTCGGGAATAGGCAGCAGCGACACCAGGATTATCACCATCACACCGTATCTCTCGATGAGCTTTCTAACAGCGTCGAGCCTATCCCCATACCTGTCCTCAATTACCCTCCTTCCTCCCCTGCCAATGAAGTAGGCGGACATCTCACCTATAGTCGAGCCGACCCCGGCCACGACACCTAGTATGAAGGGGTTTAGGGTTGAGCCGAAGGCGTAGACGACGAGGGCGAAGGGGATGGGGAGAATTATAGAGATGTTACCCACGATGCATATTATGAATGCGCCGAAATAGCCGTAAGCGGTCACAAACTCAGTCATCCAGACCCAGATGTCCATTGCTACGCAGATTATGGACGAGGGTGTATTAGAATGAGTCTAAACTGAGACCACTTGAGGCGACGTCTGCGCGGTTTTATACACGTCACGGCAGAAGATTATCCGCCATGATCAAAGATACCGCATTGGGTTGGATCGAGGAGCACAGGAAAGAACTGATTGATGTAAGCGACTCGATCTGGGGCTTCGCGGAGTACGGCCTCTGCGAGGAGAGGTCAAGCAAGCTGTTGGCGGAGACCCTTGAGAAGTACGGCTGGAGGGTAACGCGAGGCGTGGCGACCATGCCTACAGCCATCATAGCCGAGAAGGGGGAGGGCAAACCTATTGTCGCCACTATGGGGGAGTTCGACGCCCTCCCGAACCTGAGCAATAAGCCGATACCGAGGAAGGAGCCACTCATGCCCGGCGGCATGGGACACGGCTGCGGGCACAACGTCCACGGCGTGACGGCGCTCGGCGCCGCCATCGCTGCAGGTGAGGCGTTAGAGAAGCACGGGTTAAAGGGTACAATCCGCTTCTACGGGACTCCGGCAGAGGAGAACTTCAGCGGCAAGATGATAATGGTCAACCACGGCCTCTTCGACGACGTCGACGCGGCGCTAAGCCACCATCCGGGTAACCTAAACGTAGCGACGCTGGCGAGCAGCAACGTGATCAGCGGGTGCCGCTTCGCCTTCCACGGCAGGTCAAGCCACGCGGCGGGCAACCCAGAGGCTGGACGCAGCGCCCTAGACGCGGTCGAGCTGATGAACGTGGGCGTCAACTTCCTCAGAGAGCATGTAATCCCCGAAGCGAGGATACACTACGTGATAGAGGCCGGGGGCGGCCAGCCTAACGTCGTCCCTGACTACGCCCGGAGCCACTACTATATCAGGGCCCCCGAGCAGGACCTACTCGAACCGATAAAGAAGAGGGTGCTGAAGATAGCGGAGGGGGCAGCGCTGATGACAGAGACACGGCTCGAGGCTGAGATGGGATGGGGCGGCTACCACAAGATACCGAACAAAGTCCTCAGCGAGGTCGTCACTACGAACATGAGGCTGGTTGGCCCCCCGAAGTACACGAAGGAGGAGTACGAGTTCGCCACCGAGATAGCTAAGAGCTTCCCCCGCGAGGACAGGGAAACCAGCCTCAGGAAAGGTAAAGTTCCTGACTGGGAGAGGTACGTTGATCAGGACATCGTCTCCGATATATTTGACGCGTGGGACGACGGGACGACGAGCCCGGGGAGCACCGACGTAGCGGACGTGAGCTGGATCACACCGACAATGGAGTTCAGGACAGCCACAAACGTCAACGGCGCGCCGGGGCACAGCTGGCAGATGACAGCGTGTGCCGGGACGGGGATAGGCCACGTGAGCTTGATATTCGCAGCCAAGACGATGGCAGGCTCCGTCCTCGACCTTCTCACCTCCCCCGAGCTGCTAACGAAGGCTAATGAGGAGCAGGCAAAGAGGCTCCGCGGCAGAGCCTACAAGAAGGACCCCTCAATAGTAGCACCCCTCGAAAAGGCGAAGGAGCTGGCAAGAACCTACACCGGGAAGTAGCGCGCGCATCTTCTGATTTATGAGGCACAGTAACAATCGATTAGGCGAAGGGCACCCGACTTGGTTCTTTCCGTTTTACACTACGTGCCATCTGCCGTGGCGGGTGTCCTCACAATCTACATCGCGTTTGGGGGCGGTAAGCCCCATAAGCTCATCTCCTACGCCGCCACTGCCCTTGCTGCTCTGGGACTCTACGGGTTCCTGACCACCGAGACCGAGACAATGTTCCAGCTAGGCCTCCACTCGATCCACGGCTGGATTGGGGTGGTAGCCCTCATCCTACTCCTCTTAAATCTTGCCCTCAGGGGTAAGACGAGGCGCCACTGCGGCGTGGGGAGGGCCGCGGGAGTACTCTCCGCCATCTCACTAGGCATGGGTATCATCATTCTCCTCGGCCTGGCACCCGGTCCCGTACCAGCTGGCATAGGACAGGTCCCAGTGTCGAGCGTCCTCCCAGAGGTCGAAGCGCCTACCTTCATGGGGGCGACACTCACACCCATCGTAAACCAGTTGAACAACGCCATCGAGGGGACGCAGCACATTAACAGAAACACGTACCGGCTCAGGGTCACCGGCCTAGTCGACAGAGAACTTTCTCTCAACTACGCTGACCTCCTAGACTTGCCGGCGTACGCTGAGGTCGTCTACCTTCCCTGCGTCGAAGGGTGGGGCTTCAACGCGAAGTGGACGGGGTTCAGGGTCACAGACCTCCTTGACGCAGCAGGTGTCCAGCCGAGCGGGAACTACGCCGTCTTTTGGTCCAGCGATGGCTACTCTACAGCGCTTCCACTGTCCTACCTTGAGGGTAACCAGACGCTACTTGCCTACGGGCTGAACGATGTAACGCTTCCCTCGGACCGCGGCTTCCCGCTCCAACTCGTGGCTGGTGGAAAGTACGGTTACAAGTGGGCGAAGTGGGTGGTAGAGATCGAAGTGGTTTCAGCGCCGGTGCGGGGTTACTGGGAATCTCGAGGATACAGCGACTCGGCGGACGTCGGCACATACCCTTATGAGTAGTGCTTGGGACCCAGTTTCTCAGCGGACTGCTTCGCAAGCTCAAGCGGGGGTTTACGGTGTATGTCAGCGACGTAGACGTTCTTACCCATTCTCCGCATATGCTCCTCCTTCGCCTTGACGATTAAATCGGAGTCGGTAATGAGGTCAATCGCCGCTCCCGCCATGGTCTTTGCAGCGAAGATGAGGCTTTTGTGGCCTATGCTGCTGCCTGAAGCGGCGACAAACTGCCAGCTGTGGCCCGGGGCGCCGAGGACGTTGCAAGTGGTTCCAAACTCCATCGTCGGTGTGATCCAGCTGACATGGCTGACGTCGGTGGAACCAGGACTTGTCTCGCCGTCGTCCCAGGGGTCGAAGATGTCGGTTGGGAGGTCGGTGTCGGTGTAACGCTCCCAACTGGGCATCTTACTCTTCTTGAGAGTGTCGAGTTTGTTCTGCTTGGGAAAGGTCCGAGCGATCTCGGAGGCGAAAGCGAGTTCCTCAGGGGTATAGGTGGGCGCGCCGACCATGCGCATGTTCGCTGTAACCACCTCGCTCAGGGTCTTCGAAGGTATCTTGTTGTAGCTCCCCCTGTCCATCTCGACGCTGAGCGTGGTCTCGGTCATGAGGGCGGCACCCTCAGCGATCTTGACGACGCGATTGTAGATGTGTTCAAGCTGGTCCATCTCGGGGGCACGTACATAGTACCAACTGCGTGCATAGTCCGGGACGACGTTAGGCTGGCCGCCCCCGGCCTCTATCACGTAGTGTATGCGTGCCTGCTGGATGATGTGTTCGCGTAGGTAGTTCACGCCTACGTTCATGAGCTCCACCGCATCTAGGGCGCTCCTGCCCTGCTCAGGGTTCGCGGCGGCATGCGCAGTCTTGCCGTGGTAGCTGAACTTGGCGTGTATGGTGGCTGTGCTGCTTGCGAGACTAGCGACATTCAGGCTACCGGGGTGGTGGCTAAGGCAGGCGTCGACTCCGTCGAACAGACCGGCGGCGACCATGAATATCTTGCCCTGGAAGTTCTCCTCAGCTGGGGTGCCGTAGAAGCGTATGGTGGCTTGGTCTTCTTTGAGTGCGTATCTCAGGGCAATGGCTGCGCTCATCGCTGTTGTGCCGTGAATATTATGGCCGCAGCCGTGACCAAAGGCGCCGGGGACGAGCGGCTCCTGGCGGGGAACGACCTTGTTGCTTATGCCAGGGAGAGCATCGTACTCGCCCATGAGGCCGATGATGGGCTTACCCACACCCCATTCTGCGACCATAGCAGTGGGCATCCCCGCGGCACCGAGCTTCACCTTGAATCCTTGCCTCTCGAGTGTGGAGGCGATGAGCCTGCTGCTCTTCTCCTCCAGAAGGCCGTACTCGGCGAAGCCCCAGACCTCGTCGCTCACCTTAGTAAGCTCGTCCTTGTGATCCTCGATCCACTTCCACGCAGTTCCCTTCGACATAAGGATCCAGATTCGATTTAGCCGCTAAAAAGTTATTGACAATATAATAATTTTAACATCTTTTTTAAATAGACTTGGGAAATTTTCCTATGCGCGCTCACTTCATAACAATCTTGCTAAGATAACGACTTTAAAAATGCATTAACTAACTCCACTTCAAGAGCCTTTGAAAGCGAATTTCTCCTCCACCGATGACCTATGGAAGATGTTGTAGCTGCAGAAGGGTATGAGGCGGAGGTCGGGCGTCGCGTAGTGGATGCAACACCTTTCAACCCTATCAAGGTCAAAGTTGTAAGGATCCATGAAATGCATGCACCCCACGAAAAGCCCCTTTTTCTTTAGCGACGTGGGTACGATACGTAGTCCGTTGTGCAATGACTCTTTCAAAAGCTCGTTGTAGTTGAAGTATTCAGGTGCCTGACTCCTATCGATGGTCTTGGATATCTTGTAGACGAGCGACGCTTTCAGCCGTAGGTCCCCCATGATTTGCCTCTCCGACACAAGCTCGTCCAGAATTATCTCCCGCGCGGAGTCTAAATCTATGAACCTGTTCATGGGTACATATTCACCGTTCCTCTCGAACAGGTAGAGGCCGGCGCCACAGTGCATATGGGTGGACGCTTTCGACCTCCTCTCCTTAGATATCTTCTCCATCATCATCTCCAATGGGGCGAACGCCGGTATCGGCATCCAGTCACTCCTCAGTATCTTCCCTCCCGTCTGGTCCTCCACCATCCTCATGACATCCGAAACCGTAATCCTCATCTTCTCCAACTCCTCGGCGTCGATTCGCCCCGTGAAGGAGACGGGCTGGAAATTCACTGCCTTGACCGTATCGAGGTTCTGGAAACCGAAGTCGATAATGGCGCCGAGCTGGTTATCGTTTACACCTTTCACTACTGTCGGCACAAGCGTCGTCGGTATATCGGCCTCACGCAGATTCCTAACGGCTTGTAGCTTAATGGGGAGCGCGTCGAAACCCCTCGCCTGCACATAGGGCTCTGACGTGAGGCCATCGAACTGTAGGTAGGCGACAGTCAACCCGCTTTTCTTCAGCCGCCTCGCGAAGTCGATATCCTCGGCTATCTTTACACCGTTCGTCGCCACAATTACATACGCCACGCCGAGCTGCTTCGCCATCTTAATCGCCTCGAAAATATGCGGGTACACTGTCGGCTCCCCACCAGAGAACTGGACAGCCCAAACGGGATTCGGTCTCTGGTCCCTCAACATCTGAAGCATCTCCCTGACCTGTTCCAGCGTGGGTTCGTAGACATATCCGGCGGAGTCGGCGTTTGCGAAACATATCGGGCAATGAAGGTTGCACCTGTTAGTCAGGTCGATATTTGCCAACATCGTGTGGGTCTTATGACCCTCGCACAGTCCACAATCCCTCGGACAGTCGCCACTACTTCTTGTATTCGGGTTGTCTATGGGATCGCCCTCGACCCCGTATCTCAGCTGCCGCTTGAACAGCAAAGAGTCGGACCAGTAGACATCCTTGAAGTGCCCATGTTCTTTACACTCCTTTTCAATGTAGATCTTCCCGACCTCCTCGAATACGCGGGCATTGATCGTTGAGTGACAGACCGGACAGAGCGAGCGAGTCTCCTTCGAATAGTGTTCATCGAAGTCGATCTCTTTTCTGTTATTATCGATCGATGATTTCATTTTTCCCACACCTAGTCTTTTTCAGCACATATCTTGGAAGTACTAAGCCATGGAACTATAGTTATTTATTAATTCATTAAGATTAAAAAACTATCCCAATTTTTAATATGTTTCATGAGAAAAACCCTTTTTTTAAAAAAAACAACTTATGCCTATCATAAATGCAGAGAATATTATGCCGCTCCTAAATATTATTAATAAACCCTATCTGGAAAATACTAGATATGTCTGCAGACGCGACTTAATATTTCCGTGAATATGAATCTTCATAAAAATATGTACTCGATTACACCCAATAGTAGAATCGTTGGCGAGCAGAACTAACCCCCTCTAACTAAAATAATCTAACTTCCCCAGATGGCTAGCCTTTTAACAGCTCACAGCCTTAACATTACCCGATCAGTCTTGTCGAAGCCGGACACAACTGTGGAAAAAGTAGTCGAATATACCTACGGGACATGGCGGTTCCAAAAAGGCTGGAAACCGACCCACATTATTGACGCTGAGGGCGTCTACATGACAGACGCCAACGGAAAAAAGTACCTAGACTTCTCTAGCCAACTCATGTGCTCAAACCTCGGACACAAGAACCCCGCTCTCATCAAAGCTATTGTCGATCAGGCGCAGAAAATGCCCTACATAAACCCCGGCTACTCGACCGACCTGCGCGCCAAGGCGAGTGAGGCACTCGTCAAGGTCCTTCCCGAGGGCCTCGAGAAGATCTTCTACTCGACCTCCGGCACAGAGGCAAACGAAGCGGCGCTCAAAATCGCCCGCATGTACCTAAAGCAAAAAGGCGCCTACAAAGTCATCAGCCGCTACACCAGTTACCACGGCGCCACCGCCGCATCAGTCGCATGCACCGGCGACCCCCGCCGCTGGTTCACCGAACCAACCATGAAGGTAGATGGCACAGTATTCGCCCCCGACTGCTACTGCTACAGATGTCCTTTCAATCAGAAGTACCCCGAGTGCGGTGTCACTTGCGCCGAGTACCTCGACTATATGCTCAAAAACGAGGGCAACGTCGCCGCGATGATAGTCGAGCCCGTCGTCGGCACTAATGGAATACTCGTCCCCGTCAAGGAGTACCTCCCACGCATCCGCGAGATCACTGAAGAGCACGGCGTCCTACTCATCGCCGACGAGGTCATGTCCGGCTGGGGCAGAACCGGCACATGGTTCGCCGTCGACAACTGGGGCGTAAAACCCGACATACTAAGCACCGCGAAGGGCTGCACGGGTGCTTACACGCCTCTGGGCATCACCGCCACTACGAAGAAGATATCCGACTACTTCCAGGACAACTACTTCGCCCACGGCCACACCTACGAGGCACACCCCATCAGCATGGCTCCCCTAGTCCCCGCTATCGAGGAGTACAAGCGCCACAACCTCTTCGAGAACACGAAAAAGATGGGAGCACACCTGGACAAGAGGCTCAATGAACTCAAGGAGAAGCATCCATCTATCGGCGACGTCCGAGGAATCGGCCTCTTCTGGGCGGTGGAGATCGTAAAGAACAGGAAGACGAAGAAGCCCTTCAACACTCGCATAGACAAAGTCAGCGGCACCCCACTCATGGTCGACAAGGTCGGCGCCGAAATGGGCAAGCAGGGCGTCATCTGCAACACGTGGATAAGCCACTTCGTCATCGCCCCACCCCTCATCATAAACAAGGCGCAGCTAGACCAGGGCATCGACGCCCTCGACGAGGGGCTCAAGGTCGCTGACAAAGAAGTCGAATAGAATCTTTTTCCCCAGCCTTCACAAGGCCAGCCGCAGTTTTCCACATTTCAGCCACGAATAGAACTAAAATACCTCGAAATACTCCCATAGACACCATGTCAACGGTCGAAACCGCCAAGACCATGATCAAGTACGACACCTCCGGCCCCCCTGCCAAGGAACTCCCACTCGCCAAGTGGATAAAGGACTACCTCGAAGACATCGGCGCAGAGACCGAGCTACAGATAGTCGAGAAAGACCGCGCCAACGTCATAGGCAAGTTCGGCAAGGGTAAAGGCCCCGGCCTCCTACTCAGCGGCCACATAGATGTCGTCCCCGCCGGAGACCCAACCCTCTGGAAGGTCACGCCACCCTACGAACCCACCATCCAGAACGGCCGCCTCTACGGACGCGGCGCCTGCGACATGAAGGGCCCAGACGCCTGCCTCCTCGAGGCGGCAAAATCCCTCTCAAAGGAGCGCCTCAAGCGCCAGCTCACTCTATCCTTCACCGCCGGCGAGGATACCGGAGGCTGGTACGTCACCAAAGTCATAGAGGAGGGAAAGGTAACTAAGGCGGAGGCCCGTATGGGAATTATCCCCGAGCCCAGCATGATGGATGTCATCAGCACCCACAAAGCCAGCGGCCACGCCAACATCACCGTCCACGGCAGAGCCGCCCACAGCAGCCGTCCCGAGCTCGGCGTGAACGCCATAGACAAGGCCGCCGACATCCTCGTCGAAATTAGGGCTCTCCAAGCACGCCTTAACGCGGAGCCACACCCTCTCCTCGGCCCAAGCACCATAGAATGCACACTCATATCCGGCGGCTTCAAGGCAAACGTAATCCCAGACAAGTGCACATTCCACTTGAGCACACGCCTCATCCCCGGACACGAGAAAACCACCACCACCAAGGCATGGCTCAGAGCTATACTAACACACCTCCACGACAAAGACCCCAAGTTCAAAGCAGAAATAACCGAGGTATCCACTGGCAAGCCCCTTGATGTCCCGGAGAATAGTGAAGTTGTTCTTCTACTAACCAAGATGTTGAAAAAACAACCTACAGGAGCACCCTACTACACAGAAGCTGTAAACTACACTGCTGCAGGCATTCCCACCGTGATCTGCGGACCCGGCAACATAGATCAGGCGCATACACCTGACGAGTACATCACCTTAAAACAGCTTGAACTTGGGGTTAAAACCTTTAAAGAGTCGATAAGACAAGTCTGCTTAATATAGGCATCGTAAATAATTACTCTCATGTCGTCATGAGTCTATCCTTAATTTTGAATAGATATTTGATAAGATTTGATATACAATAAATTTAATAACTCAAATGAATTATTTCCATGTAGGCGAAAATAAATGAGTGACATCCCATTCAAGTTAGTAGATGTAGAGAAGAAGCCCTCTAGGAAGTATCGAAAGGGTAGCAAGTATGACCCAATCATCGACAAGTTCCTTAATGGTAAATCCGGTCTAGTCAAGGTTGAGGTGACAGGTAAGGATGCAAACTACCTGAGAACTCAGTTGAAGAAGAGAATCGATGCCCGAGATCTGAACTCAAAGATAGAGGTTTCGGTTGTAAATAACGTTGCATACCTCGAGAAGAAGTAGAAATATCCTCTTTTTCTACGGTTTATTTCGTTATTATTAATGAAGACTAATGCGGATACCGTCTAATGTAGAATTTTTAGTTCTAATAAACGACCTAATATCCTAATGTTCACACGCATTTCTCTCAGAAAACACGGAAACTATCTATACTTGTTATGAAGGACGATGCGAGCTACCCCAAAGCGAGGCGCTTACCTAATAAACGGTCACTTTAGGAGAGTAACAATCTGCTCGTCGGTGGCGCCTTTCTCGATAGCTATCTTCTCATCGAGCGGCACGAGGTGGTTGACGTTTACCCTCCTCCGGCGCACCCCGGTGACCTGCTTCGGCCCCGTGACGAGAGCGAAGTTCTTGTCAATCAGGTCGACGACGACGCAGCGCCTGCCAGCGTCCCTGCCCTGAGTCTTCATACACAGCCTACCGATATCAAATGCGGGCACAGTATTCACCTATCTGACATGTATGCTTCGACTACATTCTTAAGCATATCAGCCACGCAGTCCGCGTCGAAGTGCTCAGTGTTTAACACGAGGTCATAGATGGACAGATCAGAGACATCATACCCGTAGCACTTCTTGAACCGCATCAAGCTCATTGCTCTCCCTGAGCCGCGTCTCCCTCTTGACCTCCCTAACCCCCCTGTTCTCCCTCCCCGCTATCCGCTTCACCCTCACGTCCAGCGGCGCGGTAAGGTATAGCCTGAGATCGGGCTTCACCGCAACCCAACCTGAGAGCGTCGCATCGAGCACCACGCCCCCCTTTCTCGTCTCCTTTTTCGCCCTATCGTCGAGGAACCTATCAAACGAGTCGTCCCCAGCAGCGATACGCGTCATCTCCTCAAGCGAGACACCGAGCTGCTGCGCCCTCTCCCTGAAGAGCGTGCCCGTAGAAACGTATCGAAGCCCGAAAGCCTCGGCGAGCTTCAAAGCCTGTGTTGATCTACCTGAGCCATGAGGCCCAGCTACAGTCAAAACGAGTCCACGACTATTCTTCATCTTTCGCCCTCTCCTCGGGGTCGATCTCAAACGTGAGTCCGAGGAGGCGACTAATCAAGACACTCGATGCGAAGCTGCAGAGAAGGTACCAGTTCGCCACGCTCAACTCCGTAGGAATGAAGGGGAACTGAAAAGGGAAGTAGGCGATGATGATATTCCCGAAGAAGCTGCCCAGAAGCTGCCAGATCAGTAGGAAGGGAATCATGAAGAAGAGACTGATCTTCATCCTATCCATGCTCATCTTGCTCTGCTGTCCCATAACCTCCTGCTGCTTCTTTTGCGCCTTATCGATCGCTCTCTGGTTACCGCTCTTCGCCGCCTCCATCATCTGATGCTGAGCACGTGCACTATCTAGCATCATCCTCCTGTAGGCTTTCAGATCGGTCATCCTAGCGTTCACGAAGCTCGTGAGCAGGCCTAGCCCCGCCGCGATGGCGAGAATGGCATATGTGGCAAACGGTGGGGTCTTGAGGAAGTCGAGCTCCAGGGCGACGAGGGCGGACAGCATCCCTGATCTATCCGCCTATCCGCGCCCTAGGGATAAAAACTGTTCCTATTCCGCTACGAGCTGGCAGAGCTTCTTCCAGCTCAGGCAGATGGTCTTCGGGTGAGCCGCCTTAGCCTCATCCAGCTTGCCCACAACCGTGTTCACCGGCGCCTTAAGCGCCTCCGCAGGGTTCGAGTAGGCTAACTCACAGGTCCTCTTCACAACCTCAATGAAGTCGTCGAGCGCCTCCACGGGCTCCGTCTCAGTTGGCTCAACCATGAGGGCTTCGTGGACTATCAGTGGGAAGTAGATGGTCGAGGCGTGCATCCCGCTGTCGAGCAGGTTTTTCGCCACGTTCAGCGCGCGAACTCCAGTGTCGACGCTCAGCTTCTCCGCGCTCAGCACCGCTTCGTGCATACGGGGCTTCTCCGGCGCGAAGGGTAGGCTCAGTCCCTTGGTGTTCATTAGCTTCTTGGAGATGTAGTTGGCGTTTAGGACGGCGAGCTCCGATGCCTCCCTGAGGCCGTCGGGGCCCATCGTCAGCATGTAGGTGTATGCCTTGAGCATGACGTTGACGTTGCCGTAGTAGCCGTGGACTTTTCCGATGCTTTTCGGCTTTTCGTAGTCTAGTGAGTATTTGCCATCCTTATAGATGATGTCGGGAACCGGTAGGTATTCGGCGAGGATTGCCTTGCATCCGACGGGACCGCTACCGGGGCCGCCGCCGCCGTGAGGGGTGCTGAAGGTCTTGTGAAGGTTGACGTGTACCACGTCGAAGCCCATGTCTCCAGGACGGCACTTGCCCATGATCGCGTTGAGATTCGCCCCGTCGTAATACATGAGTCCGCCAGCTTTGTGAACTATCTCGGCGATCTCCGCGATCTGGTGGTCAAAGAGGCCAAGCGTGTTGGGGTTAGTGAGCATAAGCCCGGCAGTCTGGGGGCCGACTACTGCCCTAAGGGCTTCAAGGTTAACAGTGCCCTCGGGAGTCGAGGGGACCTCAACAATCTTGTAGCCTGCCATTGCGGCGGAAGCAGGGTTCGTCCCGTGAGCGCTATCGGGGACTATGATCTCGGTACGCTGAGCTCCCTCACCATGGTCTATATGGTAGGCGCGTATCAGCATGATGCCCGTCCACTCGCCGTGTGCGCCCGCCGCGGGCTGCAGCGTCGCTTCATCCATCCCAGTAACTGAGAGATAGCCTTGCTTCAACTTGTAGAGGAACTCGAGGACGCCCTGCACCGTGGCGGGGTCCTGATTCTGGGTGCGCCTCAGTGAGACTCGGGTGGCCGGCGAGGACCTCATTAATTATCGGGTTGTACTTCATGGTGCAGCTGCCGAGGGGGTATATGAGACCGGAGTTTACCCCATAGTTCATCTGGCTCAAGTGGATGTAGTGGCGGAGGACCTCCATCTCACTGACCTCGGGCAAGCCACTCGAGGTCTCCCTAGCGATGCCCTGCGGGACGAGCCTGTCGACGTTAACCTCATCGCGTAACTCCCTCTCCGCCTCGGGAGGGTGGAAGCCATACCTGCCCTCATGGCTTAACTCGAAAATGAGGGGTTCATCCCAGTCTGCCTGCCTGAATTTGCGCACGGTCATCACTGAGCCGCCTCCCTCAATGCAGCCACTAAGCCATCTATATCCTTCTTAGTGTGCATCTCTGTGACGCAGAAGAGCGCGGACTCGCCGAGCTCGGGGAACTCCGCCTTGAGGGGCTTGCCGCCCTGATAGCCTTGTGCAAGGAGCACTTTGTTGACCTCGACCGCTGTCTTCTTCGAGTACTTGACGACGAATTCCTTGAAGTGGTAAGAGTTAAAGGCGGGAGCCTTGACGCCGGTGAGGTCATTAATCCTCCTTATCGCGTAGTGTGTCCTGCTCGTGCACGTCTCTGCGAGGTCCTTGAGACCACTTGGGCCGAGGAGGCTCAGGTAGACCGCGCCTGCGACACTGCACAGTGCCTCGTTGCTGCAGATGTTGCTCGTTGCCTTCTCACGGCGGATATGCTGCTCTCTGGTCTGAAGGGTCATGACGAAAGCGCGGCGCTTGTCAGCGACTGTTTCTGTCACGCCGATGATGCGGCCGGGCATCTGGCGGATGATGGCGTTGTCGTGATTGCAGGCGAATATACCGAGGAGTGGTCCGCCGTAGCTCATGTGGTTGCCCAGCGGCTGCCCCTCGCCGACTACGACGTCTGCGCCGTAGCTTCCCGGCGCCTTGAGCAAGCCGAGGCTGATGGGATCGACTCCGGTGATGTAGATGGCCTTCTTGGCATGTGCTATCTCGCCTATCGCCTGGACATTCTCCTCAGCGAAGCCGAGGTAACTGGGAGTCTCGACGTATACTGCAGCAGTGGACTCGTCGACCCTTGACTTCAGGTCCTCGAGGTCCATCAAACCAGTATCTTTGTTGTAGCCGACCTTCTCGATTTTCATACCGGCTGGGCCTGTGTAGGTTTTAAGGACTGCGAGACGTGCGGGGCTTATGAAGCTAGGTACGAGGACCGTGTCGCTGTGGTTGAGCCTGTTGGCGAGGAGCGCCGCTTCGCCCAGTGCACTGCTCCAGTCGTACATGGACGCGTTTGCGACCGCCATCTCGACGAGTTCGCAGATCAGGCTCTGGTACTCGAAGATGCTCTGTAGTATGCCCTGGCTTATCTCGGGCTGGTAGGGGGTGTAGCTTGTGAGGAACTCGGCACGGCTGACGACCTCGTCCACGACGCTGGGGACGTAGTGAGGCCAGACGCCTCCGCCGAGGAAGGGGGCGCATTTGAGGCGCATGTTTTTCTCGAGAGTGTCTGAGACGAGCTTCTTGACCTCCAGCTCCGTGTAGGGACCGGGGACGTCTAGCTCGCCCTTGAATCTTAGCTTCTCGGGGATGTTGACATACAGGTCATCGATCTTCTTGATGCCTATGTCCTCCATCATCTTCTCCTTGATCTCTGGTACGCTGTTCGGTAGGTACGGGTGGGCTCTGCTCATCTTGTTGCCTCCGTTGACGGGTGTCTTGTGGCTGTTCGGGGATTTAACCGCTTACACGGGGCAAATAGGGGCTTCACTGTCGTATACTATTTTTATATCCCCGAGACGACTTCTCCGAGGGAAGGCGACCGCATTGCATAAAGTGACGATCAACTACGACAAGTGCGTCTACTGTAAGACCTGCGTGAGCATCTGCCCTTGGGGAGTATACGAGGACACCGGGGACCGGGTTGAGGTGACGCATATGAAGGAATGCGTCTGCTGCATGAGCTGCGTCGCACCTTGCCCGACGGACGCGATAAAGGTCGAGGAAGACCCCGCCTACCTAAACAAGTAGCTCGAACTTCTTTTAACCGGGTCCCGCGCCAATCCCCTTGTGGCTAGTTTGACCGTTTCGGCTTCGGATTGGGTTCGAGATCACAGGGACGACGCCATAAGGGTTCTCCAGGAGTTCATCCGGGTGCCGAGCCCGAGTGGGCAGGAGAAGGCCTGCGGAGAGAAGGTAGCTGAGGCAATGCGCGTCGCCGGATTCGACACCGCAAGCGTTGACGCCTTAGGGGACGCGATGGGTGTGCTGAAAGGCTCAGGTGGAGGCCGTAGCCTCCTTATGAACGGGCACATAGATCATGTGCCCGTCGGCGACATGGCCGATCCCTACTCTGCGAAGCTGATGGACGGCGCCACCTTCGGCACAAAGGGCGAGGTTATCTACGGCCGCGCCGCATGCGACATGAAGGCGGGCGTAGCCGCTATGGTCATGGCGGGCGCTTACCTCAAAGACGCCGGAGTCAAGCTCAAGGGAGACTACAAGGTCGCCGCTGTCGGGCAGGAGGAGATTGGCGGAGCGGGCACGGTCTCCACTATCGACAAGGACCAATTCCTAGCGGACGTTGTCCTCATCGGCGAGGCGACGAACATGGACCTCGCCCTAGGCCACAGGGGCTCAATGAAGATGAACGTAGTCGTCAAGGGGAGGAGCTGCCACGCGAGTGCCCCCGAGAGAGGGATAAACGCCCTCTACAAGGCGACCGACCTGATGACTAGAATTAGGAACGAGCTAGTCCCGCAGCTCCCAAACGACCCCCTCTTCGGTAAAGTCAGCCTCACAATTACGATGATCGAGGTGAAGCCCGGCGCATTCAACGTCGTCCCCGAGGAGTGTCGTTTCGCCATCGACTGTCGCAACACGCCGAACTATACCGCTGAGAACCTCTACCACGACTTGCAGGCGATCATCGCTGATCAGGGCTTGAAGGACCCCGAGTTCAAGGCGAGTGTGCTACCCACGCCTCTAATCAGGGGTGAAAGGATATTCAATGGCTTCTACACCGATCCCAAGGTCTTCCCCGTCGTGGAGGAGGCGGAAGCCGCCATCAAGGACGCCCTCAACAAGGCTCCCCGGAGGAAGGTCTGGACATTTGCCACCGACGGCAAGTTCTACAGCTGGCTCGGCATCCCTGTTATAGGCTTCGGCCCCGGCGAGGAGCAGTTCGCACACACCGCGATGGACCACGTCAGGATCGAGGACTATCTAAAGACGATAGAGGTCTACGCCGCGATAGCCCAGAAGGTCTGTGCGTAGCCCCATTAGCCCCAAGCTTAAACCCTCCACCAACCCTTTTTACCCCATGATCAGCCCCCTGGACGAACTCGACCAGATGCGCCGAATCGACCCGCGTGGGATGCTCGACGTTATCACTGCCCTCCCGGAGAGTGCCGAGGACGCTATCGAGAAGGCGGAGAAGGTCATATTCAAGTTTGTGCGCTTCAGAAGCCTCGTCGTCGCGGGGATGGGCGGCTCAGCCGTCGGTGGCCTCTTACTCCGTGACTGGCTTCAGCCGATAAGCCCCGTCCCTATAGTGGTTTCCCGCGACTACTCCATCCCCGGATATGTTGACAGAGACACACTGTTCTTCGCTGTCAGCTATTCTGGGGGTACTGAGGAGACACTGAGCGCCTACGAGGAGGCGTCAAAGAGGCGTGCGAAGATAATCGCTTTCACGTCTGGCGGTGAACTCTCTAAGCGGTCGTTCGCAGCACGCGTCACAACTTACATGCTGCCAACAGGTTTCCAGCCACGCGCCGCAATCGCCCACCAGTTCTTCACTCTCGCCGTCGCCGCACGCAAGGCAGGGATAGCCGGCGACTCATGGTGGGAGGTAAAGGAGGCGATTGACGTCCTCAAGGCGATTAGAGAAGAGATGCGCCCCGAGGTGCCGCTCTGGTCGAATCCAGCTAAGAGACTCGCCGAGGAGATCAAGGGCTACATTCCTATTGTCTACGGCAGCAGTATACATGAGGCTGTCGCCTATAGGTGGAATACGCAGTTGAACGAGAACGGGAAGAGCCCCGCCGGGTCAAGCTTCATTCCGGAGGCTTTCCACAATGCCACCGTTGCCTCGGAGGGAGACCAAGCTATCCTAAGGCACCTCTGCGCCGTCCTCCTCAAAGATCCCATGGAGGGTGAACACCTCGTCGCGAAGACACACCGCTTCATCGACCTCCTCAGGCCCGGCTTCGGCAAGATACTTGAGGTCCAGGCGAGGGGCGAGGGACGCCTAGCCCGCATGTTAAGCGCCCTCTACATCGGCGACTATGTAAGCACCTACCTCGGAATCCTCTACGGCAAAGACCCGAGCACCGTCGAGTCAATTAACCAGCTTAAGCGTGTTTAGGGCGGCCCCCTTTTAACCCCCCATGCGGTTTAATCGAGCAATGGTTGTTGAGGTTGACGACTCCGGCTGGGGTGACCTCGTGGGCGGCGCAGTGATTGTGATGAGGCGCCTCGGAAGGAACGAGAAGTACGTAGGCGGTGTGCCCGTCGAGGCCTTCCAGGGACAGGCGTTCAAGGCGAAAGCATACCTCCCATATGTCCTCCGAATCGTCAGGGAAGGCGCAGAAGCCCTCGGCATCGAAAAAGACGAGCCTGTCCACATATGCACCGGTTACATCCTCAGCGAGGTTAGAAAGGCGCTCACCAACGAGGGCTACAAGGTCGTTCCCTCTCGTATAGTCGGTGCAACCCAAGAGTTAGCTGAGGCGGAGTATATCAAACACCTGAGCCGCCTCGGTGTCGGCACTCCTGAGGAGGCGAGGAGGATCAGGGGATTCGACGCCAGCCTCGCTTGGGTGCTCCGAGACGTTGATAAGCGGGAGCGCCTCGTAAAGACGGGCTGGAAGAGCTGGCCTAGACTCAAGACTGGTGAGGATGTTGATCCCAAGCAGGCGTAAGGCTAAACTGTCGATCGCGGTTCCCGCGTCCCTCGTCGGCGAGTACGCGAACCTCAGGGACAAGACTGAGGTGATTGGCCGCGTTGCTCGCAGCGCCGCCATATTCCGGGCGGAAGAGATAGTCATCTACCCCGACCAACCCGACGAGTCCGGTCTCATCAAGCTCATTCTCGGTTATGTCGAGACCCCTCAGTACCTTCGCAAGTACTTATACAAGGTTCGTCCCGAGTTGCAGTACGCGGGTACGCTCCCGCCGCTCCGCACAGCCCACCACCAATTGGAGGCGCATATCGCCAACCTACGCGTCGGCGAGTTCCGCGAGGGTATCCTCAGCGACCAGCAAGGCGTAAACGTCGTCGACATAGGCGTCGAGAAGCCGATCCGGATGATCGGCAAGGCGCCCTCGATGGGCAGCAGGGTAACAGTGAAGATCACGGAGACCGGTCTCGAGCCGCGTTGTGAGATGGCGAGGCGGGCTGAGATACCCACATACTGGGGCTACGAGATACAGGCGTCGAAGAAGACCCTCGGCGACCTAGCCACTGGTGGCTACTACGACCTAACGATCGCGACGAGCAGAACTGGCGCGCCAATCGCCCAAGAGTCGGAACTCCTCAAGGAAAAACTCATTGAAGCTAATACAGTGCTAGTCGCCTTCGGTAGCCCCCGCACTGGGATACAGGAGATACTCAGGCGGGAGCACAGGGAGATCGCCGACTGCTTCAAGTTCAACATCAACACCATCCCCGAGCAGGGCACAGAAACCGTCCGCACCGACGAAGCAGTCCACGCCACCCTCGCCGTCCTCAACCTCTACTAGCGCCAATGTTAAATCCCTCACATTTTTCTTAAAGGTGAAGCCACTTGGACGACGCCCACATCGAGTCGGAGTTAAAGGGCAAAACACTCCTAGTCTACATGCATATCCTCAAGGCGGGGCAGGACACCGTCGGGGTCCGCGAGGTTCAGCGAGCCCTCGGCTTCAGCAGCCCAAGCGTCGCCGCCTACCACCTCCAGAAGCTCCAGGATCTCGGCCTCATAGAGAACGCCTACGGCGACTACCGGCTCATCAAGGAGATCAAGGTGGGCGTCCTACGCAGCTTCGTCAGCGTCGGCGGGGTAATGCTCCCCCGCTTTCTCTTCTATGCCGTCCTCGTCACCTCGATGCTCGTCACCTTCGTCGCCTCCTTTCCCTTCATCCCATCACGCGAGTATATCACCACCCTAATCATGGGCTTCGTCCCCGCCGCTGTCTTCTGGTACGAGACCGTCAAGATATGGAGGGAGAAGCCGAGCTGACCGTTCTAACATTAGAACAGCTGTTCGGAAGTCTAGCATTAAGAGCCCCGGGGGTACGCTCTAGTTGACAACGATGAAGAACAGTCTCTACGCCCTCGTCGCGGTGCTCGCGGGCGTCATGCTTGTCGGCCTCCTCCCTGGCCAACTCTCAAATCTAGCCTCCCCAACGGTAACATTGCAGGCTAATGATCCTTTAGGACACAACATCACAATCACTGGTAGCGGGAGTACGACTAAGGGGTATAACGATACACTCACACCAGCTGAACAGGAGGCAGCTATAGCTGCGTCTGATGCTCAATCAAGGGCGGATGATGGTGCTACATTTGTATTGGCTGGAGACACCGCTAATCCATATGCTGACTTAATTTACTACGGCATGATGTGTGTTGGCCTAGTCGTCGCCCTTGGGGTCTACTTCGCCGCTAGGCGGATGTTAGGATAGAAACCTCAACCCTTCGAGGATCTTTTTAGCCCTCTCAAGGAGTTCGCTCTTACCGATCTTCATCTTTGGCCCGGTCGTCTCCACGACCGCTGAGGCCCGCTGCTGAGCCCACCGCGGTGTGCACGCTTCACCTTTTCTAGGAAACCAATAAAAACAACCTTCCCGCTGATCCACTAGTGAAAAACTTGGTCAAAGCAATGACTGAGCAGAACCTTATAAGCGCTTTCAGCGGTGAGAGCCAGGCACACATGAGGTACCAAGTATTCTCGAAGAGAGCGAAGGAATCGGGTTTCCCTAACATTAGCCGCCTCTTCACAGCCGTCTCCTACGCGGAGAGGATACACGCGGGCAACCATTACCGAAATATAGTGACGAAGGGTCCCCAGAGCACATTCGGCGGCGCCCTCTTTGGCGCTCGGACGACGGTCGAGGACCTGCAGCAAGGTATCGACGGGGAAAACCACGAGGTCGAAGAGATGTACCCCGCCTACATGGCGGTGGCAAAGGACCAGAAGGAGTACGGAGCCGAGGTCACCTTCCGATACGCCTGGGAGGCGGAGAAGACACACGCCGGCCTCTACGCCAAGGCGAAGGGATATGCGGAGCAGAAAAAGGACGCTGACTTCAAGCAGCTAGGCGTCTGCGACATTTGCGGTTGGACTTTCGAGGGTGACGCCCCTGACCAATGCCCCATATGCAAGGCGAAGAAGGACAAGTTCACCCTCTTTCCCCCCTAAAGCCCCTGACTGCAATGCTTCTAACCGACGACCCAATTTATGAGTTGATCTACATGAGGGTCAGCGCAAGCATCCTTCTCAATAATGTCTCTTGCATCGACCCTTGTGGCCATTTCGTCAACTGGGTGATTATACCGGAGTCTCGTTGATCCTTATTACCCCATAAAAATAAGAAACCGCAGCCAGCATACAGTTCTTGAACCCCATTGGTCGAATGCTGGCTCCCCTACGGAAACACCGAAGTATACGTCACTGTTGACATAAAGGAACTACTGAGCATAGCGGAGCCGGCTCGAGTCGACCCACAGCAGCACCCCCGCGAGATCGTCTCCAAGGCGCTCGACCAACCGAGAGGCGCAAAGAAGCTCTCAGAGTTGGTCGGTCCTGATTGCACCGTCGCGATAGCAGTTGAGGGCACGACCGCCCCCGCGAACGCCATCGCCGTCTTAGTGCCCATAGTCACACAACTCGTCAACCTCATCGTTCCCCGAGACAAGATCACGGTAATAGTAGCGAACGGCGTGAGAGAACGCAGTGGCAGGGAACTTCTAAAGGCGCTCAAGACTGCTGATGAACTCAAAGGAGTCAACCTCGTCGAACACACCAAGGCGTCCACAGGAATCACTAACCTCGGCGAGACGAGGCAAAAGACTCCCGTGTCAATGAACAAATCATACACCGAAGCCAAGGTAAAGATAGCCGTGGGTGAGGTCGAGATAAATCCCTACACTGGCTTCACCGGCGCTCACACGGCGCTAGTCCCCGGCATATCCTCTCCGTCGACAGTTGAGACCTATAGAAAGCTAGTCCTAAAAGGCGGCGTTAAGCCTGGCGTTGTCGAGGCGAACCAAGTCAAGGAGGACGTCCTCGAAGCGGCGAAGATGGCAGGCTGCGATATGGCGGTGCAGCTCGTTACGAATCCTCGAGGTAAGTTGCTCCACGCATTCGTAGGCGCAATAGAGGAGACGTGGGGGCAGGCAATCTATGCGCTAGGCGCGAGCTACCAAATAAACGCCGAGGCAGGGGCAGACGTCGTCGTCGTGAGCGCCGGAGGCGCAAAGCATGACAATGACCTATACGCCGCATCATGGGCGTTGCTGAACTCGGCGAGGATTGCTAAAAAGGGAGGCGCCATAATTCTGTTAGCTGAGTGTCCCGAGGGGCTCGGCCCCGAGTCCTACACCAACCTCGCACACATCGAACAGCAGAGCGAATTGGAGAGGCGCTACGCCCTCGGAGCCGAAGCACTTCAGATCTTAAAGACGGCAACTGCTAAGTGCCAAGTCATGCTCGTTTCAAGCCTCCCAAAGTACATGGTCGAGCCCTTAGGTCTCACGGTGGCGCGTACGGCGAACGACGCTTATCAAAAAGCCATAGACGGGAGGAGGGGGCGCAGGACACTAGTAATCCCCTATGGCTGCTCGACAGTCCCCATCGGAGCTAAGCCTGAAGCAGCACTATAAGGGACAGCCCCATGAGGACCGCGTAGCCGACTAAGCCTAGTTTCCTTGTGAAGCTCGTCGGGGACACATCGTCAAGGGGTGCCATCGACTCGGTGCCCTCCCTCATCAGGAAGAATGCTATGATCACTGCCATTATGACGTAGCCGGATATCATTAGGAGGAAGACGCCGGTTATTGAGATTATTTTATGCGTTTCCCGCCCGAAGAGTGCTCTTATGACGTGGCCGCCGTCGAGCTGCCAACTCGGTATCAGGTTGACGAAGGTGACGAGAAAGCCGACCCAGGATGCGAAGGCGAGGGGGTGGAGCACGAGGACGCTTCCCTCGGCCACGGGGCGGATGAAATCTGAGACTACCTGCAAGGCGATGGGCATCGGTATCTGCTGGAAGCGTATCTCAGGGTATGCAACAGCCCACTGCGCTACCTGCCACACAGGCACCGTGAAGCTCAGCATGATGCCGACAACGCCCACGACGAGTGAGGCTACGAAGCCGAAGACTGGCCCCGCTATGCCGAGGTCGAAGAGGTCGTCCCGATTCGTCGGGGGTTCGTCTTGGCTTATCACAGCGCCGAAAGTCCCGCCCATGCCCGGGGGCGCGGGAATGAAGAATGGCAGCGAAGCCCTGACGCCCCTCCTCTCCGAGGCGAGCTTATGCCCCATCTCGTGGACCCCAAAGACAAGCATGATGCCTATTGTGAATATGAGGGCGTTCATGAAGACGGGCGTCCCAGTCATGAGGGCTTGGGTGAGTACAGGGTTATTGCTCCTCAGATAGCCGTCGATAAAAACCGTCACCACAGTCGCCGCGAAGAGCAGCATGTTCCGCGCTTTGCTCCGCCCCTTCTCAGGCGGCCTCGGGCTGAGCGTGACATAATACCTGCCGACTATCCACCTAAACTCAGCGAGGTATCCGAGGTGGCGCAACCCGTCTGCGAGTGTCCTAAAGGATCTCTTCAGCACCTGCTGCTTGTCCCCCTCCGACTTCTGTGAGACTATGTAGTTGGGGGTCTCCTTGTCCATGAAGCGGTCCTCGACGAGGAAAAAGGACTCGACGAGTCCATCGACCTCCGCATTGACGAGGATGCCCTGCGACATGGCCGATCAAAGACCCTGAGGAAGCGACCCCATAAAAGGCTTGCAGCCTCCGACGCGTTTAAATCCGCGGGGTTCTCCGCTTGAAAGAGGTATCGGGGATGAGCGAGGGCTACACTTTGAGGACATTCAAAGGAGAGGACCTGAACCGCGTCATGGCGATAAACTTCGAGTGCCTCCCCGAGAACTACAGCAGCAGCTTCTACAGGGAGCTCTACAGTAGATTCCCGGAGACCTTCATAGTCGCGGAGGCGGACGACGAGGTTCAGGGCTATATAATGTGCCGTGTCGAGAGGGGCTTCAGCAAGCTCAGGAACCTCAGCCCTGCACGGCTTCTGCATGTTGTCTCCATCGCTACACGCGAGCAGTATAGGCGCCGCGGCATCGCCAAGGTACTTATGCTCGAGGCTATGAAGAAAGGCGCCGCTTTCTACGAGGCGACGGAGTGCTACCTCGAGGTACGCGTTGGCAACGAGCCCGCGATAAAGCTCTATGAGAACCTCGGCTTCACGAAGTCGAAGAGAAACTATGGATACTACCTCGACGGTGAGGATGCCTGGGTCATGGCGCTACCGATCACCGGTAAAGGGAAGCTTCAATAGCCCCCGAGACACAACGCAGGATGGTGCAAAGATGGACATCGTACTCGCTTGGACGATAGTCATCTACATCGCCGCATTCCTACTGCTGGGCTTGTTCGCCATGTTCACGAGGAAGCTGATCAAGCAGCACAACGACATCTACCCTCTCCTCTACGCGATGGAGGAGTCGGATAAGAAGAAGGAGCGCGGCAATTCCTAGACATACTGGAGTAGCGACTCCGGGTGTGCCTTCTTGTAATTCTCATACCTCAGGCACAGCCTCCAGAGTATAGCTAGTCCTATGAGCCAGAATGCGATCGTGGTCTCTATATCAGTCCTGAACAGCGGTTCCTTATCCCAGAGGGGGCGTACCCTGTATAGGATGAGGTGAGTGACGTAGAAGAATAGTGGCGTCCTCCCGAAAACGAGGATGACGCCGGTGACGCCCTTGCCGTACCAGCTCCGTCCTTCAATGGCGAGGCCGAGGGCGAGTAGCAGGCACATGCCGCCGAATGTCACCGTGAGGAAGGCGAGGTCGGGTGGGTACTTCGACACCGCAAGCCATGCTTGTATCGTGTTGCCCTGCCTTGAAACGAGGTTGCCGTACCCGTTGAGCCACCTAATCACAATGAAGGTGGCGATGGACAGCACACCGCTCAATGTGATGGGTACTACTAACCTCTTAATCCGGTAGCCGTCGAGCCGGTTGAGGTAAACACCGAAGCACCAGCCTAGCCCCATTACGCCAGCCCAAGGGATTATCGGGTACAGGACCTGGAAGGGGTAACTGTTCAGGTTAGGCTCATGCATATACATCCGCAGCAGTGGCCAAAAAGCCGTGTCCGGGAGGGAACTCAGGTCGAGGAGCGGGTGGAGTAGCACGACCAACACAGACACAGCCAGAATAATCTGCCAGGGCAGCCGGCGGAGGACACTGAAGATGAGGAAGCACGCAGCGAAACAGCCGAGTACTCCGAAGTAGAGTGGGCTCAGGTCGAAGGCGTTTCCCTCTATGAAGACCATGAAGAGGACCAGAACCCCTGCTCGTTTGACTAGGTGGAGGCTGATCTCCCGTTGACTCACACCCCTCTGCAGCCTCCTCGCTGTGGAGATGGCGATGGATGTTCCCGATAGAAAGAAGAACGTTGGAGCGCAGAAATGAGTTATGAAGCGCGCGAGGTAGGGAACCAGCGGCGCTCCAAGGTAGGGGAACCCGCCGCCGAGGCCCTCGCCCCCATAATGCTGCTCAAACCAGAAACCCGCAACGTGGTCCCACGCCATCAGCGCCATGATGACGCCACGGGCGAAGTCGATTGACCCGAACCTTCCCCGAGGAGTCTGCGCCTGCATGGAATCAACTTCATTTACCGGAGATAAAACGTTTCCAATGCCCGATGCTGTGCCTCAAGTATCCAGCCGGCAAAGGTATTTAGGCGTCCGGCTCACATGCCTGTAGAACGCAATGGGGGACAAAGCTCTCATACCCTGGCGTGAGGTCGCGAACTGGGGCTGCCGCGCATGCGGAAACTGCTGCGTCGGCTACAGGGTCCCCCTGAAGATGGACGAGTTCGTAAAGATCGGTAACGCCTGCGGCCAGGAGGTCTTCGAATACGGCATGGGCAAAGTCTACCTGCGCAACGGCATGAACCGCAGATGCGTGCTCCAGCGCCCACTCATGGACAGGTGGATATGCACCGTACAGGGCATGAAACCCACAGCATGCCGCCTATTCCCGTTCCGTATACAACACAAGCCCGTATACCCCCGCGGCGACAACAGCGCATACAGCCTCGGCGACAAGGTCTACTACATCTACCTCGACCCCGACTGCGAGGGCATCGTCCCAGGGCAACCCACGGAGAGGTTCGCAATGCAGATACTCCCCGAGATAATCAGGAGCGGCTTCGGCGTCGCAGGGAAGCAGAGGTTCACAACGTCCAAGTACATCAGCTGGACGCCGCCATGACGCCGCCGAAAGCTGATGTTAATAGGAATTAAACCTGTTAATCGAGTTCCACGAAGCCAGTCCTCGTTTTAGCGGCGCCGACAATTATTCGTCGTCCCATCATGATGGGACATTATTAACTGATGGAGGACAATAATCCAGCGGGATCGCGGGGAATACTCGAAGAAGTTGTCACACCGGGACAACGCAGCCACTAAATCCGTTAAGATCAATGTATGAATTGCCCAGGTGGGAGCGCCTCAAGGGTCGGAGCAGCGTTCAAGACCCCCGCGAGACGCAGAACCCAGAGGGACGGGCTGCATAAGGCCCCGGGGGCTTAGGCTCTTGGGAATCCTTCGTCCCCTCGGTGAGAACACCTGGGCAACTCCATTTTATCTGGAAAAATTAATTCCGGTTATCCGCCACGCATGCCGAAGAGGCCGCCCGGGTTCGCCTGAGCCGCTGTGTTGACCATCCTCAGCGAGAATAATCCTAAGGCAAGTGAGAGGATAATGGGGATGAGCGCTACGAAGGCAGCCTTTTTTGCTGTTAGGCCGTAATTGAGCATTACCGCTACCCCAATGAGGACCAGGCTGATTATCGTGAAGACGTTGAAGTAGTCGACCAGCAACTCGATAAGATTCGTCGTCGTCAGCGGCATGCTGCCTAGAAGCCAGTAGCTAACGAATCGCAGCATCTGCTGGATGAGCGCCGGGATAGAGGCATACGCCGTGAGAGCGAACATCCTGTTTCTGTCACCCTTACCGCCGAGTATATGCGCCGCTGCGTGGTAGATGAGCGTCGTTATGACCCAGCCCAAATAGACCCCGAGAACCGCGCCGACCGATGTCGCGGCTCCAATGGTACCGCCCATGCCCGCGAGCTCCGGTATAACCAGCTTCGACGCCACAACATATGCAGTCGCCGCAGCAAAGGCCGCAGTGAGAGTAACTATCCCAGCGCCTTTCATGAGGTCCTTATCTGTGACACCGTCGAGCCACCTTGTTACCGGCGCCAATCTGCCCCGTATATTGCTTCTCGGCCAAGGATCTGCACCTCTCTATGCTCCTTCAGGGCTCGGATATATAGTTGACCTCTACCTAGTCAGCTGGCTCTGCCCCTCCTGCTTATATTTTCTGGGGCGTGGATAGTTACGTTATGGTCGCGTCTGATGACGTCAGGAGCCACACCGCAATCCACGTACTCAAGGGGGCGGTGGTTCATGTTCTCGGGAGGGGAGCAAAGTGGTCTTCAAGCGCCTACAGCCAGGACACACACGGCGGGCTCACCGTCCAGTTCGACAGAAAACCGACGGACGAGGAGATGCAGCGGATAGAGGAGGCGGCGAACGCCAAGATAAAGGAGGATGCCGCTACCGAGATGCACGAGATGGCGAGAAGCGACGCCGAGGCGCGGTGGGGTGACGACATGTATGACCTCTTTCCCCTCCCCGCGGAGCTTGAGATCGTCAAAGTCTTCCACCTCCCAGGTTGGAACGTCAACACCTGTGGTAAGCAGCACTGCGAGAAGACTGGCGAGGTCGGCGGCATCAAGGTCGCCAAGTGGCGATACCGCGCCAACAAGCAGCTCCTAGAGATGAGCTTCGACGTAACAGGTTAAATCCGCGACCTGACTAAGCAGTAACCGGTGTAACTGGTTTGAAGTTCAGTAGATACCTCTCGTGCATCGACACCCACTGTAGCGGCGAGTCCACGAGGATCGTCGTCGGCGGGCTGCCGAAGCTCAGGGGAAAGACGATGGCGGAGAAGCAGAAGTACTTCCAGGACCACTACCACAGCCTCCTCGGGACGCTGATGAAGGAGCCACGCGGCTTCGACGGCATGCTTGGCAGCATCCTCACCGAGTCGACGGTCCCCGAGGCGGACGTTGGCGTCATCTACCTCTGGACCGACGGCTACTTCAGCGCCTGCGGCGACTCGACGTACAGCTGCAGCGCTGCCCTCGTCAACACGGGGATGGTGGATGTAAAGGAGCCGTACACGGAGATCACATTCGACACAGTCTCCGGCCTCGTCAAGACGAAGGTCGAGGTCAAGGACGGTGTTGCCAAGAGCATCGCCATGCAGGGCGTCCCTAGCTTCTACTGGAAGACGATGAAGTTCGACGTCCCCAAGGTGGGCGAGGTCGAGGCGGACATCGCATACGGCGGCCTCTGGTACGCCTTCGTGAACGCGGACAGCATCGGCCTCAAGCCAACACTAGAGAACAAGGGGGAGTGGATACCCCTCGGCTGGAAGATAAGGAACTTCATAGCCGACCAAATCAAGGTGGACCACCCCGAGTACCCCAACCTCAACATACTTGACCTCGTCACCTTCTACACGAAGCCGAGCAAGAAGGAGTACACGAGCAGGCACTGGAACGTCTTTGGTCCCAAGCAGACATGCCGTAGCCCAGCGGGCACGTGCACCAACGCCAGGATGGCGGCGCTCTACGGTAAAGGTGAACTCAAGCCCGGGCAGGAGGTCAAGTTCGAGTCCACTATCAGCACCGTGATGACGGGGAGGATAGCGAAGGAGGTTAAGGTGGGCAAGTACAAGGCGATAGTCCCCGACGTCCTCGCCTCAGCCTACATAACCGGCTTCACGCAGGTGGTCATCGACCCCGACGACCCCCTCAAGGGCGGGTTCCTACTCTAAGCTATTTATGGGGCTTGGGAAGTAACTCCTCGAGCCTCGCTTTCTTTAATTCTTCCGCGAAGGCGCACAGCTCGTCGACGTGTGCCTTCAGAATCTCCTCACCATGCGTAGCTGTGGCTTTCGTTGCCTCGATGGTCTTTCCCGCTGCGCCGAAGACGCCGGTTGTGCTCAGATCGATGGTGTCCCAACCGAAGTCAGCTGGCCCCGCCTTCTGCGACTTCATCTATGATGCCGGCGATCTCCTCGCTCTGCTTCGTGTCGACGGCCTTCTTCATGTTTACGAGGTCGGGGCGGAGGTGGAGCATGAGGCTGGTCTCATCCTCGCCGGCGTGGCCATCGAGCTTCGAGGGGTAGGCTGTCACGATTGCGACGAATATTTCGTCATCGCTGCGTAGCTCCTCTGCGATCTCCTTGAGGCTCGGGGTGTTACCGCCGTGGCCGTTGACGACGAGGAACTTGCGGGAGCCGTGGCTCGCGGCGCTGAGTATCACCGACTTGACGTAGTCGCGGAAGACGGTGGGGGGCACCCAGAGAGTGCCGGGGAACTGCCTGTGGTGGCTGCTGACGCCGACGGGGATCACAGGGAGGACAGGTAGCTTCGCGCTGTCCCCGACCATATTGGCGACGGCGTCCGCCGTAATGTGGTCCGTGCCAAGCGGGCAGTGGGGGCCGTGCTGCTCCGTACTCCCCACAGGCAGGACGACCGTGTCGACCTTCTTGAGCGCCATCTGCGCCTCGACCCACGATAACTCGGCGAGCCTCATGGATCAGAGCACACGCCCCGGCTTGGCTTAAGTCTGTCCGCTCCACCTGCTAACTTTTCAACCCGAGGGCGCGAATAGTTCACGTGTCCTCCGCCGAGCCGGGGCTTGTCGTCGTCTTCGAGGGGAGGCGCACCCGTGTCAGGGTGTATCGCCGCTTCTTCTACCCCGTGCAGGCGAGGGACGAGGACGTCGAGGTGATCGTCTACTCCGACACGGGGAGGGAGAGGGAGGTCACTTACAGCAGGGCCGATGACTACGACCTCGACAGCCCTTTCCGCCTCGTCGCCATGATCAGGCTGGCGCGCGCCTTGCGCGTCTTGAAGACGCAGCCGACAACGAACAGCGTCCAGAACCTCAGCTTCACAATCTGCCGGAGCACCGAGCTTATCGGCCCCGATGCGGAGAAGGACGAGTGGATGCCCTTCGACCCGACGCGCATGAAGCCGCTCGATGAGCGTATCCGGGACGCGAAGAAGAGGGCGCGCTGGAAGCAGCGGCTTAAGCAGCGTTGAGTGCCGCCGCGAGGTCATCGATGAAGGCGTCGAGCTTGTCCCGCGGCACCTTTGCCCCGCTCGCGCGGGCATGCCCGCCGCCGAAGCCGCCGTATTTCTTCGAGAGTCGCGAGGCGAGGTCGCCAAGGTGCTCGGGGAGTCGCCTCTCGCCGCGGAGGCTGATGTTCACCATCTCCCCCTGATCCTTCCAGCACATTGCCGACGGCGACGAGGAGCGTATCCATCACTATGTTTGCGACCTCTCCCGTGGAGGAGGCATCTTCGCACTCCATCACGGCGAGCCTCCCCATCCTCTTGGCCCTACCGAGAACTGTCTCCTTGATCTTGACTATCTTCTCGAGCTGGGCAACGGACGCCTCGACGACTCCCTTAATCCTGTGGGGGTAAGCGTATTGGCTTAGCTCATCGAGTAGCCGCCTCTTGAATGATTCCGACTGGTCTGCACCGAGGGCAGCGCTCAACATCAGAGCCTCGTGCTGCACGAACTTCCTATCCATGCCATCCATGAGGCGGCT
The DNA here is from genome assembly GCA_963771885.1 of Candidatus Bathyarchaeota archaeon. Lineage (GTDB taxonomy): Archaea > Thermoproteota > Bathyarchaeia > TCS64 > TCS64 > UBA8941. The sequence continues at coordinate 76,883 of CAVYVF010000002.1, forward strand.
AGCGACGGGGCCGTCCTCGAACATGTCCGAGACGGCGGCGTAGGCGGCAAGGCGCGCCGCGTCCGGCTCCAGCCTTTCCTTAAAGTGGTCGTAGACGAGGGCTGAGGCGCAATCGCGTGTGTCGTGGACGATCTCGACGCCTAGCGCTTTGAGGGCGTCGGTCAGTCCCTCGTCCATGGGGTGGTGGTCGATGATGGTGACCACGGCGTGCTCCCTGATATCCGCTATTAGTGGCAGAAGCGCCTCACGGAGGTTCAGGTCAGTTATGAAAAGCCTGTCCACATTACCCACAACGCCTCTGAGTGCCTCCTCGAGGTCGTCGTAGTTGGCAGGTATCACCTTTGCCTTGAAGAGCCTGATGAGGAATGCGCCAGATGTGAGGCCGTCGACGTCATCGCCGTGGGTGATGCTAACTATCGGCAAAGTGTGCTTCAAAACAAGGCGCCGGTTCTACGTGATAAATACATCCCCGCTAGAGTTTTCGGCCTTGCGGGGTGGAGGCAGAGACCTCTTCGAAGTAGGTTTGAATGTGTATCGTCGCTCCGGTGAGGGCGTTGAGTGCGTTGACCATGTGGAGATCCGAGGCGGGGATATGTTTGGCGAGAAGCGCCACAGCGTAGGGGCGCTTCGGCTGGTAGACTATACCCGCGTCTAGAGTTGCGCCGCCGACCCAGCCCGACTTGTCCGCAACCTCGACGGCGTCGGGGACAGCGTTCCTTATCACGCCTTGAACCATGCCCTCCTTGGGTCTCCTAAGCATCTTCAGTGTCTCGCCACAGACGAAGGGCGTGAGCACCTTGCATGTGTGCAGCTCCTCGAACATGGCGACCATCTCGCGGGGCGTCGTGAAGCTGTCTTTCCCTGCCTTGAACGCCTCCATGTCCATCATCTTGCGGGCAAGGCGCGTCGTCCTGAGCCCCATCAGTGCGCAGACGTCGTTTATCTTCTCCATGCCGAGGACGTCGATGAGATGGTTAGTCGCGCTGTTGTCGCTGACGTTGATCATTAGGGAAGCGTAGTCGATCAGCGGCATCGTGACGGCGCCGGGTGTGAGCGTCTTGATGACGCCGCTGCCCCCCGCCTTGTGGGACTCGACATACTTCACGGGAGCCATAGGGTCGAGGGTCTTTGCCTCGATGCGCCTGTAGAACTCTATGAGTATCGGCACCTTGATAGTGCTCGCGACGGGGAATACCTCGTCGCCGTTGATGAGTATCGCCTCGCCGGTTGTGAGGTCCTTGACGGCGGCGCCCATCACGCCCTCGTACCGTGCTGACGCCTCCTCGAGTGCCAGGCGGAGCTTTCCGAAGAGCAGAGACATTGCAGAAAAGATAGAAGCAAATACTATTTAATTAATAGCCCTTGCGGGGGTCGCAGACATTCTGCAGAGGCTCCCCCGCCGCGTATCTTCTGAGGTTCTCGCAGAACTGGGCGACGAGCCTGTCCCCTATCTTTGTACTGGAGTGGCTGTCGTGAGGCACGACGAAGACATTCGGTAGACCCCAAAGTGGGCTGCTGCTTGGAAGCGGCTCTACATTGAAACAGTCGAGGTAAGCCCCGGCGATCCTGTTCCCCTCGAGTGTCTGGATCATCGCGTCCTCGTCAGCTACAGCGCCACGCCCCACGTTAATCAGGTAACTCGTCTCCTTCATCGTCGCGAACTCCTCCTCGCCGAGGAGCCCCTCCGTTTCTGACGTGTGTGGCGCAACGACCACAACGAAGTCGGCCTCAGGGAGATGCCTCTTCAGCTCCGTCGCAGGGAAGACCTTGTCGACGTTCTCAACTGGCCCAGGCCTCCTCTTAGTGCCGATGACCCTCATATCGAACGCCTTGCAGAGATGCGCGATCCGCTTCCCGAGGTTACCGAGCCCTATGAGGAGTACGGTCGAGCCCTCTAGATCGTTGCAGTAGACCTGCCTCCAGAGGCGAGCCTTCTGGTCCACCCTCCTCTGGCTGAACCGCTTCGCATGTTCCAGCATAGCGGCGACGGCGCTCTCCGCGATGGGGATCGTGTGTATACCGGGGCTATTCGTGAGCGTGACGCGCCCGTCGATTATCTCGGGTGTGATATTGTCGCTGAAGCCGGTGCTGCAGAGCTGCATCCACTTGAGACTTGGGGTGAAAAACTTCTCGTAGTCAGACCTATCGAGTTCCCCAGCGTAATGCGTCATGTTTCCGCCCTCGGTTAGGGCGACCTCGATGCCCTCTACGCTCTTCATGCCGTGGACGACTGTCTCTGGCAGCTCGACGAGCTCAATTTTCGGTGAGACCGCGAGTATCTGTTTCCTATGTTTATCCTGGAGCCAGTTTCCGTCTGGACGGGGGAACTGGTACCCCCTCGGTATACCGCTGACTGCGACTCGGATCAATGCACCGAGAATAGGCGGGCACACGGATAAAACACTAGTTAGGCGCCGGCGCTTGCTTCACCTCAGCGCGCGCCTCCCTGAACCTGACTATCGATTGGAGAACGCTTAGCGTAACAGCGCCGATTGTGAGATAAATGAAGATGCGCAGGTCGATGGCTATATCCGTCGCCACCTTCCCCTGCTTTAGACTGAAGCTGCTCAGGCCAGGCTTCCAATGTTGCCGACGCCGACGATCAGCAGTGCAAACGCCAGCGTGAAGACGTTAACAGATACATCGAGTATCAGGTATCAGAATCACGATGCCGAGTGCCCGGGATGTCTTCATTAACGCGCCCAAACCTATGTGGAGATGGGGAGCGTAAAAGATGGTGGGTCTACTTCCTGTAGACCTCGACGGTGTGCTTGAGGTCGCTCTTATCGAGAGCTTTTATTGTCGCAGCGATGAGTTTGCCCGCATTCGTGAGGTCGCTGAGACTGACGACCTCGTTAGGGCTGTGCATGTAGCGGTTTGGCAGACTGACTAACCCCGTGATCGTGCCGCCGCGAGTGACCTGTATAGCCCACGCATCCGTGCCGCTTGCGGAGGGAACGCCTTGTCGTTGTACGGGTATCTTAGCCTTTTTCGCCTCCTTCTCCATCATCTCCCAGAGAGCTCGTGTGAAGTTGGCGCCCACCCCTACAACGGGGCCTTTCCCGATCTGTACATCACTGACCCTGTTAGCGTCAACACCTGGTGCTACTGCGTGAGTTACATCCGCTGCGATGGCAGCCCAGGGCTGAATGTTGTAGGCGCAGACCTGCGCGCCTCTCATACCGATCTCCTCCTGGGTAGTCGCGACGGCGTAGACTTTGAGCTTCTTTGGCGGGTCCTTGGCGAGTATGTCGAGTGCCTCGATGAAGGCTGCGACTGCGCAGACGTCGTCGAAGGCGGGGCCGATTACAAGATCTGAGCCCTCCTTTCCAAGGTACTCGACCTCGGCTAAGGGTGTGCATGGGCAGCCTATTTTGACCCCCATCTTGGCCGCGGCCTCGGCCGATGAGGCGCCGAAGTCAATTCTCATATCCTTGAGTGGGATAGCCTTCTCCCTCTCGCTCAGCTCTGTGAGGTGGGCCGCCTTCGTACCGATTATGCCGACGATGTAGTCGCTTGGCTCGTCTCCTATCCATATCTTGACCCTTGTCCCGTAGGCGACGCGTGGGTCCCAGCCACCGACCTGGTCGAAGCTTGCGTAGCCCTTCTCGTCCACGTATTTGACGAGGAAGCCGATTTGGTCGTAGTGCCCAGCGAGCATCACGGCCTTCTCCCCTTTACCTATCGTCCCGATGACGTTGCCGATCACGTCGACGGTGACGGAGTCGCAATACTTGGAGTATGCCTCTATGATCTTCTTTCGGCGTGGCTCCTCGAACCCCGTCACGGCGGGGGCGCTCATGAGTTCCTTCAGGACCTTGTGCATGTCAACGGGCATTACTATTCACGGCTAATGTTGGGTTCCGTTGGGCGTTTAAGGTTTGGCGGGTCTCAACTGTTTTAAGAGGACGAGGCAATGAGAAGCCATGACAATCAGGGAGCCGCGTAGAGCACTCGTTAGGGACATTGGGGACAAGTATAAGAGCTGCCTTTCGACCCACCCACTGCACGCGACCCTCGACCTCGCGCTGGCGAGGAAGCAGCACGCTGCATACTGCAAGGCAATCGCTGAGCTCGGACTAGAAATAATCAGGGTTCCACGGGATGATGAGCACCCAGACTCCGTCTTCGTCGAGGACAACGTTGTCGCTTTCGGAGGTAAGGCGCTCATCTGCAGGATGGCAAAGACGAGCCGCCGCGGCGAGGAGACCGGCGTCGAGGCCGTCCTCAAGCAGTACCTTTCCGTGAAGAGGGCTACGAGCCCCGCAACAGTCGAGGGTGGTGACGTCGTCCACCTCCCCGACAGGCTCATCAGTGGTATAAGCCAGCGCACGAACCCGGAAGGCGTAGCGCAGATGCAGGAGTGGCTCGGCGTCCCCGTCGCCACAGTCTTCGACCCCGGCATAATGCACCTTAAGAGCTATGTCACATACCTCGGAAAGAACCTCATGATAGCTACAGAGAGATATGCGTCCCACCCCGCACTGGAGGGCTTCCAGATTATAGTTCCGCCCAGTAAAGACGAATACGCCGCGGACACCCTCACCATTGGCGACACCGTCCTCATGGCTGAGGGGTACCCCGAGGCTCAAATCCTGGTCGAGGAAGCCGGTTTCGAAGTAGTCACGTTGAACGTCTCGGAAATACAGAAGTGCGATGGCGCCCTTACATGCATGAGCGTTCTATTCTAGGCACAACTCTTTTCACTTCGAATCAGGCACTTTTCACCGCGTACTGTTAGATAGGGGTCGTTGAATGGTCGACACGATTGTGGAGTGGGTCCTCGTTGTACTCTACTTCACCTTCACACTCCTGCTCATCCCCTATGGCTACAACTGCTTCTACATGGTCTACTTCTCCCAAAAGTACAAGCCTCCTCGCTATGAGGCTGTGAAGAACCACGCTTTCGTGACCGTCCAGCTCCCTGTCTACAACGAGAAGAACGTCGTGGAGAGGCTGATCAACTCCGTTTGCGAAATGGAGTGGCCACGGAATCGGCTAGAGATATTCGTCCTAGACGACAGCACTGACGAGACTAACGGACTCGTCGATGTGGAGATTGAGAAGCAGCGCGCTCGCGGCATCGACATCAGGGCGATACGCAGGGGGAATCGCGAGGGCTACAAGGCGGGTGCCCTGCAGAACGCCCTACAGCAGACGCGGGGCAAGTACATCGCAATAATTGACGCAGACTTCACGCCCCCCCGCGACTTCCTCGAGAGGACTGTCGCGGCAATGGATGCTGACCCCGAGCTCGGCTTTGTGCAGGCTCGCTGGGACCACATAAACAGGTCGTACAGTATGTACACGGAGGCCTTCAGCCTCGCCATAGATGGCTACCACGTCGTGGAGCAGTCGGCGAGGAGTGCCTCGGGGCTCCTCCTCAACTTCAACGGCTCCGCTGGGTTGCTGCGAGTCGACGCCATCAATGACGTCGGGGGATGGAGCTGGGACACGCTAAGCGAGGACATGGATCTCAGTTACCAGATGCAGCTTAAAGGGTGGAAGAGCCTCTACCTGCGAGACCTCACGGTCAAGGGTGAGATACCCCCGACGATGTCCGCCTTCAGAACCCAGCAGGGGAGATGGGCGCGTGGCAGCGTCCAGTGCGCTAAGAAGCTCCTCTCCCCCCTCTGGCTAAGTGACAAGACCCCCCTGCAAAAAGTCGAGTCGACGCTCCACCTCACCTATTATATGGTGAGCCTCTGGATGTTCCTCTGTCTCGTCGTCACCGTTCCCCTACTCGCACTGAACAAGTTCCCATACGTCACCGCGCCTTGGTACGTGGGATTGTTGAGCCTCTGCACGGTAAGCAGCTTCGCCCTCTACTACTCCGCGATAAGGGGACAGGGATTCAGCCTGAGGAAGAAGCTACCATACATCGGGCTCCTCGCGCTCATAGGCTACGGTATTTCCGCGAAGGTTTCTGTCGAGATGCTTAGAGGCCTTCTGAAAAAGGGAGGCAATTACCAGAGGGTCCCAAAGTTCAACATAGTCAAGAAGGGTGACCGCGTCGACATCTCCTACAACACACTACGCGAGTTACCGTGGCTGGAGATGGTTATGCTCGTCTACACTGCCTTAGGGATAATGTTCGCCTTCATGAACAGCAGCTGGGGAATAATGTTATACCTCTTCATCTACTTCATGGGCTACTTCGCCATCGCCTACAGCATCTCGCCCCTTTGAGTAAAGATAATATTAAAATGAAGTCTATTTAGATAAATGTTATATTGCGGGTCATATAGATTAATACATGGGAGAGACGATTAGGTACTCTTTATCTGATTATCTCAGACAATATAGAAAATCCGGAACAAGGAAAATATATTTCGTACATGCGAAAAACTTCTTCAACCAATTATATCCAGAACTAAAAGATAACACAGATAGACTAGATGAAATGAGCCTCATCTATGTCACCAAACAACATGACTACAAAAACGACCTGATAAACTATCGCGACAGCAACGAGAGACCACGCCCAAAACGGTCCAATTAAAACTACAAGCTATACTTAACTTTCTACACTATAACGACATTACACTCCCCTATTCCTTCAGGAAAAATCTCATAGGGGACGCGGAAACCATCTCTGAGGAACACCTACCTACACCACTTGAGCTGAGAAGGATATGCGAGTTCCTTCCGCTAGGGGCAAAGGCTCTCACGTTTTTCTTAGCTCATCTGCGTCGTATGGTGAGAGTAAAGATAATATACCCCGAGCCGTATAGCTTCAGAGCCCGTTAGAAAGGTGGATCGATATGTCTCTACGTGACCCGTTTAAAATAGAACTAAGCCGCGAGGCAAACCTAGTCAAGACAGTCTGCAGGCAGTGCGGCGCCACCAACTCCAAGGCAGCGGTAAAATGCCGAAAGTGCCATAGCAAGAACCTCCGCCCCAAGCGGACGAAGAGCAGAGGCCGCTCAGGTGGATAAAAACCGCTAACTTCTGGATATATCGCGCGTATCCCATCACTTCTTCGACTTAACTTGTTTAATCAGAACACGCGGCACAGAGGAAGGCGCTCATTGCAGATACGATGCATAGGAGCAGTGCCCAAGCGTCAAGGGCGACACCTTGAAGATGTCCTCAAGTGGCGCCCAGTAGACGACCATGAGTTGGAGAAGCATCGACGCGACAGTCGCTACGAAGAGCATCCTGTTACCCGTCAGCCCCTTCCACCCCTGGCTGAAGAGGTGTTTATCGTCAGACCTCACCATATAGGCTAGGAATAGCTCGAAGAAGACGATGGTCGTCAGCGCCGCAGACCTAGCCACGGCTACATCACCTGTCTCGTTGTAGACGAGGTAGTATGTGATGAAGTCCGCGGCGAAGGCTATGAAGGCCGCGGTTATTATGAAGAGCCAGTACCTCGAGAGGAGCCCCTCCTTTGGGTTACGGGGCGGGCGCCTCATGAGCCCCTCCTCGGCGGGGTCGACGCTGAGCGCGACGGCGGGAAGACCGTCTGTGACTAGGTTGACCCAGAGGACGTGTATGGGTAGGAAGGGGAGCGGCAGCCCCATCGAGATGGAGACGAGTATCATGAGGAACTCGTCAAAGTTGGCGGATAGCATCAGCCTAACGTACTTGCTTATATTGGCGTAGATGGTTCGCCCGCCCTCGACGGCGCGGACGATGGTGGCGTAGTTGTCGTCTTCGAGGACCATGTCGGAGGCCTCGCGTGTCACGTCGGCTCCCTTTATCCCCATGGCGACTCCTATGTCGGCGGCTTTCACGGCAGGGGCGTCGTTTACGCCGTCGCCCGTCATGGCGACGATGTCCCCATTCCTCCTGAGCGCAGAGGCTATCCTCATCTTGTGCTCGGGGGAGACGCGAGCGCATACCCTGAGGCTCTCCACGAGCCTGTCGAGGTCGGCGTCACTGAGCTTTTCAATCTCAAAGCCCTCGGCGACTGTCACCTCACTAATCTCTTCGAGTATGCCGACCTGCTTTGCGACGGCGACCGCGGTTATCTTATGGTCCCCTGTCAGCATCATCGTCCTTATCCCGGCTTGGGTGGCGACGCGTATCGCCTCCTTGACCTCCTCGCGTGGTGGGTCGATCATGCCGGCGAGTCCGACGAAGGTCAGCCCCTTCTCCGCATCCTTTAATCCAACCTCGTCGTTGCCCTGAGGGAGCTTCCTGTAGGCGAGCCCGATGACGCGGAGCGCCTCGTTTGCCCACCTCTTCATGGTGGCGTCATACTCAGCCCTGTCGTCTTTTGTGATCTCTTTCTCACGGCCCGCGTCGAAGATAGAGACGCTGTCATCGAGCATCTCCTCAGGGGCTCCCTTGACGTAGGAGACGCGTGTCCCGTCCTCGAGCCGGTAGATCGTGCTCATGCGTTTTCTGCCCGAGTCGAATGAGTTCTCCTGTAGGAGCGTCTCCTTCAGTGCGGATATGGCAAAGCCCGCCTTCGTGGCGGTGACTAAGAGTGCACCGTCTGTCGGGTCGCCGTGGATGCTCCATATGCCGTCATGCTCGTTGAGGGTTGAGCTGTTTGAGAGAGCCCCGATCTTCAGCGCGAGCGCGAGTCCCTTGTCTTCGAGCGGCTTGATTGTTGAGCCGGCCTCACTGAAGTCTCCTCTCGGCTCGTAGCCTGCGCCGCTGATCTCCAACTCCCTCCCCCTCAGGGCGAGCTTAGTGACTGTCATCTCGTTCTTGGTAATTGTGCCCGTCTTATCGGTGCAGATCACCGTGGTGCTGCCGAGTGTCTCGACGGAGGCGAGGCGTCTTACTATTGCCTTCTGTTTCGCCATCGCTGAGACGCCGAGGGCGAGAGTGATCGTGAGGACGGCGGGCAGCCCTTCGGGTATCGCTGAGACTGCGAGGCTGATGCTTGTCATGAGCGTCTCCTCGAGGGGGGTGCTGTAGAAGACGACGCCGACGATGAAAACCCAGGCACAGAGGGCGAGGCTGATACCTCCAAGTTGGCGCCCGAGGACCTCGAGCTTGTGCTTTAAGGGTGGCTCGTCCGAGTCGATAGTCGTGACCATTTCGGCGATCCCACCGAAGACCGTGGACATCCCTGTCGTGGTGACGACGGCGTGTACGCGGCCACCTGTAACGCTGGTGCCCATGAAGAGCATATTCGACTTATCCTCAGCGCCTTCGGGGAGCGTCGCCGTCTTCTTCGAGACGGGCATCGACTCGCCCGTGAGGATAGCTTCGTCGATCTCTAGGCTGAACTCCTCGAAGATGCGCGCATCCGCCGGTACCCTTTCTCCTGCCTGAAGGACTATGACGTCTCCGGGCACTACCTCCGAGGAGTCGATCTCCTCCTCAAATCCTCCCCGGATGACGAAGACCTTGGGTGAGACCATCTTTTTCAGTGCCTCGACCGCCTTCTCCGCCCGATACTCCTGCACGAAGCCGAGGACAGCGTTCAGGACGAGAATGGTGACGATGACATACGAGTCTGTCAGGGGCTCCCCCTCGACGACGGCGAGGTAACCCGAGACGGCCGCCGCGATGGCGAGTATGACGACGAGTACGCTCTTGAACTGGCCTAAGAAGATGGATAAGGGAGATATCTTGTGCTTCTCCGTCAGCACGTTTGGCCCGTATATGCCGAGACGCTTCTTCGCCTCGTCGGGTGCCAGGCCTTCTTTGCCAGTTTCGAGTTTCTTGAAAACGTCCTCTACATTAAGCGTGTGCCAGGGTGTTTTCGTTTTGTCTGCCAAATGGTAGACCCACTCAGGTGAAGCTAGAAATGAACGCAGGGAAAAAGGGGTTTCGGTCTATTCTATAACGACCTTGACGACACTTCTTGGGGTAGTCCAGGCCGCTTTGATGGCGATGATTACGCCCTATAGTGATATTAGATCCACTTTTTTCGTGATAAATGTTAATCAAACCTTACGCGCCGAATGGGACTAACCAGCGTGAGACTAACAGGGAAGGGGTAAACGTCTTAACGCCCCTCCCCGGTACCCTATCCATGGTCAGCTTCACGCTCTTCGCCTCGATGCTCGTCGCCGGGCTCCTCGAGATATTCGTGCCCGTCATACTCGGCCTCCTACTCTGGACGAGGCTGAAGACAAAGTGGGTCTACTTCATCATCGGCGGAGCACTCTGGCTCGTCGCCCTCGTAGTGAGATTGCCTATAAACTCCACCTTCTCCCTCTGGCTGGTCGACAACTTCAGCGGCGCCTCACTCATCTACCTCGGCATCGCATTCCCGTCGCTGACGGCGGGGATATTCGAGGAGGGCGCTAGGTGGCTCGCATTTAGGTTCGCCATCAAGGATCACAGGCTAGAGAACGGGCTGATGTATGGGGCAGGACATGGCGGCGTGGAGGCGATGCTCCTTGTCGGGATCAACGTCCTCGGCACGGCTATACTCGCCTACTTCTACCCCCAGACATTCACTGAGACTCAGCTCGCGGCAATCGGCGCGACACCCGAGTGGACGGTCTTCATCGGCGTCTGGGAGCGTCTCGCCGCGATAACGTTCCATATCGCCATGAGTGTCCTCGTCCTTGAGTCCTTCAGGCAGAAGCAGGTGTGGTACGTCGGCGTCGCGGTTGGCGCCCACTTCTTCCTAAACTTCGCCGCTGCCTACGCTATCCGATGGGGCATAATACAATCCGAACTCGTCGTCACGGCCTTCGCCGCTGTCTCGGCGTGGTACATCTGGACGACGTGGAAGAACTACAAGGCGGCGCCTGCGCCGCAGGTCCCCGATACGACCATCCCGCCAACTACGGTTTGAAGGGCTTACCGCATGTAAGGACAGCGTCCGGGACAATCTTCTGCCACTTCTTCAACCAGGTGAGGTCCTTATCCTCTTCCCTCAGCTCATCCGGCATCAACTCGGGTATGCCCTCGACGGCGCTGCCGATGGGGTACCACCTCTTGCACTCGGGGCAGAAGAGAAGCCCCTCGGCGAGCTCCAGGGCATTCATGTAGCTGTAGAGGGTGTCTAGGTCCTCCGCCTTCTCGGGTTTGCCTCCGAGGAGCTTGAGTGCCTTAGCGTGGAGTGAGGCGACCGCCTTCGACCCCGTGTGGTCGTGTACAGCCACTATCGCCGGCGGGCTTACTGTGCCGTCCCTAAGCTGCTTCTTGAGGATAATATACCTGTCATCCAGCCCCTTCTTGGGCTTCCCCGCCTCCGCGACGACCTTTTCGATGTCCTCGGTCTTCGTCTCCCACCTGAAGAAATAGGCTTCTAATGGGTGGTGCTTGTCAATGGGGCAGGCGAGCAAGTTGAGGAGCCACGGCTTCAATGCTGTTCGATGGATCTGGGCACAAACCCAATATATGAGGCTATCAGCGCACCTGGAAAATTTTAAACTTTTTCAGGTTTGGGAAGCCAGTCTTCACCCACTTGACTCGCCCTCTGGGGTCCTTCTTGACCCAGTCGTACATATGCCAGAAGCTCTTGCCCCACCTCTCTGTTCTGTCCGGCATCGGCTCGTAGCCGAGGTTGCGTATCTCGTCCGTGTAGGCACCTTCGATGAGCTCTTGTGCCCTTCCCTCGACATGTACACGCTCGATAACGTCCTCGCCGTACTTCTCCTTGAGCTTCTCGGCGGAGACATTGAGAATATCCCCCTGGCAGACCTTGATCTTCTCGTTTTGCTTCAAGCCGAGTCTCTCGACGAGTTCGAGGGTTATATTGGCCGCCTCCTCGTAGTGGACCTTCTCCTCGAATGCTCCCGGCTTGAAGAAGGAGACGTCTATAATGTCATAGAAGAAGGTGTCTGTCTCAGGCTGGTAGGCGCCGATGACGACCCCCCAGAGGAGGTCGCCGGTCCCGGCGTCGTCTATGAGTATCGTCAAGCTACTGACCTTTGAGTTTGGCGACTATCTCTTGCGCCTTGGGGAAGCGTATCTGGCCGGACTCGACGAGCTGCTTCACTGCCTCGTCCATCATCTCGGGCGTTGCGCCGGCCATCACGACGAGGTTCCGGGCGTGTAGCCTCATGTGGCCCTGCTGTATGCCCTCCTGGGTGAGGGCGCGTAAGGCGCCGAGGTTCTGAGCTAGCCCCACGGCGACCATCGCCTCTCCGAGCTCTTGCGCCTTTGTGCAGCCGAGTATTTTGACGGCTATCTGCGCCATTGGGTGGCTCTTAGTGGCGCCGCCTACTAGGCCGACGGCCATCGGCATCTCCAACTCGCCGACGAGGTCCCCGTCCTTGTTCTTACTCCACTTGCTGAGACTGCGGTACCTACCTGTCTTGGCGGCGTACGCGTGTGCTCCCGCCTCTATTGCGCGGTGGTCCTGCGCGAAGGCTAAGGCGACGGCGATTGTGCCGTTCATTATACCCTTGTTGTGGGTCGATGCCCTGTAGGGATCGGCGTCAGCGAAGGCCCACGCCTTGACGATCCTGTCCACCTTGTCCTCGCCGCCTATGTCCTCCTTCTTAATGACCGCCTCCGCCTTACAGGTGCGCCTATCGGCGAGGTTGCTGATGATGCGTAGTAGTGACTTGCCGCCTGTCAGCTCGGCTAGCATGGGGGCTAGTGTCTCGGCCATTGTGTTTACGGCGTTTGCGCCCATGGCGTCGCGGCAATCGACTAATAGGTGGCAGATGAGCATGGGTCCCGCGGGCGTTTCCAGCGGGCGTAGCTCTAGGTCCTTGGCGCCTCCGCCGAACTTGACGAGTACTGGGTCGACCTCGTTCGCCATGTCGAGTATCTTCTGCTTCCTCTCCATGAGGGTTGCGATGGCCTTCTTCATGTCTGGGATGTCGGTGAGTTGTATCTGCCCGATCATGATGGGCGGGCTACTGGTGACCTTGATGCCTGGGCCGTTCCTCATTATCCGCGCCATGTTGCTGGCCGCGGCGACGACGCTGGGCTCCTCTCCTGCCATGGGGATGAGCAGGTCCTTACCGTTTAGCATGAAGTTGACTGCGACGCTGAAGGGGTACGCTATTGTGCCGACGACGTTCTCCGTCATGTGGTCGGCCTGGTCGATCATGCAAGCCGCCGCCGGATTTGAGGGTCTTAACCTCGTCCGAGGTTAGGCCGACCTGCTCGGCGACTATCTTCACCCTCTCGTCTACCGGCATCTTGTAGAATCCTGAAATCCTGCTTGATACCATGCCTTTCACTCTTCTTTGCAGTAGCTTCCACGACCACTGATAAAAGGTAGGCGATGGGGGTCGATTCCCCCATCGACAACTGTCTAAGGGCTAGTTGAAGGGGCTCTCGAAGCTCTCGGTTATCTTAATGCCGCGCTTCGCCATCTCAGCGAAGAATGTGTCGCTGAGTTTCTCGTCGTAACCGATCTTCGCCGGGTGAATGACGCCTGGCGTATCCATCTGACCCTTAGCTATCATCTGGGCGACGATGCTGCACGGGAAGGCGGTGGTCTTCGCCATCGCGGAGAGGTCAGCCTTGAAGTCCTGGAACTCGACGAACTCATATGTGTACTTCGCCTTTGCTCCGTCTTTCTTGCCCTCCACGATTACGCGTTGGCAGATGGCATCCCCCTCATCGGGCTCGTACTGGAGGTACTTGTTGCCCCACGCCTCGAAGAAGTCCATCGGACTGATCTCGGTGCCTTTGACCTTCATGGGCTCTTTGTCAAGGAAGTGGAGGTCCTTGAGCTTGTTCCACATGTCGCAGTGGCCGGGCCATCTGATCGTCTGCCCGTAGGCGTCCCTCACACCCTTGAGACCGAGGTGGTTGACCACGTCCATGAGGCCGCTGTTTGTGAAAGCCTCAAGGTGGCCGAGAGGCTCGGGGAAGTCGATGGGAGAGGGGTCGCTGAGGACCTTGACCTCGACCGTCTTACCGTTCCGTAGTATCTTGCATGTGCCGACGCTGCCGCCGATCGCGAAAAGCCAGCTCCAACTGATCTTGTAGTTGATCGGGTTGTAGTAGCCGGGTGTTCCCTTCTGTGGGAAACCGCCGCAGGCGACGTAGAGCTTCTCGACGCTGTCGAGCTTCCGGGCGCCGACTCCGAGTAGGACTCGGTCTGTGCCCACATCGAGCCCGATGTGTGGGACGACAGTGACGCCAGCGTTCGCTGCGGCATCGTTCATCGAGAATACAGTGTTGAAGTCAGCAGCGATATCAGCCCAACTGACTCCCGCCTCGATGGTGGCGCTGATTGCCTGGTCGCAGAACGTCCTCGGGATCGCGGCAGCAACGATATCAAAGCCTTTGATGAGCTTGACAGTCGCCTTCTTGTCGGTGACATCGAGCTTCTCGGCGCCCTTGACCTTTTCGCTACCGATCCTCTTCACCGTCGCCTTCGCCGCCTCGACGTTAGCGTCCGCGGCGACTATCTCATCAACCTCCTTCTGGGTCGTTAGGTCCTTTAGGAGACCGTAGCCCATCTTGCCCGTTCCTAGGACGAGTACCTTCATTTATTATCCCGAGTAGGGGGACACGGGTTGTGGATAAAACTCCTACTGTTTAGCCGGTTGCCGGTCGACCTCCCAGCTGTCCCTGTCCATGTCGTGGACAAAGGAGACGAGGTGGTCGACGAGGGCGTCCCACATCAGTATACCCTTCTCTGACGTTGCCTTCGTGGGATCGCCGGTCACGCCGTAGGGGGCGACCTCGTGGAAGAGCCACTTGACCTGCACGTGCTCGGGGAGGACGGGTATGTGGCCTCTCGCCCTGCTCATGTTAACGAGCTCCGGGGCGACCCTCAGCATCATACTCGTTTCACCCTCGCCTGCATGGCCGAGGCCTCCCCACGCCTCGAATGTGCCTTCTGGGAGGAGCTTCGGTGCTGTCTCCCACCAAGCTTCAAGGGCTGCTATCTTCATCTCGGGGTGCTCTATACGGAATTCTCGCCCTGCTGCCTCGATTGCTGGGATGTTGCCGTCGTGGCCGTTTATTATGAGCAGCCTTTTCATGCCATGCATGTCGAGGGAGGCAAAGATCTGCTTGAGCACCCTAGTCAATGTCTCTATATCTAGCGTCAGTACCATGGGGAAATGCGCGTAGTGGTTGCTCACGCCATAAGGTAGCAGGGGAAGCTTCACCATCCCCTCGACCCTGTCCGTCACCGCCGCGGCGAGGCTGTCCGCGACCAGCGAATCAGTACCGAGCGGTAGGTGCTCGCCGTGGTACTCGGTTGAACCTATTGGAAGAATTGCCTTGTCGTAGAAAGCCTCATTCAACTTGTACCCAGTCATTCTGAGTAACTCGTTATCTGTCAAGCCTATCATTTACGAATGGGGATTCTGGATTAAAGAACTCTGCCCGGGAGTACCTCAGCGATTGTCCTAATTATGATGTCCGGAGGTACGGGCTTCAGCAGGACCCTGTCATAGAGGTTGTTCCCAGCCTCGTCGTTATTCATATATCCAGTGAGAAGGATTATCCTCGCCTCGGGCTTAATCGATTTGAGCATTTTCGCCACCTCGAGCCCCTTCATATCTGGGAGTATATAGTCGAGAAGGACGAGGTCATACTTCTTCTCCGTGAATTTTTCAACCGCAGTGGCGCCTGTCGTCACTGTGTCCGCCTCGTAGCCCTCGTCGGTTAGGATGTAGCCAAGGATCTGGCTGCTCATCTCGTCGTCGTCTACGAGAAGCAGGGCGGCTCGGGTCATAGTTGATTCTGCCCGTAGCCCTTTTTTAAAGGTGACTATGGATGACGATACGGGTTAAGAGTATTTTTTGAGGGCAACATTGTGATCTTCGTTCTGGATTGATGCGCATATTGTTCATGTGCCTAGGAAAAGAAGTTGGCTTAAAGTCTCCTATCTGATCGTGGCTAGTTATATTTGATAAAAACCTGTCTCTAGTTACCAATCCAAGTTGCGTGCGAGATGCTAATGGAATGTTATCATATTCCGATTACGCTGATTGAATGGATAAGTATTCGTCTAAGATTCAATTCGTTTTCATTAAATTGTTTTTACTTTTCCCACTTGACTGAAAACGTTACCCACGCCGGGACGGGTTGTGTTGAAGCCCGGCTCGAGCTCCGCTATGGCAGTCGCCACAATCTCGATGAGGTTTTCTAGGTCGCTTGGGGCGAAGACCTCGACAGGACTGTGACTGTAGCGGCGCGGTATGCCTATTGTGCATGCGGGTATGCCTCCGCGGGTCTGCATGAGAGTCATGGCATCGGTGCCGCCGCTCATGATGCCGACTTGGTGGGGTATGTTATGCGCCTCCGCGGTGCGACGGAGCCATCTGTGGACCTGTTGGCTCTGGATCCTCACCCTGTCCCCTTGCTCGCCGACGTGGAGCCCCGCGCCTCTGCCGACCTCGTAGAATAAGTCGCGCATGTTGACGTCTGGCTGGAAGCCTGAGGGGAAGGTGTCTATGGCGACGGCCATGTCTACGTCGATGTCGTGTAAACACGTTTCGGCGCCGCGGAGTCCTATCTCCTCCTCGACTGAGCCGATGTAATATACTGTTGCTTTGGTTCGCTTGTTTGCGAACATCTTAGCGATGGTTATGAGTGCGGCGCAGCCGGCTCGGTCGTCGATGCTCGGGCTTGCTATGAGGCCGTTCGCAAGCTTGACCGGAGATGTTGCGTAGGTGATAGGCGTGCCATTTATGACGCCCATGGCTACCGCCTCCTCCCTGCTTCTCGCGCCGATGTCGATATACATTTCCTCAATGGGTGGAATTGTGTTCGCCTCAGCGGGGGTGGTTATGTGGCCCGGCTTCATCCCTACGACGCCGACGATTGGCCCCTTCTCGGTGAGTATCTGTAGGTGCTGCCCCTGTATGGCGCGCGTGACGCTGCCTCCGATCTTCCTGAAACGAATGAAACCCGTCGCGTCTATGTTGAAGACTATGAAGCCTATCTGGTCTAGGTGGGAGACGAGCGCCACCTTGGGTGCCATGGGGTCCCCTCCCTTCTGGATGGCTATCACGTTGCCGCGGGGCGTCCCATATACCTCGTCGACGTAGGGCTTGATTTCGTCGATGAACGTCCTCATCATAGGCTCCTCGAAACCTGAGGGAGCCTGAACCTCAACAAGTCTGTAGAATAGGTCTAGAATCGAGTCCTTGCCACTCATAAGGAAGGGGTGACTGTTGGGGAAAAGAGGTTTTGGGTCTAGATATCAATGATATCGTCTTCGAGACCTCCCCTCTGCTTCTTCTGAGTAGCGGGGTTGACCTTCTCAAGCATCTCGAAGACGGTCTCCATCTTGCTGTTGCTTAGTATCTCCTTGAACTCCTCGTACTCGGAGACGTCGCGTATAAGGAGGCCCTTGCGCTTAGTTGGGGCGCCGCTGGCGTCGACGGGATTTACCTCTATGGCGAGTCGCGCGGGCTGGCCGCGGTATGAGGGTAGTTTCTGTATGAAGACTCCAGGGATGGTAGTTTTGACCTTCGCCCAGTCTTTTCCTGTTGCTAGGAACTCCTGTAGTTTCTCGGACATGGGTATGGCTACACTGTGCCGGTATTCAAGTTTAGCCCTACGGGGATAGTGGTTTAAACGGGATTAACAACTTCATATTATGTCTGATTCTCTGTTCGTCTACCAGCTGCGGCGATGGGCTGGTCCGGGGAGACACGACGGTGTCGCCCAGAACGGGATGGTAGCATCGAAGCACACCTTGATCGGGGAGGCGGGGTGTAAGATGATCAGCCGTGGCGGTAATGCTGTGGACGCCGCTGTCGCTGGGGGCTTCATGGACTGCGTCGTCGAGCCCGCTATGAACGGCATCGGAGGAGAGGGCGTCATGGCGATACACCTCCACACTGGTGAGAACGTCATCATTGACTATGTTGGCAGGCCCTCGAAGGATTGCACACCGGATATGTATGAGCTGTCCGACTCGAAGGAGCCGGGCTGGATGGGGTGGCGCGCCGTAAAGAGGGACGCCAACGTCATCGGACACAAGGCTTGCGTCACACCCGGCACAGTGGCGGGACTCACCGAAGCACTGGATCGTTATGGCACGATGAAGCTCATGGACGTTATGGCCCCTGCCATAAGCGTCGCGGAGGAGGGTTTCCCCGTCGGCTGGTGGACCGCTGGTTACATCTTCCAGAGGATGAAGACCTTCGCCCACCTCCCTGAGTGGGGCAAGAAGTTCCTCCACGACGGCAAGTACCCCTACATACCCTTCACCTACGATATGCAGAAGCCCGAGATGTTCATCCAGAAGAACCTCGCCAAGTCACTCAAGGCGATCGCGGAGGGCGGCAGGGACGCTTTCTACAAGGGGTGGATAGCTGACGCGATAGCCGACGAGATGGCGGCGCACAACGGTCTCATCACGCGTGAAGACCTCGCTATGTACGAGCCTATCATCAGCAGCCCCGAGCCAGGTTACTACAGGGGATGCGGGTTAGTCTACGACCCGACACATGGAGGCACGACCCTCGTCGAGATGCTCAACATCCTCGAGGGATACAACCTCGCCGGCTACGGCTTCGGCTCCCCAGAGTACCTGCACCTAGTCGGAGACGCTATAGGACTCGCGTACGCTGACCGTTTCGAGTTTATGGGTGACCCCGACTGGGTCAAGGTCCCACAAAAGGCGTTGGTCTCCAAGAAGTACGCCGAAGAGCTAAGGAAGAGGATCAGCGTTGACAAGGCGTCGAGGATAGGATTTGGGAAGCCGTGGCCGTTCGAGCCCGACCACACGACCAGCCTCGCCGTCGGGGACAAGGCGGGGAACATGGTCTGCATAAACCAAACACTAGTCAATCTCTTTGGCTCTGGTGTCGTCGTCCCAGGGACGGGCATCACGATGAACAACGCCATGTACGGGCTTAATCCCGAGCCGGGTCACGCTAACTCAATCGACGGGAGGAAGAGGCGAATTCAGAATGTCTGCCCGATTATCCTACTCAAGGATGGCGAAGGGTTTCTCGCAGTCGGCGCGCCGGGCGGGCGCAACATCCCAGTAGCGGTTATGCAGATGGTTCTACACGTCGTCGACTTTAAGATGGGCATACAGGAGGCTATTGAAGCGCCGAGGTGCACGCGCGAGACTGGGCGTCTATTCATCGACAGTAGGTTCCCGCCTGAGACCCGGGACAGGCTCAGGGCGATGGGCCACGACCTCGACTGGGTCGACGAGGAGCTCCGGAGCTGGGCGCGCCCCGTCGGGGTGATTAGAGATCCCGAGACTAGGCTGCTCCATGGTGGTGTCACGACTACTCTCACTAATTTCGAGTCCCGCGCCGTCGGCTGCTAAATTTTCCAGTCGAGGTTGAAGCCGTTTCTCCAGATTATTACCCTGAAGAGTGTCGCGATGGATATCGTGAGCCAGAGGGGATTATAGACTATGAAGAAGAAGGCGAACTCTGGTAGCGAGAAAGCGTAGCCGAGGCGCCGCGCGAAGTAGTAGAATACGACCGCGAATACTGAGAATACGGTGAGAAACGCCGCGAAGGCCTTGAATGTGGCGACCCCTGTGAGCATGGCGACGATTGGAGGTATGAAGAGCAGCTCCTTGCCCGCGACTAAGAGGAATACAAAACTCACAGCATTCACATAGAGGGTATCAGGGAATGCCAGCGTCGCGGCGAACATGGGCAAGCTAGGGAAGATGATGAGCAGCGCCGCGAATAGAATCTTCGGGTGGCTGACGATGCTGTCGAGAAGCATCATATACCGGCTTGTTAGCCAGTGCGCCTGCCCCGCTGCCCAACGCCTCCTCTGCCTGACCCAGACGCGCCAACTCGGAGAGACCTTGTTATAGACCTCAATCGCCTCTGCGTACCCGAAGCGTAGCCCCCCGATGTAGGCGCGAGTCGCCATGTCGAGGTCCTCGCAAATCTCCTTCCCGAAGCCGTTTAGGCTCCCCCACGCCTCCCTCCTTATGGCGAAGGCGGAGCCGTT
This sequence comes from Candidatus Bathyarchaeota archaeon, assembly GCA_963771885.1. GTDB lineage: Archaea > Thermoproteota > Bathyarchaeia > TCS64 > TCS64 > UBA8941. Next base: position 96,620 of record CAVYVF010000002.1, read on the forward strand.
GAAACCAAGGCATCTCCCCAGGTACTTAGAGAAGACGAGGTTCGTAAAGTTGGCGCTCAGATAGTCATAGTTCACTATCCGCGCCACGAAGGAGTCCCTGATGATCTTCTTCTTTATCTCGATGAGGTCGAAGTCATCCATCTCCTCGACGACGCGTCCAATGAAGCCCTCCTGGCGGACCTCGATGTCGCTGTCGAGGAATACGATGACGTCGCAGGGGTGCTCAGCGACCGCGGCGTTCAACGCGTTTACTTTACCGAGTCTTTCCTCGCTAACCCTCCAAACGACACCCCCCGTCTCGGCGATAAGCGTCCTCGTCATTTCCGTGGGCTCGTCTGCACAGACAACTATCTCCTTATCTTGATAAGGGTCGGCTATGAGAGCCCTGAGCAGGGGCTTAAGCTGCTCCGACTCTTTATAGACGGGAACGAAAACGCCGACCTTCATTATGACCCTCTTGTGGTAGATGATAGGGATACGTGTCGCCAATATATTGCATTCGCAACGCACACGCGTTAACCCCGGCACACAAATGCCCCTCAACCGCCGCCCCTTTTTAACGCCCAACTACATATACATCCATGGCTCCTAGAAGCTACCAATCACTAACAAAGGACGAGACGGCGCACGCCGAAGCGCTGCACCGGGAGAGCATAGTAATAGACGCCAGCATCGTCGCCTTCATCGAGGGTGTCGGCGAGGACATGATGCTCGAGGACCTACTGAAGGGCGGCGTCACCGCGAGTAACGCGACGGTCTGCATGCAGAGGAACCTCAGCGAGGCTATGAGGGAGGTAGCCGACGTCCACGAGTGGGCTGAGAAGAAGAAGTCGAAGACACTCGTTGTCCGCAAGGCGGAAGACATAGAGAAGGCGAAGAAGGAGGGGAAAACCGCCCTCATCCTCGGCCCCCAGGACAGCATGTTCCTCGAGGCGAAGACAGCCTTTCTAGAGATCGCCTGGGAGATGGGCATTCGCATCATACAGCTCAGCTACCTCCGCAGCGATGCCGCCGACGGGTGCTGGGACCGCGTAGATGGCGGGCTCACTAACTTCGGAGTCGCCCTCGTCGAGGCCATGAACAAGCGTGGTATGCTCATCGACCTCAGTCACGTCGGCGACAAGAGCACCATGGAGACGATAGAACTCTCGAAGCAGCCCGTTAGCTTCACACATGTCATCCCCCGCGCCACAACGCCTCGCGACCTCAGCCCATACGCGAAGTGGGCTGGGAGTGAAAAGTTCGTGAAGCTAGCAATCGGGCGCGGGCGCACCGACGAGGCTCTGAAAGCCTGCACCGAGAAGGGCGGTATGGTCGGAGTCACACCATTCTTCGCCAAGACTGGTAAACCCACAACCCTCACCGACGACCTCATGGACCAAGTCGACTACGTCGTCAACCTAGTCGGCGCCGAGCATGTCGGCTTCGGAAGCGACCTCGACTATCGCAACTCCGTAACCCGCGGCTGCTACATCTGGAAATACCCCGAGCGGGTTGACGTCACCTACCACACGGCGATGGACAAGACATGGGGATACGGTTGGCTTGAAAATATGCCCAACTTCACAAAGGGTTTAGTCGCCCGTGGCTACTCCGATAAGGAGATCAAGGGCATACTTGGCGCTAACTGGGTTAGCCTCTTCAAAAAGGTCTGGGGTGCATAACCGAGTTGGACAAGCCCCTCCGCTTCACCGACGCCGGCGAGTGGAGGCTATGGCTTGAAGCCAACCCGAAGGCGAAGGCGGTGTGGCTCACCATTAGGAAGAAAGGGTCAATGCGCCTCGGCATCGGTTACGAGGAAGCCGTCGAGGAGGCACTCGCCCATGGCTGGATCGACAGTAAGATGAAGTCAGTCGACGCCGACGAGTTCATCCAGCGATTCACACCCCGCAGAGACGACAGTCCATGGTCCCTTAGGAACAAGGAAATCGCCGAGAGACTCATCGCTGAGGGGCGGATGACCCAACCAGGGCTCGTCTGTATCGAAACTGCGAAGAAGAACGGCTGGTGGGACTCCGCCTACACCTCGAAGATCCCCCCAAAGGTGCCCGATTACATAGAGGCAGAGCTGATGAAGTGGAACGCATGGGAAAAGTTCAGCGCTTTGTCAAACTCCGCTCGTCTACAGTATGTCTACTGGATAGAGGAGGCGAAGAGGCCGGAGACGAGGATGAGGCGAATCATTAAGACTGTAGAGAGAATAACTAAGTGACTGGTCTCTATTTTTTATACCGATTCGCCCCCGTTTCCCTGATTATCATGAGCAGTTACATGAAGCTCAGCAAGGATCAGAAGGAGCACGCTCTCAACCTCCACAGGGAGAGTGTTGTAATCGACAGTAGCATAGTCGCCGTCATCGATTATGTCGCTGAGAATATGTGGCTCACCGACGTACTCAAAGGTGGTCTGACAGCCTCAAACCTAACAGTCTGCATGCAGAGGAGCTTCTCCGAGGCGCTGGCGCAGCTCATCGAACATAACCACTGGGCGGCGAAGAACAAAGACCGTGTACTCGTCGTGAAGAAGGCAGCGGACATTGAGAAGGCGAAGAAGGAGGGCAAACACGGCGTCATCTATGGGCCTCAGGACTCGATGTTCCTTGAGCGAAACGTCGACTTCTTAGACGTCGCTTACGACCAGGGACTGCGCGCCATGCAGCTCACGTACAACTGGCTAAACGAGGTAGGCGCCGGCTGCAGAGAGAAGAAGGACCCCGGCCTCAGCGTCTTCGGGCAACGCGTCGTCGAGAGGATGAACAAACTAGGCATACTCATTGACCTCAGTCATACAGGCGACCAGACGTGCTGGGACGCTATAGAGCAGTCGAAGGACCCAGTCAGTTTCACACACATCATCCCACGTAAGTCCGCTCCTGAGAAGCCAGGCGGCTACGCGGAATGGGCTAACAGGAGCACCAGCCTCTGGGGTGATTTCGTCGCCTACTCGAAGCAAAGAGGAAAGCCCGACGACATGATGAAGGCTTGTGCCGAGAAGGGCGGAGTTATCGGCGTGACTCCCTTCTTCGTCAAGAAAGCGGGGAAGAGCACCCTCACAGACGACCTGATGGATCAACTCGACGTCCTCGTCGATGTCGTGGGCGTGGACAACGTGGGCTTCGGCAGCGACCTGGAGTTCCCCAACTCAGTCACCCGCGCCGCGTTCATCTGGAAGAACCCACAGCGCATCGACGTCGACTACTTCACCCCAATGGATAAGTCGTGGGGCTACGGATGGATGGAGAACATGCCCAATTTCACCATGGGCCTAGTGGCGCGCGGCTACTCGGACCAGGAGATAAAGAAGATATTGGGCCTGAACTTCGTCAGGCTCTTCAAGAGCGTATGGGGCTAGCCCTTTCATTCTCGAATCTTATTTACTAGTCGCGGCATTTTATCAGGGATTAGGCATGGATAGACGGTCCCTTGTCGCTGTGTTCTTCGGGTTGGTTGCGGCACTCTCCCTGTGGGTAGTTTTTTCTTTTCAATATCCCTTCGTCGCAGGCGGGTTTGAGATAGTCTCAACCCAAGACGACACAATCGTCGTGCAGGACGGCGACATCGCGGGCTACAACGTGGCACGTCATGAATTTATTTTATCCGTCGAGGGCGTTGAGAGGATAATGAAGGTAAAAGGGTATCTTGAAGGGCCGTTCACTATTATCGTGGGCGGGGAAGAGGTCCTTAAAGGAATATTCGTGCCACCGACAATCTCACGATCATACCCCTCGAGCCAGATTGTAATTACGTACCCAACCTTCGACTCGAATTACGGGGTAATGAAGATACAGATGGGTTACCCGTGGGACGAGCCCGTGAACCCTGATCCCCGAGACGACCCGAGGATCGCCCAGTACTTCGAATCTACGGGCAGACTGATTGAATAAATAGGTTACAGGAAGTACTCTGGCTCCCTGCGCTTGCTGTACTCGGTGTGCAGCCACGTCGCCGCCTTTTTTATACCCTCATTGGTCCAGACGCGGGCGCCGGTCGGGCACGCCTTAACGCAAGCCGAGCATGCCGTGCACTTCTCCTTCGCCGTCTCGACCTTGTCGTCGACCGTGATCGCCCCCGTAGGGCAGACCTCGGCGCAGGCGCCACATAGTGTGCAGGTCTCGACGTTCGTTTCAGGGAACCGTGGGCCTGATGGGTTCCTCTCCTTGTAGGGTTTGTTGCCGGGGACTGTGATCTCGACAATCTTGGTTATGTCTTCGAGTTTATTTTTGACCTGTTCGCCGAATTTTTTCGCCTTCTCGATATCCTCCGAGTCGGGACGACCAGGGGCGATGGGGGTGGCATCGTTTGAGAAGCTGTGCTCCCCGATGAAGGAGGCGGCTGCGACCGTCTTGAACCCCTGCTCGGTTGTGATGTCCTTGAGCTCGATGAGGGCGTCCTCGATCGCCCTGTTGCCGTAGACTGCGACGAGGACGGCGGGTGTGCCGTTTCCCTTCACCGTCTTGAACCTCTGCGCGGCTACGATTGGTACGCGTCCGCCGTAGACGGGTGTTGCGATAATCGCCAGCTCTCCAGCGGGGATCGAGTGGCTCTTCGAAGCCTCCTCGGCGGGAGTCAGGTCGATTTGCCCGACGTTCTTGATGCCCAGACCCTTCGCGATGCCCTCGAGCACCTTCTTCGATGTGCCTGTTGGTGAGTAGTAGATCAGGTTGACCTTGCTTGCTTTCATGTCGTAGCTACTGTGGCGACACCGTTCTATTATACTACCGGGTAACTGGGTTAACCCAACGGTTACCAATTTTTATACTGGATACCTGAGTGTTGTTCGATATTCATGAGAAGCTATCTTGACCTAACCAAGGATGAAATCGCACACGCGATGGCGCTTCACAAGGAGAGCTACGTCATAGACGCGAGCCTCGTCGCGTACCTTGACTATGTGGGCGAGGACATCTGGGTCGACGACATGCTCAGAGGAGGCTTGACCGCCTCCAACGTGACAGTCGGTATGCAGACTAGCCTGACCGAGGCACTGAACGAGATGAGCCAGTACCACTCCTGGGCCGAGAAGACGAAGGAGAAGGCACTCCTAGTCAGGAAGGCGGAGGACATCAAGAAGGCGAAGAGGGAGGGCAAGCACGGCGTCATTTTTGGTCCACAGGACAGCAGCTTCCTCGAGGGGAATACGGGCTTCCTCAAGATCGCCTACGACTACGGTATACGCGTCATCCAGATCACCTACAATAACCGAGGTTTGGCTGGAGACGGGTGCAAGGAGAGGTGCAACGCGGGGCTGAGCAACTTCGGTGTCGCCCTCGTTGAGGAGATGAACCGCCTCGGCGTCCTCGTAGACCTCAGCCACAGTGGTGACCAGACAAGCATGGACGCCATTGAGATGTCGAAGGATCCCGTTGCCTTCACACACATCTGCCCAAGGGTATCGACGCCCCGTGAGCTCAGCGATTGGGCTAAGTGGAACAACCGCCACACCTTCTATGGCGAGTTCACAAGCTACTCTCTGCAGAGGGCTAAGACTGACGAGGCGATAAAAGCTTGCGCCGAGAAGGGTGGAATCATAGGTATCACCCCATACTTCGCTAAGAAGCCGGGCAAGTCGACACTCACAGACGACATCGTCGACCAGATCGAGTACACCGCCGACCTCGTCGGCGCCGACCACGTCGGCTTCGGCAGCGACGTCGACTACAACAGCACCCTCGACCGCATGGCATACATACAGAGGTACCCGGAAACCGTCGACGTCTCATACTTCTCCGCCCTCGACAAGGACTGGGGTTATGGGTGGCTCGGCTACATGCCGAATCTCACTAAGGGGCTCGTCGCCCGCGGCTACTCCGACGGCGATATCAGGGGCATCCTCGGCGGGAACTGGCTGCGCCTCTTCGAGCGCGTCTGGCGTGGATAGGCAAATTTTTCATCGTGTCTCTTCGAAGAAAGCGGTAGTGAATTGAGGCTTGTATTCAAGATAGGCATAGAGACCTATATGGTCCTCTTCGCCGCTGTGCATATGCGTTTTTTGCCTAAAACCCATTTTTTTAAACGGTGTCACTAACCAATTTAATTGTATGGTCGAGGTAGTGACTATTGGTTACGGCGGGAAGAAGCCCGACGCATTCTTCGCCGAGTTGGAGGCGCTCGGCGCGGATCTAGTTGTGGATGTCAGGGTTGATCCATTCCACGCCTTCCTCGGCGTCTACACCAAGAATGGGCTCGAAGCGAGGCTCGGCGACAGATACGTCTGGGTCAGGGAGCTTGGAAACAGCACTCGTGAACTCCCGCCGACGCTCGTGGACGAGGAGGTGGGACTGGCGAAGCTCAGGGCTCTAATGGTGGGGCGCCGCCGTATTGCTTTGCTCTGCGCCGAGAAGGACGAAACCCAGTGCCACCGCAGCTATGTCAAAGCCAAGATCACTGCTTAGACGATGTAATGAGCATCGACTGGCGTCGAAGCCGCGTCCCCCGAGTGTAGGAAACCGTTAAAGAGGGACGGGGTGTAGCCCTCCGCAATGAAGCCTATCGGCATAGCAGGCACCGGGAGCCACGTCGCCCCCAATGTTATGACAAACAAGGACTGGCTCAAGTATGTCGAGACCAGTGATGAGTGGATTTACACGAAGACGGGGATAAGGGAGCGCCGCATTGCGGATCCAGGCGTGGCTACTAGCGACCTCGCCGTCGAGGCGGCGAAGAAGGCTCTCACCGATGCACAAATCGAGGCGAAGGACCTCGGGCTCATTATCCTTGCCACGAGCAGCCCCGACGTGCCCCTAAGCGCCACTGCCTGCATAGTCCAGCACAAGCTCGGCGCAGCCAACGCCGCCGCTCTCGACATAAACAACGTCTGTAGCGGTTTCGTCTACGGCCTCGACATAGGCTGGAAGATGGCGGCCGCCGACACTTACAAGAACGTTCTCGTCGTCGGTGCTGAAACATACAGCAGGATTCTCAACTGGAAGGACAGAGCCACCTGCGTCTTCTTCGGGGACGGCGCGGGCGCCGTGGTGCTGAATGAGTGCAAACCCGGCGTGGGTCTTCTCGCCTCGACACTCTACGCCGATGGCTCAGGGCACAAGGTCATCGAGATACCCGCCGGAGGCTCGCGCATGCCTACGACGAAGGAGACTATGGAGAAGGGGCTCAACTACTTCTTCATGGACGGGAAGGCGGTCTGGGACTTCGCAACCGTCAAGTTCCCCGAGTCCGTCCGCGATGTAGTCGCCAAGTCCGGGCACAGTCTGGAGGACGTCGATGTCATCATCCCCCACCAATCAAACGTCAACATTATCAAGAAGAGCATGGAGGTCCTCGGGCTGCCGATGGAGAAGGCATTCTGTCACATTCACAAGTACGGTAACATGGCGGGGGCTAGCGTCCCCGTCGCCCTCGACGAGGCGGTTAAGGAGGGCAAGGTCAAGAAGGGGGACCTCGTCGTAACCTGCGGCTACGGTGGCGGTCTCGCCTGGGGCGCCAACGCCTTTATCTGGGGCAAGTGACCCGCCAACCCTAAATTTTCGGCGAGCACCATCTCCCCCATGACGAGTCCGCCGCCCCTTAGGGGGATAAGAGTACTTGACCTGAGCCGCGTCCTCGCCGGCCCATTCTGCAGTATGAACCTCGCCGACCTTGGCGCCGAGGTGATTAAGGTGGAGATGCCCGGATCGGGCGACGACACCCGCGCCTACCCCCCCTACATCGGTAGTCAGAGCAGCTACTTCATGAGCGCCAACAGGAACAAGAAGAGCATAACACTCGACCTCAAGGCAAAGGAGGGACAGGAGGTGCTGCATCGCCTAGCGGTGAAGAGCGACATCATCCTCGAGAACTTTCGCCCCGGTGTCACGGCGCGCCTCGCCGCCGACTACGAGACCCTCAGTAAACTCAACCCAAGCCTCATCTACTGCAGCATAAGCAGCTTCGGCCAGACGGGGCCATACGCGGAGAAGCCAGGGTACGACCTCATAATACAGGGTATGGGTGGCCTCATGGGAATAACCGGCGAGCCCGGTGGGGCCCCGGTGCGTATAGGCGTCGCCATCACAGACCTTGGCGCCGGCATGTGGGCGACCATCGCCATCCTCGCGGCGCTCCAGGCGCGCGCACGCGACGGCAAGGGACAGTACCTCGACGTGTCCATGATGGATGGAAGCGTCGCCTGGATGACCTATGTGGCGGGGAATTACTTCGCCACGGGTAAGGTGCCGCCGAAGATGGGGAGCGCCCACCCCAGCATCGTCCCCTACCAGGGCTTCGTGACCTTGGACGGCAAGAGCCTGCTTCTCGGCGGTGGGAACGACCGCCTCTTCGTCGCCCTCTGCGAGGGACTCGGCATGCCCGAGCTGGCGAAGGACTCGAAGTATACGGGCAACGAGAACAGGGTAAAGAACAGGGGTGAGTTAATACCCATCCTCGAGAAGAGGTTCGGGGAGAAGCCCCGCGACGAGTGGATTGGGATTCTCGAGGGGCTCGGCGTCCCCGTCGCCCCCGTCTACTCGATCGACGAGATATTTGCCGACCCGCAGGTCCAGCACAGGGGGCTGATGATGGAGGTGCCTCACCCGGAACTTGGCAAGGTTAAGCAGATCGCCCCCGCGATAAGGCTCAGCGAGACGCCCTGCGTCGTCGAGTCCCCGCCACCCCTCCTCGGTGAGCATACGGACGAGGTGCTGCGCGCCGTCGCAGGCTACACGGATGAGGAGATTAAGGTCTTCGCGAGAGGAAAGCGGTCTAAGCGTCCACTCTTTTTCTCCCCAGCATGTACGCGAGGGGGAGCATCGTCAGTGCTAGCGCGGCTAGGAGCCTGTAGAGTGTCGGGGGTCCCCAAACCTCCGCGATGGTCCCGCCGATCATGGGGCCTAGGCACATACCGACGCCGTAGACACCTTCATGAAGGCCCATAGCCGCCCCGAGGTTCTCCTTATCGCAGTTCTTGGCTATGTAGTCGAGCATGACTGGCGTCATGATGCCCGCGGCTATCCCGTAGAGGACGAGCGGAATAGCATATTCAATCAGCGACGTGGCGTAGGAGAAGACAATCATGCCGACGAAGAGGAGGACTGCGGCGAGGCTCACGGACCTGCGGATCCCGAGGGCGATGGACCTCTCCGAGTTGAAGAATCCGATGCCGCGGACGCCGTTCGTCATAGTCAGCAGGAGCCCCACGAGGGCGGGGGCGAGCCCGACGAGCTTGAGGTACCCGGGCATTATCGCCATGTAGATGCCGAGGACGCATGTGAAGGGGATTAAGTGTCAGGTAGGCGAGGCCGAGCCGGCGTAGCGGAGCGAGGCTAAGCCCCTTCGTCTCGCTCCTGTTCAGGAGTGTGATGGCGGGCCTGATCCTCCACATGATGACGCCGATGCTGACGACGATTAGGGCGGCGAGGCAGAGGTAGAGCGCTTGGTAACCAAGAACCTCCGAGATGTAGCCGCCCGCCGTGGGGCCGACGACGAAGCCGAGTATCCAGCTGAGGTTGTATCTGCCCATCGACTGGCTGAGCCGGTCGGGGGGCGAGATGTTCGCGGTGAGTGTGCTGGCGGTGACCCAGAAGGCGGCGGAGACGAGGCCGAGTAGGCTGCTCCACGCGATGAGTAGTGCGACCTGCGTCACTGCCCCGAAAAGCGCCACGACGACTACCCCAAGCACCATACCCGCGATGTAGATGCGTATCCTCTCGAAGCGGTCGAGGAGGTAGCCGACTGTGAGTGTCATCACGGTGTAGACGACGTTCCTTATGGCGCCCATGAGGCCGAGGTCGACGTAGCCGGCGCCGAGGCTCGTTGCATAGACGGGGAGCATGAAGGATGCGGTGCCGAGCCCCGTCGCGGTGAGGAAGATGGTGACATAAAGGATTTTGAGGAGCCCTGTCCTGTCACCGGTTGCCGCCATGGAGTTTATGCCCGTCGACCCCTCTATAAGGTCTAGGTAGAGCTTATCTAGGAGAAACAGGGTCTTTCAGGGTGCTGGGTCCGTGGTCTAGCCAGGATATGACATCAGCCTGCGGAGTTGATAGTCGTGGGTTCGAATCCCACCGGGCCCGCCAAATTATTGAACCGGGCCCTCTCTGTCACTGTTCTCTTCCTGTACAGGTGGATTCCATGGATCTCGTTGACGTACTCGAAGCCTACTTCGATTAACTGCCTCGCCTTCTGAGCCGTTGGGCTGTCTTGCATGCGTAGTCGTCCTGGAAGAGGGACTCCTCGAGCTCCTGAACATAAGGCTAAGTACGCCTCCCCCTGTCAACGGGGGCACGAACCTTGCCACGCTTCGGAAACGACCTCAAACGCGTTGTCTAGCCGAGCATATATCTGTTACCCGGGCGACCGAACCGGGGTAGTGAATGTGTAAAGTGCACCCGCGAATCCATGCGCCACGCGAAGCGAACCCCGTTAACCCACATCGGCATTGTAACACATCCAAACCGCTGTTAACCAGCGATGGATGCGTCACCCCGATCACTGCAGCCCATGGTCTGTAAAGAAAAGTAGCGCCTATTCAGTGCGTAATGCTATCAGAATAGGCTCTAGTCGCATCTTCCAGTACACTGCCGTACCACGCTAGGAGGGTTTTCCAGGAAAATTCGACTTGACACTTTTTACAGATTGAAGGACTACAACTAACATCTTAACACGTTCATTTACACCATTTACACGCTAACAGCGCTTAACAGAGGACATAACACTGGCTTAACACCTGAGACCACGCGCATGATCAAGCGGATCAAATCATCGTGTTCTCGGCGCGCGTATGCGAATAAAATATGGAATTTCTATACCCCCAGTACTGGGGAGCAAACCCGTAGAACGGATGGCGTCGGGGAAGATAATCGTTCGAATCGGGGGAATCGGCGCACATCGGGGTCGATGGAAAAACATTTTGTGCTATGCGTCCCTTAACAGGGGATGGTAGACCCTGACTCCACTAGAGCGAGGAGGCTTGAGTATCTCTCTCTCGCCGCGCTCGCCCTGGTGGCTCTCGCCGTAAGGGTGCTTCTCTATCCCATCCCCGGTTACAAAGCTGACATGAACATTTTCGTCGTGTGGCTGGGACAGGCAGCGGATGGTATATCTGGGTTCTACGCTAGGGGCTTTTGCGACTACCCGCCGCTCAACGTCTACCTCTTCTGGCTCTTCGGCTCAGCGGCGGATCGCCTCAGTCTATTCGGCACCGACGCGGTAACCTACGCCGTCAAGCTCATTCCGAGTATATTCGACGTCGCGACGGCACTACTCATTTTCGGCTACCTCAGGTCCCGAACAGGCTTCAAGGTATCCATACTCTCCGCAGCGGTCTACGCACTCAACCCCGCTGTCATTTTCAATTCCTCAATCTGGGGGCAATTCGACTCAATTTACACATTCCTCCTACTCGCCTCATTCATGCTAATCCTCCGTGGACAGCCCATGACCGCGTGTTCCGTCTTCACGCTAGCGGTGCTCACCAAGCCTCAGAGCGTCGCACTCGCCCCCCTGATGGCGTACCTGGTATACAGCAGGCACGGGATCCGACGAACCCTTGAGTCGACCCTCGTCATCGCTGCCACGACCCTCATCGTCGTCCTCCCCATAAACTGGGGTGACCCCCTCTCCTTCCTCTTCAACATCTATTTCGGCGGCTACAGCGCCTACCGCTACACGTCGGTGAACGCCTTCAACCTCTGGGGGCTATTCGGCATGTGGAAACCGGATACAGTCGGCTTCCTCTTCCTCACCCCATTCACGGCGGGGTGGATCATGTTTGTCATCGCTACCTTTGTGGCGATATACATGCTCGACAAGCACCGGGATAAACCTGGAGACGCCATAGTGCTTTTTACTGCATTTCTCCTCCTCTTCAGCTTCTTTATGCTGCCAACACGCATACACGAGCGGTACATCTACCCGTCCCTCGCCTTCCTCGCCCTGCTCTCCCCGTTCTGGCGTAAGCTGAAACCAATATACGGCATCCTTTCAGTCACCCTGTTCATCAACCTAGTCTATGCGCTAGTCACGCTCAACGCCTTGACCCCCATCCGGGACGGCGACCCTATAGTGCTAGCGGTTAGCGCCATCAACACGCTTGTCTTCGCGTACTCACTAAGCCTGCTGAGAAAATATGAAGTGCCGGAGATCAGTCCGCCTTCGACTCTTCCTTTGAAGGCTTCTTCTCCTTGAGCAGGTAGGTCAGCGGAAGCGCGAGGGCGTAGATGACCGCCGAGGCAAGGAAGGGGATCGACGACCCAGGCACCATGTAGAGGGCTCCCATGATCATAGGGCCGAGGGTAAAGCCGAGGCGCGACCCAGTCATATTCAACCCAAAGCCGGTTCCCCTGAGGCGCGGGGGCAGCAAATCACTCAATATGGCGAGGATCGGCGGCCACGTCAGGCTCCAGAGGCCAAACGCGACACAGTAGACCGCGAGCAACGCCACCCAGCTGTCGAAGAGTACCCACGACGCGATGGCAACAGGGGCGAGGGCGCCGCAGATGAGGAGAAGCCTCCTCCGCCCGTGTCTGTCCGCTAGGTAACCGCCACCAAGCTGCGTGAAGACGAGGAGAATATTCGACCCCGTGAAGAAAGCGCCTATCACAGCGTAGCTGAGGCCGAACCTGTCCCTCAGGTAGAGGGGGAGTATCATGTTTACCCCCGCCATGCTCGTGGTGACGAGGGTCTGGAGGACGAAGAGCGTCGAGATGGGACCCATGTACTTCCTCTCGCGTATCGACTCACCCTTCTCGGCCTCCTGCTGCTCAACCTTGTCCTCCACCTTCACCTTGAGGGATGGATAGATTGCGAGGAGGCTCATTACGGCGGCGATTATGAAGACACTGTTCCAGCCGACGCTCTCAGCAAGGTAACCGCCAAGCAACGGCCCGATGATTCCGCCGATGGGCCAGGCGAGGTTCATTAACCCGAAGAGGTAAGCACGATTCGTCGGCGTTGCGTTCTCTGCGATAATTGCGAGTCGAGAGGGAACGAAGAAGCACGTCGAGGCATTCAGAAGCATGTTGAGGGGGACGACTATCGTCCAGCTGTTCGTGAAAGCCATGAGGAGGACTGAGACTCCCGAGGTAACCGAGGCGAGGACTAGGAATGCCCTCTTACCGAACCTGTTCATCAGGACACCACTCGGCAGCATAAGCAGCGTCGACGTCAGGTTCCCCACGCTTATCACGAGGGCGTTCTCGATGCCAGTCGCCCCGATGTCCTTCAGGTACAAGGGGAAGAGCGGCTGAACTAGCTGCGCCGTCATCCCGATGGCGACGTTCACCAGAAACAGGATCGTGAGCTCCCTGTTAAGGACCTTCAATGCTCTTGTTTACGGCAGTTCGGCGAGATAAATGTAGGGCATCTACCAGGCTTCCTTTAGGAGCCTGAGGGCGTTGCCCCCGATCACTTTGTCGACCTCAGAGTCTGAGTAGCCGTGCTTAACCATCCACCGTGCCACATTCTGTATACTGTCCGTCGGGTTCTCCATACCCCGGACATATCGTAGGTTCTTTAGCGCCTCGACATCCATGTCGATGCCGAGGTGCTGGGGCTTCTTGGTCACCCGGTCGGGGCGCTGGTGGTGGCCAAGCCCCTTCTTCATCCCCGTCTCCAGGCTCCAGAGGTAATTGCCGACGTGGTCGTAGTAGCCCGTGTCTGGGCCGCAGCCCACGTAGTCTATCCCAACTTGGTCGATGATGTGCTCGATGTGCTCCATATAGGAGTCGATGCCGTGGACGGGGTGATTCGCCGTGACGGTGAGGTTGGGCGCAGCCTCGACGCCAATGACTCCCCTCTTCTCGGCGAGTGCCTTGATGACCTCGTCTGGGATCATCCTCGTCGTGGGAGTGAGCGTGCGGGAGCCGCTGTGGCTGAGAGTGATGGGTCTCTTGCTCAGGTTGATGGTGTCGAGGGCTGTCTGTGGGCTAACGTGCGCCGTATCGATGAGCATTCCCAGCTTGTTCATACGGACGACGCAGTCATAGCCGAAGTCTGTGAGGCCCCCATCACGTAGCTCCTTGAGCCCCGATCCGAGCATGTTCGACTCGCTGTAGTTGATGCCCATACAGCGGACGCCGAGGCCATAGAGGACGTCGAGGCGATCCACCTCATTCTCAATGCAGCTACACGACTCTACGCTTGCAACCCAGGCGAGGCGCCCCGTCTCGTGGGCGTAGAGAATGTCGGCGACGCTCTTCGCATGTATCACAAAGTCCTGCTTAACTATGTCGCAGAGCTTCATGCCGAGGTCGTGGATTGTGCTCAACCAGTCCCAGCCGTGCTTCGTGTTGACGAAGTTGCTGCCATTCATCATGTTGTCGAGTACGCAGTCGAGCCCAGACGCGGCGAGGCTCTCGTAGGCGAGGAACTCGCGTCCTTCGCGGCTGTACTCCTCCCGCTCAGAGATGTTCTCCGGCCTCCTGCTCGGGTGGTCGTGGAGGCTGATCACTACGCTCTTCTCCATGATCGATTCGAAGCGTTCCTCCTCCGCCTTCGTGAGTGGTACCCACTCGATCATGTCTTCAGGCATCTCCTCCCTGAGCCTGAACTCTTTGTAATCGACACCGGGCTCGAGGAACTGGAACGCCCTATATCCGCTGTACCGCTTGTTTCTCCCCATCTAGATCACTGTATTGTTGCCCCGGGTGTATTAGATTCACTCGCTCTCGTACCATTGCCCTGCATTTTTGGGAACATCCAAATAAAACGGCGTCAGGAAGCCTTACGAGGCTACGATGAGGCGAAACGTCCTGTTGCGCGCGGTCTTTTTCCTCGCGGGTACTGTCTGCCTCTTTCTCGCGGCCGTAGGTGTTTTCCTCCCAATCCTGCCGACGATTCCATTCCTGCTGCTCAGCGCCGCCTTCTACCTTAGGAGCTCGGAGCGCATGCATACGTGGCTATACGAGAACAAATACTTCGGCGAGTACCTGAGGAACTACCGTGACGGCAGAGGCATACCACTCGCCACAAAGCTCGTCGTAGCCGCGATGCTCTGGACCGCAATATCCTACTCGATACTCTTCATATCGACACACTGGGCAGTGAGTGTCCTCCTCGCCATGATCGCAGTGGCTGTCAGCATGCACATTCTCCAAATCCCAACCCTAGAGAACGAGCTGAACGCAGGGTAGAGCAAAACCATTTTACAGCCGGACCAACACCCGAAATACAATGCTCAACTCCAAGGCGATCAAACAACTCATAGAGGCCCATCAACTCGTCACAGGCTACGTCGACCTCGAAAAGCAGCTTCAACCCGCAGGCTTCGACCTCAGCCTCAAGGAGGTTCACTCCTACTGGGGCGCCGGCGCGATAGACTTCGACAACAAGGAGCGCAAGCTAGCGCCGACGAGGCAGCTGAAGCCCAACGCTGAGGGGTGGTACGTCCTCCCCGAAGGTTGCTACATGATCGTCTACAACGAGGCGGTCAAGATGCCACTAAACGTCGTCGCCCTGGCGCGGAGCAGGAGCACAATCCTCAGGAATGCGGCAGCAGTCGGGACAGCCGTCTGGGACCCTGGCTACGAGGGGAGGAGCAGCAGCCTGCTCACCGTCCACAATCCAAGCGGTATCAAGCTGAAGCAGGACGCCCGCGTCGCCCAACTCGTCTTCTTCACGACGGACGAGGTGGAGAAGGGGTACAGCGGCGTCTACCAGAACGAGCGGATGAAATCCTAAGGGATACCTGCAAAGCAGTCTATCTGCCTGTGCCACTCGACAGTATCGGTGACCTGCGGCTCCGTCTCCTCCCCGAATAGAAGATCGACCAAGTATCGCGGCTTCCTGCCGCCGATCGCCATAGATTTTATGCATGAGACGCAGTAAACGGCGACGTCTTCCTCGGGCATCGAGGCGGCGCGGCTCCTCATCATGGCATGGACATCGGCGAGTGGACGCGCGGGGAATAGGGCGTCGCCGCAGCAGATGGTGATTGTTTTAGTCCTCTCAGGCTCGACGACCTCGACGTTCATCTTTTTCAGTAATGTTCGGATCGCCTCGTGGACGCGCGGCTGGCTGCGCGTGGGGCAGGCGTCCTGTACGCTAATTCGAGCGCCGTGATAATCTGGATACTTGAACCAGTCGGCCTCAGCTATTACCTCCTAGAGGGAGACCGTCGTCGAGTCCTCATAGTAGGTCCTATAGCGTCTGTCGCAGCCGGGGCAAGTGTTTATGACGCATGTGCCTGAGGGTAGCGGCGGTATTTTGCGGCAGCAGGTATCGAGGCGGGGCATCTCGCCGAGGTGTTCACTGAGTGTGGCGTGCAACCTCTCTGCGAGGTGTGGCTTGTAGATTATTAGGGCGCAGCCGGGAGCGTAGACGTACTTCAAGTTGGTTCACAATGACGCCCTGCGCCTCGGTTTATAGGGGTTTCATCGGTTTCTTGCGGTCGAAGCCCGGTAGTCGTTTATACGCATGTGGTGAAAAATACTGCGATAGGGCATGATGGGCAAGATTCTACTGATCGGCTCGGCGGGCAGCGTCGCCCACGACATGATGTACCAGATAGCTAGCATGACGGACAAGATACGCGTCGTCGGCGCTGACTATAACGAGGTCAAGGGAAAGTATGAAGTGGACGAGTGCCTCCACGTGGCGCATAACTTCGGTCTTTACCCAGATCTCGGTTTCCGCAAGATCAACCTCTTTGACGTCGACGGGACTGCAGAGCTCCTCAAGGAGGAGCAGCCGACGGTAATCTGCAGCCTCGCCAGCCTCGGCGCGTGGTGGGTAACCCGCCTGCTCCCCAGCGAGGTTTACAAGAAGATAAGCCCTATCGGGCCTTGGATACCCTTTCACTTCACCCTCACCCACAAGCTGATGCAGGCAGTGAAGAAGAGCGGCATAGAGACGCGGGTCGTGAACGGCGCTTACCCGGACTTAACGAACGTGATCCTTGGCAAGATGGACATGGCCCCAGTCTGCGGCGGCGGTAACATGGACCTCGGCGCTAGTAGGCTCAGGAAGATCGTGGCGGCGGAGAGGAAGATCCCCGTCCGTGACGTCCAGGTTCTCGCTGTCGGTCACCACGGCACATTCTATACGGCGAAGATGGACGGCCCAAGCTGGTACAGGATAATCGCCGCAGGCGAGGACGTCAGCAAGGACTACCCAATCAAGACGGTCGCCAAACTCTACGACAAGTACGGCTACGCAAACATGCCCAGCTTCCCCGGGCCACTCGTCGACCAGATGAAAACGGCGAGTAGCTTCCTAAAGATCACACTCGCCGCCTACTACAACACGGGCGAGGTGATACAGTGTCTCCCCGCTCCGAATGGGTTACCCGGCGGCTACCCCTGCATCCTCGACTACGAAGGAGCGAAGCCTATCCACCCCGGCATCACGCTGAAGGAGGCGGTCAAGATCAATGAAGACGGCGCCAAGATCGACGGCATCGAGAAGGTCAAGGCGGATGGCACTGTCGTCTTCTGCGAGGAGAACGCTAAGCTGATGCGCGAGGTCGTCGGATACGAATGCCCTGAGATCAAGCCCTCAGAGCACGAGGAGCGCGCCAAGGAGCTAGATGAGAAGCTTAAGAAACTCTATGCGAAGCACAACGTCGGGAAGAACTGACTTTATCTTTTTCCTAGTTGCCCTTTTTCACCACGATCTGACGATAAGGTTACAAACATAACTATCATAGTTCCTTTTGCGACAATGATGCCGCGAAATGCTACACGCGAGTCGCAATGGATATTAACGAATTACAGGAAAGGGGTAGCCAATGTCCAAACCCGTCACACAGGGAAGCCTATTCCGGTCACGCATCGCCAAGGAGTTCGACAAGAAGACTGCCGAGTTCCACACCAGTGCAAACGAGGACCTACGCATATTCGAGGACGACCTCAACTGCACCACCGCTCACGATATTATGCTCCACGAGCAGGGCATCATCCCTGCCAAGGAGCTCAAGCTTATACTCACAGCCCTTGACGGGATCCGCCAGAGGTGGCGCGCCGGAGAAGTCACAGTAGGGGCAGAGTATGAGGACGTGCACGAGTACATTGAGACAACAGTCATCAAGCAGATAGGCATCGAAGCCGGCGGCATGATCCATACCGGTAGGAGCCGTAACGATCAGGTCGTAACCGACATAAAACTCCGCCTCCGCGAGGACATCCTCGCCCTCGGCGAGGCGACCCTTGACGCCGTCGACGCACTCCAGAAGCGCGCTGCTGAGCACGCGGATACCCCCATGATCCTCTACACACACGGCCAACACGCCCAGGTCGGCACTATGGGCGCTTACCTCAGCAGCCACGCAGACATTCTCTTTCGCGACGCCCAGAGGCTCGTCGAGCTCTACACGCGTGTCAACACGAATCCCCTCGGCGCGGGACCCGTTGGCGGGACGAGCATTAATATCAACCGTAAGCGAACCACAGAGCTCCTCGGCTTCGATGGGATCCATGAGAATGCGATCGATGCAACGAGCGCCCGCGACTGGGCAGTCGAGACCGCATCGGTTTGTGCAATAATCCTCTGCGACCTCAGCAGGCTAAGCGCCGACATACTTGAGTGGAGTACCGTCGAGTTCGGCTACATCGAGCTCAGCGATGAGTTCTCCTCGAGCAGCAGCATTATGCCCCAGAAGAAGAACCCGAGCACCATCGAGCTCCTAAGGGGAAAGTCAGGGGAAGCCACAGGAGCACTAATGGAGCTCCTCACTATGACGAAGGGGCTCGGCTCAGGCTACGTCCAGGACCTACAGGAAACCAAGCTCACCCTCTGGCGTACCGTCTACAACACCCAAATATGCCTCGAGATCATGGCCGGTGCCGTCGCCACGATGAAGATTAAGAATGAGAAACTCGCCAAGCCCCTCGTCGGCAACTTCGCTCTCGCGACCGAGCTCGCTGAGACACTCGTCAACGAGACTCCTCTCAGTTTCCGCGAGGCATACAAGATCACCGCCGACCTCGTAAACACTACCATAAGCCGCGGTTCAACACTCGACAAACTCACCCCTAAGGACGTCGAGGAGAGCGCTGAGAAGCTCTACAAGAAGAAAATCAAGATCACGCCTGCCCTAGTCGAGAAAGCGACAGATCCCATACAGAGCCTCAAACGCAGAAAGAGCCTCGGTGCCCCAAGCCCAGCGGAGGTAAAGAGGATGGTCAAGGAGCACGGTGCAGCAGTAAAGGAACAACGCATGGAGCTCGAAGCAAGGAAGAAGGCAGTCGAATTGGCGCTGAAGAACCTCTACGATACCGCCGCTAGGCTCTCGAAGTAACCCTTTAAGCCCCAAACCCCCCATCTACCTGGACCCTGTTGAACAGCCGCGACATACTAATCATCGGCGCACTCATCCTCGGAGGCGCCATCGCACTGGAGCTCTATACAAACTACGCCGACCCATTCATAGACTACACCCCAAAATCATTCACAAACCTGCTCACCGACGCCCCCCAGCGCTTCTCCTTCTACAAGGACGGCGAGCGCATCGGTAACTACTCGTACACGCTCACAGCCCTGAACAGCGGCGGGCAGACGTTGTATACGTTATCGACCTCCGTCGACGCCGTGTATCAGGGCTCGGTACTCCTCCTGAACACGACGCACAGGTTCCTCGCCGCTACCAGCCACCTCGGGTACACGGTGGACACCGACCTAGCTGGGCAAGAGTCGCACGTCGAGTGCGTATTCCTCGGTGACACCGCCGGGATAAGCACGTCATCGCAGGGGAAAAGCCAGAACACGACCCTGACCCTGAAGCCGAACACCGTTATTGTGGACAACAACGACCCTGCCCACTGGGAGCTGCTTACGAAGAGCTTCTCCCCTGAGCCGGGGAAGAAGTACAAGGTGAACGCCCTCGTCCCCCAGGGTGCGATTATACAGACCCTCGAATTTGGTGTAGATACCGCTCACCAGTTCGTTAACATCGGCTCGAAGAGCTATGAGTGCGTCGTCGCTCGGGAGCCAAACTATGAGATAACCCTCTTCTTCTACGAGGGTCACATGATACAATACAAGAATGAACCTGATGGCATCGTTATAGTTAAGCAGATGCCCTAGTGAGCTTTCCTGCGACCGCCAGCCCACCGTAGAGGACGATGTCCGCCCCAAGGGGTGTTAACTTGATCTCGGGCTTCCTGTTGATCAGATGCTTGTCTATGCCCTTCTTGATCGGCTCCAAAATCAGCTCCGGATTGTTAAGAGCCACCGAGCCGCCGATTGTAATAAGCTCGGGGTCGAACGCGTTCACTATATCGGCGAAACCCACCGCGTTCACATTCCCTATCTCTTCGACAACGTGGAGGGCGTCTTTATCCCACTTCCTAGCCGCGTCGAACACCATCTCCGATGTTAGCCTCTCGAGGTCGCCACCGACCATTTTGAGCAGTTGACCCCCATCAAGATCACTGTTCCTAAGCAATACACGTGCAAATTTTGGTATGTTTGCGCCGCTGCAGTGCGCCTCCCAGTGCCCCTTGCAACCGCAGCCGCAGACAAGCTCCGAGTCCGGGTCTACCGTGAGGTGCCCTATCTCGGGAGCATTACCGTCCTTCCCGTTCAGCGGTTTACCATCTACTATCGCTCCACCCCCAAGCCCCGTGCTCATGGTGACATAGAAGATGTTATCGAGCCCCCTCCCCGCCCCGTAGAGGTGCTCTCCGACGACGGCGGCGTTACAGTCATTCACTATCCTGACGGGAACGCCGAACTCTTCCTCAAGTGGCGCGACGATCGGTATGTGTTTGAATGCAAAGTTCGGAGTAGCGCCTATGGACCCCCTCTTGACATCGAGTGGTCCGATCGAGCCGATCCCGACCGCCCTCGGCTCAGCGCCTAGGCTTCTTATCATCCTCGCGATCTGCCGCGGAACCCCCTCAGGCCCGTTAAGCCGGTCAGTAGCCTCGGACCTCTTCGCCTTTAGGCTTTTCTCGTCACCAACGGCGACGCGAATGTTCGTGGCGCCGATATCCACCGCTACGAGGGACAACTCATGCAAAAAGACGCTGGGTAAATAAAAGAGGTTACTTCGCGACGATCGTCGTGCGGAGCTTGCCGATGCCAGGAACTTCCGCCTCCAGTACGTCACCCACCTTAAGGAAGTTGTCAGGCTTCGTCTTCCCATCAACAACGGGACTAGTATCGAGTGCGGTGCCCGAGCAGGTGCCGCCGCAGACGATATCACCAGCATAGAGGCACATGTCCCTGCTCAGCCAAGCGATCCACCACGGGTACTTCCTGATCATGCTCTCCATCGAACCGTTCTGGCGGACTTTGCCGCTGATGGTCTGCTTGAGCTTGAGCTTGTAAACGTCCTCGATCTCATCCTTAGTGACTATGCAGGGGCCCATTGGGGCGCAGCCGTCGAAGTTCTTTGCGAAGAAGAACCCGTCGGGTCCGCCGAAGCGTCCGCCGTCACGTATACTCAGGTCATTGACGATCGTGAACCCGTAGATGTAGGACTCGCCGTCCCCTTCCTTAATGTCCTTTCCACCCTTGCAAAGGACGGCGCCGACCTCTACCTCATAGTCGAGGCGCTGCGTCCTCGCGGGGTAAGGAGTGCAGCCGTCGGGGTCGACAACGTTGCGAGCCTGCTTCCAGAAGCCCCACGCGTGGTAGGTCCCCTCCTTGACCTGCTTCTTTATCTCCTCAACTGTTGTGGGGCGCCCCATCATCTTGGAGACGTCCGCGCTGTGGTCGTAGAAGTTGGCGCCGGCCATCGCGATCCTGCTCGCCGGGCTTGGGAGAGGCGCGTGCAGTTTCGCCTCATCGGCTTTGTAGACGAGTTTTTCGCCGCACGAGTCGACCTTCGCCTTCTTCGCGTAGGTGACAGCCTTCGCGGCTGCCTTGAGTCCTGCGTCTCCTTCCTCGATGAAGCTTAGCAGGTTGGAAGGCACCTCCGCGTCTGCCTTGGCGCAGGCGCGTGCCTCGCCATTGCTCTCGAGCAGTGCAGCGTAGGCGTGGTTGAGGTCGACGACCGAGCCGTCTTCGAGCCATGCGCCGAGCCTCTTCTTTGGACCGAATACAACGAGCTTCATAAAGGGTCGCTGAATAATCGCCCCGACCCACGATTTAAGTGTGAGCAGGCTTTCTGCCGACGGGGCAGGCGTCGAGGCATCTTGTGCACTCGATGAAGCTCCCCGGAGTCGGCCTGATTATCAATTTCTCGGTCAGCTCCCTCACGTCTCCGTCAACGTCCTTCGATTCGGGACTCTCCAGCGCGTATACCATGCACCTCTTTATCGTGATGTTGTGTGGCTTCAGCGCCTTCGTCGGGCATGCCCCGATGCATCGAGTGCAGTCTCCACAGAGGTCACCGGAGAAGGGTGAGTCTGGTTCCAGCTCTGCCGATGTGAGGACAGCACCTAGCCTAATCTTTGACCCGAATTCCCTCGTTACGACGACGGTGTTCTTCCCCTGCATCCCCAGCCCGGCGAGAGCAGCTGCAGGTTTCAGAGGCAGCCCCTCAGCTGGAACGGCGTCGAAGCCCTTCTCCCTGAGCCACTCGGCGAGCTGCCAAGTCTTCTTACCCACGACCTCCGAGTATAGTTGATGAAACTCGAACTTATTACCCGATTCGTGTAGACCGATCCCCTTCCAGCGTGGGTCGAGGGTATGGACGTTGAAGATTGGGTCCCAGATATGGTAGCCAAGCACGATAGCCGATTTTACTGTGGGCAACTCCTCCTCTGCCGCTACGAGCGTATGCACGCCTTCGACATCCCCCTTGGGCAGGCGTTTTAACCTCTCAAGCGGCACGATACCGACAAGCTGGAATCCTATTTCACATGCCTTATCCTTGACCTCGCGGCTCGTAACCATGAAATAAACAACTCCCCCCAGGGAAAATACTTAGCGACGTCACATGACTGTGATGGTTTATGCCGGCTTCGGTTTCTTGATCAACCCTCTTGCGAAGTCCTTCGCCGCTTCGATATCACGTTCGTTTGGTCTGCCCTTGTTTATACCCCCGAGCAACTTGTAGAACCCATAGGTGTCGAAGCCGAGACAATACCATTCGCCCACAACCATGAATCCCTTGTCCCCGAGGTACTTCTTGAGCTCATCATGCGCCGCCTTTTGGCCAAATCCACCATATGTGCTGAACACGAAGGCGTTCTTCCCATCATACCTCGGAAGCTCCTCAATGAACTTGATGAGCCTCTTGTCGAATCTGCCGAAGTAGTTGCCCGAGGCGAAGCCGACGAGATCGTAGTCGGTTAGCTGCCCCGGCTTGACGGCGGCGGGGCTCCTCAGCTCCGCGTCTAGGACCGTTCCCATAGCTCTCGCGACAGCCTCGGTGTTACCGTGATGGTACGAAATGTAGACGATAAGCGTCTTCACAGGCAACCCGAAGCGATGCCCGCATATCAATCTCCCCGTAATTACTGCAATTATCGGCAATTTTCAAGCATTTACTTCGTGGGAACGGTTATATCCCGCGAGAGGAGATGTAAACGGATTCATCAAGGGAGATTACCACGATGATGGAGATCAGGTTCCACGGAAGGGGCGGCCAAGGCGCCGTCACCGGAGTTAGGCTCCTCTCAACCGCCATGTACTACGAGGGAAAGTACACCCTCGGCATACCCATGTACGGCACCGAGAGGCGCGGAGCACCGGTCCAATCGTTCCTCAGGGTCAGCGATGACAAGATTTGGGAGCGCGACCTCGTCCACGAGCCAGACATGGTCGTCGTCCTAGACCCACTCCTCGCGAAGACCGTCCCCGTCACACAGGGACTCAAGAAGGGCGGACTCGTTCTCGTCAATCACCCACATGGCGGTCTCGAGACGGGCATCGGCGGCCCATACAAGGTCGCCACCGTCGACGCGACGAAGGTCGCCATGGAGACAATCGGCAGGCCCATCACCAACACCGCCATCCTCGGCGCATTCGCCAAGGTGACTGGTATGGTCAAGCTTGAGAGCCTCGAAAAAGCTGCGCACCACCAGTGGAGCGGGCGCATCGGCGAGATGAACATAAAGGCTATGCAGAAGGCATACGAGGTCGCCACCCCCGTCGTCGACGTCTCAAAGGTCAAGATGGAGGAGGTCAAGCTCGAGGGTCGCGCACGCAAGGCAGGCGAGAGAGACGTCTCCAGCTGGAGGCTCTACCGTCCAGTCTTCAACGACGCCAAGTGCGTCGGCTGCAAGCGCTGCTTCATACTCTGCCCCGAGGTCGCAATCGGCATGCAGAACAACAAGGCCGTCGTCAACTATAAGCACTGCAAGGGCTGCGGAATCTGCTTCGAGGAGTGCCCAACAAAGGCGATCAGCTGGGTCCAGGAGACCATCTAAGGAGGAGAATGATACATGCCAGAAAAGTTCGAGGTTATGGTCGGTAACAAGGCGGTCGCCCACGCCGTAAGGCTCTCGAGGGCGAAGTTCATCTCCGCCTTCCCAATCACCCCCCAGACAACCATCGTCCAATACATCGCAGACATGGTCGCAAGTGGGGAGATCGACGCTGACTACGTCACGACTGAAGGCGAACTTACCGCTCAGGCATCCGCGTTCACCGCGGGCGCCGCAGGCGTACGCGCCTTCACAGCAACCGCGGGACCAGGACTACTCTACATGCACCACCCGATGCTCGCCACCCGTAACAACAGGGTCCCAGTCGTCATGGCGCTCATGCACAGAGGCATCAAGGGTATGGACCCCGACCAGACCGACATGATGGCGCAGCGCGAGACCGGCTGGATGATGCTCGAGTGCGAGAGCGGCCAGGAGATACTCGACACCGGCCTCATGGCGTACAAGATCGCCGAGGACGAGCGCGTCCGCCTCCCAATCATCTTCGCAGGCGACGGCTACATACTCAGCTACACTGACGAGCCCATCAACATCCCTGACGAGGCAAAGGTCGACGCCTTCCTGCCCCCATACAAGACGACGATCCCCCTCCTCCCAGACCAGGGACCAGAGAGCAAGGTATACCAGATGAAGGCTTGGAGCGTCGGACGCGACCCACAGGCAACCTTCCAGGACGACCAGCAGGCGATGGAGAACGCCAAGAAGGTCATCAAGGAAGTCAACGCCGAGTACAAGAAGATGTTCGGCCGCGGCTACGGAAACGGCCTCGTCGAGGAGTACAAGACGAAGGACGTCGACGCAGTCATCGTCGCCATGGGAACGATAGCGAGCACAGCGCGCGTCGCAGTCGACAAGCTCCAGGCAGATGGCAAGAAAGTCGGCCTCGTGAAGCTCAAGACCATCAAGCCCTTCCCCGCCGAAGAGTTCGAGAAGCTCGGCCCTAGGTTCAAGGCGATGGGCATCGTCGACCGCAACATAAGCATCGGCTCCGGAGGCTGGACCTTCGGCGAGATAAGGAACGCCATGTACGAGCTCGACGAGAGGCCCAAGACACTCCAGTTCCACGCGGGACTAAACGGCAAGGAAGTCCGAGTACAAGACATCATGAAGATAGGCGAGAAGACCCTCAAAGGCCGCGAGTGGCTCCAAGGTCTCTCCCCTAGTGGAGTGGGTCTAAGGAGGATAATGAAATGAGCAAACCAGTTCCACTCGTGAAGCTAGACGAGAAAGAGTACATCTCAGCTGCGAACCAGTCCTGCCAGGGATGCACCGGCGCATCCGTCGCAAGGATCGTCGCAAAGGTCCTGAAGGACAAGATGGTCCGCCAGGAGGTCGCCTGCTGTGGACCAGCGTTCGGCAACCTAGAGCAGCCAAGCATCTACGGAGAAGTCTTCGAAGGCGCAGGCGCAATGTCCACGGGACTCGCCCACGCCTTCAAGAGGATGAACCGCGAGGACGCCATCGTCACCACCATCGTCGGTGACGGAGGCACGACCGACATCGGCTTCCAGGGACTCTCAGGCGCAGCTGAGCGCAACGAGAACGTCCTCTGGGTCTGCTACGACAACGAGGCATACATGAACACCGGCGGCCAGCGTAGTAGCGCCACCAGCAAGTACGCAGAGACGACCACCACTCCGGTCGGCGAGTTCAGCCGAGGCAAGAAGGAGAGGAAGAAGAACGTCGCCGCCATGGTCGCCCTCCACAGGGTGCCCTACATGGCGACGGCAAGCATCGCCTACCCCGAGGACTTCATCGGTAAGCTCGAGTACGCTAAGAACATCAAGGGCTTCCGCTTCATCCAGATCTCCGCGCCATGCCCGACAGGCTGGAGGTTCGACCCCCAGTACGCGGTCAAAATAGCGAAGGAGATGGTCCTCAGTGGCATGTGGCCACTCTACGAGGTCATCAACGGCGAGAGCTTCCGCCTCACCTACAAGCCGAAGGAGATCAAGCCGATAAAGGACGTCCTCAAGATGCAGGGCAGGTTCCGCCATATCACCGAGGATGAGATAAAGGACATGCAGGACGATGTGACCGCTTACTGGGGCCGCCTCGTCTCAAAGGATGGTAAGGAGTTCTTCTAAACTTCTTTATCATTTCCACTTTATTCTTCTAGTCAGGTTTTTCCGGTTACAATCAGTAAATAGTTTCCATACGCCGTTTTTTCAGGGGAATTTTTACTCACCAGATATTATTCTCTATACCAACATAAACAATATAAACAGTCATTAGAATAAATACTGATTCCTATTGCCGCACTCCGGATTCAGGGCAAAGGTTAGGCTGATGTAAACATGGCGAAGATACTGCTTCTAGGTCTCTCGGGAGACACTGGGTGCCAGGTAGCGACTGTTGGGCTACATGAAGCCCTACTCGGCATTCTCAAGGCGAACGAGCTAGTCTACGCGCCGACGCTGATGGACGCGAAGACGATCCCAGACAAGATCGACGTCGCTATAATCGAGGGCGGGTTACGTACCGAGCACGAGGTCGAGATCGCGAAGACGATCCGGGAGCGTTCCGGCGTCCTGATAACGCTCGGCTCCTGCGCCTGCTTCGGCGGAGTCCCCGGACTCGCCAACCTCAAACAGGGCGAGGAACTTCTCAAGAAGATCTACTCTCAGAAAGGGACAGTCGCCGCTGAGATGCCTACTCTTGATCGCCTTCTCGAAAAGCAGCAGGCGATCGGGGACTACGTCAAGGTTGACTTCAAGATACCAGGATGCCCACCGGAGACCGGAGAAATCGCCACCATACTGACGTCACTGTTGAGCGGAAAGATCCCTGAGCTTAGTAAGACTGATGTCTGTGAGCTATGCCCACGGGAGCGGATTGGCGAGTACAGTAAAAAGCTGAAGAGGATTTACGAGGAGGTCGACGACCCTGGCAGGTGCCTGCTTGAGCAAGGTTTCCTCTGTATGGGTCCTGCGACCATGGGCGGATGCGGCGCGCCATGCCCACAGGCAGGGATGCCCTGCGACGGCTGCCGCGGGCCTACGGCGGGCAACAGCGATCAGGGACTCACCATGCTCGACGCCCTAACGAGCTTAACTCGCGAGGCGAATGAGAATTTCAGTCTCCCCCAGTACGCGGGAACGCTCTACAGGTACACGTATCCAAGTAGTAAACTCGCGAAGGTTCTGAACGGAGGCGGCAAGAAGTGACGGAAACCATAACGATCAACCCCCTGACCCGGCTCGAGGGAACCGGTAAGGTCAAGATAGAGGTCGAGAACGGCGCGATTAAAGACCTCCAGCTCAACGTCGCCGTCGGGCCTAGGTTCTTCGAGTACCTGCTCACGAACAAGCAAGCGGAGGACGCTCCGAGGATAAGTGAGCGGATCTGCGGTATCTGCTACGTTAACCATCACCTGGTCTCGGTGAAAGCTGTAGAGGACGCGTGGGGTGTACAAGTGCCAGAGGTCGCCACACTACTAAGGCGCACGCTGAACGCGGCGAGTTTCGTGACGAGCCACGCGCTCCACCTCGCCTTCTTGGCGCTCCCTGACCTCTTGCCCATACAGAGCCGCAACGTAATAGGCGTCGCCGACGCCAACCCGGAGCTCGCAAACGCGGCGCTCCAACTCCACGAGTACGGAAACAGGGTCGTAACCGAGATAGGCGGGAGACTCGTCCACGTCGTCACGAGCGTTCCTGGAGGGCAGACGAAGGGTCTCACCGGCGAGGCACGGTACAAGCTCCTCAGGGAGGGTCGCATTGCGCTCACGAACGTGAGGAAGATCGCGGACGCCTTCTTCTCCCTCTACGAGAAGCGCGCGAACGACCCGACGGAGTACATGCACCTCAAAGCACCCTACATGGCGATGGTCAACAAGAGCGGCGGATATGAGCTCTATGACGGCGACATAAGAGTCAAGAATGGAGATGGGACCCAGCTCTTCCAGTTCCCAGCGCAGGAGTATTACAAACGTCTCGAGGAGACTACGAGTGCACACAGCTTCACCAAGATACAGTACCTCAAGGACTTGGGTCCTAAGGACGGCTTGATGCGCGTCGGGCCCCTCGCTAGGATGAACGTCATCGACAGTATGCAGTGGGACACAACCGCCGAGTACATGAGGCGATACGAGAAATTATTCAAGCGTCCCACGGACGACACGGCAGCATACAACCTAGCCCGAACCGTCGAACTCGTAGCGTCGGTCGATGAGGTCCTCGATGGGCTGGGCAACGACGTCATCATGACGGAGCGGACACGCGAGCCAGTCAAGGCTCGAGCAGGCACAGGCTACGCCTTCGTCGAGGCACCCCGCGGGCTTCTCTTCCATAGCTACGAGATAGACGATAAGGGCATCATCAAGGAAGCGAACATCGTCGCGCCGACTACCTTCAACCACAAGAGCATCGAGAACAATCTGAGATGCTGGGCCGATGCCCACGCCTCGGCGTTCACAAGGAAGGAGACGAGGCAGGATGCGATGTGGGGCATCGAAAAAATCGTCCGCGCCTACGACCCCTGCCTGAGCTGCAGCGTCCACATGGTCGAGGTTGACGTGACAGTGGATGGAGAGGAGTACACGAACAGGAGGCAGGCACAATGAGTGCACTCGTATTCTTCGAGACATTCGGCGAGACCCTGAAGGAGAAGCTCGACGTCGACGCCCTGGAGAGGTACGCGAAGAAGATCGAGGGCGTCTACGACACCTACCAGATGCCTCTGCTCAACCAGAAGCTGATGCTCGAGAAGCTCATCGAGGTGAAGCAGAACGGCGGAAAGGATGTTTCAAGCGTCGTCGCAGTCACCGGATCAAGAGTAAGGCTCGAAAAACCCCTGCAGAGGGCGATGGAAGGCGCCGGTCTTGACCCGAACCAACTCGTCATCACGAACGTCCGCGAGCAGTGCGCCCTCGTCCATGATAGGGTGGAAGCAACTGAGAAGGCAAAGAGCCTCCTCCGCGTAGCCGTCAAGAAGGCGAGGCTCAGCACGCCCCTCGAGAGGAAGGTCGTGCAGCGCTTCAACGAGGTCCTGGTCATCGGTGGAGGCGTCGCGGGTATCCAGGCGTCACTCGACCTAGCAAAGCTCGGTGTCATGGTGCACCTAGTCGAGCGCGAGCCGACCATCGGGGGAATGATGCCACTGCTCGGTAAGACGTTTCCAGAGGATAGCTGCGCCATCTGCATCGGCGGTCCCAAGATGATGGACGTCGGCAACGAGCCGAGCATAGAGGTGCTCGACAACAGCGAGGTCGAGGCAGTCATCAGGATGCCTGTGGGCTACCGCGTACACGTGAAGCGGAAGCCACGATACGTCGACGCGGAGAAGTGCGTAGCCTGTGGGCAGTGCACGGAGAGGTGTCCGGTTAGTGTTCCCGACCAGATAAACGGGGGCATCAACATGCGTAAGGCGGTGTACCTCCCCAACCCAAACGCCGTGCCGAGGAAGCATATCATCGACCCCGAAGCCTGCCTATACCTTACAAAGGGCAGCTGCCGCCTCTGCGAGCGCGTCTGCCCCAATCAGGCCATAAACTTCAAGGACGAGGAAAAGTACCGGGATTTTTATGTCGGCTCGATAATCGTCGCTACCGGCGTTGACAACTGGGATGCACGAAAGCACCCCAAGTATGGGGCGCAGTACCCGAATGTTATTGACCAGTTCCAGCTGGCACGTTACCTGGACGGTGAAGGGCCGACGGCAGGCATACTAACCAAGCCGAGCGATGGACAAAAGCCGAAGAAGATCGTAATGATCCAATGCGCAGGAAGCCGCGACCCTGAGATCAACCCTTGGTGCAGCCGATACTGCTGCATGGCAGCGATGAAGCACGCCGAGGAGATCAAACTCCACCACGGTTCCGATATCGACATCACGATACTCTATAAGGACATACGCGCCGGCGGCAAGTACTACGAGGAGTTCTATAACCGCGTAAAAACAGTGGGCATCAACTTCGTCCACGGCAACCTCGACGTCGTTAAAGAGGTCGAGGGCGGGGAGCTCATCGTCGAGTACACCGATGGGAAAGGACAGAGGACATCGACGCCTAGCGACCTAGTCGTCCTCAGCACCGGCATGGTGCCAAGCAAAGGGACGCTCGACCTCGCAGAGAGGCTCGGTATCGAGATCGGTGCCGACGGCTTCTTCAAGGAGGTGGACACGAAGGTCGCGAGCACAGTAACGAAGAGGCCGGGCATCTACCTCGCCGGGGCATGTCACTCCCCGAAGGACATACCCGAGTCCGTCTCCCAGGCAAGCGCCGCGGCAGCGATGGCCGGACTTCACCTAATGAAGGAGGTCGATGCAAACAGGCCGATCCTGACACCGAAGGTCGACGAGGCGAGGTGCGGGCGCTGTGGTGTCTGCCCAACAGTCTGCCCATACCAGGCGATCACCATGCCCGCGGAAGGCCCCGTTCGCATAGACGAGACGCTATGTCAGAGCTGCGGTCTATGCATATCCAGCTGTCCGACGCGCGCCTTAGACAACCCGAACTTCGGCTTCGACCTCGTCGACGCCCAAGTAAAGGCGGCACTCGAAGGGCGAAAAGGGACAACTGTTGTAGGCTTCGCCTGCGCCGACTGCGGCTACAGACTGCTCGACATCGCGGGTGTCACAGGGGCCAAGTATAGTTCCTCATTTATCCCCATTTACGTCCCCTGCATGAGCACGATCAGCCTACGCCACATAGTTGGGGCCCTCGACCACGGGGCAGACGGTGTGATGCTCATCGGGTGTGTGAAGGATCGCTGTCACTTTGAGAAGGGCGTGGATCACGCCGAGGGGCAGCTTAGGTTCATGGAGAACCTCTACGGAGAGGCGGGTATGCCAATCAGAGTGCTGAAGAGCTGCGGCTCGATGCTTGAACAGTTCCTCACCGAATTGGATGGGTTGGTCAAGCAGATTGAGGAGGCTAAGAAATGAGCAACAACAAGGAAGAGCCACGCGTAGGAGTCTTCGTCTGCAGATGCGGCCTTAACGTGGCAAAGTCGGTTGATACGACGAGCCTAAAGGAGTTCGCCTCTAAGCTGCCAGGCGTTGTCTACACGGAGGAGAGCGACTTCGCCTGCAGTGACGCCGGTGTCAAGTCGATAAGTGAGGCGATTAAAGCGAACGGTGTGAACCGCGTCGTCGTCGCAGGTTGCTCCCCGTGGCTTCACGAGCCCACATTCCAGCGCATGATGGAGCGCGTCAGGCTCAATAAGTACCTTCTAGAGATCGCGAACATAAGAGAGCATTGTGCCCTCCTCTACCCCGGCCAGATACTCAAGGCGACCGAGAAGGCTAAGTTCATAGTCAAAGCCGCCGTCGAGAGGGCTAAGACACTCGAACCAGTCGAGAAGAAGAAGTTCCCCGTTAAGAAGTCCGTCCTCATTCTAGGTGGCGGAGTCGCCGGTGTCGAAGCCGCCAAGAGGATTGGGGACCTCGGAATGGAGGTGTTCCTCGTCGAGAAGACTCCCTTCCTGGGTGGGAAGGTGCTACAGCTCGGCTCTGTTTTCCCGAGTGACGACTGTGGTACGTGCGTCTCGCCGTGCGGAGATGACCTGCATCGCAGATGCTTCTATAGGAACACGATCTCCCACCACGAGCACGTCAACATCCTCACGTCAGCCGAACTCAGGAAGCTTACGGGGCACATCGGCAACTACAAGGCGACCATCGGCGTCAACCCGCGCCTCGTCAACGAGGAGCTCTGCATGGGCTGCGGGAAATGCGCAGAGGTCTGCCCCGTCGAGGCGCCGAATGAGTTCAACTTCGGCTGGGACAAGAGGAAAGCAGTCTACATCCTGAGCGACCAGGCTCTGCCGAGGGTTTACGCGATAGACCCCGGCACATGCACGAGATGCGGCAAGTGCGCGGAGGCGTGCCCGGTAAAGGCGATTGACCTGAGCGAGCAGCCACGTGAGTTGACTGTCGACATCGGCGCCGTTGTCGTGGCGACTGGCTTCCAGACCTTCGACCCCAAGGGCATGTACAGCTTCGGGGAGAACCCCAACATCGTCACCCAGATGCAGTTGGCGAGGATGCTCGATCAGTCCGGCCCGACTAAGGGGAAGGTAATACGCCCTGGCGATGGGCAGGAGCCCAAGCGCATCGCGATGATACAGTGCGTCGGCTCACGCGACCCCAAGGGGCATGAGTACTGCAGTAAGATATGCTGCAGCATCGCGGTGAAGCATGCGGTCGAGGTCATGGAGAAGAATCCTGAATCCGGCCTCGCAATTATCCATAAGGACATACGGTTGACCGGGAAGCACTACGAAGACTACTATTACAGGGCACAGAACTTAGGCGTCCGCCTTCTACGAGGCGAGGTCGAGGGTGTCACATCAATGCCCGATGGGTCGATACACATCGACGTGAAAGACGAGTACGGCGAGATTGTACCTCTCTACGTAGATCTTCTAGTACTCTCGACCGGCCTTGAGCCATCCCTAGGAACCCCCGAACTGGCACAGAAGCTGGGCGTACCTCTATCCGTAGACGGCTTCTTTGCTGAGCGCGGACCGAAGATCGAGCCGCTTGATACCGCCGTCGAGGGCATCTTCATAGCGGGTACCGCACACGGACCAAAGGATATTCAGGAGAGCGTGACACAGGCACTCGGCGCGACCGGGCGCGTAGCCTCGATGCTGATGCGTGGCGAGATGGAGATAGACCTCGCGAAGGCATGGGTGGACAAGGAGAAGTGCGTCGGCTGCGGCGCCTGCGCGAGTATTTGCCCATTCGCTGCCATCGAGTGGAGCGCCTTCGGCGAGCCTAAGGTCATTGAGGCGGCGTGCGAGGGCTGCGGTATCTGCAGCGCAGTCTGCCCAGTCTCTGCGATGCAGCTGCGCCACTACAAGGACGACCAAATCATCCCAAAGATCAAGGCGATACTGACGCCGAAATGGCTCAGCGAGGAGAAGAAGGACGAGCCCGTCATCGTCGCCTTCGCCTGCCAGTGGTGCAGCTACGCCGCCGCGGACACTGCGGGCAACATGGGGATGGAATACCCGGACAACATACGCATAATCAGGGTTCCCTGTAGCGGGCGCATAGACGCCACGCACATCATCTCAGCCTTCAAGAACGGCGCAGATGGGGTGATTATCAGCGGCTGCCTCCCTACTCAGTGTAACTACCTCACAGGAAACCTCGAAGCCATCGACCGCGTCGACGCAATGAAGAAGACACTAGACGTATTAGGCATCGGCGGCGAGCGCATCGAGACAATCTTCACAAGCGCATGCATGCCGACGTGGCTAGTAATGATGTTTAAGGACTTCACGGAACGAGTGCAGATGCTAAACGAGGCCGCAAAACCGAAGCCTGAAACCGTCTCCCACGACTAGTTAGTAAAAATCACGCGGATATCAGACAGGTCATCGTCGAGACGACGCCCGGCATATTTCTGATGTCCATGACCATCTTCTTTATCCCCATCGTCGAAGGGTCCTGACAGAGTGTGTATATGTCATATGGACCGTAGATCATGTTTGCCTCTACCACGCCGGGGAACATCTTGATCTTGTTGTACAAGTTGGTGTCCACCTGCGACTTCGACTTCACCAGGACCAAGGCCTTCTGCATATAGATCAATAAAGTAATTACAATAATTAATATAAATGCTTACATCAGCCCTGGGTTTGAACGTATCCGCTAATAATATCTTAAATATCTTATAATGCCTAAGAAAAAATAATGTTATCGGATATATGCCGAGAGTATTAGCTTTTAGAGTTATCTGGATAAATTTAAATCGCATGTTGACGAGTTTATCTACGATTGTCATGGAACAGGCTCTCATCCTCGTTGTACTGGCGCCCACGTTCAAGTCAGAGACGCTTGAGAAGATACGCACGATACCCGGCGTAGCCATGGCTCATCTCCTCTATGGGCCATACGATCTCTTCGCGACGATTAAGGTTGAGACTCTCAACGAGATGAGGGCTGCCGTTTTAAAGATCCGCGAGACCGAAGGCATAAGGTCTACGATAACCTGCAACGTCATCAAGCAACCTTAATTTTTTTACGTTTCTAATACCAATTCGCGTTTCGGGCATGATCTCAGCATGACAGAGACTATCTTCTACGAGCGGAGGGAGGCAAGGTTCGAGTCTTTCCCCGCGGAAAACTACGTCGACTATATGACTAACGTTATGCCCATTCCTGAAAAACACTTTTTCTATCTTCCAAATAGGGGAAAGGTGATCACATGTGAAGTTAGAGCAGACGAAAGAGGGGGAAAAAATCTTGTGTGGGCGGTTGAAGAATTTGATGAAGTCGCCGTAGCCTCATTGATAAACGTGGACACTCGTAAGATCGACGAGATTTTGGCGGTTCTAATTGAGGGTGAGGCGTCTCGTCCCTGTGACTTGTGCGAAGAAGTCTTGGGTAGCCATCTGAATTTTTATCAATAATCGCATCAGAAAAGGAAGGGTGATAAGAAACAGCTGGTTTCTAGCCTACAATCAACAGAGTCGTTGTTGAGACCACGGAGGGGTATCCTCTCAGCTCCATAACCAGCTTGGTCATCTCAAGGGACTTGGAGACCTCGGCGATGAGGTAGACGTCGAACTCTCCGAACGTCATACCCGCCTCTTTGACCTCCGCCCTCTGCTTGACCCTGTTGAGCACTTCCTCTATGCAGTCCTCGCCTAGGCACTCGACTTTGAGTAGAATCAGGGCTTTTTCCAATGATGATCAATACTAGTAAGGATACTAAATATTTAAGGCTGTTTTTGGTTAGGCGTGGTTTTGTTTCTTCGCTATGATCAACTCATGTATCGCCTTCGCCGCCTTCTTCCCCGCGCCCATAGCGCTGATTACTGTTGCGGCGCCGCTGACAACGTCGCCTCCCGCGTACACGCCTGGTATCGCTGTCTGCATGGTTTCCTCGTTGACGACGATTGTTCCGTGACGCGTCGTTTGTAGCCCTTCGGTGGTCTGCTGGATGATGGGGTTCGGAGACTGCCCTATCGCTATCACTGCGGTGTCGATCTCTAGCATGAAGTTGCTTCCCTCGATTGGTTCGGGTCTACGCCTTCCAGACTGGTCAGGCTCGCTTAGGCGCTGCTTTACGCACTCAACTTTTTCTAGGAACCCGCGCTCGTTTCCGATGAACCGGATTGGGTTGGTAAGGAGCATGAACTCTATGCCCTCCTCTTCGGCGTTCTCGACCTCCTCGGCTCTGGCAGGCATCTCGTCTTTGCTTCTGCGGTAGATTATGTAGACCTTTTCGGCGCCGAGGCGCAGTGCGCATCGGGCGGAGTCCATCGCGACGTTGCCAGCGCCGACGACTCCCACCTTCTTACCCACCCTGATCGGTGTGTCGTACTCAGGGAACCTGTAGGCCTTCATTAGGTTCGTGCGGATGAGGAACTCGTTTGCCGAGTATATCCCCTTCAGGTTCTCCCCGGGTACTCGGAGGAAGTTTGGTAACCCTGCCCCGGAGCCTACGAATACTGCGTCGTAACCGCCGTCCTTTAGTTCCTGGATGGTTGTGAGGAGGCCGACCGTGGAGTCTAAGCGCAACTCCACGCCGAGGCTCTTCACATACTCCACCTCGTTTTGCACTATCTCCTTTGGGAGCCTGAACTGTGGGATGCCGTACATGAGTACTCCGCCGGCTGTGTGCAGCGACTCGAACATCGTGACGCTGTGGCCGAGCTTGGCGAGGTCAGCCGCGACGGTCAAGCCTGCGGGGCCAGAACCAACGACCGCCACCTTTCCCCCGTTAACAGCAATATTTGATCTCTCCAGCTTAGTGTTTAGCCTCTCCCAGTCCGATGCGTATCTCTCGATGCGCCCTATTCCGACGGGGTCTCCTCTGACTCCAAGCACACAGAACTTTTGGCACTGCTCCTCCTGCGGGCAGACCCTGCCACATACTGCGGGAAGGGCGTTCTTCTCCTTGATCTTCCTCGCTGCGTCGCCGAACTTTCGTTCCTTTACTAGTTGAATGAACTCGGGGATTGGCACCTCGACGGGGCACCCCTTCTTGCACTGTGGCTTGGGGCAGTTGAGGCACCTCGCCGCTTCATCGAGGGCGAGCTGCTCATCGAACCCGAGCGCGACCTCGTCGAAGTTATGGATCCTCTTCTCGACGCCCTGCTTCGGCATCTCGCTCTGTGGCTTCTTGTGCGCCATCTCAGTCTCCTCCGTCAAACAACACCATCGCGATCTTCTCGCTTGGGTTGTAGAATCTCATTCTGTTGATCAGCTCCTCGTAGTTGACCTTGTGTCCGTCGAAGTCGGGTCCGTGCACGCAGGCGAACTTGGTCTCGTTTCCCACGCTGACCCTGCAAGCGCCGCACATGCCCGTTCCATCGACCATAATGGGGAAGAGGTTCACCGTCGTGGGGATGCCATACGGTTTGGTCATCTCGGAGACGACCATCTGCATGCTAGTCGGTCCAATTGTCATCGCCTGAGCGAACTTTTTCTCGGCGAGTATCTTGCCGAGGAAGTTTAGGCCCTCCTCGCCCTCGGATCCGTCGTCCGTTGCGACGTGGAGCTCATCGCTGTACTTTCTCAGTTCGTCGACAAGTATTAGGTGTTCCTTGCTTCTCGCACCAATGACAGTTGTTATTCTATTCCCAGCGTTTCTTCAACGCCTTCATTTGGTATAGTAAAGCCCCCGCCATCACGCCTCCGCCGACGCACAGCACGTCGCCGTATTGTCGGATCTTCGTGGCGTTTCCTAGTGGGCCCGAGAAGTTCAGGATTGAGTCGCCTTCGTTCAGATTCCCTAGTTGAGTCGAGGATTTACCCACCTCGGCGAAGATGATGGTTACTAAGCCCTTTTCTGGGTTCGCGTCCGCGATTGTTATCGGGAACCTCTCCCCTTTCTCGTGGACGCGCACTATGACGAACTGCCCGGGCTTGGACTTTGCCGCAACAGCTGGTGCATGGACGTCGAATAGCTTGATGTTCGATGCCAGTTTATCCTTCCGCACTATACCGTACATGAAGGGATCACAGTACATAGGGTCAATACTATAAAAACTTGTACATGTTGTATTTATTATCCGTTAGTGTTCATTGAATGGAAAAACATGTGCAGGTAAAATGATTGTTTAGTTAAATGAAAAAAGATGAAATACGGGGGTTTAAGCGTAGACGCCTTGGGCGATCATCGCGTCGGCTACCTTGAGGAAGCCTGCGATGTTTGCGCCCATGACGTAGTCGCCGGGTTTGCCGAAGAGCTTTGCAGTGTCGTATGCGTTCTTGTGGATGTTGATCATGATGCCGTGTAGCTTCTGATCAACTTCCTCGAAGCTCCAGAAGTAGCGCTGGCTGTTCTGGACCATCTCGAGGCCACTTGTGGCTACGCCGCCTGCGTTGCTGGCCTTGCCGGGTGCGTATAGCACGCCACCTTCCTGGAGGACCTTGATTGCCTCTAAGCGTGCATGGCATGTTTGCGCCCTCGGTGACTGCCTTGCAGCCGTTATCGATGAGCTTCTTGGCGTCCTTATCGTTCAGCTCGTTCTGAGTCGCGCAGGGGTACGCGAGGTCACATTTGACGCCCCATGGGGTCTTCTTAGCCTCGTATGTAGCGCCCTTGAACTTCTCGGCATACTCGCTGATGCGGCCCCTCTTGACGTTCTTGAGCTCGAGTACGAAGGCGAGCTTTTTCTCGTCGATGCCGGCTGGGTCGTAGATGTAGCCGTCGGAGTCGCTTAGAGTGACTGGCTTAGCGCCGAGCTGGATGAGTTTCTGTACCGCGTACTGTGCGACGTTTCCGGAGCCGGAGACGACCGCGACCTTACCCTTTAGGGATTCCTTCTTGGTCTTCATCATCTCCTCGCTGAAGTAGACTGCACCATAGCCGGTCGCCTCAGTCCTCGCAAGGCTGCCACCGAAGGTTAGGCCCTTGCCGGTGAGTACGCATGTGCCGTGGTTGTTCGTGATCTTGCGGTATGCGCCGTACATGTAGCCGATCTCTCGTCCGCCAACACCAATGTCGCCGGCGGGAACGTCGACGAACTGGCCGACGTGCCTGTAGATCTCTGCCATGAAGCTTGTACAGAAAGACTCTACTTCTGCGTCAGTCTTGCCCTTGGGGTCAAAGTCAGAACCGCCCTTCGCACCACCCATTGGTAGGGTGGTGAGGCTGTTCTTGAAGGTCTGCTCGAATCCGAGGAACTTCATAACGCCTAGGTTGACTGTGGGGTGGAACCTGAAGCCGCCCTTGTATGGGCCGATCGCTGAGTTGTACTGCACACGGTAGCCGCGGTTGACCTGGATCTTCCCATCCTTGTCCTTCCAAGGAACACGGAACTGGATGATCCTCTCTGGCTCAACCATGCGCTCAAGAATGGCGTTCTCCTGGTACTTAGGGAACTTCTTGATCGCGGGCTCGATGGTCGCCAGAACCTCATAGGCTGCCTGGTGGAACTCCTTCTGCAGGGGATCCTTCTCAACGAGGCTCTT
Organism: Candidatus Bathyarchaeota archaeon; assembly: GCA_963771885.1. GTDB lineage: Archaea > Thermoproteota > Bathyarchaeia > TCS64 > TCS64 > UBA8941. The sequence goes on from CAVYVF010000002.1 coordinate 135,207, forward strand.
GTAGATGCTCTCAATATACTTATCCAATTTTCGCGCCTCTCATAAACTCACGGTATCCCGTATATATTGCTATCCATCTTTCTCCATTATTAATTTGATATTTATTTCCACTAAAATAAATACTGAATGTTATGATATTTTAAGAAAATTGTGTTCAATTTTATCGGATATGTAGATATTATTCGTTTATGTTATTTGATGAAAGTTGACGTTTGTCATTACACTATTCTTATAATTTAGTCAAATTCAATTTTCCTTTTCGAAGCTTGTTTTATTTGTTCGACGATAGCTTTAAATCCATTCCTTAGAAAGCCTAGGAGATGGTATGTACAGGTAAGGTAGGTGTATTTACATACCCTTACTCCCCATCTGCGCGAATGGGATATAAACTTAGCTTTACCTGTTGGAAGATATCATCTTCAGACTCAATCAGGTTCGTGAGTGGATAGCATGGATAGCGAGTTACTTGTTGCGTTACTGGTCGGTCTCCCCGCGGTAGCGGGGCTGTTGTGTTATTTCCTCAAGAACAAGACCGCCATCAAGGCGATTGTTGGGATCAGCGCAGTTGCCTTGATCGGTTCGACGATTCTGCTTTATCAGAACGACGGCTTCGTGCTCAAGACGAGCACGTTAATCGATGACCTAGTCCTCATCGCGGACTTTGCCTTACTATTGTACTTCCTCTACATTGGGTGGCAGAAGGCAAACCTGCCAATCATCGGTTTGACTCTGACCTACATTGTTCCCCTTGCATACTTCGAGTACTGGCACTACAACGAGGAGATCACTCCTACGATGTTTGCGGACCAGCTCTCAATCACTATGTCCCTCATTGTCGGCGTGATAGGCTCCATCGTGTGTATCTATGCGCTCAGATACATGGATGACCACTCAAAGCACATGGAGTCGCTGACTGGGCGCGACAGGTTCGTCCAGAAGGCGAACCAGCCCAAGTTCTTCCTCTTCATGCTTCTCCTCCTCGGCGCGATGAATGGGCTTGTCTATAGCAACGACTTGACGTGGCTCGCGTTCTTCTGGGAGATCACTACGCTCTGTTGCTATGAGCTCATCAGGTATGATGGGACAGAGGTAGCTGAGGCAAACGCCCAGCGCGCCCTCTGGATGGGCATAGTCGGAGGAGCCGCCTTCATGGGTGCACTCTGGCTGAGCTACCAATATCTTGGGATCCCGTCCCTAACGGCGCTCCTAGCCTCCCCCACCACGACCCCTGTCCTGCTGATATTCGCGCTGCTAGCCGTGGCGGCGTTTAGCAAGTCGGCTCAGCTACCATTCCAAAACTGGCTCCTCGGGGCCATGGTTGCACCTACACCCGTGTCGGCTCTCCTTCACTCAAGCACGATGGTCAATGCTGGTGTATACCTGATCCTCAGGATCGCCCCCAAGCTAGTCGGGACGAATCTGAGCTACGGAATTGCTGCCGTCGGAATATTCACGTTCATGTTCACTTCCATCATGGCGCTGAACCAGCGTGTCTCCAAGTCTATACTCGCCTACTCCACGATCGGTAACCTAGGCCTAATGATCTTCTGCGCCAGCATGGCGACCCCACTTTCCTACTCCGCCGCTATTATTCTGCTCATCTTCCACTCGATGTCCAAGGGCCTGCTCTTCATGACGGCCGGGATAATTGAGAACAAGCTCCATAGCAGGAACATCGCCGACTGGCAGGGTTTGCTCGCGAGGCTGCCGTTCACGACGACCGTCATGATTATCGGCATTGTGAGCATGTTCCTCCCTATCTTCGGCGTGTTGCTTGGCAAGTGGGCGGCCGTAGGCGTCGTCTCCAACGCGCCTCTGCTCCCCGCACTTGCGATGATAATAATGCTTCTCATAGGAAGCTCGGCGAGCATGCTGTTCTGGGCGAAGTGGCTCGGTAACTTCATCATGGCACCCGCCGGTAAAGCCAAAGCCTCAGAGGAGGATTTACCCCTCATCTACAAGTTCACGCTACTCATCGTCCTCGCGTTGGACATCGCAGCGAGCATAGGTTCAGGCTTCGTCATCGGGAACTTTGTCGTTCCAACGATGATCCGTCAGTTCACATGGGTCACCCCACCCGATCCATCGATATTCGTCGCGCAGCTGGGCGGTTTCCTAATCTGGCAGCTCTGGATCGCGATCGGCGCTGTCATCGCCTTTGGACTGATAATCAGCAGGACGAAGAAGGGACAGCTACAGCCTGCTTACCTATCAGGCGAAAACGTCGAAGACAACCCCATCGCCTTCAGAACGACGGGTGACACGGTTGTCGACACGACAGTGGCTGGCATGTTCTTCGACCCTACAATCTCTACCTCCCGCTGGGAGCGATGGGCCATCATTCTAAGCATCGGCCTAATCGCACTTACGTTCGCTCTGGTGGTGTTGTAAAATGGCACAAGAACTCGACATGGCTTTACGCATCATATACGTACTATCCGCACCCATCATTGCGGGGCTACTAACAGGAATCGATAGGATTCTCACTGCAAGGATGCAGAGCAGGATGGGTCCACCACTCCTTCAGCCATTTTATGATTTAATCAAGCTCTGGGGCAAGGAGCCGTTCATCTCAAACATGATCCAGCCAACGCTTGCATTCGGCTACCTCGCATTCACCGTGACGGGTATCTCCCTCATCGCATTGCAGGAGGATCTACTGTTCATACTCTACACCGTATTGATCGCAGACGTGTGCCTTGCTGTGGCCGCATACAGCACAACCTCCCCCTACAGTAACCTGGGTGGAAAACGTGAGCTTCTGGCGATGCTCTCAATCGAGCCCATCATGGTGCTCACCGCGATAGGCGTTCACCTGATCACAGGGAGCTTCCAGATATCCAGCATATTCGCATACCCCACCCCTCTCCTGCTCATCCTTCCCGGCGCCCTCGCAGTGCATGTCATCGTTCTAGTCATCGACATGAAGAAGTCCCCCTTCGACATATCCGGCTCAAGCCACGCCCACCAGTCGCTCGTCCGTGGCGTCTATACCGAGTTCAGTGGTTACACGCAGGCGCTTGTCGAGATGGGTCACTGGCTAAAGGTCTACTTCACAATGAGCCTCATCGCCCTCTTCTGGGCTCAGAACTTCATTATAGGCGCAGCGATCGCCTTCGCTCTCTTCTTTATAGCGATAGTGATCGATAACATCTATCCTCGCTTAGACTGGAAGGACATGCTCAAAACGTCCTGGACCTTCGGGTTCCTCCTGATACTTGTGAACCTGATCGTCATCGTCGTCTTCAAGGTGATTTAAAATGAAGTTGATGACTAAAGCCCGGCTCAAGTCTCCATGGGTCCTCCACTACGACACCGGTAGCTGTAACGGCTGCGATATCGAGATACTCGCCGCCCTCACACCAAAGTTCGATGCTGAGAGGTTCGGCATAGTCAACATTGGTGACCCTAAGCAGGCGGACATACTACTCATCACCGGGCCGGCGAACCATCGTAACAAGACCGTCCTCAAGAACCTTTACGATCAGATGCCTGAGCCAAAGCTAGTCATGGCGATCGGCGAATGCGCGTGTTCGGGCGCGATATTCCACAACTGCCCCAACACTCTCGGAGGCGTCGACAAAGTCGTACCCGTTGACGTCTACGTCCCCGGCTGCGCAGTACGACCTGAGCAGATAGTCGATGGCGTAATCCTAGCGCTAGGGAAACTCGCTGAGAAGAGCGAGCAAATGGAGCAGAAGGAGAAGAAGGGTGAGTAAGATGACTGCACCAGCACAAACAAGCCTTAGCAACACGATCGATGATACAGTCGATAAGAACAATCTATTCTTCAACCTAAATGAGCTGAAGGGATCGGGAGCCCGCTTCCTAACCATCACGGCACTCGACCTCGAAAAGGACTTTGAGCTAGTATACCATTTCGAAAAAGGCTCAAATATCATCAACCTTCGCCTAAAGTCTCCGAAGAAGGAGACCTTGCAGAGCATCACGACAGTCTATCCGATGGCTTTCCTCGCCGAGAACGAGTTACAGGATCACTTCGGCATCAAGGTATCCGGACTCAACGTCGATTTCGGCGGCAAGCTACTACGTGTTGAGACCGCTGAGCAGGATACTTTACTCAAGCCGGCGGTTGGTCCGGTTCCATTCATAAAGAGGTTCTGGGGGAAGTGCCGCGAGGAATGCCCAGCGAACGTGAACGCGCCAAAGTACATCCGCCAGATAGTCGAGGGAAATCCAAAGGGAAGTTATAGCACTATTATCGAGCAGGCACCGTTGCCAGCAATACTCGGCAGGGTTTGCTTCGCCCCCTGCCAAGAGGGATGTAGACAGGAGAAGAACGACCACCCCATACAGATACGCCTCCTCAAGAGGTACGCCGCTGATTCGATCGGCAGGCTCAAGAGGGATGTATCCAGAGCTAAGCCGACCGGTAAGAAGATCGCCGTCATCGGCGGCGGCCCATCCGGAGTCTCCTGCGCATTCTACTTGGGGATGCTGGGCCACGACGTGACCGTCTTCGAGAAGAATGACAGGTGCGGCGGCGCCATGCTTTGGGGCATACCCAAGTACAGACTCCCCAAGACCGTTATGGAGGAGGAGATCATTGCCCGCTTCGAGGAGGCTGGCGTGGTGTTCGAGAAGGGTAAGGAGATCAATAGCCTCAAGCCCATCTTGGACAAATTCGACGCCGTCTACATCTCTATAGGCGCCACCGACAGCTACAAGCTAGGCGTCGAAGGCGAGGACGCTAAGGGCGTCATCGACTTCCGTGACCTCCTCACTGAGGTCAACATGAGAAACAAGCACCTTAACGTTGGCCAGCGTGTAGCCATCGTCGGTGGAGGGAATAGCAGCATCGATGCCGCACGCGTCGCCAAGAGACTCGGCGCTGCAAACGTTACACTGTACTATAGGCGCACTGAGAAGGAGATGCCCGCGTCACCGCTAGAAATCCACGGCGCACTACAGGAGGGCATCAACTTCGAATACCTCACCGCGCCGGTCAAGATCATACCTGGCGAGCCCCTCAAGATGGTCCTACAGCACATGGAGCTCGGCGAACCCGACGAGTCCGGGCGTCGCCGTCCCGTCCCAGTAATCGGCAGCGACTTCACAATTGTTGTTGACACAATCATCAAGGGCATCGGCCAGTCAGTCGTTATCCCGAAGGACTTCAACGTTGAGGTATCGCGCAGAGGCACGATAGTTGTCAACGACAACTACGAGACGAGCGTCAAGAACGTATACGCGGGCGGAGACTGCGTCTTTGGTCCCAAGTCCGTCATCGAGGCACTGCGCGATGGGCGTCTAGCAGCGTCCGTAATAGACAAGAGCTTCGGCGGCAACGGCTGGCTCGTTCCCGGCGTCGACATCAACGAGTACGTCGGCAGGGCACCGAACATCGACGAGATTAGGTTCCAGGAAGTAACACAGGTGAGAGAGCTAGAGCCCGAGGAACGGGTTAAAAACCTCGATGAGGTTGAGCTAGGATACAACTCCGCAGAGGCGCTTCGCGAAGCGCAGAGATGCTGGAGGTGCGACTGGAATGAGTAGCCAACACAACCACGGTGCCTCGCTGGCACGAAAGGAATACACAGTCTTCCCATTCGGGCCGCAGCACCCCGTGCTGCCCGAGCCCATACAGCTGAGGTTCACACTCGATGAGGAAAAGATAGTCGACGTTGTACCTCAGCTCGGTTACGTTCACAGGGGCATCGAGCGCGCCGCTGAGTTGAACGACTACAAGCGCAACGTCTTCCTTTGTGAACGCGTCTGTGGCATCTGCAACTACATCCACGGAATGACCTACAGCATGGCGATAGAAAAGCTGACGGACACCGAGGTGCCCGAGAGGGCAAAGTACCTTAGGGTGATCTGGACGGAACTCGGCCGTCTGCAGAGTCACCTACTCTGGCTCGGCCTCTTCGCTGACGCGATAGGGTTCGAGAGTCTCTTCATGCAGATCTGGCGCGACAGGGAGGTTATACTTACCCTGAATGAGAAAACTAATGGCCACAGAATACACCTCTCTACAAACGCCATCGGAGGGGCGAGGAAGGACATCGACGACTCCCTTGCTAAGGAGTATCGGAAGGACCTTGAGATTGTACGCTCAAAGATTAGAGTTCTCGAGCCAGTCTTTTACAAGGACAAGTCCTTCAGACAGCTCACTGAGGGCAAGGGCATACTCCCAAAGAGTCAAGCCAACCTCATGGGTGCTGTCGGTCCCGTGATAAGGGGTAGCGGCGTCGCCCAAGATATGAGATCCCTCGACCCGACATTCAAAGCGCTCGACTTTAAACCCGTCGTCTACGAGAGCTGCGACAGCTACGCGAGGACTCTAGTCCGTTTCGACGAGGTCTTCGCGAGCATCGACCTGATAATCAGGGCGCTTGACCAGATGCCCGAGGGTCCTATCCTTAACAAGAATGAAAAGTTCCCCGAGGGTACAGCCATAGTGAGGACGGAACAGCCTCGTGGAGAACTATTCTACTACCTCGAAGGGAACGGCACGAACAAGCTTAGTCGAGTCAAGATCAGGACACCGACGGGCGCAAACATTCCCCCTCTAGTGTCGATGCTCATCGGCCACGAGCTGCCTGATATCCCCGTCATCGTGCATAGCATAGACCCCTGCATAAGCTGCACTGAGCGCTACGTGCAAGTTAGGAAGGAGGCGGACTAGGATGCCGGAGATGTGGAAGGAAGTCCTCAAGAACCTAGTAAGTAAGCCTGCGACCGTCAACTACCCGTTTGAGAAGCCTACGCCGATGCCGGGGACGCGTGGCGCCCTCACCTGGGATATGAGCAGGTGCGACCAGTGCCAGGACTGTGAGCGTGTCTGCCCCAGTATGGCAATCAAGGTTTTCCCCGAGGAGAAGAAGATAGAGTACCACCCATTCAAGTGCCTCTTCTGCTACATCTGCATCGACAACTGCATGCAGCAGGCCATCATCGGGACCGAAGTCGTGCGTGCGCCTGAGACCTCGAAGGTCGTCGAGACCTACGAAGTCTCAAAAGCGTAAGTTTTCTTCTCTCGAATTAGTCGATCGTTTTTATTTTAAGTTGATTTTCCGTAAAGCCATAATTGGGGATGTTGAACCCTGAGAATTATACAGAGGCTTTGCCCGTGAGGAACTCTATGATCATCTGAGGCGACCCCTCGATCTCGACCTCTATCGGCCCAAGCGGGGACTTGCTTGCGTGGTAGATGCTGACGTGGTTCGCGTATGCTGCCTGCCTGTTTAAGTGGAATGTGACCTTCTCGTTCTTCGCCGCCCAGCGGCTGAGCATTGCGCGGGCGGCGTCCCTTATCTTATCGCTGGCTATCCTTTGCTTTAACTGGCGGAGTGCGTCGATGCCCTCAGCCTCGAGGACGATGTAGGTGACGCCGTGCTCCTTGCTGCGTCTGAGGGGAAAGTTTCCAAACAGGTTTGTAATTGCCCTCTCTAGCTTCTCCTCGCTCTCGGTGGGGTTTATGTGCGCCTTGGCGGTTACCCTGACCTCAGCCATTCCTTATCGTCACCATGATCTCGTCGAAGGCGGGTTTTAGGCTGCCGATGCCGTCGTCATTCTTGATCATGTAGTCGCTTGAGGCGATGGCGTCCCCGATGCCGAATCCGAGCTCGCGGCGCTCTCGCTCCTTGAACTCCTCCCACGTCTTCGGGTCGTCGCTGCGGCCCCGGCGTGTGAGCCTCTTGTAGCGGCTGAGCGGGCTAGCCCAGAGGGCGATGAGGACGACGTCGAACTCCGCCTTGAAGGCGTCGACCTCGGCGATGCTTCTAATGCCGTCGACGACTATGAGGCCGTCTGGCCCTTTCTTCAGCATCTCCACGCATCGGCGGGCAACAGCGTCTGGGCCCTCCTTCCTAATCTCCTCTGCGAGGTGCCCTATGTTCTCCCGCGTGGGCTCTAGCCCTTTGCTCTTGGCGAGTTCGCGGATGACATCTCCCATGGTGATGACACGTAGACCCGACTCACGGATCAGAGTAGAAAGCGTAGTCTTTCCGGAGCCGGCCATCCCTGTCAGGAGGATGAGTCGTCTCCGGGTCATCCTCAGCCCATCCTCTCAAGCCCGTCTCTACGCGTCTTAATGAAGACGTTTGTGAGACCCGTCTTTAGAGCTTCCTGGGCGAGGCTCATCATTGTCTCCCTGCTAGGCGGTTGCTTCTCTTTAAGGGTTTGGCTGAGGACCTCGCCAAGGTTATCGAACTGCTGAAGGTAGTAGACGGCGCAGCGGCCCTTTATTGACTGGGCTATGCTGGCGATGTAAGCTGGCTCGTCGCTTAATCCCGGGGCGACAGTTGTACGCACCTCCATCTGAATGCCCAGCTCCTTTGCAAGGTCGAGGCAGTATTCCACGGCTTCGACTGATGCCTCGCCGAGGTCGTTTCGTCCTGTGACCCTGCCGTAGTCCCCAGGATTTAACGGCGCTTTGACATCGAGGGCGACGCGGTCTATGTAACTGCTTCGGAGAATTCTGTCGAGGTTCTCCTTGACGCTGCCGTTCGTATCGAGCATAACCTTCAGGCCGCGGCTCTTTACCAGCTTCGCCGCCTCGATTATAGCGTCTGGCTGTAGGACGGGTTCACCTCCGGTGAAGACGACCGCATCGTTAATGACCTTGTTCGCCTCGAGGCGCTCTTTGAGCAATTCGAGATCGATCTCCCTGCCCGCGTCGAGTGAGATGAGAGCTGAGTTCTGACAGTATGGGCACCTATAATTGCAGCCGGCACAAAAGACGATTAGGCTGACGTTGCCATACCAGTCGACGGTAGACATGTCAGTTATACCGCCGACCCGGAGCCTAACCTCTGGGTTCATTTGCTAACTGATTGATCTTGGTTCCCCTTTAAAGGGGTTGGGCTCGTCCGCGCGTACAGGTGCGGTGCCGCCAATGATGCTAATGTGGGCAAAATCCTCGCCGATAGAGCCGTGCCAATGGCTCTCCCCGGCAGGTATGAAGAAGACCAGCCCCGGCTCGGCGGTGTACTCTCGCTCCCTGCTTGCGACCTTTCCCCTGCCGGTTAGTATCCAGAGGCACTGGTCGTGTTCGTGAGTGTGCCACGTGTTCCTGACCCCTGCGGGGAATGAGACGAGGCTCACGTTGAGGCTCGTCGCCCCTGTCTCCCTACCGAACACCCTCTTTATAGAGACCTCACCCGTGAATATGCCGCCAGAGGTAGGCTCCTCTTTTACTTCGTCGAGCTTCCTGACCCTCATGCCGATCATGAATATATGGGCTGGTTGGATAGTTCAAACTAACGCTCGGGGGAAGGCTTAAACTACGCCTTGTGGGGGTGAGATAGTGGTATCACTCCGGCGGGTGACTTTGTGGGCGCTAAGAAGCTCCAGCTGACTGAAGACGAACTCCTCTTCCTCGACACCCTTCAGGGGTGCGGCTTTGGACATGTCTCCGAGGGGAAGCTCAGGGAGAAGCTGCAGGACCATGGTATGGCTGAGTCGACGTACAATACAGTGAGAAGGAAGCTGCTCTTCGCCCGTTTCATAGGTTCGGTCTACGGGAACCTAACGCTGGAGAAGCCGGATTATAAGCCGTTAGAAGCCGAGGCTGATGAGCAGACCGGTTAGTAGGCACGTTACTAGCGTGAGAAGTAGCGCTACGATCAGGTGTTTCCTCATTATTGTCGATTCGACCTCCTTACCGGCGGCGACGCAGGCGACGGCGTTGTTGATTTTGGAGGGGGTCACGGCGCTTGCGACTCCGCCGGCGACTGCGTGGCTGCCGTATATAGTCATGAACTGGTTCGGCGCTAGCCCGAGGCCGTCGGCGGCTGTCTTCTGGATTCTGTAAAAGAGGACGTTCGACGTTGTCTCGGATCCACCTACTATTGCGCCGAGGAAGCCTAGGCTGGCGGAGACATAGATGTACGCCCCGCCAAAGACGAGCGCGAGGGTCTCCCCGAGGACCTGGTTCATTGTGGAGCCCGACATGACGAAGCTGACGCCAAAGTAGACCATGATTGTGAGTATAGGCGCAGGCGTACGCTTTAGCCAGAGGTTGAAGCCCTTGGTTAGTTGCTCCTTCGTTGGTTTGAGTGTTGTGAGGCTTATTGCAGTGGCGATGAATATCCAGGTGTATATCTGAGAGAGGATGTCGAGGTCGACTGTCTGAGTACCTATCTTGAAGACCTCGATGGTTCCGGGCGCATTTGAGAGGTAAACTCCAATCGCGGGGAGGCTTACGACGGCTGCGAGGAGGGTCAGGATGACTAGGGGTGAGAAGCTTCGCCATATCTCGCCGCGCTTGATGTCTTCACCGGTTACGGCGACGGCGTCCTTTCCCTGTGTTGCTCTGTCGTAGATCGTCAGTGCGACCATGGTGAAGAGCCCTGCTATGACGCCGACTATTCGGAGTGGGATCAGCTCGTAGCCGAGGACATAGTCTACGCCCGCGCTGCCCAGACAGGCTCCTGCGAGGGCGAGTCCGCAGATAAGGCCGGGAACGAGCCCTTTCCTCATTGACTTGGTTCCGCCGATGAGCCAGAGGATGGCGAATGCGAAGCCTGTTGAGATTACTGGGAGGAAAACAGCTATTTTAAAGGCGAACTCGATGGGGTTTAGGCCGAAGAGCTGGCTGGGCAACGTGATGGGTATGCTGAGGAGGCTGAAGCTTGTGGTGGGGTCGTAGCCTAGGACGGCGATGCTGATGGCGGCGAGCTGGCTGAAGCCCATCGCGGCGAGGAGTGGTGGGAAGAGTGCTGGTGTGACGACGCCGAGGGCGGAGAGGAAGGAGCCGAAGCCGACTCCTATGTAGAGCGCCTGCAGTTCACTCCCCGCGACCTGCTTCTTAATGACCGCTGAGATGGTTCTGAGGGCGCCTGCCTCCTGCATTATGTAGATGAGGAGCATCGTGGCAGCTACTGTGAAGGCTATTCCGAAGCTCTTCAGAAAGCCGACGATGGTTGACATGCCCGCGTCGAGGGGCGAGTTACCGAAGTTTGTGACGGCTAGTACAACAGCGAGGATGTAGCCGACGAACGCCATGTTGAGGCTGCCCTGTCTAAGGAATGCGACGCCGATGAGAACGACGATCAGTGGGAAGAAGGCGAGTAGGAACTTCGCCGTTGGACCAGTTGTCATATATGCTGTTGCGATGGCGAGTACGCCGACTACGGCGATGACCGCTAACGATATCTCCCTGACTCTTTTCTCCTCCACGGAAAATCCCCTGAAATACCCAAGAATGGGGGCTAGCTAGATAAGACTTGGCGCCTACATCTTCTTCACTGCTTCTCGCTCAAGCTTCCTGATTAGGTGCTTGAGGTGGTCCTTGTCCTCGCGCGTAGTCTTGAACTCTGCACTATGAGGGCAGACTGAGTCGAAGACGAACTTGTGTAAGTCCATGTCGTAGATGAGTGGGTACATCCTGCAGCCCTGGGGACGGCATTCGTAGATGCGACACCTGCCCTCCTCGAGGAAGACGCACTGTCTCCCCTTGTTCTTCAGTCGGGTCTCGCCCTCGGCCTTGACGGTGAAGTCCGCTCTCTTGAAGCCGAGCTTCTCGATGTCCTTCAGGTCGTCATCTGTTAGTGGCATCTCGGTTTCGATACAGCAGGCGACGCAGTGGTGGCGCAGACAGGGTGAACCGTCTGATAATTTGCCATCCGCCATCCGAAATCACTTAGCAGACATGGCGTCTGCTCGGTTATCAACCTGCGTATGGAGACTCGGGGTTAATAAGAGGGGTTGAGCGACGTCTTCTAGGTGTGCTTCGCCGCTTCCTTATCCTTCTTCTTCTTTCTCTTCTCTTCTCGCTCCTTCTTCGTCAACGGCTTGTTCTTGGCGCTGTGCATTCCCATGTTTGTTGCCTCAGAGATTACTTGTATCTGATAATACATAAAACTATCAACGGATCTCGGGGATCCCCCGCAGAACGCTTATACCGGTTTCACTCGATTTTGGTGCCATGGCTCATCCCTACTGGCTCAGTCAGCCACAGCCCTCCGAGATCAGTCGAAGGATGGAGGGCTACGGCTCTTGGCTAGAGATCGACCTCGATGCCATCACCAATAACCTCGCAGAGGTCAGGAAGCATACAAGGGCTGAGGTCATGCCCTGCATCAAGAACAACGCCTATGGGCATGGGCTGCTGCCCATCGCCACGCATCTTGAGGAAAATGGCGTGAAGCGGGTGCTCGTGGCGAAGACTCGGGAGGCTATCCTGATCAGGGAGAACACGGGCCTCAGCGCGTTGAACATGGACCCGTTATGGTCGTCGGAGCAGTACGAGGCGTCCGTTGCAAGGGGGGTGACGCAAGTCATCTACACTCTCGACGCAGCGAAAGCGTTGAGCGTGGCGGCGAAGAAGCTTGGGAAGGAGGCGGGCGTATTCGTAAAGGTCGACACCGGTCTGCGCCGCGTGGGCGTCTGGCACGAGGAGGCACCCGCACTCATTGAGCAGATCGCGAAGCTCCCCGGGATTCAGATTGAGGGCATCATGAGCACCCTAATGCAGAACCCCGAACAAGACTGTCAGCAGATCGCCCGAGTCAAGGCGGTCGCCGAGGAATGCAGGAAGCGTGGAGTCGAACCGGGAGTATTGAGCCTCGCGAGTACTGACGCGACTCTCAATAATCCTGAGGCGCACCTCGACCTCGTCCGTCCCGGTATGAGCCTCTATGGCGTCTACCCGGAGCCCAAGGACGTGGGGTCGGGCACTAAGCTAAAGCAGGCGCTCTGCTGGAAGGCTCGGATTGAGTACGCGAAGACAATCAGGAGGGGTGATTCCGTCACTTACTGGGGTAAATTCGTCGCCCCCGAAGAAATGAGGATAGGTACGGTGCACGTCGGCTTTTATGACGGCGTCCCACGCGAGATGGCGAATAAGGCTCGCATACTCGTCGGAGGCGAGTACCGCAACAGCCTCGGCTCAATAAGCCTCAACCACATCCTCCTCGATCTACGCGGTGTCAAGGCCGAGCAGGGGGATGTCGTAGAGATAATAAGTCGAACTGGTGAGAATGACCTGAGTCGCTTCGCCGCGATGGCGGGGTGGATGACCTACAGTGTCCTCAACCACCTCAACCCATACACCCCACGAATCTATACAAAAAAGGGCGAACCAATCGCGTTACTCGAACCATAGTCCGCGAGCATCCGCCGCGTCTCCACCGCAAATTAGCACAGAGATGCATTTAACTGGAAAATAGCTGAAAACGTAAGGGTGGCGGAGGAGGATACTGAAAATATGACACACGCGCGGGCTAGAAGTTGTCGGTGGGACGGAGCCATTTTCCCTGCCCCGGCTTCCCCACAACCTGGCCATCCTCGTAGATGACCGAGCCGCGGAGTAGAGTCATCACGGGGGCGCCTACCCCCTCGATTCCTTCGTAGGGTGTAATCTTCTGTATTGTCTTCAGGTCATCCCCTCTGATCTTGAACTTCTTGTCCAAATCAACGACGACCACATCTGCGTCAGCGCCGATGTTAAGCGCTCCTTTCTTCGGGTAGACTCCATTTATCATCGCGGGGTTAGTGCTGAACACCTCGACGAGGCGCTCCAGCCCGATTTTGCCGTCGTTGACAGCGTTAAGCATCAGGGGGAGCGTGGTTTCGATGACAACGCCGCCACTCGGCGCGTCGAAGATGTTTTTCCAGCCTCTCTCCTTCTCCTCCTTCGTGTAAGGGGCGTGGTCGCTCGCCAACACGTCGATGATGCCGTCATTCAGTGCGTCCCAGAGCCGGGCTTGATCCGCCTCGGTCCTGAGCGGTGGGTCGACCTTTGCATATGGACCCCTCTCCTTCATTGTCTCTTCGCTCATCAGGAGGTAGTTTGTTGATGTTTCGCCCGTCGCGTCGACTCCTCTAATCTGCGCCTCTTCAAGCACATCGACGACACCACTCGCGGTGATGTGGCAGACGTGGAGATGGACCCCCGTCTCCTCGGCGAAGAGGAGCGCTCTGCTCGCCGCCTCTATCTCCGCGATCGGTGGACGGAACTCGCCGTGAGCCATAGGGTCGGTGCGCCCCAGCCTCTTAGCCTCGGCGACGCCCCTGTCGACGATAACCCCGTTCTCTGCGTGAATTAGGCAGGGGAGCCCCTCATCGGCGATGATCTCGAAGTTCTTCCGTAGCTGCCAGTCGTCTGCGGCCAGCTCCTTAAAGCGGGCTATCATGAAGCTCTTGAAGGCTGTGGCGCCTGCCTTTGCGAGGCCCCTAAGCTCCTCCTCTGGGACCTCCCCGGCTCCGCCGACGAGTCCGAAGTCGACTAGCGACTTCATCCCAGCGATCGCCTTCTTCTCCTCAAACGCCTTGACGGTCACTGTAGCGGGGACCGTGTTCGGCATGTCCATGACGCTCGTTACACCGCCCGCCGCTGCTGCGCGTGTCCCTGACTCGAAGTTCTCCCTGTCAGGGTTACCTGGGTCCCTGAGATGGACGTGCATGTCAACCATCCCAGGGAGAATATACTTCCCCGAGGCGTCGATTACCCGGTCCGCCATGGGCTCGCCGCTCTTCATTATGCCTATTATAGTGCCCTCGTCTATGACGAGGCTCCCCTCCCAGAGACCCGAGGGGAGAACTAGCGTGCCGTTCTTGACAACTACGTCGACTGGCATTTCCTACACCTGCAATAAGGCGGTGCGGTGAGGCTGATAACCGTTGCCTGGCTAGAAGGCGACGTCCCAGGGCATCTGATTGAGGACAATTGGGTCCCCTTTTGTCACGAGTACTATATCCTCCAGGTGGCTCCTCATACCAAGCTTCGCGTCGACCCGCATGGGCTCGTAGGTGAGCGTCATCCCAGCCTTGAGGGGAAGCGCATCCGTCTCGATGGAACCGAAGTTGGGTGCGTAGGGCATCGTGTAGTCGTGGACGTCCAGACCTATCTGGTGTCCGCTGCGGGGCGTTGGCTCAAATCCGAGTTCCTCGTGTAGGGAGTTCGCGTAGCGGAGTACATCGTTCCCCGAGACGCCCTCGCGGATGTGTTTAATGCCTTCTCTCTGCACCTTGACGATGCGGTCGAGGAAGTCCTTTGCCTGCGCGTCCAGTGTCACAGGCCAGGTCCTGCCCATGTCGCTGCAGTATCCAGAGTCTACACGGACGCCCACATCTACGCTGAGGATGTCCCCATGCTTGATGGTCCCATAGGGTCTGCGTGGCCCCCTGCAGAAGCTAATGGAGGAGTCGAAGCTATGGTCGAGGGCGCCAAGCTCAATGAGGCGGGCGTCTAGGCGCTTCTTGATCTTCCAAGTGTCAGCTCCGGGGACGCCCCACTGTATGAGCTCATAGACGACGTTCTCCGTGATGTTTATGGCGCGCCTCATCTCGGAGACCTCGTAATCGTCCTTAATACTCCGCATGGTGAAGATGTGATCGCTGACATCCTTCTTAGGGTCGATCTTGATGTGGAGAGTGTCTGCTAGGGCGTAGGCGAACTGGCTACTCATCGTGCTGAGATCGAAGCAGATCCTGTCGGGGTTGTAACCGGTTAGCGCGACCTGCGTTCCCCTCATGTGGTGCCCTTTCTCCTGGCGGACTGCAATGACTTTGCTATACTTGCCGCTCTCCTCAGCCGCCTTCGCACCCCAGTGGGGCGTGACAAGGGAGACATCTCCGTTGACGCTTAGGATGAGGCTCTGATGCTCATCCCCGATGCCGTTTGGGCAGAGGTAGGTGAAGTTGCCCGGGTTCTGATTTACTACTTCGTTAAGTAACACGACGGTCTCGAAGCCGCGTCGCTCAATCTCTTTTAGGAGCTCCCTTTTTCGCCTAGCTAGAGACTCATCCTGTTTCATCTGGGTCACTTCTGGGAGTAGAAGCGCTTGTAGTGGATATGGCTTTTCCCCTTACATATAACGAGGTTAAAGTTACGAATTAATTGTGTGCTCATATGCATAACTTTTTAAAAGATTTCTGATAAAAGAAGGGAGATATTGTATGAATAGGAAACCTCTGATAGGCTTAACTTCCAATTATTCGACAAATGGTGAAGTTGGTACGTTAACCAAACTCGGAGCTTCTAGCCAGAAGTGGCAGCTGCTTGCAGAGGATTATATCTGTGCCGTGGAAGAGGCTGGCGGTATACCTGTTATAATCCCTATTACCGACAATCCAGAGGTTGCGGTGCAGAGTCTTTCTGCAATTCATGGCCTCATACTCACCGGCGGAAACGATGTTGATCCACGGCGGTACGGTCAGGCTCCGGATCCTTCACTCGGCGAAGTCTCAATCAAGCGTGATCTTGTTGAAATGAATGTTCTGAAGAAGGGATTAGGGGAATATAATATGCCGATTTTGGCAATTTGTAGAGGCTGTCAGCTTATGAACATAGTTTTGGGTGGTACTTTGTATCAAGATGTTAATAGATCAGGTCTGACTACTCAACCACATTTTCTTCTTTCCTATCCTATTGAAGAGGTGAGTCATGATATTTCGGTGGTCGAAGGTAGCAAGTTGCATTCGATATTAAAGCAGAAGAGAGTTGGAGTTAACAGCTTCCACCATCAGGCGATAGACAGGCTTGCGAATGGGCTGAGAATTACAGCTGAATCGGATGATAAAGTGATTGAGGCTGTTGAGCTCGAAGGCGACAGATTTGTTGTCGGGGTACAGTGGCATCCTGAAATGATGATTAATGGCACAACAAGCTATCTTAACCTATTCAAGGCATTTGTAGACGAATGCGCGAAGAACTGCTGATTAGTGTCATGTGTATTTCGCGGGAAGTCACGCGCGCTTGTATTCAGCGATCTTTTACCCCTTTAACAACGCCTTCTACCATCTTGTAGACTGCTTTTAAAGCCGTTCCCTCGGGATCGCCTTTAGTTGGTAGGCTAGCGACACCGAAAGAAGCGACTTTTGGGTATCTGAACATGATTTCGAGGGTCTTCATTAGTTGGTCGCTGTTACAGCCATTAGGCACCGGTGTGGTGTGGCCTGGGACTTCATCGGAACTCAACACGTCGGTATCTACATGTACGTATATTCTATCAGTCAGTGAGCTCAAGCGGTCCATCTGTTTTATCACGTTTTGACTTTGTTTTCTTATATCGTCAACTGTGATTAACTCGATTTCACTTGTGTCAATTATCTCCTGCTCTAGAGGGTCTGTATCTCGAAGGCCTGCCAGAACTACGTAACGTGTGGGCAGTGGGACCTCGAGGCCAGTTTGATGTCTTAAGCGTTGTAGGCATAACCCACAGCTTACAGCCACTGGCATGCCCCCCATCATCATACTAAGACTCGTTTCCGGGGTGTTAATGTCTCCGTGGGCGTCGAAGTAAACCAAACCTACTCGCAGAGGTTTCCAATCTGGGCCTGACTGTTGTACCCCTGCTAGCATCCCCATTAATCCGACGCAGTTTGAGAGTAATGAGATGTTTTGCTCGCCTTTCTTTATCTGGGTGGAGACGATTTCTGCGAGGTGGTGACTGGCTAATCCGAGTCTGTTGACTGTGCCGTATTGTTTCTCTTCCTCGGGGGTCAGGGCTGCGGTCTTTGTTTCTGTTACGTTTACATTGAGGCTCTTGAGGAGAGCATAGAGCCCCCCACTCTCCATGATGTTTGGTCCTTCGTCGAATTCTTTTCTCCCAAAGTTACCATCGTGAAGAAATTTTGCTATTCCTACTTGAATTTGCCCTTCATTCAATCTCTGTCAGAGAGTATGATGTTATTCTGTATGATATATTCTCACATGCACGCGCGTTAATCTTGGATTAAATTTTAGGAAACCAGTGAGGAGAACAAGTGGAGGCTTTTGTGACAGCCTTCACATCATATGCTCCGAACACGGCTTCGGACTCTCTCAAGTAACCTACCTTTAAAGGATCTACCTTAATCAAACCACATAACACCGAGTCAAGCTCAGCGAGGTTATCTCCACATGCTGCAAACCCGTCGCCATCTTCAACTCTGTAGGCCCCCCATGGAGCCTTTACCTCCCCATATTGATCGGAAACCGTGTAACAGTTGAAGCTCTCACAGACTCCGACGAGTGAAAAGTACGAAGCATATATCTTCGCGATATCTACAATGCTTCGGTTAATGCGGGTTTCCCCCGGGCCATGCCACCAACTTCTCCATGGATCAGGGATGAGCCCGAACAGGTTCTTGATGGAGAGACTCGGAAAAGTGCCCCCGGCGCCTTTCACGTGTCCGAAGCTTATCAGGGGAGCACCGACGTATGCAGCCAATCTCTCCGGCATATACCCGTAGAGCTTAGGATACTCGACAGGGGGATAATTTGCTTCAACCCGCCTCTTGACCGCATCGACTTCTACTACTCTGCCAGATAAAGTCTCCTCGGTCACGCTGAGGTACTCGCAGCCATATCGCTCCATGACGTCTGTAAGACCATAGTTATCTCTGAACCACTTATCCTGAGTCCTCATAGTATCCAGGTTATCCTCTTCTTGAACCCAGCTAAGGTCTGGGTTTCTGAGAAGCCACCTCCAGTCCACTTTTTCGCCCTTAACTCGATAGACGGCTTGCCCGTTCTGTCTATCTATGGAGTAGCCTTCTATGATGATTGGTTTTCCTGGAAGGATTGCTAGCAATGTTTCGAGTGTAGCGGCGTCTGTGAATCCACCTTTAAGGGGGCTATACCAGTTTGGTTTAACCATATAGACCTTTGATTCGGGGAGGATGCCTTTTAGCAGGCGCTTTAAGCCACGGGGAGATCTGATTCGCCCAATTTTTACCGAACCAAAACGGGTCAAGGAGAATCAATTTGGTTTCTGTTCGAGGTACTAATTAAGGCGACGTGCGCGTACTTAACTACCTGAATTTTTGACATGCATATGCGCCACTTTACTGTAGTACAAGTTACGCAATAAGTATAGGATTTAGCTGTCGAATAGTAACTCTCACTTACACCTGACTCTAATCCAGTGATGCACGCGCCTCGAATGGAGAAGCTAATTGACTCGCCTGATCGCAACGCCTGGAGTAGCGCCGGTGTGCTTACCATTCGAAAGGACTGGGACGCCGTTCACGAGGACGTAGACTATCCCTTTCGGGTATCTCCTAGGCTCCACAGCGTCGCCTGTTACCTCGAGTTTGTCGTAGTCGAAGATAGTGATGTCGGCTATGCTCCCAGGGGTTATCCTGCCCCTACCCTTGAGGAAGTGATTGTCGGCAGCTTGTGTACTAATGACGCGTATCGCCTGCTCGAGTGTGAAGAGCTTGTGCTTCTTGACGAACTCGTTAATGAAGCCGGGGAAGGCGGCGAACGTGTTGTTCCCAGGGATGTTGTAGGGGGGTGTCTTCTGCTCCCGTGTTGTGTCGACTACGGTCTGGTCGAGGCTGAGGGCGCAGACCGGGTGTTGGAAAAATAATGCGCGGAAGGGCTTCTGTGGGAAGCTGCCCGTCTCTGCTACACCCACGGCGACTCCTCTGCTGTCTGGGTCTTCGCAGATGAGATCGAAGTAGGTCTCAAGCGGGTTCTTGCTCCTCTCCTTAGCGATCTGGGCGACGTGCTTCCCTGCGAGCCCCTTGTCCTTGTGTTTTGTGACCCAGATGTTCTCCGCCCACTGGGGGTTGCTGTTCGGGTTGTAGGCGAGGCGTATGAACCACTTGCCCGTCTGGATGTCGTCTATTACCTCCTTCCGATAGTCGGGTACTCTGAGCCACTCTGCGAGCTTCTTGCGGCTACCCTGTTCCTTGAGCCAGGGCGTGAGAAGGCTGCATAGGTAAGGCATGACACTGAAGCCCCCGAGAATGAACCAGGGCATATGGTCGAATGTTAATTGTAGTCCCTCGGCGCGTGCGTCGTCTATGTACTTGAGAGTACGTCGGTAGTTCGCCTCCTCCATGTCGTCATCCCCCTCGGGGACCAGACGCCACGCGGGGGTGAGGTGAGCGAGGTTCGTTGGTACGCCCGTCTTCCTGCAAGTGTCGATTGATTCGAGGATGCCATCGAGCTTGTTGGGTCGGTAGTCCCCCGCTTTCACGTCCCTGCGGCGCCCCGTCCTTCTCCAGTGGGGGCAGTAGACGCTGTTTGGGTACTCTTTGAGGATGGAGACACATGCGTTGATCTCTTCCATGCTCGCCCAGACGCCGGGGTCGTAGTCGAGTCCCGTGCTCAGTCCGATGCAGCCCTCGTCCATGGCGGATTTGATGTAGCCCTTGATGCCCTCGATCTCCTCCGGCTTGGCGTGGCGCTTGTAGTCCTCGCCCATGACCATGTATCGGGCATTTCCCTGACCTACGAGTGGCGCCGCGTTGACTGAGACCTTTCCGTCCACCCTCTTGAACCACTCAGCCATAGTGTGCCAGTTTACGGTCCACCCGAACCTCTCCTTCATCAGCTTGTTTACCGTCTCGCGGGGAAGGAGGTCCTTCTCCGGGTAGAACTTGTGGGGCATCAACTCGTCGAGGTAGTCACCGGCTATCCCGGGGAGCTTCATTAAGTCGCCAACTGGGGCGGGTGAGCCACCGCACTCTCCGCCGACGAAGGTAGTGACCCCCTGATAGACGTAGCTCTCCGCCTTTGGGTAGAAGAGTATGGTTGTGTCGCTGTGGCTATGGGCGTCTATCCAGCCTGGGCTGGCGTAAAGTCCCTTCGCGTCTATGGTTTTCTTCGCGTCTCCCTTGACCTCGCCGAGGGCGGCGATCTTTCCTTTGGATACACCTATCGAGCCAGAGTAGGCGGGCTTGCCCGAGCCGTCGATGACCCGGGCGTTCTTAACCAGAACGTCGTACTCCATGGAGTGTGAGCGTGGCTCGGATTTATAGGGTCTCGGGTCCCCGGAAGGGATTTAACCGGTCTCGACGGCTCTGCTCAGTATGAATAGGGACATCGTGACCTTCGGCGTCCTCGGTGCGGCGCACTCCCTCAACCATAGCCTATTCCTCGTGCTCCCGCCGTTGCTCAGCAACATCGCCACCAGCCTTAATGTGAGCTTCCAGACGCTTGGGCTCGTCGCGACGGTCACATTCCTCATCTACGGAACGGGCGCACTCGCGGGTGGCCCACTCTCGGATATGATTGGAAGCGTCAAGGTCGCACGGATCAGCGTCGGTTTAGCCGGTGTCTCGAGCCTCCTGTTCCTCGTCTGCACGGAGATCTACGTGTTCTCTGCAGCTATGTTCCTGATGGCTCTCTGGGCGAGTTTCTACCACCCGACGGCGAACAAGCTTATCGCTCAAGCTTTCCCGAAGGCGCCTGGGAACGCGATGGGCATACACAATGCAGCGGGAAACGCTGGGCAGGTGCTGACGCCGACAGTTGCCTTCCTGCTAGGCGTAACAGTCGACTGGAGATTCAGCTTCGTCTTCTTCGGCGTCCTAAGTATCGTTACCGCACTCGTAATGAACAAGATAGTGATAGCCGAGGATGCCCCGACGGGGATGAAGAAGCTGGAGATCAGGGAGTTCCTTAAAATACCCAATCTCTGGATGCTGCTCCTTTTCAACGCCTTCGTCGGCTTCATCTTCAGGGGCGTCGAGGTCTACTTTCCTACTTATCTCCGCCTCGGTGAGGGGTATACTGGCGAGTTCGCTGCCGTCAGTAGCTCCCTAATACTCTTCTTTGGGATCGCTGGACAGCTCATCGGCGGGAGGGGATCGGATAAACTGGGGCCTACGAAGCTGGTCCTAGGTTCAGTTGCCTTCGTGTTCGCTTCCCTGCTTCTCCTACTCCTTCTCCCGACCAGCTATGTGTCCGTGGTCGCTTTCACCTTTATCTATGGCGTGGCGGTCTTCGCCCACCAGCCCTCGATGACGAATCTGATTAGCAGGGTTACTCCCCGCAGCCTTATGGGGCTGAGTTTTGGGGTGATGTTCTTCTTCAGCTTTGGAGTCGGTTCGATTGCCGCTGCAGTGCTGGGCTGGTTGACCGACGGATACGGGGTCGTGATAGCGTTCTGGTCGAACGCCGTCGTCTCTGCGGCGCTACTCCTCCTCACGCTACTAATCTACAGGACGTTCAGGAACGCGTGAGGTAGCTGAGGACGCCGGCGACGGTTTTCGCGTCTTCTATCATGTTCTTCTCAATCATGTCGAGGAGCTCGTCGCAGCCGTAGGCCTCGGTGGTTATATCCTCGTCCTCCTCGGTACTCTTCTCGCCCTGCTTGAGGGTTGTTGCGAAGAAGATGTGTATTAGCTCATTGCTGTAGCCGGGGGCGACGTAGAGGCTGATTACCTTCTTCATGTAGCCGGCGGTGTAGCCCGTTTCCTCGCGTAGTTCCCTGCGTGCGCAGGTATCGGGGGCCTCGCCCTCCTCAAGTGTTCCCGCGGGTATCTCAAGGAGCTCTTTGCCCGTCGCGTACCTGAACTGCTTGACTAGTAGGATGCGTCCATCGTCGAGGATTGGTACTATCGCTACGGCGCCGGGGTGGTCGACGATGTCCCGCGTCACGGTTTTCCCAGTCGGGAGCTGGACTTCGTCGGTCTTGAAGCTGAAGTGCTTGCCCTTTTGGAGGAGCTTGGAGTTTATTGTCTTCTCCATGTTGGGCTATGTGGACGCTTCTGTGGTTATGAACCTGTCTAGGCGCTGCAGAGCGCCCTGGTGGGTCTGCTGTAGAGTCCTCTGGGCGAGCTGAGAGACGGCGCCGTCGACTTGAAAGCGGGGGAGCTCACGGTAGATGGGGTGCTTAAGGACTCGCAGCCCGGTTATCTTGTATGGTCTGTCGGGGTGGTCGTCTGCGTGCTCGCAGCTCCACTTGTGCTTATTGTACTCGATGAGGCCGACACCTCTCGGGACCTCTGATGGGGCGAGGAGGCGCAGGGGTGTGAGGATGTAGTGGTAGTTGCAGCCGCTACAGGCGAAGCCGGCGCGGAAGTCGCCGCGTGTTACCTTGACCTCGATGCCGCGGAGGACGCACTCCCCTGCTTCTGATCCGGCGAGGGATGCTGGGTCGAAGTCGTCTGAGCCCTCTGACTTCCCGTTCTCAGCCCTGAAGCGCAGCCCCACGCCAACGGCGTCGACGACGGTCTTGTTGTCGAACTCCGTGTAACGGCGGAGCCCGACCTGGCTGAGGGCAACCTCGGTGTCTGCGAGGAAGCAGCCCTGGTTTAGGAGCCAGAGGACGGCGATGTTCTTCAGGTGTTTGTGCTCGGGGGACTCCATGAGGGTCTTCAGCTTCCCCGCTGAGATATTTAAGCGGATTAGGACTCAAGTTGTGTGAGACGCATGAAAGTGGCGGAGGTTTCTTCACTTACTGAGGCGTTCAACCATTATGGGCTCCTTACGCTTTGTTAAGGATGAGGTGACCGCCGAGCACGGTATGGTCACAGCGTCAACTCCCCCCTCTGCCGAAGCAGGACTCGCTATACTCAAGGCTGGTGGAAACGCCTTCGACGCCGGCGTCGCCATGGGCTTCTGCAACACTGTCCTAGAGCCCTACCTCGCTGGGCTCGGCGGACTAGGCTTCATGGTAGCTTTCTCTGTCGAAGAGGGCAAAGCTATCTCAATCGACTTCAACACGCGTGCACCGAGAGCGGCGCGCCCAGACATGTTCAAGGTCATTAGCGAAGCAGCGGCGGGTGGCACAAAGATATTCGAAGTCGAAGGGAACGCGAATAGCGTCGGAGGATTGGCCCTTACGATTCCAGCGACATGCGCCGGCTTCCTCAAGGCTCACGAGCTATACGGCCGTCTTCCCCTCTCCGACGTGGTCGAGCCAGCACGAAGGCTTGCGGAGGAAGGATTCATTCTCGGCTGGGACCAAATGATCGTGCTCGCCACGCTCGCGAGGGAGAGCCACCGATGCCCCGCGATAGACGACGTGTGGCTTCCCGGCGGCTTCCCCGCGGCTCCTGGCACCCGGATAATTCAGAGCGATCTCGCCCGCCTTCTGGGAAAGATCGCCGCCGAGGGGCGGGACGCCCTATACTCGGGGGAGGTGGCTGAGAAGGTCGAGGAAGCCGTTCAAGCAGCGGGCGGCATAATGACTGCCGAGGACCTGGAAGGCTATGAGCCAGTCGTCGGGCAGCCGATTCGCATCGGGTACCGGGAATTGGAGTTCGCCACGACATCCACCCCAAGCGGTGGCGTCACCATACTTGAAGCGCTGAAGATACTGGAGGGCTACGACCTAACGGCGATGGGACACAACTCTAGTGAGTACCTCCACATGCTTGTCGAGGCGAGCCGGCATGCCTTCGCGGATAGATACAGCATGCTCGGCGACTGGGAGCACACCGACGTCCCGCTGCAGGGAATGCTGAGCGACGCATACTCCGGGGAGATACGTAGCCTCATCGATGACAAGGCGAAGTTTAGCACATCGGGATCGGAGCCCTGGGTAGGCTACCTCGCCAACCCGATCCACGACCCTTGGGTGCACGAGGGAAGGCGCAGACCGAAAGGCGCAGGCGTCGCCTCCTCAAGCCCCCGATTAGGGGAGACGAGCCACTTCAACGCAGTCGACTCCGAGGGCAACGCAGTCGCCTGCACTCACACACCCGGCTTTCAGGCAGGCGTAGTTCCCGAGGGCACCGGCCTCTACCTCACCGCCGCCATGGGCTGGTTTATACCCGCCCTTGGTTACCCAAACAGCGTCGCGCCGTGGAAGCGCCCCGTAATGAACATGGGGCCACTGCTCGTCCTCAGGGATGGGGTACCCCTGCTCGTCGAGGGTGCACCGGGGAGTAGGAGGATAATCGAGAGGAACCTGCAGGTCGCCCTAAACATGGTCGAGTTCGGTATGGGGCCGCAGGAGGCGATCGCCTCCCCCACGGTCGACGCGAGCGGACTAGACACGCTCGTCGATGGCAGGATAAGCCACGGCGCCATAACCGACCTCATAAAGAGGGGGCACAGGGTCAAGGTGGTCGAAGAAGGCCCCGGGCTTAGCCACTTCGCACGCCCATCCGCCATACTAATCGAAGAGGAGCATCTCCGCGGTGGCGTCGACCTATACCGCCGCTCGTCGGCACTCGGCTACTAGCCGAAAGGGTCTATATCCACGGAATCCGTGGAACTACCAATGGTCAAGAGGGCTGTCGTCGAGATAGACGAGGAGAAGTGCAACGGCTGCGGCGAGTGCGTCCCCAAGTGCGCGGAAGGTGCGTTGAAGATTATTGGCGGCAAGGCGAAGCTAGTCAGCGACGTATACTGCGACGGATTAGGCGCCTGCTTGGGCACATGCCCTCAAGATGCGATAAAGGTTACTCAACGCGAGGCACAGCCCTTCGACGAGGAGGCCGCCAAGAAACATGCGAGCGCCGAGAAGCGCCCCTCGCGCTTACGGAACTGGCCCGTCCAGCTCAACCTAGTCAACCCCAAAGCCCCATTCTTCAAGGGAGCAGACCTGCTTATCATGTCGGACTGCGTCCCCGTCGCCAGCCCCGATTGGCAGGGCACGCTCCTCAAAGGCCAGGTCGTCCTTATCGGTTGCCCCAAGTTCGATAACGTCCCCGCTTACGTCGAGAAACTCACCACCATATTCAGGGACAGCGACTTGCGGAGCGTCACCGTCGTCAACATGGAGGTCCCTTGCTGCAACGGGCTTGCCGGGCTCGTTATGAAGGCGATGAAGGATGCCGGGAAGAAGGTACCCTTCGAGCAGCTCGTACTCAGCGTTGAGGGGGAGCCACTCTAGTCAGTCTTTTATCCCTAGGCTCCTTTCAAGCGCCGTGTACACGTTTCAATACAGCCCTAGCTGGTACCTACTCCTAGCCGCGTTCTTCATCGGCTGGCTCTCGGTGACCCTCTACAGGAAGAAACTGTTCGATCGAATTGAGGCGAGGCAGCAGCTCCTCCTCGGAGCCCTCGGAATGGTAGCTCTGGCTAGCATGGAGTTCTTCGCCATATCTAATAACCTCTGGAACTACGTCCCCGCCAACTGGCCAGTGATACTCTGGCCCACTTACTTCATCGCCATTCTATTTGGTTACCAGCTACTCAGGTTCGTGGAGAAGATAGTTTAACGCGCGCGCTCCGGTTACTAATAATTCTTCCTTTAACGTGCGTTGAGGGCCCGTTCGAGGGATACTAAATTAAACAATCCGTAATTGGCGTAAAAGACTCTCCCCTCTTCATCAATAAGGAATTGAGCGGGGCTCTGTGTTTCCTTTCCTTCATATAATCCATGTTCCTTGCCGAGGCTTCTAGCCCGTTTAGCTTTCTGGAATATCCCAATAAAGCTATTTACTCCTAAATTGCCGACTCCGTAAAGATCGTATAACTCGTATTTTCCATTGGTCTTTTGGGAGGTAATTATTGGGAAATCAACGTTTTTTCCCTCGATGAACTTTTTAGCGGATTCTGGGAACGACTGGTTCACATAGATAACTTTCAAGTCACTGTGTTTCTTCATGAACTCTCTGAGCTCATCGAACTCCAGCTGGCATACAGGGCAGCCAAAGTATCTGCTGAAGTTGAGTAATGTCTTGTTTCCCTTGAACTCGTTTAGGTTTAGTATCCCTTTATTGATTGATTCGGCGGCGAAATCTGGAGCTTTGTCACCTGGTTTAATGCGAGGCATAATACGCGTATAGCTGCAGTGGGATAATTGGTTTATGAGTAAATATTACTTAGTCATGACATTACAGTAAGCTGAGCGTGTGTGCGCGAGACTAAGCGTCCGCTGGGGGTGGCACACTCCAGCCCTTTATGTGCCGCCTGGTTCAAATCATACTATTTTAGGGGGAATCTGGTAACAGCTTTCTGCATGGCTCCTCCCTGGCCATCTATGACCGCTTCAAGCCACCAGTCCTCCGTGGGCCACCAGAACGCGACTAGGTTCGCTAGTTGTTGCTCGTTGTCGGCCTCAATGAGCCTGAAACCCTTACCTCTGCCCGTGTATAGCGTATTTGTAAGCATCCTTGGGAATTGACTGGGGTCCTCCTGCAGCGCCTTGGCAAATTTGTCAGCGATTTCCTGTTCCCTATCAAAATTCTCCATGCTCCACTCCCAGTGCCAAACATACTTCATTTTTTTTCACCTGTTTTACCCTGGACGGTACAACAAGAACGGTATGCTGTACCTGTTTGAATCTTGAAACCCTTGATATTTAGAACTTTTCACATGGTAAATTTTCGCGTGCGCACGCGAGTAAGAGAGAGTGTAGGTAGGAGAGAGTAGTTGGGTTTGGGGCTAAAGTCTTTTCACTCATATCCTTTAGTTAGTGTACAGAGGACAAGCGATGAACCATTTTCCCAGACTCTTCAGCACGATGAAGCTAGGACCTTACACGCTCAGGAACCGCATCGAGGCGGCGCCCATGGGGGCGCACGGCTCTCCGGATGGGTTCCTGACACCCGAGAACGCGGCTTACTACGAGCTACGCGCCAAGGGTGGACCCGCAATAGTCACCCTCGGGGAGAGCATGATCGACTCGAAGGGGACATCGCACGGGAGGGTAACGCCACTGGACGACCCGGGCATACTGCCCTCACTCATCAACACAACTGACGCCATCAAGAGGCACGGCGCCCTCGCCTCAATCGAGCTGCTGCACGCGGGCATCAGGTCGGGTACTCCGCGGCCTGACGACCCCGTCTACGGCCCCAGCGCTGGGACATCATTCTACGGCAAGAAGATCATCGAGATGGGGGACGCTGAGATCGATAAGGTGGTGAACTCCTTCGGTGACGCTGCGGCGATGGCGAAGCTGGGTGGCGTCCAGATGTGCATGATCCACGGCGGCCACGGCTGGATGCTATCCCAGTGGTTCTCCACGCTCCACAACCATAGGACGGACATGTTCGGCGGGAGCATCGAGAACAGGGCCCGAATCGCCCTTATGATAATCGACAACATGAGGAAGAAGTGTGGGCCGAACTTCCCCATAGAGATCCGGCTCAGCGGCGACGAGTTCACGCCCGGCGGTATGCCTCTCAGCGAGGTAGTAGAGCTCGCTAAAGTGTTGGACGGCAAGGTCGACATGATACATGTCTCCGCCACTACATTCAACGACAGATCCGCAGGTCTCAGGATGTTCCCCAGCGTCTTCCTCCCCCACGGCGCCAACGTCTACCTCGCTGAGGCAGTCAAGAAGGCAGTGAAGACCCCCGTCGCCACAGTCGGCTCACTAGATGACCCTGCACAGATGGAGGAGATACTCGAGAGCGGTAAGGCTGACATGGTGACACTCGGCAGGGCGCTACTCGCCGACCCCTACCTGCCCGAGAAGGCTAGGAAGGGAAACGCGGACGACATCACGCCCTGCCTCCGATGCAACTACTGCATCAGCCAGAACTTCACTCCATACGTCAAGTACCCAAGAGGCATCGTGCAGTGCGTCGTTAACCCTATAATAGGCAGGGAGATGGAGGCTAAATTCGCCCCACCTTATAGCAGCCCGAAGAGGGTCATAGTAGCTGGCGGAGGACCCGCGGGGATGCAGGCAGCAATAACGGCGTCTGACCGTGGTCACGAGGTCGTCCTCTGCGAAAAGGGCAAGCGCCTCGGCGGCACCCTACTCTACGCCGAACATGAGTACTTCAAAGAGGACATTAGGAAGCTAACCGAGGTCCTGATACGCCGCGTCAAGAAGAGGCCGATAACCGTGATGCTGAACACGGAGGTCACCCCCGAGTTCGTCGAGAAGATACACCCCGACGTCCTCATTGCCGCGGTTGGCGCCGAGCCCATAATTCCCAAGATACCCGGCGTGAACGGCAAGAACGTCGTCGTCGCAGCGAGCATGTACGACGAGGCCACCATCGGCAAGAAGGTCGTCATAATAGGCGGAGGGCTCGTCGGCTGCGAGGAGGGGCTGCACCTCGCCCACGCGGGCAGGGACGTGACAATATTGGAGATGCTCGAGAAGGCGGCGCCTGAAGCGCCTTATCTTCACTGGCTCGCCGTTATGAAGGAGATCGAGAAGATCGGTGTCAGACTGCAGACACGCCACAAGGTTACCCGGGTGACCGAGGAGGGTGTCTACGCGGTGGACGAAAGCGGGAAAGAGAAGCTCTATGAGGCAGACACGGTGCTATTGGCCGTTGGGCTCAGGCCGAGGACCGACTTGGTTGAGTCGCTCCGCAACTCCGCGCCCGACTTCATGGTAATTGGAGACTGCCAGAAACCGGCGACCGTCATGGAGGCGATCCACGGGGGCTTCTTCTCTGCCCTCGGATATAATGGAATCTCGCGTGTGGGCGTAACGATATAGTCTTTGACTATCTGCGGACACATTGATCATGGGTTGGACTGGTTTTCGGGGATATGACCCTCGAGTGCCCGAGCCGCCGTATTCATCTTCTCAGCCGATTCCTGGATGCATTCCTTTACTACCTCCCAGCTCTGGTCGTGTATGGGGGTCTTAAGGTGCGCTTGGGTCACGTTAGCCGCTGCCTTAAGGGTCTTCACGAGGAGGTTGAATGCGTCCAAGGGTTCCATATTGATGCCCTGCGGGTTCTCTAAGAGGTGAATGACTCTTCTGACGTCGCTGTTTTCGTTGTAAACCCTAATCGCCTCCGCCAACTGGTATTGATAAGCGTTGAGCTCGAGTTTTATCTCGCTTGCCTGTTTGCTGAGTTTAGCCTTCTCCCCCTCGAGGTTGATGATTGGGCCCTGTTTGTTGATGGCGCTGAGTACCTTCGCGGCGTTTCCAAAGGTCCGTGTAGCCTGCAGCGTTGCTGCGAGGCTCTGCTCATCGTGACCGAGCGCGATGAGTTTGTTGGTGATGGTGTATTCTTTTTTCAGGTTCTCGTTGTCTGTTTCTATCTTCAACTTTTCTATCTGCTGCTGCATAATTTGCGCATTCTGGAAGTCGTTTAATACCTTGAGGTCAGCGACATTGGTTTTTAGCTGACTTAATTCTTTGTCTAATACTTGCTTTTCGATGACAGCGTCTACCGCTTCGAGGGTATCTGAGGCTCCACCAAATTTGGTGAAGGCGGTTTTAAGCCTTAGTCTCGCTAATCGGTCAAACCCCTCCTCCTCGAGTTCCTTGTCTCGGTGAATCCACCATCTGACATCATCTATCATGAGGGGATCCGTCCCGTCTCCTTTGAGCTGCCCAACGAGGTCGATGATTTTCCCGACTGCTCCGGGTTTAAGATCATATGGTCTTAGCGCGGCGACGAGCTCCGCAACCTCAAGTAGGGTGGACTTCTTGGCCTTGACGGCTGTGTCGAGCCTTAGGACCGCCTCCACGTCGTCTAGAGATAAACCCGAGTTGACGAAGTCCCGGAATACGCTCATAACGTTAACCCTCTCAGCGTTCAATGTTCCGTCTATGCCTCCCCATTCAAGCGTGTATGTCCGTATGTTGCCTTCATCCCAGCGGTCACCCGAGAATCTGCTGATGTCCCCGCTTGAGTACCCCGCCCTCCGAAGAGTCACCATTAACTCCTTGACTCTCTGTGGGGCACCCCTGATATCTAGTTTAACTCCCAAGTAGGCGTAACGATATAGTTTCACATCTCGGAGATCAACGGTTCAAGTAGATGTGTGGGACTAAGTTTTTTCAAACATAAGCCCCATCAGATCCAGTCAGATGCGGAGGTACGGAACACGAAGATAACAGACATTAAGACTTACCCATGTGGATACCCCTAAAGGAGACTGAGCCCCTCTCCGCCTATCCGAAGAGGCGGAGCGTGCACATACTCGTCGAGGTTACAACCGACGAGGGGATAAGCGGCTACGGTGAGGCGATCCCCTACACCTATGGCGCCGTTGGTGGCCACATCGAGCAGCAACTCAAGCCCCTCCTCGTCGGGGAGGACCCGATGCAGGTGGAGAGGCTCTGGAACAAGATGTACCACATCAGCTTCGGTCACGGTGTCATGGGCATGAGCATACACGCCCTCAGCGCCGTCGAGATAGCCCTCTGGGACATCATAGGCAAGAAGCGTAGGCTCCCCGTCTACGAGATGATAGGCGGCCTCGCCAAGCCCAGGGTCAAGGCATACGCCAGCCTCATGGAGTACAAGAAGCCCGAGGAGGTCGCCAAGATCAGCCAGCGCTGGGTCGAGGAGGGCTACACTGGCATCAAGCTTCACCAGGGCAAAGACGATGGCGTTAGCTGTACGAAAGCTGTCCGAGACGCAGTGGGCGACGACGTCGATATCATGCTCGACGTCAACGGGGCATGGACCCCTGGGCAGGCTCTCAAGGCGGTGCGTCAGCTCGAGCGCTACAACCTCACGTGGCTCGAGGAGCCCATCTGGCCGGTACACGACTACGCTAGCCTAGCCTGGCTCCGCACGAAGACGGACATACCCATCGCCGGCGGCGAGAACGAGTACACTGTCCACGGCTTCAAGAAGATAGTCGAAGCACAACCATACGACCTCCTACAACCAGACGTCATCATGACCGGCGGCATCTCCTCGATGAGGAAGATATTCGCCCTCGCCGAGGCATGGAACCTCGACGTCGCCACGCACAGCTTCTTCTTCGGCCCAGGCATACCCGCAAGCGTCCACCTCAGCCTTAGCAACGTCCGAAACGAGTGGGTGGAGATCAATGCGGTGCCCCTCGAGGCCTACTTCATCCAACCCGCCTATCGACCCGAGAGGGGCTGGCTTACAGCCCCAGACAAGCCGGGGCTCGGCTTCGAGGTCGACTGGGACGTCGTCAAGAAGTACGCCATCAAGTAGCCTAGAACGACGTTTATACCAGGGGTATCCTTCTTGACGGCGATGTCAGACGAGGAGATAAGGCGGCAGCTAGGCGTATGCGAAGCGGCTAGGGGGACAAAGGAGTTCGCCCCCGCCGTCGAGGCACTCCTCGCTATGTTGCCCCCGGATATCCGCTCCGAAGTTGAGAATGTGGAGGGCGTCTACAAGGAGACTGAGCAATACACAAACCGTTTCGTAAACATGGTGCTAGTCTCCGTCGAGTTCGCTACAGTCAGGACATTAGACCCCGAAGCGGCCCTAGCTGCGATTAAGAATCGAGTGGACAAGTCCTAGACTCTATACAAGTGCAGCTTCCGACCAAGGAGGCGTCTCAGTCAAGCAGCATTACCTTCCACCTGGACAGCACACGCCTACCATCCCCTGAACAATTAAGGATTAGGATCAGCACCGTACTCGTCTCGAAGTGCAGCATCCTGGGCACGAACGTGACCGCACCCCGTTCACGCTGCCCACACTCGGTAAAGGTGGGATTAGCATAATGGGGCGAGAACTAGATGATATGCGTCTGAATAAGTAGGGTGATCTTCGGGATCTAGTTTGCGATGATAGACTCCGTCTTTAAGATGTCCCTCGTCTTCTCGAAATAGCCTAGCACCGACTCCCCCTTCTCGGTTATCCCATAAAGGTTCTTCGAGCGGCCATCCTTTCCCTCGTCTAAGGCCACGATAAGGGCCTCCTTCTCCAAGGAGCCGAGTATCTGCATGAGGGGCTTCCAGGAAAGGTTTGTAGCATACATTATTCGTGTCGGCCGTGGCTCGCCATCCCGTATGGTTGTTAGGACTGCGAGATAGATCTCAATCTTGGCGCGCCGAGTCGTCATGTTTCTTGCCCATGTCTTCTGTAAATAAATCAAATGCGGAGCACTAATACTGATTAGTTAACCTCGTTTAGACGAGGATAAAATAAAAATAAAAATAAGAATCGTCTCTTTGAAGGATAATATTGCCGGTAAATATCAATTTTACTGCTTTCTGTGAAGACCTGGCATCTCGCCACGCTTCTTAAACTGAGCATGTTCCGTTTCAGCTCACGTTTGCGAGGATCAAAATGACATCCGCACGCGCAGCTAATTGATAATGCAAAATGGTCTTCTCATAATGAAACACTATACTATGCGATCGGTACTTTGATCGAATCCATAGTTGGTTTTTCCGTGAGTTCTCTTAAAGCCTCAAATAACGCAGATATATCGAGCGGTTTCTCCAGTACATAGTCAAAGACTTTTACAGAAGTTGGGTGCATTATTATCTTATAACCTGTAACTAGAATCAGGTGAATATCAGGGTTAATACCTTTAATCAACTTAGCCAGTTCATCACCCTGATAATATGGCATAACATAGTCTAAAATCGCCACAGTATGTTTCTGAGCTTTTACCCTATCCAAAGCCTCGAGTCCATGTCTTGCCACATCAATTGAGTAGCCCTTATTCCACAATATTTGACTCAATACATTGACTGAGTCCCAATCATCATCAACTAAGAGGACGGAACCTTTCGACATGCCTCTTTATTATTTCAACTATTATTAACAGTGATGGATTTTTAATAGATATTATTTTATAAAAATTGTAGATGATGTAATAGCGCAGCGTAGAGATCCAAACAAACCATCTAATTGAATTAATGTATATCATTACAGTATGATTAACAAGCTTAGAGTCAACCCCGAATACGTTGATTCTTAAGAGACTCTATGCTTGAAAAACACTCAGACTCACCCCACCCGCCATCATTCCGCCTCTTAACACACTCTGCGTACAATCTCTCAAGGAGTGTCTCTCTATCAACTCCTACCGTTCTCAAAGCCTCATCGAGGGCATCCACTGCCCCGTCGTAATACAACTTCAGTGTCTTTTCGTAGTGGGGATCAAGGTTCTCACTCTCCCCCTTCCACTCGAAGCTAGTCTCATACTTGTATACGGCTATGGCAGTTATGTAGACTCCCCATTTGGATGCGAGGCAGTCAACTTTCTCTTTCCCTTCGAGTAGTTCGCATGCCTGCGATAAACAGCGGGCTTCTTTAATGTAGGAACCTAGCTCATGGTGTGCCGCTGCGGCCTTTCTGAAGAGAGCTATTCTCTGTTGGTCGTCTATGGCTTGCGCCGCTTGATCCTCGTAGAGCCTAGCCAACTCGAAGCGGTTACCCGAAGTCTCCGTGGTGTCTGATTCTTCCACAGTGTATTACTTATGCAACTCATCTAAATAACCAATTTCTATCAAGACGCTCCTTAAAAGTGGCGTAAAAACACCACGCGTGCGCAACTAGTTCAAGGGTCTAACAGACCGTGGAGGGTAATACTTCTTTGTCCCTCGAATCGTCTTCAACGCACCAAGAATTTGATCGTCCCGCTTTTCAGATTCTGTTAATGGTCTATACCCTTTCTTCGCATCTTTCATCTTCATCAATTAGTCAACTCCATTAATCTTTTTTTGAGGGAAATTTAGAACCTCTACACGCACCCGCGCATTTGGGGGGTGCCCAGGCGAGATTACCTCGCTGAACCCCGCTTTGGCGTTGTCAACTGGGGAGTGCAGAAATCTCAACCAGCCAAAGCCAGTCAAGCTCCTTTACAGTCCACTCCTCAAGGCTCCGCGGCTTTCAGGTCTTACACTGCTTCGACCTTTCGTCCGCTCCCACCTGGACAAATGCAATCAATGCCGCCAGGATATAAGCGCATTCCATTGTTCTCAGCTATCAACTAATGATTTTTCAGCCTATAATAATGCCCCTACATGCGCTGTATCAAGCAAATCTCAATCGAGGTCTAAATACGTCAAAATATTGTATCCCTTAGCACGATATCTTATTGACGCGTTTAAGAATAATGAAATTCATAGAGCAGTAAAGACGTTAGTCCTTTGACTTCCTCTTAGCTTTCCCAATCTCTTCCTGAGCCTTCCCCTCGAGTTGCTCAATCTTACCCTTAAGCTGCTCAGTCTTATTATCAGTAATTTTCCCAATTTCCTCACGAATCTGGCCCTTGATCTTCTTTCCTCTACCCTCAAATTCAGCATCGCTCATATCGGTAACTTTACCCACATTCTCTTGAACAGTCCCCTCCGCCTGCTCAAGTTTGCCCTTGAGCTGCTCCGTCTTATTATCCGTGATTTTGCCTACTTCTTCACGGATCTGGCCCTTGAGTTTCTTCGCTCTACCTTCAACTTCGTCTTTGTTCATGTTTGCAGGATAAGAAGCGCGGTTTATAAATGAAGGCAGATAGAAGAGGACCCGCAATTTTGACTATGTTGAATTTTTTATATTTAATCACGCATAGATTTTTTTAATTATTTTGGGGTAAGGGTTTATCTTTATGATTTTCATAAAACTATGCTAAAGGAACGCCATACTCCCTTAGCCTCCGTAGTAGGGGCCGAAGAGGCCCCGAACCCTCAATATCGCTCACAAATCGAATGCGATTATATAATTAATATTATCATTAGTAAAACGTGTATCTAGGTAAAGTAACTATTAAGCAGATAATAATGCTCTAATGTCCGATATCTGCCTCATCTTGCTTGGCTGTTTCTACATAGCAATCCATGCAAGCCTCCCCAAGTGTGGGGATATAGGCTATAAAAGTCGTCAATTTTTTATCACATTTGATGCATCTCCGCACCAAACTAGGGCTTGTAATATTTATCATCCAAAATTCCTCACTACTGCATCCACACACTATTCAGCCCGAAAGCAATCATCCGGTAGCAATATTTCTACCCTGAATGAATCGGATGAGCACGACTATAACCGCGATGACCAGCAATGCATGGATCAAACTTCCGCCGATGTTACCAATCAGCCCAAGCACCCAGAGAACCACGAGGATCGCTACAATAGTCCATACAATATCCATTCAACTCAACTCCTGTGAGCGCGCTCGAGTTTATCCTTCTCCTTCTCGATACCTTTCTTAAGGTTATGAGCGCCCTTACCCAAGGCTTTTCCCACTTCCTCAGCCTTATCCTCGATGGCATCGCCTGCCTTTTTTGCGCCTTTAGCTAGGTCTTTTCCCGCTTTCTCTAACTTTTTCTCAATTGTTTTTGGTGACAAGTAACATCTAATTTGATAGGGGAAGCATTCAATATAAACCGGCGCGCGCGCTTCATCGCTCACGCACACAGTTACTCCGGCGAATAATCACGATGAGTTGCGCGGGTGGCTCGATCTGCATAATTATTCAGTAACCACATTTCTTCCCTGAATGAGCCTAATGCACGCGCGCTCTTCTGGTTGGCGCTTTGGGTGACGAGACTCTAACTGTCAAGATGCGCTTGTTCTGAGTTTAGGGCCAAGGCAGCGTGTGCGCGATTTATTCAAAAGCCTTATTGTTCCGTAGTTTAGCTATGAAGAAACCGCGTGCGCACTATACGCCTCTCCACGGAAAGGGGGAGGTAAGTAGATGAATCGCATGCAACGGTGTCAGTTTTAAATTTATATGTTGGAAATGAACTATTATAGGTTAACTTGTACCTTGGATCGACTTCTTCAATCAAAGTTCTACTTGTCGACGACGAACCCGCCGTTATGGACATAACAAAACTGAATCTCGAAGCAGCCGACACATCGTTCAAGATAACCCTCGCCCCCACGCCAAAAGACGCACTCACCCTCCTCAAAGGAGAGTCCTTCGACTGCATAGTCTCCGACTACATCATGCCGGAGATGAATGGCATCGAACTCTGCACCGAGATTAAGAAGACCCGGAAAATCCCGTTCTTAATATACACCGCTAGGGGAAGCGAAGAAGTCGCCTCCGCCGCCTTCTCAGCGGGAGTCGACGACTATGTGAGGAAGGAACCGAATCTCGCCCATTTTGCCTTACTTGCGCGAAGGATCAGACAGTCAGTAGAGAAGAATAAGGTTGAGGAGTTCAAAGCCGCGGCCAACAAGGAGCTAGCCGAAACAAATGTTGGACTGAAAGAATCCTACGCAGAACTAGCAAAGGCAAGAACGGCTGCCCAAGAACACGCGGACAAGCTTGAGGGGATAGTTGAGAATGGGAGAGCCAAGCTGCGGGTTAGTGAGGAGAGGCTGCGTAAGTTGCAGCAGATGGATACGATTAGCAGGATTGGGGCAGTCGTGGCGCATGATCTCCGTGGTCCGCTTGTGACTATTAGTCAGGCATCGGAGATGGCCCGGGTGAGGCAGGAGCTATCTGAGAAGATGCTTGAGTTGATCGCTGAGAACGCGAGGAGGTCCCTGGAGATGATTGAGGAGTTCAGGGAGGGCACAAGGGAGGTGAAGGCGGAGAAGAGAAGCGCGGATTTATCATCTCTAGTTAAGAAGACAGTGGAGGAGATGACTAGGCCGGGTAACGTCTCACTCGACCTTAACCTGGGGGAGGGTTTGGATGCTGTTTCGCTTGACCCCGGGTTGATTCGTAGAGTGTTTGTGAATCTTGTCCAGAACGGTGTGGAGGCGATGCCTGAGGGTGGAAGGCTTACCGTTTCGGCTAAGCGTAATGACGGCGATGCTGTGATTGAGGTCTGTGATACGGGTGTGGGCATCAAGGATGAGGATCAGAAGCACATCTTTGAGCCTTTATTCACTAGGAAGAAGGGTGGCTTGGGGCTCGGGCTGTACTTTGTTCAGATGGCTGTGTTTGCGCATGGTGGTGTTGTTAACTTTGAGTCAGGACCCGCTAAAGGGACAACTTTCAGGGTAGTATTGCCTATTGCCTAAACAACTCCTAATAGATTAGTATCGGCTAGAAGTGAGAATAAAAATAACCGGTGCGCACAGCTCCTATCCTATTGAAGAGAAGGAGAAACACTTCACGCTCGCTCTTGGGGGGTGCCCAGGGGAGATTACCGCGCTGACCCCGCTTTGGCGTGATCAGCTGGGGAATGTAGGTGTCTCAGCCAGCCAAAGCCAGCCAAGCTCCTTCGCAGCCCACTCCTCACGGCTCTGCGGCTTTCAGGTCTTCCACTACTTGGACCTTTCATCCGCTCCCACCTGGGCAAAAGCAACTACATCCGCCGGGGTATAAGCGCGTTCCATTGTACTCAGCTATCAATTAGTGGTTTCTCAGCCTCCAATAGCGCCCACATATGCGCTGAATCAGCTAAATCAATGTCGAGGCCTGAAAGGGCCGATATATTGTGTCTTTTTGCGCGAACACCTACTTGAAAACAGGATCGTCACGAAACCTGAATAGGTAATATTCTACTCCTCATCCTCTCCGCGTTCCTCCTCTTCTTTTTCCTCGGGATTCTCTACAGAATATTCCTCCTCCTTCTCCCACTCCTCCCGATCCTCTCTCTCATCCTCCTGACTTTCCTCCTCTTCTTTCTCTATTTCCTCTTCCTCGTGTTCTTTCTCGCGCTCCTCTTCATGTTCAGCCTCACGGGTCTCCCGCTCGCTTTCAGAGTAGTTCATCTACGTCTTCTCCTAAGACTGCCCTAAAGATCCCAGAATTTTAAATGATCCTTAATATTTCGTACACAATTTAACGGCGCGTGCGACTTTACCTGGCATTATCGGGGTATTTTGTTTATTGGAGATGCATTATCTAGTTTCGCGCCAATTACTGTGTCTTATACACCCCATACGCTTCGGAGGTAAACAGATATTTTACCCCCTTCTATCCTCAACTCGTACGTCTTCAGATCACTTGTAGTTCCCCTATGCATGAAGAGCTTCGGCCCCTGGATGTTCTTCCCGCTTGTTACATCGAATCGAGACCCGTGGACTGGGCAGGAGATTATGTTCCCTTCAATGACACCGTTGGAGAAGTCTCCTAGCTTATGGGGACAATGATTGGCGATGGCATAGAATTTGTTGTCGACATTAATTATGAGGATCTCCTCCTCCTTGATCTTCACAACCTTCATCTTGCCTACGGGGATCTCGGCGGTCTCTGCGACATACGTGAATGATGACTCAGGGTTTGCCATAACAATCAATTAGGACTAAGGATTTGTATGTAATAAACAGTCCATAATCGCGTGCGTATGCGCGCGCATATCGATAATTTATCCAAAATTCTCCTGAACAGTTCTCTTCGCGCGCGAAATGTCAGAGTATAATAATCAAAATAATCTAACATATAAATTAAACCCATAATTAGCTAACCTTTTTTAAAATTTAGTTTCCAATGCATAAATTTAAACGAAAATGAAAGTCTTAATAACCTCAACCGAAGGTGCTAGTCGATAAGATATGACGATAACGGCACCAATCCAGAATGAAGTACTAAAGGTATTACTCCAAAGCAGAAGAC
The DNA here is from genome assembly GCA_963771885.1 of Candidatus Bathyarchaeota archaeon. Classification (GTDB taxonomy): domain Archaea; phylum Thermoproteota; class Bathyarchaeia; order TCS64; family TCS64; genus UBA8941. Next base: position 173,902 of record CAVYVF010000002.1, read on the forward strand.
CCCTATCATTGAGACAACTAACTCATAGCTGCTCCCTCACATACCATCAGGTAGCAAGTTGCCTAGGAGCACTTCAGTCAAAAGGCTATGTGAGAAAAGTAAAAACTGGCATTTACGAGGTCACTGAAGACGCAAAACTTGTGGAGCTCTCTCCCGAGACCCAAATTAGGATACTTAAAGATAAGATTGGTGAACTCGAGAATATTATAAAATCCCTTATGATAAAAATTCATAAGTAAATAAATTAATTTGACCCTTAATCGTGCGCGTGTGAATTGCATCGTGGTTTAGCTCGCGCGCGGAAGATTTTCCAGTTTAAATTTCTAGCTTCTCTGAAAGCACTATATGCAATTTGGCCAAAAAAAGGTGAAAAAGTGGATGACGCTGGAAAAGACTTGGCACCGGGATTGGAGGAAGGCGCCGCTGAACTTTAGAAAGGAATCAAAGCCGATGAGAGATAAAATCGTGAAATTGTTAAGGAAATAATTAAATAAAATTGAATGCAATCAAACTGACTGATTTAAAAAACTTTCACATTCGCGTAACTAGGCCGATACTCTATTCTTTCGCCTTCCGCTTAATTTTCCCAACGGTCTCCTGGACATCGCCTTGGACCTGCTCGATCTTACCCTTGACCTGCTCAGTCTTATTATCCGTGATTTTGCCTACTTCTTCACGGATCTGACCCTTGAGTTTCTTCGCCTTACCTTCAACTTCGTCTTTGCTCATGTTTACCGGATGAGAAGCGCTGTTAATAAATGAGGACAGGATCGAAGGATGCACGTATTCGGCAATAGGTAAGGGTTTATCTATAGGGGTTTTTAATTTCCTTTTATGCTAAAGGAACGCCATACTCCCTTAGCCTCCGTAGTAGGGGCCGAAGAGGCCCGAACACTCACAAGAGCTAAAAAATCGAATGTGATTATAAAATTTATGCTAATATTAATAAAACGTGGACCTGCGTGTGGTTACTGAGCAGATCATAATTTAATGTCGAATGTTTGCCTCATCTTGCCTGGCTGTTTCTACATAACAATCCATGCAGGCCTCCCCTAACGAGGGGATATAGGCTATAAAAGTGGTTAATTTTCTATCACATTTTACGCATCTCGGCACCAAGCTCGGACTTGTTGTATTTATCATTCCAAATTCCCCTATATCGCATCCACACACTACTCAGCTTATTGTAAACTATCCGGTGGTGATGTTTCTACCCTGAATTAATCGGATGAGTACGACGATAACCGCGATCACTAGCAATGCGTGGATCAAGCTTCCACCGATATTACCAAGCAGCCCAAGCACCCAGAGAACCACGAGGATCACTACAATAGTCCATATTATGTCCATTCAACTCAACCCCTGTGAGCGCGTTCGAGTTTATCCTTCTCTTTCTCGATACCCTTCTTGAGGTTATGAGCGCCTTTACTCACGGCTTTTCCTACTTCTTCAGCCTTATCCTCTATGGTGTCGCCTGCTTTTTTAGCGCCTTTAGCTAAGTCTTTTCCCGCCTTCTCTAACTTTTTCTCAATGGTTTTTGGTGACAAGAAACATTCAATATGATCGAGGAAGCATTGAATATAAACTGGAATCTTTGCGTCTAGAAGCTTTATCGCGTCTCTCACAAAAAGATCAATTAGACGAGGTGGCCGCTTTAGGAAGGTCATCCTCACCCAGATTCAACTATAAGGATTTCAATAAATTCGAACATGTGTTTTTTCACTCATCGTAATCATCATATGCCGTTGCTCTGAAGCTTGTGCATTGATGAGCGAGCGGCTTGGTCTGCATCATTATTCAGATACAATACTTATTCTCCGAATGAGCCTAATGCACGCGACTCATGGTTGATTGATAAATATCGCTGTTAACAAAGTAAAGAATGTAAGTACACCGTAGATATCTAATAAATAGCAGGGTTCCTTACCTCCAACGAGTTAATTGAGTAACACAAACCCACTTCTTGAAGCAAATAAAGTAGTACTCAAAAAGAGAATTCTCTCCTTATGGGAACATTACGATTTTGAGACTCCTGAAGGAATAAAACTCGGCGAAGCCGACGCCAACCTAATTCAGCTACCCGCAAGATTCAACATCCACGACGCAAATGGCGCTGAAGCAATGCACATTGAAGGGAAACTGATCTCGCTAAGACCACAATACACCATATATGACCCCGAAGGAGTTGAACTTGGAACAATTACCAAGAAACTGGTAAAGTTGATAGGCACCGAGTTCTGGGTGGAGAAGGATGGCGTTGAATTCATGCGAATCTATGGGGATTTCACGGAGCATGAATACAATATAATCGTCGACAAAGTCCAAGTAGCGACTGTTCACAGGAAGTGGATCTCAATACGCGACCAACTCGAAGTCTCCATCACAGGCGAGTTTGACCACCGAGTTGTACTTGGAGCCGTCACGGTGATCGAGCACATATCTTATACGGAGAGGGAAAACAAAGCCGCTCTCTCGACAACTGCATCTAAGAAAGCAAAAAATCAAACCTCAGAAAAAGATAAGCAGATGAGTAAGAAGACCGCACACGCATAACTCCTTTTCACGTTTAATACGAACTAAATTCATTGTTACTGCGTCCGAACATAACGGTCATTTTTTTAGGAGGTGTGTTCTTTCTAGAAGTGATTCATGACAAAATCGCGAACACGTCTGTGATCAGTCATAATCAAAACTATCTTTTTCGCGACCCTGATTAGTTGCACATCAAACAATCGAGTGATGACGAGAGAAAACACGAACACAAAAACACCGATAAAAACTCCGCCAACCACATCTATTGTACCATATAACAAAATGATGAGGGCCGTTACTATACCGCTCATCAGACCCATTATTGAGGATCTTATGATAAAGTAAAGTCTCTGCAACCAGGTGGAGAGTAATAGGACCTTGATTATCGCTCTTTTTCCGACCTCGTTTTTATCTTCAGATCCAACTCCCCCAACTTCTTTTAGAATATGTTTAGTATAATTAATATCTGATAAATTCAATATTGTCTCTGCGTAATCCGCGTCATATAAATCAAAAGAGGTAGCGTCTTCAAGCTCCGCCAGTATTCTCTTCGAGATCTCCTCCACCTCATATTCTATCGCATTTACAAAGTAAGTTGTACTTTTTTCATCAGCCAACACAATTCACCAAATTTTGCCTTGTATGCTCTCGCGTAATTTGACTTCTTTTTCAAATATTCAAGTCACTTAAAGAATAGGTACAAGATTATACCCGCTAGTATAATGAAACCAAATAATATCCTATTAGCAGCACTCTTCACGGATTTACCAATATTATTTCCAAGACGATCAACATCTCCATCAGTTAACCTTACAATAAGATTCCCATTTGTTAGAACCTTACTCACATCGTTGACGCTACGCGGCATCTTCGCAACCTCCTGTGTCGTATCTGGGAGATTGTAGACCGTTTTCTTAACCTGACTCACAATCCTGCCCACTAAGATTTCACCCAGATAGGGTTTAACCTCGACGAGGAAATTAAAGTCCGGATAAATCCTCAGACTAAAGTCCCCAATCATCATGATTACCTTAATCATCAACATGGCAACCGTCGGGACTTTTAGACGATACTTTCTCAAAGTGCTAGTAATTGCTAAGAATGCCTCAGTGTCCGGCTTATCGGGATCAATAGTTTGGCCCTCCAAGAGGCTAACGTAGAGTTCATCCTTGAAAGACTCGACCCACGCATCGTTAATCTTCATACCTAATTCCTCAAACACGCGAACTAGCTCATCGACATCGGAATTGAGGACCCCTGTTAACATTCTTAGTAATAGATCTCTTTTCTCAGGGCGAAGAACACCTACGAGGCCAAAATCAAGTAAAACAATATCGCCACTCTTCGTCACAAGAAGATTACCGGGATGGGGATCACCGTGGAAGAATCCGTCACGGAATATTTGCTTCAAATATGCGTGTAACCCATTGCGGGCAACGTCTCGGGCATCGACTCCCATCTTCTTCATTCCATCAATATCATCGATCCGAACCCCGTACATATGCTCCATAACTAGCATACGGCTTCCAGAGAACTCCCAATAGATCTTAGGAATACGGATGCCCTTCATTCCCTCCATATTCTTTGATATTAATTCAGCATTTTTTCCATCCCTAGTAAAATCGAGTTCGGAAGTTATCTGCTTGGAAAAATCATCAACTATCCCTGGGAAATTGTAGATGTTTAAGTCGTAGAGGGTATCGAATTTCTTTGCTATGAATTTTAATATGCTTAAATCAATGGCAACTTTCTCCCTTATGCCCGGCCGCTGTACCTTCAAAACGACCTCTGATCCATCTTTCAATTTTGCTTCATGTTCTTGGCTGAGGCTGGCCGCTGCAAAGGGCTGCTCATTCAAGTACGTGAAACTCTTTTCGATTGGAGCGTACTCCTCAATCGTTGCCTTAATCTCTTCAAATGGCACCGGTTCTACTCGGTCGTTGAGCATCTTCAGCTCCTTGATCAATTCAGCTGGCAAAGACTCCTGGCGGGTGCTCATTATCTGGCCAAATTTCACGAATACTGGGCCGAGCTCCTGGATAGCTAGACGGAAACGTCTGTAGATGTTCAAATTAGCGAGATTAGGATCCTGTTTCAGAATCTTTGCCTTTATTCCCCTAGGTACTAGTTTGGGAATAATATCTGGGATAACTATAGGAATGATCTCTGGTGCAGGAGTCTTGTCATATTTATGAAACCTTTCCCTTATCCTTCCCTGAAAAACATCCAATAACACTATCTCAAAACCATACTTCGTCAGTATGGCGGAGATTTCCCGCGCACGCTTACTACGACTATATGGATGAGTATTAACCAACAAATCACATCCAACTATCCACGAATGTATGATTCCTAATCTACGAAAGACTAGACTTAATTCTGCTCCGTGGGATGGTTCTTAAACCACTCACGAAGGGCCTGAATCGCAATTATGGAAAGCCCACCTTTGATTCCAGCATAGTCAACCTCTGTTCTCTGCCTAAGCTCGTTCTCCAAATCATCGGGCAAACTCAGCGTTATCTTCTTCATCCTATACCACACAATATACCACCATATACCTCAATATATATCTATCGTAGAATACATTGGTATATATACTATCATGTACCATTATAGTTGAGTAAGCTCGAAGGATTGAAAATAAAATGACAAGTCACTCAACTACAGAAAACAAGACAATTGAAGAGACCGCATATGAGATCGGATTGGCCGTTGGGATGAGCACTGAGAAGGCCCGCACAGTAATGATGGCATTTGGAGAGGGAATTAGAAAGGGTATCGAGGATAGTAGACCCCTAGAGGCGAAGGTCGGGGAAGCTAAAGAGGCCGTATTTAAGGGAGTTAAGGAGAGCGCCGAGATCCTCGGTAAGACTGCTGAAGCGTTTGGAGACGGCGTTAAGAAGGGCATCGACGACGCTAAGCCCTTGAAGGTTAAGGTGGAAGAGGCGGGGGATGCCTTGGTTAAGAGTGTAGCTGAAGGCGTCGATAATATTGCGAAAGATATCGAAGCTGAGAAAGACAAGATCGAGAATTCTGTATAAATTTGAGAGGGATGTTGTAAATGGACCTTTTCTGGACGGTTGCCGCAATTCTAGTGGTTCTATGGCTGCTCGGATTTTTGGGTGGGATCGGTGGGGGCTTAATCCACATTCTGCTGGTAATCGCAGCCATCGTAATCGTAATTAGACTAATACAGGGAAGAAATATTGCAACTGGAAAGTAATCTCGTGAAGGGCGGTTTGACCATCACGCGATTTTTGTAACGGATTAGACTGCCCATTTTGATCCCAAAATCCAAGTATTTAGACCCTCAATGAGCCACGGAATCCTCTAACGCTATAGAACGATGGCGCGCTGTTGTGGTACATGAAGACGGTGTCATAGCGGCGATCGGCGAAGATGGCGCCCCCGAGTATTCTAATTTTGGGCGGTGTCTTCACCCAGCTTGAAGTCTTCGTGTCGAATTTTCCTAGTTTCTGCAACTCTCTGTATTGTTCCTCTGTTAGAAGTTCTATGCCCATGGCGGCTGCCGTATCGATAGCGTTGCCTTCTGGATGTACCCCTTGCTTTTCTCTCTCTTTCTGCCCCTCACCGTCGTAACAGACGTTTCTGCGGCCTTTGGGAGTTTCCGCTGAACAATCGAAGAAGATGTACTCCCCCGTCTTTTTATCTTGGCTAACGACGTCCGGTTCGCCACCGGTTCTCTCCATTTCGTTGAGTGACCACAGTTTTTCTATTTTTACTTCCAGTTTCGCTTTTACTTTGACCCATTCAATACTATTATGGCGGTTCATGTTTTCCTCAAAGCGGGCTTTTAGTGTTTGGAGTAGTTCTTCACGTTTCTCCGATGACAAGACTTTTTTAATATCAATTGATGGAATGTGCATAATTATTGAATTTACATTGTTTTAATTAAATACATCTTTGAAGGGTAACGTCCTTGGAGCTAACAATTTACGCGTTTAATGACTTTATGGCTAGTACTTGTCTAGAATAGTCAAAATATTTGTCTATTTCTTCCTGCCACGAATTATGGCAATGACCGAGTCTATTGCTACAACAGCGGCGCCGATTATTGCCGTATACGCGACAGGGGCCAGAGCGGACTGCTTAACGTAAATTCCCACGAGTGCCCAGACAATAACTGCCGCGTATCCCAAATCCCGGCGTTTCCAAAGCACAATTCCGGTTATTAGAACTGCGACCACTATCACGCCTATTGTCCAGTTGACTGCTCCAAGTATCAGCTCAGTCTGTCCCAATGATACAAGCGCTGCGGCTATGTTAGCGATCGTTGCTACTGTTATCCAACCTAAATAGACGCTGAAGGGAAGATGTACGAGTAACATATCATTTCTAGAAACCTTTTCGACCCCGATTCCAAGTCGAGTGTATATAGTGATAAGTGATAGAAGCAAACCGAGCATGAGTAAGACTGATGCTGCTATCATCTCGTAGTGCCAGAGTAACAACCAGCATATGTTTATGATGCAGCTAGCGATGAATAGGTACCCAATTTTTTCTTGGAAGGGCGACTCCTTCATCTTCGCTGAGAGTTGATAGGCAACAAAGCCAAGAAGGAGCAGATAGATTACTCCCCAGATGCTGAAAACGTACCCCGCTGGGGCGATTAAAGTCGCGTATTTGTCGGATATTGCTCCTGTTTGCAGCCCGTTGATGCCTATGGCTCCCGCTATCGAGTTGACTATCACAACAACAACGTAGGCAAGTAAATTGCCGAATCTAAGAAGTTTTGAATTGGATTTCAAATGGAACACTGTTTTCTCTAATAGGAATTGGGAGTTAATTGTTTTTCTCTTAGGTACGTATGGTCAACAAGAGGCGCGCGCGATGTCGAGAAGGCAGCATATTTTCAACTCATTAGTAAAGGAATTCTAAATATTGAAAAAAAAACATCGATCCGAATAATTCCGCACAGAGTATATGTTGGCTAGCCTCGCGCCCGATTTGAGTTATTATTGACATTTTAAATGCGCGTGTATTCTATTGTAATACGTAGACATGCGCGCATACGTCGGCTTGGAAGTGCCGCACTCTGTCTGCATAGTTATATGGTGAGAGGATATGCAAGTCAAGGACCTTCGACGCTACATCAAGATCACCGAGAAGATGGTTGTACCAGCCAAGGTCGCATCAGTGACCCAAGGTAGCAATATGCTCCGCAAGCTGCCGCTCAGACTCCAGAAATATATCGTCAACAAAGGGGCTCAAACCAACCCATACCTGAGCTTCATCGTCGAACCATACGCTATATTCCTCTCCTTTGAGGTCACCGACACAGAGGCGGCAGAACGATTGTTGCCACCGAACTACCGCTTGCTCCCTTCAGCGATGTTCAACGATACCCCCAAGAGACCATGCGCGATCATAAGCGCCTTCAACGTCCACACAAGCGTGTTTTGGGGAAGCCGCGTCGAGTTCTACATGATCGCTGAGAACTGCAAGACCGGGCTTCTCTCATGGATCATCACCGAGTATGAGAGCAACACACACAGCTACGACCCAAGTAAGGGTTTCATCGGCCCTAGCACATCACATTCGGTGGTTACGACGTCTTATCTCGGAGAGATCATCATTGACGTTGCGAGTGGAAAGTCTGGCAACAGCCTCACCCTCGTTGCTAGTCTGAAGAATGGTGTGCTCACAGAACTTGATAAACGCCTTTGGGTCGAGGGTAATCTCTCAGTCGACTATGGCGGTGAGTTGCAGCAAAGCACCAAGCCGTTCAGTCTAGTGTTCGATCCGAAAGAGATGGCACAAGCCCTGAAGCTTCCTCTCGACGAAATCTCACTATGCACCAACACGTTCGGCGCTGGCGCACTGAACCCAATGCCGTTTGAAGCCGCTTGCTTCCCGTACGCTCAGCACTTCGTCACCACAAGCGTCCCGAAAGCTACCTCGATGCGGACGACCGAGGACCTTGAGCGGGCTGTGAACGAGATCAACGAAAAGATGAGCGAGCCTCCGGAGAATGTCTGCTAATGATGTGCACGCGAGTCCTACCCCCTACCCTATAGCGCATGCGAGCAATTCGCGTAAACTCTAAATTGTCCTCCTCTGAGAAACAATGATCCAGTTGACCGGAGAAAAATCCTCAAGCGGGTACTCAGCAGCCAAGGCTTGGGTTATCGCAGTAGTTTTCGCTTTCATCTTTCCATTACTGATCTGGTACCTTTCACCTGGGTTAGCAAGATTCACCTCGATCCTACTTCCGGACCAGGGTGCAGACTGGTACTACTGGAAACTCCCCGCGAGAGATACCTTCACCATGGCAGTCGTCTGGGGGTTCTACCTCGCGCACCAAGTAAGTGTCTGGGGCTTGATCTGGTGGGCTCAACGAAACCTCCTCGAAAAAAACCAGTTAAGTAAAAACTTATCAAAATTCAATTTCGCGATGCTGGCTGTGAACATACTTTTTGTGGCATCACATCTTGTTGAAAGCCAGTATCTATTCGATGGACTCGCACAAGATGTTCCGATCATGACTAGTCAGGGCTCCGTGATAGTCATGCTAGCGATTGTCCTCATCCTTGAGAACCCTCGCCGGGGGCTCCTCCTAGGTAGAAAGGCAGGAAAGCCCTTCACCGCTAGCGTAGTTGCTTGGTTCCGGAAGAGTCACCAATACCTCTTTGCATGGGCACTCGTCTACACTTTTTGGTTTCACCCCATGGCAGGGGATCCTCAACTCCTGACTGGGTTCCTATACATGATGCTGCTCTTCACACAAGTGAGCCTAGCGTACACCTGGATCCACCTTGATAAGAGGTGGGTTGTCTTCCTTGAAGGCTTCGTAGGTCTCCACGCGTTATTCGTCGCGGTCTACAACACGTTGCAGCATGGAAGCCTTGATATGTGGCCAATGTTCTTCGCTGGCTTCGCTGCGATGTTCGTCTTCACCGGACTGTATGCGTTCAAAGCAGAGAAGAGAGTTTACGGGGTGGTCACCGGTGCTTGGCTTCTTTTGTTAACGTGGATCTATGCACCGGCTCCTTATGGATATGCTAGACAGCTATCCGGGTTGATTAGGTTTGAACCATTCTGGATACCTATAATACTCTATCTACTAGCAATAGTATTCGCCGGGGCAGCTTACCTGAAGATAAGGAAGTAGAGTAGCCAGACGCACAAGGGAAACGCGTTTAAATACCTGTGAAGTAAAAAGGAGGTCACAGTGGTTTTTTAAAAGTGCCGTAGGAGACGTGATGACCTTTATTGACATATTTATTATTTTAATCGCGTTCTTAACGGCAGTTATTGACATAATATTTGGTATGGGCTTCGGATTAACTTTAACACCGATACTATTATTCTTTAACTATACTCCTAAAGAAATTGTACCCGCACTCCTACTTAGCAGTCTAGGAGGCAACATTTTCAGCAGCTTCTTCAATCATAGATTCAAAAACGCTGATTTTACACCGGGTGGTCATCACTTCAAAATCGTCATGGCGATTGGAGGGGTTGGCGTTGTGGGCAGTATAATTGGGGCAATGGTAAACACTGGAATATCAAACTTCACTCTAACCCTCTATATTGGCATCTTGATAATAGGAACCGGATTCTTCTTACTACTGAATAAGACTCTTAGCATCAAATTCAGTTGGATTAAAATAGGCTTACTTGGCCTCTTCGGCAGCTTCAACAAAGGCATTAGCGGAAGCGGTTTCGGACCAATCGTGACTACCGGGTTGCTATACATGAATACTACGGAGAAGGAGGCAGTCTCCATTCAAAGCTTCTCTGAGCTATTCGTGAGCCTCGTTGGATTTGCAGCGTTTCTCGCATCGGGTACAACTATGAACTGGAACCTAACTTGGTCACTATTAATTGGCGTCATAGCTTCAACTCCCTTGGCTGCCTTCATAGTGAAAAAGGTAAAGGGAGGTACACTACGTACCGCTATCGCAGTTGTGACTGTAATACTTGGAACGGCAACGCTTCTTCAACTTTTCATTTAATGCGTTATTAGTCTGCTTCATTGAAATTGCAGGAATTTCTTTGGGTTATCAATGAGGAGTGAGTGTATCTCTTCTTCTGTGATCCCGTTCAATCGCATTAATGGAATTGTGGTTAATTGTATATGGCTATAACCGAAGCCACCGAATCTTTGTAGATCTGTTTTATGGAAGATATCGTGTGAAATAAGTAGCCTATCTAGATACCCATGATCTATCATCTTCCTTATACATGTGATACGCTGCCAATCGCTCAAAGCGTAGAATGTTTTCTCAGGGAGAATGATTGGATTAGTATAGCTACCGAAGCTATCATACTCGATATAACACCCAGTCTTAGCGAGTTCTATGGTGAGTTCGACGTCCATTCCATGTCTGTTGCATATATGGCTTACAGCAGTATGGTGAATATCCCCGCCGAAGGAATTATACAATTCAATTATCTCCAAAGGTGAAGACTGGCTTCTTCCGGGGTGGATATTTACCGGTACCCCGGTGGCATATTGGGTTTCTGCGACGGCTTGTAACACCTTAATCTCGTTGTCTTGTAATGGGTATGAGCAGCCTATCTCCCCTAATATTCCCGCCTTAATCCCTGTTTTCCCAACCCCTACTAGTATATCATGCTCCATTTCCTCAGATAGCTCACTTACGCTTCGTTTAGAAAGGTCTGAGGGGTGGCTTGCCCCAACATAATACCCGGACCCCATTATTATGTGAACGTTTGTTGTCTTAGAGATGTGGCTTAATCCAATTGGGTTGCGATGTAGTCCATTGTTTCCCATATCCACAATCGCGTTGCCTCCGGCATTCTTGAATAGACGTAACTCATCCATTGCTACATCTTCTTCTAGTTGCTTCAAATTGTCAACACTGGCATGCTCATGTCTTTTTAACCAGTCAAGATTCTCCATTTTTACAGGTTCTAGCCCACGCGCACTCTCATCAGATTCTTGATACATATAGCTGGCATCCCATAGCAAATGCTCATGGGATAGCGTTACGCCCAATAGGTCTGGATTAATAGGTCCAGATACACTTTGTATACTACCTGAAAATCCATGCCTTGGCATCATCATATAATGTATTGCATTATTATAAAACACGTATCGCACGCGCGAAATTTGAGTTAATTTATTAAATTGCCAATCAATTAATATCGATAGGTGTTCTGTTATGGATAATGATTTAAGGAGAGAACTCATAGCAAAATCCCCAATAACCATAAATGGGCTAAGAAAACTCAACATCGGTGCCGGTATTCTTCATCTAGTTCAGGGAATAATAATGCTGGGTTTAGGATTATCAATAACCTGGAATAGAGAAATCTACACATTCTACATTAAATTTAAGATATTATCATTAAACCCACCAAATTTCCAGGTGTTGCCCGACCCGAAAGTAGCCTTGAATCTAGAATATCTAGGAGTTATCCTATCCTCCTTTCTACTAATATCTGCTGCAGCTCACTTCATAATAGCCTTCCTCAGAATTAAAAATTATGAGGAGAATTTAAAGAAGGGAATGAATCCATACAGATGGTATGAATATGCAATATCTAGTTCCATTATGCTGACGTTCCTCTCTACATTCGTAGGCGTCTGGGATTTATGGTCTCTAGTGATGATTTTTGTCTTAAACACTATGATGATAATGTTTGGTTATCTTATGGAGAAGATCAATCAGTATACTAAGAAGACGGATTGGTCTCCCTATCTACTTGGTTGCATCTCAGGGTTCACGCCTTGGCTAGTCACCGCTGCTTACTTTATTGCTGCACTAGGTTCAACTGATACTCGACCACCTACTTTCGTCTACCTAACACTGGTAATTTACTTCATAATGTTCAATACTTTCTCAATAAATATGATTCTTCAATACAAGGGAATTAGTAGATGGAAGGATTACTTATTTGGCGAAAGAGTATACATCATACTCAGCCTTGTTGCAAAGACAATACTTGCATGGCTGGTTTTCATAGGCATTTATGCGCCATTCTAAATTGATTATATGGTGTAACCTGTGAACTAATTATTAATTAAGACTTTTTCATTATTAAATGAGTATATTATGACTGATTTACTTTTACTTTTCAAACCGAACACTAACGTAAACTGCTGAGCTTTTAGTAAGCGTATATTCGCGTGCATTCCTGATTTATAAAAACGCGTGCGGTAAGGTGGCTGATTTATTGCACTGCTTCTACTGATTCGCTTCTCTTGTATGTGTTATTGAGATCCCTGTTCAAATCTTTCAGAAGTATGCTGACAGCGCTGTCTGAAGAGTGGGGGTTGTTGTCTCCCCATGCCTTAATCTTTGTGTATGGCGGGGGCACTTCGATAAGTAGGCACATAACGCCTCCTATGCCTCTATTGCAGTACTTGCTTGCTAGGAGGGTTCCTTCATTTTTTTCTATATGGTATTCGTTGGATGTGAGTACTTGGAGGGCTCTTTTACGGTTTTCTTCGAGGTATCCCATCCTCTAATTCGCTTGATTTCAATTTAACTGCATTATGGATTACAAATTAGATTATATTCATCGGTTTTTACATGTCTTGTTTAATGCATATTCTACCTGCATGCGAATGTCAAAAAGCACTTAAGTCTTAACTTTATATTTTTCATAAAGTCTCTTCAGTCCAGACTCAAGCTCCTTCTGACGGCCCTCCTGATCAAATGGTCCAAGCTCCTTACAGTCATACCCGACAACCTCCTTCATGTACTCAACGTTCTCATCACAGAACACAACGGTTCCATCAGACTTCACATCCTCGATCCCATCAATTCTACCCCCCGCCTCATTCACACTAATCGCCTCATCGAGACTAATGCCGGGAAGGACCAACTCGGCACCTTTTTCACTCAACTTACACGGGTAAGCACCCGGGAGACCATTAGGCCCAGCAACACTGGCACAAACCTCACCAGTGTTATAATAGATGGCGAGACAATGCTTCAGGAAGCTGCTACTCGTCCTGAACTGATCGACGAGTGCGCTCGAGTACTGGATTGATTTACCGTACCCGAAGTCTTGGTACAACTCTACAAGCCTTTTATGTGGGTATTTGTCTGTGACGTCATTTCCGTCGGCTATGATCTTGTACCACATAGGTCCATCCATCCTAACTGTATAGTAGGTTCCATGGTGTCCCACACCGTAAACGAAGACATTCCTGAACGGTATCTTCAAGTCCCTTGCGACGATACGACGTACCCTACTTATGCCGAGATCCATGTTACCCCCACCGCATGTCGGAGCCATGCCAAGTTTTGAGAGGATAACGTTTGTGAGGTCGGGGAAGGCTCCGTTTACAACTTTTGTGTTGATCTTGGACTTCTTTACTGCCTGCATCAGCTTGTAGGCGAGTGTGAAGTGGTTTGGTATCCAGGGTCCTACGGGTCCAATTTTGTGGTAAATATCATCTGGTAGGAGTCTGGTTACCCACCAGCTGCCTAGGCTTCCTAGGTTGCAGATTACTTTTGGTTTAATCTCATCTAGTGCCTCAGCGGTGCCGTCGATGTCGAATAGGTTTATTTTTCGGAAGCTCAGGTCTGGGTAGTTGCCGAAGTTGTGGGCGGAGTGGAGGGCTTCCTCTATCTCGTATATTCCTTTCTCTTCGTTAACATCTGCGCCTATAACCTTGATGTCACTTCGCATTGATGCGATTTGGTACATCATGTCGTGTCCTACGCTGCCGGCGGATCCTATAATCAGTAAAGAGTCCATAGAGAAAAAATCTTATTAATTAGTATTTAAGATGCGTTTCTCAGCGCGTGCTAGTCTGTAGCTAAACGGCGCGCGCAGAAATGCTACAGCTAAAAATGCCTTGGTACATATTGCGCGCATAGGGCACGCGCTCTGTGGAAAATTAACTTACATTTACTTTATCATTTCATAGTTTGTCCGCAGCAGACTAGTTGTCCAGCCCCCGATTCGAGAACTTGAACTTTGTTTCCACATACCTCACAGTAGGTAGATTTCCTTGACTTTAGTCATGTTGACCAAACTAACATTGAGGTATCTCTATTTAGCTTTGTTTAATAGTCGAATTAATGCTTTCAACGCCTACGCGCGTAATACTGTCCAAGTTTAATTCATGTCAGTGCGCATCCTTGAGATACATTAAAAAGCCAGAATATTTTAATCAAATAATGTTATTCCGAATAATAAAATCTGAGATTGTATCTCACCTAAGCTACATAGTAGCCTCAAAGGGAGAAGCTTTCGTTGTGGATCCTAGACGGGACAATGAAATCTATGTCGAAGTAGCTCAGGAATGGGGCGTCAAGATAAAAGACATCTTCGAAACACATAGAAACGAGGACTATGTAATCGGGTCAATCGATTTATCCAAAAAAACAAACGCCAAAATTCATCACGGTCCGGGGCTTGACTGGAAATACGGCGAAACACTTCAAGACGGTGAGACATTTAAAATCGGTCAGTTAAGAGTAGTCGCTTTACACACTCCCGGTCACTCCCCCGATAGCACATGCTATGCATTATATGATATCGAGAGTGGAAATGTACCAATCCTAGTATTCACAGGCGACACTCTCTTCATTGGGGATGTGGGTCGAACAGATTTCCTAGGACCAGAAAACACGGCGATGATGTCGGGAAAACTCTATGACGGCATACATGACAAACTCATACCACTCGGAGATGGGGTAGTCGTGTTACCTGCCCATGGATTCGGGTCGGTCTGTGGCGGTAACATTAGTGAACGAGAGATCAGCACAATCGGCGCAGAAAGACTAACAAATCCAATGCTTCAGCAATCAAGGAGCGAATTCATAAAGAAAAAAGTCGCCGAGCTTCATGAAACCTCGCCTTACTTCAAGGTAATGGAGAAATACAATCTTGAAGGCCCACCGACGACATCGCACCTACCTATCCCCCCTGCACTCAAACCCGCCGAGTTCAAAGCTGCTATCGCCAAAGGAATACCAATCATCGATACGAGGGCACCGCCTGCTTTCGGGGGAGCACACATCCAAGGTTCCTACAGCTTACCCCCTTCGAGATTATCTAACGCCGGTTGGGTCATCCCCGTCGAAAAAGAGTTGCTTCTCGTTGTCGATGACTCTGAAGCCCTAGATTTCGCTATCAGGAACCTATACCGTATGGGATACAACTCTTTTACCGGTTACTTGTCAGGTGGCTTAGAATCATGGTACAAGGAAGGTTTCCCCTTATCAAAAGTCGAGCTAATAACATCCCAGCAGCTGAAAACGATGCTTGACTCAGGAGCACCTCCAGTTATCTTGGATGTCAGAAGATACAATGAATGGGATGAGGGGCACCTTAAGGATGCTATACACATCTACCTTGGAAGGTTACCGGAGAGATTAGGTGAATTACCTGAAGAGAAGACCATTGTAGTCATGTGTAAGACTGGGACACGTTCCAGTTTTGCTGCGAGTATACTCCTTAGAGCGGGTAGAACGAAAATCTACAACCTTCTTGGAGGAGTTGACTCTTGGAAGAAACTCGGCTATCCCCTGGTTAAAGATTGATCGAGTTTTTATGATATTGATAATAGAATCTAGCTATGTTTCCACTCGGCATCGAACCCTACCTAGTAGGTGGGTTAATCGTTGGAACCGGGGTCAGCCTTATCTACATATTTACCGGGTTGCACGCTACACAGAGCAGCTTCTTCACAACAACCCTCTCATGGTTCACAAAACTAGCGCACTTTCAAGAGAAAGAGAAATCTAGAGGAACGTGACTGGCGGGTCGCGTTAGCGCTGGGTGTAGTAAGTGGAGCTCTAATCTATACGTTTACCTTATCTCCATCAGGCCTATGGGTGACAAATGTCGAATTGTGGAGGCTTGCCCTAGGTGGACTACTTATTGGTTTTGGTACGCGACTCTCAAATGGTTGCACTTCTGGGCATGGCATTAGTGGTCTCGCTTCGCTTTCAACGACCTCACTATACGCCGTTCTAACCTTCATGGGATTCGGCATCATAACTGCTCACCTACTTGAGCTATTGGGGGTCGTGTGATGAACTCGAGAAACATCGTAACTTACTTGGGCGGCATTTTATTCGGCTTCGGCCTCGCTTATAGCGGCATGACAAAGCAGGAGATCGTCTTAAGCTTCCTTAGACTAGATGATCTAGGCCTCATCTTCGTAATGGGTGGCGCAGCAGTGGTCACGTTCCTAACTATCAACGTCGCGCCGAGGTTCATGCAGAAGCCGGTGTTGGGCGGGGTTTTCAAGCCCAGAATCAGTGTTTTAACGAGAAATACTTTGATCGGTGCAGCTATTTTTGGCGTGGGGTGGGGAATATCTGGTCAATGCCCCGGCTCAGCTGCGGCTAGTTTAGGAACTGGTAATTGGCCTGTAATAGTAGGCATCTCTTTCATGTTTGTAGGCGCTTACCTCAGAGGCAGATTCGTTAAAAATTAAGCTAACAATTAGCGCGCGCGACGCAGCAATCAATTCGTAAAAACTAAATTGCCTGAGAAAGGCTGACCTATTGATCTATTTGTCCCTTGGCATCAGAGGCAGCTACATAGTAGGATTCGACGGCGCCGAGCACCGGATGATTAGAGACGGCGTCGTAGTCGTCGAGGATAAGCGAATCAAGCATGTGGGAAGAAGCTACGACGGGCGAGTCGACAAGTGGATAGACGCGAGAGGCTGTCTAGTGACTCCCGGCTTCATCAATACACACATACACGCATCGAGCGCCCCGAAGGACAAGAGCTTCCTTGAGGACATCGGGATTCGTCAGCTCTACGGGAGTAACCTGGGTGAGAACCTCACGGCTCTTGGAGCGAGCACCACCGAGGAGGACTTCAGGGCATTCGCGAGGTACAGCTTGAACGAGTGCCTACTGAGTGGCAACACAACAGTAGTAGAAATCGGGATGGTCACGCATCTCGGCGAGGAGAATGCCTCCAAAATAATCGGCGAGGTCGGCATAAGGGCGTATGAAGGCCACGAGATAGAGGACGGGAGATTTGAGCGCGTTGACCGGTTCGACTTTAAAACCGCCTGGTCGGAGCCTGAAAAAGGTATAAAAGAACTCGAGGCCGCCGAAAAGTTCGTTGAAAAGTACTCTGGCACCCATGGCGGGCGCCTGATGGGGGCGATCTACCCTAGCAGCCCCCTCGACGTCAGCTTGGGACTCATGTCCAGGGTCAAGCAATCCGCAGATAGGCTGGACTGCCCTGTCTCAATGCACGCCGGGGAGTGGGTTCTAGAGTTCCAGAATATGCTCAGGATGTATGGGAAGACCCCAGTCGAGGTAATTGCAGAATCCGGCCTCTTATCCCCCCGCCTTATAATCGGGCACGGCTGGGCTGTGGCGGGTCACCCTCTCCTCGGGTACCCGGCAAGGGACGGCGGCGATCTCAGCATACTAGCCTCTCACGGTGCAACGGTTAGCCACGACCCGGTCGTATTTGTGAAGAGAGGAAACCGCATGCAAAGTCACTCCACGTTCCTACGCGCGGGCGTGAACGTGAGCATCGGCACGGACACCGCTCCCCAGGATATGCTCAACGAGATGAGGATCGCCAGCTACGTAAGCAAACTAGCTGACTGGGACTATTCCTCGG
The DNA here is from genome assembly GCA_963771885.1 of Candidatus Bathyarchaeota archaeon. Classification (GTDB taxonomy): domain Archaea; phylum Thermoproteota; class Bathyarchaeia; order TCS64; family TCS64; genus UBA8941. The sequence goes on from CAVYVF010000002.1 coordinate 191,989, forward strand.
GGACGAGCCGAGAGATATTCGACAGCGCGACCCTCCGGGGGGCAAAGGCGCTTGGCAGGATCGATATCGGTTTCCTCAGGAAGGGGGCGAAGGCTGACCTCGCGGTGGTCGATATGATGACGATGAACAACGTGCCCTGCCGCGACCCCATCAGGAACCTCATCAATTCGACGCAGCGAAGCGATGTAAGGTTGGTAATGGTCGATGGCGAAGTCCTCGTCGAGAACGGCAGGCTCGTGAATGGTGATGAGGCGAGGCTCGCGGAGGATGTTCAGAGGGCATGCGAGTCGATATACCGTAGGCTACCGGAGAAACACCCCTTAAAGAGGAGCGCCGACGAAGTCTCACCTCCATCACTTAGAAGCTGGGAGGGCGAACCTCAGTGAGCGGCGGCGTGGAGATCCGCGCCTCAAAGCTAGTCGTGGGGGACGGGAGGGTCTACGAGGACTGCAGAGTCGGAATAAGGGACGGCGTCATCCTTGAAGTTTCACAGGGTCCCCTCCAGGAAACCTACGATGTAGTACATGACTTCAGGGGCAAAACGATCATGCCCGGCATTATCGACGCGCACGTACACCTGAGGTACGGCCCGAAGAAGGACACTGAAGATCTACCGGACGACTACCAGGCTATCAGGGCCGTTACCAACATGAGAAAAGCATTGGCTTCGGGTGCGACGACACTGATCGACGCGGGAGGGATACGTAATATGACCTTCAGCCTCAGGAGAGCCCAAATCGATAGGCTAGTGGAGGGTCCAAGACTCTTCGTCTGCGGAGAGATGATAACGATTACGGGTGGCAGAAGCACGAAGCCGGGTGTGAGACTATACGAGGTTGATGGAGCCGACTCCGCGAGAAACGCAGCGAGGAGGCTTCTGATGCACCACAACGCCGACTTCATTAAGCTGGGGGCGACGGGCGCCATCTCCGCCTCCCATACAGGGCCCAGGCACCCTCAGCTGACCCTCGAGGAGATGACCGTCATCTGTGAGGAGGCACACGCATGCGGTAGAATGGTCCACGCTCACTGCTATGGGGAAGAGGGAATTCGGAGGGCGCTCGCCTCCGGCGTAGATGTAATTGTACATGGCCAGACGCTCAGTGGAGGGGACATCGACACCATGTTAGAAGGTGATAAGATCCTAATCCCCACGCTAAAGCCCTATGTAGAGGCTGTTGAAGCCCATGGGGATAACGCTTCAAAAACTAGGCTACTTGAGACAGAAGTTTGGAAGGAGACTGAACCCAACTTCAGAAAAGCACTAGCAGCAGGAGTGAAGATCGCCCTTGGAACAGACTCGGGTATGCCAAAGGTATACTTCGGAGAGCACAGCACTGAACTCGAATATATGGTCCGTTGGGGCATGACAAAAGAACATGCGATAGCCGCTGGGACGATAAACGCTGCTAAGACCATAGGAATGGGAGACCGACTAGGTACACTGGAGCCGGGGAAAGCAGCTGATCTGCTGGTTCTTGGAAGAGACCCTCTGAAGGATATCTCAGCCATCGGGAAAGACCTTGAAGCAATCATGCTCGGTGGAAACTTCATTAAAGAAGTGAAAATCTAAGTGCTTGAGAGTCTCAGTGTTGTAAGCGCGAGAATATAGCCGAAAACACACATGCGTAGTGCTCCCTCATCTGTTTAGCTGAAAGTGTGGCTAATCTGAGTGTGTTGCCTTTTGTAGTGTTTATGGGGCTTCATCAGCCCCGTCGCCATCGCCCCAAGGGGGCGGTGTAGGACTCGCGGCCTTGTGGTCAGAACCTAGCCGCAAGGCTATCGATGGCATGTGAGTTTTTAAGATTCATGGATTCCAGATACTAATATTATGCTCACGCAACTCATTCACAGATCCCACACCCTTCGTAATTATGCATAAATCTTATCAATCCAAGATTGCACCTGCAACTCTACCTTAACCGCTTCATCCCACAAGTTCCATGAAGGTTCTATGCCTAGGTATTGAGGAGATTGAGACTCCTACATTGAGGTCGCGCGCGCCACGAAGGCTAACCTCACTGAGGCCCTTGACCGAAATGAGGCGGCACTTGGAAGGCTAGACGTCTAAATCCGTAGACATTTGCGTTGACTATCTCCGCGCGCGTGTGTGCGATAATCGCATTAGCTCGGTAGTTGATATGGTTGATATTTCCTATTCGCATGCGCGCGCGCCCACTTTTCGAAAATATTCATAGAGTAAGCTAAATTCGAGAACATTCACAATTTAGGCTGTGTGAGTGAATTATGGAACCTTATAAATTACCTAGGATGAGCGAGGCTGAGATTATTGAACTCGTTGACTCACAAATGATTTGTCGTATAGCATTAAATGGTGAAGATTACCCTTATCTTGCGCCTTTCCGTTATGTGAAGCGGAATGACACATTATATTTTCACTTCACAGACTATGGTAAAAAAATGCGCTTCCTTAAAAAGAGTAAAAAGGCGTGTGTCCAGATTGAAAAGTATAATTCGGATTTAAGTAACTACAGATTCGCTTCATTCCGCGGACAACTTGAAGAAGTAATGGATGAAAATGAGTATAAAGATATAATAATACTTTTTTCAGAGTCGGGTAAAGAGAGAATATCAACTAATTTCCTTGCCGCCCATGGGATAAAGCCCGAAGAGGGTTGGGAATCATTCAAATTTTCAAATAAGTATGTAATAATGAAACTTGTCGATATTGTTGAGAAGATTGGTTTAAAATCCCCATAGATCAGCAACCGCGTGCGTATGTTGTTATCCTTTTATTTCTTTCTTCGCACGCCATCTTGAGAAACTTATAGAACGCGTATGAACTATTTAGAATATTTATGGAGTGCGCGCTTCATTATGAATGGTGGAGACATAAGGAGTACACGCACCTTTATTCAAGGCAAGTATGCAAGACTGCATCTGTAAACAGATTTAACGCTACTGATTATCCTATATTCATGACGCATGCGTGTGGTCTAGATGAAGTCTCTACACGCCAATACCAAGAAGGCGACGACGAGGAGATCGTAGCTCTCTTAAAAGCCTCCTTTCCCTCCTGGAAAAAAAGAAAACAAGCAGTTGATTACTGGCGATGGAGATATGTACGATCACCTCTCAAAACCCACATCGCCATCTCAACAGTGAAAGGTCGAATTGCTGGCGTGGGGCATTGCATGCAGCTAAAGATCAAACTTGGTGAAAAAATAGTCATCTCTTGTTATGATGACGACTATGCTACTTACCAGAAGTATCGAAAAATTGGCGTCTACAAGGCAGTGACCAACCTCACCGATTCCCTCAAGACTGGCGTTGGCGCTGACTTTTGTTACTGGATTACAACAAACCCAATCGTGTTGACGAAAGCGATGATACACCAGCAGGTAACTTTTCCGACTCCATTCTCCGACTTAGTCAGAATACGTGATGTTGATCGTTTCCTAGAGAAGGTGCCCGTAGAGAACCCCCAGACCCTTAAAGTCGAATTCTCTAATGCACCTGCTCCAATTCGTAATATATGATGCTGAGAGAAAAATCGAGTTTCGTGACTTAGACTTATTTGATGAAGACTTTGATAGATTTTTTGAGAAGATTGTTAATGGCTACGACTACATTATGATGAGAAGTCATCAATACATGAATTGGAGATTTACTCAGAATCCAGAGGCCGTGTATAAAATTAAGGCGGCCGAGTTAGACGGTAAGATCGTCGGCTATGTGGTTCTCGAATTTGAGGATTATAATGGATACTCAATTGGTTCGATATTTGATTTAATTACTTTTCAAGATCGCTATGACCTGGTTTATTCTATCTTTGAGGCGCTTGTAACCTTTTTTGATTCGACTGGTATTGAATGCATCAGTCTAACTACAATGCGGGGTCATTCCTACCACGAGGCCGCAACATCCCTTGGCTTCATTAACGCCACATATGCCTCAGGCTCTCATGTTAGGTTTTGGGGATACAACGACCAATTTTATAAATCCCTTAATAGATTAAAACCAGACAGGATCTTTTTCTCCTATTCTGATTTCTATTGATTACTCACAAATAGTCCATTTGAATAAATATTCACGCGTATTTTGAACCACTTCGCGCACAGCTGGCCTTTCTTTATTTGCTCTTGAGGATCTTCAGCGACTCGTTGATGTGTGCCTTCATGTCGGTCTGCGAACTGAAAATGTACCGGATCAAGCCATCCCTACTTATTATGAAGGTGGTCCTGCCCGGCAGAAGAAAGCCGGAAACGCCGTAGAGTTTAGCAACCTCGCCACCAGGATCACTGAGGAGAGTGTAGGGCAGGAGATTCGACTCAATGAACTTCTTATGCGACTCCACGCTGTCAGCACTCACCCCAATCACCTCCGCTCCCGCCTCCGTGAAGTCCTCAAAGCTGTCTCGGAAGTGGCACGCTTCCCTGGTGCACCCCGGGGAGAAGTCCTTGGGATAGAAAAACAACACCACTTTTCTCCCCCTGAGGGAAGAGAGCGCAACAGACTTGCCATCCTGGTTATTAAGGGCGAAATCCGGCGCTTTGTCCCCCAGCCTGAGTTTAGCCATGTAACAGATTTGGGAACAGAAGATAAAAAAAGATCTGCGACAGAAGGGCAATCATCCATGCGTGAATGGTTTTTGATTCATTTTTGCGCGTGCAGCGCGCGTGCTCATTATTCAGAAAAGTAAGCCCCGGAAACGCTTGCCCTACCCCAGTCTTACCTCAAACTCATCCAGCCAAGACCTCACTATGACGTAGAAACGCTAGTGGAGATCGAGTTACCTATAACTGCGTCTATTTCAAGTAGTCACGCGCGCAAATGATATATACTCAGTTGACAATCACCCATATAAGGTTCATCAATCACTAACTGATGAACCTTGAAAAATTGGGAAACTGGTGAAAAGAATGAAGTTTATAGCAGTTCACAAGTGGACCAAAGAAACAAACATCGCATGCACGAAAGACATGGTAGCAGGTTTCACAGCCCTACTAAAGGGAGAGACCCCTAAAGACGTAATAATAGAAAACACCTGGACAAGAGACGATTATGGCGCCTTCTGCTGTTGGGATGCGCCAAACAAAGAGGCTCTAACAAATCTGTTCAAGAAATGGCTGCCTACCATGTTGAAGTATACCGAGTTTATCCCAGTCTCGCAGGCGTTCCCGGCGACTATCGAATATGAGCTTGGTTTACTCAAGATGATTACTGATATGGCAAAGTAGACTACGTCATTCCCCTTTTTTTAAAAAAAAATATCCAAGTTTGCACACTTGAGTGAAAAAACGGTTATGATGTAATAGGATTCCAGATTTAATATGCTCCTATCACGCGCACCTATGGGCACACACACGAGCATTACGCGTGTGAAAAGATGCGAAGTCTCATTATTCAAAACATATTTCTCTTAACCATGAGGATCAAGGACGTCTACACTTCCCCCGGGCTGACAGGCTACTTCTTCGACGATTTAGAAGCAATAAAACAAGGAGCCACATTAGATGGCGCAATATACAACGGAGCACCCGTAACACCCGGTTTTTCAAAGATAAGGCAACGAGGCGAATCCGTATCAATAATGCTCGAACTTGAAGATGGTAATATTGCCATAGGCGACTGCTCAGCGGTACAATACTCCGGAATAGCGGGTCGAGACCCAATATTCGCAGCCTCCAACCTAATAGACATAATAAATAATTTCCTTGCCCCAAGACTCACCGGCTTAGAACTAGATAACTTTAAATCACTTTGCAACTGGGTCGATGAATTAGAATTATCGGGTAAGAAACTTCACACCGCGATTCGCTACGGCGCCACCCAAGCCCTATTGGACGCCTTCTCCAAATCGGAGAGTAAGACTATGGCAGAGGTAATTGCTGACTCCTACGGGCTCCAGATCTCACAAAAAATGATACCAATGTTCTCCCAGAGTGGAGGCGAAAGGTACTCAAACGTAGATAAAATGATCCTCAAGGGGGTAAAAGTCCTACCTCATGGCCTCATCAACAACCCAACACTCGTAGGACCCAATGGAAGAGGCCTCATCGAGTATGTAGAATGGGTCAAAGATCGCATTATAAAAATTGGTGGTGAGGATTACTCTGCAACTATTCTTCTCGGCGTTTATGGGACACTGGGCGGGGTCTTCAACAACCTCGAAACAGTGGCGCACTATATTTCTCAACTTGAGAAGACTGCTCATCCTTTTCCGCTATGGATAGAAACACCTATCTTGGCAGCGAATAAAAAAAGGCAAATCGAAGAATCGAAGTCCCTTAAAAACCATTTAGAGAAACTCGACTCAAAAGTCAAGATAGTTGCAGATGAATGGTGCACTAGCCTTGACGATGTGAGAACTTTCTGCGACGAAAGCGCAGCCGATGTCATCAACATCATGACCCCACAATTTGGGACGATCGATAACGCTGTGGAGGCTGTGCTCTACTGTAAGAAAAGCGGAGTGGGTGCATACGTTGCAGGGTCATGTAATGAGACCGATATATCGGCCCGAGTATCAGCACATATCGCCCTTGCGACTAACGCTGAATTAGTTGCAGCGAAGCCAGGAATGGGTGTTGATGAGGGGATCATGTTAGTTTATAATGAGATGCAGAGAGCCCTCGCGATGATAGCTAAACATAGGAGATAAGGGATCTAAACACCGGTGCGCTTGTACGTTATATGAGGTTAATGCCAAAGAGACTTTGGTATAAGATTTCTCGAGAATAGCTAAGTGATACTCTATTAGTAAGCGCTTATTCGAACAAATAGAACTTCCAACTATCCAAAAAATGTATCGTAAACGGGTTTTGATCATTTAGGCGGAATACTTGAAGTCCAAATATCCCAGTGAAGCCTCCAGCCATCCGGAGTATTCTTCCAGACAACCACATACTTTCCCTTATCCTCAGCGGCTTGAAGCTTCAAATGGTATTCACCCATCTCAGTAACAGTGTCCCCAGATCCGACGACCTCGACGGTCTTCAATATTGCATCCTTGAGCCCCATGCCCTTAATCGCTCCGCCCCAGAACTCCTCAATTGCTTTCCTCCCTTTGATGAAACTCATTCCGGCGGGCATTAGGCAGGCATCATTTGTATAAAGTCCAGATATCGCCTTTGCGTCGCTTCGCCTCACAAACTCTCCGAATTTGCCGTTAGCTTTCTCGATCTCCTTCTTGATTTCAACCATTTTGTATTCATCTTCTCCTTGTTTCTCGATGAAGGGGGTAACAAGCGGGGGTGTACCCAATAATTGAAAACACCCTAGTTACTATATATTACTATCCGTTAACGCTTACCAATTAAGGGTTAAATCTAAACTCACCATAGGTGAAAATTTCATATAACAATATGAAGCTTCCAAAACACATCATGCACACGCTATTGGGAAACGAGATGGATTAGATTAGCTGCAACCCGCTCCGCGTATAGACGCATCTGAGCGTCATTGAGTTTACACTCGGCTAAAACCTGTTCAGGCGTCTTTCCTGCTACGGCAGTAGAGGCGCCCCACACTTCCAGCCAACTTCCGAGTTCACGACTATTCAGCTCAAAGCGGAACAAGAATCCTCGGATGTTGTTAAACCTGAATCCTTGAATATGGCAGGGTTCCCCCGTAGCCACGAGCTCTCCGTCCTTCGGTATTTCAAACATGTTTCCGTGCCAGAGGAAGGCTGTGAACTCTTGGGGTATGCCTTCAAGCAACGGGTCACGTATACCTGCCTCGGTGAGCTGTATCCGATAGCAACCCACCTCTTTGGGTGAGCTGTGAACATTAGCACCGAGCCTATACGCTAGGAATTGGGCACCGCCACATATCCCAAAGCAAGGCTTACCGCTCAGCCGTATCTCATCGACGTAATCCCAGAGCTGCTGGAGGAAGTAGAACCGTGGCATCTCGTGGACATCGGGAGCCATCGCACTTAGAATAAAAGCGTCGAAGCCATCTATTGAGGGATATTTCTCCGGAGGCTGTAATCTATAAGCGTGGAAGATCGTTACCTCTGCTCCGAGGCCGCGAAGGATCTCCGGATATATGCCCATAGACTCGATGGGGTCGATTTGAAGTACAAGAATGTGGGCTGGGTGCATAAAGTACCGGAGTCATTGAGAGTTGAAGATAGTAATAATGCTTATTGGAGTTTAAGGAGTTAGCGCGCGTGGCTGGAAACAGGTTTCGATGGAACGCACACGGCCGCGCGTGCGTGGGATGAGTTCGTTAAATGGTGGGATCGGTGAAGTCCACTCATTGGAGAGTCTATATTTTAAATAATAATGGGTTTATATGAAATATTGTTCATGTATTTTTTAAAAATGTTATGATACTCCCGCAAGTTTACACATATTCAAATAGCTTTCAAAAGCATACTCAACGTCCTTCTTTGTACTTCTATGATTAGTGAAACAAACCCTAAAGCCTTCAACCCCTCTCACCTTAGTCAATAGCCCTCCACATTCAAATAACTCAGGATGTGAATATACGATTGGCATGAGTTTAGCATTCTGAGCGATAGTCTCCTCCTCGCTCCACTCCGGTTTCTTGCAGCGGAAGACCACAACATTGAGAATAACGGGTGCAATCAGTTCAAGACCTGGTTGTTCCACCACTAGCTCAGCGTAATAATGAGCTAACTCAATATCTTTCTCAATCATTCGCCTGTATTTGTCGACCCCGTGCTCCTTGATACTCATCCATACTTTCAGGGCACGGAGTGGCCTGGAGAGCTCCATTCCTAGATCCATCATGCTAGGATCGTGTGAAATGTAATCTCCGTGCATCGAGAAAGCCTGATAGTGAGCCGCCTTATCCTTAACAAGAATACAACCAACCCCGTATGGCATATACATCCACTTATGCAGGTCGAATGCCAGGCTATCCGCTCGCTCCATTCCCTTGACTAGATGCTTGTATTTTGGAGAGAGCGCAACCCAAGCTCCGAATGCCCCGTCTATGTGAAACCATAGATCCTGTTCTTGGCAGAAGTCAGCAATTGCGTCGAGGTCGTCGAAGCTGGCGACGTTTGTGGCACCAGCACAGCCGATAACCCCGCAGGGAGTATATCCAGCCTTACGATCTTCTTTGACTTTCTCTTCTAGTTCATCGATGTTTATCTTGAAATCGTCATCCACTCGAATTTTCCTAAGGTTCTTTGAACCAATTCCCATTACTTCAATTGCTCGCTGTATGCTTGTGTGCATCTCCTGGGAGCCATAGAAAGTAAGCTTGCTTGAGATGCCATTTTCTTTGATGTTGCCTCCGGCTTTGACATTCCTAGCTACAATCAGGCCAGTTAGATTTGCGTGGCTGCAACCAGATACGAGTATTCCGGATGAGTCAGCGGGGTAGCCAAGCATCTCTTTCAGCCAGGATAAAACCTGTAATTCGATCTCCGGCCCTAGGTTGAAGCGGTTGTTTTCTGCTGCTATATTGTTTAGACCTGACATCCACATATCTGAGAGGGCGCCGAAGGGTGTTCCTTGCCCTAATACTGTATACCAGCATCTAGGAGAACCAAAATGAGGCGTATTGTTTTCTAGTATTATTTTCTGGAAATCGTCGTAGGTTTTTTCTGCTCCAAGGCCTTCATGAGGTACCTTAGTCTTGAGTTTGCTTAGGATTTCATCTGTGATGTATTTGAATTGAGTTTTGGCTCTTATGGTTTCTTGATATGTTAGCATATCTTCGACCATTTGTCTCCCTAGTTTCTTCATCTCGTCCCAGTTTTCAGGGTCAAGTGTTTCTTCTTTCCGGACAGGCTCCTGTTTATTCTCGCTCATTTAACACACCTTGGTTGTCGTAGCATGAAGGTCAGTACTGGTCCGTTGGAGCCGAATTGCTTAGTCTTTAGAACCTTGAATCCATGGCGCTCGTAGAGAGACGTGTTCACAGGATTTGAGTTTTCTAAATAAGTAGGGATTCTTGTTTCGTCAAACTTTTTTAATTTATACTTGAGTAGACCTGAACCTAGTCCTCTACCCTGATAGTTTGGGTCCACAGCGATGTATTCGAGGTAACCATGGGGGATGCTTGGCCGATTCTCGACAAACGATTGAATCACCTCATTGAACCTATCTACCCTCGCCTCAGTCGTCCATCTCAATATCCTTGGACCGAGAGCCTCAAAGTTCTCAGGTGATACATCAAGCAGACCCTTACCCGGAGGAAACCATAAGGCGCAGGCCTTCAGATCCTTCGTTGAGTGCACTTCACCCTCGGAATAGGCAATATCGAGACAAAATGTGAACAAGTCTCTTAGAGCAGACATCTTTAATCGGTCATCTCGGGTCATCCAACTGACACCGGGATCCGTTTTGAAAGCACGAGCCAGGGTTTCTGCAAGCTTAGCCGAGTCCCGGGGAGAGGCCGTGAATATCTCTGGATTGCTTGTACTCTGCATTTTCCCACCTCAGTTTTGAGGATGACTGATGGCCTTTTGGCCAAGTTCCTTTACTAGATTGAAGACGTAATCAAAGTCCTCTCGTTTGCTGCGGTGATTAGTAATTGCCGCTCGTAAAACCCAGTTACCTTTAACGTTGGTGTCACTGATCATCCAAAACCTGATCTTATTTGCCTCCGTGGCAATCGCCTTATTCAACTTGTTTAACTCGTCTTCGGACAGGTTACCCGGGTTAAATCTGAAACACACGACGTTGCTCGCTACTGGGGCGCAGAGCTCCATCTCAGGATCCCGTTGAACCAATTCACCTAGGTATCTTGCCTGGTCTATGTTCTGCTGAATCAAACGACCGTATTTGCCCCAACCATGAGCCCTTAGTAACATGTAGGCCTTTAAACCTCTGAACTCCCTACTGAGTGGCAAAGCGAGGCTGTGAGGACTATCCAGAGTTGTGCTATTCTCCTTGATGAGATCCGAACCACTCTTAAGATATTGAGCCTCATGCCCGTAAACAAATGTACTATAGTGAGCGAGTCTATCCTTGACAAGAGTGCAGCCAATCCCGTAGGGCATGTACATCCACTTGTGCAAGTCTACAGCTAACGAATCTGCTCGCTCAAAACCATCAGCTAAGTGTTTATGGGTCTTACTTATTTTGACCCAGCCACCAAACGCCCCGTCTATATGAAACCAAAGCTTCTCTTTTCCAGCTAGGTCCGCAAGTGCGTGAAAATCGTCGAATGCTCCCGCGTCAACAGTTCCCGCGTTCCCAATAATGCAAAAAGGCAAGTAGCCCGCTTTTTTATCCTCATTTATCGCCGCTTTTAGTGAACTCAATTTAATTCTGCATTCGTCATCGCTTTCTATCCATCGGAGGTTTTCGCTTCCGATTCCGAGAAGTTCAACACTTCTCTCTAGGCAGTGGTGCCCTCCGTCACTCACGTAGACTACCATTCTACGCTGCACACCCTGCATTCCCTTTGCCTTCATGTCTACCTCTGCTCTTGCGTTTCGTGCCACTGCAAGTGCCGTGTAGTTGGCTTCGCTTCCACCACTAACCAAAACTCCCCCCGCTTCTTTCGGAAATTCAAGCATCTGCTTGATCCAGTCTATGACCTGCTTGTGAACGTACCCGGCTGCCATCGGTTGGGCTTCGATTACGCTGTTTACCCCCGCAGTTAGCATCGAAGTCAACATGCCATAAGGTGAGCCAGTACCTGCTACTGCACCCCAGAAACGTGGGGCGGAATTACTTCCTGAATAAGGCTGGATATTATTTTTAAAGATGTTATATACTTGTTCTTCTCCCTCGCCGTCTTCAGTCAAAGGGGTTAGTATGTTTTTAGTTATTTCTTGTGAAGGAAAACCGAATGTTTTCTTCGCAATATCTCGTTGGTGATCAATCATGTCATCGAGCATCTTATGCCCGAGTTTCCTCAACTCATCCCAATTATCAGGGTCAAGTGTTTCCTCTCGGACCATATAAACTCAAAATTACTCATTTTGGAAATGATAAATCGAGGATGTTTACAAATGTATACAAAAACGCGACTCATGAATGCGGTGAAGACCACTCATCGGAGAGGTCAGATTTTGGTGGGATCGGTGAGATTTGAACTCACGAACTCGTACGCCCCAGGCACGAATCTTACCAAGCTAGACCACGATCCCGAACCAAACACTAGACACAGCCTCCACAGTAAAAAGGTTACGCGGAGCTACTTTGACTGCTTCTCCTGCTCGGCTAACCTGCGTCCGTGCTCCTTTTTCGCAAAGTCTAGGAGTTCGGGCTTCGAGATCAAGTCTATTGCCATAAATGCGAGGGCAGTCGCTGCCTTCATCATGACCTCGTGCGCTTCGTCGGTCGCCGTCATAGACGCCCCTTCGGGGCTGTGGAGGGTTACGTTGCCTATGTTTACATATGCGCTTAGGGCAGGGATAGCCTGACTCACATTGCCGAAGTCTGTGCTGCCCCCCCTTGGCGGGGTTCCTTTTCCTCGGGGAAGTCGACTCCGACCTCCTTCATCTCGGCTCGGAATAGGTCCGTGAGCGTCTTGTTGGGGATGCTGTTGGCGTATGGGTTTGCGACGCGCGTGATCTTGCTCCGGGTTCCTGTCATCAGCTCAGCGCCTTTAATGATGTTCTGGACCTTCGTGTAGTACTCGGTGAGCATCGGCATGGTTGGTGCTCTGACGTAGAGATGGGCGCTCGCGTAGTCGGGGACGACGTTGGGGCTGGCGCCGCCGTTCTTGATTATGCCGTGTATGCGGACGTCCCTGTTGATGTGCTGGCGCAGCGCGTTTATCCCGTTGAATGTCTCGATGACGCCGTTTAAAGCGTTTATGCCCTTCTCGGGGGAGCCGCCTGCGTGGCTGCTTTTGCCATAGAACTCGACTAGGAAGCTCTCACGGGCGTTGCTCGAGCTGTAGCTCCCCCACATATTAGCGGGATGAACCATAATGGCGACATCAGCCTTCTTAATCTCGTCGAGCATGAGCACCTTGCCGCCGGCGTTCTCGACGACACCCTCTTCGGCGGGTGTCCCATAGATGACTATGTTACCGGGAAGCTTTTCGGCGACTGAGGCAAGCCCTATTGCGGCGCCGAGGGCGGAGGCGGCGATGAGGTTGTGACCGCAGGCGTGCCCGATGCCGGGGAGAGCATCGTACTCGGCGAGGATTGCGATCGTCGGCCCCTCTCTATTCACCCTTTTCGCGGTGAAGGCTGTCTTCATACCCGAGACGCCGAGCTCCACCTCATAGCCGTGCCCCTTAAGTGCCTCAGCGAGGAGTGCCGCCGACTTGTACTCTTGGTGGCCGAGCTCCGGTTCAGCGTGTATCCTGTTGCTGACGCCTACTAGAACCTCCCTGTGCTCGTCGATGCTGCGGCGAGCCGCTTCCTTGGTATCCATGCCCTAAGACTGCGCGGTGGCGGTGAAATCTTTTTCCAGCCCCGCGGCGCGAATGAGCGCCGAGTATTTGGCGTCGCTCATGTCCCTCCGATACTCCCTGAGTGCGGAGAGGAGCGTCTCCCTGTCGGGGAGCCCCATTATGCGCTCTACGACGAGGCTCGCCTGCGTATTCAGGAAAAGCGACTGCACGACGGTCGTGACGTTGGATACGCGTCTCGCAGTACTCGCTGACTCGAAGTCGATTATCACAGGCTCAAACCCACGCATCAGCGTATGCCTCCTGAGGCGGACGAGCTCGCCGTGGTCGAGCCCCGCCAAGTCAAGGCGCCTCGTCTGGTCGATCAACCTACGGAAGACGCCGCGGAGAATCCCCGCGTCACAGGTACCAAGCTGCCTGATCCAGTCGCTGAGATAAGGGCCCTCGATGAGCTCCATCAGAAGGACGTCCTTCCCCCATGAGATGAGTTTCGGCCCTATTCCTACGTCGTTCGCCGCCCTGAGGAGCCTCGCCTCATCGTCAAAGCTAGTCCTGTCAGCGTCGGAGCGCCGTATCTTCGCAGCGCAGGCGCCGTCGCGAGTGATCGCCTTGAGGACTATGGAAGTGTTGCCCTTGCCGAGGACCGGTATGGTCTCAACGCGGTGCGGCCCCTCGAAGACCACCGCCTCTACCCCCAGCGTCCTAAGTTCCTCGATCCTAGCCTCCGCAGCTCGGTAATCCCACCTTGGGAAGTGTATGAGGTAGCCCCGCGGGTGTGTGAGGAGCATGTCTAACGGGACATGTTCACTCAAGCCAGTCAGGCCTACCACATAGGAAGTCGGCGAGGTAACCGGAAAAGTCCCCCCTTAGCTCGCCCTCTACCTCCTCGTTAATGAAAATGTCCCCGCCCTCCCCGAGGAGGTCCGCAAGGCGCTTCGAGACTCCGAGCTCCTCATAGTTGTCCACTAGAACCTTCCGGAGGTAAGTGCGTGTGAGAACATGCTTCCTCTTGACAATTACCCACCACTTACCCCCCTCAATACCTGGGCCGCTGACGAGGTCAGGGGACTCCAGGTAGGTCCCTAGGAAGTCACGGCTGTCCTTCTGGAGGCGGACGGGTGGCCCCACCTTCTTGATCAGGGGCGGGAGGGCGATCGACTCGAGCTCGTAGACGAATATGTGCCTGCTCGCCTCGTCGCTCCAGGTGCCAGAGCGGAAGACCTTGAATCCCCTCTCCCCGAGCGCCCTGCCGAGGGCCTTCTCAGTCCGATAGAGCTGCCCCCAGAGAGTGTCAGGCACTGGCGGCTCCTCGTCGCGTATAACTATGAAGAGGAGGTCGGAACCCCTGCCCTCCAGCTTCCCCTTGAGCCCTGAGGCCTCTTTGGCTGAGGACTTGAAGAACTTCTCGCTGGGCTTCTCGAGCAGTGCGCGAGCCGCGGCGACAAATGTCCAGAGCGCCGTCTCGGTGACCGCGGAGGCGACGTTCCTGTTAGGGTCGACGGGATCAATTACGACGAGGGGCTCCTTAATCTTTGGCGCAGCCCCCTGCTCCAGCTGGATGACGGGGCGCTCATCCCAGTTACCCGCCGCCTCGACCAGCGCCTCGAATCCGCCGTGGGCGACGACGAGGAGCTCGCAGAGGTAGCCGCTGAAGCCCCCCACCTTGATCTCGGCCCCGTATACGCCGATACCCCTCATGAACGCCTTTAGGACCCTGATGTCATCACGTAGCCGCGCGTTGAGTCGTGGGAGTAAGTAGCTCGTGTGCAATGGCGTCCAATCCGTCGCCGACATGAAGCCACTCCCAGCCACAGCTCTGAAGCAGGGGATGAACTCCACCTCGAAGCCCTCAATCATCTTCTTCACATACGGGTGCTCCGCGTAAGCCTCGACCCAGCCCTTCCCCACATAGTCCTTCACGACCTCGTTGACCCTTAGCAGCTCGTTACGCCCCGTACCGTGACGGAGTACAATAAAGATGTCAATGTCCCTCTGCCCGACGAGCCAAGTGTCTCGGGCAACCGAGCCATGGACCTCGACGTCTGCGTCTACGCCACCCTTCCTGAGCGCCTCAGCGAGGTCCGCCTTCAACTTCACTATGAATGCTTTTATCGCCTCGTAGTCGCGCTCGGACGGCTTGACCCCAACTGATATACTACGTTTAAGCTGGCTCCAAGGCTCCGGAAGGGGCAATGATGTCACTAATTGAGCTTAGGCGTGTGCACCATAGAAATAGCTACCGAATGCGAGTGGCTATAAGAGCGCCTTCGACTCTACGACATTCGAGTAGATCGGGCCGCTACGCGTCAGCAGGCTCTTCTTGAGGCATATGTGCTCGACCCTCTGGAGTCCGAACTCCTCGTCTGCCATCGCCTCAACCGCCTCGGCAAGCTTTGCCCTGTTATGTCCTCCTCGTACTCGGCATAGTGTCACGTGGGGCTGGAAGGGTCTCCTCTCCTGTTCAAAGCCAAGTGCCCTTAGTCCGCTCTCTAGTTCTGTGAATACGGCGAGCATCTCTAACGCCTCCCCAGCGACACCCGCCCATATGACGCTCGGCCTGCTCAGCGACGGGAAGACGCCGACACCCCTGAAATCGAGTGTGAACGGCTTGAAGGCAATGCCCCTAATAAGCTCGGCGACTCGCGTCGTCCTCTCCTCAGTTATCTCGCCGAGGAATTTGAGTGTGACATGTATGTTCTCTTCCTCGACCGCCTTCAAATCCGCCCCCGTCGCTACGAGTGCCTCTTGTACGCGCCGTAGCGCTGCCCTGAGCCGCGGCTCGTCAACTTCCACGGCTACAAAGCACCTATCCATGGTGTAGATGCCGTCTCGGCTGCTAATGATTTTAACCCTTGTGACCCCCGTACCTGCATGGACTCCCTCGCCGTGGTACTCGTCCTCGTCAGCGCGGCGTCGCACGCGGCGTGGAACTTTCTCGCCAAGGGTTCACGCGACAAAGACAGCTTCATGCTACTTACCAACGCGACGAGCCAGGTCACTCTCCTCCCCGTCTTCATTGTGCTGCTCCGCGACTGGCGACTTCCCCTGGAGGCGGTACCGTTCCTCGTGGTAAGCGCGCTGGCGGAGGTGGTCTACTTCCTCGCTCTGAGCCGAGCTTACGACGCGGGTGACCTGAGCGTAGTATACCCCGTCGCGAGGAGTGCTCCTCTCTTCGTTGCCATAGCGGGAGCCCTCTTTTTTGGTGACCCACTCTCCGCCTCGGGACTCGTCGGCATATTACTCGTCCTCGCAGGCGTCTATATACTCCATCTAAAGTCCCTGAGGCTAGATAGCCTACTCGAACCCCTGCGCAGCTTCCGTGGACCTGCATTCGGCTTCGCCCTCATTGCCGCCATCGGCACCACTGCCTACTCACTCAGCGACAAGGCCGCCGTGAGCCGCGTCGACCCTGTCCTCTACAACCTCTGGCTGGAGTTCGCAATAACCCTCGTCCTCCTGCCCATAATCCTACGAGGCAGAGGCTGGGGCAATATACGCGCCGAGTGGCGTAGCGACTGGAAGAAAATCTCACTAGCGGGCGCCTTAATGCGTGGTGGCTACCTCCTAGTCCTCGTGGCGATGACTCTCGCCCCCGTCGGTTACCTCCTCGCCTTCAGGCAAGTCAGCGTCGTTATAGGCGCACTCCTCGGTCTCACCCTCCTCGGTGAGGGATACGGCGCACCTCGCATACTCGGCTCTGCTACAATCTTTGCTGGCGTCTACGTCATAGCAACCCTTGCCTGAGTTGATCAACATAAAACGATTAGGATGGAAGGAGTGCACTCGTATAACGTGGCGCCAGCGATTCTAGTGAATAAATAAGCTCATTATGTATAAGCCGAAGTCGCCGAAGATGATAGAACTCACATACCCAACCCCCAATACGAGTAGGAAAGGCAAACTGTAAGCGACCCAGACCCGGCTTCGTCCAAGGGAGCGCAGCCTGTTAAACGTGTTCGAGGCGTCCGCGTCATCTGACAGGTCGGGCTTCAGGAGGAGCGTAATGACTCCTTCCTCGTTAACTGCCTCCAGCGGATATTCAAACGGGGGCCCCCTCACACTTGCGATTTCCTTTCTTATACCCGTCATCAGCAGAATGGCTTTCCTCCAACTGGTTGCCCCCGAATAGCCCTCGAAGAATGCACTCCTTCCCCGCGAACTGAGGTTGTACATGAGAACGATAATAACACCAGAGGCACTGATCATAGCCGAGTTCGAAATCACTGTCAGTGGATAGAGTACGGGTGTGAATAACATCGGTTTAAACACAGCTAAAGGCGCGATAGGGTTGAGTAAACCAATAACGACGAAGGCGAGGAGATCCGCCCCTCCAAATAACCCCGTGTAACCAGCGGCGAGCGCGAACAGCACCGAGAACCCGACGGTGACGACGAGAAGGCTCAAGTCTAGCGCCCCCGAGTACACCTCGAAAGCGTCGATCCCGAGAGCCGCTACGCCAAATACGATCCAGACGAGATCGTTAACTTCCCTCGTCTTAACATCCTTGTAAGCAACGTAACCAAACATCACTATAGAGAGGGCGACTCTGAGCACATCGAACATATAGCTCCCCATCGCAAACTCTCAGTCTCTACGACCATTCTTAGGCTTATATAATTTCTAGAGCAAAGCTCCTGATCTTCGTAGGGCATAATATCTGAACATCTCATCTGAAGAATGTTTTTCAATCCCTTATCGATCCGCTTTGGTTCACCTGAGTAAAAGACAAGGCTAGAAAGAGTCTTCGTAGACGGGTGCGAGACTCGTTACCTCAAGTTCTTTGAGCTCTCGACGACCAACGTGGTCTTAAAAACTATCTTTTCTTAAAATAATCCATGTTATATGAGTTATATTAATTCATGACCTTATTATGAGTCTATAACCCTATCTTCTTTATTAATCGTAAAAGTTCTCCTATGTCTCTGAGGAGGCCTTAAGCAACAATTGAGCTTCGACGAGAGGGTCGACGCAGTTGACCTAATTTTAAAGGTGCTACAGGACCATGAAAAGAGTCTCGACACCCTCGTATCTCAGATGGGTGAGACTCTCACCCAGTCGCAGGCCACTGGAGCAGGCCAAGCTAAGGGGCTTAATCGATATAAGGTCGTCCTCCGTAGATGGTTAGATTTCCGGGCGAGGTGCATGAATTCTGAACTCGTCACCTTCGACATGATCGGGGACATGTTCCACGTTACCGTCGTGAAGAACGGTAGCTTTTACGCCTACTCGGAGACGATCCCCGAGGTAACCATCAAAATGGAGAAGGAAGGGGACAAAGTACTCATCGAGGGAGACGAGTTGATGAGCCACAAAGATGTCTCTTACATCTTCAACGGGAAACTTCAGTGTGGCCTTGCCGTCAACACTAAAAAAGGAAAGGTCAACCTGCCCAACGGGGACGTAGTGCATAAGATCATGTATGAAGTCGACCCCGAGGAAGCAAGTAAATGGCTGTCAGACGAACTGAAGACCGATACAAAGTCGATAGTCTTCGGCAGTATAACGCCCTAAAAAAATTATTAAAAAATATGAGTGGAGAATTTACCTCCAACTCATGATCTCGGGCACTTTCTTATTATCCACGAGCTCCTTCGCCTTGTTGAAATAGCGGAGCACATTCATGCCCTTCTCCGTGAGTTTGTACGCTTTCTTCGTCCTCTTATCACCGTCCTCCGTCAGGTACTCTTCGATGAGCTCTTGGTTTGCGAGTGACTTCAGTATCTGCTGAAGGGGTTTCCAGGAGAGGTTGGCACCATACATTATGCGTGTCGGAATGACTACGCCCTTGTTGACTTCCTCGAGTATGTCTATGTAGATCTCAAGCTTGCTTCGTCTGTTCGTCATCTTTTCAATCTTCTCCGTTTCTCTTTCTTGCCTGAACTTCACTGGATTTACCCGGTCCTTTTAGAGGTTTAAGCAGTTGTCATGTGGTAAATGTTACACACATGTATCAGGGACACAGATTCTTACCATGATGGCTCAGATACTGATGTAATATTAGCGCATCGTTAATTTTCAGCGCATTTTCCTTAGAAAATATATCGAAAATCATTTTTTTATTTGTATGATGTAGCGCACACAATCTGTCCTCCTAAACGTCCTAGTTTTCGCATTTTTCGTTTCTCCTGACCTTGGTAAATATTGATCATATAGATTTAAAATATAGAATAGAGATACATATTGCGAACCAAGATGTTCAGCAACACGCCGTTATCGCGCTTTGAGGTAGGAGCCTACCTCATGCTCGTGGCCGGCGTTGTGGGTGATCACCTCTCAACAGGTCTGGCACTGGCTCGCCCGAATATATACGAGACCAACCCAGTGGCTCTTAATCTAATGCAGAGGAGCCTATGGGTTCCCACTGATGTGGCGCTTATACTCGTAAGCATCCTGGCAACATACGTTTTAATGAGGGTCATGAACAAACCAGTCGCGAAATACGTCATGGTCTACCCTGCACTTGCGGGCGCGATAAGATTGGCTGTGACCTTCTGGAACTTTTCACTAATAATCTAAACCTTTCCAAGTTACGTAGCGTAGGAGATACGGGAAACAAAGTAATTCGAGTTGTAAATGGCGATTACTGGAAGCCAAGTTTCTGAGAAAATTACTCTCCCGCGTGCAGCTGGAACAACATCTATCGGATGCTCCCTACGATCCTGACTCTTCCAGAGCAGGTCGAAGAGGTTGCCATACGACTTCAATATGGAGGCGTAGTTAGTCTCCATGGCGTAGAACTTGCCATCCTCGTTCTCCATCAGCAGCAGCATGTACCCCGCATCCGAGACAATGAAGCTCGGCTGATCCTTGATATGCAGGAAAGCGAAGTCGCAGTTTGAAAGGTCGACCTCCTCGAGGACGAAGGTGCTTGTGGTTGAATACTCTGTGAGTATCCTGACATCTATGTCCCTACTCTTTGAAATGTCCTCGAGCTCCTCGAAGAATGAGGAGTTGTAGATGTAGATGAGGTGCCTGTCCGTGACGACTGCGTTGAGCTTATTTGTTGACGCCTTGAGTATCTCGGAGATCCTCGCGCTTATCTGCTTCCTGCCCTCCAAAACCTGGAGCGTCTCTTTCTCCGACTCTGTCTCGCTCGCCTTCGGCAGGGAGTTCCATAAGTGGAGTAGCTCCGCCTTCTTCCTCTCCAAGTGGTGGATTCTCTGACGGCGCTCCTCTAGCTCCGTGTCAAGGACCTTCTCGAATGGGACGGCGGTGAATTTCATTGGTCTCTCGAGGACGCGGTATATTACTCCCTTGTTCTCGAGCGTGCGAAGTATCTTGTAAGCCTCCGTCCTGTGTACTCCAAGGGACTCGGCAATTTTCTGCGCCTTCTGCGCCCCGTAGCGTGCGAGATACAAGTAGACCTTGACCTCGTTCTTCGATAGCCTGAACCGTGTAAGGGCGATATTGATGTCCCTCAACGCCTTGACCTGGTTCTCATGCTCGGCTTGTGGCTCGGTACTAAGGACGGGTTTCGTGAACTTGAGTAAAACGGGGTCTATGTCCGACAGAGGCTGCTGAGCGCTCTGCTTCTGCTTAAGAGTCCTTTCCGCTTGTACCGCCTGCATCTGTATCCCGGTTTAGGATAATACAGATTATAAAAGGCGCTTGTGGAGGTATAATCTAGATTCACACTCCATAAATTATGGCATACTTTAACGTTCATTTTGGTGAGGCGGGCACTATTTGGGATGCCCTGGGTCACTTAGGGATAGTTTGAGGAATTATTGGTACGTTGTAGCGTGTTTCGCGCGCGCATGCGCTTTAATCGTCTGAATTTTTAGGCTCACATCGAGTATAATAAAGGGCATGTGCTAAAACACACTGAAGTGGATAAAACCCACTTTATCACTGGAGTGAAGAGACATGAAAGTTGTAAAGATCGTTGAGTTGATAGGAAATTCACCAAATAGCTGGGAAGAGGCCGCTGAAAACGCTATGAAGGAAGCAGCTAAGACAGTGAGAAACATAAAGGGTGTTGATGTGAAGCGGTTTACTGCGAAGGTAAAAGAAGATAAGATTGTAGAATATCGCGCTGTTGTAAAGATTGCTTTCGTTGTAGATAGCGAAATTTAAGTAATCTAATTTTTACGCATAAGAGGCAGCTAGATTTCGTTACTCAATTATCCTAACGTCGGTGTCACTTTATGCTCTCCAAATTCTACAATTTAGGTACTTTTTCTTAGAATATGTCAGGTACCATGACTCACTTCTCTTCTTATCTACGGCGACCTGTATTCTCCTAGCCAAAAAATCGTAGTGAGCCAGCGATGCATCTTTTCTAACATAGTCGTCGATACCAACGGAAAACGCTTCTTTGGCAACTTCATCACCACCGCGACTCGTATAGAGTATGTATGGAATATCTTGTTCCCTAATCGTCGAGTGGAGCTGAATTCCGTTCATCTCTGGCATGGCATAGTCGGAGACTACGCAGTCTGGTCGGTGAGTTTGAAGATGAGTTATTGCTTCAGCGGGGCTTTGTGTTGCAGTCACCTTAATTCTCGGATCGCTGTTTTCAAGATTTAGTTTCGCGAGGGCAAGCTGATCTGTTTCATCATCAACCATGAGAACACGAATGTCTTTATCTAAATTATTTTGTTTGATATTGTTTAAGGGTTGAGTATTGCGAAGAGAAATCATGATTTTTCTTAGGGAAGCGTGTTATAAGAACTCCTTTCTTTTGCGCACAATTTTTGAAATTATTAAAGTAAGGGTTTATCTTTATGGATTTTCATAAAACTATGCTAAAGGAACGCCATACTCCCTTAGCCTCCGTAGTAGGGGCCGAAGAGGCCCCGAATACTCACGCCAACTATCACGAAACTGCAAGTAAATTGTTTAAAATCGGTTAGTTTGCCTTATGCGCGCGCATGGCATACATTTAAAATTATTTTTTTAGGGTGGGCACTATTTTGGGGTGTTTTGGCGGGCGCAAATGATTAATCTCTTGAGAAATGGCTGACGTTGTGCGCACACACAAGGATCTGGGGAAGTTGAAATATTGATATTATTATGATTCATCCTATTTCTTCGAATTCTTTAGACGAACCTCTTTCACCTCATCAGGCAACTTTACCTCAATAAAACCCTCAAGCATCATACACACAATATCCTGAATCTGGGTTTCAGATCTCATCGGATAAATAACATGAACAAGTTCTTCGATAAAAGAACCGCATAGATTTATGAGGAAATCTACGGATGTATCGCTCCAATGGTCTAAAACGTTGATGTGAACATTGAATCCCTCGCTTGTTCTCACAACCACTGCTCTTCTATCGGGCTTCTTCCCGAAACACTCTTCCAGTTTTCTAATCAGATCATCCCATTCCTCTTGGCGATAATAGTAGCTTACCTTTATTTCTGGAAACGTGAATTTCTGCTCTCTATCTAAATATTCTAGAGTATCGGTGAAGACTGTACCCATAAATGTCACTAATTGGTCGGGTGTGTCAAAGTTCTGGAACTTGTCCAGGTATTTCTCAATTCTGCCTCCTTTAGGCGGTGATGGTATTTCAATTGTCCTATGATCAAAGGGAGGCATGTTGATGAGAAAGCGATGGTGGTTAAAGAACTGGGAGGCAACTCGCTAATTGGCGTGCGTAGCTAATACGGTTCTCTCTATTTACGCACGTGCAGTTGCATTCTCGATACTTGACTACTGCTGAGGAAAGCCAAAGTAAAGAAAACCGCAGACAACCACTTTAAAGCGAGCCGCACGCAGGGTTTCCAAGTTTAGCGCTTAACAGATCTCTTCTAAGGATAACTTGGATACACTTACCACTGTATCCGCAGCCCCGTAGGAGATCAAGATATCGTTCCCGCGACGAATCGCGCCACAGCTGAATACGACATTTGGAATGAACCCATTACATTCATAGTCCGTTTGTGGCTCGAAGATTGGCTCAAGAGATCTATACAATATCTTCTCAGGGTTGCCCTTCTCAAGCAATAGTGCGCCCAGTCTATAGACCCTGTTCTGGTCTACGCCGTGGTATATCTGCAACCACCCCTCATCAAGTTCAATCGGTGGCCCGGCTATTCCAACTCTTAAGCAGTCCCAGCTGTTTTCCCTTGGAGTCATAACGATCTTCGAATTATTCCAGTTTTGCATATCATCTGAGTAGGCGATACATAGGTTGGGGTCTATTCTATGAAAAAGTACGGACTTTCCACCAATCTTTACTGGGAACAATGCACTGTTTTTGTTAGTGATATTTGGGAATGGGTATATCCTCTCTTCCCAATCCCAATTTTTCGCCATTAGATCCCTGGACTTTATTGAGGTAATCCCGATCTGTGCCGTTTGCGCGTAGGCTGTATACGTCATATAACACCGATCCTCCACTATTGTCACCCGAGGGTCCTCAACGCCCCTAATCTCTGAGGGATTTTTAGGTTCAAAAACTGGATAATCCAGCCGCTCATCAATGTGTTGGCCATCGAGAGAGGATGCATAACCCAGTCGGGAGACCATGTCATTCCCCATAGCTCTATATAAAAAGTGAACCCTGCCTCCGAGCTCGAACATCGCAGGGTTGAAGACAAGCTTGGACTCCCAGCTATGTTCAGGGATCGGTTTCAGTATGGGATTGCCCTCGAAACGTGAAGCGACATAACGTTTAGTTTGATATTCCATCAAGACTTACAGAACTCCTAATATGTATCCAGTTAATAAAACCCTGGGACAATTGGTTCTAACATGAATCATCGCTCTTATATAAATTGACTCAACGCACTTGTAGACACTAGTTTTTGAAGCAAATAAAAAAGGTGTTAATACAAAGATGTATTAAAGTTACTTATGGATAAAGCGAATACATACTTTAAAACCCTCTTCGACTTACCGGTTTTAAACAGCACCGATTTAGAGCCTCCCACGATTTCTCAAGTCGAATCAGTCTCAAGACTGATTGATCTGCTGGTTACCCACGAAACAGGCGCGGTGATTGTGACAGAAGGCGAAAAACCCGTTGGCATAGTAACTGAAAAGGACATTGTTGAAAGGGTTCTAGGCCGCGGGAGAGACCTCGAAAGCACTCGGGTCGAAGAAATCATGTCCTCTCCCTTTGTATGTATAGAGTCTAATAAGTCGGTTAAAGAGGCCATTGAACTATTAAGGGAGAAAAATATCCAAAAACTAGGCGTAGTAGAAAAAGGGAAACTGATAGGTCTGACGACTGAGAGGAGGCTGCTTAACCTTGCACACGACACATACCTGGATGGAATCCAGGAAAGAGACGTAGACGAAATCTATACCCCAAACGACAAACCCATCATTGCCTACCTAAGCACTTATCCTCCTCGCGAATGTGGAATCGCGACATTCACCTATGATTTAGTCGACTCCATAAACCGCCAAGGCGCCCTATCTCCCCCCATGATTATCGCCATAAATGATGAGGGCGAATACTATGACTACCCCAACGAAGTCAAGTTACAGGTAGAAAGAGATGAGCGAGAGAGCTACAGAGCCGTGGCATCAAGGATCAACAACTCCGGCATCAATGCGGTGAATATTCAACACGAATATGGCCTGTTTGGCGGGTCCTGGGGAGATTACCTCCTGACATTCGCGGAAGAGTTGAAGAAGCCCCTAATCACAACCCTCCACACCATACTCCCGGAGCCTAACACGGATGCGGAGCGGGTTCTAAAAGAAATCATGGGATTTAGCGACAGGATAATAGTCTTGGCCAAAGCGGGATCCAAAATTTTAATCGAGCGCTACGGTGTCCCGACGGAAAAGATAAGATACATTCCACATGGCTGTCCAAATGTTCCCTTCATTAAAAGCAAAACACCCAAGATTGGTCTAGGGCTTAAGAATCGGTACATACTATCCACTTTTGGACTCATCAGCAGTGGAAAGGGAATAGAGTACGCAATCAAAGCTATGCCCGAGATAATCTCGGCTGAACCACGAGTGCTCTACATCATAATCGGTGAGACGCATCCAGAAGTGAGGAAACATGAGGGCGAATCCTATCGACAATCATTATACGATTTGGTGGATTCTCTCGACATTGAACAGAATGTAAGATTTGTCAACCGTTTCCTAAATAAAATCGACCTGATCAGGTTTCTGCAGGCAACGGACACATATGTTCTACCCTATCCGAATAGGGACCAGATAAGCAGCGGTACAATGCTCTACGCGCTATGTACCGGAAAAGCCATAGTAACAACCCCCTTTCTACACGCAGAGGAGGTTATAGATCAGGGAGCTGCCCTACGATGCGAGTTTAAAGACCCTCACTCAATCGCTGAATGCGTAAACACCCTCATCAAAGATGACGCAATGAAGGCGAAGTTTGAGAGAAGGGCATATGAAACTAGCCGCGAAATGATCTGGCCTAGCGTCGCCATGAAATACATCAACGAATTCTACAAGGACCTCGGAATGTGACAAAATTTGGACTGAACTAAACAGACTGAGTGGACTCCGACTCTTCACAGATGAAATGGGCATACTTCAACACTCAATGTTCGGCGTAATCGACAGAAGACATGGATACACGACAGATGACAACGCCAGGGCCCTCGTGGCCTCAGTGCGCTTTCATAATAGATTCGGCGGAGAGGAAGCCACTCACCTTGCCAAGAGATACCTCGAATTTCTCCTCTACATGCACATAAATGGGGGCGGACTTCACAACCGTGTCCAATACGATAAGCAGTATCTGGACGAGGTAGGAACCGAAGACAGCATCGGTCAAGCACTTTGGGCAACGGGCAGCGCATTGAATTCAAGTCTGCCCCTATCTCTGAAACAGTTATCGAAGTGGCTATTTAATGAAAGCCTACCCATTGCCCGGGGTTTCACCTCCCCGAGGGCGAAGGCTTTCACCCTTCTCGGTTTATGTGAATACTCACGGGCTTACCCCGACGATGAAAATCTACTAAAGGACTTGAACCAATTTTCGGATTTTCTGGTTCAGAAATATTTCGATGCAATGTCGCCCGAGTGGCAGTGGTTCGAGCCATACATAACATATGCGAACGCCAGAATACCCCAAGCACTTATCGAATCTTATCAAATCCTGAAAAACCCGCGGCATCTTCAAGTAGCAAAAAAAACCCTCGACTTTCTAATCGACTTGCAGTTTGAAAACGGGATCTTCATTCCAATAGGAACAGATGGATGGTATCACAAAGGGAAACAAAAAGCGGTTTATGATCAACAACCCATAGAATCTGCCTGCATGACCGAAGCTGCCTTTTTAGCTGCAGAGATCTTTGACGACGAAAAATATGGACAGAGAGGGCACGAAGCTTTCCTATGGTTTAAGGGAAAAAACATATCTCGGCTGGCACTAGTTGATACAAATGACTACACCTGTTACGATGGCTTGACTCCTAAGGGTGTGAATCAAAATAAAGGTGCTGAGTCATTGATCTCATATCTCTTAGCTGAATTATCTCTGCCCAGTTCTAAGGGCCCTTAATGAGTGCGCACATAAGGCCTATTTATATGCACATTTTTATCTCAGATTTCCGCGGAAATGAGGAGTCTTAAAAAGATTTTATTGCGTGGCCTGCGTCGTCGAGTTTCCTCTAAGGAAAAGCGCCAACACAAACCCAGCCACAAACCCGCCAATATGAGCCATATAGGCTACGCCGCCCGTTTCCGCCGAATTGGCGATTGAGCCGATGCCGCTGAAGAACTGAAGAACGATCCAGAGCCCTATCACAATCAAGGCAGGTACCTGAGTCACAACTCGACCCTGCAACACCCTCACCTTTCCCTGAGGGAACAACAAGACATACGCGCCAAGCACCCCCGCTATCGCCCCTGAAGCCCCCAGATTCGGGATATCTGACCCTAGACTAAACGCTAGCTGAGCAAACGTCGCCCCCAATCCGCAGATCAGATAGAAGACTGTGAACTTGACGCTTCCGAAGCGGTCTTCCACATTGTCGCCGAAGATCCATAGGTAGAGCATGTTTCCCCCGAGGTGAACCCACCCCGCGTGCATGAACATTGATGTGAGGAGCGTCATTGAATCGCCGATAGGGTCGGCTAGGAAGCGGCTGGGGATGAAGGCCCACTTAATGATGAAGGCG
Source organism: Candidatus Bathyarchaeota archaeon (assembly GCA_963771885.1). Taxonomy (GTDB): domain Archaea; phylum Thermoproteota; class Bathyarchaeia; order TCS64; family TCS64; genus UBA8941. The sequence goes on from CAVYVF010000002.1 coordinate 219,322, forward strand.
TCTCCCCCACTCAGTTCAACGAAGAAAAATAGGACGTTCAGGGCGATTAATGCATATGTAACGAGTGGAACGGTTTTACGGGCGCTGTCATCGTCGCCGATAGGCATCATAGAGAATCAATTGTTTGTTTGTAAGCTTAGTTAATAGAGGTTCTTTCCTTCTAGCGCATAAAGTAATTGCAGCCTCTGTATGGTGATAAAGCGCGCCTCCCGGTACTCGGTGGACACGCGCATTATTTTGGGGGCCAGGGTCTGGATCAGGTCTAGGGCTTGGCATTGGATCCGGGGTTGGATTGGGGTTAGGATCTGGGGTCGGGTTGGGCGTGGGGTCGGGTGTATTCGGATTAGGGTTAGGATTTGGTTTCAGATCTGGACACATATCTTATCCTTCCCTATACTAACTTGTTCAAAAACATGGGTGCGCGTGCGGAGTATGGCGTTCCATTAGCAATAATTTATGAAAACCCATGAAGGCAAACCCTTACCATCGCGAGCGAATGAAGTGGAAAAACGGCTCGCGTCGTTTCTCATGAAAGCGCCCCTAGCTTTCGATTGAATGAGTGACCAGCTCTGTGCATATCCTTTAGGGATGCTGAGATGCGCGCGCGGTCTCGGACCAGGACTTTATTATTGTCGAATGGCTCTGGAGGCGCATGGAGGGCGAATAGATTTTACTTCCAAGCTTGGGCAGGGAACAACCTTCATAATAATAATACCCATTGAATAAATCGCCCTGTGCACAAGTAACACTAGTTTATATCGTTTCATTCCAATAGATCATATAGCGGATTAAATGTATCAAAATAGTATGATTTCTGTCGTTGTACCCGCTTATAATGAAGAGTTACTCATAGAGCAAACTTTAGAATCGATACCAGATTACATCGATAAAATATATGCAGTTGACGATGGATCATATGATGACACCTATAATATAATTAAAAAAACATCGATTAAAGATAATAGAATAATTCCATTAAAACATGAGATAAATAAAGGGGTTGGTGCAGCGATTATTACCGGGTATAAAAAAAGTGTAGATGATAACGTTGACGTAGCTGTAGTCATGGCGGGAGATTATCAGATGGATCAAACTCAAATACCCAAATTAATCGAACCAATTATAGAAGGAAATGCGGATTATACCAAGGGAAATAGATTAACGAATAATACCGATATGAAAGGTATGAGTATATTTAGACGGTTTGGAAACGAGTTATTATCTATACTCACAAAAATCTCGTCAGGTTATTATGATATTATGGATCCTCAAAACGGCTATGCGGCGATTTCTAGACAGGCACTTACTACCATCGAGTTAGATGAGATCTATCCAAAATATGGATACTGTAACGATATTTTAGTAAAGTTAAACGTATTTGATCTTAGGGTGAAGGATGTCCCTATACCGGCTCGATACGGTTCAGAAAAATCAAAGATAAAATATGGGAGATATATAATGAATGTCTCCTGGTTGCTTTTCGGAAATTTTTTGTACAGACTAAAGATGAAGTACATCTATCAGGATCTAAGTCTGATTCCTTTTCTTTTTATATTTGGTGCTTTATTAATGCCTCTTGGAATGTTCTCTATGTTTTATAATAACTTCACATTGTTTTCAAATGCGTTTTCTTTACCTATTATTATCCTAAGTATACTATTTGTTTTAATTGCATTAATGCTTGATATTAAAAATAGCAGAAATATTCACTAGCACATGCAAATCGCCTCGTGTGAAATTTTATATCGGTACCTCACTTACAGTAAAGACCAATTCAGCGAGTTTGGCAGCCTCTCTGGTGAAGTCCTCCTCACCCAGATCGATCCAATTTGGACCGGTAATTACTCCCCTTAGATAAATGGTCGTGACAAACCTAGACCCCCTCTCCACAACCTTACTCCGCAGCTTATCAACGGCTTTGGGGTTTGTTTCGTCGGCACCAACTAATCCCAAGATAACTCGTTTTCCGCGGAGATCGATCTGTTCAAGGAATTCAATCATGGATGACGGAGGTTTCCCCTTCGATACGGCTGTTAGTAATATTATAGGGTCAAATTCAACAATAGCCGCGTTGGCTTTTGTTAGTTCTTCTTCTGCATGCGAATAGCGTCTGATCCTTAGCTTGTCTCTCCAGTCTCCGGGCTCAACTATTTTTCTGCTTTCGGCTTTGATTGTTGGTAGAACGATCTCCGCTATCTTGGCTGTTCTGCCTGTTTTGCTATAATAGAAGATGAGGGGCTGTAGAATTATGGTGCTCGACAAAGTTTAATCCCATAAATTATCTTTGAACCTTTTTTAATAAATGTTAACCCATTTTACGCGGGAATTTTTTCGTATTTTCACATAAATTCCTGTGTGCGATTAGCCAGCTCAATTTCCTTCATTTATTAGCAGCGGTATTTCGCGCGCGACGAAGTAGAGGGAAGAGGAAAGAAAATCAAGGGACAGATCCGTGAAGAGATAGGTAAGATTTCGGATAATAAAACGGAACCTCAAAGGAAAGATCGAGCAAGTCGAGGGAAAAGTGCAAGTCGAGAAAATCAAGAGAAGGGTCAAAGAATAGAACCCTTCAATCGCCATTCCGCTCGATTAGCATGCGCGCGCGCTCACAAATAGATAAAGGTAAAACAGAGGAGAACGAGATCATGCGCCTAAATGAGATATGGGTGCTAGAAGCTTATTACGGCGTCAGCCTCTAGGAGAAGATCATTGAGTGTTGCCGCACCTACGATACCAGCGTCGCTCACAAAGCTACCCCTAGGAAGATTAAACAGCATACAGCTCTGCTCACAAACCATAAGCTTCACACCGGCTTTAACCGCTTGATCCATGACCTCCTTCAGGCTCGGAAATCCCCCGATCTTTATCTTCTCGGCCTCACCGGTTTTTACCACTGTAATTCCCTTTATTATGAAGTAGATTGTGGCTTCTATGCTCATGGCCGCGGCTGTTGAACCGAGGATGAAAGGTGCGTAAAGTCTCTCGGGTGTGTCTATTCCGCTTGTTTGGACGTAGAGTATCTTCTTCTTTACCATGTTTATCGTTTAGGAATACGAGGTTATATTGATATACCGAGATTCTTGGGTGAATGCTTTTTTAATGGTTGAATTCTACGCGCGAGCGAATAAAAACAGTATTTATACTGTTGAATGCGGTCAGAAGTTGGTAGCCCGGAAGAGATTCGAACTCTTGTCAGAGGCTCCAGAGGCCCCGATCCTTGACCGCTAGACGACCGGGCTACTGCCGTTTCATAAACCCGGAGGGATAATATAAGAATACCCCCATCTAACGCCACTTTCACATGCAGTGTACCCATCTATCAAAAAGGGCAAAACCTTAAATAATATCTTTTTAAGGATTTCTATGCCCCACGTGAACAGTTTTCGCATGCTTCCCGCAGGGCGGAGCATCTGCGATGGGCGCGAACAGAATGGTGATGCACAATCAAGCGAGGGCATAAGAGCCACGTCGATGGCGAGGACCGCTGCCCCGAGTGCGGGAGCGGGAACATGATACACGACGACGACTCGGGCGAGGTAATATGCGGCACCTGCGGACTCGTCGTAAAGGAATCCATGATAAACGACGGGCCCGAGTGGCGCGCCTTCACACCCGGGGAGAAAGAGAGCAGGAGCCGCGTCGGGGTCCCCCTCAGCTTCGCCGTACACGACAAGGGGCTAACGACAGTAATTGGCCGCGTAGGAAAGGACGCCTACGGGCGCAACATACCCCTCAACACAAAGCTCCAGATGCTCAGGCTCCGAAAGTGGCAGATTCGCTCACGCGTGCACAGCTCTACGGACAGAAACCTCGCCCAAGCTATGGCTGAACTCGACCGACTCTGCGATAAACTCCACATCCCAGCAACCATCAAGGAGAGGGCCGCCATCATATACAGGAAAGCACTCGACACGGGCTTAGTAAGGGGGCGAAGTATCTCCGCCATCGCCGCCGCTGCCCTCTACGCAGCCTGCAGAATAACCCAGACCCCTAGGACGCTCCGCGAGATAGCCCGACAGAGCCCCATAGAGAAGAAAGACATAGCCCGCTGCTACCGCCTAATGCTAAAAGACCTAAACATACAGATGCCAAAACCCGACGCCCAGCTCAGAGTCCCCAAAATAGCTGCAAAGGTCGGCGTAGGCGAGAAGACCCAGCAGGCAGCAGTAGAGATACTCCGCCGAGCCGAGAAAGTCCGAACCACCGCCGGCAAGGACCCCATGGGCCTCGCTGCCGCAGCCCTCTACATAGCCTGCGTCATGAACAACGAGAAACGCACCCAGAAGGTAATTGCAGACGCCGCAGGCGTCACAGAGGTCACAATACGTAACAGGTACAAGGGACTCAAAGACGCCCTAGGACTCGAAGTATAATCACCACCGAGTGTCTACAACAATCGACACACGACGAAAACCCCAAATTTTCTCAAAGAACAATATATATCTCAGAGCACTAATCGCAAGGGAGACACCCTATGTCGGCAAAGGCAAAGACCCTGATCCTGTGCATAGACCAGGACGACGACATAGGTAAAAAGGGTGGAGTCCAAACACCGGTCGTCGGCGCATCGGCAAACCGTGAGGCGGCGGCGACACTCGCAATCGCTGACCCGGAGGAAGCCGACTCAAACGCGATGTTCGGCGCAATAAAACTCTACAAGGAACTAATTGTAAAGTACCCAGACGAGGCCTTTGAGATCGCTACTATCGCTGGCTCCACCATGGGCGGCGTTGAGGCGGACCGCGTCATGGTCGAGGAGCTCAAGACTGTCCTGGCCTCCTTCGACGCGGATGGAATCATCCTCGTGACCGATGGATTCGCCGACGACGTCATGAAACCCATCCTCCAGAGCCGCGTCCCCGTGACGAGCGTACACCACGTCATCGTCAAGCACAGTGAGAGAATAGAGGAGACCTACGCCGTCTTCGGCAAGTATCTGCGTATGATAATCGACGACCCCTATTACTCCCGCATTGCGCTAGGGGTCCCCGGAATACTACTACTCATCTATGGTTTCCTCATCGCCTCCAACCAGCTACAGAACGCTGGTGTCGCCGTCGTCTTCGTCCTCGGCGTCGTATTCTTCCTAAAGGGCTTCGGCATCTATGACCGGATATTAACCTTCAAGCCCAAGCTACCGCCACCCGAGGAACAGCCGATGTACGTCGCACGCATCATAGGCGGGATACTGTCTATAATAGGAATATATCAGGGGCTCAGCTCAGCGATAGGCATCGTACCGACGCCGGTCCTACTCGGCGATATTGGCTGGTGGGCGGGTATGCTGCCCGTGTTCATTTCAGAGTTCACCCTAAAGGGCATCGACCTGTTAATGCTCGGCTTCGGCGTTTACCTTATCGGCGGTGCCATCTTCCACTACCTCGCTAAGGACGAACTAATAGGACAGAGCATCGTCAGCCTCAACCTCGCCTTCTGGGTTTGGTTGATTTTGAGAGAATCAGCGGAGATACTAAAGAACCCACAGATAGAGATTACATTCTGGTCGCCACTAATCTTCTACACCTTCGCAAGCATACTCACCACAGTTATACTCGTATTCATAACTTACAGACGGTACAAACGACTACCATTTACATAGGCGGATAATTTAGTCAAGGTTTAAACGGGGTCACCACTCCCCTACTGTGAAGAATGATGCTCAAGGACCTACTCACAGCCATAGGCGTGTACCAGGTCTACGGGCGCTGGCTAAAGATGCAGCTAAATGAAGCTGATATGCCGCGCCATGTCGGCATCATCCTAGACGGCAACAGACGATGGGCGCGCGGCCAGAACATGAGCCCATGGGAGGGACACTGGGCGGGCGGAGATCACGTAAAAGAGTTCCTAGAGTGGTGCCTCAACCTCAACATAAACACTATAACCCTCTACGCCTTCTCCACCGAGAACTTCAAACGCGACTCGAAGGAAGTCGAGGAGCTCATGAAAGTCTACGAGAAGGCACTCCACGACGTGCTAGCCTCAGATGTAATCGAAAAGTATAGCGTCCGCGTCACCGCCATAGGGCGCAGGAACCTCCTACCCGAGAACATCCAGAGCCTCATCGGTGAGGTCGAGGAGCGCACAATAGCGAATGACAAGTTCTACCTCAACGTCGCCCTCGCCTACGGCGGGCGCGCAGAGATAGTCGACGCTACCCGGGAACTAGCCGAGCTTGTCAAGCAGGGGAAACTCGAACCCGGAGAGATAAACGAGGATCTAATCGGGAAACACCTCTACACCAAACACCTCCCCCAGCAGGAGCCCGACCTAATAATCAGAACCGGCAACGAGTCCCGCCTCAGCAACTTCCTCCTCTGGCAGGCTGCATACAGTGAGCTATTCATCGTCGACGTCTACTGGCCCGACTTCAGGGAGATCGACCTACAGAGGGTAATAAGGGACTACCAGAGGCGAAACAGGCGATACGGGAAATAGCTAGAAGATAGCATTCTCGATATCCCTTGGGAACTTCGTGAGTCTCTTGGCACCGCTCTCGGTTATCTGCACAGAGTCCTCTATCCTCACGCCGCCATATCCGCGAATGTAGACGCCCGGCTCGTCCGACACGACGTTACCCTCGACAAGCTTCCCCGTACCCCTCTGGCTCACCGATGGAGGCTCATGTATCTCAAGCCCAATACCGTGCCCAAGAGAGTGGATATAGTTGGCGCCGAAACCCGCCTCCTCGATGACCTTCCGGGAGACTGAGTCAACATCCTTGCAGCCAGCCCCAGGTTTCATCACGGAGAACGCCTCATCGTGTGAGCGTAGAACCGTATCATACAGCCTCCGCTTCTTCTCGTCGGGTCTCCCCGCGATGAACGTCCTCGTGATGTCAGAACAGTAACCCCTGTAACACGCGCCAATATCGACCACTATCATGTCACCTTTCACAATCTTTCTCTCGGTGCTTGACGCATGAGGGTAGGCAGATCGAGGACCCGAACCCACAGTAAACTCAAACGCGTGCGCCTCAGCACCCTCCCTCATCATCGCATAACTCGCCTCAGCAGCCAGTTGGTTCTCCGTGACGCCGACGGCAAGTTTCTCCCCCAGCGACTCCATAGCAGCATCTGCGAGCCTCCCAGCCTCAGCCATCAACTTCAACTCACCCGAGTCCTTCACACTCCTCTGCTCCCACACAACATCCTGATCTTGTCTAAAAACAATCTCAGGGAGCCTAAGCTCGACACGATCAAGAAATGCAATTGGGAGTTCGTCGAAGCCCACGACGGATGCGTGACTCCCCCTCAACAACTCAGCCAACCTGTTGAGAAGGCAGGAAGCCGTGAACGTCTCAACCGTGCAGTCCCCCACCGTATCCCGCGTAACATTCTCATCGAGGGAGGAGACAAGTAACAAGGGATCGATGTCACTCGCCACGACGAGATAACTTCCCCCTATACTACCCGTATAATACCTGACATTCGGAGACCTCGCCGCCACAAATGCATCGAGCCCGTGTTCGCCTAGTTTATCTGCTAGTTTGACGATCCTGCTGGGCATATCTATTCTCTGGTAGGGAAGGTTTAAAAAAGCGACGAAGCATATGATGTTCTCATCTGATGAGAGTAACCTCCACGGGAGACGATGAACATCAACCATAATCCAACAATAATACGTAATAATACTGCACAAAATAGGCTCATCCCGAACATCAGACTTGAATTATTCACAGGATTATGGCAATACAACAAGTCACCCGGGAACAGTTGCCCAGTCAGATGAGGGATCAGTTTACCAATAGAGGGGAAGGAACACGGTATACATTAGTAAGATACTGGTCAAGAACTTCAAGTCGTTCGGTGGCCAGATCAAGCTTAACTTCCAACCCGGGTTCAACGTCATAACCGGTCCCAACGGTAGCGGAAAGAGCAACATCATCGACGCCGTCCAGTTCGTCCTCGGCGAACTCGCCTCGAAAAGGATGAGGGTACCCGACTTCTCCGGACTCATCTACGACGGCGCAGGCGAAGAGGACCAGAACAAGCCACAGGTCTCCCAGGTCACTATCTACTTTGATAACGCGGATAGGGGGCTAGCCTCCGACAGGAGTCAGGTCAGCATTGGTAGAAAGGTCGACCGAGAGGGCAAGAGTGACTACTTCCTCAACGGGAAGCGGACGAGCCGCAAGGCGGTGCTTGACCTACTCCACTTAGCCGGTATCACTCCTGGCGGCTACAACATCGTCCTCCAAGGCACTGCAACTCGGCTGAGCGACCTGTCTCCCAGCGAGCGCATGGACGCCCTCGAGGATCTCATCGGCATAAAGGAGTACGATGAGAAGAAAGCCGAGGCTAAGGGCAAGCTTACTGAGGCGGAGAGAAAGATCGAGGTCTCCGCGGCCCGCATCGACGAGGTTAGGAAGAGGGTCACCGAGCTTGAGCGCCAGAGGAATGACGCCCTCAGGTTCAACCACCTAACCCGCGAGGAGAAGCGTCTCACTGCCCAGAAGCTCAGCTTCCAGATCAACCAGCTCGAGGAGAAGCTCGGCGTCCTCATGGCACAAATGAGGGAGCGCGAGACGGAGGCAGCAAAGCTTGAGGAGGAAAAGACCCAACTCAGAGAGGAGAGGGAGGCCGCCCGCAACAGGATAGAGGAATTCAACCGCGAAGCCTCCGAACGCGGCAACACGCGCCTCCCTATGTTGAGATCGAACCTCGTAAGCCGACAGACACTCAGGACGGGGCTCACGAACCGCCTCAAGCAGATCGAGACTCGCAACTCACAGCTCGCCAACCTCATCGCCCAGAAGGAGCACGAGCTAAAGGTCAGCGAGGAGGAGATCGAGGAGAGGAAGAAGAGCCTAGAATCCCTCAAGGCGTCCGAGGCGCAGATAATCGAGCAACTCGCCCCAAATAGACGCGAGCTAGAAGGATACGCGGGTATAATCAACAATGCCCGCCAATCCGCAGGAGAAAACCAGAGGCAATACGAGAAGCTCACGGAAGGCACGATGCCGATGCAGGAGAGCCTGAGCGGCATAGAGATTGAAATCAACAGTGTAAGAAGCAGCATCGCGACGATGGGGGACAAGGTTTCAGGTCTCGAGGAACGCAAGGTCGATTTCCAGAAGACCATCGAGAGTCTCAACGCAAAGCTCGGGGAATACGCCTCACTCAAAGCCCAGGAGGCGAAGCGCCTCGAGGACATGCTGGGCAACATCGAGGGTCAGATAAAGCGCCAGCGAGACCTCCGCAGCACGATCGAGAAGGCGAACGACCTCGCAAAGGAAGTCGAGACCACACTCACTGAGTTCTCGGCAAAGCGCGACCTCTGGCGCCACGTGATTGTAGAGGAGCGCGCCCTTGAGAGGATCAGGGAGATCGGAGAGGCCGGCGCACTCAATGGCTACCACGGTATGCTGCGCAGGCTGATAAAGGTCGATCTACCAAACCAGCGCGCTGTTTACTCCGCTGCCGAGACTTGGATCAACGCAGTAGTCGTCGACGATACAGCGACCGTACTTGATTGCATCGATAGGCTCAAGAAGACAAAGTTCGGCGTCTGCAAGTTCATAGCGCTTGACCAACTCGGCGCCCCCGAGCCGCTCCCAGCAATAAACGAAGGGGGGATCATCGGTCCAGTTTCAGACTTGATCCGCTGCGACGATGTTTACGCTCCCGTCGTCCACCTCATCTGGGGTGACACATACCTAGTAAAGGACGACTCCGCGGCGCTCAAAGTTGTCGCACAAGGTCATAGAGCAGTAACCACCGCTGGTGACGTATACGAAGCGGGCGGCGGCTTTAAGGGAGGCTTCTACAGGAGGCCCCCCGACTACGCCAAGCTCATCCCCACAGAAGAGTCCATCGACAACCTCAGCAAGACCATCAAGGATCTCCGTGAGCGTTTGAAGACCCGGATGACGGAGCTAAAGTCTAGCGGCGGTAGCCTCCGCGGCTTCAACGCCTTCATGGACGGCTCCAAGGAGACCATGACGAAGATAGACGCTGAGGTCGTGGAGACGAATCTGAGGATCGAGCGCATCCAGAAGAACATAGAGCAGGCTGAAGAGTCTATAACCAAGTACCGCGCCGAGGCAGAACGCCAGAAGGGTCTCATCACGTCACTCGACGATAGGAAGCAGCACATTACTCAGCAAATCGAGGAGACAAAGAAGGAGATCGCCAAGCTCAGGGAGTTCAAGCCCAGCGACGTCACCGACCTAGAGATAAAGAGCGCCGCTCTCCGCAAGTTCGTTTCGGAGCAGCAGGAGCAGCTAAACAAAGTCCAGAACGAGATCGCCGTCCAGAAGAGCTATATCGAGCGCATATTGAGTCTCCGCCTCACCGAGGCATCCGAGCAGAGGCGCAGGATGCTCGAGGAGGTCAAGTCACTCGAGGACGAGCAGATAACCTCTAACCAGCGCCTCATCGAGTCCGGCAGGGAGATCGAGACTCTGGAGCGCGACCTCGACACCATCTCCACCGAGGTAGAGGCGACCAGCAAAGTTCTCGACCAGCACCAGAAGACACTCCGCATGGTCAACCAGCGCATAGAGGACCTTGAGAGGCGGCGCGAGGCCGAGGATAAAAGAATTAACCAACTCAGCCTCGACATAGAGCGCCTCAAGCTGCAGAGCGAGCAGCGACTCGACGAACTCGCCGCGAACGGCTACGAGGACAAAATAGACATCGCCGGTGTGGAGCTAGAGCGGGTCGAGGGACGCCTGCAACTCGTCCGCCAGGAAAAGAACGGCCTCGGCGCCGTCAACCAGCTCGCACTCGACCACTACGACGAGTACATGAATAACTACAAGAGCCAGAGCACTAGGATCAACGAGCTCGAGGAAGAGAAGGCGGGTATCCTCAAGTTCATCGAGCAGGTGGAGAAGGACAAGACCGCCCACTTCATGGCCGCATTCAACGAGGTGTGCGAAAACTTCAGCCACCTCTTCAGCCGCGTCACGGGCGGCGGCGATGGTAGGCTCGAGCTCCAGAAGCCCGAGGACCCATTCAGTGGAGGCGTAGACCTCTACCTGCAGTTCCCAGGTAAGCCCATGAGGCTTGGCAGCGGCGCTTCAGGCGGCGAGCGCTCAGTCGCAGCTATTGCCTACCTCCTAGCAATCCAGAGATTCCTCAAAGCCCCCTTCTACCTCTTCGATGAGATAGATGCCCACCTCGACGACCTCAACACGAGCAGACTCGCCGAAGTCCTCAAGGACACAAGCAACGAAGCACAGTTCCTCATGGTCAGCCTCAAGGACGTGATGGTTCACAAGGCGGACCGCATCTACGGCGTATTCGCACAGGGTGGGAAGAGCCGCGTCCTCGCCCTCCCCATGAAGGGGCTGCAAAAGGTCGAGGAGACGACTCCGCCTTGACCGAGAGAAAGGAGAAGCCCTATTACCTCCGCCAGCCCTGGGACATACTTTTCAGGGAGAACAAGCTTGAGAAAATAAGCCCCTGGGACATAAACCTCGTCACACTCCTCACCAGCCTTCTAGAGGAGATGGAACGCGTTGGCATCGACTACAGGATAGCGGGCACAGCTGTGAATAGTAGCGTCTACATTTACCTGAAGAAGGCGGAGATGCTCCTCGCAATGGAGGAGCCCCCCGCTCCGCCGATGGAACATGGAGATGTCTATCTACCTCCACCGGTGCCGCTTCCCTTCAGGTTCGAGTTCACAACGACCTCAGTGCAGGACCTCATCAATGCGCTTGAGCGCGCCCTTCAAGAAGAGAGCAGCCGCGGTGAAGTTCCACGCCTTCCGACGCTGCCAATACCGATCCCCAACTTCCTCGACTTCGAGACCTACCTCCTCGAAGTGGAGGCTCGGAGTGACGAGCTGCTGGAGAAGATGAAGGCGTCGAATGAGACCGAAAACCGCCTGAGCAAGATGATAGCTGGCTTGGGTTGGCTCGAAGCGGTGAGGTTATTCATGATGCTCCTCTTCCTCGCACAGAGGATGGAGATAGACCTCGACCAGGACGAGGATGAGACGGATGTAACGGTGAGGGTGAGGGTGAAGAATCTTTGATGTCGGTATCGGAAAAGCGGCAAGTCAAACTGACTGAGCTCGAGGCGGCGCTCTACTCTGCTGGACACCCGCTCGACATGGAGGAGCTTATGCAGGCGCTCGGGAGCAGGTCTGAGAAGATGGTGCTACGCTACGTCGAGGAGCTCGCTAAGAAGCTCGACGCACGCGGCGGCGCGCTCGAAGTGAAGAGCCTCCCCGGCAACAGGGTCGTCATGCAGCTCCGCCCGGAGTACGGGAAGATGGTGCGCCAGTTTACGAACCGGCCTCTCCTCACTGTCGGTCCCCTAAAGACCCTCGGGTACATCGCTTACAACCAACCGATCGAGCAGGCGCAGGTCCTCGACTACCGCGGCGTCCACGTCTACACTCAACTGAAGCTGCTGGAGGATATGGCACTGATATCTAGGGAGCGCATGGAGAAGGGGGTCATCATAAAGACGACGCCCTTCTTCGCCGACTACTTTGACCTCAGCCCAGACCCGGGGAGGAGTAGGCTCCAGATAATCGAGCTTTTCAGTAGCCTGCACCCGGAGCTCGTGGCGAGGGGCTAGCAGACGCGGGGAATCGGCTCCCCTATCGGCTTTCGGAGTATCCTAGTGCCGCCGACCTGCGTCTTCATGAGAACCATGCCGGGGCGCTCGGCTTTGACCTCGCCGATGATTGCGGCATCAACTCCATATTTTGTAGCCTTAATTGCATCTAGTGCTGCGTCCGCCTTCTCAGGGGCGACGCAGATGACCGCTTTGCCCTCGCATGTGACCTCGTAGGGATCGAGGCCCAGCATATCGCAGGCGGAGCGGACCGCCTTCTTAACGGGAACCTTACCGTCTTCGAGCCATATGCTCACCTTCGACTTCTCCGCGAACTCGTTGAGGGCAGCAGTAAGGCCCCCCCTCGTGGCGTCCTTCATCGAGTGGATGCCTCCTACATCTAGAGCGGCGCTGATGGTCTCGACAGATCGGGGAGACGTCTGAGATAAGCTCCGTCTTGAAGCTGAGCCCACTACGGACGCTCATGAGTGCCGTACCGTGATCTCCAACGGTTCCCGTCACGATGACCCTGTCTCCTGGCTTGGCTTGACTGTCGAGTATCCGAGGCCCGTGGAGCACTCCCACGCCCGTTGTGGATATGACGACCCCATCGAGCGAGCCAGCGGGCATAACCTTGAAGTCACCACTAATTATCGCTACGCCAGCCTCCTCAGCGGCGGCATTCATCGACGCGACGAGCTTCTTCAGGTCGGCGATGGAGTAGCCCTCCTCGACGATTATAGCATCGAGTATGGCGACGGGGTTCGCACCCATAACAGCTGTGTCGTTTACCGCGCCGCAGACGGCGAGCTTACCCAGGTCCCCGCCAGGGAAGAAGATGGGGTCGACCGTGTGTCCGTCCATGGTAAGTATGACCTCCTCACCGCCGATCCTGATTGAGGCCCCATCATCAAGTGCGTCGAGAGGGACGCCGTTGAGCGCCTGTCTCCTCGTGAAGCCCTTGAGGAACAACTCCTTGATGATAGCGTCCATCGCGGTACCGCCGGCGCCGTGGCTGAGCTTTACGAACTCGTCATTCGCCAAACCGATTCTCAGCCATATGTTACGCGATGAGAGATATATCTATCCAAAAACGTGTCAATTCAGCAGCATTAAAGCCCCGAAAACCACACCTTTTTTATACCCCGCTCTCAACTACGGCTATAGCAACTCGGCTCAAATAGGAGGAGCAGGTCACGGTCTGGAACGATACTTTAACAAAGCGCAAGGCGACGGGCGGCAAGAAGAGGCCTTACAGGGCACACCGCATCTACGAGGTCGGCAGGCACCCAGTAGAGACACTCGAGGGCGAGCAGAAGCTCAAGACTGTCAGTGGGCGTGCTGGAATCGAGAAGGTGAAGATCGTCCGCGCGAACATCGTAAACGTCTCCGACCCAGAGTCTGGGAAGACGGAGAAGCTCGACATCATCGACGTCGTGAGCAACCCCGCGAACGCGGACTACAACCGCCGCGGCGTGATCACGAAGGGCACGATAGTGAGGACCGAGAAGGGACTAGCGAGGATCATTAGCCGCCCCGGCCAGACCGGCTCTCTCAGCGCAGTCGTCTACAAGGAGTAAGCTTTTTTCGCCCACGCCCCCCTTGGGGGCTAGGTGCTCAGCTTGCAGATCAAAGGGTAAAATAATTCTCTGGCCTATCTACTTCGACTCCACAGTTTCATGGAGCAACGGCCGTCGTGTGCCAAAGGTGAATGCTATTCGAGCGCCGAAGACCGAGGACATTGTTAAGGCAGCCGTATCGGCGGGACTCAAGGCTGAGCTCCAGCCAAACGTCGCCCACCCTCGCTACCCCTTCATTAAATCGGGTTACGTCCTCGTTGACACCAAGGAGCCTAAGGAGAAGGTCATCAAGCTGATAGCTAGCAAACTGCCCCGCGGCAACTAATTCACCCAACGATTATAAGTCTCCCAGACACCGCTTAACGCGTGCCCCCAAGAGAGGAACAGCGAAAACCGCACAGCATAGGCACCGTCATGCATGTCTCCAAGAGTACGGGTCAGCTCATCGTCAGAGCCAAGGAGGAGGCTAGCATAGGCGACTTCGTCTACGACTCAAAGCGCAAGCGCGTTGGCGTTGTCTTCGACTTCTTCGGTCCAGTCGACGGTCCTTACATCGCCGTCAAGCCGCATGGAGATCCCGCCGCTTTCGTTGGCGCCGAGCTCTATGTCGAGGAGAGACGTAGGGAAAGGCGACGCTAACCCCGTAAGTAGTCTCGAATCTCGACGATTTTACCCCCCTTCAAGAATACTCTAGGTACACGTCTGGCTATGGCGCACGTGACCTCGTGGGGGATCGTTTCAAGCCATGTCGCCATCTCCTCGACGCTAGGAGCACATCCCCCACCGAAGAGAGTGACCTCGTCACCAATCTCAGCTGCCTCGGCGTCTGTCAGGTCTATCATACACTGGTCCATGCAGACGCGCCCCACTATCGGCACTCTGTTTCCCTTGAAGTCGACCCAGCCCCTATTTGACAGCGCCCTCCGGTACCCGTCGGCGTAGCCTATTGGGAGCGTGCCAATTATGCTCAGGCGCTTCGCTTTGTATATTATTCCGTAGCTAATCCCTGCTCCTTTGGCGACGGCTTTGACGTTTGAGAGCCGAGCCTTGAGCGCCATCGCAGGCTTGAGGTTCACTCTCTTAAGGTTCACGTCGGGACCAGGTTCATATCCGTAGAGCATAATGCCTGGTCGCACCATGTCGAGGGCGTACTCGGGAAGGTCTATGATTGCTGCGCTGTTTGAGACGTGTCTAATCGGCGGCTCGACGCCGAGCCTTCTCAGCTCAGTGAGGACCCATGTGAACAATTCGTATTGGTGGCGCGTGTAGGTCTTGTCTGCGGCATCGGAGACAGCGAAGTGTGTGAAGATGCCTTCAAGCTCTACGTTGGGGAGGGCGGCGATCTCGGCGATGGCGCGTATCGCCCCGCTGCTTGGCTGGAATCCTAGGCGCCCCATCCCTGTGTCCACCTTGACGTGCGCTGTCGCGACCACGCCGAGCCTCCCCGCGGCTTCATTGAGCGCCTCTGCCTGCTGTGGCGTGTATACTGTCGCCGACACGTTATTCTCGATGAGCGTCTCGTAGTCGGCGTCGGGTGTGTAGCCCAAGTTCAGTATCGGCGCCTCGATACCGGCCTTCCTCAGCTCGAGTGCCTCGGTTAGCGCCGCGACGCCAAGCCTGTCGGCGCCGTTCTCGAGAAAAGTTTTCGAGGCTGTGACTGCTCCATGTCCGTAGGCATCCGCCTTCACCGCCGCGAGTATCTCAGCGCTGCTGTCGGCTAGCCTCCTGACCTCACGGATGTTGTTCGCGAGGGCGTCAAGGTCCACCTCCGTCCACGCAGGCCGTGGGATGGGCATCGCGTCCATAACGTGTAATCCATCGCATCTCCCCAATATCGGTTGCCTTCCAGAATTGGTTTTAAGCTAAGGTGAGGATCGTGATGCATGGCCTCGGGCAGGATTCTAATAATCCAGAACGACCCCGTGGAGAACCTCGGCTTGTACGAGGCGTTTCTCAGGGAGAAAGCCGAGGTGGATGTAGCTCACGCCTACTCGATGAAGGTGGGTGAACGATTCCCCGGCACGGATGCTTACTCAGCGTTCATCATTGGTCCCACACCAATCTCAGCAAACGCGGTCGAGAAGCACCCCTTCCTTGTGTGCGAGTGGGAGTACTTGTCCCGTATTGTGGGGAGCAACAAGCCGGTGCTCGGAGTCTGCTGTGGCGGGCAGATTCTCGCGAGGCTCCTCGGCGGGGAGGTCGTGAGGAGCCCGAGCAAGGAGGTTGGGGGCTACACTGTGAAGCTGACAGACGCGGGTATTTCTGATCCGCTCTTCCGTGACTTCCCTGTGGATGTGCCTGTTTTCCATTGGCATAGTGACATGTTCAAGGTCCCGCCGGGAGGTAAGCAAATTGCCCGCGGTGACCCGTGCCCCATACAGGCATATGCCTGGAGGAACATACGTGGTGTTCTCTTCCACCTAGAGATTAACCACCACGAGGCGGAGCGTTGGGCGTCCGCCTACCCCGAAGAGTTAGCAGCTGTGGGGAAAACGAGGGATCAAGTGCTCGAGGAGTGCCGTATGAGGGAAACCGAGATGAGTCGGCTCGCCGAGAAGCTCATCGACAACTTTCTTAATCTTACCTAACTGGTAAACCTCATCAACTCGAAGCACCAAATTTAGTCGGTTGGTGTTTCTAGCATGAAGATAACTAAGGTCGAGATAATCCCCGTCAACTTGCCGAAGAAGAAGGTGCTCTCCCTCTCCCGCTACGGAAAGCTGGGTGAGGGGACGCCCTTCGAGTTCATCTTGACGCGCATCCATACGGACGAGGGCGTCACCGGGGTCGGCGAGTGTCCGCCTCTCCCACCACTCAGCCCCGAAAACCAGGGAGTTGTCGCCGAGATGCTGAGGCGCTGGATCGTCCCCAACATCATAGGGATGGACCCCTTCGACCTCGAGGGCATCTGGGAGAAGATGGACTACTGGGCCCCCACGTACCCAATGGCGAAGGCAGCCATCGACATGGCCCTCTGGGACATCATGGGCAGGAGCCTGAACGTCCCAGTCTACAAGCTCCTCGGAGGGGGATCGAACCCCAAGAAGATACCGAACGCCGGACTTATTGGCATCGACACCCCAGCAAAGGTCGCCGCCGAGGGGAAGCGCCTCGTAAAAGAAGGCTACACGGCCATCAGGCTCAAGATAGGCCCGAAGAGGGACGCCACATGCGTAAAGGCGATTCGTGAAGCCATAGGCGAAGATGTAGTACTTCGCGTCGACTGTAACCAGGGCTACGCAGCCCACGAAGCGATCAAAATGATCAGGGAGATAGAGCAGTGGGGCGTCGAGCTCGTGGAGCAGCCGACCGTCTGGTGGGACTTTGCCTCGATCGCTAAGGTCGCGGGTTCAGTCGACACGCCCATAATGCCACATGAATCTCTGTTCTCTATGGCCGATGTGAAGACCTTAATCGATATGGGTGCGATTGGCGTTTTAGGGCTGAAGACCTACCGACCAGCCGGGGGAATAACCAACGTTAAGCGTATACTCGACATGGCTCGGGTGATGAACATCCCGACACTCATGCACGACGACCTTGAGATGGGAGTCAGTCTTTCCGCTGCATCCCATATAATCGCGGGCTGCGGGAGGGCCATCACACAGACTTGTGAGCTCAGCGGGTTCCCAGAGTGGATCAACGAGGATGTCATCAAGGAACCCGTGAAGTTGGAGGGCGGTTACATCGCGCCCCCGAAAGGGCCGGGGCTCGGCTTCGAGCTCAACGAGGCGGTCGTCAAGAAGAACACGACGGGTATAATAGTCGTTCAGTAATTCCTCAGATATTCTCTTAGGGATTTCACGAGGCGCATGAATACTAACAATTTATATTCTCGCCTTTGCGCACATGTGCAAGGAGTCCAACGACAGTATTGTCCCTGGAGCCTTGTCCCAGAGTTCTGGTCGGCGGCACACTAATTGATGGTACGGGCCGCCAGCCAATCACCGACAGCATCGTTGTGATGCAGGGCGACTACATATTAGCCGCAGGAAAAAAGGGTAAGATCGAGGTACCGAAGGGGGCCGAGGTCTACGACGTCACCGGCATGACTGTAGTGCCGGGTTTCATCGATAGCCACTGCCACTTCTACGGCATGGGTCTCTCGATGATACGGGACGTCCAGCTCCGCGACACACCCTCCCTCGAAGGCGCTTTGACCCGCCTCAAGGAGAAGGCTAAGGCAGCCAAGAAGGGGGAGTGGATAATCGGCAAGGGCTGGGACGAGTCCAAGTGGCCCGAGAACAGGTACCCCACCAAGCAGGATCTCGACGCCGTCTGTAAGACAAACCCCATGATGATCGTCAGGATATGCGGCCACATGTTAACCCTCAATACCGCCGCGCTGAAGATGGGGGGAATCACTGGAAAGACCCCGCAGCCTGAGGGCGGACATATCGACATGGGTGATGACAGAGAGCCCACGGGCATACTCAGGGATTGCAGGCACCTAATAGAGACCTGCATCCCACAGGCGAGTGAGGAGCAGGCAGTCGAGGGTTTGAAGGTCGCGTCCGAATACGCGCTCAGCCTCGGATGTACGAGCGTAGGCGACGCCGGGTTGGGGGCGGACGCCCTCAAGGCGTATCAGACAGCGCTCGCAAAGGGCATGCTGAAGGTCCGCGCTTACCTCTTCCTCAACGAGACGGTCCAGAAGCAGAGCTATGAGGTCGGAATCAGGACAGGTTTTGGCAACGATATGATAAAGGTCGGGCCAACGAAACTGTTAATGGACGGTAGCCTCGGCGCCCGCACCGCAGCGCTCTTTGAGCCGTACACTGACGAGCCCTCTACGAAGGGCTTACTGATAATGCCGCCCGAGGCCCTCGACGAGAAGGCGAAGGCTGCCAACGAGCACGGCAACCAGCTAGCAATACACGCTATAGGCGACTACGCTATCGAGTGCGTCATAAACAGCATACAGGCTGCCCTCAAAGAGAAGCCTCGAAAGGATCACCGCCACAGGATCGAGCACTGCGAGATACTCACCGCGGGGCAGATCGAGAGGATCAAGCAGCTTGGGATAATCCCCGCCGTCCAACCGAACTTCGTCGGCGAGTGGGCGGGACCGGGCAGCATGTACGAGCAGCGCCTCGGGGCAAATCGCAACAAGCTGAACAACCCTTACAGGATCATGCTCGACGAGGGTATAATCTTCGCGTTCGGCAGCGACGGTATGCCCTTCCACCCGATCTACGGTATCTGGAGCGCTGTAAACCACGGCATCAAGGAGGCCAGGATAAAGCTGGTCGAGGCGATAAAGTGCTACACTCTTAACGGCGCCTATGCGAGCTTCGACGAGAAGCTGAAGGGGAGCATCGAGGTCGGAAAGCTGGCCGACATCGCTGTCGTGGATAGAGACCTTACTAAGATCAAGGCGGAGGACATACGGGATGCCAAGGTCTACATGACCCTTGTCGGTGGGAAGATCCTCTACCACAAGGGGCTTTAACCTCATTTTATGGGTAAATTATGCCTCTTCCTCCACCGAGGAGGATAGGGGTACTATCTGGATTATCTCAATGGCGGTTGAATACGCGATAGCCCTTATTACGCTTCTGCGGGTTATCACCGTAACCTAAGTAATTGGTAGCATATGTATTGGCTATAACCAGTATCTAGAAATCAAATATATGATACGTTTAGGATAGGAAACTGAGTTAATCCGCCGTTTCGATGGTCTCAAGCTCCTTAATGTAATCAGGCTCAAGCCCATGCTCCTTAGCGCCACTGACCATTAAGCCGAGATACCTCTTCGTAGGCTTAAAGGGACCCTTTGGATTCGTCGTTCTGTACGTGGCCGCCTTTACTGCTTTTCCTGTCTCGTCGACGACGTAGATGGTTTGCCTGAAGTAAATACCGTCGGGCACGCCCTCGATGGAGTCGAGGTGGAGGAGCTCATCGTTATCCACTTCATAGAGTACGCCCCTGACAAGCTTGGCCGCCGCCGGCTCAATACCCGTGACGCCTCCCTTGTAGGTTCGACTCATGAAGTTGAATTGGACCTCCCAGTTAGGGAGGAACGCCTTACCCTTATAGACCGCCTTGGGGCAATGCCTCTGAAGCGTCGCCGAGTCCAAGAAGGAACCATATGAGAAGTACAGCATGGGGCTGATTGGGGATTAATGGTTAAAAGAGTTACCTCGTTTCCGACAATCACTTGGCGCGCTTGTAGTCCTTCTCGCCCAAGATGTGGCGGTGGTACATCCAGTTCACGTGCCCTGGCGTTAGCTCGACCCTCAACAGGTCACCCTCCGTGGATGAAGCCCTGACGCGTTCCATCTCCGCCACAGTCCTGTACCACTCATTAAGCCGTCTGCCCTTATCATCCATCTCTTCGGCGTGGCAGCTGAAATGAGTGTAGCCGTTCTCGTAGCAGTAGATGTGCACGAGTGTGAAGAGGCTCCCGCCTACCCCCTTGCCCTCGATGAGGCTCGCCATATCGTCGCCGTAGAAGCCACCGGACAGCTCTGCGTCCTCGTAGCCGAAGAAGAAGGCTAGAGGCTCCCTTCCCTGTCTGACCATCATGAGGAAGAAGCCCTCCTTCTCACCCCTCCTGATCATGTCCCAGACCGTGTACCTGAGCTCCTCCCTGAACATCTGGGAGTCGATCCTAAGAACCTCGTCTATGAGCACCCTGTCCAGTGTAACATGGACGCTGATCTTTACAGGACTCCCAAGAAGGGTGCTAAGTCTCTCCTCTACTCTGTCTCGCTGCTTCCTCGAAAAAGGGTGGCTCCTCGCCCATGGGGGAGCTACTTGATGCCGTACCGCTTAAGACCTGCGCCGACAACTTCGCGAATCATGTCGTCGAAGTTCCAGCCGCCTCGCAGCCACATGAAGGGGTAGAAGCTGAAGTCGTCCACCGACGGGTCGGCGTCGATGCCGGGGAGCGGGTTGATCTCAAGGAAGTATAGTTCGCCGCGGCTGTTGTACCTGAAGTCGAGGCGTCCCCAGTCGTAGCACTGGAGTATCTTAACTGCCTTAAGGGTGGTCTCTTCGACCTCCCTTCTTGAGCTTGGCGGGTAGCTTGGCAGGGCAGAGGTAGTTGGCTGAGGTATCGTAGATGGTCTTCGCCTTCTGGCCGAGGACGGTGCCGAGCTCGGGGGCGAACTTGCTGAAATCCATCTCAAAGATGGGAAGGATGCGCGGTTTTTCCTCTCCTATGAAGTTGCCGACTATGCCGACGCTGAATTCGCGCCCATCGATGAACTCTTCGGCGAGTATACCCTGCTTGTATACGCCGAGCATCTCCTTGAGTTTCCTGCGCAGCTGCTTCTCGTCGTGTACCACGTTGTCGATGTTGATGCCGATGCTGCTGCCCTCGTGGCTTGGCTTAAGGATGAGTGGGTACCTGAGCTTGGCGGGAACTGCGTCGTCTTTCTCGTAGAGGACGGTGAAAGGCGCGGTCTTGACGCCATGCCACTCAAGCACCTTCTTCGTCGTGGGTTTATCGAGGCAGATGGCGGTCGCCATGATGCCAGCCCCCGTGTATGGAATGCCGAGCATCTCACAGAAGGCGGGGACCTGGCTCTCCCTACTCTCGCCACGGATGCCTTCAGCCCTGTTGAGCACGAGATCCGGCCTCTCACGCCTGAGTGTCTCGAAGCAGGTCTCATCGGCCTCGATCTGGAGGTACTCCCAGCCGGCGGCCTCGATGGCGTGCTTCACGAGCTCAATTGTGTGGGGTGGCTCGTACTCGACCTGGAACTCGCCTTTGTCATGGCGAGTGTTACAACAAAAAGCTATCCTCAACTTATTGTGGCTAGGGGACGTCCGAGAGGACCTCCTTGTAGATGCTCAGGGTCTGATTCTTGATCTTCTCTGGCATCGTGATCGCATTCGTGGATGCCGAAGAAAAGTCTTGTAGAGCTCGTCTTCGCGGCCCTTAGCCTCTTCGAGGAACCTCTGCTCGAACTCCTGAGTCAGGGGGCTCCTGTCCCCGTTCTTCCATGCTAGGTAGAAGGCGAATAGCTGCTCGTCGCGGCCCCTGCCCGTAAGGGCGTAGGTGTTGACGTCGCTTCCGCCGAAGAGGCTGAAGTACTCCTTACAGTCCTCCGTGAGCATGTTCCTGTTGAGCCCGACGGTCTTGGGGTCGAAGCCGCACGCCTTGATGAGTAGGTACATCTTGCTGCAGACGCTGCAGCTCATGCACCAGCGTGTGTCGCGGCCAGCTTCGGTCTCGACGAAGCAGCTCATGTGGTACTTGGCGACTTCGGGGTATCTCTTGTAGAGGGCGTAGACGACTGCGATGTCGTTGAGCGGCTCTATGACGCTCATCGTGCGGACGCCGCCGTTTGTGAGGAGGCGGGTGATGAGGTCGATGTTAACTGGTCCACTTGTGGCTCTGGTCGAAGGCGGGGTAGCAGATGTAGCCCTCGCTGTCGTAGTAGTACTCGCTGCAGCTCTGCTCGTTGCCGAAGAGTATGTACTTCGCTCTGGAACGTGTTGGCGATAGGGAGGAGCATCATCGCGTACTGGGTGTTCTGGAGTCCCCAGCCGATCTCCGTCTTGCCAACGCCGAGGCGTATGCCGTCGCGCAGGTGGCCTGTCGTGTGGATGATCTTGTTCAGCTTCACCTTGAACTCGTTCTCGAACTCTTTGGCGAGCACGTCCTTGTGCTTCTCCTCGTATAGGAGGAGGGGCTCGACGACGTACGCTGCCTGCGGGTTGAGTCCTAGTTCGCGGCACACCGCCCACGTGAGTAGGCTGTCCTTGCCGAAGCTGAGGGCGACGACGCTGCTGTCGTCCCTGCTCGGCTGCTTATAGGTCGGGAACTTTACGTCGTAGTCGTTGAACTTGATCTTCAGGTTCATGAACTCCTTGATGAGCTCCGACGTGCGTGTCCCGTCTACGTCTGCGCAGCTTGGCAGGTCCATCAGTAGGTTCTGAAAGAACTGCGTCTGGAAGAAGGGGGCTGAGGTGTTGTACCTGAGCTCGCTCTTCCGGAGGGTCAGGGGGAGGTGGACGGTCTCAGCGTAGACGAGGTTGTCGAAGAGAACGTCCTTCGCCTCCTGGGGATAATTCTTCCAGAAGCCGTTGGGGTACTTTACGACATACCGCGACCCGCGGAGATTAATTTCATAACCCGTCTCGATCTGTCTCGCTTCAATGGAGAGGCTAGACACTATACATATACCTGCGTGGACTTTCTATCCGGAGACGATAACTCATTAATGCTACTTATTATTGCTTACTATTAGGTTAGACCCAGATCTTGACTGCAATGTTGCAAGACGGAATTAATCAAGCATGGGATCGGCGACACGATATTTACACATTCCCGCAATCTCGAACAGTTGCTTGGATACAGCAATATTTACCTGAAATTTGAGGGCGGCAACCCGACTGGGACGATGAAGGACCGCGCGTCCTACGCCTGTCTCAGGCTGGCTAAGAGGAAGGGTTACGGGGAGGTCGTCATAGCCTCATGCGGTAACTTCGGCGCGAGCTATCGTCAGCACTATCACGATTCTTCGGCGTCAAGGTGCACGTCTACATTCCCGAGAAGTACCACACGCCCCGCATAGCATCCATGGAGAAGCTGGGCGGGATCATACACAGGGCTCCCGGCACCTATGAGGACGTTGTCGCCCTCTCCAGTGAGGAGGCGGCGAAGCGTGGATGGTACAACGGGAACCCCGGTACACCCGAGAACAGGAAGGTATCCATCGAGGCATACGCTACGATCTCCTACGAGATCGCAAAAAGGCTAGGGGACGCACCTGACGTGGTCGCTGTCCCAACAGGCAACGGCACGACCATCGCTGGAATCAACCACGGCTTCCAGGTCCTCCTAAGGAGAAGGAAAGACAAAGAAAGCACCCGCATTAATTGCTGCTAGTACAACGGGTGGAAACCCCGTAGTCTCCTGTTTCCTCGAAGGAGAGAGGATGATCAGTGACTTGAAGCCGGACAGCATCGACGAGACCAATGTAAACGAGCCCCTCGTCAGCTGGATTAGCCTTGATGGGCAGGACGCCCTCGACGCGGTCTGGGAGAGCAAGGGCTGGGCTGTACATATCGCCGACGAGGAGATGATCCGGTACTCGGAGATCCTTCTTCGCGAGGAGGGTCTCTCGGTGTTGCCCGCTTCCTGTTCATCCGTCGCCGCCCTCCCCCTCTACATCAAGGAGAGAAAGCTGAGGAAGGGCCTTGACCTCGTTGCTTTACTCACGGCGAGGAACTTCTGAGCCAAGCAAACGCTTATTCCCGGCGGTAGCGCGGTAGAAGTAATTCCGGTGAGAGAGTATGTCTAAGCCGATCTGGATAGCCCGCGATCCAGCAAACTGCTCGGGTTGCAGGCGCTGTGAACTCATCTGCAGCATAGAGCACGAGGGCTGGATGTGGCCCGACGCCTCGAGAGTGCGCGTCTTCATGCCTTTCCCAGGCATCGAGGTGCCCCACCTCTGCGCCCAGTGCATGGACTACCCATGCATAGCCTCCTGCCCAGTGCAGGCACTGTCAAAGGACTCAAACACCGCCGCGGTCATCGTCGATCGGGCGAAGTGTATCAGCTGCGGAGCCTGCATAAGGGCATGCCCCGGGACGGTGCCGTATCTGCACCCAGGTGACAACAAGGCGACCATCTGTGACCTCTGCGGCGGCTCACCCAAGTGCGTCGAGGTGTGCACCGAGGCGGGGTACAACTGCCTCACCATCGTAAACGAGCCCCCTAACGTTCACAGGAAGATCTACAGCAGGAACCCCTACGACACGGCGAAGGACATCGCAGTGAAGCATGTTCGGGGAGAAGGGCGAGGAGGTAATTAAATGAGCACCATCAAGACGGAGCCCGGCGGATACGCGGGCAAGTGGCTCGACATAGACCTCACCAAGGGCAAGATCGAGACCGTTACATTCCCCTACGAGTATGCTTGAGCAGTACTTCGGCGGCAGGGGCATGGCGGCGAAGATACTCTGGGACCGCGTCGGAGACAAGTGGAGCGAACTTGACTCACTCTCTCCCGAGAACCCACTCATATTCGCAACGGGGCCGATGACCGGCATCTACCCAGGTGCACGCATTTGCGTTAGCGGTAAGAGCCCCGCAAACAACGGCGTCATCGGCAGCACGGCTGCGACTGAGACCGCCGTAGAGCTGAAGGACGCGGGATACGACGGTATAATATTCACGGGCAAGTCAGAGAACCCCGTCTATCTATTAGTCACTGACAGTGGAGTGGAGCTCGTCGACGCGAAGCACCTCTGGGGCCTCGACTCCGAGGAGACGCTGATCAAACTCAACAAAGAGGTCAGGGACGCTCTAGCGAAGAAGATGCCACGGGTCGGCCTCTGGAAGGAGCCGGCGACCATGTACATCGGCCCAGCCGGGGAGAACAAGGTGCGTAACTCGGCGGTATGCACAAAGATATGTCACGCCGCCGGCTATGGTGGTTACGGGGCGCTGATGGGCTCGAAGAACCTAAAGGCGATCGCCGTCAAGAGCAGGGGTATATTCCCGGCTGTCGACGCACCAGAGACCGTCAAGGTTCTGTGGAGGAAGGTCCACGCCGACTTGATCGCCGTGTCATCAATGCGCAGGTGGGGCACGGGTGCCATGGGCTATGGAGCCGGATATGGAACGAGCAGCGAGCCCATCAGGAACTGGCAGGAGGAGTGGCACGACGAGAAGCAACTCGGCGTAAACCGATACATGGACAAGTACTGGGTCAAGGTAAAGTGGGCGGACTTCAACTGCACCACTAACTGCATGAAGGTCAGCTGCATAAAGTCAGGTAAGTGGAAGGGCGACATCACCGACGTCCCAGACTACGAGCTGCAAGCATACTGCGGGACCAACTTCGGCATCTACGACGCCGGCGACAACATCCACCTGAGCACCCTGATGGACAAGCTGGGGCACAGCGGCATTAACGGAGCGAACACGATCGGATTCGCAGCCGAGCTTTACCAGCGAGGTATACTCACCGAGGAGGACATAGGCTTCAAGCTCGAGTGGGGCGACGTCGAGGCCTTCGACAAGCTCACGCGTATGATGGCATACCGACAGGGCATAGGTGACATCCTCGCCGAGGGCAGCTACCGCGCTGCGATAAAGATCGCAGAGATGAAGGGACTACCCAGGGATGACGTGCTGAAGTACGTCATCCACGTCAAGGGCATAGAGATCGGCGCCCACGGCACACGAAGCGATATGGACTACACACACGACATGACCTACGCCGCTAGCGTCCAGGGTGGAGACCACACCGCAAACGTCATAGATGGCTACAACGACATGAGCGGCAATCTCTACTTCGACTCCGCTGTCTACTGCAGCTTCACCGGGAGGGGACCGAGCGTCGCCCTCCAGTTCGACTTCGCCAAGGCAGTTACCGGCTTCCCAATCAACATCACGAGTTGGAGGAAGGTCAACGGCCCGAGGATCACAACGCTGCAGAAGGCGTTCCTCCTCATGGGCGGACCTGACCTCATGTGGGAACCGCTAAAGGACGATGACAACCCGCCCCGCTACTATGAGCCACTGCCATCAGGGCCCTGGAAGGGCAAGACCACGGACAAGGAGCGCGTCGACCTCAGAATACAGGCCTACTTCGAGACCCTCGGCTGGGATAACAGGGGCATCCCGAAGAAGGAGACTCTCGAGAGGCTCGACCTCGGCTTCCTAGAGAAACACATGGCGAAGTACCGCTAATCCTACTTTCATTTACTCTCATTCTTTTCACTAGGACACGTTTTAAGCGACCTTTTCGTGTTCATTCCAGATGTCGGTCTTCAATCTGCTCCATCCCCGGCTGAGGGAGGCCCTAACTGAGTTTGGGCTGGTGAAGCCGACTCCGCCACAGGAGAGGGTGATCCCCCCTATTCTGGCGGGGGAGAATGTCCTCCTCGTGGCGCCAACGGCGAGTGGCAAGACCGAGGCGGCTATACTCCCGGTCTTCGACGCCTACTTGCGCGAGGGGGACAAGGCCGGCATCAACATCATCTACATTACGCCTCTCCGCGCCTTGAACCGGGACATCGACAAGCGTATGATGGCGTGGGCGGAGAGCCTCGGCATCGATGTGCAGGTGCGCCATAGCGACACGACGCAGAAGCAGAGGCGGAGTCAACTCAAGAAGCCGCCCCAGATGCTGATAACGACCCCTGAGACGCTTCAGGCGATCCTCCCCACGAAGGACATGAGGAAGCACCTCGCCTCTGTACGCTGGGTCATTATCGACGAGATACACGACCTCGCCGCCTCGAAGCGTGGAGCACAGCTCACCGTGGGACTGGCTCGCCTTGATGAAGTCGCGGCGAAGCCACCACAGAGAATCGGCCTCTCAGCCACCGTCGGCAACCCCGAGACCATCGCCGCATTCCTTGCCGGCCCCCACCCAATTAAGATCGTCGAGGTCACTGTGGACAAGAACTACGTCTACGACGTCGAGTACCCTGAGGCCAAGGCGGAGGACTTCGACCTCGCGAGCGACATGAACACGACGCCTATAGCGGCGTCCCGCCTACGCGCCATAAGGGACCTGGTCAGGGCACATCACTCCACACTCATCTTCGTGCAGGGGCGCGGACAGGCGGAGAGCCTCGGCCACAAGCTCGGGCAGCTCGACCCCGGCATAGAGGTCCACCACGGCAGCCTGAGTAGGGAGCAGCGTCATATCGTCGAGGACAGGTTCAAAGCTGGCGAGTTGAAGGCGATCGTCGCCACCTCCACACTGCAGCTCGGCATCGACGTCGGCAACGTCGACCTGACGATACAGTACAACAGTCCACGTCAAGTATCCACGCTAATACAGCGTGTGGGGCGCGCTGGGCATAAGTTGAGCAAGCTCTCACGGGGTATAATCGTCACCGCCTACGGTGAGGACGCGCTGGAGTCCATGGTGACTGCGCGGAAGGCGAAGGTTAACGAGATAGAGCCGACCGAGCCACATAGGAATCCGCTCGACGTCCTCGCCCATCAGGTAACTGGGATGACGCTCGACTACGGTGAAGTCAACCTAGAAAAAATATATTCTATTATTATAGGTGGCGCGAACTGCTTCAAAACACTTAGCCGCGGCGATTTTGAAGATGTCGTCGGCTTCCTAAATGCCATAAGGATCGTGAACAGGAGGGGAGATAAGTTGGAGAAGACGAAGAAGGGACAGAGATATTACTACGAGAACCTCGGCATGATCAACGACGAGAGGCGTTACCCCTTCATCAATGTCGCCACCGACAAGGTGATTGGCACCGTCGGCGATGAGTTCTGGACGCTTCGGGCACGCGTTGGCCTTAACGTTATCCTCAAGGGAAAAGTCTGGAAAATTCTGCAGATCGACGAGGACGAAGGGAGACTCTTCGTGCTTCCCAGTGATGATCCCCTCGGGGCGCTCCCCGGATGGGACGGCGAGCTCATCGGCGTCACAAAGGACGTCGCTGAGGAGGTCGGCGACGTCAGGGAGATGATGGGGGAGAGGATCAAAGTGAAAGGGCTAGAGGTGACAGTTGAGGAACTCTCGAAGGAACTCCACCTCCCTCTCGCGACAGTCGCCGTAGCGGCTAAGGAGGTCGATGCACAGCTAAAAGCCGGCTTCCCGATCCCTAATAAGGGTCTCATACTCGTCGAGTCGTACGAGAGATACATCATCATACACACCGCCTACGGAAGCAAGGTCAACACGACCCTCGGCTGCGTCCTCGACGCCATGCTCAGCGAGAGGGACCTAATCCTTGGCTGGTGGAGCGACGCCTACCGAATACTCATCGAGGCGACTGGCAAGGTAAGTAGGTATGATGTCGACGATGTCGTAAACGTCCTCAAGAGCCTTAAGCCGGAGGACGCGGAGACTCGCCTCACCGAGTACATGGAGGCGCGGTTTCCCTACGCCTACAACATGAAGTTCATCGCAGAGCGCTTCGGAGCCATACCCCGTGGCAAATCCTATGGCGCCGAGTCACTAAACCGCCTCTACCGTAGGTATAAAAACAGCCCCATCTACAAGGAGGCGCTACGCGAGGTCTACAAGGAGAAGCTTGACCTCAACTCCGTGAAGCAGATAGTGGGCGACGCCTCAGCCGGCAGTATACAGATACAGTACGTCCCTGCGAAGGAACCGAGTCCACTCGCACGGCACATACTCGAAGCCTACGCCGACCTCGAGGAGCTACTCGACTCCAGCATCACCGTCCCCGACCAACTCGATTACATGCAGAAGAGCGTCCACGCTAGGGAGGTGAAACTGAGTTGCATGAACTGCAACGAGTGGCACACCGAGGCGAGGATACGGGACCTGCCTGATCGCCCCACATGCATTAAGTGCGGTTCGGGTCTGCTGGCCGTTCTCCGCCGAGTGGAGGACCCTGAGCACTTCCGGTCCCTCCTCAATCGCATGAAAGTAGGCGAGCAGCTCATACCCGAGGAAACGGATACAGTCACGAATGGGCGCAAGACCGCCGACATGGTCCTGAGCTATGGGCGCAAGGCTGTGGAAGCGCTCGGTGTCTACGGCGTCGGCCCCGTCACCGCCTATCAGGTATTAAGCAGGATGCACTCAACCGACACCGATTTCTACTCCGCCTTGTTAAAGGCAAAAATCCAGTACATGCGTACGCGGCAATACTGGGATAACAAGAAAGAGAAGATGAAGTAGGTTACTCGTCGTCCTTGAGGAATTTCGACTCGTCGTCGCCGGCCTCGAGGGCGAAGTTCATGTGCGCCATGCTCGCGCCTGCGCCTAGTGCAGCGGCAACTGCTATGACTTCTGCGAGCTCCTCCTTCGTCGCGCCTGCCGCGAGCGCCCTCTTCGCGTGGGCCTCGATGCAGTACGGGCACCTCGTGATATATGTGGCAGCGACCGCGCAGAGCTCCTTTGTCTTTACGTCGAGCTTGCCCGGCTCGAAGACTTTCTCGTCGAATTCTCCGAAGGCCTTGAGCACACCCTGATTCCAGTACTTTGTGACTTCCCTGTTCCTCTTCTTGGCGTAGTAGTATGCCATAGGGGAACGCTCGCCACACCTTATTCAAGCCTTGTGGTTAACGCATGACGGCGGCGAGCGCCTCGATGCTTCTCTCGACGCCGTCGCCGAGGTGGCTCGCGTTCAGCTCCGCGAGGCGCTCAGCAAATGATTCGTCTCCCAACATCTCCTCAATGAGGAGAAGAAGCCCGTCCCTCTCGATGTTCTTTTGGTGGATTGCATGGGCGACGCCGAGCTCCTGCGCCCGGCGGGCGTTACCGTACTGCTCCGGGTGGTTCGCCACTGGTATTATAACAGCTGGCTTCCCATAGCAGATACTCTGCATCATCGTCTCGTGTCCGCCTCGGGATATGACAAGATCACAGGCGTTCAGTATGTCGAACTTCTCCTTGACCCAACTAACCTTGATTAATGAACCATTCCTAACTGGCTTGGAGTCGCCATTCGGGTCGCCCATAGACATCACGACGCGGTACTCATCGGGAAAGGACTCGAAGATTGGCGAGAGGAGTTTCAGTAGAGGCAGCCTCTCAGCACGTGGGCCACTTATCCCCGCATAGACGAGCCTCTGCTCAGGGGCAACATCTAGCTCTGCTCTGACATCGCACCTGTCTCTCGCCTCTTCCGGCCTCTTCGGAAGGATGGCGCCGACGAGTTCCACCTTCTTCTGGTATGGCCCGGGGATTCGCAGGCAGTCTATGCTGAGCGTGTTGGGGGCTGGGAAGTCGGGTATAAGAATCTTGTCGGCGTAGCCCCAACCCCTGCCGATGAGGGTCATTATCACGCCGTCCCCTACTTTGGACAGCATGAACATGTCCTTCTTCATCGGAATGAGTGGTGTGAACTGATTGAGGATGAGCAGGATGGGAAGGCCAAGCATCTTCGCGGCAAAGATGGATGAGAGGCGGGAATCAGAGACGACGGCGTCCGGCTTAAACGCCTTCATATATTTGATCTCGGCGTTCACCTGCCTCATGAACGTGGGGAGAGCCTTGACTCCCTGATTGATCGAGGACATCTTCAGATCGATGCTCCCCGAAGAGTCGTTCGACATCGAGATAGGCGGCGCGGGGAGGACCCTGAACCCCTGCTTCGCCGTATAGTCGATGCCCTCAAGGTATGTTGAGAAGACTATCTCGGCGCCGCGCCTACGCAGCTCCTGCGCTATAGGCATGTTACGGCTCGCGTGGCCGAGACCAATGCCGCAGGGGCTGAAGTATATCCGGGCGCCGTCGAAGCCAACCAAGTGATGACCCTAGCCGTGTATCTCTTCCCTCTCGATCTCTCCGCCCGGCGTCTTCTCGGCGAAGATAATGGCGGCGAAGCTGCAGACCTCTGTGCCAGGTAGAAGCCACGAGTCTGGCGGGAGCCCCGCCTTTACGCAGCACTGACTTAGGAACTCCCCGGAGTCCCACCCCCACTCCGTGGCGACCTGCGGGAGTAACAGCCCGCTCCTACCGCCCCGCTTGACTATAAGCCCGTGCTCCCCCACCCTGACGCACATCGGGTATCTCTCCGGCTTCTCCACTTTAACGACCTCTGGAGGCGTGAGAACACTGACTTCGACTACGATTTTGCCGAGTTCATCCCTTTTTAGTTGGGGGAATCTAGGGTCCTCGAATGCGGCCGCCTCGGCAACTTCGACAACGGCTTCGACGAGCGGCTTGATGGGGTAGGGGTAGCCTATGCAGCCCCTGAGCTTCCTTTCCCCCCCGAAGAGTGTGTTGAGGGTGACGAAGACTCCGCATACCTCCCGCGTCTTCGAGGGCGCGTCGCCGGTGTCCACCTTCTTCCTCGAAAAGTTGGCCTCGATGGTCCCGCGCGCCAGCTTTACGAGGTATGTTCCCTCGCTGAGCGTAAGGTCGAAGGTCATGGGGGCTCCTTCTTTCATAGTTCGGGTGTCCGGCGCGTTTAAATGGATGCCGGATGGGCCTCGGCGCGTCTTAGCGTCTCCACTATCTTTGGCCAGTGGCTTCCCCGCCAGTAGACGCTCCCGCACTGGGGGCAAGCCCAGTAGTCGTCGATGACCCTGTATGTGCCCTCGGGGACCCTGCCCTCTACGTCTGCCTTAACTACCTTTTCGACGGCGTGATTACATTTCGGGCATCTGGACTGCGTGGGGTCGAACGTGAGACCATAACTCCGCGGATAGCTGTGCAAGCGCCTCCTCGTCTCTCTCTGATTTGATATATATGGAGTCTGCACCTCTCTTCTTCGCCCTGATAACGAGCACCTCGTCGCGGGTCAGTAGAATCCGGCTCCAGCGGAGCGCCTCATCGACGAGTTCATCGTCCTCCGTGTCCTTCCTGTACTCGGTGTCATATCCCCCGATCCTGAGCCATCTGGCGAGTGAACCGAGCATACCGTCTAGGAGGAAGCGGGGCGCCATCAAAACTAGAAATGGGCCGGTGGCTTATTCTTCCTTCTCCTCGGCTCGGCAGTCCTCGCAGAGGAACTCGCCGTCTACACCGCGGAGGTTGGTCGAGTAGGCCTCGCAGCGGTCGCAGTAGCCGACCGTGGAGGGACTGAAGCCTTCGGGGGCGCCATTGATCTTGGAGTTCTCCCTCATTATCTCCATGATAGTGGGGATTATCCTGATGATATCTTTGTGACTGATTATGCCGACGAGCTGCCCCTTGTACGTCACGCCGAGGCGACGAATGTTGAGCTTATCCATCATCCTCATCGCGTCGACTATGGGTGTCTCCGCCTTAACGACGCGGAGTGGACTGGACATAACCTCGCCAGCGGTGACTCCCTTCGGCGACTTGCCGTCAGCGACGACGCGCAGCACAATGTCCCGCTCCGTGACAATGCCGACGGGCTGCCCCTCAGCGTTGTTTACCACGACTGCGCCGAGCTTCTGCTCGCGCATGAGCTTTGCGACCTCGGTGATGTCACTGCCCTCTTCGACGGCGAAGACGGGGCTAGACATCGCCTCCCGTACCATCATCTTTGGTTCTAACTCAAGGCTCATAGCCCCTATGCCTCCGAGTTGACAACGGATTATTGGTATAAAAAGGGTATGAAGTTGTACTCCATAATGGCGGGTGAATGGCTAGAGGAGGCTGACGCCACCACAGTGGTCGCAGACGACGACGCTTCCCGCTCCGACCTTCTCGGCGGAGACGCCGATCCATCCTCCGCACTGGCTGCACCGAGCAAGTACGCCCCCACCCACCGAGGATGATGCCTTCACCTCACTCACCTTGCCAAGCCCTGTGATGACCGTGGGGCGCTTGAGGCCCAATCTAGAAGCCATGAGGCGTATCGAGTTTGGGCTCCTACTCGGAAGCTCTTCGAGGAGCTCGGGGAAGCTCGCTCCACTGGGGTACATACTCCTCAGCTTGTAGACCTCGGTCTCCGTCCAGACCCTCTGCCTCATCAGCATCGTCATTATCCTCTAGGATGTTGGGGTAGCGCGGGTTGGGGAACCCGATATGGCAGGCCGGTTCGGCGTCGCGTCGGGTCACCCCGATCGCCTCGCCTCCCCCATTCTCCCCGCCCCGAAGCATCGCCTAGGCCAACCCGGGCTACACTAGGATTGACGACCCGTGAGGGCTGTCCATCGTGGTGGGTCTTCGGAGCCCCCCGCGCTACGCGATTAGAGCGGTTCGAATCGTATATGATGGTTCTGTTGCAGCGATTGTTCATTACGTGGGTGGTTGGCGTAGAAAATTATATCCCTGTTTGTCTCATTGGGGTAAATATCGTCGCGTGGCGTTGAGACCAAAAGCCGTTTACGCCTTCCGGTGAAAACACGGGGACACGCCCCATGCCACTTGACTTCTCTGAGGAAAAACAGCCAGCATATAAACGCCCAGTGGTTCGACGAAAGGTTTAATGAGAAACCGCCCGTTGGGATATGCGACTCCTTTGGAAATCCAGTACATTAGCAGGCCCGAGCTTGACCATCCGGATATGATAGCCGCGTGGCCGGGGATGGGTTATATTGCGAAGATATCCGCTGACTACCTGCGTAGGCGCCTCAACGCCAAGTTGTTCGCCGAGGTCACCTACTATCACAATATGCTCGTCTACAACAACGGTCAAGGCGAACTTTCCCCGATCAGGCACAGGTTCTACTATTCACCCTCGAGGAACCTGATAATCTGCGTCGGCGACGCGCAGCCATCGATACCCGAGGAGTCGATCAGGCTCGCGAGAACGTGTCGTAAACCTAGCAGTGGAGTTCGGTGTCCGCCGCATCTGGACCATGGCGGCGTACCCGACTGAGTACACGGATGAGCCCCAGGTCTACGGCGTCTACACGGATGAGTCAATGAAGGCACCACTCGAGGCGATTGGCGTTAAGATTGTTCAGGAGGAGGGCGTCGTGAACGGGCTCAACGGCGTAGTCATAGGAATAGCGAAGTCGCGGGGGATACCCGGCGTCTGCCTGATGGGCGACATAAAGTACGCCAACGTGCCCCAGCACCTCTCCTCACGCGCCGTACTCATCAAGCTGGCGCCCTGCTCGATATCGAACTCGACACGACGCTCCTCGAGAAGAGGGCGAGGCGCCTCGACGCATCCATCAGAAAGAGGCTCGAGGCCTTCGAGGAGGAGGCTGAGCTCCCCCGATCTCGGAGAAGAAGCCAGACTACATCAGCTAACGATACGTAGAAATATGCCGGAGCAGCCATAACGGGGTGAACACGATGAAGCCCTCTGAGAAGCTCTACTGGATCAAGGCAGGCCTGGCGCTCGTCGCCGCGTTGTTATGCTTCTCCCTTCAGACCTACTTCGCCATTGAGGGGACGCTCGTCTTCCTACTCGGCGCCCTCCTATACCTCGCCACCTCCGACGCCCTTTCGAGCTACTTCAAGCTGGAGAGGGGACACGGACTCAAGGTGGGAGCCGGCGCGTACATATTCATCTGGATAATGGTCTGGACGCTCCTATACACGGTGTCCCAGACAGCACCCATCTAGACTACTTCTTAGCCGCCATTCTATAATGAACTAGGTCGGACCACGCAGAGAAGAAACCCGTGTCGAACGGCTTCGGCCTCCCTTTCATGAGAAGCTCCCTGAAGTCTTTGCTGTGCTTCTCGAGTCCCTCCTCAGTGGTACTGGCCTTGTTGAAGAAGTCCCTATCGTCGCCGGAGCGGGCCGAGATGAGAATACCCTCCAGCGCCTTAATGTAGCCCTCCTGGAACTCGGGGTTGGCGTTCTTGCGGCTTCGTACCTCGTCAAGTGCCTTGTCGGCGTCACTGAAGCGACGCTCGATGACGGCGTCGAAGAAGACTATGACGGATTCGCGGGTCTTGCCGGTGGCCGTCATTCCTCGGGGTCTGTCAGATCTCTTCATCGCTCTCTATCCCTTGCTCCGTTATCCTGATTGGCACCTCTCCCTCAGGGAGACTGGGGCTCACAGTAAGTTTGGCTATGCGTATATTATCCCTGCCCTTCCGGAGAAAGATGCGGGTGTGGCTCATGTGGCCGACGATGTGTCCCCCGACTGGCTGAACGCCCTTCGTGAAGAAGGCGTCCGGCTGGGACATCACCTGATTCGTGATGACTGCGACGGTATTGAATGCCCGGCTAAGCCTCATCAGCTTGTGCATATGCTTGTTGAGAAGCTGCTGGCGGTTGGCAAGCATCTCGCGTCCGAGGTACTCACTCCTGAAGTGGCTGGTGAGACTGTCGACGATTATGAGGCGTATGTTGTTCTCCTTGATGACCTCGTCAGCGTTGTCTAGGAGGACCATCTGGTGGTCGCTGGTGTAGGCCTCGGCGAATATTATCTTCTTGAGAGCGGCGTCGGGGTCGAGGCCGAACTTCTTCGCTATCTGCTGAATTCGCTCGGGGCGGAATGTGTTCTCGGTGTCAACGTAGAGGGCTCCTCCGTTGAGCCCGCCCTGCTCCTCGGGGAGCTGGACGGTGACGCAGAGCTGGTGGCATATCTGGCTCTTGCCTGTGCCGAACTCTCCGTAGAACTCGGTGAGGCTCTGGGTCTCGAGCCCTCCCTTGAGGAGCTGGTCGAGGCTCAGGCATCCAGTTGTTAACTGCTTTATTTGTTTCCTAATCTCGACGAGTTCGTCTCCTCGGACGAAGGTGATAGCGATGCTCTTCCGGGCTGCGTCGATGACCTTCCCCGCCGTCTCCTCGCCGATGCCCGCGGCGATCAGCTCCGCGGTCGTCGCCATGGCGATGGACTCGACGGTCTTGAAGCCTATCTCTTTGAACTTCTGCGCCGTCGCGGGGCCGACGGAGGGCAGATCCTCAATCGACTGATACTTCGCCTTGTAGTAGTCGGTTTGATCTGCCATCTGAACCAACCTGCTCTCCGTCTAGTAGCTATTTAAAGGACTTCCCGACTCTCCGAGCCGTCCGGTTCAAGCTCGATGGCAAGCACGCCCTCGTAGCCGCAGGCTCCGCAGTGCCACTTAGCTGGCAACATCCCAAAATTGGTCGTGTACTTCATGTCACTGCTGCCACATCGAGGACAGAATACTGGCTGTGGCTTGCGATGGGTGATCTTGCCGAGGGTATCTCTAATGCCCCCCGTCGGCATTTTACTGGACCTCGATGTTCTCCTGTGGGAAACCCAGATCTATCAGGACGTCCCTGACTACGTCGCGGTGGTCACCCATGAGCATTATTTGCTCGTCCTTTGCCGTGCCACCGCAGGCGCATTTGTTCTTCAACTGGGTAGCTATCTTCTTAAGCTGGTCACCCTTCGAGTCGATTCCATCGATGATGGTCCAAGTCTTGCTCCATTTACGGTTCTCTAACCGAATTCTTATCCGCTGCTGCTCCCTGCTCATCTCCTCGCAGACACAAAGGTCCTTCGGGAGGCCGCAGACGGGACAAATCTCCGCCATTCTCAAGCATGTCTTAGCGCCCTCCTACTAAAAGCTTTACTGTTTTGGGGGAAGACGCGAGAAAATTAGCGTGGTAGGCAGCTGGGCTAAGACTTCTAGTCCATCGTTTTTTCCGGGCGTTTTTCTGGGGTATTTTCGGTAGATGGGCGATGAACTAGGTTATTCGCGGGTTCGTCTCTGCTAGAGTTACCTATTTTTATGAATTCCTGCTATTGCGGGTTCGCTCGCGCATATCTATCGCCGGATTCGTCGCGGGTCTCGCATTGACGGCGTTCTTGCCGTTGGGAGAATGGCTGTGGACAATCATTCTCCTAGTGTCGGACTCCGCCTATTCGACAATTTAGCGAGAAAAAAAGGCGCTCAGGTGTAGTTCTGGAGCAGGCTGAACGCCTTCAGGGCGTCCTTCGTATCGAGCACGATGATGGTGTTCGTGAAGCAGCTGATGAACTCAATGATGTTTATGTCGTGACCGCCCATGAGTTGTGTTATAAAGGCGACGAATCCAGGGGTCGTCTCCACGCGGTCAGGGCTTAGGAGGACAAGCGCCACGAGGTTGCTCATGACTTGCACTTGCTTCGGCATTTCCTTTCCCAGCGTCGTCTGGTCGACTATGTAGACGAAACTATCCGTGAGAGATGCGGCGATGAGACAGGGTATGTCAAGCTTTATTGGACTTATTAGAACGGCGATCTTGTCCTGCAGGCGGACCTTCGACTCTTTGAGTATGCTCCTGACCTCCTCCTCCTGTAACCCGCGCTCCTTGGATAGATCCTCGGCGATGCGTATCACCGCCGCCTTTACCGCTTCGGTGCTACCTTCCCCAATCTCTTTTTGTAACATCCTGGCGAGAGCGCTATAGTTGACTATCCCCATTTTGAGGGCGTCGAGGAGGCTCGGCCTCATCTGGATCGCCTCGCGGACCCGCCGCGCCACTGACTTCGTCCCATTATCGTTATTGTTTGCCATAAACGAAACACCTTTGCACTATACTATAAAGATGCGCCCCGTTTTCCCGCACTCCACAGAAGCGTTTCATTACGGATATCAGTTGCGATTCCCCTTATCTCCCATGGAACCCGGTGGCAGGGCGGCGAGGTTCGAGCGCGAACGCGCCACGATCGAGAACATGATCGCTATATACTGCACCGAAAAACACGCGGGACAAGGGCTCTGCGCCGAATGCCGAAAGCTTCTCGAATACTCCACGGCTCGACTCAACAGCTGCCCCTATGACGAGGGCAAGCCGACATGCAATAGGTGCATAATCCACTGCTACGACTCAGCCCACCGCGAGCAAATCAAGGCAGTGATGAAATACGCCGGATCCAGAATGCTGCTGTACCACCCAGTACAAGCCCTCCGACACCTCGCTGACGAATTAAACACGCCAAAGAACAGGCTTCAAAACACAGCCAACAAACACAACTCTTGAAAAAGGGAGGAGCTGGGTACCTCTAAAAAATAATTACGACTCTGTTACCAAAATAGACGAGAAAACAGCCCTTTCCCAATATAAAAATGACCAAAAACGCCCATTAACTGACTTAAAAATACTCGAAAAGTGCATCCAAAATGCTGTTTTTCCGACCAGGTAATGACCTGAACGGCCCGAACGAGGCGCATCGAATAATGCGGTCTTTTTACGCACCAACGCGCCTTATATTACACCTGAGACAATTCAACCTTTAACCAGAGGACACACGATGTCGAAGGAAGAGTCACTCGTCGAGATACTCGAAGCCGCCCTGCCCCTCCCTCCAAAGGTCGTCCTCGGCTACAAGAACCTCGAACCAGTATTCACGAGCGGCGACCTCGCACGCGTCTGCGACATAAGCAGGAGCAGTGCCAAGTTCTACGTAAATAAGATGGTCGAGCTCCGCCTCGTCGCTAAAGTCCCCCATAAGCGAATGTACCAGAAGTACCCAAACGCGACCACCTTCAGCGCCTGGCTCCGCGACCTTATGAAGCTCGCCCTCGAGCCCCTTGAGAGCGGGCAGCTGCCTCTCCCCGAGGAGAAGGAAGAAGAGGATTAGCCGTGTCCCTCCGTGACATCGCCAACCCCAAGAAGAGGCGTGAGAGATTCACGCGGACGCTGACGGGCAAGCAGGTGCGCGCGATGAAGAAGCGGGGCTACGATGCAGAGCGCGAACTCGTGGCGATGATGCGCGAGGTTGGCTTCGACGCGGTCAGGATCCCCGTCAGCGCGCCTAGCACCGAGCCCCTCCCAGACGTGTTCGCCGTCAAGGACAAAACCGTCGTCGCCTTCGAGGTAAAGAGCCAACTGAGGTACAGTTACTACAAGGCAGACCAGATCGCCAAGCTCAACGGCTTCCTCGACATGCACAAGCTTTACCCCCGACGCTACGCTGTGATCGCGGGGAAGTTCAAGTACAAGGGCTGGTGCTTCAATATCGCCGAGCGCCCCGGCGACTACACGCTCAAGACCGGCGAGGGGCTCACGTTCAAGGAGCTTATCGCCAAGATGACCTAACTCTCCATCTTTTTGTTTATATAGCCTGATTCCAGATTCACATATGATTAAAGGGGAACACGGAATGATCCCAGAGCTAACACACGACAAGGCGAGGAATAAGTTCAAGATAAGCGCACTGGACTGCGCAACGACGGAAGAGCTTGAGCCACTCCACCAGATCATCGGGCAGGACAGGGCTGTGAAGGCTCTCCAGTTCGGCTTGAAGATGAAGGACGGTGGCTTCAACATCTACGTCTCCGGCCAATCCGGCACGGGAAGGAAGACCACAATCGTCAACTTCCTGCAGGAGAAGGCAAAAGAGATGCCTATCCCACCCGACTGGTGCTACGTCAACAACTTCAAGGACCCCAACCAGCCGAACGTCCTCAAGCTCCCCGCAGGGAAGGGAAAAAGCTTCCACAACGAAATGGAAAAGTTCACCGAGGAGGTGAAGAAGGAGCTACAGAAGGCGTTCGAGAGCGAAGACTACGCCCAGAAGCGGACGAGCAACGTGAAAAAGTTCGACGAGGATAAGGCGAAGCTCTGGCAGGAGATTAACCAGAAGGCTAACGAGGCTGGCTTCGTCCTCCAGAGGAGCCCGGTCGGGATCGCAATCATCCCCGTCATAAACGGGCAGCCCATCGCCGACGAGCAGTTCACCGCCTTACCCCCCAAGATCAGGGAGCAGATAAGGACCCGACGCGAGACTCTTCAGGACGACTTCAGGAGCGCCTTCCGCCAGTTCCGCGACCTCGACAAGAACGCGGAGGAAGCCATCGAGAAGTTCAACAAGGAGGTCGCGACCTACGCGATGGACCACCTCCTCGAGGTTCTTCTTGAAAAATATGGCGACATCGACGAGGTCAAGGAGTTCCTCGGCAGCGTCAAGGATGACATACTCAATAACCTGACCACGATACTGACGGCGGGTCAACCCCAACAACAGCAGCTCCCCTTCCTCATGCCGAGCGTTTCAGCCGATCCCACGAACGCCTACAAGGTCAACCTTCTCGTTGACAACTCCGAACTCAAGGGCGCTCCAGTCATAACGGAGATGAGCCCGACTCAGCCCCACCTCTTCGGCATCGTCCAGAAGGAGGCACGTTTCGGTGCATTACTCACAGACTACACAATGATACGCGCTGGCTCAGCACACAAGGCGAACGGCGGCTTCCTCGTCATTCCAGTCGAGGACCTGCTCATGGACGCGATAGCCTGGGATAGCCTCAAGAAGACCATCACGAGCAGGAAACTCACTGTCGAGGACATCGCGCAGCGCCTCGGCTACGTCGCAACGAAGACCCTGACGCCGGAGCCGGTGCCGTTCGACGCTAAGGTGATCCTTATCGGCAGTCCAGATATCTATTACCTGCTCTACCAGTACGATCGCGACTTCAGGGAGATATTCAAGGTAAAGGCCGACTTCGACACCTCTATGGAGCGGAACGAGAAGAACGTCAAGATGTACACCTCTTTCATGTGCACTTTATGCACTAAGGAGAAGATCAAACACCTCGACGCCTCGGGGATGGCCGCAGTTATAGAGTACAGCTCACGCCTCGCAAACGACCAGGAGAAGCTCTCGACCTGGTTCGCCCAGGTGGCGGACATCATCAAGGAGGCATCCTACTACGCTGGGGAGGACGGCTCGGAGTATATTTCCGGGAAGCATGTCGAGAGGGCGTTAGAAGAGAAGGTCTACAGGAGCAACCTGATCGAGCAGAAGATGGAGAAGATGATAGAGGAGGGGACAATCCTCGTCGACACCGACGGTGAGAAGGTCGGCCAGATCAACGGGCTCAGCGTCCTCGCCCTCGGAGACTTCGCTTTCGGCAAGCCGAGCAGAATAACCGTCAGCGTCGGCGTCGGCAAGAAGGGCATCATCGACATAGAGCGTGAGGCGCAGATGGGTGGCCCAATACACACGAAGGGGGTCCAGATACTGAGCGGGTTCTTAAACGAACGCTACGCGAAGGACGTCCCACTGAGCCTCACGGCGCGCCTAGTCTTCGAGCAGAGCTACAGCGGTGTCGAAGGCGACTCTGCTTCGAGCACGGAGCTCTACGCGCTTCTTAGCGCCCTGAGCGGCAAGCCAATACGCCAGCACTTCGCCGTCACGGGCTCGGTCAATCAGATGGGAGAGGTCCAGGCAATCGGTGGAGTAAACGAGAAGCTCGAGGGCTTTTACCAGCTCTGCAAGGCGAGGGGGCTCGACGGTCAACACGGTGCTGTGATACCCGCGAGTAACGTCAAGCACCTCATGCTCAAGCAGGAGATCGTCGACGCGATAAGGGATGGCAAGTTCCATATCTACCCCGTCTCGACGATCGACGAAGGCATCGAGGTTCTGACTGGTGTCCCCGCCGGTAAGCTGGGGAAGAGTGGCAAGTACCCAGAAGGGACTATCAATCGCCTAGTCCAGGACCGTCTCGCCGAACTAGCCGAGAAGGTAAAGGGCTACCACGAGGACTAGAAATCCATCACATTCTTTTTCTTCCACGTCCTCGTTCTTTCTTGAGGCACGTCTAGATGGAGAAGGTCTGGGACGTCATCATTGTGGGAGCCGGACCCGCGGGTTTGACCGCGGGCATCTACACGGCGCGCCACGGGCACAGCACCCTATTACTCCACAGTGGAAAGATCGGCGGAAGGGCACTCGAGGCGCATAGGGTGGAAAACTACCCCGGCTTCCCACAGGGTCTCACCGGTCCGGAGCTAATGAAGCTGTTCGAGGAACAGGCGATGAGGTTCGGCGCCGAGATACGACTTGAAACCGTCATCGGGCTCTCTGACGCCGGCGACTACAAGATAGTGTCGACGCGTAGTGGCTACCATCAGGGCAAGACTGTCGTCCTCGCCACCGGGATACAGCGGAAGCAGCTCTCCGTCCCCGGGGAGATGGAGTTCAAGGGCAGAGGCGTCAGCTACTGTGCCATCTGCGATGGCCCATTCTTCAGAAACAAGGTCGTTGCAGTCGTCGGCGGGGGACACGAAGCCATCATCGATACCCTCCACCTTACCGAGACCGCCTCCAAGGTTTACGCAATACCTGGCAAGAAGGGGTACAGCGACAACTACCCGGAGCTCGCCGCTCTCAGGGGCAACTCTAAGGTCGAGGTCATCGAGGGCAAGGACATCACCGAGATAATCGGGGGCGAATTCGTGACAAGCGCCAAACTCACCGGTAGTGACGCCGACAGCATCAAAGTCGATGGCGTTTTCATCCTACTCGAGCACGTTCCAACCTCCAACATACTAGTCGAGGCTGGGATTGACGCAGACGAGGGCGGATGCGTCATAGTTGACAAGAGCCAGCAGACCAACATCCCCGGTGTCTTTGCGGCGGGCGACTGCAGTTGCACAGGCTGGCAGGTGGTAACCGCCGCCGGCGACGGTGCGAAAGCCGCGCTAACTGCGATGAAGTACCTCAATCGGAGGCCTACACCATGATCAAGATCGAATACTTCCACAACCCGGTCTGCCCATACTGCCCCGCCGCTGAGACCCTCATAAAAAAGGTCATGGAGGGACTGAAGGACATCGAGTTAGTCTACGTCGACACTTGGACTGAGCAGGGAATAGCACGTGGGATGGCCCTGAACCTCATGGCTGTCCCAGCCATAGCAATAAACGGCGTAGTAAAGCTGACCGGCTGGCCGTTCGAAGTCGCAGATCTTATAACATACATCAACGAGGCACGCGTTTAGCCTACGATCGGCACATTTTTACACACATCGTCGATGGAACCTAGTTAGGGGTAGACTCCATTGCGTTACTCGATCGCTGGTATCAAAGCCCGGGAGATCCTGGACAGTAGAGGTAATCCGACAATCGAAGTCGATATAACAACTGAGGGCGGCGTAACCGGTTCGGCTGCCGTCCCTAGCGGCGCATCGACGGGCATCTACGAGGCGGTCGAGATACGCGACGGTGGCAAGAGGTACGGCGGAAAAGGCGTACAGAAGGCCGTCGAGGCGGCAACTAAGACGATCCAGCCCAAGCTCAAGGGTGTCGACGTAAGGCGCCAGAAAGAGATCGACTACGCAATGATCACCCTCGACGGAACTGAGAACAAGTCAATCCTCGGCGGAAACACGATGCTCGGCGTCAGCCTTGCATGTGCCCGCACCGCGGCGGCGTCCGAAAGCCTCAGGCTCTACGAGTACATCGACAGGAACGCGACGCTGCTCCCCGTACCATTCTTCAACGTTATCAACGGCGGCAAGCACGCCGGGAATCAACTAGACTTTCAAGAGTTCATGATCGCCCCGACTGGCGCCACGAGCTTCCGCGAGGCGCTCAGGATGGGTGCCGAAGTCTACCAGACGCTCAAGGGGCAGCTACTCAAGACCTATGGGAAGAACTCGATAAACGTCGGAGATGAGGGAGGCTTCGCGCCACCAATCAAGACCCCCGAGGAGGCGCTGGACGTGCTTTGGAAGGCGATAAAGGAGGCTGGATACGACGGGAAAGTGATGATTGGCCTCGACGTAGCCTCCAGCACATTCTACAAGGACGGATACTACACTGTCTCGGGGAAGCGATACAGCTGCAACGAACTCATCGAGTTATACAAAGGGCTAGTGAAGGCCTATCCCGTTGTCAGCATCGAGGATCCCCTCGAGGAGGAGGACTTCGAAGGCTTTGCTGAGATCACTAAGGCGATCTCGCGCCAGATCGTGGGTGATGACCTCTTCGTCACTAATCCGAAGAAGCTGGCTAAGGGCATCGAGATGGGCGCATGCAACGCTCTGCTCTGGAAGGTAAACCAGATCGGTACACTCACCGAGGCACTCGAAGCCGCGACGCTGGCGAAAAAGAACGGCTACGGAGTCATGGCTTCACACCGGAGCGGAGATACTGAGGATCCCTGGGTCGCGGATCTCTCCGTCGGAATCGAAAGCGGGCAGATAAAGAGCGGTGCCCCAGCGCGCGGCGAGAGGACGGCGAAGTACAACCAACTTCTAAGGATCGAGGAGTGGCTCGGCTCGAAGGCAAAGTACCCTCGGAATCTCTTCAAGTAGATTGTCGATTTCGCACTTTCTCGGGCCACACTCTGCTGGTCAGCAGTTTCGAGTCCTCTGTAGGTTTCTGCTATACGCTTAGACTCACCGCCTGTTTAGGAAATGTATTGAACCCTAATGGATTCAATTCCCGTGGGCTCTACCAAATCATGTGAGAGATAAGGCTAGCCGGCGCTGGGTATATAATCCTAGCCTGACAATGCTGTTGTGGCTTGAGATCGCTTCCCCCGATGTTGACACCTGATGTGGCGTGTCGGATACTCAGTGGGGATACCGAGGTTTCACTAGATCTCGGGCTCAGTATCTCAACCGTTTCATGCAATGGCGATCACTACAAAATTATGGGTCATCACGTCTCCCGCATTGATCTGGGGGATGTTGCTGAGAGAGAGAACGCCGTCTTCTTCCCCGAGGGAGATTCACTATTCCAAGTCGCCATTGCTGATGGTGGATTTTTCAAGCTTGTGCCGACTGGCGGGGCGCCGACGCTCGAGATTGACGGTGTGCGTATGCATAGGACGAAGGATACTACCCCCGATGCTGATACAAGGGAGAAGCTAAATATCCTCGGCTTAAGCGGTGGGAAGGTTCTCGACACCTGCATGGGGCTCGGCTACACAGCC
Source organism: Candidatus Bathyarchaeota archaeon (assembly GCA_963771885.1). GTDB lineage: Archaea > Thermoproteota > Bathyarchaeia > TCS64 > TCS64 > UBA8941. The sequence goes on from CAVYVF010000002.1 coordinate 264,293, forward strand.
ATAGGTGCCGTCGATAGGGGGGCTGAGGTTGTTATCTCCATAGAGCGACAGCCCCCGGTAATCAGGGTCACACAGATGAACCCCTGGTCGAGGCGACTATTCGAAGGCGATGTATCTCTCATCCTCGGAGACAGCTTCTACGCTATCAACTCCCTCCCAATCGGGTTCTTCGATTGGGTTATCCACGATCCCCCGAGGCTAACCCATGCGGGTAGCCTTTACAGCGAGGAGTTTTACACAAAACTCTTCAAAGTGATGGTTTCGGGGGGCAGGCTATTCCACTACACCGGGGAGCCGAGGTCACGGTACAGGGGCGTCGACCTTCAGAATGGCGTGCAGAGACGTCTGAGGGCGGCGGGGTTCAAGGAGACGGAATACCACCCTGTTGTCATGGGAGTGACCTGTGAGAAGCCCTAGGCTTCGCCGAGGACGCGGAATAGTTCGTCTTGCCTGACTGGTTCTATAGTCTTCTGTGAACCGTCGGAGCGGGTGATCATCCTGCCTTCACTCCGTTCCCTAACCTCGCCTATTACGGAACTCTGCACGTTGATGCTCTGAAGGGCTTCGAGAACCTTCTCCGCCTTCGCCTCATCGACCGCAAGTAACAACGCGCCTGAGCTGAGCAGCTTGAGGGGGTCGACTTCCAGTGTCTCTGCGATGATCGCCGTCTCGGGGGCAATTGGTATTAGGCTCTCCTCGACGGCTAAGCCGACGCCAGCAGCGTGTGCCATCTCGAAGAGGCCGTTGAGGATACCACCCTCGGTGGGTGTGTGCATGGAGTGGACGCCGCCCACCTCGACCGCCTTGAGGGCCTCCGGGACGACGCTCACGACCTCGACCATCTTCCTCGCCCTCTGCAGTGTCCTCATGTCGATCTTCTTGCCAAGTTTCGATTCTAGGTCGGAGGCGAGGATGCTCGTCCCCTCGAGGCCGACGGTTTTCGTTAGTATGATCTTATCCCCCGGCTTCGCCCCGCTGGTCGTAACGTACCTATTCTTCGGTGCCTCCCCCATCATGAAGCCCGCAACTATCGGTTTGTCCAGCCCTGCGACGCACTCTGTATGGCCGCCTACGAGCTGGATTCCGAGTTCCTTACATGCGCGGTCCATTTCGTCCATTATTATCTCAAGGCGCGACTCCGTCGCCCCTTCTGGGAGCAGGACCGTACTCATGAACCACAGCGGCTTTGCACCTCGGGCGGCGACGTCGTTAGCGTTGATGTGGACGACGAGTTTCCCTATGTTCACGTCGGCGCCGGTGATCGGATTCGCCTTGGCGACGAGGACCTTGCTCCCCATGTCGATTATGGACGCATCCTCGCCTATGGCGGCACCCCTTATGACCCTGTCAGAGTGAATGCCAAGGCGGGGGAGCACGCATCTCCTGAGTATGTCATGAGATACCTTACCCGTCCTCAACACTCTGTTCGGAGCCATCTCTAGGTCGCCTTTCTATTGTTGGGTGGCTGTTTAAAGGTTTCAAGGAGGGATCACTTTCACTCACCTCTCCACAGTTGATCCACTGGAACTTACGTAAAGCATAAATCTGCAACCGGGGAGAGGCGAGACAGGGGACACCATCCTTGGCGGATCAGAGACTCATCATTGACGAGGGCGTGCTCGACATCAACTACATCCCACCCAGCCTCATACACAGGGAGGCTCAGCTACGCGTCCTGCGACTCACCTACGACTTCATGCTCTCCGCCCCCTATGAGATGAGTCAGAGGGCCATAATCGTCGGCGGCGTCGGCTCCGGGAAGACGGCCCTCGCCAGAGTCTTCGGCAAGGGGCTCAGGGACGAGGCGAAGAGAAAGCGGCTCAGGGTCGAGTACATACACGTCAATTGCAGGGAGCTACGCGGAAGCCTCTTCATGGTCCTTCGCAGGGTCGTAAAGACTCTGCGCCCCGAGTTCCCCGAGCGGGGATACGCCCCCAACGAGCTCATGGAGACACTCATGCAGCTCCTAGGCGAGGACAACGGGCAACTCCTCCTCTGCCTCGACGAGGTCGACGCCCTCATAGACACCGAGGGCAGCGATGCCCTCTACCAACTCACGCGCGTCCACGAGTCCCAGCCCGACGCTCCGAGGCGCCTCAGCCTCCTACTAATCACGAAGGACCGCTCGGTCTTCGACAAGCTAGACAAGAGCACCCTCAGCAGCCTGCAGAGGAACCTCATCGAGATGCCCGAGTACTCGGTGCCGCAGCTCGGCGACATCGTCTCCGCGAGGGCGGAGGCCGCCTTCAGGAAAAGCGCTGTGCCCCTCGAGGTCGTCGACTTCATCGCGGAGCTCGCTTCCTCGGAGAACGGCGATGCGCGGTGCGCCATAGACCTACTCTGGGGGGCGGGTAAGAGGGCTGAGATGGAAGGCGCCACGCAGGTGAAGCCGGAGCACGTCCGCCAGGTCAGCCCCGGCATACTCTCCCCCGTCAAGAAGGAGGGACTCAACCACCTCAGCCTCCATGAGAGGCTCACACTCCTCGCCGTGGCGCGGTTCTTCCGCACGAGCACCTCCCCCCACGCCACCACTGGGGAGGTCGAGCAGCTCTACAAGATAGCCTGCGAGGAGCGTGGAGAGAACCCACGCGCCCATACACAGTTCTGGAAGTACCTGGAGAGCCTTAAGAACACGGGGATAATCTCCTCCAAGGTCGACTCGGGCAGCCAGGGCCGCACACAGTTCATAACCCTCGGCAAGGTTACCGCCGAGGACCTAGAACGCGAGGTGCTCAAGGGCGTTGAGCAGAAGTAGAACCCAGGCCGAGGAGCTCCTCGGCAGCCGGGGCAGGATAAGGACGCTCCAGGTCCTCGCGGAGAGTGGGGAACTCAATATAAGCGAGGTCAGCCGCCGCACGGGGCTCAACTACACGAGCGTCGAGAGGCACCTGTCTAAGCTGGCGAAGATGGGTCTCGTCAAGGAGAAGCGCTACGGCAAGATCAGGATATTCCAGGCGATGTTCCAGACCCTCACGGTCAGGTTCGAGAGGGGTGGCTCGCTGGCGATGGAGCTGACCCAGCCACAGCCCGAGTAAGGCGCATGTGCGACGAGTCCCGTTTCCTCCGTCGCCGCTACGTTTTCGGCTGTTTGGTTGTTTTGGGTTTGGGGTGTTTCTGGGTCGTTGGTGGCGGAGGTTTCGCCATCGGGGGTCACTTGACGTGGCTGCGGAACCAGTCGATCGATAGCTTGGCGACCTCCTCCAGCTTTCCAGGCTCCTCGAATAGGTGGGTTGCGCCTTCGACTATCTCTAGCCTCATCCCGGGCCTCATCATCCTCTGCGCCTCCCTGTTCAGCTGGAGCACCTCGGTGTCGAGGCCGCCGACTATTAGGAGCGTGGGAGCGCGTACCTTTGGGAGGCTCTTGCCCGCGAGGTCGGCTCTCCCTCCGCGGGAGACGATGGCAGCGACGAGCTCCGGCTTCTCCGCGGCGGCTATCAGGGCGGCGGAAGCCCCAGTGCTGGAGCCGTAGTAGCCTATCTTGAGCGTGTGCCTGCGCCTGAGCCATCTGGCGGCGATGAGCATTCTAGTAGCGAGCAGGGTGACGTCGAATCTGTACTCCATCGTTATGGAATCGCGTTCCGCCTCATTCTCGGTGAGGAGGTCGACCAGCAGTGTTGCGAAGCCCGCCTCATTGAACTTCTTGGCGACCCATTTGTTCCTCGGGCTGTGCCTCCCGCTGCCGCTGCCGTGTGCGAAAAGTATTATGCCCTTGGCGTTGATTGGTTGTGAGTAATCCCCTATGAGCCTTATACCGTCGGACTCGATGGTTAATGACTCGCTCAAGCCTCGCCATCCCTGAGGATCTTCTGTGCTTCCTCGTCCTCGACCTGTGTGAAGTCTGAGTAGAACTGGCCTATGGCGAAGAAGGATGTAGGTTGAAGCACTGCTATGACCTCGTCCGCGTGGCGTTTTAGCTGCTGGACGGTGTCAGGTGGGGCGACGGGGACGGCGACGACGATTGAGGTGGGCTTCATCTCCCTTATGACCCTGAGCGCCATTATCATTGACGCCCCCGTGGCGACGCCGTCGTCGACGACGATGACGGTCTTCCCCGCGAGGTCGATGGGTTTCTTGGTTTCCTTCAGCAGTTCAACCCTCTCGCGGGCTTCCCTCTGCTTCGTCTTCAGCTCCTCGTCTATGTAGTCCCGGGGGACAGTCCGGGCGAGCTCTGGGTTAAGGTAATGGTGATCGGGGCTCGCTGCGCCGAGAGCGAGTTCCGGGTTGCCGGGGTATCCGAGCTTCTTGATGACGACGATGTCGAGGGGTGCCCTGAGGTGCTTAGCGACCTCCCATGCGACAACGACGCCGCCCCGCGGGATTCCGATGATTATAATGTCCTTTCCCCGATACTTTTCGAGTGCTATGGCGAGTTTCTTCCCCGCGTCGCGCCTGTCCGAGAACATCGTTCTGACCTCTGATTACCGGGTCGTAATCGGTGTACATCAATCCTTCCCACTTCGGGAGGGTGTAGGTATTTCCATCACGGTTCTCCATGATATCTCGGAGTAGCTTACATGAGCGTGTTCAGGACCGAGTACGACGTAAAGGCGAAGAAGGTCTGGCGGTGCCACGTGTGCAACGACATACACTTCGGCGCCGCGCCGCCAGTCATCTGCCCGACCTGCGGAGCACGCAGAGCCTTCGCTCTCGTCGACCGCGATGAGACGTTGAAGATTCTCGGGGAGAGAGGCGGATCCCTGGCGGACACCGCCGCCATCATCGACACTTGGAAAAAGTTCGGCGACAACGGGGAGGAGTACAAACTCGTCGACGACGCTGAGATGGTACAGGGCCTTGCCGAGGGGGTCCTAAACAACCAGCAGGGACACGGTCTCAGGTACTGCCCGTGCAGGCTCGCCACCGGCGACTTCGACTCCGACCTCAAACTCATCTGCCCATGCAACTTCCAGGTTCAGAAGACCTGGGCCGAGAAGGGCGAGTGCTGGTGCGGGCTATTCGTGAGGAGGAACAAACAATGAGTGCAAATGACAGATTGATCTGGTTCAGCGGAAGGGAGTGTGTACACTGCAAGAGGATGCGCCCCGTCGTGGAGCAGTTAGAGGCTGAGACGGGGAAGAAGATAACGGAGCTCGAGGTCTGGCACAGCGAGGAGAACGCCAGCGTGATGAGGGGCTACGGCGACGCCATCAAGAAGGCGTGCGGAGGCGACCTCGGCGTCCCCGCGTTCTTCAACGAGAAGACGAAGAATGCCGTCTGCGGGATGGCCACGCTGGAAAAGCTGAAGTCGTGGGCCGAGGGCTAAACGTCGGCGTCGTCCATCGAGATGAGCAGCAGCGCCGGGTCCTCTAGGTACCTTTTCAGAGCGTTCATGAACCGTCCCGCGTCGGCGCCGTCCATTATCCTGTGGTCGAAGGATAGGCTTAGGTGGAGGACCTTTCTGATTTTGATCTCTCCATCGACGACCTTAGGTACATCGGCAATCCTTCCCGTCCCGAGTATGGCCGCCTCGGGGTAGTTGATTATCGGTGTGCCGTATGTGCCGCCGAAGACGCCGTAGTTCGTTATCGTGAACGTGCCGCCCTTCAGGTCGCCTAGGTCAACCTTTCGTGTACCAGCTAGTTCCGCGAGCTTCTCCACCTCCTGGGCGAGCTCGACTATGCTCTTCTGGTCGGCGCCCTTGATGACGGGGACGATGAGGCCGTCCTCGGTGGCGACGGCGAAGCCGATGTTGTAGTACTTCTTGATGACGATCTCGTCGGCCTCCTCGTTGTAGGTGGAGTTGAGGACCGGGTTCTCCTTGAGCGCCTCGACTATCGCCTTTATGATGAAGGGCATGTAGGTGAGGCGAACCTTCTTCGTCTCGAGGAGTATCGCCTTCTTCCTCTCGCGCAGGGCGACGAGCTCGGTGACGTCAGCCTCGTCCATCGCCGTGACGTGTGCCGCCTTTGGTCTGGCTCTCGATCATCTTCTTCGCCACCGCCCTCCTGACGCCTCGGACTGGGCGCCTCTCGACGTAGCCGTAGATGTCGAACTTGGGGACGATCCTCGGCCTCTCCCTCGGCGCCTCTTTATGGCCCTTAACGTCCTCCTCGGTGATTCTCCCCTCGGGGCCTGTTCCCTTTACCTTGGAGAGGTCTACCCCGAGTTGTGCCGCTAACTGGCGGACGGCGGGTAGCGCGAGTACCGCGCCTCCGGCTGGCTCGGTTGCGGCAGCCGGTTGCGCCGGCGGTGCGGTGGGCGCTGCTTCAGGTGCCTCCGGTAGTTCACCCACAACCGAGACTGAGGGTTTCCTCATCTCGGGCGCGGGGACTGCCATGGCCTCGGGTGCAGATGCCGCCTCGCCCTCGGCGCCTATCGTGACTAGCACTTCGCCGACCTTGATGACGCCACCCTCGGGGTGGTATATCTTCAGTATCTTGCCCGCGGCAGGTGATGGCATCTCTACGACTGCCTTATCCGTCTCCAGCTCGGCGAGGGACTGGTCACGCTTCACGATATCCCCCTCCTTCACGAGCCACTTCCTAACCTCCCCCTCAGTGATTCCCTCGCCGAGGTCCGGTAGCTTGAACTCTGTCACCATTTCATTCGCCTCAGAACGCCATTACCCTCTTTATGCCCCTGTGGACCCTGTCGGGGTCGATGTAGTAAAAATGCTCCCCCTTGGGAAGGGGCACCGTTATGTCGGGGGCGGTCACCCTCTCCACCGGGGCCTTAAGGTGGAGAAGTGCCTTCTCGCATATAGTCGCAGCTATCTCAGCGCCTAGTCCGCATGTCTTTGGCGCCTCATGGACTACGACAGCTCTTCCCGTCTTCTTCACTGATGCTATGATTGTCTCGGTGTCCATGGGGGCGAGTGTGCGCAGGTCGATCACCTCGACGGATGTGCCGTCTTTCTCGACTTTAGAGATCGCCTCCTGAATGATCGGCATCATGGCGCCCCAGCCTATTACCGTCACGTCCTTTCCCTCCTTTACCTTCCTCGCCTCTCCGAGTGGAATCGTGAACGCAGCCTCCTCGACCTCCTCCTTGATGAGGCGGTAGTTGCGGGTGGGCTCCAGGAAGACGACGGGGTCAGGGTCACGTATACTTGAAATCAGCAAGCCCCTTCGCCTCACGAGGCGTCGAGGGAACGACGACCTTTAAGCCGGGTATCTGGGTGAAGAGCGCCTCGGTACTCTCAGAGTGGTGCTCTAGCGCCTTGACGCCTGCTCCGTAGGGTGTGCGTAACACCATCGGCACCGTTATCCGCCCCCGCGAGCGGTTCCTCATCCTCGCCGCGTGGCAGATCAGCTGGTCGAGGGTGAAGTAGGAGAAGCCCATGAACTGTATCTCGGCGACGGGCTTGAGCCCGTTCATCGCCATACCGATTGCGGCTCCCGCTATGCAGGCTTCGGCGAGGGGCGTGTCAATGACCCTCGTGGGGCCAAACTTTTTTATGAGCCCGTCAGTGACCCTGAAGACTCCGCCGTCCACACCTACATCCTCGCCTAGGACGACGACGCTTGGGTCCGCTTCCATCTCGACGGCGAGGGCGTTTCCGATGGACTGGACCATGTTCATGACGACCATCAGTCGGCGCCTCCCAAGCTTAGGTCCTTCTTATGGAAGGCGAGTTGCTCCCTGAGCCGGGGCGGTATATCCTTGTACGTGTAGTTGAACACATCGTCTATTGTTTGAGACGGTTGGCTCAGAGCCCGCTCCGACTCTTCCTCGACCTGCTTCGTCGCCTCCGCCACGGCAGTCTTCTCCATTTCCTCGCCCCATAGGCCCTTGCCTTCGAGGTATTTCCTGAACCTCTTTATCGGGTCACGCGTCTCCCACTGGAGGAGCTCCTCCTCGGTGCGATAACGTGTCGCGTCGTCACTGGTTGTGTGGTCACCGAGGCGATAGGTATATGATTCTATGAGAGTCGGGCCTGAGCCCGCCCTCGCCCGCTCAACTGCCTTACTTGCGGCGAGGTAGAGGGCTAGGACGTCGTTTCCGTCGACTAGTATCCCCGGGAAACCATATGCGATGGCTTTCTGCGCGATAGTCTTCGACGCAGTCTGCTGCGCCCTCGGCACGGATATGGCGTATTGGTTATTCTGGCAGATGAATATCGTCGGCGTCTTGAGGACGCCCGCAAGGTTGAGCCCCTCGTGGAAGCTGCCCTGCGAGGAGCCACCGTCGCCGAAGTAGGTCATGGCGATGGTATTCTCCCCCCTGTACTTTGAGGCGTAGCTGATCCCAACGGCGTGGGGTATCTGGTCACCCACTGGGACGATACCGGGCATCACAGTGACGCCGTCCGGGTACCTGTTACCCAACTCGTTCCCCGACCAGTAGAGGTAGAGGTTGTAGAGGGGTACGCCCCTCCAGATTAGTGCAGTTAACTCCCTGAAGGCGGGGACGATCCAGTCGCCCTTCCCGAGTGCCATCGCGGGGCCTAGCTGGCTAGCCTCCTGCCCCTTACTCGGAGGATAAGCCCCCAACCTACCCTGCCTCTGAAGCTTCACTGCCTTATCGTCGGCAATACGGGCGGTGAGCATGGTCCGGTAAGCGCGCTTCAATAACTCCCCGTCAAGCTGGGGTTCGAGGGCTTTGTTGACATTTCCCTCGGCGTCGAGTACCTGGAGCATTTTCCCCTCAAGAGGGTTGTAGTCGTCGAACAGCATCTGAACTCTGGTTTTTTTTAGGAACGTTTCGACTTAAACGATGCCCTTTTTCAAGGTAGAAGCTGCGTCGTTAGCCATCCTTCCTTCAATTATCCAGTCATCCTGTGCATAAACTGAGTCACACAGCCTTTCGGCGAGCTGCGCCTCTTCGGGGGTCAGGCTATCTTTGACAATGCGGGTGCCGAAACGTTTACCGAGAAGGTCGACGAGTATCGGCTTCCACGCCTCCACATCTAGAACCGATAAATTTCCCGTCGGCGAGTACCTGCTTTTACGCCGTACTCCCTCGGGGTGAAGCAGGCTCTTCTCCAGTTTTTCCAGGTTCGCCGATAAGAGCAGCGTCGAGTGACTGAGAACCGTGTCTCTCGACAGGTACGAGGCCGCCCCCGATACTTTGAGGCCGTCAAGGTATATGCCGTTCAGCTCGTCGATGCTCAGGCGGGCTATGCCGGATTGTTCGAGGCTTTGTAGCAGCAGGTTTGGGAGCAGCCGCGTCGCCTCTTTCATGTCCAGGGGCTTCGCCAGGGACTTCCGTGGATAGACTAGGCTTATATTGAGGTTTCCCTCGTCCTGATAGACGGCGCCGCCGCCGGAGATCCTTCGGCAGACCCTGATGCCGTTCTCGCGGCAGAAAGTTTGATCAACTTCAAGCCCGGGTGACTGCCCGCGGCCGATGACGACTGATGGCGGGTTGCTCCAGAGTCTAAGGGTCACACGGTTCAAGCAACTGTGTAAGAGGAGGGAGTGGTCTATGGCGAGACCGAGGTAAGGGTCGTCGGGATGATCCTGTATTATGCGCCCCTCCATATGCTCTCCCCTGTTTCCTTGGGGAAGCATGGGAGATAAGGCATGCCCGTGTCGCCAAGGTTCATCTTGTGGGCTTCCGTCCCCTCAGACGAGTTGAAGCTCCGATACAAGTTGTTGGTTGGTGTTGCCGCCGTGTTGCTCGCCGCTGGGGGTTGGGTTATCTGGGATAATCTCCCAAAGACTGGGAGCGGGGGCGTCGAGGTGGTAGCAAGCGGCCTAAGCGTGCCGTGGGCTATCGACTTCGCCCCGAATGGCGACCTCTACTTCACTGAGAGAGGCGGCAGGGTCTCCGTCATTAGAGGTGGCTCAGTTCAACTCTTAGCCAAGATACACGTCATAACGACATCGGAGGGCGGCCTACTCGGAATAGCACTCAGCCCCGACTTCGCCTCCACCCCGGACATATATCTCTACTACACCTACCAAGACGCGACGGGCGTCTGGAACCGAGTCGTCAGGATGCGTGAGGAGTCCGGGAGCCTCGCCCCGGAGGTCATAGTCATCGACAGGATACCCGGAGGCTCCATACACGACGGTGGCAGGATCAAGTTCGGCCCCGATGGCAAGCTCTACGTCACCTGTGGCGAGGCCGGCTCAGGGAGCAAGGCGCAGGACACGGGCAGCCTCGGTGGGAAACTACTTCGCATCAACCCGGACGGCTCAATTCCCGCCGATAATCCATTCCCCGGCTCCCCCGTCTGGAGCCTTGGCCACAGGAACCCGCAGGGTCTCGCGTGGGATGAGGAAGGCAACCTCTACGAGGCGGAGCACGGCCCCAGTGGGGAGAACGGGAACTATGCCCATGATGAAATCAACCGTATAGCCCCCGGCTCAAACTACGGCTGGCCCCGTATCATTGGCTACGAGACTACCCAAGGTCTCATAACCCCCATCTATTCGACGGAGTCCAACACCTGGGCGCCATCCGGCTGCACCTTCGTGACAACGGATCGATACCCGGGGTGGAGAGGCGGCCTGCTCGTCGCTTGCCTCAGGGGCAAGGGCGTGAGGCTCCTCCGTCTGAACGCCGTGGGGGACGGCGTCGACTCCGTCACGACGATGCTCACGAATTATGGGCGCGTGAGGGAGGTCGTCGAGGGCCCCGACGGCTATATCTACTTCACGACGAGCAATCGGGACGGCAGAGGCATCCCAGCTGCTGACGACGACAAGATACTGAGAATAGCGACCGTCGACGGCGTTGGCTAGTTACTCTGTGTAGACGCCGCCTATTGGGGCTCTGCTGGCTCTCCAGTCGGCGCCTGCTGAGTCCTTCTTCACCCTGATGTACATGGAGACTTTGGTGGCGAGGGCGTCGGCACCGGCGACGACGACCGCCTCTGGGGTTCTCGGGTAGAACTCGACCTCCTGCTTGTCTCTCTCCTGGTGGCTCAGGATGGCGTTGAGGAGTTTGACTCTAGTCGCGTCGGGGAAGCCGGGTATCGCGTCGATCTTCCTAGACACCGTCTCGGCGGAGAGGTAAGCGTGTCCTAGCATGAAGCCCTCCCTGCTCTCAGACATCCCTAGGGGGTCCACGTTCTCACGCAGCACACCCACGTCGTGCAGGAAGGCAGCGGCGTACAAGAGGTTTCTGTCTAGTGAGGGGTGTATCCTGCAGGCCTGCTCGCAGTACTGGAGCACTTCCCACGTGTGTTCGAGGAGGCCGCCCGCGCATGAGTGGTGGAACATGCGTGCTCCGTAGTAGAGTTTGAACCTCTTTGCGAAGGCTGCGTCTCCTGTGAATGAGTCGACGAGTGCCTTGAGATGAGTGTTCGAGATTGTGGAGAGGAGTGCTGTGGCATATCCCCACATCTGATCCACGTCCTGGTTCGTCTTGGTGACGAAGTTGGAGATGTCGTATTCACCCTCGGCGGCGGGACGAATCGAACCTCCGTCCCTGCTGCTCACGACTAACTGAGGGAAGCCGAGATGCGTGTTCTTGACGCCGACGATGTGGACGATCGAGCCAAGCCCTATCGTCTCGTCAAGTAGCTTGCAGTCTATCGTCGAGCCGCTGAAGGCTACGAACTTTATCTCTCCAGAGTTGTCACCGAGGTCTCCGGCGAATATCTCGCCCTTACCGGTGGCGATGACCCTGCGGGACTTGGTCCTGCACTGTAGGAACGCCTCGACGGGTGTGCCGTCGGGTAATGCTTTGATCTCTGCGCAGTTCAATGCTTTCAACAAAACCTATTGCCCCTCGTATTTAGAAGATTGCCCCGGCGGATGGTCAGTGGGCCCTTTGCTTCGGCGCTATACCGTAGGTCTCCTTCATCGTGGCGGCGAGGATTATGACCGTGACGAGGCCGAGGACTATGCAGATGAGGTTGGGAAAGAGGTAACTCCCTGTCACGTCGACGAGGCTACCGTATATGGGGGTTGCGAGGCTCGACAGAATTGTGCTGAGGCCGTTCATCATGCCCAGTCCGATGCCGGCCCTCTCGGTCGGGAGTACCTCGCTAACTATACTGAAGAAGAGCATCCAGACGCTGCCGGCGATGCCCATCAGGAACCAGACTGCGGCATAAATTGGGAGGCCGAGCCCCGCCGGGAGGTAGACGAGGACGACAAGCAGGAGCAGGTTCAGCCCGAGGAAAAGTATCACGGGGAACTTTCTCTTCTTTAGCCTGTCGCTCACGACTCCGATGAGCAGGCAGCCGATGAAGCCAGCGACTGTGCCTATACTGCTTACAATGCCCGCCTCTACGTAGGGGAGTGCCTTGTCCTCGACGAGGTACTGGGTTATCCAGGAGTAGAGGACGAACGTGAATCCCATCATCATGAATCCTATGAGTGGTGGGTAGAACTCCCGCGTATGCAGCACGTCCTTGATAGAGCCTACTACGTCTATCTTCGTCTTCTGGGGTGCCACTGCCTCGGTCGGACCATCTTTTATGACGAAAAAGTTCATCCCCCAGTTGATGACGAGAACGCCGAGCATCACTAGGTAGAGTGTTCTCCAGTCGCCCCAGAGGGTGACCGCAAGCGGGAGCCCCATGTAGCTTGCGAAGGCCCCGACTCCACTGCTCGCGCTGAGGACGCCTATGGCGGTAGCCCTCTTGTTCAGAGGAAACCACCGGCTGATCAGCGTAACCGCATTTATGTAGAAAACGCTCGTGCCGACGCCCATTATGAACTGGGCTGCGAAGAGCAACTCGTAGCGGTAGCTCATCCAGAAGAGTACGCTGCCGACGCATGTGAGGGCGGTGAACCAGACGATGGAGCGGCGGGGACCCAATGTGCTGGCGAGGAAGCCAGCAGGGAACTGCATTACGCCGTATATGAGGAAGTATCCTGTGATCAGGAAGCCCATGGCGCCGCGTGTGATGGCGAGCTCCTCGATGAGCACCGGTGTCAGGGCCGAGGCAGCGCTCCTCAGGAAGTTCTCGACGAGGTATGTGACGCTGATTGTGGCGAGAATCGCTAGGCCGATCTGTCTCTCTTTCTCCAAGCGGCTTACACTCTGACGGTGTTACTCGCATCTAGGATAAAAACTGAGTATGTCGTGTGCTTGTGCTTATTACTGCAGTTGAACCTTACTTTAGTATGGTTGTGATAGAGCGCGTCTGTGTCTTCGGGGCGGGTACCCTCGGCTGGCAGATAGCCCTTCAGTGTGCGAGCTATGCACACCCCGTGAACCTGTACGACATTTCACCCGAGGCTCTCAAAATCGCCGAGTCGAACATCTCGAAAGAGGTTGAATCATGGGTTACGGCTGGTAATGCATCAGTCGAAACAAAGGATAACCCACTTCAGTGGGTGAGGTTCGAGCCGGACGTGAATAGGGCTGTAAAGGGGGTTGACTTGGTTATCGAGGCTGTCCCTGAGAAGTTGGAGCTGAAGAGAAGGGTCTTCAAAGAACTCGACGCCGCGTGCGACTCACACACGATCATATCCACAAACAGTTCGTCGATCCGAGTCTCCCTCATTGAGGATGCGACACAGAGGATGGATCAGGTCCTTAACACCCACTTCTACTCAAATCCGTGGAGGAGCCATATCGTCGAGCTGATGAGGGGAAGCCAGACATCCGACGAGTACGATGACCCGCGTCGGGGTCTTCATGAGGTCAATAGATATGCTGCCTCTTGTGGTGAGGAAGGAGAGCACAGGCTTCATCTTCAACAGGGTGTGGCGCGCCGTGAAGAGAGAGTGTCTCCACCTCGTCGACGACGGCGTGGCGTCCTACGAGGACGTCGACAGGGCATGGATGAGCTACTACGGCACAAATATGGGTCCATTCGGGTTGATGGATAAGGTTGGGCTCGACGTCGTCAGGGATATCGAGAACGTATACTACGGCGAATCCGGCGACCCTCGGGACGCGCCGCCGATGCTGCTCCTCAACAAGATAGAGAAGGGCGAGCTCGGGGTCAAAACGGGGAAGGGATTCTACTCGTACCCGAACCCAGCGTTCCTCGACCCAAACTTCATAGAGCCATAACTAAGTGGGGCTCATCCCACGTGTTTTTTTGCGGGACCTCAGTATGTCGACCATGAGCCCGTCTCGCCACTCCTCGAGCTCGTCGTAGCTGAGGTTTTTTACCGATGGCAACTCGTGCACTCCCTCTATCGCCTTCTGCACTGCAGATTCGGGGGTCTCCGTCCACTTCGCCATCGTCTCCAGCCACTTAGCCTTCGAGACGTCGATGTGCTTCAACAGGTACTCGATGCCGCCCCTGCCGCCTCCGAGGTGGTACGTGAGGTAGGGTCCCATTATGGCCCACCTGAGACCGGGGCCGTTCACGATCGCCTTGTCCACGTCTTCGACGGAGGCGACCCCCATGTCCACGAGGTTGAGGGCTTCGCGCCAGAGTGCTGCTGACAGCCTGTTTGCTATGAAGCCGGGGACCTCCTTCTTCAGAACGACGGGGACTTTCCCTATGTCCTCCATGAGTCTGAATGTCGTCTTGACGGTCTCAGGGGATGTAAGGTTGCCCGGTGAGAGCTCCACAAGTGGGACCAGGTAGGATGGGTTCCACGGGTGTGAGACAATGCAGCGTTCAGGATGCCTACTAGCGGCCTTCTGTATCTCAGACATCATGAGGCCGGAGGAGCTGCTAGACAGTATGACGCGTCGATCTGCGGCCTTGTCCATCTTGTCGTAGACATCCTTCTTCACGGGGTAGCTTTCGAAGACCGACTCTTGGACGAAGTCGGCGCCACTCACCGCCTCTGTCATGTTCGTCGTCGCGCTCAGTCGCTTGGTTGCCTTCTCGGCGCCTTTCGCGAGCCCAGCTTCCTCGAGGAAGCGCATCTTGACCTCAACCCTTTCCAAGGCATCCCCGAGAACCTTCTCGTTCACGTCGACGAGTGTGACATTATAGTCCGCGAGGGCGAATAGGCTGGCCCAACCCTGGCCTACGAGGCCGCTCCCGACGCAGGTAACCCTCTTTATTCCTTCGATCAACTGTGATAACTCTCCTACGGCTTCTTTAGGCCGAGGAGCTTCCTAGCCTCGGTGGGGTCGGCGATTGGTCTCTCGAGTTCCTTGGCTATATTTGCCATCTTTTTGACGAGGTCAGCGTTGCTCTTGGCGAGTTCCCCCTTTCGGATGAAGACGTTGTCCTCGAATCCGACCCGTACGTGGCCTCCCTGTATCATTGCGGCTGTGCACATGGGTATCTCGTTCCTGCCGAGGGCGCAGACGCTCCACGTCCAAGTTGAGGGTATCTGGTCGAGGCTGTAGATGAGGCTCTTCATCGTCGGCAGGAAGCCCGTCCTCCCAACCATGACGAGTTGGATGTGCAGGGGCTCGGGGACGATCTTCTTCTCGGCGATCTTCACGCAGGTGTTGATCATGCCAGTGTCATAGACCTCGTGCTCGGGCTTGACCCCCGCCTCATGCATATAGCCGCACCACCTCTCGATCATAGGTACGGTGTTTAGGAAGACATCCCCTGTGGGGTGGTCTGCCCACCTGTTGATGGTTCCCATGTTGAGGCTCATCATCTCCTCCCCGAGGAGGCACTTCTCCCTCACGAGGCGGTCCCAGACCTCCACCGGGTTCCCTACCCTGCCTCCGCCGGTGGTGACGTTTATGACGACGTCGATCCTGTCGCGGATGGCTTCGATGTACTTCTTTAGAACTGGGTTGGGGTCTCCCGAGTACGCTTCCCCGGTCTCGGGGTCTTTTGCATGCAGGTGCACTATGGATGCCCCCGCCTCGACGCTCTTCACTACTTCTTCCACCATCTCGTCGACAGTCTTGGGAACGTAGGGCGTATCCTTCCTTGAGACATACTCGCCGCCCGATACGGCTGCCGTGATGATCAGTTTCTCCAAGCAAACACCTAGCTAAGAGAACAGGTCAATCTTGTAATAGAATTTTTCAGTCAATCGAGCGTAGAACAAGAAAAAAGATGTAATCTAGGAAGATGCCTTCTTCGCCTTCGTTAGAACCTCGTAGGCGGTGAGGCACATCGCCTTGGAGCAGGTGACCATCTCGTCGATCCTGACGTGCTTCTCGACCTCGTCGGGGTAGCCACGTGGGCCGTATAGGCAGCACTCTATACCTGCCTTGGCGAGGTGGGCGGTGTCGTTGCCGCAGTAGCTTCTCGGCGGGACGGCTCCGATCTTCTCTGGGTACTTGCCGGTGACTTTCATGTGGTTCTCCTTTAGGAGCCTGACGACCTCGCTGCTTGTGCTCACGCCCATGGGGGGCATGACCATTCCCCCGACGCGCCACTTGGGGTCGATAGGGTACTCGAACTCGTATTTGAACTCGGGGTCATCCTTCTTTATATCCTCGAGCATCGCCACCATGCGCGCGTTGATCTCCTCGATCTCGTAGCCCGGCGGGTAGCGGAAGTCGACGATGATTGTGCAGAAGTCGGGGATGTTGTAGGGGCCGGCGAGGTCGTACTCACGGTTTCTGCCGCCGATGATGCTTCCTGCCACCCATCTGGGTGCGCCGGGTAGGTCGGGGTCTCTTGCCTCGAACTTCATCTTGTCGAGCCTGTCGAGGACCTTCCGCATCTTCGTGATGGCGTTAATGCTCTCCTCCATGCGGCTGATGTGCTCGCTGCGCCCGAGGGTGTGTACCGCGAAGTCGTGTACGCCGACGCACTTTGTGAGTATGTTGTCGACGCTGTAAGGCTCGGGGACTATTGCCATGTCGGTCCAAATACCCCGCTTTAAGGCGTGGACTGTGCCGACGCCTCCTTGGAGTTCTCCGACGACGCACTCGACGACTAGGTCGCCGTGGAGCTTCGCTTTGCTCCTTTTGATGGCGAGTGCTGCGCACATCATTGCGGCGTCGCCGCTCTTCATGTTGTGTATGCCTGCGCCCCAGAGCCTGTTTCCCTCGACCTTGGGAACGTACGGGTCCCACTCCCACGATGCTGTGATTGGGTCGATGTCGAGGTGGCCGTTGAACATCATGCTCTTCCCGATGCCGTCCCCCTTGAGGCGGGCAACGACCTGGTTGCGCCCCGGCTCGACCTCCTGCAAAGTGACCTCGTCAAAGCCCTGGTCCTCGAACCAATCCTTTGCGAACTTGACAGCCGGGCCTTCCTGCCGGGTGAGGCTAGGCTGGCGGATGAGGTCGCAGCCGAGCTCCACTATCTCCTCCTTCTTGAGGTAATCGAGAACATTCATCTTTTATCGGTGTATGGGCACCGCCACGCCCTTTTAGCCTTTAGGAGCTCGAGGCGATGAGCGGCTCGAAAAAGTCTTTCCACCTCTCCTCCCTAATTACCCGCTCTAGCGTCTCGCTGTAGATGCTGATCATGATTTGCTCCCTGTCACCGGTGTATTCATCATCCTTATGGAGCTCCGCCACCGCGGAGACGCGTGACGCGACGGCTTCCGCAAGCTCCTCAAGCTCCCCAGTGGTGAATGTGAAGCCTTTATGCGTGAGGTGGAAGACACTTAGCATCCCCCTGAGCCGTTCGAGGTGGGCATGGATGAAGTATCTTCGTTGGTCAGGAGGTGTTGAGTCCCAGTCCTCGACGAAGAGGAGCGCCGTCGGCTCGTAATACTTCTTCTTCGCGCCCCTCGCCCCTGCCTCGACGCGTTGTATCTTGATGAGCCCAACCTTGAGCAGTATCTGGAGGTGGTGGCTCACCGAAGGTTCCGTGAGGCTGGTCGCTACAGCGAGCTCCGTTTGTGTCACCGGCTTTTTTGAGATATATCTGATGAGCTGCCGCCTAGCGAGGTCGGCGAGTAGCCTGATGGTGTCGGGGTCGCATATCACCCTCACCGCTTGCATGGTGAATCGCCTATAAGTGGCTGGGTAAAGCATATAAAATGGTTAGACGCGTCTAACCTATCTGGGTGGTGGATGTTTGGAGTCCGTCGTATCACTCATGGTCGCCCTCGCGGGCATGTTCTTTGCCTCATACATCCTCCACTTCCCCCTCGACCGATACAGGATGCCGACGCTCCTCGCCCCTCTCCTCGTGGGCTTCCTATTCCAGTTACTGCCGAACTCGGGTGTCTGGACGGGGCTTCCCGACACCGAGAGCTTCGCGGTCCTGTCGACGCTCGGTATCATGTTCCTCCTTCTCACCATTGGTGTTCAACTGGAGCCCAAGGCGATCATGAGCCTCGGGAGGCCGATACTCCTGATAAGCGCCTTGAATATGGGCTTCTCCACGCTCCTAGGCTACATTGTTCTGACGTTGTTCGGCTACCCTCCCCTTGTCTCCCTTGTGGTTTCAACTGCCCTCGCGACTGTGGCGGAGACGACGATCGCGCCCATCTTAGACGAGCTCGGCGTTATCAAGTCCCGTGAGGCGAGCCTGATACTCTGTCCCGGCATAATCGACGATATCGCAGAGGTAATACTCGCGTCGCTAGCATCTGTGATGGTGGGTGCGAGTGCAGCCGCCATTGACCCACTCTACATGGTTCTTGGGTTCGCACTTTTCGTCATCGTGGCTCTGCTACTAAACCAGTTGATCCTCCCACGGCTCGCCAAGTTCGAAGGTGCACCGAACGACAACCACCTGCTGCTGCTCCTCCTCTCATCGATCCTCACCCTCGTCGCTATCACGCAGAGCTTTGGCCTTGGCGTCCTCCTCGGCTCTATAGTGGCCGGGCTGAGCTTCCAGCGATTCCTGAAAAAACTGGATGCCGACAAGAGGGTGCTTATGATCCTTCGCGCCTTCAGCTACGGTTTCCTTGGCCCCATCTTCTTCTTCGGTGTTGGTCTTGATACGGGGCTCGGTAGCATGGCGTCGAGCCTACCACTGACCTTGCTCCTGCTCGTGGCCAACTTCATCGGTAAGTTCCTCTCCGCTTATGCTGTCGGAAGACTCATGGGGATGAACATGAAGAGCATCCTTGTTGTCGGTCTAGGACTGAGCGCCAAGTTCAGCATGGGAATAATCCCCGTCCAGATCTTCTTCTCGGCGGGGATCATCGATGAGTTCGTCTTCAGCAGCTTCATAGCTGTTTCAACTATAACGACAATCATAATCCCCTTCAGCCTCGCCTACATAATCAACAGATGGAGAGGCGAGATATTTGCACACCAAGAAGGCTGCTTCGTGACTTAGGCTTCGCGGCTAACCATTCGCGCGCACTGATCTAGTCGCCAAATTGAAGGTTGAGGTATGGACGGAGACAGAGGCGCGCGTGCTTAAGGTTCACCGCATCACCCCACCATACGCCTTGGCGAGGAACTCCTTTGGATCGTACTGCATAGAGAAGTCGAACTTACCAGACGCCGTCGTGAACTCGATGTAGTAGGTCTCGACGCCGCTCTCGTCGTCAGTCACTTCGTTGACCCTGACGTTGCTTATAGAGACGTTATCTACCGCCCAGTTGCCCTGCGTCTCTGCGAGGGCATATTCGGGTGTCTTATCCTCGTACCAGTCGGTATAGGTGTTGAATCCCTGCATCTGTGCCTTCCACTTGCCGAAGAAGCCCTTGCCCTCAGCCTCCGCGTTGGCGCGGCGCTTTTTGATGGTCTCGTTCATTATCTGCTGAGTCAGCTTGGCGAAGATGCTACGCCTATCGGTGACGATGAGGTTATAGGTATCCGTCCTCCCGAGGGACTTGGACTTCATCAGGTTTGGAATTATCACCTTGATTGTTTCTTGGGCTGGCTGCGGCGCGTAGGCGGCTGGGCGCTGCTGCGGTGACGCGACTAGTTCGAGCCTCTGCCCACAGTTGGGACAGAACTTGTTCTCTGGCTTCACGGGTGTACCGCACTCTGGGCAGAATGGCATACATTCACTCAGCCGCGGCGGTTTAATAAACTCATTTTCCAATACCATGATTGTGAGCGCCAACGCCGACGTCGCAGCAGTCCTCTACGAGATAGGGGAGATACTGACAATCAAGGACGACAGGTTCAGGAGCCGCGCCTACCTGCTCGCCGCTCAGAGGATAACCAGCCTCACCGAGGATATTAGGAAGGTCAAGGAGAGGGGCGAGCTAGACAAGATACCCGGCGTGGGAAAGAGCATCGCAGCAACCATCGCAGAGGTGCTCGACACGGGGGAGTCCAAGGTCCTCGAGGAGTTGCGTGAGTCGCTGCCTCCGGGGGTGCGCCAGCTTATGGAGCTCGAAGGCATAGGCCCCAAGAACGCGATTCGACTCGTAGACGAGTTGAAGATTTCCTCCATAGACGACCTTGAGAAGGCGGCGAAGGAGGGGAGGATACGCGAGCTGAAGGGCTTCGGGGAAAAGAAGGAGCAGAACATCCTGCAGAGCATAGAGGACCTGCGCGGGCGCCAGTCCCGGTTCCTCCTCGGCGAAGTGCTGCCAGTCGTCGACGACATGCTGGCGTGGATGAGGGAGTCCCCAGCCGTCCTGAAGGCGGAGGTAGCGGGGAGCTATAGGCGCAGAAAGGAGACGATAGGAGACCTCGACCTTCTCGTCGCCTCGAACGACCCCGAAGCGGCGTCGGAGAGGTTCGTCTCGATGCCCCCCGTAGAGCGCATAGTAAGCCACGGCGCGACGAAGAGCACCGTATACCTGAAGAGGCACCTGCAGGTCGACTGTCGCGTCGTATCCCCCGAGGCATACGGCGCCGCCCTCCAGTACTTCACCGGTTCCAAGGACCACAACGTAAAGCTCCGCACAATCAGCGTTAAAATGGGCTACAAGCTCAACGAGTACGGCCTCTTTCGCCGCGAAGGCGACACCCTCGTCGCCTCGGAGACCGAGGAGGAGATATACATGGCACTGGGGATGGACTGGGTCGCCCCCGAGATCAGGGAGAACCGGGGTGAGATAGAGGCCGCGATGGAGCATAAGCTCCCCAAGCTCGTTAAGCTGGATGAGATCAAGGGCGACCTCCACTGCCACAGCAAGTGGAGCGAAGGCACGATGACCATACGCGAGGTCGCCGAGAAGGCAAAGAGCCTCGGGCTAAGCTATGTCGCCATAACCGATCACTCGAAGAGCCTCGGCATAGCCCGGGGCCTCGACGAGAAGCGCCTCGCTGAGCAGGGCAAGGAGATAGACGCATTAAACAAGGAACTAGACGACTTCACAGTCCTCAAGGGGATTGAGTGTGACATAAAGGGGGACGGCTCGATGGACCTCACTGACTCCGCCCTCGCCGACCTCGACTTCGTCGTCGGCAGTATTCACAGCGGCTTCAAGAACGACGAGGAGACGATGACGAGTCGGATGATCGCTGCTATCCAAAACGAACACGTTGACGCGATAGGGCACCCGACAGGACGTATAATTCAGAAGAGGAAACCCTACCCCCTCAACCTCGACAGGGTGGTCGAGGCCGCGGTGGCCCAGAGGGTCGTACTGGAGATAAACGCATTCCCGGAGCGCCTCGACCTCGACGACGTCTCATGCAGGAAGGCGATGGAGGCCGGTGCGCAGGTAAGCATAGGTACGGACGCACATGCATTGAACCAAATGGAGTTCCTTCCCCTCGGCGTCTCGGTGGCGCGGCGCGGCTGGCTCACGGTGAAGGATGTCCTGAACACGCTCACGGCTAGGGAACTTATTCGCCGCCGGGGATGAGGCTGTCGAGGATACTGAAGAGCCAGTCACGGCTCGGCGGCCACGTCAGGGCAACGGAGAAGACTATGCTTCCGACGACGATCCCGACGCTTGCGAGCCAGCTACCAACGGCGCCGATTAGCAACTCGAAGACCCAGCCCCCAACGTAGGCGCCGACACTATAGAGGACGGTCTTCCCCACTGCCTCTAGGGCGAGAAGCTTCGTGAGGGGCAGTCGCCTTGTGCCGGCGAGCATTACTACGGGCAGGTCGGGCAGCGGCGTCATGGCGACGACGAGGACCGCCCAGAGTCCATACTTCTTTATCCACTTGTCCACGAGTGCCTCCGACTTGCTCCCCGTCTTCTCAACGGTCTCCGCGACGCCGAGCCCGAGGAGGTAAGGAATAACGTCGCCTACCGCGCCGCCGAGCCCGGCGCATGTGCCAAGGATTATCGGGTGATAGAAAGGCGTGAGTGCGAGGAAAGCGGGGACAAATATATCACGCGCCACCATCGTGGCGTGGCTTAGCATAGACGCTGCGAAGATGCCGCCGAGGCCCATCGCCTCGAGGCGTGACGAGTCGGTGAAAAGGAGGAGAAGGAGGTATCCTGAGACAAGGGCGGTAGCGGCGACGCCTCCTATGGTCAGGATTGCCCTCTTGTTCATGGTGATCCACCCTTAAGGCTCCGGAATTGAAATGCTTTCCCCCAAGGTTAAAAACAGGGCCTCCAACGAAAACTTATAATGAAAAAAAAATGGTTTTTGGATTAGAAGGGCTTGGCGAGTATCTCGTGTACCCGCAGTTCTCTGATCCTGTTTGAGGCTGCTGGGGTGACCACTATCGCGGTGTCCGCCCCGGCGTGACTGCCACCGATGGCGATCACGGGCTTGTCGATGCCTATCGCGTCGCAGTCGGCGGCCATCATGGCGATCTCGACACCCACCTTCGTGCCTTGGCTGAACTGGCGCAGCATGTTAGCGATGACGACGTTGAGTGGGGGAAGAAGGAAGGGGAGGCTCGCCTCTAGCTGCCCCTCCTTCTCGGGTCTCTGGCGGCTGACGCCGACGTCGACTCCGCCTGTCAGCACGTCGGTGCAGGTGACGACCTTGCCCGCCTCCTCCAGCTTCGCGTAGACGTCTGGTGGCATCATCTGCTTCCCCTTCTGGGGGTAGCCCGTCTGGTGCCTGACGAAGACGAGTTTGAGGCCGCTGTCCTTGAAGACCTCTATTGCCTTTAGTCCGGTGCCGCCGGTGGAGGTTGAGATGACTATTGTGTCTATCTCCCTCTCTTTGGCGCCCGCTAAGGCGATTTTGAGGGTCTCCTCCGTGTGTTCTCTACCTCCCTTCTCGAATATGACCGTGGTTCTCTTCGTGCTCATGTCGATCACAGAATAGTGATTGAGAGATGACTGTCTGAGGTAATAAGCGTTAGAGGTGACTTTCCCTCTCCCCCACGATAGGGATCGGGTTGCCGCAGAACCTGCACTTGTGTAGTTCGAGATTCCACTCCGTTATCTCGTAGCCTATGCGCCCGACGACCGTTTTCCCACACTTGGGGCATAGAGTGTCCTCGTAACCTTCCCCGGGGACGTTTCCGACGTAGACATAATGAAGACCCTCCGCCCTCGCGATATCGCGAGCGCGTAGCAGCGTCTCCACGGGCGTCGGTGGAAGGTGGCTGAACTTGTACTGAGGGTAGAAGCGGCTCAGGTGGAGGGGGACGTCTGGGCTCATCTTATCAACGATTCGGCGCGCCATGCCTCGGACCTCGTCGGCGCCATCGTTCGTCTCTGGTATTATGAGGAACGTGACCTCGACGTGCACGCCCCTCCTATACATCTCCTCAGTCGCATCGACGACACTCTGCAGGTCAGCGGAGCAGTGCTTCCTGTAGAACTCCTCGCTAAAGCCCTTCCAGTCCACGTTCGCCGCATCTATCACGTCGACTACCCTGCCCAGCGCCTCGAGGCTGACGTAGCCGTTGGTGACGAGGACGTTCTTTACGCCCTCCTTCTTGGCGAGGCGCGCCGTGTCTTCGACGAAGTCGAGGTTGATGAGAGGCTCGTTGTAGGTATAACTTATACTCGTACATCCTTGGCGCTTGGCTTCTCCGACGACGTACTCGGGGGACACACGCTTCAGGCCGCCGAACTTCGGGTCAGCGGTAGAGAGGTGCCAGTTCTGACACCAGGGGCACGTAAAACTACATCCGACGCTGCTTACACTGAGGCTGAGGCTACCCGGGTGAAAGTGGGCGAGTGGCTTCTTCTCTATGGGGTCTACAGCCATAGCACTGAGGAGGCCGTAAGTGAGGTTGACTATTGAGCCCTTCTGGTTCTCCTTAGTGCCGCAGAAGCCCCGCTGCCCCAGCTTGAGGGTGCACATACGTGGGCAGATTATGCAACGCGATGTCTCCTCGTCAACTCGCTCCTGATAACGGCTCTCCATGGGTGATCCCCTGGAGAGGGAATGGGATAAAACTTGCCTAGAAATGCTTGACTATCTCGTCGGCGCCGAGCTTTCTGAAGTTCTTGTCTTCGGTCGTGATGACGGCGGCGTTGACATTCTCTGCCTTGAGTCCGTTTGAGTAAGCCACCTTCAGGCTCTCCACCGCGAGGGCGACGGCGTCGTCAAGGCCTATGTCCGCCTTGTACTCCTTCTCGAGGAGCTCCTTCGCCTTCTCACTGTTCATGCCGAGCGCCGCCGCCTTGTAACCGCGGTAGCTGCCGCTCGGGTCCGTCGTGATTAGGCGGGGACCTGACGAGTCCACGCCTGCCACAATCATGCTTACACCAAACGGGCGGACGCCCGCATTCTGAGTGTACTGCTGAAGGGTATCACCTATGCTACTGACAAGCGCCTCGATACCGATCGGCTCATCATACGTCATCCTGTGGCTCTGACAAGCATAACGCGCCTCGCGCACGAGTACGCGTGCGTCCGGGCTAAGACCCGCTATGACCGCGGCCACGTGCGTGTCAAACTCGAATAGCTTCTTGCTGAAGCGGGGGTCCTCGAGGTTGTTCTGGAGTATCTCCACGGCGGCAAGGGCTACGCCCTCCTTGGAGATGACGCCGGCGACCGGTGCCCCACGCTTCACAAGTTCTAAAGCGTACTCGACCTGATAGATGCGCCCCTCCGGGGAGAAGATCGTGATAGCCTCGTCATACTCTCTTCCACGTGACATATACTTAGCCCCTGCCTGCTTATCGATAAGGTGGCGGATATTTAAACCTCAGGCTCGAGCCACGCAAACACACACACGCGTAAAAAGTGAATAAGGGTACACAATCTCATACAAGGTAGACTACTTCGCCATCTTCTCAAGCTCAGCCGATGTGAGACGGAACGTAGTCCACCCCTCCATCGCTTTCGCCCCGAGCCTGAAGTAGAACTGCCTGCTTGGCTCGTTCCAGTCGAGGCAAGTCCACTCCATCCGCGCGCACCCCTTCTCCAGCGCGATCTTCGCCAACCTGCCCAGGAGCGCCGAGCCAACACCGCTACCACGGAGTTCCTCTGGTACGAACACGTCCTCGAGCCAGAGCGTCGGACGACCAGTCCACGTGCTAAAAGTGAAATAGTAAAGGGCGAACCCGACGTATTCGGGCCCCTCCTTCCCCGTATTCTCCGCGAGCAGCACCTTGAAAATGGAGTCTGGTCCCCATCCCCACTTCTCGAAGTCGCCGTGTGTCCCGACGAAGCTCTCCGGCGACTTCTCGTAGACGGCGAGCTGCCTCGCTAGGTCCATTATGGTTGGGATGTCCTTCTTGGTTGCTTCCCTGATCCCGAAGCTGACCTTCATGGGTGAAATCGACGTGGCAACCCGTTAAGAGGGTTTCTAGGCAACCTCACCACGTGCCACCATCACGACCTTGCCGCCGACGCGCACGTCGATGCCCACTTTTGCCTCCTCAGCGCGTAGATAGAGTATACTTGGGCGGCTGATCTCCGCCCCCTGTTCGACGCGCACATCAATCTTCGCTGAGCCGAAGTACCTGTGCTTTACTAGGTACCCCGCTAGGCACCCGTTGGCGCTCCCAGTAGCCGGGTCCTCCGTCCAGTCTGTCACCATCCTCGCCTTGAGATGGTTGCCCTTAGCCTCTGGCTCGGGGCAGAATAGTAGGGGCCACTTCGCCTTGTTGTTCATCGAGTACGCCTTGAATGCCTCAACGTTCAGCTTAATCCTCTTCAGCGCCTCACGCTTCTTGAGGGGTATCATATAGAACCAGACCCCGGTAGAGACCTCTTGTATCGGGAACCTTGTGTCGATGTCAGATGCCTTGAGCCCGAACATGGGGGCGATATCCTCTGCTCTGTGGATGGCGCCGAACTCGGGGTTGAGCTGCTTCATCCAGAGAAGTGTCTTCCCATCCTCTGCCGTCTGGAACGACACCGGGATTAACCCCGCCTTCAGGTCTAGTGTCAGGTCGGGAATGTCCTTCTTGATTATCTCCTTCGCTGCCACGTAGGCGGTGCCGAGCGTCGGGTGTCCAGCAAACGGGAGCTCCCCCACCGGGGTGAAGATGCGGACCTTGAAGATCCGCTTCTCGACATCCGACTCGGTGACGAATGTGCTCTCGCTGAAATTCATCTCTCTTGTGAACTTTTGCATCTGCTCAGACGACCAGCCCTCTTTATCGACGACAACAGCGAGCTGGTTTCCCTCTAACTTCGCCTCAGCGAAGACATCCACTATGAAAAGCGCGTTACCCAATGCGATCCGATGATAAAGACGCCTGAGCTTATTTGAGGTATGCGCGCCTCATCATTCTACCGCGTGCTCGACACTCCGGGCGAGGTTCTCAAAGTGGGAGAGGTCCCCTTTCTTCCTGATATAGTAGTTGACGCCTGCAGCGAGCGCCGCGTTGGCTACGATCTCGCTGTCCCACGCGGTGTAGATGATGAACGGTATATTGCTCGTCTTCCTTATCTCGATGCAGAGTTCTATGCCAGACATCTCCGGCATTTTATAGTCTGATACTATACAGTCGAAGTCCTGCTTCTTTAGCAGCGATAGCGCCTCTCTAGGCGCCGACACGGTCGTGACGTCGAGCGAAGCCTTCTTGAGGTTGAGCTTGACAATCTCGGCGTTGTCCTTCTCATCGTCGATGAATAGGATGCGTATTGCCTTCTTCGCGTTTCCCTTTTTCTCAGGCAAGATGCGCGCCACCTAGACTGGAGTACTATGGAGTTGCGGTGAGTAGTTAAGGATTAATAACTCGACGAGGACTAGAAGAATATCCCCGGGCGGACCGTGTCGTGGTAAACCCAGTTCTTCTGGGCTACCGGCTTTGCAGACGACATCTTTAACTTTCCCTCCTCGAGGCAGTCGACGTCGATGCTCACCGCGACGACCTCGCCAACGAAAATTGTGTGGTCGCCGCAAGTCACTCTGTTTACGACCTCGCACTCCATGTGCCCGTAGCACTCTTCGATGATGGGCGGGCGGACTTTCTGAGCTGGCTTCGGGGTGAGCCCCGCCTCGACCCACTTGTCGACGTCTCTCCCTGATTTGACGCCGCAGACGTGCGTCTTAGCCGCGACGTCGAAGCCGGGGGAGTTGACGACGAACTCCCCCTGCTCCGCGATGAGGTCGTGGCTGTACCTCTTCGGGCTGACTCCTATAACGACCTGGGGTGGGTCGTGGCTAATCGGCATATACATGCCCAGTGTGATTATGTTCGGCTTTCCATCTTCGTCAACGCAGGTGACGAGCACGACTGGGGCGATGGGCCCCGCTTGGCTGTACCTGAGCCTAGGGAGACTCGTCTTCATGATTCTCATCTTTCCTGATGGCCTCACCGCATCTGCGGCATTTCTTCACTTCCTCGGTTCCTTGGAG
The DNA here is from genome assembly GCA_963771885.1 of Candidatus Bathyarchaeota archaeon. GTDB lineage: Archaea > Thermoproteota > Bathyarchaeia > TCS64 > TCS64 > UBA8941. The sequence continues at coordinate 291,480 of CAVYVF010000002.1, forward strand.
CTCTCCCCACATGCTGTAGATTGTCATCATGTCGTCGTCGAACTCCTCGGAGCCGCACTTGGGGCACCTGAGTTTGCTCATGCTTGGGGAGAACGCGCGCCGGGATTAAAAGCCTAGTCAGAGTGCCACGGCTTGACTGGCGCTGAGGGGGCGCCGCTTTTCTCCTTCCCGTACCTCTTGAAGGGCTTGGTCAGGTGCCTCTCCGCCCTCGGCGGTGGGAGATACACGCCCAATTTCAGGTCCCTCGGGATCTCCTCGTTGACCCTGACCATCTCGGCGCCCCTGTATCCGCACCTCTTGCAGCGGAGCCCCTGTCCGCGTCCCATCGACTCCGTCGATCCGCTGCACGATGGGCACCTAGGGTTCACGAGCCTATGCTCGATTGCCAGCGACAGGACCTCAAGGCGTTCGAGGTTGAGAGTGAGTCCCCCCTCCAGCTCCCTGACTCCGCCGGCGACCCTGACCTCGTCCTCCTTCCTTGAGCCTCGACACGGTCTCCCTGAAGCCCCCTGAGGGCTCGTAGGCTGCGCAGTCAACACTCCCCAGATCTATCCCTGATAGTGAAGATGACGTGACCGCCCTCGATGACCTCGAGCCCGCCCTCAACAGACCCAGTTACAATCGAAGGGATTCTGGGTTTCAGTTTGGAGATCGGGTAACTGCGGTTTAGATGAGCGTCCGTCCCCTGGTTCGTCCTGAATATGCACCAACTCTCAACGGGCTCGCCGACCTCGATCATTTTCATGGCGCCGAATACGGATTCCGGGGTCTCGCCCCTAACACCATAGAGGACGGGGTCGGGTCCACGCGGCGCAATGAGCATCTGCGCCGTCTCGGTGTCGACGCTGTTGAACGTCTCGGGAATGGACGCTTCTACCCTCCTCACGGAGTCCGCGTTGACTAGCCTTTTCTTTCCCCTGTTTTCGTGGACCCTGTAGGTGAGCAGTTCGTAGGTATGATCGCCCTCAAGGGTGCCGCCGATAGCAGCGAGCGCCCCGATGATCCCACGCCTGTTCTTCCAGCCCACAGCTCCGGCGCAGTGTTCGGTAATCAGCCTCTCCGCGTCCTTAAGGTGGACGATCGTCTGCACGACCTCGTCGTGGAACGCCTTGAGCTCTCTCGGGATCTCGCCGATGTGGAAAACGACGCCCGGGTTCGTGTTCTCACACTCGAACTCGGCGCCCGCCTCGATACCTTCGACGATAAGTCTCTTTATCTCCGCCTCCTTCACTTCCGGAGCCTCGATCCTGAGGCAGACTGAGCCATTCCCACGGGTCTTCCAAGGCGCGTTCGGGTTCAGCCTGAGGAGGTTCGGGTAGTCGATGAACCTGCACCCAATTGCCTCCAGCCGCCCCACTAATAGCATTCCGACGTACGTTGTGCACCCTCCCTCGGGGGAGTCCGTGTCGTCGATGCCGATGTGGAGTAGCACGTGGGTTCGCTTCCCCTGATGGTTAAAGCTCTATAAAGGTTGTCCGTGGATACCTTCTACGAGTTCATTGCGGCTCATAGGGCGCGTAGACAAGCTCAAGCAGGCGCGGGTAGAGGGGTACATAAGGTACGCGCCGAACTGGGACAATCATCCCATCACGTTCCTCGTCGACACCGGGGCGAGCAACTCATGCATACTCCCCGATGATGTCCTAAAACTCAACTTAGATAGCAGCACTCTCCAGACGGTGACGAAGACTATCGTCACCGCGAACGGCCCAGTCAACCTCAAAGTCATAAAGAACGCCGAGATAGTCCTTCCCGTCTTCATCGGGCTCCTCGATAACAAGAAAGCCTACATCAGCTTCCCAATGGACAACCTGCCGGTCCTTCCACCCTCTCCCAACTACGCTCCTCTCCCGAAGGTGCTAGTATTCAGCATACTCGGCATGGACGTCCTGAGCCACTTCCCTCGGTGGAGCTTTGGGAAAGAACGCCTAGTTATGGAAAATGAGGAGGTTGTGGGGTTGAAAATGAGCTTTAAACTCTGAAAAGAAGGACCGCTGTCTTAGACAACTATCATCGTCAGCGTGCTGCGTACTTTGTCAAGGCGCCTTATCTTCCAGCTAATTATATCCTTGAGCTCCTGCATGGTATCAGTCTCGATGCGTGCAATGATGTCGTAGACGCCGTAAACCATGTGCGCCTCCTTGACCTCTTTAATCTCCTTGAGGCCCTTCAGCACCTCGGTCTCCGCGCCGATCTCCGCGTTGATCAACACGAACGCCGTCGCCAATTTAGTCACCGGTATCTCAATGGTATGATGATATTTAAAACTACAGTTGTAATGTAGAGTAGCTGTTCGGTGGACGGGTGTAATCTGGTTGCCAATTTTAATGGTCAACGGTGAAAAGCTCGAAGCTGAGTTCCTGCTATTCGATGTAGACGGTACGCTTGTAGACGACGAGAACCGCTATAGAGCACTCGCGACGCTCCGCTTCGACGCAATCGCGAAAATGGCTGGGAAGAGAGCCGCGGAGACGTGGGCGCCTCTAGGCGGGTACGATCCTGCCAGCATGGTTTTAGATATGGCTGGCCCGATAGCGAAAGCTGCACGAAAGGAGGACATGGCGATCGCCGCCGTGGCAATATACCGGAACGGTAAAGGTTGGCATGAGGCGCGAGCCCTCGCCGAGGCGGCGTACGCGGACGCCGACGCGATCCAGATGCGCGATTACACGCCCAAACTCTACCCCGGAGTCGAGAAGAGCCTAAGAAGCCTCAAGAATGCGGGCTTCAAGCTTGGAATCGCCACAAACGGCTCGAACAAGATCACATGCGAACTGCTCGGCATTCTCAAAATACAGGAACAATTCTCAGTCGTTGTCGGCTCGGAGGACGCGTCGAACCCCAAGCCCGCCCCCGACCTCCTCATAGCCGCCTGCAGGAAGGCGAAAGTCTCAACAACGCACACAATCTATGTCGGCGACCAGCAGGTGGACGCCGAAGCGGCGCATACCGCCGAGATACCGACATGTGTGATTGTAGGAAGGGCACAAGTTCCAGTCTCCCCCTCCGTCCGACGCGTAGCCTCCGTGGCAGACCTGCGCACCCACCCGTGAGTCTTAAAGCCTCCACGGACAACTGAGAGTTGATCCCCATGCTCCTAGACGAGTACCTCAAGGCACGCGAGATACAGGCTGCCGAGTACAACGCAAACTACCTCGGCGTCTCCAACCTTCTTCTCATGGAAAGCGCAGGCGGAGCAGTCGCAGACGCAGTCGCTGCCAAGGTTAAGCCCGGGGCACGCGTCTTCGTCGCCTGCGGTCTCGGCGGAAACGGTGGGGACGGTTTCGTTACCGCGCGCCACCTCGCAGACCGGGGATACAAGGTCAAGGCGATCCTCGCGGGGAACAGTAACTCTATACGCTCCGAGGAGACCCGCCACAACTTCGAGGTTGCAGAGCTTATGGCGGGCAGTCTTGAGCTAGAGGTCGTGGAGGATTCGACACAAGTCACGCCCATCGAAGCGGACGCGATAGTTGACGCCCTCATAGGATACACGTATCGTGGCAAGCTCTCACCTGTCACTAAGGCTATCATTAATGCCATCAACGCGTCAAGTGCCTACACGGTCTCTATTGACACGCCTACGGGGCTCGTAGTCGACACCGGTGAGGCGCCCGAGGAATGCGTTGAAGCGGACGTGACGGTCACATTCCACAAGCCGAAGACCGGATTCAGGGGCAAGCCAAAGCAGCTTGGGAAGCTCATCGTTGCCAAGCTGGGGTTGCCCGCCGAGGCGGAGACCTTCACGGGGCCTGGCGACGTGTTACTTGTCCACAGTCGGCGCGATCCGGAGGGGCATAAGGGTATGTTTGGGCGCTTGCTAGTCGTAGGTGGAAGTGAAACTTATCATGGCGCACCTGCCCTCGCCACTATGGGGGCACAGGCGACCGGAGTAGACCTCGTCTACACCGCTGTCCCCGAATCCGCTGCCGACGGAGTAGCCGCTATCTCCCCCAGTATGATTGTTGTCAAGCTTAAGGGCGAGAGACTCACTCTCAAGAACCTTGTACAACTCAAGCCATTCCTCGATAAAGTCGACGCCGTCGCCCTAGGGCCTGGGCTAGGGCTCGAAGAAGAGACGAAGAAAGCGGCGCTCCAACTTATCAAGGAGGCTGAGGCGAGGAAGCTGCCACTTGTTGTCGACGCCGACGCCCTAAAGGCATTCGGCGAAGCCCGGTGCAGGCTAAAGGTCCCAGCCGTCTTCACCCCCCACAGCAGAGAGTTCGAGGTCCTCACCGGGCGCAAGGCTGAAGGCGACTGGAGAGAGAAAGGCGCAATCGTCGAAGCTGAGGCGAAGCGCCTCGGCTCAATTATCCTCCTCAAAGGCTCAGTCGATGTCGTCAGCGACGGCTCCCACACACGATACAACTGGACGGGCAACCCCGGCATGACAGTCGGAGGCACAGGCGACGTACTCACAGGCATAACCGCGGGGTACATTTCCCAAGGTGTTGAGCCGTTCAACGCCGCCTGCGCGGGCGCCTTCATAAATGGCGCAGCCGGCGACGCAGTACAAGCCGAGAAGGGAAATCATATCCTCCCCGAGGAGATGATACAGTTCATCCCATACATAATAGAGGAAGCCGCCGCCGGGAAAATGAGGCTAGCCTAAGGTAGAAGAGGCTGAACATTCACGTCCAACATCGCCCACAGCTTCTCAGGCGGGATCTGCAGGTCACGATGCGGCGCGTACTTGTTCACACCCATCAGCATGTCGAGATAAGGCTTCTGCCTGATCCCCGGGTAGTCAGTGCCGAAAACGAGCTTCTGCAGCACACCCATATTCAACGCCGAGAGCAAGTCCTTCCACAACAGCCACAGGTAGCTCGGGTGGTTGATGTTCCCGTAGGGCCAGCTTATGTCGGCGTAGACGTTCTTGTGCTTCCTCAGAACGTAGAGCGTCTCGTCAACTCGCGGGTAACCTAGGTGGGCGAGCACTATCCTCATCTTTGGGAAGTTCTTGGCGACTACGTCTATCTGCGCCGGGTCGGTATGGTAGAGAAGGTCATGCGCCTCGGGCATCCCAGCGTGGTGGACGAGCACCGGCATGTCCAGCTCCTGCGCCACGTCATAGACCTCGAAGGCGTTCGGGTCGTCAGGACTGTAGCCGTCGGTGCAAGGATAGAGCTTTAGGCCGAAGAGCCCGAACTCCTCCCTCTGCCTCCTCAGCGACTTAGCTGCACCACGCAGAACGGGATTGACGTAACCGAAACCCATGAGTCGGTCCGGCGCCTGCTTTACAAAGGCTGCGACCTGCTCGGGAGTAGTCCGCATGTCACTGAGGACTACCGCCTTCTCTATTCCCGCCTCATCTAGGTCAGCAAGGAACTCCTCGACGCTGACCGAGATGATAGTTGGGTGGGCTGGGTCTGTGTACTCAGTAATACTTATGTGACAGTGGTAGTCGACCTTCGGGAGGCCCGTGTGCTTTCTACCCTCGCGCCCCTCCCTAAGCTGGACTATTGTATCCATTCCCGACAATTTGGTGACCTCTGAATGATACTCTGCTTCCCTGTAAAAGACTTGTCGAGATTCCGAAGGAGCACATCAGCGTCACTCCCTAAACTGGGGCAGGAGGTCCTTGTGCGCTTCAAAGAGTTCGATGAACGCCTGCTCAGTGGCGCGCGCGCCGCCAATACTTTTAACAAGATAAACCAATTACACAGAGGCAGCATGAGTTTCATAGAAGCCTACAACCTCACATCGGCACGGAGTCAACTCATAATGCGGTACAAGAACAGGAATGGTGAGCGGCTCGAAGTCTTCCTATCCGGTCAAACTCTGCTTACAATATTCAATCTAGACAAGGAGTCAATATCCACCTACAACCGTCGAATTGACCCTGACGGATTCGACAGGACGCTTACCGCTTTTCTACTAGCGAACTCCATGACTAGGAAAGATACTTAACCAACGGGCGCTCGCGAGGCGTCCATGATCCCCGTTGTGCAGCACAAGGTTGGAGCCTTTGAGGCCCTGCAGGTTGACGGCGTCAAGGACGGAGTTGTAACCAAATACGGCGCTTCCAGCCCCGACGAGGACGATGGGCAAACAATGGTCTTACGCAGATTAGATGCGGTGATAAGGCTAACTGATGAGCCCCGCGTAGAGCATAAAGACACCAGCAGCAATGAGAACGATGCCGTTTACCCTTTTCATGTAGGGCAGGACACTGAGCAGCCTCTCGTATAAAACTCCCTTCGCGAGCGAGAGTGTAAGTGTGAGTGGAATTATCAGCGCCGCCGCCCCCACTCCGTAAGCGGCGAAGAGTACGATTATCTCAGCAAAGTTCCCCACCGCCGCCCCCTGGAGCACGATGAGAATGAATATAGGTAAGCTGCAGCCGAGACTAGCGACCCCATAGGCGATGCCGTAGAAGACGAAGGACAGCTTGTTCCCATCAAATGCGAAACCGATGCTTTGCAGGCGGTCGAGAGCGTTCGTCCACCCCGACACCACGCCTAGAACGATCAATCCGCCGCCGATGACCGGCTCTGCCAGCCAAACGAATCTCATGAACCCCGAGACTGCAATGGATGGTATCACGCCGATGACGACAAAGACTAGGAGAAACCCGACGATCATTGCCGCTGACAGGGCGAGCCCCGAGAGTAGTCGGCCTTTACGGTCACCCCGCTCAAGCATATATGAAACGTAGGCAGGAAGCATGGGCAGGCTGCATGGGCTTAGGAATGCGAGCGCCCCCGCAGTGAACGCTATCAACAGCTGTGCCCCATCCATCGCCATCACTACGCGTACTCGTTTATCATCTGTTGCAACTGGCTCAGCTCAGTATAGAATCCCCTGTACCTAATGATGCCTTCTTTATCGATCACGAGGACCGTCGGGACGGCGTTGACCTTGTAGTCGATACCGGCCTGCTTAGAGCCGCCGATCTTCCAGTCTAGATCGTAGTATAAAGAGAACAGCTGGAGGTCAGAGGTGTTAGTCGAGTCGAGGTTGACTGATACCAGCGTGACTCTTTTATCTCCTGATCTGGCGGAGGATATCGAATTCGTCGACGCAGACGGGGCAGCTTGTCGTTATGAAGTCGATGATGACCACCTTTCCTCTTTGTTCGCTTAGGTCGAAGGTAGAGCCGTCGGTCGCAGTGAACATGATGTTGAGCGCGCCGTCGCCGACTGTGATGCCCCCTACTGCATTGTCCGAGTTGAGGAAATAGTATAGTCCCCCGGTTCCGAGGATGAATATTCCAATAAGTGCGAGCGTTACGCCGATCTTCATGCTAAGGTTTTTCCTGAGACCGGGGTTTAAAAACTGAATCTGTTTTTTTACCTTCTTTCGGAGGTGCCGGCGATCGAGATCGATGCGCGCAGCCCGCGGAGAGCACTCGGATAATCGTCGAAGGTGCAACGAGTCGTCTTGCCATCGATGCGCTCCATGTAGGGGAGAAGGCAGACAATATCTGCCATATTCGGTGTGACCCACCTCATCTTGACCTCTACTGGCTCGTTGACCCAGTAGGGGTTGACCTTCCCGATGTCCTCTAGCGCCTCTCGTGCCTTCTGCTTGATGAGGGCGCGGCTCTTGTTCGGGTGTAGACACTTTGCAGAATATCTGCCGACGGCCCACTTCACTGGCGCTGTAGTGATACCGGGGACGAAGTTGTCCGCTTCGGCGCATGCCGCATAGTCACCGGCGAGGAAGACCGCAGGAACGCCGTGCCAGCCCGCGAGGGCGGCGTTCATTCCGAACTCCCCCGTCTCCCTTCCGTTGATGACAACACCGTCGACAGTGCCTCCGGAGATTGTGTGTGCGAGTATGCCGTTTTCCGTCCCCGCCATGGAGTGGTAGCCGACGAAGAGCGCCGCGTCGTAGTGGCCGTCGTCGATTCCCTCCATCATGCCGTCCGGCTTTGGGCTTCCCCTTACGAGGTACGCTGCCTCGTTGACGTCCTCGGGTTGGAGATTCCTCATGCCGCCGTGGGAGTCGCTTACGACTATCTCCTTCGCCCCCGCGGCGAGAGCGCCTTCGATGGCCGCATTAAGATCCCCCGCCATCATCTTTCTGTAGGTGCCGTACTCGGCGTGGTTCATATCGACGTGTGTCCAGTCGACCACGCTTGAGATACCCTCCATGTCAACGGATATGAAAACGCGCTCGGGCTTGTTCGCCATAACTGATCAGAGAGAAAGATGCTGATTCTGTTTAAAACGGTTAGGAAACGTGCTTCCCATATAGTATCGGGGAGCCACAGTAGAGACAGAGGTTCGTTCTTGGAACGAGTTTACCACAACCTTTGCAGACGACCAAAGGGGATTCAAGAGCCTCGGATCGGGCTTCCTGAACGTCAATAATGTCTTGAGCCATGCCTATCCGCAGCCTTCACGCCTCCTACTACATATAAGCCAACCGAAGCCGACTGAAGCGGGGGTGCCTGAAAGTGTCCAGCAAGTTTATCTCGAAAACCCAGAACACTATCAGCATGGCCCCCACTCTCATCTACAAGCCCGTTCTAGGGCATCTCATGAGGGTCGCCTGCTTCATGTCTGGCTCCGGCACGAACGCACGCAAGATTATTGAGCGAAGCCACCAGCCCGGTGCCAGCTACCTAGTCGATCTCATCTTCACCGACGTGAAGGACGAGGCTCTCGACAGGGAGGGTAACAAGGCTTGCAAGGCCCTAGACATAGCCCGTGAGTACGGCATTGCTTACGAATGCGTAGACATCATGGACTTCTACAGGGCTAAGGGGCATACATCGAAGAAAGACCTCAGTCTACGCCCTGACTTTGATAAGTTGGTCGTTGCCGCAGTGGAGAAGCACGGTATCGACCTCATCGCCCTCGCAGGATACATGAGCATCACGACTCAGCCCCTCCTCGACCAATACGAGGGACGCATCGTGAACGTGCACCCCGCCGACCTAACAGTCACTATGGGTGACGAGAGGAAGTATGTAGGCATGCACACGGTGCGCGACGCGATACTCGCGGGCGAGAAGGATGTCAGGGCGACAACGCATATCGTTAGGGAGAAGGTCGATAACGGGGAATTACTCGTCGTCTCGAGAGCGGTACCCGTGAAGCTGCCTCCGGGAGCTACGCTTGAAAGGCTACGCGATGATAAGGAACTGCTCAAGACCGTTGTCGAGGAGCACCAAGACCGCCTGAAGAGGATGGGGGACTGGGAGATCTACCCACTGACTGTTCAGATGATCGGCGAGGGGCGATTCGCCCTCGGCGACGGTAGGGTCTATCTAGATGGAAAACCCGGCTGGCTTCACCTCTAGCCACTTATCGTGGCAACGACTGCATTATTTAGCCTGACAACGTCGGCGAACCTGACCTCGAGAAGCTTGTCTCTGCTCCCTCCGCCGCAGTAGAATGTTTCGAACCACTCAAGCTCCTTGTCTACTACGACACGCATCTTCGTCTTGAATCCGAGGCTGGGGGTCCCGCCAGGTGGAAACCCGCTTATTGGCTCGCTCTGGTCGAAGGGCATAAGCCTTACGTTTTTGACGCCGAGAGCCTTCGCCGCCTCCTTGAGGTTGACCCTCCTGTCCCCCGGAACTATTAGTACAACATGCTCCTCCGAGTCGGTGACTGAGACTAGATTCTTCGTGATCCTGTGGAGATCGATGCCCGTCGCCTGCGAGGCATCAGCTGTGTGCACAGTCTCCTTCTTTTCCACGAATCTATGCCAGATATTGTTCTGCTCAAGGTAGGCTTCCAGGGACATCGAGGTGCAGTGTGGCGGCGGCGGGTAAGAATCTTGGGGTGGTTGAAGCTTAGGGATGATGGACGTCATCCCTAAGGGCTTCGCCTAAACGGAGACTAGTCGAAGCCGTGCTCACGTGTTCTTTGCCATGCTTTAAACTTAATTGTCTGCAACCCCATAAATCATGGTAATTCCAAGGTCCCTCGTCTTGAATTATATAGATGTGTTCCGTTGATCCATTTGATCGATATGAAGACGAGTGCCAGAAACCTGATAGATGGTAAGATAATGAGCGTAGAGACTGATAAGATCATGGGGAAGGTGAGGGTCGAGATTCAGCCAGCTGTTCTCACATCGGTGATCACGAAGGAGTCGGTGGATGACCTTAACTTGAAGGTGGGCGACCGCGTCAAGGTGATGGTGAAGTCGACGTCGGTCATGATCGTGAAGGAGTAGCTATCCAGAGAAGCTCAGATAGCTTGTCTACCCTCCCTAACCTCTCAAGGTTATCGACGAGTTCGATTGTTTTCTCGATTCTTTCCGCGTCGAGTGTCGGTGTCGAGAGTGCAGCGAATTTCTTCCTGATGAAGCTATATGGGATGGGCTGCTTGTCGTCCTCGAAGGCTGTGTAGTGGTTGTCTATGGTTATGATCTCTAGACGTGTTCCAATCTTCTTGGGGAAGATTGCGTCGATCTCGGGGTCGGTGTAGACCTCAGTCTTCTTACCGAGCTCGATTACTTTTGGGTCGCGGTAGTCGTCAAAGAACTCCCTCATGAAGACGCGCCCCTTGACGAGGGCGATGGCAACCGCCACTGCGGCATGGTTCTGAGCATGTAAGGGCGTTTCCGCCACCTTGAGCTGGTTCTCAGCTGTGACGTGGTTGAGTCCGACTCTGATCTTGACGACTTCCTCAGGCCTGATCTCGTGCTTCATCTGGAGTTCGAGGGCCATCGTTATGGGTGGGCAGAGCTCGTGGCAGCAGGCGTAGGGCTTGAACTTGCATGCAAGTATCCTGTGGTTAGCTCCGAGTCCTTCTGTGAGACGACTCAGGTCGTAGCTGTCGGCATGGGTCGCCATGAGTCCGTATCTACCCTCAAAGATCGTTGAGGGTCCTGTGTAGCCGACGCGTGCGAGCTGCGCTGCTAGGACACCGTTCATCGCCGCCTTCCCAGCGTGGAGCCTCTTGCTCATATCGCCGGAGGTCAGCCACTCTTCGAGGCCCGCCGCCTGTATCCCAGCTAGACCGAGGGCGTTCACCATTTGCTCCTCGTCGAGTTTCATCAACTTCCCGGCTGCAGCTGCAGCGCCAAAGGTGCCAACGACGCCCGTCGCGTGGAATCCCCTGTTCCTCAGCCCCGGGTATAGGGCGGAGTCGATCCTACAGTTTACCTCGTACCCCGCGACGAGGGCGGTGATAAGCTCCTTCCCCGTAGAACGCTCTGCCTCCGAGACCGCGTATGCTGCGGGGACTATGCATGAGCCGGGATGAGCCCAGCTAGGCCGTGCGCCAGAGTCATCGGCATCTATGCCATGCGCCATTGTGCCGTTTGCAAGTGCCGCCATAATAGCTGGGTACCTATCAGCGTGGCCCATGACAGTCGACTGTGGAGCGCCACCGTTTGCCTCGACGAGTCTGGCGACCATACCGGACCAAGGCATGTCGCGCGCCCCGAGGATGTTGCCAAGTGTGTCGAGGAGGTGCATCTTTCCTCTTTCGACAACTTCGTCACCCAGATCGTCGTAGCTCAGCTTCGTTACGTATTCTGCGAGTGCCTTCGAATACTCCACGGCGTCACCCAAAGGATTGGTCGCACAAGTCTGCTTTATTGCTTGTCTACGCCCGTCGTTGGTGTCCTAGGTGTATCACTGATACTGTCTAGGTACAGTAATTACACCAACGTGCTTTTAAGCCGGGCTGAGTCTGTTGAAAAGATGTACCTAGAGCGGCGGCAACTCAACCACGAGGATGTCCAACGGCTTGTTATGGGCTCGATGGAATTGATACGTGAGGCTCAGGTGCATCTCGGTCTACCCCTCTCACCGAACATAGAGAAGACGCGTGAGTGGCTGATCAACGGCGAGTTCTATGCAGACTCTCTCATCAACATCCGCGGTCGACAGTACGGAATGGACTTCGGCTGCTTCAACCCGCCGAACACGATAATGCTCGACAGAAACCTCCCATTCAGCGACCAGCCCCTCGACCTACCCAACCTCGCATCGACACTCACCCTATACACTGCTGTACACGAAGTACTCCATGCCGACGACTGGGCTGGTGGCGACCTCTTACAGAAAGTGACAAAGGCACACATGCTCAAAGAGCACTGGGACAAGCTCGAGAAGGCGCTCGACTTCATCCGCAGCGGCGAAGGCACAGACCTGATAAAGTCAGTAAATGACCTCGCCATCCTAAACGCGAGCCACTACGTCGACATGGTGACCCACTTCAGGAGTTTTCTAGTCATGCGGTACGCCGGCGCAGAGAAGCTCGACATGATCTGGGACAAGATGTCGATCAATTTCTTCCCTCCGTACCTTCTCACCATGATCGAGGCTGAGAAAGGCGCAAAGTACGTCTTCGAGCTTTTCAACAAGAGGGCGGGAAGCTACTGCCTCATAGACGCCTTCGAGGAGTACGACTCGATAGGAAAAAAGAGCGCAAGCACTTACACCGTATAAAATAGGCGCAGTGTTTTAATCGCTTACCGCCGTCTCCTTCACCGATACCAATGCTCTACGACACCCTCGTGGAGACCTACGTAAAACTGGAAGCCACTACAAAGCGCCTAGAGATGACTGCAATCCTCGCGGAGCTCCTCAAGTCGGCGGAGCCGGAGGAGATGGCTGAAGTCATCTACCTCACTCAGGGGAAAATACATCCCGACTGGACCGGTGAGCCCGAGATCGGTATGGCTGAGAAAAGCGTCGTCGAAGCGATAATCAAGGCGACTGGGCTCCAGAAGTCGAAGGTAGAGCAGCTACTCGCCGAGACTGGGGACATCGGCCACGCGGCGGAGGCTGCACTGAAGGGGAAGAAGGTGGCGAGCTTCGGGGGGAGGAAGCCGACCGCCTCAGAGGTCTACAACACCCTCGACGCTATAGCGAAGGAGTCAGGGCAGGGTAGCGCAGGGCGCAAGGTGGACCGCCTCGTCAAGCTCATGGTGAACGCGTCACCGCTGGCGGCTCGCTACCTGGCGAGGACGGTCGTCGGCGCGCTGCGCCTCGGTATTGGCGACATGACTATTTTAGATTCACTTGCCATCGCGCGTACGGGTTCGAAGGACTCCCGCGAGGCACTGGAGCGCGCTTACTACCTCAGCAGCGACCTCGGCGACGTCGCTGAGACTCTTGCCGGTAAGGGATTAAAGGCGATCGAGGAGTTCGAGATTACAGTTGGGAAGCCCATCATGGCGATGGCGGCGCAGAGGCTCAGCACAGCCGAGGAGATCGTTGAAAAGCTCGGCAAGGTATCCGCCGAGTATAAGCTCGACGGAGAGCGTCTCCAAATACACAAGGATGGGGAGAAGGTCCAGATATTCAGTAGGCGGCTGGAGAACATCACTCACATGTACCCAGACGCAGTCAGGATGACGCTGAGCCAGATTAAAGCTGGGCGGGCGATAGTCGAGGGGGAGGTCGTCGCCGTAGACACCGACTCGGGGGAGATGCTCCCCTTCCAGACACTCATGCAGAGGCGGCGCAAGTATAAAATAGAGGAGATGATGGAAAAACTCCCCGTCACCATCTTCCTTTTCGACTGCCTCTATGCCGACGGCAAGGACTACACCCCAGAGCCCTACCCTATCCGAAAAACAAAACTCAATGAGATTATCAAGGCGTCCGATAACTTTCACATCGTCGAGTCGACAGAGACCGATGACCCGAAGGAACTTGAAAAGTTCTTCGAGAAGGCGATCGCTGACGGCACTGAGGGGCTCGTCTGCAAAAGCCTCGCCGACGAGTCCATCTACCGCGCCGGCGCCCGTAGCTGGCTCTGGGTGAAGCTGAAGAGGAGCTACCAGAGCAGGATGTCCGACCCCGTCGACCTCGTAATAGTTGGTGCACTACATGGTAGAGGGAGGCGGGCTGGGAGTTATGGCGCCTTACTGGGCGCTGCCTACGATCCGGGGTCAGATATGTACCGGACCGTCTGCAAGGTAGGCTCCGGCTTCACCGACGAGATGCTCACAACTCTCCCCAAAGACCTCGAGTCACTTCGCCATGAAGGCAAGCATCCACTCGTCGATGCGATCCTCGAGGCTGACATCTGGTTTGTCCCTGAGAGGGTCATGGAGGTCCTCGGTGACGAGCTCACGCTGAGTCCGATACACACCGCGGGCGCTGGAGCGATACGAGAAGGCGCAGGACTAGCCGTAAGATTCCCCCGCTTCCAAAGGTGGCGCGAGGACAAATCCGCTGAGGAGGCGACGACTGTCGCTGAGCTCCTCGATATGTATAGGTCCCAGCTCAAGCAGATCGAGAAGAGTGAAGGTTAACCCTTATTCCCTGCTTCTAATCATTACGGGAAAAATAGTTTTTCAGCGTAAAGATCCAATCTGCGAGGGCAAACATTTTACACGCGTCTGCTAGGTAACACCTTATCCGGTGTTTCCATGAAAGTAGTTCTGAGAAAGGCGAAGTCTGAGGACCGCGATAAGGTCCGATGGGTCGAGTCAAAGTCAACCCCTACCCTTATCTATACACCCTACGTCTACGACGAGTTCCTCAGCGACGGTGGCGAATTCAGCGTCGAAGAGCTCGACGGTGAACTCGTAGCCTGTGGCAAGTACACACCCCTACCCGATGGCTCGGCATGGATCGAAACTCTCCGCGTCATTCCCGAGAAGCAAGGGTTAGGATTGGGGAAGAAACTGTATGATCACTGGACAAAGCTAGCGAAGGAACAGGACATCAAAGCGATGAGAATGTACACCGGCGTAAGCAACGTTGTCAGTGCCGGCCTCGCCGAGAGATATGGTCTAAAACTCCAGGGCACGTTTAAGGGGAACACCACACCAGCAAAGCCAGGCGATGGGCAGCAAGGCGGCTTCAAGCAGGTCACCGATCCTACGAGAGCAGCGAAGATCGTTATGCCCCTAAAAGACGACTGGGCGAACTGGCTCGTCCTTAACCGGACCTTCTACAGATTCAGCCCCGAGATAATCGGCTGGATGGCGGGGAAGGGTATGGTCTACGAGGACGCCAAGGCGAAGAACGTCGTCATCGCAGGCGCCCGCTTCATGCCACATCAATCGGTACACATCGCATGCTGGGGGGGAGACGCCGACGCATGCATCGCATTCGCCAAGTGGAAGGCGGTGGAGAATAAAGTCCCGACGGTCAGCTGCTTCTACGAGGTCACGAGGCCCGAGATAGGGAAAGTGCTCGCGAAGAACGGATTCGCAGTAGACAAAGGCGACTACATAGTAAAGGGAATTGAGTACTAGACAAGAGTCCCGCGGAGAGGCGACTAGTTTTTAGACGGGCCCACTGTCCGCGACTACCGTGTGCTTCATAACACCTATGGGCTGTATCTCGCACTCGAGTACGTCGCCGACGTTGAGGAAGCCCTCTGGTCCCCAGCTCGCAGCTACTCCTGCGCAGGTTCCTGTGGCTATGATGTCGCCTGGGTTTAGTGTGGTTCCTCTGCTCATATAGGCGATGATGTCGGGGATCTTAATTATCATGTCCTCGACGGTGCCATTCTGGCGTGTCTTGCCGTTGACGCGGGTCACAAGTTTGAGTGGGATCTTATATGGGTCAGGTATCTCGTCAGCTGTGACGATGGTTGGCCCCATCGGGGCAGCGTTGTCCATGCCCTTTCCCTTCGTCCAGTTGATGTCGCCCTTGTAGAGGCGGAAGTCGACGTCTTGGGGGAATCCTTGGTCGCGGAAGCTGACGTCGATGAGAATGGTGTAGCCGGCGATGCATGAGTATGCGTCCTCGGGCTTGATGTCCTTGCACTTCTTCCCAATGACGACGGCGAGCTCGTTCTCGTAGTCGAGTTGCTTCGAGACATTCGGTTTGATGATAGGCGCGCCGGTGCCGATGATGAGACTTGGCTGCTTCTGGAAGCAGTCAGCGACCTTGAGGTTGAGCGTCTTAAGGCGGGCGATCTCCTTCTTCCTCGCCTCGGGGTCCTTCGCCATACGCTCCGTGGCGTGGTCATAATAGTTGACCGCCGTGCAGTAGATCTTGCCCGGGTACTTTATGGGCGCCTGTATGCGTGCTTCGTCGCCGAGGACGAGCTTTTCCCCTTCGACGCCAACACCGCCCTTCCTCTTCGCCACCCACTTGAGGATCTTCTCGGCCTCCTTCTTCGCCTTCTCGCCTCCCTGGAGGAACCCGACCATGTCGGCGGGTATGAGTGCCGCCGCGGCGCGGGCTGGGAAGGCTTCGCCCCCCTCCTTGAGATAGGCCGTGTAGGTGGAGTTGAGGTCGACTATGCCCTCCTTTACGACTGCGCCGAGCCGTGACTCGGTGTGAACCTTGAACGTGACGAGTTTCAAGTCTGGTCGCGTATCATTCGCCCGCTAGGCGTATATCACGTTTCGCAGGCGACACAGTCATGCACTGGGTTCGGGTAAGTATTATACAGGTATCACGCGGTATCATGCAGCGACAGCCATGATTGAAGACGCCGTGAAGCTCATCGACGACGCCTACACCCTCCGCAAGCTGGAGGAGATGATAAGGATCAACTCCGTCGTCCGTAGTGAGGGGGAGTACGCAGAGTACCTGAAGAACGAGTTCGAGGCACTCGGCCTCAAGACCGAGACACAGACGGTCGAGCCGGGTAGGCCGAACGTCTACGCTCGCCTAAGGGGGGACAAGCCGGGTAAGAGGCTCAACTTCAATGGCCATACGGACACCGTCCCAGTCGTCGAGGGCTGGGAGACAGACCCCTTCAAGCCAGTTCGGAGGGGGAACGACCTCGTCGGCCTCGGCAGCTGCGACATGAAGGCGGGCTTCGCCTCCATACTCACCATGATCAAGGCCTTCCAAGACTCTGGCCACAAGCTAAAGGGAGAGTTGAGCGTCAGCGCAGTCATCGACGAGGAGGCCTACGGTGAGGGCGCCAAGGCGATGCTGAAGACCGACTTCGCCAAGGTCGACGCCATCGTTCTCGCGGAGCCCTACCCCTGCGACGAATCCAAGCCCATGCCCCTTGGCATCACCGGCAAGATACTCTACGATGTACACGTCTACGGAAAGGCCGCCCACGGCTTTCGCCCTCAGCACGGGATAAACGCCGTCGAAGACGCCGCTAAGATAGTGGCGAACCTCGAAAAGCTCACCTTCCTCGACCACCCCGACTTCCACGTCGGCAACTACAGCACACTCCTATTCGAGGGCGGGTACAAGATATACAGCGTCGTCGTCCCCGCATCGGCACGCTTCGAGGTCAACCGCCTCCTCGTCCCCGGCGAAACGGCCGCCACGGCGATCGCTGACATGGAGCGCCTCGTCAAGGGCCTCAACCTGAAGAGCAGCGTCGAAGTCAAGGTCAAACCACCCAAATATGAGGCATACGTCATGTCGAAGGACGACCCGATCATCAAGGCATTCGATCCGGTATATTGGGACGTGATGGGCAAGACGCCTATCTACCAGTACGCCTACGGGATCACCGACGCCAACACCTTCGCAGGCGTCGGAGGGATCTCTTGCCTCCACCTCGGACCGGGGCGCGGTGTCTCCGACCCAAAGAAGGGCGGAGGTACGCACGAGAAGAACGAGTACGTCGACGTGACCTGGCTGCCAAAAATCAACAGGATGTACGTCAAGGTAGCCGACGCCTTCCTCAACAAGTGACTACTTTTCCACCCCTTCTCTGGATAAACCATATAACCGGAGAGGGTAATCCAAGCAGCGACAACTGATGTATGATGAGCTTCTGAGCAAGCTGGACGACCGATACACGGTCAAGAAACTGGATGAGATGATAGCTATCCCCTCAGTCGTAAAGGAGGAGAAGGAACTCGCCTACTATCTGAAGGCGGAGCTCGACAAGCTGGGGTACGAGACCGAGCTACATATGGTCGAGCCGGGGAGACCTAACATCTACGCCAAGCTCAAGGGCAAGAAGAAAGGGAAGCGCCTGAACTTCTGTGGCCACATGGATACCGTCCCCGTCGTTACCGGCTGGGACACCGACCCATTCAAGGCGGTGAAGAAGGGCAACCTGCTCCACGGCCTCGGCGCCAACGACATGAAGGGAGGCATAGCCTGCGCCCTCAACATGCTCCGAGCCTTTGCAGACTCGGGCCACTCCTTCAGTGGTGAGCTTAGCTTCGCCGGTGTCATCGACGAGGAGGCATATGGTGAGGGCGCCAAGGCGATGCTTAAGACAGAGTACGGCAAGGTCGACGCTGTGGTCCTCGGCGAGCCCGTCACCGGGGAGCCAGACGGGGAGATATACCTCGGCATCACGGGGAAGGTACTATACGACATCTACGTCCATGGCGTCGCGGCCCACGGCTTCAGCCCTGAGGAGGGTGTCAACGCCGTCGAGGATGCGGGAATCATACTCGCTAACCTCCACAAGCTCAAGTTCAAGAGGAACCCACGCTTCGGAACGGGCAACTACAGCACCCTAAAGATCGAAGGTGGCTACACGGTCTACAGCGTCGTCGTCCCAGCGGAGTGCCGCTTCGAGGTCAATAGGCTACTCGTTCCTGGCGAGACTGCTGACTACGCCGTCCAGGATATGCAGCGACTCGTTAAGAGCCTCGAGCTCAAGAGTCGGGTCGAAGTCAAGACGAAACCGCCGCTCTACGCGAGTTACGAGATAAAGAAGTCCACCCCCGTCGTGAAGCTCTTCACGGAGGTCTACACCGATGTCTTCGGAACCCCTCCCACTTATGGCTACCACAAGAGCATCACAGACGCCAACACGATCACGGGGGAAGGCGGCATCCCCTGCATACACCTCGGCCCCAAGCCCCATGGGACCCACCAGAAAAACGAATCCGTCGAACTCGACTGGCTCCCCAAGGTCAGCAGGGCGTACGCCATAATGGCGGCGAAGTTCTTAGCGTAGCCGCTCAGTTTATCCCCCTCTGGTGCATTTTTCCACCAACATGTACGAGGAGATCCTTCGCAGACTAGACCCCTCCTACGCACGTAAGCTCACCGAGGAGATGATAGGCATCCCAAGCGTCACCGGCGACGAGGAAGCCATGGCGCTATACGTGAAGGAGAAGCTCGACTCATACGGCTTCGAGACCAAGTTAAACTACGTCCAGCCGAAGAGGCCCAATCTCCACGCAACCCTCAAGGGCTCGAAGCCTGGGAAGCGCCTAGACTACAATGCCCACAGCGACACAGTCCCAGCCGGCGAGGGCTGGGCGACCGACCCCTATAAGGCGGTAGTCAAGGACGGCAAAATATTCGGCCGCGGCGCCTGCGACATGAAGAGCGGCATCGCCTGCACACTCGAAGCTTTCCGAGCCATCGCCGACAGCGGACACGAACTCGCAGGCGAGTTGAGCGCCAGCCTCGTTGTCGACCAGGAGGCGACCGACGTCGGCGCGTGGGCGATGATGGATGACTCCCGATGGAGGAGCCTCGACGCGATAGTCCTCACCTACAGCTACTGTGGGGACGAGACGAAGCCGATACCACTCGGACTTACGGGGAAGGTGCTCTACAACATCAAGGTAAAGGGAAAGGCGGCGCACGGCTTCCGCCCACACCTCGGTGTGAACGCTGTCGAGGACGCCGCCAAGATCGTGGCGAACCTTGATAGGCTCCAACTCAAGTTTCACAAGGAGTTCGGCAAAGGCACATATTGCACACTCAAGTTTGAAGGAGGCTATCAGATTCTATTCCGTTGTTGTCCCCGCCTCGGCGCGCTTTGAGGTCAACCGCCTCCTCGTCCCCGGCGAGACGATACAATACGCCATCGACGACATGCGCCACTTAGTAGACTCCCTAAAGCTAAAGTCCGAGGTAGAGATAGCCGTCAAGCCACCCAAGTACGAGCCCTACACCTGCACGATGGATGAGCCTATCATGAAGACGCTCGACGGCGTCTACCGCGAGGTTATGAGCAGAGCACCTCTATACGAGCACGCCTACGGCATCACCAACGCGAACATCTTCCAGGGCGAGCAGGGCATACCCTGCGTCCACATCGGCCCCCAGCGAGGCGAGGCACACGGTGCGAACGAGTACGTCAAGCTCGAGTGGTTGCCTCCCGTAAGCAAGATGTACGCCCTGATCGCGGCTCGGTACCTCTCCTAATCCCCCCTTGATGGGATCAACATTTATCGTGCTGGATTGGTGAGGGTTAAGGCATGGGCTTCAGCGTCCTACTCGGAGTGGCGTACTTCGCCGTCGTCGCCTTCCTTCTCTGGCTCGTCTGGCCAATACTAATCGGCGCTATGTACATGCCGACGCCCCGAGGTATCGTAGAGAAGATGCTTGACCTCGCAGCAGTCGGCCCAGGCGACGTCGTCTACGACCTAGGCTCGGGCGACGGCAGGATAGTAATTTGTGCAGCCGAGAGGGGTGCCAAAGCTGTTGGCGTAGAGGCGGACCCAATAAGGGTCCTCTGGTCGAGGATAAACGCGAGTAGGAACCCCGACGGAGCGAACGTCCAAATAATATGGGGCGACTTTTTCAAGAATAGCGTCGCTGAGGCAACCGTCGTAACCGTCTACCAGGGCGAGGAAATAAACAAGAAGCTAAAGGAAAAGTTCGAGGTAGAACTTAAACCGGGTTCACGCGTCGTCTCCTTCAGCTTCAAGTTTGAGGGCTGGGAGCACGCCGAGAAACACTTAGACGCAGACGTATACCTCTACCGCATCAAGGCTTAATATCACATAGGGGGATTCCTCAGCCATGTCAGATTCGGAGATAGTGAGCATCCGAGAGTTCAAGCGCTTACTTATACGAACGGGTACAGTGAAGGAGATAGAGCAGGTCACAGGCAGCGACAAGCTCTACAAGCTCCAGGTCGATATGGGCGACCACACCCGCCAGATCGTCACGGGCCTCGTCGAGTACTACAAGATGGACGAGATCAGAGGCAAGACAATCTGCGTCATCTGCAACCTGAAGCCCGCCAAGATATTCGGTAACGAGAGCAATGGCATGCTCCTCACCGCTGAAAAGGACGGCGCCCTCGCCCTGCTTACGACGGAGCGTCCCGTGCCCAACGGAGCAACCGTGTCCTAACCGGATGGTTTACTGATGAAGGTCCTAGTTACAGGGGGAGACGGCTACATAGGCTCCGAACTTGTCAAGGTCCTAGAAGCCGCAGGGCACAACGTTACGAGCTTCGACATCGCGAGCGATCCGAGGGATGACATCAGGGACGAGAAGCGGATCGACGCCGCGGTCGTCACCAGCGATGTAGTCTATCACTTAGCTAGCCCCTGCATCGTCGCCGACAGCATTCGTGACCCATGGAAGTACTGGGACCAAATCGTCAGGGGTACCGCAAGCGTCACAAACGCATGCAGAAAACATGGTAAGAGACTCATCTTCACCAGCACACAACTCGCCAGTGACAATTTTCGTTGCACCTGCTGCAACCAGCTACAATCCCCATATGCGGCGGCGAAGAGGGAGGCCGAGAAACTCGTCGAGGTCCTACCCGACTCCATCACAGTTCGCCTCCCCAACATAATCGACCTAGAAGGGAAAGACCCTAACGACAGCCGACTTTTCCCACGCTTCAACAAGGCGGCACGGGAGACGGGTATTGTCCGCATACGCCCCCCCGAGGACACGCCTGTTACGCTCGTTGAGGTAGGACAGTGTGCAAGAAACCTTCTCAGCTACATAGGGGAGGGTACTGGGATTCAACTGATGAGAGGCGAAACGATGACCATCAAGCAGGTCGCCGAACGCGTCGCCGAAGCCTACGGGGCACGTGTAGAAGTAGCATGATAAGTGAGAAAAAAGGCGAGACGCCTCTCGCCTTACACATGGGTTCTATTGGTGCCTGTCGTCGGTCTTCTCCCAGTTGGCACGTACGCCATCTGGGTGAGCACTCGTCTTGTGCTCGTCGAGACCTAACCTAGTCGCAAACGACTCATGACACGTCGCGCAGTTGTACTTTTTCTGCCCGACACCGATGGTTTCTCGTATTTTTGAAAACATCAATTAATAATAAACGCTTACTGCTTAATAATATTCCGAAAAAAAATGCCAAATTTTAACAATAATATGTAAAATTGGAAATAGAGACGATGCATGTTTTAATAATAATAATGCAAATATTGATCATTTTTAACAAAATCAAATAAATTCCAAGTTCTAACAGTTATCGTTTTTATAAATTGAAGAAAAGGTCACGTACTCAGGCTACAGCGACGCGCGCGACTGCATTGGCCGCTACTTCGGCCTCACTTGTCACTCGCAGTAATTGGGTAGGATATGTCGCTTTGACAACTAGTCAAGCTTTAAGGCTTCGACGAGCGACGGCAGGACCCCACCGGAAGGTGCCCTGATAACGACGTCACTGATTCTACTCAACTCGCTCTCAAATGGATTAATTTCTATTATACGCCCACCGTTCTCCTTGACTGTCAACGGTAGTGCTGCAGCTGGGTAGACGACCGCGGTCGTCCCTGCGACGATCATGCAGTCGCTCATTTCTGCCTCGTCTTGGCAAGCTGCTAGGACGTCTCTGGGAATAGGCTCACCGAACATTACGATGTCATCCTTCACGATTCCACTGCATGTAGGGCAGCGAGGTGGAAGCGTCGAGACATCGATTTCGTCCCTCGCGAATCTCGCGTTGCATTTAATGCACCTAAGCTTGAGCCGATTGCCGTGTATCTCAAACACCCTCCTGCTCCCCGCCTCGGTATGCAGGTTATCGATGTTCTGAGTGACCAGCGATCTAAGGATGCCCAACGCCTCAAGCTCGGCGAATGCATAATGACCCGCATTTGGCTTCGCCATCAGCATAGCCTCGCCGAATGTGCTTCTCCTCGCCGGGCTCAGCATCTCCTCCCAGTACCTCTTCGGATCAGCTTCGAACCTTCTGTAGCCGTCCATTGGTGGCTCGCCTTTCTCCGTCCAAAGGCCGCCAGGTCCTCTAAATGGTCGTATGCCACTCTCTACCGATACTCCTGCCCCGGTGAGCGCAGTGACATATCGCGAGCCCTTGATAATTTGCGCCGCCTTCTTAACCGCTGACAGATTAGATTCGTCGAGTGGCACATGAAAAGACTGGGCTGTATCGAAGAAAAGGGTTGGCCTTACTTGGCCCGTGCCTTCAACGCCTTTGTGAGGGCAGGCAACACAGTGTAGATGTCGCCCACTATGCTGTAGTCGCTCAGCTCAAGTATGCCTGCAGCCTCGTCGCTGTTTATACTGACGATGAGTTGGCTATCCCTTATCCCCGCAGCGTGCTGTATCGTGCCTGAGATGCCGCAGGCGATGTAGAGTCGTGGCGCGACCTTCTTGCCGCTTATTCCGACCCACTGGTCCATCCAGCCGAGGTCAGCTGAGACTGGGCGGCTGCAACCTATCTTCGCCCTGAGTTCCGTGGCGAGCTCCTCGAGGAGTCCTAGATCCTCCCGCTTCTTGAAGCCCCTACCAGCTGAGACGACGATCTTTGCGTTCTCCAACCCGGTGTCACCCGTCTTCTTAGGACGGGATTCAAGCACCCTCAGCTTCGATACCGGTGTAGTGATGTTTAATTCTATTATCTCGCCGCGCTTACCCTGAGTCTCGAGCTTCTGGAATGTGCGCGGAGGCACGCTCATCACAACAGGCTTGCCGGTGATCTTTACTGATGCAACCGTCGAGCCGCCGTAAGTGAGGCGCTTTGCTACGAAACCCCCCTCAACTGGCTCCGCTTCGAGGCAGTCACCTGAGTATCCGGCATTAAGTGCAGCTGCGACGCGTGGAGCAATTTCTCTCCCCCTCTTCGTCGAGCCGACCATAATGAGCTCGGGAGACTCATGTGCAGCAGCATCGATCAAACCAGCTCTCAAGGTATCGAAGGCCCTGTCCTTCACGAAGTAGACCTTTACTGCACCACCACTAGCGAGAGCCTCAGCCTGTGCAGCGTCAACAGCAAGCGCAACCGAGTCTCCGAATTGCGTCACCCTGCCGAGCAACTGAAGCGCGAGCTCAGTGTTCTCGGAAAATACTAGAGTTCTCATTCCAGCGCCCCCTCGGCGACGAGTGCCTGCACGAGCTTCTCGACTGCCTCCTCGACCTTCTCCGCCTTGATCATGACTCGCTTCCTCTTCACCTCAGGCGCCTTCACGTCTGTGATCGTTACCCTCATCGACGCCCTGAGTTCCTCTGCCTTAAGCCCGAGTTCATCAAGGTTCCACTCCGTGAGAGGCTTCTTCTTCGCCTTCATGATGTTCATTAGGCTTGGTATGCGGGGCTCGTTGATCTCCCTGACTACGGTGGCGAGGAAAGGCGGATCCGCCTCGACGAGCTCGTCTATATCCTCGAGATCCCTGACCGCCCTGTATTTACCTGCTTCGAGCTTCAACTCTTTTGCATAGGTTACCTGAGCTACGCCGAGCAGCTCTGCGACGCGGGGCCCCACCTGCGACCCCATACCGTCTAGGGAGAGTTCCCCTGAGACAACGACGTCGTATGCGCCGGCCTTGGTTATGGCTGAGGCGAGGACGCGACTAGTGGCGCAGGCGTCAAGTCCTTTCAGTTCAGGGGCATTGACGAGGTATGCGGCATCCGCCCCCATAGCGAGTGCCTCGAGGATGCAGGACTTCGTCCTCTCATCTCCAGCCGAGATGGTGACGACTTCGGCGCCGCCCGTCTCCTTAATCCTTATCGCCGCCTCCAGTGCCCTCTTATCGAGGTCGTTCAACCTTCGCTTAGCCCCATCAACCATTGGACTCCGCGTCGAATCGTCAATCTTCACATCGTTGAGATCCGGTATGTCCTTGACTAGCACCACTATACGCGCCACGGTAATCAGCCAAGTCATCCGATGCATCATGCATTTATCCTTATCAGTCAAACGTCGAAGTCGTCTTCGACGAGCGACGAATCAGTTAGCCAAGTGTTTAAGAGAATCCTGAACGATAAAGTCACTCGAAATGGCACGAAAAGCGATACCCCTTATTCTACTCCTGGTGACGACCCTCCTGACAATACCGCCCACCGTCTTTTCACAGACCCCCGAGGAGATCATAGGGCTATCCATAAAGACGACTCCTGAACCCTATCTAAACCAACTAACCTCAGGTGACAGGTACCGCTTCGAAGTTGAGATAACAAACCTCGGGGTAAACGTCACCCCTGGTCAAATCATCAACGCATCCGAGCCCTGGGAGAAGTACTCCGGCAACTTCACCGTCGAATCAGTATTCGAGCTCCGAAAGTACGGAGGCTACAGCTATGGAGGCCAATCCGTGAGCTACATAACCTCACTAAACAACACGCAGATCGACAACTACTACTCAATCGAGATCCCACCCATGGGGGAGCAGATGACATACGTCTTCACATACAACCTTACTAAGGGCTACGAGGTATTCGGGGTACGCCCGGACGAGAACATGGTCCTATACTTCAGGGTAAACATCTTCATCCAGAGCTACTCGGACAAGGATGGAGGGTACCAACTGCACGTCGGTGAGCGTGTAAAGACCCAGAGAAACGACTACAACGTGATCGACTTCGTGAAACAGGAATATCTTAAGGGCAAGCTAAAGGACATAGCCATCGACGTGGGCTGGCTGGAGCGGATCAATAGTCCCCAGGTGCAGATTGGCAAAGACTACTACCGGAACCTCCTCACCTCCCTAAATTCCTCCATCACCACTGGTAACTACGTCTTGGCCCTCGAGCAGGTGCAGAGGTACTACCAGGTCGACCAGCCGAACCTAATGGACCTGCTCTTCTATAATCTGAACGTGACTTCGACGACGGCGAATCAGTATGCAACACTCAGAGGGGAGTACGATACACTTAGCGGGCAATACGCCGTCCTCCAGACGGACTTTGAAAGCCTCCTCACCGCGAATCAGCTCCAAGCGGGGGAGATCGCCAACCTTGAGGCTCAGGCAAAACGGGACAGGGACAACACAACGATACTCATCGGGATAACCGTCGTCATCATGCTCACCGTGGGCTTCCTACTAGGCTACAGGCCAGATCTCATCCGGAAAACGCTTTAATGCGGATGAGGGGTAGTCTCTTGATTTACCCTTGAAGCCTGAAGGAGTCGGGAGGATCGCGGTTCTTGGTGCTGGCGTCATGGGGCACGGCATAGCCCAGATAGCGGCCCAGGCGGGCATCAACGTCATAATTAGGGACATCGAACAGAGCTTCCTCGACGGTGCGAAGACGGGTATCGAAAGGAACCTTGCACGCCTCGTGGAGCGTGGGCGCCTCAAGCAAGATGACGTACCCCCAATCTTGGCGCGGATAACTATGACTCTCAGCCTACCCGACGCCGTCAGCGGCGCCGACCTCGTCGTCGAGGCTGTGCCGGAGAGAATGGAGATCAAGCACGCTGTTTGGAGCGAGGTTTCAAAGCACGCAAAGGCCGACGCCATACTAGCTACCAATACGAGTAGCCTCAGCATTACCAAGATGGCGGTCGCCGTCTCCGACCCCAGCAGGTTCGTGGGTATGCACTTCTTCAATCCGCCCACGATAATGAAGTTGGTCGAGATAATTCCCGGGGAGAAGACTGGGCCTGAGACCATCGCTACGGTGAAGACGTTGGCTGAGAGGCTCGGGAAGACCCCCGTCGTAGTGAGACGCGATGCCCCCGGCTTCATAGTCAACCGGGTACTCATTACCTACCTGAACGACGCCGCGAAACTACTCTCACAGGGCTACACGATCGAGCAGATTGATGCCGCCATGCAGCATCGGGGCGGGATGCCAATGGGACCCTTCATGCTCGCCGACCTCATCGGCCTAGACATCACCTACAACATACTCCGCGTCTTCGAGGATAACATCGGCCCCGCCTACAAGGCTGCAGAGCCCATCCAGAGACTCTTCACGGCACGCAAGCTGGGGAAAAAGACCGGCGAGGGATTCTATATCTACGGCAAGCCCGAGGTAAAGGAGGAGCAGGGGAAAGGCTTCGACCCCACGCTGCTCCTCAAACTCATGATCGCCGAGGCGGAGAGGCTTGTCGCCGAGAATATAGCCGACCCCAAGTCGGTCGACGTCGCAATGAAGCTGGGGGCGAACCTCCCTATAGGCCCCTTCGAGCTGAAGGCGAAGATGGAGTCGGGTGTGCTCGAGGAAAAGCCCATTCTAGATGAAACAAAGAACGGCGTGCTGAGGATCACCGTCAACAGGCCTTCTAAGCTCAACTCGATTACCACTGAGATGCTAACCCGTATAGCGGATGCCGTCGAGAAGGCAAGCTCCGATAAGTCTATTCGATGCATCGTCATCACCGGCGCAGGTGACAGGGCGTTCTCTGCCGGCGCTGACATCGACGAGTTCAGCAAGCTCACACCCACGCAGGCACTCGACTATACGAGGGCTGGGAAGAGAGCGATGATGAGGATCAAGGCGTCGGACAAACCCATCGTCGCCGCCATAAACGGGTTCGCGCTTGGCGGCGGATGCGAACTCGCCTCGTGGTGCGATTTCCGCGTCGCCAGCGACAAGGCGAAGCTGGGGCAGCCCGAAGCCAACCTCGGTGTCATCCCCGGCTGGGGCGGTACGAAGATACTTGGCAAACTCGTCGGTAAGCAGAGGGCGAAGCTCCTCATCCTCACAGGCGAGACCATAACCGCTGAAGAGGCACGCCAAATCGGGCTCGTAGACAAAGTCTACCCTGCAGCTGAATTCATGGCGAAGGTAGACGAGTTCGTCGCCAGGCTCGCGGCGTCCTCGCCAACGGTAAATGCCGCTGTCAAGGTCCTCACGAACCCCAATACTAAAGACGACGACCTAGAGGCGGAGTCGCAGGAATTCTCGAAACTGTTCTCGACCAAGGATTTCCGCGAAGGCGTCTTGGCGTTCAAGGAGAAACGTAAGCCTTCCTTCACGGGCGAGTAGGTTACTCCGCCCTGAAGGCAAGGATGGTTTTCTCGCCGTCTTTAATCGTCGTGAACCTAACCCTCGCGCCTATCAGTATTTCTTCCGCGAGCAATCCCGAGATCGATGGGCCTTCGGCTAACCTAACGATGCCGACGGAGTATGGACCGCGAGCCTTGAAGCTTGATGAGGGTGCCCTGTTAAGCGTCACTGCCTCAAGGACTCCCCCGCCCTCGAACTCATGCCACTCAAGCTGCTGGGAGCCGCACTTCGAACATATCTGGCGCGGCGGTATGTGATACTCGCCACAATTCTTGCACCTGTTTCCCATCATCTTGCCCTCTGCGACGTACCCGTTGAACGCCTTTGTCGTGAACTCGCTCGTTAGGATCCCCTCCTGAACACCTGCACCGTGACGGTTGCGCCCGCTGCACCTACGTTATGTGCGAGACCCGTCTCAGCGCCTTGCACCTGGTGTGCGCCTGCCTGCCCTCGTAGTTGCTTGAACATCTCGTACGCCATGGCGACGCCTGTGGCTCCTACGGGGTGGCCCTTCGCCTTGAGGCCACCGTCGGGGTTTATCGGAAGCTCACCCTTCAAGGCGGTCCTACCCTCTTCCGCTGCTTTGCCACCCTGTCCCTTTGGAAAGAAACCAAGGTCCTCGGTGGCGACTACCTCGGCGATGGTGAAGCAGTCATGGACGTCTGCCACTTGTATATCCTTAGGTGTTACTCCCGCCATCTTGTATGCGTCCTCGGATGCCTTTACAGCTGCGCGGAGGGTGGTGAAGTCGGGACGGCTGTGCAGGGCAATGGTATCGCTCGCTTGCCCCATGCCCGCCATCCTCACAGGTGTATCCGTATACTTCCACGTGACCTCGTCGGCTGCGAGGATGATTGCTGCAGCGCCATCTGAGACGGGGCAGCAGTCGAAGAGCCTCAGCGGGGAGGCGATAATAGGATTCAGGTCCGACCTAAGGAACTCCATCTCGTCCTTGAACGTCCTCCCGCTCTTCTCGCCGAGTTTCTGGGCGAGAGCGAGGATCTCCATCTGGAACTGCGCCTTGGGGTTGAGTGACCCGTTCCTATGGTTTTTCACCGTGACGGCGATGAGTTGCTCCCAGCTGGTGCCATACTTCCTGAAGTACGCTGAGGCGATGGCGGCGTAGATGGCGGGGAACGTGAAGCCGACCGATGTCTCATAGGATGAGTCGGCGGCCAATGAGAGGGCGTCCGTGACCTGGTCCGTGGTAAGCCGGCTCATCTTTTCGACGCCGCCGACGATGACGACGTCCGTTAGGCCGGATGCGATTGCCATGGCTCCAAGGTTTAGGGCGGCGCCGCTGCTCGCGCAGGCGTCCTCGATCCTGTAGGCGGGGACAGGGTTAATGCCGAGCCAGTCTGCCATGACCGCAGCGGTGTGCCCCTGCGCCTCGAAGACATCACTTGTGAAGTTGCCCACGAAGAGGGCGCCGGCGTCTCTGAACCTGAAGCCGTTGTCAACTGAACCCGCGGCCTCGAGGGCTGCTTCTACGAAGAGTTCCCTTCCCGTCTTGTCGGCGTGGAGCTTGTTGTGGAACCGGGTCATCCCTGCCCCGACGATGGATACTCCTCTGTTTAGCCCCAAGCTGCACGCCTGAATGAAACCCAGGCGGCGTGGGGGTTAAGAATTGCGTCGAATAGCTGATCGACATAAGTCGAACACGCCCCCGATGTATGTACGGTAACTCGAAAATATATAGAATAATTGCAGCCCCTCTTTATTCCTAGAAAATGTTAAATGGATTGCTCGGAAAGAACAAACCGGGTACAACTATGAGTGTTGCCTTCGTCTTAATCAATACCGACCTCGGCGAGGGGACGGATGTCAGCAAGGCGCTAAAGGAGATACCTGAGGTCAAGGAGGTGTATGGCGTCTATGGGGTCTACGACTTCGTCGTACGCCTCGAGGCCTCCTCGATGCAGGAAATAAAGGACGTAATAACGAGCAAAATAAGGCGCCTCAACCACGTTAGGTCCACGCTAACGATGGTCGTCCTAGAGTAGGTTCAACTTTTCTGGATTGATCTGTTTCTCACTATCTGCTCTATTCCCTCCCCCAGCTTCCACTTTGGCTGAAAACCGAGGACAGTCCTGATCTTCTCCGTGTCGTAGCTGAACTCATGCGTCTCCCCCTCCCTCGGTGGGAGATGAGTGATCGTGGAGCGTTTTCCGGTTGTTTTCTCGACGGCGCTCGATACCTCTTTCGCAATATCATTGACCGTCGTGGTCTCATTACCTATGTTGAAGATCTTTCCGCCTATTTTCTTCGTCTTTAGACTCAGGGTTATGGCGGTAGTTATGTCTTGGACGTGTACGAAGTCGCGGGTAGCCGTACCGTCGCCGTAGACCGTGAGTGACTTGCCGTCGAGCGCTAGGGCAATGAACTTGGGTATGACTCCGACCCAGTTTGTGTAGAGTCCGACTCCGTAGACGTTGCCGAACCTGAGGCTGACGGTCTCGAGTCCATGGTTAAGGTGGGCGGCGTCGAGGAGTTTTTCGCCGGCGAGCTTCGTGACACCGTAAATGTTGAGGGGATGAGTCATGTGCCTCTCAGTGACGGGAGTTGAGGCGGGGGTGCCGTAGACGGCGGCACTGCTGCAGAAGACGAGCCTGCGCACGTGGTTCCGCCTCGCTGCCTCGACTACCTGATGGGTACCATAGACGTTGACGGAGATAGCCTCCTCTGGGTGTTCGTTGCAGGCGTCGAGGTCGGATAAGGCTGCCATGTGCACGACGGCGTCGGCTCCTCTGAATGTGACATCTAGGTCAGTGGAGTCCCTGATGTCTCCCTCAAGCAGCTTCGCCCCGGTCAGGTGTCTCCTGATTCTCTCATAGTCGCCGGTGGTCTGGTTGTCGATGGATGTGACCTCGTGGTCCTTGGCGAGTAGATCCCTAATGAGCGTGGAGCCTATGTATCCGGCCCCGCCCGTCACGGCGACGCGCATCGTGGTTCAGAGGGGTATTGTGGTCATCCGGTTAAATGAGTACCTGTTTTGATCTATACTTATATCCCTCCGGCTTTTCACGCATGTTAGTGGTAGCCTTGACGGTCTATTGCCCCAAGTGTGGTAAGGAGCTCCCGGACGACGCCGCGTTCTGCGACAGGTGCGGCCAGAAGATGGGCGAGCCTGTGGCTCCCTCAGATGGGTGGGAGAGTCGATGGGAGAGGCGAATGGATAGGCGTTTCGAGAGGTTTAACCGCCACGACTACCTGGACGGCGTCGGCTTCGGCGTCTTCCTGATCGGGGTGGCGTGGGTCTACCTCCAGTACCCGTGGGTATGGGGCGAGTTGACTGCGTGGTTCCGCAGCTGGGTGAACGGTCCGAACATGCTGCCGCTTATCCTAGCCGAGCCCATCGCCCTATTCTTCACTATCATGGGCGGATGGGGTATCGTCGAGGGAGCGATCAGAATGGTGTCCGGGCGCTTCACAAAAGGCCTGGGCAACATCGTGGGCGGCGCCGGAGGCCTTGCCATCGCCTACATGATAAGGCTCTATGGCCAAGGCGCGATACGGAGTGGCGACCTGCTCCCATACTTCATCATGATAATGGGCGCGACGATCATCCTGAGCGCCGTCATCGGCGTCTTCGCCTGGCAGCCTCGAAGGGATTAAAAACGCTACGGAGCACGCAATAGGCGTGCTCACCCAACAGATTCTCGGACCCGTCTACATGATCGACTCGCCTTACCACGGCTCTCAGGGTGTCCTCGGTACTTACGTCATCAAAGGCGGGGAACCGATGCTCATAGACCCAGGGCCAACGACACAGGTGCCCGGCGCCGTCGAGGGACTGCGTGAGCTTGGGATCAAGCAGCTGCGCTACGTGGGGTTGACGCACATCCACCTAGACCACGGCGGCGGAGCGTGGAAGCTTATTGAGATGCACCCCGAGGCGGACGTTTACGCCCACCCCAAGGCGGTGGAGCACCTCGTCGACCCGAGTCGCCTTGCCGAGTCGGCGAAGCAGTTCTTCGGCCCCGCCTTCGACAAGTACGGCGAGGTCAAGGGTGTCAACCCGATGAAGATTCAGGAGTCGAAGGATGACGAGGAGCTTGACCTGCAGGGGGCGACCCTGAAGGTTATTTGGACGCCGGGGCACGCGAGCCACGGGCAGAGCTACTGGGAACCCGACTACCGGATAATCATCCTCGGCGACTCGGGAGGCAGCTTCAGCAAGAGGACCGGGAACAACTTCCCCATCACGCCACCACCATTCAACACGGATAAGGCGCTTGAGACGCTGGACAAGCTGATCGCCCTCCGCCCCGAGATAGTCTGCTACAGCCACTTCGGCTACGCTTACGACGCCGAGAAGAAGCTGAGGTTCTACAGGGAGGAGCTTCAGACGTGGAACGAGGTCATCGAGAAAGGGGTCAAGGAGGGACTGGACCGCAACGGCATCTGGGAGTCTCTCAAGGAGCAGGACCCCATCCTACGCCTCAGCCTCGACGAGGACGACAGCAGGCGCAGAACCGCCATGCCAAACATCATCGGCCTCATGGAGTACACGAAGTGGAAGCTCAAGGAAGAGGCAAAGTCTAAATGAGTACCTCATCTGAACGATACATATCTCCCGGTGTTAGTCATAACTGGGGTATGGAGAAGCCCGATCTCTTCGTCGCCATGATAAATTCATGGGTTGAAGATACACACCTTCCGACAGAGTTACAGAAACTGCAGTAAACAGTGTACTAGACCATAACTTCCTCTGCATCTCCGTTGAGCACAGGTCTCTTAAGCCCCGGGGCAGATTATCCCTCGATTCGCGATGTCCGTGCCGATCATCAGCCACTGGATAAACGGTAAACCGGTCGAGGTGCCCCGGGAGAAGACGGGACCCGTATACAACCCGGCGACGGGCGAGGAGATCGCCCGCGTGCCCCACGGAGGGGCGAAGGAGATAGAGGTCGCGGTGGAAGCGGCGAACAAGGCGTTTCCCGCGTGGCGTGACACGCCTTCGATAGCCCGCAGCTCGATATTTTTCGCGTTCCGCGAGCTTTGTTGGAAGCACAGGGAGGAGATGGCGAAGCTCATCACCCGCGACCATGGCAAGACCTACCCTGACGCGCTGGGCGAGGTGGTGCGCGGACTTGAAACTGTGGAGTTCGCCTGTGGGTTACCCGTTCACATGGCGGGTATGAACACTCCGAATGTGTCCACCTCTGTTGACGTCCGCACGCTGCGCCAGCCGCTCGGCGTCACTGCAGGTATTACGCCGTTCAACTTCCCAGTGATGGTCCCGATGTGGATCTACCCCATCGCCCTTATGACTGGCAACTGCTTCATCTGGAAGCCCAGCAGCCACACGCCGGGGGCGACGCAGCTCCAGGCGGAGCTATGGAAGCAGGCGGGGCTTCCCGACGGCGTCTTCAACATAGTCTACGGGGGCCGGGATGCGGTCAACGCGATACTCGACAGCCCCGGTGATAGAGGCGGTGCAGTTCGTCGGCTCGACAGCCGTGGGTAAGATGGTGCACGAGAGGGGCACCAAGGCGGGTAAGCGCGTTGGTTGCTACATGGGTGCCAAGAACGCCATGATAGTGCTGCCCGATGCTGACATGGATCTCGCCGCGGACTCCGCCGTGGCTGCCGGCTACGGATCGGCGGGCGAACGCTGCATGGCCCAGTCGCTCGTCATCGCCGTCGGCGACACTGGCGACAGGCTCCTCCCGCTGATGAAGGAGAGGATTGAGAAGCTCAAGGTCGGCCCCGGCATTGAGCAGGGCATGGACATGGGTCCGATCTACTCCGCTGAGCACAGGGAGTCGATCATAAAGTGGATAGACAAGGGCGAGGCGGAGGGGGCGAAGATCGTCGCAGACGGGCGCAAGTTCAGGCACCCGACTAACCCCGAGGGCTTCTTCCTCGGCTGCACCCTGTTCGACTGCGTCACGCCGGAGATGACGGTCTTCCACGAGGAGATATTCGGCCCCGTCCTCGGGATGGTGAGGGTGAAGACCTTCGACGAGGCGCTCACGCTCATCAACGGGCATCAGTACGGTAACGGCACCGCTATCTTCACGATGGACGGTGGGGCCGCGAGGCGCTTCGAGATGGAGGTCGACGTCCCCATGATAGGCATCAATGTCCCCATCCCCGTCCCAGCGGGCTACCTCAGCTTCGGCGGCACTCGAGGCTCATCCTTCGCCGACCTCCAGATGCGCGGCGAGGACTCCATACGCTTCTTCACGAAGCAGAAGGAGGTCACCGTCCGCTGGCCCAAGCCGGGAAGGCAGGGACCGCTCAGCCTCGTTTTCCCCGGTAACAAGTAAACCACCTTTCTCATCCAAAGTATGATATTGCCTACTGGGTAGTGAGTCCTGTATGTTGATACCTATGACTACAAGGGGAAGGTGGCCTAGTGACTGGCTCGAGCCGCGGCATAGGCTTCGGGACGGCGAAGATGTTCCTCGAAGCCGGCGCTAAGGTGATGATAAACGGCTCAAACGAGGAGCGACTGCAGACCGCACTGAAGAGCCTTGGCAAGTACAAGGGTAATGTGATAGCCCACAAAGCTGACCTGAAGAGCAGGGCCGAGATAGAGGCGATGTTCAAGCACCTCTTCGACACATGGGGCGGCATAGACATACTCGTAAACAACGCTGCCGATCGCCCCGTGATGAAGGTGGTCGATATGACCGACGACATCTGGGACAGGAACCTCGACACGAAGCTGCGTGGCGCCTACATCTGCTCCCAGATAGCTGCGCGCCAGATGATCAAGCAGGATAGAGGTGGCAAGATGGTTTTCGTCGCCTCGGGTAGCTGGAAGGTTGCCCGCGAGGCGGCGGGCGCCTACTGCGCCTCAAACGCGGGGATGGTGATGTTCGCCAACTGCCTCGCCCTCGAACTCGGCAAGCACAAGGTAAACGTCAACTGCGTCGCCCCCGGCCTCATCGAGGTCGGCGAGGAGCAGACACCCAGCAAGCTAGCCTACGACAGGTCGATGGTGAACATGACGCCATGGGGGAGGATAGGCGTACCCGACGACATCGCCAACGCGATACTGATGCTCTGCAGCCCCCAGGCCGACTTCATAACGGGCACGGTGCTGAGCGTCGACGGCGGAATAAGCACTGGCAGATACGGAATACCCGTAAGCCCATACTAATTATGAAAAACGCTCCTAGAAAACAGGACTACTTTCTCTCGTAGACTACTTTTCCGCCAACTATAGTGGCGTCGATGGGTGTGTCCTTGATCTCCTGCGGGGGTACCGTGAGTATGTCCCTGCCGAGGATGACGAAGTCGGCGAGCTTGCCCTCCTCGATGCTGCCGAGGCGGTCCTCATCGAAACTGTGGTAGGCAGAGTTGATCGTATAGAGCCTGAGCGCCTCCATAACGGTGACCCGCTGGCTCTGCCCTATGGGCTTTCCTGCCTTCGTCGTCCTGTTGACCATCGCGTGTATCGCCATGAGCGGCGGGTAGGGGGCGCAGGGGTGGTCGCTGTGCGCCGCCACCTTTATCCCCTCGTCGAGGAAGGTGCGTGCCGCGAACATCCTCTCAAGCCTCTCTGGACCGAATGGCACGAGCAGCTTGTCGCCGTGGTAGTATGGGTACGGCCCGAAGATGGTCGGCAGTATCTTGAGCTTCTTGATCTTGGCGACGAGAGCCGGCGTGATGACGGTGCAGTGAATGTCCCTGTTACGAGGGTCCTCGCGCGGGTACTTCTTCTGGAGCTTCTCCATTATGTCGAGGTACATTGCTATGGCCTTGTCGCCGTTCGCGTGGCAGCTCAACCTGTAGCCCGCCGCGTACGCCTTCCCCAGTACGTCCTCCGCGATCTCCCGCGTCGTCGACATGACGCCGTAGAAGCCTGGTTTGTCACAGTACGCCTCCGTCACCGCGGCGGTCCTCGCCGAGATTGCGCCGTCGAAGAAGAACTTCAACCCGCAGAGGCGGAGCATGTCATCGCCGAACATCTGGTGTACACCCGAGGCGTTGAGCACTGGGAACAGGTCGATTGTGGCGTCCATCCTCATCCTGATGGGAAGCTCACCCCGAGTGTTGAGGTCGATGAGCGCCCTGATCTGGCTCTTGTCGACGAGGTCGTAGACGCAGGTGAGGCCCATGCTGGCGCAGTCGGCGAGGATAGTCTTAGCGCCCTCGATGCTCTGCTCGTGGGTGGGCAGCTGAGCCTCGGCAGGTATGAGGATATCAAGCGCCTTCTCGTGCGCGCCTCCCGTTATCTCGCCCTTGGCGTCCCTGTCGTACTTGCCTCCGACGGGGTCGGCCGTCTCCTTCGTGACTCCCGCCATCTCGTACGCCCTGCTGTTAAGCACGGAGAAGTGGCCGCCGACGGTGGACATGCTTATCGGGTGATCCTTGCTAGCAACGTCGAGTTCCCAACGCGTCGGGTGCCTCTTCTCGGCGAGCTTGGAGTCGTCCTCCTGGTAGCCGAATATCCACTGTCCCTTCGGCGTCTTCTTGGCACGGGCCGCGAGGCGCTCCTGTATGTCCTTTATCGACTTGACCCCCGCCTCCTGGCTGAGGTCGACGAAGCGGAGCCTCCCCGTGCCCTCATCCGCCATGTGGCTGTGGCTATCCATCAGTCCCGGGATGACGGTGCGCCCCTTGAGCTCGATGACCTTCGTCTTCTTGCCGATGAGTGCTTTGACGTCGGCGTCACTGCCGACGGCGATTATCCTGCCATACTTTACGGCGACGGCCTCAGCCGTCGTCTCGCCCTCGTCCATCTTAACAATCTTTCCGCCGCGCAGAACCAGGTCAGCGTACATCTCGGAATCAGGGAGGACTCACGCTGAGGATGTATAAATCACCTCGGGGGCGATGGGGATAAATCGGCGGCGTAATCCCTAGAGGGACTAATCGAGGGGCACACGCGTTGGACGAGACGTTGAAGAAGCTGTCGCCTGTCTACGCGGTGCTCTTCCTGCGCAACATGGCGTGGAGCCTCACCATAAACGGCCCCGTGATGCCGCTCTACGCCCGCGCCCTCGGACTCGATGTCGCGAACTGGGGTCTGCTCGCCATGGCCCTCTCCGCAGGGCTCTTCATGGAGTTCGTCTGGGGCGTAGTCGCCGACAGGGTCCATAAGGGCTACTTCATACTCCTCGCACTAATTCTCACGAGCCTCATCTACCCACTCTACACTATCAAGGCGTTCCTGCCCCTCTTCATAGTATTCCAGTTCGTCTTCGGAGCCATACAGGTGATTGTGGGGCTGACGACTCGCGCCGTCATCGCCGAGGCTTCCCCCGGCAAGTCAGCAGGGTTCAACATGAGTCTCTGGTTCTTCTTCGCCACCCTCGGCAATATCGCCGGCCCAATCATGGGCACCTACATCGCAATGAGCCTCGGCTACGAATACGCCTTCTACACGAGCATGGGCATAGTCTGGGCGGCTATAGCCTTCTTTCTGCTCACCTATCTTCGCAAATGGAGCAAGGACACACCTCAGGTGAAGTTACATCGCCCCCTCTTCGCTGGCTTCACCCAGTTACTCCGTATCCCAACCATCCAGAAGACGTGCACACTGACACTGCTCGGCT
The DNA here is from genome assembly GCA_963771885.1 of Candidatus Bathyarchaeota archaeon. GTDB lineage: Archaea > Thermoproteota > Bathyarchaeia > TCS64 > TCS64 > UBA8941. Next base: position 328,686 of record CAVYVF010000002.1, read on the forward strand.
TCCTCGGCTGCAGCCTCGTCGCCTCCTTCCTCCCCATCTACGCGACAGAGCAGGTGGGGATGACCGCCATCGCAGTTGGCAGCCTAGCGACCGTGGCAGCCACGGCGCGTCTAGTCACTTCGCCGCTCATCGGCAGGATATCGGACAGGGTCGACAAGAGGAAGCTCCTCTTCGGCATACTTGCTATCGGCTGCCTGCTCTTCGCCATGTTCCCATACGCCTATGACGCATGGCAGTTTACCCTCCTGGCCGTCGGAGTCTCCGCCACATTCAGCTTCGGAGTCCTCAGCATCTCAATACACAGCATGGCTACCCCCAAAGCGTACTCGGGGATGAGCCTCGGCCTCTACGGCACCTTCGAGGACCTAGGGCTGATGCTTGGCTCTCTAATCTTTGGCTTCTCATGGGGCATCTTCGGACCATCAAGCGTCTTCGTAATCACCGCAGCCGCCACGGGTCTCGCCGCGCTTCTCACCCTTACTCTCCCCGAAGGTAAGCAATAAGTCACACAACGCAACAACCATAGCCATGCACGAGGAACTCGCCGCCAAGATAGAGCAGTTCAAGGAGATCGGGATACAGTACACCTTCGACGGCTTCGTCGTCGCCGAGCTACTCACACAACTCGACGCACTCGCCAAGGTCAACTACGTCGAGTTCAAGAACAACTGCCTTAGCATCTGGCTCGGAGACTTGACGGGCACACCCAAGACAGGTCATGACACTCCTCCCCGCCGCCAGCTTGCTCGGAGCGATGACGTCAGGCGCCGAGGAGACCCCGCGGGGCTACAAGCTCTACTTCGAGTGGATGCTCCCTAAGGATATCTATAACCTAAAAGTCGTCTAGGCGCGCGCAGAGGCATAATTGCCCAGACAAACTGTTGGCTCGAACGCGATTGTTATTCGTCGGGGAACATTCCTTCTGAGCTTGAGTCACTCTTTAACCCTTTCAGCCTCGATCACGCGCGCAAATACATCTGATCGAACCCTGCCCCAAACGCCGCCATACCCTAACATTTTTAACCAAAAAGAAACCCAAACAACTCGGTGCCAACGGTGTCCGGTGACCGCCAAATCTAGCCGAAACACTCAAACACGACACGGCACCAAGATTCTAGACCCAACGAGGACCCAGGGATGACCTTCCAACCCATAGACAGCAAAGTCGACGTCGCCGCACTCGAACGAGAGGTGCAGAAGCTCTGGAAAGACACCGACGCATTCGAAAAGCGCCGCAGACTCAACGAGGGCAAGCCCAAGTGGAGCTTCATCGACGGACCAATAACCGCAAACAACCCAATGGGAGTACACCACGCCTGGGGACGCACATACAAGGACCTCTGGCAACGCTACTGGGCCATGCGCGGACGCGACATCAGGTACCAGAACGGATTCGACTGCCAGGGACTATGGGTAGAAGTCGAAGTCGAGAAAGATCTCGGCTTCCAGACCAAGCGCGACATAGAAGCATACGGTATCGCCGAGTTTGTCGTCAAATGCAAGCAGAGGGTCCTCAACTACTCCGCCCGCCAGACCGAGCAGAGCATACGCCTCGGCTACTGGTGCGACTGGAACAATCCCGACGAGCTTAGAAAGCTCGCCGAGGCGATGAACAACCCACTTCAGCAGACGACCTACATCGGCTCACACGGACCCATCACAGGCACCGCCGAGTACCTCGTCGGACAGCTCGGCATGCCCCAGGTCGGTGGAAGCTACTACACACTCAGCGACGAGAACAACTACATGATCTGGACCGCCCTCAAGAGCTGCCACGACCGCAGCTGGATATACAGGGGACAAGACTCCATGCCCTGGTGCCCCCGATGCAGCACAGGCATCAGCCAACACGAGATAGTCACCGAGGGCTACAAGGAGATCACGCACACAACCGTCTTCGTCAAGTTCCCCCTAAGGGACAGAGAAGGCGCGCTCCTCATCTGGACGACGACCCCCTGGACGCTCACGAGCAACGTCGCTGTCGCCGCCCACCCCGACCTCACCTACGTGAAAGTCAAGCACGGCGAGGAGATACTCTACCTAAGCAAAGGTACACTCGCCACCGTCTTCACCCAGAAAGGAAGCTATACCATCCTCGAGGAGCTCAAGGGCAGGGACCTCCTCGGATGGAAATACACGGGACCCTACGACGACCTCGATGTCCCCAAAAAGATGGGCGTACCCGAAGCGCACCGCGTCATCATGTGGGACGCAGTCGGCGAGACCGAGGGAACCGGACTCGTACACATCGCCCCCGGAGCAGGCAAGGAGGACTTCGAGCTCGGCAAACTCAACAAGCTCCCCGCCCCCGCGCCTCTCGACGAGTACGGGGTCATCACCACCGGCTTCGGCTGGCTCACTGGCACACACGTCTACAACTCCGCCGAGCCAATATTCGACGACCTCAAGCAACGCGGCTTCCTCCTACGAACCCAGAAGATCACCCACCGCTACCCCGTCTGCTGGCGATGCGGCTCGGAACTCGTCTTCCGCCTCGTAAACGAGTGGTTCATCAACATGGGCGAGAAGCTCGACAAACCCTACGAACAAGTAACAGACGAAGAGAAGAACAAGAGCCTACGCTACCAGATAATGGACAGCGCAAGCGACGTCCACTGGGTCCCCGAGTTCGGCATGAAGCGCGAACTCGACTGGCTCCAGAACATGGACGACTGGATGATATCCAAAAAGCGCTACTGGGGACTCGCACTACCCATCTGGCAGTGCAGCTGCGGATGGTTCACCGTCATAGGCAACAAAGAGGAGCTAAAGAGTAAAGCGATCGCCGGATGGGACGAGTTCGAAGGACACAGCCCACATCGCCCATACATAGACGCCGTAAAGATCAAGTGCGAAAAGTGCGGCAGGAGTCGCCAGCAGGGTCCCCGAGGTAGGTAACCCATGGCTCGACGCCGGAATAGTCGGCTACAGCACACTCCGCTACCGCAGCGACCGCACTTACTGGGAGAAGTGGTTCCCCGCCGACTTCATCACAGAGTCCTTCCCCGGCCAGTTCCGCAACTGGTTCTACGCGATGCTCGCCGAGAGCACAATCCTTGAGCGCAGAACACCCTACAAGGTCTGCCTCGGACACGGCTCGGTTCTCGCCGAGGACGGTCGAGAGATGCACAAGAGCTGGGGCAACGCCATCTGGTTCGACGATGCCGCCGAGACGATGGGCGCCGACATTATGCGCTGGATATACTGCAACGCAAAGCCCGAGAACGACGTCCTATTCGGATACACAAAGGCAAACGAGGTAAAGCGCATGTACTTCATGACACTCCTCAACGTCTACAACTTCTTCACAATCTACGCCAACCTCGACAAGTGGACGCCCTAAGCAGCAGCCCAAGTCCTACACGCAGCTCGACAAATGGGTCCTATCGAGACTAAATGCACTAATAAAGAGCATCACAGCCTCACTGGAGAATTATGATGCCTCCACTCCTACACAGGAACTGGAAAAGTTCGTCGACGCTCTCTCCAAGTGGTACGTCCGCAGAAGTAGACGCAGGTTCTGGAAGACCGAGTCGGACGACGACAAGAAGGCAGCATACGCAACACTCTACGAGTGCCTGAGGACGGTCATACTCCTCATGGCGCCGATGACCCCCCACGTCGCGGAGGCGATGTACCAGCGCCTCGTACGCCCCGTGGAGAAAAGCGCACCCGAAAGCGTACACCACAACGACTGGCCCACCGCCGATGAGTCAGCCATCGACGAGGGACTCATGGCGGAGATGGACCTCGCCATGAACGCGAGCAGCCTAGGAAGGGCGGCACGTGCCAAGAGCCAGATAAAGCTCCGCCAGCCACTAAGCGAAGCCATCGCCGTCACAGGCAAAGACCAGCTAGCCATACTGAGCAAGGTCGCTCCCCTCATCAGGGAGGAACTAAACGTCAAGGAGGTCAAGGTCACGAGCGAGCGCGACATACTGCAGAGCCACGTCGCCAAGCCCGTGCCCCGCATCCTAGGCAAGAAACACGGCAAGAACTTCACAGCCGTCGCAGACGCGATAAGGGCGATGACTCCAGAGCAGACAGAGATGCTCGCAAACGGCAAACCCATAACCCTCAAGGCGAACGGTGCAGACGTCGAGGTGCTCCCAGAGGAGGTCGAGCTCGAGTCCAAGCCAATCGAGGGCTACTCCATAGTCGAGGAAGGTGGTCTCCTCATAGGCGTCAACACCGCCATCAGATGAGGCGCTTAGCAGCGAAGGACTCGCCAGAGACATCGTCCGCCGCATACAGGCACTCCGCAAGGACGCCAATTTCGACATAAACGACCACATAGAGACCTACTACAGTGGCGACCCCGAGATAGCCGAGGTCTTCCAGGAGGAGGCCGACTACATCAAGGCGGAGACCCTCACAGACCTCCTCCAGGAAGGCGCAGCCCCCGAAGGCGCGAGGATAGGCGAGTACGAGATCGGAGGACTTCAGCTCATCCTCGCCCTACGCAGGAAGTAACTACTGAATCCTACGTCTGCCAACAAACCCAGAAAAACCCCAACAATCCAAAAGAACCCATAAAAAACAAGAAACGATGGCGATGGCGGGAGAAAATCGGAAAAACACGCATACATGCCTCCGATACTACGGACCATTCAGATACTCGCTAAAACCCCCGTTTATAGTCAACTTTATCAACTCCCCCATTCGCTTACTCCGTGATTCAACATGCCCGGCAAGAAAAGCCTGAAGAAGATGGAGAAGACGCAGGACACCGAGGCTCCAAAAGAGGAGAAGAAGAAGGAAAAGATCGTCGGAAGCGTCGACGCCATCCACGCAAACAGCCCAGAACTCATGGACGCGATGAAGAAGATGAAAGCCATCACGCCCACGGGAGTCGCAAGCCAGTTCAATCTCAAGGTCAGCGTCGCTAAAAAGATACTAGCAGAGCTCGACGCAAAGGGCACGATAAAACTCGTGGCGCATACGAACAACCTCAGGGTCTACTCCCTGCCACCTAAGAACAACTAGGCGGACACGATTATTATCCGGGAACCGCTCTTCAGATTTCTTAAAATTTCTAGGTTACCCGTCACTTTTCCTATCCTGTTGACGGGACCAAAGGTCTTCGTAGCCTCGGGGTAGATGCAAAGGCTCATAGCGCGAGGCCAGAACGCTATCGTCCCGGCCTCGACCTGCGTCACTGGCTTTTCGGCGCCCCTCTTCAGCCCGAGGATAATCTGGATGCACCCATGAGCCGGCAATGTCCGCCCATTTATCGGGAGAATCTTAAGGATGTCCCCAACAGTCAACGGGGCAGTTAATCTATTCAACTCGCCGGGTGCCTCCCCTACATCAGCAATCTTGATCCTGATCGGTATCCTCGCCTGACTCTCACCCATGGACTAAACTCACCGCGTGCTTCACAATCTCCTCTGCTACCTTGACGTTAGCGGCGAGCTTGAGCGCCTGCCAGCCGGGTGAGGCATTTACCTCTAATATAATTGGACCATCGGGTGACTCTATAACGTCGACACCCGAGTAATCGAGCCCCATAGCCTCAGTCGCCCTAAGCCCGAGCTCGAGTATATTTTCGGGCACGTCCTCGTCCACCATCGTCCCGCCTTGGGCGACATTCGTCTTCCACTTCCCAGCCGCTCTGTACTTATAGGCGGAGCCGACGACCTCGCCGCCTATAACGAAGACGCGTATGTCCCTGCCCGGATTCTGAACATACTTTTGCAAAATGAGTGGCTGACTGAACCTGTCAAGCATCTTGTAGGCATTGTAGGCGAGGTCGGGGTCAGTGAACTTCATCGCCCCCTTGCCCATGCTGCTGAGGATTGGCTTGTAGATGAACTCACCGTACCTCTCAGAAGCATCATATGCGTCAGCCATGCTCTCCGTTGTGTAGGTGGTAGGTATGGGCAACTCCGCTGCCTCAAGTGTGTACTGGGTCGCATATTTGTCCCTAGCCCGCCTGAAGGCGTAACAGGGATTCACTACGCGTATCCCAGCGACCTCCATATGCTCGATGAGGCTAATACGTCTCGTCAGCTGCTCGCAGGAGCCAGGCCCGAAGCTCCTCAAGAGGCAGAGATCGAAGTCTGTGATCTCTACATCCCCGAGCCAGAACCTCGACCCGGAAGGCGAGACTTCGCTGGATATCTCCGCAGCCTCGCCGCCGAGCGCCTCGTAACCATGCCCCTTTGCTGCTTCAAGCAACTCCGCGCTATTTCGGCTCGGCGTCGAGCCGTAGAGTACGAGAACCTTCATGGTGCCCGAGTTATGAGCGAGCCAACCGGTAGATAAGCACTGCAGCGGGCTAGATGAAGAGGTCCATGCCTCGGGGTCTTACGAGTTCGGTCGCCTTTGATGTCTCTGATTTCTCGTACTTGTACCCTCGAATAATCGCGGCGGGGACGCCCTCGTCAGCTTGCCCAATCACGAGCTCCGCCGCAGCCGCCAGTTCGTCTGCGACTGCGGTCCGCTTAATGTGAAGCTCGTATCCGAAGAGGTCCTTCTCGCCGCGTCTGTCCCTGATAACGCTAATCCCTGAGGCACCAACGGCGACGTTCACCTCACCGTCCCTGTGGGCACGCCCGTGCGTGTCGCATACGATGACCGCCACATCGATACCCGCTAAATCCCTTATCCTCGCCCTTATCCTACTGGCTGAGGTGTCCGGGTCAAGAGGTAACGGTGCGACGATGTCCTCACCGGGCACATTTGACTTGTCGACACCCGAGTTCGCGCAGACGAAGCCCTGACGCGTCTCGGTGACTAGCACACCAGGTCCCATTCTCCTGACTGCCCTCGCCTCTCTAAGCACGACCTCGACAAGTCTCGGATCCTTCCCCGTGTAGGCAGCGAAGTTCTCCGCCGGAACGGAGGGCTTGACGCTTTTCAGGTCGATGATCCTGCCTTCCGCCCGCGAGACTATGACATGGCAAACGACTAGAACATCACCATTAGTCACCGACATCCCCTGTTTTGATAAGGCATTGATAAGTAGCTCAGCGAGGTCGTCTCCCTCACTAATTATCGGGAGTCCCTCGACGGGGTGGATAGTTATTGTCATGATGTATGGGATGGTTGTGCTACGCCCTATAAATCCCTCTTCATAATCTTTTTATTGAACTCCCCATCACTAGGTAGAAACCAACTAGGTAGAGGTCAACCTAATGCCCCTGAAGAGCGCTATGCAGATGCACCCTCGAATGAGTCCCCTACAGATAATGCTCCTCATCCAACTCGAGGCCTCTCCCAAGTACGGCTACGAAATGCTAAAGTCGATAAAGCAGGCATTCGACGGCATCTGGGAGCCCAGAACGGGCACCATTTACCCCGCTCTAAAGAGCCTGGAGAGGAGGAGCCCTCGTGGAGACTTTGGTACGCGACGGCGTAGACTTCTACCACATAACCCCTGCGGGGCGGAAACTCCTCATGGACATCGGCTCACAGCAGGCCCTTAACATGAGGTTTAGCAACAAGTTCATCGAGATACTCGTCGACTGGATGTCGCCCGACCTTAAGAAGAATATAATAACAAACATTTCCGCTGTCGCTGGGGACGATATGAATCTTATGGGGGGTGTCATTCACTTCTTCGACGACGTGGAACCCGAACTCAAACTCAAGTTCCTTAAGACCATACGCGGGAACCTCGCGAAGAGGCTCGACGAGATAGACAACATGATAGACGAATCGGAGGGGAAGCAGTGACCACCTACGCTATAGAGACACAGAACCTAGTCAAAGAGTACTTGCAGGGAAGTCAAACCCTAAGAGTACTGAACAACGTTAACCTCAAGATCGAGCAAGGCGAATTCATGGCGATAATGGGCCCCTCAGGGAGCGGCAAGTCGACACTCCTCAACATGATCGGCGCCCTAGACCGCCCCACGTCGGGCAAGGTCCTTATAAAAGGAACCGACATAGGCACGCTCGACGATAACCAGCTCGCCGACCTCCGGAACAAGGAGATCGGCTTCATCTTCCAGCAGTTTAATCTCATCTCCCGGATGGACGCCCTCCACAACGTCCAGCTCCCCCTCTCAATAAGCGGTGTACCTGTGAAGAAAAGGGAGCAGAGGGCGACCGAGCTGCTGAAATCGATGGGGTTGGGCGAGAGGGTCGACCACAGGCCCAGCCAACTCAGCGGGGGTGAGCAGCAGCGCGTAGCCATCGCTAGAGCGCTTGCTAACGACCCGCCGCTTTTCCTCTGCGACGAGCTAACAGGCAATCTTGACTCAAAGACGGGACAGGAGATAATGACCCTCCTACGGCACCTAAACCAGGAGCAGGGCAAGACCTTCGTCTTGATTACACACGATCCAAACGTGGCACAAGCCACGGATAGACTCCTCATGATTCGTGACGGGGAGATAGCTGGAGAGAAACGGTTCAAGTGATTGATATGAACGGAAAGAAGAGCACACTGATGGTTTTACTGATCACCTGCATGATGGCAGGCCAGATCATTTCAATATACGCAGCGGACTATAGGCCTCACCTACAGGTAACGACCGCCAACGTGACATTCCCCGCGGGCAGCAGGGGAAGCATGACCATAACGCTCCGTAACGACGGTAACTTCGACGCTACCGAGGTGGAGGCTATACTGACCTCAACTACGCCGGGCGTCACGCCGCTTGCCGGCGCACAAAAAGTGGTAAACTTGGTCGGAACGGGCACCTCTGTAAGCTACACCGTTGACGTTTTCATTGACCAGGCAGTCGCTACAGGAGCCTACGTCCTCACGCTCTCGCTCAACTACCTACGGGGCGGAGTCGGTGTCGTCACGGTCACCGTCCCCGTCTCCATCATTGTTGACGCGCCGTCGCTCCCGTCCCTGAGGATCACCCCCTCCAGCAACAAGATCACCCCTGGCGTGGTCAATACAGTGCACCTGACGGTCGAGAACATCTCTCCCGCGAACGTGACTAGCATTAATGTCGCGCTCAGCTCAGCTTCCCCATTAATATCTCTCAGTGAGACTATCAATTATAACATCTCTAAGCTCACTAAAGGCGGCTCTATGAGTTTCGACGTCTCCCTCATTGTCCTTGAGAACACACCCATAGGTGCCTATGCCCTGACAGCTCAGGTTTGGTATGTGAACTCTTACGGGGTAACCGCGAAGCAGACGATCAGCATCCCACTCGAAGTTAGCGCCGTCGCGGTTACAAGGATACCAGTCGTAGTTGTGCAGAACATGGTTCCCGGCATTGTACTCCCTGGTGAGACGTTCACGATTAATCTCAGAGTCTCCTGCTCGGGCGCGCCAATCTACAACGCTAGGGCTGTGCTCGGTCAGGACGTCACCGGGTTAATCTCCCCCATCTCCCAGACCACTGTGTCGTTGGGTGACCTCGGCGTCGACGGTAGCAGCACGGTTTCCTATACGATGATCCTCAGCGGTTCAGCCATATCGGCGGATATCCCACTCGTTGTTAGTATCAGGTACCTAGACTCCAAGGGCATCACGGGGACCGCGACGGAGACTATCACGATTCCGATCGAGAACCTCGTCGACTTCAGACTCATGGAGGATATCGTCGTTTCGGCGGAGAAGGGTAAGACGACGACCCTTGAGGGAGACCTGCTGCTCGTTGGCACGGGTAAGGTCGAGTTCGCGTCGATATCCATCGTCTCGGGAGGTCCGGTGCAGCGTGTAACGGGTAGCACTGAGTACATAGGTGCAATCGACCCAGATAGCCCCGTACCCTTCACGATCAGATTCGAGACAGACGCCGATGCACAACTGGGCGACTCCGAACTCCTGTTGAGGATCACATACCTTAACAGCAGAAACGTGCAGGAGAACCGGACTATCTCCGTTCCACTCCAGATCGTTGCTCCCTCCACTACGGTTACGCCCCCTAGCGACGACGGTGGACTGTGGGGCTGGCTGCGGCGCCTCTTCGGACTGCAGTAGGTGAAGCTGTTGAAGCCCAGTGACATTATTGGCTCGGCATGGGAGAGTGTCCGATCGAGAAAGTTTAGGTTCGCCCTGAACCTGATCGGCATCTTGATCGGGTGCGCCGCGGTCACGGGGCTCGTCTCAATCACACAGGGGCTGAGCGACAGCGTGGGCGGCCAACTGCAGGTATTCGGGCCACAGAATGTCATGGTCGTCCCCGGCGGGATGTCTGCCACCTCTTTCGGAAGTAGCGCGTTGACCTATAAGGATCTAACAACGATAAAGAACGTGCCCCACGTGGCGGCGGCGACGCCTATCATCTCGAACAAGGTCGTATCATATACTATCAAGGGAAAGACATACCGAGGTTCAACATATGGGCTGACTGAGGAGTTCCAGCAGCTAAACACGAGCTTCGATGTCGCCGAGGGAAGGGCGTTTTCACGCAGCGACAACGGAGTCGTAATCATAGGCGCTAACATCGCCTGGCCCCAGGACGAAGAAACTCCGATTCTCGAGGTCGGAGACAGGATAACACTCCACACACGAGTCGGGGACGTAGAGAAGACGCTGACGGTGCGTGTCCTCGGCGTTTTGACAAAGCAGGGCTCAACTTTCGGAGTGAACCTTGACGACGCGATCGCTTTACCGCTTAGGGACGCGCAGCAGTTTTTCGAGACGGGGAACGAGTTCTCTTTCATCATGGCGCAGGCGGATTCGATCGTTAACGTCGCGGCGGCCGCAGCGGGCATAAAAGCGAAGCTCGGCAAGGGTTATAGTGCCGTGACCTACGAGTCGGCGAAGGCCACTATGGACCAGGTCCTCGGCTCGATCCAAGCCGTCCTCGGTGGCATCGCCGCTATAAGCCTCGTCGTCGCCGGTATCGGCATCATAAACACAATGACCATCAGCGTCATGGAGCGCACACGCGAGATAGGCGTCCTCAAGGCGATCGGCTCGAAGAGCAGGGATGTCATGCTGATGTTCATCACTGAGGCTGTACTCACGGGGATAATGGGAGGGATTCTTGGCGTGCTGCTCGGATTCTCTCTTAGTGGTGTGATCGGTTCATTCATAGGCATCTCGTCGGTCCCGTCCCTCGTGAACGGGCTGCTCGTCGTAGGATTCGCCGTAGTGACGACGACGCTATCCGGGTTGTATCCTGCTTGGAGGGCGTCCAACCTCAACCCCGTTGAGGCTCTCAGAAGCGAGTAAGTGGTGCGGCCGCCGGGATTTGGACCCGGGTCACCAACTCTCCCTGATATGAATCGTGGGGGGCTGGTATCTTACCAGGCTGGACTACGGCCGCGCAAAGCTACCGGAGTGGATAACCACCGCGATCTAATAAGTATGTCGAGGATAGCCGCCTCTTGCTCGTGGGTGCAAATTTTAACTAAAAGAGCATTTACATTGAACAATTAATACAAAACCAAAAACAGTTATATACGCTGTTTACCGTATTGGCTAAACGCTTAGGGCCATGGGCCTGTAGCTCAGCAAGGAAGAGCGTCGGCCTTTTAAGACCTCGTGGTCGAAGAGAGCCGTTGGTCAGGGGTTCAAATCCCCTCAGGCCCGCTCCGCCTGCTTGGGGATGATGTGAATGGCAGAGACGAGGGTACGCGAACTAAAGTATAGGATGATGATCACCGATCTGCTAAAGGTCGCGAGCGAGAGCCACACCTATCAGGAACTCTCCGACTACCTCGGCCTCAGCCCGCCAATACTCAGCAGGTACATGAGGGGGCACGTCCTACCCAGCTACGACAGGGCTCAAGGCTTATACGAAAAGCTTATGGAGATTACCGATATCAAGGCGGAGTTGAAGAAGAGAATCAACTTCGACGAGGAAGGCTACTTCGACAACACTCCCCTTGTGGCTGAGATCACTTGGCTTAAGATCATGGCGAACTACGCGATGGAAAAGTTCGCCGGGCGCCGCGTCACGAAGGTTCTCACGGCAGCCGTCGACGGCATACCAGTTTCCACCCTAGTCGCTAACCTACTTGACGTAGACCTTCTCGTTGCGAAGGAAACTAAGGAAGTCGGCATCAACGACTTCCTTGAAGAGTCCTTTATTCCCAAGGGCTCTGCAATGAGGAAAACGATGTACGTCCCCAAGGCGAGCCTCAAGAAGAAGGACAGTATTCTCATCATCGATGACGTGGTTCGTAGCGGCGAGACGATCAAGGCACTCGTCGATCTAGTGAGGAACCAACGCGCGGATATCGCGGGCATCTACATACTCGTTGCAGTTGGTGACGAGTGGAAAAAGGACCTCGGCGAGATCATAAGCAAAGAGTCCTTTGAGGTCCTCATAGAACTGTAATCGGGTCAAGTTTTACTCCCGAATATATTCAGCATTCTTTTTAAAACAAATCTACCCTAGACTCCATATCTCTTGGTTGAAATGTGCCTGAAACGTGTCCATTTTAATACGTGACCGCCACGTATTCTGTAGGAAAGTGAAACCGGGTGATTCATCAAGTTACGCCAGCCACGAGGCACACATATCACTCAAATGCCCAACATAAGGAGAGGGATGGAACTGTGAGCTTCAGGAACGTTTTTATGAACCAACCCCGGCTAACTTGAGGCGATGCGATGTTCAACCTCATAACCCTGAAGGACACCATCAGGATAAGCCCGAATAAATTCGACAAGCCCCTTGACAGCGCAGCCTACGAGGAGCTACGTGGCAAGTACGAGGGACTCGTTGACGAGGACCTCGGCTACGTCATCTCCGTGAACAAGGTTGAGGTCAACCCGGTTGGACGCATCGTCCCCGGCGACGGCGGAACTCACCACCAGGTCACGTTCAGCATCATGACGTTCTTCCCTCAGCTACAGGAGATCGTCGAGGGTGAGGTCGTCGAGGTCGCAGACTTCGGAACCTTCCTCAGGGTAGGCCCCGTCGACGCTCTGCTCCACGTCAGCCAGCTCATGGACGACTTCATAAGCTACGACGAGAGGCAAGGCGTGCTCCTAGGCAAGGAGAGTGGGCGCACTATCCAGAGGGGTGACCTCTTCAGGGTGAGGATGGTCGCGGTAAGCTTCCCAAAGGGACGTAGCTCAGGTAAGATAGGAGTCACGGCGCGCCAGCCAATGTTGGGCAAGCTAAACTGGATTGAAGACGAGGTTGACGCCATGAACGCGCCGAAAGAGGAGAAGAAGAAGTAATGCCCGCAAAGGCCTGCAGAACCTGCAAGATCATAACGACCGAGAACGTCTGCCCGAACTGCAAGGGCTCGGAGCTCAGCGAGGACTACCTCGGATTCGTAATCATACTCGACCCTTCTAAGAGCCAGCTGGCTGAGAAGATGAGCATCGAAGAGGCGGGGCAGTACGCCCTCAAGATCCGTTAAACACCCCGGTCCGAAGCCCCTCCAGATCAAGACTCTGCTTCTCCCCGAATCCATGCGCGACGAGCTGAAGGCTCCGCTCGGGGAACTGCTCCGTGGTGAGCCAAGTGATACGGCTGCCGCTATCAAGAAATGTTTCCGCATCAAACCCCCCATGTTCGCGATAGTCGGCGACTTCGTCGCAGCAAACCTCATCGCCGCTGGCTTCTCCCCTGATATCGTCGTAGTTGATAACAAGACGCTGCGGGTGGAGGTCGAACCCGTTAAACACGGCATGAAGGAGGTTCACGTTTTGAACCCGGCCGCATCAATCGACGCAGAAGCCTGGCTCCTCCTGCGCGGCGCGGTAACGCTTAAAAGGCGGGTAGCGGTAGTCGTGGAAGGTGAAGAGGACCTGCTGGTCCTCCCGCTGTTGGCTGAGATGCCCGTCGGATCGGTGATAGCCTACGGCCAGCCCCATGAGGGGCTTGTTGTAGTAACCGTCTCCGATGAGAGGCGGGACTGGGCACGTAGATTCCTCAACCGAATGGAGATGAAATAGACTGTGAAGCTGGAGTTAACATCCACCAGGATCAACAAGGTGGTTGGCAGGAAGGAGCTCTCATTCAAGATAGATGAGGCATCCACTCCGAGCAGAGCCGACGTAAGACGTGACATCGCCGTCCTCATGAGGACGGATCCCGACAACGTCTACGTCCGCGTGCTCAATACGAAGACCGGCACACGGATAGTCACGGGCCTCGCCCACGTCTATAACGACGCGGCGACAGCGCTCACTGTGGAGCCGAAGCACATTATAACGCGCAACAAGGGCAAGGAGGCTGCGAAGGCTGAAGAAAAGCCCGCAGCAGCCGCCGCCCCAGCCGCTGAGGAGGAGAAGAAGTAATGTCACAGGCACCACCACCCGCTGGCAAGAAACCCGCAGCAGGCGACAAGAAGCCCGTCGAGAAGAAGGCGCCAAAGCACGTCGACTCGATCTATAAGAAATACGAGATCAAGGACGGCAAGCTTGAGCGCAAGAGACCCTTCTGCAACAGGTGTGGACGCGGCTACTTCATGGCCGACCACGGTAACCGCTACACGTGCGGGAACTGCGGGTTCACCATGTTCAAGAACAAATCCGAGTAGCCCCCTTTTTTCACTTCTTCCAGTTTTTCGCAACCCCTTTAATAGGTTTCACACAATCTTCCAGCCATGATCAAAATGGTATCCAGTGGCATCCTCGATGACCCTCTCATATCCTTCCTACTCGGGCTGATCGTCGTAGTCGTCATCGGCTTCATCCTGCGAGGCTATCTAACCAAGAAGGAAAGAGTAATCTTAACCGGTCTATTCTTTCTTTAATCTTCTTTACATGTGGGTACAGTTTGATGTTCATTTTTCTGCATTTTTACATCAGCTTACATACATTTTCATGTATCTCCGATCGTAATTGGCGTTTTTCTCATCTCTCTTACAGGTAATAGGTTGCAGGGTTCTTATTTTGACTCCCTCTCCGGCGTATATTCCTCTTGGTTCAGTGAATGATGAGCCCGAAGGGGTTAAATTCCCAACTCTAAGCCTCATCTATCGACAGTTATGTTTGAGATCGAGAAGATCGAGGTCGACGGCAAGACCTTCCACGGCATGAAGTCTACCCTCCCCGAGAATGCGCCACCGCTTCTCCTGATAAAAGGGGTGAAGGGTTACGTTATGTGCGGCTACCTCAACCTCGAGGCGGCGGAGAAATTTGGTTCCGCAGCAGCGATCGTCAGCGGCGTCAAGACTTTCGAGGATGTCCTCAACGCTCCAATAAAGGCGGCGACGATAAAGGCGAAGGGCCTCGGACTCGAGCCGGGCAAGGTCGTCAGAGACGTTATAGCCGCACTCGGCTAGACGCCAACCAGCTTCTCTACTTCCTTCTTTCCGTTCTTTAAATAATTCTTTCCGTGTGCGAGGAGGAGTATGTCAAAGTCGTAGTCTAGAAGCTTCTTTATCTCCCTTGCCGCCATCTCGCCGTCTCTACTGTACTTAGCCGGCGGTGTATAGAGGTGCCCCTCGTCGTCTCCGAATATTGTGTCGCCGACTATCATCGCCTTCTCGCCTCTGAGGTAGAATGTTAAGTTACCGTCGCTATGCCCGGGGACACTTATCGCCTCTATCCCCCCGCAGGCATCGATGACGTCCCCCTGCTCCAGCCCCATGTCCGCCTCGACTCCCGTCTCGTCTAGCAGTCTCTCGACGTCGCCTTCGCCGATCATGACCTCGGGATGACCCGTGAGGTCGAGGACCCTGGGCAGGTTCTCTATGTGGTCGCCGTGGGCGTGCGTGATGAGTATCAATTTAACGTTCTCCCACTTCTTCCCTATCTCCGATAGCTCAGCCTCGATGTTGGCGATGCAGAGCGGTGTGAAGCCTACGTCGATGAGTATTAGCCCTCCATCGCAGATAAGTATGTAGACCTTAGTGCTAAGCCCGTCGGCCTTCTCCACCTCGACCTCACGAATCTTATCAGTGATTTTTGTCAATTCTATATCCCTACTCATTTAGCAACTCGACTATCTTCGTAGTTGACGTTGCCCCTGAGACGAGCCTCGCCTGTCTGCCGAAGTGCTTCTTGAGAATCTTAAGCACTGCTTGATTTGCCTTGCCTTTCTGTCGGGGCTCTTTGACGGTGACGAGATAGTGATCGGTATCTATCTCTTCAACCGACTCTTGGCGGGAACCAGCCTTAACGTCGACGGTGATCCTCAAGACTGATGAATTATTAATGCGGTTGGTTAAAAGTAGATACTGTCGGCTCTACTCATCGTTGAGAGCCTCTTTTGCGGCCTCCCTCGTTTGGTCTGGGAAGTCCTTCATGAGGCTCTTGAGTACGACCTTGGCCACGTGCTTCTTGAAGCCCTCCTCGTCGAGGCCCGTGAAGTACTTCCTTCGGGTTCCACCCTTACAGGTCTCCTCCTCGAACTTGAGGACTCCCTCATCGCACATGTCGTTAAGGAAGTTGATTATTGACGCCCGGGAGATGGTCTTGCTGCCCAGTGAGCGGTTCACAGCCTGGTAAACCTCGCGTGAGGTCATGCCATTGTTGTCGCTGTTCCATATAATCTGCAGCGCCTCGATCTGATAGTCCCTTAGGACCTTCTCGAGGCCTTTTTTAGAAGGATCGATGACGATTGTCAAGTTTAAGCGCACCTGAACGCCGTCTAAGTTCAGCCCACACATATAAAAGAATTAGGTTAGTCTACTAGTATAGTGTTCGTTTAATTTTAGTTAGTACATGTTTCTCCAGTGAGTAGCACTGGAATGTTCCGGTGAACACCTTCTTTCCCTCCACTGTCACGTCTACGTTTACCTCGCTTTTTATGCCATCCATGTTTTTCACGGTCGCTTCGGCCCTCATCTTATCACAAGTCGCGACGGGGGCTAGGAACTTTGTCTGAGCCGAACCGAGGACGACGTTGGGGTGGTTGACGGCGAGCATAGCGGCGTAGTCAGCCAAGCCAAAGGTAAAGCCGCCGTGAGTGAGACCCGAGGCATCCGCCTCCATCTCGGGGGTCGCTGTGAGCTCCACAATGGCCTTTGAGCCGCCGACGACCTCGACTGGCGTACCGACAAGCATACCAGAAATCTTATCGTGTGTCCTTATCTCCAAACCTACTCGCAAACCATTCTTTACCATACAGTGTTAAAAACCCAAGCATGGACGTTAAGGGGACTAGGCTTGAAACTCGTTACATATCGTTCGGGTAAAGCTGTTAGTATAGGCGTCGTCGTCGGCGACGACGTACTCGACCTCAACGCGGCGTTCAAGGCGCACCTCGGCGGATCCTTCAAGGGCCAAAAGGTTACGCCCCTTGATATGCTCGGGCTCCTCGACATGGGCGCTAAGGGTCTCGCCGAGGTGAAAAAGGCGGTCAAGGCTGCGGAGGGCTCCAAGTACCTTACATCCCTCAAGAAGGCGAAGCTGATGGCCCCCATCCCACGCCCAAGGAAGAACATCGTCTGCCTTGGCCTCAACTACGCTGAGCACGTAAAAGAGGGGAAAAGTGCCGGCGCAACGCCTAACCTGCCCCCTGTCCCGATCTACTTCACAAAACCCGCAACATCCGTCACGGGACCATACGACGACATAGTCTACCCCAAGGTAACAGAGAAGCTCGACTACGAGGCCGAACTCGCCTTCGTCATCGGTAAGAAGGGGAAGAATATCCCCGAGGAAAAAGTCTACGACTACATCGCAGGCTACATGGCATTCGACGACGTCTCAGCGCGTGATCTACAAAAGAACCACCAGCAGTGGTACAGGGGGAAGAGCATCGATACCTTCGCCCCAATGGGCCCCTACCTCGTGACGAAGGACGAGGTCGGTGACCCCCAGGACCTCGACCTCTGGTGCAAGGTAAACGGCGTCGAGAGGCAGCACACTAACACAAGCGACATGATCTTTAACATCAAGAAGATCGTGTCGGTGCTCTCAGCCGGCATCACCCTCGAGGTCGGAGACATCTTCGCCACGGGCACACCCTCAGGCGTAGGCACGGCGCACCCACTCGGCCTCCTTAAGCCCGGCGACGTGGTTGAGGTCGGTGTCGAGAACATCGGCGTCATAAAGAACAAGGTAGTAGCCGAGAAGTAGCCCACAAAGGGCTCCTTTTCCGCGGTGCCCTATTCACCACTGAAACGGTTATAGACACGTTTATATTGAGAGTATCTGGTTTGCTAGGTGTTTCATGGTGGATACTTTGAGTGACAACGTCATGATAGGTCCCCCGAAGCTCACCCGCTTCGAGAGGGCAAGAATCGCAGGTGCACGCGCGCTACAAGTATCCCTCGGGGCTCCAATCCTCGTGGAACTCCCGGCAAAGATGAGCGACCCTATCGATATCGCCCTCGTGGAGATAAAGGCGGGCATTCTCCCCATGACGATCAGAAGGACTCTCCCAGACGGCTCCCACAAGGACATCGCTCTCGCAGATCTCAGTTAGCCGATGAAGCCTTTTTACCGGAGCACACGACTCCTTTAGGCGTTGAACAACCAAGACGTCGAGACATGGAAAATAACCGCCATCATCCTCGGCATAATATCCATAGCGATGTTCCTCATCCAGAGGTCGAACTACATGTTTCTCGACGTGTTCTTCGAGTTCTGCATATTCCATGTCCCCGCGATAATCGCAGTTGGTGTCTACGTCTATCTTAGAAAAACACCCAGCCTCGTCATCGAGGGCTTAAAGAGCGGTTAGACACTCCTCGTTTTAGTGATAGTTTCTGATACCTCGACACCACGCGCCCTAAGGCTGCTGAGAAGTTCCTCAAAGAGTTCGCCCTTGATTATCCTGACGGGCCACTGGATACCCTTCTTCGTCACAGCGCCGCGTGCGAGTATCCGGGCAATGATGGCTGCAGTGAAGCCCGTCGTCTTCGCCATCGAAGTGACGTGGTGCTCCTCGTCGTACTCGTCCAACATCTCGTAGTTCACGTTTATATCCCGCCCACCGCTTTTTCCCGAAGCGTTGACCTGTAGGACGGTTATATCCCTGTCCCCCGCCGCCTCATCAAACTTAATTATGGGGTAAATGAGCTCGTGGAAGAGGTCGACTGGGACGATCTCCCTACCCTGATAGACGATAGGTTTGTTGCCGATGACGCCGAGGTCAAGCAGGAACATGAGTTTATCGACGAATCCGCCGTACCTGATAGTCTTGCCGCGGAAGTTCTTGACATTCTTTTCTTGGCAGAGCTTGAGGAGGCTTGAAGGGAATCCATCGATGAACGCCTCCATCTCCGGGTACTGGTTGACGAAGATTCCTTCTACCTCGCTGTAGCGGTCCATCTCCTTGAGCTTCCCGTCGACGATCATAGGCACCTTGCCTGGGCGTATCGGCATCCTCGTGCCCCCGAAAACGATCTTGTAGTCGAGCGGGGGCTTCGGGTCCTTCGGCAGACCACCGCAGGCGAAGCTCACCTCATCGATCTCGTCCATATACTCCATCGCCTGCCCACAGAGGAGGTCGATGAGGCCCGGGTCGACGCCACACCCAGGTATCACGGTGATACCCGCCTTCTCTACCTCCATATAGATGTCTCCCTCCTGAGGATAGCCTCCTCCAGCGAGGTCAACTATGTTTGTCTTAGCCGCTATGGCCGCCTTGAGGGTGCCCATACTGAACTTGGCGGCTGTGGAGTTGACGACTACGTCGTATCCCTTCATCGCAGCGACAAGCTGCTCGTGGCTCGTGATGTCGACCTTCCTCGTGTCGAACTTCCTGTTGTCAACGTACTTCGTCGCCGCGGCTAGCTTACCCTCATCGATGTCGCAGCCTGTGACCCTGACGGTCTCAGGGTCCTCGGCGCAGTCCTTGGCGACGGCGGGACCCATGAGCCCCATGCCCAGAACAAGGATCTTCATGTCACAAACCTGAGTGTAGAAGCGTGGTAATCGTATTAACGGTTGCCTATGACACCCATCGTCTCACGTCGAAGATACTATCGTTTCATGACGAAGTGCTTAAATAGGCTTGGGACATTCAAGGAGCAAAACCGGAAGGATATAAAAGTGATCGACTTTTCGTTCACCGAAGAGCAGCAGCTTTTCCGCGAGTCCATCAAGGACTGGTTATCAAAGAACATGACCCTCGAGCAGGTCAGGGAGAATGACACGAAACACCAGATCCCCAAGAGCTACATGAAGGGGCTGGGTGACCTTGGCCTCCTCTGCCTGACGCTCCCCGAGGAGCACGGCGGCGCTGGCGCAGACTGGATCACGGCGACGATTGGCGCTGAGGAGCTCGGTTACGCCGACATCAGCGTCGCGTCTCCCGTCTTCTACCTCGTCCAGGCTAGCTGGGGCTATGTAGTCGACAGATATGCCCAGGAGGCGGTTCGTGACGTCTGTCTGCGCAAGGCTGCGCGCGGTGAGTCCTTCATTGGCATCGGCGCTACGGAGCCCGGTGGCGGTAGCGACGTCGCCGCCTTCAAAACGATGATCAAGAAGAACGATGGTGGCTACGTTCTCAACGGTGAAAAGTGCTACATCAGTGGGACCGCCGAGGCGTCCGAGATGGGCGGAGGCTACTTCGTTTCCGGCTACACAGACAGGCCAAAGGGCCACAAGGGGATGAGCGCATTATACATGCCGATCAACGCCTCCGGCGTCGAGATCACTAAGCGCTTCGACAACATGGGCAGGATGGCCATCAGCACGGGCGGCTTCAAGATGACCGACGTCCAGCTGCCCAAGGAGTATCTCCTCGGCGAGGAAGGCAGGGGCTTCTACTACACGATGGAGGGCTTCGACGCTGCGCGTGTCATGGTCTCAGCCAGCTGCATCGGCGCGGCGCAAAGGGCGCTGGAGCTCGGCATGGAGTACACAAAGCAGCGCATGGTATTCGGCCAGCCTATCGCCAAGTTCCAGGGCGTCCAATTCGACCTCGCCGACATGGCGGCGCACCACGAGGCCATCAAGAGCCTCGTCTACCGCACTGCTTGGATGCTCGACCAGAAGTACAAGACCGGTAAATTCGACGCCCTTACCGTCAATAAATACCTTGCCATGTGCAAGTACCTCGCACCCCACCACGCTCTCGATGTCTTCCGCAGAGTCCTCCTCATGATGGGGGCCTACGGCTACACGAAGGAATGTCCACTTGAGATGGGGCTTCGTGGCATCATGAGCTATTGCATCGGCGCCGAGGGCGCGGCGAATGTCCAGAAGGTCATCATCAGCCGCGAGACTTTGGGCCGCGAGTGGCGCGCCTAAGCCGGTTATCCTCATTTTAATATCCATCCTGGCATCAACAGTTTACCGGTGTATTTGGATGGACGCTTTTAGGGAGCATCTGGTAAAGTCGCTTAAGGGTGGACAGGCATTCGTCGACTACAAGACAGGGCTCTACGGCGTGAAGCCGGAGCTACGAGGTGTGAGGCCGAAAAAGACTATACACTCCGCCTACGAGGAGCTGGAGCACATGCGCCGGGCGCAGGAAGACCTCTTAGACTTCGCCCTCGACCCCAACTGGAAGCCGACTGAGTGGCCCACAGGCTTCTGGCCCGAGCCCGGGCATAAGCCAACTGAGGAGGAGTGGAAGAAGTCGGTGGACGGCTTCTTCAAAGGGGCAGAGGAGGGCGCTTAAGCTGGCAAAGGACGAGGGGATTGACCTGCTCTCAATAGTACCCCAGACCGAGAACACCTACCTACGCGAACTCATGATAATCATCGAGCACAACGCCTACCACTATGGGAAGATACTCGACATAAGGAAGGGGTTGGGCGACTGGTGATAGCTATTTGACCTGCGTGCCACACATGTTGCAGAACCGCTGCTCCGGCCTGAGCTGGTTCCTGCACTTGGGGCACGTCGTCTGCTGGTGTACCTGGTGGAGTCCTGTACCGCAGTTGAGGCAGAACCTATCCTGTGGACCGACAGCCTGCCCGCAGTTGTGGCAAAACTTGCCTCTAGGTGCCGCTTGAGATACAGGCGCAGGAGTTGCGTACTTTGGCGCCGGCTGCTGATCGCTTGTTGGCGCCCTCTGCTTCGCCGTGTTTTTAAGTCATCTATCCAGTCTTCAAACCCCTTAAGGCCGGAGAGACACCCTGCCTGTAGACGTAGCCCTTCTCAGCTCCCGGCGTCTGGGAGTCAATCTGTAGGAGCTTCGCTCCGAGTTCACTCTTCTGACCGACGTTCGTAATGTCCTGTAAGTGTATCTCGAAGCTATCCGGCCTCTGCAGAGCCTCGTCGATCTGCTCCTTTGGGACTTTTGTGACTGTCCTCATCGCCTCACTGCCGATTATGCCACCGAGCAGGCTGCCGGCGACCAGACGCTTGGCGAACTCGCCGCCCGACTGAGCGAAGATGACGCGTTCGTTTGTGAGAAGCAATGTCCCGCCTGGTGGGTTGAACCTGTACTTCTTTTCCCCCTTCTGGTATAGGTTGATGCCGGACTCGGTCCGGAGCAAAGTCTCTTCGGCGTGCGACATAATCCCGCTTATATAATATGACAGATGTTTCTTTAAATCATTAACCGAGAAACGAAAAACGCCTAAAATTTTCTTCATTATATATAAGAGCACGCTATTTTATGCCCCACCCGAGACCGTTAATGTTAAAGACGTTCTAGATGGATCATAGCACGACCCGTCATGAGTATGAAGGATCGCTTCATCGGAAAGGACTTTCTTACCCTAATGGACTACTCGGCAGTCGAGATCAACTACATGCTCGACGTAGCCCAGCAGCTAAAGTACAAGCGGATGATGAAGGAGCCCCACAACTATCTCGAGGGGCGCACCATCGCCATGATCTTTGAGAAGAATAGCACCCGCACACGCTTCAGCTTCCAGGCAGGCATCGCCCACCTTGGCATGCAGAGCTTCTACGCGACCCCCGACACTATGCAGCTGGCGCGTGGCGAGCCCATCAAAGATACGGCGCGCATCCTCGACAGGTACTGCGACGCACTAGTCATCAGGACATACGGTCAGGAGATAGTCGACGAGTACGCCAAATACATGAAGAACCCTGTCATCAACGCGCTCACCGACCTCGTCCACCCCTGCCAAGGCCTCGCCGACATGCTCACCATACGTGAGCACAAGGGCAAGATCAAGGGCCTTAAGCTCGCATACGTCGGCGACCCGTGGAACGTCTGCCACAGCCTCATGACATGTAGCAGTCTCCTAGGTATGGACTGCTACGTCGCCCTCCCCAAGGGCTGGGCACCCAACCCCAAGATCACCAAGTTCGCCGAGGAGCACGCGAGCATCGGCCACACCCAGATGGTCGTCACAGACGACCTCGAGGAGGCGCTCAAGGATGCCGACGTCGTCTACGCGAACACATTCCACAGCATGGGGCACAAGGACATCGAGGCAGCGAAGGTCGCCTTCGCCAAGTACCAGATCAACGACGAGACCATAAAGTGGGCGAAGCCCGACTCCATCTTCATGCACTGCCTACCCGGCTACCGCGGCGAGGAGATGACCGACTCAGTCATCGAGGGCTCCCACAGCGTCGTCTTCGACGAAGGCGAGAACAGGATGCACACCGAGAAGGCGGTCCTTGCCCTCTGCGTCGCATAAGCCACACCTTTTCTCTTTTCACACATTCTCGGGCGCGTTGATGCGCCCCTACACCTCCACCGCCACCGTTATTAGGGAAATCAGAGATGGATAGGCGATGGAACATGCCGAAGGCGAAGGTTCCTAACCTTATCACAGAGATACCCGGACCAAAGAGCAAGGCTCTCCTCGCTGAGAGGAACGAGTTCGTGCCACCGGGCGTCTACCTCACCCAACCCGTCGGAATAGCCGAGTCAAAGGGTGCACTGGTAACAGACGTCGACGGGAACACCCTGATCGACTTCACCAGCGGCATAGGCGTAGTCAGCCTTGGCCACTGCAAGCAGGAGATCGTCGACACTATCTGCGACCAGGCAGGTAAGCTCATCCACGGCTGCATACACGTCGTCAACTACGAGCCATACGTCAAGCTCGCCGAGGCGATGGTCAAGGCCACCCCCGGCAAATACAAGAAGAGGGCAATGTTCGTGAACAGCGGCTCCGAGGCGGTCGAGAACGCGGTAAAGCTCATCCGCCAGGGCACGAAGAGGCCGAACATCCTCAGCTTCGAGAACAGCTTCCACGGCCGCACATACATGGCTATGACGCTCACTGGCAAGTGGGACCCCTACAAAGTGGGTCTCGGCCCGTTCGTCCCCGGCGTCTACTTCACCCCCTACGCCTACTGCTACAGGTGTCCGTTCCACTGCGAGTACCCCAGCTGCAGCTACGCCTGCATCGAGCACATCGAGCACAACATCTTCAAGACTCAGGTCGACCCAAGCACAGTCGGCGCGATAATCGCAGAGCCGGTGCAGGGTGAGGGAGGCTTCATTGCCCCGCCGCCGGAATACTTCAAGGAGCTGAAGAAGGTCGCAGACGCGCACGGCATCAAGATGATCATCGACGAGGTCCAGACGGGCTTCGGGCGCACCGGCAAGATGTGGGCTATCGAGCACTACGGCATCGAGCCCGACATCATGACTATGGCAAAGGCGATCGCCTCGGGTCTCCCCCTCAGTTGCGTCGTCGCAAAGGACGAGCTGATGAAGGATACCTATCCCGGCAGCCTAGGTGGCACATACGGCGGAAACCCCATCGCATGCGCCACGGGCCTCAAGGTGCTCGAGATCATCAAGAGGGAGAAGATCGTCGAAAAGTCTGCCGCGATGGGCAAGGTCCTCCACAAGAGGCTCGACGAGCTGAAGGACAAGTACGAGATCATCGGCGACGTCCGCGGCCTCGGCCCGATGCTCGCCATGGAGTTCGTTATGGACAAAAAGTCCAAGACCCCCAACCCCGACGCGAGCAGCAAGGTCATCAAGGGCTGCCTCAGCAGCGGACTGATGATCCTGAAGGCAGGGCTCTACAACAACTGCGTACGCCTCCACCCGCCGCTCACAATCGAGGAGGACGTGCTCGACGCTGGCATGGACATCCTCGAGAAGGCGGTCAAGAAAGCGTCCTAAACCTCTCCTCCCTTTTAATATCCCGACTCCGTTTTATTTGAGGCGTGAAGCTGGGCTTCCACGTCTCAATCGCCGACTCGGTAGACCTGTCATTCGACAGAGCGCGGCAGCTAGGATGCACGGCTTTCCAGCTATTCACGCGGAACCCCCGCACGTGGGCGTCGAGGAAGATACGACCCGACTGAGATTGAGGCATTTCGCAGAAAACACAAAACCTATGGAATTGGCCCGGTCTTTGCCCACATGCCCTACCTCCCAAACCTCGCAAGCCCCGACGACACTATCTACCGGAAGTCCGTTGACTCCCTCCTAGAGGAGATCAGAGGTGTCACAGTCTCGGCATTCGATACATCGTTACACACATAGGCAGTCACGTAGGAATCGGGCGCGGAAGACGGTAAGACGCGAATCATCCAAGCCCTCGCTAGGGCAGTCGACGAGGACGGACCGATGATTCTCCTTGAAAACGGCTCAGGTTCGGGGAGCCACCTCGGGTCAAGCCTAGAGGAGATCGCCGAACTCATCGCCGCCATCGGAGGGAACAAGGTCGGCTCCTGTTTCGATACGTGCCACGCCTACGGGGCAGGTTACGATATCGCCACGCGTGAGGGGCTGACGAAGACCATACATACTATCGAAAAGACCATTGGCTTCGATAGACTCAAACTCGTTCACCTCAACGACTCCTACGGCAGCCTCGGCTCCGGTGTTGACCACCACGATCACATCGGCATGGGCAAGATCGGCGAGGATGGCTTCCGCAACATCCTCGCCAGCCAACTCGCTAAGAGACCGATGATAATGGAGACACCCATAGACGAGAGGCGCAGCGATACTGAGAATATGGCGAAGGTCAAAGAACTTGCTGGACTCAGTATGAGATGAGCTTCATCTGGTAGGCATCAGGTTCACTTCTGCTGAGAATGATGCGCAGGGCTGCTGAGGCGTAGTCGACCAACTCGCGCTCGGAGAGGTACGGATAGGTTCGACGCCCGACCTTGATTATCGGATCGATGGTCTGGACGTTCCTCCTCTTTACCGCCGCGTCTTCCCTAGTGATCTGGACGAGGCGCTCGACCACCGCTCGCCTGTTACCAACCTGCTGCCATAGCTAACCAGCCTAGCAAATAAGATAATTTCTGAGTATATAAATATAATGGCATTAATCAGAAATATATTTGGTATCAGTTTCACCCACTTTCACTACGGTTTATTGAGGCGTTTATACGAGCGGTTATTTAAACCGTATTGAGGTAATGGGGCAGTTATACCTGTTATATTGTAAACCGTAAAACGAACGGTTCGGTGGCATTCTAGTTACCCGCCATATTTTCATTCAGGCATTTCGTATTAGTGGGATAAGCTTAAAATTAATCCTCCCTGTGCTTATGTTTGTTCGCCCCGGTGGCTTAGCCTGGCCAAAGCGTTTGCTTGGTAAGCAAAAGATCGCGGGTCCAAATCCCGCCCGGGGCTCCACCACAATATAAATACCCCCGGGCACCCATCCGTCTCAGTCTTGAGTCCATTTAACGCTTAAAGGCATAATCTTCGACCTAGACGCTACACTCGTTGACCTCGGTGAGCACGTGAGATGGAGGGAGGCGCAAGACGGCGTCGTCGAGGCGTATCGCGCCTGCGGTTGCAGCGAGAACGACCTCGCCAAGTGTACCGCGAAGGGTCTCTTCAACTTCATGCACGAGATGGACTCACATCTCTCCCTCACAAGGAGCAATGATGAAATGCAGACGATACGCGACAGCATCTGGGGCGTCCTCGACGGATACGAGTCGGAGGGCGTCGAGAAGTGTAGTTTCATGTCCGGAACCTTCGAGACGTTATTCTGGCTCAGGGACAAGGATATTAGGATGGGTGTCTGCACCTCCAACTCCGGCGAGGTCGCAGTCAAGGTGCTTGAGAAGCTTGGTGTCTCAACCCTCTTCGTCTCAGTCATCGGTAGGACGTCGGGGATGCTGATGAAGCCCCACCCTGACCAGGTCCTCGCCTGCTTTAATGAGATGGGCGTTGACCCACGCGACGGCGTGATGATAGGTGACAGCCACAACGACGTCCTCGCCGGGAAGGCGGCAGGGGCAAAGGCGATCGCTATCCCGGTCTACTTCACCCGCAAGGAGGCTATGGAGGCAGCAAAGCCCGACGCCGTCATAAATTCAATGGCTGACCTGCCAGAGGCACTTATGAGCCTCAGATGAGGATGCGCGCGCGCATAATTGTCCCAATGGTAAATATAGTGGCTGGGGGATTCATTTGTGCGATTGCTCTAGCAGCAATTATTTTAGTAGGTTTTCGACTACTGAGACGATAATAAAATATCAATTCTCGCATATGTGCGCGTTTTTAATAAAACCAATTTTTCTTCTTTTTCCGTAATTCAAAAGAGCCGAGGGTTACTGTAAAATTCGACTCGGTCACTCATTAGTCCCTGACTATTTGGCTTTCACCGCTATGATTGACAATAAAAGTAGCTACCGCATAACTATGAATGGTAAAATCGATTATTACTTGAATAACAACTATATCACTTCATTTTATCTAGAAAATCAGGTTTTATACCCTGGAATATCAACTGTTAATATGAATACTCAACTTACGGCTGGTTCAATAATCACGATATTAAAATACTCAAACACAATCCAATTCGTATAATGGTCATTTAATTTATAGCACAAAACTATTTGGCTTCATTCCTATCGAGATAGTAAAAACGATTGGATAACACACGATTAAACGGAAATAAATATACGAAACTTAAGCATAGACTCTATTGGGTGTCGGGGCTCCCCATTCTCCCAAGCGTGTGCGTAGCCCCGATGCCCAGCTATTTCATTGAATAATGAACATATTTTTACATTAGAAATGGAGCATACTCTTACGGCGAGGGCTGAAGGGTAGTTGACTGACGATATTGAGCATAATATTTCGCCCAACATCATCGGGAAAGGCACATGGTACGACAAGGCCGCATCTGAGCTCATTGAGCGTGAGAAGAAGCTCGGTAGGAGCCTCAAGCTCATAAGGACCGAGAGCGGCCTCGGCGCCTCCGGCTTTCCCCACATAGGCAGCCTCGGCGACGCCCTCCGCAACTACGCCGTAGCCCTCGGGTGCAGGGTGCAGGGCTACGACGCCGAGCTCATCGCCTTCAGCGACGACAAGGATGGTCTCAGAAAGGTACCCGCCGGGCTCCCCAAGGAGCTTGAGAAATGGCTCGGCTACTCCGTCAGCACAATACCCTGACCCTGCGGGGGACTGCCACAAGAGCTTCGGCGCACACATGACGAGCCAACTCCTCGCCGCCCTCGACACCTCGGGGGCAGACTACCACTTCATGAGTGGCTTCGAGTGCTACAAGCAGGGTCTCTTTGACAATGAGATCCTCGCAATCATGAACAACCACGAGAAGGTCGGCAGAATTATTGAGGACGAGATCGGGCAGGAGAAGTACACGGAGGAACTCCCATACTTCGTCGTCTGCGAGAAGTGCGGTCGCATCTACACCACACACGCGACAAAGTACCACCCAGGGTCTCACACCATCGAGTACGAGTGCAACGGCATGGAGGTCCGGGGCAACTGGCTCGAAGGCTGCGGCCACAAAGGCGAGGTAGATATACTCTCCGGCAACGGTAAACTAAGCTGGAAGGTCGAGTTCGCTGCCCGATGGACGCGCGCTCGACATACGTTTCGAGGCATACGGTAAGGACATTGCAGACAGTGTCAGGGTCAACGACCGAATATGCCGCGAGATACTTGGCTGGGAGCCACCCATGCACGTCCAGTACGAGATGTTCACGGACCGCGGCGGCAAAAAGATCAGCAAGAGCGCTGGTAATGTCTTCACACCTCAGGTCTGGTACCGTTATGGCTCACCCCAGTCCCTCAACCTACTCATCTTCAAACGGTTCGTCGGTACCAAGAGCGGTAGTGTCCTCGACATACCCCAACACATGGACGAGCTAGATGACGTAGAGGACGCCTACTTCGGCAAGGCGAAGATCACCGACGAGATGGAGAAGGCGCAGGCATCCGGCCTCTACGAGTACTGCTGGATGCTGAAACCGCCGAATGAGATCGAGGTGCATGTTCCTTACAATCTCGTGTTGAAGCTCGCGCGCCTCGCTCCCAAGGGGCAAGAGCAGGCTTTCATTGAGGGCAAGCTCAGGGAGTATGGCTACCTAGATAAGACGACGAACGGCCTCGAAAAGAGGATCGGATACGCCCTTAACTGGGTGGAGGACTTCGCGGAGGAGCTACCCGAGATCAGCCTCACCGAGCAGGAGGCGACGATAGTCAACGCCGTGCTCATGGAGCTCTGGAAGGCGAACACGCCCGAAGAGTATCAGGGCGTCGCCTTCAACGCCGCAAAGGCGAACAACTGGAAGCCACGCGATGTATTCCCCGTCGTCTACCGCGTTCTCCTCGGGAAGACACAGGGACCAAGGCTGGGACCATACATCTCGCTTATCGGAAAAGAAGGCGTCATCTCCGAGCTGGAGAACGCCGTTAAAAAAAGGGCTTAGTTGCCCACGGGCTTTCCGGCGTGGGCCCAGTTGTACTTCTCGATGTCGTAGAAGACGACGCTAACCGCCTCGGGCGGGCACCCCACCGCCTCGCACATCGCCTTCGTGAGTAGCTCCATCGTCTTAGCCTTCGTGGCTTTGTCCCTACCGGCGTACCATTTGACTTCTATCCACGGCATTATGCATTCACCATGGAGTAGTGTGCCTCATTGCTGTTAAGAAGGTTGCGAGGTGGCGGGCTCCAAACTCAAGATCCTCATCACGGGTTCAGAAGGGCAAAGTCATCATCGCCCGCCTACTATCCCGGGGGTGGGTGCGGTGATAAAGGTTACCGGGAGATGGATTTTTATCCTCTACTCTGAACGTTGAGCCATGGATCGCCCGGATAAGGACAGGTACTTCCTAGACATTGCCCTCAGCGTCGCAGCCCGCTCCACATGCATTCGCCGAAAGTTCGGCGCCGTCATCGTTAAGGACAGCACAATAGTCGGCACAGGCTACAACGGGACGGCACGAGGCGTCGTCAACTGTTACGAGGTCGGCTGCATAAAGGACGAGATGGAGTCACCCCAAGGCGCCGCATACGACTACTGCCCCGCCGTCCACGCAGAAGAGAACGCCATAATCAATAGCAACCGCGGCGACCGCATCGGATCGACCCTCTACATAGCGGGGCGCGACCGTGACGGCAAGCTAACGATGGCGGTACCCTGCCAGAGGTGCCGCCGCAAGATAATGAACAGCCAGATCAGCGAGGTGATCATACTCAGTAACGAGGGAAAGGCGATCCACTACGATGTCTCCACCTACGCAAAGGAGGACAGCGAATGGTACATGGACGCCCTCAAGAAGGCGAAGGCGAGCAGTTAGTTAAATTTATAAACCGAGTCAATCAACGCAGAACAGGAGAAACCACAATGAGTCAAGAGAAAAAAGTCAATGATCTCGAGGTAGAGGTCGCCGGTCTTATCGATAAGATCGACGGCATCGAGGAAAAGCTCGAGGAGATAATGGAGCGCCTCAGCGAGATCGAAGAGAAGCTGGAGAATCTTTAGTCCCCACATTTCAACGCCGGGGGATCTTGTTCTAAAAATTTAAAAGACCGTCTCATT
Source organism: Candidatus Bathyarchaeota archaeon (assembly GCA_963771885.1). Lineage (GTDB taxonomy): Archaea > Thermoproteota > Bathyarchaeia > TCS64 > TCS64 > UBA8941. The sequence continues at coordinate 359,080 of CAVYVF010000002.1, forward strand.
GCCCTAAGCCATGAGACTGGGATGGCATTCGGCGAGCACACATCTAAGTCGATTATCGGCAGCAGGTCGCATGAGCTTCTTGGTAAACGGATAATTCTATGCGTGACGGGGAGCGTCGCGGTTATCCGCAGCCCTGACATCGCCAGAGACCTGATGCGCCGCGGCGCGGACGTTTACGTTGTCATGTCTAAGATGGCGGAGCAAATGGTGCACCCCGATATGTTTCATTGGGCGACGGGCAACCCCGTCGTCACGGAGCTGACTGGGGACATCGAGCACGTCCAGTACGGCGGTGAGCACAAGGAGCACGCCGACCTGATACTCGTAGCGCCATCGACGGCGAACACAATTGGCAAGGTGGCTGCGGGAATAGATGATACACCGGTTACTACTTTGCTCACGACAGCGATCGGCGCCGGCATACCAGTGATAATCGCCCCCGCTATGCACGCAAGCATGTACAAGCACAGGATAGTCAACGATAACATCGCCAAGCTCCAGGGTATAGGTATCGAGGTTCTCATGCCCCGCTTCGAGGAGGGAAAAGCAAAGATACCTGGCACCGAGGAAATAGTCGACGCCGTCGTCAGGAAGCTGACTAGGCCGAAGGACCTCGCGGGTAGGCGCATCCTCATCACAGCGGGGCCCACGCGCGCCTATATCGACGCCTTTCGCTACATTACAAACCCGAGCTCGGGCAAGATGGGCGTCGCCATCGCCGAGGATGCCCTAGAGCGCGGAGCGGAAGTGACACTCATCTACGGACCCGCCACAGTCCCGCCGCCACCGGACGCCCGTGTAGTCAAAATAGAGACGACCGAGCAGATGCTCGACACAGTCGTCTCAGAGCTCAAGGCGAAAAAGTACGACGCAGCCATCCTATCCGCCGCCGCCAGCGACTGGGGGCCCTCGGACCGCAAGATGGAGAAGACCTCCTCTGACAAAGGCGTGTGGACGCTCAAGCTCAAGGCACTCCCCAAGATCATCGCCGAGGTCAAGAAGACCGACCCCGACGTCTTCCTCGTCGGCTTCAAGGCCGAGTTTAACATTACCGAAGAGGAGCTCGTCGAGAGGAGCTACAAGCGCCTCAAGGAGATGAAGATGAACCTCATAGTGGCCAATGACGTTTCGAAGGAGAACCGGGGCTTTAACGTCGACACCAACGAGGTCTACATCGTGGACCCAAAGCGGAAAGTCCTTCACATAGGGCTCACGTCGAAGAGGGAGATAGCCGGTAGGCTCCTCGACGTCGTCAAGACGCAGCTAAAGGCTTAAGCCAACTCCCCCGAACAATTCTCCGCCTTGGGCGAAATACGATTCTCCTACATCGAGCGCGACATGCTTGACCAGTACACCGAGCTTCTACGCCTCGCCTTCCCCGATGAGGGTGTTGATGTCCTCGGCAAGCGTCTCTATGAAAACCACCCCGAGATGACTGCGCGGAACTTCTACGCACTCTGGGACGGCTACACGATGGTCGCGACGCTCAACATCATCCCCCAGACATGGAGCATTGGTGGTGTCCCCCTCCGGATGGCAGAGATGGGACTCGTCGCCACGCACCCCAGCTACAGGGGCAGGGGACTGCAAAGAAGGCTCAACGCTGAGTTTGACAAACAGACTAAGGTGGAAGGGTACCACCTTGCGGGGCTAGAAGGCATCCCCTACTTCTACAGGCAGTTTGGTTTCGAGTATGCGGTACCGCTCGACGAGAACGCCACGATCCCCCTCGCTAAACTACCGTATGAGGGCTCGCCACTCTTCTCCCCCCTCCTCCAGAGCGAGATACCTCAGGCGATGAAGCTCCTCGAAAATGTGCAGAAGCAATACACCGTTTACAGCATCAGGAGCCTCCGCGAATGGGAGACTCAGGAAAAAACCTGCTGGGTGGGAGAGCATAACAGCACCACCCACGCCCTGAGAGAAGGTGGTAAGCTCAAGGCATACGTCAGAGTCGAGACCAAGGACAAGAAGATACTTCTCCACGAGCACGTCGGCGTAGACGCGAAGACCTCACCGGGAGTCGCTGCGTTTCTCCTCCGCCTCGGCGAAGAGAAAGGCGCCACCGACCTCGTTTCCCGCGAGTCCTACTCGGAACCATTCAGCGAATACCTGCTAAAGCTCGGCGCATCGAGACGTGCTGCCTACGCGTGGCAGATGAAGGTAGTCGACCACAAGCGAACACTGGAAACGCTCGCCCCCGTCTACGAGGAGCGGATAGAGAAGTCACCGCTCAAGGGCTACACCGGTTCCATACCCTTCAACTTCTACAAAGTAGCCGTCTCAATATCTTTCAAGAACGGCAAGTTCGAAGGAGCCGTCGAGGTCCCTGCCGAGCAGAAGGGGGATATTCTCATCAACCCGCAGGTCTTCCCCAAGCTACTTCTCGCATATCGCTCGCTGGATGAAGTCATGGCGGAGTACCCCGACATCCGCATTAAGCCCGAGTACATACCGATCATTGCAACTCTCTTCCCGAAGGGCGAGGCACATATCCACACTTGTTACTAAGCAGATCTAAAGCGCCAAGGCACATTTTGTATAGATTGACGGAATAATGATGGAAAATAGAGCGGCAGATCATTGAGACTAACGTATATCATGTGGTCGCGCCTTACATTGGCCCAAAATTCAGAACAAACTTGGTCAAGGTCGCGCGCGCCCAATATAAGGACAATTTAGCGCGCAATATGGCTCTTTCACCAGAAATAAGCCCGGAAACGGCTCCGACGGTAAATAAATCGCGTCAAAACGAGTACACTCTGTATAAGCCATCTAAAAAAAGGGCGTTAACATAGATGCTTTTTAAGTCACACCCCCCAACACAGCTACGACCAGATGCCCGAAGAAGTCAGACCCAAGCAAGCCCTCAAGGGGCGAGCAATAATCTGCATGCTAAAGACAAACGTGCACGACCACAAGATATATCGTGTACGCCTCGACGAGATACGCTCACTAGTAAAAGCCCTCGGGCTTGAGGTCATCGACGAGATCGTCCAGACACGCTATCGCCCCTTCGAGCGCTACTGCATAGGCAAAGGGAAGGTAGGCGAGATTGCAAAGCGTGTCAAGAAGCAGGACATAAACCTCATCGTGTTCTACAACCTCCTAAAGAGCAGCCAGAAACTCAACCTCATACAAGGCACCGGCTGCGATGTCATCGACCGCTACGAGCTCACCCTCGAGATATTCGATCAGATGGCTTCCGACAACCTCAGCAAACTCCAGATTGAGTCGGCTAGGCTCGACAAACTCGCCCCATTCTACAAGCTCGCCGCCAACCTCCACTTCACACACGACCGTCCCTTCTTCCACAGCGGCGGCGAGTACGGCTTCCGCGGGCAACTAAGGGAGATATCGAGACGCCAGTCTGACATCAAGGAAAACATAGAAGGCCTCATGATCGAGAAGAGACACCAGATAGAGAACCGCGCCAAGCTCGGGTACCCAACCATCTGCATCTCCGGCTTCTATAACGCTGGGAAGACCAGTCTCTTTAATGCCCTCACGGGCGAGCACAAGCCCGTCAGCGACAGACCCTTCACGACCCTCAGCAGCAAGTACTCGAAGCGCTACATCGACGCAGAGACCACCGTCCTATTCGTCGACACGATCGGTTTCGTCCTCGACCTCGACCACCGCCTCATTAAAAGCTTTCAGCTCAACTTCGAGGACATCCGTAGCGCCGATGTCGTCATACTGCTTTTCGAGATAACCGATCCAGCCCTCACACTCCGGCTCAAGCTCGCCGAGGGAGTAAGTATCCTTCGAGACATCGGCGTCCTTCTCCAGCGCGTGATCATAGTGTTCAACAAGGTTGACAAGGCGTCCCCAGAGACCGTAAAAGAAGTCGAGGAGGAACTAGGCCTAGACCATTACGACGTACCCTGGACGACTGTATCCGCCGACAAACGGACCAACATAAAAGGGCTGCTCGACCTGATCGCTTGGAAGATCAAGGACCTGAAAGATAAGCCCCTCGAGCCCGAACTTCCCTTCGAGACGCCCGAGCCGGAGGTGGAACCCGAGGAGGTAGTGGGAGACCCTGACGAGGAAGACGAGGACGAGAGCTGAGGAGGCAATCCGCCGCGTCCTACGCGCAAACGAAAGGACGTGGACCCCCAGCCACGGCGACCAATTCAAGACACTTGTCAGAACTATCCTAAGCCAGAACACCAACTGGCGCAACGAGGACACCGCCTACAGGCGCCTCGAAGAACTAATCGGCGTCACTCCCCAAAAACTCGCATCAGCGCCACTACAAGAGATCGCCGAGGCGATCAAGCCCGCGGGCATGTACAACATCCGGAGCCGAGTCATCAAACAAGTCTCAGAGCAAGTCCTTGAGAGGTTCAGCGGAGACCTAACCAGGACGGTCTCCAAGTCCTACCCCGAGGCACGCGAGGTGCTCATGACCCTACCTGGAGTCGGCGAGAAGACCGCCGACGTCGTCCTCCTCTTCACCGCTGGGAAGCGTGTTATCCCCGTCGACCGCCACATCGCGAGGATAGCAAAGAGGCTCAAACTCATCCCCGCAAACGCCCCGTACGACGCGATCCGCCGTACACTTGAGGAAGCCACGCCCCCCGAAACATATCTGGACACACACATCAAACTCATACAGTTTGGAAGAGACACATGCAGAGCCCAGAACCCCCGATGCATCATATGCATTCTCAGAGACACCTGCCCTTACCCTCAACGGGAAGCCACGGAACGACCCCCAGCCGACAAGCAACCCCAAACCAAGCCTGGAAACAAAAAACAGACCAAATAGGCGATTGTCCACCAATATACGAATCATTTAAATGTAAGACTCGCTGATTCACTACAGCTAACGAAAATAAGGAGAGGCTACGATGCCTAGGCCACGTTCACCTAGAAAAGGATCAAAGTCATATTATCCTAGACGCAGGGCAAGCAACTTCAACGGACGCATCCAGCATTGGCCGGATGTAACAGAGGGTCCCCAGCTCCTAGGCTTCGCAGGATACAAGGCGGGGATGACCCACCTCTACCAGATAGAGGACAGGGCCAAGGTCCCCGAGTTCGGTCAAGAGGTAAAGGTCGCGGGAACAGTCATCGAGGCGCCACCGATGCTTGTATGCGCCGTACGCAGTTACAGGACGACGTACGACGGATACAAGGTACTTACGGAGGCTTGGATGCCTGAGCTCTCGAAGGACCTGCAAAAGGCTGTCAAGATCAAGAAGACAGCGGATACCGCCAAGGAGCTAGAAAAGCTCATCTCCACAAAGGATAAGGCGAAGCAGATCCGCATAATCGCTGCCACACAACCAAAACTCGCCTCACTTGAGCTGAATACCCCTGACCTAATCGAGATCGCTGTCGGCGGTGGAAGCATCGACCAGCAGCTTGAATTCGTGAAGGGGCTTCTTGGAAAGACGATCTCCGCTACACAGGTCTTCAAGCCCGGCGAATCAATCGACCTCTCAGGCGTCACGAAGGGCAAGGGATTCCAGGGCCCAGTAAAGAGGTTCGGAATCCGCATACTACAGAACAAGTCACGCAAATCCATCAGAGCAGTCGCATCAATTGCCCCCGTGGCACCCAGAACGATCCACCCACACGTCGCGCGCGCTGGCCAGATGGGAAGTCACCAGCGCGTCGACTTCAACAAACGTATACTACTACTCGGAAGCGACGGGAACAGGGTCAGCCCAGCAGGCGGATTCAACCGGTACGGCCAGGTCAAGAGTGAATACATAGTCATCAAGGGGAGCGTCCAGGGCACGCCCAAGAGGCTAATCCGCATGAGGAAGGCAGTTAGGGCTTCATCATACCCCGAGACAGCACCCCAGATTACATACGTAGGCACCGAGTGGGGTAAGGAGAAGACCGCACAATGAAGATCCCAGTATTAAACCTCGCGAACGAAAAGGTCGATGAAGTCGACCTCCCGAAGATCTTCGAGACCCCCATTAAGCCAGACGTGATCCGTAGGGCGGTCATCGCTCAGCAGAGCCACGACTTCCAGCCACAGGGACGCGACCCGATGGCGGGCAAGAGGAACACGGCTCTCAGCAGGGGAACTGGTCACGGTCAGGCTCGTCTCCCACGCCTCAAGCAGAGTGGTAAGGCAGACTTTGCCGTACAGGCAGTAGGTGGACACCTCTCAACACCCCCAAAGTCCGAGAAAGTTACAGTCAAAAGAATCAACAAAAAGGAGCGCCGCTTGGCGATCAGGTCCGGAATCGCGGCGACAGCCGACAAGACAGTAGTCGCGGCACGTGGACACAATATCGAGGGCGTCGCTCAGCTACCACTCGTCCTCGATGACGCGCTAGAAGGCGTTCAGAAGACGAAGGATGTGCAAGACCTATTCACAAAGATTGGCATCTGGGCCGATGTAGAGCGCGCCGACCGCAAGGGCACACGCGCCGGAAGAGGTAATATGAGGGGCAGAGGTAAAAAGATCGGGAAGGGACCTCTAATCGTCATCACCGAGGACAAAGGTTTAAGCAACGCGGCGAAGAACCTGCCCGGTGTCGACGTTACAGTCCTCAGGAACCTCAACGCCGAGCTACTCGCACCCGGCGCCAATGCCGGAAGACTTGTCGTCTGGGCTAAGTCAGCTTTTAACGCCCTCGACGAAACCTGGGAGGAATAAACATGCTGGCACACGATATCATAAAGTACCCGACGATGACAGAGCGCAGCGTCTACATGATAGAGAACGAGAACAAGCTCATCTTCATAGTAGAGCGTGAAGCAACGAAGAACCAGATAGCCGCAGCCATGAAGGAACTCTACCAGGTCGAGGCGAAGGAGATCAACACACTCATAGACAGGCAGGGCAAGAAGAAGGCCTTTATAAAACTCAAGGAAGGCTTCAGCGCCTCTGAGGTCGCAATCAAACTCGGAATATTGTAGGTGTGGATAGATGGGAAAACGAATTAAGGTACAACGCCGCGGACGCGGGACACCCGTGTTCCAAGGCGCACACACAGGCAAGATAGCACAGGCAAGATACCCCGAGATGTCTAAGGAGTCCCTACGCGGAACCGTCACGGACATAATTCACGAGTCGGGTCGCGTCGCTCCACTTGCAGTGATCGAGCTAGCAAACGGTGAGACCTTCTACTCTGCAGCCCCCGAAGGCACACACGTCGAGCAGGAAATCGTAATCGGTGCAGATGCGCCGCTAGCGGTTGGAAACGTCATCCCACTGGGCAAGGTCCCAGAGGGAACTCTCGTCAACAACCTCGAACTGAAGCCTGGAGACGGCGGGAGAATTGTGCGTGCATCAGGCGCCTACGCGACAGTCATCGCCCATAACCTCGGCAAGACCGTCGTCAAACTACCATCAAAGAAGAGCATACAGCTCCCAGCCGAGTCGCGCGCAACTATCGGAGTAATTTCTGGAGGCGGACGCCTCGAGAAGCCACGCCTTAAGGCAGGCGAGGGACACCACTTCGCCAAGGCGAACAACAAGGTCTTCCCGACGGCGCACGGCGTAAAGATGACTGCGTCAAGCCACCCTCATGGCGGTGGTCGACACAGGCGTCCCGGTAAATCCACGACTGTCGGCCGCAGGGCACCTCCGGGTGCGAAAGTCGGCCTCATCGCTGCGAGGACCTCGGGTAAAGGCGGATCGAAGCGTCAGAGGTCTCTCTAACCAACACGATTAAATAAAACGAAATGATGGAGTGAAGACGAATGCCAAAGAACTTCCAATACCGGGGTAGAAGCGTCGACGAGCTTAAAGCCATGTCAATGGATGAGTTCATCAACCTCCTACCAAGCCGCATGAGGCGAAGCCTGCGCAGGGGACTTAGCAACGAGCAAAAGATAGTCCTCGAGCACCTAAGAAGGGATGACGGTAAACCCATAAAGACCCACGCAAGGGATATGGTCGTCCTTCCGGAGATGGTTGGAAAATCCATCTCTGTCCACAGTGGCCAGGAGTTCGTAGAGCTAAGGATCAACGAGAAAATGCTCGGCCACTACCTCGGCGAGTTTATAATCACGAACAAACTCGTCCGTCACGGAAAACCAGGCATCGGCGCGTCCAGAAGCTCAATGTACATCCCGCTGAAGTAAAAAACTTCAGCATATTTTCTTCAAATACAACTTACAAGGTGGTCCTCACTAATTCAATACACATATATACTTCCCTTTAACACTCCCAAAATCTCCTCAATATGTCCCCTCAAACCACTCCCCAAAAAGAAGCTGTAATTCTCGACATCAAGATGCCTCAGCACCCGAATTTAGATAACGTTTTTATATAAAGTCCCGATTTCAAGTAAGGCGAACGGTGCGCATATGCCATCCTGGAGATATTCGGTCACAGGTCTAGATCCGGACAAGACAGCAATAGCCAGCGGCAGGGATCTTAGAATTAAGCCAAAGGCTGCTAGAGAGATCTGCAACTACATTAAAGGCATGAAGCTCGAAAAGGCGAAGGAGACTCTGCAAGATGTCGTAGAGCTCAAGAAGCCAGTACCATATTACCGGTACAGGCTTAAGGTACCACACAGGGCCGAGGCACAGGGCTTCGACGCCGGCAGGTACCCTCAGAAGGCCGCCGGAGAGATATTACGTGTTCTAGACGCCGTTGAGGCGAACGCCGAGTTCAAGGGGCTCGACACCGAGCATCTAAAGATCACGCACATCGCGGCGCATAGGGGCCGCAGGATTAGGAAGTTCATACCGCGTGCCTTTGGTAGGGCATCGCCGTACTTCAGGCACCTGACCCACATCGAGGTCGCGGTTGAGGAAGTGTAAGCTTGTCAGTAGTCAAGAGAATTATCCGGGACAATAAGGAGCGCATGGCGGTCGACGAACTTCTCTCAAAGGAGTTCGAGGAAGCCGGCTACGGCGGAATCACACTCACAAAGACGCCGCTTGGCGCCCAGATCAACCTATACACGATGAGGCCTGGAAGGGTTATCGGCAAGAGGGGTAGAGCCATCAAGGACGCCTCCGAAAAGCTTGAGAAAAAGCTTGGCCTGACTAACCCCCAAATCACAGTCGTCGAGATAGAGGTCCCGGAACTTAATCCCCACATCATGGCGGCACGTGTAGCCAACGCTCTCGAGCGTGGTGTACACTTCCGCAGGAGCATATTCTGGAGCCTCCGCAGGATCATGGATAGCGGGGCACTAGGATGCGAGATCATTCTCAAAGGGTCCAATTAGGAGCGCAAGGGCAAGATTCGAAAAGGTAAGCGAGGGATACATCCCCAAGGCGGGAGAGCCATCCAAAAGGTGGCTGCGCCACGCGACCATCCACGTCAAGCAGAAGAGAGGAATACTCGGCGTCACCGTGAACATCATTCCACCGGACGCAAAATTCCCCGACAAGATCTCACTTAAGGGTCTCCCCGAGATAGAGTACCCCGAGGACGAGGTTTTCATGCCCGAAGGCGTAGAGCCTGACGTGGAGGAAGCACCGGTAGTAGAACCCGTCACTCAGCTAACCGAGCAAACTGAAGTCATCGTAGAGACTCCCATAGAGGTTAAGCCCGAGGAAGTGGTCGAAGAAATCACCCCCGTCCAAGCCGAGCCCGAGACCCCACCCGAAGAGGAAAAGGTCGATGAAGAGGCGAAGATCGAGATAGCGAAAGCCGAAGAGGAGACGAAGGAGGAAAATTAGTTGCCGGTAATAAGACTCGACGAGATAAGGGAGATGACTTCCGAGCAGAGGAAAGCGAAACTTGAGGAGATAAAGACTGAACTCTCCAAGATCAAGACCCTCATAAAGGCAGGTGGCTCTGTAGAGAACCCCGGTAAAGCGAAGGCGCTGAAGAAAGCAGTAGCCAAGATTGAGACAATCATCCACGAGGAGGCGTCCAAGCAGTGACGCCGGTAACCGCTGATAACATTACTCGCCACGAGCTCATCGGGCTCGAAGCGAAGATCAGCGGTGCCAATAACAAGAGTCAGAACAGGATCAAGGGATTAGTCACAGTAGAGACGCGCAACACCCTTACGATAAGTCACGGCAAAAAGGAGATGACCGTGGCGAAGGATGGAGCGTCCTTCATTTTCAACCTTGGCGATACCTCGGTTGAGGTAGAGGGCAAGGCCCTCATCGGTCGACCAGAAGACCGTGTAAAGAAAAAGTCGAAAAGAGATTGGTAGGGCGAACGAGTTTTGATGAGCCTTAAAAGACCCGAGAACGAGTGTAGTGACCCAGACTGCCCATTCCATGGCTCCCTAGCGGTGAGGGGGCGGGTATTGGACGGTGTGGTGGTTAGCGACAGGATGACAAAGACTGTCGTTATCCGCATCGACTACACCAGATTCAACAGGAAATACGAGCGCTACGCGCGAGCGAGCAGCCGCATCACCGCACACAACCCCCCATGCATCGACGCGAAGAGAGGGGAACGGGTCAGAATTGCCGAGTGTAGACCACTCAGCAAGACCAAGTCCTTCTGCGTCGTAGAAAAACTGGCCGAGGAGGCTTGATGAATGAGTAAGAGAACAGGGAAGAGGAGAGTTATACCACGACGCAGAATAAGCGGAGGCCTCACGTCTGGCTCCGTCTTCATCTGCGCGGATAACAGTGGTGCACGCGTACTTCGACTCATTCAGGTCTTCGGCTACAAAGGACGCCGCCGCAGGCTCCCGATAGCCAGCGTAGGCGACCTATGTATGGTCAGCTGCCGAGAAGGCACGCCCGAGATGAGGCGCCAGATGTTCAACGCGGTAATAGTCCGCCAGAGAAAGCCCTACCTGAGGAAGGACGGCACCTGGATACAGTTCGAGGACAACGCAGCAGTCATACTCACACCGGAGGGCACGCTTAGAGGATCCGACGTAAAGGGTCCCGTAGCGAAGGAAGCCGTAGAGCGCTTCGCACGCCTCGGAACAACCGCGAGGATGGTCGTGTAATGAACAAAGTAGGTAACACAAAGCCATCGACAGTGAGAAAGCAGCAGAGAAACGCACCCAATCACATCAGGAGAAAGTACATATCTGCACCACTATCACCCGCCCTCAAGACACAGTACGGTGCAAAAACCATGACTGTAGTCGAGGACGACACGGTCTCAATCACGAAGGGCGACAGAAAACTAGCTGAGGGTAAGGTACTGAGGGTCAACACCAAGGATTCCAAGGTCTACGTCGAGGGCGTCACCAGGACACGCCTCGACGGATCGACAGTCCAGATCCCCGTACGAGCCGAGAACGTAATGATCACGAAGCTCAACCTCGATGATAACCGCCGAAAGGCGATTCTCGAGAGGAAGGGCTTCAAGAAGGAGGAGTAAGAATGGGAAGAAAAGGGCCAACACGACACTTAAAGAGGCAGCAGGCGCCAACGTTCTGGACAATAAAAAGGAAGGAAGCCATCTGGTCCATCAATACAAGTCCCGGACCTCACAACTTCGGCTCATCTATCCCCATAACCGTCTTACTTCGTGACATGCTCAACTACGCGACGACGCGCAAGGAAGCCTCGCAGATCTCGAACCAGGGCAAAATAAAAATCGACGGAAAGCTACGCCTCGACGATAAGTTCCCCGTTGGGCTCATGGACGTCGTATCCCTGCCAGATGCAAGTGAGAGCTATCGCGTACTACCCGCCAAGGGCGGACGTCTCAAACTACACCAAATAAAAGGCGATGAAATAAGTTTCAAGCTCTGCAGGATCATCGGAAAGACTATTCTGAGGAACAACGTTACACAGCTGCGGCTACACGACGGCAGGACGCTTGTCGTTCCCGCCGGAAGCCCCTACAAGGTGAACGACGTCCTCAAGATCAAGATCCCCTCCCAGGAGATAATGGAGCATATAGCCTTCAAGGACCAGCTCCAGATCATCATCACCGGAGGAAGATCTCAGGGCGAGACTGGCATGATAATCGGCTTCGGCGACGAGCCAGGATGGAAAAAGACCGCCACAGTCCGAACGCCGAGCGGAGAAGACATACGCACACTAACAAAGTATGTCTTCCCGATCGGGACAACAGAGTCCCTGATATCACTACCGGAGAGTCAATGATATGTCAACCGAAATCGTAGAGACCAACCCTATGAGGGCTCTAAGGATCGGTAAAGTCGTGGTCAATATTGGAGTGGGCGCCTCAGGCGACCCCCTCGACCACGCACAAACCATCATGGAGCAACTAACAGGGCAAAAACCCTGCCAGAGATTCGCGAAGCAGACCATCAGGGGCTTCAACATCAGGAAGAAGGAGCCAATCGCCTGCATGGTCACGCTCCGCAGAGAAAAGGCAGAAGAGTTCCTAAGTAGGGCTTTCGTAGCCGTCGGCAAGAAGATCAAAGTCCAAGAGCTTCGACAAAATGGGCAACTTCGCCTTCGGCATAAAGGAGCACATCGACATCCCCGGCACAAGATACGACCCCGTCCTGGGGATCACGGGGATGGACGTAATGGTCACACTGGAGCGCGCCGGCTATCACATAGACGAGAAGAAGCGCGCACGTGCCAAGATAGGCAAGAACCATAAGGTCACACCCGAGGAATCGATGAAGTTCATCACAGCGAAATACGGCGTCGAGGTGGGAGCAGCCAATGAGTGAGCAGAAGAAACGCACAACAGGACCAGGTAGCAGAGCATGCATCAGATGCGGCACTCACAACGGCCTCATCCGACGCTACGGCCTCAGCATCTGCAGAAAATGCTTCAGAGAGGTAGCCCCAGCGATGGGCTTCAAGAAGTACAGGTGATATGAATGGACCCACTAGTTAACGCACTAAACACGATAATGAACCACGAGGGAAGGCGTAAGAATGAATGCATAGTCACCCCCGCCTCCGGCCTCGTAGGCAGGGTCCTCCGCCTCATCCAGCAGAAGGGCTACATAGGCGAGATCGAGTTCATCGACGACGGCAGGCAGGGCAAGTTCCGCGTCCAGCTCTTCGGTCGCATCAATGAGTGCAAGGCTGTCCAGCCTCGCTACTCAACAAAGGTCAAGGAGATGGAGAAGTGGGAGAAGCGCTTCCTCCCGAGCCGAGACCTTGGAGCGGTCATACTATCAACCCCAAAAGGTGTCATCGACCACCGACAAGCCAAGGAGCTCAACGTCGGCGGCGTCGTGATAGCCTACGTCTACTAAGGTGAGATAAAGTGTCTGTACAAGTAGTTGAAAAAACGGTTGAGATCCCAGAGAACGTACAGCTGACCTTAGATGGTAGGAAGATCACGGTACAGGGACCCAAAGGCAAGATCGTGAAGGACTTCACACACACCAAGCTCAACATGTCGATGGAGGGCAACCTCCTAAGGCTCAGCGTCGAGAACCCGCGCAGGACCGAAGCGGCCCTCGTTGGGACGATCAGCGCCCATGTCAAGAACATGATAAAAGGCGTGAGCCATGGCTGGGTCTACAAAATGAAGATCGTTTTCGTCCACTTCCCCACCGCCGTAAAGGTCGTTGGTAAAAAAGTCACTATTGAGAACTTCGTCGGCGAGAGGAAGGCACGCATCGCCGACGTAATCGGAGACACAAAAATCACAATAAAGCAGGATGATATCATCCTAGAAGGCATCGATATAGAAGAGGTCAGCCAGACGGCCGCCAACATACAGTCCCGAGCAAAGGTACACAATAAGGACCTGAGAAAGTTCCTAGACGGTATATACGTCTACAGCAGGGAGTGAATGAAAGATGAGTGACACCGAAAAGAGAAGACTACTCAAGGTCAGGAAGAGACTCAACCAGAGCAGGCCAAAGTTCCACGCCTTCGAGTCTTGGCGATTCATAAAGATCAAGCCGCGCTGGAGAAAGCCCCGCGGAATCGACAACAAGATGCGCACAAACGAGCGCGGCTGGCCCAAGGTAGCCAACATCGGCTGGGGCGGCCCCGCCGCAGTACGCGGACTGCATCCCTCCGGGAAGGAAGAGATCTTAATCGCAACGGTAATAGACCTCAAGGCAGTAAAGCCAGAGACTCAGGTCGCCAGGATAAGCAGAACCGTAGGCGGAAAGAAGAGGGCAATGATACTCGAGGAAGCCGAAAAGCTCGGCATAAAGATCCTAAATACGAGAGCCAAGCCGAAGCCCTCCGACTTCGAGAAACTTGAGGAGGAAAAGCAATGAACCTCACAAACCAGCGAAGACTAGCAGCTTCCCTCCTCGAGGTCGGCGTCAACCGCGTCTGGATAAACCCCGAAAAGATCGAGGACGTCGAAGGCGCTATCACGAGAGACGAGATAAGGAAACTCATCAGGGAAGGCACGATAAAAGCACTCCCAGAGAACGGCACGAGCCGTGGACGTGCGAGAGTCCTCGCCCAGAAGAAGCGTACCGGCCGTAGGATCGGTTCGGGTACAAAGAAGGGCAAGGCGTTCGCAGAGGTCTCGGAGAAGACCCGCTGGATGAATCGCATACGCGCCTTACGCAGGAAACTCACGGAGCTCCGCGACCAACGCGTCATCACAGTCGGCACCTACCGCAACCTCTACATGAAGGCGAAGGGCGGAGAGTTCCGCAGCCTCGCCGAGCTGGATAGGCACATAAATGAGCAGAAACTAAGGAGGCGCACCTTTGGCTAAAGACGCACGATACAGAGTCGCATACAGGCGAAGAAGGCAGCAGAAGACCGACTACCAGGCGAGGAGGATACTTGCCACTTCCGAGAACCCACGCTTCGTCGTGAGGGCCTCAAACAAGGGTATACTCGCACAGGTAGTCAAAGCTGAGCTGATAGGAGACAAGGTACTGACGCAAGCAGCCTCCAACGAGCTAGTCAGCAAGTACGGATGGCAAGCAAGCGGGAAGAGCATCCCCGCGGGCTACCTCTTGGGACTCATCGCCGGACACAAGGCGATCAAGGAGGGCATAGAAACCGCGTATCTAGACCTCGGGCTCAAGAGACCCACTAAGGGCTCTAAAATATTCGCTGTGGTCAAAGGCGCGATCGACGCTGGGCTTAATATCCCCTGCGACAGCGACATCATCCCACCGCCGGAGAGAATAAACGGCGGAGATATCGCAAAATATGCTCAGGTCATCGACTCTGAAGGTTACGAGAAGTACTTTTCGGTCTACCTCAGGAAGAGTCTTAGGCCAGAGCAGCTCCCCGAGCATTTCGAGGAGACGAAGAAGAAGATCCAGGAGGACTGGGCGTAATGAGCAGAGAATACGATAGGGAAGGCCCGTCACTAGAGGACTGGGTGCCCCGTACACAGCTGGGCAAGATGGTCAAGGAAGGCCAGATCACCTCCATACAGGACATCTTCCGCGAGGGCTACAAGGTCAGGGAGGTTGAGGTAATCGACTTTCTTGTCCAGGACCTCAAGGACGAGGTCATCGACATCGCTATGGTCCAGAAGCAGACAGACGCCGGCGAGAACTCCAGGTTCCGCGCCGTCGTCGCAGTCGGCAACGGTAACGGTCTCATCGGGCTCGGAACCGGAAAGGCCAAGCGTGTCCGAAACGCCATCGAGAAGGGAATCCGCATGGCAAAGCTCAACCTCTACCCCATAAAGAGGGGCTGCGGCAGCTGGGAGTGCGGATGCGGCGAGACACACTCACTACCCTTCCGCGTCGACGGCAAGGCGGGAAGCGTCGTGCTAACGCTGCTCCCAGGCCCCCAGGGCCTCGGCCTCGTCGTAGGCGACACCGCTAAGGTCGTCCTTCAGCTAGCGGGCATCAAAGACTGCTGGTCAAAGGCGACGGGCACGACGACAACAACTACCTCATTCGCATTCGCAACATTCGAGGCACTCAAGCAGACCGGTAAGATCATGACACCCCAGGAGTGGACCGCGTAAAATGACCGGCAAGACACTTTATGTAGTACGCATCAGAGGTGGAGTCGATGCCCGGAAGACCGTAGAAGCCACACTGACGATGCTCCGTATGGAACGCAACAACTACGCCACCATACTGAGGGAGAATCCCTCATACATCGGCATGCTCAGAAAGGTCAAGGACTACGTCACCTGGGGCGAGCCCACTGCCGAGACGGTGAAGCTCCTCCTCGAGACGCGGGGAAAGCTCGTTGGCGAGGAGAAGGTTACCGACGAGGCGCTGAAGAACCTCGGATACGACAGCGTCGAGGCGCTCTCGAATGCAATAGCTTCTGGGGCGGTAGAGTTCAGCCAACTCAACGGCGTCAAACCTTTCTTCAGGATGCACCCACCAAAGAAGGGCTTCAAGAAGACCGTTAAACGTCCCTACAGGGACCGCGGCGAGCTCGGCTACAGGGGAGAAGCCATAAACGAGCTCATTAAGAGGATGTGCTAAAAGGAGAGAATTGAAAGATGCCTCACGATCTAAGAAGAACACGCAGATACCGTGGATCGAGATACTGCGGCTGGGGCCAGGTAGGCCAGCACCGCAAGTCCGGCAGCCGAGGAGGAAAAGGTTTCGCCGGAGGCCACAAGCACTTCTGGATCCAGACAGTGAAGTACAACCCGAACCGCTTTAGGCGCATCGGTTTCGTACCACCATCGTCGCTTGAGCCCATGCCTGCAACGATAAACGTCGGAGAGCTAGAAGCACTAGCTGCAAAGATCCTCGGTGTAGACTCGGTGAAGAGCGGAGTAGAACTGGACCTCAGAGAGGTTGGGATAGGAAAGCTTCTCGGGAGGGGAAGCATCTCGACTGCCCTCAAGGTCCGTGTCGAGTCCGCCTCTGCGGGTGCCAAAACTAAATTAGAGGAAGCCGGCGGCTCTATAGTAGAGTGATAGCCTTGCGCTTCCTCGAACTCTTCAAACCCATATCGAGAATTATACCGGAGGTAAAGCCGCCGGAGAGGAAGGTCAGCTTCCAGAACAGACTCATCTGGACCTTCCTCGCGCTTCTCATCTACTTCATCATGTCGGAGATACCGCTCTACGGTATATCTCCTGTAGTAGAGCAAGGTACTTTCGCTGCATATCGGGTAATCTTCGCTTCTACAAGGGGCACACTTATGGAGCTCGGGATAGGTCCAATAGTTACAGCCGGGCTCATAATACAGCTACTCGCAGGCTCAGATATCATATCTTTCGATAGGAGTAGCCCAGAAGACCGCGGGCTATTCACTACTGCAAGCAAGTTCTTCTCAATAATCATGATCATCGTACAGGCTGCTCTTTACATTATAAGTGGTCAGTACGGCACAGTTGCACTTACGCAGTCGTTGCTCATCTTCGGCCAGTTGCTCGCCGCCGGCATCATAATCATGCTGCTCGATGAGCTCGTCCAGAAGGGCTGGGGCATCGGCAGCGGCATAAGCCTCTTCATCGTCGGTGGGATCACCGCGAACATCTGGTGGATGAGCCTCAGCTTCATCAACTACGACGGGAGGGCATACGGCGCACTCGTCGCCTTCTTCCAAGGCATACTCAATGGACTCCCTGCACTGGAGTGGTTTTATAGGTCCAACGGCGCCCCAGACATGGTCGGCTTCTTCACGACGCTAATGGTCTTCGTCTTCGTCATATACATCGAAGGCATGCGCGTCGAGCTACCGATCAGCCACAGCATGTACCGCGGCTATAGGGGCAGGATGCCAATCAAACTCCTATATGTCTCCAACATCCCCGTCATACTTGCCTACGCACTTTTCGCAAACTTCCAGATGATTGGACAGTTCGTCTGGAGCCGATGGAACGTCGCTAACGACAACAACTGGCTCAATTGGCTTGGAACATTCACGTACTCGGCCCAGGGGACACCCACCGCGACGGGAGGGATCGTCTACTTCATTACAGCACCCGGCACGTTACAGAATGTGCTCAACGCGCCAATTCAGGCGCTGATCTATGCGGTCATCGTCATCGTGTTCTGCGTAATTTTCAGTATGACGTGGCTCGAGATCGGCGGACTCGGCGCCGAGGACATGGCTGACCAACTCCTCAATTCTGGCATGCAGATCTCAGGATTCAGGAGGAACAAGCAGCCTATAGTTGCCCTGCTTAACAGGTACATCCCTACAATCACTATCATCGGCGGAGCAATAGTCGGTGCCCTCGCCGCCTTTTCGGACTTCTTCGGAGTCTTCGGAAGCGGAATGGGTGCGCTTCTTGCCGTCAGCATCCTATACCAGTACTATCAGACGATAGTGCAGGAGCAGGTCGCAGACCTCTATCCGTTCCTGCGCGGCGCACTCGAGTAGAACCTGAACCCCTTATTCATCCTCGGGGCATTTTTATGTCCATAATGTTGAGACCTCTCTTATTATAAGGCGTAAGAAATCGCTTAACCAAACGGAGCCCGAAAACGGCTCCTTTCGGGTAGCAACCCTCCCCCATTACACATTGATGTTAAAAATTGAGTTTGAAAGAGGCGTTTTTCGGGTTTCTTCCAAAACACGGATAGAATCATTGTACATCGGCGTTTCGTTGATGACTATCAGCATAACCATGAATTATCCGATACCGGCTTCTAGTCTTGAACTTCGATGGATGCGCGTGAAGGTCGCCGTGGACTGCAGAAAAAAAATTGGCGGCAAGTGAACGCGGAACCTTTTTCAGGTCTTCACTTCGATATAGGCTCGGTCTAGATGTACCAGCCACCACGAGGCACACGAGACTACCTCCCAGACGAGATGTACAAGAGGAACTGGGTCCTCGAGCAGATACGCGATGTCTACGAAGCGTACGGCTTCGAGCCGCTCGGCACACCCGCGTTCGAGAGCTGGGAGCTCCTCAAGCAGAAGAGCGGAGAGGACGTGATCAACCAGATCTACTACTTCCGCGACAAGGCGGACCGGGAGCTTGGTCTCAGGTTTGACCTGACTACAAGCCTGGCGAGGGTGGTGGCGACGCATAGGGAGCTACAAATGCCTTTCAAGAGGTATGCTATCGGCACGGTCTGGCGCTATGAGAACCCCACAGAGAAGCGTTTCAGAGAGTTCTGGCAGGCAGACGCCGACACGGTGGGAGTATTCGATGTCATCGCGGACGCCGAGGTCCTCTCGGCTGCTGTCGATTGCCTACGCCGGATGGGCTTCGAGGGCTTCGTCATCAAGTTGAACGATCGAAGAATTCTAGAAGAGTTCATCCTAAAAACTGGTATCTCGAAGGATCGAATTCTTGAGGCTATTCGTGCCGTTGACAAGCTGCTGAAAATAGGGCGAGACGGTGTAATAGATGAGCTGAGACGGCTAGCGATCGACCCGGATGAGTCAGCCAAACTACTCGACGCCATCTCCATAACGGGTGACCCAGAGACCATACTAACGAACGCTGAAAAGAGGCTTAACGACTCCGAGCTAGGTCTGAAGGGCTGTAAGGCACTTAGGGACATGATCACCTACGCGAAATCGTTCGGGTATGCGGAGTACATCGTAGTCGAGTTGAACCTTGCTAGAGGCCTGGACTATTACACAGGCCCCGTCTTCGAGGTGTCAGCGAAGGGTTACGAGGACTACGGGAGCATAGCCGGTGGCGGTCGCTACGACGAGATCATTAACATCTTCGGTGGGCAGTCGACTCCCGCAACGGGTATTTCTTTTGGTATAGAGCGTCTCGTTTCCCTATTGGAGAAGAAGGGCGGATTCGAGAACGTCGTCTTAGGCATCGATATACTTGTGGCTCCAGTGTCCGAGGGTGCAAGGAGCGAAGCGGTCAAGGTGGCTCAGGAACTTCGATCCTCTGGCTACTCCACGCTCATTGATCTCATGGGCAGACGTTTCTCTAAGCAGCTAGAATACGCCGACAAGAAGCACGTACGTAAAGTCGTTATCCTTGGCGACAAGGAGATCGCTGAAGGCAGTGTGACAATCAAGGACATGGAGACAGGTGAGCAAACAAAGGTCAAGCGCGGTGAGCTACTGGGCTATCTCCGTTCCTAGTTTAATGAGATTAGCTTTCTCAAGTCCGTAGTATACAATCTCACCACGCCTATCTATTACCGCGAGCTTAAGAGTCCTGCCTGATTCAGAGGACTGTTTTAGAGCTATCTCGAGGTCGCCTATAGTTTCATTCATTCCTTCGTAGATGGTGTGTATCTCGTAGCACGGCGGCTTCTTGGAGTAGGTTCCACGCTCGTAGACTAGGAAGGTCGAGGATTGATCCGCAGGGGTTTTAGCTACGAACCCACGCCCCCTTATGTCCCTGTAAATTATGTACGTGGTCCAGAGAAGGGTGTTTCTCTCCAGTTCCCTGTCGAGGATCTCCTGAAAGCTCAGTATCTTTTTCTTGGCCTCGTCGATGACCCAGAGGCGTTCCCTCTCTACTAAGTAGAGCGCCTCGCTCGGCGTCAGTGCTAATATGGTGCCTTGTCGTCGACCGTAGCCGTCCTGGTAGAGGCTGTCTGCCTCGCCCTGTGTCGGGATTAAGATCTTTTCACCGGCGTAGACGGCGTTGGCTCGCTGCACAGCTATTCATATGTGTGACTCGGATAAAACCTTGTCACGGCCTTTTTTTGGTGATTTTCTCTGTTGTTTACCCTACCCTATCTGGGCTGAAAGGTGTCTGAAAAATGTGTCTTTGGAAGCGTTTTCCTACTGCGGTGGGGTTTTCCGTATCTCCCAGCGGCTCTCGCGTCCCTCGCGTATCCATGTGCCACCGAGCGAGCGCATCGATTCGTTGATAGGTCCCCATAGGTCGCCGAGGAACTTCTTGGGGCTCACGAGGGTGACGTCCTCGCCTTCTTCTATGTTAAGGAGGCTGGTGTCGACCCCAGCGGCTTTGAGCTTCTCGGTGAAACTGGAGGTGGCGGGGGGCCAGTCCTGTGCCTCCTCCTCGACCGCCTCGGTGTGATGGGTAACGGCGGTTGCCTTTCCTACTGAGAGTATGATGCCTATCTTCGAGCCGCAGTCAGGGCAGGTGAGCCAGATCACCTTTGATTCTTCTTTGCTCAAGTGGCTGTCGGGTTTTCCTAAACCCGTGCGCTATTAAAGTCTCTGCCGATTAGTATTGGAATTTTTTGGTGAGAAAAAATTATTTTAATTACGATGTACAACAATACCTCGGAGGATCTGCTGTGAGTACCCAGATTCACGAGTTCACGTGTCCTTACTGTCCCCGCAAGTCGGCGAGTCCTGGAGGGGTCCGTTTTCACGTCAAGTTAACGCATCCGGACAATCTCGATGAGTTCACGGAGAAGCACCTGCCGAAGATGAATGCGCTGTTTAAGCTGGGACAGTCGGACACTTAATTGCTTTTAATAGTGCCCGATGGATAGAGTTGTTGGCCCTAATCTTGAAGGTATACATTTTATAAGGCCTAGGTTATGGGCACCGATCTACGCCCGATCCTCACGGGGTTTTCTCTACGGTATGTAAATTCGTTGAAAGATGAACGTGGCTTGAAAGGCTGGATCGGATGATCGAAGCGGAGCATTGGACAAGAACGTTGTCCATGGCTGATCCGGGGATACGCGACCATTTTTTAACCTCCGAGGGCACCGCTTTAATTGATTTAGATGAAGCTCACCGATTCTGTGTACCTTGTCGGCGGACCAGCCTATGGTTTGTCCCCCGCGGGGGACTGCAACGTCTACCTCGTGGATTGTGGCTCTGAGTATGCACTCATTGACACCGGTGGGGGAAATGGCGTGAAGAGGATACTCGATAACATCAGGGACGACGGGTTAGACCCCAAGAAAATAAAGATCGCTTTCCTCACCCACTGTCACTTCGACCACATCGGCGGGGCGCACGAGGTGAAGCAGACAGTAAATTGTAGGCTCGTCGCTCACAGGCTAGAGGGTAAGGCGATCACCGAGCTCGACGATAACGTGCTGTTGGACATGGCCCACGCTAGGGGACTCGACTTCAAGGCTCCGAAACTCGACAGCCTACTGGAGGACGGCGACCATATAGACATCGGCGACTCGAGCTTCGACATCGTCCATACCCCCGGACACACACCCGGATGCATATCGATAAAAATGACCGAGAGGGATAGGAAAGTTGCAGTCTTCCCCGGAGATATCGCCTCGACGAACGGCAGACTCGGTTTCATTAACGGACCGGGCTTCGACCTCCCTGAGTGGAAAAGGAGCATAAAGAGGCTCATTTCCTTGAAGCCGGATCGCATCTACCCCGGGCATAACACCTTCATGGTCAGCGGCGCCACCGAGGACCTCATGGTCACCGACGCGAAGATGAACGCCCCCTGGACGACTATTGTGACGAGCGTTGGATGAGAATGCAGAAAACCATGCGACAGTTGGTCCTCGACTCACCCACGTTGGAGGCGGCAATCACCGCTGTTAAGTCCGGAATATCTCATAAGAAGAACATAATAATAGCAGGGTTGTGCACGGTTGAGTACGAGGGGCGCGCCAACTCGAGCTTAGGCTCCGGTGAGCGGGTCGCCTTCTTCAAGCCGGACGGCTCGGCGCTCATCCATCGCCCTAAGGAGTACGCACCTGTGAACTGGCAACCCCCCGGAAGCCTATTTCAGACCAAGCTGAAAAAGGAGGGGCTCGTCATCCGAGTTTACCGGAGGAAGGATCATGAGGTAATGGAGGTCACTTTCACAGAGGTCATCATGGTCTCCGTGCTAGATCTGAGAGACGCGGGAGAGTTCACCCTTTACGCAACGGAGAGCGACATGCAACAGGCTATACTTATCCAACCCTCTCTCCTCGAGAAGGGGTTCAGGCCGATATCAAGCGAGCGTCCTGTGGACCCGGGCTTCATAGACATCCTCGGGATGGACAGGAACAACGTACTTACCGTTGTCGAGTTGAAGAGGGTTAAGGCGACGAAGAAAGCTGTGCTTCAGCTGAAGAAGTACATGGATGTAATCAACCTCGACTCAAGCAGGAAGGTAAGAGCGATCCTAGTGGCTCCCTCTTTAGCCGAGGGCGCCCTTGAGGTTATCGCGTCTCTCGGGTACGAGTTCAAAGCTCTGACACCTCAACATTGCACTGAGGTTTTGAAGAAGCGAAGCGGTAAGCAGATCACCGACTTTTTCAAATAATCATGCGGTATGTTACGAAATTATGAGACGATACTAAGTAATTTGATGATAATACTCCATTATCATTGTAGGATGAACTGCGGGAGCACGCGCAGACCCCCGAGGTGTTCTTAGGTTTAAAAACCTAGAATGATTAGAGCGAACACGGGTAATGATGTTAATGGGTGACGCATCGAGCGACCTTATAGAATCGGCTCGGTTGAGGTGGAGCGATTATGCGTTACTTAATTATTTTGAGCTCTTTTCCGATCGTTTCTAGTTTCGATATCACGTCGTCCATTTGCTCGCGGGTGAGCTTTGCGCTCATTTGTACTCTTATCCTCGACCTATCTTTCGCCACCATCGGGAAGACTATGGGGACTACAAAGACGCTCCTCTCGTATAGCTTGTCTGCGAGTGATTTCGCCTTATGGCTCTCACCTACGATAATGGGAATAATAGGTGTCTGGGACATGCCGGTGTTGAAGCCGAGGTCCTCAACCGCCTTCTTGAAGTAGCGAGTATTTTTCCAGAGGTTTTCGATGTGTTGGGGCTCCTTCTCGAGTACGTCGATGGCTGCTATAGTCGAGGCGACTACGGAGGGTGGATGGGAGGAGCTTAGAAGCCACGTGCGGCTCTTGTTCCAAGCGAATTTCACTAGGTACTCGGAGCCTGAGACATGTCCTCCGACCGTACCGTAAGCTTTGCTGAATGTGCCCATCTCAACCTGTACCTTCCTGTGGTCGAGATGATAATGACTGACGATTCCCTTTCCCTTGTCGCCAAGGACTCCTTCGCCATGGGCATCGTCGACGTATACCATCGCGCCGTGCTCTGCCCCGAGCTTAGCCACAATATCGAGGGGGGCGATGTCGCCATCCATGCTAAAGACGCCGTCTGTGATGATGAGTATTCTCCTGTACTGGAGCTCGTGCTTCTCGGCCTCGTCAAGTACGCGGGAGAGGTCGGCCATGTCGTTGTGCTTATAAACGGCTCTGTCGCCTTTCGCGAGACGGACGCCGTCAATAATACTGCCGTGGTTGAGCTCATCACTGATTATCAGGTCTCCTTCGCCTACGAGCTGAGGGATGAGGCCAGAGTTAGCTTGGAATCCAGTGGGGTACGTGAGGGAGGACTCGGCGCCTTTGAACTTTGCGAGCCTCTTCTCCAACTCCATGTGGAGATCCATTGTCCCTGAGATCGCCCTCACAGCGCCGGAGCCGACGCCGTACTTCTTGACGGCGTCTATCGCTGCTTGCTTCAGCTTAGGGTGGGTCGTTAGTCCGAGGTAGTTGTTGCTGCAGAGGATCAGCACGTCCCTACCGTCAACCTTGGCGAAAGGCTCGCTAGGCCCCTGTATTGTCTTCATCCTCCAGTCGAGCGCCTTGTCGACCAGTTCCTTGTACTCAGTCTCCAGGAAGCCCTTTGGATCCCTCATGAAAACACCTGGTTGATCTCAACAGACTCTTCTTTTACGTTTTTTCCTTTATAGAAGATGTTATCTAGATTTAGGTGCGGATCTATGTCCGAGGGGCTTGCTTGGGCCGCGATTTTAGCAGGATCCTTGTGACGGGCGCCTCTGGCCAGATCGGCTCTGAACTCGTTCCGAAGCTGAGAGTCATGTTTGGGAATGATAACGTCGTCGCTTCGGATGTAAAGGATCCTGTAGTCGACGATGGGCCGTTTGTGCGTCTCGATGTTACTGACAAGGAGTTGATGGGGAAAATTGTTGATGAGTACGATGTCGATGCGATCATTCACCTCGCAGCACTACTCTCTGCTTCGGGTGAGCAGAGGCCCCATCTGGCTTGGAAGATTAACCTCTCAGGTCTCTACAACGTCCTCGAGATCGCCCGGATCAAGAGCCTGAAGCGAGTCTTCCACCCCAGCTCTATCGCAGTCTTCGGGCCGGAGACTCCTAGGGAGCGTACGCCCCAGGAGACTGTTCTTAGGCCGAAGACGATGTATGGGATAACTAAGGTCACGGGGGAGCTCCTTGGGGATTATTATTACCACAAGTGGGGGGTGGATGTTAGGGGAATTAGGTTCCCGGGGATAATCAGCAACATTGCCCCCCGGGGGGTGGGACGACGGATTATGCCGTAGAGATATTCTACGAGGCGATTAGGGCGGGGAAATATACAAGCTTCCTCAGACCGGACTCGACACTCCCGATGATGTACATGCCCGATTGCCTGAGAAGTGTCGTCCAACTGCTCGAAGCCGACGCATCCCGGCTAAAGCATCACACTGACTTCAACCTCAGCGCATTGAGTTTCTCACCTGCTGAACTCGCAGACGAAATCAAGAAGAACATTCCCGGGTTCTCGATCGAGTATAAGCCCGATTACCGTCAGGCTATCGCAGATTCCTGGCCTAAAGATATCGACGACTCGGCGGCGCGCGAAGAGTGGGGTTGGAAGCCAGAATATGACCTCTCAGCCATGGTCGAGGACATGTTGAAGGTTCTCAGTCGGCGCCTAGGAAAAAGTGCATAGTAATTTAATAATTAGGCTTTTCGTCTCATTATTATGGTGCATTTAATCTAATTTTTCTGGATTTTCTTCAATTCCGGGTTAACTGGGTTTGGCGGTTCTCTTCCGGTCAGTACCGAGACGATGTTCGTTGCAGCCATCACCGCCATAGCAGTGCGTGTCTCGATGCTCGCGCTCGCTATGTGTGGGGTCAACACTATGTTGTCGAGTTTTATGAGAGGGTTTACCGGATCTATTGGTTCCTTCTCGAACACGTCGATGCCAGCACCTGCTATGACTTTGTCTCGCAGTGCCTCGAATAAGGCATTCTCGTCGATGACGGGTCCCCTTGACGTGTTTACGAGGTAGGCGGTCCTCTTCATTTTGGCGAACTCGGCTTTTCCTATGAGATGATGGGTTTTCTCGTCTAGAGGTGTGTGTACGGAAACAAAGTCGGAGTTCGAGAGGAGATCACTCAACGTGGCGTATCTGACCCGGTCGTTCTCTATTTCAGGCAGACGTCTGGGGTCGTAGTAGATTACCTTCATGTCAAAGCCCTGGGATCGCTTCATCATAGCCATCCCTATTCTGCCCATGCCGACAATACCTAGAGTCTTGCCGTGGACGTCACCACCCATGAACATCTTTGGACCCCAGGCGTGCACCCATCCTTTCGACCTTATATTTCGGTCGCCTTCGGCTATTCTCCTTGCTGAAACCATCAAAAGTGCCCATGCGCAGTCCGCGGTCGTCTCGGTTAGTATACCGGGTGTGTTTGTCACCCAGATGCCGCGTCGGGTGGCTTCGGGAACGTCTATGTTGTTGAAACCGACGGCGTAATTACTGATCACCTTCAGTTTTTTGCCTTGATCCATAAGTTCCTCGTCGATTTTCTCTGTTAATAGGCAGAGTAGTCCATCGGCGTTTCTTACTTTTTCTAGGAGAAGCTGGCGTGGGACTGGGTTATTCTCTCCATTGAAGACTTCGACAATACAGTTTTTCTCAAGTATATCCATAGCAGATTTAAAGAGCTGTCTTGTGACGTAGACATATGGCTTCGCCAAAGTATTTCATATAGTCTAGATCCTCCCGCCTTTTTATCATTTTTTAGGTTTTGAGGGGCAATTTTAATATTCAGAAAAAAACTGAATATTGTTTGGTCATGTATTCAATGGACAAAGATGAGAAGGCGCCGGAGCTAGACTCGCTATTTGATGGATCATTAAGACCACTACATAGCAAAAATGCTCGTCGTATATTCGATGCATTCTATGACAACAAACATCATGAACACTTAACGACTCATGACTTGGAGAACCTACTCGAGGAGCGGGGCTTCACGATAAGCAAGAAGGAGATCAACGCTTGGCTCGTGTCGCTTCAAGAGGCGGGGCTAATTTTAAAGCTAGAGGGCCGTGGAAAGCCGGTCGCCTCGGAATACAGTGATAGGTACACATTCGATCTCTGGCAGCTATCAGAAGCAGGAATAAATCTACGCCAGAGACTCAGATACCTCGTGGACACAAAAGAAGCATCGACGCTACCTAAGCTGGGCGAACTGTCACCAGAGAAGATTTCTGACATTGAGGACCTATACTTCACGTCGATGATACTCCTCCTACTCCACGATAACGGGGGTAGCATGAGTTATACAGAGTTGAGGAAACGGCTCGCCTTAGACAGGGAGAAGCTGGCGGTTTACTCGTGGCCGGACACGTCATACTCGGAGAAGCCCCTATTCGAGATTAAGGTCATGCCTCCCACCCTGCGGACGAG
The DNA here is from genome assembly GCA_963771885.1 of Candidatus Bathyarchaeota archaeon. Lineage (GTDB taxonomy): Archaea > Thermoproteota > Bathyarchaeia > TCS64 > TCS64 > UBA8941. Next base: position 386,122 of record CAVYVF010000002.1, read on the forward strand.
GGCATTCAAGCTATTCGGGTGGGTGATAGAGGACGATCTCACGTTCACCCTCACCGAGGAGGGGCGAGCTATGGCGGAGACCATCCTAGGGAATGCCGAGAAGCCTGAGACATAGTTTATGTCTCAATTGTTGAAGGTACACTATTCTTAAGGCATAAAAGATGCACCCCGATTCTTAACAGGGAAGGTTAAAAAACGCGCTGATCGATCGGCATAATTTCACGTCTAGTGATGGTGTCTAACTGACTATAAAGCCACCCTAAAAATGCCGGACGCAAATCATGACCATACATCTTTCGAGCCCATTATCCCAATCATTATAAGACCTCGGCGGCTAAAAACGATGGATGAGCGCCTCAAGCGAAGTAAGGGACACTAGAATATCAAACGGTCTGCGAGTCGTGACAGAGGAGATGCCCGAGTCAAAGTCGGCCTCGGTAGGCATCTGGATCGACGTCGGTTCACGGGACGAGGCGGAGCCATTCTGGGGGTGCTCCCACTTCATGGAGCACCTGCTCTTTAAGGGGACCGGCCGAAGGTCAGCGAAGGAGATATCGACGGTAATCGAGGAACGAGGCGGCTACCTGAACGCCTTCACGGATAGGGATATGACCTGCTACCACGCCAAGGTGCTGGCCGCCGATCTCCCATTAGTCGTCGACGTGTTATCCGATATGGTGCAGAACCCTCTCCTCAGGACCGAGGACATAGACATGGAGCGCAAGGTCGTCCTCTCCGAGATCGATAGCAGAGACGACGACCCGGGTGACCTGATACACGACCTCTACTTCGAGACTGCATGGGGCGCAAACGGGGCGGCGCACCCGGTCCTCGGCGAGAAGAAGACACTCAATGCCGTTGACCGGGACGCGGTGAGCCGCTACTTCTCGGAGCACTACTCCCCCGGAGACATGGTTGTGACGGCGGCGGGGCGCGTGGAGCACGACAAGCTAGTCGACGACGTAGAGAGACACATAGGCGCAGTCAAGACCGCTTCCAAGACGAAGAGGGCGAAGCCAGTCTTCAAGCCAAAGAAAGTATATGTCCCACGCTCATCCAGCCAGGTCCAGGTCGCCTTAACAGCCAAGGGCACAGCCTACAGAGATGAGGAGAGGGACGCGCTACAACTCATCTCATCCTACCTAGGAGTCGGGGCGAGCTCAAAGCTCTTCCAGGAGGTCAGGGAGAAGAGAGGCCTCGTCTACTCCATCTTCAGCACGAACTACTCTCTCGGAGACGCGGGGCTCTTCACTATATTAGCGGGGACCCAGGACAGGTTCGTCGAGAAGCTGCTAAAGATTGAGTTAGAGGAGTTAGCTAACCTAGGAAAGGGATTAACACCCAGTAAACTGGAGAAAGTGAAACATAAGACTGTGGGACTCTCGGTCCTCCGCTCCGAGAGCTCGGAGAGCAGGATGATACAACTCGGAGTCTCCACGCTGAGGCGGGGCTCCCCGAAGACGCTCGCAGAGGCGATAGACGGGCTCAGATGCGTAGCGAGGGAGTCCATCATGAAGTGCGCCGAGGACAAGTTCCCACGGGAGGAACTGAGCCTGACTACACTCGGCATATCGAAGGAGACGACGAAGAGGGTCGAGGAGCTCTTCTAGCCCCTGACAACCGGGGTCGATGTGTCCCAAAGGTGCTTGAAGTAGCCGCGGGAGATCATGTTCAGACCCACGTGGTCGCTCCAGATGGCGAGATTCTCCTTCTCCGTCCCCTGGCTGAGCAGGAGCATCGTCTCGTGCCCATCCGCCACGAGGCCGCCGAACATGTCGTCGCGTATCCTCACCTCGGTCACGGCGAAGATGGCATCGGGTAGGGACTTCTCCGCAGCGCGCGCGTGGGGCACTTGAAGAATAAGGAGTACGTCGAGTTCAACGCTCACCCGCACTGCGGCATGTCGAACCTCATCATGGAGGGGGATACCGTCGAGCCGATCACGAAGTACCTCAACGTAGACGGGCTCGTCGCCTCCATCGACTCGGCTAATGAGTGATTCGACTCGGGCAAGACGACGACCGCCAAGGCGTCCGCAGTCACCGGCGTCATGAAAAACGTCAAACTCGGCACCTTCCAGAAGTACCTGCTTCCCGTCTTCGCCAACGGCAGCTACGATAGCCTCAGCAACCTACACCACAATATGCTCATGATAGGCTCGATGCACTTCATGGACCCCTACAACTTCGACATCGAACGAGTACAGAAGTGTGTCGTACACTACGCGACGCCGGACGGCAAAATCGTACCATTCTGCACCATGAACGCGCTCCAAAGGGCCTCGACTGAGAAGTTCGCGCAGCCCCTGGACGAGGCGAGGAACACGCCCCTCTACGATGTTGAAGCGTTGAAAAAGAAGTTACTAAGTGAGGGTTAGCTCTTCAAGACAGCACCCTTATCCGCTGATGTGACGAGGGCGGAGTACCTGACGAGATAGCCCTTCTTCACGGTGGGCTCAGGCGGGGTCCACTTCGCCTTCCGCTTAGCAAGTTCCTTTTCAGAGACCTTGAGTTCGAGTGTCCTGTTGGGGATATCGATTGCGATCTTGTCCCCATTCTCAATGAGGGCGATAGGTCCTCCTGCGGCTGCCTCAGGAGAGATGTGGCCGATACACGGTCCCCTCGACGCACCGGAGAACCTGCCGTCGGTTAAGAGGGCGACTTGCTCGCCCATGCCGATTCCTACAATGGCGCTCGTTGCGACGAGCATCTCGCGCATTCCGGGTCCGCCCTTTGGACCCTCGTACCTTATGACGAGGACGTCGCCGGGCTTGATCTCGCCCCCGTAGATGGCGGCGACGGCGGGCTCCTCGTGCTCGAAGACTCGGGCGGTTCCCTCAAACTTCCACATCTTGGGGCTTATCGCCGCCATCTTTGCTACTGCGCAGTCGGGGGCAAGGTTACCCTTGAGGATAGCTATGCCGCCCTGCTCGTGGACGGGGTTGTTGAGGGGCCTGATTACCTCCTCGTTCGTGATAGCGGCGCCCTTGAGGTTCTCCTTGAGGGTCTTGCCTGTGGCGGTCACGACGTTTAGGTCGAGATGCTTCTGTAACCGGCTCATAACGCCGTGGATTCCTCCGGCGTGGTGCAGGTCCTGTATCTTGTAGGGTCCCGCGGGGGACATATTGCAGAGATGTGGCGTCTTCTTACTTATCTCGTCGAAGAGCGTTAGGGGCAGGTCGTAGCCGAGCTCACTCGCGATTGCTTTTAGGTGTAGGACTGTATTCGTTGAGCCGCCGAGCGCCATGTCGACGGTGATTGCGTTCCTGAAGGCTTGCTCGGTCATGATCTTGCTGGGGGTGATCCCTTTCTGGAGGAGTTCCATGACCTTGGCACCCGCCTCAGTGGCGAGCCTCTGCCTCTCGCTTCCGGTGCTCTCTGCCGTCGCCATGCCGGGGAGCGTCATCCCGATTGCCTCGGTGAGGCACTGCATTGTGTTGGCGGTGAACATGCCACTGCAGGCGCCGGCGCTCTGGCAGCAGATGTTCTCTAGGTACTTCGCCTCGTCCTTGGTCATCTTGCCCGCCTTGACGAGGGCCGTCGCCTCGAAGAGCTCCTGAACGGTGATTACCTTGTCCTTGTATTTACCCCAGGTGGGGCATCCACCCTCCATGGGTCCGCCGAGTACGAAGATTGTGGGGATGTCGAGGCGTGCGGCGGCCATGAGCATTCCTGGGTCGATCTTGTCACAGGTGGTCATACAGACCATGGCGTCGAAGCCGTGCGCCTCGACCATTATCTCGAGGCTGTCGGCGACGATGTCGCGGCTGGGGAGGCTCATCCTCATGCCGGCGTGCCCCATGACGATCCCGTCGCAGACGCCGATGGTGTCGAACTCGAGGGGGGTTCCGCCGGCTTGGGAGACGCCGTGTTTCACGAACTTGGCTAGCTCGTTGAGGTGTATGTGTCCGGGGTTTATTTCGTTCCACGAGTTGGCTATGGCTACGAGTGGTTTGCCGAGGTCGGTGTCGGTGAGTCCGACTCCCTTCATGAGGCTTCTCTGGCTTAGGCGTTCGTCTCCGTCGAAGACCTTCCTACTTCTGTGGCGAGTGTCCGCGGTCATGGGGTGTTAGGGCTTGTTTTATGGATATATGTCTTAGGTGGTCATCCGTTTTGACTAGCTTTTGGACACGATGGAGGGGCTGTAAGAGATATCGCCCCTCTTTGTGATCGGGATCCGTTTCAGGGTTTACCGTGCAATCCTCCTCCCTTTTGATGTGATCGTCCCCTTTTTGGCCTATGGCTGTGGATCGTGTCCCACGTTTTGTATGGGTGTTAAATGCGCCATTGGTGATGGGTGCCAGATATGCAATATCCGGAGTGATGGTGCACTCGTTTTGCATGTTTCACGTTGTTTCTCAGGCGTCTCTTTTTACGCCTTTAATAAATGAACCTTCAAGATGATGGACGCGAATGCCGTCCAAGTGGGTCGAAAAGGGGATAACGCGCCTGACACCATCTGATCTCGTGAACACCCCTGATAAGAGAGAGGTCAAGGCGAACTATGACCAGTTGGGCGGGGGGCTATACGATCTCAGGTACAGGGAGGAGCAGGACCGCAAGTACGACCCGGCCCTGCTCATGAGCCGGCCTAGGGAGTATGATCTTCTCCTCGACGATGGGTGTGGAACGGGGATGCTCATGGCGAGGCTGGACTCGTCTACCGTCGGGTTGGACCTCACCCCGAGCTTTCTCGAAGCGGCCAGGCGAAAGCTGCGAGAGGGCCACCACCTGGTCCTCGGGGACGCGGAGCACCTACCGATACGAGGCGGTGTCTTCGATGGGGTGTACGCCATCACCCTCATACAAAACACGCCCGACAAGACCCGAGCCGTCTCGGAAATGAGCCGAGTCGCGAGGAGCGGCGGGCGCATTCTCGTCACGGCGCTCAAGGTCGTCTTCGATAAGGATTTTCTCATCGACCTTCATAGAGGATGTCGGGTTGGGGAATGTCAGCGCCGTCGGCGACACCGACATAAACGACTGGATCGTCTACGCTGAGAGGCCGTGAACCCACGAAAAAGTTCGAAATTACAGCCAGTTCAGAAGGTTTTTATAATCTCCCCCTTGGCTCATATATGAATCTCCAAGGGTGTAGCATCGATGGAGCCTAGTAAGAAGCCGCTTAACGTACTCATCAAGAGCGTCGGAGCAAACGTTACAATCAACCTCAAGGGCCACGGGGAGTACTGGGGTAAAATGACACGCGTTGACGGCTACATGAACATCATGCTCAAAGGAGCGAAGGAGTACGACCAGAACGGCCTCGTCGCCAACTATGGTGACGTCTTCGTCCGAGGAAACAACGTCGTCTACATCTGCATAGACCCCGCGTCGCCACCGAACCCCAAGGGTAAAGCCGGCAAGGGCGAGGACGACGACGAATCCCCATAGACGACGTCTACGCGGGTTTTAACAAGGTATTTTGTACTAGTTTACCCTAACCTAATTGGTGTGAAACTATGCGTCTAGTAGTGGCGATCACGGGCGCAAGCGGCATAATCTACGGCAAACGCTTCCTCGAGGAGCTCAAGAGACGGGACGTTGAGGTTCACCTCGTCGTCAGCGACGCCGCTGAGAAGGTAGCGAACGCAGAGCTGGGAGATGTCGACTGGGCGGCACTCTCATCGCACCTCTACAGGCCGAACGAGTTGACGGCGCCTATCGCTAGCGGCTCGTTCCCCGTCGATGCAATGGTGATCGTCCCAGCAACTATGAAGACGATAGGAGGCATCGCCAACGGCTACTGCGACGACTTAATCAGCCGCGCCGCCGACGTCCAGCTAAAGGAGGGGCGGGGTCTCATGGTCGTGCCACGCGAGACGCCGCTACACGCAATCCACTTGGAGAATATGGCGAAGCTCAACAGGATGGGCGTCACTATCCTCCCCGCCATGCCGGCATTCTATCACAAACCGAAGACCATGGAAGAGCTCGTCGACTTCATCGTTGGGAAGATGCTCGACCAGCTAGGCATCGAGCACGAGTTATACAGGCGCTGGGGCAGCTAACTTTCCTGCCTAAGCTCCTTTTCGAGCTGCGCTAAAAAGTTCTTCATGTACTGTGTGCGACCCCTCGCCATGCGTTTCGCCTCGTCGGTGAACAGCAGGTCCTCCAGCTTGAGGAGTTTTTCGTGGAAGTGGGCGACGAAGTCGTTGACGGGGCGCTCGTGTTCGCCGCTGTACTCGGCCGTCCTATAGATGCCAATGGCGCCGAGGGCGTCGAGCTTGTCGGCGTCGGAGAGTATCTTCGCCTCAAGCGTCTCAGGGGGCTTTTTACCCGAGAAGCTGTGGACGGAGATCGCGGCGGCTATCTTTTCGATCGTATTCTCAGGTTGGTCGTATCGGCGTAGTATGGGCTTCGCCTTCTCTGCGCCAGCCTTGGCGTGGCTCTCCTCCAGGCGGGCGATGTCGTGTAGGAGCGCCGCGGGTAGTAGGACATCGAGGTCCGCCTTCTCAGCCAAGCCGATGTGGAGGCACGTGTCGAATACCCTGTCGACGTGATCGAAGCCGTGGGTGCCGAACGGAGGCGTCTGTGTACGGATCTCCTCCCTCAGCCGGGCAAGCAGTTCCTCGTCCAATGTGCTACGCCTCGACTTTCTTGGCGTCGCTGTCCCTGCCGACATTGACCTGGAGCACGCCCTTGAAGGATGTTACGAAGCAGTCCATTAGCTCAACAGTGTCTCCGGCGACAATTTCTTTAAAGAGCTCTATCTTCTCGTTCCATACGGCGAAACTGATAGAGGCGGTGCCTTCGCTGATCTCACCTTCGAGTATGGAGTGCTCGACCCCTGAGTAGCTCTTGACATTCCTGACCCCCACCACACTGGTAACCTTGACTCTGAATGTGAGGTGCTCCATTCCTGGGCGTAGCTCCGAGAGCTTGGGGGCGCTGGGGGACATTCAACTCACCTGAACGGGTGCGTGATAAAAGAGTTGGGTCCAATGCTTAAAGTATGGTTGCGCGGATTGGAATGTGATGAAGGCCCGGGTGAACCTCGTCTGCACGGAGTGCGGCTACGCCTTCCCGGCCGACTCGGACAGAGCGACCTGCGAGCGATGCGGGGGTATACTAGAGTACATCTGGGACGAGGAGTACCTCCGTTCAATCGAGTTCACAGGAGAGCTCAAGTTCTGGAGATACAAGCCCGTCCTCCCCCCCGTGAAGAAGCAAGTCAGCCTCGGCGAGGGGGGGACGCCGCTTCAGGAAGCGCACAGGCTCGCCGATTCCCTCGAGTTAAAAAACCTCTACCTTAAGGACGAGACACGCAACCCGACGAACAGCTTCAAGGACCGCCCGGCTGCGCTCATCGTCTCGGACGCCTCAGGGAAGGGCTTCGGGTCAATCGTCTGCGCCACGAACGGCAACCACGGCGCATCCGTCGCAGCCTACTCAGCTAAGGCCGACATTTCCTGCCACCTCATCGTGCCCAAGGCGATGGATATCGCAAAGCTCGCCCAGATGATGGTCTACAACGCAGAGATAGTAGAGTCGGGCGAGACCATAGAGGAGGCGATGGGCAGAGCAAAGACGCTCGAAAAGGAGATGGGCTGGTACCAGGCGACGACAGAGCTAAATCCACTCTCCGTCGAAGGGCTAAAGACCATCGCCTACGAGATAGCGGAGCAAAGGGGTGATCCGCTCTGGGTAGTCGCAGCCATGGGGAGTGGCGTTACGATAAGCTCGCTCTGGAAGGGCTTCAAGGAGCTAAAGACGATGGGGCGTCTCAAGACGTTGCCTCACCTCGTCGGCGTACAGGCGGAGGGGTGCTCACCGATCGTCTCCGCCTTCGCCTTAGGAAGCGACGAGCCAACACAGCTCACCCGGGGCGAGACTGAGGCTGCGGCGATCAGGGTCTCAAAGCCCGTCTTCGGTGAACTTGCCCTGCGCTCCCTACGGGAGTCCGGAGGATTCGCTACCTCGATAAGCGACGAGGAAATGCTCGCCGCGGGGCGCGACATCGCAAAATTGGAGGGCATATTTGCGGAGCCAGCGAGTGCCTCAACGGTCGCCTGCCTTCGCAGTCTAGTCGAGTCGGGAAAGATCGACCGCCGTGACCGCATCACCTGCCTCATCACGAGCAGCGGCCTCAAGACCGACGATATCCTACAGAGCCTCACAAAGAGGAAGAGGTCACTCGGCCTTGGTTCCATGCTCACGACGAAAGAGAAGATTATGCGCCACATATTCGACGGCTCTACATACGGATACGAGATATGGAAGGCAATTGGCAAAGGCATGACGATAGGCGCGGTCTACCAGCACATAGCCGACCTCGAGGATCGGGGTCTCGTCTCCTCGACGGTGAAGGGAAAGCGCCGGTATTATGAGGTAACCGACAGGGGCAGGCGCGTCCTCGTCGCCCTAGACGATCTGCAAGTGCTCCTCTAGTAAAAATTATTATAGTTGAAACTATTAGTAGTTGTAACTATAATACTGGTGTTTGTCTTGATGGGCAGCAACGGAAGCAAACTGGACTCTCGTAGTCTCGCCGCGATGGCGATAATGGGCGCACTAACGACAGTCGTAACGATGCTTGCTTTACCCTTCGCCCCAACGGGCGGTTTCTTCAACTTAGGTGACGCGATCGTTATGACGACGGCGATCGTCTTCGGCCCAATAGTCGGGGCGGTCTCCGGCGGTGTCGGCTCCGCTCTCGCCGATCTCCTACTCGGCTACAGCGCCTTCGCCCCGTTCACACTCTTAATCAAGGGGCTAGAGGGTTTCCTCATCGGCACGATCGCCGGAGGCAAGGGCAAGACGTCCCTCGTGAGGCTAGCGATTGCGTGGGTAGTCGGCGGCGTGACGATTGTCGGCGGTTATTGGTTCGCCGAGGCATTCATCATGGGGCTGGGAGTTCCAGCCGCTAACGCAGAGATAATCATTAACATCCCGCAGGCGATAGGCTCAGTAATAGGGATACCGATCGCCCTCGGCGTCAAGTCCCGCCTCAGGCTCTAGCCCACAGACATAATACCCACGCAGCCGATTACAAGTCGTGTCCTCAGCCGAGAGAGCCGCCTCACTAATCACGAAGCTAGACCCCCGCGAGCTGAGGATCCTACAAGGCATCGAACTAGGGATGTCCAAGTACGAGTTTGTCCCCCTCGATAATATAACAAAGTACACTGGTCTGGGCGACGACGAGGTCATCTTCTGGCTCAAGGAGCTTGACAAGAAGGCTCTCCTCTGGAGGCAGATGGAGGGCTACAACGGGTTCATCCTCAACTACAACAGCTACGACTTGCTCGCCCTGAACGCCCTCGTGAAGGGTGGTGTCATCGATGCGTTGGGGATGCCCTTAGGTATGGGGAAGGAGGCGGATGTACTGGAGGCGCTCACTCCCTCGGGAGAGGGTGTCGCCGTAAAGTTTCACAGGCTGGGTCGCGTCAGCTTCCGTGACACACGCCGGAAGCGTGAGTACCTCTCGGGGCGCCACGGAGTATCGTGGCTCTATCAGTCACGCCTTGCAGCCGAGAAGGAGTACTACGCCTTATCCCTCGCATTCAACGCAGGCGTCTCTGTGCCTAAGCCCATCTCCCAGAACCGCCACCTCATCGTGATGCAGAGGGTCGAGGGCCGCCAGTTATCCGAGGTTATTGAGATAGAAGACCCAGAAAGCCTCCTCGACGACATCATCGAGAACGTCCACAAGGCGTACAAGGCGGGGGTTATACATGCCGACCTTAGTGAGTTCAACATACTCATTACCACCGAGAGCGGTCTCTTCGTAATCGACTGGCCCCAGTACATCCCGCCTAGCCACCCTAACGCCGGGGAGATACTGGAGCGGGATGTGAAGAACGTGCTCACATTCTTCAGGAGAAAGTACGGCGTGGGAAGGGAACTCGAGGATGCCCTAAGCCTGATTAAGGCTTGAGAGCTATTTTCACGTCTAGCGCCTGGCAACCCTCGCCCTCTCTATAGACGAGTATGGGGTTGATGTCCATCTCGGATATTTCGGGGTAGGCAGTGACGAGCTGGCTGACGCGGAGAATCGTCTCTTGGAGAGCCTTTATATCGGCTGGCGGCTCACCGCGTATCCCCTTGAGGAGGGTGTAGGACTTGGTGTCCTTCACGATGCCCTCGGCGTCGCGCGGGCTCATCGGGGCGATCCTGAAGGCGACGTCCTTGAGAAAGTTGACGTAGATGCCTCCGAGTCCAAACATTACCATTGGGCCGAACTGGGGATCGCGACTCATGCCTATTATCATCTCCCTGCCCTTTGGCACCATCTTGTCAACGGAAACGCCGTATATCTTCGCCTCTGGGTGCGCCGTGCGGCTCTTCTCCATGATCTCGGCGAATGCCTTGCGAACCATCTCTGGAGTGGTTATATTGAGTACGACGCCGCCGATATCGGTCTTGTGGAGGATATCCGGGGACACTATCTTCATGACGACTGGGTAACCCATCTCCGCGGCGCGTTTGATAGCGTCCTCTGTCTTCTCAGCGAGCACACACGGGGGGGCGGGTATCCCGAACGCGCGCGCTACGTCGGCCGCTTCGGGTGGAAGCAGCACATTCCGGTTATCCGCTCTGACCGCCTTGAAAATGGCGTCTACCTTCTTCTTATCTACGGAGTAGTTTGACGGCTTCTCGTCGGGTAGCTTGAGGTACCTCTGGTAGCGGTAGATGGCGTCCGCGGTTCTTATCGCCTTCTCAGGGAAGTCGAAGCAGGGTATCCCGTTTCCTTTCAGGTGCTTCGCGGCACTCTCGACCTGTTCGCCCCCCATGAAGACGGCTAACATCGTTTTCTCCGGGTGCTTCGCGTGGAGCCTGACCATCGCGTCTGCCGTGGCCATGCTGTCGGTCATCGCCTGCGGCGTTAGGAGGACAACTACGAGGTGTACGCCCTGGTCCCAGAGCGCCTCCTCGATGGCGAAGGCGTAGCGGTCTGCGCCGGCGTCGCCGAGGACGTCGATCGGGTTGCCCGTCGAAGCTGCGGCGGGTAGCCCCTTCTTGAGCTTCTCCTTCGTCTCGCCCTTGATCTCGGAGACCTTGAGTCCGAGGCGCTCGACGAGGTCGGTTGCGAGTATCCCGGGGCCGCCGGCGTTGGTGACTATTGCGATACCCTCGTCCTTGGGTAGTGGTTGCTCTACGAAGGCGATGGCGTAGTTGAATAGGTCCTCCATCGTGTCGGCGAGTATGACGCCAGACTTCTCGAAGGCCTTTTGATAGGCGAGGAAGCTGCCGACGAGAGCGCCGGTGTGACTGCCCGCCGCTTTTGCGCCTGCACTGCTTGTGCCGCCCTTGACGACGAGCATCGGTTTCTTCTTCGTGACCCTGCTCGCGACCTCGATGAACTTGGCGCCCCTCTCTATTGACTCGAGGTAGAGAAGTATTACCTTGACGTCGGGGTCGTCTGCCATGGCCTCTATGAAGTCGACCTCGTCGAGGTCGGCCTTGTTACCGAGGCTGATGAAGCTGTGGAACCCGATCTCCTTCTTTATGATCCAGTCGAGGATGGCTGTGCCGAGTGCGCCGCTCTGGCTGATGAACCCGATGCCGCCCCTCTTTGGGAGCGCTGCGGCGAAGCTGAGGTCGAGGGGCGCCCACGTGTTTATCGCGCCGAGGCAGTTGGGGCCTTGTATCCTGATCCCGTGCTTGTGAGCTAGGTCCGCAACGTGCTTCTCGAGCTCCGCGCCCTCCTTGCCCGTCTCCTTGAAGCCGGCGCTGATGATGATCATCGACTTGACGCCCTTCTCACCGCATTCCTCGACGACGGGTGGGATGAGCTTCGCGGGTATCGCGACGACTGCTAGGTCGACGTTATCCTTTATCTCCTTGACGGATGTGTATGCTTTGAGGCCGAGTATCTGACCCCCTTGAGGGTTGATAGGGTAAATCTTCCCCTGGTAGCCACTCTTGAGCATGTTCCTCACGAGGATGTAGCCAACCTTGTTTGGTGTCGCCGAGGCTCCTATGATCGCCACAGACGATGGTCTAAATATTGAGTCCAACTGTGCCGTCGCGTCTCACCTATCTTTTACGAGGGCGTTCACCTGACATACGGTCCTACCAATAAAAATGTTGACTATTTACCATACACGTGTTGAGTTGATCATTCACGCCATTTCCGAGGAATATTTTGATGAATCAGAGAATTTGCACGCCTCAGCCGGAGCAGAAAGTTGTTAAATGAAAATCGTATTTACTTTATGATCACCGTGTCTACCAAGCCAAAGGTCTTCGGTCATCTGCTCGTCGACGTCGTGCGCCCGGGGCTATGTGTCGCGTGTGGCTCCTGCGCCTCGGCCTGCCCAGTCGATGCGATAAACCTCGTCGAGGAAACGCCAAAACTGGTCGGGAAGTGCACGGCGTGTGGGGTGTGCTACGTGAGCTGCCCGAGGACGGAGCACGGATTCACCGAGCTTGAGACGCAGGTACTGGGTAGGGCTAGACTGCCTGAGGAGGTGTGTAATGGCGTCGTCAATGGGGCATATGCAGTTAGGTCGCTTGACGAGTCAATGAAGGAGCATGTTCAGGACGGCGGCGCAGTGACCGCGATACTTCTCAAACAGGTGACGACCGGTGGCGGCGCTGTGGTGGCTGGGGTGGATGAGGAGAAGCCGTGGTTTCCCGTGCCGGTTCTCGCCGATGACAGGGAGAAGATCATCGAGTGCGCAGGGACGAAATACACGTCCGCGCCCATGATCACGGCGCTTAAGCAAGCGGAGAGGGATGGCCTCGACAAGGTCGCCTTCGTAGGTACACCATGCCAGATACACGCTCTCCGCCGGCGTAAGAACAAGGTCGACGCCCTTGCCATCGGCCTCTTCTGCATGGAGACGTTTGACTACAACAAGTTGATGGCGAACCTGCGGGAGCAGGGAGTCGATCCTGCAAAGGTCACGAAGTTCGAGATCAAGAGCGGAAAGTTCATCGCCCACAGGCCCCCAGAGGCGCCGTACGAGGTGAAGATTAGGAAGCTCAAGGAGCTCTCGCGCCCCTGCTGCCGTGTCTGCCAGGACTACACCTCCGAGCTGGCGGACATCTCCGTTGGGAATGTGGGCTCTCCCGATGGTTACTCCACCGTGCTCGTGAGGTCGGTGAATGGGAAAACAGCGCTCGAAGCCGCCGAGAAAGCAGGGCTCGTGGAGATTAAGCCGCTCAGCGACTATCAGCCCGGCATGGGGCTAGTAGACAAACTAGCTGACATGAAGAAAAAGGAGAACGTCCCGAAGCCGCTAGATCAGTAGCCCCTTCTGCTTCGCCCTTTCAATCAGCGTCTTCTTGACGTCTTCGCGGAGCGGGCGCGGCTTGCCAACGAGCATGACCTCGTAGTGGAGTTTGGCGAGGAACTCCGCCATCTTGGCGTTCGCTGCCGCTTCCTCGATTGTCTTACCTATCGTCGTCAGACCATGGTGGGGCATTAAGCAGGCGATATGGTCCTTCATAGTCTCGACGAGGTTGTCTGCCAGCTCGTCAGTGCCTGGTGGCGCGAACTTTGAGACAGGTATCCCCTTGGCGAGGGCAGGGGCCTCGAATATCTCGATGCCCATTGGTATGATCTCCTGCTCGAGGATCGAGAGTATAGTGCAGTACTGGGGGTGGACGTGGACTACGCCGCCCGACTCGGGCCACTGCTTGTAGAGGCGTGTGTGGAAGGGCGTCTCGATGCTCGGCTTATCCTTGCCCTCGAGGACCTTACGCGTCTCGATGTCAACGACAATGAAGTGGTGGGGCTCAAGGTCGCCGAAGCTGTACCCGCTCGGCTTGATGATGCAATTATTTGTTCCCGGGATCCGGGCGCTGATGTTACCTGATGTGCCGTGTGTGAGCTTCTGGTCCCAAATCTGCCTACCGACCTTAGCAAGGCGTTCTCTGAGGTCCTTCTCGACGATGTCCATGGACTAATCAAATACGAGACGGCCGCTGCGTGTTTATAAGACTCCCGAAAGGTGTCTGCGCGTCTCTATCCAGGACTCGTATAGCTTAGCGTATTCCTCGGCGAGGGCGGCGTCTGGCTTATAGGGCTCCTCCATGTGAACCATTCCTCTGATAGCTACCCTCATGTCCTTGTGAATGCCTGCTCCTACTGCGGCGCATATCGCGGCGCCGACAGCAGTCGCGTCACGCTCCACTGGTACCTTTATGGGAGCATCGAGGACGGCGGCCTGAATGTTGCTCCATATTTCAGCCTTCGAGTTGCCACCGCAGAACCCGAGCGTCCTCACCTTCGCCCCTGTGATCTCGGTTAGCTGTTTGAGGTTCGCTTTGACGGCGTAGCAGTTTGCTTCCAGTATCGCGCGGGCGAGGTCACCACGGGTGAAACGAGAGGAGCCGAGGATCGTAGGAGGCACCGGGGAGTCGCCGAGTGTATCACCCTGCCAGTATGGTGGCCCGGCGTTGAAGACGTGCGGACCCATGTAGACCTTGACGCCATTCGAGCCGGGTGGCGACCCCGCGGCGAGGGCGTTCATCGTCTCGTAGATCCTGAGCGACGGCTTCTCGCAGAGGATGTTGTCCCTGAACCACCTATAGACCCACCCGGTGCGGCCCGCGTTGCTCTCCAGTATCCACCTGCCGTCTACAGCGTGCATGTTCGTCCACGTGCGACCACCGTTGTCGAGTATGGGCTTCTCGGTGACCATCTGGACGGGCGTCGTCGTGCCTCCGACGACTACTACATCACCGGGGTTGACAGCGCCACATCCTATTAGGCCGCACTGCGTATCGGCGCCACCGACCACGACGGGTGTGCCCTCGACGAGTGTAGTACCCTTCGCCGCTTTTTCAGTTATCTGGGCGACTCGAGTGGTGTTCTTAACGACCTCGGGGAAGATGCATGAGGGGAGTTTCAGTTCATCTATGAGTCCCCATGCCCAGTCGCCTTTCTCGACGTCGAATAGGCTCGTCTCGCAAGCGCTGGAGCCCTCCGTGTAGGGTACGCCTCCGAGCATATAGCCCGCCCAGTCGCTAATCATGAGGAAAATGTGCGCCCTGTTGAGTACCTCAGGGTGTCTGTCCCTGAGCCAGGCTAGCTTCGCGGCTGCTATCCATCCGGAGACGGGCCAGTGGCCGGAGACGCGGTACATCTTCTCGCCTAGGCGCTTGTTCAGATCGTCTCCGTGTGCGTAGACGTCTGGAGTGAACCTGAGCAGTATCTCCTTGCCTCGTTTGTCGAGGAGGACGAACTCCTCTCTCATGCTAGTCGTGCTGATCCCTGCGACATCGCCGGGCTCAATCTCTGAGCCCGCGATGGTCTTCCTGATGACTTTCTTTATGGCGCGCCAACCGATGTCGGTGTTCCAGTCGTCACGGTTCCACTCGACGCCCGCCTGGGACACGATCTTGCCCTTGATGTCGACTAGAAAGCATTTAACACCGCCGGAGCCGCAGTCTATCGCCATCAGGTGGTCTGCGGACAACTAAGCTCAGTGCTCCAGGACCTTGGGATTTGCTATCTGAGCCCTTCGAATCTCCTCACCATGGAGGTACTTGGCGGTCGCCTCCGCGACCTGCTGGTAGCCGCGCATCTCCACCTCGGGGGAGCGCCCAGCGGTGTGGGGTGTGACGGTGACGTTATCCAGTTTCAGCAAGGGGTTATCCGGTTTGACGGGATCCTCCTCGAAGACGTCCAGGGCAGCGCCCGCTATTCGCTTTTCCTTCAGCGCATCGTAGAGCGCCTTCTCGTCGATTATCTCACCCCTGGCTGAGTTGATGATCGTCGCCGACTTTTTCATCATGGCGATGCGCTCGGCGTTTATCATATGGGTGGTCTCAGGCGTAAGCTTCGCGTGTATGGATATGAAGTCGGATGTGCGTAGGAGAGGCTCCAGCTCCACCTTAGCGCAGCCATCCTTGGCGAGTGCCTCAGCATTGATGTAGGGGTCGAAGACCTGCACGTTCATGTCGAAAGCGTGAGCCCGCCGTAAGACGCGTCTCCCGACTTCGCCAAAGCCGATCAGGCCGAGCGTCTTGCCCTCTAGTTCCTGGAAGGCGTACTGCCCGAGATACTTCCTTCCCATCTTCTCGACATCGGTGAAGTAGATGCCGGTCTTGAGCGCCATGTTGTGACGTGCGATGTGGCGTGACTCGGAGAGTATGAAACCCATCGTCTGGTCAGCGACCGAGATGGCGTTCCTCCCGACTGTGCCTATGAGCATAATCTTGCGCGCGGTGGCGGCTACGGCGTCGACGTTCACTGGCCCGCCACGAGCGATACCGATCATCTTCAGGGCGGGATCAGCATCCATTACGGAGGCGGTCATCGGCGCAAAGCCGCTCAACACGATCTCGGCGCCTTTTATGCTCTCCTTGATGAACTCGGGGTCGCCATAGGCCTCCTTAACGTTCTCGATGACCTCTGTGGACCACTTGAAGGTACCAGCGCGGTTCTCAAGGTAGACGATGTCGTGCTTGGGGTAGTCTGAGTCAAGGCTGTCCCTCAACATCCCCTCCCAGATCGATTTAGCATCGACTTTCGACCACGAGTCGTAGAGTACAACGATCTTCGCCATATTTGCCGCCTCCCAACATTTCCCCGGGAACACTATTATGTGTTTCCAACAACCCCCGGGCATGGATGGAAACGATGTCCATGTTACGAATTAGTTGTGTATGATAAGCGGTTTATGGACACGTTTCACGTCTGAAACAGGTAAACGCGACCCTTTTCGGGCTTATCCCTCTCAGAAATGTTTTACGCCTTATAATAGTTAAGTATCAATACTATAGCCTAAAACAATGTCCCGTGGCTCGGTGTAAGCGGTTCTCTATTGTCAAGCTCGTTTAGAAAATGCATAGGTTTAACCTCTGGTAACCCCGCCGTAGTAGAGTACAAGGCGCCTCGTGGGTGCCCTATACGCGGTGAAATGAAATGACAGTGTACTTTGACAAGAGGAAGCCGGGTAGCGAGCCGAGGGAGCGTCCCCGCGAGGTGACGAAGGTAACGTGTTCGGATTGTGGAAAGGTCTGCGAGGTGCCATTCAAGCCCTCGGCCGGTCGACCGGTCTACTGCAGAGACTGCTTCTCTAAGCATAGGACAGCCTAGAGACACTCTAATACAGGTTAGGTGAGTATAGGCTCACCATTCTCAAAGGGAAGATCTTCAACTATTCGGTCTTCTCCACCCAGTCGTCGAGCGACTCTATGGTCTTCAAGCTGAGTATGCCCATCAGTTGCCCTATCTTTCTTCTAAGGTCGACTTGGACGCGGACCCCCTCGGCTGCGAGTAGTGATGTAATCCGTTTAGCTAGTTTTATTCCCGTCTCGTCAAAGTCGGTCAAAACTAGCACGCATCGCGTCTTCTCCGAGAGGTGGAACGCAACGTCGTGTTCCACATGTCCCACGTGGGAGAAGACGTCGATAGGCGTCTCCACGCCGATGGCTCTTAGGGCGTCTACGTCCCGAGTTCCCTCAACGAGTATGAAATCTATCCCATAGTGTCCACCAGTCAGGACCGCCTTCAGCTCGTCAAATGCCTCTCTCTGCCTCTCGCCCCGGCTGGTCATCTCTCTACTTCCCGGCTACGAGTATGATGGCGAGGTCGTTCACGTTCGTCCCCGTCGGCCCTGTGAGGATTAGGTCGCCAGTCCTCTCGAAGAGATGGTACGCGTCGTTCGAGCGGAGCGTTTTGTCGATTGACAGGTTCAGTCCGTCTATCCTCCCCGAGGTGGCGCCGTCCACGATCGCACCCGCAGAATCCGTGGGGCCGTCGAGGCCATCTGTGGCGAGTGAGGCGACGAGGCACGGCGTCCTTGCTATCCTCTTCGCCGCGCCGAGCGCCACCTCCTGGTTGCGCCCGCCCTTCCCTGAGCCCTTAACGTCCACGGTCGTCTCGCCGCCGACGATGATCGCGGCGGGGGCACCGATCGGTCTGCCCTTGCCCGCGATCTCCCGGGCTATCCCCGCGTAGACGCCACCGACGTGTCTCGCCTCGCCCTCGATCATCGTGGACAAAACCATCGAGTTGTACCCTAGCTCCGTTGCCTTCTTCGCCGCTGCCTCGGCTGCGTATGAGTTGTTGGCGACGAGGACGTTTTGGGTCTTCGTGAAAACGGGATCATCGGCCTTCGGAGTATCGGGTATCTCCCCGGCGAGCCCACTCTCGATGCGCCTCCTTATGGCTTCAGGGGCATCCTCCCACGAGTCGTACCTCACGAGGACGTCCTTTGCGTCGGCCCACGTCGTCGAGTCAGGGGCCGTTGGCCCAGAGGCTATCGTGTCGAGTGGGTCGCCGATTACGTCGGATAGGATCAGGCTCAACACCTCAGCTGGCTGGCAGCGCTTCGCGAGTTGCCCTCCCTTGAAAGAGTCGAGGTGCTTGCGGACAGCGTTGAGGTCGTTTATAGTTGCACCCCTCTTCAGTAGCTTGCCCGTTACGGCTTGGAGATCGTCCAACGCCATCCCCGCGGCTGGGCTCGGCATCAACGCGGAGCCACCGCCGGATATGATCACTATAACAAGGTCCATTCTCGTCAACCCAGTAACCATGGAGATCATCTCATCGACGCCACGGGCACCAGCCTCGTCTGGCACGGGGTGGGATGCGCCCACGAATTTGACCTGTGGGGCATGGTACTTGTCCTCGGTGCCTTTCAGGATGTTCACGACGCCGCAGGTCAGCCTGTCCTCGAGTAGATGTTTGACCGCCTCAGCCATGGGGCCGCCCGCCTTCCCGCCGCCTACGAGGAAGACCCGCTTGAAACGTTTTAGATCATAGGTCTTCCCCGGGACGCTGAGTTTACCGCTCTCTACGTTTACCTTGTCATAGATGGCCTGCTTTGGGTCGACCGCATCAAGCGCCGAGGCCAAGATATCTAGGGCGTCTCTGCGCAGCTTTACGTAGACGCCAGCGCCATTAGCTATAATTCGGTCTCCGTTGAGAAACCTCAACCCAGTACCACCTAGGGTAGAGGTGTGCGGATCACGTAAAAAAGAGTTGGAGGGCTTACTCCCTCACGAGGAACTCGGCCGCTGTCGGCGGCTCTGGCGCCATGCCCTTCCTAGTGCGTATCTTCTTCACCACCTCCAATCAGGAGGCTGTCGGGCACGTTGGCCCAGTGGTCGAAGGTGCTCTGCCAGAAGGCGGAGCCGCTCGTCGCGGCGCGCATCTCTGCGCTGAAGCCGATCGTCTCACTTACTGGCACGAAGCCCGTGACGACGGCGACGGCACCCTGCTGGTCCATGTCGTGGACCCTGCCCCTCTTCCTGCTTAGAAGGCCCGTGACGTTGCCCAGCCACTGAGCTGGAACACGGACCTGTATCTTGTAGATGGGCTCAAGGAGCGTCGGGCGCGCGGAGAGCATGCCGGCGTACATTGCGCCCCTGACGGCGGGCATCATCTGCGCCGGACCCCTGTGGACGGGGTCCTCGTGGAGCGCTACGTCCACCATGTCGACCATAATACCGCGGACAATCTCACCTGCGAGTGGACCCTGCTGGAGCGCCCAGCTGAAGCCTCCCGAGATGTGCTCCTTGACCTCACGTATGCCCTGGATGCCGACGGTGCTGTCGACCATCATGTTGGCGTTCTCGTTGATGGCGAAGACCTGGCGCGCCTGCTTCTGGGTCCAGCCAGCCTTCTCGACGAGGATCTCTTCCATCTTCCTCTGGCTGGTGATGACGCTGATCTCGCCGTTGC
The DNA here is from genome assembly GCA_963771885.1 of Candidatus Bathyarchaeota archaeon. Classification (GTDB taxonomy): domain Archaea; phylum Thermoproteota; class Bathyarchaeia; order TCS64; family TCS64; genus UBA8941. Next base: position 405,712 of record CAVYVF010000002.1, read on the forward strand.
GGATGAGCTCGATTATCGTCGGGTCGAGCGGGGCGAAGTTGAAGTAGACCCTGTTGTGCTTGTTGGGGCTCTTACCCATGTACGGGCCGACGCTGTCGCGGATCGCTTCACGGTATACGACTGTAGGTTCACTTTCCGTGACGTCGAGGTTGTACTCCCTCTTCAAGTCCTTGAGAGCGATCTCTAGGTGGAGCTCACCCATTCCCGCGAGGAGGTACTCACCAGTTTCTTGGTTGATAGTTGTGACTAGGTTGGGGTCTTGTATACTCATCTTCTGCATTGCGTCGATGAGACGTGGTAGGTCGGTCGGCTTCTTAGGCTCGACGGCGATGGTTAGGACGGGGTCTGATGCGTACTTTATCGACTCGAAACCGATTGCGCCCTCCTTTATGGATGGCTCGACTAGAGTCTCGCCTGCCCTGCCCTCACCTATACCGAGCAGAGCACAGATGTTACCCGCAGGGATCTCTTCGACGATCTCCCTGAACTGACCCATGTAGATGCTGACCTGTTGCGCCTTGAGGTCCTTCTTGGCACTTACGAGGTGGAAGTCCTGGCCCCTCCGTAGGGTACCGCTGAAGACACGCCCCGTACTAACGACACCTGCCTGTGGGTCGATAATGATGTTAGTAATGCATACTACTGTAGGGCCCTTGGGGTCGATCGCGTACATCGCCTTTCCCATCGGGCTCTCAGGGTCTCCCTTCCAGATCGTCCTGAGCCTGCGTGGTTGGGAGACGATTGGGTTAGGGAGGTGCTGCGTGACCATGCTGAGCATGGCCTCAGCGAGCGGGAGCTTTTCCTGAATCTCGGCGAGCTTACCGTCCTTATACATCTGGACTAGCTGCTTGAAAGTGATACCTTTCTTCTGCAGCATCGGGAGCGTGAAGCCCCAGCGATCGAGCGCGGATCCGAAGCAGACCTGGCCGACACCAGCGTTTACGGTCCACTCGTTCTTCAACTCGTCGGAAGCGAACGTCTGGACGATAGTGTTGAACTGGCCGATGATGCGCAGGATCTTAGCCTGCGCCATCTCGGCGTCCATCTTGAGCTCCTTGATAAGTCTGTCGAACTTGTTGATGTAGAGGACCGGCCTGACTGCCTCGTCGAGGGCGAGCCTGAGGCGTACCTCGGTCATGATCTGGAACTCCTCGACGGCGTCAACAAGAAGGATGCAGCCGTCGAGCGCCCTCATGGCGCGCGTAACCTTACCACTGAAGTCGACGTGCCCGGGAGTATCGATCAGGTTAATGACGTAAGGTTGGCCTTTCTCGTCCTCATAGAGTAGGCTGATGTTCGCAGTCTTGATTGTAATACCCCTCGCCTGCTCCTCCTCTAGGTAGTCTAGGGCACGTGCCTCACCCGCACGGTCGGGCGACATGAGACCAGCCGCCGCGAGGAGGCTGTCACTCATCGTCGTCTTGCCGTGGTCAATGTGCGCGATAATACCAATATTCCTGATATGCTCCTTGTCGAGCATGAGACTCAGGATGTCGCCGGTCTGCTTGTAGCGTACCATGGATCGTCAAATCCCTTTTAACGAATTGTCTATAGACTAAAAATAGGCTCTTTTAAACCTATTTATCGGATGGGCCAAATAATGATTAAACAACCCTCGAACTGGGGAGGAAAGAAAAATGGTAATATTACAATCAATACATGGGATAAGTATCGATAGGAGCCAAAATGAGCGCTCTGTGAGCTCCATTTCGCCAAGAAGTATTTCAAATCAACCGAGATTGCCAGTGAAAAGCATCGTTTACCGTGCAAATGACTACCGTATCCAGTATATACTATAAGTTGTAGGGTGAGAAAAGTGTTATATTATCGTCAGGAGAACCGATCAACTCGATTATATTCTTTCAAAAAATGTGGTGGGCGCCTTATTCTTCATCCGCCGCAACGTCTTCGATGTGGCAGATCGCATTTTTCCCACGTAGAATGTTGTCGATCGATATCTCCGCGATCGCGGCGCTGTGTTCGGCGATTATTTTGAACTCCCACGCGATCATATTGAATCGGGACGTCAACTGGGAATTGGTCGAGTGGAACTCATTAAGGAGCTTCTCCTCCTCGATCTGTACCGCCTCATAGAGGTCGACGGCGTCGCTAGCGACTTTGATGTCCTTTTCAACTATGCTTTTCATCGCCTTATCAAACATCGTGAAGCTCACTAGCGCCATCTGGCCTAGCCTCTCAATTAACTCGTTGTCCGAGTCCTTATTGTGATCCTCAAGCTTGAGGATGTTATTGCAGACCGAGTTGAGTCTATCCCCGATCATCTCAAGGTACCAGGCGATGAGATTGTACTCGGCGATCTCCATGGGGTCGGTGATGCCAATCGCCTCCGAGACGACGCGATTCTGCTGCGCCGAGGCGAGCAAGCGGGATAGTAGCCAATAGATGGTGTCGGCCTCGTATTCTCGGGTGATTGCGTCCTTCGCGAGCTCCTGGTCCTTATCGATGAGGCTGTCTATTGCCTCCTTGAACATGATGCTTGTGATTACATAGAGGCGCTTGACGACTGTTTCGAGAGGGAAGTTCTTGGGGTCAATGCTGCACTGGAGGAGGAGATGCTTGTCGCTCTCCTCGATGATGCCTATACCTAGTAGGCGCTGGGTGACTACGCGGATGCTCTCTATCTGTTCCCTCATGAGGCGGCGGTTCGACTCGACCCTGATCATGTTCCTACCGAGGACGTAGTTGCCTACGATGACTCTAGCGAGGATGGTTGTGTTGTCGCACTCATCTACGTTGACGACGTAGACGCTCGTGTCCTCCGCCTTACTGGGCTCCGGAGCAATACGAAGAGCGCCGTCGTTCTCCTCGCTGAGGAAGACGATGTCGCCTTTCTTCACATTCATTTTCTTAGCCCAGTTCATGGGTATGCTGACCGAGAGCGTCGAGTAACCGACTTTCTGTATCCTTCTGGGCTCCATGTTGAACTTCCTTACAGTAATTATTGATACCCGCTGATATCGATTCTACTCGAACCAGTAATTATTTAAACATTTTGAAAATGACTATAAGCATTAGCCGATTAATATAATTCCGCTCATTACTTTTGGGAAGGGAGGCATAAAGAATCGTGCGTATAACGCGAGGACGAGGACAGCGATAACGAGGGTGAGCGCTAGATAGTCCGACCTAGTCATCTTCAGCTCGTATAGGTTCGTGCGGTTCTTTGTTGCGCCAAAGGCGCGAGACTCCATCGCTTCGGCCAGCTCCAGACTCCTCCGAATCGAGTTGATAATCAGGGGTAGAAGAATCGGTATGTACTTCCTGATCCTCGATAAGAACCCACCCTTATCAAGCTCAAGACCCCTCGATCTCTGCGCATCCATGATTGTCTGCGCCTCGTCGGCGAGCACAGGCACGAATCTTATTGCCGTGATGAAGGCGAAGTTGAACTCATAGGGTACTCGGGTTTTCTCAAGAGCGAGGCTCAAGCTGTCGGGGGACGTGGTTAGGAAGAAGAGGCTGAAGCTCGTGATGAGCGAGAGGAATCGTAGTGTCAGGCTAAGGCTGTACTCGACCACGTCACTCTTGAGCGTCATGCCCTGGAAGAAGTAGAAGCTGAGGAGGTTCGTGGCGAAGATTATCAGGGCTAGGAACGCACCACCTCTCAGCGACTTGAGCCACTCCCGCCAAATCTTACCGTATATGACGAGGGGTATCTGTAGAATGAAGACGATGGAGAGAGGGATCAGGTCAAGAAATAGCACCGCTAATGTGAAGATCACCATCGTCATCAAGAACTTCACCCTCGGGTCCATCTTATGCAAGGGGGAGTCTCCCTTCGTGAATCGTAAGCCCTCGAGCAGACTCATTTGGTGTCCCTCTTCATTTTGCGGATTATGAGGTCCAGCGCCTCATCGACGCCCAGCACGTCCTCTGGGAACCCGTAGTTGGACAGCTTCGAGAACAACTTCGTTACTTCGGGTGGCGCGACTGAACACGCCTTAAGTTTCTTCGCGTCAGTCATTATCTTCTTTGCGGAGCCGTCGGCGACTATTTTGCCCTGCGCCATGAGAACTATACGTGGCTGGCTCTCTGCAACGAACTCGACGTCGTGGGTGACTATCACGACGGTTTTGCCTTGTGTCCTGAGTTGGAGGAGGAAGTGCTTGAGGCGCTCCTTCTGCCCGTAGTCCTGCCCCACTGTTGGCTCGTCGAGTATGAGGACGTCGGGGTCCCAAGCGAGGACCGATGCTAGGGCAACGCGCTTCCTCTCCCCCCCACTTAGTATGAAAGGGCTCGACTTCTTGTACCGCTCTATGTCGAGGAGGTTGAGTGCCCAGTTCACCCTCTCCTCGATGATCTTTTCGGCGTAACCGAAGTTCCTTAGGGCGAAGCTGATTTCCTCCTCAACGTCCTCGGCGAAGAGCTGGTCGTCGGGGTTCTGGAAGACTAGTCCGACCTTCCTCGCCATAGCGGCGACGCTCTTCTTAGCGATGTCCTCGCCGTCGACAATGACCTGTCCCATCTTCGGCCTGAGGAGACCATTGAAGTGCTTGACCATCGTCGTCTTCCCGGCGCCGTTCTCGCCCATTATGGCGACGTATTCCCCACTGTTTATGTCGAGATTTACACCCCTGAGCGCTTCGACTCCCGTATAATAGGTATAGGTGATGCCCCGGAGCGTGATTATTGATGAGTGGCTGTACTCGCCCACGACGTCGCTCAGGTCCATGGGAATAAGTTTTGCTTGCGCCTTCCCCTCGGCAAGCTGCGGCGCTAGGCTCTTAAATGCCTCGTCTGAGTCGAGAGGTATGTCGATTTCTACCCCGTTCTGGCGGAGCTTCCTCCCCAATTCCACCATGCGGGGTATACCGACGCCGATAAGCCGCGTCTCGTCAGAAGTGAATATCTTCCTCGGGGAACCGTCGTTGACAACCTGGCCTTTGTTGAAGACCACGATGCGGTTGCAGTACTTTACGGCGAGGTCCATCCTGTGCTCGATGAGGATGATTGTAATGCCCTGCTCCTTGTTGAGGGTGCGGAGAATGTTGAATATCCTCTCGGCGCCCACAGGGTCGAGATAAGCGGTGGGCTCGTCCATCACGATTATGCCGGGATGCATAGCGAGGACCGAGGCGATGGTGAGACGTTGCTTCTGCCCCCCGGAGAGCTCGTGTGTACCTCTCTCGCGTAGCGGCATGATCCCTACACGGTCCATCGCCCACCCTATCTCCTCCCGCATCTTGTCCCGACCGATCCCGAGGTTCTCCAAGCCAAAGGCTACGTCCTTCTCAACCGTCAGCGAGAAGATCTGGTTGTCGGGATTCTGGAAGATGAGGCCGACGCGCTTCGCCAGCTCATACGTCGGCTGGGATCCCGTGTGGAGCCCATCGACGCTTATCTCTCCCTTCATCTCGCCGTTGTAAAAGTGGGGGATCAAACCGTTCAGGCAGCGGCAGAAGGTCGTCTTCCCACAGCCACTTGGTCCGGTGAGGAGGACGAACTCACCGGAATCGATCTTTAAGTTGATGTCACGGAGAGCCGGTTCATTGACGTTGGGGTAAGTGTACGTGAGACCGCGAACATCTATTGTGCCCAAGGTAGCCCTCCGAGCATTTCTCTCATATCCGACCCCTAAAATATAATAGTTTCATCTATAATACCTGGGCAGACTTCCCGATCTTTTCGGATAGATAGTCTACTGCTCTCATGAGGAACTCGTCAGCGTCGCCTACGCCGTTCGCACCCGCTGCAGTCGGGTGACCGCCCCCCTCACCGGCAAATAGCTCAGCGAGCGGCTTCGAGATGTCATCGCCAACATGGATTTCGGTCTTCTTGTAGAAATCATCGCTAGACCTGATGCTCGTCTTTAAAATTTTTTTGTCGTTGCCGGCGATTATCGCGATGTCAGCTCCGAGACTCATAATGCCTCTAGCGGCAGATGCCTGGAATGAGCCCAGGTTGGCTGTGGCGACAAGCCACTTATCAATACGGTAGACCTTCACCCTCTGCGCGGACTTGAGACGCGCTATTCTCTCCGACTGATCCATTGTGGCCTGCAGTATATCGCGTGCGCTGTTCAGTGATGCGCCTAGTTCGATGAGTCGAGCGACGACTCTGAACATGCGAGGCGTGCCGATTCCGAGGTGCTTCGAGTCGAAGACTATACCGACGAGTAAAGCCTCGGCGACGTCAGTAGGTGGCTCCAACCCGAGGCTCACCCAGATATTGAACACAATCTCGCATGTGGCTACGGCATCCTCGTCCGAAACGTAGAAAGTGGCGAGTCGTTCTATCGCATGGTCTCTGCCGTGATGGTCGATAAAGACGCGGGTCTTCGCCTCCTTGACTAGGGAGATGAGTGTCTTAAGTTGTATGAGGCTACCAGTGTCAACGACTATGACTGTCTCTGCGTCTATATGCTGCGAACTCTTTGAGGCATTTATCGAGAAGCGCTCGATCATTTTCTCGGATAGCCGACTCGCTGTGTCGGGGTAGAGTATCTCGGTGGACGCTTCCGAGTCGAGAAATTCGATGAGGCGCTGTATTCCGTAGGCGGCCCCCATCGCGTCTGGGTCGGCGTTGTGGTGGCAGACGATAGATAGTCGTCCATGGAACATTTCCCGTAACGCTGATGTGTCAGTAGACACGCGCCATCGCTTTTTCAAGGCGACCTCCGGGTATTAAAGGAATATAAAATCTGTGCGCTAGGCTATTTAGAAATTAAAAACCCCATAATCACCCTCCAATGAGTATAGGTTGAATGTTAAGCGCGTGCTTGACTCACTCAACCTAACGCAAATCAAAGCCAACCTAGCTAAACACCCCATAGCATGAGGGAGAATTATACTGAAAAGAAGGCGGAGCTTCAAAGGGTAGGTCGAAGAGCGGTAAGAGGAAGCTGAGAAAGATCGGTGGACGAGAGGCGAGTTTCAAGCAGAATACGAATCATGATGCATCCATGCTCCACTGATGCCCGACTCGATTCGGCTTATGGGGCTGACCCTTAGTAGCTCGGTGGTTGGCTGGGTTAAGTGCCGGCGGCGGAAGCAGCCACAGCCGTTGGTGGGTTCGAGGACTGCGGCTGCTTGTGCGGCTTCAGCTGGCTGAGGCGGCTGCGTTGGCTCTCAAGCGGTTTATTTGGATGCGTCTTTTTTTGGAGGCTGGTGTGTCGGCTTCGTGGTTGCAAGCTTGGTCTGGGGTTTGTAGAGCTCTCTATAGGAGGCAATGTGGAGAAGAGATAATTGTTCTACTATTCAGCTAGCTTATGCCACAGCGTGCCACAGCTTGCTGCAGCGTGCCGCTGCAGCCATTCAGCCGAACGAGCCGAGGGGTTGAGGCATCTGCCCTGCAATCTATGCTCCATTCAGCGACGGGTGGATGAAAATTGATTTGCTCCCTCAAACATCATGCAGTAGAATTTTCCACCAACACAACTGTCTCAGGCGAAGAAATCCACGCACAGCCCTCCTACACGGGTGAAGCGTAAACTAAGCTTCCCCCGTCCAGATGGGTATAGCGTAAACTCGGCTAACACCCATCCAGACGGGGGAAACCTATGCCTCCCGATTCCTGGAACGGCTCCTCTCAGGATCCCCAGCTGATGCATTCATGGCGTCAGAGGCGTCAAAACCTGTATCTGTGACGGGTACCATATTTCCCAATACTCGCGTGATGAGGGTTTCGGGTTTCTCCCTCCTTTTCGTAATCTTCCTCAGTTCCTCGATTACCGGGAAGTACTTCATGTCATCTGAGTGTTTCGTCTCCCACGTCTCTTCAACGACTTCATACGGGTACCACTCAAGCAGCTTTTCGAAGAGGAGCGACGATACTAATACAATTTTATCCACGGACACTGGTTTGGCCCGCATCGCCTGAGGGGCCACCGGCCCACCTTTACGGGGTTTCAACGCAGCCTCAGTGGGGGATAGTATTGCCCCGCTACTCTCCACCTCATGGTGCAGGCTGCCCTGATGATCGCCGCTTGCATGCGCCGCGGATTCGGCTTTCACTGGGCCGGATCCTGTGGTAGAGTGTGGACCCTTGCGCCTGGACAGCTCCTCTCTGAGCCACCTCGTCGATCGCCCCTCCTCGATGGTCTTCCTCAGGATTTCGGAACGTTCCGAAAGAGAAAATCTGCCTAGGACCACCGCCTTGTACAGAGTCAGTTCACCCCTCTCGAACGCGTTCCTCAGGTCCCTATCCATGTCGAAAGTGCTCAACATGTCGTAGACCCTGTCTACGCCACAGTGGTACAACTCGGCAATCTTCTCCACAGAGTAGTCGTCGCTAGTCTTGAGGGCATACATCTGGCAAGCGACTTCGAAGTCGCTGAGGTTCTCCCTAAGGCTGTTGTCCGCGATATTGATCATAAGCGCCTCGTGAAATGTGATGCCTTCGTAGACATCAGCGGTAATGCTGGTTGAGCCGAGAGTAATGACTGCTTGGGTTCTCTGCCACCCCGCTATGATTGTGTATGAGTCGCCCTGCTTCCACAGTTTGACGGGGTTGAGTAGCCCAGCCTCGGAGATGCTGTCCATCTTCTTTTTTAACGCTTCTGATTTGAAGCTTTTACGAAACTTGAACCTGGTGTCGGCCAAGTCGATCTTGCCGACTGGTACTTCACATCTTAACGGTGCTTTCATATGCCGTCGGCAAGGGGGCGCCAGAAAATCAGTTTATAAAACTTTCTATATATACACAAGGGCTAACCACCCTCGGTAAAGTCGTCACTTTACATCAAGAAATAGAATTACGACAGGTGCGCGCTGGCTCGTCCTTAATAGACATAAACCTAAAATCATCGAAATATTAGAGTAAACTCACCACACAGCTGACCCAATCAGCTAAACCAAGCCCACCCAGCCAGCATAACAACCCACGGAAAACGAACGAACCCACACAGACATGCACGCTAACCGATACGATTTAAGCACGCATAGCCATGTAAGACACCATGTCAACCCAGGTAGTTGAGATAAAGGAACTCAGATCCCTAGAGAAGGGGAGCTATAGGGCGGTCTTCGGATTAGCAGGTGCCGGTTTTATCGGTAACACATCAGCCATGTTCGCCGCGAGGTCGAAGGCGTACAAACAGATAGCCTGGGTGAAATCGAGCTACATACCCCCGATGACGCTGATAACGAACGGAGCACCGATGCAGTCATTCAGGATACACATCGACGAGTCGGAGAAGATCATCTTCGTGATCACTGAGAGCCTCATTCCGGCGGAAGGGTGCTGGCCGATCGCTGAGGCACTGACGACCTGGTTAAAAGGGAAGGGAGTTCAGGAGATGTACTCAGTCGACGGGCTGCCGTTCGCTAACACGCCGGTTGGGGTCAAGGCGTACACATATAGCTCAAAGATCGATATCTCGAACCTTGGCTTCCTCTCCCTGAAGGAGGGCGCCCTATCGGGAATTAACTCATGTATTCTAGAGGAATGCGCTGAGAAGGGCTACCCCTACGCCAGCATATTCATCCCTACGAACAAGCTGACGAGTATAGACTATTTGGGCTCAGCCGACGCCGTCGACGTTATGAACCGGTTCTTCAAGCTCGGCGTTGACCCATCACCTCTCAGAGGATCGGATGAGGCACTTAAGAAAATGGCCGAACAGAGACAGTCAGGCATCGGTAAGATGTTTACGAAAAGCTAGCCTTGTTGTTGGGGTAACCCGAGCTCCTTCTGCAGCGTTTCCTGCAGTCCTTGGAGTTTTTCCTTCGTTTTATCCTCCTGTTTCTCGAGGACCTTAGCTCTCATCTCGAGAAAGTCCTTACGGTCGGTGAGTTCCTTGATGACAGATGCCTTATCCTTCTCGACGAGGACTGCGCCGACGGACTTGTATACCTTTGCGCCTTCAGGCGTCTCCCCTAGTGTGGCGAGCGCCCTCTCTGTTTCTGCCTTTTCGGCCTCAAGCCTCTGCTTCTGGGCGAGTAGCTGCTGCATGGTGTTCTGTAGCTGCTGGAGACGGCCTATCCGCTCCTGTACATTCGGGGGAAGCTGACTGAGGTCAGACATATGGATTCGTCTGTGTAGGTCGCGTCCTCACCCTTATATTTATCTGAGGAGCCAGCTAGGAGACGGTGACCTCGATCTCTTCGCCCTCGTGCAAGTCGAGTTCGCCACGCCTCTTTGAAGTCGCCACTAATATCGTCCTACTTTTTGGGGTGAGCATGAAGAAGAGGTCGACTGGTATCAAGCCAATCCTTGAGTCGAAGGCGGTGCATTCGGCGATGCAGGATCTTGGACTGGTCTTTGTCACGAACCCGATCTGTTTTCCAAGGAGTTTTACACTAGAACACATCTTTGGGGCGTTGACGTGAGCTCCAAACCACCCATATAGGGGGATTCCACCATCAAGTATCCCGGGGCTGCCTCCAATGTCCGCGACGATCTTGAGGACTTCATTCTTGAGTTGTATCTGCGCGTATCCTCTACGCGCATACGATACTTTTCCAGCTAATTCCATTGTAGGCTCTAGTTTGTCGAGTTCGAGTAGGCTTTCTATCGGGTAGCCTCCCCTAACTCTTACGGGATCAGCCGCGGGGCGCACTTCGAGGTGGGTATGTAGCGGGGTCTGGTAACCGAAGTACCCGGAACGGATCATCGGGCCTAAGACGTCCCCTGCGCATACAAATTCACCAATAGCCAGAACAGTACCTACGTGAAGGATCTTTACAACCCTATCTGGCATCCGTGTGCCAATTATTGTCAATATGTCGTGGTCTGGGGCTTTGAAGTTTCTACCCGGCGGCGCCTTCACACGCCTAACCTGCAGTATCTCTCCAGAGACGGGTGACTGAGCGGAGCCCTCACTCAGAGCGTCTGCGTAAATGTCGACGCCGGTCATCAGGCGATGGGAGGGGTAGGGACTGTTGTAGAATGAGTACAGTCCGTCCTCGGGGCAGAAGAGTGTGACATCATCCGACGCGGCGACGGGAAGCATTGCCCCCAAGCAGTATTACCAGCACTTACCATGAAAGGATTAGGGCTCTTATAGTTAATCACCCAACATCCGAGCGGTATAGGAATCCGTTGAATGTTTACGTCGTATACGACACAAGGACGTCGCTAGGTTTGTCGACTTCTAGACCGTGCAGCGAGGACGGGAAGTACTACGCCCAAGCGGTGAGGATGGCGACTCTCGAGCCATATGCAATCTATCACTCTAACACCCCGTCTGTGAAAGGTGAGAGCACCGTTGCGGCCGCGGAACGTGCGAGCGTAGCGTACTTCTTGAGGTCAAGCCTCCCCCGGTGTAATCTGCGGGCTTGACGCGGCGGAAGGGGTTCCGGTTACCGGCGTCCACGTAGACATAGTTGACTAGGGTGCCAACGTCGAGGGGTGCATGGTTCATCGATAGCACCTCGGCGGCGACGACGTGGCCGGGGCGGCTCGCGTACTCGAAGGGGGGGGTGACGAAGGGTGATGAGACTCGCAGATACTCCTCGGGAACACGCCCCTCCATGAGATTCCTTATGGATACCTCCAGTTCCTCGCGTGCCTGTCGGAGGTCTTCGTTGTGCACGGCGTCGGCGGTGGGTGGGGTGAGTGGGCTCTCTATGACGCGCTGCTGTAGGTGGTTCACGTAGGTGGGCGTGTCGCGTGCGGTGTGCGAGCACGTGATGACACTTTGGGGAACCCCTTTTATGCGTTGGTTTCCCTAATCGATCGACCTTCATGGGCGGAATTTTGGCAGTCGTCTCCCACCCCGACGATGAAACTTTCGGTTGCGGTGGAACACTAGCTCTCCACGGCGGGGAATCTACAGTGCTGTGCCTGACATGTAATCCCCGGAACAGGAGCAGTGAGCTGGAGACGGCGTGCGGGGCTCTCAGCGTCGCTAAACCCATCATTTTTATGGAAGACGACGTCGCCCCGTCGAGGGGGCTCGTGAGGCGGATCGCAGACGTAATCGTGGCTTCAAGGCCAAACGTCGTAATCACCCATCTGCCCTTCGACTACCACGCCGACCATAGGGCGACCTACAGCGTAGTGAAGGAGGCGATTGAGTGGGCGGCGCACACCACCACAAATGAGGAGCCACATCTAGTGAAGCGATTGTTGCTTATGGAGGTGAACACTCTGATACCTAATCCCCACGTGGTCGTCAACATAACGAAAATGATGAAGAAAAAGATGATAGCTGTTGAGGCCTACCCTACGCAGCTTATCAAGTTTACGTGGGGCTATTATCAGAGGTTCGTCGAGGAAAAAGCGAGGCTTCGCGGGGCACAGGGCAACTGCGCTTACGCTGAAGCCTTCATTGAGGAGTCGATTGCTGAGAATAGCCCCTTTTACGAGGCGAAGACGACGAGAAACTTGCTGAGGTGATAGTGATGAGTGAGAACCCTCCAGTACACATACTTTACCAGAAGTTCACCGAAAATGACCCAGCTGGGGAGTACGCTCCACAACTTTGGGGGAGGATCCCAAGAAACATGGCTGAGTGCCATGGTTACCTCGCCGAGATAAGGGCGAAATACGGCACGCCTCCAGCGGAGCTTGAGGACCTGAAGAAGGCTATGAAGGCACAGATGCGGAGTCTTGGCATACTCACAAAGAAGACCGAGACGCATATAGACACTCTCGACAGGGGTGCCGTTGAAACGGGGCAGCAGCCAAACTGTCTCGGGGGCCCCAGCTTCATCTTTAACAAGATAACCTATATCGCCACGCTCGCAGGGCTCGGCGGCGGCTACGTTCCCCTCTACTACGTTGGCGACTACGACAGCGTTCAGGCGGAGCTTATTAACATACGTGTCCCGAGCCCTTCCGCCAAGGGAATGCTGATCACCTACCCCTCATCCTCAGAATATGAGGGCGCCCCCATCAGGAGGCTGCTAAACCCCGATGAGGAGTGGCTGAGGAAAACACTGGAGAAGGTGGAGAGCAACTACCGAGGCCTCCTCAAAGGCGTCGAGCCGGCGAGGCAGGAGAAGGTGCTTCAGAACCTCTCCCACATCAATACGATAATCAAGAACTCCTACTATTCTACCGAGAACGTCGCCGACTTCTCAACGAAGATACTCGGCTCTATCGTTAACTTGGAGGTGGACATGGGTATACCGATGCTCTCAGCCACTCACCCGTCGATCAGGGGCTTCTTCCGGCACGGCTATGAGGTGCTGCTATCAGAGCCGAACAGGAGCAGCTTCATCAGAGCGTCGAACGACGCAGTCGACCTCATCGAGGGGCTCGGCTACAGAGCGCAGATAGGTAAAAGGGGGATGGACTACGTGCCTTTTTTCCTTGAGTGCCAGACGCCGAGCTGCTACGGCAGCAGAGTCGAGCTGAAGTATCATATTAACGGTTCAAATGCGAGCGTCGAGGGTAAGTGCCAACGATGCGAGCAGGAATACAGCTACTCGTTCTCGGCTGAGAGACCGGATATTTCGGAGATCGCAGAGATCATTACACCTCGAGTCGACTCCCGTCAGGTCGTCGTCGACTCCGTCATTCCTGTACTAGCCCATGTCGGTGGACCTGGCGAGACGAGTTACTATGCAGAGGTCATCCCAGGTATCTCGGGGCTTGACTTAGCCTTCCCCACATTCACGCGATACGCCCGCGTCTTTTATAACACACCGTGGAATGAAATCGCCGGGAAGTCCCTCGAGGCGAGAGGCTATATAACACTCTCCCGCAGGGAGCTGTTCGATGCGCTAGCCTCGTGGGTTGAGGCAAAGAGGGCGGGAAACCTCGAGGGCACCGCAAAGGCACACGTTGATATAAGGAAGGCTATCGACGAGACCTATACCATGCTGAGCAAGTCGAAGGTGGACGCCGAGGCGGAGGTCAACTCCATTAAGAAGAATCTTTCAGACCCCTCCACGCGCGCTATCCTAATTCAAGAGATGAAGATTAAGCAGGTGCTGACCGGTGAGTTAGACACCTACTTATCATACGCTTTCGGTCACTTCGCACCGGAGAAATACGGGCAGGAGGTAAGCTGGACCTGGATCGACCTTGCCCTAACCTCAGGCATCGGGGAGAACGTTGGCATATACAAGAGGCTCTATGGCGGCAACACACCCAACTCGACGGTCTTTTTCGTTAACCTCTAGATTTCACTGACTCGAAGGTCTCGATGTACTGATTAACGACCTTTTCCGCTGTGTATCGCTCAAGGATGGTTTCGCGCGCCTTTTTTCCTAGCTTGTTCCTTAGCTTCTTGTCCCCGTAGAGGCGGAGTATCGCTTGCGCCAGTTCCTCGGGGTGCTTTGGCGGGACAAGGAGCCCGTTCTCGCCGTCGTCTATTATCTCGTGTACACCACCGACCTTCGTGGATACCATCGGTAGCCCCGTGCTCATGCCCTCTAGGAGTGTCAGCGGGGCGCTCTCAGTCTCGCTACAGAGGATGCCTATATCGGCGCAACGCATGAGGTTGGGTATGTCGCTTCTAAAACCGGTCATCGTCACGTTTCGCTGTAGCTTGAGACTGCTGATCAGAGTCTCGACGCCGTGCCTGTCGGGGCCATCGCCAACAAGAGTGAGGTGTGCCTTTGGCTTCTCTTTAACGACGATCGCCATCGCATAGACTAAGTCATAGACCCTCTTAACGGGGCGGAAGTTGCTGACGTGGATTATACCGCCGCATTCGTCGCAGCCTGTCTCAACTGCGTCGCACTCCTTAGGGCTGAAGGCGTCGGCGTCGACGAAGTTGGGTATGACCTTGACCTCGCGCTCGATGCCTAAGCGCTCGTATGCTTCTCTCTGCATGAACGCGGAGACGGCGGTGACAGCGTCCGCTTTCTCAACATTGTGGTTATTGACTATGTGATAGCTGGGATCGCTTCCGAGGATTGTGACATCGCTACCGTGAAGAGTGACGACGTAGGGGACGCCGGTTATCTCACGGGCTAAGAAGGCGGCCGTCGCGTGGGGGATAGCATAGTGGACGTTCAGGACGTCTAGCTTCTCCTCTTTGGAGACGCGCGCCATTTCGGAGCCGAGCGCCACCGTATAGGGTGGGTATTTGAATAGGGGGTACTCTAGGACGTTGACGAGGTGGATGTGGACGTTCTCCTGGTCTATGCCTTGTACGGCGAATGGACGTTCATAGGTAATGAAGTGGACATCGTGTCCTCTCTTGGCGAACTCGACGCCGAGGCGTGTTGCGAGTATCCCGCTGCCGCCTACTCCTGGGTAACATGTGATGCCAATTCTCAAAGATGCGCCTCCTAACAACTAGCGGATATAGAAAGGTGAAATAAAAAGGGGTGGGCGCCTACTTTGTGCCCTTCATCCTCTTCTCGACGCCGAGGATGGCCGCGATCTGGCCCTCATGATGGATGATCTCACTCGTCATCAGCATGAGGTAGAACTCGCGTGGTTTCTTCCCGGCCCAAGCCTCGACTGGCTCGTCGAGCTGCTCGTTTGTCAGCTTATTCAGGCCGGCGTTGAGCTTCCTGTGCCCTTTGGCGATGTCGGCGAGTATCTTCTCCTGTTTGTACTTGGGGTTACCGACGTAGTCCTTTGGCCAGTCCTTCGGTTGCTCCGAGCCGAGGAACTTTGGCATGTAAACGTTCAGCTCCTCGCTCAGGTGGGTGAGTATCCACCTGATCGTGTTAGCCTGCGTGCAGCTCTTCCAATCGATCTGTTCGGGCTTCAGGTTCTTCGTGGCGCTCTCGAGCCTGTCGAACCCAATCTGTGCGAAGTCCTTTATCATCTTCGTCTTGACTGTCATCGGATCACCAGAATCCGAGTTTTATCTCTGATTCAATGTGTATATAATACTACCCCTAAAAAGGGGTGTTTTCGGAGTTTTTCAGCACTTGAAATCGGGGTCTGCGGCCTTAAGGCGCTTGACCGTACCGCGGATGTAGGCAATCTGGCCCTTGTGATGGACGATCTCGCCAATGTATGCGAAGAGACCTATCTTCCTCTTCTTGGTGCCGCCCCAGAGCGGAATCTCCTCCTCTAGCTGGGCGTCGGTCAGCTTGGCGATGCCGTCGAGAGTCACCTTCTTCCCCGCGGCGAGGTCCGCCCTGTACTTGTCGAGGCTGTAGTGCTGCTCCTTGTAGTCGTCGGGCCAGTCAGAGGCTTGTAGTTTGGATCCCCCTTAATTATACGAGGGAGCGCCGTGTTGCTTATCCTGCAGAGGTGGTTGACTATCCACTCTATGCTATTTGACTCCTCGGTCATCTGATAGTTCGCCTCGTCCATCTCAAGTCCCTTGAGCTGCTCCTCGAGGGAGTTATAGTGGTACTCGGCATACTCCTTCAAAATCTGTGCTTTCGCTGACAAGTTGTTCACCAAGATGGTCTACCTATGTTGGGGGTTATATCGCTTGTTACGATTTACTCAGCGAATGTAAGCACCAAGGCCGGACTGCGAGGGGCTGAATCCTTCCAGGTCTTCAGATATCCTCCGCCCAGTGAGGGCATGGATATTCACCGAGTAAATTATGCCCGTGTTCTCCAGGTATAGTATAGGCCCCTTAGCGCCAAGTATTTTCCCCGCTATCGCTACGTTGTCCCTTATCTTCACATCGATTGGGCGAACTTTAGTCTGGGGAAGCTCGTATACGGGAGATAATAGGGTTGTTGCCTCGTCTATCCGAGCTGCGAAAGGTAGTATTTGACGTATCTTATCCGTAAACTCTTCGAGGCTTTTAAGACCCCATTCTAGCTCTCTCGGGTCAGTGAACGCTGTTTTCTCATCGGCCTTGACACGTTTCAGTGCGCCTAGTTCGTCCTGTATCCTTTTCTCGTAGACCCTCACCTCACGGCCGTTCCCCGCTAGGACCCTACGTGCCGCGTCTGCGCCTTGCTCAATCCACCTCTTCTCGACCCTTCGCCCCTGAGAGACGCCTGCCTTGATCCTGTCGCCGAAGACTGCGAGGTAGACGAATGCCTCACTCCGCTCGCATGCCTCCCTAACACTTTGGTGGGCGGAGCATGATTCACCCGTGCAGCGGGCGCAGGGGCCGGATGCGTCGTTCGTTGCGCATGCTCTGCACTGGTTCCCGGAGTCGGCCAGGGAGGAAGTGGGGCATGGAACGCGTTCCTTCCAAGAGTCCATCATCGAGTAGTCGCGCGTGACACGTGAGTGACCGACGCAGAACCTCCCTCTACCGATCCTGAAGGAGATGTTCTTATCTCTCTCTAGAACGACCTTGCCGGGGTTGTCGGCCGTCAACAGCTTCACCCGCCAAACGCCATCGAGGTTCTCCCACTGTGTGGCGTAGACGAGCCGGACGGACATCGCACTGTACTGGGTGTGTGTGAATCATGAACCCTTCGATCGCGAAGGTTTGAAGTCCCATGAGGTGCATTTTGGGCTATGAACGTCATCGAGTCGAAGGACGGGAATACGATTGCGATCGGGCTTGGCCCCGATGAGAGGTTGCTCGAGTCGATTAAAGAGGTCATCAAGTCTCACGGCGTCAGGGATGGTGCCGTCGTCTCCGGTATTGGGACACTGAAGAGGTGTCACATGCACTACGTAAACACCAAGGGATTCCCCGCTGAGAACCGCTTCTACGTCGCTCGAGGAGCCGCTGGAGATAGTGGCGATCAGCGGGCTGATCGCGGACTACGAGCCTCACCTACACATGGCGGCGGGGTGTCGTGACCAGAAGGCCTACGTGGGGCATATTGAGGATGGGTGCGTCGTCCTCTACCTCGCAGAGTTACTGATAACGAGGCTCAACATGGGGCTAAAACGCGAGGTCGACGCGAGTCACGGCGTCTCGTTGTTGAAGGCTCGGTCTAGCTAAAAGATTGGTGCAGGGGGTGGGGCTCGAACCCACGGAGGACTAACCATCAGGTCCTGAACCTGACCCCTTTGGCCACTCGGGAACCCCTGCCCGTAAAATGGAGTGGCTAGTGCTTTAGCGTCGTAAGGTGCTGTTTATACTTTTCTGCGTCCATCATCTTCGCGGCGTTAGCGGCCCAGTTGCTGGGCTTGACCTTCGCGATCCAGCCCTCGCCGTAAGGGTCGCTGTTGATCTTCTCGGGGTTGTTGAGGAGCGCCTCATTGACCTCGACGACGATGCCGGTGACTGGGCAGTAAAAGTCGGATACCGCTTTGACGGACTCGACGGCGCCGACGGCCTCGCCCTGCGCCACGTTTGCGTCCTTCTTTGGGAGCTCAACATAGACTATCTCGTGGAGCTGTGCCTGGGCGTAGTCGCTAATGCCGATCGTCACGACGTCGCCGGGCTTTGCCCACTCGTGCTCACTCGTGTAGAGTAATCCAGATTCGATCTTTGTTTCGTCTGTCATGCCTTTACCCTCTTCCAACCGTACTTAGTCTCATCATAAAATGGGTGGTGCTTAACTATCTTTCCCTTGACGAGGTTCGCCCTGATCTTGATCTGGATCTCCTTGCCGGGCTCCTTGTACTCGGGTGGGAAGTAGGCGAGCGCGATGCTCTCGTCGAGCGTCGGGGCGACGCCTCCGCTTGTGACGATGCCGATCTTCTTCTCGCCGTCGTAGACCTCGTAGCCGTGGCGGGGGATGCCGCGCTCAGTGAGCTGGATGCCGAGGAGAGTCCTCGTGACGCCCTTCTCGATTATGCCCTCGAGCGCCTTCCTACCGCTGAAGTAGTTGGGCTTCTTCATCTTAACGACCCATTTGAGACCCGCCTCGATGGGGTTGGTGGTCTCGTCAATGTCGTTGCCGTAGAGCCAGAGACCCGCCTCTAGGCGCAGGCTGTCGCGTGCACCGAGGCCGCATGGCTTGGCGCCGGCGGCGACGAGGTCGTTCCAGACCTTTAGGCTCTTCGTCGGGGTAGCGATTGGGTCGTCGAGTATGAAGACCTCGAAGCCGTCCTCCCCCGTATATCCGGTCCGAGCCGCTAGGCAGTCGAATCCACTTAACGTTAGGGGTGCGATGTTGAACCTCTCGATTGCGCTGGGGTTAGTGGCGCTGATCTTCGCGAGGACATCAACTGCGGTAGGTCCTTGAATTGCTATCATGCCGACCTTGTCGCTCATGTCGGTGAGCTTGACCTTGAATCCCTTGGTGTTCTTCTGCAGCCATGCGAAGTCCTTGGCGCGGTTACCCGCGTTATAGACTACGAGGAACTTCTCGGCGTTAAGTCTGTAGACAATGAGGTCGTCGACTATGCCGCCGTCTGGCTTGCACATGTTGCCGTAGATACCCTTCCCGTCGGTGAGGGAGGAGATGTCGTTCGTGTCGACGTAGTCGAGGAACTTGACAACGTCTGGGCCCTCGGCGTAGACCCTTCCCATGTGACTCGTGTCGAATATCCCGCACGCCTCGCGGACGGCTTTGTGCTCGGCGATGATGCCCTCGTACCAGACGGGCATCGCGAAACCGCCGAAGTCGACAACGTTGCCGTGCTCAGCGTGGTATTGGTAAATGTGCGTCTTCCTGAGCTCCAAACCGGATTACCGGTTAGATATGCAATGGGGGGATGGTTAAAACCCTATCTGGATTGCGGAGCTACTTGGCTCCACAGGGGAGAACCTCGACGCCGTCCGTGCTGAACTTGAGGTCCTTCTTGCACTTCGGGCACTTGCCCTCGATACTTCTTAATGACGTCCTGCGGAGACTTTAGCAGATCCCCTTCGTATAGGACTTCTTTACATGACTTGCACATAATCTTCTGAGGCAAACCTGCTCACTGTCCCTTGATGCTCTCAGCTAAGTGCATATAAACATCATCATGCAGCGTCTAGTTTCGGCCCCCACTTCATGTATAAATGGTTATATTGCCAGCTCACGCATCATTCGAGGAAGGAGTCAAAGTATGTCCTCGGCAGGCAAAGGGAAAGACATCCCTAAGATGCGCGTGAATAGGCAGCTCGAGAGGCTCTCAAGCTACGCGGGTGTCGCAATGATAATCATGATAATCTTCATCCTCGGTGGCGGTGTATACGATATCATCAATAAACCGAGCTCTACTGTCGTAACATCAAGCGGTGCATTATCATCGATAAGCCCCTATTCTGGAGAACAGACGATTAACGAGAGCATCGTCAGTATGTTTCTCTACGCCTCTGGCTTTGCCGGGTTATACCTCGTTTATGGGGCTACGCAAGTAATGTATGATAAGTCGAAGGCCAACCTCAACTTGATGGTTGGTGTCTCCCTTGCCCTGATCGGTTTCGTGGGGGCGTATGTCCTACTCGCTTTGAAGAACGCCTGATAACGGAAGCAAATTTTACGTTTTTTTAGAGTTTATCCCGAAACTATAAAGTCTTTATACTTAAATCAGGTCCAAATTAGAGGATAGTATATGTCATTCTTTGACAAGGTCAAGAGCGGTGCAGGCAAGGTCGCCTTTGAGGCGGACAAGGTAGCTGACGCGAAGAGGGTCGAAATGGATATCGGTGGATTGAAGAAGCAGATCAACGAAATCTACACGACTCTTGGCGAGATGTCCTACCGCCGATATGCGGCGACGAACCAGGAGGCCCCCGAGTTCCTTGAAGTGTGTCAGAGGATCCTCGCCGTGGAGCAAAAGATCACAGCTAAGCAAGAAGAACTGAAGCAGATAAACGCGAGGATCTGGCAGGCACCCCAACCACAGCAGCAATATCAGGCCCCCCCACAGTCTTACTCTCCGCCGCCTCAGCAACAGTACAACGCCCCTCCGCCACCCCCGCCACAGCAAGGCGGCAAGTTCTGCCCGAGCTGTGGAACAACCTTGAACGACACTACAAAATTCTGTAGCAACTGTGGCGCGAAGGTAGCCTAAGTTCCCCGACGACTAAGCCGATTCATTTTCTTGGAAAGCTCTTATTGGCATGTGGATGCCTATTTAGCCCGTGGCTTTGTTGAAGCGAATAGGTTTCATCGGGCTTGGTCTCATGGGCAGCGGTATGACCATGAACATACTCAAGGCGGGATTCCCTCTCACGGTGTGGAACAGGACAGCTTCACGCGCGGAGCCCATCGTGAAGGCTGGGGCGAAGCTGGCTAAGACGCCGAAGGAGGTCGCGGAGAAGAGCGACGTGGTCATCTCGATAGTCACCGACTCGATAGATGTCGAGGAGGTCCTCCTCGGGACGAACGGCGTCATCCACGGCGTCAAGCCAGGGATGATAGTCATCGATATGAGCACCATCAGCCCCATCAGGACTCGTGAGATAGCGGCTAAGTTCAAGGAGAAGGGTATCAAGATGCTTGATGCCCCAGTAAGCGGCGGCGACATTGGCGCTCGGAACGGCACTCTGAGTATCATGGTGGGCGGTGATAAGGACGCCTTCGACGAGGTTGTCCCCGTCTTCCAAGCGATGGGCAAGACCCTCACTTACATCGGCGGCAATGGTGACGGCCAGATATGCAAAGCGGTAAACCAGATACTCGTCGGCATGAACATGCTAGCTGTAGCGGAGGCACTCGTCTTCGCCAAGAAGGCTGGCGTCGACCCGAAGAAGGTTCACGCCGCTGTTTCCCCAGGAGCCGCTGGCAGCTGGCAGCTAACCAACAACGGCGCCAAGCTCCTCGTCGGCGACCATGAACCCGGCTTCAAGGTGAAGGACTACCTGAAGGACCTGCGCATCATTATGGAGACAAGCGATAGCATCAAGATGCCACTCCCCGGGACAGCGATCGTGCAGCAAATGTTCAAGAACCTCGACGCCGAGGGAATGAGGGACAAGGGAACACAAGCGGTAGTAACCGCGGTGGAGAAGCTGGCGAAGGAAAAGCTAGCCTAAACCTTTAAACAGTCCCGCCCCCTTCAAACAGCTTACGGTGGAAGAGTTGGCAAGGGATAGTTTTCCCGTACCCTGAACAGGGTAAGTTCTCCCAGCTTGTACAAGTCGAAGGCCACCTCATCGATTCCATGATACTCACCAAGATACTCGATGTCATCATGGATCGTAAGGGTGATTTTGAGTTCCTAGACTTCAAGATTGGAAGACGCAAGAACGACTACAGCAGTACCTCGATCATGATATTCGGAGAGAGTCGGGAGCACCTCGACGAGATAGTCGATGAGGTCCTACGACTAGGGGCTGTCATGCCCGAGGCGAGCGAGGTGGAGTACGATGCCTCGCCGCGGGACATGGTTTTACCTGACGACTTCTACTCGACCACGAATCACCCAACCAGTGTGTACCTCGGCGGCGGATGGGTGGAGGTCGAGGGGCTTATGATGGATAAGCAGATTGTCGTCGACCCGGTGGGGAGACGGGCCTGGTGCAAGCCGATAGGCCTCGTTAGACGGGACGACCTCGTCGTCAGGGGTGAGAAGGGGATCAGGATCAAGCCCCCGGAGAGGCCTAGGGAGGGCGTCGGAGTCTTCGAGTTCATGAATGGCGAGGTCTCACCTGAGAGGCCGGCGACCTCCATCATCCGCAGGATCGCCAAGGAGCTAAAGGAGACGAAGGCACACGGTGGTAAGGTAGTCGTCGTGGCCGGCCCGGCGGTGATTCACACGGGTGCTGCCTCACATCTAGCACGTATGGTTGAGTTAGACTACGTCGACGCGCTGCTTTCGGGGAACGCTCTGGCGGTCCACGACATCGAGTACGCACTCTACGGCACGTCCTTGGGTGTCGAGTTGGAAGAGGGTGGCAGCAAGAAGGAGCCGCGTAATCACATCTCAACGATAAACGAGGTCATCAAGGCGGGCTCAATGAAGGCGCTCGTGGATGCGGGGCGGGTGAGGTCGGGCATCTTCTACCAACTCACAATGAAGGAGATCCCCTATGCTCTCGCGGGCTCAATCAGGGACGATGGTCCGATACCCGAAGTCATCAAGGACTCGGGAGAGGCTCAGGTGAGGTACAGGGAGTTAGTGAGGGACGCCGACTTCGTCCTCATGCTCGCCTCGACCCTTCATTCCATCGCGGTGGGGAACATGCTCCCCTCGACAGTCAAGGTTGTCTGCGTCGACATCAACCCGGCTGTCGTGACGAAGCTCAGCGACAGGGGCACAAGTCAGGCGGTGGGAGTCGTCTCCGACGTAGGTGCATTCGTCCCGCTCCTCATAGGTGAACTTGAGAAACTGGGTGGTTGTGGATAACTACGTTTTATGACTACTACCCATTATAACGAAAAAATATATTGTTTTTAAAATAATAGAAGTGGTCCCGCCTCCGGGATTTGAACCTGGAACCACTCGGTGTCTGCTCAAGGCCTGATTGCCTTCGCCCCGCGGGGCGGAAGCTACAGCCGAATGCTCTACCATTGAGCTAAGGCGGGCTCCGCCAAATGGAGTCTTCAGGGAAAATATAAGCCCTATGGTTATACGCAGCTACCCTTCCGGGGGAAAACAGCTCGGATGTTCTTCCCAAAGGGAGGCTTGATGACTCCGACTTCGGTTATGAAGCCCATAATGTATTTGGCGGGGGTGACGTCGAAACTGGGGTTCAGCGCTGTTGTACCTTCGGCTGAGATACGCACTTTGGTATAGTTGCCCCCCTCGTCGACGCCCCAGACCCAGTTGACCTCATCGGGGCTTCTCTCCTCAATCTCGATGGCGTCACCGTTGCGGCATCTCAAGTCAAAGGTCATTTTAGGGGCGGCGACGTAGAATGGTACTCCGTTCTCGTGGGCAAGGACCGCCTTCTCATATGTGCCTATCTTGTTTGCGGTGTCCCCGTTGGCAGCGATCCTATCCGCGCCCACGATTACTAAATCAACATCGCCGCGGCGCATGTAGTGACCCGCAGCGTTGTCCGCGATTAGTGCGTAGGGTATTCCCTCCTGCTGGAGCTCCCATGCCGTGAGCCTCGCGCCTTGGCTACGGGGTCGCGTCTCGTCTGCGAAGACGAAGATGTGCTTCCCAGCCCTGTGCGCCGAGCGTATAGGGGCGAGGGCTGAGCCGTTGTCTATGAAGGCGAGGGCGCCGGCGTTGCAGTGTGTGAGCACACGGCAACCGTTCTTGATGATGGCGCTGCCATATTTTCCCATCTTCCTCGATGCGTCGAGGTCCTCGAGGGCTATCTTGTCCGCCTCCGTACACGCCGCCGCGACACGCTCCTCGACGCTGCCCTTTGAGGCTGCTTTGGCGACCCGATCGATTGCGTGGAATAGGTTGACTGCCGTGGGGCGCGTGCACCTCAATTTGGTAGCGGCGAAGGAGACATATTCCTTGAACTCTCTTAGCTTCTTGGTCTTTGGCTTCTAGCGCCGCTTGGGCGACGCCGTATCCGCCCGCAACGCCTATGGCTCCCGCTCCTCTGACCGCCATGTCGCGTATAGCCTCCGCCGTCTCACTGTGGCTCGTTAGCGTGAGTATCTCGAACCTGTGGGGGAGGAGGCGCTGGTCTATCATCTTGACAGCTGCGCCTTCCCTCCAGAGAGTCCATAACTCCTTCGTCTCGCCGTTGAAAGTTACCTTCACTTTATCACTTCCCCGCTCTTCTTCGCCCAGAGGTAGAGATCCATCATGCCGAGTGGCATGTCGAGTCTCGCCGCCACACGCGTGAGGATCACCTCGTATTCAAGATACTTCTTCCTCGTCACCGTCTCGGGTCGCTCCGCAATTATGCTCTGCTCGACCATGTGGCTGAGTATGTGCTTGTCGACGATGGCGAGGTCTAGGTATCCAACGTTCCGGAGGAAGTGGCTCGCCTCCTTCATACCGAGGCCCTTGATGTTCTCGACCAGCCACTCCCTCGCGGCGCGGCTACTGGGCTGGCTCGTTATGGTCTTCTTCAGGTCGCCTCTGTGGCGGCGCGCCTCGAGTATGAACTCCGCCCTCTTGTTGGGGAACCTGTGCCTGTGCTGCAGGCACGCCCTGAGCTGCTCCAGGCTGCCCTTATCCATGGTGTATCCCTCCTTTAGGGAGGCAATACAGGCAAGTGCGCCACGGGCGCTGTAGTTCGCTGTGAGCAGACAGAAGACGAGCTCCTCGAACCATCGCTCCTCGCCCTCCCGCTGGGCTTGGCGAAACTCCTCGATGCGGGCCTCTACCTTGCGACGCGTCTCTGGTTTGCCCACCTCCACACGCACTACGGTGGCGAGTCGCTCAAGGGCTTCGTCGGGTTGCACGATCCATAACGGCAGCGTGGCTCCTCTTAAAACTGTAGAGGGCAATTTTTGCCGTCCCCGTGTAAACAAGGGATACGGATACAGTTATACTCGCAGCGGCTGGGCTATTCTTCATCAGGTGTATCTGGCTTGTCGGTCGATGTCAACCTCATTGAATATGAGAACACGCCCGTCAAGCTGGTGGCGCTCAGGAAGACGCCGAAGATAGAGACCCCGGGACTTACCCTCGACGAGGTAGACGAACGTAAAGAATTCAGCGTACCCTTCTGGGTAGCCTGCGTCATCGTCGAGGCGGGCCTTGCTAAGTGGGGCGAGGAGGGGCTGACGACAGAGGAGTGGACGTCAACCCACTTCAAGGAACGCTTCAACCCGGGCGGCGCGCCGGGGGCCCTTCCGAAGGACTTCTACGCCAAGGCATACGTGAGTCTTCAACTCTCGGCGAAGGCTGCGGAGGGCGACGCCGCAAAGACTGAGCAGATCAACAGGCTGCATGCCAGGTTCAGGGAGATAATTGATAGCCGTGTCGGTAAGGTGACGCGCATTGCGACAACAGAGACGGCGTTGCAGCCAGGCATACTCCAGCCCGAGGAACAAGTGCTCTATTTAGAGCTCGAGCGCATCGTCTCCGGCTGGCGCAAGGACGTCAGGAGGCTGAGTACCCGGTAATGGCAAAGCAAGTCAGCCACGAGGAAGTCTTCACCCGCTTCGTCGAGGACTTCCGAGACGAGGAAGACGTCCTCAAGTACGAGCAGTCCATACAGGAGATGCCCATAAAGGGCATACGAAGCCTCATCGTCGACTTCAACGACCTTTATAACTATGACATGGAGCTTGCCGCCGAGGTCATAAAAGACCCCGACAGGATACTCGACCTCTTCAGCCGCGTCGTCTTCGACAAGCTCAGGCAACGCGACCTCGTCTACGCCGAGGCGCAGAAGAAGATACACGTCCGAGTCAGAGCTCTCCCATCAATCACACCTCTGAGGAAGATTGGCTCCGAGCATATCGGGCGCCTCGTCATGATCAAGGGCATAATCGTCCGCGCTTCAGCAACAACGCCTCAAGTAATGAAGGCGGTATTCCGCTGCAGTAACTGCAACGAGCTAAACTACATCGATCAGGACGGCGAGACACTTAAGACACCGATAAAGTGCGAGCACTGCGACAGCAAGAGCCGCTTCGACCTCGTGCCCAAGCTCTCAGTCTTTATGGACTCGCAGAGGGTGACGACTCAGGAGAGGCCGGAGGACCTACCCCCAGGGCAGTTACCGCGTAGCCTACACGTTGACCTTAAAGATGACATCGTCGACCAAGCGCGCCCCGGTGACAGGATCACAATCGTAGGCAGCGTCGACCTACTCCAGCGCTTCGGCCGCGGTGGCCAGCTTCGCATATTCGACATGGTAATGGAGGCGAGCCACATAGAGGTGAGCGGCCGCGAGGCGGAGATGACCGACATCTCGCCTGAGGACGAGGAGAAAATCAAGGAGATTTCGCAGGACCCGTGGGTCCACCGAAGGCTACTTCAGAGCATAGCGCCGAGCATATACGGCCACGAGAACATCAAGGAGTCAATACTCTACCTCCTCTTCGGCGGCATTAACAAGATTCTCCCCGACGTCCGCATCAGGGGTGATATAAACGTCCTTCTCGTAGGCGACCCAGGTACGGGTAAGAGCCAGCTCCTCCAGTTCGCAGCGAAGATCGCGCCAAGGGGACTCATGACAACGGGCAGGGGGAGCACCGCCGCTGGTCTCACTGCTGCCGTAGTCAAAGAGGGGGGAACGGGCAACTTCATCCTCGAAGCAGGAGCACTCGTCCTAGCGGATCAGGGGATCTGCTGTATCGACGAGATCGACAAGATGCGCGAGGAGGACCGCGGCGCGATACACCCGGCGATGGAGCAGCAAATAGTACCAATCGCGAAGGGAGGCATCGTCGCCACGCTTAACGCGAGGACTAGCATACTCGCAGCGGCGAACCCGACACTCGGCAGGTACAACCCCTACCAGACCATCGGGCAGAACATCAATCTCCCAGTAACCATCCTGAGCAGGTTCGACGTCATCTTCGTCCTAAAGGACGTGCCAGACGCGGAGAAGGACGCGACGATGGCAGAGCATATACTAGGCCTCCACAGGTCCGCCGGCAGCACAATTACGTCGCCTATCGACCCCGAGCTCTTCAGGAAGTATATCAGCTACGCCAAGACACGTGTCCGCCCTCTGCTCAGCGAGGAGGTCATCACTCGCTTCCGCGACTTCTACGTCAAGATGAGGACAGCGAGCATCGAGGGAGGGGAGGCGTCGGCGGTGAGCATCACGGCGCGCCAACTGGAGAGCCTCGTCAGGCTCGCAGAGGCACGCGCCAAGGCACACCTGCGCAACGAGGTCACCAAGGAGGACGCCGAGGCTGTCATCACCCTCATGCAGAGCAGCCTCGAGCAGGTGGGCATCGACGTCTCGACGGGCCAGATAGACATCGACATCCTCTACACGGGCAAGCCGAGGAGCCTGCAGACGCAGCTACAGAAGGTGCTCGGCAAGATTGCGGAGCTTGAGAGGACCGGGCCGGTGAAGGACGACGACCTCTACGAGGCACTCGCCGAGGACGGGGTAAATAGGAGCGAGGCGGCGAAGCTCATAAGTACGCTGATGAGAGACGGCACCATCTTCTCGCCGCGCCCAGGCACGTACAGGCGCGCCTCCTAAATTAAAGTATACACCATTTTTGTCGACGGAGTTATCACTATTAATTGGGAGATTACTCGAAAGATCATTGGTGACAAAATTGCAGAGTATAAGTAATGAAGAACGCGTGCGGCATCAACTCGGTGAAGAGGGATGTGGCAGCCGCAGAAGTCAATGACATGACCGAGTAGCTCTTTATCCAGTCGCATCGTTTCCTGCGAAGACGTTTTTACCCAGAGTTGCAAGGATATATTCCTCAGCGCTTCTGGGAAACCCTTAAACGATTACCGGGTCTGCCTATTGTTATCGCGGGCGCACTGGAGGAAGTGACACGGTAATCAAGGTCGCCATCGCAGGCGTCGGAAACTGCGCATCCGCCCTCGTGCAGGGCGTTGAGTTCTACAAGAACGTCGAGAGGGACGAGGACATCCCCGGCGTCATGCACGCTTACTTCGGGGACTACCACATCAGGGATGTCAAGTTCGTCGCCGCCTTCGAGGTAAACAAGGCGAAGATCGGCAAAGACATCTCGGACGCTATCTGGGCGAAGCCAAATTGCTGCGCTAAATTCAGCGACGTCCCCAAGACGGGAGCTAAGGTCTACGCCGGCCCCATCAGTGACGGCGTCGCGCCTCATATGTACGAGGCGTTCAACGCGGATAAAAACATCGAAACCGTCGACGTCACTCAGATACTGAAGGAGTCGGACGCTGATATGTTGATAAACTACCTACCCGTCGGCAGCGCCAAGGGCACACAGATATACGCCCAGGCTGCACTCGACGCGGACTGCGCATTCATCAACTGCATTCCTGAGTTCATCTGCAGCGTCCCTACGTGGGCTAAGAAGTTTGAGAAGAAGGGACTACCCGTCGCCGGCGACGACATCAAGAGCCAGGTGGGAGCCACGATCGTTCACCGCGTGTTGGCGAAGTTGTTTTACGACCGCGGCGTCAAGATCGATTCGACCTACCAACTCAACATCGGTGGCAACACCGACTTCCTCAACATGACTGTCGAGAATAGGCTCAAGACGAAACGCGTCAGTAAGACCCAGGCGGTCCAGAGCCTAATCCCGTACGACGTGCCGACTAGGATCGGCCCCTCGGACTACGTACCGTTCCTAGAAGACCATAAGGTCTGCTACATCAGGATAAACGGCAAGGCATTCGGAGACCTCCCGCTCGTGATGGACGCTAAACTCTTCGTCAACGACAGCCCCAACAGTGGAGGCGTCGTCATCGATGTTGTCCGTGCCGTGAAGATAGCCCTTGACAGAGGCATCGGCGGACCTCTCCTTGGGATAAGTAGCTATAGCTTCAAGCACCCGCCACAGCAGGTCCCTGACGATCAGGCCCACCAGTGGGTTGAGGACTTCATCGCTGGTAAGAAAGATCGTTAAATGATTTTAATCTGGGAACCAAAGGGCGAGTTCCGTATTCGCCTCATCCAGGTTTCCAGAAGCGTGTATAAGGTTCTCGCAGGCACGCTCCTCGGCTGTGCTCTTGGCGATCGAGTCTGTGCCGAAGTCGCCTCTTATGGTGCCTTTTTCGGCGGCGGCGGGGTCAGTATAACCGGTAACCTTCCTGACAAGCAGGATTGCATCCTCACCTGCAAAGCCTATCGCCAAGACGGGGTTGCGCATGAAGTACTTTCGGACACGTTCGAGAACCTTCATCCCGTGTGCCTTGGCGTCAGTGATCCCGGGGGAAGCAAGCTGCGCCTTTTTCCCAAGCCCCTCAGCCATGGAGTCCGGGTAATGCTTCCTGAGAATGGCTTCATTCACGCAACGGTAGTAGTGCATGTCGACGATCTTCAGCCCTGCCCTTTCGTAGCGGTCGATTATCGCCCCGACGAGGTTTCTCTCCAGGGCGTCGGGTTTCAGGATAACAAGCGTCTCCTGGTACATTCTAATCCTGATATCGGGAACCCCATAGACTATAACCGCTTCGCCGCACGAAGGGGAGGGGCGTCATCTGAAAAAACTAAATAAAAGCCCTTTTAACCAAAATAACCCTAAATAGGAGACCGTTAGCGATCGACAGTGTACTAAAAAGTACACTTAACGCGTTGATATGTATCGCGAAAAGATGTTAAAAGAGGGTGAATAGCAGTCTTAGCGCTGCTGGCCCCACGCCTTAGTCCACTTGAACTTGCGCGGGTCCCTGTTCAGCTTTAAGCTGCACTTTCTGCACTTGCTCCCGCAGAACCTGAGGACGCGCCCGTCCCTACGGACGAAGCCTATCCCGGTTCCCGGGGCAATGTCGCTCCCACA
Source organism: Candidatus Bathyarchaeota archaeon (assembly GCA_963771885.1). Classification (GTDB taxonomy): domain Archaea; phylum Thermoproteota; class Bathyarchaeia; order TCS64; family TCS64; genus UBA8941. The sequence goes on from CAVYVF010000002.1 coordinate 435,567, forward strand.
GAACGCGCACTTGTAGACAGTCGGCATACACTATACCTACCTGATCTTCCTAGCCTCGCGCTCCGTCTCCCTGAGCAGCAGCAGGTCGTCAATTCTCACCGGGCCCTTGACGTTCCTGGTGATGATGCGGCCCTTGTCCTTGCCATCCTCTATCCTGACGCGGACCTGCATCACCTCTCCGGTGAGACCCGTCCTGCCAAGTATCTGGATGACCGTAGCCTGCGTCAGGCTTTCCTGTTCCTCGGACACAGAGGTTCACCCTACTTTACGATTGCCTTGAGCTTCTCGGCGATCTCGGCGACGAGCTTTTCCGAGTCACCCGTCTCCTCGATGGCGGCGGCCGCGCTGCCCACCGTGAGTCCGAGAGCCTCGCCGATGCGCTGCTTCTCGGGAACGTAGACGTACGCTGCCTTCCTCTCATCGCAGAGGAGTGGGAGATGTGCAACCACCTCAGGGGGTGAGACGTCCTCGGCTATGAGGACGAGTTTCGCTTTGCCCCTCTCGATCGTCTTGGTCGTCTCGTTCGTACCCTTCCGGATCTTACCCGTCTCGCGGGCGACCTTCAGAGCCTCGTAGGCGGCCTCGACTACTTCCTTGGGGACTTCGAACTTTACGTAGAATGGTTTCTTCGAAGGATCGGACACAGTCATTTCCTCCAGTTGTGCATACTAGCCACCGACCCTTTGTTTTTAAACGTTATGTAAAGGGTGGGGCTAGTCGTGGGCGTAGTAGAGCCTGAGAGGATCCTTGGAGTCGACGCGTACAAAGCCGAAACGCTCGAACTGAAGCATATCGTCCACCTTTAAGCCTGAGACGAGGCTCTCAGCTCTACCGGAGGCTATTGACGCGTCTGCCATAACAACCTCAGTGGGAATGGACTTGTCATCGGTGACCCAATGGATGAAGGGCATCCCCTTCTCTCTCGCTACCTGGTGCTCCTTTGAGTGGTATTTCGCCTCGGCGATCTTTCCCACCTTGGTCACCTCGACGTTGACGAGTCCCATGAGACGAATAAGCTTCCCTTTAGCCTCTACGAGGTCCTTCGAGGGTAGGAGGAACGTGCACACACCCTTCTCGGACTCGATAGTGTACTCCCTGTGGCCTTTCTCGGGGTGGTCGGGGTGTAAGGGCAGTTTCGCGTGCAGCGCCTCCTTGACGCCCTTTACCATCAAGCTCCACCGGGTCCCTGACGAAGAAGTACCTGTTCGAGTGCGGGTCTATAATCTTCTTGTTCGCGGCGGCGAAGTTGCCCCAGCTAATCGTGACGTTGATTGGCTTTGGGCCGACCTGTACCATTATCTCGCGGATGGTCTCAGGTTGGATTCCACGGCGCTTGAGGGCACGTAGGGTACCGAGCCTCGGGTCATCCCAGCCAGTAAACGAGCCAGCGTCCACGCCAGCCCTGATCTTTGACTTGCTGAGGATGCCCGCCTCCAATCCGAGACGTCCCACGTTGATGACCTCGGGGAACTGCCAGCCGAAGTGGTCGTAAAGATACTTCTGGCGAGCGCTGTTCACCTCGTGTTCCTTACCCCTGATGACATGGCTGACTCCCATGAGGTGGTCGTCAACAGCGCAGCTGAAGTTGTAGAGAGGCCAGACGCGGTATTGCTTCTTTTGTATTGGGTGTGATCGCGTGCTTATTCTGAGGGCGGGCCAGTCGCGTATGGCGGGGTTCGGGTGAGCGATATCAGTCTTAATTCTCACCACCGCCTCGCCGCGCTTGAAGCTGCCATCCAGCATCATTCTCCAACGCCTCAGATGCTCCTCAGGGGGCAAGTTCCCTGCAGAGGCACGGCTCCTTGGCCATGTAGAGCCTTTTGTACTCCTCCGACTCACAGGTGCAGACGTACGCCTGCCCCATCGAGAGAATCTTCTCCGCCCATTCGTAGTAAATGGGGAGCCGCTCAGATTGGACGTACTTCTCATCCACTTTGACGCCGAGCCACACGAGATCCTCGGGTATCCACTGGTACATCTGCGGGATCGGCGGTTTCACGTCGGCGCTCGTGTCCTCGAAGCGGAGTATGAAGTGGCCTTTGTACATCTTGGCGTACTCGTCGCTGAAGATTATCGACTCGGCGCTGCCGAGGTGGAGAGGGCCGTCCGGGTTGGGGGCGAACCGGACCTTGACCATGGGCCACTTGTCCACGTTCTTGAGCGGCGGCATTGTCTTCCTCTCCTCCGGCTTCTTCGCCTCGAAGAGCTCGGGCCACTGCTTGACGGTTTCCATGATTTTCTCTAGAGGCCAGGAGTTGACGTCGGCGACGACGCCCATGATGAGGCGCTGGACGTCCTTAGCGTTTGTCTTCGCGTCGGGGTACTCTGCGAAGATGCGACCCATAACGGAGCCTGGATTAGCCTTACCCCCGTACTGAGAGGCGTTGAATACGGCATACTTGATCGCGGATGCCTTGATCTTATCGAGATCGAGTCCCAAAGGAGACCACTACGCAGCAATAGGCTGGCGGAAAACACTTATCCTTTTCCTAAATGGAAGTTCAGTACTTGCGCGCCGTGAAGTAGTCGACGAGGGCGAACAGGTCTTTTTTCGCTTGCGTGTCTGGGAGGGCGTCAAACCTCCTCTTCGCTGAGGCGATGTACTTATCCCCCTTCTTGAGTGCGTAGTCGAGGGAGCCAATATTGACCATGATCTTGTTGACCTCGGCTATCTCCGTAGGTGTCGCCTCGTGATTCCCGAGTACGCCGAGTATCTTCTCCCTCTGCTTCGGCTTCGCCTTACGTAGGGCGTGTATCATGATGAGGGTCTTCTTTCCTTCCCTGATGTCGCTGCCGATTGGCTTGCCGAGTGTCTTCTCGTCCGCCGACGCGCCGAGGTAATCGTCCATAATCTGGAAGGCTATGCCCGCCTCGTATGCGAACTTGCCGAGGGCATTTACCTGCCGCGTCTTCCCTCCACCGACGATGGCGCCGACCTCGGCGCAGGCGCGGAATAGGGCACTCGTTTTACCCCCGACCATCGCGACGTAGTCCTCTTCTGACACATCGACGGTATTCGGGAAGGAGACGTCGAGTACCTGTCCCTCGCAGACCTCTATTGTTGCCTCTGTCGCCTTCTCTATGCACATCTTTACCCGCCTAGGGTTGAGGCTGGCGGGGGCATACACAGTCATCGCCTCGAAGACCTTGGCGAAGAGGAGGTCACCTGCGCAGATCGCCATCGGTATCCCCCATCTAGTGTGGACTGTAGGTGCGCCGCGACGGACTGGATCGTTATCCATCACGTCGTCGTGGACGAGTGTGAAATTGTGAAGCAACTCGAAAGCGGCGGCGAACGGAATCGCATCTGCAGGGTTCCCACCGACCGCCTCGCATGCCTTTAACGTTAGGAAGGGTCTCAGCCGCTTACCGCCGGCGAGTAAAAGGTGCCGCGACGCCTCATAGAGGATCTCGGGCCTCCGGGGCGTCAAGATCTCGTCGATGAAAACGTCCACCGGTTTGGTGCTCTCGACGAGTTTTCTCTTTATCGCGTCGCCGCTCGACATGGCAACCAGTGGTTAGCAACCCGCGTCAGAGATAAAAGCTGTCCTACCTTCCACGCGTCGCATATGCGGCGGGGTCGAAACCCCTCACACGTAACCACTCAGCTGTCCAGCCGGTGACGACGACGGGAACGCCCCGCATCTCAGCGACGCTTCGAGCACCCATGAGGAACATACTGATACGCATCTCTTCGATGATGGTCTTTATGTGCTTCTCGAGGACCTCCTCACCCTCGACAGCCTTCTGGAGGAAGGGCTTAGCTATCCCAACTGCTTCCGCGCCGAGGGCGAGCACCTTTGCTACGTCAAGCCCCGTGCGTAACCCTCCGGAGGCGATTATCTTCCCCTTGGAAGCTGCCCTGACCTCGACTAAACTGCACGTGGTGGGTATGCCCCAGTTCCAAAGAGCTTTACCGAGGTACTCCATCTTGTCATCTCCGACCTCGCGGGCGATATGGTGCTCGACCGCAGCCCAACTTGTACCACCGAGACCGCTTATCTCGAAACCCGCGACGCCTGCTGCCTCGAGCCTGCGCGCGTCCTCGTACGAGATACCTGCACCGGTCTCCTTCATGACTATCGGGACACCGAGCTCAGCGGTAAGAGCCTTAACTTTATCGACTATGCCTTTGAAGTTAGTGTCTCCGTCTACCTGGATGGCTTCCTGGAGGGGGTTCATATGTATTGCGAGTGCGTCTGCGTCAATCATCTTAACGGCCTTTCTCGCCTCCTTGATGCCCCAACCTAGGCTTAGTTGTGGGCAGCCGATGTTGGCGATTACGAGAGCGTGAGGCGCGGATTCGCGGACGATCCTGAAAGTCCGCTCTACTTCAGGTTGTTGAATTGCGATCCTCTGGCTCCCGACACCTATGCCTACGCCCAACTTCTCAGCGATCGTGGCAAGGGTCCTGTTGATCTTCTCAGCTTCCTCGGTTCCGCCCGTTATTGCAGAGATTATGAGTGGCGCGCTGAGGCTCTTGCCGAATAGCTCAATTCCAGTGTCAACGTCTTTGAGGTCGATCTCGGGTACTGCCCTATGTACGAGGTTCACGTCCTCTAATCCCGTCGGCACGTCTGAGTTCACCTTCTCCTCGAGGCTTACCCTGATGTGTCTCTGCTTTCTCTTCGTGATGCTCATTTATTCATCTCCTCAGCCACGTGCAGGGTACCTTCTCCCCACGCAGTGCAGCGTTAACGATCCCCAGCTTGAGGGCGTTAACTAGTTGGACTGAGACGCCCGCCTCGACGGCGGCGCCGGCTTCGCCTATTTTACCAAGCATTCCGCCGGTCACGTCGGTCGAAAGAGCTTCTCCTATTCGTATCATACCTTTCATCTGGCTCAGGGAGAGCTCCTCGATTAGCTTTGCCTCTTTTACTAGCTTGGGATTCGCGGTGAAGACGCCGTCGACATCGACACCGAAGAGCAGTTTGGACGCGCCTAGTTCCGTCGAGAGGCGCACAGCAAGCTGATCGCCTGATAGTATCGTGAACCTCCTCGCGGAGTCGAGCACAGCGTCCCCGTAGAGGACGGGCACCATGTTCGACTCGAGGGCTCGTGTGACGAGTGAAAGGTTCACGTCAATAATGCGGCGATCCTCGGTGACTATGAATGAGGAGGGTGCGACCGACATAGCGGGTATGCCCGCTTCTAGTAGTGCCTCGACAATCAGAGCATTGAGCTCGACCATCGCCTGATGGGTAAACGAGAAGCCCGTAAGTTGTCGTGGATATTTGTAGCCGTCGACGATCTCGTACTCCTTCGCGAGAGGATGACCGTAGGAGCCGCCGCCGTGGACTATGATTAACTGCCTCGGTCCGGCGGTCGCGATCTCTGAGGCGAGCCTCCTGATCGCCTCTTTATTCGCTGCCTTTGGGAGATCTTTGTGTGTGACAACCGAGCCGCCGAGTTTAAGGACTTCCATCTTCGATCTTCCTCGTCTTCACTCCCTCGTCTGTAAGGTTCACTCTCATTGATTGACCCCGGGCAGCGCGTATCCCCTTCTCCACTTTACCGAGGTTCTCTGCGTCAGCCAGTGCTATCATGCAGCCTCCACCGCCCGCACCGGTGAGTTTAGCACCGAGCGCCCCCTCCTGTCTGGCAACGTAGATGAGGTCGTCGAGTTCAATCGTCGATACGCCTATGGCTGAGAGGAGCCCCTGGTTGAGGTTCATTAGGTCGCCTAGCTTTCCCACATCCCTGCGGAGCAGGGCGTCAAGGCCTACCTGTGAGAGGCTTGCCATCGTGTATATGATGGGGTCGACGATCTCAGGATTCCTGTCCTTGAGTGCCTTGACGTTTTCGACCATGTTACGGGTCGACCGCTTTTTCCGCGTATTCCCAATGATGAACGGGAGAGGCTCGTCTAGTTGTAGTCTTTTTAGACCTACTCCTCTCTCGAAGCGCATGATGCCCCCGTAGGTTGCGACACTGTTATCAGCGCCGCTCGGGTTGCCGTGTATTACCTTCTCACCCTCGAAGCTTAGCTCCGAGATCTTCTCCTTCGTGAGGTTGCCGTCGAATAGCTCGCCGATGGCGGCGGTCGTGGCGACGCAGACGGCGGCAGATGAGCCGAGGCCGACGGCGATGGGTATCATGCTCCTGACCTTGAGGTTGACTCCCGAGTCTACGCCGAGGTGCTTCATGACGTTCCTCGCCGCGACCTCCAAAGCGGACATGTTCCTGCCTCTCCAAGCTTTACCAGTGACGGCGGTGTAATTTCCTTCATCGAAGAAGCCGCTGAATCCGAGGTCCTCGGAGTCTATGTAGATCTTCTTGTCATCGCGGCGGGAGGCGGTTACTGTAGCCCTACGGTCTACGGCTAGGAGTATGGCGGGTCCCTTGTAGACGACGCTGTGTTCTCCGAATAGTATTATTTTGCCTGGGGCGGTTGCCTCTGCGATCATCTAGAGCACCGTTCGGGTGAGCTTCGCAGAGGCGTATCCGACTACCGCCCCCCGGTCACCCGTTATATCCCCACTCGTATGATATGATAAGATTTCTGCCCTGTCGGCTCTGAGGAGCTTGGAGGCGACTATTGTGGCGGAGACCGGGCCGTAGCCGCACATCGTGATTCGATTCTTAGCGACAGCGTTTTGAACGCCTGCTTCGTCGAGCTTCTCAACAGAGTCGAGGACGAGACGATCCTTCCTCGCTGCCGACTCTTGTGGTTCCTGATGAGTCATATCCGTCGAGGCGATTACGATGACGTTCCTGCCCTTCGCAGCCTCGGCTACCGCCTCACCGACGTTCCTGCTCGTCTCGAGGTCCTGTAACCCCATGCAGATGGGGACGATGCTGATCGATGAGCCGTAGATGAACTGGAGGAATGGCAGCTGGACCTCTATTGAGTGCTCGTACTGGTGAGCAGACTCGTCGAGGTCGATCATGCCGGAGGCACGAAAGATGGCTTCCGATAACTCTATGTCTATCTTAACCTTGCCGAGAGGGGTTTCCCATGCGCCTTCACCCATGAGAGAGACTGCACTGCCTAGCCCCGTGTGGTTCGGACAGAGGATCACTGCTGTATCCGGCGCCTTTTGTTCTGAGAGGGCTAGGTAACCGTGGGCTGCAACGTGTCCGCTGTAGACGTAGCCGGCGTGGGGGGAGACGATGGCTGTGATGGTCCGGGGTTTATCACCCTTCACCGGCAGCCTGCCTGGGCCGAGCTCGTGTTTGAATGAGTTTTCAATTTCACGCCTGAGGCGCTGCGGTTCGCGGGGGTAGAAGCTCCCCGCGACGTAGGGGCGCCTCACCGACAACTTAGAACCTCCTAACTAGTCTCGAAGTCGTCGATGCTATATCTCATCTCGCCGCTGGCGGGGAGCTCATTGTGCTCCTTGAGTATCTCACGTGCAATGAGCCAGAAGGCGATCGCGAGCGCGCGGCGACCCTTGTTGTTCATCGGAATGACGAGGTCGACGTTGCTTTTGCTGTTGTCGGTGCTTGCTAGGGCGATTACGGGGACGCCGTTCTGGGCTGCCTCGATTACGATCTGGTCGTCGGCGAGGCTGTCAGTCACTATGACTGCGGAGGGCTCGAAGAATCCTGCATATGCTGGGTTCGTGAAGGTGCCTGATGTGAATCTGCCCGTGATGGACTTGCAGCCGACGGTCTCGCAGAACATCTCGACGGGGCTCCTGCCGTACCTCTTGCTCGAGGCGACGACTACCTTGCTGAGGTTCATGCGGCTGAGGAACTTCGCGGCTACCTTAATCCGCTCGTTCATCTGCTCCATGTCGAGGACGTAGAGTCCGTCTGGGCGGACCTTGTAGATGAATGGCTCCATGTCCTTTGTTTTTACGCGAGTGCCGATGTGGACGCCCGCGGATAGTAGGACCTCCTGCGGTAGCAGTAGGTTCTCGTTGATCGGCTGCTGTGCCTCATTCTCCGGCTCCAACTAGTTTCCTCCCTTTACCTCTAGACTCTTCTGTCCTTCGTGGAACTTGATCACGTCGTCTATGATCTCGACGTGGGAGAGGATCATGCGGCGGCAGCAGTAACGCGTTACGCCGAGGTCGTCGAGGACTTTTCCAGGCTCCTCTCCTGCATCGACGCGCTTCTTGAACGGCTCCCACTTGTCGCCTACGACCTTCCCGCATGAGAAGCATCTCACGGGTATTATCATTTTTTCAGTCTCCTCTCCACGTCCCTGTGGCGATTCCACCTTGTCAACTATCAGGAGGAATAAAAATACTTCTCTATTTCGTTATCCGAGTATTTTTTGGCTTCTCTATTCCCGCCTTTTTGCGTAGTGTCTTTATGGTTCCACTGACGCGCTGGACGCGTATCGCGGTGGGGACTCCGGATACTTCGACTATCGAGGCGAGGGAGGCACGGAGGAATCTCTCCGTTTCGTGGGTGCAGCGGATTATCCCCGACTTCGCTGCCTCGTTATATTCAATTAGATTAGGGTCGATAAGTGAGAGTCCCTTCGAGCCGTAGAGGGTGAGTATGGAGTCGCGTATCGCCTCCCAGATCGCCTTCTCAACTATGGGGGATTCGATTGTGACACTGAAGAGCAGGTATCTGCGCCTCACGCTGCGTACGGGCATCATGGTTCCTCCTCGTGCTCTGCGTGGTTTCTGGCGAGAATTGCCTCGGGTATTGTAGAGAGCATGTCGGCGGCGTAGTCCTCGTCTATGTCGAGGAGGGTTGCGAGTGCAGTAAGCGCACGTGGCTCCCGCATCAGAATAGACGATGTTGCGCCACTTGATAGGACGACGGGTATGTTATGACGGCTAGCGACTACTAGGTCTCTCTTGATGGTCGTTATGACCTTGGCGAGACGCATAGGGCTGGCTGCGAGCAATTCGGAGGCGTTGATCTCGTATGCACGCCCTGCTCCGTCGAGAAGCTCCGCCTCGTGGTGGTCAAGCCAGTTCTGTCTCCGCTGCGTGGGGTCCTCGGGGAAGAGAAGTATGTCTACGCGTTCGTCCCTTGCAACGATGCGTGCAACCTCTTTTGAGAGGCACCTTACAGCGACGATGTTGTATTTTCGCCTGCTTTTTCTCAGGGCATCCTGTAGCTCTTTGCCACGCTTCGCCTCGATGTCAATCCGGGTCACGACCTTCAACCCCTCAGTGGACTGGGTCGATGCGACGTGGCTGTATCCCAGTTGGGTAGCTAGCTGCACCATCTCAGGCGCCTGCTCAGGTGTCGACGGCTTGAGGTGAAGGTCGATGTAGTGCCTCACTCCTCGCCTGCCTCCAAGTTAAGAATGAACTCGCGTACGACGACGACGGGGTCCGCCTTGTGGGGTAGCTGGAACTTGAACTTGACCCTGATGGGGTCGTTCTCGGCTATTACGGCGCGTCCATGGTATGCCTTTTGCTTGTCAAGGCGAATGTAGAGGCTTCCCTGTTGGTCTATGTGGTTAGGTAAATTCTGCACCAGGGTCGATTTGTCGAGGCTGCTGAACTTGTCAAGTATGTTAGCGAGGAAATTGGTCGCCTCCTTTTTCTTCACCGTCTTGGCAGTGAGGAGGTTTATGGGGTCTTCGTAGTGCCCGGAGAGGCGCTGGAACTCGAACTCGGGCTCGAAGCGTGCTAACCTCTTGACCGCCTGTTTTACCTTTTCCTCGTCCTCCGTAGCGTGGGCAAAGACGCTTATTTCGACGGCCTTTACGAGTCTCTCCTCGGGCAAAGTGAAACCCTTTCGCTGTATTTGTCATTCGCAGGCTTATTATGGGTTCGCACACCTTGGCAACACTTAACTTCAGGGATGCGCCCACTCTGCCCGGAGCGGCCGTGGCTTAGCGGATAGAGCATGGGCCTTCGGAGCCTATGGTCGAGAGTTCGAATCTCTCCGGCCGCGCCATCCCTCAGCCTTTATCCGTGAAGAAACCAAACAGGGTATAGGTGCATATTGTTGGAGAAGACTATCCTGTACTGCGATTCGCCAGGAAATAACACCGAGCTCGTCCTAGCGGCAGCGAAGAAACGGGCGAAGGAACTGAAGATCAGGGATGTCGTTGTGGCGACTACCCATGGTGGGACGGCTATACGTGCAAAAGAGATCTTCGCCGACCCGAAGCTCAACCTCGTCGCGGTTGGGATCGCCGAGGGGTACAGGGAGAACGGATGGTGCTTCACCGAGGCAGAGAAGGCGAAGCTCGATAAGGTGGGTATTAAACCGCTAGTCACGTCCCACGTGCTAGGGGACGGAGTCGCCAGCAGTTTCACCGAGAAGAGCGGCGGTAAGAGCATCGAGGAAGTTGTAAGGGACACACTCTACCGCTTCGGGCAGGGAATGAAGGTCGCCGTCGAAATCACACTCATGGCGGCTGACGCTGGGCTGATACCGATGGACCGGGAGGTCATGGCGATCGCAGGAACGGCGGAGGGTACGGACACCTGCATAGTGGTGAAGCCTTCGTACCCGAGAAAGTTTTACGACCTAGAGATTAGGGAGATCGTGGCGAAGCCCCGAAATCTGATGACGGGCACGGAGATAGCGGCTTAAACTACCCTTTCGTAAGTAATAAACAGTTATTTGACATTTATCCGGGTTATGTATAGGAAAAGTGTCATTTCGTGGCCCCATTAGTTGGACCCGTCCCTCTTTTTTGGTGTTAGGGCTTGTAGAAGTAGGGGAAGCCCGCGTAGACCTTGATGCCGAGGACGAGGTTCTCGACGGTTATGTACTCGTTGGGCTGGTGGGCTACGCCGCTTATGCTAGTGCCATAGCCTAGGCTGGGGATGCCGGCTATCTTGCTCGTACTTATTCCGTCGGTTCCACCTGTAAGTATCTTCATACTCGGCCTCTTACCAGTCACCTTCTTGATAGTCTTTGAAAACTGCTTGGCAAAGACGGTGTCGGGGCTCTCGTAGAAGCCCGCCTTGTCGCCTAGCCTAGCGTGGGTTTCGCGCCCCGACGCCACCTCGACGCCTGAAATGTTCGCCGCCTTTACTATGCGCTCTATCTCCTTCTTGACGGTGGATACGCTGGCACCTGGGGTGAGACGTATGTCGAACTCCGCCTCAGCGTAGTCTGGGACGACATTGATCTTGACGCCACCATTGATGATGTTACATGTGACGGATGGATAGTTGAACATGCGCCTGACCATCTTTTGAAGTTCAGGCGTCTTGGAGTCACCCATATAGAACTTGACGCTGTCCCTGATCGGCTTGTTGAGTGCCTCGGGGAGGTCGAGCTTGAAGTTGCCGATCTTGTAGACTTCGGGGATGACCTTGACGAGCTTCATGATGGCGTTGTCACCGAGGAATGGGGTGCTACCGTGGGCTGTCTTACCCTTGGCGATGATGCGCGTCTGCGCCCCGCCCTTGCAGCCTAGGTCGATGCTCGGGCTCTCAGCGCCTCCTCCGTTGCCGTCGCCGATGATACAGACATCGCCCTTGAAGTGGCCTGACTCTGCGAGCCACTTGGCTCCGGCTCCGCCGCCTATCTCTTCGTCGCTTGTGAACCAGAACTCTACGGGGTGGGGTACCTTCATATTGCTGAGTATACGCGCGCTGACCATGGCGGATGCGCAGCTGCCCTTCATGTCGCTGCTACCCCTGCCGTGGACGACTCCACCCTTTATGACACCGTCGTAGGCTGGGTATTTCCAAGCATCGGGCTTACCCTCGGGGACGACGTCGATGTGCCCCACCCATAGGACCTTGTGGTCGGACTTGCCGGGTATCTTTGCCACGATGTTCGGCTTCTTAGGGTCCTGCGCGTGAACCTCGTGCTCGATGCCGTATTTTTCTAGGTACTCACCTATGTAGAGAACGATTTCGTCCGTGCGCCCCTCAGGGTGGGCGCTGTTGAACTTGACGAGCCCTGATGTGAGCTCGGCTACTTCCTTTCCAGACTTTTCTGCTTCCGTGAAAATCTTCGAGATGCTCATATGGTGAAGAGGTGTGTGGAAGGTGGTTTTACCACTTTCCCCGATTTACTTCGATTCTGTCTTGGATCGTGGCTTTAACAGCAGGAAGACGATGAGGGCAATGATGATGAAATCAACAAGCGCCCGCGCGCGCTTATTTAGGAAGTGAATGAACTCCTGACTGAAAGCCCTCTTCGGCGGGGGCAGTCGGCGCATGGTGGGCTTCGGGGTGAGCAACTCCTTGATCGTTCGAAACTCCTTTAAAATCAACTTCTGTTGTTCCTTAGTGACATTGAATCTGTGGATATCTCGCTCTGGCGTTGAAAAAGTTGTTTGCCTAAGGAATGCTCCGTTCCTCGAGGCGTTTGAGCAAAGCGTCCATCTTCTCGGGTAAGAGCTTCCTTATCGGCAATTGGTATGGGCAGCTAATCTCGCATGCGCCGCAATCTAGGCAAGCTGCGACCTTCGGGGCGACCTCTCTTGTCTGTTTCATGACACCTTCCGTCCATCCCATTCGGCGCAGGGTACTCATCTCGGTGCGGAGCACGAAGCTGATTGGTATCCCCGCTGGGCATGGCTGGCAGTAGTCGCAAGCGGCGCAAAACTCGTCGCCGAGAGCGGTTCTATCCACCTCGATTGAGTCAAGTTCGTCCCTCGACAAAACTAGGTCTTCGCCGCAGACGGCGACGTTCTGCTCGACCTCAGTGATGCTTTGCATGCCGGGAATTGTGCAGTCGCAGTTCTTGTCGGCGAGTACAAACTTGAGGGCGGTCGAGGCGTTCGTGAAGGCGCCTCCCCCAAAGGGTTTCATGATGATTGTGCCGACGTCCATCCTCTTGCAGGTTGGTAAGAGTTCATTCCCCGGCTCGAGTGCAATGTAGTTGTAGCCGACCATGATGGTCTCGAATGGGCTGCCCTCGGCGATTATCCTGTTGAGGAAGGTTGGACTGTGGCTCGTCACGCCGATATGGCGGGCTATGCCCTCGTCCTTGATCTTTAGCAACTCCTCGAGGGCTCCGCCGGGCTCCTGCATTGTCTTCCATCCTATGTCGGTGACGTTGTGGAGCTGGTAGAGGTCGAGGTAGTCGGTGCGTAGGTTATTGAGGCTTTTAGCTAGATTCTCGCGGAGCTCCTTCGCCAGTCTTGGCGGGGCTCTTAGTGGCGATGAGTATCCTATCCCTGACGTCAGCGAGAGCCTTGCCTATCCTCTCCTCACTCGTCGTATAGCCGCGCGCTGTGTCGTAGTAGTTTATCCCGAGCTCATAGCATCGCCTGACGACGCCGATCGCCTCCGCCTCGGAGACTCTCTGTATGGGTATGCCGCCGAAGCCCACCTCAGTTACCATGAGGTCGGTCTTGCCGAGCCTCTTCCTCCTAAGAACCATAGATGAGGTTTAGGGATGAGGATTAATAAATGGTTTAGCAGCATGGGTAGTTCATGAGCAATCCAGTCACGATGAACAAGCCGGGGGAGACGGTGCTTCTTATGGGCAATGAGGCAATAGTCCGTGGCGCCCTCGAAGCAGGTATAAGGATAGCTGCCTCCTACCCAGGCACACCGGCCTCGGAGATAGGCAACACTCTCGCTGAGATCGCAAAGGAGGTAGGCATCCACTTCGAGTGGTCGACAAACGAGAAAGTTGCCTTCGAGGTAGTCTACGGCGCCTCGATGTGCAACCAGCGTGGCCTCGTGCCGATGAAGCACGTCGGGTTGAATGTAGCGCTCGACATTGTGGAGATGGCGGCACTCAGAGGCGTTAAAGGGGGACTCGTCTTCGTCAGCGCCGACGATCCGAGTCAGCATAGCAGCGGGCAGGAGCAGGATCAGCGCTGGGTGGCGAAGCAGAACTGTATTCCCGTCCTCGAGCCAAGCGACCCACAGGACGCCAAAGACTTCACCGTGCAGGCATTTGAGATATCGGAGAGGCATAAGCAGCCCGTCATGCTTCGTACAGTGACCCGCGTCAGCCACATGAGGAGTGGCGTTAAGCTCGGCGAGCTTAAGAAGCTTGACAGGGAGGCGAAGTTCGACTTCGAGCAGTTCAGCTACGTCGTCGCGGGTTTCGACAAGATGTTCTATGGCAGGGAGAAGGAGGCTAACTTGAAGATCGCCAGGATGGTTCTCGAGTTTGACATCTCTCCTCTGAACAGGCTCATGATGTCGGGGAAGGAGAAGGTCGGCGTAATCGCGACTGGGCAGACATACAACTACGTCATGGACGCACTTGTCAAGTTGGGTGCAAAGGACAAGGTCGCCGTCCTCAAGCTGGGCACGTCAAACCCCCTCCCTGAGGGACTTGTAACGAAGCTACTCAAGGGCGTCGAAAAGGTACTCGTCACCGAGGAGCCCGACCCCTTCGTCGAGCTACATGTCAAGGCACTCGCCAAGGACGCCAACTCCAAGGTCGAGCTCTACGGGCGCATCGGAGGCAAGCTACCCGCAGAGGGCGAGTTGATGCCCTACATGGTCGACAGCGTCATCGCCGAGATGCTCGGGCAGAAACCTGAAGGTAACCCGCGCGCAGATGTCGAAAAGGAGGCGAAGGAAATGATTTTCGGCCGGATGCTCACAGTCTGCGCGGGCTGCCCCCACAGGCCTAGCATCTACGCCCTCAAGCGCGCTGTCAAGGCGGTCAAAGGCGACATCCATAAGGTCGTCGTCAACGGTGACATAGGCTGCTACGGGTTAGCTTGGGCGCCGCCTATGAGCTACGAGGATACATACTTCTGCATGGGGGCCAGTTTAGGCGTAAGCCAAGGGATGAGCCAGGTAGGCGTCGATACCATCGCCTGGATAGGTGACGGTACTTTCTTCCACGCCGCTATACCCGCCCTCATGAACGCGGTTCAGACGAAGACAAACATAAAGGTCGTCGTCGCTGACAACAGCGTCACCGCGATGACGGGCTTCCAGCCCAATCCTCAGTCCGGTAAAATGGCGACAGGCGAGGAGACAAAGAGTGTCTCCATCGAGGAGATCGCCAAGGCAGTGGGCGTTGAGAATATCGAGGTAACAGATGCCTACGACACGAAGGCGACCGAGGAGGCGTTCAAGAGGATGCTCAAGACGGATGGCGTCGCCATGGTCATCAGCAGGCGCGTCTGCGCCACCGAGGCGATCCGCAGGATGAGACCGAAACGCCCTGTCCCATACGAGGTCAACGAATCCAAGTGTGTTGGGTGTAAACTCTGTCTTAGTACATTCGGTTGCCCCGGTCTAAGTTTCGACGAGGCAGCGAAGAAAGCGAGCATAGACCCGACCATCTGCATGGGCTGCGGCGTCTGTGCCCAGGTTTGTAGCGTCGGCTGCATCCACGGGAGGGACGAGTGATGGTGACTACTCGCATAGTCATTGCGGGTGTCGGAGGGCAGGGTACGCTACTTGCGACACGCCTCATCGCTGAGACGGCAATAAGGAAGGGGCTACAGGTCCGCATCGGCGAAACGTATGGTATGGCTCAGCGTGGTGGCCCCGTTATGGGGCACATACAGATCGGTGAGGCGTACTCGCCCCAGATCAGGCCGGGGGAGGCGGACGCCCTTCTCGGGTTCGAGATAGCCGAGGCAACGCGTAGGGGAGTCACCTATCTCAAGGAGGGGGGACTCGCTATAGTAAACAGCAAGAAGCTCCCACCGGTCGAGGTCATCAGCGGGATGCGCAAGTATCCAGAGGAGGGGGAATTGGTAAAGTTACTGAAGAAGGTGACGAACAGGGTATCCGTCCTCGACGCCACAAAGTTAGCTGAGAAAGCGGGCGACCCCATCGCAACGAACATCGTCATGCTCGGCGCACTAGCCGTATCGGGCGTCCTACCCTTCAGCGAGGAGGAAATAATCGCCACGATGAAGGAGTCGATACCCGAGAGGTTCCTAGAGCTGAACACTAGGGCTTTCATGCTCGGCGCCGGGGCGCTGAGGAAGTAGTCTATTCCTCCCAGAGTTTATAGCTAAGGGGGGAGATCTCGTCCGCCGTCTGTTTCTTGTAGTGGTGTTCGGGTATTCGAGCCCAGATATCCTCGCCTGCCTTCTGGACGTCACGTAGCAGCTTCATCTCATCGATCGTGGTGAGTTTACCGTCCTCGACTACTATCTTTCCGTCGACTATGACCCATCTGATGTCGGCGCGTTGGCTGCTGTTTATTAGGTTCTTTATAGGATCGCGGTATGGGACGCCGTTGAAAGTCTCCATATCGACTACCGCGATGTCAGCGAGCGCGCCGGGAGCGAGTCGTCCGAGGTCGCTTCTCCCCAGCCCCTTGGCGCCGCCGAGTGTGGCGCTGTTAAAGATGTCTCTGCTCGCACCACTGTGGCAATCCCAGTCAGCCAGCTTCGATGTGTAGCTCGCCATCCTCATCTCGTTCAGCAGGTCCTGGGGCACGGTGTCGGTACCGATACTGACGTTTACGCCAGCCTTTAAGTAGGCGGTGTGACTGTGCATCTTGTTGCCTCTCTTAACGAAGACGAGTGGATCGTGGCTTACTGTGGCGCCGCTCTCGGCGAGTAGAGCGAGGTCGCCACCGTCGATGGGTGGGTAGCTGACCATCGGGTGGCCTGTGATCGCCCAGCCGTGGCCGATTATGAGGTCGGGGCCGAGCAGCCCGGTGTCTTTTAGGAACTCGACAGGGGTCCTACCGTACATCCTTATCATGTTGTTGAATTCAACGACCCATTGGCCGGCGTGGATAGTGAGGGGCACCTTGAGCTCGTTCGCCTTGACGCGTATCGCCCTCTGCAGGTCGGCACTGCACTTGTCGACTGTGTCGCCGTAGATGGCGGGGATGAGACGACCTCCGCAGGCACCCGTATACTTCTTTACGAACTTTTCCGCCTCGTCTAGCTTCTTAAGCCCAACCTCGAGATCGAGCCACCTTGTTCGTAGGTCGGCGACGGGTACGCGGTCCCAGACGCCGTCGGAGACTATGGGGCTCTCAGTCGCCCTGATGCCTAGCTCATCGATCGTCTTCACCGCCTTCTCAGCACCTAGGTTGGGCACCATGCTGATCTCGAGGATCGTCGTGTTACCGCTCTTGAGGCACTCGGCGAGGCTGAACTTGGCGAAGACCTCGTAGTCTGGCCCCCTCATCGCCTGCCCGAGGGAAGTGAGGTTCTCGCCTAGGCTACTCATGTAAAAGTGTCGGGCTCCCGTATCATCTATGAAACCCTTGTCCTTGGGAGCGCTAGCGGCGTGTATGTGGGTGTTGATGAGCCCAGGCATGACGAGCCCCGTCGGGGCGTCGATCCACCTGTCGACCTTCCCGTCGTAGCTCTTCCCGACGTGCTTGATTTTCTTACCCTCGACGACGACTACGCCGTCGCGGATTATCCTATGCTCCTCGCCGTCGAAGCCGACGACGAACTTACCCCTGACACCGAGAGACATGGGGGATGTGTACAGCCCAGCGGTTAAAAGGATGAATACGGGGCCTAGATGTTCTGGCCCAATAGGAGACTCGCGGTCACGGCGATTATGAGTATTATCACCGTCTCCGCTAGAGTGATCTTCCAGTTTACTCTCGTCTTCCGCGACCTGTAGCGGACGAGGAAGACGCCGACTATCACTCCGACGAAGCCGAGGGAGACGAGGATGTTGAGTGGGCTTGGCAGTAATAGATAGAGGCCGATGGGGATGATACCGGCGAAGAAGGTCGTGACACCGCTCACCACCGCCGCCTTAAGGTTCGACCGGTTCAGGTCCTTTCTGAAGATGTTGAAGAGGCGCGAGATGAGGCGTAGGCTCTTCTCCCGCTCATCCTTGTCGGGGATGTCGTGGAGGCTGAAGTTGATTATCCTCTGCAGGCTGATGATGTCGCTCAGGTCCTCCGTCTTGCCGCCTAGGAAGAAGCTGCTAAAGTTCGTTAGCGCCACGCTAGCGAGTGTAAGGAGTGTGGCGAAGATCGTGTGGGATGTATCGAGGTTCGTCAGGTAGCTGCTCAAAATGACTACGAGGCCGGTGATGCTTCCGTCGGTGAGCCCGGTGACGGTCTCAAGAACGGGTTCTTCGCCGACGAAGAGGTTCTCCCACTCCCCGCTTAGGAGGAGTCCGCTGCTCGTGAGCTCGACTATGCCCTCGGGTGTCACCACGACGAGGCCTTCAGCGGTCATCTCCACCATAGCATCGTCGAACTCCGTGGGTGTGATACACATGTCACGCCCGCAGATCTTGTCAAGCCTGCTCACTAGGCTGGTCCTCGACGCACGCTTCTTGTTCTGTAGCTCTAGCAGGGTGACGATTTTGATGACATCGGGGAGCTCCTGGATCTCGAAGGACAAGTTCTCACTCGCTGGGGACGGGCGTGGCTATAGCATGTATCTTATAGAAGGCACGTAGAAAATGCTTACCCTCAGCCGTCCGTTGCGAGGCACCGCAAGATTTTAAAAGCGTCGCCCGTCTGCTTCTTGTCGAGTGGTGAACAATGTCCCACCAATTCGCTTGCTAGAAGCCGACGAGGGTGACCTCAAGCGGCTTCTACTCCGCGCGCTTAACGAGAACCAGGTTCTGATTCTGAGCAACATCGGTGGTAGCGGGGAGAGGGTCTCGCGCATCCTGCAGAGGATTAGCGAGACACGTGGCGTTCCGCTCTCGACGCTGAAGCTCAACGCTAAGATACTAAGGGAGCTTAGACTCATCCGCTACGGCACGCTGTCGGAGCCGGATGAGGCGAAGCTGACGCCCCTCGGTAGGAACGTCCTCGATTTCGTGGACGACCCCGCCCACAGGTGTGCGTCTGTCCAGCCGCCGCGGCTCCGCCCGGATCGGGGCAGGTGTTTTAAGTCATCCACCGCACATCTAGGCGACTAGCGATGCCCGAAGCCAAGAAGAAGATGAACGCCGAGGAGGAGCTCAAAGACATATACACGAGGCTCCACCCCCAGGTTCTATCCGAGTTCGAGGACATGATGCCTCAGTACTGGGGCAGCAAGTGGAAGGCGAACACGAGCATAGGCAAGCTACGCACCGTGCTCGTCCACCGCCCCGGGAAGGAGTTCCTCAACGTTGGGAAGAAAACGCCGTGGCCGCCCCACGAGGCGAGCCTGAACGCATGGCGCATGATGGAGAAGCCTAACCTCGACGAGCTCGTAAAGCATCACGAAAATCTAGTCAAGGCGTACAAGGACAACGGCGTCCGCGTCGTAGTCCGCGACCCCGATGAATCAGAGATGCCCTACCAGGTAAAGGCTATCTACACGGACGATGTCTGTCACCCCGCTGTCTACGGGCAGGTCATTCTGCGTATGTATGACTGGATCAGGATGGGTGAGGAGAAGCCCACCTACCAGACCCTCGCTAAGATTGGTTGCCCTGTTGTCGGCATGATCACTGGAAATGGCATGGTCGAGGGCGGTCCCTGCGGTTGGCTGGACGAGAAGCATATGATAATTGAGGTCCATTACCCGCGCGGCAACACTGGTGACCCAGCTATACACCGCGCGAACGAGTCGGGCCACGAGCAGTATGTCCGCATCGTCAAGCAGCAAGACCCTGAGGTCGATATACGACTCGGCCCCGGCTACGGCACGAGGAAGGGCACCATCCACTACAGCATGATCGACCGTCACACGAGTGTCGCCGATCCCAGCTTCTATGACCAGTACCTCGTCGAGTGGATGAGGAGGGAGATGAATTGGAACTTTATCACGCCCCCTGACGACCTCGTCAGCATCGACACCCGTGGCTTCAAGAAGGGTCCAGACACGGGTGTCGTCCTCGGCCCCATGAAGATCATGGTCCCGGCGGCGAATCCCAAGAACATAAAGTGGCTCGAGTCTATAGGTGTCGATGTCGTCCAGGTGGAGTGTAGTAGCCTCGTCCGCCCGCGGAACAGCGGTAGCATCCACTGTACGAGCGGTAGCCTTCAGCGCGATCCCGAACCCGTCGACTAACCGTTTTACCCGTAGCCGTGAAACCGTTTTAATACTTGAGGAAACCATCCCCGTGTTATGAAAGCCGGAGAAAAGGCAACGCATTTCTCAGTCAGGGATCTCGCTGTCATCGTTTTGATGGCCTCCCTCGGTGCCGTCGTCAGTGTCCCACTTGGCTACCTCGGCAAGGCGCTGAACGCCTTCGCCATACTGCCCTTTGGCGCTCCACAGCTCCTTTCGGGGGTACACGTGCTCTGGCTACTCATCGCGGCACTATACACGCGGCGCGTGGGCTCCGCCGCGGTGACGAGTGTGATCAAGGGGCTAATCGAGGTCACCCTCTTCAGCGCGCAGGGGGTCACGGCGATACCGATCTCCATAGCTGAGGGGCTGCTCCTCGAGGCGGGGTTGCTGGCGCTGGGGAGGGATCGGTGGTGGTCTGTAGCCGTCGCCGGCGGATTATCAGCCGTGGGGAACGTGATAGTCCTGAGGCTGCTCGTTCTCTTTACCCTACCGTCTGAAGTCATTATCTTCATGGCGGTGCTCGCCTTCGCCTCGGGGGCGGTCGTTGGCGTCTTCTCGCTAAGGGTCAACGAGTTGGTGAATCGGGTCGTCCATTAGGCGTACCTCGCCTTCATCTCATCGGCTCGCCCGCAGCTGAACTTACCCTCGGGACACTTGCCGAGCTGGACGCAATAGGGTCCCGCGCCCTCGAAGAGGGTCGGCTCCGCCTCCCTAACCTGTCTCAGCATCTCCTCCGCCATGGCGCGCACCTCCCACTGGGCTCTGCTGCATAGGCGGAGCCCGAAGAAGTGCATGAGGCTCGCGCCGTCCATCGTCATTATTAGGCTCGTCTCGGTGGCGTTTGGTAGTACAAATCGGGCGTCCTCGCGGGGAACGCCGGCGTCTACGAGGCTTGTGTAGGCGTCGCTTGCCTCTGAGACGAAGTGGTTGAAGCGATCACGTCCCTTCTCCGCCACGGTTGGCGGCGTCACGATGTGTTCCCCGAGCCTCTTCACCTGTATGTAGCGTTGGCTTTGTTGGCTGAAGCTGGCGACCCTGTGGCGGACCAGCTGGTGGCTACACGCCCTGCTAATTCCCTCGATGGCGAAGGTGAAGGAAAGGTGTCTCAGGAATTCACTCTCAGGTACCTCGGAGATAGGCAGAGCTTCAAGCAGCTCCCTGCTGGGCGTATGGGTGAGTAGCTCGACCTTCACGGCTTCCGCCTCCCAAAGGCGTGGACATGGGGCCACCTATCCTTGATTGAGTCGAGGAGCAAGTCCGCGAACTCTCCGCCCTCCGCCTGGTACTCGACTACGGCGCGAAGGTTAGCACTCACAAGCCATCGGCTCGACGCAAGCCGCGTGAAGGTGAAGAACCTGTTCGCGAGCAGCACTTTGAGAACCTCGCCCTCCCCCGCCTCTAGGAGCCAGTCCAGCCTGTTGTGCTCCAGTATGCTCCCGTGCTGAACTTCTAGACGCCCAACAATCTCAGTCACCTTGCCAGGGTTGGCGGAGAGCCTGTGGAAAAGGCTTGATGGGGTAGCGCCGCTCGTGGTCGTTAGCATCGCGGTGGCGATGAGGATATCCACGTTCGGCGTCGAGGCGAGAAGGCTGAGCTTCAAATTTTACACCGGGGGCATGCTGCTCTTCTTGGGCTTCGCCTTGACGGTGTCGGGTATGTCAACTGCCCTGACCACGTTCATCGAGTTTATGAGGTAGACGGGTGTACCGTCGGGTTCGAACTGCGTGAGCCTTTTAACGCCTCGGATGATGAGCTTGACCTTGAGCTTTGTTCCGTCGCTGAGCTGATAGATGTTCCAGTGCTCTTCAACTTCGGTGAAGTCTAGGTCTACGGCTCCCTGTAGTGCGTCGGGTTGGATTGCCATCTCGTTTCTCACAGTGATGTGGAGGCGACGCGTATTTCAGCTTAAGGGAGGCGGGTTATTCCCTTAGCCGCTTCACGACAGAGTTCGTCGAGGCCGAGCACCGACTCGATTGACTCAATCTTATCGATCCTGCTGCGCGTCGCGGGGGTAGAGGGGACGGCCTTGCAGCCTTCGACCTTATGAGCAGTGAGGGCGTAGGTGCCTATGTCGCGAGCCCTGTCCTCGATCTCCACCTTGTCGAGTCCGATGAGGGGGCGGAGGACGGGTATCCTGACGGCGGAGTCGAGTGTGTAGAGGTTGTCGAGGGTCTGGCTTGCGACCTGGCCGAGGCTCTCCCCGGTGACGACCGCTTTGGCACGCTTATACCTGCAGAAGTCCTCGGCTATTCTGTACATGGCACGCTTGCAGAGTATGCAGGTCCAGCGAGGCTCCGGTGACTCGAGTATGCGCTCCATGACGGGGCCCATCTTGGCGGAGTAGAGGCTGAAGCCCTCCGACGGCGCGTACTTCGCGATCCCGTGGAAAGCATCCTCAGCCCTGCGGAGATAGCTCTCCCCCACATAGGGTGTCTGATCCATAAAGAGGGGGAGAACGTCGACGCCGCGCTTCATTATGAGCCACGTGGCGACTGGGCTATCTATGCCGCCGCTGAAGAGGGAGATTGCTCGCCCCTGGGAGCCATAGGGGAGGCCACCGACGCCATCGAGGAGGCGAGAGTAGACGTAGGCGTTATTGTCCCGGACCTCTATACTGATGGTAACGTCGGGGGAGGAGAGGTTTACCTTGATACCCCTGTCCTTGTATACCTCGTTTATCGCCGCGCCGGCCTTTATGGCTAGATCCCTACCTCCGTAGGGGTGGTCACCCACGACCTTGGGCCGCACCGCGAATGTGGAGCCGTTTTTCAGCGTGTCGCCGGCGACCTTGACTGCGAGGGAGACGACTTCGCCGATCCCAGAGCACGTTTCCTCAGCAGGTATGGCGTGGACAACTCCGAAGACGTTACCCACGGTGGGGGCGGCTTCAGGTGGCGCTCCGTCGACGATTATTCTACCGAACTGCCTCCTTGCTTTCGCCGGGTAACCCTCCCTGCGCAGTACGTGCTCGATCTGGGCGGCGAGCCTCTTCTCGAGGGTGCTTCGCACGAACCTGCTCTTGAGGGCTATCTCGTCGTAGGCGGCTAGGATGGGCATACTGGGAGGCATGGGTCGTGGGCGCCTCTTAAGCTGCTCGGGATAATCTTTTACCGGCACGCCCCGAGTGTAGTTCTCGGTGAGTTGAGACGTCGTTCTGGGAGGAGTGGGAGAAGCGGAGGAAGCGCGGCACGCCGTTCTTCTTCCCTGACCTGGAGAGGATGGTCGATGAGATGGAGAAGGAAATGTCCGACTTCTTCAAGGAAATTGAGGGGGAGATACCTGATGACCTATCGACGGAGCGCAAGCTACCCGATGGTTCAGTGAAGAAGGAGTATGGTCCCTTCGTTTACGGTTACTCCGTCAAGGTGGGCTCCGACGGGAAGCCCGTTGTACGCGAGTTTGGCAATATGAAGCCGGGCACCTCCATCGGGGAGGACAAGAAGAAGCCCTTAAACCTCCAGGAGGCGAGGGAGCCACTCGTCGACGTTATTCAGGAGCAGGAGCAAGTAAAGGTCATTGCGGAGCTACCCGGCGTAGAAAAGGAGGACATACAGCTCTACGCAACGGAGAAGACGCTCACACTCGACGTGACGAACCCCGACCACCGTTACCATAAGGAGCTCGAGCTGCCCTTCGAGGTAGACGAGGACTCGGCGACGAGCACTTACAGGAATGGTGTACTCGAAACAGTGATGAAGAGGAAGCGGGCTCGCGAAGGTGGACGCTCAATAAAGATACAGTGACAATAGCGCCACAGGTTAATTACATATTTTGTGAGGTTCACTTCGAGAAGCGGTGGGGGAATAGTTTTCCACTTTGACGAGAGGTGTTCCTGTACATTTACACGAGACTATTGTGCGTGTAACTTTCCTGTGTCAACACGCAATATGATACCAACACTATTTGGTAGTAATAGAGGAATTATATGCGAGCATCTTGGGAACCTATTTATCCTGTGGAGCATCCCTGTTTGTCGCCAATGATGTGAAGGCATTAGTGCGATCCGTGAGCGATCAGAGTTACACTGAGGCACCTTTTTCAAATCGCGAGAAATCGTTTTGAGTTAAAGAAATCGTGAGACTATGTATTTGATGCTGGTTTTAACATTTCTAAAAGGAGTATTGGGAGACAGTTTTGATGCAGTACTTCGACGACGTGAACATAAATTGGGGATATTAGCCATCGCATTGCATTCTACGATGCGAGTTTTGGTGAGCTGAACCATAGCCCGGAAACCTGCGCTTGACCACTCGTGTTCACGGTGAAGACTACCCTGACGGTCACGCCTGAGGGCTCGTTTGAGTAATCCGCAGTATAGTAGGCAATGATGTACTCGCCGGAGCGCTCCGCTTTAGTGAATGTCTTGCCCTCGTAGTTGCCGACCTTGGCGTGGAGCGTGTCCTGTATTTCATTGAACTGCGCCTCCGTATAGGCGGCTTTCATAGCCGTGTCCATGTCTCTCGTGAAGCTCGCGAGGTCTTCTGACTCGATAGAAGCCAGGATGTTCTCCGCGGCTGGGTCAGCGTAGATGCGCACAGACATCTCGTCAACTCGAGTGGACGCATCCATGTAGTACCAGACGCCCGCCGCGACGACAATAATTCCTGCTATAAGCAGGATTGCTATGTTTCGCCCGCTTAGTCCCATTGGTACAGGACTACGCTGGCGTCTAATAGGAGTTTATGAGCGCCTTCCAGAGTTTGGCGGAGGGTTTTCGAGGGGTGAGCCCGAAGCTCATGATAGGCGGGCGCGATCCCCCGACCATGGCGGCCGTGATCTGGGACCTCGCCGCGTTCTCCAGAGCTATCGTGAGCATGCACGCCTCCTCGACGCTGCCTCCGACGATGATGGGACCGTGCGCCTTGAGTATGATGGCGCTAGCCGAGCCGAGCTTCCTCGCCGCTATCCTCCCCTGCTCCTCGTTTCGAATCAGCGTCCCAACCTCCTTAGAGAAGTAGGTCGGGTCATCGGCCTCATCGTAGGTCGGCACTCCGTTCGTAAAAGCGAGTGTGCTCGGATCGAGCAGCTCTAGCTGGAGCCCTAGCGTCCCCAAGAGGGTCGCGTGGGTCTGGTGAGTATGAACCACTGCGCCGACGTCGGGACGCGCCTTGTACATCTCGATGTGGATGGGTATCTCCACGATCTCGAAGTCTGGCCCAGACACTTTGCGGTAGTCGAGTGTGTAGGTGACGAGGTCCTCCTCAGTGACCTTGTTCCAGCCCACGTCCCGCGGCTTTATCACAACCTTGTCCGTCCCCGGCAACCTAGCGCTGAAGTGGCCCATCGGGTTCGGGTTATGAACTGATGGCACCTCTCTGTAGAGAGCCTTGCAGGATTGTATCAGCTTCTCGACGATCTCCGATCGGATATCACTTGTCAATGGGGAACAAGAATGGGGTATCTAACTCCCAATAAGTAACTTATCCCTAAGATATCGCCGCATCGATTTTCCCAAGATTTATGAATCGGGCTCCTCCGGGGCAACACAGGGCGACGACGATTGGCGAAAACCATTACTATAATTCAGAAGGCGAGCATCTCCGCGACGCCAGCGGAAATCTACGAGACGTATACAGATGCGGAGAAGCACGCGGAGTTAACTGGCAGCCCGGCTACGTCGATCCCGAAGGTTGGGGGCGGTTTCACTGCGTGGGACGGTTACATCAAGGGTAAGTACATAGGGCTTGAGCCTGGGAAGAAGATAGTTCAGGAATGGGCGTCGTCAGACTTTCCCGAGGGAGCAGCTCCATCGAGGCTCGAGATTGTCTTAAAAGAGGTAAAAAGTGGGACCGAATTGACTATGACACACTCCGGGGTGCCTGAAGAAGTGGCCGAGGACATCGCGCAGGGATGGAAGGACTACTACTGGGAGCGTTTGAAGAAGTTCTTCAAGCGAAAAAGCTGAAGATCGGTCTGCTGAATTTTTCGATCGTTTGCTATTATGATGAGTGATTGTGTTGTGCTCTCATTCACGCATTGAGAGGAGCAGCCGCCGGAGTTCCCTCATCAACGCGAGCGACTCCTCGAACTCCGCGTCGCTCATGGAGAGGAGTGAGTTGTACTGGATCACCCTGTTTAGTAGGCTTGGGTCCATTGGGCCAAACTTGGTGAAGTAACCGGATGAGCCGCAGAAGGAGCAGACGTCGGGGTTTGTCACCGGCGTCTTTCCTAAACTTGATTTCTTTCCGGCGAGCACCGCGAGCACCTCGGCGTTCGCCTCGGATACCTCAACGCCTGCCCCGAGCTCGTTAAGACCGTTTAGCACCTCGATGAACCTGTGTCTGTCGTCTTCGGGTATCTCGTCTTCCCTATAGACGAAGGTGTCTGCGGTCGCCGTGTAGTAGCTCTCGATGATATGGCCGCTTCGCCTCTCGGATGTCTCTGAGACGAGTCCAGCTTCCACGAGCTTCCGCAGGTGGTGATAGACGTTCTGGGGGGTCATCACTAGGCGAGCAGCGATCTCCGTTGCTGAAAGCTCGCTCTCCCGGAGGAGCAGCAGCATCCTGCGCCGCGTCCTGTCCTCCAGCAGCGTGAACGCCCTCTCGTCTATCGCCTTCAGGAGCCTGTGGGATTCACTAGCATCAGCATCGCCCACCATTAAAATCCCATTTTAATGTTAAAACGGAAGCGATATAAGAATTTACTGCTAATCGACACTTGAGGGAGTACGGATGGCTGAGAAGGAAGCATACCTGATAGTTGACATAGGGGAGTCCACGAGGGCCGTTCTCGTTAGGAGGGAGAACGGAACATTTAGGCTCGCAGGGACCGGGGAAGCTGAGACCACGATCGAGGCGCCGGAACTAGACGTCACCATAGGCATCAGGCGCGCTGCGGAGAAGCTGGACGGCGAGACGCTCATTGGTAGAGATGGGCCCAGGGGAGTCAGTCTCCTCTGCTCCAGCGGCGACGGCGGCGGACTTTACATGATGGTCGCCGGCGTCATCGGGATGATAAGCGGCGAGAGCGCACAGAGGGCGGCACTCGGTGCGGGCGCTCACCTCGTTGGCACCTTCTCCGTCGACGACCCTCGCCCCGACTACCGTCTTGTCGAGACGATGCGCGCCACTAGACCCGACATATTCCTCTTAGCCGGCGGAACAGATGGCGGAGCCGTCCAACAGGTCAAGAAGATGGCGGAAGTCATTAAGGAGGCGGACGTCAAGCCCCGCTTCGGCGACGACTACCGGCTCCCAGTCATCTTCGCCGGTAACGTCGAGGCTCGGGAGGAGATAGCTGAGACACTCACCGAGGAGTACGCGACGAGGGCTGTCGATAATGTCCGCCCCTCTATCGAGCGGGAGAACCTCGGTCCCGCAAAGGAGGCTATCTACGATTCCTATATGGAACACGTCATAACACACTCCCCCGGCTACGAAAGGCTCGCCAAGTGGGTTACGCGTCCAATACTCCCCGCTCAAGCCGCGATAGGGAAGATACTCTACGCTTACGCTGAGCGCAGGCGCGTCAACCTCCTCGCTGTAAACGCGGGTGGCTCAACAACCGACATTTACTCAGTCTACAGAGGAGTTTTCAACAGGTCACTCGACGCGGATGTCGGGCTTGAGTATGGCGCCTTGACTATACTCAATAAAACAGGGGCAGAAGGCGTCTCAAGGTGGCTTCCTAAGCCCATGGATGAGAGGACTATTAGAAACACCATCGGTAACCTCATGGTCCTTCGCCCCCGAAAATACTCGGATGAGGAAAGTATGGTATTTAGAGCACTGGCCAGAGAGGCGATAAAGCTTGGGGTCGAGGAGCATAAGAAACTCGCGAGCCGCCTCAAGGGGGTGCATATACAGAGGACAATCGCGGACACATTCACCCAGAGCGTCGAGTCGACCTACCTCGACCCCGGCGACACCCAGGTCTTGATAGGCATGGGTTCAGCATTCACTACACCCGGTGAGTCGGCTGCACTACTCCTAGACTCCGTCGAGCCCCTCTATATCACGGAGCTATACATGGACAGAGCGGGGCTTGTTCCCCACGCCGGTATGCTCCTCGGTGAGGCACCTGAGGCGGCTTTCAACCTCTTCACCGGCGAGACGCTACAGAGGCTCGGGACGTGCCTCTGCGCCGACGGGAACGGCGACGGAGACGCGATCAAATTGACCCTTACCCGACAGGATGGCAAGACCATCCTTGAAACCGTCAAATCGGGGGAAATCAAGGCGCTTCCCTTACTCGACGGAGAAACCTGCAAAATAGAGGCGAAAGCAGGCAAGAGGTTCAGCCTGGGAAAGGGCAAGGCAAAGCGCATCGACGCGACGGTGACAGGCGGCTCACTCGGCTTCATAGTCGACGCGCGGGGCAGACCATTGAGAGTCCCCGATGACAAGGTGACGCTAGTTAAATGGGCCAAGGCGCTTACGTCCGAAGCGGCGGGTGAGTAACATGACCAAACCGATAGTCGAGAGGGACGTCGTCATCAGTAAGGTGCGGCGCCTCCCCGCACCCGGCGAGGTCCTCGTACACATAGGCGAAAGGGTAAAGGTGGATACGCCCATCGCGAGGGGGAAGGTCCGGAACACCGAGCTCGTCGAGGTTAGAGTAGACCAAAAGCTAGGAGTTGACGCTATGGATGTCGCTCCCTATATGCTCAAGAGAGAGGGGGACACTGTCAAGAAGGACGAGGTCATCGCCCTCCGTCGCTCCTTCTTCGGAAGTTCGACCAAGATCCTCAGAGCCCCCCTCGAAGGTACCATAGAGGCGTTTAGTCGCACATCGGGTAAACTGCTCATAAGGGGTCTCCCCATACAAATCGAGGTCAACGCATACATCCCAGGGAGGGTGACAGAACTGTTTCCCCTCGAAGGGGGTGTCGTCGAGTGCAGAGGTGCGATCGCGAGGGGAGCCGTTGGTGTCGGCGGAGAGGCGAGGGGACCACTCGAGGTGCTCGCAAACGGACCCGGCGACGTGCTTACAGAGGATCCGATCACAAAGAGCCACACCGGAAAGGTAGTCCTCGGCGGGGCGACCGCCACACCCGAGGCACAGAGAAAGGCACAGTCGGTGGGTGTAGCCGCTCTAGTAGTCGGTGGTGTAGATGAGAAGGACCTGAGCGGGCTCCTCGGTCACGAGTTAAACCTCGGAGACACAGGCAGGGAGCATATCGGCTTTACTCTTGTTTCCCTCTCAGGTTTCGGCACTGAACCCCTCGATGAGGATGCATTCCGCTTATTCAGAGAACACGAGGGCCGGCTCGCATGCGTAGACGGTACGACTCAGATAAGGACGAGGATGCTCCGCCCCGAGGTCATCCTCCCCGACTAGCCAAGTCTTATGAACCCTAGAAACGCCGATCCTGCAGTGGTGTAATGCCAGACGCATATACGGAAAACTCCGTCAGGAGCGTTGACGAGTTCAAACCTAGTATCCTCTCTTTGAGGCGCCGCGCGGCGCTGAGGAACGAGTGGCTCAGAGACCGCCTTGACAGCTACTTACCCGAGCTCATGCAGAGAGAGGGATTCCCCATGTGGGTAGTGATAGCGCGGGAGTACAACGAGGATCCTGTCATCATGTCTTTGCTCCCGGAGCCATTTATGTACGCCCGCAGGAGGACCATCCTGCTCTTCGTGAGGAGGAAGGACGGGAGCGTCGAACGCCTTACATTCGCGCGCTATGGAATGGGCGACTTCTACAAGACTCTCTGGGACCCTGACAAGGAGGAGCAGTACGAGTGCCTTGCACGGGAAATAAGGAAGCGCCGACCCGGGAAGATTGGTATCAACGTCTCCGAGACGACGGCCTTTGGAGATGGCCTTACCCACGGAGAGTATAAACAGCTCGTGAGGGCTCTCGGGCCAGGGTATTCGAGAAAGCTCGTAGGCGCCGAGACGCTGGCAGTGGGTTGGCTCGAACATAGGACGGCAAAACAGCTTGACGCCTATCCTGGAATAGTCGCTATTACTCACTCCCTCGTCGAGGAGGCATTCAGCTCACGTGTCATTCACCCCGGCGTCACGACGACGGAGGACGTAGCCTGGTGGCTTCGCCAGAAGATGGTAGATCTGGGATTGGAGCCTTGGTTTCCGCCAACGGTCGATCTCCAGTCCCGCGACCAGCCCCATGACAAGCCTGCAAGTAGGAGCATTATACGCCCCGGCGACCTCCTACACTGTGATGTTGGATTCTACTACCTTGGACTCGCGACCGACGTCCAAAGGAACGTCTACATACGAATGGATGGTGAGACAGATGCTCCAGAAGGCCTCAAGGCGGCACTGAGGGACGCTAACCGGCTGCAGGACATACTCGCTGGTGAGATGAGGATAGGGCGCACTGGAAACGATGTCCTCAAGACGACGAGGGAAAAGGCGATCGCCGATGGCATCAACCCTTCCATCTACACTCACCCCCTCGGAACCCACGGGCACGCCGCCGGCACAACGATAGGGCTTTGGGACAAGCAAGAGGGCGTCCCCGGTAACGGGGATTATCCGCTCCATTCCGACACCTGCTACGCGATCGAGCTCAATGCGAAGAAGAAGGTGCCAGAGTGGGGTGGGCAGGAGGTGAGGATGAGCCTCGAGGAGGACGCGGTATTGAATGCGGATGGGTTACGGTGGCTCAGTGGGAGACAGACCCGCCTATACCTCATCTAGTCGTAGACAAACTTGCCGTAGGGAGACTTTAGTTCTAGTGCGTTGGCGCCTCTCGACTCCTCGCACCGGCCTATGACCTGAGCACCAAGTCCGAACCGTTCTACGGCGCTTAGAACATCGTCGACGCAGCCTGGGGCTACGACGAACTCGAAGCCGATGCCCATGTTAAAGTCTTGGTACATCTCCCTCCACTCGACGCCCGATTCCTTTTGTATGAGGTGGAAGATTGGGTCGGGTTCAGGGAGGCTGTCCTTAACGTACTTGATGTTCTTACCGACGCGTAGGCACTTCGTCTGCCCGCCACCCGTGTTGTGGATCATCCCGTGGGCTGCTCTGTCGACCTTTCTCAGAACGGCGGCTGCGACGGGGGAGAAGAGCCTCGTGGGGGAAAGAAGAGCTTCCCCGACAGTCGCGTCCAACTCCTCCGGCTCATCATCGAGCCCGAACCGGCCAGTGTACCTGCCACGAGCCGGGTGGGAGATCTCGGGGTACTTCTCTAGGTACTTCGGCGAGAGTAGGCAGGTCCTCGCGAGGGTGTGCCCGTTGCTCATAATGCCGCTGTTGTAGGTTCTCTCGAACCTGCAGGGTCCACCGCTTTGGAGCCCGACGATAATGTCGCCCGGCTTCACGGCTTCACCCGATACGACGTCGCTCAACTTGATGCGTCCATAGGCTGTGACGCAGACGTCCAGCGTCCTGAGAAGGTCGGGGAGGTCTGCCGTCTCGCCCCCGGCGAAGGCGACCGGGGAACCCTCACGCTCAAGCGTTTCCTTGCAGTCGGCGAAGCCGTCTGCGAGGGCGCTGAGCATAGCAACCCTGTCGATGTTCAGTGGGTTGTATGCGACGTAGTCGACGAAGCTGACTGGGGTGGCGCCGACGCAGAGTACGTCGTTAATGTTCATCGCTAGGGCGTCCTGTGCCAGCCCGTGGAACCACTTCGCGTCTCCCGTCTCCTTGTACATGATGTACGCCTGAATTGGTTTGCTGCCCGCTGAGTCTGTGTGCAATACCAGTCCAATTGAGGCGTCGATTGGGTCACGCTGTATTACGCAGAAAGCGCCGGGATACAGGTTCTCTATAGCGCCTTTGAACTTCTCAATCCCCGGCTTCCTGACGTCAACGCCGAGTTCCCTATAGCGTGACCCCATGACCAATCAACGGGGTAAAATGAGGCTTGACCGTTATAAGTGGTTAGGGCTCAAGAGGGACGTCCATACTCTCCTTAACTGGGTCGAAAACCATGATGGTAAGGGTCTTCGATATGCCTGGCACAGTCCTTAGCTTGTCCACGACGAACCTGCCCACCGCGTTTACATCCTTCTCCTTGACCTTGATGAGAAAGTCCCAGTCACCGGTGATTATGTGTACCTCCTGCACTTCGGGGTACTTGCCGACGATCTTGGCGACCTCCCTCTGGTTGAGGTCCTTATCCGCCCCGGGGGGCCTGTATGTGAAGCTGACGAAGATGAATGCCGTTGTGGGGCGCCCCAGCTTCCCGGCGTCGAGTATCGGCTTATAGCCGCGTATCACGCCTGTATCCTCGAGCCTCTTTATTCGGCTGTAGACCGTCGTGATCGGCGACTCTATCCTTATGCTGATGTCCTTCGCCGACATCTTCGCGTCCTCCATCAATAGTCCGAGTATATCACGGTCCTTCTCATCCAGGGTGACAGTTGACATGGAAAAAATACAGTGTTGAAACACTATTTAAGAACTTTTTATACTGCCTAACCGAAAATCCCGTAAAGCTCCTAGGGGTTGACGAAGTAGACCTTGATCACGGACTCCTCGTATGACAACGAGAAAGTTGGGTGAGATGCATTTTACCTCTGAGAAGACGACCTCGGTATCCGCACTAGTCGTTCTGTGGTTGGTTAGCCACTTTAAACATTCCAACGAAATCAACCAGCTCGTGTGCGAAAAACAGATCCTGAAAAGGATGAAGATCACGTACCAACAGAAAATATTGAATATTAAACCAAGTTGGAGAATTAGAGGAGGCTCTTGAGTCCGGGGTCAGTCTTCTCGAGCTTCCTGCAGTTGTCGATCGTCTCGAACGCCCGCCTTATGTGGGGAACGGTGATCGAGCCGCCGACTATAACGCACACATTAAGCGCGTCGTAGAGCTCCTTATCGGTTGTGCCGAGCTGTAAGAGGCGGACAAGATGGTAGGTAACGCAGTCGTCGCAACGTAGAACCATGCTCGTTGTTAATCCGAGAAGCTCAAGCGTCTTCTCGTCGAGCGCTCCCTCCTCGTATGCCCTGCTGTCGAGCGCCCAGAAACGCTTGAGGCCTAGGTGCCCGCAGTTGAGTATGCGCTCGTTCATCTCCTTCCTGAACTCGTTGTACTCCTGTAGGTTCTTCATAGGCGTGGTTTTCTCCTAGCGAGGCTAAAAACCCTGCCACTTAGGGTGAAGGTTTTATTCCGCCTCACGCCTTTGCTTCGCCGTGAATACAATAGCCGAGGGCGACGACGTCCTCCTCTACCTCGATAGGGAACGTACCTACCAGCTCAGGGTCAAGGCTGGGGAACAGTTCCACACCCATAAAGGCTTCATCGTCCTCGATGACCTCATCGGCAAGCCCTTCGGCTCAACCGTCGTCAGTAGCCTCGGCATCAGCTTCTACGCGATACGCCCACTAATCAGGGATAGAGTACTAAAGACGGATAGACGGACACAGGTCCTCTATCCAAAAGATATCGGCTACATACTCTACCAGCTTGGGATAGGCAACGGATCGACGGTGGTTGAGGCGGGGACGGGCAGTGGTGCGCTCACCATGTCTCTAGCGAACGCGGTCTGGCCCGAGGGTAAGGTCTACACATACGAGATCGACGCGAGGAGCCAGAAGATCGCTGCGGGCAATATCGACAGGTCGGGTCTACGCCCCGTCGTGGAGATGAAACTCGGCGACATAACACAGGGGATCGAGGAGAGCGGAGTTGACGCCGTGTCACTTGACTTAGCGACTCCGTGGCTTGTCATCGACCACGCATGGAACGCCCTCGCGGGGAGCGGCGTCTTCCTCAGCTTTAGCCCGACGATAGAGCAGGTGATGAAGACTACTTACGCCCTTGAGGCGAAGCCCTTCATAGAGGTTGAGACCGTGGAGCTCATCATGCGCCGAATAACCGTAGCGGAGAACAAGACTCGCCCCGAGACACTAATGATAGGGCACAGTGGCTATCTCACCACTGCGCGCAAGATTATTCCCTAGTTAATTTATCTATCCCCTTGAAGTTCTTCTGATTCATGGAGCTAGTCAAGCCGAGGCGCCTATCTGTCGGAGCCAGGGTGCGAGTCATCGCACCAGCTAGTAGCATGGACATCCTCGACACAGGCGCCGTCAAGAGGGGCGTAGAGAACCTGGAGAAGATCGGGCTTAGGGTCGAGATAAGTCCTCACGCGACGCGTCGGCATGGTCATGCCTCTGGGAACTCCTGAGGAGAGGGCAGCCAGTCTCATGAGCGCCTTCAAAGACAAGAGCATCGAGGGAATAATCTGCGCCTGGGGAGGCTGGAACTCAAGCGACGTCATAGACCTCCTCGACTACCCGGTTATACGAAGTAATCCCAAGGTCTTCATCGGCTACAGCGACATAACCACCCTTAACGTCGCCCTGCTCGAGAAGGCTGGGCTCGTCAATTTCCAGGGGCCTGCTCTTATCACGTGGACGCACCAACACCTCATGGACTGGGAGGTCGAGGACTTCAAGAGGGCGACGATGACTACTGCCGTCCCACGCATACTCGAGGCAGCACCCACCTACATCGACGACCCATACTACTGGCAGCACCCAGAGAAGGCGCCTCAACCAGTCGCCAACCCCGGCTGGAAGACTTATAGGGATGGTATAGTCGAGGGGACGCTCATCGGCGGGCACCTCGGCACGCTGCTCTCCCTCGCGGGCACAGATTACTGGCCGGAGCTAGAGGGAAGGATACTCTTCATCGAGGAGGATGAGGAGGGAGGCCCGACGGGCAGGATAGCGCGCGAGATGAGGCAGTTAAAGCAGACAGGCGCCTTCGGTGAGATCGCGGGGCTTATGGTTGGGAGGATCCCCACCGTGGCTGGTCTGAAGGAGGGCGACTCGCTGGATATGATCCTGGATGAGTGCCTTGGGGGGTATGAGTTCCCGGTCGTGACTGGGGTGGATGTGGGTCACACAAATCCGATAGCCAGTGTCCCGGTAGGTATACGAGCGAGACTGGACGCTTTGGATAAGAAGTTAACCTACCTCGAGTCCGGGGTTGAGGATTAATACATTCTCAATAATTTGAGACAATCCGATCTATATTGGGTTATTCTTATTTCTTGAGAGAATAACCTTTTACGTTGATACAATTATAGTTAAAAGGTGCCGTAGCCGCGGGCAACGGGCTTCCAAGGAACAGTAAGGCTGCGCTCTCTACTTGCCCAAGGGGGAGGCCGCCCCAACGGTAACGCGGAACGACGTTTGACGCGGCGCGGCTCCTTACTTCTAAAGCCCCGATGACATACGGATAAAACCCCCACCCCGCATACTAATGGCGATAACGCGCAATACAGTTGCGTGTTAGAAACCATTGTTGACTGTGATCAGTTAAAAATAGGGGATTCTACAATAAGCCTCTGACGGTTCATCATAACGACACCTAACACGAAACAATGAGGGGTCTCCACTGGTTCAGTTTCAAGTGGGAAGCAAACAGTGTACGATGGATTGGTAACACAGAATCTATATAGGTACGAGAATATGCTAGCCAAAAAAAATCTGCGGTCGATAAGATAAATCTAAATCACACTCGCAACCAACGATTATCGACAGCATTGTTCGACAAAGAATCCATGAAGCTCATGAAGGAGATGATGGAGGCCTTCGGTCCAAGCGGCTTCGAGAGAGAGGTTAACAAATTATTCAAGAAGCACATGACACCCTACGCGGACGAGGTCATACAGGATAAGCTCGGCTCGGTCGGCTTCGTCGCAAAGGGCACGAGTGACCGCCCACGCGTCCTCGTCACGGGGCACACCGATGAGGTCGGCTTCATAATCTCGAGCCTTACCGATGAGGGCTACCTGACTTTCAACCAGCTCGGCGGCTGGTTCGACCAGGTGCTCCTCGGGCAGCGCGTCGTCATCAGAGGCAGCAAGGGCGACGTTCATGGCATCATCGCGAGCAAGCCGCCCCACGTCCTCTCTGAGGAGGAGAGGAAGAAGGTCGTTGAGAAGAAGGATATGTTCATCGACGTCGGTGCCACGAGTAGGCAGGAGGCGGAGGAGTGCGGGCTCAAGGTTGGCGATCCCGTCGTCCCGTACAGTATGTTTGAGGTTATTCAGAATGGCAAGGTCGCGATGGGCAAGGCGTTCGACGACCGCATTGGCGCCTTCGTCTTCGCTGAGGCTATGAAGAGGATGAAGAAGCAGAAGATGACGCACCCTAACACCCTATACGGTGTAGCCACCGTCCAGGAGGAGGTGGGACTCAGGGGCGCACAGACCATAGCGCACGTCGTTGACCCAGACGTCGCCATAATCCTCGAGGTCGATATCGCCGGCGACGTTCCCGGAATAAAGCCGCAGGATGCGCAGGCCAAGATGGGGAAGGGTCCGAGCATGCTCACCTTCGACGCGGGCATGATCCCGAACCAGCCGCTGAAGGAGTTTGTGATCGAGGTGGCGAGGCAGAGCCAGATCCCACTCCAGCTAAGCCAGATGAAGGGCGGCAGAACGGACGGCGCCCCCATACACATGAGCAGGGCGGGCTGCCCCACCGTCGTCATAAGCGTCCCCACGCGCCACATACACAGCCACAGCGGGATGCTCAGCCTCAAGGACACCGAGAACACGGTTAGGCTCGTCATGGAGCTCGTCAAGAGGCTTGACGCGAAGACCGTCGAGGGATTCACCGCCCTCTAGGGCGGAAACCTGATACCCAGCTCACGAATATCTATCCCTCGATGGGCGAGATCACCGTAAGGGATGTAACCGAAGCAAACATCGAGGACGTTTTCCGGGTTTGCAGCCACTCCATGCTCGACGACCCACTCCAGAAGGAGGGCATCGAGATTCGCCGTCACTGGATACGCGAAATGCTAAGGGAGTACGGAAGCTGCGTGAAGATTGCCTACCTCGGTGAGAAGCCGGTCGCCCACCTCATGTTCTACCCCGAGGAGGCGGCGGAGTATCTCCCCGCCCCGCGCAGGGGAGTAGTCCTCCTCCGATGCGTCTACAATCCCTTCGAGGAGGCGCGTGGGAAGGGCGCCTCGACGGCTCTCGTGAAGGATCTGATCGACGAGTGCAGGGGAGACCCACCGTACCTGAAGGGTGTGCCCTGCGACTTCATCGCCTCCGAGCCCTTCAACACCGGAGAGGGAACTCCTATGGAGAAGTTCTACGCATCAAAC
This sequence comes from Candidatus Bathyarchaeota archaeon, assembly GCA_963771885.1. GTDB lineage: Archaea > Thermoproteota > Bathyarchaeia > TCS64 > TCS64 > UBA8941. Next base: position 472,285 of record CAVYVF010000002.1, read on the forward strand.
GGCTTTACGAGGAGAGGCGACGAGATGATCTACGAGTTGAAGGGCAGGTACGCCCCGCCTGTAAAACCCGTGTGGAACCCAGCCCACGCAAACAAGGACGCAGCCACGATCATCTACAATCCTACATGTGAGTGGTCCTACGCCTCAGCCATCCGTGTGAGGGACGCGATTCAAAGTCTCTACCCGGACCTGTCCGTCTGGCTCATCGACCAGTGGCAGAAACCCGAGGTCTCACTCAGCCTCGCCAACAAGTGGCTGATAGTAAAAGGTACACCCATCGTGAGCGGGCTCAGGGACAGGGAGGCCTTCGACCGCGAGGTCAGGCTGGCGGTCGAAGGCAGGTTATGAGGGGCGCCATCTTCGACCTCGGCGGCGTCGCCGTAGAGTGGAGCAACGAGACCACATACAGGCACATCCAAGAAAGGTACGGGATACCCGCCGAGGATTTCAGACGCGAAGCCGAGAAGCACATGCCCAACGTCCAGACGGGGGACGAATCAGAGGAGCACTGGATGACTGATATCTTCCACCACTTCGGTTTCCAAGGCTCAAGCGACGTCTGGGGCAAGACATTCGAGGCGGCGCGTTACAACGAGAAAGTCATTGATATCGTTCAGAGGCTGCGGAGAAACGGCTACCGCGTCGCGGCGCTCTCGAACCTGGAGCCTTCTAGGGCACGCTGGCTAAGGAGTCACGAAATAGACGCTCTGTTTGACCACGTCATCTTCTCCTGCGAAGTAGGCATGCGGAAGCCCGATCTCCAGCCTGGGGGAAGACAGGATCTGAAGATTTACACATTGACACTTCAACGACTTGGACTCAAAGCCTGCGATTGTGCATTCATCGACGATAACGTCAACTGCGTCAACGCCGCGGAGTCCGCGGGCATGAGTGGGATCAGGTTCATAGATGCGCCTCGGCTCGATGCGGAGCTAAGGAGCCTGGGATTCAAAACGGACTAGATTATGGGGAAGGACCACCGCAGAACGTCCTTGACAGACTTGTTCACGTAGTCCCCGCACCTCTGGGCGATATTCGTCGCGGTGATCACACCGTAGATGACGCCCTGCTTGACGACCGGTACTCTCTTGATCCCCTTTGCCTGCATAAGCTCGGACGCCTTCAACAAGTCTTCGTCGGGGTCGATGGTAATCAGGGGTGTGGACGCGATCTGTTTTAATTCCACTCTCTTGGGGTCCTTCTCGGCGGCAAGGATCTTTGTGACGAGGTCAAGCTCTGTGACTATGCCGTAGGGTTTGCCCTTTTCCAGCACGATGACGTAGCCCTTATTCTTGGCTACTAGTAGCTTCGCTGCGTCGACAACCGACGCCTCGATTTCCAGAGTCGGGAACTCCTTGTCCATGTAGTCCTTTACATAGTATGACATTGTCTCTTGTTCTAGGTAGAAGCCGGCGTATTTATAGTAAAGTTAGTGTGGCGCCGGGGATGGGATTTGAACCCATGTGAGCAAGCTCACGGACTTAGCAGGCCCGCTCCCTACCAGGCTAGGAGACCCCAGCGCGCGTCCCCCGTCGGGGTACGCTTTCATAGCAACTCAGCCAGCCATTTTAAGGCTTTCCCAGAACGGGGCGGCTATTTTTTCAACGTGGCGTCGGGCTGGGGTTTGAGCCTCTTGACGCTGCCCCTGCCGCCGACGTAAGCGAGGTGGGCGTAGCCGAGGAACATCCCGGTCTCGATGACTCCGGGGATAGCGTGGAGCTCGCGGTTCAACCACCAGGGGTCGGCTATCGGGCCGAAGTCTGCGTCGATTATGTAGTTGCCGTTGTCGGTGACGAGGGGGCCGAGCTTACCCGAGCTAAGTCTCAGGCTCACCTTCGCGCCTAGCTTTTCAACTCCCTTAAGGGCAGGTGTGACTCCGAAGGGGTGAATCTCTATCGGTACAACCTTGCCGTTGCCGAGGACGTCGGTGAGTTTGGAGTCGTCGGCGATGAGTATGTACTCCTTGCACGCGGCGGCGACAATCTTCTCTCTCATCAGGGCGCCGCCTCCACCCTTTATCGCGTTGAGCTTCACGTCGAGCTGGTCTGCGCCGTCTATGCCGAGATCGAGCTGCGGGTGCTCATCGAGCGATGTGAGTGGTATCTTCGCTTTTATTGCCTCGAAGGCGGTTTGGATGCTCGTTGGTACGCAAAGGATATCGTATAACTCATCGGTGGCGATCAGCTCCCCTATGTATTTTATGGCGAAGGAGACGGTCGTCCCGCTCCCGAGCCCGAGCACCATGCCGTTCTCGATGTGCTTGACGGCCCTCATGGCTGCCTTCTTCTTCGATGCAGAGCCAGCGCTCAAGTTTAGTTCTCCAGTTCGAGCTTATCGAGCTCGTCTAGCTCCTTCATTACCTCTTTCTTAAGCTGTTCGAGTCTGCTCTCAACGTCGCCCTTAGCGGGCTGCTTCTCCTCGCCCTCCGCCTCGAGAGACTCCTCCTGCTCCTCCTCACCCTCCTCCGTCTTTGCCTTCGGCGCGACGACGCGCCTCTTCTTCGCGGCGGCGGGCACCTTGGGGCGCTCCTCCTCCACCGGCTTCGAGGGCTCCTCAATCTTCAGTTCTTTAATTATAAGGTCGATGCGGCTCTGCGTCTGCCCCATGCTCTCCTCGAACTTCTTCACGATCTCCTCGCGTATCGACTCGAGTTCGGCGAGGCTGACGAGCATCTCGCTCCTCTTTAGATCGTCGGCGATCTGTTGTCATCTCGTCCTCGTAGACCTTGCCGAGTCGTACACGTTCCTCTCGGCTGATCTCGCCCTCGTCCTCAGCCTCGAAGAGGCGGCGGAGGACCATGCTGTTGATCTCTTGCTTTAATGTGAGGGTCCTGATCTGGCTCTTCGCCCTCTCGACGTCGCCGCTGGCGATCTTCTTGTCGATCGGCGGGACCTTGACCTTCCTCTCCGTCATTTGCAACTCGACTCGAAGCGGGTCCTGCTCCTTCGGGGGATCCTCGGAGGGCTTCTCTTCCTCCTTCTTCTTTGTGCCGCCCGAGGCGCGCCAGAACATGAAGATGGCCACAGCCGCGACGGCAACGATGACAACTCCGAGAATTAGATCAGTTGAGAGGAGATCGCCCATTTCCTTCACCTACTGCAATATTTGACTAATATATTTAAGCCTGAACCCGGATCCGCTGTTTTTGTCTCTGGAAACGAGGATTAGGCGATGTTTTTCACTACGTTTCCTGAAACATGGTTTTCGTCGTCCCGATTGTATATGAGGGGTTGACCATACTTCTCCACATTTTCCTCCAACGCCGTCTCCAGGTTCTTTTTTACATGCCTTAGGCTACGCGCACCCATTTTGTAAGATTTATATGCGGAGGGGGGTGTGGCTATGGACAGAGGGGAGCTGGGTTAAGGCCCGGCTGAGAGGACGGTAATCGTCGACCCTAGGAACCTGATCCGGGTAATGCCGGCGTAGGGAGGTGCGCGTTATCGTCAACCTGCCAAGCGGTTGACGCCTGCATCCCCTCTAGGATGCAAAGAGAGATGGAATCAAGGTTCAAGACAACGAGTGGTAAGTTGGCGCTTTTTGCCATAATGACCGCTGTCACAGTGGTCGCTAATTTAATCATGGTGCCGATGCCGCAGCCGCTGGCGCAGTACGACGCCTCGCCCGTGCTCATCTACGCCCTCGGCGTCCTGCTTGACCCGCTCATGGCGGGCGCGACCATCGCCGCGGCGATGGGGATAGGTGTTAGCTACAAGATGATTACGCTCGGGTTCCCGCCAGTCTTCGTCGTGGGGGCGATGCTAGTGAGGGGAATCGAGGCGATGCTCATCAGCTACCTTGTGCGTATGAGGAAGGGTGAGAACCCTAGGACGGTCAGCAGGTGGGAGATCGCCGCTATGTGCGTGGGATGCGTCTGGGAGACCGTCGGCTTCCTAAGTCTCGACTGGGTACTCTTCGGCCCTGGGCTGGCGCTGATAGACCTGGCGACGCTAGTCGACCTCATCTTTGTTCCCGTCGCTATCGTCGTCGTTGCCGGGGTGAGGAGCAGGCTAGGAATTTATAGGCTAACCTAGGAGTAATGAGGGAAAGCTGATGAGCGGCGTCCTGGGGCTCGGAAAAGTCTCGCGGGAAGTCTTCGAGAGGAGTGTTCTTCCGTACATTCCACTCGATAGGGAACTTGAGCTCGATGGGGCGACAGTGAGTCTCACCGATAAAACAGTTATCGCCCACAGCCCCAGCATCGGTGTGCCTCTTGAGGCACTGGGCTTCTTCGCCTTCCACTATGCGGCTAGCAATGTTGCCTGCAGATTCGGCGTTCCAACACACATGATAGCCGGCATCTACCTCCCCCTGAAAACGAGGGAGAGTGACCTCAAGATAATCGCTAAAAGTTTAGGCGACGAGGCGAGGAAGTACGGCGTAGTAATAGTGGCAGGCCAGACAGCCACATACTATGGGCTGGAGATACCCTTCGTCTCGACAACGTGCCTCGGCGAGCAGAAGCGGAAACCTTCGAAGCTCTGCGTAGGGGACATAGTCCTCCTCGTCGGCGAAGTTGGGGGGGAGGCGGTCTGGATAACGGGCCTCAGCAGGGGGGCGGAAGACGACAGGTGGAGGGATTTCACTGCGCTTCCGAAGATACGCGCCATATCCGACGTCGAGGGGGTGAAGTTACTCCACGACGTGTCCGAGGGGGGAGTCAAAGGCGCTCTAGGCGAAGTCCTCAGAAGCTTTGGGTTGGGACTCAGTTTCGACTCCTCAAGCCTCGCCTACGTGAAGGGGGCGCAGAAGCTCGAGCAGGACCTCCTCAGGGCACCGACCTATGGTACACTCATCGCTATTGTTGACCCGTCTTCACGTTGACGAAGTGAAGAAAAGGTGCGGGGTGATAGGCGCCCACGTCAGCATTCTCGGCGCCCTACTGGAGAAAGAGGGGCTAACGGTCGATGGCGCAAGAGTTGAGGAGCAGGCACGCATAGAAATTGACGAACTCTACGGTAGTTTCAGGAAGCTCGACGAGCTCGAGGAGGCGGTGAGTCTCGCTCTCGGCGAGATCGAGGGACTCAAGGGAGCCGAACGTCTCATCCCCCAAGTGGGATTGAATCTCGTCTATTCGAAGACCGATCCGATGGGTCCCCTTGACGTTGTAGGCTTGAACGGCCGCGTCGTCGTTAGCAAGGGCAGACCAAAAGCGTGCGGCGAAGTCGAGTATGGGGGCTCGCGCTTCATGGCCTCCGTCGTCATCGAGGCGCAGAGGAGGGACGCGAGGCTCCGCACCGCTGTCGTCATAAGAGGAGGAGAAGACGTGGCGGATGCTCTCAGACAGATAGGAAAAACGGTGATCAGCCTACCGCCCGAGACACTCGGGGAGGGCTGCCCCGTCACGCGCTTCATCCTCTCCGGCGGCAAAATGGCGGACGCCTACAGCCACCCGGGGGCATTAGGTATCGAGCCGACGACCACTATACTGGATGAGTCCCCGGAAAAGCTCGTCGCCACACTGCGAGAGTTGCTGAAGCATGTCTGAAGCTGTAGACGCCTTCGATAGGGTGGCGTTTAGCTACGACACCTGGTACGAGACAGAGAAGGGGAGGCAGGTGCTCTCAGCCGAGAGGAGGATTGTGGCCGGGTTTCTTCCCAATGAGGGCATCGGGTTAGAGATTGGCGCGGGTACCGGCGTTTTCGCCGAGGCCCTCACCAACTCTATGAGGTGCGTTGTATGTCTCGATCTTTCAACCAAGATGCTCACAAGAGCAGCGGGCAGGGGGTTACCATGCGTCCTCGGTAGCGCCGAGGCTATGCCCCTTAGAGGATGAGTCACTCGGCTTTGCCTACATGGTCACTGTCATAGAGTTTCTAGAAGACCCTGTCGCCTCCCTGAGGGAGGCATCGCGTGTAACGATTCAGAACGCGCCGATTGTGACACTGTTCATCAACAGGGAGAGCGACTGGGGAGAACTCTACACCGCTATGACGGAGAAGGGAGACCCCGTCTTCAGCCACGCCCATCTCTACACGCTCGATGAGGTTGAGGAGATCGCCCGTAGGGCGGGTTTGAAACGCGGTGGAGCGCTCGGCACACTCACCGAGAGCCCCACCTCCCCTGATGCGGGCGACGAGTTGATCGTACCAAGCAGGGAGACTGGCGTCATCGCCGTCAAGCTCGCGAAAAACCCCGCCTAGCAAGGAGTTAGGTAAGTTTTATTAGCCCGCCCAAGCCCATACGAGGCGAAGGGGAGCTGGGCGAAAGCCCGGCTGAGAGGACGAAAGTCGTCGACCCTAGGAACCTGATCCGGGTAATACCGGCGAAGGGATGTGTCATGAGCGGTAACGGTACAAGGACGAATACCAGGGAACTGGCAGAGATATCCGTAACCGTGGCACTATCCGTTGTCCTAAACTACATAAAGATCTACCAGCTCCCGTGGGGTGGCTCCATCACCCTAGGAAGCATGGTACCGATCATGCTGCTCGCCTACAGGCGCGGGCCGAAAGTCGGGATCATGGCTGGGATAGTCTTCGGCCTGGTCCAGATGGCTCTGGAGGGGTACATCTACTACCCTGTCCAGATCATCCTCGACTACCCGCTTGCCTTCGCGTGTCTGGGACTCGCGGGCCTATTCAAGAAGCAGCCCCTTATCGGCGTCGTGGTCGCGTTGACCGGCCGATTCCTCTCACACTTCATTAGTGGTGTCGTATTCTTCGCAGAGTATGCCCCACCTGATTTAGGACCGTATGTTTACAGCGCGATATACAATGGCAGCTACATACTCGGGGAGATGGTGATCAGCGGCATCATCATCTACCTGTTATGGAAACGGGCGCCACAGTTGTTTAATGTTTAGCCAGTAACAACTCTACTTTTTTTCTTTTATTGACCTAGATGCTAGGATGCACCCTGTTGCCTATGTCCATTATACCCTGTATCCAGTAGAGGTAGCTGTTGACGGCGGCGCGCAGCGCCACCATGTCGTCAGCCACTACCTTGACGACCACTCCGCTATCGGACGCTTCGAGGACGACGTTGGACCTCTCTGAGAGACCCCGATCAAGCTCGGGCTTGAGGGAGCTGATGATGATGTCGACAACGTCTCTCGTGGCTTCTACGGTTATCTTTGCCTCGGCTTGACTTCGTCGAGGCTCCAAAATTAGTCTTCTCCGGGAGGACGGTGGGTCTAGGCCTGGACCCTTGTGGATGCCTGGCCCAGCTTCGTCGTTGGGACGTATGCACCGCCGGCGAACTTGTAGCCGCACTTGCTGCAGGACCAGATGCCGACGACGCTACGCGTAACCCTCGGGCTCGCGCAGCTCGGGCACTTGTGTGGCTCCTTTAACTGGAGCATTATGCGTGTCCAGCGCTTCTGTATGGCGGCTCCTCCGCGGGTCCTGAGTCGCAGACCGTACGTCTTCTTCTTTCTTGTCATCGTTAGTCGCCTGTGGCCTTAGCCCTTAACTGGGGCGCTTTAGCTTGCGCCATATTTATGCATTTCTTAATCTCCTCGGGTGTTAGGCCTTCGGAGCCGCTCTTCTGCATGGTGCAGAGGTGGCCGTCCTCGTCGAAGGTGATGGTCAGGCGGGCGTCCATGACCTCTTCCTCGTCCGCGGTGGGATCCATGATGAAGTTGTCCCCGATCTTTATGACGCTGACTGGGATGGGCCTCTTGCACACTGTGAGCGGCACCTTCTCGCCGGTCGGCTTCCCCTCGCTGAATACGGGTTTCTTTGCCCCGAGGAGCGCCGCTACCGCGCCTGCACCGCAGGCATCGATGAGGTTGCCGTCGTAGTTGAGGACGTAGAGGTCCACGAAGACTATCTGTACGAGCTTGCCGGGTGTGATGCATAGGTCCTTTGTGTTGAGTGTGTCAGCGCTGCGTAGTCCCCTGTCGACGACACGGGCGAGCTCTATGCTCTCCTCGCTTGGCGGACCGGGTTCCCACGCTGCGTTGGCGATGGGGGTGAGCTCGGCGTTTGTCATGAGTACGCCCTCGTCAGGCGTGTCCTCGAAGGGTGTGCCGGTGCCTACCTTGACTCCGACCATTACATGGGACTTGCCGAGCCAAACCTCGGCGCTGCCCTCGCTCTTGTAGAGTACATTACGCTTTATCGAGAGTTCGCGGAAGTCGTCGAAGGCGCGGCCGTCCATTCGCTTACCGGTGGACAGGACCTCCATGATCTTTTTCTGCTTAAGGTGGCTGACTATGTTGTTCTTGCTCATCTATGGTTCCTCCTTGGTGGGCTGGTCCTCGGACTCAGGCTCTTCCGGGGGTAGCTCTTGGGGCTTGTCCTGTGGCTGGTCGATGCCGTACTTCTTCTTTAGTGCCTCGCGCTGTATCTCGTAGATCTTTTTGCATCCCTCGATTCCGAGGGCGAGCGCCTTCTCCGCTTCCTCGGGGGTCAATGTGCCGTCCTGTTGGAGGAGTGTGACCTTACCGAGTTTCGGCATGTAGGCTATGGGCATGTCGCTCTGCCCCTTCTTGTCCTCGTAGTCGCCGAGGTCGACGACGAGCTTGTCCTCGATCTTGCCGACGGCGCACGCGGAGACGAGGTCCTTCATGGGTATGCCCGCGTCTACGAGAGCTACTGCGGCGGCGTTGATGCTCGCGCACCTCGTTCCACCGTCAGCCTCGATGATCTCGATGTATACATCGATGCTAGCCCGGGGGTAGCGTTCGAGGAAGACCGCCGGCTCTAGGGCGGACCTCATGACCATGCTGATCTCCTGGTCCCTACGGGAGGGAGCGGGGGACCTGCGTGGGTCGACGCTGAATGGCGCCATGTGGTATCTGCAGCGGAGCACAGCCTGGTTGGGCTTGGCGTTGTGCTTGGGGTGCATCTCGCGGGGCCCGAAGACGCCGGCGAGTATCTTGTTATTGCCCATTTCGATGTAGGCGGAACCGTCCGCGTTGGGGAGGACGCCGCTCTCTATCTTGATGGGGCGCAGCTCGTCGAAGGCACGCCCATCGGCGCGCTTCCAGCTGTCAATCTTTGGCTTCTTGGTCCTCGCTGCTGGCTTCCGGGCTGCCGTCTTCTTTGTCGTTGGTTTCTTGCTCATTGTTTTCTCTCCTTAAGCTGTCGTAAAAACTCTTGAGTCCTGTTCGTGAGCCCGGAGGTGTGCGCCTCCAGCTCTATCTTCTCTATCACCTTGAACACCATCGCCTCTTTTTCGCGATTTGGTCCGGAGACCAGTATGCGGCCGTTCTGCCCTATGGCAACGCGGCACCCAGTCTCCCTGATGATCATGTTAATCATGCTCCCCTTCTTACCGATGAGTCGGGGTATCTTGGAAGGCGTCAGCTTGACGATGAACCCATCGTACATTTTGCCGAGGCCCGGCCCTAATATGCTGAGCACTGGGGTCCTCCTTCTATCGAGGTCTACTATCCTGGCGACTATTGTGTCGCCGATGTCGAGAATTCGAGTCATGACGAAGTCGGTTCTGAAGGGACGGTCGACGGCGTCGGGTATACCCATGACCGCCTGATCCTGCGTCCCGATGTTTATCCGCCATTCGCCGAGGTCCATGTCGACAACCACGCCTATGACCTGATCGCCCACAAGCGGCATGTAGCCAGTTGAGAGGGCGGTTACGGATACGTTGTCGGGGCGGTAGTTCACGAGGCCCAGGCGCGTGGCGTACACCTGATCCTGGTTGCGGTAGGTATTCTCACCCGTCCTGATCCGTCCCTCAAACACTACGTCGCCCGGGAGAACCAGATCCCTGTCCTGGAAGTTCGCGCTCATACATGTTCAACTACTTGAGTATTCTTGACTGGAGGTTACCCTGAGTCGCTTTGCCAAGTTTGTCGAGAAGCTCCAATTGCATGGCAGCGGGGAGCTCCAGCACAGCTACCCAGCTTCCATCTTTCTGCCACTCGTCACGCTTGATTTCACCGTAGTTCTTGACAATGCCGTAGCATTTGGCCGAGTGCTCGGGCGGGACTTTGAGGGCGAGTTGGATGTTCTCACTGCTCATGGGCAGGATGGGCCTGAGGAGTTGGACGAGGTCCTTGACCTGCTCCTCCGCCGACTTGAATGGGTCGACGTTGAATCGGACCTCCTCCATCGCGTTCTCTATCCTTAGGGGAGGGTGGGGAAGCTTCGTGGCGGGGTCGACGTAGGTCCTCGAGATGATGGTTATGATCTGTCTGAGCTTTTGCTCATTCATCTCCTTGCGCTGCGCGGAGGTCAGGAGGAACGTGCCCTTCTCGAACATTATTTTGGCGATTTCGAGGGGGTCATCCGTCTTGAACTCGTCCTTGAGTTTTGACTCGGACGCTTTCTCGCCCTTGTTCGCGTCGGTGAAAATGGTGTCTATGAGGATGACGTTGGCGATGTCTATCGGTTCGCCTTTCTTGTATGAGAGTCCCTTGTCGGGGTCTACGAGAATCTCGTATTTCTCTCCGCCGTGCTGGTAGCGTACCAGCGTGTAGTTGCTCCCCATTCCGTTTGGCCCTTCTACCTCATGTGCTTCTGCACTTCGGAGTCGGGGAGTCTTCGGAATACCTTAGTCTCTAAGGGAACGACGCCAACCTTGACGTTCTCAGGCGTTATGTTTCCGTCGGACGCCGTCTTCACTGCCTCTATCGCTAGGCTGATGGCGCCGTCTAGCGTTATGTCGTCCTTGTATTTTTCCTCTAGGAGCTTGTTGGCCTCGTCGCTCTTCCGCCCTACGGCGGTGGCCTTGTAGCCCCGGTAACTGCCGCTCGGGTCGGTTGTCATTACCCTGCTGCCCTCCGTGTCTACACCTGCTATGATGGTGCTGACGCCGAAGGGGCGTACGCCGGCGTGCTGCGTGTATATCTGTGCGATGTCTCCGAGGCGCCTTGCCAGCATCTCCACGTCAACGGGCTCGTCGTAAAGGAGCCTGTTGCTCTGGGAGAATACGCGAGCCTGACTGATCAGGACTCTAGCGTCGCTGCTCAAACCTGCTATCGCCATTGCTACGTGCTCGTCGAGCTGGAATATCTTGCGGAAGTAGTCTCCGTCCTCCAGCACGCTCTCAGGGGACTCGTTAGCCGCTATGGCTACCCCCTGTGGTGACGAGACGCCGACGATGGGAGCGCCTCTCTTCACCAGCTCCAGGGCGTATTCGACCTGGTAGAGTCTTCCCTCTGGTGAGAAGATCGTTATGGCGCGGTCGTAGGCACGGGGCATGAACAAAGCGCTGGTTCTCCTCGACTCTCCTTCTCTCGATCGCCCAATCTAATCTAATCTACCTTAAAAAGGGTTTGCCGGCATCGGTCAATAACACCAGAGCCGGCGAGCGATTTTTTACCCGTGTATGTAACCGGTGCTAGTCGACCTTGACCCCGAACTGGAGGACTGGTACGCATAGGAGGAGAATCGCGGTCGCTGTGAAGAAGACGGGGAGCAGCCCGTAGTTGCTCGCGATGAATGCTGAGACCATGGGTGCGAGGACGCCCATGATGCTTCCGGGGAGGAAGTAGAGGGCGAAGCCGAGACCTCTCTGTCGGGATGGGGAGAGCTTCGCGGTTAGGCTCGAGTTTGATGCCATGCTCAAGAGGTTGAAGAAGCCGTAACCGAGGTAGAAGGCTGTGAAGGCGAATCCCCACGGTACGAGGAAAGCTATCCCAAAGCTGATGGCGCAAGCGGTCGTAGTCAACACTGTCCACTTCTTCTCCCCGACCTTGTCAGCGAAGAAGCCACCGAGAGGCGCCGCGATGACACCCATCATGCTCGCGCCGCTGATCACCAGAGCAGCATCACCGACGCTCCAACCCTGATTTTGGACGAGGTATAGGCTGATGAAGCCGGATACCATGACTGTGCCAAGCGTCTTCACGGCGTTGAACATGATGAAGAAGAGCATGCCACGAGTCACGATTGTTTTCGCCTCGCCGACGGGGACCTCCGCTTTCGCCTTGGGCTTTGAAGGCTCTGACGGCTCAGATTTCAGCTTCAGTATCATGAATGTGCCTATGAGGATGGGAAAGAACCAGAAGAGGTAGACTTGTCTCCACTGGAACGCGAAGAATCCCATGAGGAAGCTGATACTCAGGGGGCCGATGGCCATACCGAGGGTTCCTCCTGCGCCTAAGATACCAAGAGCCTTTGATCGATCCTGAGGTTTGGATGTTTTTGTGACGTAGCTGTAGCTCGGCGGATGATAGAACGTCGTGTTTAGGTAGAGTAGGCTGACGGCGGCTACGAGCATCCAGGGGTTCAGTGTGAATCCTGCGATGAGACTGCCGACGCAGCTGAGAATCTGGCTGAAGAGGATCATCTTCTTCGTTCCGAGTTTGTCGCTGAGCATCCCAGCGGGAATAGAAAGAATAGCCTGGCAGAGGGGGGGAATTGCCGCGATCAGCCCAAGCTCGTAGTACCCGAGGTTGAACTCCTGCTTTAAGAGGGGGAAGAGCGTCGTGTGAATATTCTGGAAGGTGTGCGTCAGGGTGTGCGTCAGAACCATCGTGAACAGGCCGAAGGACATTATTGACGTGAATTGCTTGAGGCTCGGTTTCTCCAACATATCACCGGCTGTATGGGATTAGCACCAATTCACTCGGTCTGGATTTAAAGCCACCGAGGCTGCAAGGCTTAAACGCACTGGAAATGGTGCATATGGTATGATTACCCGCGAGGAGTCACTGGCGGTCGTGAGGCAACATGTGAAGAACGAGAACCTCGTGAAGCACATGATCGCAGTGGGCGCGATAATGAGAGGGCTCGCCGCAAAGTTCGGAGGCGATCCAGATACGTGGGAAGCAGCAGGCATACTCCACGACGTCGACTACGAGGAGGTCGGCCAGGACTGGACTAAACACGGCGCACGCTCCGCGGAGATGGTAAAAGATCTCTTCTCCGAGGATGTTCTCTACTCAATCAGGGCGCACAACCCGCAGACGGGTTCGTTACCCAAGAGTAAGATGGATTGGAGCCTCTACGCTGCTGACGGCCTCTCCGGCCTTATAATCGCGCAGGGTCTCATGATGCCCGACAAGAAGATCGCCTCGATCAAGGTATCCAGCTTAGGCAAGAGGATGAAGGACAAAAGCTTCGCTAAAGGCGTAAATAGGGAGAATATATTAAAATCGGTCGAGTTGGGACTGACCCTCGACGAATTCTTCCAGATTGGTCTTGAATCGATGGCGAAGGTCAGTGGGGAGTTGGGGCTGTAAAATGGTTGACCAGTCGATTCTGAAGAACAGGATTATCAGGATAATCGCGGCGACGAGGTTCCCTTTCGTCGACCAGGAGGACTGGGGCGAGGGTTACATTACTATCGTCAATGATGAGATGAAGCGCCGTGGCATCGAGACGGGAACCGAGATCGTCTACCCGAGCATAGTCATCACACACGCAGATGGGCGCATACAGGAGATAGGCGAGGTAGAATTCGAGGAAGACGTGAGCGTCGCCAACGTTCCCAAGTGGAGGCTCTTCAGCGACTCCGCCGGTAAGGGACGTTTCGTGAAGAAGTTCTTCCTCTATATCCCCGAAGGGGTTGAGGAGAAGGCGGTCAAGTTGCTTGAGAATAATAACATCGAGTTTAGCGGTGTCCGCACCTTCGCAGTGAAGAACGGGAACCTCGTCCTTACTCCCATAATGAGCAATGATGGGCCGCATGACCATCGCTGATTCTAGCGGAAGGCTGTGAAGGGGAAGAGCCCCGCGCAGACCCAAGAGTAGAGAAGGGCGTTCAGTATAATGCCCACCCAGATTCTGCCAGTGAGCCTGTAAAGCCACCACGAGGAGAACGTTGAGAGGGCCATCAGGGGCACAATCGCCCAGATGAACTCGATGAAGAAACCAAGCTGCCCGGAGAGGATGCGGGTGTTCGCGGCGAACATGGGGAGGTATTGGATTACGAGCAGGGCGATATACGGCCCTAGCTTGATGAGAAGCGCTCGTGCCATGTTCCCCGCCGCTGAGCCAGCGCCTTGACGAGTCCTGTAGACGTGTAGGTAGAGCCCCTCCACGGCGAAGTAGATGAGGCAGAAGGGGAGGAAGAGGGGGAAAACGGCGGCGCGGCTCTGGATGAGGGGTACAAAGAGGGGGACGAGAAGCCGTAGCTTTTCACCAAGCTGAGCAGCCGCGTAGCCCATTGCGTAGAGCAGGAGAAAGAGAAGGGCGCCTAAGATGGCGTCCCTCAGACCGAAGGACTCCCGGAGGTATCCGAGGGGATTAATACTACCCTTCGACCTCCACGCGAAGTATGCCATGATAGCGTAGCCTACGACACCCGTGGTGAGAAGCCACCACGCCATCGAGGCTCCGAAGATCAGCGGCGGAAAAGGTAGGAGGGCACCGAGGAGCATCCCCGGCAGGTATAGCAATAGACCGAGTAGGCCCCAGAAAAGTAGTGCACGTCTCTCTCTCAGGAATCTTTCCCGAACTGTTATCGACGCTCCGACCGTTCCTGGGAGAGTAGAATACAGAATCTGGGAGAGGGGCACGATCGATGCCGTGAAGGCGAGTAGGGCTATCGCCATCAGTGCCTCGCGGAGTAGGTACGTCTGCTCCCCTGCGATTACTAACTGGACTGGGATCTCGGGATTTAGCGCGTAGCGTGCCCATATGATCACCTCAGAGATGGTTGTGGGATCCACGGGTTCGAGGAGATGGATGGTGCCGAGGAGTATGAGTCTACGGGCTGTGCCCTCTGCGAAGTCGCCGTATGTGGTTCCGGGAGCGATGGCGCCCGTAGTGTTGAACACGGGTCTAAGATAGGCGTCGAGGCTAGTGATGTTGAATAGGACATCGTTTCTCCCGACTACGAAGAGGAGGTTGCGGGGGAAGGAAGCGTTCATCGGCTTGTAGCTTGAGTCGCCCTGCCCTCCCCCGATGAGTACGGTTGCTGCGATCGTGGGGTTCTGGGATATGGTTGCCCTGACGGCGCCCGCCCCCATGCTGTGTCCGGCGATGCCGATGCGGTTGGCTTCGACGTAGGGCAGCGATGCGAGGTAGTCGACGGCGGAGCTCAGTCCGAGTGTGGGATCGGTTACCCCTACGCCCGAGTCGGATTCACCGTGTCCCTTCTCGTCTATAGTTAGCGCCACGAAGCCGTTCTTTGCTAACTCTAGGGCGAGTCCGCCGAGCGTCTCCTTCGCGTTGCTCACGCCGTGGGCAAGTGCGAAGGCTGAAGCCTTGCCGTTGATGTGGCTGGGCACATAGAGGGTGCCGCTTACGCTGTACCCCGTCGCCTGAATCGTTACATCACTGACGTCGATGGTACCATAGTTACTGCCTACCTGAGCCGCGGCGTAGACCGAGCCAAAGAAGACTGCGAGAATCAGAAGCAGTAGGAGAAACTTGCGCGGTGCCATCGTCTATCAGCGTGGCTCTGCGCGGATAAAAGCTGGGGCTACGCCTCGAAGACTGTCTTGCCACCGAGGATGGTGCGGAGGATCTTTGTGTCCTTTATGTCATCCTCGGGGCATGTGAGGATGTCGCGGTCGAGGACGATCATATCAGCGAGCATGCCGGGCTCTAGGCTGCCCTTGATGTTCTCCTCGAAGCTCAGGTATGCGCCGTTTGTGGTATACATCCTGATCGCCTCCTCGCGTGTGACGCGCTGGTCGGCGCCCATGACCGTCTTCTTGAGTTCAGTCTTCCTCGCGACGGCGGCCCAGAGGCATGGGAATGGTGGGTAGGGCGTCACGGGTGAGTCAGTGCCCGCGGCGACCATAATGCCCTTGTCCATCCATGCCCTGTGCGGCTTGAGCCATGCCCCTCTCTTGACGCCGACGTTCTCGACGTAGCTGTCGCCGAGGTAGTAGAGGAAGTCGGGCTGGCTTGCCACCGGGATGCCGTACTCGATACAGTCCTTGAAGTTCTGCTCGCTGGGCTGGTAGGCGTGTATGAGGTAGAAGCGGCGTCCTTTGATTGGCTTGACCTTGTCAGTCTTCTTGAAGGTGTTTATGACGATGTCCATAGCCTTGCCTCCGCAGCAGTGGATACCCGAGAGTATGCCTCTCTTGTTGGCGGCGTCGACGAGGTGTTGGAGCTTCGCCTCGGGTACCGTGAGGAGTCCGCAGCGGGTGTCCTCTTCGTATGGCTCACGGAGGAGCGCCGTCTTTCCGCCGATGCCGCCGTCGATGAGTATCTTCAGCCCTTGGAAGCGGAGCATGTCGTTTCCGTAGCCGGATATCATCGGGAAGCCGTTGATGCGTTTTAGACTACTCTCTTCGGATTCGTTGCCGTCGATGGCGCGCAGCATGTAGTTGACGCGCACGTGGAGCAAGCCGCGCTCGAGAGCAAGCTGATAGGCGACTATCTGATCCTCGGTTATGCCTGCCTCGACGACACTCGTGATGCCTACTGCGTTGAAGGCGTCAGATGCGATCTTGATCTGCTCTACCGTGTCCTCGATGCTATCGGGTGGGATGAGCTTCGTGCAGAGGCTCATCGCGGGGGTTTCCTCGAGCATACCAGTGGCCTCGCCTTTCTCGTCGCGGACGATCCTGCCACCGACTGGGTCCTTCGTGTCCTTCTTTATCCCTGCCATCTCGAGCGCTTTGCTGTTTACCACCGCGAGGTGGCCGCAGGTCCTCGTGAGGTAGACGGGGTTGTTAGGCGCGACCTTGTCGAAGTCGTAGCGGGTCGGGTTCCTATGGTCGGAGAGCTTGACCTGGTCCCAGCCCCTGCCGACTATCCACTCTCCCGGTTTAGCCTTCTTCACCTTATCGCCAACCGCCTTCGCCATATCGGCTATGCTCTTCATTGGGGGAGTCCTGAGGTTGATGATCTGCAGCGCCACGCCCGTGAATATCATGTGAAGGTGGCTGTCGTATAGACCAGGCATGACCATCTTGCCCTTGACGTCTATGACCTCTGTGGCGTCGTTCTGAAGCTTCATCATCTGTTTCGTGGAGCCGACCGCCATCACCTTGCCGTCTTTGACGGCGATCGCCTCGTGTGTGCTGAACTTATCATTGACTGTGACGATCTTACCGTTCACTAGCAGGAGATCGGCCTTGCATGTGCTCGCGCTCATCGTGAATCACATTAATGATGATTGGGGGGATTTAATTTATACCCCAAACACTATCATTCTATGATCTTCCTTTCCCTACTCTCTCCCACTCTTTCTACAAACACAAACAAATAGGGTAAAATGAAAGTGGTCGATGGTCTGCGCTTGCAAAGTAACTCAGGTTTAATAAAAACAGGCTAGAGTTTTGTAGCTTTAACACTCCACATCTGTGGTAATGGATCCCCCTCGATGCTCCATTCACCGCGATCATTAACAGCCTTCCGGACGTACTTCCAGGGAAGGATTGGGTACTCTCTCACGTCATCTATACATAGCCCTGATTTAATCAGGCTGTTCAAGATGTCGCTGATTGTATGCTGCCATTCATAGCTCCTCTTGTTCTGTACCTTAGCAGCTTCATCCGCATAAGTGCCGTCAGCATCCCAGCTCAGCGGCTCGTCGTTGTGCCAGTAACTGTACTTGATCCTCAATTCATCGGATTCGTCGTCGAATATCCCCATGATAGGGTGAGACTCTACGAGTAGGAAGGTACCACGTGGCTTGAGATAGTGGGCGACTATTCTCCCCCACTCGTCGATGTCCTGGAGCCAGCAGAGAACCCCGATGCTGGTGAATACGATGTCGTACTTTTTGTCTAATACCTTGGGGAGGTCGTATACGTTGCTGCAGATGAACTCGGCTTCTGTTTTCGTCTTTCTGGCTATTTCGCGGGCGAGTTCGATTGCCGTGTCGCTGAAGTCAACGCCTGTGACCTTCGCCCCTAAGCGTGCCCAGCTGATGGTGTCTAGGCCGAAGTGGCACTGTAGATGTAGGAGGCTCTTGTCCGTCACATCTCCTAGGAGGTCTAGCTCGGGTTGATGGAGGCTGTTTTTTCCAGCGATGAAGCCGTTTAGATCGTATTCCTGTGATTTGGCGTGGATGTCAACTAGTTCATTCCAGCGTGCTTTGTTTGTTTCGTAGTATTTTTTCTCCGCCATCTCTTTTCACTTAGACTCTGGTAAGGTAATTGTTGTGATTGCCAGTTAAATTAATCCCGTAAATTTGTTGTATTTTCGCGGTGTTGCCAAAGAGTATTCCATCTAATGCGCGTGCGCAGTGTGTATGCACGTTTGGGTTTTGGGATTTAGTTTATGCCCTAGCCGAGGAGGATTGTGACCTCTTGCACGAGTAGCTCGGGCACTAAACTTTTACCCTCTTTAACTAGGCGTATGAAGCCGAGGTGCTCAAGGACACGCAGGTCCCCGTAGACATTCTTGACGTCTCTCCCCAACTTATCTGCAAGCTCGTTTATCGAGGATGCGTGCTCGTCGGCTAGGTAATCGAGGAGCTCGATTCTTCGTGTTGTGAGGCTTTCGAACTCCTCGGGAGTGAGGTCTAGGTCCTCCTCTGCGTAGTAGTCGAAGTCCTCACCCTCTCCTGCGGCGCGGAGTGCGTGTATCATGCTGCTCCACTCGATGTAGTCGTCGAGGCGGTCGCGGGGCATCTTTCCCGACTCGAACTCTCGGCTCAACTCCGGGTATTGGTTGCCGTACTTGGCGACGAAAGCCGCCACTCGTTCCCTGACCTCGTTCAGTGGGATTCTCCTGACTACGCGCCAGCGCATAAGGTCATCATTGGTCTATGCACCAATAAAGGTTTATAATCGCTCCACGGGCGTGTAGGGTTAGATAATAATGAAACCACTGTATAACAGGGTAAGTGAGCTCGTCTGGGAGATACCCCAGTCCTTTGACCCCAACATGAGGGTTCCGGCGCGGGTCTATGCGGATGAGCACCTCTTCGCGGCGATGCGGGAGGACGCTACCCTTACTCAGAGCATCAACCTAACACAGCTCCCCGGCATCTTGAAGTACGGGATAACCCTCCCGGACGGCCACCAGGGCTACGGGTTCCCCATCGGGGGTGTCGCCGCCTTCGATGAGGAGGAGGGCATAATCACTCCCGGCGGTGTCGGTTACGACATTAACTGCGGGGTCCTGCTCATGCGCAGCGACCTTACCTACGCTGAGGTGAAGCCGAAGGTGGACGAGCTGATAGACAGAATCTTCAGCCTCGTCCCCTGTGGCGTTGGCGTCGGAAGCAAGATCAGGCTTAGCAACATTGAGCTCGATAAAGCGGTCACCGGCGGCGTCGAGTGGGCCATCGAGAAGGGCTACGGTTGGGATGGCGACCACCTCCATATGGAGGAGAACGGCTGCATGAAGGAGGCGAACCCCGACATGGTGTCGCAGAGGGCGAAGAGCCGCGGTGCTTCACAACTAGGACACTCTAGGTGCAGGTAACCACTTCCTCGAGGTCGCCAAGGTAAGTGAGGTCTACGACAAGGAGGCCGCTAAGACCTTCGGTATCACCGACCCCGAGCAGATTGTCTGCTGGATACACACGGGAAGCAGGGGATACGGTCACCAGATCGCCACCGACTACATTCGTGTCATGGAGCAGGCGACGAGCAAGTACAAGATCAAGCTCCCAGACAGGGAGCTCGCCTGCGCCCCCATTAAGAGCAGGGAGGCGGAGGACTACTACGGCGCCATGGCTTGCGCCGTCAACTGGGCGTTCATCAACCGCCACCTCATACTCCATCAGGTCCGCACCGCCTTCGAGCAGACTTTCAACAAGAAGGCATCAGAGATGGGCATGGAACTCGTCTACAGCATGACCCACAACACGGCGAAGAGGGAGGAGCACATCGTCGACGGGAAGAGGATGAAGACCGTCGTGCATCGGAAAGGGGCGAGCCGCGCCTTCGGACCCGGTCGCGAGGATCTTCCAGCCGACTACAAGAGCGTGGGGCAGCCAGTGCTCCTCGTGGGCACGATGGGCACAGCGAGCTATCTGCTTAAGGGCACCGAGAAGGGGGAGGAGATCAGCTTCGCCTCGACTGCCCACGGCGCGGGCAGGGTACTCTCAAGGGCGGGAGCACGCCGCCAGTGGACAGCGAACGAGATAATCGCGGACCTCAAGAAGAAGGGTATAGTCATACGCGCCGCATCGGGGAAGGTCGTCGAGGAGGAGAGCCCCGAGAGCTACAAGGACATACACAGGGTAGCAGACGTCAGCCACCGCCTCGGCATAGGGCGCAAGGTGATGATGTCGGTCCCCGTGGCTGTCGCAAAGGGATAGCTAGAGCCAGCCTTTCCTCTTTATGTACCAGATCATCACCCCGGCTGTGGCACTCATGACGAGCAGTGCCATCGGGTAGCCCCACCACTGCTCGATCTCGGGCATGAGCCGGAAGTTCATACCATAGACGCCGGCGATGAAAGTCAGCGGTATGAAGATTGTGCCGATTATCGTGAGGAACTTCATGATCTCGTTAAGCCGGTTGCTGATGTTGCTCACGTAGATGTCGAGCAGTCCTGCCAGCACGTCCCTGTAGGTCTCGACGTTGTCCATAATCTGTATCGTGTGATCGTAGACGTCGTGGAGGTAGAGTTTCGTCAGCTCTGAGAGCAGTGGAGACCCACATCGCTCCAGGTGGGAGACTACGTCTCTGAGGGGCCACACGGCGCGCCTGAGTGTCAGCATCTGCGTTTTGAGGTCGTGTATCGAGGTAAGTACTGCCGGCGCAGGGTTCTCGACCACGCGGTCCTCGATGGTCTCTATCCTGTCGCTCAGGTTCTCGAGGATGAGGAAGTAGTTGTCGACTATTACATCGAGTAGGCTGTAGACGAGGAAGCTGGCGTCGCTGCTCCTTAAAGGTCCCTTGTCGTTGCGTATCCTTTCCCGGACAGGGCCGAAGACGTCGCCTCTGCGCTCGCCGAAGGTTATGACGATGTCCTTGGTTAGCACAATGCTCAGCTGCTCGAACCTGACCTCGTCCATGAAGTCGTCGTAGGAGAGCATCTTGGCTATTATGAAGAGGTGGTCCTTGAACTCCTCTATCTTGGGGCGCTGGTTTGGGGATGTAATGTCCTCGCGGAGCAGCGGGTGTAGGCCGAAGTGGTGACCTATCGCCTCAATGATCTCCGGGCTAGTGCTGTTATCTATGTTGATCCAACGTATAGTGCCCTTCTTCTTGGGTGTGAAGCATTCGCTCACGTCGAGTGCGAGGCGCTCCGAGTAGCCCTTCTTGTCGTAGTCTATTATCGCCATCGTCGTTTCCCCGACGACGCCTTTGAAGTGAGCCTCAATAGGAGGTTGGGCTGTCTGAGTATCTTTGTCGGTCTGCATCGTTGCGCCGCCTTACTTGTGGTTGCCATTCTCCGGTGTTAAAGGGGTTTCCATACTTTTTCGCCTGTAGATCAGTTTGACTGCATCTGGTTACCATTAAATAAGTTAAAATATTGTACTGCTACCCATTTCGGTGATTCTCCATGGAGAAGCAAATTAAGCCGCATCTTTGGTTCACGCTGTACAGCCTGCTGATGCTGGGCGGGGGGAAGTCTCCCGTCAAGGTGTCGACCACGGAGTTGAGCCGCGTCCTCGGGGGCAGCCAGCAGTCGGCTTCACGACACCTGCAGCTCCTAGAGGAATCGGAGCTTGTAACGAGACGCATAGACTCGGATGGGAGCCTCGTCACGATCACAGAGGCGGGTCTCTCGGCGCTAGACGAGGTGCTTCAGGAGCTGAAGACCCACTTAGAGGGTTCTGGGTCAGAGGTCTTCGTCTTCGATGGCACCGTTGTCTCCGGGCTCTTTGAGGGGGCCTACTACATAAGCCGCGATGGGTATCGGAACCAGATTAGGGAGAAGCTGGGCTTCGATCCCTTCCCGGGCACCCTGAATGTCAAGCTTAAGCAGGAGGACTTCGAGAAGAGGAGGAGGCTTGAGAAGCATCCCTCGGTGATCCTTGAGGGGTTCAAGGATGGTGAGAGGAGCTTCGGTGCCTGTAAGGTTTACCCGCTTCTGCTAAACGACGAGATCAGGGGGGCGCTCATAGTGGCGGACAGGACGATA
This sequence comes from Candidatus Bathyarchaeota archaeon, assembly GCA_963771885.1. Lineage (GTDB taxonomy): Archaea > Thermoproteota > Bathyarchaeia > TCS64 > TCS64 > UBA8941. The sequence goes on from CAVYVF010000002.1 coordinate 494,101, forward strand.
CATGACTTGTCTACTATGGAGATTGTGAGCCCCGTCTATCTGCGCCGCCACTTTGAGCTGAGCGACGGTGATAAGATCAAGGTCTCCTTCCTGAGCCCTCGGCGATTCGCCGCTTGATCTTGCTGCTGCTGTTCAGATCCTCGAGGCCGAAGCGTCCAACTCGCTTGACTTGTGTCTTGTATCCATTCTCAGCGACGAGGCGCTTGACCTCGTCCTCGATGTCGCCTTGGTCGTGACCAACGGCGACTATGTCGGGTTTTATGGTCTTCATGATCTTGTCGAGGTCCTGGTCCTTGTAGCCGAGGATTGCCTCGTCGACGACTTTTAGTGATTCGACGACGGCTCGGCGCTGGTCCTCGGGGATTATGGGGGGCTTGCCCTTGGCGCGTGCCACGGTGTCGTCTGAGGCGACGATTACGACGAGCTTCGCGTTTGGTTCTCCGAGTTTCTTTGCTTCCTCGAGGAAGCGTATGTGGCCGTAGTGGAGTAGGTCGAAGACGCCGCTTGCGAGGACCTTCATCGTATCACCACTCGAAGTCGGCTGCGCCTAATAACTTTAGGGCGTCGAGTATGCCCTCGGCGTAGGCGACGCTGGTCAGGGCGGTGGGCTTCCGGTCAGCCTTGTAGTACTCGGCGTCGGCGAGGTATCTGTCGACGTGGTCTAGGAGGCTGCGTATCTGCGCCTCGGTGAGCGGTGCGCCCTGGGGCTTGAGCGTCATCTCGCCACGTACCCTTCGGCAGCCGGCGATGTACTTGTCTATGAGGCGGTCCAACTCGGGGACGATCCTCCTGCCCTTGAGGACTTCTGGTGGGCATCCGCCTATCGCCTTAAGGGCGTCCTCCTCGAGGAAGTGGAGTGGCCCGGGGACCACGATACAGTGGGGTGCCTCGCCGAAGTCAACACCGACAAAATCACCCATCCTGCCGGCTCTGATGAGTGGGTTGGGGTGTCCGAGCCGCGCCACACCAACGATGAGCGTGTCAGGCGACACACCCGCATCGGTGAGCCGCCCGATTGCCTGTGTTACGCTCATGTAGGCGCCTTTCTCCATGTCGAGGTCGAGGAGGATGAGTGTGTGTAGCCCGGTTGATTGGTTCTGCTCTATTCCGAGGAGGACGGTGTCGGCGGGGCCTTTCTCGGGGAAGGGCATGGTGACGGTTCTGCCGAACTTGTAGATGCTGAGGCCGGTCTCGGCGACTGCGCTGAAGATGCTGCTGCCGTGGACGATGCGGGTCTCGACTCCTGCGGCGCGTGCCTCGAGGATGAGTGTGATGTGTGTCGTGGCGCTGAGGCAGTCGCCCCCGACTAGGACGCCGACGCTCTTGGTCTTCGCCTCCTCAACGAGTTTGCCGCTGCACTCCTCCAGGTCTCCCCGCTGGAGTAGTGTAACGGGTTTGCCTGTTAACTCGGTGAGGCGAGCGAGGGTTGTGGCGAGCTTCATCGTGTATAGCTCGGCGTAGAGGGCGTCGCAGCCCCGCGCCTCCTCTAGGGCGCGTAGGCTCATGTCCCTCTCGTCTGCGAGTCCTGTGCTGATGAGGCTGAGGGTCATGGCTTCCTGCTCCTGAGTGGGATGCGTGTGACGTGTCCGCAGCGGAGGCAGGTGATGGCGACGTGTGGCTCGCGTTCCTGCCTTATTCGTGTGCGGCTGCCTGAGGGACCCATGTAGCTCTTGCACATTGGGCAGACGAGGCGCCCGAGTTCGCGGGGGATGTGGACGCGGTTCCTGCTGGCTATGCGGCGGGCGAGCTGTGCGTATCGCTGGGATCGTTCAGGGTGGGTGCGCTGGAACCGCTGGGCGAGGCTGAAGAGTATTCTGATCCTCTCGCTGGCGATCCGCTTCGGGTCTTCGGGCATGTTGCTCCCCCGCGTGGCTTGGTGAGCCGGGAAGAGTTTATAAGAGTTGGGCGGATATCATGGAGGCGGAGCGGGGTAGGGCAGCCAGGTTAGCCCGTGGGGCTCATAACCCCAAGGTCGGTAGTTCAAATCTACCCCCCGCTACCAATGATACTATCCAACCTTAGTGCTGAGATCATCAAGACGTTATGGTCTATTAGAAATCTTAGTAAAGATACCAAACGTACATACGCAGAGATGCTCAAGAGGCTGGCTGATAGCTGTCGACCGGGGCCCGCGAAAATAATTTGATCTCCGCTTCGCGATAAAAAAATATACGCGCATAGAGGTGCCTAGAGACGTTAAGTGACTATCTCGCATCCGACTATTTTAGTAATCGAGTACTATTCTTCACCATCCTCGCCGCGGTTCTAATCATAGGCATATGATGGAAGAAGCTCAAGCCAAGCAGTTGGAGGATCGAAGAGTTCTCCTTCAATCGCTCGTTATCCACCGATATTCCTCCAAAAAGAGCGCCATCAGATGCAAGATATGCAGAGCCTCATGGATTCACCCAGAGAATAGGTTAAGTGGGGCATAAATTGGCTCGGTGAAGAAAGTATAAAGTGGAAGTGCCCGGGATGCGGTCACGTTGTTGTCTGGGAGAGGCCGCTTCAGTTTCCGCATAGTAATTATGGGCCGAATGAAGACATCGGGAGTCTATCTAGGGTACTCCCTGAGGAGTATGAAGGTTAGGTGCACATGTTTCTAATCCGGACATTTGTAGATTCAACTTAGTTTAGCTATATAGAAAGTTGTTAATACTCTCTGATGTCCAGAGAATAATTTATCCAGCGTTGACCCGATATGGCGGACCGCGAATTTGGGATAGGGATGCTGAGGGGAAACCTCTTCTGGCTAGTCATATGCCAATGCATCTGGCAATTCACAACCAACATACCCCGCCCCTATCTCCCACTCTACATCGAGAACCTCGGCGGAACACCGGCGAACATCGGGATGGTCAACTCCGCATCCGCAATCGCAGGATTATTCCTATATCCCCTCGGAGGCTACATTGCAGACAAGTCCGGCAGAGTCAAGCTCGTAAGCCTAGCAACATTCGGATACGCATTCAGCTTCATCCCATTCGCGTTCGCGCCACATTGGGAGTGGCTCGCAGTAGCTAGCTTCTTCCAGAACCTTGTACTCTTCTACGCCCCTATACTAACGGTGCTCATGGCAGACTCCATGAAAGTAGGACATCGTGGCCAAGGCTTCGCCCTCGCCATCTCTCTACCAGCTGCCCTTGGAGTCATCTCTCCCTTCATTGGTGGCTTCCTTGTAGACTCATGGGGAATAATCCCCGCTATGCAATTCATCTACAACATCGGCTTCGGAGCGGGAATACTGGTTGCATTAATACGAATGTTCACGCTCAGGGAGACCCTTGATCCTACAAGGGTTGAAAAGATTGATTTCAAAAATGTGCCTAGGCTCCTGAAGGACTCGTACCTCAGCTTCATCGAGACTATCAAATGGATGCCAGATTTGATCAAGGTCCTAGCCATCATGCAGATGCTTCAGGTCTTCTTCAACGGAATAGCAGGGGCGTTCTGGATAGTATATGCAACTTCCTTACTTGGAATCACCGCGACCAGCTGGGGGGTCACATCTGCGATCCAGGGAGGCACGCGACTCGTTCTCTCTCAGTGGTCGGGTAAACTATTGGACAAGTTTGGGAGAAGGCGGCTTCTAATTCCCTTCATGTTTCTTGTTCCGCTTTACCCTCTTGCATTCATCTATTTGGTAAAGGACTTCACTGGTTTGGCTCTATTGGTTTTAGTGATGGCTGTTGGGAATGCCTTCTTGATGCCGGGTTTTCAGTCTCTTCTAGCTGACGCGGTGCCCAGGGAGAGAAGAGGTCGAGTGACCTCGGCGGTTGGAGGTGGGAACTTCTTCATCGACATCAGGAATACGGGTATGGGTGGTGGGATGCTTCTCTTTGTACCTATGGCTGTGGCTCAGATACTGGGTGGAATTCTATATGAGAGTGATCCTACTCTTCCCTTTTACTTCATGTCTGTGGGGATGGCTGTTGTGGCTGTTTGGGCCTTTTTTAAGATGAAGGATCCCAAGGACTTGTACGCGTAGTTGCGAGGCGCGTGCATCATTCGACTTAATTGTAAATAAACGCGAGATCGGTGTAATTGGCTGGTCTCACGCGCGCGCATCTATCTTGGCCAATGGGATTAAGGGGTAGACAATGTGAC
>CAVYVF010000003.1:0-30524 GCA_963771885.1 Candidatus Bathyarchaeota archaeon
GGCAAGAAACAGTGGACGGACCATGCGAGGTACTTGCCAATCAGCAGTGTTGACCGTCTTACTGGGTTAGTGAATCCGATGAAGCAGGTTTTGTGTTCAAGTTCTGAAGCGACAACGTCGCCGGCCAGAACGCAGGCAGCGATGCTAAGGTATAGGATGAAGAGGCTCGGCTGGAGTACCCAATTCAAGAAGGCCTCAGGGTTCGCGAAGGAGGCATAACCCATGAGTATGATGGCGGCTGCTGAGGCGAGGATAAAGGCGGTCCATGCGATGGCTGCCTTGACCTTTCCACGCCTGCTGAGCTTGAGCAACTCATAGGACGCGGTTGCACCCAGTTGGTTGAGGTAGTTCATCTCAGCGAGCCTCCTCAACCAGACTAAGGTAGAGCTCCTCTAGAGCGAGGGTGGACTGGAAAGACGTAAGCTGAAGGCCAACATCCTTTATCAAACTGGTCTGCATCGCCGCTCGGTCAGACTCGCTGCCCTCGAACCCTATAATGGCGCCTTTCTCAGTGGTCTCGACAGTGCGTACGCCTGGGAATCCGCCGATGAGGGCTAGCTGATCCTTCGTCAACGGTTGTATGGTGTTAACGCTTATCCTCTGCGACTTGAATAGGCTCTCGAGGCTATCGATGGTGTCATAGTTGATGAGCCTGCCTCCGTTGATGATGGCTACGCTGTCGCAGAGCTCCCTCACCTCGTGAAGCATGTGGCTAGCCATGAATAGGGTCTTCCCGCCACGAACAAGCCCCTTGATGAGCTCGCGTATTTCGAATTGCCCCCGGGGATCCAGTCCCAGCGCGGGCTCGTCGTAGATTAGAATATCTGGGTCGTGCAGGAGACTCTGAGCTATTCCAAGCCTCTGCTTCATGCCCCTGCTAAAACCGCCGATCCTCGTCCTTTTCCACTTGGTCATATTGACGTCGGCTAGCACCTCATCGATTCGAGAGGGTATGCTTGAGGGTTTCACCCCCTGATCTTGGCTAGGTACCTGAATGTCTCATCTGGGGTCAGGTAGGGGTAGAACTCGGGGACCTCTACGAGTGCCCCGACGGATCCCAGGTGCTCGATGCCTCCGGGTTGGACTTCGATTCCGTTTACGTAAGCCCTACCGCTGGTGGGCTTGATCAGGCTGCACAGGATCTTTATCGTGGTTGATTTGCCCGCCCCGTTGGGGCCTAGGAAACCCACTGATTGCCCCTTACGGATCGTGATGTTCAAGCTACTGAGCGCCTTTAATGGTCCGTAGCTCTTGGCTAGCTCTTCTGTGATTATTGCGTCCATCCGGGTACAACCTCCACTTCTTCGCTTTTTTGACTCATTTCAGGTCATGTGAGGCTGTGTGGTGGGGGCAGATTAGGGGGATTATGAATGGCTGATTGGTTTGGAGACTCGATGCTAAATTATTAGTATCAATTTCAGCAATATACATTTCATGGAGAATCTCTGGAATCTTCTCTTCGAGCTCTCGAGCGAGGAACGAACCGGGATCCTTCTGGCCGTTAGGGCTGAGAGGATGAAGCTCACGGGGTTGGCTGAGCGGATGAGCTTCACTGCAACGGAGGCGTCGAGGCAGGTTCAGAGATTAAGCGAGGCGAAGCTGATTCAGAAGGATCCTGAGGGACTCTATACTATAACGAGGTATGGGGAGCTTTGCATCACGTTGTTGGAGAGTCTGAACTTCACATCCTCCAGCAGGGAATATTTCCTGAACCACGACGCCTCGGTTCTGCCGCGTCAGTTCATTGGCAGGTTGGGGGACCTCGGCGGATGCGTTTACCAGGGTGATGTGATTACCAACCTAGCGTATGACGAGGAGATGATGAAGTCTGCCGACAAATATGTTTGGGCTATGGCGGATCAGTTTCATTACAGTGCCCGCTCCATCGTTGTTGAGAAGAAAAAGTCTGGGGTGGAGTTAAGAACAATCTTACCCGAGACGGTTGTTCCTCCGCCAGGGTTCGTGCCGGCTGAGGGTGTGGCGAGGAGGCTGCTTCCGAGGGTTGATCTTCATCTCATCGTGACAGATAAGGAGGCCAACTTCGGCCTCGCATATGCCGATGGCAGGATGGATTATGGCATGTTCGTTGGCAAGGATGAGAGGTTCCGGGGCTGGTGCCACGACCTTTTCCAGTATTTTGGGAGAAGGCGAAGCCGATTGTTGGGCCTTTCCATGTGAAATGAGAACCCGCGCACGCCCTCTCATAGATCCTTCCCGCATCTAAATCCGACTTACCCATGTTTCTCCTATGGGAAATAGGGAAGGGTACTAAACTCTGAGCTTGGTGCGGGGGGAGTGACTTCACATTCAAGTTCAATTCCCTCACCATTTTTACATCACTTCAGGGACCAATAATCCCTAATTAAATGGTGCCATTTCTAGTTATTATAAACTATGGGGCTTGAGGGGTTTACTCTTCGTAAAACATCTCCGAATACCTAACAGTGCCACCGACGCCCCTCAACCCTCCATCAACCTCATACACCATAAAAGACTCATCAGGCACCGGAAAAGGCGACTTCAACCCCTTCGAGGATGCGGAGACAAACCCAAACCTCGGATAATAACCGGCGTGCCCAATGACAACCACAACCTTATGACCGAGACGCATACACTCCCTCAAACCCTCCCTGACGAGAGTTGAGCCGATTCCCTTCCCCTGATACTCTGGGAGAACTGCCATCGGCGCTAACGCTATTGCGGGTATCTCCATATTCTTCGCTTCGATTGAGATTTTACTGAAAAGTATGTGACCGAGTATGCTGCCGCTTTCCTCCGCGACGATTGAAAGGCCAGGGATATAGTATTCGCTGCTTCGGATGGCGTCAACGAGTTTCGCCTCCACTTCGCCTCCAAACGCTGTTTTGTTCAGCTCATAGATGGCTTCGTAATCGCCTTTTTTCTCAGGTCGAATCTTTAGCATCGAAATCGAAAATACTACTCATCATAATGATATAACAACATCTGATAAATGGTGCCATTCTTAGTACGAGTTTCTGCTGAGGACCGTGATATGGTTGATGTATTCGGACCCTCTCCTTACTGATGCCCTCAGCAAGAAGATTGTTATCATATCTGCCTATGTCTTTCTTATCGTCTGGATGGATGTCTGTTGCTGAGTCTAGGCGTTTGAGTGCCAGCTCAAAATTTCTACTTGTTTCTCCCGCATCTAAATCCGCCTTCCACATGTTTCTCCTAGGAAGAAATAGGGAAGGGCACTGAACTCGGAGCTTGGTGCGGGGGGAGGGATTCGAACCCTCGAAAGCCTGAGCTAGGGGATCTTGAGTCCCGCCCCTTTGGCCACTTGGGAACCCCCGCCCCGCAGAAGATACGAGGCATAGCCCTTAAAACCTATTCGAAAATAAATCTCACATAACGCAGGACGATTCGCTGAGATTAGGAAGCCTAAACATTGGGGATAACATTGTCCTGGCACTCGGTTAACCTATACTTCGCCTCAGCAACGTCTTTAGCTGGACGGCACCAGATTATCATGTGTTCTAACCCCAAGCGCGCTGGTCGTCGTTTTTTCGACTATGTGGCACTGTTTATTGAAATTTTTAATACCAGTTTGAACCATTCTTAAGCGATTCTCATGGATCTTCTGGAGACCTATCATAAGCTAAATCCCAAATCGAGAAGTATGTATGAGAGGGCCTGCAAGAGCCTCCCAAGCGGAATCACGAGGAACGTATTGTATACGCCCCCGTTTCCAATCTATATGGCCCGCGGAGAAAAGTCTCGGCTGTATGATGTAGATGGAAACGAGAGAATCGATTTCAACTTTAATAACACGACGCTGATACTCGGTCACAATCACCCCAAAGTATTCAGAGCTGCCCGCCAGCAGCATGAGAGGGGAACCGTACTAGGGGCACCCACAGAGGCTGAGGTAGCCCTAGCCGAGGAGATTCTAAGCAGATTAAACGCTGAGAGGCTCAGGTTTACACCAAGTGGGACCGAGGCTAACATCCAGGCAATCAGACTTGCTAGAAGTTACTCGGGTCGAGACATGATCGCGAAGTGCGAAGGCGCCTACCACGGCTCATGGGATACCGTGGACATCAGCGTCGCACCGCCCCTCAGCAAAGCGGGCTCAGCCAAGGCCCCCCTCTCGGTTCCCCAGAATGAGGGGGTGCCGAGGGGCGTACTTGAAAACACAATTATCATACCATTTAACGACGCCGAGGCAGCTGAGAAGATCATTAAAGAAGCATAAGAATGAGCTAGCCGCCGTGGTCTTAGAGCCTGTTCAGAGGGACACGCCGCCAGCGCCGGGCTTCCTTGAGGGTCTGAGGGAGATTACTCAGAGATACGGGGTACTCCTGATCTTTGACGAGGTGATCTCCTTTAGGCTGAGCCCGGGAGGCGCCCAGAAGTATTACGGGGTCAAGCCTGACATCACCTCGATGGGCAAGATCATAGGAGGCGGATTCCCGGTTGGAGCCTACGCCTCATCCGAGGAGGTGATGAAGCCTCTCATGATTCCAAATTCGGAGTTCCCCAGCGTTGGTCAGGCGAGGCTCGGATTCTCAGGCACCTTCAACGCCCACCCAATCACTATGGCGGCTGGCCTCGCAACGCTGAAGGAGCTGAAGCCATCAGTCTATACCCGAATGGATAAAACCGCCGAATCTATGCGTAAGGGACTGGTAAAACTACTCGAGGCTAGGAAGCTACCCTACCAAGTCACTGGGGTTGGCTCATTCTTCCACATCGACTGGACGAAGGAGAAGGTCACAAACTATAGGTCAGCGGCTACCGAGGATCGGAAGATTAGCCGCGTCTTCTCAACAGAGCTGATGAATAGGGGGGTTTTCATGTGGGGTCACCCCAATGTTTCAGCGGTCACCACAGCTAATGATGTTCAGTTGGCCCTGGAAGCCGTTGAGAGAAGCCTCGACTCCATGTTCCCCTAAAACCCTTTGACAAGTTTGTCAGAGGTAACGTACTCTCGCTGCGCGCGCGCACTACAACACCTAGTCTAAGCAACTCTTCAACCACCCTCCCAGGAATCGCGCACGCGCATTCGAAAGCGAGCCAATTCTCCTTAACTGGGGGTCCCTTAGGGAATATTTTGATAGAGTACTTTTCCTCCAACAATCGTCATCAGGTTCTTAACCTCCTTCAACTGCTCCCTTGGGATCCTCAATGGGTCCCTGTCGACGACGCATATGTCGGCGAGTTTCCCCGCCTCGATGCTTCCCTTGATACCCTCCTCCCAGGAAGCATAGGCTCCATCGATCGAGTATGCTCTAATAGCCTCTAAGGGGGTGATCGCCTCCCTCGAGTAGAGGATCTGGCCGCTGCTCGTCTTCCTCGTGACTAGGCTGTAGATTCCGAGCCAGGGATTCGGGTCACATATGCTTGCATCGCTGTGTCCCGGGGCCGGTATGCCTTGATCAATCAGGCTTCTGTGAGGCCACATGTACCGCATCTCATCCTTTCCCCGGTTTTTCAGGTAAGCGTCACCTAGGTCATGGAGGAAACCAGATGCTGAAGCGTCTATTACCCCTAGTTCCTTCAGCCTCTTCTGAATAGGCGGGGTAACCGCGCAGCAGTGCTCTATCCTGTGGCGGTGATCAGGCCTCGGCTCCTCCCTCAGCGCGGCCTCAATCGCGTCGAGGGCTCTGTCTATCCCGCGGTCGCCAACCCCGTCTAACCCCACTCGTATCCCCGCCCCGTGCGCCTTCCTGACCCTCTCCGTGATGTCCTCCTGATCGTACAGGAGTATGCCCGTGTTGTTCGGCTCGCCGACGTAGGGCTTGTAGTAGGCGGCCGTCCTACCGCTTGTGCTGGTGTCGAAGACCCACTCAGCCGCCGTGACTTTGAGCCACTCGTCCCCGAAGGGCGTCTGGAGACCCATCGCGACAGCGCCCTCAACCATCCCGACGTCTCTTCCGCTGATGTGGACCGCGGTCCTGACCGGTAGCTTTCCCTCCCTCTTGAGCCTCTGCATCGCCTTGAACTCGTTTGGTGAAACCATGCTGGCGTGTATGCTTGTTAATCCGAGCTTGAGGCACTCCTGGTATACAATCTGCAGGCCTCGGTAGAACTCGTCCTCAGTGTAGGGGGGTATCTTGTGGTAGACGAGGTCCTTGGCTGACTCCCTGAGCAGGCCGGTGAGCTCTCCCTTCTCATCGTGCTCGATCTTGCCGTGGTGGGGGTCAGCCGTTTCCCTCGTGATCCCGGCTATGTTTAGCGCGTGAGTGTTTGCGACTCCGTTATGGCCGTCCCTCCTCTGAATGTATAGCGGGTTATCTGGCGCGGCCTCGTCCAGCTCCTTCAGGGTTGGGTACCTGCCCATCTTCACATCATCGAGTCTATAGCCGAGGATCCAGTTCCCCGCCGGAGTCTCAGAGGCTTTTCGCCTCACCGCGCCTAGCATCTCCTCGACGCTCGTAAACATGGGGCCGCAGGCTACTCCTCTAATGAGGTATGCCCCCCAGCTTCCCCCGGGGTGCATGTGGCTGTCGATGAGCCCAGGCAGAACCGTCAGGCCACCTAGCTCGATTACCTTGGTTCTGGGCCCAATGAATCTCTTTACTTGATTATTCGTTCCAACTTTCAGGATTTTGCCATCTCTTATCGCCACCGCCTTCGCAATCCGGTTTTGGCCATCCAGAGTGATTACCTTACCACTGAGGAGAGCGATGTCAGCCTGGTTTTCGCCCAACAATCTTAGTCAGAGGTCCCTGAAGCGCATCAATATTTAACAACATTCACTATTAACGCGTGCGCGGAGACACACAGAGTAGGAAATGGATTCAGTAATGAACTTTAAAAAAATACCGAAATAATGGTCGTTGCGCCACTATGTTTACATTTTAATACAAATGTATACTATTGTATTCTCTAAACTTGACTCTGTTAATAAAGAGTGAGATTAAATATTCGCTTATTCATAAATATTATCGATTATCTTGACCAAAAAAACGAGTCAGTCAGTAGTTCGAACTCTGAGACTCGACCGGGATCTAAATGATTACCTGGTTCAGGAGGCCAAGAAGTCAAACATATCCATCTCTGCCCTAGCGTCGGAGATTTTCACATCCTACAGGGATAAGTACCGCTTTGTAGAGAAAATGAATCCTGTCGCTATCACGCCGGGAAATCTAGCCCTATTCTTAGAATGCATAAGAGACGAGGACCTGCAACAAATAGCTCCCAAATTAGCTTCGAAGCTGTGCCTCTATCACCAAGCATGTCTTCGATCCTGGAAATTTCAAGACGGATCTCGACTGGTGCCTTACCAACCTTCTCCCCACATGCCACTGGTTTACATGTAACAGATCGGCTGAGAGTTACATGATAACCCACAATATGGGTCCAAAGTGGACGACATTCCTTACAAAGTTCCTTTCAAGCCTTATATCCGCGGAAACTGGGAAAACTCCCATCGTCGAAGTGGACAATGAGATCATCCTCGTAAAGAAGTGGAACTAGCGGTTCCCCAACCGTCTGAGCTCATATCCCTATGAAATTATTCGTATACATTTGTAAACATCCATGATTTATGTTGGAAATTTTATAAAATAACCTGGAAGCCCCGGTGTAACTGATAGTAGGTGATGTTGATGCAAGTGATTGAGGAGGCTAAAAGGAATTCTTCGGGCACATATCCCCCACCCTTCAGATGTGAGTCGTACTGGATCAAGGCGTGCAACGTAAAGGACGCATCGCTTTGCCTGGAGTGCAGGGAGAACCTCTACCTCGAGCGAGCCAAGAGCTAGATAGCCTCTTATCCCGAGAAACTACTTCAAACCGAGTTGAACCTAAGATGATCTATGACTTTGATACAGTGATCGATAGAACAAAGTCCAGCTCCGTAAAGTGGAGCTTTAGGAAGGAGAGAACCGGGGTTCCGGACATCCTCCCAATGTGGATAGCCGACATGGACTTCGTATGCGCCCCGGAGATCGTTGATGCGCTGAAGGAGCGCGTCGCATTCCCTATCTACGGGTACACGGAGAGGACACCCGGTTATTATAACGGCCTCATCAACTGGATGAGTAGGCGACACGGCTGGAACGGAATAAAGAAGGAGTGGATCCTGTTCACGCCCGGCGTCGTCGCGGGATTCAACTTCGCGGTCCAAGCCTACTCTCATCCCGGGGACAAGATAATCATACAGCCCCCCTGCTACTACCCCTTCTTTGACGCCATCGTCAACAACGGCCGAAGGATAGTCGAAAACCCCCTCAAGGTCGTAGATGGCGGCTACGTGATGGACTATGAGGACCTTGAGAGCAAGATCGATGGCAGAACGAGGATGATAATACTCTGCAGCCCACATAACCCGGTTGGCCGCGTCTGGAAAAGAGGGGAGCTTGAGAAACTCGTCGAAGTTTGCGAGAGGAAAGACATCGTCATACTCTCCGATGAGATCCATAACGATCTGATCATAGGCGACATGAAGCACGTACCGACCGCGACGATCTCCGAAGAGGCTATGAGGAGGACGGTCACGCTCGTGGCGACGAGTAAAACCTTCAACTTGCAGGCCTCACAAACTCTAACGTAGTAATACCCGACAAGAGGCTGAGAGAAGAGTTCCAGAACGTTGTAGAGAATAACCGCACCAAGAACACGAACATCTTCGGCATAGTTGCGCAGGAGGCTGCGTATGCGAATGGCGAGCCATGGCTTGAGGCACTCCTAACATATCTAAGGGGGAATTATCAGTACCTTAAGGAGTACCTGGCAACGAAGTTGCCCCAACTGAAATTATACCCTCTTGAGGGAACTTATCTCCCCTGGATCGACTGTAGCGCTCTCGGCATGAACGACAAGGAGCTGAGCGAGTTCATGCTCAAGAAAGCAAAATTGTGGCTGGATGATGGAATACTGTTTGGGTACGGCGGCTCGATGTTCATGAGGCTTAACATTGCGTGTCCCAAGAGCATTCTACGAGAAGCGCTAGAGAGACTTGAGAAAGCGATAAGTGACTCCTAGAATCCCTGCCTGAGAAGAAGGATGGCTATAACGCCCGATAATTGGGAGTAACCTGCTTGAACTCCTTTTTTTAGTGACTAAGCCTTAGTGACAACATTACCTGGGCTGTCACCGATTTTTAGGGTTAATTTCTCTGCGTCTGATTCGATGAAGGCTGGTTGCCCGGTTTCGATTATGATCAGAGACGATATGAAACCTGTCAGGAATCTGCTCCATTTGTCGCCGAGTTCGTGTGTTAGGACATAGATATTGTTTGAAGCTTGGCATCGGAACCAGCCGGAGGTAGGTAATACTTCTGTTAGGCAGTAGCGTATCGAGTCCTCGGCTTTACGGTTGTTGAAGACATATTGGGCATATTTGTGGAACCTCGAGGCTTCCTTGGCTCCAATCTCCCCCAGTTCGGCCTCTGTCAGAAATTCTAGTAAGGAGGATAACGCGTCTTTGTACATGGCAACGGGCTTAACGGATTCGTACCTGCTGACGACATCTCTATATGAGTCTAGGATATTGATGGCGTAATCCTGTGTTGATAAATTGGCTTTTTTTGCTTCATTATTTAGGTGTGCATCTAATCCTTTCTCTAGTCTAATTGCTTTGACCAGCGTGTCTCTATTTCTTTTATCCGACGTGTTCAACTAAGGCTCTATTGTCAATTACTATTACTTAATTTTTATGATCAGAGATGTGCGCACGGAAGGTATACTTCTTTATAGAAACATGATTCTATACTGGTGGATGTGTATCCTAAAACTCACTAGAATACGCGCATGGTGCTAGCACGTCTAAACCTTGCATTTAATTATTCTAAATCACCAATCATCTTTCTAAAATAAAAAGCCTCTTTTTCAGATATGTTTAAAATAGATTTTTCATACTGTTCTTTTAAAATTACTATTTTTAATTTTTCAAAAGATCCATCAAGATCATCAAAACCCCATCCTTTATTTATATAATATGTTTTATCATATGAGCGATCATCTCTCATTATTATACATTTATCATATTCATCTTTTAACTTACAATAATTAAATAAAACACTTTGTAAGAATGAATTTGCATGCGCACGCGAATTAAATAAAATATTTATATCCAAGGGATTTTCTATCCATAATTTACTATGTATTTTTTCTATTTGATTTAGAATAGATTTAATGGTATTATTATCACTTTCATTGATTTCTTTATTTTTAATTAATAATTTTTCTAGATTCTTATTATCAATACTGACTAAATTTACTTTAACATATCCTTTTTCAGGCTTTTTAGTTTTTTCCTCTGTCTTATTCTTTCTAATTTTTACTGCTTTTCTTGTTTTTTCTGAATTTTTTTCATCGTATGGAACATTCGCAACTTCACATATTTCTTTTTTATTCTTAAAATGCTCATATATTTCTCTGTTATTTATTTTGCAATTATTAGATATCCTTTTTACAGATGGTGTTTTATTATTTTCACTATAATACATCTTAAACAGAATCGACAATTTTTCTCTTTATTATCTGATTAGACATAGAGATTACCCAAATATCTATTCTTTAAGATATAAATCTTTCCAAAAATATTACTATATTCATTAAAAAACATTTCAAATCATTTCAGCGATAAAAAGACATCATTTCAGCCATTTCAAAGCTCATTTCGATTCATTTCAGTCATTTCTAGCTATGATCCGAAAGCTAGTACTCTACTTTCTAGAAATTCTTAAACCTAATATGTGTATGTGAGTCCTGTAATTCGCGTGCGATAGGTTAGAACAATGCAGGCGTAGTGCGAATGTAATCGTAGTAGAAGCCCGTCGTGCGCTGCACGCAGCCGACTTCCATAGAAACAACGCCGAAAACATCGCGCGTTCGATAAAGTGACTCGTAGAAGCCCGGTAGTCGATCAGTTCGCGCTCGGTGGAGTTTTTAAGACTCCCATTCACTAACGAGGTAGCCGTGATGATTCGTGATACTAAACCAATGGTACTCCATTCTTGAATCCTCAGAGGTCGGGACGAAGCCAGTGGGAGTAACGAGGATGGGGGAGAAACTCGTACTCTGGCGCTCAAAGGGCACCATTGGTTGCTTAAAAGACAGGTGCATCCATAGAGGAGCCGCCCTCAGTGGCGGCAAGACCATTGACAGCGACTTACAATGCCCATTCCATGGCTTGAGGTATGATTCAACGGGCAAGGTAACGATGATTCCAGCCAACGGAAAGTCGAAACCTGTTCCCAACTACTTCAAAGCTGACAGCTACTTAGTGCGCGAGGAGCACGGGTTTATTTGGATTTGGTGGGGCTGCGCCAAGAGAAGAGTATCCGCCGATTCCATGGTTCGACGACATCGGCGAAGGCTTCAGCTTTAGCACGGTGAAGCAGCGATGGACCACCCACTACAGCCGAGCCATCGAGAACCAGTTGGACGTCGCGCACCTGCCATTCGTCCACTCTAACTCAATTGGCAGAGGGAACAGAACGCTTGTCAACGGACCCTACACAACATTCGACAACGGGGCAATCACAGTATACCCCGATAATGAGGTGGATGAAGATCAGACGCCGAAAAAGCCTATAGAGATGTCTTCTCCCCCCGGGCGTTACTATATACAGTTCAAGTTCCCGAACGTTTGGCAGAACAGGATCAGTGATGGCAATAGAGTCGTCGTATCATTCAGCCCTATAGATGGTGAAAATACGATGATGTACCTCAGGTCGTATTGGAAGACGAAGGGCGTTCCCGGGTTAAACTGGTTGACTGGAATATTTTCGGGAATAGGCTCTTGGTATATCGCCGACCAGGATAGGAGAGTGGTTGTCAGTCAGACCCCTAAGAGGGTGGGGGTAGATATCGGTGAGAAACTGATTTCGGCTGATCTCCCTATTGCCATCTATCGGCAGGAAAGTGACCGTTTGATCAGGAAAGCTGTTAACGGCTCTTAGGCTGAGTAACGCACGTATTCCTTCATTATTCAAGACATCCTCAGACGCATTCTAGTACCAAATATTGGACTATCTCATTAAGAGAAAAAAGGAGTGTAATAGTCTTGGGATGGTTATCCGTAGAATTTGAACTCGATATGCCACAGATACTCTGGTCGCTTCGTCTCCATAAAGGGCTTCATGGTATCATTCATGTGTTCTGCCTCGACCATAATCATGTAGTGGTACCTGTCACAGGCGGCTCCGTACTGGCCTACGAACTTTACCTTGGCCTTTTCGCAGGCTTTCTTCAGAGTCTCGGCGTATTCCTTTATTCTGGTTTCGCGTTGAGAGGACGTTCCATCCAGGTCGATGAGATACATCGCTAACATCTTCGTCACCAAGCGCTCGGGCGCGCTACCAATTTTCGTTAATTGATCCTATAGCGTGTATGTTTACAATTGTATACGGGGATTGCCTTCGTTCCGATTATCGGTGGCACGAAGGACACTGATGCCCAAGTATGGGGCTTTGGAATAGTTTTAATCCGCATCGATACAAAGTCGCATCTGAGGCACTGGAAATGCGCCGAACACAACGGATAGCGTCCGCCCTGCTGTTCCTCATGCTAGTCGCTGCGTTGCCTCCCGTCGCTGCGGAGGAATACTACCCTACATCGGGTTGGCGCACCTCTCCCCCAGAGGCGCAGGGCATGTCCTCGGAGAAGCTGAGGGAGTGGAGCGACGAGATACGGGTAAGCGGCACGGCCATAGACGGCATCGTGGTGGTGCGTCACGGATACCTAGTCTGGGAAACCTATCCCAACCCGCTCTTCGGCGCCACTGACACCCACCGCCTATACTCCGTCACGAAGAGCTTCACATCCTGCCTCGTCGGCATAGCCATCGATAAGGGCTACATCGACGGCGTCAATCAGACAATGCTCTCCTTCTTCCCCGAAAGGACGATAGCCAACCTCGACGAGCGCAAGCAACGGATCACCGTCGAGAACCTGCTCATGATGCGCAGCGGGCTACGGTGGGACGAGTCGAGCGCCCCATTCACCGACCCCCGAAACGACATCTACCACAAATACTCTACGGGGACGGTCTCCAGTGGAGCCTCGACCTCGAGGCGGTCGGCGAGCCCGGCGTCACGTGGCACTACAACACTGGGGCAAGCCACATACTCAGCGGCATAGTCACCGCCGCCACTGGCTCATCGACGCTCGACTTCGCCGAGGAGAACCTCTTCAAGCCACTGGGCATAACCCGCTACGCCTGGTCGGAGGACGGCGCGGGCACGATCATAGGCGGATTCGACCTCCAGCTAAGCCCCCGCGACATGGCCAAGTTCGGCTACCTCTACCTACACGGCGGCAGCTGGGACGGGAAACAGATAGTCTCCG
Source organism: Candidatus Bathyarchaeota archaeon (assembly GCA_963771885.1). Classification (GTDB taxonomy): domain Archaea; phylum Thermoproteota; class Bathyarchaeia; order TCS64; family TCS64; genus UBA8941. The sequence goes on from CAVYVF010000003.1 coordinate 13,266, forward strand.
AGGGGTGGGTGGAGAGGTCAACGAGCACCCTAACAAGGCCCACCGCGGCCCTCGGCTATGGCTTACCAGTGGTGGACGACGCCCAGCCAGAACATGTACTCCTGCCGCGGCCTCTACAACCAGATGATATACGTCCTCCCCGGGCAGGACATCGTCGTCGCTGTGACGGGTGACATGAGGAGCGGGGGCACAGACGACGCGATAGCCGACTACATACTTGCGTCGATAACAGAGTATGACCCAGGCACAGAGCCGGCTGGGCAGAGTAATGGTGTACCCGGGTACCCGGTTGAGGCCTTCGCCGCTGGTTTGATCATGGTCATCTTGATCGGCGTACAGGCGCGCACGGTTAGACCTAAGCTTCATAACTTGTAACCGCTCTCGCTCGCGGAGGCTATACTCTTGAGATTCTCCAATGGCTAACGAAAACCTACGGGAAATATCTCTAGGCACATATTATTCATTCAATAATTGTATGCGCGCTTAGATAGATTGAAAATTAACAAATTTCCCAAGAATTTTTTATTGGCCAAAGAGCAAGATGTTCAATGAAGATATTTCCTCGATTACAAAAAAGTTCAATCCCTGAATCCTCTTTACCTGGGAAAACCTGCATGGTCATTACCGCTTTTCCCCTGTTAGCAAAAACCTCCACGATACTATTATCAACAAATATCCTCAAATTCAAACTATCATTGTCCAGAACAAGGTTTGTTTCGCAACTTCCAAGTTTTTCATATATTTGATTAAATGAATTATTTCTCGTTTTACTTCTATCTAAACAAAGAGCATGAGACTCATTATCATAACATAACTCCATTTCATGGCCAGCACCCGAAAAAAACCGTATCCCAAAATTGGATTTATGCGAAGGTTTGGCAGAGATCTGCAGTTCAAACTGAGTTGAATTAACGGGCAACCTCATAGTTTTTTCAAGAATGAAACAATTCACCTCTAATAATGAAGCAGACCGAAGTATGCTCAACTGATGTAATGGGTTCTTGTAGCAATAACCACTCATCATTAACTTTTTTCAAGCGCAACATTCTTGGTAAGGACATAGCTCCTCTCCAAGGCATAGTCGGAATGTCTTGAGCATACTTCCAATTATTAGCCCAGCCAATACTAATCGGCAATTCTCCCCTTGGACGATTTTTATAAACAATAGCCGCGTAGTAATCAGAACCATAATCAGGTCTGAATATTTTCGTGCTAGGGTTTTCATTTTTAAAATATGACCCGTCAAAATCACCTACAAAATATTGCATATACGGGGAAGGCGAATGCATCAACACCCATTTTGTTTTTCCAGATTCATCATCAATAGGAACCTCAAATAGATCAGGGCACTCCCAAATTCCAGAGGTATCTCCTGCAGGACCGAAGCTGCTTAATAATTTCCATTCTTTCAAATTTTGGGAACTAAAAAATTGAACCTTTTTTTCGACTGCAAGAACGATAGACATTATCCACTTCTTATGTGGTTCATACCAGAACACTTGCGGATCACGAAAATCCTTTATATCTAGATCCAACACTGGATTCTTTTCATATTTTTTCCATGTTCTTCCTTTATCATTGCTGTAAGCGAGACACTGCGATTGATTCTTCCCTTTGATGTATCCGGTATAGATGGCAACCATAGGGACATTACCGGGTCTTTCTGCAAAGCCGGCTGTGTTAGTCTTATCAATTACACAGCTACCAGAAAAAATCATTACATCACCTTCTTCTGGAATTGCTAATGGAAAATGCTGCCAATGGATAAGGTCCCGGCTGATTGCATGGCCCCAACTCATATGTCCCCAACGGATGCCCACGGGATTGTGTTGATAGAATAGATGGTATTCACCGTCGTAAGATACGAGTCCGTTGGGGTCATTAATCCAATTTAATGGAGCGGAAAAGTGGTACTGTGGACGAAAATGTTCTCGATATAACATATTATTTGAACCTCCTATCATTGTAACCTCTCTATTTGATGACCTTATTTGGATCCGGTAAGAGTAGGGATAAGACCTTCGTCCGCGCGCGCATTCCCTGAGAAGCGGCGCGCGTGTTAACATCCTTGCTGAGAGGGAAAATAAGCAACTAGGAGAGCGTGGAAGATGGGTATAGAGGAGCTAGCTCAGAAAGTATCCAAATTCAGTGTCATGTGCGAAATATTTCCTCCTCCACATAATGACGAGTCACTCTTGCCCTCCCGTAACTACCGTTAAATTACCAGAACCGTTCCTAGAACACGCTATGTCCCTGACTGAGAAGGAGATCATCCAGAAGCTTGAGAAGATCGACACCCCCACCATCAGCAACGTGGTGGCCACGTACCCGAAGGCGGACAGCTGCATGAAGCTCTACGACGCGTGGTACGGGGAGTGGTACACCGACCAGACCATCAAGTGTATTTACCCCGAGATGGGCCCCAAGGTCGGCTACGTCTCCACGGTTGTGTTCTGCGAAAAGTCTGAGAAATACACGGGCTTCAGCAGGTGGGCTCTGCCCGAGCACATTGAGAGGACACCGAAGCCGACGATCCTTGTCGCTGAGCAGCAGTTCCCACCCGAGATAGCGAACAGGGTAGGCCTCTTCGGCGAGATAATGACAACTCAGTACAAGGCACTGGGAGTGATCGGCGTCATCACGAACGGGCCGATGAGGGACATCGACGCCATCAAGCCTCTGGACTTCCAATACTATGCCACGGGCGTCACCCCGGGGCACGGCGACTTCATGGTGAAGGCGGTTGACGTCCCAGTGAAGGTGGGGGGCATGTCCGTGATGCCGGGAGACATGGTTCACATGGACATGCACGGCGCGGTCAAGTTCCCCGCCTCGAAGATGGGCGAGGTCCTGGAGCGCGCTACCAAGCTGCTTGAAAACGAGTCATCCCTGACTAGAATCTATAAGGAGCCCGAGTTCACCCTTAAGAAGTGGAAGCAGAGCGTGGAAGGCACCAAGACGTATTGAATGGAGTTGAATGATGTGAAGGTACTATTCGTAGCAGGCAGATGGGCGCAGGACGTCGACAAGTCAGAGAGGCTCAAAGAGCTCAAGAAGCACGCCGAGGTAGAGCTAGCCCTCCAAGGCGACGAGAAGTCCCTCATCGAGAAGGTGGGCGACGTCGAGGTGATCATCACGGGCGGGCCGATAACCGCCGCGGTCATCAACGCAGCCCCCAAACTGAAGATGATACAGACGACCAGCGTCGGTTTCGACTACATCGACGAGGCGGCCGCGGCCAAGAAGGGCGTCATCATCTGCAACGTGGCCGGCGTCAACGCAAACAGCGTCGTCGAGCTTGACTTCGGAATGATCCTCGACATAGCGCGCAGGATAGGAGCCCACAACCGCTCCATGAGGGAGGGTGGATGGGCCAGGGTCGAGGTTGAGAGGCAGGTCGAGATCCGGGGCAGCACAATAGGGATCGTTGGCCTCGGAGCGATAGGCAGCAGGATGGCGCAGTTTGCGACTCACGCCTTCAACATGAAGGTGCTCGCATACGACCCCTACATCACGGAGGCGAGGGCTCAGCAGTTCAACGCCGAGCTCGTTGACATCGAGACGCTCTTCAAGACTTCAGACATCGTGACAATCCACGTTCCACTTAACGAGGAGACACGCCACATGATCGGGGAAAGGCTGCTGAGAATGCTGAAACCCACAGCAATCTTCGTTAGCAGCGCCAGGGGCCCGATCGTCGACGAGGAGGCGCTGATAAAGGTCCTTAAGGAGAGGAGGATAAGCGGCGCATGCCTCGACGTCTACGAGACCGAGCCCTTACCCAAAGACAGCCCTCTGAGGACACTCGACAACATCTCGATTGTCCCCCACATCGGGAGCACACCCGGGATAATGGTCGTGATGAGGGAGACGGCGGTCTGGAACGTCATCCGCGTAGCAAAGGGAGAAACCCCCCTAAACGTTCAGACCCCCAAGGTCTACTACACCAGCCCGAAGTGGTAGAATATCATACTCACCACAATTTTGCGCTTGAGCAAGACGATTTATGGTTATTATGAAATAGAGTTAATCAGTATAAATAGCATAATAATTTAAAGGCGTGAACATACATGGATAACGAAGACTGAAGGCTTAGAAATGAGTAAAACAAGCCCCTACGAAGTACAGGTACAGAACGTCGTCGCCTCGGCCTCCCTCGACCAGAAGATAGACCTACTCGCCATCATGAAGGTGTTTAAGAACGTCGAGTACCGCCCAAAACAATTCCCAGGCCTAGTGTTCCGACTGAAGAAGCCTAAGACAGCGACCCTCATCTTCGGAAGCGGCAAGATGGTCTGCACGGGGGCGAAGTCCGAGAAGTTGGCGAAAAGCGCCGTGATACGGGTCGTCAAGGAGTTAAAGACGAATGGGATCATCATCCTCGGGAAACCGAAGATAGTCATACAGAATATGGTCTCCTCCGCAAACCTCCACGGCAAGATTGACCTAGAGACCGCCTCGGACGTCATGGATAACGTCATGTATGAGCCTGAGCAGTTCCCCGGTTTGATTTACCGGATGCCAGATCCCAAGGTGGTTATGCTCCTATTCGCTTCGGGGAAGATCGTTATTACCGGTGCAAAGACTGAGGAGCAGGTCCATGAGGCCGCGAAGAAAATCAATTCACTGCTCCTCGAATATGACCTCCTTTACCAGGGAGACGATCCTTAACACAGCGCGCATAGGGCTTCACGATCTATTCTCCGAGGAAGCTCACAGCTTATGCGCGCGCGTAGCTGAAAGTGGTAAACTAAGCCACATAAATATCAAATAAAAAAGTCAATAACCAATGCTTCTAACGCTGAAGGAGACATAAAACAAGTAAAGTCTACAGCGCATGCATCATTAATTCACAACTCGCAGAGGCGGTTTCCCCTCGCAGACTCTGTAAAGATTCTCAAAAACAAGCGGAGGTACCCGCTTCATTATCTCTGGCGAAAGAGCACTGCTATGGGGAGTTAAGAGAACATTCTTAGCTCCCAATAATGGGCAGCCCTCTATTTTTGGCTCGTTGACGAATACATCAACGGCTGCGCCCCTTAAGTGACCAGTTTTCAGAGCCTCAGCCAGTGCATCGACGTCGACTACCTCCCCTCTTGCGGTGTTGATGAGCACACTTCCTCTCTTCATCATGCGAATTTCTTTTTCCCCGATCATCCCCCGGGTCTGCTTTGTTAATGGTACATTGATACTCAGGACATCGGAGGTTCTGATAATTTCCTCGAATGATTTGTAGGTGATTGTCAACTCCTTCTCCACTTCTGGTGACAGTCTATTACGATTATTATACTGAATTTGTGTTCCGAACTCCTTTGCGAGCCTAGCGATCTCTCTCCCTATACTACCGCAGCCGATTATCCCTAGTGTAAGTGATCCGAATTCAAGCGGCATCCTTTCAGGGGCAATTAATTGTTGCTGCACCCAATTTCCTTTCCGAGTCTCTGTGTTTGCATACTCTATTGACTTTATCAGAAACAGAGCGGCCATAATCGTGTATTCGGCCATTGGTCTAGCAGTAATCCCAGCTGAATTGGCAACTGGTATCCCCCTCTCTTTAGCTGCTACAAGATCGACATCATCGAAGCCAATTGTATAACATTGAATAAGTTTGAGTTTTTTACCGCTCTCAATAACACGCCTAGTCACTGGTGTGAAGTGCAGGGAGTCAGTAAGTAGGAAATCAGCATCTTTCACCAGTTCACAAACTCTATCCTCCGACGCCTTAGGCCCTGCCCTGATCAGCTCGAAGGTGTTTTTATCGACGAGTTTTCCGAAGAAATTATTAAATGCTTCATCCGGGAATGAGCAAATATCCAAGATTTTGAATTTAACCATACGACACATTCCCCAACTCATTTTTTTGAGATCCTAGTAACACGAACTAACCTAGAAACCTCAGAAAGCTGAGAAGCGATGATAATATTAATAGTGTTTGTATACAAATGTAATACTTCTTTTAATATGCGCTTTTCACGGGCCGAGAATAAGGTATTCTCCCGTACTACAATTGTATACATACATTATAAATAAATTTTCAACTTAATCTCTCAATACCTCTTGAATTGGGGTGAATACAATGTACAAAAATGTCAAAGATGTGATGACTCAGAGGTGTGAGTCGTTCTACATTGGTAGTTGTAAGATCCAAGATGGGAAAACTTGTTCTGAGTGCAGAAATTACATAGTAAACTCTCAATTTAGAAAGGTTTCTTGATGTTGAGCAAGGTGTTTATGAAACCATGATTCCCCCAACTAAGATAGTGTCTTTTTACTGGGGTCACACCCCTGAACATCAAAAGGCTTGGTTCAAAGACGCGATCCCAAACCTCATAGTGGACGTAGTTCCTCAAGGTTGCAGCCCCGGAAAGATATGTGAGATGATTTCTGACGCTGACCTGATTCTTCAGGTGCCTGGAACATTTATTTCCCGTGAGATGCTTGAGGCCGCTAATAGGGCGAAGCTCGTTCAGTTCATGTCCGTTGGATACGATACTATCGATTTAGCTGCGGCTAAGGACCTCAAGATCCCCGTTGCGAATAATCCCGGTTTTCCATCGATACCTGTCGCCGAGCACACGATCATGAGCATTCTTGTTTTATTAAAACAGGCATTTTACGGCCATTCTGAACTCTTCAAAAACAACTGGGTGCAACAAGAGGTCTGCAACGGAAGAATTGGGGAGTTAACATGCAAAACCGTGGGGATTCTCGGATTGGGGCATATCGGCCTTGAGGTTGCTAAGAGAATCCGACCCTTTGGCTCTAAAATCATCTATAACAAGCGTAACAGGTTGACCAGAGAAACTGAGGAGCAACTTGGCGTAGAGTATGTCACGTTTGATGACTTGGTCACAAGGTCAGATATCTTGACCATACACGCTCCACTTACCCCTGAAACGAAAAACATGATCAGCCGCGAACAGATCGCTAGAATGAAGCAGGGCTCGTACCTCATCAATACCGCCCGCGGGCCTATCGTCGATGAGATTGCCGTCGCCGATGCACTAAGGGAGGGGAAGTTGGCTGGAGCAGCCTTCGATGTTCCGCGTTATGGTGCGGGAGATGTGCCAAAGACTATCGAGAACTTCAAGGGCTGTAAAAACGTGTTAATCACGCCACATACCTCATCCTCATCGCCCGAGTCGGAGGAACGCTTTGTACAGGGATTCACGGCGAACGTCGTAAAGACGTTGAATGGTGGAAACCCTGACTTTGTAGTGAATGGGATTTTGAAGCCGAGATGATGGGTTGAGAGTCTCGAAACATTTTGAGCGACAAAATATCTTGCTGTGGGAGATCTGGTGAGTAATTTTGAGCAAGGTGTCAAAGACGGCGCTTCTCCTTCTCGCTACTATTTGTGTCACATATTTTGTCGAAAATTTCTTTAGAACCGCGGCCTCGGCTCTCACACCGATTCTAATCGAGGAACTATCAATCTCGAGGGCCTCTATGGGGTTGTTGATCACCGCTTTTTTCCTGATATATGGCTTCATGCAGTTCCCCGCTGGTCTACTTACCGAGATTTTGGGACCGAAAAAATCGATTGTCCTCTTCACTGCCTTGACTATTGTGGGTGGCGTGTTATTCTGGGCGAGCTACAGCTACGAGCTTCTCTTCGCGGCGCAGTTCATAATGGGGATCGGCACGAGCGTCTTCTACCTCAACGCGATAACCTTGCTGTCTAGATGGATTCCCTCTAGTAGACGTGCGACAGCCATCGGAATATTGAGTGCGAGTAGTGGGATGGGTGCGTTTACGTGCTTCATAGGGTTTCCGCTAGCTATCACGATATGGGGCACGTGGAGAAACCTCTACCTCGTTATGCTTGGGGCTCTCCTAGTAAATTGGGTCTTCAACTATTTTCTGATTAAGGATAATCCATCCAACACTACATCAGTGATTGGGAGACGTGAGGGCCTATTTCTCTCCTTGAAGAGGACGTTGGGTGAAAAGGCCCTACACCCTCTTTTCTTCGGTTACGCAATGATGGGTCTTAATTATCTCCTAATTCAATGGGCGAATCAATATCTAATCGAATCCAAGAGCCTCACTTACGTAGAGGCTGGCCTGGTGACTAGCGTTGGTACTGTGTCTGGGTTTATTGGCTGTATTGCCATGGGGGTGTTTAGCGACAAGATAAAGAAGCGCAAACTGCCGATCATCGCGTCTCTTACCCTTTACACGGTCTTTTTGGGATGCTTTATTTTCCTGCCTTCTGGATTGCCGGTTGCTTTCTACGCGTTGAACTGGTTTCTCTTGACCTTTTTCCTTAGTTTCTGGGTGCTCTTTCCCAGTATGGTTGGTGAGGTCGTATCGCGGGCTAAGGCTACGATTGGTTTCGGGGTTATGAATGGGTTGATGATGATCATCACGAGTTTAGCTACTCCCCTCTATGGTGCCTTGGTTGACTTGACGGGTAGTTTTTTCATTCCGACGTTGATCAGTCTAGGTCTAAGTGTTTTTGCCTTGATTATTCTTAATAGGTCTCTATCGGAGACTTACGGGCTTGCTCCCGGCGATTGATTTTTTTTACGATCCGTTCTTTGAGGAAGCGCGCGCGAGCAGTTCTTTAATCTAAATGTATCCGTTTTTTAGAAGTTTTGTATACTGCATCCTCAACCAGGTGTGAACTTTTATATTATTTAGAAACACGCCTAATGGGAGAACAATATGACAAAAGAGACGAAGCCCACAGGACCAAATAAGAGACCCCTACTTGCACTCATCATAATCGTAGCCCTCGCAGGCGCCTCATACTACGCACACCAGACACTAAACCCTCCAATCAAGCCAACAAACTGGCCAACCCAAACCTGGACCACCGCCACAGCGGAGGCAAACGGCTTCGACTCACAGAAACTAGCCGAAGCCATCACCTCAATGAAAGCTACCCTCAACATACACAGCCTCACCATCACAGGCATCGACGGCGGACTCTTCCTCGACGCCTACTTCTACCCATATGACGGCTCCACCTACCACGACTATGCCTCCGTCACAAAAAGCGTGACGACGACCCTCATCGGAATAGCGGCCGACCAGGGAAAACTCGACCTGGATAAACCGATCCTATTCTACTTCCCGATGCAACGGTGGCAAACCGCGACGCCCGCAAGGAGAATGTCACCGTGCGCCAGCTAGCAGGAATGACCTCCGGATTACATGCGTCGACTACCCCACTGAGGCGACGCTCGAAGAGATGATGTTGACCCCAGACTGGGTACAGTTGGCGCTAGAATCGCCCAATGGTAGCCGAGCCGGGCACACGCTTCGCCTACGACAGCCTCGGAATGCACCTGCTCTCCGTCATCCTCGAGAAAGTCACCGGGGTGACTGAGCTAGAGTACGCTAAACAGGTTTTGTTCACCCCTCTGGGAATAACCGAGGTTTGCTGGCAATCCGACCCGCAGGGCCACACTAGGGGCTGGGGGGACCTCTGCCTTCAGCCACGCGACGCCGCCAAAGTTGGCCTACTTTTTAGCCACGGTGGCGAATGGGGTGGCAAACAAGTGGTGTCACAGCGGTGGGTATCCCAGGCGACTAAGAGTCACATCTCGACGAATCGCGGCCAAGACTATGGCTATGGTTGGTGGGTATCGCCGTCCAGTGAAGTCATCCCCTACTATAGCGCTGAGGGCAGGGGCGGTCAATACATCAGGGTCTACCCGACGCTGAGCATCGTCATTTCAGCGACTGGGGGCGGCGTCAGCATGGGCGACATAGGTCCTAAGCTAGCGGAGGCGATTACAGAGGGTGGAAAGGCTCTGCCAACCAACCCGATTGGGGCTGAGAGGCTAAAAAGCGCAGTGGTTGAGGTGGGCGCTAAACCTCAACCGGCGTCTGTAGCTGAGTTACCCGGCTTGGCGGGCGTCGTGTCAGGTAAAACCTACGTCTTCGACTCGAATATTCTGGGTTTGAAATCTATGGTACTTGAGTTTGACGCTGGCTCTGAGGCGTTCTTTAAACTGGAAAAAGTTGGGGAGTTGGAGCCACGCTTCAGGGGTTGTTGGCCTCGACGGAGTCTATAGGATGAGCAGTAGCGGTCAGCCTGTGGCTGCAAAGGGAAGTTGGTCGAGTCCCAACGTCTTTATCTTGGACTATGACGAGGGGCCTGGCCTAAACTATCTTCAAATAAGAAATTCCTCTTTGAGGATGACGTGGTTCGGTTCAATGTTCAGGGATTCGGTGAAATCATCGGAAGAATCTCGCGCGGCAGTTCTTTAATCAAGTACCATATGAAAATAGCCTGCCAAACATAGTACCCGTAAGTTGACACGCGTTCACTTAATCCAACGTAGGGCGTAGGCTCCCCCATCACCAAACCGGGGATGGTCAGAAACACTGTTACGCCCGGCACAAGAAGCACAAGCAGAGCAGCGAACGAATAGATACGAAGCCAGCCACGAGACGAAAACGCAACAATGCAAACCGCAAATAAGACGAAGACGACCCCAACACCCGCCAGGATGATGTGCATGGTGTCGGTGAATGTCGCCTCGACGCCCCGCATGTGCATCGGGTAGATGTTCCAGAGCACCAAGCCGTTCACCGCGTTTCCGACGAACATCAAGGCGGTCAAACGAATAGTCCTGCGCCTCTCAGCGGAGAACCAAACCCCCAGAGAGAACGCGAGCACAAGAAAACTGCTGAAGGTATAGACCGGGACCACGAAGCCGCTTGTCGGCGCACCGATTGCAAATAATTCACTGATAGCCTGAGCTGTGAAACTGTAGCCGGGGTATAGCAAACCCGCCGCTACATCCGTGACTGCAAATACCAGGGAAGCGACGATGCCGCAGACGAGTAGGAAGATCCTCCCTTTTCACTGATTTCCATCATTATTCCTCCAATGGTCCGTCTTCGACTTAGTTCCGCTTTTTGACTCGGCCACCTAATTGAATACCAGGCAATAAGAACAGAGGCCACGAATGTGGCCGTCTGCAACAGAGAAAGATACGCCGAGGCAATCGATAGCTTCGACAACCCGTATACGACCCCTGAGAGGTTAAAAACCGTAAAGATCAAACCCAACACAACATTAACCCGACGGCTTTGAGAATCCCTCAGCGCGATTGAAAGAAAAGCTATCACAAACGGCAACAACAATATCGTCGCGCCACCCAGCAACATATAAGGAATTAACTCTGGGGGGAACCCGGCAATCATCTCTCTTAGCCCTCCACCAGAATCTAAACCATTTAACGCTAAGAGAAGAAGGAGTGAGAAATCCATGAAAACCCACAGCATCGAAATTTTAACCTTTAAAGAAAGGGTATCCATCACCGACTCCCTCCGAGAACTTTCTCCATCATTCGTAAAAGCCTGATATTCGCCAACGCCTGCGTCATATACTTACCCAAATCAGATCCACCGCTTACTCCTGCGGAAAGTCCTAAGCTGATATAATACACTCGAATAGTCAAGTGGAAAAATTCACAGTCAAGCATTAACAAACAAATGTACACGGTTGCAGCAAGCGGAATCATAGACTATGAAAAATACCACTCAAGTATTCGAGTTCCTTTAATTCAGTATGCCCCCAATCGACCCTGTGAACAAAGAAGAATCAAGCAAGGCAGACGATGAACACCCATTCTCCATCGAGATGGCCTCAAAAACCCACCTCTACAAACTCGAGGTATCCGACGGACCTAAGGATCAGGTGCTCATCGAGGGCGAACTAGGTCGAAACATCTCCGTTGAATTCGTCGAAGGAATCATGCTCCAGATAATCGGTGGGAACGGCGTATTCAGAATAGATCTATCTGAGGGAGACCTGAAAGGTGTCCTGAAACCCGTGAACAGCCTACACGCCAGAAACCATGAAGGTGGACAAACTTGATAAAACCCGCAACCTCGAAAACGCAATGCAATACAATCCCAGAGTCGCACGCCGGCCTACTTAGAAGCACAGTGGATGTCGTGCTAACAACGATATCCCCCGAAGGCTATACGCAGAGCACACTAGTGTGGTGCAGCTTAGACGGCTCATCGATCCTAATGAACACCGGCAAGGGCTACCAGAAGGAGCGAAACATTAGGAAGAAACCCCCACGTCTCCGTATTCGCGTTCGATACTGCAGACCATCTCCACTGCATCGAAGTCCAGGGCGACGCCGAGCTCATCGAAGAAGGCGCCAATGAACATCTAAACCGGCTCTCCATGGCCTACACTGGCAAGGCAGACTTCTACAGAGACGTGATGCCGGAGTTAGCAGGTAAAGAAACCAGAGTCATTATCAGGTTGAAGCCGAAAAGGGTCAAGGTTAGGGATGGACCCATGGCTCGGAGACCAGTAAAACACTTATGATGATATGATATTAGACAATTCAACTTTTACTATCCTTATCTCTAGGTCGCCCCATAGTCCAGAACCAGGATAGCTCCTTCGCCTGCACCCAATAATATTCGAATAGATCCCTACACCAGCCATGGAAAACAGGATCCCTTGATCGATAGCCCAGCACATCGACCTCACCATCTCTCTTAGGGAGGGCGAGGACAGCCACCTCCTTCTCTGTCATGTACATCCTCACCCTGACCTCGTCAAGGTATCTAATATGCAAGCATCCCTTCCTCCACTGCTCCTCAAAGAAGTCAAGGTGTTCCCTCGGCGTCTCCCTCATCACTTCCATGGGAGGAGTATAGTACATGGGTCGATAGCCCTCAGCTTCACCCCCCTCTTCAACTGATTGATTGAGTCGTTTGCATCTCTGGGGCTCGACATTCTGCCGGGCGAGATAAACCACTCATACTCTTCAGAAGCCCTCCTCGCCCTCGCGATGTTCGCGACAACGTCGAGCAACTCTGTCGTCCTCTCATTGTCTATGAGCTCTCCGAGCCTGGAGACGAATGGTTGTGGCAGCCAGCGGGTGGAGTGGCTGAGGATGTAGTCACTCTGTTGTGTGAGGAATTCGAATGGAGCTAAAAGCTTGAGTGCGTTCACTCCAAGCGAGGTTAGGACGTAGTCGCCGGTGGGATCTCTTTGACGAGTGAAATCTGGACTAGCCTCGCAATGTTTCGTGAAGTACCCTGGGCGGTGAATTCGAGTTTGTTGGCTATCTGGGTGAGGTTCATCGGGCCTTGCTCGAGTGACATCAATATTGCGAGTCGATCATCGTTGGATAACTCGAATAGGAGATTGCACAGAGGCTCCAACTTTTGTTCTATGTTATTGTATTGGTTAAGAGATAAGATAGTTTGGGGCCAACCCCAAGCCAGATGAGCGCATGCTGATTGGGTTCATGAATCGTCGATGTTGATTTTTCACACTTCAAAGTTCGGCTCAGTTAATAGCAATTTAGTATCTGCTTGTCTCGGAGTTGTGAGTAGATTGGAAAAAAGCTTGGAGAAAAGCAGGGTGTTGGTTGTATTCTATTCAAAAGGTGGAAACACTCGATCAGTGGCTGAAAGAGTCGCGAAGAACCTCGGCGCAGACATCGATGAAATAATGATAGCGAACGATAGCGACAGTGCAATCTTTAAGGTGGATCCGAGTGCGTACGATTTGGTTATTGTTGGCACACCTGTCAATGGGTTTTCCCCTCGAAGCCTGTGGCAGACTATCTAAAAAGGAATAGCGGCAAGTTCAGGAAGCTGTCGACCTACTTGACCTATAGCCTATGGCCTGCGGGAACCATGAAGAGGATGGGTGAGTTAGCCTCAACGGTGCCCGTGGCCTCGGCGGTCTTCAAGTCGAGAGACATCAAGCTAGATCAATTCGACGATGGGCTCAAGCTTACATAGCTTCTCTGAAAATGTGCTTGGTTGAGTGATCTGAAATGAATCTGATTCAGATTGTCGGGATCGTCATTGGGGTAATCGTGGGAGTGGTTGTTCTATCATTCCTGGTGATCAACTTGGATCTGGCCAGCTACCTTGCATCTGGCAGTGAAGTCCTTACACCGACTGGAACACCAGTTGGACGCGCCTTGGTCGTTTACAGCCCGGGGCTATCGGGAGCTGCCAAAGAGTCTGCATCAAAGATTGCCTCCGGCCTCGTGGGAAGGGGCTACAGAGTCGACCTAGTGGGTGTTCGGAGCTCAGCAGCCGGCTCCAGCACAGACTACGATGTGGTCATTGTAGGCGGCCCAGTATACTTCGGGAAACTCAGCGCAACAACCGCTGACTACCTCGGAAAGATCACCCGGAAAACCGATGCAAAACTCGGAGTATTCGGCACGACTGGAACAGACAAAATCATGGAAGTCAACTTCAACACAGTCACAGAGCAGGTATCCATCCTAAGAGGTGAAGAAACGGTTCAGATCAAGTTAATCCTGACGAATAACGTTGACGCTGACTGCGCCGCTCTGGTAAACTCTACGCTAGGATAACGTCGACTGGGAGGAGCCACCGATGATTGAGGATAAAAGCCAAATCGAAGTGCTCCCTACGGGGCAACGCGCGGGACTAGCGCTTATCATCCCCAATCTACTTACATCCATTCGAGCCATAGCCACCAGCATCCTATTCATCACCCTCGTTGAAGGTGGCTGGGGTTTCCCCATCTACGCTCTGGCCTGCCTTACAGATGTGCTGGATGGTTTTCTCGCGCGTCGTCTGCGGGTGGAGAGTGAGTTCGGGGGAATGCTAGATGCGTCGGTTGACTTTGTACTGATTTCTCGACTTCACTGTATCTGGTTCTGGATGGGTTGGTCTCTGCGTGGTTCTTGTTGTTAATTGTATTCGCGTTCACAAAGTTCCTGCTCTTTAGAGGAAAACCGGTTTATGATCCCTTTGGGAAACACATAGGCACCGTGCTCTTTGTAAGCCTCGGAACGATTTTGCTCTTCAGGGCTCCATTAGTAGTTAACTGGGCCATATCCATTGCATCGTGCTACGTTCTAATCGCTACTACAATAAGCATCGGCGCGCGCTGGAGGTGCTTGGTATCGAACTATCACGAATGTTGGCTCGGAATTTGGTTTAAGTAGTCATCAGAAATATGAATGACACGTGTGAGACGTATTAAAAACAAGTAATCATATCACACTCGTTTATAATATTTAAAATAATTTAGATATTGTAGTCTATGTCTTATCCTCACATCCACCTGATTTAACCAGTGGTTATAGAGCAAACCTACAAGATCCAGAGAATAATTCTCTTCTCACTGGGGTAGTTCATATAAGCATCGTAGTTCACAACGCCGAAGACCGCGGAGAAACTAGGTGAATATGGATTGGCCAAAGTCCAATTCCGCACGCGAAGATGTGAGCGGTAAAAGTGTACTGCAAATAATCTTATCTCCGCTTCGCGCTTGACATGATATGCGCGCCTAGAGGTGTCTGGAGGTGTTATGTGATTATCTTGCCCCCGACTATTTTAGTAACCGAGTGCTATTCTTCACCATACTCGCCGCGGTCCTAATCATAGGCATATTATGGAAGAAGCTCAAGCCAAGCAGTTGGAGGATCGAAGACTTCTCCTTCAATCGCTCCTTATCCACCGATATTCCTCCTAAAAAGAGCGCCATCAGATGCACGATTTGCGAAACATCATGGATTCACCCAGAGAATAGGTTAAGCGGAAACATAACCTGGCTCGGTGAAATAGTATAAAGTGGAAGTGCCCCCGATGCGGTCACGTTGTTGTCTGGGAGAGGCCGCTTCAGTTTCCCCATAGTAATTATGGGCCGAATGAAGACATCGGGAAACTATCTAGGGTACTCCCTAAGGAGTACGAAGGCTAGGCGTGCGCGCTTCAGATAGTCGGGGGCATCACTGTATTTCTGGAGGTATCGTGCGCGCGACCGCTATCCTTCTACCCTTGCCTCAAATCCGCCATACGCCATACGTTTCACATCGAATGGCATCGGAACATCCTTGTATGCATCTGCTTGCTTACTCATTTCCTCCATTACTCTTGCGTTGACCTCATCGCGGTGCATTTTCGACTTGAAAACGATAAACGAAAACCAAACAGTTTCACCCGGCTTCGCTTTTATCAACTCTGTAAATCCAAGTGGCTTAGATCCACCCATCTCCTTTGGATCAAGGTCGTCACCAATACACTCCATGTATTGAAGTGCGCCAAATTTCATCCACATCTCCTTTCCCATCTCCGCCATCTTCTGGTATTCTTCAACCTTGTCTTTCTGAACGACAAGTACGAACCCGTCTACGTATTTCGTCAAAATACTTCGCCTCATGGACCTGATTTGAACGAATTCTTATAAACTCGACTTCGCAACCGCCGTTATTCCTCGACGATGTCGAGTCTCTCTGTTGCGTGCGCAACGAGGCGGTGCGCGCGAATATGTGCATACCATTTTCAATAACCTCTCTCCTCAAGCGAACTGGGTCTCCTTTATCAGGTCAACTCGTCTGGGAGAACACGCCATGATGCGGAAATTGGACGTTATGGAGTTGTTGAAGATCTTCGGGAGTCTACTGGCGTCGGCCTGAATCTGGGGCTCAACGTATTCGCGACGCCTCCATCCCCATTTCCAGACATTGAGGGTGACGGGTATAGGCTTCGGATGATCCGACCGTGCTCAGCTCCGAGGATGAGGATAGGATTAGGGACTTCGCTAGAGGAGGGTTTAATGACCGAGGATTATTGGAACGACTGGGGGAGGTATTTGACAATTTGGAAGAAGAAGTAACACAAGATATCAGGGTGACTTGAGCTTTTCCAGCGCATGGAAAGGTGCGCACAGTTTTACCGTTAGCTGAAAGCAATAATCTTATCATCACTTCATGTTCACTCAATTCCAGTGATTGATGTATGGAGCCAAAAAACGTTGATGCGGTAAAACGGTTCTATGGCTACGTTGACTCGGGGAAACCCGAGGCACTTGGAACTTTGTTTGCCCCCGAGGCTAAAGTATTCTACGAGTCCAGTGACCCAGTTTTACTAGACAATATGATTCCAGTGATCAAGACTTTCTATGCTTCCTTCCCCGACTTCAAACATATTATCGAGGACATCTTCGAGGTTGGAGACAGGGTTGTAGCCAGGATGTCATTTACCGGTACTTTAGGAATGGTTTCATGGGTTTTGAACCAAATGGCTCGGGTTTCAAGTATGTGGGTGTCCACATCTTCCAATTTAGTGATGGAAGGATATCCACTGTCTGGGCTGTTGAGGATGAGTTGGGCTTGATGGCTCAGCTGGGTTTCCAACTCAAGCCTAAGAATTAATGAATCGGATGCGCGCGGGGTGGGGTCAACCCTTTGAATGGCGCGCGCTATATAACAACATGCAAACCTATTCAATCTTCTACAACCGTACGAGGGTCAGGTGAAGATAGAT
>CAVYVF010000004.1:0-5752 GCA_963771885.1 Candidatus Bathyarchaeota archaeon
CTGGAGAGGCTTGAGAAAGGGACAAGTGACTCGTAGAAACTCGGTAATCGTGCGCAGAGCTATCCACGCGAGAGTCTATCTTTTTTACGATCCTTTCCCCGAGAAACCCTATTTATTCAGCCGTGGGAGGAATCGAAGGTGGCTGAAAACGGTAAACGTAGCCACATAAATATCGAATAAAAAGAATAAGAACCGACGCTTCAAAATGCGAAGGCCAAACCCTAGCCCACAAAAAAGCGGAGGAGAAAGCTACATAGCACCATGCAGACCTTCGACGCAGCCTTCGACATCATCTCAAGAGAAGCACACTCGTCAAAAACCTTTAAAAAATACAAACTACGCCACAGACTCTACCACCGAGTAAGGGAACAACACAAGCTGCCTGCCCGATCCCCTTGGACAGGGGGATGACTCCCGAAGCCTGGGTCGCTGTCCACAACTCGTTGTGAATGGAACAACACAACGCGGTCTAAACTATGAAGGCCGGTGTATAGAGCGGGTTGGTGGCGGTGGGGGAGTTGACCGATCCTGCATGAGGGTGGCGGTAGATGCAGCCGAGCGCGCACGCCTCATGGGGCATCTGATGAAGAGTGCAAACATCCTCGAGGACCTAATTTGCTATAGGGTACGATTCGAGGGCAGCTGCCTAAGTGAATGAGGTCCAAGATTGAGCAGATGGCCCCCAGAGCAGAGCTCTAGTCTCCTCGAGCTCAGCAGAGATACCAGAAAACAACTGAGGCCACCTCAGGGTGGAGCTGAGGCACACCTCGAACTCAGCTGAGGTACCAGAAAACAGCTGAGGCCACCTCAGGGGGGCAGAAAACAGCTGAGGCCACCCAGGGGGGCAACTCACTGCAAGACCGCCCCGGAAGTGCTGCCTACGCCTACGCTGGCCCAGAGAAAATCCTCAGGTCAGGTCAGCCCAGGTCAGGTCAGGCCAGGCCAGGTCAGCCCAGGTCAGGTGCCCTCAGGTGGCCTGAGGCGGCCTCAGCTGGCGGTGCACCTCCCCCCTGGGGAGCTGAGGTGACCTGAGCAGGTGAGCATCACCCCCGTGGAGGGGTCCCCATGCGCCGAGTGGATTCGACGTGAGAGCCTCCTGAGTCGGGTAACAGATACTACCGGGAGGTGATGGCCGCCGCTTTCAACAACAATGTTTTACGTAAAACATCAAGGAGCCCAAGGCCGTCTCCAGCCCCAGAATCAACACTCATCATCCGAGCCTAGTCCCAACCCGGGAACCCAGGGAAGGACGCAGTCAAAAACATCGGGGGACTCCCCTATTTCATCGGAGGCTCCGATACGACGAGGACCGGGTACCTTCGCTCCATGCCCCTGAGCATATCGAGGTGCCGAACAATCACCTTCCACCTCTCGGGGTCAGGCTTCGGGATGATCCTAGTCTCTCTTATAGAAAGCCCCTCAGATGCACCATTGCTAATCAGAGGGGTGACCTGCTCGAGGGACTCGCAAAGTAGATTGACGGGGAAGAAGACGATGGCCTCAACCGATGTCTCCCCCCTCTCAACGGCCATAGATACCCTCGACCCACCGAAGTAGACCCTTCCTGTAGCTAGGCAGCCGACCAAACCCTCATCCTTGTCCTCGCCCCAGCCGAAGAGACCAGAAACAGGGACCTGTCGCACCCAGTCAATAAATGGTAAACCGTCGATCACCTCTTTGACCGCATACTTAATCTCTGCGACCGTCAACTCCCACTCAATTGCGATACTAGCCAACCTCCACCGCATGTAACCCTCGGGAAGGCCGAGAATAGCGAACGCCTGGCTCCGGGACAGCGGCCCCACCATCACAGCCGTCTTAATGTAGTAGTCAAGGTCAAGCAGGCGAAGACTATTTGTGATTTGAGGTCGACTCCTGCCCACAAGCCCCGCGATGGCCTCATGAGTCAAATTAAAACGGTCTATCAGTAGCCTAAATCCCATGGCTTCATCAATGGGGTTGAGTCCCGCTCTCTGCAGATTTGTTGTGACGGTGGCTTTCGCGGCATCGGCTTCTGTGAGCTCCCGGATGTCTGCCTGAATCGAGTCCCAGCCGAGGCGCCGAGCAACACCAAGGCGCCTCATCCCGTCGACGACAATAAAGTGCCCTGGCCTGGACGGATGGGGGCGAATGAGCAATGGGACAAGCAGGCCAACGGATCTTATCGACTCAAGCAGCTGAGCGTCAGCTACCTCATTTACTAAGGTACGGGTCTGGTAGGGGTTGTCGCCGATAAGGTCGACACTAACAGTCACAGACATAAACGTACCCTCCATACGCTCCGCCACACGACACATTCCTTTTCATCAAACATTTTCCCATTCTCTTCTATCGACAAATACTGTGATCTCCATCTACATGCATGAATATAAATCTAATGCGAACTCATAATGGGTAATGACCCACTCAGTGGTATCAAAGACATCCTATTTTTTCATCAATTATATATAGACGACGCGGATAATAATCTTAGAGACGACATTGTAAAATCTCTTAAATATTATAATTTACAGACGACAAGTAACTATCATCAATTTACTGTAATCAATAAACGCGCGCTGCCTTATCCCTTTATTGATGTAAAATGGTTTTAAATACTCTTATACAAAATAAGCCCAGTAATGGACAGCATCGACGAGGGATGGTCAAAACCCTGAAGAAAGGAAAACCATGCTCTTCGACGATCTTCAGAGCAAACTAGGTGTCTCACACAACACCCTCAGGCTTCGCGCGCGCCTCGAGTTTGCCCTCGCTTCACGACTCAGCTTTAGTAACGGCGCTACATGGCCTGTCATCGATTTTCAGGGTTAGCTTCTCTGCGTCTGCTTCAATGAAGGGTGTGCGCCCGGTTTCGATTATTATCAGAGTGGATAGGAAGCTCGTGAGGAATCGGTTCCATTTTTCGCCGAGTTCGTGTGTTAGGACGTAGATATTGTTTGAGGCTTGGCATTGGAACCAGCCGGAGGTAGGTAATACTTCTATTAGGCAGTGGCGTATTGAGTCCTCGGCTTTATGGTTGTTGAAAACGTAGTGGGCGTATTTATGGAACCTCGAGGCTTCCTTGGCTCCAATCTCCCCCAGTTCGGCCTCTGTCAGAAATTCGAGTAAGGAGGATAAAGCGTCTTGGTACATGGCAACGGGCTTAACGGACTCGTACCTGCTGACTACATCTCGATATGAGTCTAGGATATTGAGGGCGTAATCCTCTGTTGATACGTTGGCTTTTTTTGCCTCGTTAATTATGTATGTGTCTACTTCTTTTTCTAGTCTAATCGATTTGACCAGCGTGTCTCTATTTCTTTCAGCCAACGTGGTCAACTAATGTTCTATCTTTATTGACTATTACTTACTTTCTATGCCTAGAACTGAGTTCACCTGCACTATCAGGTTAAACCTAATCCAAGGCCACATCATTCTGTTTAGACACCGCGCCATTATCATATCTCCATTGAATAACCGAACCTGTGGGTGGACTTGCCTCGGTGGAGTTTTTAAGACTCCCATTCACTAACGAGGTAGCCGTGATGATTCGTGATACTAAACCAATGGTACTCCATTCTTGAATCCTCAGAGGTCGGGACGAAGCCAGTAGGAGTAACGAGAATGGGGGAGAAACTCGTACTCTGGCGCTCAAAGGGCACCATTGGTTGCTTAAAAGACAGGTGCATCCATAGAGGAGCCGCCCTCAGTGGCGGCAAGACCATTGACAGCGACTTACAATGCCCATTCCATGGCTTAAGGTATGATTCAACGGGCAAGGTAACGATGATTCCAGCCAACGGAAAGTCGAAACCTGTTCCCAACTACTTCAAAGCTGACAGCTACTTAGTGCGCGAGGAGCACGGGTTTATTTGGATTTGGTGGGGCTCACCAAGAGAAGAGTATCCGCCGATTCCATGGTTCGATGACATCGGGGAAAACTTCAGTTTTAACACGGTGAAGCAGCGATGGACCACCCACTACAGCCGAGCCATCGAGAACCAGTTGGACGTCGCGCACCTGCCATTCGTCCACTCTAACTCAATTGGCAAAGGGAACAGAACGCTTGTCAACGGACCCTACACAACATTCGACAACGGAGCAATTACAGTATACCCCGATAATGAGGTGGATGAAGATCAGACGCCAAAAAAGCCTATAGAGACGTCTTCTCCCCCCGGGCGTTCCAATATCCAGTTCAAGTTCCCGAACGTTTGGCAGAACAGGATCAGCGATAGCAATAGAGTCGTCGTATCATTCAGCCCTATAGATGGTGAAAATACGATGATGTACCTCAGGTCGTATTGGAAGACGAAGGGCGTTCCCGGGCTTAACTGGTTGACTGGTATATTTTCTGGAATAGGCTCTTGGTATATTGCCGACCAGGATAGGAGAGTGGTTGTCAGTCAGACCCCTAAAAGGGTGGGGGTAGATATCGGTGAGAAACTGATTTCGGCTGATCTCCCGATTGCCATCTATCGGCAGGAAAGTGACCGTTTGATCAAGAAAGCTGTTAACGGGCTCTTAGGCTGAGTAACGCACGTATGCCTTCATTATTTAATACATCTTTAGACGCATTCTAGTGGCAAATATTAGACTAACTCATTAAGAGAAAAAAGGAGTGTAAGGAGTCTTGGGAATGGTTATCCATAGAATTTGAACTCGATATGCCACAGATACTCTGGCCTCTTCGTCTCCATAAAGGGCTTCATCGTATCATTCATGTGTTCTGCCTCGACCATAATCATGTAGTGGTATCTGTCACAGGCGGCTCCGTACTGTCCTACGAACTTTACCTTGGCTTTTTCGCAGGCTTTCTTCAGGGTCTCGGCGTATTCCTTTATTCTGGTTTCGCGTTGAGAGGACGTTCCATCCAGGTCGATGAGATACATCGCTAACATCTTCGTCACCAAGCGCTTGGGCGCGCTACCAATTTTCGTTAATTGATCCTATAGCGTGTATGTTTACAATTGTATACGGGGATTGCCTTCGTTCCGATTATCGTTGGCACGAAGGACACTGATGCCCAAGTATGGGGCTTTGGAATAGTTTTAATCCGCATCTATACAAAGTCGCATCTGAGGCACTGGAAATGCGCCGCATACAACGGATAGCGTTCGCCCTGCTGTTCTTCATGCTAGTCGCTGCGTTGCCTCCCGTCGCTGCGGAGGAGTACTACCCTACATCAGGTTGGCGCACCTCTACCCCGGAGGCGCAGGGCATGTCCTCGGAGAAGCTGAGGGAGTGGAGCGACGAGATACGGGTGAGCGGCGCGGCCATTGACGGCATCGTGGTGGTGCGTCATGGTTACCTGGTCTGGGAGACGTATCCCAACCCACTCTTCGGCGCCACTGACACCCACCGCCTCTACTCCGTTACGAAGAGTTTCACGTCCTGCCTCGTCGGCATAGCCATCGATAAGGGTTACATCGACGGCGTCAATCAGACAATGCTCTCCTTCTTCCCCGAAAGGACGATAGCCAATCTCGACGAGCGCAAGCAACGGATCACCGTCGAGAACCTGCTCATGATGCGAAGCGGGCTACGTTGGGACGAGTCGAGCGCCCCATTCACCGACCCCAGAAACGACATCTACCAAAATTCTATGGGGACGGTCTCCAGTGGAGCCTCGACCTCGAGGCGGTCGGCGAGCCCGGCGTCACGTGGCACTACAACACTGGGGCAAGCCACATACTCAGCGGCATAGTCACCACCGCCACTGGCTCATCGACGCTCGACTTCGCCGAGGAGAACCTCTTCAAGCCACTGGGCA
>CAVYVF010000005.1:0-11994 GCA_963771885.1 Candidatus Bathyarchaeota archaeon
AGTCCCTTCCTATAGGTATTCCGAGTTTATTGAGTATCTAAAAAGCAGGAGAGCTGCTTCTTCTTCATCTTATTCGGGTTACAGCCGTCCAGCTGTAGCAGGGCGATGTCTACTAGCTCGGGTTGAGGTACATCGATGTCCATGACTTTTCCTCCCACCTCTAACCAGGATTTGGGTCGAATCACGGCCTTTTCCTAACCATCGTTTAAAAGGAGCCGGGTGGCGGGCACTTTGATTGCATTGTATAGGATGAATCCGTTTAGGTGGCTCTGGGTCGGCTTAGGGGTCCTGTTCCTCGTAGTCGGCTCAATGTGGGCTTTCTCATCCTTCCATCGTCCCATGTATTACTCTGGGACCTACCTTCGCATGCCCATGATGGGGTGGAGTGGCGGAGGTATGATCGGGGTGGGTATTATCGGTTTTATTGTGGTTTGCTTCGTCATCATGATTGCACTCAGGTCCACCGCCTGGGGTCATGGAGGTCATAGGATGGGCTGCGGCATGGGTGGGATGGGTTGGTCTGGTGAGGCTGAGGAGATACTCAGGCAACGGTATGCTCGTGGTGAGGTTACGAAGGAGCAGTATGATCAGATGCTCCGCGACCTCAGAGCCGGTGGATATTAGCCTCGTTTACTCGTAGGAATTGTTTGGCTTGCCTACTTGAGTAAGTAGCTCTGTTTGAGTGACTAGTCTGTGCGCGCGAAATGCAAATACTCACTCAAAGAAATTTCCCTTTATTGACCTCATTTAACAAACTTTTTATTCCCTAATATCCCCCCCAGGGGGATGGGATATCAATTGAGCGCTCAACATAAACACAGAGACCAGGTCCTCATCAGGTTAAACCGAATCGAGGGTCACATCAAGGGAATTAAGAAGATGGTTAACGAAGACCGAGACTGCACAGACCTACTACACCAACTCGCAGCAGTAAAAGCATCAGTTGAGAAACTAAGCCAACTCATACTAGAAGACCACATCGAATCCTGCCTACTTGACGCCGTAAAGTCGGGAAAGACCGACACCTACGTCGCCGACCTGAAAAACGCGATCTCAAAACTAGTCTAAAGGCGATAAAAATGACAACAAACGTTGAATGCGAAGCATGCAGAACAACTCCCCCCGGATTCTTCGACAAGTACAGAGGATTCCTCCTATCACGCGGAATGATAATCGCCTTCATCAACACCACCTTCCTCATACTCGGATTCGCACTCGAGTGGACCGGAAACAAGACTCTGGCAAACGCCTGCTTCATCATATCCGCCGTCGTGGGCGGCGCACCCATCTACTGGCTCGCTATAAACAACGTCTTCAGACGCTTCGACATGACCGCAGGCGTCATGGTAAGCATAGCCATGACGGCGGCACTCATCATCGGCGAATACAGTGCCATGGCGCTAGTCGCCTTCATGATGATCATCGGCGACGCCTTAGAGGAATTCACCAAGGCGAGAGCCGACATGGCGCTAAAGGAGCTCAACAAACTCGTGCCTGAAACCGTCACCGTGAGAATGAGCGGCGAGGACCGCGTCATTCCTCTAGATCAGGTTAAGCCGGGGGATGTCGCCCTAATTAGACCAGGAGCCCGGATTCCAGTCGACGGAAACGTAGTCTCAGGCTCAGCGACCGTCGACCAGTCAGCCATCACCGGCGAATCCATGCCAGTAGAAGTTGCGGCGGGTAGCCGAGTATACGCCGGGACGCTTTGTTCGACGGGCTCCGTGGAAGTAACGGTCTCAGGCGTCGGGAAGGACACGACTCTGGGCCAGATGATACATCTGGTTGAGGAAGCCCAGCACAGCCAGGCGCCCGTTCAGAGAGCGGCGAACAAGTACGCGAACTACTTCGCGCCGACAGCAGTATTAATCGCCATAATCGCCTACTTCATCACAGGCGACATCATCAGAAGCATCACCATACTCATCGTGATATGCCCCTGCGTTCTGGTCCTTGCCACACCGACGGCGGTTGTGGCGGCCATCGGTAACACCGCGAAGAGGGGTGTGCTCGTTAAGAACGGTGCAGCGATGGAGCAGGTGGGAAAGATAGACGTCGTCGCCTTCGACAAGACGGGTACGGTCACATTCGGTGAACCCAAGCTCCTCTCAGTCGAGCCGCTGAAGGGCGTTAACGAGGAGCAACTGCTTCTCTACGCGGCATCAGCAGAGCGCTCAAGCGAGCACCCGATAGCGAGGGCGGTTGTACAGGCTGCGAGGGAGAGGAAAATCGAGGTCCCCATCCCCACCGGGTTTGAGGCTACGCCGGGTCACGGCGTCAAGGCAACCGTGAATGGCAAAACAGTCCTGGTGGGTGCGAGGATGCTAGAGGCTGCGAAGGTAAAGATGCCCACAGAGGTTGCTAGCCGGATGGCCGAGGTGGAGGCGAAGGGACACACTGCGATCCCCGTGGCGCTTGATGGTAAAGTCGCCGGTGTATTTCACATCGCTGATACTGTGCGACCCGAGTCGAGGAAGGCGGTAGCCCAACTCAAGAGCCTCGGCGTTAAGAAGACGCTCCTAATCAGCGGCGATAATCGGGCGGTGGCTGAGAGCATAGGCAGAGACCTGGGCGTCGATGAGGTCTACTCTGAGACGCTACCCCAACGGAAGCTGGAGATTATCAAGGAGCTGCAGTCGAAGGGCTACAAGGTTGCTTTTGTTGGTGACGGGGTTAATGACGCACCCGCTCTCGCAGCCGCTGAAATCGGTATAGCGATGGGCAGCATTGGTACGGCTGTGGCGATGGAGACTGCTGACATCGTGTTGCTGAGGGATGATGTGGGACAGATCCCGTATGTGCTTGAGCTCAGTCAGGCGACCATGTCTACGATAAAGAAGAACATTGTTTTCAGCATGGGGATGAACGTCACAAGCGTCATCCTAAGTGGGTTGGGCGTCTTCGGGCCAGTGGTCGGCGCCATGATGCATGAGGTTGCCGCGGTACCAGTGATAGCTAACTCTGCCCGATTGATCACACGGAAGCCGGGAAAAATCCTGGACTCCTGAATACGCACGCATAGACATGATGTTCTTTGCCACATCAAAAGTTCGTAATCAACTCATTGATTTGATGATGAGAAGCTTCTAGTACTCGTAAAACCTGGTTACTCGACTGTGTCGGGAAGACTCAGTTTTCTCACATCCCTAAACAGAGACGCCAGAACAATCATATTATCAAACTCGTGCCGCAGCTTCGCCGCAGCTATTCTCTCGGTAAGCTTCCCTATCTACCTAAGCAAAATCGGGGTCTCATCCATACTAATTGGCCTAACCTTCATGGGAATCAGCATATTTTCCGCACTACGCAGCCTAACCGAAGGAGTCGTAGCCGATAGACTAGGGAGAAAGCCTGTACTCCTCTTCCTAGCTACAAGCCTCACCATAGGTGGAATTATCTTTCTACTTACAACCAACATCACAATTCTACTCGTAACCGCGGTACTCTTCACGGTAGGAGGCACCATTACCTACCACCCAGCGGAGGTAGCTCTTCTAAGCGACAAGGTAAGCGACGAGAAAAGAACGATGGCGCTCAGCGTAAACGCAACCCTCGCTACAATCGCAAGTATACTGGGGAGCTTCTCAGCAGCCATCCCTGAGGCACTCCAGAGAGTTGGCGTCACCGAACTCCCCTCATATCAGCCAATCTTCATCATCTTCACCCTCGTCGGCGCAATCAGCTTCATGCTCTTCTTCACAATCAAGGAGGAGAAAATCGAGCACAGGGTCGAAAAAACGGACGTGGTTACGGAGGAAGACAAGGCTGAGCGCAGATTACTAATGAAGTGGTCAGGAGTGGTAGCATTAGACCAGATCGGCGGGGCGTTCAACAACCTCCTAAGTTACTGGTACTATCTACGATTCGGTGTAGGCCCGGCGGAGATCGGCTTTGTCACCGGTGTTGGTCGCTTTATAGCGACCTTCAGCTACACGCTGGGGCTCAAGATGGCTAAGCGGTTTGGCACAATAAGAGCTACTGCATTGAGTCGTGTTCCCATCTTCATAATCAACCTGTTAACTCCCGCAATGCCGAGTTTCGCTGTAGTCGCCGCAGCTCGAATTTTCATGAGTATATTCAGCGACATAGATGTTCCACTTAGGCAAAGCTACATCATGGGGGTGACTCGGAGCAAGAATAGGGCTTCAGCTTATGGCACTGTTCAGGTGGTAAGCAGATTCACTTCGGCGGGTGCGCCTGCTGTGACTGGATACTTGTACCAATTCGTCAGCTTAGCCTTCCCATTTTATGGTGCAGGATTCTTCCAATTTGCTTCTGCTGCCTCAATGTATCTATTATTCAAAGACATCAAACCCCCTGAGGAGCGGGCGGAGAGAAGGGAGTGATTCCTCTACAGCTCCTAAACGATTACTTCTCTGAATAAACAGCTAGCTTGCAGCTCCTGTTAAAGTAGGAGTGCAGCGTTTGATCACACTAGTGGAATGCAAAGGTGTGACATCCTTCTTCGGTTGGCAATTCGCGCGCGCACTCCACGATAATTCTTATTCGATGCATTATGGCAGCTAGGGTTTATCCTATCGAAAATTCATATTAATTGTTAGTAATAATCGCCCTTAAATCATATATATTATTGATATATATCACAAACCGGTATAAATGAGCAAAACAAGCACAGCCTTCGCCCTGATCGGTGCATGCATAACCATATTCCTAATGATTACCTTCTGGAACACCCTGAGCCAGTTCATGAACGAGGGGCTGCTAAAGGCATTCAGCTAATAGAACAGCACTAACTTTCTCGATGTTAGCCCTTCACAACGCCAATTTCCCAATAGCGTTCGCGCGATAATATTTCATTTATCTATAGCTTGATGTGCCACATCTTTCTACTTCTTCGTGCGTGTTCATAGTCGGGGTACTCCAAGGTTCTCTCATGCCGACCGGTAAGCTCCTCAACATCGATCACAACACAGTGCGCAACACCGAACGTTCGGTAGCTCTTGGTGAACTGCAACCCACCTTCAGACGGGGGCTTACGGTAGAACTCCTTATACTTTGAGTGAAGCAAACTGAAGAAGTGGAGTTTATTCTCCTCATCGTTCTCGATATGTGCTTTTCCGAAAGCGAGGACACTATCATAGTCCAGGTGGCAGAGGGCATCATAGTGGTAACTCACCTCCCCCATGAACTTGTCGACCTCAAAGCAACAGCTAGGGTTCTTCTTCAATACGTCCACCTTCTTTCCGTTCAAAGCACAGTGGAAAATGATTTTCTTATCCTCATATGCGAAGTTGACAGGGATCACATATGGTTTGTTTTCATCGCTTAGTGCCAGTCGCCCAACCTCGGCTCTTCTCAGCAGTTCCTCCATCTCCGCCAATCCATCTTCAGTTGTTTCATCTACCTTCATATTACCAACTCTTGCATGTCCACTGGTGTTTGACGTGTTAAGCATTTATCGGCATATTAACTCTCCAAAGTTTATAGCGGCACACCTATAGGTCATATGCAAAAGCGTGGACACTCTCGAAATCATCTATTGTGACCTCCCTAGGAAGATATCTTCTGTAGAATATGAGTACGCCAACTAGGCACGCGCAATATCGACCCCGTAATACACAAACTTGCTACAATATCTGGAAATAGATTAGTAAAGCAAGTTGAACAAGGAGAAAAAGGGGAACAACGAAAAACTTCAGTTTGCGAATCTTATGCCTAAAAAACACCATGCCCAACAAGTCGCCGAAGGGACCCAAAGCCGCCTGCACCAACAAGCTAGACTCAGATACCCTTCCCTCGCCCCTCACTGCCCGAAACTTATCAAAACCATAGAGACAAAGAGAGATACAATTAACTAAAATTATCACCGCTAACAGTGCCTGATTCACGTCAGCTCCCCACCTACTAAATGCGAAATAGATAAAAGCACAGTGTAAGGGCGGGGCCTACCTGGCCCCGCACCCAAACGAGTGGCTTCAAGATTGGCAGAGATCCGAAGCAAATCAAACAGCGTCTTTCCACTCTATAAGATAAATGGATGCTGAAACCATAACAACCGTATGAAAAGAAATTCATAATCCCAGACTAGGAAGAATAACAGAAATACAAAGAACAGAAAAAGGTTAACCAACACAACCCAGTACACTGAAAATTGAATAGAACGAATCAAATGAACAAAGAAGAAACGAGTATAACACCCCTAAACCGAGGAAAAACGGGGGTATATCGATAAAGCCAACCATCGGACAATCTAACCCGTCGAAGGTCCATACTCCCATCGAGCCGTCGACACCAGCATCAGAGGGGTCGAAGAGACCCCTTAAAATCACTAAAAAAATTAATACTCGACTACCCTTCCGAGTATCTTCGCCTGCTCAACCCAATCCTTCACCGCACTCATCAGAGGAATGTATTTTTAGGTTAACGCGCGAGATTAGAAAGTTCTTTATATCCTGATAAATATTCGACTCTAATGGTGAGAACAAGTGTCAGATATCTTTGGGAAACTTAAATCGGGTGCATCGAAAGCCGCCTTTGACGCGGATAAGCTGATGAAAGTAAGGAAGGTCGAAGGAGATATTTCTCAGCTCAAAAAACAGATAGATAACTTCCAGGAAAGGCTTGGTGAAATCACCTATCTTAGCTATGTTAACAAGGAGCCGCAGAGCCAAGAAGCAATAGACTTTTGTGAAAAGTTGATTGCTCTCGAGCAGCAAGTGGTCACTAAGCAAGAAGAGATAAAGACTATCCAGGCCGAAGTTTTCGGACAGGCCGCACCAGCGAGCGCTCCAGTCGTCACGAATTTCCAAAAATGTCCCAGTTGTAGCAAGATGAACGCCGCTAATACCAAGTTCTGCGCCGAATGCGGCGCAAAACTGAGCTAATGAATACAATTTCTTGCAAACGCGCGCTAAGAAATCTAAAATCGATTATCCTTGACTAACCTCACAACCATTTTTCATCGCCACGGACACGAGAATCACAATTTTATAAACTTAACCTCATAATAAAAAAATATATACCATCACAACGATTCGATCAATCTGACCCTAATGATCGGATCTGAACTACTATATTCGTTATCCCTATGGTTCCTTCGAGCCCTAATCTCAAGTATAACCTGCTTAATCATCGGATATCTCGGAATAAGAGGCATCTCAATCATCACAACCCAAGTAAACGAGTTCAAAACCATCAAAGGCCACCCACTAGCCACGAGCCTATTCTTAGGCGGCTTCTTCATCTACGCAGGTCTAGTCATCTATGGATCTATGGTCAACCCCTTCTTCCTATCCCAAAACATCTCAATCGGCTCTTACTTTAACGTAACAAGACTCGCCGTAGTCATTCTAAGCTTCCTGGTGAGCTTCATATTCGGAGGAGTCCTCCACTACATATTTAGCAAACTCCACCTCTTCAACGTGGACTTAGACGACATAAATAAAGATCCAACGGCGGTAGGCATTTTTCTATTCTGCTACCAAATATTCCTTGGATTAATTATCTTCTCAAGCCTAAATGTACCACTCGGCTAGATTGATAAAAATGTCACCCAAAAAAGCTCTGATAAGTATACTACTCATCGTAGCTATAATTGCCCCTACCGTTCAGGGAATCCCTAGTGGTGGCGGTTTACCACCGAGCTTTACATACAATTCAGGAGAATGGTATGACGCTTGGGGAATCACACGCACATATGCCGAAGGAAGCCACGGCTACCTCCCACTACTACTCGCAGAGACAATTGGTGATAACAGTGAACAAGCCTACAGTATTGGTCAAAGGATGCAAGATACCTACTCCGATGAGAATACGCTGGCGACCAAGATTCTGAATTATGTCCAGACCTGGGTAGAATACGGCTATGATAGCGATAATGTGTTCATGAATGGTGTAGCTCAAGAGGAGTGGGCCTGGAACGCTGATGAATTAGCTCACAGCTTCGACACTTCAACAGGCCAAATGGCGGTAGGGGACTGCGAAGACATGTCTTTCCTCAGCGCAACAATCTATGAAGGCGCGGGATTCGAGACAGCTATCATCGACGCACCTGGACACGTAGCCTTACTCATCTGGTTACCTGATTTCCAGAACGCTAACCATTACTGGGATCTAGATGATGGTCGAGGAGCCGGCTGGATCTGGGTCGAGGCAACCGGCTCATCGAATCCTTTAGGCTGGACGCCCCCAGACTTCTCTGACGGTGAATGGACCGCTTATACGCATGTTGGCGATACCTTCTATTCTCAACAACCCTATCAGGGTTCTACAGATGGAACGGGAACCGATGGTTCAGGGTCTAGTGGATTCGATTTGAACCTCGTGATACTCATCATTGTAATACTATTCATGTTGTTCACAAAATCCAGAAGATAACCACTAATAAGCGCACAGATGGTACTATTCTAGAGGTAAATTTGATAGGATCAACACCAGTCTATGAAACATGGACACCGTAAACGCGGAGTCTGATCTAAACGCCTCCAAAATAAATAAGGATCTAGTAACCGGAAACACCAAATTCTCACTGAAAATCCTCAAAGAGTTACAGACAGAAGACAAAGACAAAAACATATTCATATCCCCCGTCAGCATCTCGATAGCTCTAGCCATGCTCTATAACGGAGCTGAAAGTCACACCAAAGAAGCGATCGCTGAAGCTTTACAGATAAAGGGAATACTTCCCGCTGATATTAATGAAGGGTTTCAAGACCTCATGGATTCACTGGACGACCTGGGCACCCATGTCAGCTTGAGTATAGCCAACTCTATCTGGGTCAGACAAACATTCGAATCCCATATTAAAGACGAATTCAAGAGCGACCTCGCCACATATTTCAGAAGCGAGATTCTTTCCCGTCGATTTAGTGACTCCGCTACCGTAAACGAGATCAACGCTTGGGTTAAAACCAAGACGGGGGGCAAGATAGAAAAAATAATTGAATTCATTTCTCGAGATACAATGATGTACATCATCAACGCGATATATTTCAAGGGAGACTGGCTCAACAAATTTGAAGAAACCAAGACCCGACAGAGGAATTTCCATCTCGAAAATGGGAAAACCATACAGAAAAAAATGATGAGCACAGTCAAGAAGTTCCATTATTATCATGACGACGGTATACAGGCTGCACGGTTGCCTTATGATCGAGACAAGATAGCGATGTATATACTACTACCCGATGAAGGCACGAATCTAAATTCTCTCGTAAACGATATCGATCCGGATAAACTTGAAGCCATTTTCTTAAAGATGAAAAAAATCGAACTCGAGTTACAATTACCGAAGTTGAAGCTAGAGTACGGAAAAAAGCAGTTGAACGACGCCCTCATCCGACTAGGAATGGGCATAGCCTTCGATAGAGATTCCGCCAATTTCAAGGCCATTGCCTCACTCTACTCTGAGAACCTATTCGTATCTTTCGTAGACCATAAGGCAGTTGTTGAAGTTAACGAGATGGGAACAGAAGCAGCGGCAGTTACGAACATCGGGATCAAGCTATCAAGTATGTCGATAGCTACTCGGAGATTTATCGTGAATAAGCCTTATTTGTTTGTGATACGTGATGACCGCTCTGGTTTAATTTTGTTTATGGGAAAGATTGTAGAACCACTCCAATAGTTAGCCACGCACTCCATGATGGGAATCTTTAGTTCACTAATAATTCAAACGAGCATAATACCCTGTATCGAGCGTGCATGGGAGTATCTAGAGGGTCTACGTAATTTTTTCGCGCGCACATTATTGTACAAGCAGTTATTTAGACTCTAATACACAAGTCCATAGACCTCCAATGAGGGCAAAGACTCAATGCGCCCGAGATTGCCCCGATTCCTGCTACATGGATGCAGAGGTGATAAAAGGTAAACTATTCTCAGTCACCGGAGGAAGAGACAATCCCATAACAAACGGAATGGTCTGCCCCCGAGGAGCAGGGGACGTAACACGAGTCTACAGTGATAAACGCGTCCTATACCCACGATTAAGAACGGGTAAAAAACCGAACAATGAATTTCTTAAGGTAACATGGAACCAAGCCTACGACAAAATTACCTCAACCTTGAAGGAATCACTAGAAAAATATGGTCCCGAGAAAATTTTACTATTGGACTATGCAGGCAACGCAGCTCTAATAACCTCTCAGTACTCGATGCGCCTCTGGGCGGCAATGGGCGCAACCCACACCGATCACTCAATATGCAGCTTATCCGGGCACGAGGCCCTTAAGCTACACTACGGACTCAGCTACGGGGTTACTGCTGAAAAACTACCGAGTATGAGACTCGTTATACTCTGGGGACATAATGCGAAAGTTAGCAGCATGCATCAGTGGGCCCAAATAAATAAGGCACGGGAAAATGGGGCAAAACTTGTTGTTATTGACCCCAGATGCAGTGAATCAGCGGCTCAGGCAGATTTATGGATTAAGCCCAAACCCGGGTCCGATGTAACACTCGCTTATGGCATCGCCAATTACATTATAAACAAAGGCTACGTTGACCTTGACTTCATAAAACAGCATACAATCGGCTACGATAATTATCGAAATGAAGCTCTAAACTGGTCAAAAAGCAAAGTCGAATCCATCACAGGTGTTGAATGGAGTGAGGTCGAGACTCTAGCGACTCTACTCGGAGAAAATAAGCCAAGCGTCATCTTCATGGGGATAGGTCTTCAGAAGGGCAACAATGGTGCTGAGGCGATCAGAGGCATCTCACTTCTGCCAAACCTAGTCGGACAACATCGAGGATTCTACTATACAAACAGCCGAGCCCGATTCATCGACTATGATTATCTCCACAACCCTAATCATAATTTTATTTGGAAAACCGTTAGTCAAACAAACTTAGCCTCACAGATTCAGGACGGAGATTACAAATTCATCTACGTAACTGGCACCAATCCCCTCGTTACGTTACCCAACCAAAAGTCTCTACGCGAGGGACTATGCAGAAGCGACGTCTATTTGGTAGTTCACGATACGCATATGACCGAGACTTGTGATTACGCTGACGCCGTTCTCCCTGCGCCGACCTTCCTTGAAAAGGAGGACGTCTCAATATCCGATTGTCACCCTTACACCCGTTTCGGGCAGCGGTGTATCGAGCCCTTGGGTGAGAGCCGCACAGAAGTATCCGTCACGAGAGAAATAGCCCTCCGCATTGGAATAGGTGGCCCATGGCTCATGGAGGAGCCGAGGGAAGCAATAAGGAAAACTATGAAGGACTCATTCGAAAATGGAACTGTTGAAGAGTTTCTCCAAGGCAAAGATTTGAAGATGAGGGAGAGAAGCAGAGATGAATATCAGACTCCAAGTGGAAAAGTCGAGTTCACATCAACGACCGCCATCGACCCGACCACTCCACTTCCTAAACAGCGCCCACTCCTTGACGAGGATTCCTTAACCCTGCTAAATAGCTCACTTCCGCACTGGACGCACAGTCAATTCAGAGATGTTTACGGGGAAATACCTTCAATTGTTTGGGTGAACAAACTTGACGCAGATGCGAGAGGAATCAGCGACGGTGACGCTGTTATTCTAAGTAATTCTGGTGGTGAGATAGAGGCTAAAGCACTGGTTGGTGCCAAGGTCAGGCGAGGTGTATTATGGTCTCCTCGACCAATAATCGATACCCTAGGTAGGCCACAAAATTCGTTAACTTCAGGAAAACCTCAGCATATAGGTGGGGGTCCTAGTTTTAACTCGACAAGAGTTAATTTAAATAAGAAAAAATGATTACATCGCCCACGCAACAAACACTCAATCGCTAACCCTAATCCCTCCAAAGCTTATCCTAATGCCATCAATGTAAGCTGGGTTTCCCCAATCTACCCGCCTTGAAATCCATTGTGAACCAGCCGCTAACTCAATAAACCGTATAAAATGAATAACCACACTTACAATCCTCAAACGCCGTAAACTCCCTCGACACCGAAGTCACGTTATCAAACGGGTAAATCACAGACCCGAGCATCCTAATGCTCTCGGACGGCGTACCCCCTACCGACACATCGCGCGCGATTGCGGT
>CAVYVF010000006.1:0-26835 GCA_963771885.1 Candidatus Bathyarchaeota archaeon
CGCTTTCACTTATTTCTAAATATTTTGTTATTGGAATTAGCTCTCTAATGAGTTATTTAGGATAGATTCGGGAAGGCGCCTACTATGGGTTTACCTTGATTCCAGTAGTAGTTGAAAAGGTCTAGACACCACTTTAGGAACTTTGGGTCTTCGCTTACGAAGTTCTCGCCATCCATCTTACCATCAAGAGTAAGCAATCCCAACATGGCTTTCTTATCCGTAATCACCATACCCACATGCACCTTCGGAAGCAGTCTCCTATCAACACCCGCTGCGGGTCGAAAACCGGGGGGTGGAACTATGGTCTCGGGAAAAATTGAGCGAAACTCCACTCCAAGCTTCAACTTCTCAGCTACTATTGGAGGAGAGTGAGCATTAATCTGGTCCCCCATCGAATAGACATACTCCTCCGCCTGCTCAGCCATCTCACCCTCCAGGACATAGTTCGTGATGAAGTCCCTCTGGAGAGAACTCGCGTTGAGCTCGCCTAATCTATTAATGAATTGATATGGCAAGACGGAGACATCGTGGTTCAGGAAATATTGCCTATTTCTCGAGAGGAACTCATAAGAGCTGAGAAGCTTGAGTGAGATGCCGCCATATGGCGTGAGCGCATAGTCGCCGTCCGGATTCCTCGTTACTAGCGACATCTGGACTAGCCGAGCCACGTTTCTGGAGGCTTCCTGAACCGACAAGCCCAGGGTCTTAGCTACTCGAGTGAGATTTTTAGGACCTTTCTCAAGGTCTTGGAGGATCTTCAACCTGTCATCGTTGGACAGCTCAAAAAGGAGATCGGTTAATGCCTCCATACCAAAGTCTGGGAATACCAGTACTCCGATTCTTATTTTAACTTACTTTACACGGGCTAAATCACGATCCTGTTGTAGATTGGAGTATACCTCGCAACTCTCCCTCAACGAGGTCTATCCTGAATACTCCCTTATTGCCTGAGATCTGAAGCATGACACCTTCGACGAGCTCAATCTCCAATGCTTCACCAAGGTCTCCCTCTATGAGCACCGTGTCTCTAGGCGCGTCGTGTACCTCAATCTTATTCAGATATTTTTTAGAGGTCATCTCAATAGAGAACGGGTGTCTGTTCGGGGAACTCGCTGAAGCAACATGATCTGTTTTCATATCATCGTTTAGAAGAGGAGTAATTTTTTAGTAAAAAGAGGCTCGAAGGTTCGCCTATGATTTTTCATACAATAACCTTCGGCCGTATTATCAACCTAACCTGTACTCCGTGGATTGAGAAAGGTGAAGACTTTGGAAAAAATGAATGAAGTAGTGTTGAATCAACCCCCACGCAGAACTGCGAAGATGGCAGGACTTTATTATCTTATTTTCATATTGACAACCGTAATAGCCTCCTATCTTCGCTCGAGATTCATCGTGCCGGGGGACGCGGCGGCCACAGCCGCGAACATACTGGGTTCCGAGTTGTTTCTCCGCGCCGGATTCATAATCGAGCTGGTAGCAGCGGTGTTTTTCCTTCTAACCGCTTGGGCCCTATACGTATTGCTAAAACCAGTAAACAAAAACATCGCCCTACTTTTCCTACTGCTAAACTTGGGCGGCGTCGTGGTAGAATGTCTAAATACTCTGAATCTATACGCTGCCCTCCAGTTCCTCGGCGGCGCGAATTACTTGGACGCTTTCCAAACAGGTCAGCTGCAAGCCATGGCGATGTCATTCCTCAGCTTGTACAAGGACGGGTTTGTGATGACTCAGATATTCTTCAGCGCCTGGCTGCTGCCCCTCGGTTACCTCGTTTACAAGTCCCGCTTTCTTCCCCAGTTCTTGGGCTTGCTGCTCATCCTCGACTTCTTCGGCAATATGAGCTGGTTTTTACAGTATTTCCTGCTCCCCGGCTACGGGGTGCTGGCCTTACCCGGGAATGCTATCGGCTTCATCGCCGAGATCTCTCTTACCCTGTGGTTACTCTTCAAGGGCGTAAAGGAACAGACATAGATAGACAGTTGCAGTGGTGATAAAACGATGGCTCAGATTAGAGAAATCGAGAGGAAAGCGTTAGCACTGGCGGTCGTAGGAGGGGCAGCCTTCTGGATCACCAATTTTCTTATCTCCCTCACGCCCATCGCGGCTGAGTATAGAGTGGGGCTCTCAATTTCATATATTCCGATGCTTCTCGAAGCCGCGGTCGGTGGTTTATTAATCGGGTTTGGCGTTAGCTATTTCCTACTCCGGTCTTATGATAAGATTCCAACAAAGAATCCGATTCAAAAAGCCGTGATACTGAGCCTAATTGCCCTCGTCGTCCTCACAATCATTCTCGAAGTCCCCTCAAAGTTCCTCACAAACACATATGACGCCCTGCATTTCTTCCTCATCGGCTTATTGTTTAATATGCTAAGGATTCCCGCTCTCGGATTAGCCGTCGGCTACCAGTACAGAAGGCGGCACGCAAACAGCTAACTCAAATGAGTGAAATCTAATGACTGCAGACAATAAAGAGCAGAAAAAAGGCGGACCACCCTTTATCAAGTCTATCCTCAGAGAGGCGAATAGACCCCTGACGACGAAGGAGCTTCAGCAAGAAGTACATAAACGTGTGGACTTCTGCCTGTTCGACGGTGTTGTTGCTCTTAACTTGATGAGAATCAGCAGAGCAATTCAAGGGATGCGAACTGAGAGCGGCTGGATCTGGTGGATTGAGGATTAGCGCGCGAGAAGTATAATCGTTGGCGCTCCAAGGAGTAGATTTCATCGAGTTCATATTGATTCATTGATTAACTTGATTTTCTACAATCTTGTAATGCCAGTCTAAACCATGATATGAAGCTCTTCCTCTGCGCTTATCATCTGGTTCGGAGAAATCTTTTTTTAGTTCCTTTTTAGTAAAGAGTCAATTAAATAGTTTAGTTTTTTTAGGGTCTCCTGGCGGTTTTTGCGTATCTTTAATTTACTCGTTTTTCGGTTGTGTGGAGTGGTGTAGGTTTGAAGTACGCTGACTCGCGCGGTATTATTCTCGGTTTGCTTAGCGGTGGATCTGCGATGGGTGTTAGGGAGCTGGTTAGGGCGTCGGGTGGTTTGAATTTTAAGCAGGTTGAGAACATGGTTTTCAGGTGCTGCGCGCGCGTCGCGCCTTAAAGCCAAGGTAGCAATGCGTTTAATCGCCACAGCATTAATTGTCTTAGGTTTAATAACGAAGCTTCCTACCGGGATAAATTGTTAATAAATGTCGAGAGACAAAGGATTAAACGACGGCGTAATCTCAGACACGTCTCAGGCCAAGAAGATTTCGACAGGCATGCGCCTTATATTGCTAGCAGCCAGCATACTTGTTCTATCAGCAGGACTCGATCTCACTCTCCTCACCGAGCAGACTGCCACATACTTCGCCTGGACCATCCAGTCCTCAATGACAGCCGCTTTCCTCGGCGCGGGCTATCTCGCCAGCTTCCTCCTCGAGTTTCTCGCCTATCGGGAGAAGACATGGGCCAACGCCCGCATAGCTGTTCCTTCAGTACTCATATTCACAACTCTCACTTTGATTAGCAACCATATTACACCTCGATAAATTCCACCTCAACAGCCCACATATTTCAGCTATGGTAGCCGCTTACCTTTGGTTAGCCATTTACATCGCAGTCCCAATTGCCTTGCTGATACTCCTCATCCATCAAATCAGGATCCAAGGCTCGACACCGAAACGACAAAGCACATTATACATCCTGATGCGCCTCGTACTCGCTAGCCCAAGGAACAATAATGCTGGTTACAGGCATAATCTTATTCATATCTCCAGCGACAGCCTCCACCTTCTGGCCCTGGGCGCTCACCCCACTGACGAGCCGCGCAATTGGAGCCTGGCTCCTTGGAATCGGCGTTATAGCATTGCATATGACGTGGGAAAACGACCATCAGCGCAACAGGATTGCATACATAAGTTATGCTTTGCTAGGGATACTTCAGGTAACATCTTTGGTACGCTATGCAGGAGAGGTCAACTGGTCCACGGCTGGTAGCTGGATTTATCTTGCTCTTCATCATCAGCATTATCCCAACGGGATTATATCGGATGGAAAGCGTCAAGGCAGCTGACAAATTAAGTAAATGAGATTTATATGACTTGATGCTTCAGGCTGGTTCAGGTTGCGCGCACATGTTAATAAAAACCTGAGATTTTTACTAAGAAAAGAGATGTGGGATTAAGCTGTGAGCTTCTGGAGCCGAGTATTCACGATATTCAGATGCTCTTCCAGCTCTTCTTTAGCTTCTTTGAGGATCTCGATCTCTTCCTCGA
This sequence comes from Candidatus Bathyarchaeota archaeon, assembly GCA_963771885.1. Classification (GTDB taxonomy): domain Archaea; phylum Thermoproteota; class Bathyarchaeia; order TCS64; family TCS64; genus UBA8941. The sequence continues at coordinate 4,271 of CAVYVF010000006.1, forward strand.
TAGATATACCCGCAATTAGCATCTTAATCTTCTCGTCGTAATCCCCACACCCGCAACCACACTCGTCGTGGTCATGGTCATTATGATCATCATCGTCATCGTTGTGGTGGTGAGGATCATGCTCCTCATGCTCATGATCATCGTGGTCATGGTGATGATGCTCATGCTCCTCATGATCATCTGGGTGGCTAGACTCGGTTACTTTCATTTCTTCGATTTTCTTTTCTTCACTCATGTTTGTTTTCCTCCAAACAGCACTATGCGAGGCATCGATCTGGCTTAAGGACTCATAGACACGTATGCTCGGAGTCCAAACCAGAGACAACTGTAATCCGATGCAATATTAATATATCCCCTCCCCCCGGATAGGATGATATGTCCGCGATTCACAAGCAGAGAAAGAACATCCGAGACCGCCTAGTAAGGGCGGAGGGACACCTCCGGGGCATCATCAAGATGATTGACGAGGATAAGGAGTGCCCAGACATCCTATTACAAATAGCAGCAGTAAAAGCCGCCCTCGAGAAAACGAGCGTAATTCTACTCGAGGACCACATCGAGCACTGCCTGCTCGAGGCAGTCAAGTCAGGGAATGTCGAACCCCAACTAGAGGAGCTGAAGGCAGCGCTCCAGAAACTGATCTAGGTGATAACATGGTAGCAAACTGGAAAAAAGTGATACTCGCAATCAGCGTAACGTTGGCTGCGATTAGCTGGCTGAGCCAGACTTTCAACATCTTACCCGCTGAGACTTACACACTCATCGGCATGATAGCCGCTGGCCTCGGCGCCATATTCATCGGCCACAGCGCATTCGGAGCGTTACGCGAGGGGAACTTCGGCATCGACATCCTAGCCACCTTCGCAGTAGTCGCCTCAATCTATGTCGGAGAATACGTCGCCGCAGCAGTTGTTGTCCTGATGCTGGGCGAGGCGAGATCCTGGAGGAATACACGAGCGGCAGGGCATCCGTAGCTATCCAGAAGCTGGTCGCGGAGTCCCCAAAGACGGCGATTGGTAAAAGAGAGGGCAAGGAACTGGAGGTTCCCATCTCCGACGTCAAACTGGGCGAGATTGTCATTGTGAAACCCGGGGGTAAGATCCCGGTCGATAGGCTAGTAAAGTCTGGAAAAGCCTCAGTCAACCAGGCCTCAATCACCGGCGAGTCGATGCCGGTTGGCGAGGAGAAGGCGAGAGTGTATTCGGAGGCACAATAATCGAGCTCGGCAGCCTCGACATTGAGGTAACCGCCATCGGTGAGCAGAGCACTTATGGCAAGATTATTAAAATGGTCGAGGAGGCGGAGGAGCATAAGGCACCCATCGAACGCACAGCGGATAGATACGCGAAGTACTTCACGCCAATCATCCTCGGCCTCGGCGTAATAGTCTACATAGTAACTGGCAGCCTCCTCAGGGTAGCTTCCCTCTGGGTCATAGCATGCCCATGCAGCCTGACCCTCGCCACGCCCATGGCTGTAGTTGCGAGCATCGGCAACTCAGCTCGTAAGGGCATACTGATACGTAACGGCGAGAGTCTGGAGAGGCTGGCCAGCATCGACGTTCTCGCCCTTGATAAAACTGGTACCATTACTACTGGGCGACCCGAGTTGTCGCCATAAAAACTTTCAACACGGATCCGAGTGTCGTCCCGGCGTCGCCGCGACCGCGGAGAAGCGTTCGGAGCATCCTCTTGCTCAGGCTATTTCAAGAAAGCAGAAGAGGAGAAGGCTAAGGTGGAAGATCCTCAGAGCCTTGTGATGGAGCCAGGTCTCGGTGTAAGAGCCGAAACAAAGACCGGAGTCATCCTCGTTGGCAACGATAAGCTCCTTGCTAAGAACGGCGTTAAACTCACCGAGGAGGTCTTAGACTATTCAAAGTCTGTCGCTGCTAATCGGACACTCATCTATGTAGCCAGGGGTGGACGTCTGATCGGAGCCTTAGAGGTGGCGGATACTGTCCGGGGCGACCTCGCTGATACCTTCAAGGAAGCTAAGAGGTACGTGAAGAAGACAATCATGTTGACCGGAGACAACGAGTCTGTGGCGAAGACTATTGGTAAGCAGGTCGGCGTCGATGAGGTGTTCTTCGGCTTCTTCCGAGCAGAAGGTTGAGAAGATCAAGGAGCTTAAGGCGCAGGGATACAAGGTCGCTATGATTGGCGACGGGTGAACGATGCCCCAGCTCTGGCAACGAGTGACGTTGGGATAGCGATGGGTCTTAGAGGCACCGATGTTGCTATTGAGACCGCGGGAATCGTATTGGCTACGGATGATTTGAAGAGGATACCTAAGCTCCTGAGGATAGGCAGCTCGACGATGGCGGTCATCAAGCAGAACCTTTCTTCGCGATGGCCGTGAACGTATTGGGATTGGGCTTGAGCGTCACGGGCATCATTCCACCTCTTGTCGCCTCGATCATTCACGAGAGTAATGCTATGATAGTGATGCTAAACTCACTACGGCTACTCAGGGTTGATTAACTGGAACTTCAGAGAGTGCTCATGGAATTGGTAATTTGTACCCTATAGTCGCGCGCGCCTTTAATATTTTTCCAGTGCAACCTTTTTCCCCATTAGTTCCGTTCAGGTTCCGGTTGAGGCTCACGTTGGTCTAGAGCGCTAACGCATAATTATATTATTTTCTAGTAGGAACCTTATAATTTCATCACGCATCGCGTCCATGCGCCCCACCAAGAAGTGGCCACCGCTTTCAAAGGGAACAAACTTGGCATTAGGCACATGTTGAGCAGTATATTGACCATATTCGAAGTTAACTAAGCCATCATCCTTGCCATGGAAGACGATTGTTGGAGTCATTATTGTTTCCAAAGGCAGATTTACTTCATCTTGACCACGAACGAAATCATTCATGACCCCCGCTTGACGCGCACTAATAGGCTGCATGGCTCGAAGCATGCCATCAACGTACTGCTCGTCTTCGTTCGTCATGTTAGCCTGAACCTCCAGGGAAACCCCCATAAACCTAAGAAATTGAGGCCTAAAACTTGTAGCGAAAGCCCAGTAGCCCAAGTCTGAGCTCATAACAACCTGTTGCATCATCAGGTTTTCAGAGCTGAGGGGTGGGGTGTTGTGACTGACTGCCATGGACATTACCAGTGCTGAGCATCTATCAGGGTGGCGAAGGGCAAACTGTAGTGCTGCTGGTCCACCGAATGAAAAGCCCATGACGATGACCTTCGAAACATTTAAAGCATCAAGGAGGTCGGCGAAGGCATCAGCTTGCGCGGCAAAGGAAGCATCCTGCGGCATCGGTGTGCGTAGATATCCGAAGCGTGAGGGAACAATTAAGCGGAAGCTCTCATTGCCAAGCATCTGCCTGACACTTTCAACCTGAGTGTATCCCAATGCGCCGCCATGTGAAACCAGAACAGGGTAACCTTCGCCTACATCAGCATACTCGATTAAGCCATGAGGTGTTTCGATTAGTTTGCTGCCAGACAGGGTTTGTTGTTTGACACTGTTAATGTATAATTGGTATCTGAGTTCAATCGGCATCAAAGCAAGAACTGCCAATGCTACAACAGCCGTTAGAGCGACTACCGCACGGCTTTTTCTTGATAGTATCCTTAATCGACTTCTGATTGGGTGGATAAGGCGGTTATTTAGCTTTCCAGGTTAACGAAAGGGCTGCGCCAAATATGCCTAAAGCAAAGCCAGCTAGGAAACCACCTCCCGCATATGATACTAATCGATGCAAGGATCCCGATAGCTACTCCTAAGACCCTATTATGTGGTGGTTGTCGAAGCAGCAAAGCAGCGCATAGTGCCATTATCAGCCCTGGGCCAAAGTGGAAGAACAAGTCATAGGCGTCGAACCTCATGGCAAACTGTGACTGGTTGTAAGCCCAAAAAATGCCCTCAGCAATCACCAATACCGCTGCTGAAGCAGTTAGAATAAAAGCTAAAACGGGAATATTTTCTTTATCCAAAGAAGAAAATGTTTTAGCATTCACTGCTTTTTTCCCTCCATTCTTCCTGCGCGGAGAAACATCTCAAGTTCTTCTTTACTTATGTCAAGTCTTAGAGTCCCCTTAATGCCTCTGACCTCGAGGGTTACATCCTCTAGTAAATAGACTCCCTCAAGCTCACCTAGTTCACCTTGAATAAGAACCGGCTCAGCCGACTTGTCAGAGAGGCTGATGTGGTTTAGAGAGTATCTCGACTTCATTTCTATTGAGAATGTGTGCTCCTCGACTCTTCGCTCCATATCCGGTCGAATAGAAAACGAGGTAAAGCTGTCTTTATTCTCTCTCAGGAGGAAGGTTTGAAATCTTAGAGTCAATTATGTTTATTCTTATTCAGTTATTGAAGGTGTATGTGGTTGAAGGACTCTCTAGACCTACTCTTCGAGCTGTCAAATGAGGATCGACTCCATATCCTAACAACTCTCCAGTCGAAGTCCTTGAAGCTAACCGAGCTCTCCACCGAGGTTACACTCCCAAATCAGGAGGTTTCGAGGCAGCTTGCAAGACTCTCCGCCCTTGACCTCTGCTTTCGTGATGGCAAGGGACTATACAACCTGACTCCTTATGCTGAGCAGGTCCTCAAACTGATCCCAGGATTCGAGTTTCTGTCGAAACATAGGTCTTACTTCAGGACACACACCGCTGGTGGCCTCCCCCTGAGTTTCAGCTTCGGATAGGTGAGCTTGTTTCGTGTGTTCCGATCAGTGATGTTGTAACTAGCCTGGCTGATATGCAGCAGATGATTGGTGAAGCTAAGGAGAAAATCTGGAGCATCGTAGAGCAACCTAACATAACCAACGCAAGGTTGACAGAAGACGCCGTTCGTAGGGGCGTTGAGAACAAGATCATTCTGCCAGCCAACATTTTACCGTCAGAGCTGTACATTCATTATTTACAGGGGATGGGCGTGGATCATCCTCTTAGGTCGGCGAAGTCGGAGAGGAAGTTTCTCGACAGTTTACCGATCTCTCTGGTGATGTCTGAGCGAGAAGCTCCGTGGGTCCTCTTCCCGATGCTCGATGGAAAGCTGGATTACTCTGGCTTCAAAGCTAAGGGTGGGGAGGCTCTAAAGTGGTGTGGGGACGTCTTCTTGCACTATTGGAGGCTTGCCTCAACAGAATCGCCTGAGAGTCTCCAGGAATTTGTTTGACTCATTCAATTTTTCCCATTAAATGTTTGAGGGACTAAAGCGTTTGAAGAAGCGTTTATGAATCCTCATAAGCGAGTCTGCTTTTCCAGAGCATCTTCCTGAGAGTCATTAAATCAAAATGCATACAGGATTAATGCAGTTAAACTCGAGGAATCTTGAATTGGAAAATAAACAGCAAGAGAGTAAGGGACCGATGGTTCTCGTAGCGTACTACTCACAAGGCGGTAACACTCGTGCAGTTGCCGAGAGGATTTCAAAGTGCCTCGGATCGGATCTTGATGAGATCAAGTGGGAAACCGGGGCGAGTAATCGAGCGGTTTTCGGGGTGGATCCAAGCGGATACGACCTTGTCGTGGTTGGGACGCCTGTTAACGGTTTTTCGCCTTCGAAGCCTGTTGCCGACTACTTACTTAGAAACCGCGGAAAATTCCGTGGACTAGCTACTTATTTGACTTACAGTCTCTGGCCTGCGGGTTCTCTGAAGAAGATGGGTGAGTTGGCTTCGATGAACCCAGTGGCATCCGCCGCGTTCAAGTCTAGGGACATTAAGCTAGATCAAATCAATGATAAACTTGACGCTTACCTCAAGTTATTACAGAAGGCAATCGTTTGAGGTATGATTGAGTTGAATCTTATTCAATTTGTTGGAGTTGGGGTGGGACTTGTTATCGGCTTAGTAATCTTCTCGTTCTTAGTGATCAACTTCGATATAGCCTCCATTTTAGCCACGGGTAGTGAGACTCTTTCGCCGGCTGGGACACCCGTAGGGCGGGCGTTGGTGGTGTACAGTCCCGGTCTATCCGGGGCTGCGAGGGAATCAGCTACCAAGATCGCGGGGGATCTCAATGGAAAAGGTTACTTCGTGGTGCTTGCTGGGGTCAGGAGCTCAGCTGCTGGTTCCGGAGTAGAGTACGACGTCGTGATTGTAGGTGGTCCGGTGTATTTCGGAAAGCTGAGCAGTTCAACCGGCGATTACCTTGGGAGCCTTGCATTGAAGAGTGGTGCCCGGCTGGGGATCTTCGGGACGACGGGCACCGGTCAGTTTATGGAGGTTGACTTCAAATCAGTCAGCGAACAAATATCCGCTTTGAGAATCGGGGGAAACACGATGATTAAGCTGATACTTACTGGAGAAGTTGACGCTGACTGCGCCGCTCTAGTATCCTCAGTGCTGGGGTAAGTGAACACACATAGTTTGGGGGAATGTTCTTGGCAGGTTCAAGTAGAAGCGTTAATGGCGAGCCTATCGGCTTATTGGCTGAGGTTTGTGTTGGACTAGCATTTGGCGCTCCATCGTTTCTGACCTCGGCTCGGGTTGTGATGACTAGTGTTTTGTTCACGACTCTCGTCGAGGGTGGTTGGGGCTTCCCCGTCTTTGCTTTAGCGTGTCTCACCGACATTTTCGATGGTGCGCTCGCTAGATGGCTGAACGCTGAGAGTAAGTTCGGCGGTCTGTTCGACGCCTCCGCCGACTTCCTGCTGGTCTTCTCGACTTCGGTATTCTTCGTTTGGAAGGGCATCGTGTCCATCTGGTTTGTAGTCTTGATAGTTGCCGCTTTCGCGGGATACGTCTTCGGTAAAGACGCACCTGGTCATGATCCTTTGGGGAAGCATATTGGTACTGTGATTTTTGTGGCTCTTGGGACTGTGCTGGTGTTCCCTGTGTTGTTCGTGGCTTCTTTGGCGACGTTTGTATCTTCATGTTATATTGTGGCGTCGATGATTCTTCGCGCGCGCGAAGAGATTTGAACCCACCCGACCGTGGTGTGCGTTGGTTTTATGGCCGCGGGGTTTTTTTTGGGGAGTTCGTCTTGTCTTCAGTGAGTTTGCGGTGGTTGTTCGAGGCGTCTTAAGAGAGGATTTTCTAAACAGCCTAGGGTGTATCCTATAGAAAATTCATATTAGTTGTTAGTAATAATCGCCCTTAAATCATATATATTATTGATACATATCACAAACCGGTATAAATGAGCAAAACAAGCACAGCCTTCGCCCTGATCGGCGCATGCATAACCATATTCCTAATGATTACCTTCTGGAACACCCTGAGCCAGTTCATGAACGAGGGGCTGCTAAAGGCATTCAGCGGATAGAACCGCACGCGCGCGCATTACTAATAAGATAACTTTCTCGATGTTAGCCCTTCACAACGCCTATTTCCCAGTTGAATTTCCCAATCGCGTTCGCACGCGCGATAATATTTCATGTCTATAGCTTGACGTGCCACATTTTTCTGCTTCTTCGTGCGTGTTCATAGTCGGGGTACTCCAAGGTCCTCTCATGCCGACCGGTAAGCTCCTCAACATTGATCACAACACAGTGCGCAACACTGAACGTTCGGTAGCTCTTGGTGAACTGCAACCCACCCTCAGACGGGGGCTTACGGTAGAACTCCTTATACTTTGAGTGAAGCAAACTGAAGAAGTGGAGTTTATTCTCCTCATCGTTCTCGATATGTGCTTTTCCGAAAGCGAGGACACTATCATAGTCCAGGTGGCAGAGGGCATCATAGTGGTAGCTCACCTCCCCCATGAACTTGTCGACCTCAAAGCAACAGCTAGGGTTCTTCTTCAATACGTCCACCTTCTTTCCGTTCAAAGCACAGTGAAAGATGATTTTCTTATCCTCATATGCGAAGTTGACAGGGATCACATATGGTTTGTTTTCATCGCTGAGTGCTAGTCGCCCAACCTCGGCTCTTCTCAGCAGTTCCTCCATCTCCGCCAATCCGTCTTCAGTTGTTTCATCTACCTTCATATTACCAACTCTTGCATGTCCACTGGTGTTTGACGTGTTAAGCATTTATCGACATATTAACTCCCCAAGGTTTATGGCGGCACACCTATGGGTCACTTGAAAATGCATGAACGCACTCGAAGTCATCTATTGTGACCTCCCTGAGAAATCTTCTGTAGAATATGAGTACGCCAACTAGGCGCGCGCCTATACATTACGCGCGAGCACTTCTTTAATCAAAATGTATCCATTTTTTTAGAAGTTTTATATACTGCATCCTCAATCAGGTGTGAACTTTAATATTATTTAAAAACACGCCTATTGAGAGAACAATATGACAAAAGAGACGAAGCCCACAGGAGCAAATAATAGACTAATACTGGCACTCATCATAATCATAGCCATGGCAGGCGCCTCATACTACGCATACCAGACACTAAACCCCCCAATCAAGCCAACAAACTGGCCAACCCAAACCTGGACCACCGCCACAGCGGAGGCAAGCGGCTTCGACTCACATAAACTAGCCGAAGCCATCACCTCAATGAAAGCTACCCTCAACATACACAGCCTCACCATCACAGGCAGCGACGGCGGACTCTTCCTCGACGCCTACTTCTACCCCTACGACGGCTCCACCTACCACGACTATGCCTCCGTCACAAAAAGCGTGACGACGACCCTCATCGGAATAGCGGCCGACCAGGGAAAACTCGACTTGGATAAACCGATCCTATTCTACTTCCCCGACGCGACGGTGGCAAACCGCGACGCCCGCAAGGAGAAGGTCACCGTGCGCCAGCTAGCAGGAATGACCTCCGGATTCACATGCGTCGACTACCCCACTGAGGCGACGCTCGAAGAGATGATGCTGACCCCAAACTGGGTACAGTATGCACTAGATCGCCCAATGGCAGCCGAGCCGGGCACACGCTTCGCCTACGACAGCCTCGGAATGCACCTGCTCTCCGCCATCCTCGAGAAAGCCACCGGGGTGACGGAGCTAGAGTACGCTCAACAGGTTCTGTTCACCCCTCTGGGAATAACCGAGGTTTGCTGGCCATCCGACCCGCAGGGCCACACTAAGGGTTGGGGGGACCTCTGCCTTCACCCACGCGACGCCGCCAAAGTTGGCCTACTCTTTAGCCATGGAGGCGAATGGGGTGGCAAACAAGTGGTGTCACAGCGGTGGGTATCCGAGGCGACTAAGAAGCAGGTCTCGACGAATCGCGGCTCAGACTACGGTTATGGTTGGTGGGTGTCGTCATCCAGTGAAGCTATTCCCTACTTTAGCGCTGAGGGCAGGGGTGGTCAATATATCAGGGTCTACCCGACGCTGAGCATTGTCATTTCGGCGACTGGGGGCGGCGTCAGCATGGGCGACATAGGTCCTAAGCTAGCGGAGGCGATAACAGATAATGGAAAGGCTCTGCCAGCCAACCTGATTGGGGCTGAGAGGCTAAGAGGCGCAGTGGTTGAGGTCGGTGTTAAACCTCAACCGGCGTCTGTAGCTGAGTTACCCGGTTTGGCGGGCGTCGTGTCAGGTAAAACCTACGTCTTCGACTCGAATATTCTGGGGTTGAAATCTATGGTACTTGAGTTTGACGCTGGCTCTGAGGCGTTCTTTAAACTGGAAAAAGTGGGGGAACTGGAGCCACGCTTCGGGGTCATTGGCCTCGACGGGGTCTACAGGATGAGCAGTAGCGGTCAGCCTGCGGCTGCTAAGGGAAGCTGGTCGAGTCCCAACGTCTTTGCCTTGGATTATAACGAGGGTCCAGGTCTAAACTATCTTCAAATAAGATTCATCTTTGAGGATGACGTGGTTCGGTTTAATATTCAGGGATTCGGTGAGATTATCGGAAGAATCTCGGATATATAACACAGCACACGTTATTCGCGCTCGTAACATATGGTATAAATTACCATAGTGATCTCCCCACGTGCAAGCGAATTTGCGCGCGTTTTCCTGATCTTAACGAATACGTTTCGCTTCCTCGAGAGATTCCCGAAGAGACACGAACTTCACCGTCATGTCTTTTAAACAATCCGCGTCGGATGCCTTGAGAGTTGATAGAACTCTCGCCTCTGGGAAGAAGGTGCATAGTTCCCCCGTCAGTGATTCTATCCTATGGCTCGCTGCCGAAGACTCGTCAGATTGTTTCCCTAGTCTAGATTTCACGGAGTTTGTTCGCTCATAGGCTTCGAGGCTCTGTCTGAACTGCCTAATATCTCCTTCAAGTCCGATCAAAATCTTGCATAGCTTCGTGCTTGAGTTTGTATCTGGCAGAGTCATCACAATTACCTCCACTGGTCTTAATTATTAAAATTTGTATTAAAAATACCTGTACGATTAATGGACCTAAACATTAGCTATTTTTTTCATGTGATTGGAGAGTATCAATTGTCGCACGCGTAATATCGACCCCTATACACATACTTACTACAATATCCGAAAATAGATTAGTAAAGCAAGTTGAACAAGGAGAAAAAGGGGAACAACAAAAAACTTCAGCTTGCGAATCTTATGCCTAAAAAACATCATGCCCAACAAGGCGCCGAAGGGACCCAAAGCCGCCTGCACCAACAAGCTAGACTCAGATACTCTTCCCTTGCCCCTCACAGCCCGAAACTTATCAAAACCATAGAGACAAAGAGAGATATAATTAACTAAAATTATCGCCGCTAACAGTGCCTGATTCACGTCAGCTCCCCACCTACTTAATGCGAATTAGATAAAAGCACAGTGTAAGGGCGGGGCCTACTCGGCCCCATACCCAAACGAGTGGCTTCAAGATTGGCAGAGATCCGAAGCAAATCAAATAGTGTCTTTCCACTCTATAAGATAAATGGATGCTGAAACCATAACAACCATATGAAAAGAAATTCATAATCCCAGACTAGGAAGAATAACAGAAATACAAAGAACAGAAAAAGGTTAACCAACACAATCCTATACACTGAAAATTGAATAGAACGAATCAAATGAACAAAGAAGAAACGAGTATAACACCCCTAAACCGAGGAAAAACGGGGGTATATCGATAAAGCCAACCATCGGACACTCTAACCCGTCGAAGGTCCATACTCCCATCGAGCCGTCGACACCAGCATCAGAGGGGTCGAAGAGACCCCTTAAAATCACTAAAAAAATTAGTACTCGACTACCCTTCCGAGTTTCTTCGCCTGCTCAACCCAATCCTTCACCGCGCTCATCGGAGGAGGACGGTTAACGAGGTTCTTCTTCTCGTTAACCTCAAGGATCTTGGCATGTAAGTTCTCCGGCACCCTCTTCGCCAACTCCGCAATGGTGTCCACACCTGCCTCCTCAAGCAGATCCGAGTACTCTTGACCGACTCCCTTAATCCTGTAAAGGTCAGCGAGGTTAACCCACTCCAAGATAAGCTTCTTGTCTATACCCGTCTTGGCAGCGAGCTCCTCCCTCGCCTTTGCAGCCGCACCCGCCTTCAGCAGGTCGTCCGTCGTCTTGATACCAATTTCACCCAGCTTCTTCGCATACGTCGGGCCGATTCCCTCAATATCTAAAATCTTCGCCAATACATCACCAAAGTGATGTAAGGTATGATTTATTTTAAATCATTTGCCCACGAAAAAAGGGGTGAATCTATTTGAGTTTCGTCTTCGACAGCTGCTTGCTCAGCCAGAAGACAACCAGCGCGATTATGATGAAGTCGATAAGGGCGCCAGCGAAGTCTCCTAGGAGGAACTTTATGGGCCCTACCTGGAATACAGCGGTTCTCCACTCCCCACCCGGGATGATGACCGCGATTATGGGCATCAGCAGATCGCTTACAAGTGCGGAGATGAGTCTGCCCGCGGCGCCTCCTATGATGAAGGCGATGGCAAGGCCGACTACGCCAAATTTGTTCAGAAAGTCCATGAACTCCTCGCTGAACGACTTCTTCGCCGGCGGAGGTGTCGGCGGGGCTGGTTTAGGGGTCAGTAGTTCCTTGATTTGTGTTAAAGTCTCAAGCATCTTCTCCTGGTTAGCTTTATCAGACATTTTACTCATTATAGAGAAACGCATCTGATATTAAACCACTACAATAAGAATTCTTCATACTCCCCACAACTACAAACTAGGATAATAGCAGAGACATCTTTCTCTGCATCTTATCCTCGTTAGGCTCAGCATCGCTTAGCAGTAGTCGAATATTCTCAACAGTGCAGTCTTCGAGCTCTCCATAATTGATTATGCCCGCCTTGTCCATCTTGAATAGGTCGAGTAGCATTCGGTAGGCTTTCAGCCTCAGCCGTAGCCTCATCGCCTCCTCCCTCGGCGAAGCCGGGTAGGTCAGTGGCTCGAAGTTCACCGCCTCTCTGTTTCTCTTTACGAGTCTGTTCAGATACTCTAACTCCCTCTCAGTCAAGCATCTCGTCATGAACAAGAGTCAGCAATTGGAATTACTAATAATTACTCATTAGAATGTCAAAATCGTGTCACCCTAAAAATTGTGGCGCTTGTGGGAGATTATCCTAGCATCGGGGCGAGGAAGGCGAATCCTAGGAAGCCTAAAATTATCGCTACTATGGCGAATATCACTACGGTTACAACCGCTACGGCCAGTGCCTTGAGCCAGCTGCACTCGTAGTACTTTTTGATCAGGAAGAGAAGGACCACGATCTGAACGACCGCCCCGATGAAGCCGCCAATAATAGCGCCAATAACTCCACCCGCTATGCTGCCGAGGATGACGATTACTATCGCGTCTGTGAACTTGGCCTTTGATGGTCCGACCAGTAGCCTGCCTGCGATCCAAAGCACAGGTGCTGTGACTACGATTCCAACAACTATACTGATCAAGGTTGATACTAAGTCAAACGCCATTCATTACACCGAACTAGACATGGTATAACGTGTGTATAATAGTTGTCAGTACACTAAACTTAGATATCGTTTATGGAAATAGGGTTATACATTTACTTCGGTAAGCGTTCTGAGTGAGTGCCAATTACTATCGACGACGTCACTTGTGAGTAGATTAATGTAAAGCATATTCAACAGCTGCCGTAATATGGTTCAGGTTACCATCGAAGATAGGTAACCTTGAGTCTTGTTGTCCTACGCCGAGTGGGAGTTCCGTACACCCTAAGATAACCCCTTCAGCCCCCATACCACCCAGTCTATCAATTACTCCCACCAGCTTCGTATGCGATGCTTCCCTGATCCGGTTATAAACGAGTTCGTCTGAGATGATTCTCTGAACATCGATTCTGTCCTCTAGGCTTGGTACCACGGTCTCGACGCCAAACTTTTCCAAAAGCCTGTCCCTATAAAAACTCCCCTCCATCGTTATCCGAGTCGCCATTAAACCGACCTTTTTGAGGCCCATCGCTATAATTTTCTCACCCGTCGGGTCCACAATGTGAATAAATGGCACACTTAGGTGTGGCTCCACCTTTGGAGTGGCAATGTGTACGGTGTTGCACGCGATTATAATGAAGTCGGCGCCACCAGCCTCAAGTCGCATTGCGGCATCAAGCAGCTTTTCCGCCACCCTATCCCATTTTCCCTGATTGAACAGTGGGTAGAATTCATGCATATCCAGAGTATACATGATGCTTATGGCGTTGTGGCTACCGCCTAGCCTCTCGTTCATGAGCTGGTTGATCTTCTGGTAGTATTGCGTTGAGGCCGCTGCGCTTAGACCCCCAATTATCCCAATGGTCTTCAACAGAGAACCAATAATTGGCTCAGCAACCTCATATTTAATAAAACTGCACGCGCGCGGCGTGGACGCGCGAATCACAATATTAAAAACTTAACCTCATAATAAACAAATATATACCTTCATAACGATTCGATCAATCTGACCCTTATGATCGGATCTGAACTACTATATTCGCTATCCCTATGGTTCATTCGAGCCCTAATCTCAAGTATAATCTGCTTAATCATCGGATATCTCGGAATTAGAGGCATCTCGATCATCACAACCCAAGTAAACGAGTTCAAAACCATTAAAGGCCATCCACTAGCCACGAGCCTATTCTTAGGCGGCTTCTTCATCTACGCAGGTCTAGTCATCTATGGATCTATGGTCAACCCCTTCTTCCTATCCCAAAACATCTCAATCGGCTCTTACTTTAACGTAACAAGGCTCGCCGTCGTCATTCTAAGCTTCCTGGTGAGCTTCATATTCGGAGGAGTCCTCCACTACATATTTAGCAAACTCCACCTCTTCAACGTGGACTTGGACGACATAAACAAAGATCCAACCGCGGTAGGCATTTTCCTCTTCTGCTACCAAATATTCCTTGGATTAATTATCTTCTCAAGCCTAAATGTACCACTCGGCTAGATTGATAAAAATGTCACCCAAAAAAGCTCTGATAAGTATACTACTCATCGTAGCTATGATTGCCCCTACCGTTCAGGGAATCCCTAGTGGTGGTGGTTTACCACCGAGCTTTACATACAATTCAGGAGAATGGTATGACGCTTGGGGAATCACACGCACATATGCCGAAGGAAGCCACGGCTACCTCCCACTACTACTCGCAGAGACAATTGGTGATAACAGTGAACAAGCCTATAGTATTGGTCAAAGGATGCAAGATACCTACTCCGATGAGAATACGCTGGCGACTAAGATTCTGAATTATGTCCAGACCTGGGTTGAATACGGGTATGATAGCGATAATGTGTTCATGAATGGTGTAGCGCAAGAGGAGTGGGCTTGGAACGCTGATGAATTAGCGCACAGCTTCGACACGTCAACGGGCCAGGTGGCGGTGGGGGACTGCGAAGACATGTCTTTCCTCAGCGCAACAATCTATGAAGGCGCAGGGTTCGAAACAGCTATCATCGACGCACCCGGACACGTAGCCTTACTCATCTGGTTACCCGATTTCCAGAACGCTAACCATTACTGGGATCTAGATGATGGCCGAGGAGCTGGCTGGATCTGGGTCGAGGCAACCGGCTCATCGAACCCTCTGGGCTGGACGCCCCCGGAATTCTCAGATGGTGAATGGACCGCATATACGCATGTTGACGATACCTTCTATTCTCAGCAACCCTATCAGGGTTCTACAGATGGAACGGGAACCGATGGTTCAGGGTCTACTGGATTCGATTTGAACCTCGTGATACTCATCATTGTAATACTATTCATATTGTTCACAAAGTCCAGAAGGTAGCCACCAATATGTGCACATAGATGGAACTCTTATAGAGGTAGATTTGAAAGGATCAACATCAGTCTTTGAAACATGGACACCGTAGCCGCGGAGTCTGAATCTGAGAGCCTCCAAAATCAATAAGGATCTAGTCTTCGGAAATACCAAGTTCTCACTGAAAATCCTCAAAGAGTTGCAGACAGAAGACAAAGACACAAACATATTCATATCCCCTATCAGCATCTCGATGGCTCTAGCCATGCTCTATAACGGAGCTGAAAGTCACACCAAAGAAGCGATTGCTGAAGCTTTACAGCTAAAGGGAATACATCCCGCTGATATTAATGAGGGGTTTCAAGACCTCATGGATTCACTGGACAACCTGGGCACCCATGTCAGCTTGAGTATAGCAAACTCTATCTGGGTCAGACAAACATTCGAATCTAATATTAAAGACGGATTCAAGAGCGACCTCGCCACATATTTCAGAAGCGAGATTCTTCCCCGTCGATTTAATGACTCCGCTACCATAAACGAGATCAATGCTTGGGTTAAAACAAAGACGGGCGACAAGATAGAAAAAATAATTGAATACCTTTCTCGAGATACAATGATGTTCATCATCAACGCGATATATTTCAAGGGAGAGTGGCTCCAAAAATTCGAAGAAACTAAGACTCGACAGAGGAATTTCCATCTCGAAAACGGAAAAACCATACAGAAAAAAATGATGAACACAGTCAAAAAGTTCCATTATTGTCATGAAGACAGTATACAGGCTGCACGATTGCCGTATGGTCGAGACAAGATAGCGATGTATATACTATTACCCGATGAAGGCGCGAATCTAAATTCTCTCGTAAACGACATCGACCCGGATAAACTAGAAGCCATTTTCTTAAAGATGAAAAAAACTGAACTAGAGTTACAATTACCGAAGTTAAAGCTAGAATACGGAAAGAAGCAGTTGAATGACGCCCTAATCCGACTAGGAATGGGCGTAGCCTTCGATAGAGAATCCGCCAATTTCAAGGCAATTGCCACACTCGACTCCGAGAACCTATTCGTATCTTTCGTAGACCATAAGGCCGTTGTTGAAGTTAACGAGATGGGAACAGAAGCAGCGGCAGTTACGAATATAGGAATCAAGCTATCGAGTATGTCGATCACAACCCGGAGATTTATCGTGAATAAGCCCTATTTGTTTCTGATACGTGATGACCGTTCTGGTTTAATTTTGTTTATAGGAAAGATCGTAGAACCACTCCAATAACTATTCACACACTCCTAGATGGGAAGCTTTAACTCAATAATATCTCAAACGAGCATAATACACTGGCATCGAGTTGCATGGTAGTAATTAGATGGTTTAAGACAATTTTTTGTTTGCGCGCACGAAATTAGAAAGTTCTTTATGTCCTGTTAAATATATGGCTCTAATGGTGAAAACAAAGTGTCGGATATCCTTGGGAAACTTAAGTCAGGTGCTTCGAAAGCAGCCTTTGACGCGGACAAGTTGATGAAAGTAAGGAAGATCGAAGGGGACATTACTCAGCTTAAAAAACAGATAGATAACTTCCAAGAGAGGCTTGGTGAAATCACTTACCTTAGCTATGTTAACAAGGAGCCGCAGAGCCAAGAAGCTATAGACTATTGTGAAAAGTTAACCGCTCTCGAGCAACAAGTAGTTGCTAAGCAGGAAGAGATAAAAACTATCCAGGCCGAAATTTACGGACAGGCGGCACCAGCCAGCGCTCCGGTCGTCACGAATTTCCAAAAATGTCCCAACTGTGGAAAGATGAACGCCGCTAATACAAAGTTCTGCGCCGAATGCGGTACAAAACTAGGTTAAATGGATACAATTGAGCGCGCATCCCCGTTTTCTGATCCTCATAGCTCATGAAGAAGGAAAGAAAGACTGGTTAAGCCTCTACCTGATAAAAACCTCGTAGAGAAGCCAGACCCGCGAGCGGCCACGGATGAGCGGCAGACGCGCTCGCATAATATAAAAGCAGTTATTTAGACTCCAATACACAAGTCCATAGACCTCCAATGAGGGCAAAGACTCAATGCGCCCGAGATTGCCCCGATTCCTGCTACATGGATGCAGAGGTGATAAAAGGTAAACTATTCTCAGTCACCGGAGGAAGAGACAACCCCATAACAAACGGAATGGTCTGCCCCCGAGGAGCAGGAGACGTAACACGAGTCTACAGTGAAAAACGCGTTCTATACCCACGATTAAGAACAGGTAAAAAACCGAACAATGAATATCTTAAGGTAACATGGAACCAAGCCTACGACAAAATTACCTCAACCTTGAAGGATTCACTAGAAAAATATGGTCCCGATAAGATTTTACTATTGGACTATGCAGGCAACGCAGCTCTAATAACTTCTCAGTACTCGATGCGCCTCTGGGCGGCAATGGGAGCAACCCACACCGATCACTCAATATGCAGCTTATCCGGGCACGAGGCCCTCAAGCTACACTACGGACTCAGCTACGGGGTTACTGCTGAAAAACTATCGAGTATGAGACTCGTTATACTCTGGGGACACAATGCGAAAGTTAGCAGCATGCATCAGTGGGCCCAAATAAATAAGGCACGGGAAAATGGGGCAAAACTTGTTGTTATTGACCCCCGATGCAGTGAATCAGCGGCTCAGGCAGATTTATGGATTAAGCCCAAACCCGGGTCCGATGTAACGCTCGCTTATGGCATCGCCAATTGTATGATAAAAAAAGGCTACGTTGACCTTGACTTCATAAAACAGTATACAATCGGCTACGATAATTATCGAAATGAAGCTCTAAACTGGTCAAAAAGCAAAGTTGAATCCATCACAGGTGTTGAATGGAGCGAGGTCGAGACCCTAGCGACTCTACTCGGAGAAAATAAGCCAAGCGTCATCTTCATGGGGATAGGTCTTCAGAAGAGCAGCAATGGTGCTGAGGCGATCAGAGGCATCTCACTTCTGCCAAACCTAGTCGGACAACATCGAGGATTCTACTATACAAACAGCCGAGCCCGATTCATCGACTATGATTATCTCAACAACCCTAATCATAATTTTATTTGGAAAACCGTTAGTCAAACAAACTTAGCCTCACAGATTCAAGACGGAGATTTCAAATTCATCTACGTAACTGGCACCAATCCCCTCGTTACGTTACCCAACCAAAAGTCTCTACGTGAGGGACTATGCAGAAGCGACGTCTATTTGGTAGTTCACGATACGCATATGACCGAGACTTGTGATTACGCTGACGCCGTTCTCCCTGCGCCGACCTTCCTAGAAAAGGAGGACGTCTCAATATCCGATTGTCACCCTTACACCCGTTTCGGACAGCGGTGTATCGAGCCCTTGGGTGAGAGCCGCACCGAAGTATCCGTCACGAGAGAAATAGCCCTCCGCGTTGGAATAGGTGGCCCATGGCTCATGGAGGAGCCGAGGGAAGCAATAAGGAAAACTATGAAGGACTCATTCGAAAATGGAACTGTTGAAGAGTTTCTCCAAGGCAAAGATTTGAAGATGAGGGAGAGAAACCGAGATGAATATCAGACTCCAAGTGGAAAAGTCGAGTTCACATCAACGACCGCCATCGACCCGACCACTCCACTTCCTATACAGCTCCCACTCCTTGACGAGGATTCCTTAACCCTGCTAAATAGCTCCCTTCCGCACTGGACTCACAGTCAATTCAGAGATGTTTACGGGGAAATACCTTCAATTGTTTGGGTGAACAAACTTGACGCAGATGCGAGAGGAATTAGCGACGGTGATGCCGTTATTTTAAGTAATTCTGGTGGTGAGATAGAGGTTAAAGCACTGGTTGGTGCCAAGGTCAGGCGAGGGGTGCTATGGTCTCCTCGACCAATAATCGATGCCATAGGTAGACCCCAAAATACGTTAACTTTAGGAAAACCTCAGCATATAGGTGGGGGTCCTAGTTTTAACTCGACAAGAGTTATCTTAAATAAGAAAAAATGATTACATCGCCCACGCGACAAACACTCAATCTCTAACCCTAATCCCCCAAAGCTGATCCTAATGCCATCAATGTAAACTGGGTTTCTCGGCACCGAAGTCACGTTATCAAACGAGTATATCACAGACCCGAGCACCCTAATGTTCTCGGACGGCATACCACCGACCTACACATACATCTTCAGGCGCGCGTGCAGCCTAGTAAGAGGCGATTTCCAATATTTTTACAATTTAACACCTAGTTTGTGTACAATTGTAATCATACTTGATTAATCATTAAAAACCAGAAGAAAATCCGCCGAACGGACGAGGCGACGGACATGTTCCCAAAAACCAGCAGAGAAACAAAAGCGCCAACGGGAGGATACCTACGGTGGCGCTAAGAGACCTACCCGGACCTAAAATAGTCGAGCCCGTTACCCGGACCAAACGTCCAGGAATTCATAAGACAAGCCGGGCCACTATTCCCCCGATACTCCCAACCCTTAATGGATGAAGCAGAAGGAATCTACATCAAAGATATCGACGGCAACGTCTTCGTCGACTTCATCTCAGGAAGATGCGTCGTAAACATCGGCTACAGCCACCCGACTTTCGTAAAAGCACTGCAGGAACAAGTCCCAAAGGGAACAAACGGATTAACCACAAAAATCCTATATATGATCCAGAAACTCAGCCAGGTCACCCCCGGGAACTATACCAAAGCAGTAATCTGCGGCGTATCAGGATCCGAGATGAACGACCTCGCCATCAAAGTCGCACGCCGAGTAACAAAGCGAAGCGACATCATCACTTTCGCAGGATCCTACCACGGAGTATCCTACGGCGCCCTAAGCCTCTCCTCATATAAACGCGACATGATCAAAGGCTTCGGACCAAAGCTACCCGGAATCCACAACATGATGTACCCCTACTGCTACAGATGCCCATTCAAGATGGAGCACCCAAGCTGCGACCTCGCATGCCTACATCTGATGACTGACCAGGCATTCAAAAGCTATGTAGTACCCGAGGAGGTAGCCGCGGTATTCGCGGAGCCCATACAGGGAGACGCGGGTTGGCATATCCCACCCCCAAACTGGCACTCGACACTGCGAAAAATCTGCGATGAACATGGAATACTACTCGTCTCCGAGGAAGTACAAACAGGCTTCGGGAGAACCGGCAAGTGGTGTGGAATAGACCACTGGCAGGTAACACCCGATATCACGCTGCTTGGAAAAAGCATCGCATGCGGCGTACCCAACGCCGCAGCCGTAATTAAAGCAGAACTATTCGATAGGACAGACCCATTCGACCTTATCTTACTCATGAACACATACAGCTACAACCCCCTATCCTGCGTAGCCACCCTAGCGAACATCGACATCATCGAGAAGGAGAAACTTGTAGTAGAGATCCGCCCAACTGGGCGAATACGCCTACAAGAGGCTCACGACATGGTTGACGACCACAGAATCCTAGGCGACGTACGTGGAAAGGGACTCATGCTCGGGGTAGAGGTAGTGAAAGACAAGGCCAGCAAAACACCCGGCGTAGCTCGAGGCCAACAAGAATCCTCCAAGAGGCCTTCAATAGAGGCCTCTACATGATCCAGATGGGTGCCATGGACACCGCAGTCCTCCGCATAGCTCCACCCCTAATAATAACTAAGGAGCAACTGGACGCCTGCTTGGAGATTCTCGACGACTCAGTCTCTGAGGCTGAACACGCCTTACCGTGATCCTCGTTGGGTCAACTGACAGCCACTGAAACGTAAATGCACCTACCACTCCGAGAAAACCCATGAAAATCCCAAAGAACGTGTAACTGTAAACCGGAATAATCAATCCCCCCACAACGGAGGCCACCATCGCGCCCATGTTGATTGCCGCAGAGTGAGTAGACATCATCGCCCCCATGTGTCCTGGAAGCTGCTCCACAGTCAGACTCGTCGAGACGGTCCCCATAACCCCACCCGTGAGACACCCTAGAAGCGAAAAGAAGATGGACCACCAAACATCTGGCGACACCACAGCACCAATCGTGAAGATGCTGCAAGTCAGAGCAGAGACCACCGTCAACGGCTTCCTACCGAATCTCCTCGTCAGTGGATCAGTCGCAATGCATCCAACTATGTAGGACAATGGGGTAAAGATCATAACTAAAGAAACGAACGAGGTGGAGACGCCGTATGCCTGTCGCCAAAATGACGCACCATACACCAGAAACACGTTAAAGGTCGCCATCCCCAAAGTTGTCCCAACAATGCAGGCTAGAGCAGATTCTTGCCCCAACGGCCTTAAGCCCATCCATCACCATACCCAGGGAATTAGCTGAGCCCACGGGGTTCGCCCCTCGGGGCACCCTCCAATAGACCAGCAGCAAGGTCAAAACGGTAACGGGAATCATCACCCAAAACATAGCAGCCCGCCAACCATAACTAGTCGTGAGTAGATTCGTGCCGGTGCCCCAAACAGGAACATGAGAGAGGTGACAACCAGTGTCACCCCAATCGCCCCGGTTCGTTTTTTCTCGGGTAGCAGCTCCCCAATCAACGCATTCGGCATCGATATCACGACCGCCGTCGCGACCCCCGAAAGCCCCAGAACAAGTAGCATCAGAGGAAAACTATCAACGACATAGATCGCTATCAGTCACAATGACGTAGAGCCCTAAGCCCATACACAGAGATCGCGGTGATCAAACCTCCTGCTAGGCCCCCATAATAAGTGAGAAAAAGATAGCGACGACCGCGAACGCAGTCGTAAGTTGACCCGCCATCCCAATCGAGACCCCAAAAGTGCTAGCGATCTCAATCAAAACAAGGCCTAAGACAACTATCGGGATGTTGGTGACGCCTCTTGATAAGGCAAGGGAAAGAACCCCCACCCTATCCAACCCAGCAATCTTCTCGACTTCCCCCAATAACCACTCACCTCAACCAGACCAATAATCCTGAATTTACCCAACTAATGACAAGGATGTTTACAATTGTAATCAGCACAGAAGCACACGTGAGTTATATCTTGCAAGGCAATACTATTCAAAATCAAAGATAATGCCGTATTGAAAGTTTTTTAAATAAAAATAATTGGAAATTGAGATGTTGAGTTGTCATTTATTGTATTTTAGGTAACTGCTAACCATCTGATTCGAGTCGTTAATGGGATAGATTTTTATAGGTAGCTCAGGAAGTAGTAACTGGCATAATTTGCCAGCTCCTGCGGCGTGATCCGTTTCCAGCACAGTAAAGCCCTTAGTTTCTAATCCTATGTGACATGGACCAAATACGGTTTTTAATCCATGTCCGAATAGGTTCTCCATCCCGGCTTCGTTTCTCTTCTTGAACTTGTTGATGACCTTGGGTATATCCTCGGGTTTCATCTCCCAGAAAGCGATGTACCTCATCCCTCACCTCTCCACCTTTTTTTTTTCACGCCTTCCTCAATTGATGTTCCCACGGGGAAGGCTAATGTTGTTTCCACGCCATTACCTAATAGTGTTTGTGGACAATAATTCATAATTATTGGAATTGTTTTCATGATTATTATTCCTTATATTTATTGCTCAAACTGAGGT
>CAVYVF010000007.1:0-173088 GCA_963771885.1 Candidatus Bathyarchaeota archaeon
TTTGGCAACATCCGTGGCTACGCAGTTACATCGATGCTGCTCTCTCTTGTCGGTAACATCGTTCTGCCCTTCTGGGTCGTTTACGCTACTGAGGTGTCGAAGCTGACCGCTTATGACTGGGGGATAGTGTTGTTGGTCGGCGGTGTGACGAAGACACTTGTGAGCCTCTTCGTCGGCGGATTGGTTGACCGCATCGGGTCTAGGAAGTGTATGCTCATTGGCTTCGCGATAGCGATCCCGACGATGAGTCTATTCACATACATGAACAGCTTCTGGACTGTTGTCCCGGTCTATATGGCGCTGATCACGGCAAGTTCGCTGATGTGGATCTCGTCCTCCGTCTATCTGGCGGACACGATTCCGAGGGCGAGCCGCGGGAGGATCATGTCTGGTCTGGGTTCGGGTATGAGCATAGGCGTTAGTGGTGGCGGCTACGCGAGTGGCTTCCTCGTCTTCATCCCCATGGCGATAGGTAGCAAGCTTGGCGGATTCATATACACGTACAACCCCGCCTATCCCTGGTTCATACAGAGCATCTTCCTCGTCGTGGCGATGATCCTCTGCTACCGATACATCAAGGATCCGAAGAAGGTAGAGCAGTAAGAATTTTTGCTTCCTGGGGTCGGGGGGCTTAGTTCGATTTAGTATGGTAGCTTGTTTTGCCAGATCTTCTTCTGGTCTGGGTGCTCCTCGAAGAACTTGTCGATGATCGCGTCACATGTCCTCTGGGCGGTTATTAGTGCCTTCTTCATGTCGATCGTCTGCATCGCGCCGTCTCTCTTGAGCCATTTTCCGTCGCAGATGACGTTGTCTATGTCCCCGGGTGTTGCGTAGAGGAAGACGCTTGTGAGTGGCTCGCGTGTGGGCGTGAGGTAGGGGTTGAGCATGTTGACTGTGATGATGTCCGCTTTCTTGCCGGGTTCGATGCTTCCAACCTTATCGGCGATTCCGAGTGCCTCTGCTCCTCCCCTTGTGGAGCGTTCGAGCATCTCGTAGAAGCTGGGACGGGCTGTCCTGCGGCTGTCGTTTATCATCCCGTCTGAGCCTCCGATTAGGCGGGCGCGCGTCATCTGTCCCTGTCGGATCTCGCGGAGTAGGTCGTTCATGTTGTGGAAGTAGTCGTCTGTGCCGAATCCGACGGGGATTCCCCTGTCTATCCATGTGTTCAGGGGGTTCTCAACTGCGTGACAGTGGAGGATAGCCATCCCCGTTTTCTGTATTAGCTGCATGTCCTTCTCCGTCGCGTATGTCAGGTGGGCTCCGCTGAGCTTGTCGTCCATCACTCCGAGGTCATAGAGGTGCTGAGGCGGGGTCTTCCCGTAGAGCTTCATGACCTGGCGGTACTCGCGCATACTCTGGCTGAGGTGGGTGGTCATACGTAGCCCATGCTTCTCAGCGAAGTCCCTGCACTTGTGGTAGACTTCGGGCTCCGCCATATCGGGCGCCTTCGGGCACATTATGGTTGTTATGCGTCCCTCTGCCTTGCCGTGCCAGTTCGTGTAGAGGTCGGTTGCGCGCCTGATCGCCTTGTCTCGCTTGTCAGGGAGGTACTCGAAGACCCCGCTGCGGAGCTTCTCGAGGTCCACGTGCTCGATGTCGCCGGCGACGATACAACGGTTGCCCGCTTCGGAGACGGCGCGGGCCCAGCCGTCGGGGTAGGTGTAGATGAGCATGCTCGTCGTGCATCCACCGTAGATGAGCTCGGCTGTGGAGGCTGAGCCGAGTGTCTCCATCTGCTCCTCTCTGCGGTAGCCCTCGAGGGGTAGGTTTGTCTCGAAGAAGTCGCCCATTAGCTCGTAAACTCCTCTGAAGTATTGCTGGAGGTGGGTGTGGGCGTTCACGAATCCGGGCATGACTACCTTGTTTGATGCGTCGAGTGTGTACTCGGGGCTGCGGGGCGGTTTGACCTTCTTCCCGACCTCGGTGATGTGGTCGTCCTCTATGAGGACCTCCCCGTGTGGGTAGACTTGCTTCGCCTCGTCCATCGTTGCTACGAATGCGTTCTTGATGTGGATGCTCGTCAAGGGCTTCACCTGTTCGATGTAATTGTGCCGACCACGTTTTTAGCGTCTGCGCCTTGCTTATGGCGTGTTAATCATCATAACGAGGAAAAAATAGCTTAGTTATGAATACTTGCGACTTTTACTTAGATCTCGACATCGCTAACTGGAAGCCGACTCCGAGAATTATGCTCGCCGCGCGCTAGCCTGTTAAGAAATTAAATAGTTCCAAAGCTACACCTGTGCGCGTGCGTATTCGTAGAAATGAATTCATTTCTTTTCGATGAGCTGGCAGACTCGACACATATCACCTACTGATGGTTCGCCACATATCTTACAGGTCTTCATAACCTCGGCGGTCGCTGCCGCGGGTATGAGTTTGAGTGCTGTATTGTACGTCGTGAATAGGATGCCGGGGCGCTTCGCCTCCATCTCGTTGAGGAAGGTGCGTGTGTCGCTCCTCATCGCCTCGCCGGCGTATGGGCATGGGGTGCTCTGCAGCTCAAAGCCCTGCAAGTAGGCGTAGAAGGCGGTCTCTCTCTCGGGGATGTCGCAGAGGGGCTTTACGCGGCGGACAAAGCCGGGGCTCGCGTAGCCGCCGGGGTCGAGGCTAGCCATTCTCCCGACGTCACCGCGTAGGAGGTTGAGGAGCGCGCTCTGCGCCATGTCGTTGAGGGTGTGCCCCGTTGCGAGCCTGTCGGCGTCCACACTCTTCGCTGCCTCATTCAATGCTCGCCGCCTTAAGACTCCGCAGAAGCTGCAGGCTCCTAAGGTCCTGTCCCGCGCCGCTATCTCATCCATCGAGGCGCCGAAGAGGTCGCGGAAGGAGACGAGGCGCCACTCGACGCCCATCTCCCTGCAGGCGCGCTCCACAATGCCTAGGGCCTCGTCCCTATAGCCTCCTATGCCCTCGTCGACGGTGACAGCGATCAGCTCGGAGCCGTGCGTCTCGTCCTCTATCTCCTTGAGTATGTGGAGGAGGGTGAGGCTGTCCTTGCCGCCACTCACAGCGACGGCGACGCGGCTCCAGTGATCGAGCATCCTGTACCTGTTGATCGTGGTCTGGACGCGCTCCCTGAGGCTGTTCTTAAAGCAGGTGGGGCAGAGGCGCTCGCCGCTGTATGGGCGGTAGATGACTGATGGCCTAGAGTGGCACTTGGAGCATATGGTGGAAGACAATTCATCGCCCCCCATGCGTCACGGGCACGAACACAACCTCAGAGCCCTCACCGAGAATAGTATCTAGCCCGTCAAGAACTCCGATCTCGACACCGCCGAGCATCACGAGGTTCTCAATGCTGTCGAGCACGCCCGCGAGTGATGGATACTCCTCGATGATCCTTTTTTTCAGGGTGGAAATGCTAGCGTCCTCCGGCACCTCGAAATTCGCCTCCTTCGGCACCCCGGGCTGCCTCAGCGACCCCAGCAGCCTTACCCTGACCCGCATGGGTGAGTCTCACAGCCGCCCATCCTATAAAACCTACACTGGGTGCTGAGAAGGGTTTAAGACGTAGCCCAACAAATACTGAGCCGAAATGTGCCCGCCGAGGGCGCAGAGAGATGAGAGGGACCCGAAATGTCACCTTACTGCCCAGACTGTGGGGGAAAGTTAAACTGGGACCGCAAGCTCAAGCACTACAGCTGCGAGAGCTGCGGCGTGACGCTGAACGAGGCTCAGCTCAGCGACGCCATGGACAAGAAGTACGAGCGCACCATGACGGACGACGAGAAGACCCGCCAGCGCCACGACGACTACCTCGAGTGGTGGCTCAGCGACAAGGACAAGAAGAAAAAGTAGCCACACACCCCTTTTATACACAGAAACATAGGTGATTTACACTCCTAGTACTTACTGTAATTTCTAGCAGGCATCATTATTTTAAACAGCAACCCACTATAACCAATTACCCAAGGGTGCCCCTTCATGGTCTTTCCAATCGAGAGCGAGGACAGGACGCTTCGTAACCTGCTTATGCTCTGCCAGGACAATGCCCGCCTCGTCGTCGAAGCCTACCGCAAGTCACTGATTCTCTTCGACTATATGACGAAGGGGAAACCTGCAGGGAACTCCGACCCACTTGCTGACATACACAAGATACTAGACGACTCCTACAAGGTCAAGGCGTCTACTGTCAAGGAGCTTAGCGAGATCGGCGGCATACTCGTTAGCCGCGACGACTTCCTCCGTCTCTCAAGTAGCTTCAGCGGTATGATGGACTCAATTGAGGTCATCACAATGAGGCTCACGGAGGTAAAGTCGCGTGACTGGAAGCTTAGCAAGTCTCAAGCGGAGGGCATGGGGGCGATGGTCGACCTTGGCTTCGATGCCTTGACCAAGCTAAGGGATAGCATCATGAGTCTCGGTTTCAACAGTGAGAAGGCGACGAGCTTCGCTAAGGACATAGACGAGATAGAGAAGAAGCTCGACCTTCTATACATCAAGCTGGACGTCGACATAGTCACAGGGAAGGGCGAACTCGCCTCAATTCTCATCATTCGCGACGTCGCGCGCGAGCTCGAGCGCCTTGGCGACAAGGTGCATGAGGCTAGTGACCTCGTGCGCATCCTAGCCCTCTAGGGGGCGTACTCTTGAAAGATGCGCCCGTCGAGGTCGAGGTACTCGCCGACGGGCGGCTGGTCATCTGGTCAATAGAGGATAGCAGGCAGCTATTCAACGCCGACTTCTACGGGAAACCCCTCGGTAACCCGAAGCCTAAGGAGGACTTCGACGAGCCCCTCATACTCGACCTCATTGAAGGCGTCTACTTGGCAGAGAAGAAGGCAATCAGAGTCACGTCAAAGGGCAGAAGGATGGGAATCACCGCCCTAAGGAAGCTGGCAAGGGAGAAGCTCAAGGGCTTCGACGCCCTCTTTACCGTCTACAGCGACCTACGGGAGAAGGATTTCGTCGTCACCCCTGGGATAAAGTACGGCTGCGACTTCGCCGTCTACGAGCAGGGTCCCGGTATCGACCACGCCCCATACATCATACAGGTGATGAGTCGCGAGGACAGCATGTCCGCCACCGAGATAGTCAAGGCGGGGCGCCTCGCCTCGACGGTGAGGAAGACCTTTATCGCTGCCCTACCTGGCAAGAAAGGCGTCGAGTACCTGGAGTTCAAGTGGTGGAAGGCATAGTGCCTAGAAACGCGCGACACCTCCATCAATTCATTACTAACAGGCACCAGGTGGCTACGGTACGCGGAGATTATCGAGGAAACTTCTCAAGATAATCGAAATAAGCTCTAGCTCTCTTCCTCATCGGTATCGGGTTCCTCTGGTTCGACCGGGATGTCGTTCTTCATGAACTCGCGGAGCACGACAGTGGCGTATCCACCCGCGGGGAGGGTGAACTGAAGGGTGACTCCCTCGTCATGCTTCGAGGCTGAAATTTCTGGGAGAAGTCTACCGAGGCGCCTCGTGCCGTCAGCCCCGATCCGGCGCAACTCCTCGATCGTGATGCCCGACGCGGCGAAGACCGCGTCCTCCATCTCCTTCGCCTCGTACCTCGCCTCCCTCATCTTGTACCCATAGATGGGGGCAGTGAAACTGATCTCACCCGCATCGAAGCGGGGTTGCTCGACCGTTGCGTCCTCAACGGTGAAAACGCCGCCAGTATCGTGCTTCTTGGCGAGGTCGCCGTGGAGTATCCTCGTAAAGTTACCCGAGTCGACCCTATTCGCGAGGTACCGGTTACAGAGGTGGCTGAGGTAGCTGGAGACTAGGAACCTGCGGAGCCACCTATTACGCTCCCTGAACCTGCCCTTTATGAGGTCGAGGCCGTCGATGACATTCCTGCCGTCCTTTCCTATCCTCTGTGTGCCAAAGTAGTTGGGGATGCCGAGCTTGGCGACCGCCTTCTGAATATCATCCGCTTTACGAAGAGCGGAGGCGGGACTATCGTCGAGACCCGTGACCGTGATAGTGAACGTGTTGCCTTTGAGGTGACCCGAACGAAGCTTCTTCGGATGCCTGTCAGCCCAGTTAACTGTGACCCCGAGACCAGACTCGATGATCTTGGCCACGTCCTCCGGCTTCCCCTCCGGCAATAAGTATACTGAAGGTCTGAGTGGAAACGGCGTGCTTGTCCTTCAGCCCTGCGTGGCCGACATCCTCCCTCCTTATCCCAAGGATGCCCGCCATATCGATCTGGGTGTCCCTAGTCGTCCTCCCCTTCTTGGTTATACTCATGTAGACGTGGTCGCCGTAGCCGAGGGGCTCGTATGCGGGTACCTCGACGACGCTGAAAAGCTCGGGTCTAGCCCTTATGGCGCCGCCGATGCCGGGGAGGTCAGGGGTGATGTAGGGAAGCCTCAGATCGAGCGGCGTGTCGGCCATTTCGCTTGAATAGGGAGAGGCTGGGGAAAAAGGGTTTAGGTGGACTGGGGGCTCCAGTCGGGCACGGTCCAAGGGAGTTTCTTGCCCTCCGTATACGCCCTAAGCGGGTTCCTGTAGGGGAATAACGCGACAGCTCCGCCGGTGTGGAGGAAGAGAACGTTGTCACGTTTCTTGAACTTCTTCTTCCGGCAGAGGTCAATGAGGCAGGCCATCGCTGTCGCCGTGTAGACGGGGTCGATGAACATCCCCTCAACCTCCGCTAGAATCTTAACCGCCTCCGCTTTCCCCGCATCTATCCACCCATATCCTCCGCCCACATACTCGTTATAAACGACGATATCGCTAACGGGTATCTCGACTTCGAGACCCAAGACGTCGTAGCTATCATTTATTATCTGGTTGACGTGCGCCTGCTGCTCTTCGACGCTCGTCCAACCGACCGCTGCGCCGATGATCTTCGTCCCCATGTTAAGGGCGCGAGCACCCATAACGAGCCCTGCCTGTGTACCGCCTGAGCCGGTGCCGTGGACAAGATAGTCGAAGTCGACGCCGATGTCAGAGGATTGGTTGAAGGTCTCCAGCATAGCATTGACGTAGCCAGCCGCGCCTAGGGGCACCGATCCACCGACAGGAATGAAGTAGGGATTCTTCCCCTTCTTCCTCTGCGCCTCCATCTCGGCGTCGAGCGCCGCCTGGAACTTCTCGGGGCGCACAACCTTGATCTCGCCGCCCATAAGCTCATGGAGGAGGTGATTACCATCCCACTCCTTTGGCTCCCAGCCCTCCTTCGGACCGTTCTTTACCAGGACAATATCGAGCCCAAGCTTACGCGCGGCAGCGGCGGTCTGCGTACACCAGTTGGAATGGAAACCAGCGCCCGTGACGATAACGTCCGCCTTCTTCGCTAAGGCGTCGCCCATCAGGTACTCGAGTTTCCTTGCCTTGTTGCCTCCGAAGGCGAGACCCGTCAGGTCGTCCCTCTTCACCCAGATTCGAGGCCCGCCCAACCACTTGGTAAGGTTGGGCAACTCATGTATGGGTGTGGGAAGGTTCGCGAGGCGTGCACGTGGCAGTGATCCTAGCTTCATATCAATCGGTGAGTAGTCCTCTCATGAATCTATAACATCTTTCCCCGAAGGATTTATCCCGCTTCTTTTAACAGGAAGTCTGTTGACGGCTCAATACACCTGCAGGTGGTTCCAGGAGAGCGATCTAGACGCCTACATGCGAGGGCTTAACGAGACGCTCTACGAAGAGTACAACGAAGCCCGATTCAGGTGGAAGATGGTCGACACACCGTGGAATCTCGGCTTCGTCTCGATAGCCACCGTCGAGCACCATGGAGTGCCCGTCGCCTTCAACAGCTTCCTCCCATTACGCGTCAGGTGCGGGCCGACACCTTTTCCATCATCCAAGGCTGCGACGGCTTCGTCGAGCCCAAGCATAGACACATGGGGCTCTTCCAGGATACCCTGAAATTCATGTTCAAGGAATTCGCAGCGGCTGGACCTCAGATGCTAATGGGCTTCAACTTCTCGGGCTCCGCTGGGGCGGCGCAGAAGGTTGGATCCACTCTCATCGGCGACGTGCACGCCCTATGCGCTAAAGCGGGCGATCTCACCAAGATGAGCGTCGAGGGAGAGGACGATGTAGACATAGTCCCATGCAGCCTCGACGAGCTCCACCGCATCTACGAGGGCTGGGTCGCTAACACGGGGAAGCTCCACTACGATAAGACGCCAGAGTACCTGCGCTGGAGGTACAGCCACCCCATAAGGCAGAGCTGCTTCTACCGCATCCGTGATGCGGGGGAAGAGGGCTACACCGCCGTCAGCCTTGAGCAGGACGGAGCCTCGAACACTCTCTTCCTTGAAGATTACACGCCCATGGCTGAGAAGGCTCGCGTCATCTCAGCCCTGATAAAATGCGTCCTAGGTCGGGGAGAACCCGTGAACGAGGTATACATCACAGCCCCCATATGCTCGCCTATCTACGCCGCAGCACAGACGCTCGGATTTGCACCCGATCACCTCTACACCCTGATTATGAGAAACATCAGGGGATTGGAGGTGCGGGATAAGAGGCTGTTCAGGGGTAGCATCGAATTAACAGACGTATCTGGCTGGCACATCACGTCGTCGGACGTCTTCTAGCCATTGAGTTATTTTTAAAAAAATTATGATCAATTGTCGTGTATGCTATTCAGACGAAGTGTATGTCGGGATTGATCAGCGCGCGCTCATAGATAATGCTAAAAATGCGCATAATTTACTCACATAAGTAGGGATCATTATGCCTCATGTTGTTTTAAATGGGAATACTTCAATCGGGGAAATTTTTGATAGATTTGAGCCATTGTTCATTAGAAAAGAGGGCATTATTCTAAAGACTGTGGATTTTTATATTAATCGCGAAAAGAATGCTATTCTAGTTGATTCATTAGTCGTCATGTCCGGGGGGAACACAGTTTTCCCTCGCATTTATTTCAGGGCGAAGTGACGGCGTCGTCGTTAGACTGTTCCCAAAGATGGATGTTGAGAAGACTGAGTATGTTAAGAGGACTTTAGTTGAGTTGGCAAAGCAGTTGCTAACAATGTTTCCTAATTTCAAAGTTGGGGATACTAATCTGGGCGACTATTTTTAGGAGAATGCGCGAGCATTCCACTCATTTTTTTAGCCCTTAAGCCAGTCAACTTCGTCTTCTTCTAGCTCGAGCCATGCCGTCGTCGCTTCACCGCCCTCCTTGTTCCTGTACATGAGGCGTAGAAGGGGTATGACCTCGGAGACGGCTTCCTTACTCGATATGTGGCACTTGAGGGCGACCTTCGCTGCTACCGACTGAAGCTTTCGGCGGCTGTGGTATGTGCGTATGTAGCGCCACTTGAGCTGTGGTGGGCGAAGGTAGGGGATGGACCAGCCGTTGCCGCCCCTGACCCACATGGCGCCGAGCCCGCGAAGCGCATCATTGACGCGCCTCCAGTCGTCACCCATGTACTTTATGGGTTTCACGAGCATGCCCTGCGCTGTCTCCTGGTAGGCGAAGGCGCTCTGCTGGTAACCCAGCTTGGCGACGGCGGTTGACACCTGCTTGCGAAGCCCGAGTCCCTCACTGTGCCCCCGGGCGAAGGCGACGCCACCCGTCATCGCGTTGAACATATACTTCTGCAGCCTATAGCTGCTCATCCTCGCCCTCTTCGCGTAGATGTCTGCGCGGCTCAGAGCCTCCAGTCCCTCGGCGAGGTCCCTCTTATCATCCAGGATAAGCGGGAGATTCTCGTATATCCAGTCGAATAGCTCCTCGTGCTCGATGTACGCCTGGTTGATGGACTTACGTGCCTCCCAGAGGGTCTTGGCGGAGAAGATGTTGAGGACGATGGCGGGGGTGTAGTCCTGCCGGTCCCTCACGCTTAACTTCTCAACGTCCTCAACTGACACGGCGCCCTTACCGCGGGCGATGGATTCGAGGTCGTTTATCGCGGAGCGTAGGTCCCCAGTGCTGTGGACCGCTAGGGCATCGAGGGCGTCCGGCGGGGCGTCGAGTTTGAGCTCCTTGGATATCCTCTCCAGCTTCGCGTAGACATCCATCGTCGGTATGGACTTGAACTCGATTGCGATCGCCTTATCCCTGAGAGGGCGGAACTTCTCCTCGTTGCCCTCGGCGATCGCCGTGGCGATAAGTACGATGGGGACGCGCGTCGTCTTTATGATATCGACGATAGCTGAGATGCCGCCCAAGTCCTCGTGACCGCTCACACCCTCCATCTCGTCGAAGAGGATGAGACGCCGCTTACCAAAAATGGTGACGTTCTGCGTCGTGGCTCTGCCGATGAGCTCCTCCATCCTCGTACGTGTGCGGTAGTCGCTCGCGTTGATCTCAAGGAGGTCGAAGCCGAGCTCCTCGGCGAGTACGTGGACGGTGCTCGTCTTCCCGGTGCCTGGTGGGCCGTGGAGGAAGACGGCGCGCTCCTTCGGCACACCCTTCTCCCAGCCACGGAGCCAGAGCCTGAGCTCGTTCACCGCCTCCCTGTTGTCGGCGATGTCCGCGACGATGCGTGGTCTGAACCTGACCGCCCAGGGTAGCCTGTCGGCACTCAACTCTCTTCACTGGCCAGCGCGAGCTTTGCTATAAGTGTGCTAAGCTGTATCTCGGGGCGTGCGCCTTGTGTGAGGCGGAAGTCCACCTCGCCCACGGTGTCGCTTATCCTGACCTTCCACTTCTCCGGCATCTGCATACGCATGAGCTCGGAGTAGATCATCCTGAGTATGTCCTCGGCGCCGAGCCCCTCGTCGATGAGTAGGCTGCGGAGAATCTCC
Organism: Candidatus Bathyarchaeota archaeon; assembly: GCA_963771885.1. Classification (GTDB taxonomy): domain Archaea; phylum Thermoproteota; class Bathyarchaeia; order TCS64; family TCS64; genus UBA8941. The sequence continues at coordinate 10,653 of CAVYVF010000007.1, forward strand.
CGCGCCTCGAGGAAGTTGCCCTTCATGCCGAGGTTAATCATCTCGCGTACACGCTGGGGGCTGACCTTGCCGAGAACGCTGTAGATGGCGATGTCGTCGACCTCGCCCTGCGTCGCAGCTGCGGCCTGCAGGAGGTTCGTCGCCTTACGCATGTCGCCTCCACTCGCCTCGAAGACGGCGTCCAGCCCCTCGGGGACGAGCTTGATCCCCTCCTTCTGGGTGATCATTGTGATGTAGCTCTTGACATCCTGCTCGGCTAATGGGCTGAAACGGAAGACACTGCACCTGCTCTGTATGGGGTCGATGATGTTCTCGCTATAATTGCCAATCAGGCAGAAGCGGCATGTGCGTGTGTAGACCTCCATCGTTCGGCGGAGGGCGTGCTGCGCCGCCGAGGTGAGGCTGTCCGCCTCGTCGAGGATCAGGATCTTGAACGATACCTCGCTGGCGATGGCGGAGGTCCTGGCGAAGTTCTTCACCTTATCCCTGATCACATCGATGCCGCGCTCGTCGCTCGCGTTCAGTTCCAGCACCGAGTTCGTGTAGCCGGGGCCGTAGAGGTCGTGTGCTAGGCAGAGTATGCTCGTCGTCTTCCCGACGCCGGCTGGTCCTACGAGCAGCAGGTGGGGGAGGTTCTTGTCCTTGACGAAGCTCTTGAACCTTGACACTATCTCCTCCCTGTCGACCATGTCGTCGAGAGTCTTTGGCCTGTACTTCTCCGCCCACACGCCTATGCTCATGCCGATTCACACCACATACCATTGGCGCGTTTTTTAAGGCTTCTAGAGCCTTTGGTGGGGGTCAGGTGGGTGAAACACGAAAACTCACCAATCGTTTACACAATTATTGTAAAGCTGGACAATCGAGAATGTGAAACCGCTGAAAAAACGCATTATCCTACTTAAAACTTGTAATTATTACGAAAAAAGGTCCCGATGTGGCTTCCACGTTGTTTTTTATACATCATTGACCCACGTCTATTTATGGCGAAAGTGAAACCCTTCATCATCGGTACACGCAATTCGGGCGAGTTCCTTCACGCCGGCGCAGCGATCCTCAAAAAAGGCGGCTCCGCGATCGACGCCGTCGAGGCCTCGACAAAGCTAGTCGAGATGAACCCCGAGGACGATAGCGTCGGCTACGGGGGTGTGCCCAATCTCCTCGGCAAAGTCGAGCTCGACGCGAGCATTATGGATGGAAAGACGCTAAAGACCGGAGCGGTGGGTGCCGTACAAGGATACCTTCACGTTATCAGCATAGCCCGGATGGTCATGGAGAGGACACCTCACGTCATGCTCGTCGGGAGAGGGGCCGAGCTCTTCGCCAAGTCGATGGGCTATAAGAAGCAGAACCTCCTCACCAAGGACGCGAAGGAGAAGTACCAGAGCTTCCTCAAGAGATACGCGGACCTACCAAACGACGGCGAGAAGCCATGGTATGTCAACTACGACGTCGATTTCGGGCTCCGCGACTGGTACGACAAGCTCACCGACAAGCAGCATGGCACAGTCAACATCATGGCGATCGACAAGAACGGGAACATCTGCAGCGGCGTGAGCACGAGCGGCACCGCCTTCAAGTTCCCGGGTCGCCTCGGCGACAGCCCCATCATCGGCGCGGGCAACTACTGCGATAACCGCTTCGGCGCCGCAGCCTGCACGGGGCGTGGCGAGCTCGCTATAAGGCTCGCCTTGGCTCGCACACTCGTAAGCTACATGGAGAACGGCATGACCGTCCGCGAGGCATGTGCACGCGGGATGAAGGACATAAACGAGCTGGGAGAGAAGGGGGGCATGAACTGCCTCGCAATGGACAATAAGGGCAACACCATGAGTGCCTCGACCAGCCGGGAGAGCGTCCATTGGTATATGGACGTCGACTCAAAGCAAGCTGAAGAGCGCAAGGGCATCTGGATAAAGGAGTAGCCCTGATGTCGAAGTCCCCATACGACACAAAGAAGATCACCTCTAGCCTCTACGGCGACCGAAGCCCCGTCGAGGGCAGAATAGTCGCCATACTACACGTCAGCTTCAAGGACCGCGGCCTCAAGCTCATCGATACGAAGAGCCGCGCCGTCCTCAAGCACGAGATACATGAGATAATGATCACGGACGAGAAAGCCGCCGCTCCGGGCGGAGGAGCCAATAGCGTCGCCGCCGTCGCCTTCTTCGAGATCGATAAGGGTGGACTCATCGTCACGGGGGACGCCGTCACCGTCGCCGGGCACAAGATAGGCGATCTGGTGGGCTACGACGAGAACCACATGCCAAACCACCTCGGCGTAATACTCTACGCGCCGACCCTCGACGAGCCCTCTATTGCTATCGGAGATAGAATAGACTTCATGCGCCTCTAGCCCTTGTCGGGTGCCCCTATACCGAATATCCCGGAGACGTTCTCGACTTTTTTATGCGCGCCGTAGCTCATCCTGAGGCTGGAGGGCATCTGGGCGAAGCCTTTAGCCGAAATAATCTTGACGGAGGCCTTGTTCTGCTCGGGTATCCCGACCCAGAGCCTCCTCCCGGTGACTGCTGAGGAGAGGGCGTTTAGTAGCGGCTCGGCGTACTCGCTGTACTTGGGATCGCATATCCATGGGCCGACCCGGACGTTCGAGGCGCCGGGCTTGGCCATAATGAAGCCGTGGATCACGCCTCCCTTCGAGGCCTTGAAGCATAGTTCGGGGAAGTCGTGCTGCACCCTCTTCAACTTCTGCGCCCTGTTGAGGCCGAAGAAGCGTTGATCTAGCTCAGTGACCTTGTCGAGATCCTCCTTCCTCAAGGGCTCGATGCTGTGATGAGGCGCTTTGGTTGCTACACCGTTGTAGCGTAGCGACCAGTACTCCCCTTTGAACCCGAGCCGCTCGTAGAGGGGAATGGCCTTCTGGACGCCGTCGAGGCGTATAGTCCCCGCGCCGTCCCGTGTCAACCTCTCCATAGCAGCCTTCATCAGTGTTGCCCCCACGCCGGTCCCCCGCGTCTCCGGGAGCACGATCAAGTTACCGATGAATCCTACATCCCCGTAGAGGACGCTGTTCACGATGCCGACATCAACTCCTCCGAGGCTGGCCACGAAGCAGCCCTGAGGCTCGTAGAATAGACTCCTCTCTGCGTCAGCACGGGTGTTTCCCCAGCCTACCATATCCTGCAGGCGCATCACGAAGTCAATGTCGCCGTGGGTCATGACCCTGATCTGCGGCTCAACCATGGGGGAAACACTTGGCGGAGCCCGTATTTGGGGTTTCGGCTAGGCATCGCCCCTCTGCTCAAGCGCCTGTATGACGAGGTCCTTGTAAAAGTCCTCTTTCAGCTCCCCACCGCGGTTGATGCCCATGCAGCGCGCGTCGAACCTGATCTCGAAGCTCCCGCCGTCCCTCTCGATCCAGAACGGGTAGGTCCTGCAGAGCAGCGCCCTGCTCGGATAGACCCTACACCCCTCCTTCGTAAGGTAGACGCAAGCGCCGCCGGCTTTCCTCATCTCACCGACGAAGGGCTCCTCCCCCTTAGTCTCGACCCTGAAATCTTTTTCCCCCGACTTCTCGAGCCTCTCGACGTCCTTCGGGAGAAGCAGTATCCTCCTCGGCCTGTGCGTAGCGTCTCGGCAGCATGCGCCACAGCGCTTGCACCCCCACCTCAGACCCTTTGGGTAGTAGAACTCGTAGTCACCCGTGGGGGTCGAGAACCTACCCCTAGCGTAAGGAATGACGAAGTCCTCGCCTTCGCTGGGGTTTTGTCGCTTCTTTCCCATGCAGTCATACGTGCTCCTTTGGTAGCGCCTCAGCCACGGCAGCCTCAGCGAGGACCTGTAAAGGATCGAGCACAGGGACCGCGAGATCTCCCTGCTTCAATACGAGGCTGACCTCGGTGCAGCCGAATATAATCAGTTCAGCCCCCGCGGCGACCAAGTTGTTGGCGACTCCACGGAGGAGGACACTCCCGTCTATAAGGTTCCCAGCCTTGACGCATTGGTAGATCGCCTTCATGACGTCCGCCTGCCCCTCAGGCGCGGGCTCGAGTATCTCTATATCGACCTCACCGTAGGCGGTTCGATAGAGACCGCTTTTCACAGTGCCGTCTGTGGCGAGCAAGCCCGCCTTCTTCACATTCGGATACGCCTTATGCGCAGCCTCGGCGGAGAGCCTGATCATATGGAGTATTGGCACCCTCAGCTCCTTCTGGAGCTGATCGACGAAGTAGTGCGCCGTGTTGCATGGAATAATGATGAAATCGACCCCAGCCTCCTCCAGCCTCTTCCCCGCCCTTATCAGCTCAGGCATAGGGCTCAGCCCGGTGCCGAGTATGGCCGCGGTCCTGTCCGGGACCTTCGAGTTGCTATAGATGATAACTCGTGGATGATCTTGGTCCCTCTTCGCGGGCGTGGCCTTGATAATCCTGAGGTAGAGGTCAGCAGTGGCTTCAGGCCCCATCCCGCCTAGTATGCCTATGATCTTCTCCGACAACTGGGCACTCCAAGGGAGAGAGTAGTCGGGGGAATTAACGCTTACTCCTGCCCCTGATTATCTGCAAGACCACGAATAAGCCGATAAGAATAGCGGATATGTAGATAGCGACAGTCAATTGGAACCCCTCGAGCGTAAGCACTTCCTGTGTCGCTAGAACGACGAGGCTTGTACCCACGACGATCGACGCGATTATCATACCGAGCATGATCTTGTAGGATGCCCTATCTATACTGCTGCCGAGCCTATCGATGTCGTCGTGCGCAATCCTCCAGGTAAATGAACCCTGAGCGATCTTCTTCAAGGCGAAGTTGATGTTGTTTGGAATATCCTTCGCTTCGAAGATAGCCTCGGCGAAGTCGAGGCCCGCCTTCCTTATGTTCGCCTGGTTAAGCACCCTCTTTGTAAAGGATTCCGCTATCAGTGGCTTGATCTCGGTTATGAAATCGAAGTGGGGGTAGAGCCTAATCGCGTCATCCTGAACCATGCTGATGACTTTTAACATGAGCATGGTCACCATGGGTACTCTGAGCTTGTACTTTCTTAGAGCAGAGATAAGACCCTCAATCGCCCCAGGGTCGGGTTGCTCCTCGTTGTAAACGTCACCGGAGATTAAAGCGAGGTACAAGTCGTCCTTGAAGGCGTCCATCCAACTATCCTTCACGCCCATCCCGAGGTCGGTTAACACGTGGGTGAGGCTGTCTACGTCCTTGTCGAGAATTGACATCAGCATCTTCATTAGAAGGTTCCTCTTCTCGGGACGGAGGACTCCGATCATGCCGAAGTCGAGGAGGATGAGTTCACCATTCCTCGTTATGAGGAGGTTCCCGGGGTGTGGGTCTCCATGGAAGAAGCCGTCATCGAATATCTGCTTCATATACACTTTTAACCCGAGACTCGCGATCGCCTTCGGGTCGACGCCCATTTTCACGATTTGCTCAGTCTTGTCTATCCTCACTCCCCTCATATACTCCATGACGAGGAGGCGCTCCCCTGAGTACTGCCAATAAATCTTGGGTATTTTCACCTTCTCGAAGTCTGCCATGTTCTTCCTGAAAAGGTCGGCGTTCTTTCCATCCCTCACAAAGTCGAGCTCCGACAGTATCTGACGCGCAAAGTCGGTGACCATGGCAGGGAAATTGAATATCTCGAGACTCGAGTTCGTCTTCTCAGCCTGGTCGGCGATCGCCTTGAGTATGCGCAAGTCCGTCTCGATGACAGCCCTTATACCAGGGCGCTGGACCTTGAGCACGACAACGCTTCCATCTTTCAACTTACCGTGGTGGGCTTGGCTAAGGCTTGCAGCTGCGAAGGGTCGTTTGTTGAGGTAGATGAATACGTCGTCTATATTGCCGATGTACTCCCTTATCGTCGGCTCTACACTCTCCCACGGCACCTGCTGTACCTTATCGGTGAGCTGCTTTAGCTCCTCGACGAGGTCCGGCGTTAGGAGCTCTCGGCGTGTGCTCATTATCTGGCCGAACTTGACGAATGTGGGGCCGAGTTCCTGTATTGCGAGCCTCATCCTCTTGTTGACGTCGAGGTTTAATGTGTCTATTTTCTGTTTATGGAGTCTCCACTGTATTGCGTTGGGCAGAAGGTCTGATACTGCGACCTCGAACCCGTACTTGACCAAAATAGCGGCTATCTGCTCGTACCGCGTGAGAGGCAACGCCATTAATGCATTAGGGTAAGCCTAGAAGTTAAATCAATAAGGATTTCCATAAAAACTGCCACGCGCGAGAGACCGTTATCCTCGTAGCTGTTTTTACAGCAGTCTCCACAGATCGCGATCTAGTCTAACTCTTTGTGTCTGACTCTAAGTAGCGTCAGGTTTTGAATTTGGATAATTCTACGTTTTTCATGTTATGCTTCATCCCTATTGTGGCGCGTGCGGATTAAAAGTGCTATAAAGCACGTATTATTTATCCCTCGGTTGCACGCGTTTTTATCGAGGAAATTTTTGCACGGCGATGACCTTCTCCGCGAGTCTATTGGCTTCCCTTACATAGTCTTCTTCTTTAAGGTCGGACCAATTTTGACCCGGTTTTACGCCTCTAAGCTCGATGTCATCGATAAAACTGCATCCTTTACGCATGGCTATGGTGCGTAGTTTGACTAGGGCATCGGGATTTTTTTGATTGGCTCCAACAAGACCAATCACAACGCGTTTTCCCTTGAGATCGTTGTTTTCCAGGTATTCTTCAATTACCGGCGTTGGTTTGCCATTCCATATAGGTGTTAAGAGGATGATAGGGTCAAATGCCTCGATTATTAAATCGGTTTGTTTAATATGGTTATCTTTGGATTTCTGTTTTATCCAAATTCTCTCTAAAAACGTCTTTGGCTCACCGAGTCTTCTTATCTCAGCTTTGATTATGGTCTTTGTTATCTCGGCTATCTTGGCAGTTGTGCCAGTTTTGCTGTAATATATGATTAAGGGCTGTGATGTCATCGAGGCGATCAATCACTGACTTTGTTGGTCAAATTAGGTAAATGCAGGCTTTATTTTTTAAACATACGCACACGTTCGCGCGCGTGAGTCGCGGTAGATCTCGCCTAATAGTTGCAGGCATTCAATTGTGGCTCCGCCACCTGCAACGATGTAGTTCATTTTGATGTATAGTGTGTCTACGTCTGAGCGATATATGGCGACTCTGGCCTGTGGTCTAACATAGGGATCTATTTGGTTAGAAAAAAGTTGAAGATTGCCTTCTCTTCTTCAGAGTTAGGTATAATATGAAACTCAAAGGCGCTTCCAAGTCCTCAAAAGCGTTTCCAATTAAGTCTAATGATCCCTTCAACGAATTTACAGCCAAGCACGGGCTCAGCATCCAGGGTCAACCTGACGGCTTTTAGAAGCCTTGTCTCATCTAAGTGCCCATTGCGCGCGCTTTGTCTGCGTATGCGGTGCTCCTTGTAGGGCTCTAGTTTGATCGGCATGCACGCATCCTCCACTCTTACAATTCCTTCGATAGCAGGTGGGCGACGTTTCCACGCTTCGCTGCCATGTTTCTCCCCACTTGCGCGGCTCTTATTGTTCCTGTGACGTGTGCCTGAATGACGTATCGTATAGTGTGTCTTTCTAGGGTTTACTGATCATTTTCATTCTTTCCAGGCCTTTTCTAGGGGTTTCCAGACAAACGAATTAGCATATCCAAAATTCCGAGTTATTCCATGATTCTCGAATTTGTTTAAATCGTCCAAATTTCCAAAGAAGCGTTTGTGGGGGTGGGTGATTTTGCGTTTGCATTCCTAGGTTATTATGGAGGATGACTTTGTGATACGTATCGCTGGTTGGAGTGGTGCTTCGTCTGTTGGAGGGTTGGAGTAGATCTGGAGGCGGCGAAATACTTGGAGAAGTGGAGGAGAGTACCATTTTCGGAGGAGTGAGAAAGGTTCGTCTCGGAAAATTGGGATACGTGGGGGAGACTTTACGGATCCTTGGACTATAGAAAATAGATTTGGAGACGGTCGTTTGGGAGTGGAAAATGGTTTGGATGAGTTATAAGGGAAAATTATACTAGTTGCTCTAACTCTTCGCCGACGAGCTTCTTCACTTCAGAATCGGAAGACTGTGCAAATTCGATGAGATCCAGTTCAAGATCCGTTTTCTTATCAGGGAGCTTAGTGATGATGAGGTTTCGGGCTTCGCTCCTGTATGTTGAGTTCTCTTTTAGATATTCTAAGTATGCGTCTCTTAGAATTTCATATTTCTCTGAGGTAGATACGATCTCTGCAAGTATTTTTAAAACTTGCATTCTAATATCTTCTAATTCATCATTTTTCTCTTTAGCATTGTAAAAAATTTTCAATAGATCCTTCCTAAAAATCTTATCAAGTATCGATATTTTTGGCTCTATTGTTATTTTAGCAATGTTTAATATGATTGATATTAGATTTTTTAGTAGCCTTCTTTTTTCGAGTTGAATGTCGCATCTCTTAGTTTCTCTAGATAGTTATCATTTGGATAAACTTTTATGTTACTTTCCTTTTTAAGACCATTAAAAGCGATCTGAATCATCGATTCATCATTTTGATTTAATAAAGCAAAATATTTATTAAGAATTCTAGAATCTGTGTAATTTTCCTTGATGTAATTTTTATCCATAAAATCATCTACTATTGCATATAGTTTTACACTATTATTTGTTAGTCCAACTATTTTCTGAGGTTTTCCTGGTCCCTGAATTATATCATGGATTTTAAGTAGACCAGATTTTTCAAGAACGCTTACTGCTCGTGAGGTGGATCCGAGATCTCAATTTATCTCTACTGCGAGTTGACTTATCGAGTATTTCTTGTTAGGATATAGTGATGCTATCATTTTATAGTTCTGAGAAAATAACTTTAGGAATTTTCGTTTTTCTTCAGTGATAGCGCCGACGGTTAGTATTACAGGTTGTTGCGCCAGCCGAGCCGAGTAAAAGAATTAGGTAACCAAGGGGTGCCTCGCGGGGTCGCGCGCGCGGGGCTTCTCGGGTTGGCGGGAATATCTAATGCGAAGACTCCTAAGACAAGAAATGCGGAGCCAAGTGACAGGATGATGACTGATCTCATCCAAATATGCGCGTGCTTATTGGAGAAAAGTTTGCATTAATGCGTGTTATGCTGTTTAGAACTAGATAGGCCTGTAACCGAGCGCGCAAGGGCTCTGAATCGTAGTTGGTGGGCTGGGCTGGACTTAGACCAAAACGGGTATAGAACGTAATTCACCGCTAGTTCATCGTGGCTGCTCAGATGCGAGCTTATTCCTAATAACAACCTTATTATTTGGGTAACTGCCGTGAACGGGGTATGGCCGAATGGCAATACGACTCCAAGAAAGAAGGCCTAGCAACCGTCTTCTTCGACTACGAGATCGAGACACTCCGCCTCCTCTGGAGCAGAAGAGGCGAATACCTATCCTCGAGGCAGGTGTGGGAGCAAATCAGCAAGAAGCTGAATATCAGTAGGGCCTCCATCATTAACTCGTTGAATCGGATGGCTAGGGCGGGTATCCTCGAGTATAAGGAGACGACTGGTAAGGGTGGCCATAGGGGTCTTTACGCTGCTTCGGGTGGTGAGGGTGAGTTGAGGAAGCGTATTGCTGATGAGTTGAGTGAGAACATTAAGAGGAATCTCAGCTAAAACTCATCAGCTTATTTCGCATAATTCACTCCCACCTTTCCGATACGCGCGCCCAAAGATGAGACTAATGCCAAAGAGACTTTGAGACTAAATTTCTTAAGGGGAAGATGAAAGTGAGGATTATAATCGTTGAGTAGTGTTTACCTAACCAACTCTTCTACCGAAAAAATTCGACAAAACACCGCATAAAAGCTCCGATTTACTATGAGGAAAACCATGATCACAACCCGGGGCAACAAACAACTCAGACCCCCGAATCGACCTAAACAACTTAACCACCTCCTCAACAGGAGCTAGCACGTCCCCATCACCAACCATAATCAAAGCGGGAACAACCATGCGTCTGAAATCAGACTTTGTATAATTCAGAGGAGTTAGCCACATGTAGCTAAGTTGCTGAAGGAGAGTTTTCCAGTACTCTGGCCCAGGCGCGTGTATACTCCTCAGCATCTTGACATAATCTGCCGGGGCATTTGCCAAGAACACTTCGGCATCAAAATCTCCTGGCCCATTGAAGCCGATATGCTTGAGTGAATCTAGATACGACGTTGTAAGCTTGTTAAAGACCCCGCCGACGGCGAGTGCGGCGAGGTGTCGCGGATAATTCATAGCCAATTCAAGGCCTATCTGACCACCATCGCTGTAGCCAAAGACGAGGGGACTCTTGATCCCGAGAACATCTATGAATGAGGCTAGATCTTCGCTCATAGCCCGGTAGCTGAATTGCTTGTATGGATTGTCGGTTTTGCCGTGTCCCCGTAGGTCGGGTGTAATTACGCGGTATTGTTTCTGTAGTGTTGCTATTTGAGTTTGGTAGAATGTCTGTGAGACGGTTCCCCCGTGGAGCAGTATGAGTGGTTCTCCTTGTCCGTGTTCCTCGTAGTATACGTTGAGTCCGTTGGCCTTTACATATGGCAAGAGAGTTCACTGGCTTAGAGTCAGGTGGAAGTGAGGATAAGGCTATTGCACACACACAATATTTATTTTAAGTAATAATCTTACCTAAAATTTTATATGTATTGATTATTATATATAAATCGCTTTTGAGGGATGTGAAATGTTGAAGAGAATACCCGGCTTACTAATCCTCACACTCATCATCACTCTAATCCCCTCCACGTCAGCGTATGCAAAAGACCCGACGCATAATTTACTTTATAAAAGCGAGTACGTGAGCGGGTACTGTGTGTCTGAGGGCTTTGTCTACGATTTATACATTTCAAATAGCTCCGAGAATGGACCCAGCCCCGGCAAGCCAATGGGGAGAAGCTACGTAACCTTAGCGATCTATGATAGAGAGGCGGAAGAATTCATCTATTTCGGGACGCCAGATTTAGTCGAGTTCAGGTGGAGTATGAATCATGGCGATGCGACACTCGACGTAGAAGGCAAGCGCTTCATTGTCGAGTGGTCTGCAAAGGGAGCGACGCAGGTAACACGCGAGGAGCATACTGTCATCTATCACGGGGTGGTTACCTGGTACGTTTCAGATTGCACGGTGAGTAAGAGCCAAGGATCATGCGCCGTGTACTATGATGGGGATGTGGCCGAAGGGTCGCTTGAATCTGCTGGGTTGTTTACAGAGCAGATCCATATGGTACCCATTCTCTGATACGCGCTGGTACTGCGCGCGCATGCCTTCACCGCCTTCGCGTGGGCCTTTCGAGTGAGCTTATACGCTCTATATGGATATTGGTGGGCCGGGCCGGACTTGAACCGGCGACTTCCGCCGCGTAAGGGCGGCGTCCTACCGTGCTGGACGACCGGCCCCACCCTGAGAAAAGGGGCTGGCGGGTGTTTAAAACCATTAGGCTCCGAGAACTCGATTCGTTATGTCCCGGACGCGCACATTCGAATCAAGTAGATTTCTTTTTAAGAATATGTGTATGTAGCCCCGTTTGCTAGTGATCGTTTCTTAGAACTTTTCACCGATGACCGAGACCATCTCGCCGTGGAGGTCCTTTAGGCGCTTGATCGCCTGGTGTTCGGCACCCAATTCCTCGGAAAAGTTTGCTATCGTCGATTCTATTCCAACCTCATGCGAGCCCTCGATGAGCTTGTCTGCGTAGCATACTATTTTCTCTTCAAGTGTCTCTGGAACGTATTTACCGTGTGGGAGGTTGTTCCTACGCGCCTCATCCTGGGTGAGGCCGGCGCCAACGTGTCGTTCGATTATCTGACTGATCTCCATTGGCATTCCGAGTTTTCGGGCGATCTGGCCCCCGACAACGCCATGCTCGATGCCATGAGTTTGCCCGCGCCCTAGGTCGTGCAGTAAGGCGCCAGCCTCGACGAGCTTCATGTCGACCCTATAACCCTTCGCCTTGAATGCGTTGGCGATTCGGATCGCGACCCTAGTCACGTTTACGCAGTGTTCAATAACGCCGTTGCTGCACCCCGTCTTCCTGAGGATCTGGATGCACTCGTCTCTCCCGGGAAGGCTCAGTCCTCAAGCTCCTCCTTAATCTCAGCAATCTTCCTCTCGAGGAAGTCAACGATCTCGGTGTTGTCTAGCCTATGCAGAGGCTCGCCGCAGCTAGGACACCGGAACACCGTCTCCATGGCGACCTCGAACGTGGTCTTTGGGCACGTAGGGTTACCGCAGTGATAGAATTCGTGGAGCTTCTCGAACTCGATCCGAGTCTCCAGCTTCTTGAGTATCTTCTGTTTCATCCCGTGGATATACGCCTCGACGAGCTCTGGCTGGAGGCGCCACTGGAAGATGAACCACCCCGTCTCCTTATCCCTGAATCTCTTCGAGGTGACGAGGCTGTGGTTGTAGAACTTGTATAAGAGCTTGCGGACGTCGTTTATCTGAATGTTCGTGGCAGCACTGATGTCCTCAACGGTTATGTCCTGTTTGTCCTTGAGGACCTTGATGACTTCTATGCCCTGCTTGCCGCCGAGGACGTTGGCGATGCTGTACAGGGTTTCTTCACTCACGGTCATCAAGGGCAGTAATTCTCCGTAATATAATGGGTCTTGAACCTCTTAAACCTTAGACCCGCTCCGGGTGTATCTCTAGCTTTTTACCCCTTGCCTGAGGTATCGTTTTAATACGGGATCCTGAGAACTCGAGGTCCAGCTCCTTTCCCTCGTAAAGTTCATGCAGGAAAAGGGCGAGGGCACTTACCTCACTGTGGGGTTGCCCCGTCACGGAGATGTTCCAGTGAGCAGCACCGTAGACCTCACCGGGCACCTTGGCACCTCCAACTACTACGAGCTTTGGTGAGGGGTCATCCCGAATTTCCTTGGTTGCTTCTTGGAAAGGCACACCATACATTGTGAGGTGGACGATTTTTCCCTCCCATTTCTCGAAGACGCTCCTCCAGCTCTCGGCGTATTCTAGGGTGAAGTCGCCGCCCCAGTCGGTTACGACCTTCCTAATCGACTCCTCAATGGAGTCATCCTGCTCCCCTGTGTAGAATGCCTTGGTTGCTCCGAAAGCACGGGCCGCTAGTAGGAGATGGGTGGAGACCCTCTTATCCCTAGACGGCCTGTGGCTAAGCCTAAGGACCGCAACCCGTTGATCCATCTTCTCCACTATGCCCACGTCCCACATTATGGGAAGGAGACCCGATAAAAGTGTTGAGCCTGCACCATTTTATAGCCGTGCCTCGTATAGTCTCTAGACTCCGTTGGCTGAACAGGTCGAGCAGGTCGAGGCGCTGCCCCTCATGGCGAAGAGGAAGGGTCTCGGCATAATCATCCCCGCGATAAATCTCCCCTTCTTCGCCTTCAACGCATACAGAGTCGTTACACTGTACCTCGCCGGCGTTCCCCTCAACTCGGAAGATTTCTACAGCAGCGCAATGCTGACCGTGGCGACTTTTGTCCTTGCTATTATGCTTCCCCGATGGGTCCCCGTCTACACAAGCAAATACGTGCTGGAGGAGAGGGGATTCAAGATGAGTCGCTTCCTGAATGCCAGCGTTACCTTACCCTACACGGATCTCGCGCGCGCTGAGGTCTACATCAGAGAGCCCGGCGAGATACCTGAGGACGCCATAGAGTACACGAAGACAAGCGCCGAGAAGCTCCGGAAGACTGGCTTCAGCTTTGTCGACTTTACGAATTCGGAGTCGAATATCGTCCTCCTCATGTCGGGGAGGAAAATCTACATGATCTCCCCCGCTAAGCCCCGCGCCTTTTTAAAGAGCCTAAAGAAGAGGGCGCCGAAGCTCACTGCGAAGATCGTTGAGTTGAATGCGAAGGGTAAGACGATACAGGAGTTAAACTGATGTGCCCCCGATCAAGGGGGATATGAGGCGTATTCTCGCCGAGACCATCGTGAAGCAGCACAGGGACGACTATTCGATAGTCTTCATCGAGCCCAGCGACGGAGAGAAGGCGAGGACTCTGCTCAGGGACATCCGCCCCTGGTCGTCAATAACGTATACGGGTGAGGAGGTATCCGTCGTACTCCCCTCATCCGACTGGGAAAAATTCAAGGCACACTTCCCCGGGCACAAGGAGGAGGGGCCATATACACTCATCACCTTCGATATCGTTCTCGACCTCTCGATTGTGGGCTTCCTTTCAGTTGTGTCGACCGCCTTGGCGGATGCGGGGATCAGCATCTACGCCATCTCGACCTATATGAAGGACCACATACTCGTGAAAAAGGCAGATGCGGCGAGGGCTGTCATCGTGCTCGATTGCCTCATCGCAGAAGCAAGACTCGGATAACCACTATCGTGGTAGTAACTTTAATAATGGTACGCTCCGTGATGGGGGCGTGACAATCAAGGCATCAACTTCAAAGGGGCTAAGCATCATCGCCGTCCTTTCCGCACTCGGCAACGTACTCTCATTCATATCTTTACAATTAAGCCCAATTGTTCCCTCGATCCCTCTTGGGCCAGTTAGTTTCTCACTTGCCCTCGACCTTTCCCACCTCGCCACATTCACAGCAGCTTTTCTTGGCGGCCCCATATTAGGTGGGTTGACTGGCGCTGTCGGAGGGCTTGTCGCGGCGTTCCAGTTCGGCTTCTCGCAGGGCAACATAGTCACAGGCATCGGCCTCCCACTAGGGAAGGCGATGACGGGAATATTGGCTGGACTACTCTTCAAACGTCTCTCCGCAGTAGACTGGCGGACCATTGTGGTCACTGTGACGAGCTACATACCTGAAGCTATTTTCACAGCTATACTATTCGTATACCTCTACCCCATCCTCTACGGCTTACCAACTGCTGTGGCGCAACTCATCGCTACACAGGTCGTCGTCAAGGCGTTCGTCGAGATGATTATACTAGGAATAGTTCTCTCCTTAATGTTGAATAATAATGGTTTCAAGAGTATTACTCGTACGCTGTTTTCATAACTTTTCTCAATCTGTGAGTCGGCGCATTTATTACTTTGATTAAAAATCTAGTTTTATTATTTTTACGCGTAGAAATAATTATTGGAGTGGTTAAAAGTGAGAATTTCTTAGTATGATGATGTGTCGTCAAGTATCGATTACTTAGCACAACCGCGAAACTGCTGTCTACTCAATTATACCTTAATATGCCTAATTATTTTTTATAATATAAATTTTTTAATCGAAGCCGTTAAAAATCTAGGGATAAAATCTAGTTGGATTTGAGTTGATTGGAGGGTATGTATGTATAAATCGTCGACACCCATACCCCCTTAACCATTTCCTTCAAGATATTACCACGTACCTCAACGAACTCGTATCGGTGATTAGCGCTTGATTAGTGTTCTTCATGTCGAGCCAGATGCGAGTTTTCGAGATCTTGTAAAGATAAAGCTTGAAGAGACTGATCATAACTTTCGCGTTGAGTCCGTTGCAGGAACAGTCGATGCCCTTACGAAAAGTGCAAGTAATAAAAATGATGTCGTTTTAATTGGTCACTCATCGAACCTAAATGCGCTCGATTTAGCGAAGAGTGTCAAGTCAATATCTAGAGCTAAGATAATAGTATACACAATCGAGTCGAATGAGAGCATATCAAATCAAGTGCTTGACGTTGGAGCGGATGCCTATCTTATATTAGAAAGGCATCTTGAACAGCCCAACGTTCTTGTGAGAAGAATAAAAACAGTTTTAGAAAAAACATATAGTAAAGACCTCGCTTATACCGTCTTGGATTCTGGAATATGCGCTGTTGCGGTCCAAAAGAGAGGTATGATAATCTATCATAATGCGCCATTCGATACTCTGGTTTCGGGTACCGAAAGCATGATCTCTGGGAGAAACCTTACCAATTTTATTTCTGGGGTAGAGGGACAAGCACTTCTAGAGAAAGGCGGCGAGGGGCCTATTGAAATCTCGAAAATAACCGGAGACAAAATTGTTTGCTGGGCGAAGATAAGTAACTCACAATTATTAGGTGAGGCTGTGACTATCGTAAACATCGAAAAGTCACACATGAAAAGTCTCTACGAACGTCAATTCAATTATTTCCGTGAATATGGCCCGAAAATACTCAAATCTCAGACTTTAACAGATCTGGCTAAGAACAGTATTGAAGCTTTCGAAGGAATTATCGAATCCGAAGTCACAAGTTTCATGATCGTAGAAGGTGAGGAGCTTGTATGTGTAGAGCGACACTGGAAAGCTACAAGCGTCAGGTTGCCGTTGATTGATGACAATTATCTGACAAGGTCAGTCAGAGAGGGATTGTCAATCAACCTCAATGACCCATCAAAGGATAGAACTCCCTTTCTCGATATTTCTCCTAACTCAGTTCTTATAGTTCCAGTAAAAGACGGAGACCTCGTAAAAGCGGTTCTTGAATTTCGATCAAGTAAAGCCAACGCCTTCAGTGATGTAGACATCAACGTTATCGAGAACCTTTGCATTTTTGTGGGATGCACCTTCAAATTATTTTCGGAATATAAGGCACGATACAAAAGCGAGTCGCAATACCAGGGAGTCCTCAATTCCTTATCTGAGCTGGTCCTCATCACCGTTGGCTCTCAGGTCTCATACATAAACTGGATAGGCGCTAAACTATTGGGTTACAAAGACCCCAGCGATCTTGTGGGTATTGACCTCTTTAATTGTATAGCGCCAGAATACTTGGAGGAAATTAAGAGCCGGATCGAGAAACTTCCCATCGAAGGTGTTACAGAGAATTACGAGATAAAGCTAGTGAAAAAGGATGGCTCGACTATACTCATCGAGGTAAATTCCTCCAAAATTGCCTTCAATGGAAAAGACGGCTTCCTCCTAGTGGGTAAGGATGTATCAAGTTTAAAGGAAATGCAGGAGCATCTCAAGAATTATACAAACGACCTCGAAAAACAGATAGAGAAAAGGACTCAGGAACTCCTTGAGATGCAGCAGTTTGCTTCTGCAGGAAAGATCGCAAGTATGGTAGGTCACGACCTACGCAGTCCCCTCCAATCGATTAGAAATGCCACCTACCTTTTGCGGAAACAGCCAGAACGGTCCGAGGAAATATTAAAATCGGTTGATCTATCCGTCGATCGTGCCCTTTCAATGCTTGAAGAACTAAGGTACAAAACTCGCGAGACACCACTAATAATTAAGGCTACTGACCTACACGATTTAATCGTAGATATTTTACAAGATATCCCTATTCCGGGATCCGTAAAAGTCAATGTACGACTTGACTCCGAGTTAAAGGAAGTCGAAATCGATTCATTGAAAATAAGAAGAGTGATTGATAATCTCGTTAGAAATGCAATAGAAGCTATGCCTACCGGAGGAATGCTTACAATTGAGACGCAGAGTAAAGGGGAGGCATACGCTGTAATAATCACCGATACGGGTGTAGGAATACCTGAGGTTAACCTTCCTAGTCTCTTCAAACCTTTCTATACTACAAAAGAAAAGGGGCTTGGCCTGGGTCTCGCTTATAGTCTGAAGACAGTTGAAGCACATGGAGGCATTATTGAGGTCGATTCAAAAGTCGGTAAAGGTACAGAATTCAGGATACTACTCAATAAACATCCAATTGTAAAAACAGCGGAGGAGAAGAAAAAGTGAGTCAAATACGAGATAACGATGCTCATAAAAACGTCCTTATCAAAAAAGATCCATGGTTAAGATATGTAATTCTAATGAAAATTATCCTCTACATGTTCTCCATGTCGACGATGACCTGAACCAACTTTATTTCACTAAACTATTCCTCGAGGAGTTTGACTCAAGATTATCCGTTGTATCAATAATTAACCCACTATTGGCGATTAAGGTTCTTTTAGAAAAAAAATATGATTGCCTTGTCTCTGATTATCAGATGGATGAAATGAACGGCGTTGATCTGACGCGTAGGGTACGTACGGCGAGTGACGTGCCTATCATCATCTACACTGGTCGCGGCAGTGAGGAGGTGGAGGAGGTCGCCCGGGCTGCCGGAGCAGACGGGTACGTACAGAAGGAGACCGATCCCACTCATTACAGGGGTCTTTACACTCAGATATGTGGCGTTGTAAGCAAGAAAATGAATGGGATAATTAAATACAAATAGGATTATCCTTAATTAATGAGATGATATTTCCTATTTAGATTTGTCTAAGATATTTTGGAATATCCCAAACTCACATTCACTCGCTATGATGGATACCTCTGATATCCTAGGATGCCATCGATTTTTTCGTGCAATCTTCAAGGTTCCCATATGACTCTCAACTAGTTTGAGGCATCCATGGTTTACAGGTTGCCGGTCTTTGGCGGTGACGATGAAGGCGCTTGTGTGAATGCCTGTGAAGGTGATGATGCCGTTGGGGGCTGTTGTTCCCAGAAGTAATGGCGCCGGGGAAGGGATTCGAACCCTTGGGATCGTGAGATCACCAGTTTTCAAGACTGGCGCCGTAGTCCGCTTGGCTACCCCGGCTCCCGCTACAAAAGGCGGAATCGACTGTAAAACCTTATCGGAGCTACTCGGCCTCTAGGATGCCGTCGATGCTGACCTGCTTGCTCAGATTAGTCACCCGTATGCAGACGCGTGGCTCGTCGCGGCGTATATACTTCTTCTGCGCGTTCTTCGCGACGACGAATCTGTCGTCCTCATAGGCTATCTCATTCATTGCGTCGAGCACCGCCTTTTCGAGGTTGTCGAGGTCGGGCGTCGTGGGCACCCAGACATCCTTGCGCCGCGACTGTGGGCGCTCCATATAGAATATCATCGACACCTGTATAGGCCCAGTAAGGGGGCGCTCAAAGTGCTTTCTCGCCTCCTCTTTCACTGTCTTCTCCCATACGGCGACCTTCTTCGGGGTGAAGCTCCATGTCCTCCCGCCCTTGCGCACTGTGCGGGCGCGCGCTTTCGGCACGGGTTGTCCTTTCACCTCGAAGTAGACGTGCTGCATGCAGGAAGATGTGGGCAACGGGTAGATGTGCCTTACCCCAACGCGTGGAAGATCGAGTACAGGATATGATCCCCGTGAGACTAGTGAAACCTCAGAGTCCGAATAGGGCTTCAGCGTTCCTCGCCGTCGTCGCCTCTACGTCCTCCCGCGGCAGTCCCTTGAGTTCGGCGAGATGATCGATGGTCAGCCTGATATCCACCGGCTCGGAGGGTCTTGTTAAGCTCTTTATCCAGACCGGCGAATCCGTCTCGACGAGTATCCTCTCAAGCGGCGCCCGTTCCATCGCTGCACGTAGTTCGGGGCTCCCTTCCAGTGCGGGCGTGCATGAGACGTAGTAGCCGGTGTCGATGACGGCGTCGAGCACGTCGAGTGGGCCGCTATACCAGTGAAAGACGCCGCAGCCTGGGCCATGTTCCGAGGCTAGGACGAGGCAGTCCCGCCATGCCCCCCTGCTATGTATCGAGACAGGCAGGTCTAACTCCTTCGCCGCCGCCAACTGGGCGACGTAGAACCCCGTCTGCCTCTCCCTCTGCGCCACGTCCTTCCGAACGAGCTTGTGCCAATAGTCGAGGCCAATCTCTCCGACGGCGACGCAGCGAGCCCGGTTCGCCCTTATCAGCTCTAGTGCCGTGTCGAGGTTCTCGTTGAAGAACTCGGTAGGGTGGACGCCGAGTGCGGCGTAGACGAAGCCCGGGTGCTGGTCCTGGAGCCTGAGCGTTCCCCCGCACGTGGTGACGGTCGCGCTCACGGCGATTATGCCCTTAAGCCCGGCGGCCTTCGCTCTTTCGACTGCGCCCTCAGGCAAGTCGGCGAGGTGAGCATGCGTGTCGTACAAGCGCTACTCTCCGCCAGCCCAGGAGACCATGCGTCTCCAGAGCGTCGTGTAGCCCTCCCACTCCGCGAACTCCTTCGGGCACCAGTGGGGGCCTATGTCACTCGCCCACGCCACGACCCTGCCCTTGCCGTGCTCACCAACTACTAGAAGCGGGTCAGAGCCGACCGTTGCAAGTATCTTGGCGCTACTCTTCGGCGTGAACCTGTTGTAGCCAAGCAGGTGGGGCCATGTCGGTGGCAGCCCCTTCGTGATCGGGTGGGCTATCACGGTCTTCCTCGCTTCCACGCCCTCGGGGCACTCCACGCGGTCGTCGTACGGCGTCATCTCGACGGGCAGCGCCTCCTCGACGGGGGAGCCGTGATACCTCGCCCACCCGTGTATCCCCTGGAAGCTCATGTAGCCACCCGCCATGATGAGTCCACCGCCCTCGCGGACGTATTCCTCGATGAGCCGGAGCCTGTTCGTTGTTCTCTCGCCGCCAACCCACGTCTTGGGATGAAGGAGGAAAGTATCCGCGCCTATGTCGCTGAGTATTATGGCTGAGTAGCCGTGCAGCCCCTCAATTTCTAATGGGAAACCCGCCTGCGCCTCGTGTCCCGGCATGTGCACCCACTCTCCCCAGCCCTCCATCGCTCTCCTGAAGTAGGCGACGCCCGTGTCGTAGCCACCCGTTACGAAGCTGTCGAAGCCCTTGTAGTGCGTTGTGACGGCTGTCCAAGACTCGCCGACGAGTAGAACTTTCCCCAAGATAACACCTGAGAATTAATACCCCTCGTGGGGTTAAAAAAACAAGGCCTGTTAAACCGGCTAGTCGCGTATGCCCTCGAGGACGCTGATGGCGTTCCAGATACGCGTCCTGCTATACATGGGCATGTTCGGGTCCTGGCTGATGTCCTCTAGAAGCGCAATCGCGTTCGCGGCCCTCGCCGCGATACTGATGCTGCCGTCGAGAAGCATGTCGGACGACTGCTTCGCCGCCCTCCTGATGTTCCGGGGCGTCGTGTTATCGTCGGCAATCATGTTCAGAACGCTTTGAGCCTGCTGCAGTTTCTTCGCATACTCTTCCTTACTAGACATAATCAACACCTCTACGGGGCACACCTTCTGTGCCCTGAATTGCCTCAATAGAGTCTGGGAGCGGTTAAAAAACCTTCCACTTCGACTACGGGTCGTTCTCCTCGAGCCACGCGGGGATGTCGGCGACGCTTGGGAGGATGGTCTCGGGCTTGTTCACCTCCCAGGACCTCTCGGGGCGGGACCCAGTGGCCACCCCTACGAAGTGGCACTTCGCGTTCAGTGCGCACGTCGCGTCTATGTGGTGGTCGCCGACTAGGAAGAGTTCGTCGAGCCTGAGCTTCATCAGCTTGGCGGCGTGTATCATCGCCTCGGCGTATGGCTTGGGTTGCGGCGTCTCCCCCCTGCCGAGTATGAGCTCGAAGTCGCCGATCATGCCTGTCTTCTCGAGCGCCTTGACGGCGTACTCGTGGTGGCTCCGGGTGAGTATGGCGAGCCTGTAGCCCATACTCTTGAGCTTGTGCATGGTCTCCTCGGCGCCCTTTATTGCGGTTAGCGTTTCAACGGCTTCGAGTTCCCCCTGGTCCATGAGGCGCGTCATCTCATCCTCGAGCCACTGCTTCTCCACTTCAGTCTTCCTCTGCTCGGCCCAGTACTTCCTCGCGTTCTCGAGGACCACGACGGTGGTCATCTGAGGGGTGAGGACGCCTTTGGGGGCGCCGTGCTCCTCTAGCACAGCGATCATATTCCTCTTCATCTTGACAAAGTCGACCTCTGAGTTGACGAGCGTGCCGTCGAGGTCGAAGACTATGCCCTTGTACTTGCCCAAGTCGATCCCGGAACCATACGGTGAAGCGGACTTAACTTTTTTCACCGGCGGCGCCACGGGGGATTCGAGGGTGTACATTGGTTGAAGGTGCTCTGCAGAGAGTGCATGTGGGCAAAGGAGATCGACACCGAGACTCGCCTAGCCCTCGGGCAGGAGAACAAGGAGATACTAAACGCCCTTCTCCGCTCGCATTACAGGATAACCGAGTTCCTCTACTGCACGAAGCAGGGCTGGCTCGAGTCTGCGATAACGGAGAAAGAGTGCGACGACTATGAATGTGTCAAATAGTAAGCGTTAGCTCGACTGCGGCGCTTTCTTTCTCTTAAGGAAGCTGAAGCTGCTGAACCGCGCTGTGATTATCCTCTCAGTCGAGAATATCTTGGCCGCCACCCACAGCACGACAACCGTGAAGACGCTGATGTAGGCGATGCTCCTGAAAATAAGCCAGTAGTTGCCGAGGAACGCAGCCTTGGTGGCGAGCATCGTGTGAGTGTAGGGGATGGCGAGCATGATCCACTGGATCGCTGGGGGCAGCATCTCGATGTCGCTGAACATTAGTATCATCGCCGGGATGATGAGCGGCACGATGAGGACACCTGTGAGGCTCTGGGCACTGCGTACGCTGTCCGTGAAGACGGCGAGGCTTATCGCCAGGGCTAGCGCCGAGATGAGTGTCACGAACATCACCACACCGAGCAACGCGTAGCCGATGGGCTGAATGCCGATTCCCGCACCGGAGAGGTCGACGCTAGTCAGCCCTGGGGCGAAGCTGAAGGCGGAGCTGGTGTAGTAGCCGAAGCCGATCATGTAGCTGATCGAACCCGCGATGGCGATCACCACCGAGCCGGCTAGCTTGCCGCCGAGGATCGTGAACCTGCCCACGGGCAGCGTCATCAGCGTCTCAAGCGTCTTCTGCTCCTTCTCGAGGGCGATGCTCGTCGCGGCCATCTGGATGGCGAATATTATCATCATCATGACCATGAGGGGGAGCATTATGCTCTGGCTTACGATGAGACTCGTGATTTGGTTCGGGGCGACCTCGACGACATTACCCTTGATAATTGACGCGTAGCTTACTGAGACGGGGTCGTGGACGATTGCTGGGCTGCCGAGTTCACCGGTGACGTCCATGAGCTGCTGAATTATAGCAAGGGAGTAGTAATAGTTGTAAATGCTCACGAGGCTACCTGCAACATCGGTGCCGGATGCCTCGGCGATGTTCAAGTTCTTTAGGTTCCCATATATCTTCACCCGGCCCCGAAGCCCATCCGTCACATTCTGTGAGTAGCCGTCGGGGACGTAGACGAGGGCGACCGAGTCCGAGTCCTTAAACTTGACAAGGGCATCCCCGAGACTCGACGCTTGAATTGTTGTGACAGTATTATTCGTCGTTATGTACTGGACGAAGACGCCCGCAAGGCCACCTGCATCGTCGCTGTAGACAGAGAACTTTGCACCCATGATAGCGGTTTGGACGGACTGCTGGCTGATCTGTAGTCCCTGCCCCATGAGTGGGTATAGGAGGAGGGGAAGCAGGACGACGCCGAAAAGTATCTTCGGGTCCCTGATCAGCTCCTTGATCTCCTTGTAGACTATGCTAGTGAAGCTACCTAAGGTGTGTCGCCTCCATGAACGCCTGTTCGAGGTTCACCGCGTTGTAGCGCGCCTTGAGCTCCTCCGGTGTGCCCTCAGAGATGATCTTGCCCTCGTTTATGAGGGCGACCCTGTCGCAGAGGTACTCTACCTCGAGCATGTTATGGCTCGATACGAGTATGGTGACGCCCATCTTCTTGGCATAGTCTTTGATCATGCCGCGAACGTGGTAAGCCTGGATGACATCTAAGCCTGAGGTGGGCTCGTCGAGTATGGCGAGCTTGGGTTTTATCATTAGGGCGCGGGCGATTAGAAGGCGCCTCTTCATGCCTCTGCTGTAGCCGTTCACTCTGTCCTTGAGGCGCTCCTCGAGGCCGCTGATCTCCCTCCCTGCTTGTACCATCTCCTCTATGACTGCCTTGTCGCGCGCGTAGAAGCCAGCCATGAAATTGAGGTACTCCTCGCCGGTGAGGTACTGGTAAGCCCCAGCATCCTCGGGCAGGTAACTTAGTATCTTACGAATATCGTCGGCTCCCTTCACGACATCATTTCCGAAGACCTGCGCAGAGCCCGAGCTTGGGCTTATGAGTGTACCGAGTATCCTGAGCGTCGTGGTCTTGCCGGCGCCATTGGGTCCTATTAGCCCAAATATCTGGTTCTCCTCGACGGAGAAGCTCGTGCCCTTTAGTGCCTCGAAGTCTCCGAAGCTCTTCTTGAGGTCACGAACATCTATGGCGGCTCCCATTAAATCCCTCTCTCAGAGCCCAGAGCAGGGTAGCCGATTTAAAGTTACCTTGAACGAGTCCCAAACGGATTTCCTCGCTAAAATTCTATGAAAACAGGGAAAACCGGAAATTGGAGATGAGGGCTATAAACTTCTTTTTCTTCATGAAATGATTTAACTCTTGAACCATCGACGATCCTGCCCCTCCGGGATGATAGGGTCGTATATTGGGTACAATTCCCCAGCTTTGGCTTTAAGCGGTTTATGGGTGTCTGTTTTAAACGGTGTGGGCGTAGCCTTTACGGAGAGTGTCCTGATTGAAGGTGGATCTTGTCGTTAGGAACGCGAGGATCGTTTCGCCTCGCGGGATCGTGGAGGGTGGGTTGGCGGTCGAAGGCGGCGTGGTTGTCGCTGTAGCTAAAGACTCGCATCTCCCCGAGGGTGACCGAGTAATAGACGCGGGTGGAAAGCACATACTACCCGGGGTTCTCGACGGGCACGCCCACACCTATCTTCCCCCGGAGACGCCATCAACGGGTACACGCGCCGCCGCCAAGGGCGGAGTCACGACACTCCTCGAGATGCCGGGGACGCAGATGGGGTGCTTCAGTCCCGCCGAGTTCGAGAAAAAACGCGATCTCTTCAAAGCGACTAGCCACGTCGACTTCTGTATACACGCTGGCTGCGCCAGCGGCTACCCCGACGGCAATCTCACCTCCATGTACGGACAGGGAGCGACGGGGTTCAAGTTCTTCATAAGTAGCGCAGGTCCCAAGTGGCCTCAGACATTCGATGGGGAGGTACTTGATCGCTTCGCCGAGATAGCACGCTTCGGCGGCCTCGCTCTTATCCACTCCGAGAACGACGCCATCCTCCGAGACAACTTCAAGAGACTCCAGACAGATGGGCGCAAGGACTTCGCCGCCCACCTGGAGCACAGGCCGCCTATTAGCGAGATAGAGTCTGGGCAGAGGATGATCACCTTCCTCAGGGCGACGGGCTGCAGGGGGATGCTCGTCCACACGAGCCTGCCCGAGGTCGTCGAGGACGTGCACAAGGCGCGCCTCGACGGGGTCAGGGTGCTCACGGAGACGTGCCCTCAGTACCTCTATCTCACAGACGAGGACGTGGTGAGAAACGGGCCGTGGAACAAGTTCGCCCCGCCTGCTCGGGGAAAGGAGGACAAGGCGGCGATTAGGCGGATGCTCGCCGACGGGCACATCGACTCCGTAGCCACGGACCACGCCCCCTACTCGAAGGAGAGGAAGCTGGAGGGGATGAACGACATTTTCGCCGCTCCCAACGGGATGCCGGGGCTTGAGACCTTTATACATTTGATGCTCAACGGCGTCAGCGATGGCTGGATAACCCTTGAGCGCCTCGCCGCCGTGATGGCAGAGAACCCCGCGCGTATTTATGGCATCTATCCTAAGAAGGGGGCCCTCGTTCCAGGCGCTGATGCCGACATGGTCATCTGTGACATGAAGAAGGTGACCAAGATCAGGAACGACGACCAGATTACCGCCTGTGGTTGGACGCCGTACGACGGCATGACCGTTAAGGGTGCCCCCGTGATGTCGATAATCAGGGGCGAGGTCTCCATGGAGGACGGCGCCGTCCATGTCAAAGAGGGCAGCGGCGCCTTCGTCCCCCGAAGCTCGGTCTAAAATCTTTTACCCACATCAGCCCTTGATCCATCGACAGCCTTGACCGTAGACCTCGTCATCTCTAACGCCAAGCTCGTCACCCCACGCGGCATCGTCGAGGGAGGCGTCGCCATAGACGGTGGAGTGATCGTCGCCGTAGCGAAGGACCCACACCTGCCTCGAGCCGACAGGGTGATAGACGCGAAGGGACGCCCCGTTCTCCCCGGGCTCCTCGACGGGCACCCGCACACAACCAGTCCCCCCGACACTCCCCTCACTGGAACGCGAGCGGCGGCGAGAGGCGGATTCACGACGCTGCTGGAGATGCCCGGATACCAAGTGCCTACTTTCACCCCCGAGCAGTTCGAGGAGAAGCGCAGGATCTATGAGAGGGACGCCTTCGTCGATTTCGCCCTCCACGGCGCGTGCGCCTCAGGGTACCCGCGGGGATCGCTGACGGGGATGTGGAAGCTCGGCGCAACTGGTATCAAGTTCTTCGTCTCCGACCCTGGCCCGGTTGGCCCCAGACTTTCGACGGCGAGATAATCGAGGGCTTCAAGGAGCTCGCAGCGGTCGACGGACTCGCCCTGATACATGCCGAGAACGATCAGATGATAAAGGACAACACGAGGCGCCTCAAGACGGAGGATAGAAGGGACTACGCCGCCCACCTCGACGCGCGACCACCGATAGCAGAGATCGAGGCGGGCAAGAGGATAATCGAGTACCTGAAACTCACTGGATGCAGGGGCGTTATAGTCCACACGGGCGTCCCCGAGACCATCGACTACGCCCGAAGGGCGAGGATCGAGGGCGCGGACGTATACATCGAGACATGCCCACAGTACCTCTTCCTAACCGAGGACCACGTCAAGAAGCTCGGCCCGTGGGCAAAGTTCGCACCCCCCGCGAGGAGCAAGGAGACCGCCGCGGAGATAATGAGGCTGCTCGCCGCGGGGCACATAGATACTTTGGCGACAGATCACGCCCCGTACCCGAAGGAGGAAAAGGAGGCCGGCCTTAAGGACATGCTCGCGGCGCCGAACGGCATACCCGGATTGGAGACATTCCTGCCTCTGATGCTCAACGCCGTCAATGAGGGATGGCTCACGCTGGAGAGGCTCGTCGAGGTGACGGCGGAGAACCCCGCGAAGATATACAGGGTCTGGCCGAGGAAGGGCAGCTTCACGCCCGGGGCAGACGGCGACGCCGTGATCGTCGACATGAAGAAAGAGATGCACGTGAGTAACGACGATCTGCTCACCGCCTGCCACTGGTCGCCCTACGACGGTTGGAGACTCAAAGGCGTGCCGGTGATGTCCCTGATCCGAGGCCAGGTCGTGATGGAGGATGGCGAGGTCATCGCCAAGAAAGGCTCTGGAAAATTTGTGTCGAGGATCGACTAGCGCCGCGGCTTCCTCTTCAATTCTGTCCCGCAGATGGGGCAGACGTTGTCCTCCTGCGGGGATTCGAACTTTCTCCTGCAGCCGGGGCAGTAGATGACCCATTCGTAGACCCGTTTTATGCCCCTCGTCGCTTGAGCGGCGAACCTCAGTCCGAGGCGAGACGCCATGTTCTGGACTGAGTAGTCGTCGGAAACGATCGTCGGGACATCACCCTGAGACTTTAATTGAAGCCCGAGGGCGAGCAACCGCTTGTCGGTGTCCGAGAGCTTGTGCGCCTCCCCCGATAGAGTGGCTTTTACCTCGATCTCAGCGACCCACTTCTCCTCCGGCTGAGTCTCCCTGAGCCTACCCGACGACCGTGCACCCTCATACCTCATCCTGCCCAGCTCCTCCCTGATCTCACCTAGGACCTCGGAGACTGTGTAATAGTCCTCCTCGGGGCTTAGGTTGTACCCCTGTATAAAGGCGGACGTGTCGAGAATTACACGCCTCAATGCCGCTCACTGCGCCTGTATGTGCGTAATGCGGCTTCTCAGCCTCTCGTAGAAGGGCTTGAAGCGTATGAAGCGGGTCTTATTATTCGAGACCTCTATCTCTATGGTCGAGAGTGCCTTGATGCCGGTGTAAACTTTGCCGTCTACTATTGCGAGGGCGTCTGCCCTCGGCTTGCGTAGTTCAACGGTGACCTTGGAGCCGACTGGGAGGGTTATGCTACGGAAGTAACTGTAGGGGTTGATGGCAGTGAGTATCATGGCGTCGACGCCGGGAGCGAGGATGGAACCGCCCGCCGAGAGGTTGTACGCGGTTGAACCCGTCGGTGTCGCCACGAGTATACCGTCCGCCTGTATTTCCGTCAGTTGCTCACCGTCGATGAGGAGTCTGCAGAGTATCATCTTCGAGGGGAGGCTCGATGAGATGAGGACCTCGTTGAGGGAGTCTGGGAAGTCCTCCTTTTTGCCGCAGTCGCGGCTGCGGAGCTTGAGGCAGTTCTCTAACACGTAATCTCCCTTGATAGTTCTGTCGATTGCGAGCTCGACCTCGTCCTTGTGAACCTCGCAGAGGAAGCCCCTGCGCCCCATGTTGACGCCGAGGAGAGGAGTGTCGGGGAATTTTAGCCCCATAGCGACCCTGAGTATTGTGCCGTCGCCCCCTATGGCGACTATGAAGTCGGCCTCGATGTCCGTGAGGTCGACTGTCTCGGCGTCAAGCTCCAATGCCATCGCCGTCTCGGTCTCGACCAGGACCTCGACGCCCTTCTCCTCCAGAAGCTGTATGACACGTCGAGTGACTGGGAAGACCGCGTCTATGTCGGTTCTGGAGACGACGCCAACCCTCATGGAGATTCAACTCAAGAGTCTCCCGGCGCTGATTTAAAGACTCACCGGCACGCAGGGGAGAGTTGAGCCACCGGTATTAACCAGTGAGTGTGAAAAAACTGAGAAAACGTTTAGACGATGATGCCTGCAGCGCGTAGCTCCGCGAGCTTAGCATCGTCGTAGCCGAGGAGGCCCTTGAGGACCTCATCGTTGTGCTCCCCGAGGAGCGGAGCGGGCGCTTTAATCTGTGGTGGCGTCACGCTGTACTTTACGGGGTGCTGTGGTACGACGAACTTACCGGCGAGCTTGTGGTCGAGCTGGACGACGCTGTTCCTCGCCTTGACCTGTGGGTCCTCGAGCATGTCTGGGATATGGTTGACTGGTGCACAGGGCACGGCGTTCGCCGCGAGGATGTTGATAGCGTCTGCGGCGGTCTGTCCCTCTGCCCACTTCTTAAAGACGTCACTGCCCTCCTCGATCTCATCGACGCCGATCGCCTTCATGACACGGCCGTCCATGTTCTGATCGGCGGCGACGTAGATGTACTTGTCATCCTTCGCCTTGAAGAAGCCCCATGCGCCGATGCCCTTGCGAGCCGCACGAGTGACCCAGGGGAGCTTGCCGCTCAGGCTGTAGCTCGCGATGTCGACGCCATTCTGGGCGATCATGACATCGAGCTGCGCCACGTCTAGGAGTTGCCCTTCACCCGTCCTGTCGCGGTGACGTAGTGCGCCTAAGATTGCGATGGTGGCGAAGAGGCCGGGGTCGAGGTCGCCGTGATACTCAGCGGGGACGATCGGCGGCCCATTGGGGTCAACGTTGTCGCCAGTTAGGCGGTGCCAACCACTCTCGCTCTCTGCGATGGGTGCAAAGCTGGTACGATCTTTGAAGGGGCCGTCGAGGCCGAAGCCACTCAGGCTTGCGTATATGATGTCGGGCTTCACAGCCTTTAGCTGCTCGTAGCCGAGGCCGAGTTTGTCCATCGTGCCGCGCTTGAAGTTCTCGACGACGACGTCGCTCTTCTTGGCGAGTTCCTTGACGATGTCGAGTGCCTTGGGGTCCTTTAGGTTGAAAGCGAGGCCCTTCTTGTTCCTATTGAGGTAGTGGAAGCTGGCGCTAGCGCCTCCGTAGAGGTTTGTGCCGAGCCTGTTTATCTCACCCCACGGGGGCTCGACCTTGAGCACCTCTGCGCCCATGTCCGCGAGGATCATGGTTGAGTATGGTCCGAAGAATACGTGTCCGAAGTCGAGGATGCGTACGCCCTCGAGCATGCCTTTACCCATATTCGAATCCTGTTGAAGAGACTGGCGGAGCGGATAAATCTTGTGCGGTCTAGGGCTTCGTCTCCCAGATTCTGTCGCCGACGTAGTGGAGGTTGTGTATGACTTTGCCCTTCTTCTCAGCCAAGATGGCAGCGGAGCCACGCAGTGCCTTTCCTATGGCGAGTGCCTTGCCGTACTTCACGTCGCGGACTACGACGAGGGTACCCTCCTCGAACGGCGTCTTGATATCCGTTATTCCTGGGGCCATGACGTCAGCACCCTTGCATACGAATGGAATCGCTCCCATGTCGACGACGACCGCCGGCAGGGAGTCAACACACTTACACCTTAGTGTCGGGTAGATGCTCCCCTCGACGGCGAACAGTAGAATCTCGTCGTCCAGTAGGTAGATGCGGGCGTTGTCCTCCGTCTCCGCCTCCTCAACCTTCGTGTATGTCATACCTTGTAGATACTTCGCTGCGCCTTCGAGGACCGTCCGAGCGTCCTGCCTCCTGAGGGCGCGCCTCTTCCTAACCTTGAGCCCGGAATCACTCATCGGGTGAGAATAAGCCGCGGAGGATAAGAAGTCTACGCGAGGGTGTAGGTGTCGAGGTTCTCCGGCGCGATGCCGTAGATGCCCCTCTGCTTGGCTATGACGCGTGAGAGGTTCTCGCATTTCGACTCCTCGCCGTGTATGACGAAGACGCGCTTCGGCTGTGGGTGGAGACGGCGGACATAGTTGACTAGTTGGCGCCAGTCGCTGTGGCCGCTGAAGCCCTCGACGGTATAGTTCTTCATGGCGACGTTTATGATCTCCATCTTACCGTTCTGCCCATACATCTGGGCTGAACCCATGCCTGACTGGACACGCTGACCCATTGTGCCGGCGACCTGGTAGCTTACGAAGCAGAGGGCGTTATTCTCGTCCGGAGCGAGGCGCTTGAAGTAGTCTATAACGGGGCCACCCTCCATCATGCCTGCTGTTGCCATAATGATGGCTGGTCCCCCATTCACTATCTCATCTCTTTTGTCCTGCTGCTTGACGACGGTGAAGTAGTCGCTCTCGAAGGGATTGATGCCATCACGGAGTATCTGGTCCCTTATGTCGTTGCTAAGGTACTGGGGGTAGGCAGTGTGGATGCCGGTGACCTCGCTGATCATGCCCTCGATGTAGACGGGTGCCTCCGTCATCTTGCCCTCCTTCATGTACTTGTTTATGACCATCATGATCTCCTGCGCGCGCCCCACTGCGGGGACGGGGATCAGGAGCTTGCCCTTAGAGAGCGTCTTATTCGCTATCTCGACGAAAGATGCCTCCGTCTGCTCGCGGTCGGGCGTGGTGTCGTCGAGGCCACCGTAAGTGCTCTCCATGATGAGTGTCTCGACGCGTGGGAACTGGATTGAAGCTGGTTGCAGTAGCTGAGTTGGGCCGTACTTGAAATCGCCCGTATAGACGACGTTGTGGAGCCCCTTGCCTATGTGGAGGTGGGCTTGGGCTGAGCCGAGTATGTGCCCCGCGTTGTGCAGCGTGAGGCGAATGTCCGGACTGATGTCAGTGACCTCGCCGTAGCCGAGGGGTATCGTTCTCATGATCACCTCGCGAACCTCTTCGTTACTGTATGGGAGGAAGCGCCCCTCCTTCCCGGTGACGTCGAGGTAGTCACTCTGCAGGAGCACCATTAGGCTGGCGGTTGGCTCGGAGCAGTAGATTGGCCCCTCGTAGCCGTACTTGTAGAGGTAGGGGAGGAAGCCGCAGTGGTCTAGGTGGGCATGTGTGATGACGACGGCGTCGAGCTTGCTGATGTCGAACTCCTCCGTGTCGATACGGGGGTATGCGCCGATGGGGTTGGATGTGCCCGGGTTGATTCCGCAGTCCATGAGGATGCGGCTTTCCCTCGTCCTGATGAGCACAGCCGATCTGCCAACTTGCCTGGCTGCGCCGAGAAAGGTGACCCTGACATCCCCGCTCTGCTGGTACATGGGGCGGTAGATCGCCTCGCCAGTCTCGCGGAGGAAACGCTCACGCTCCTTACTCTTGCCGTAGATGTAGCCCCTTACCATCTTGATTGTCATGCTGGGGATCGGCGGTGAGCGCACAACGTTCGGGCTCCAGCGGGTCTTCTTAACGATCTCAAGCAGATTCTGCCCGTTCTTACCTATGGCGACGCCAGGTTTCTCCACCTCGAGCGTTACCTCTCCAAGGCTCGGGTCGAAGTTGCTCTGCACGAGCCCCGCCTCGGCGAGGATCTCCTTGACCATTCTCTCCGCCTCCAGTTCATTGACGCGGACGGAAGGGTCGCTGCGCACGACAATACGCTTCTTGATTATGCTCGCGATCTCGCCTACTATATGGCTTTGCTCGACAAGAACCTCGGGCTTCTGCGTATAGATCGCCAGGCGTGGGCCCTCGAATTCGATACGCGTTATGCCGACCTCG
The DNA here is from genome assembly GCA_963771885.1 of Candidatus Bathyarchaeota archaeon. GTDB lineage: Archaea > Thermoproteota > Bathyarchaeia > TCS64 > TCS64 > UBA8941. The sequence continues at coordinate 42,592 of CAVYVF010000007.1, forward strand.
GCGGGTATCTTTTCGAGGATTGTCTTCCTGATCTCTTCGTAGCTAAGTCCTTGGGGCTTCTGCATCCCTGCATCCAACTATGCCTTTAGTAACGCTTCCTTCTCGGAGGGTGAGAGTTCACGGAAACCCTTCTTGTCTATGACGGCGACGTCGAAGCTGTCGCCGCTGTATGTGTCTCTCTTCATCGCGGAGTCTATCGCCCTCGCGACGATGGGGAGCATCTCCTTGACGGTCTTGTCTTCCTTGTAGAGTGCCTCGAGTACGCCGTAGGCGAAGGGGCTGCCTGAGCCGGTGGAGATCATCTTGTCCTCGAGGAGGCTGCCGAAGGGGTCTAGGTTGAATATGTGTGCGCCGGTGGAGTCGTATCCGCCGACTATCGCCTGCATAGGTAGGGGTGCGCCGGCCTCACGGTTCTGGAAGAGGATGCCTGAGACTAGGGTCGCCGCCGACTTGACCGGCATGGGGCGCCCCTTCTCGAGCTCGTAGAGACGTGTGTTGACCTTGAGTATCTCGACGACTCTCTGCGCGACGGCTACACCGCCGGCGATGGTCATGGCGAGGTTGCCCGTGATCTGGTAGACCTTCTTCGCGTGCTTGCTCGCGACGTAGTTGCCAGCCGTTGCTCTCGTGTCTGTGCCTAGTATGACGCCGTCCTTGCAGACGACGCCCACCGTCGTTGTACCTTTGAACGCCTCGATTTCCTTTGACATGTTCCTTCCCCTACTAACGCTCTAAAGAGGGTATCCTTAGAAGGAAGACCAATTCTAGATTCTGGGTGTTATTTAAAAACCTTTTCGATTTATTGAAAAATGGGTGACCGTAGGGGTTAAAGCCCACGGGCTCCCCCATGCTTTCAGCACCGAGGCCCCCCGATGTCCTCACCCGACCCCCCGAAGGCTATTCCCGTCCACAGGATAGACCTGCCGAGGATCGTCCTCGTGGGGAAGGGCGTCTTGTCGAGCCTCAACGGCATATGCAAGGAGCTCGGTTACCGCAAAGCGCTCATCGTGACGGGTAAGAGCACCTTCAAGGTGGCTGGGGAGAAGGTGCAGTGGATTCTCGCCAATGACGGCATAGCGTCGGGCCGCTCGATAGTCGAGGACGCCCAGCTTGAGACGGTGGGTCGCGTCATGGAGGACGCGGACAGGGCGAACGTGGATGTCCTCATCGGCGTCGGTGGCGGCAGGAACATAGACGTCGCGAAGCTCGCCGCCGCGAAAAGGGGGAAGGCCTTCATAAGCGTCCCAACCGTGGCCAGCCACGACGGCATCGCCAGCAGCCTCGCCTCAGTCAAGGGGATGGAGCGCCCCTACACGGTCAAGGCCGTGTCACCCGTCGCCGTCGTCATGGACAGCGGCATCATCGCCGAGTCGCCTTACAGGTTCACAGCCGCCGGCTGCGGTGACGTGATAAGCAAGGTTACCGAGGTTGAGGACTGGAAGCTCGCACACGCCGATAACGGCGACTACTACGGCGCATACGCGGCCAGCCTCGCACTCATGAGCAGCCAGCTCATCATAGAGGGCGCCGACAGGATAAGAAGAAACACCTCGGAGACCGTTCGTGACCTACTTGAAGCCCTCATCAGTTGTAGCACCTCGATGAGCATCGCCGGGAGCAGCCGACCCTGCAGCGGCTCTGCGCACCTCTTCAGCCACGCCCTTGATCTCATCGTCGACAAGCCCGCACTCCATGGGGAGCAGTGCGGCGTCGGCGCCATAATGATGGCGCGCCTCCACGGCCTCGATTGGGAGCGTATTAGGGAGGCGCTGGAGAAGATCGGCGCCCCCACGACGGCGAAGGTCCTCGGTATCCGGAAGGAGAAGATCATAGAGGCGCTTGCCATAGCGCAGGACATTCGCCCGGACAGGTACACGATACTCTCCAAAATCAAGCTGGATAAGGCCTCCGCTGAGGCTTTGGCCCTCGAAACCGGCGTGATCTAGGCGTGGCACAATCAGGCGTGTTTATCACAGAACCAACTACACATTTATATTAACTGAACCCACTGAGAAGGTCGAGATCAGCCCCTGGTGGACATTTTGAGCAGCGTCCAGTTGAAGGTAGCCGAAGCGAAGCAGCAGAGGGACGTCGGGCGTAGCATCGCCCGCATGGACTCGGATACGATGAAGACCCTAGGCGTCACCGTAGGCGACGTCGTCGAGGTCGTCGGCAAGAAGTCGACGGCGGCGAAGGCGTGGCCCGCCTACCCCGAGGACCAGGGATTAAGCCTCCTCCGCATAGACGGCTTCATCAGGAAAAACTGCAACGTCAGCATAAACGAGTTCGTGCAGGTGAAGAAGGCGGAAGCCGAGTACGCTGTCGGCATAAAGCTGGCCCCCGTCGACATCAGGATCAGCGTCGACAACGACTTCATCAGATTCGTGAAGGACCGCCTCATCGACCGCCCAGCTACGAGGGGTGACACGCTGCTCATAATGATGCTGGGACACTCGGTGCCGTTCATGGTCGTCAACACGCGCCCAGCCGGCATCGTAAAGATCAGCCCAACGACTGAGATCCAGATCCTGAGCGAGCCCGTTCCCGAGATGGAGATGCCGAGCAGGACAACCTACGAGGACATCGGTGGCCTGAACGAAGAGATCCGGCGAATCCGTGAGATGGTCGAGCTTCCGCTCCGCCACCCCGAGATATTCCAGCGCCTCGGTATCGACCCGCCGAAGGGAGTGCTTCTGCACGGTCCACCCGGCTGCGGGAAGACGCTCCTCGCCAGGGCGGTCGCCAACGAGTCTGATGCCAACTTCTACGCGATAAACGGCCCAGAGATAATGAGCAAGTTCTACGGCGAGTCCGAAGGCAGGCTCAGGAAGATGTTCGAGGACGCAGAGAAGAACGCGCCGAGCATACTGTTCATTGATGAGATAGACGCCATCGCCCCGAAGAGGAGCGACGTCACAGGCGAGGTAGAGAGGCGCGTCGTCGCGCAGCTACTCGCCAGCATGGACGGGCTGAAGAGCAGGGGGCACGTCATAGTCATCGGCGCCACGAATAGGCCGGACGCCATAGACGAGGCGCTCCGCCGCCCTGGGCGCTTCGACAGGGAGATCGAAATCGCCACTCCCGGCAGAGAGGGTCGCCTCGAGATTTTGCAGATACACACACGAGGCATGCCCCTTGCCGAGGACGTCAACCTCACAAAGGTAAGCGAGTTCACACACGGCTACACAGGCGCCGACCTCGAGGCACTCAGCCGCGAGGCAGCCATGAAGGCGCTCCGCAGGTACCTGCCCAAGATCGACCTCGAGCAGAAGAGGATACCCCACGAGGTCCTAGACCAGATGGTCGTAACAACAGAGGACATCATGGGCGCATTCAGAGAGGTCACACCAACAGCGATGCGTGAGGTCTACATCGAGACGCCGAACGTCCGCTGGGACGAGGTCGGCGGTCTTGAGATCGTCAAGCAGTCGCTCAAGGAGGCGGTCGAGTGGCCGCTGAAGACCCCTGAGCGGTTCACGCGCTTGGGTATACAGCCGCCAAAGGGCATACTTCTCCACGGGCCACCGGGCTGCGGTAAGACGCTGCTCGCAAGAGCAGTCGCAACCGAGTCTGAGGCCAACTTCATCAGCATCAGAGGCCCCGAGATATTCAGCAAGTGGGTCGGAGAGTCCGAGAAGGCGATCAGGGAGACGTTCCGCAAGGCGCGAATGGCGGCGCCGAGCATCATATTCTTCGACGAGTTCGACGCCCTCGTCCCCGCGAGGGGCGGAGGTGGCGACAACCGCGTCACCGAGCGCGTCATAAGCCAGCTGCTCACAGAGATAGACGGGCTGATGACCCTGCAGAATATAGTTGTCATCGCGGCGACGAACCGCCCAGACATGATCGACCCCGCCATACTACGCCCCGGCAGGTTCGATAGGCGTGTCTACGTGCCCCCGCCAGACGGCGAGGCCCGGCTCAGGATACTTCAGATAAAGACGAAGGACATGCCTCTGGAGAAGGTCAAGATTGAGGACCTGGCGAAGAAGATGCAGGGATACAGCGGCGCCGACATCGACGCCATCTGCCGCGAGGCGGCTATTAATGCCCTACGCAGGGACCCCGATACGCAGAAGGTTCTCGGCACCGACTTCGAGAAGGTCATGGATGATATAGTTCCCTCGATTACTCCTGAGATGGAGAAGTGGTACCAGGACACGAACAAGCGTATCCGGGACCAGCAGAAGCCTCCCATGGATATCGCATAGGTGAACGATTTGGACGCAAAGCTAATTCCCTCAACAGTCGTGGAGGCCCTCGGCAAGAGCGGCGCCATGGAGTTCGACGACCTGCTAAAGCAGGTGCAGAAGTACCAGAAGAACATAAACGAGAACGAGTTTGGTAAGTCTTCTCATGGATATGGAGATACAGGGCCTCGTCAGGGTCACCAAGATGGCTAAGGGGAAGCGCAGGATAGAGCTCGTGTAGGGGGGCACAGGGAATGGGCGTCCAGTTCGGCGACCTCGTCGAGCCCCGCAAGATTTCTCTGGATGAGCTGAAGGGTAGGTCCGTCGCATTCGACGGTCACAACGTCATCTACCAGTTCTTGGCGATTATCCGTGGTCAGGGTGGGGAGCAGCTCAAAGACGCGCGGGGCAACGTCACCAGCCACCTCAGCGGCATTCTTTACCGCAACAGCAACCTCATGGAGGCTGGCGTCCGCGTCGTCTACTGTTTCGACGGCAGGCCGCATGAGTTCAAGAGGCAGACCCTAGAGGCGCGCCACGAGTCAGCGTGTTCAGGCTAGGCAAAAGTTTGAGAAGGCGGTTGAGGAGGGTGACCATGTAGCGGCGCGCCGCTGGGGGCAGCAGAGTGTCGTCGCCTCAAGCGACACCATCGGCGAAGCAAAGAGGCTTACTCACGCTGATGGGCATCCCCTGGATACAGTCCCCGGGTGAGGGGGAGGCTCAGGCTGCTCACATGGCGATAAAGGGTAGCGTCTGGGCGGCGAGCAGCCAGGACTTCGACTCCCTGCTCCTCGGCGCTCCACGCCTCGTCAGGAACCTTAGCATAAGTGGGCGAAGGAAGCTGCCGAAGAAGAACGTCTACATTAAGGTCGAGCCCGAGATCTACGAGTACCAGAAGTTCCTAGCAGAGCTCGGGCTGACGCGTGAGCAGCTGATAGATGTAGGTATACTCATAGGCACAGACTACAACCCCGAAGGCATCAAGGGAATAGGTCCGAAGACGGCGATCAAGCTCATCAAGAAACATGGTAGCCTCGAGGCGCCCTCTCTGAGTTACCAAATGCCGAGTTCCCTCATCCCGTCAGACGAGATCAGGGAGCTCTTCCTCAACCCCCCAGTCACCGACGACTACAAGCTAGACTGGGGGAAGCCCGACACGGCGGGGATACTCAGCTACCTCTGCGGTGAGCATAACTTCAGCAGGGAGAAGGTGCTTGGGGCGATTGAGAAGATGGATAAAGGCTTCAAGTCGGCGACAAAAGGCGCCGCGAGACTCGACAAGTGGTTCGGCTTTTAACTCCATTACGCCAAATTAGACCCGGTCACTTTCTTAGAAGAGATAAGGGTCGAGGGGGCGGCGGAGGGCTACGTCGAGGCCCTCCATAGGTACGGTGTGGATTACGTCTTCGCCTCGCCGGGGACAGAGTTCGTCCGCTCTGGGAGTATCTCGCGAAGTACAATGCGCGAATATTGTGGGTAAGAGTCGGGCATACATCGCCAATAGGCTAAGGCTGCTCCACATGGACTACTACCAAGCCCAAAGTGTTTTGGCCAAAACACAACCCCCTCCTCGGGCAGCCCTAAAGAACCAGACCACACCAATCACCGAAAAATACCGACTAGCAGACCTAATGATAAACTGGAACCTCAGCTTCGAGGAACAGAAAACCGCCACCCAAACAATACGCGCCAACGGGGATACCATCCGGTTCAACCGAAGCGTCCCCGTCAAAGGCCTCATCACCGATCCAAGGTACCAAGACGCGGATGCGTCCCACCCCGAGAAATACCCGGCGAGAGGCGTGCAACTGTACCCCATATCCGTTTAGGTGGAGGGCGTAGTCCGCTGGGGAGACCTGATGGTGGAGGAGGATCGAAGCCGGGGAGTGGATACGCTTGATGTTGAGATCGTTTTTAGGACGGAATGGCTCAGTAGGGAGGCAACCACGCCCGTTGAGACGTGGCTTAATTCTCTGACGGTATTTTTCCGGTGAGGTCGGATGCTCAGAGGGCTAGTAGCCGGATGCTGTGTGAGCTCCTCAGAGGAAGGGAGGGGAGTGCCCGCTGCTGGTAGTTGAGCCCCTCGCCGCCGTGGGCGACGTTGAAACCGCGGAGATGCCCGCTATAGGCGAACTGCCTCATGCTAAATAATGACGCGTGCACGGATTCCCCGGTAACGTGCACTCGGTTAATTTGCCTGGGTGAATCCTCGGACGGATTAGGTTCTCCCGAAGCGGCGCCTTAGCATCTCCCTCCTCAATTTGGTTGGAGGCGTTTTATGTAAAACGTTGACGGCTTTTACCGGCGCCTCGATGCTTGGCTGGTGCATGGCTCCTATCGGCTCGTGGGGCTGGCTCCTGTAGCTTGGTGTTGGCTGTGTTGTGTGTCGGCGGTAGAGGTGGCTTTAGCTGCTGGTGTGTTAGGGGGCTGCGGCGGCTGGTGTGGCTTCAACTGGGTAGACAGGGGCTGTGTTGGCTCTTAAGCGGTTGTTTTGGATGCGGCTTTTCTTCGTGGTTGGCGTGGTGGCTTCGCGGCTGCGTGCTTGGTTAGTTGTTGTAGTGTCCTCTATAGGAGGCTTTGTAGATGGGGAGAAAATTCGCTACTAATTCTGCTAACCTAAGCCGCGGCGTGCTGCCGTGTGCCGCAGCGAGCCGCACGAGCCACAGCGAGCCGTCAGCGAGTCGCTGCAGCCATTCAGCCGACGAGCCGAGGAGTTGAGGTATCTGCCTTGCATCTATACCCCATTCAGCGAATGATGGATTATAATTGATTTATATCTTTTAATTTCACCTACATATTCTCGTCCTGATACGATGCGCGTGCCCTCGCCCCCGAAAAGCTCAGAGCCTCAAACTTTACGGTCCCCTGATCGACCCAGAGAGACGCGTCAATATATCCACTGAAGGAGTGAATAATCAACCACTGAGCTATAGCAGACGCTGCAGCGATCTCTCTCACACGCCTTGATCCATCTTTCCATCTACGAGCAGAACTCCCCCATTTTGGTCAAAGGTCACGCTACGTATGTGGCGGCTGAGAGTCTCACCTATTTAGGCAACCAGCATCATAATGTGTCAGTATAACTTGTCGAGCTTTGGTTACCAAAATAGAAATCGAAAAGATTGCGTGGCTTTCAGAAGTGGATGAACTATGACTTCAAAGAACTGTAAAAAAAGATTGCAGTTGTGATCACGTTATGGAGAAGTTGGCGTTACTCGTAATCCGTGATCGCGGCATATGACGTGCTGGTAATCCGAATCCTGTAATCAGAGCCAGCAGCCAAAGTCAGAGGGAATAAGCCACTTCTGAAGCCCAGTATTCGCGGAGCTCCGAGAAACCAACTTCGCCAGTTCACCCCCCTTCAACAGACTCAATCCTCACATACGGCCCCGTCACCCCAGTGGAGGACCAAGTAATGGAGTAGACCTTACCCCTTACCCAGCTCTCTCCCACCATTAGGCGCAGTGACGATAATCGAGTCAGAGGCAGCCGAGCTCACGCGAGAAGTACGAGTTACTGGCGTCCATGATTGACCCATCCGAAGTGCTCGTGACCCTGATTGAGTAGTCGGCTCCAATCGCCTGGGCGGCGGGTATCGTCCAGCGAGAAGGCCCCCGTGTTAGACGTGCTGGCCGAGATCACCATGTTAACCGATCCTGCTTTCAGCAGCTCAATCTTCACGTATGACCCCGTCGGCCCGCGCTGGTGGTCCAAGTGACTGCTTGTATCGAGCCTTGCAGCCAGCTTTCGCCTCCGTTCGGGGAGGTCACTGTGATGGTGTTGGCTGGGGTGGTGCCTATTGTGAGGTAGAAGTCGCTTGTGTCGGTGATCAACGGGTAGGTTCTGCTGTTTACCCTGATCTTGTAGTCTGAACCCTGTATCTGGGTTGTGGGTATCAACCACTTCTGCTCTCCATCGTTCAAGGAGCTTGAGGCGATAACCCGGTTAAGGACGCCGCTCTTCAAGAGCTCGATCCTAACATACGTTCCAATGGTTCCCGTGGAGGCCCAACTTATGGCGTATATCGTTCCCGGCATCCAGGTCTCACCACCATTAGGAGCCGTGACGGTGATCGAGCCGGTTGACGAGGGATTTATGGTGAAGTATGCGTCGCTGGTGTCGGAGATAGCCTCATTTGAAGTACTGATAACCCGGACCGAGTAGTCCGCACCCACCATCTGCGTGGGGGGTATGTCCCAGTCGAGGGTCCCGTCATTTTCGGTGCTGATGAACATCACGGTGTTGACCGCGCCACCCTTCAGCAGCTCGACCCTCACATACGGCCCAACGTCGCCGGTGCTTGACCAGGTTATCGGGATCGGCTCGCCCTGAGTCCAGCTCTCCCCACCATTCGGTGAGGTTACCGTTATCGTTGACGAATATATTGCCTATTGAGAAGTATCCGTCGCTAGTATCTTTGATCGATGCGTCAGTCCTGCTAGTAATTCTAATAGAGTAGTCCGCCCCAAGAGTCTGCGTGGCAGGCATCAGCCACTTCTGCTCACCGTCGTTCACCGAGTTAGAGGCTATGACCCTGTTAATGACGCCGCCTTTCGAGCAATTCGATTATCACGTATGATCCGGTGCTGCCTGTTCTACTCCAGGTGATCGTGTAGATCTTACCAGGGAGCCAGACCTCCCCTCCATTCGGCGAGGTGACGGTTAAGGTTCCCAGCGTGGGCTGCCCATAGCCTGTAATTGCGGGCTCGGGGGAGACAAGTTTCCGGACATAAAAATTATCAACGTAATCATGCCCAGCCGGCTCACTGTGGCACCTATTCATAGGCGAAGACTTCACCGGACTACCCCACGCTGACTCGTAGCCGAGCCCATAACTAGTGCCGTTAACGACGACGCTTGCGGAGCCGCTCAGACACTTGAACTCAAAATCGTACCACTTGTTGATCGAGTAGCTCAACTGAGGGTTCCAATCCCTCATAGCTGAGCCATCCCAGTACCCGAATCTGCCATTTAACCGGCTTAAACCAATTTCCAGTAGATCTGAGCCATCGGACTTGTATGCGATGTTTCCAGTGTTCCACCAGTTCCACCAATTCCCATTCAGGCTAGTCATCCACTTGAAGCCGATTGCGACCTCGCCACTGTCGCTCCAGGGCTGCGTAGTCAGCGTAGTGTATACACCGTCGCAGTTATCGTAGATGTCTGTCACCTTCCCGGACCCACTGGGGTTCGCCTTGACCTGTATGTAGGCGGCTCCAATTACGCCAGACGTAGACCACTTCTCGGAGTCGGGGGTAGAGTTCAGGTTGGTCTCTTCGAAGTCGTCGAAAAAGAGGAACACGTTATCACCATTGTCAATTGAGGTCGCTAAGCTGTTCCCGTAGTAGACGAGGAAACCGGTGGTCGCGGGATAAGCCGGGATCTGGGGAATCTTAACCCAGACGTCCGCGTAGTCGCCGTCGATCTTTTGCTGTATCCAGTAGCTAAGATCGAGTCACCCCATCCATGGTTGTGAACCTGATGTCCCCGAAGTCAGCCCTACACTGGCCCCCGAGGTACATGTCTGAGGCGCTGCTAGTCCCGGAGCCATAATGCAGTCGGATCAACACAGGGTAATTGTTTGGGCACCGGCCATTGAACCGGTCAGGGTAACGCGTTGACCATATTTCCACGTGGATCTGGCGTAGATGGCCTTAACGGTGCCAGGTTCAGTTACTATAAGGGTGGATGGGTTTTGGTTAGTCGAGTTCAGTGTTGCTCCTCCGGTTACCTCCCAGTGGTCAAACACATTGAATCCCACTGGGATGTAGCTTAGCATATGAGCCCCTGCGGTAACATGCACCGAGGAAGGCGGGGTGTACTTGCTGTCGTCAACTTTGATTTCCCCCAGGCTCTGCGAGGACCCACCCGCCTCTTGGGAGCTTAGGCTGATCTGGTGCCCGATTGTAATGTCAGCTTCTCCGGTTATTCCATCATATATTGACCCAACCTGCCAGTAGGCGGAGAGTCTACCGACCCTCATGAGCGAATCAGCGTAAACGAACAACTCCTCCGCCGAAGCCAGTGTATTGAGATTTGCGTAAGCGGGAAGATATTGCCCATCCCCTCCGCCAGGAAGTAGGTGAATATGCCATTCTGGTAGAATATCATCTTCGTAGCTGAGTGTGTTCTCCAGACTCGCCATCAAAACGACGACTCCCTGATTGTTTAGGTCCTTTGGCGAGATTCCCGAGTTCGAAGGCCCTCGGCATACCCTCATAGTATTTTGCGGTGAGGCTGCTGGGAGTCGACGCGGCCTTGCGATACCGCCAGAGTAAACATGAGTCAAAGATAGCTTATCTTCCGATCCGAGTTGACTATGCCCATAAGGGTCGAGATCTAATCATCTGTAATGAAGTATAGATCCCTTGACACTATGGACTCGTCTATTCCATCGGCTTCATCACCGTTAGTGTCCGGAGCTCCATATCCGTGGCCAGAGAAGTAGAATATGAAGGTGTCAGTGGAGGCGACTTCGGTTGATAGATAAGTGAAGCTGTTCACGATGTTGCTGGCCGTAGCATCCGAGTTCACTACGGAAGATTATGTTAGAGGCATTCCAACCATTGTAAGTGACTAGGTTATAGGCGATGTCGTTGGCGTCGTCGTCGGGGTATTGAAGGTCGTTTGCTGTACCGTCGTAGTCGGCTATCCCCACAACTATAGCCCATCCTTTCCTGACAGTGACTGCATTTGCTGGTTGCGGGTATGTAACTTGGAGCACGCTGATTAGCGTTAAAATTAGGATAATTGATGCAGCTCTTTTTATGAATAAATTTTATGGAAGTAAATTTTGTTAGTCTATTATTTAGGGACGGGTTCACTGATGTGTTTTTCTGCAATTTATTAATATAACGTTTTCCTAACCATTAATTAGAATTTTTAGTTCAGCATGCAGTAGTAGAGCGGGAGACTGGCGAACACCTCTTATTATTATCCGCCTCCCCCCTCGCTTTTGTCTGCGCGCGCAATATGCAAAGACAGGTGTGTATGTATTCATCATTTGAATATTGAAAAGTCAATTTTTCCGGCTGTCTACGCGGAAAGTGTGTTTCGGGGTTGGTGCTCCCGCCGGGATTTGAACCCGGGATCCCGGACTCGAGAGGCCCATATCCTTGACCGGACTAGACGACAGGAGCGCGCCAAATAGTCTACCCAGTCCACAATAAAAACGTTAACCCGCTTAGATGTCGTCCCGGAGTTTCAGCAGCTTCGCGATGTTCGCATCCTTCCTGACGACGGGCTTGATCATTCCCTTCGTAGAGGTGAAGAGCGTCGTCACCCCTGGGCCGTGTCCCGCAACGACGCAGTTGCTGTGGGTAACGATACCCACGGTAACGGCACCTTTCCTGTAGATGCGCCCGTAGCTGCTATCCGCGTCCGTGATGGCGACGAGGTCGCCGAGGCGCAGGTCGTCCAGGTGGCATCCCTCCACGGTCTCCGAGCAGAACATCGTGATGTCGTAGTCGCCGCTGCTCGTCTGGCTGCTGCCGAGGCCCGAGCCCATTATCGCGGCTGGTATAACATGGGTCACGGGCACCTCAAGCATCCCCTTGACATCCTCGGGTTGACAGCGTCGAGGAACTCGGGGCTCGTGTTGTAGACCTTCACATCGGGTGCATCGAGCAGCTTCAACCCGACTCCACACGCCCTGATCTGCACCTTGTCCTCGATCACCAGCTTCTCCAAGGTCTCAGGGGGGAAGTCGACCATGACATGCTCTATCCCACCGTGCTTGCCCACGACTACTCCCTTCTCCCCCTTCGCGTCCCCCTTGACCACGACCGCCTCGTTTCCTATGCAGGCGAGGACGTTCAACGCGTTGCTCTGCCCCCGTGGGAAGCGTGAGTCGCTCACCCTGTTCTCGAGGCTTACACCCGGCTCGACGTGGTCCGCCATCCAGCCGCAGGCGAGGTCGCCTACCCTGATGTTGTATGTGATTCCTCCCACGCCGGGGAGGATCACCGGCTCTCCCATCCGCTGTTATTTTGTAGACGGCGTCCGAGATGACTGGGCTCACTATCTCGCCGATGACCGACACCTTGACGAGCTTATCCCTGTTAGTCTTCAACAAACCAGATCGAGAGAAAAATGGCGCGATAACCTGTTAAAACTTGCTGAGAGCGCCTACTTGAGGTAGGCAGCCATCAGCTTCATTATCTTGCCCGGAGACCGTGCGACGATCTTGGCTATCGTCTTCTTCGTGCTCTCCCCGTTGGCGAGGGAGAGTATCTCGTCGTTCGTGATGATGGTGGAGAGGGTGTTGAGGTCTTCGTCGCTGAATTTGTCTAGCATCTCGACGATCTTGCGACTGTCCTTGATCCTCTTGCCCCAGTACTTCTCGAACTTTGTGCGGTACTGGCCGAGCCTCTTCGCCGAGGTGTCCTCGCCGACGATGGCGTCGACCGCTTCTGCGCCTGCAATCTTTCCCGACTCGATGCCGCTGTGGATCCCCGCACCAGTCATGGGGATGAGTTCCCCCGCCGCGTCGCCCACTAGCATCAGGTTATCGTCAACAATCTTGTCCAGTATCCCCGATACCGGGCAGACTCCGCCGTTCCGCCTCTGCACCTTCGCCCCCTTGAAGCGTGGGTCGGAGTCTAGGAATCTGCGCAGGTAGTTGATTGCGGGTTCCGTGTGTATGTTGCGGACGCCGAGGCCGACGTTCGCCTCCCCCTCGTTCTTTGGGAAGACCCAGGCGTATCCACCCGGCGCGTACTTCATACCGATGTAGAACTCGTTCGTCGACGGCTCATCGAGGTGGAGACCGCCGAGCTGAAACTGGGCGCAGGTGACTACGTCTGAGTACCACCTGCCGAGTCCCGCTGAGCGGCGCACAATTGACCAGTAGCCGTCGGCGCCGATGGTGACCTTCGCCTTGACCTTGATCTGATCGCTGCCACTCTCCGCCATCACCCCGGCGACCTTACCGTTCTCCCTCCATACGCCTGTCGCTTTCGTCTCCGTCAGTAGCTCAACGCCCGCCTTGACCGCGAGGTCGCCGATCGCCTTGTCGAAGAAGTTCCTGTTAAGCGTGTAGCCGACCCAGTTCTCACTCGTCAGATCGATGTTGTTCCCGTTCGGAGCGAATACCCTGGCGCGCGTGATCTTCTGGGCGACGAGGGGCGCCACGGGTTCGAGACCCGCGTCCTTGATACCGTTGAGGCTGAGCCCCTCTGCGCAGAATACCGGCGATCCGATAACTGGGTGTTCCTCGAGTAGGACGACGTGGGCGCCCTTTGCCGCCGCGGCTCTGGCGGCCGACGAACCGGCGGGCCCGCCGCCCACAACGACGATGTCACAGTCGATTTGCCGCATGACTAATCAAATAGTCGCCAGCGGCTTTCGTATATTAATCCTACCTATCCATGACCTTCTGGGCGGCGATCTCTATGTCCTTCGCCTTGACCGTCTTGCGGCCCGCGTGCTTGGCGTAGTCGAGTGCCTCCTTCGCCACCTTGACGCCGATCTCCTCGAGCGCTTTGCCCAGGGCGATGGCGCTCTCCTCGCTTACGCGGTCGGCCCCAGCCCTCTTTATCAGCTTGTGCATCGGAGCAACTTTAATCTCGTCCGTCATCAGGAATCAACCCTGTCTATAAACACGATTCAGATAATATTTAATACTTATCCCCATTTCAGGTAACAGGACCCGATTTAGGGCTCCCATCGGTTCTAGCGTCTGATAAACGGCTGTAAGAACGGGTGTATCCATTCCTAGAGCCGTCTTGGATGACCGTTCAGATTAATCGACCCGCATCGAATAAGGTGGGATGCTTAAAGCCTTCCACACTAGATATGTCTCGTCGAAGCCCGCCCTGATGATTCAGGTTGACCTTCGCCGGCGACATGACTCTTATGGAGGAGCCCGTGAGGTAAGGGTAAACGTTTAAATGAGTGCCGAAGCCTCATACAGCATCGGCAAAACCATAACCGGTGGTATGCAAGTGGGTAAAGTCAGAACAGAGATGGTCAAACGCGTCGCGATAGAGCTCATCGAAAAGTACAACAAGAGCTTTAACACAGACTTCGATCACAACAAAAAGTTCCTCACAGAACTGAACATCGGCGTATCGAAGAAGATGAGGAACAAGGTAGCCGGCTACGCCACACGCGTCGTAAAGTCCGACTTGATGGCTGTAGAGGTCGAGGGCGAAGTAGAGCCCGACAGCATCTAGACACTTACTTTAGGTATCGGGCGACGTCGCTTTTCTTGAAGCCCGACTCGATCAGCTTCTTAATGACTTCTTGGCCGCTGGCGCCGTCGGCGCGTATCTTCCCCGCAACTTCTAAGATGCACTCCCTGAGTTCCCAAGGGTAGACGATCCATTTGTCGACCTCAGCCGCGTAGTAGTCGGGTATGAACTTACTCCAGGGCTTTATGTGGAGTGTCGTTATCCTGACCTCAGCCGCATTCTTCTGCAATAGATGTTCTTTCCCTTTGGCGAGGCTGGAACCGGAGTCTGAGACGTCGTCCACAAGTAACGCCTTTCTACCGCGGAGGTCGGCGTTCACGGGCAGTACGACGACGGGCTCTGGGCGTCTAATCATTCCATCGTACGCCTCGAGCTGGACGCTGGCGAGCCTTCTGACGCTAAGTTGGTCGCAGAGTATCCTGGCGGGGTCGAATCCACCGCGGCTCACAGCGACGACGATGTCGGGTACGTATCCGGATTCCGCGATCTTGGCCGCTAACTTCTCGGTTAGTTCCTGGACGTCATCCCATGACAAGTGCAGAAACTGTAGGTTTTCCATCCACAAGTCCCCGGATAATACAGAATTCTACCCAGTGAGTGGAATATAAGCGCGATGCGCCTCTGAGCCGGAGTTTATATCCGGCCTCAACGGAGTGTGAGACATGACAACGAGAAGCGGCCTCGCCGAATTGTGTACGGGTATCGTTGAGAGCTTCATAGCTTCGCCCAGTAACTCCTTCAACGACATCGGCGAGCCCGCGTGGGAGGCACCCATCGTGGGCTTCTCGAGCGGCGCTGACCCACTCTACGCGTTCTACAAGAAGGATATTGGAGACTTCTATGTCCAGCCTATCGAGTTCTTCAGGGCAGCGCATCTCGGCGTTGAGGCTGAGTCCGGCGATTTGACCGTCATTAGCTGGGTCCTACCCCAGACGAAGGCGACGAAGTACGATCAAAGGAAGGAGCAGCTCATGCCCTCTGAGCGGTGGGCGAGGGCGCGCATCATGGGGGAGGGCGTGAACATGAAGCTCAGGGCGCACCTCGTTGCTGAGCTTGGCAAGGCAGGCTACCCGGCGGTTGCGCCGATGGCGTCCCCGCTCTGGAAGCAGTACATGTCGGAGAAGTACCTCTTCGCCTCGTCTTGGTCGGAGAGGCACGCTGCCTACGCTGCGGGGCTGGGAACCTTTGGTCTAAGCGACGGGCTCATTACGGCGAAGGGCAAGGCACATAGAGTCGGCTCAGTAATCGCGAAGATCAACATCACGCCGACTCCCCGCCCCTACACCGATCACCATGCCTACTGTCTCTGGTACGCCAAGGGGACCTGCGGAGCCTGCATCAAGAAGTGCCCAGCGGGAGCAATCACGGCTAAGGGTCACGACAAGCAGAGGTGCAGCGACTACGTGGATACGACGCACGCCTTCGTCGAGGAGCACTACGGCTTCAAAGGCTACGGCTGCGGCTTCTGCCAGGTCGGCGTACCCTGCGAGAGCAGGATACCCGAGGGCATCGAGGTGTAGAAAGGGATAAACAGGTCCCGGAGTAGATACCCTCTAACACCGGTGTAGCCAGTATGGCGAGAGCATTATTCGTAGGGCGCTTCCAGCCCTTTCACTTCGGCCACCTATACGCCATCGAGACGATACTCGGCGAGGTGGAGGAACTGATTATCGTCGTGGGAAGCGCGCAGATGAGCCACGAGCCCGACAACCCCTTCACGGCCGGGGAGCGCATCGAGATGATTAGGGCTGCGCTCAGCGACGCGAAGGTCGACCGGAACAAGTACATGCTCATTCCCATCGCCGACGCGCCGAGCCACAGGACCTGGGTCAGCTACGTCGAGTCGCAGACGCCGCGTTTCGACGTCGTCTACTCGAACCAGGCGCTCACGAGCAGGCTGCTTATCGAAGCTGGGTACAACGTCAAAGAGATACCCCTGCACAAGAGGAGCAAGTACGAGGCGACCGAGATAAGGCGCCGCATCCTCAAGGGGGAGGACTGGAGCGAGCTCGTCCCCACACCCGTCTACAGGATAGTTTGCGAGGTCGACGGCGAGAGCCGTATACGCGACCTCGGGAAGAGCGACGGCGCGACGAGGATCAGGAGCGAAGAAAACCACTCAGGTTAGGCACATGTTCCTAAGGCTCGACGCTGACCTCGGCGCCAAGTTCCCGGGGCTCCACACTATAGTCACCCACATCCGTGACGTGAGGATAGCCCAACAGAACCCCGATCTCGAAGTCTTCAAGAGGCAAGTGTTCACCGAGACGCAAAAAAAGTGGAATATCGACGACCTAAAGGATAATCAGGTCTTCCGATCTTATCGCGACTTCTTCTGGAAGGTCAAGGTCGACCCGACGAAGACGCGCCCCGCCTCCGAGGCACTCGTTAGGCGCATACTCCGCGGGAACCCGCTGCCGATGATCAACACGCTCGTTGACGCCTACAATCTTGCCTCGGTGACGACGACGATACCCTTCGGTGCGTTCGACGCTGACAAGATGCGCGGCATCTCCATTATGCGAGAGGCGAAGCCAGGGGAGGAGTTCCTAGGCATCGGCATGGATAAGCCCCTGCAGCTGAGCGGCGGCGAGGCAGTGATACAGGACGACGAGAGGCTGGTCGCCGTCTACCCCTATAGGGACGCTGACTACAGTAAGGTCACAACATCTACGCGTAACCTCATGCTCCTCACATGCGGCGTCCCCGGCATAGGGGTCGCGGAGCTTGAGAAGGCCGAGGCGGTCTGCGTTGAGTACATCACCCGGTTCTGCGGCGGAGTACCGTCGAGGTGACGCCGGTGATCGAGGTAGACGGCTCGCTGATGGAGGGCGGTGGACAGCTTCTCCGAATGGCAACAACCTACAGCGCCATATTGGGCGAGTCCGTCAGGATAGTAAAGATTCGCGCGAACAGGAACCAGCCTGGTCTCAAGCCTCAACACTTCCATACCCTGAAGGCGGTCGCTGAACTCTGCGGCGCTGATACGAAGGGTCTCGAGATCGGCAGCGATGAGATCGAGTTCCACCCGGGGCCGATCAAGGGCGGCGTCTTCAGCTTCGACATTGGAACCGCGGGGAGCTGTAGCCTCCTTCTCCAGTGTGCCGCGCCTGTCGCTGCCTATGCGGACAGCCCAGTGAAGATAAGCGTCAAGGGCGGAACCGCCGTCCGCTGGTCTCCCCCGATGCCAATCGTGCAGAGCGTTGTCTGGGCCGGCTTGAGGAAGATGGGCTTCTCAGGCGTCCTTCGGACCTTGAAGGATGGCTACTACCCGAAGGGCGGCGGCCTCGTTGAGGCAAATGTTCAGCCCATAGATGGTTTCAAGGCGATCGTCTGCGAGAAGCCCGATGTTCGAGGAGTCCGGGGAATTTCGACGTGCGGTGGCCTCCCACGCCACGTGGCGGAGAGACAGGCGGCGGCAGCCAAAGTCGTGCTTAGCGAGGAGGGCTACGAATCCAATATAGATGTCGCGACGCCTGGTAAGGCGTTAAACCCCCTCTCGCCTGGGAGTGTCATCTGCCTCTGGGTTGAGGGCGAGGCGCTGATAGGAGACGACGGCCTCGGGGAGCGCGGCAAGACCGCGGAGAGGGTCGGTACCGAGGCGGCGCAACGACTTGTTGGCCAGATAAAGTCAGGGGCATACGTCGACATGCACACGGCGGACAACCTCGTCCTGCCCTGCTCACTCGCCGAGGGGGTATCAAGCTTCACCGTGTCCAGGCTCACCCTCCACACTCTCACCGCCGTCGAGGTGGCGAAGAGCATCCTCGGGGTCAAGATCACGGTCGAGGGCTCCGAGGGGTCGCCTGGGAGGATCGTGATAGAGGGACGCGGTGTCAGAAATCACCGGTTCTCGGCAAAGCTATAGCGCGGTGCAATAAGGGTTGATTGTTCTCCGATTCGAAAGGGGGGTGCTCGTGGTCGAGGGGGACGATAGAGGCACCTCTCGGAGGCGCGCAATAGATTACCACGCTATCGTCGCCGACCTCAAGGCGCGCGGCGTCGAGTATCGAGACGAGGCACTCAAAGCGCCCCCTACTCCACAGCTTCACTCACGCTTCGAGGCGAGGGACTACCAGTCCGAGGCTGTCGAGGGCTGGGTAAAAGCCGGGCGCAGGGGTATAGTCGTCCTCCCGACCGGCGCGGGGAAGACGATAATGGCTGTGAAGGCGATGGAGCGGCTCCAGGTCGCGACTCTCGTCGTTGTGCCGACAATCGTTCTCATGGAGCAGTGGCGGGGGGTACTCGCCGACGCCTTCGGCGTAGAGATAGGGGCACTCGGTGGCGGGTCGAGCGACATCAAGCCTATAACCGTCTCCACCTACGACTCCGCCGCCATCAGGGCGCGCGAGCTCGGGGACCGCTTCGCACTCATAGTCTTCGACGAGGTGCATCACCTCCCCGCCCCAAGCAACACACGCATCGCACTAGCCTACCTTGCCCCGTACCGCCTCGGACTTACCGCCACACTGGGCAGGGACGAGGCGGTTCTATCGGAGCTAGATGAGCTCGTCGGTCCCCTAGTCTACGAGAAGGCTGTAGACGAGCTCGCGGGCAGACATCTTAGCGACTACACCATCCACACGATCAATGTCCCGCTGACGCCAACCGAGAAGCTGGAGTATGAGCGGCAGTTCGCGGTCTACAAGGGCTTCCTCCAGAGGCGGGGGATCAAGATCAGGAGCGCTCGCGACTACCTGCTCTTCGTGAAGAGGAGTGGAGTCGACCCGGAGGCGCGGCGGGCGCTTATGGGGAGGAACGCCGCGATGGATGTGGCGCTCAACAGCAAGAGCAAGGAAGAATATCTAAGGAACCTCCTCACGGCGAACCCCAACGAGAAGGCGCTCATATTCACACGACACAACAAGCTCGTCTATCGTATTAGCCGCAGCCTCCTCATCCCGGCGATAACCCACCAGACGGTGAAGGACGAGCGGGAGGAGATACTTGACAGGTTCCGCAGAGGCGTCTACAAGAGGATCATCACGAGCCAGGTCCTCGATGAGGGTGTCGACGTTCCCGACGCGTCCCTCGCCGTCATACTCAGCGGTACGGGAAGCAACCGCGAATTCATACAGCGACTCGGCAGGGTGCTCAGGAAGAAGGAGGGGAAGCAGGCTAACCTCTACGAGCTGGTGAGTTTCGGCACCGCGGAGACACGTCTGAGTAGGAGGAGGAAGGAGACTTGATTCTCCCCCACGAACTAATCAGGGTCAGGCGCACCAAGGCGGCTTTAACGCCCCTCTTCGCAGACCAGGAGAAGCTCAGCCTCGCCAAGACCCTTATCGCGGTCTACTCCGAGAACCGGGACAGGAGGCGGGGAGACCTCATGGAGGGGCTCTCGAGCTGCGAGGAGCTTGGCTACGACTTCAAGCTTGTGCGCGGCCTCTCGGCGGTGCTCGACTCGCGGTGCATCTTCGGGACGCGTTCATTCGTGCCCCCGGTGAAGGCGAGGACGCTTCTCTTCGAGGAGGCGGCGAGACGCCCATCCATCTCGGAGAGAGACCGCGCCGAGATAATCGGTAAGGTCGCGGAAAAGCTCAACGTGCCGACTGGTGACCTCGACGAGAGCATGTACGCCGACCTGCTCGAGGAGCAGAACCTCATCGACTTCAAGGAGCCGACGCCGGACGAGCTTCTGGGGCTCTACAACTTCGCCCTCGCGGCGGTGGTCCTAGCCTATTCACTGAGAATAGTGATCGGCTATTCGGGACGTGGAGAACTCGTTGAGAAGGCTTCGTCGGCGCTCGGGGAGCCCGATGTGAAGGTCGGGGGGTTGAGCATCGAATTGAAGCCGGTGAAGCAGGTCGGCGTCCGCGGCACGAAGATGGAGGTTCTCCTCGCCCGCCTCATGGAGGCGAAGAACTGGAGCCTACACGCCGACGTAGCCTACCCGCCGCGCTACAGTGAGACGCGTCCCCTTGAGCTGAGCCAGAGGCTGAACGGCGGATTGATGAGGGCGGAGCCCGTCGAGGAGGAGGTTGTCATCGAGATCAAGGCGCCTATTAGGAAGAGTAGTCTCGGCGAAGTGATTGTGATTGACGACTTGACCCACAGGATGGGCATTACCGACAGGGAGCTTCTCAGGAAGGTTGAGGCGGAGAAGGTAAGGTACGTGAGGCTCCCCGGCGTACTCATCACACCCGAGAAGCTGGAGGAGCTAAAAAGTGGACTAGCGGAGATCGAGGGGGATGATCTCTCCGACTATAAGGCGTATCTGAAGGGGCGAGGGTGTAAGAACCCAACACCCGTCCTCGAGGCCCTCGGCTACGTTATCGAGATCGACCCCGAGACGCGTAAACCTTACGTGAGCAGGCTGCGCCGCGACTCGTAACGCTTTTATACAATTACATATTTAATTCCATCGATTCATATGACCGATGGTAAGGAATCATGCGGATGCGGAACCGGCGAGACACCATGTGGATGTATGGAGAAGAATGAGCATGGCGAGAAGAGGCTGCAACCGGTCAAGGCGCCGAGGATCTACCGCGAGCGCAGGCCAGTTAAGGGCGAGGCCGTCACGATCATTGACGTGGAGTTCAGTAGCTCCGGAATCAACCTGACCGACGCCTGGAGCAGGGCCGTGCTTCGAGGCGACATCCACGAGATCATGATATGGAACCCATTGGGGGAGGAGGGCGTAGACGCGGCCGCAATAGCCTTCATCGAGGTCATGCAGGGTGGTAACATTGTCAACGGCGACGAGGTTAGGGTTGATGGCGAGCCGATAGGCAACCTCGCGGGCTTCGACTACAACCACATGCCCAACCACATGAACATAGTTGTGGAGACGAAGACGTCGAAGGTACCTCTCAAGCTGGGGAGCGTCTTCGAGTTCGCGCCGAACCCGATGCTATCCCTTCTTGGACAAGAGGACTGCTGTTAGGCGAGTTTATTGAAGTCGATGTCGTCCGCCTTCATCATCTTGGCGAATCTGCCGCCGAAGATGGAGTTGTGGTGGGCGATTATCTGCTGCGCATTGAGGATTGGTGTGTCATAGGTCGTGTGCGCGTCCTCGGCGACAGTGACGTCGTACTCGAGGCTGTAGGCTCGGCGCACAGTGGTGTCGACGCACCAGTCGCTCTGGATGCCAGCTACTATTAGCTTGTTTATGCCCCTCTTATCAAGTTCATCCTTCAGGCTTGTGTGGTAGAAAGCGTCGGGAGTCGGCTTGTTGACGACGAGCTCGCCGGGCATCGGCGCGATGGCGGGGTTGATAGGCCACCCCTGCGTACCGGGCTCGAACGGTGACCCCTTCGGCGCCGTCGTGCTGGACGAATATTACAGGCACACACGCTTCTCTGGCTCGCGTAACGAGCCCCTTCATACGTGCTAGGTACTCCTCACCATTGTATGCTAGGCGCTTTAGCTCAGGTATGAAGAACGCCATCTGGACGTCGATAATCAGGAGAGCCGCCTTTCCGCCCATGTCCGCCTGTTATTCATCTGGGGATATAAGAGGCGCGGAGCGTCAAGTTAATATCGCTGGGAACGGAAGGGGTTCCGGAGTTCGGCATGGGCTGGCAGGATATTCAGGGCGCGACAACCGTAGGCATAATCTGCAAGGGCGGCGTGATTCTCGCCTCGGAGAAGCGCGTCACATGGGGCAACATGCTTACCAGCAGGGGGGGCATGAAGGTCTTCAAGCTCAACGACAGGATAGGTCTCGCCTTCGCCGGCCTCATGAGCGACATGCAGGCACTGACGCGGGAGGTCTCAGCCTACGCCAAGCTCTACGAGCTTGATAATAATCACCCTATCGGCGTCAAGGCGATGGGCAAGCTCGTCAGCAACATGCTCTTCCAGCGCAGGATGTTCCCCCTCTACATGGAGACCCTCGTAGGAGGAATGGACGATGAAGGTCCCCAGCTCTTCAGCATGGACCCGGTTGGCAGCCTGATCCCTGATCCTTTCATCACTGCCGGCACCGGCGCTGCGATCGCTATGGGCGTGATCGAGGCGGAGTACAAGGAGGGCATGAGCATGAAGGAAGGCGCAGATCTCGTTCTCAAGTCGATTAAAGCCGCCGTGTCCCGCGACATCGCCAGCGGCGACGGCGTGGACATGCTCCTCATTACTAAGAGACGGTGTCGAGGAGCGCTATTTCAACCTCAGGAAGTAGCCTCGATCAGCTTTATCGATGGCAATTCGCTATAGCTGTGAATTTCTCCCCGTTACACGTGTTAACTGAAAATCGCGTTTTATCTCTAATAAGCCGAAGCCCTCCGCCTGGAGGCTTACATTTAGGCGGTTGCGCCGCCGTCTATAACGAGTGTCGCGCCGTTCATGAAGCTTGAGTCGTCGCAGGCAAGGAATAACGCACCTTTTGCGATCTCCTCTGGCCTCCCGAGCCTCTTGAGTGGGACATCCTGCTCGAGGCTCCTGCGCCTTAAGGCGGGGTCGGGTGACCTGTTCATGCCCTGCTCGAGCATGGGGGTGAGGGTGACTCCGGGGCATAAGCAGTTGACGCGTATGTTCCTGTCGCCGAACTCGATGGCGAGGGCACGCGTTATCTGGACTACGCCACCCTTGGCGGCGCAGTAGGCGGCGTAGTTGCGGGCACCTGTGATGCCTATCTCACTGGCGGTGTTTACGATGACGCCCCCACTCCTTTTTAGCATTTCAGGGATGACTCTTTTGCAGCCTAGGAAGACACTCTTCATATCGTTGTCAACGACAGCGTTCCAGTCCTCCTCACTCGTCTCGAGGAACGGGCGGTACAAACCAATGCCCGCGTTATTGTAGAGGACGTCGACACCTCCGTAGGCGTCCACAGCGATCTTGACTGCCCTTTCCCAGTCACGTGCCATAGAGACGTCAGTCTTGACGAACACGGCGTCCGAGCCAATTTCGCACGCCATCTTTGCGACCTCCTCGCCTCTGTCGCTTCTCGAAATTAGCGTGAGCCTTGCGCCCTCGCCTGCGAATAGGAGCGCTGCGGCCTTGCCTATTCCCGATGATGCCCCTGTGATAATGACTGACTTTCCCTCTAGCTTCATGGGTGATACGCCGCGGCAAGGCGCTTATCTCGTTTACCCCAGTGGGAAAGGATTTAGTGGGTATAGCACGCGACTGCTCTTCCGTTTCCACGTTGAAAAAGGCTTTTAACCTCGCTAGGAGTCTCAAGGGCGTTAGGGGCGCGTAGATTAGTAGTAGATTGCCTGCCTCGCACGCAGGAGGTCAGGGGTTCAATTCCCCTCGCGTCCACCACAACATTCTAGAGCTTGAATTCCGGGCTCTTCCTGTAGATTTCGAGGTACATCTCCCTGAAGGAGTCGAGGAAGACCCCCGCCTTCTCCGTGGTTTTATAGAGGTTGCTGCCCTCCTCCTCGTACCTCTTGAGGAACCCCCTCTTGAGCAGGAAGTCCATGTGCTCCTGCGCAATGTCGCTATTGAGGCTGCACCTGTGAACTATGCTTGTGAAGGTCCTCGGGCTGCGGCAGTAGGTGAGTACCTCCCAGTAGATTCGTAGAGGGTCCTCTTTCCGGTCATCTATGAGCCCTCTAGTAGCTTCCCTAGCCTCTCCTCAGCTTCACCTGAGCCCTCGACGCGGCTGTCCCATGTCGCCGTGAACCTCGTGATGAAGGTGGGTATCATCAGACCTAACACGCCGAAGGCCAGGCAGAGCGCAAGCCCCGCCACCGATAGCAGGATGTTTGCCTGCGTGGTAGATCCAAGAGTCCCTACTAAGTTGACGGCCTGCAGTGCCGCTGAGGCTAGGAAGAACATCCCCGTGACCCTGCTCCCGAGCTTGAGCTGACCGATATTCTCCTGCTTGTCCCTATACCACGCGATGCTCCTGACGATGAGCCTCGTCAGGGCGTCTCCACTCGCCTTTACGTTACTCACCTCGTCCTTGAGTTCGTCGAACCCGTCGAATACCTCGGCGCTCTTGACGAGCCAGCTTATCGCGAAGGCGCATCCGGCAAGGGCCAGCCCCGCGATCCCCAGATTAAGGATCTCTATAGGTTGCCCTGCGAAGATCGGCTGCACGTTGCCGACGCCCCACGCTACACCGAAGGCCATGCCTAGCCCTGCGCCGACTATGTTGAGGATTATGAGGGCGAAAAAACTCCTCATCTCCCTATTGAACCTCTCGAATGTATCGTTCTCCATTCTATTCTACCTCCAAATACACGAGACGAGTATAAATAATATAAGGCGGTATGAAAGAATGTTACATGCTTGAGTTATGTAGTGAATGCTATTATTCAACTAATTAATTCACTATGATAAAATGAAGTTGGGTGCCTATATTTAGAGCCAATTATATTGACATTTACTATCCATACAATCTTTATCGAGAAAATAAACGTTTAAATATCCTGCAATCCCCCTCAGACGAAATTAAAGGATTAACAGTTGGGATACATCCACGGGGAAAAACATTCTGCGGAGTTTTGTGGGTGGAATAACAGCATTTGATTGAGTCACTCTACCAGATCGGCCTGCTCCTCCTGATCCTGAGCATCTTCTACCCCTTCGCTGTATTCATTAAGCGGAGCAGTGCCCCGCGGGCTCTCTCTAACACGTCCCTGATACTCTCCTCCCTACTGCTCACCGTGGCGTCCGTCCTACTCCTGCTCGACGGAAATGAGGTGGCTATCTTCAGCCACGTCTTCGCCCCGAGCCTCACCCTCTCCTTATCCGTCGACCGCCTCTCCGCATTCTTCGTTCTCGTGGTCTCCATCGTCTCCCTGAGCGTCGGGATATTCACGCCCGGTTACTTCCACCACGTCGAGTCCGAGGTACGCCGCAGCGTGGTCACATCCACAACAAGCATCTTCGTCGCCTCGATGCTCCTACTAGTCGTATCGCGTGACACTTTCTCGTTCCTCCTTTTCTGGGAGGCGATGAGCCTCTCCTCCTTCATGCTCGTCATGACGAGCTATGAGGCGAGGGAGGCGGGGAAGGCGGGGCTGTTCTACTTCGCGATGACGCAGCTGAGCACAATGTGCCTGATGGCGGGTTTCCTCGCCCTCTACGCGTTGACGGGTTCCTATTCGATCCCCTTCGCAGGCGTGATTGACCCGACTGTCCTCAGCATAATATTCGTAGTGCTCTTCATTGGCTTAGGCATCAAAGCGGGCGTCGTGCCGTTTCACAAGTGGCTTCCCTATGCCCACCCGGCGAGCCCCTCGAACGTCTCCGCTCTCATGTCAGGCGTCATGATAAAGGTCGCGATCTACGGCCTGATACGCTTCGTCTCCGGCGTCGCGTTCCCGCCGACATGGTGGGGTGGGCTCATTCTAGTCGCCGGCACCGTCTCCGCCGTCCTCGGCGTCGTCTACGCGATGAAGGAGCACGACGTCAAGCGCCTCCTCGCTTACCACAGTATCGAGAACGTCGGCATAATACTCGTCGCCTACGGGTTGAGCGTCAGTCTTCTCCAGCTACGGGCTCGCCGACCTAGCGAATCTCTGCCTCGTTGCCTCACTCTTCCACACCCTCAACCACGCCCTCTTCAAGAGCCTCCTCTTCATGACTGCGGGCTCGGTCATCAACGCGACTGGGCTGCGGAACGTGGAGGAGCTTGGGGGGCTGATCAAGAGGATGCCCTACACGGCTGTTCTCTTCCTGATTGGGGCGGTCGCCATCTCGGGTCTGCCTCCCTTCAACGGCTTCGTGAGTGAGCTGATGATCTTCCAGGCGTTCTTCGCGGGGTGGCGCGTCGGAGGACCACTTGAGTCGGCGGTTATGCTTGCTTGCCTCGCCGTCTTTGCTCTAACGAGCGCCCTCGCCGCCGCTTGTTTCGTCAAGCTCTTCGGGACCATGTTTCTAGCAGCGCCGCGGAGCGAGGAGGCGGGTGAGGCACACGAGGTCAGGGGAGGGATGTTAGCCGGCCCCGCGATCCCGGCGGTGCTCTGCGTACTACTCGGGGTCTTCTCCTACCAGTTCCTCGCCCCCCTGGGGCTGGGCGCCTACGTGCCAAACATGGCGGTCTTCGGGGTCGCCCTCCTCGTCTCTGGGGCCGCGGTCTTCGCCATCATCCGACTGTTCTCCAGCCGCGAGACACGCGTCTCTGAGACCTGGGGCTGCGGCATACATGAGCAGGACAGCCGCATGGAGTACACGCCTTCCGGCTTCTCCGAGCCCATCATGATAATCTTCAGGCAGATTTACCGGACGCAGGAGCGCCTCGACCTCACCTACTATGACAGGAACCGCGTCATCCTACGCGGGGGTCTCGCCGAGGTGCGCCTCGTCAAGCTCTTTGAGGACCGGCTCTACCTCCCCGCGGCGAACGCGGCGCTCCGCGTCTCCGAGGCCTTTAACAGGGCGCAGGAGGAGCCACTCAGCGACTCCTACTTTCTCTACATCTTCGCGGCATGCCTCGCGCTTCTCATCGCCGGGGGGCTACTGCTATGATAGAGCAACTAACCTACGTCGCCCTGAACACGCTCGTCTTCTTACTCGTCTCGCCGCTGTTCGTCAGCCTCGTGAAGAAGGTGAAGGCGTGGTGTCAGGGGAGGCGGGGGCCGCCGCTCCTACAGGGCTATTACAACGTCGCGAAGCTATTGCGTAAGGAGGTAGTCTACTCCTCGACATCCTCGTGGGTTATGCGGTTCACCCCTTATCTGAGCATGTCCGTCCTTGCTGTCGCGTCTCTGGCGGTGCCGCTCGTGCTCGTGCCCGGCGACCTCTGGGGCCTAGGCAACGTGATACTGCTCATCTACGCGCTGGCGCTCGCCAAGTTCTTCATGGCGCTCTCTGGCCTCGACGCGGGCAGCACCTTCGGCGGCATGGGAGCGAGCCGCGAGATGAGCCTCTCGGCCGTCTTCGAGCCCGTCGTCATAATGGTCTTCGCTGCCCTCAGTTACCTGCTCCACACTTCAGACGTGCCGCAGATGCTCGGCCTCGGGATCGGGGCACCTCTAATACTGATCCACCCGACGCTCATTCTGCTCCTAATCAGCCTTTTCATAATTCTAATAGTCGAGACGGCGCGGGTGCCTGTGGACAATCCGGAGACCCACCTCGAGTTGACGATGATTCACGAGGCTATGATACTGGAGCAGTCGGGGCGCAACCTCGCACTGATGGAGTACAGCTACGCGCTGAAGAACACCCTCTTCATCGCCCTGCTAGTAAACCTCGCGTTTCCCTGGGGGCTGACGACTGAGCTGAGCCTCGTGCCCATCTGCGTAGGCGTCGCCTTATTCCTAGCTAAGGGCGTCTTGGCTTCCCTACTCATCGGGCTCGTCGAGTCGAGCCTCGCCAAGTACCGCCTCTTCAGGATGCCGAGCATGTTCACGGTGGTCCTGTTCTTCTCTTTCCTCACGATAATCCTGGAGGTGTTCAGTTAATGGACGCCACCTTCTACGCCGAGGTGTTACGGGTGCTGCTGGTCCTCGTCGTCGTTACGGCGGCTGCTATAGTTGTCATGAGGGATATCCCCTTCCTCTTCGCGAGCTATGCCTTCCAGTCGCTGCTTCTCGCCCTTGTCGCCTTCGCCCTCTACGCGGAGACAGGTGAGCTCTCCCTCATCGGCGTGGGTGTGGCGACGATCGTGGGGAAGGTGCTGATAATCCCCCGCTTCATGGGCAAGATACAGGGCGACATGCGTGTGCGCCGCGACATAGAGTTCCGCATCTTAAGCCCAACGACGAGCGTGTTACTCTCCGTAGCCGTGCTCTTCATCGTCCACTACTCCTTCCAGCGCTTCGCCGCCGTGCTGGAGCTCGACACCGTCCACTACCTCGGCACAATCTTCGGGCTCCTCCTCGTCTTCATGGGGCTGCTAGTCATGTTCAGCAGGAGGAGGCCGATCACGAAGATAGTAGGCTACCTCACGATGGAGAACGGGGTTCTCCTCTTCAGCCTATTCTTCGCGGCGCTGCCCCTCGTCTTCGAGGTTATAGTGACCGTCGACCTGATCGTCGTCGTCCTGCTGGCGACTTTACTCGCCTTCGGGGAGTCCTCGGACGTTGACACCTTCCAGAGGCGTCTAGTTCCGTTCAAAACGTGGATACTGGAGGGGGACGAATGATAGAGTTTTACGTTCTCCTCTGCATGGCGGCGCTCGCAATCGTGGTTGCCTCGAAGAGCAGGGTGCAGATGAACTCGGTGACCGTGGTCTACGCCTTCGTCTGTCTCGCTCTCACCGTATACGGGCTCACAGTTCCCTTGCCCATCTACTACTTCGCCGACCACCTGTTCGCCTTGACGAACCTCGGGCTCTACTTGGTCGCCGGCGCCTCGGCGGTCTTCCTCCTCGCCGCCGTCTACAGCTACGGCTACGTCCAGGACCTGCTAGACGTGGAGGCGATGAAGAGGGAGAACCTTCGCCTCTTCTATATCTCTTTCAACCTGCTGCTGCTCTCCGTAGTACTCGCGTTCCTCTCGAACAGCGTTGCCCTCTTCTGGGTCTTCACGGAGCTGACGACGCTCTTCTCCTGCGTGCTGGTTGTGTCGGTTAGAGACAGGGGCGCGATACACGCTGCGCTAAACTACGTCTTCGTCGCCTCGGCGGCGATGATTTTCAGCTTTATGGGGATACTTATGGCTTATGCTCTCACGACTGGTGGCACCGTCGCCCTCAACTGGGACAGCCTCGCCGCCGGTGCGTCCTCATTCAACGCCCATCTACTCGGGCTAGCGGCGGTCTTCATGTTCGTGGGCTTCGCCGCCAAGGCGGCCGTCGCGCCGTTCCACACGGGGCTCGCCCCCGTCTACGGGAGGGGTCCCGTCATATTCAGCGTGTTGTCGGGCTCGCTGCTGACAGTCGGGGTGTACGGACTCATCCGAGTCAACTCGATTGTCTCCGGGACAGCCGCAGGCTCCGCCTTCTCGATGCTCCTCATAGGCTTCGGCGTGTTCACCATCGCGGTGGCGGGCTTCACGATGCTCGCCCAGAGGAGGCTTCGCAGGCTCTTCGCCTTCTCAAGTGTAGAGAATATGGGTGTGGCGCTGATCGCAGTCGGCGTTGGGACGCCTGTGACGCTCCTCTGGGTGCTCTATCACCTCGTGGCGCACGGGTTCGCCAAGTCGCTGATCTTCTTCAGTCACGGCATTCTTCGCGTCCAGTACCGGAGCGTGGATGATGGGAAGGTGGTCAACCTGATCAGGCTTCAGCCGCTGGCGCTTGCTGGGCTCGTGGTGGGGAGCGCAGCTGTGATAGGGGCACCCCTCCTCCCCCTCTTCCTATCGAAGTTTTTCATACTATCAGAGCTAGCGAAGCTATCCCCTATCTTGCTGGGGCTAACGCTGCTCCTGCTCGCTATAGTAGCGATCGCCGTGGGATATTCATTGATACACGTTGTGACACGTGTTGAGGAGGGTGGGCCGAAGCCCGTCTCGGTCACCCCTTCGATGTGGGCGCCGATCGCGGTGTTGATCCTTGTATTATTCGTTCTCGGCTTGGCAATGCCGGAGGGACTACATGCAGTCCTCGCCGGTGCCCTAGCCGAACTGGGGGTCTGATGAAATGACTACGATTCGCGAGTTAGCGCTAGGGCTCTTCGAGGGCATAGTGATGCACGAGGCGCATAACGAGTGCTACTTCTCAGTCGATGAGCCACACTTCCACGATGCTATCAACGCACTATCAGGCGCCGGCTTCGGTCTCATGGGGCTCTTCTGCGTCGAGGGCTTCGAGGGCGAGGCGCTTAGCATCCTCTACGCCTTTGAGAAGAAGGACGCGGAGGGCATCCTCTTCATAGTCAGGGGCGTCGTGGGCGGCGTCGCCTCGATTGCCGACATCTACCCATCCGCCTCTTGGTACGAGCGCGAGGCTGCCGACGGCTTCGGTATCCGCTTCGCCGACGCCTTCGACAGGCGCCGCCTTTTCCTGCACGAGGTCTACCCCGAGGGCTTCCACCCGCTCCAGAAGCTGTTCGTGAACGGCCCCATGAAGCTGGGCGGCGCGAGGGCTGAGGAGTACCGCTTCAAGCGCGTCTCCGGTGAAGGCGTCTACCAGATACCCGTCGGCCCCGTCCACGCAGGCGTTATCGAGCCCGGCCACTTCCGCTTCAGCGTTATCGGCGAGTCCGTTTTCAGCCTCGAGCTCAGGATGTTCTGGAAGCATAGGGGCGTCGAGAAGCTCTCCGAGGGGCGCATGCCCGCCGACTGCGTTAGGATCGCCGAGTCGATAAGCGGTGACGAGTCCGCGTCGAACGCACTCGCCTACTGCATGGCGGTCGAGCGTATATCAGGAGCATCCGTCCCCGAGAGGGGGTGGGCCCTAAGGACGGTCTACGCGGAGCTAGAGCGCATCTACGCCCTTCTCGGCGATCTCGCCGGGATGGTTGTTGACGTAGCCTATCCTGTGGGCGCTAGCCCATTCTTCATCCTCAGGGAGGAGATTCTCAGGTGGAACGCCTCCCTGACCGGTTCACGCTTTCTTAAGAAGGCGGTGCGCCTCGGTGGTGCCGTCGACCCGGGGGATGAGAAGCTCGGCGAGCTAGTATTATATCTCGAGCGGTTTACGACACGCTTCTCGGAGACATGGAGGCACGTTGTAAACAACCCGAACGTTGTGGACAGGTTTGAGACGACGGGCGTGCTGAAGACGGAGCTCGTGTCTCTGCTGCACGTCACGGGGCCCGTAGCTCGGGCGTCTGGTGTCGCAGTCGATACGCGCGTTGATCATCCCTATGGTGTCTACCCGGAGGTCTTCAAGGAGATTGGACCGCAGAGCGGCGGCGACGTCATGGCGAGGTTCCAGCAGAAGTCGGGGGAGGTGCTGGCCTCGGCTACGATAATCAAAGGGATCGTGGAGAAGATGCCACAAGGCGCGGCAAGGGTTGATGTGCCTGTCAGGGACGGCTTCGCCTGCGGGCTCGTCGAGTCGCCTCGCGGCCAGAACCTCCACTGGGTCCACATACGCGGCGGGCGGGTGAGCCGGTATAAGGTGAGGACTGCCTCCTACTGCAACTGGCAGGCTATGGAGCATGCCGTCCCCGGTAACATCGTCCCCGATTTCCCGCTCGTCAACAAGAGCTTCAACCTCTCCTACGCGGGGACGGACCTCTAGGTGATTTCATGGAGACTGTAAAGAGACTCATTGGGCGGAAGGCGACGGAGGATTTCGTGCTACGCGATGAGGAGTTTGAGGCTGCTCGGCGCACAGCTCAAGCGTCAAATAGACGCCGTCTTCGGGCGAAGCATCGCGATACGCGAGGTCGACACTGGCAGCGACAACTCACCCGAGATTGAGTTGAACAACCTCGCCACCCCCTACTATGATATAGAGCGCTTCGGTGTGAGCTTCGTCGCATCGCCCCGCCACGCGGATGTCCTCGCTGTAACCGGCCCAGTCACCCACAACATGGTGGAAGCGCTTCTGAAGACATACGAGGCGACGCCCAGTCCCAAATTCGTCGTCGCTGTGGGGGATGACGCTTGCGGCACAGGCGTGTTCAGCGAGTCTTATGCGGTTATCGGCTCCGTTGAGAAGGTGATACCCGTCGATCTGAAGATACCTGGCGACCCACCGACGCCTACAGAGATAATGAAGGGATTGCTCGCCCTCATGAGGGTGGCGCGTGAAAGACGCGGGGCATAACTGACCACCTTCAGCTGATTGGAACCTATCAGACCTTCTCCGGAGGTAGCAGCCTCCAGAACGGCACCCAGCGCCCCGTCTTCAGGTTATAGAACCAGGACTCGTCGACTTTCTTCAGAAGCCGCTCCGTTATAGCAGCAATCAATGGGTAGTATGTATTCTCCACCTCGACGCTCGCCGAATCCACGGGGACCAGCCCAGCCCCGTATTCCTCGGCACGGTCCTTCAACGCTGTGCAGGTCATATCGAAGGTCTTCACAACCCTCAGCCCCTGACTCATCACGGGGACGAATGGGTAGGACCTACAGATGGCGGGGCGGTAAGCGTGCATGAAGCAGCCGCCGAGCCCCCTATGCGGGCATGAGCTCCGACGCATCTGATATGCTATTACCTCGAAGCTAGGGTCCTTCGGGTTCCTGCCTACCCCGTAGGCGGGTCTCACGTCCCCTTTCCTGAACAACTCGACCTCGCCGGGGAGGAGTGGCAGCCCCTTACGGACACCTTGCCTGTCTATGAGGAGCCTGTTGCAGCAGACGCCGCAGTTGGCGCAGCGGTACACTATCGGCTTCAGCAATCCGCTAGAGCCTCTCCAACTTGAAGACCACTGGGCGCATCCCGTCGCTGCAGCAGCTTATCATGACACCCTTCTCACGTACCCATGGGAAGTCGCCGCCGAGGGCTAGGTGGGTAACGTCCCTGTGTATGTCTGCCCAAGCCCTCCCACAGAAACCTGCGGGCATCTGCATGTCCTTCGACATATATACGCCATCCATCTTCACGCACTCCGGCGTCAAAGTCGCCGAGGCGTACCTGTCGAAGACCTCACCCATTCTCACCTTTTGCAGCACTGAAATTCTGACGTCCCTTCCGACCATACAGGGAACACCGTTTCAACGCGTATTTTATGCTACCTAAGAATGAGGTAGGAATCTATCACTGTTTGTTGGTGCCGCTGGTGTGATTTGAACACACAACCCCTCGGTCTTCAGCCGAGCGCTCTCCCAGGCTGAGCTACAGCGGCGCGACAAACCATAGGCTGGGGGATTTGATATAAAGATTTTCGTCAGGCTGGGCTGGCTGAGGGCTCCATGCAAAACAATAAAAGCCGTGGGGGGAAAGGGAGACAAATTGGAACCCCCTTCACCGGATGCTAATAGGCTGGTCGATGACATCTACCCCAGCTACGCGGGCTACACCCCCATACAGAGTGCCCTGATACCCATCCTCCAGGAGATACAGAAGAAGGCGGGGTACCTCCCCCCTGCTTCTCTGGCGCGCGTAGCGGAGCTGCTACACATCCCCCCGAGCCAGGTCTACGGCGTCGCCACATTCTATCACCAGTTCCGCCTCCGCCCCAAGGGGGAGCACCTAATCACGGTCTGTAGAGGGACCGCCTGCCATGTCAAGGGGTCGCAGGACACCATCAACTACATCAACCAGCAGCTCGGCATCAAGGCGCCTCAGGACACGTCGCCGGACGGCGCCTTCACCGTCCAGCAGGTCAGGTGCCTCGGTGCATGCGGACTCGCCCCTGTGATAAAGGTCGATGAAACCGTCTACGGGAAGGTCGACCACGCGAAGATCAGGGGCATCCTGAAGGCGATCAGGAAGGGAGGTAAACCGGAGTGAACGGGCTGATGGACCGCTGCGACAAGGATGATACGCTATACGGGGCTGGAGGCATCAGGGTCACCGTCGGGATGAGCACGTGCGGGCTCGCCTCGGGCGCTCAGGCCGTTTACGACGCGCTCCACGGGGAGTTTGCCCGGAGAGGACTGCACGCGAAGCTTGTCCCCGTTGGGTGCATGGGCTCCTGCTACGCTGAGGTCATCGTCGAGGTGACCCGGAAGGGCTACCCCACAGCGATATACAGCGACGTGACGCCCACGAAAGTGCCGGATATCCTCGACTCCTATCTATCGGGGGACGTATCCGGCGCACTTGCACTCAGATCCAAGACCGGGAAGATGAGGGGCGAGGAGACGGTTCCGCTCATAGAAGAGCTGCCCTTCTTTAGGCACCAGACGAGGAGGGTGCTAAAGAACTGCGGGGTCATCGACCCCGAGTCAATCGACGAGTACATCATCGCAGGCGGCTACCGCGCCCTCTCAAGGGTCCTCAAGGAGATGACCCCGGAGCAGGTGATAGCAGAGGTCTCCGCCTCCGGGCTCAGGGGGCGCGGAGGGGCGGGCTTCCCCGCGGGGCTCAAATGGAAGTTCTGCAGGCAGGTCCCCGGCGAGACCAAATACATGATCTGCAACGCGGACGAGGGCGACCCCGGGGCATTCATGAACCGCCTTACGGTCGAGGGCGATCCCCACAAGGTGCTTGAGGGACTGATAATCGCGGGCTATGCCATCGGTGCACACGAGGGCTACATATTCGTACGCGCCGAGAAGCCTCTCATGGCTGAGCGCCTTGAGACCGCCATCGCGCAGGCGAGGAAGAACGATCTACTAGGGAACAACATCCTCGGCTCGGGCTTCGGCTTCGACGTTAAGATAATGCTGAGTGCGGGTGCCTTCGTATGCGGTGAGGAGACGGCGCTCATCGCGGCGATCGAGGGCAAGAGGGCGATGCCCCGGGCGCGCCCGCCGTTCCCCGCCACGCAGGGGCTGTGGGACAAGCCCACCACGATAAACAATGTCGAGACGCTCGCACACGTCCCTCTCATACTCGCCGAAGGCGCGAAGGAGTATGCTGGCGTCGGCTCTGAGAAGAGCAAGGGAACCAAGGTCTACTGCCTCGCCGGCGACGTGGAGCGCACCGGCGCCGCCGAGGTCCCTATAGGGACAACCATCAGGAGGCTCGTCTTCGATATCGGAGGTGGCGTCCCATTCGGGAAGAAGTTCAAGGCGATACAGATCGGCGGACCCAGCGGCGGCTGCCTCCCCGAGAAGTTCCTCGACCTCCCCCTCGACTACGAGTCGCTGCAGTCGGCGGGCGCCATCATGGGCTCCGGCGGCATCGTCATAATCGACGAGGACACGTGCATCGTCGACCTCGCCAAGTACTTCCTCAACTTCACCACCGCCGAGTCCTGCGGGAAGTGCTCCCCGTGCAGGATAGGGCTGCAGAGGATGCTCGAAACCATCACCAGAATCACCGAAGGTAACGGTACTGATGCGGACCTCGCCGCGCTGCGCGACATATCCGTCGCCGTGGCAGACTCGAGCCTCTGCGCCTTAGGGCGCACGGCGCCTAATCCAGTACTCAGCACCATGAAGTACTTCCCCGAGGAGTACCAGGCACACGTCGAGGAGAAGCGCTGCCCCGCCCACGCCTGCGTAGCGATGAACAAGGGCTACGCGGTCGATGAGGCGGAGTGCAAGGGCTGCGGGCTCTGCGCCAGTAAATGCCCGACGAACTCGATAAACGTCGAAGCCATGAAGGCGAGCATAGACGCCGCCAAGTGCATCAGATGCGGGCAATGCGTAAACGAGTGTCCCTTCGGGGCGATTAAGGAGGTGTGGTGATTGAGCATCGAGATAACCATAGACGGGCGCAAGGTCAAGTGCGAGCCGAACCAGTCGATCCTCGACGTCGCTGAGGCGAATGGGATACACATCCCGACGCTCTGCCACCACCCTCACCTCAGAGCCACTGGCGCGTGCAGGATGTGTGTCATCGATCTCGGGCGCCCCGACAGGCTCGAAGCAGCCTGCACGACCCCGGTCGCCCCTAACATGGTCGTCAACACAGCAAACGACAGGGTCACGAGGGCGAGGAAGACGACCCTCGAACTCATCCTCTCCAACCTCGGCGTCGAACCAGAGGCGCTAAAAAAGAGCGACGGGAACAAGCTGCTGGAGCTAGCAAAGGAGCTTGGCGTCGACACGCAAGCCCTCAGGTTCAAGCCGCCGAAGGCGGAGCCGAGACAGGTCGACAGCCGTAACCCCGTCATCATCAGGGACAGGGACAGGTGTATACTCTGCGGGCGCTGCGTGAGTGCATGCAACGAGCTTCGCCACTACGGCGTCCTCAACTTCGAGGGGCGCGGGTACAACACGGACGTGGTCTCAGGCCTCGTCGAGCCGCTCCTAGAGTCTGGCTGCGCCTCGTGCGGCGAGTGCGTCGAGGTCTGCCCTACGGGTGCCTTCAAGACGCTGGCGAAGGAGCTAGTGCAAGGCGAGGTCGACACCCTCATCGAGACGGGTTTGGCCTTGCCCTCCTCGGCTGCGACGCAGTCGGCGAGGAGCAGGCTCGGGTTACCACCCATCGATAACAGTGGCGCAGGTGACCTGCCCAAGATCGCGCGTAAAACTAGGCTTCAATGCAAGACCGTTAAGGAGGCTGAAACGCAGTGACACACAGCTACGCCTTCTTCACAGGGTGCCAGATGCCCATCCGCCAGCCCCACATCGAGTACGTCACGAGGAAGATAATGCCAGAGCTCGGCGTCGAGCTGGTCGACGTCAAGGGCTTCACATGCTGCCCCGAGCCCGTCGCCGTGGGTCTCCAGGACAGATTCGCCTCGACCGCCATCGCGGCGCGGAACATCGCCGTCGCCGAGGAGCAGGGAGCAGACCTCATGACAGCCTGCAACGGCTGCTACTTCACGCTCAGGCACGCGGTCGAGGAGCTCCGTGACGCGGGGACGAGGGTTAAGGTGAACGAGGCACTCGCCGAGACCGGGCACACATACCGAGGAACCGCTTCCGTCAAGCACTTCGCACAGGTTCTCAGGGACGACGTGGGCATCGAGGCGATCAGGCGCGCGTCAAAGCACCAGCTAACCGGGCTGAACGTCGCTGCGCACACGGGGTGCCACTTCTCAAACCGCATGGGCGAGGACGCCAAGCTCCTCGACACGCTCATAGAGGCGACGGGGGCAAAATCGATAGCTTACGAGGATAAGAACCTCTGCTGCGGCTGGACGCTCGGCACCTACGGGAAGCCCGAGGAGGGCTACGCGTGGCTCAAGAAGAGGCTCGACTCCATGAAGGCGGGAGGAGCAGAATGCATCGCCGTAATCTGTCCCCAGTGCCTGCAGCAGTTCGACATGGGGCAGCTCATAGCGTCGAGGAAGGTCCAGTTAGCATACAAGCTACCCGCCCTCTTCTACCTGCAACTACTCGGGGTCGCCATGGGGCACACGCCGGAGGAGATGCAACTCAGTGCTGACAGGGTCAAGGAACCCGCCCTCGACGAGAAACTGAGGAAACTGCGGCGCCTGAGTCCCCGCAAGTGATTTCAGGGGTCACCGGCACCATTCTACCATGTTCAAGAGGGTCTACGAGGAGCTGAGCCGCGAGGTCTCTGGCGAGATAGCATTCAATCACGTCGCCGAGGTCTCGCGCCACCACAGGATTCAGGTCAGCCCCGGCATCAGGGCGGCGGTCAACTACGCGACGGAGACGCTGAAGGGCTACGGCCTCGGCGTCGAGATAAGGCGCTACAAGTCAGACGGTAAGGCTCTCGCTTGGAGCAGCCCCATGTTCAAGGAGTGGAGCTGCGACGGCGCGGAGCTGAAACTCATCGAGCCCGCGGGGGAGGCGCGGTTCCTCGCCCGCTTCAGCGAGAACAAGATGAGTATAATCCAGCGCAGCCTGCCGACTCCCAAGGGAGGCGTCGACGCTGAGGTCGTCATCCTCAGGAAGGGCGAGGAGGAGTCCGACTACAAGGGGCTCGACCTCAAGGGGAAGGTCGTCCTCACGGACGGCGACGTGTCACGCGTCAGAGACCTCGCCGTCGGTCGCCACGGAGCCCTGGGCATCCTCTACGACGGTATGTGGCTCAGGGAGCCCAACCTCAGGGAAGGCGAGCTCGACGACGCGATGAAGTACACGAGCTTCTGGTGGTACGGCGACGAGGCGCCGTGCTGGGGCTTCGTCCTCACGCCCCGGACGGGGCGCTGGCTGCGTAGGCTCGTCGAGAAGAGCAAGACTCCAGTCAAGGTCCACGCGGAGGTCGACTCGAGGCTCTACCCCGGGGAGATGGAGAACTGCGTAGCGACCATCCCTGGCGAGTCGAAGGAGCTGGTCGTCGTCATCGCCCACATCTGCCACCCACAGCCGAGCGCGAACGATAACGCCTCGGGTACAGGCGCCGCGATGGAGGCGGCGAGGGCGCTGCAGAGGCTGGTCGCTTCGGGGAAGCTGGCGAAGCCCAGGAGGAGCATAGTGTTCACCCTCGTCCCCGAGATGTCAGGCACCTACCCGTACCTCGCAGAGAACGAGGCGCGGATATCCGACATGGTCGCGGCTCTCAACCTCGATATGGTGGGTGAGAACCAGAACCTATGCGGAGGCCCCCTCATCGTGGAGAGGACGCCTGAGTCGTGCCCCAGCTACGTGAACAGCCTCATGGAGTCCATCTACGACTCGGTGAAGAATGAGGCGAAGAACCTCGGAGGCACAAGCAGCTACGCTCTATTCAAGCACGCGGTGACGCCCTTCAGCGGCGGGAGCGACCACTACGTCTACAGCGACCCTACCGTCGGCGTCGCCTGCCCCATGATGATACAGTGGCCTGACAAGTTCTACCACACTAGCGCCGACACCATTGACAAGGTTGACCCCGAGATGCTCAGGAAGGTGGCGTTGATGACGGCGACCTACGCATACTTCATCGCCGATGCAGGAGCGGAAGAGGCGCTCTGGCTAGCCTCGGAGACCGCGTCGCGTGAGAAGCGCGCCATCATGCAGAGGATACAAGACGCTGTGACGACCGCGTCAAACGGCGATGTGGAAGAGTGCGTCCGAGGAGCTTCTAAAACTGAGGGACCGAGTTGACTACTGGACTGGGCGAGCCGCTGAGGCGGTGATGTCCACCAAGCGTCTCGCGCTAAAGGACAAACGCCTAGACTCAGTCATCACAGAGCTGGTCGCTAACCTCGAATCATCAACCAAGGCTGAGAGGAGAAACGCCGAGGCGGCGATCAGGAGGCTCGCCGAGGCGAAGGGCTGGACGCTCAAGCCGAGGAGTAAGAGGCTAACCAAGCTAGAGAAGGAAGCCACAGACGATCATTCCCGTGAGAAAGTTCAAGGGCCCCGTGTCGACGCGCCAGTGGGTGCGCAAGCTCTCCCCCGAGGACCGCGAAGCCTTCTACAGGTTCGGGAAGCAGCACAAGGAGGCTTCGGGCATGGAGACCCTTGCCGTCTACTGGGCTGATGGGAAGAGAAGCCTACTTGAGATCGCGCGCCTTGTTGAGCTGGAGTCGGGGAGGAGCGATCTTCCTTACCTCGTCGGCTACTTCGGATTCATTGAGAAGATGGGGCTCGTCTCCCTCCGGTAACCTTTATACGATCCATCCGAGGTATGGATGCTTGGTCGGGCCGGTGGTCTAGTGGTTATGACATCGCCTTGACATGGCGGGGGTCGCAGGTCCGACTCCTGCCCGGCCCACCACCCATTTTTCTATTATCTCAGTGTTAGTATCTAGAAAATTTGGAATATTAAACCCCTCTAATCACACACGCGAACCGTAAATATATTATACGTCAACCCATATACGTTGACATATGAGCTTCTCATCAGCCTACCTCACACCGCGTGAAACGGGCATATGGGACCTAAGACGGAGAAGCAATACCCAGTCCGAGATAGGGCGATTGCTCGGTATCAGCAGGCAGGCGGCTCATAAGTCGCTGCGGGAGATCGATGAGAAGGTTGAGAAGGCATTCAATGAGGCTGCAAAGACCAATAACCTCGAAGTTAGAAAAATCGACCTCATCCATGGACTGATGGAAGCATATAGTCCAACCCATAAGCTACCTGTCTTCGTGAGCTTATCGAAGGCCAATGGTCTGAGGGTCTGGTATATGCATGAGGGGAACTGCAGCTCATGTGGGTATGAACGGGACTGTAGGATGTTCCTGGAAAAGGAAGCTGATGAGCGAAGCGTGTCTCTAAACTCGGAAGAGCGAGCTATGCCACCTACTCTGCTGGCTCTCAGAGTCTTCCCAGTCAGCAAGGAGGAGACGAAGGTTGGCTAAGAAGAGGCAGGCGAGACCAGATGACGCCTGCCCGTTCCCGCCTGGAGTGGACTTGCCTGGGAAACCCCGATCATCAATTATCTCAGCTTCTATATTCGCTGATCCGAGGTTCGTCACATCAGCCCTAGTAGTGGCGGGAATAATCTTCATCCTCGGATTTACGCTGGTCCCGCCACCAGTCATCAAGCTACCTGGTGAACCAAGCATCTGGAGCTCCGCAACACCCGTCGGAGAGGGGACAGACTCTGCTGAGAGGCCAGAGCAGTGGATACCCAAGCATCAGAACGTCACGACGATCAATGACGACATCATCCTTAGCGGCGAGGAGACATATACCATTGAAAACGGATCATACTATCTTCTCGGATCAATATTCGTTAAAGACAATGCGAAGCTGATCATCAGAAATGCCGACATCTCGATAAGATATAAAAGCGGATACTCGCAGGAAAACCCAATTCAAACAGCTTACAACGGGTTACTTATCGGAAACGCGACGCTAGAAGTCCTCAACTCAACCATCTATTACCCTAAACCCGGTGAGGCAATAATTGGCCTCTACGAAAACAGCAGCTGCAAAATCGTGGACTCTGACCTACCACTATTAAACATCAACCAGATGCGGAACTCAAACCTGGAGCTGGACGGATCAAGGGTTAGGTACATTGTCAGTGGGGAGAACGCTAAGACTAGATTAAACTCAAGCGACGTGTATGCTATGTGGCCTGTTCAATTTGACTTTGGCGGAGTATACGATGACAGGGAGCCGAAGCTCGGGGAATTAAAGCTCGATGCCCAGGACACGAGGATAATCTGGCTTACAACCTTCAACCGCAACTCGACAATTAACGTTAGTAAGTCCCTCAGCGGATATCGCGATAGCTGGAGCAGCTGAGAAATTGCCTCCAGTGGGACTGGGCTCGACATCAATCTGACTCGGTGTAACGTTTCGCATTATCAGATCTGGGTAGAGAGGAGGCAACGTTACCGTCACTAACGTCGATGATCTGTACAGTGTTTTGGTGCGGTGGGGTAACCTCAAGATTTCCAATTGCTCGTTAGTACATTTATCAGCGGGTGGACAGGGAACCATCTATAACTGCCTAGTTCAGGTTTTGAACATGTTTCAGGGAGAATTTCAGGTATCAGACTGCAAGGTAAATGACCTCTACCTCAACTCCCTCCACGGAGTATTGACGCTTAACCGCGTCATGACCAACAAGCTAACTGGCCACGACTTCAACTGCACGATAACTGGAGGTTTTGTTATTGAGAATACGACCAGTCCCTGGCTTCAAGGCCACTCGCAGGTGACGCGGAGCTACCCCATACAGGTGTTGAATGCTGAGAGGGCGGCCCCCAATGTGGAGCTTGAGATATTCAATTCAACTGGGCAAACGCTCTGGAAGGGATCGACAGATAACCTCGGCTCCGCTACGGCGTCAATTACCTATTATCAAAATCTTCGGATCAACGACCTGCCTGAGAAGCCGGGCCTCAAGGATACGTTGAGGCTTGTAGTTAAGAATGGATTAGAGTCTAGGGAAACTGAGATTGGCCTGATGAGTGATACGCCTGTCGTTGTGACGTTCCCTGAGGCGGAGGCTCCGTTTTGGTCTCAGGGGTGGTTCATTCAAGGGCTTTCCATTATCTTGGCTGTATCAGTGGTCGCTCTTTTTTTGGTGAAGAGAAGGTTGAACTGATGTGTGGTCTATCTGGAGGCTGGAGCCATTTTCTCCACCATCTCCAAGTAGATTTCAGTGGCGGTCTTGGCGCGTCTGAGAACAGCTTCATCAAACCGTCCGTCTGTCTCAATTAAGGTCTCAATATAATCATCGAAAACGCCCTTGTTACAGAGCATATCTATGATCTCATCCTCGTTGCGCGCACTAACTCTTCCTCTCCATGCTCTTTCACTACCCCGCGTTCGTGTAAGAGATAACCAACTGATTCATTAGTTGCCGCAGTATAGAAGATGAGGCCACAGTTTCGCTTTATAAAGTACTAGGGAAACAATCCGACAAGAACGGGTGATGACATGAAAATACGTGCGCTGCTTTTCGATATGGATGGAACTCTCACCGACTCGGAGCCCGCATGGTTCGACGCGTGCAATGATATGCTAATGCATTACAGGGAAAACAAGATCGGAAAAGAGGCGTATGAGCGCGACTTCGTCGGGACCACAGTAATTAAAAACATCGAAAAACTGTTCCCAGATTTTTCTCCGGAGGAACTGAAGCAGGCTGAGGAGAGGTACAAGGATGAATTCGAAAAGAGACTTGACCAGATCCAGATAAAGGAGAACTCCATCGATGTGCTTGAACTCGTGAAGAAGAAAAACCTAAAGTGCGGGCTTGTAACGAACACGCCACGCAGAATCGTGAACAAGGTTCTAAAGAAATTCGGCATCGACAGATTCTTTCAAGCAATCGTTTGCGAAGGCGATACCACGAGGGCAAAGCCTTTTCCAGACCCGGTTCTAAGAGGTTGCGAACTGTTATCGGTTCTTCCGGATGAAACCATCCTAATTGAGGACAGCGTGACTGGAGTCACAGCCGGAAAGGCGGCGGGTTGCTTTACGGTCGCGGTGACCGCAGTGATGAGAAAAGAGTTGTTGAAGGAAGCAGGCGCCGATATTGTGCTTGACGACATCGGCCAACTCTCCCAAATTTTAGCAGATGTGTAAACACGCGTTAGTGTGCTAATATATGCGTGTGAGATTCTTGGGGGCCCACGTGAACGTTGTGGTTCGACCTCGTGGTGTGTGGAGAAATGACCGGCCTTTAGCGCCGCCACATTCACAGTCCTTCTCGGACGCACCCCACTCTCGAATCGAACATAGATCGTTAACACATATAAGATTCACGTAACAGTTATCAGAACCAATTATCAGAATAATACCAACTACCACTGCATCGAGGCAAGATTCCCACGCTCGTAGTTCAATAGGCTTCGCCCGCAAAGGCTACATGTAATTTAATAAACATGAATCCTAAGAGACACTATGAAAAAACCTGTCTGCAAAGGACTACGTGACGAAACCATAAACATCCTAATTGGAGGAGAAGCCGGACAGGGGATCACCAGAAGCGGGAACCTCCTAAGCCATGCATTGCTAAAGTCTGGATTGCACATTTTTGGAACAAACGAGTACCCTTCACTCATACGAGGAGGCCATAACTATTACCAACTTAGAACATCAACAAGACCAGTCTACGCCCAAACCGAAAACATTGACATCCTCATTGCCCTCAACAAAGAAACAATCACCCTCCACGAGCCCGAGATTAACCCCGGTGGAGACCTCTTAATCGATGAAACAATCAATATTACTCCTGAAGAGTTGGGGCGGAAAGACCTCCACATCTACAAGGTACCGATGACCTCCACGGTCAAAGAACTTGGAGGCCCCGAAATTATGAGAAACACGGTCGCCTTAGGTGCAATTTTCTGTCTGTTGAACTTGGATAAAGTCAATCTAGACGAGGTGGTAACAAGCACATTCTCCAAACCAGAGGTTCGCGATATGAACCTCAAGGCGGTAGACCGAGGTTACCAATGTGTAAAAAACGAGTCAAACAACTTTAACTGCGTCATCAATACCCCAAACAAATCTAATAGAATAATTGTGACTGGGAACGAGGCACTCTCCCTCGGAGCAGTATCAGCTGGACTCAGGTTCTTCGCCGCTTACCCAATGACCCCTGCTAGCCCCATTTTGGACTGGATGGTTGCGAATGGCCCTAAATCGGGAGTGATAGCGATTCAAGCTGAAAGCGAGATAGCCGTCATCAACATGGTTGTTGGGGCAAGCTATGCAGGAGTTCGAGCAATGACGGCTACTAGCGGAGGTGGCTTTAGCCTCATGACTGAGGGGCTCGGATTCGCTGCTATGTCGGAGAACCCCATAGTGATCAACATAGGGCAACGCCCCGGGCCAAGTACAGGTCTAGCGACGCACAGCAGTCAAGGTGACCTATTATTTGCTATTCATGCAAGCCAAGGCGAGTTTCCGAGAATTGTGCTCGCCCCCGGCGACATAGAGGAGTGCTTTACATTGACAAAACAAGCATTCAATCTTTCAGAGAAGTACCAAATACCCGCAATTATATTGACCGACAAGTATCTGGCCGAGAGCGAACGAGACGTAGAACAATTCGATGAGACCTCGGTTCCAATAGATAGAGGAAAAATGTACAACGTCCAAGAATGGAGTGGGGAATACAAGAGATATCTCGTTACCGATGACGGCGTCTCACCTAGGCTCATCCCAGGCACCAGTGGCGCATTAATCAACTCGACCTCAAATGAACATAAAGAATCAGGCTTCTCAACATCTGCCCCCCGCGAGGTCACTGCTATGGTGAACAAGAGGCTCAGAAAGACGCCATTCATCGCTGAAGACGTCAACAAGCTTAACCCTGTAAAAAACATGGGAGATGAAGACGCCGAGGCCACGGTCTATAGTTGGGGAGGAAATAAGGGGCCTATCCTCGAAGCGATGAGATTATTAAGAGACGAAGGAGTGAAAATCAGATACACTCAAGTCGTTTACCTTGAACCCTTCCCAACTAAGATAATGCAAGAGGACCTCCAAAAAACCACGAAAAACATACTTTTCGAATGTAACGCCACCGCCCAACTAGGGCAACTCGTAAAGATGCACACAGGCTATACATTCCAACACATTGGTCTTAGATACGACGGCAGACCCTTCAACCCCTCTGACATAGTCAAGAAAGTTAAGGAGGTAGTCAACAGATGAGCACCTCTGAGTTTGACACAGGAGAAAAAATCACCTGGTGCCCTGGC
The DNA here is from genome assembly GCA_963771885.1 of Candidatus Bathyarchaeota archaeon. Lineage (GTDB taxonomy): Archaea > Thermoproteota > Bathyarchaeia > TCS64 > TCS64 > UBA8941. Next base: position 87,236 of record CAVYVF010000007.1, read on the forward strand.
TGTGGCAACTTCGGTATACTAAACGCTGTGAAACAGGCTCTCCAGCAACTCGGTCTTCCCCAGGAAAAAGTTGTAGAGGTCTCAGGGATTGGCTGCCACGGGAAAATTACTGATTATGTCAAAGTAAACACGCTACATGTTATCCATGGTAGGGTGCTACCAGCGGCAACTGCGATAAAATTAGTTAACCACGAACTAACAGTCATCGGAAACGCGGGAGACGGCGATGCGTTTGGGATAGGGCTCGGACACTTTGCCCACGCTGCGCGAAGAAACATCCCCATCACATACTTAACACATGATAACATGGTCTACGGGTTGACTACCGGACAAACGAGCCCAACTAGTCAACCAGGTTTTAAAACGAAGACATCGCCGCAAGGTGTATTCGAGGAAGCAATCAACCCCATTGCGCAGGCCCTCGCAGCTAACACAAGCTTTGTGGCAAGGGGCTACGCTGGTGACTTGAAACAGCTTGTAGAAATCTTGAAACAAGCGCTAACCTGGAGGGGTTTCAGCTTCATAGACATCCTTCAACCCTGCGTCACCTTCAACAAGTTAAACACATACGAGTATTATCAGAAACGCGTATACCGGCTGGAGGAAATTGATTATGACCCAACAGATATTGAATCTGCAATAAAAAAGTCCTATGAGTGGAGTGACAAGATACCCTTAGGAATCATATACAAACAGGAAAGGCCAACTTACCTCGAAGCATTTCCCCAACTAAAAGAAGGCGCTTTAACATTCCAACAATTGAGACCTTCCATCAAGGACTTGTTAGAAGAGTACAGATAGAAAGTGTGACCCATAGGAAACGCAAGCAGTCATCCATGCGCGCGATTAGAAGGTTTGACCTTGTGACCCGCGAGCACGTGTTAGGGTCTAGTTACTTCTTAACGTTTAATAACGTTCCTCCGGAATAGTACTCGATCAAGTATGAGGGTCTACGAGGAAGTTATGAGTAAGATCATCGTTGACGCGATGGGAAACGAGATCGGGAAGGTAGATGACGTCGAAATCGATCTTGAATCTAAGAAGGTCGAGGCCATAATAGTAAAGGGCAAGGGTATGCTAACTAAGCAATTTCAAGCCGAGAAGCTCGCCTCCATCATGAAGAGGCTAAGGATCTCCAAGACCGAGGATCTTCTCATTCCTTTCGACGAGGTCCAAGCCATAGGTAAATACATCGTGCTAAAGAGCACTATCGAGGACGCGGGCACGCCTCCGACCACTGAGTAACCATGCGCGTGCGCAGGCCAGACTCTTGTCCCTGTCCCCATTAACCTAATTCTATATACTGTAATACGCGTCACGTATCTAGTTTAAAAAAGGGTAGAACCAATTCATACCGGTCTCCCCCGATGCATGCATCCGAGAAGACGTACGACGTCGTCATAATAGGTGGCGGCCCGGCTGGTTACATCGCCGCGAATAAGGCAGCGCAACGCGGCGCAAGCGTGGCGCTCATCGAGAAGGACATTCTCGGCGGCACATGCGTCAACCGGGGTTGCGTCCCTACCAAGGCTTTGGTTAACATAGTCAAGTGGAAGGGTACCTCCGAGAAGCTGACGCGATTCGGCATCTCCGCTGACGCGTCGAACCTCAGCCTCGGCAAAGTTATGGACGAGGCGAGGCGCGTCTCCTCGGAGATTCGCAGCCAGATTCAGGAGATGATCGAGCACAACGGTGTTATAGTCTATAATGGCGTCGGGCGTCTCGTCGGAGAGCGCCTCGTCGAGGTGGAGTCGGGGAGCGCCAAGACCCGCCTCTCGGCGAAGGCAGTCATAATCGCCACTGGTTCTAGCCCCTTCATACCTCCGATCCCCGGCGCAGACTCGCCTGGAGTCTATACCAGCGACAACGTCTACGTCCTCAACGACCTCCCCAAGCGCCTCACCGTCATCGGCGCGGGCGCCGTCGGCCTCGAGTGGGCCTCCATCTTCCACGGACTCGGCTCCGAGGTCAATATCATCGAGATGCTTGGCGACATCCTTCCTCGTGAGTCTGGTGACGAGGTCAAGATAATGCTAAGGGAGATGATGGAGGAGTCCGGCGTCACCATCCTCACCGCCACGAAGGTCAACAAGATAGAGAAAACGGCGGACGGGCTGCGTGCCGTCCTCACGAGCGGGGTGAGCGTCGACTCAGACATCATCCTCATGGCCGGCGGCAGGGCGACAAACAACAAGGGGCTGGGAATAGAGAACTACGCCGATATGGAGAGGGGCTTCGTCAAGGTCGACGGTGGGATGAGGACACGTTCCCCGTGGCTATACGCTATCGGCGACTCCGTGGGGAAGTGGATGCTCGCCCACGTTGCAATGCACGAGGGGCTCATAGCGGGGGAGAACGCCACGGGAGGCGACGCGCAGATTAGCTACACAGCGGTGCCCCGCTGCGTCTTCACGGCGCCCGAGATAGCCTTCGTTGGAGTAGATGAGGATGAGGCGGAGAAGCTCGGCTTCGAGCCACGCTCTGTCCTCTATCCGATGAGGATTAACTGTAGGGCCCTGACGCTTGGGGAGAACAGGGGAATGATAAAGCTCGTCTACGGAGCCAAGGATAGAGTGGTGGTTGGTGCCCAGATGCTTGGTCCTGATGTCAGCGAGCTGGCGGCCGAGGTCTCACTCGCGATAGTCAAGCGAGCCACACTCGATGACCTGCGTAAGACTATTCATGCACATCCAACGCTCGGCGAGGCTATCTGGGAGTCTAGTCTTAGAGCCCCATGACGCGAAACCCGCTCTTTTCACTCATTTTGCCTCGTTCCCTGCATCTTGTTCCATATTTATTGAAAGGACTTGAAGTGCGTGCTGCAACCATAGGCGCATGAATCGCGCACTAAACATAAGGATAAAATAACAGTCCACATTCATTTTAAAATGACCACATATGCCGTGTAAATGCAAAGATTGTGGCGAAGTCTTCCCGAGTGCTAAGAAAAGAGATGAACACATAGCTAAAGCACACCCGGAGAAGAAAAAGCCAAAATAGAACCCTACATATAGCCCACTTCAGAAGCTGGGGCTGAAATTTTTTCAATTACTCACCTAAATTATGCAAAGGAGGTCTTATAACCCGCTGATTTATTCTCAGCGACGCGCGCTCGAGAGCCTCTTATTAGCCTCCTAAGCATAGTTCAGGTTGGGTGGACCAAGTTACCCACGAACCTCCCACCGCTGGCGAAGGAGAAGTGGAACGAGGTCACCCTCACACGCAACCCCGAGGAACGTCTACGCCTCATGGAGGAGTTCCTCCGACTTGTACCCAAACACCACGGAACCGACCGGATGATAAGCCAGGTCAAGAAGCAGATGGCGATCCTCCGAGAGGACATTGACAAGAAGAAGAAACAGCAGAAGACAGGGAGCGCTTCCTCCTACTTCGTCCCAAAGGCTGGGGCGGCGCAAGTCGCCGTAGTCGGGCCGACGAACGTGGGGCGAAGCAGCCTACTGCGGGCCGTCACGAACGCCCAGGTAGAGGTCACCCCATACCCCTATGGGACGAAAGCACCCGTACCCGGTATGCTTCCCTTCGAGGACATACAGTTCCAGCTCGTCGAGGTCCCAGCTCTAGTCGAGGGGAGCAGCGAGGGGCGCGCTGATGGCTTCATGAAGCTCAGCGTCGCCCGAAACGCGGATGCGGTAATAATCGTCGTTGACGTGCGTGATGACCCCGCCGGCAACTTCCTCATGATCGCGGGGGAACTGGCGAACAGCAGGATACTCGTCGCTCCCCCGGAGGGTGAGGTGGAGATAGAGAAGAGATCCGGAACTCAGATTCAGTTCCTATGGGAGGGTGAGCTCGTCGACTGTTCCACCGAGGAGGTGATCGCTCTGCTCAACGGATACAAGATTCGCAGCGCCCTCGTCAAGATCAAGGGAAGGGTAAACATGGAGGCCGTCGAGGACGCGATCTTCGGCAACACAGTCTACCGCCCCACCCTCGTACTCGCCAATAAGTCGGACCTCCGCCCCGACCGCCAGTTGATGGAGCAGCTAAGGGTGGCAGCTGAGCCCCTCGAGGTAATAGTCGCTTCTGCCGAGCACACCTCCGGCTTGGCGAAGATACTGGGCGAAAAGCTCTTCAAGCTCCTCAACGTGACGCGCATCTACACAAGGGAGCCGGGAAAGGAGCCCGCGAAGGTCCCTATGGTCTTCAAGGGGGCAGTCACCGTCGGGGAGCTAGCTCTCACAATCCACAACGACTTTTACAGGAACTTCAAGTACGCTCGCATATCTGGCCCCGCTGCCAAGTTTCCAAATGAGAAGGTTGGGCTAGACCGGAAGCTTACCGACGGAACGATCATTCAGCTGCGTGCCTGAAGCCCGTTAAATATCGACACCGTCACAGTTACACCATGGTCAACCTCGGACTCGACCACGTACACCTCTACGTCAAGGACTTGGAAGAGGCGCTTACATTCTATCGGATGATTGGGCTGGAGTTCGTCGAGTACACGAGCCACGGCGGTAAGGCGGCTATGATGAGGGTGCCTGGCTCGCCCGTCCAGTTTGAGATACAGGAGACACGTGTCATTGAGAACCCGGGGCTCAACCACCTTGCCTTCCTAGTCGATGATCTCGATGACCTCTGCGACAGCTACAAGGCAAACGGTGTCGATGTGGACGGTCCCCTCGATAACAAGGCTACGGGGCGACGCCTCGCCACCATTAGGGATCCTCACGGGTTCCTAATACAGCTCGTTCAGAGGGCGTGACTACCTCCGCCTTAGGCGTGCCATGCGCCTCTCGTAGACATTCACGGCGCTGATTTTTCCCTTCTTGTCCGTGGCGAAGACAACCTCGTAGGTCCCGAAGTCACCAAACGTGAAGGCGTCGACACCACAAGGCTTTAGAGGCAACTCCTTACTGCCGCTTGTCGCCAACGCGATGTGTAGCCGTCCTTCCTTAACGTAGACCTCGGCGGAGTTCTCCTTCGAGGTATACTGCCCCACGTACTTTTCGGGTTGTTTCGGCGCAGGTGTCTCGGCATAGCTGAACCGCTCTGGCTAAGCATCCACTTGTACAGCCTCTCGTTAAGGTAGGTTTCGCTCCAGCTGTCATGGTCCGCTTCTGGGTAGACCGTGTACTTGACGTTCCCATACTTCCTCAGAGCCTTCTTCATGTCGTCGGAGTGCTTGATGGGCACGACGCTGTCCTTCGCGCCGTGGAATATCCAGGTGGGCATATGGCGCAGCTTCCACGCCGAAGCGGGGTCGCCCCGCCCACAGATGGGGGCGATGGCCGCGAATAGTTCGGGGTACCTCGAAGCGGTCTCCCAGGTACCATAGCCTCCCATACTCAGCCCAGTGAGATAGACACGCTCCGGGTCGACCCTCAAGGAGGAGATAAGCTCCCTCGTTAACCCGGCGACCATGTCCGGTGACCACCATTCACCGAGGGCGAGTTGGGGCGACGCGACTATGAATGGGTACTTCTTCCCCGCCTGGATGAGCTTCGGTGGTCCATGTACCTTGACGAGTTCGAGGTCGTTGCCTCGTTCACCCGCGCCATGCAGGAAGATGAGTGAGAGGCCAAACCCCTCCGTTCGGCTCGTAACCCTCGGGGAGGTAGAGTAGGTACCTCATTTCCCTCGAAAAGGTTCGCTTCGCCTGCTTCGTGGATGTTTTTACCATTGCATAAATGTCTATTCAACTTAGCATAAGTGTTGCCACGAAGGAATTTGCGTGAGATACTTGACGAAGAAAAACAGTCTAATCTGTTTGATTTCGGATTTAGTTGGTAATGATTTCATAGAGTAATTAAGTGAAGCCTAGCAATTCTTTGACATTTTCATATGAACCACACAGAAATCTTATTATTAAATCCCTTAATAATAACCAACACCATCCAATACCGTACTAAAGACCAGCTGGACTCCTTATGGATCTGAAGCGGTTACGAGATATTATTATCGGCGCACCACTTAGAACCCTAGAATACGGGGAGCGACAGCTGAATAAGCTGCGAGCGCTAGCGGCACTTTCGCCTGATTCACTCTCCTCAATCGCTTACGCAAACCAGGAGATATACATCGCGTTAGCGGCTGCCGGAGCAATCGGGTTATCGATGTCTTTTACGATAACTCTAGCCATTATAGCCATACTCATAATACTAACCCTCTCCTACTACCAGACTATCCACGGGTACCCATCAGGAGGGGGATCATACACAGTTGCCCGTGAAAACCTCGGCGAGAAAGCAGGCCTAGTCGCAGCTATGGCTCTAGTTATAGACTACATACTAGTGGTAGCCGTTAGCCTTACTGCGGGGGTTGAAGCCATCGGGTCAGCATTCCCCGCGTTACTTCCACATCGCATTGAGGTTTCACTGTTAATCCTCATCGTGCTTGTGATCATAAACTTACGAGGTGCACGCGAAGCTGGTACTGTAATGGCTGTTCCTGTTTACCTATTCTTATTCACATACATCCCCATGCTCGCATACGGGGCTTGGATCGCCATGATTGAGGGTCCGGGTAACCTCGCAGCCGTTGCTCCCCCCGCGCTAGAACCACTTACCCTCGTACTGCTATTACACGCCTTCTCCTCCGGGTGCACAGCTTTAACCGGGGTCGAGGCGATAAGCAATGCTGTCCCAGCATTCGAGGAACCCAAATCGAAGAATGCAGGTAAAACTCTAATTGTTATGTCTTTTATCGTAGGATTGCTCTTCATAGGCAGCACGGGGCTCACACAATATCTTGCAGTCATCCCCATGGGCCATGAGACCATCCTATCAGCACTATCACACCGCATCCTCGGAGAAGGACCGCTGTATATCCTAATTCAAATATCTACATTGCTAATACTTGCGGTAGCGGCAAACACGAGTTTCACAGATTTTCCACGTGTTGCAGCTCTGCTAGCAAAAGACAGCTACATTGCCCGACAGCTATCAAATCTTGGTGACAGACTCGTATTCTCAAATGGGATCTTACTGCTCTCAGCCATAGCCGCCATCCTAATAATCGCTTTCAACGGTCAATCTCACCCGCTCGTTCCCCTCTTCGCAGTAGGTGCATTCCTCTCCTTCACTCTTTCACAGGCGGGTATGGTCGTTCACTGGTGGAGGATCAGGGGACGATACTGGCAATGGAAATCCATAATCAATGGAGTGGGCTCCTTCACTACCCTATCTGCACTCACAATTATAGGAGTAAGCAAATTCGTCGACGGTGCCTGGATGACGTTCATCATCATTCCAATAGGCGTCATCGCGTTCCTGCGTATACGCCAGTACTATAGAGAATTCGACATCCAGATGTCGCCAATTGCCATCGAGCACCTCCCGAGGCTTGGTAGATCTCTTGAGCGTGCTGCAATACCCGTTTCGCACATCAACCAGGGGACCGTCGATGCTGTCGTCTTAGCCAGCAGGATAGCGGGAGAAGTCATAGGCGTACACATTGAAGTCACTGAGGGGAGTGGTGCCCCACTAGAAGCTGAGTGGAAGAGTCTTTGGCCAAAAATACCATTCTTCATCGTCCCCTCACCTTACCGATCAGTGACCGAACCACTGATCGAATTCCTTGAAAAAAGCGACATGATGAATAGCTGGGAGCCGACCGCAGTCGTGTTACCCGCATTTGTTACTGAGAAGTGGTGGCAAGCAGTTCTTCATAACCAGACGACATGGTGGATCAGGCAGGCAGTCCTCGAAGCTAATCGAATCTCAGGAGTTGAGCGTGCAATAATCGAGGTGCCTCATCTTCTACAGCACAGAGAATTTAATCCAACACAGTTATTTGACAATGGGAAGCATTCAGAATCCCCAAATTAAGTATTATTTCAAGTTTAGTTTAGTTACTTAGAATTATATGAGGTTGCGAAAACCCTTATATTAAACGAGCCTATGGTAAATCCGTAACTCAACTTTGTTTGAGTGGCTTAGAAGAGTCTTCGGAAAGGCAAAATTTAGTAAAGACGGGTTAAAGCGCCGCACCACCTGTCGAATTTGCACATTCCTCGACGGGTTAACGCCAAATACGCAGATAACTCTTTGCAAAGCATGCGACGAGTTTCTCGGAAGTAATGTGCTTGAGTTTTCAAACTCATTAAGGTACAGGCTGTTACTCGATGCAAGCTCCGTAACGCGTGAATAGAACGGTGGAGTCGTGCGCATACGCCAAAAAATGCAGCTATCATGGAACTCTATTTTTTTAAATCACTCATAGTGAAACATCTGAGACAAAATATCCAAACTAGAGTAAGAGGCGGTTTTTCATGCGTTTACGCTTGCGCAAATACTCCTGTTTGCCCCACATGCGCTATCAACAGAGCAATCTTAATCTAGCTTATTTTCATGCCTAATCGTTTACTAATTGACCAATTAAAATAAATATACATCCCAATAAATAGCATGGTTACACCCGCTCCAAATAGGGCTAGTTTTATCTGATTATCCATACTAAATCAATTACTATCTTTTCCCCCCTTATTTATCCCTTTTTTCAATTTATATAGCTTCAAATCTTTTCATTTAACTACTTTCAGGCAAAGTCAGGCAAACCTGCCTTTTTCAAAAATATTTAGACTAATATTGCCTAAATTAACTAAATACCGTTACTATGTGTTAAAAACAACATAAATAAGTTAGGAAACCGTTCTTAAAATCGAGGCGGGACGACTTGGAGCAGACAACACTATTCAGAGCCGTCGTAGACATCTGCATCCTAATCATTCTCGCGGAACTCACCTCAACAATCGCCGCAAAACTCAATCTACCTCGAATACTCGGGCCACTCTTCGCAGGCATCCTATTCGGACCCTACATGATAGGTGGATCGAATCGGAGATACCCCCTTCCTAGAGATAACTGACTGATTCCTCATCTTCTCAGAGATCGGTGCAGTCTGCTCCTATTCCAGGCGGGGCTCCACATGAAGTTCTCCGACCTGCTAAAAGCGGGACGGCCAAGCCTAACAGTCGCGATCTTGGGAGTAATTTGCCATTCCCATCGGCATTAGCGCATCGAGTTGCTTGGATACGATCTGATCGTCGGAATGATCATAGGAGGATCACTTTCGGCGACAAGCATAGCGATCAGCCTAAAGTGTCTCGGAGAATTCGAGCAGCTCGGGAACCCCAGAAGCTAAGCTAATAATCGGCGCAGCGGTCATCGACGATGTCCTCGCACTCAGCATAGCCTCAGTTATACTTAGCGTATTTCCGATCCCCTTAGCTCAGGTTCACCTCAGTCCTTCGCTCGGTAGGCTTCACACTCATACTGTGGTTCGTCCTCTCAGCGGTCACAAGCGAGTGGTGCCGTGGTTTACGGAGTGGTTCAACCGACTGGAGAGGCTAGACCCAGTGAGGCAGAACATCGTGCCACTCGCGTCTATCATGCTCTGCTTCGGCTTCGCAGGAGCCTCAGGTCTACTCGGGCTCAGCCCACTCGTCGGAGCCTTCATGGCTGGCATGGCAGTAGCAGGAAGCAGGTTCCATAGGGATGTCTCAGAGTTCACAGAGAATCTTTCAGTCCTATTCGTTCCCCTTTTCTTCATAGTGGCTGGTGCTAACGTTAACCCCTATGCGATGTTGAGTGGCGACTTTCTACTGATTGGGATTCTCAGCCTCGGAGCGGTAGTAACTAAGCTGGTTGGCTGTGGTATCCCGGCGCAATACTTCCTTAAGAATAAAGAGAAGGGGTTGCGTGTCGGCTATGGGATGATCAGTCGGGGTGAGATAGGGTTAGTTATTGCTAGTATAGGGAAGAACTATGGAATAATCACTGATGAGGTGTACGTTGCGTTAATCGTTGTGATCTTCATCACGACAATTTTACCCCCGATTTTGCTTGGGAATAGCTTCCTCAATGATCCGAGCTGTATGTTGCCTGACTACATTAAAGAACGTGCAAACCATCACAAACTAAGACAAAAAAATGAGGATGATTCTCGTATCCCGTGAAAAATCATCTTAAAAATTTAAAAATTATGCGGTTTGGTGCGGTGGGTGTGTAGAGAGGGAGCGTGGAGAGAAGACGTAGGGAAATGCGGGAGTCAGTCGGAGAACAAAGAGAGGGGTTTTGGGTAAAACAATTTACCCTCAACGACCATATCTCTATGATAAAGTATGTTGGGAGAGGAAAGCGTCGAGAAGAGCATCGAGTGGCTTCTTGAGAACGGCTCGGCGCCGGTCCGGTACATGACGCTCCTCAGGATCGTGGGTGAAGATCCTGCGTCGCCGGAGATGCACGAGCTCTGGAGGGAGGCGCAGCGCCACCCCGACAACATCGAGGCGTTCACGAAGCAGAAACCCGACGGCTCCTGGTGCACGGGAGGTTCCTGGGCACCAAAGCCAAGCTACGTGCCCCTAGGAGGCTGTACACCAGTCAGTCCCAAGTACGTCACTACATCGTGGCTCCTCAACATACTTGGCGACGCGGGCTACACAGCCGCCGACCCGCGTATCTCAAAGGCTGTGGAGTATGTCCTCAAGTTCCAGCGCCCAAACGGGGTGCTCGTCGAGCACCAAAAGCCATTATCCGATGAGGATCACGATGAGAATCCCCGGAACGTCCCCTGCAGGATGAGCATACAGCTCACGGGGCTCGCCAAGGTCGGCGCAGCAGACGACCCACGCGTGCGCAAGGGATTTGACGTCCTCCTACACTGGCAACGCGAGGACGGCGGCTGGGTACAGGAAGGACACAGGGACGGGACGGTAGCCCCCTACAAACTCTGGACGCGCAGTTGCCCCTGGGTCACCTTCTTCACCTGCAACGCCCTCCATGCGAGCCGCTTACCTGTGTACCGCGAACCCCTCCGCAGAGGCCTCAACTTCATACTTTGGCATCTGAACCAGAAACGAAGAACGGACATTCGACGCTTCTTTTGGCATGGGCACGAACCCATCCGCGAGCTAGTCATGCTCGCAGAGAACGGCTTCGGTAGAGACGAGCCCGCAATTGAGAACTTGCTAGAATGGCTCGAAAAGATGTACGACCCCGAGACCGGCTCATACAGGTACAACGGGAAACCAATCTCAAAGATGTCATTACGTGAGGACGGTGGAGACCCACGTGTCATGAAGTATCGCCTCTACCACCTCATCGAGGAAGACTGGCTCACCTACTGGATGACCAGGATCGAGAAGTGCTTCCTTTAGAAGTGACGCCTACTTAATCCAGTGATCCTCGAACACCTCATACTGAGTTATGGGTCATGGGATACTACGGGCAGTATGTCGTTCTATCCCTAATTTAACTCACAAGTTATTTCACCTCAAACAGCCAATCTAAGCCGATCACATTGAGTCTGTCAGGTTTGGACGGCGACCTCTCGGGGCTACCCATATTGAGGAACGCCAAGAGGAGGCGCTCCAGCAGCTACGACCGTACCGGCGGCAACAAGGACTTTATTACAGTCCGCGCGGGGGAGACCGCGACCCTCGCCGAGATGGAGGGAGCAGGAGTTGTCAAACACATCTGGGTAACGATACGTACACGCGACGAGTTCTTCCTACGTAAGCTTGTGCTCCGGGCATACTGGGATGGCGAGAAAAGCCCGAGCATCGAGGTCCCCATCGGCGACTTCTTCGGCATAGGCCACGCCATCAGTAAGAACTACGTCTCCGCTCCCCTACAGATGAGTCCCGAGGACGGGAAAGGCTTCAACTGCTGGTTCCCCATGCCCTACGCGAAGGGCGCCAAGATCACGGTTGAGAACCAGGGCTCATGGGACTGCGAGTCCTTCTACTACTACGTCGACTACGAGGAACACAAGGCGTTGCAGGATGGGCTCGGGAGGTTCCACGCCACATGGAACCGCGAGAACCCCACAGAGGGCGACAACTCAGACGAGTGGGACAACCCAACATGGCTCTTCCGCGGCGAGAACAAGGAGGGCAAGGAGAACTACGTCATCCTCGAAGCCGAGGGAAAAGGCCACTACGTCGGCTGCAACATGAACGTCCACAACCTACGCCCCACGGCGCGCTTCAACTGGTACGGCGAGGGAGACGACATGATCTACATAGACGGAGAGAAGACCCCGAGCCTCATCGGAACGGGAACCGAGGACTTCTACGGGATGAGCTGGTGCCCGACGCAGGAGTACTGCGCCCCATACCACGGGCTACCCCTCCCCGGCTCCGACAAGAACTGGAACGGCAAAATCACGTGGTACCGATACCACATCCTCGACCCTATCTACTTCGAGAAATCCATCAAGGTCACCATCGAGCACGGACACGCCAACAAGCGCAGTGACGACTACAGCAGCACCGCCTACTGGTACCAGACCGAGCCACACAAGAAGTTTAAGCCCCTCCCACCCGTACAGGAGCGTCTACCGAGGGAGAAGCCATGAAAGTAGGAGTCTTCAGTCCGAACGACGCCCGCCCATGGGTCAGAGCGGACAACATCGACATGATGATCAACCAGGAGAAGCTACTCGTCGACGCCCTGAAGAAGGCGAAGGTCGAGGTTACCCGCGGCGGCGAAAAACATTCAAAGATGGACCAGATAGCCTGGAACACCAAGCTCGTCCAGGAGCACATAAAGCACATCGCCGCAGCGAAGCCCGAGACCCTCATCATAAACCAAGGTAGTTGGACGTTCCCCTGGGACAGCGTAGACGCCGTTAAACGATACGCCGCCGAGACAGGCGACATACCCCGCGTCGTCATGTTCAGCCACAAGGACCCGACCGTCCCCGGCCTAGTTGCTGGGATGGCGGCGGGCGGGGGACTCACACGCATTGGCGTACCATTCAACCACATCTTCGGCGACATCAAATCCGATAAGACCGTTATCAAGCGCCTATTAGCAATACTCGGGTTCAACGAGCGCAGAGCAGCCGAGGCGGAGACTGCGAAGAGGGTCATAGTAGACCTCAAGGCTCAGAAGTACCTAGCCCTCGGAGGCATGAGCCTCAAGATGCCGACGACGACAGCGGACGTTGACCAGTGGCAAAAGCTCTTCGGAATCAGCTACGAGGCCCTCGACCAGAGCGAGCTGCTGCGCAAGGCTCTCACCATGGTGGAGTGGAGCGGAAAGCCCGGCGAGGGCAAGTACAAGATACTCGACCCCCGCCTCAAGAAGGCCGCCGACCACATCCAGAAACACGGCAAGATCAGCTACGAGCGCCCCAAGCTCAAAGAGTTCGCAAAGATGCTCCTACAGCTCAGCCTCTACTACGCGGGCGAGGACATCGTCGACGAATACAGCGTCACGTTCGCGGGCATAAAATGCCAGGACGAGCTGAGCGCGCAGCATTGCACGGCTTGTCTCATGGCCGCCTACCTGAGCAACGACGTCGGACCAGACGGCAAGCCTAAGAAGGTGATTCCCATCGCCTGCGAGAACGATATGGACTCCGCCCTCACACAATTAATAATGCACCTAGCATCGGGCAAGCCGGCTGGCTTCGGAGACTTCCGCGACGTCGAGAACGGCCTCCTCTACATAGTCAACTGCGGGCAACACCCACCCTACTTCTTCGGCGGACCCGAGATGGACTCGGCGAAGAAACTCGACGAGGTCGAGTACATGGGCCAGGAGATTTTCTATGACGCGGGAGGCAGCAGCGTAAGAGGCAGGACCCCCGGCGGCCACGTTATGACTGTAGCGCGCCTCGGGAGGGAGAACCTACGCTACCGCCTCGTCGCCAGTGTCATCGAGACACAGCCTGTAGAGCCCGAAGAACATGAGAAGTACAACCCGAGCTGGCCCATCATCAAGGGTAAGATACCCATGACCGATGAGGAGATCATCAGTGTCTGGCCCTGCAACCACCTAGGCTTCGCCTACGGCGATCTAACCCCCGCCCTCGCTGAGATCGCTCACCGCCTCGACATCGGCTACACCATCTACGACGCCGACGGCAACAAGTACCACAAACCGACGTGACCGAGTTGACCTACCTAGTCGGAACGGACATAGGAACCCTCGGGACGAAGACAGTCGTCGTCGACGCCGAGGGACATATCAAGGGAAGCTCATTCCTCGAATACGGCGTGTTGACGCCGAAGCAAGGATGGGCAGAGCAGTGGCCCGACGTCTGGGAGAAGGCGGCGCAGGCATCCATCAAGTCAGCGATCGAGAAGGCGAAGATAGACCCGAAGGAGATCTCAGGCGCTGCTATAAGTAGCCTCTACGGCGGCAGCGGAATCCCCCTCGACGGGGATATGAAGCCGATCCGCCCCTGCCTAATCTGGGCGGACAGGCGCGCCACGGAGGAGTGCAGGTGGCTCAGAGACAACATCGGCGCAGAGGCGCTCTTCAAGGTGACCGGCAACGTCATCGACCCCTACTACGGCTACACGAAGATGCTCTGGATCAGGGGAAGGAGCCGGAGAACTGGGCGCGGATACACCGACTCGAGACGCCTAACGCCTACGTCATCAGGGGACTCACCGGCATGGAGAGCGTCGACTACAGCAGCGCCGGCAACTACGGCGGATTATTCGACATCCACAAGCGCGACTGGTCTGAGAAAACCATGGACGAGCTCGGCGTCCCCCGGAGCTTCTTCCCCGAGAAAATCCTCAGCTCAGAGGACATCGTGGGTGAGGTGACCGCGAATGGCTCGAAGGCAACCGGCCTCCCCAAGGGCACACCCATATGCGCCGGGGGGATAGACGCGAGCGTCAGCGCCCTCGCGGGGGGAGCGATAGCAGACGGTGACCTCGCCTCGATGCTCGGTACCAGCATGTGCAACGGCTTCATCAGTCACACCCCCCGCCTCTCCCCGAGAATGATAAACTTCCCCTACGTCGTTAAGGGACGCCAGTACACCTACAGCTTCACCGGGATCGCGACGGCTGGCTTCAGCGTCCGCTGGTTCAGAGACGAACTCGGACAGAAAGAGAAAGAGGCACAAAAGGAGACGGGCGTCGACGCCTACAAGCAGCTGGACGAGTTAGCCGCCAATGTGCCGATAGGCAGCGACAACCTAGTCTTCCTCCCTCACCTCATGGTTGGTGAACGCGCCCCCTACTGGGACGAGCACCTACGCGGCGGATTCCTAGGGCTCGGCGTCTACCACACAAGGGCGCACATGTTCCGCAGCATCCTCGAGGGGGTCGCCTACGCTATGAGATATAGCCTCGAAGCGGCGTGGGAGGTAGGCATTAAGGTGAACAGGGCGACGCTCGTCGACGGCGGGGCGCGCAGTCCGCTCTGGAGACAGATAGTCGCCGACGTGACCGGAGTGCCGATGAGCTACATCCCCGGAGCACAAGGCGCACCGCTCGGAGATGCGATACTTGCTGGACTCGGAACCGGAACTATAAGGGATCATAAAGTCATTGAGAAGTGGATACCCGAAAAGGTACCGATGAAGCCGGTCCCTGAGAACGTCAAAGCTTACCAACGCTTCTATAACCTCTACAAGATGAGCCTCGTGGCGATCCGCCCACTCTTCCGGGAGATGGCGGAGGGATAGTCCGGAAGGAACCGGCTATCAATTCGACTAGATAGAGAATACGAAGCGGGCTGATGAGTTGGCCTTCTTGCCTCTTAGTTTGATTCGGCGAGCAGCCGATAATTTTGATAAGAGGCCTAACAGAGGCCAAGGCGAAAATTGTATAATAAATAGAGAAATCGGGTAGAATTCTAGAGGATGATACGCGCATCGACTGCGCGTGCACCCTTCTCGTAGACGAGGAGTGGGTTCATGTCGAGCTCCTTTATCTCGGGGCACTCCATGAGCATCTGGCTGACGGCGAGGAGCGTGTTCACGATGGTTTCCTTGTCCGCCTTGGCGGTCCCGCGGGGGCCGTCGAGCATCTTCTTTGCCTTGATCTCATCGATCATCTCCCACGCGTCCTCCTTGGTTATGGGGGCGAGGCGGAAGCTGACGTCCTTGAGTATCTCGACGAAGATGCCTCCGAGTCCGAACATGATCGTTGGGCCGAAGGTCGGGTCGACGGTGGAGCCGATGATGATCTCGGTTCCCTTCGGCGCCATCTCTTGGACGAGTATGCCGTCGATGACCGCCGTTGGTACGTTCTTCTGGATGTTGGCGATGATCTTCTGATAGCCCTCCCTGATGCCCTTCTCGTCGTTAACTCCCACGACGACGCCGCCTGCGTCGCTCTTGTGGAGGACCTGGGCGGAGACTATCTTGAGGACTATTGGGAAGCCGATCTTGTTCGCAGCGGCGACTGCTGCGTCCTCGGTCTTCGTCACCTCAATCTTCGTGATTGGTACGCCGTAGAGACTGCAGAGCATCTTCGCTTCATGCTCGTACAGGAACTTCCTGTTCTCAGCCTTGGCGACGTTAAAGATCTGGTCGACTTTTGGGTCCCTCATGTGGGCAACCTTCCTGAACTCTAGTTAGGGATACTGTTTCGGCTTTTAAAAATATGGGGTAATCAGCGTACAATCTTTTCAGCGGCCTTAAGCCCCTGCTCAAAGAGGGCTATAATCTCGTCTATCTCCTCGTGCGTAGCGCAGAGAGGAGGGCCTATCTGTATGTGGTCTCCACGGGTTCCGTCGATGGTGCCTGCGCCTGGGTAGACAATGAGTCCCCTGTCCCAGCACTCCCTGAAGACCCGCTGGTTGAAGCCTAACTTGGGGTCGAGAGGCTCCTTGGTCGCCTTATCTTTTACGAACTCGACGCCGGCGAAGAGACCAAGCCCGCGTACGTCACCGACGGTAGGATGGTCATATAACTCCTTGAGCCTCTTCATGAGGTACTTGCCCTGCTTTGCGGATTTCTCGACGAGATTGTGTTTCTGGACGTAGTCAAGGCAAGCTGAGCCTGCGGCGCAGCAGAGGGCGTGGTTCCCGTATGTGTGTCCGTGGGCGAACGGACCCTTGAATGCCTCGAAGACTTTGTTGCTGGCAATGACGGCTCCTAGTGGGAGGTAGCCGCTGCTGATTCCCTTGGCTGCGGTTATTATGTCAGGCTCGACTTCCCAGTGCTCGATGCCCCAGTTCTTTCCAGTGCGACCGCAGCCCGTCATGACCTCGTCTGCTATGAAGAGGACGCCATGCTGGGTGCATATCTCGCGTATGAGCTGGAAGTAGCCCTTTGGGGCTGGGACGGTGCCGAGGGTTGCGCCGACGACTGGTTCGGCTATGAAGGCGCTGACGTATTCGGGCCCCGTAGCACGTATCATCGTGTCGAGGGCACGTGCGCATTCGAGGTCGCATCTGTCGGGGTTCTTGTTGTACGGGCACCTGTAGCAATAGGCTGGGGGTATGTGTGGGTAATCGATGAGCATTGGCGCGAAGCGGCGTCTCCTGCCAATGTGCCCGCTCATGCTGAGGGCTCCAAGAGTGTTGCCGTGGTAGCTCTGCCAGCGAGCGATGACCTTGTAACGGGTCTTGTCCCCCTTCTCGAGGTGGTACTGGCGCGCCATCTTAGCAGCCGCCTCTGTCGCCTCGCTTCCACCGTTGCAGAAGAAGTTGTGCTTGAGCGTCCCGGGACTGAAGGCGGCGAGCTTCTCGCTGAGTTCCTTGACAGCATCAGCGACGAAAAATCCACTGTAGGCGAAGCTGACGGCGTCCATCTGGCGCTTTATCGAGGCGTTGACCTCGTCAACCCCGTAGCCTATGTTGACGCATAGGGGTCCCCCACTCCCGTCGAGGTACTTCTTACCGTCTGAGTCCCATATGTAGACGCCCTTACCCTTGACGAGGGTCGGGGTTTCACCGGCTGCACGTGAGAAGAGGTTGTGGTCGCTCGGCATATTGATCAGTATTGACTGTGTGGATGTTGGTTTAACACTAACGCCGCGGACTCGTGATGTGCTCAGACGAAGAAAAAATTACAATGCATCTCTTCGTGGGATAAGTTGATAGGTGGGAGACTGTTTTCCTGAGAGTCATTGCGCTGGGTCGAGTATGCAACCAACGGCTATGATCTCGATTGCTATCTTTGTCTTTACATTGATTCTCATGATTAAGCAGCCTAAGGGGATTAACCTAGGTACAGCCGCGGGGATCGGTGCCGTGGCTTCGCTGCTCCTCGGGACAGTCACTCTGGAGGACGCGGTTCTTGCCTTCGACGATATATGGAACGCTGCCCTCGCCTTCGTCGGAATCGTGACTCTCTCTGTGACCCTTGACGTGATGGGCTTCTTTAAGTGGGCAGCGCTCAGAGTGGCGAGGCTGGCGAAGGGGAGCGGAGTCAGGCTCTATCTATACGTGGCGCTCCTGGCCGCGGCTGTCAGCATACTATTCGCGAACGACAGCGCCGTCCTCATTCTCACACCACTCGTGCTGGAGATCGTCCAGCAGCTCAAGTTGGAGATGAACGGCAAGCTGGCGTACCTCTTCGCCGCGGGGCTAATAGCCGACACCGCCGCCATGCCCCTGATAACGAGCAACCCCGTGAACATCGTGAGCGCCGACTTCTTCGGCTACACATTCATCGAGCACATGATATTCATGACCCCCGTGGCCGTGGTCACCATCGCCCTCAGCATGCTCGTAGTCTATCTCTACTTCCGCAGGGCTATACCCCGGAGCTTCGACCCTAACCTCATCGACACCCTCATAGTGAACGGGTCGGTCATACAGCCGCGTCAACTGAAGGTGAGCTTCGTGACGCTCATCGTCATAGACGTCCTCTACGTCGTGGCGAGCCTGAACGGCGTACCCGTGGGATTCGTCATCTTCGGCGGCGCCGTGTTCCTTCTGGGCTACTACGTCTTCACGATGAGCCACGGGCACTTGTTTGCTGAAGAAAAGAAAGGCGTTATTTTCATCCTAAGGAGGGTGAACTGGGACATACTCGTCTTCATGGTGGGCATCCTACTCGTCGTCCAGGGGCTGAGGCATGCCGGAGCTATCCAATTCTATGCCGACGCCTTCGCCTGGTGCCTGACTCTGCCCTCCATCCTACCTGCGCTCGTCCCGAGCCTCGTGGTGACTGTGAGCGCGAGCGCCATGAACAACTGGCCCATGACGATGCTCGGGCTCCTAAGCGTCGAGCAGTCGGCGGCGAGCTACGCCCTCAACGCGTCTGGGCAGACGGTGCTCATCTTCGCCAATATAATCGGGAACAATCTTGGTCCCCACTTCTTCCCCATCGGCAGCCTAGCAATACTCATGTGGCTCAACACAATGAAGAGCAAGGGCCTCAACATTCGCCTCGTCGACTACCTTCGCGTTGGCTCTGTCCTCAGCATCGTTGAAGTCTTCGCCGCGGCGGTCATACTGTGGTTCGAGGTCTACGTTCTGAATTGGACACTCGCCCTCGGTTGAGCAACCGGTAAGCGGAAATAAACGTAAGCCCGAAGTGTACTCATGCGGGCACCCGTGGGAGAGGTTTTATCGCCGTGGGTGTAGCCGACGCTCTTCGCGGTCTCAAGGTGAAGTATGGGCCTCTTACATCGGATAAGCGGTTCATAGCCGGCGAGATTGCACTTGTCGTCGCCCTAAACCTCCTAAGGTGGATTGAGCCCTTCGGCACACTCATCGTAGGTTGGGCCTCTCTCTGGCTCAGGGGCATGACTTGGAGGGACGTCGGCCTCGTAAATCCGAAGAGTTGGAAAAGGACCCTCATCATCTCGGCGGTCCTTACCGTGGTCGTCCTCGTCTTCTCGTTAGCAGTCTCCAACATCATCTACGGGTTGACAGGCGAGCTGCCCGACACGAGTGTTTTCGAAATAGTCAAGGGCAACTACTACATACTTGCCTTCCTCGTCGTCGGGGTCATCTCGTGGGCGGGTTTCCCCGAGGAGCTTGCTTACAGGGGGTACTTCTTCAACAGGCTAACAGACCTCTTCGGTGGAAATCGCCTTGGCCTCGTCCTGAGCGCCGCCGCATCCTCGGTGATCTTCGGCTGGGGCCACTGGTACGAGGGAGTCAACGCCGTGATCACGACGAGCCTCATGGCGCTCGTCTTCGTCACAATCTACCTATTCAGCAAGAAAAACATCTGGTCGATGATAATCATACACTCGGCGTACGACGTCATCGCAATACTCCTCTACTTCTACGCCTAGTGCTTCATCCAGAACCTTTCGTCGCTCATCGTCAGGAACCGTATCCCCTCGAAGAGGCCGAGCACGCCTGGTACTATAGTCCAGAAGAAGACAAGGTAGACGATGCCCTGCCAGTACTGCCTTAGGTAGAATTTATGGAAGCCCAGCAAGCCGAACATCACGGCGAGCAGCCCCGCCGTTACCCTGTCCTTGTGCTTCACGAAGAGGAGGTTGCGGGCTCCGCAGGCGGGGCAGAACCTCGTGTTGTTTGGGAAGCGGTGGCTGCAGTTGAGGCAGTAGACGAGTTCCTCACCTTCAGCCGCCATGGTGGTTAATCATCGTCGATTATGAATAAAGCCATCGTAGGATCTAGAAGTACCTCTTCGCCCTGAGGTACTCGGCCGACTGTACGGCTCCACCGCCTGCGCCTTTGTCGAGGTTGTCGCTTGTCACGATGTAAGCGAGGCCGTTCTTGAAGACGGGGTCTTTTCTGAGTCGCCCGACGAGGGTGACTTCTCCCCCGTACTTCCTGTGGAGTTTCGGCTGGGGCATCTCAGGCTCGTCGAAGACCTTTATTGTCTTCTCGGGCATCGAGGGGAGGTTGAGCTTCTGCGCCTCACTCATATACTCCTCCAGAACCTTCTTCGCCTCCTCGGCGCTGCACGGTTTCTTCGTGTCGACGTAGACTGCCTCCGTGTGGACAGTCTGGACGTCGACGCGCGTACAAGTGGCTCCCACGACTATCCCCGCGCTTTTCACGCCGTTCCCGGACAACTTGCCGAGTATCTTGTTCGTCTCCTTCTCCACCTTACTCTCCTCGCCATCGATGTAGGGAAGCACGTTCCTCGTTGCACTCTCCCTGTAGGGCGAGTCGATGCGTAGCCCCTTCTCGCCCGCGCCGCTGAGCGATTGCTCCGAGACGACATGGATGGCTCTGACACCAAACGAGTCAATGAGGGGCTTGAGGCTCACGACCAGGCCCACGGTTGTGCAGTTCGGCCCTGGACAGATGAATCCCTCCCAGCCCCGCTTATTCATCTGGAACTTCAGCAGTTTGGCGTGTTTCGGGTTCACATCGGGTAGAAAGATCGGCACGTCCGGCTCATACCGGTAGGCGGACGCGGTGCTGATGACGGGTATATTCTGGGCGTATCTCTGCTCCTGAACCTTCGCTATCTCGCTCGGCAGGGCGCTGAAGGCTAGGTCGTAGTCCTCCGGAGACGCCTTATCGACGTCCAGGACCTTCATGCCTAGAACCTTATCACACGGCGTCTTCTCGAAGAATGACGCCCCTTCGATTGCCTTCTCGTATGTCATCCCCGCCGACCTGCTCGATGCAGCGACAGCTACGAGATCGAACCAGGGATGGTTCACGAGGGACTCGACGACGTTCTGACCGGCTGCGCCGGTTGCACCAATGACAATAGCACTCTTCTTTCTCATGTCTATTCACCGAAGAACTCCTTGTAGACGGCACCGACGGCGAGGGGTATGTCGTCGTCGGCGACGCTGAACCTGATGATGTTCTCGCTGTTTGGCTGGTTTGCCTGCTCGATGTTTACCCCCTGGCCGGCTAAGGCGCCTGTCAGCCTGCTGAAGAATCCCTTGACGCCACGCATCTCGGAGCCTATGACGCTCACGGTGCCCTTGCTGCCCTCGATCTGCTTAACCTCCATGACGCTGGGCAGGCCACCGAGAGCTCTGAGGGCGAGGTCCACGTCCTGCTTCTGGACGAGGAGGCTTATCTGCGACCCGGAGAGGGAAACGTAGCGGACGTCGACGCCAGCGCCGGCGAGTGCGCCGAATATCTCAGCGTGCACCTCCGTCGGCAGCACCGACTGGGTGGGAAGAAGCCGGACTCCGTAGAGGTTCCTCTGGAAGCTCACTGCCTTTGGATGGCCGCTTCCAGAGCCTCCGTTCTCGGGCCCGATCACAGTTCCCTCACCTGGGGACCCGATACTCTTGAGCTGCAGTTTAATGCCGCCTCGCATAAGCGGGTCGAGGACTTTGAAGTGGACGACCTTCGTCCTCTCCTCGCGTAGCAGTTCGGATGCCTCGACGTAACTCATGTAGGGAATTAGGCTTGGCCTCGGCACCGCGCCGATGCGGTTTTTGACCTCCGGCTTCTCCAACTCGGAGACGAACTTTGGGTCGAGGCTCATTATGCCCCCCTCGTCCACGAACTTGACGAGCTTCTTGACCCCTAGGCAGTAGGCGAGGCAGGCAGCCGTGTCGTCGGTGCCGCCTCGCCCGAAGATGGTAATAAGGCCAGAGCCGCTGCGCCCCGCGAAGCCGGCGATGACAGGCACGACGCCCTCCTCGATGCAGGGCATTAGCTGCTCCTCCACCCTGAGCCTCGTGCGCTCAAGGTTCACGGCGGCCTCCCTGCTGTTCTCGTCGGTAACCAGCAGGTCCTCCCCGTAGAAGCATCTGCTCCTGATGCCGCGCGCCTCGAGTTGCGCTGAGATGAGGCGCATCACGAAGTTCTCGCCTCTGCTCACCGTGTAGGCGTAGACTGAGTCGCCCAACTCGCCAGAGCTGCGCACGTAGCTGAGCACGTGCTCCAGCTTCTCGAATTCCCTACGCAGGGGCTCCGCATCCACACCGGCTGGGAGGGATGAGACATGCTCCTTAAGGAGCGACTCTGTGAAGGCGTGCGGCTCGAATCCCTCAACCCTGACCTGGCTGAGGGCCTGGATGATCCTGTCGGTGACGCCTTTCATGGCGGAGACGACGCATACGGGGACCTTACCCGCGTCCAGCTCGGATTGTGCGACGTCGACTATCCTGCCGAGGTCCTCGCTGCCGCGAAGTATGGAGCCGCCTAGCTTGTATACGACGATGTCCATCAAATCAGCTCCGGGTTACTTTAGTATCCTCCGGAGGGAGGTGGACACCGCCCCGTCCTCGAGGCGTGTCGGCGCGTTCGGGTGCTTCCCCGAGACGCCCTTCAGCTTGCCCGTGTGGTACCCGATAGTCGCGTCCGAGTCCTTCAATAGGTTCCCCGTAAGGATGCAGACGACATCATCGTCGGGTTTTATCACGCCCTTGGAGGCGAGCTTTCTTACGCCAGCAACGGAGGCGGCGGAGGCGGGCTCGCAGCCCACGCCACTCGCGTCGACGACGGCCTTCGCCTCCATTATCTCGGAGTCGGAGACGTAGTCGACGACACCCTCGGTCTCCCTGATGACCCTGATCGCCTTCTCCCAGCTGACGGGGTTGCCTATCTTTATCGCGGTTGCTACGGTCTCGGGCTTCACCGACTCTAGGCTCGATGCGCCGCTCTCCCACATCTTGTAGAAAGGCGATGCACCTTCAGCCTGTATCGAAGCGATGCGCGGCACCTTCTCTATCCAGCCGAGCTCGACGAGCTCTAGTAGCGCCTTGCCGAAGGCCGAGGTATTGCCGAGATTCCCCGCGGGGACGACCACCCAGTCGGGTGACTCCCAGCCGCGCTGGTGGAGGAGCTCAAACATTATGCTCTTCTGCCCCTCGACGCGCCACGGGTTTATCGAGTTGAGTAGGTAGAGGCCGAGCTCCCGGCTCGCCTCCTGAACGATCCTCATCGCGTCGTCGAAGCTGCCGGGGACCTGCACGACCTTCGAGCCGTAAGCCATCGCCTGGCTGAGCTTTCCGTAGCTTATCTCCCCCTCGGGAATGAAGACGACTCCCTTAAGCCCCGCCTGCGCGGCGTAGGCTGCCATGGAGGCGCTCGTGTTGCCCGTAGAGGCGCAGGCGACCGCCTTTGCTCCTTGTCTGACGGCCTCGGAGACTGCAACGGTCATCCCCCTGTCCTTGAAGCTGCCGGTGGGATTCTCCCCCTCGTGTTTCATGGCGAGGTTAGCCACACCGGCGAACTCGGACACTGATTTGCGGGTGTAGACGTTCGTGTTTCCCTCGGGGCGGGTGACTATCATGTTCTGGGCCAGCCCTGGGTGTATGAGCTCCTTGTAGCGCCATACGCCGCTGCTGTAGGGCACGCCCATCGGGCAGAGGCGGCTATCAACTACGCTCCTGTCCCACTTGATCGGCTCGTGGACGACCTCGAGGAGGCCGCCACACTCGCACCTGAAGACGCTACCGGGCTCGTATTCCCTGCTGCAACGTATGCATCTGAACTTGGAGGGCATTAGACCAGCCTCGCGCCGAAGTTGCTTGGTTTGGTAAGGTAGACCTGGGACTTGGTGTCACCGAAGGCCTCGACCATAGCTTTGCCTATCTCCACCGGGTTCTCCCCGACGGCGAAGACGCTAGGCCCGCCCCCTGAGATCGAGCAACCGTAGGCACCGGCTTGAAGTGCCGCCAGCTTCACGAGGTGGAAGTTGGGTATCATGCTCGCTCTGTGTGGCTCGATCATGCTGTCGCATATGCTTTTACCAAAGAGAATTGGGTCCTTCATCGCGACTGCGGCAGCCATGCGAGCCGCGAAGCCGATGTTGCGCACCGCGTCCTTAAGGACGACCGTCTTCGGCAGGAGCTCGCGGGCCATCTTCGTCTTGTTTGCGTACTTCACTTCCGGTACGACGACGACGAAGCCGATCTCCGGGGTCTCCATCCTGACGATGTCGTATCCGTCGCCGACGAGTATGAAGCCGCCGAAGAGGCTAGCCGAGACGTTGTCGGCGTGCGCACTGCCTGCGACAGCCGCCTCGCCTTGGGCCGCTAGCTTCACAAGCTCCCTCTGGGGGAGCATATAACCCATCAGCTTCTGAGCGGCTACTGCAGCCGCGGCGGCGGATGCCCCGGAGGAACCCATACCCGTGCCGGGGGGTATCCCCTTCTCGATCTCCATCTCGACGCCCACGGAGTCGCCGATCCTGTCGAGCGCCGCGTTCATAACGGCTCCGGCGCTGTTGAGCTGCGCCTTTACTGGAATCTGGTCCGCCTCGAATCCCTTAACCTTCACACGGACACCCGGCTCAGAGACCCTTCTGACCTTGACATAGTCGCCTAGGCCATCGAGGGCGATTCCGAAAACATCGAATCCGGGTCCGAGGTTAGCGATAGAAGCGGGAGCGTAAACTTTAATCTGTTTGATGGTCACCCATCACTCTTACACCTGGACAGCACATTGGACGTGGCTCACCCTTTTTAACCTTTACGGGATATGCTCGGGTTACACACTGACGCGCCTTGGCCCGGGTGACCTGCCCACCAACGTTTTTAAGCCCCCTCGTACCCACACAGATGAAGGTGCAAGATTTTGGAGAAGGCAGAAGTACAGAAGGCACTCAACGATGTGCGCCCACAGCTCCAGATGGACGGCGGAGACGTAGAGCTAGTAGACATAGTTGACGGCGTCGTCAAGGTTAAGCTCAAGGGCCACTGCGCAGGCTGCCCCATGAGCCAGATGACTATCAAGTGGGGCGTAGAGCAGTACCTAAAGAAGAAGGTCCCCGGCGTCAAGGCCGTCGAATCCGTATAGAAGGGAGTAAACCAAAACGATAGCAAGTGACCTGGAATCCTGCAAGGACTACGGGGACATCTTCGCCCTCGTGAAGCGGAGCGTAAAGAAGACCCTAGGTCTGCATAGAGTCGGTTTGATGTTGCTTCTCGGTAACCTACCCATGAACGTTGGGGCTTTTCACCCGATGGGGACAAACGAGATTGTTCTCAACAGGCGCCTCATCAAGGGGAAGACCGGTATGAGCGAGCGCAGTCACGTCTATGCTATACTGCTGCACGAGTACCTGCACAGCCTAGGGTACGAGGACGAGGCGCACGTCAGGAAGATGACCTACAAGGTATGCCTCGAGACCTTCGGCAGGGGCAGTCCGGTAGTCGATGCCGCCCTTACGGGGCCGTGGGCTGATCTTACAGAGGAAGATTTTGAGCAGATCGAGCCCGAGCTTAACCTCGAGTTAGTAAGAAACTTCGAGAGACCCGATAGCGGCTACATCATCTAGCCGTCTAAACCTCTTTTATAGGCACTTTAAGCGTTTCAGCTTTTGTCGAATCCCATAGGGTAGTTGAAGACCGTGTCGTGTGCGCTGACACGGTTACTCGGATACAAATTATATACCAAAAAGCGATTTTCGGAATCTTAAATTTTGATCAAACCGGCACACTTACAACTTTCGAGTCTATCACCCACACGCCCTCATCATGCAATAATTCATATGTTACAAACATATTCCAACCCTTATAATGACTGTTTAAAGATGTAGAAATACTAACGCGACAGCCTTCACCCCAGCCTCTGATTGATGCATAATCGAATTGAATCGCATAAATCGAGACCGATGTATCCCACGAACTAAGCTCATCCATAGTAATAAGCACCAGCGGAACACCGCTTACTGATTGAGGCAGGGTTAAACCAGTTATCTGCGGAGAGGATACAACCAGAAGACTTCCCTCAACTGGGTCGTCCCTCATCCTGTCTTCAAGTACAACCCTGATAGCTTCTGATTTGTTCACAATATTCAAATTATAGTCGAAAATAGCGATAGCGATAATTATGATGGCGAGGATGGCGGCTATGGACAGAATTGCCCGCCTCATGTATCAGAATGAACTGAAGCCGGTGTATAATACTTCCCCTCATAGTTTAGCCAAAAAAACCAACGCATTTCCTTCATCTTACCATGTTACGCACTCGTATTAGGAAAGGTGTCAGTGGCTCGCTCCTAATCGACAACTCAGACGAGTTCTGAGGATTCAAAGACGCAACCGTGTAGACTCTTTCCTCATAGACCACGTATCTCGTATACTCGCCCCCGAGGCTGTAAACCACACCCGGACCCGGCTTCTGCTCATAATGCAGAGTTACGAAGAACACACACTCATCCCCCGGCTGAACCACGGGGTTCCCCGCCTCACCTACTATTTGCAGGATAAGGATGAACTCGGAGCTAGTATCAACCGCCTTCAGGTAAGAGTGGACTTTAACCTCAAACACCGCACCATCAAGCAGGAGCCCTGACGGGGGCTCGGTCCGCCGAGTTACGATCCCATGTATTATTACGTCGGAATAATCGACGAGGTTGGGGAGGTCGCGTGGAATTGCCCACCATATTTGCTTTGAGTTGCTTTCTTTAAATCTGTCCGAGTAGGATGCGATTAGGGAAGAAGGATCAACATTCGGAGTAGCGTTAAGGGTGGCAATGATTGATATCACGATTAGAGCTACGGCTGATATGAGGTAGAGACGTCTTGGCATCTAATCGGTTGTAGGGGGATGTTGGTTAAGGTATTTGCCATACTGAGAAATGGCGCCATTTCTATTAGGGACCTAGCAAAGTAGGTGTGTGTTTTACTTCACGATATTCCAGTTCATCCTATCTGTATCGGGCTCATAGAAACCCGCATAGTGCCTAGAGTCCTCAGAGTAGAACCAGACATCCATCGGAAGCGAAGCTCTATCACCATTCCGATCAAGCCTACACCAACCACTAGCCCCATAGAGCCTACCACACACATCCGAAAATACGCCGTTAACCACCGAGGCGTTACCTGACCGAGTCTCCAACACCGAGACAGCTATCGCCCAAGCGCTATCATACAGGAAGGCATCCTGTTCATCAATGGAGGTATACCTAGCTTTCAGACCCTCATAATGCGACGACCTGAAGGGCCTGGCAGCCGGAGTGAAAATCTTCAAGTGGTTTGCTTGGGGATTACCGAGGAACCCATCCATCTTTAGCCCAACGTGACTGTATCCGCTGAACAACACGCAGTCGTAGAGAGGCAGGTAGTTCGCCATCTCTGTGACAATCGCCACATCCTCACCATAGGCTAGGAGCAGGATAGCTACTTGGTCGCCATCCGGATTCAGCAGCTTGGCTGCCTCTGCCTGACGATTTGCGGATTGAAGGTAGCCGGAGAAGTCCGTCTCTTCGGCGGGGTAGCGGATCGCTTGCCCTGCGAGTGCGCCGCCCTTCGCATTCCAAGCGGTCTCAAACTGCTGAGCGACTCCGTCGCCCCACGAGTCGCCGCGTTGAATGATTATTACGGTCTTTACGCCGTAGCTCCACATGATACTGGCGAGTTGGCTTGGCAGCGTCGAGTCGGGTGGGTTCATGCGGTAAAGGCGATCATTCGGGATCGCTAGCCCATATGGGCTTGTGGATGTTGTGCCAACTAGGAGCATGTTACGATCGTCGACATAGTTCTGGATTGTGCTCAGCATCGAGGACCAGCCCCCGCTTATGACGAGGTCTACTCCCTCCTTCTTCAACTCCTGAATCTTCGTCAGGTGTTCGCCGGGTTGTGTGCTTACTACGTCCGGGATTACGAATTGGAATGTGACGTTGTATCCCAGTTTACTCGCGTATGCGTTCAAGTCGGGTTGAACTATTTCGTTGATGAATGGTGTCGTTAGTTCTCTATCGGTCAGGGATGAGGCTAGGTATCCTATCTTTACTGTGCCTAGGTTGGAGGCGTTATGGAGGGCTCTGTCAAGTATCTGGTTCTGTCGTGTGACGTTGGCGTTGAGGTTGATCTGTTCCTGAAGTTGGGGTTCTAATGTTTTTCGTGAGTTGTCGTAGCCCGTCTGATATCCGAAGTATAGACCTCCTGCTATTGATACGGCTATTAGGATGATTATTACTCCGAATACAGTCGTTTTTACTTGATTCATCAACTCACCAATGGGATCAAGTTTAACCGGGAAGGGGTATAACGTTTTTTGAAAAAGAAATTATACAAACGGGTAAAACATTGTCATTGGTTTGGCTTGATAGTTGTCGGCGCGTATGCGTCTAGTTCATTTTATATCAAGAAATGCCCCCATATGTGTTTGGGGTTATTGAATATTTAATGAAGAGAGTGTCAACATAGAAGTCATGGGTGTGAGGGAACTGGTCTTCAGGTCAGATTCCCGTTGGGAAAATTTACTGAAAAAGGGTAGCTTTGAGGGCGGCATCTTTCTAAGGCTAGACGTGAATCCAGTCAATGTCAGGGAGTATCCATTTTATTCCCGATAAAGTAGACAAGTAAATCTAACCTTTTTAACAGCAGCAACGTAGGGATACCTATGGTTGACAGAGTCAAGGTTGACACGTTCAAGTATGTACGCGAGATGAACATGCTCCTAAAGGACGGTGGATTACTCCTCGTCGCCGAGGGAAAGGATGGAAAGCCGAACGCGATGACGATCGGCTGGGGATTCCTCGGCACCATGTGGTCAAAGCCCGTCTTCATCACAGCCGTGCGCCACAGCAGGCACACTTACAAGCTGATGGAGGAGGCGAAGAGCTGGACCATCTGTATACCCGCTAAGGGGATGGAGGCGGCGCTTACATTCTGCGGGACCAAGTCGGGCAGAGACGTCGACAAGTTCAAGGAGTGCAAGTTCACCGCCAAGAAGGGAGATGTAGGCGCCCCCTACATCGAGGAGTGCCCCATACACATCGAGTGCACAACCGTCTTCAAGACGGACATGAAGCCCGGTCAGCTCGAGGGCGGCATGGAGAAGGAGCTCTATAAGACGAAGGACTTCCACATGCTCTACTTCGGCGAGGTCAAGGGCGTCTACGCCGTCAAGGACGCCGAAAAGAAGCTCAAGGTGGCGTAGATGAAGGTCCTCATAGTATACGACACTAGCACAGGCAACACGGAGAAGATGGCGCACGCCGTCGAGGACGGCGTAAAGAAGGCGGGTGTAGAGGTCGTTTTCAAGCACGTCGACGATGCCTCGGTAGACGAGATACCCCAGTGCCAGGGCCTCATACTCGGCTCACCGGTATATTATGGACTACCCTCGGGCAAGATCAAGAAGTTCATCGATGAGTCGATAAAATACCACGGCAAGCTCGACGGCACCGTTGGCGGGGCATTCGCCAGCGCCGGTGGCACGCACACAGGCGCAGAGACCACGATCATCGCCATCAACGAGATGCTCCTCGTCCACGGCATGATTATTCAAGGCAGCTCCGCAGGCAGCCACTACGGCGCATCATCCGTCGGCTCACCAAATGATGCCTCTCTCGAGGCGTGCAGGAAGCTAGGCGAACGCGTAGGAAAACTCGTCAAGCGGCTGAACAATTAGAGCCAAACTCCGAGAATTAGGAGTGTCCATGTTGAGTAGCCAAATGAAGTTACACCGCCTCGACGACAACTACTCCCGGGAAATACTCACGAAGATCCGGAATAAGGAGACGGGACGCGAGGAGTTCCGTTGGGGCCTGAGGAGACTCGGCATGCTTACTGGGATAAGGATCGCGGCTACTATGGGGTACAGCGACGTGGAGGTCGAGACTCCGCTCGGGGCTAAGGCGAGGGGCGTATCACTCACCGAGGCACGCGATGTCGTGATTATAAACGTCCTCCGGGCCGCCACCCCGCTCGTTGAGGGCCTACTCGAGGTCTTCACCGACGCGAGGATCGGCATCGTCAACGCCAAGCGCGTCGAAACGGGCAACCTCTTCCCGGAATTCGACTTCAAGATAGATGTGCCCTACTTCAATACCCCGAAGTTAACCAGCGGCGACACCCTGATCGTGGCGGACCCCATGATTGCCTCCGGGAGCACAAGCGTTGCTGTGCTTGACAAGTTACTGGAAAACGGGCGGCCCAAGCGCATTATCTTGGCGTCGGTCATCTCAGCGCCACTGGGGCTTGAGAGGGTGCACGCCCACTACCCCGGCGCGGATATATACACCGTGGCGGTGGATGAGGGGCTGAACGAGCACGGTTACATAGTGCCGGGTCTCGGCGACGCCGGCGACAGGGTCTGCGGATAAAACAGCCGGCAAACTCCTCCAAACAGCCTTATTTCCAATGCACCCTACAACTGGTGTATGAAGAACAGTACATGGGACAATGTGCCAAGGGCAACCATCGCCCCCGGAGTCGACCTCCGACTGATCAACGGCGACAATTGTATGCTGACCTATGTGATCATGCAGCCTGGGGCGGTTGTGCCGGATCATAAGCACCCGCACGAGCAGGTTGGAACCTGCATCAAAGGCGAAGGGGTCATGACGTGTGGTGGCAAACAGTTCAAGACGGTCCCCGGTGCCTGTTGGCTCATCCTAGGCGGGGAAAACCACAGCTGGCGCAACACGAGCGAGGGCGAGACTATCCTCCTCGAGGCTTTCAGCCCGCCGCGCGAGGATTATATTGCCAAGGCGAAGTAGCGCCACCATTGGCTCGAGGGGAAACCATATTCCCCAACCACACACAAAATTTTCGTGTTCGTGAATGATTAAATATTTATAATAAAATATCATTACCGATGCATCAAATCCGACGTGCAGTACTCGACGACGTTCCAGAGATAACTGCCTGCATTAAAGATGCGTATGCCCCTTACATTCAGAGAATAGGAAAGGCACCCGCACCAATGCTTGAAGATTATGCTGAAGCTGTTACCCAGAAGAACATCTGGGTCCTTGAAGGTCATAGGGTCTGAGTTGCTGGGAGTCCTAATTCTTGTACCTGAGACAGAATATTTGCTGATTGAAAACATTGCTATTAAACGGAGGTATCAGGGTCGAGGATTTGGCGGAAAGTTGATGGATTTCGCCGAGTCTGAGGCTTTGAAGTTAGGATATAAGGTAATGCGTCTTTACACCAATGTTAAGATGTTTGAGAATCAGATTATTTACGAGCATCTAGGTTGGAAGAATATTGGACTTGTATCTGAAGAGGGATACGATAGAGTCTACATGGAAAAACGGATACTGGTTAGTGCTAATTAGTTGTGATCGTAAGCAAGTGTGTGTGGAGGGAAAGCATTTTCTCCCCAACCCGTGTCTTCTATCAGCATGGCTCCAAAGGCCGTCGACAGCATACTAGACGTCATCGGGAACACGCCTCTTGTCAAGCTACAGAAGCTCGCGCCCAAGAACGGCGCTGACATATTCGTGAAGGCCGAGTACCTCAATCCAAGCGGCAGCTACAAAGACCGCATCGCCGTCGAGATGATACGCACTGCTGAGAAGGAGGGCAAGCTCAAGCCCGGATACACGATCGTCGAGGCATCCACGGGCAACACGGGTACCGCCCTCAGCTTCGTCGGTACACGCCTTGGTTACAACGTCGAGATATACATGCCCGAGGGCATGACTCGCGAACGCATCAAGATCATGGAGAGCTACGGCGCCAAGGTCCACGAGATGAAGATCGCGGGCCTCGACGCCAAGGGCAGCGTCGCAGGAGCCGAGGTCGAGTTTATCCCCCGGCAAAAGTGCCTCGACCTGGAGAGGAGTAACCCCAAGGTATGGTGGGCGCGCCAGTTCAGCAACCCCGCAAACTGGAGGGCACACCTCACAACGGGCAACGAGATATATGAACAGATGAACGGAAAAGTCGACGCCTTCGTAGCCAGCATCGGCGTCGGAGGCACGCTCTACGGCGTCGCCAAGGCACTGAAGGCTAAGCTGCCGAAATGTCGGGTCATCGGGCTCGAGCCCGCCTCGGCAAAGCTCGCCATAAGCGACGGCATCATCTCCCCTCCCGGGATAAGCAAGGACATCGCCGGAGGAATAATCGAGGAGATGATGGAGAGTGGCCTCATCGACGAGGTCGTCAAGGTCAAGAACGAGGACGCCATCGCTACCTCGGATCGCCTCGTGAAGGAGGAGGGACTATTCTGCGGCATCTCCGCCGGAGCTAACGTCTACCACTCGATCAAGATCGCGACTGAGTTGGGCAGAGGTAAGCGCGTAGCCACCGTCCTCCCCGACCACAGGGACCGATACCTTAGCGAGAAGAAGTACACCACTTAGCTCCGCTCAACATTTACTCGGTCGCGTTTCTTCGCCCGCAAGCGCTATTTTCTTGGAAATCGGGAATTGTTTGTTATTAATTTATAAATTTAAGAATTAATCTTGGCTAACCTCGCACCCGCCTTCTCGAGCATCTCGAGTTTGTGCCCTTTAGATACCTGGGTCACGGTCACAAGGTCGAATACTGTGAATCCGACGCGGCGCAGATAGTCCTCGAGGTGGAGGAGCGCCTTTACACATCCGTTGCCTGTTCCCCCTGCGGAGGCTATGCCCAGCGCGTACCTCCCGTTCAGCGCCTTGAACTCACTCTTCACCTCGGTCCTGCGTAGCCTGTCGAGGAAGAGCTTGGCCGACTCGCTCAGGTCGCCCCAATAGACGGGGGTTGCGAAGACGAGCGCGTCTGCCGCGTGTATCTTGTCCCTCAGGGACTGGAACTCGTCGTCGATGACGCACGTTCCCTCCCTTCGGCACTGGCCCCAGCCACCATCGCAGGCCATGCATGGCTTCACAATGACCTCGTTAAGGTTCACAAGCTCTACTGATGCGCCTTCCGTCTTCGCCCCCTCGATTACCGCCTTGGCAGTTTTCGCCGTCAGGCCGTCATCGTTCGGGCTGGACTGTATAGCAATTATCTTCAATAAACTGCACCCGTGTAGAGGGATGCGGTTCGGATGGCTTTAAATCTCGCCATCCTGTTCGAAAGGCACGTTTATATTATAGTTATATGTTTTAACTGTTTATTCGGTGAACGAAAAAATGGTTGACGCCTCGCCCCGGGGGAAGATGGATCAGATGCTCGACGACATCTATAACGTGATTCCCCTCTTCCACCGCACATTCCTGAGGCCCGACGACCTCTCCCACAACCCAATGGGATCCGACTTCAAGGTCATGGGTATACTCAGGAAGCATGGGCCCCTCCCCATGTCACGCATCGGGTTCTGGCTTGGAATCTCGAAGCCCAACATGACCGCCATAATAAACAAGCTGATAACTGATGGAAGGGTCGAGAGGCGAGAGGATCCGAAAGATAGACGCATAGTCGAGGTCGCCCTAACCACCGAGGGCACGAAGTACATAGAGGAGTGCTGGAAAGAAGGACGGGAGACCGTGAGGGCGAAACTCTCGACACTATCCGACGAAGAGAAAGACACCCTCTACAAGGCGCTCGAAGACATCCGAATAACCATATCAAAACTCAACGAGATGAAGAAGCAGTGAAGATTACCCAAACATTGAGCCAGTGGGAGGCACATCTTTGACTAACTCCCTGATCAGGATACTATCCTACCTCAGGCCCTACTGGAAACCAGCGGTCCTGTCGATACTGATGCTCTCCGTCTCCGTCATAGCGGAACTGCAGATACCTCGGCTCCTACAGAGCATCATCGACACGGGCATACCGAACAAGGATCTTGCTTTCATCGCAGGAACCGCGGTCCTCATGGTGGTCATCGCCTTCATGGACGCGGGCATGGCGATCGGTAACACGTTTCTATCCGTCCGCGCCGCGCAGGGGTTCGCCGCCGACGTGAGGAGCGCCATCTTCCGCCGCATACAGAGTTTCAGCTTCGGAAACCTCGACAAGTTCCAGACCGGCCAGCTCATCATCAGGATGACGAGCGACGTCAACATCATCCAGATGATGGTGATGATGGGGCTTCGCATGTTCATCAGGGCACCCCTAATGATTGTTGGCAGCGTCGCCCTCATGTACTCGATAAACACTGAACTCGCAAACATCATACTGCTCATCATGCCGCTTACACTCGTCTTCGCCGGCATTTTCGTCTGGAAGGGGCAGCCCATGTTCATGAAAGTCCAGACCAAACTCGACAGGCTCAACTCAGTACTGCAGGAGAACCTCTCTGGCGTGCGCGTCGTCAAGGCTTTCGTGCGCCAGAAGCACGAGTCAGAGAGGTTCGACGCCGCCAACACCGACCTGATGAACCAGGCCATAAGCGTCAACCGTTTCATGATGTTTCTAATGCCCGCCCTCTTCGTCCTTATCAACCTCGGTGTGCTAGCCGTACTCTACTTCGGCGGCTTGCAGGTCATCGCGGGGACGTTCACTGTGGGTGAGATACTGGCCTTCTCAAACTATCTCCTCTCAAGCATGTTCCCTCTCATCTTCCTCTCGATCATGGCGAGCCAAGCATCCGCCGCAATAGCCTCAGGGAACAGGATATACGAGGTCATAGACTCGGAGCCGATGGTTCAGAATAAGCCCAACGCAACAGTGCTAAGCGACGTAACCGGACAGGTAGCGTTCGAAGACGTATCCTTCAGTTATGCTAAGGGTGGTGAACCAGTCTTAAATAATGTCAGTTTTACAGCCACCCCTGGACAGGTCGTCGCCTTACTCGGCGCAACGGGCAGCGGCAAGTCGACACTCATCAACCTCATCCCCCGATTCTATGACGCAAACTCCGGCAGAGTGACGGTCGATGGTGTCGATGTAAAAGACGTGACCCTTGAGTCACTCCGCACACACATAGGAATCGCCCTGCAGGAGCCCGTGCTCTTCAGTGGGTTGATCCGTGACAACATAAAATATGGGAGACCAGACGCAACCGACGAAGACGTCGTCGAGGCTGCCAAGGCAGCTCAGGCACACGAGTTCATCTTGAGCCTTCCCAAGGGCTACGACACCGAAGTCGGCGAACGAGGCGTCGGCCTCAGCGGAGGCCAGAAGCAGCGCATAAGCATCGCCCGTGCCATACTCGTTAAGCCAAAGATACTCATACTCGACGACTCGACCAGCAGCGTTGACATCGAAACCGAGGCACTCATACAGCAGGCGCTAGAGACCGTGATGAAGGGACGCACAAGTTTCATCATCGCCCAGAGAATAAGCAGTGTGCTCAAGGCTGACAAGATACTCGTCCTAGACCGTGGCAAGATCGTGGCCGAGGGCCACCACAAGGAGCTGATGGAGAAGAGCCCGATATATCGTGAAATATTCAACTCCCAGCTCGGTGGAGGCATCAGGCAATGAGCCACGGACCGATGGGCGGTGGCCCACGTGGCCCAGGCCCGGGTGGACCCGGCGGCGGCATGGGCAGGGGAATGGATCGCGCCAAGAAGCCAAGGGAGACAATAGCCCGCCTCGCGAGTTACCTACTCGTCTACAAGCTGCAGCTTGTGCTGGTAGTGTTCAGTATAATCGCCGCTGGCGTGCTCCAGTTGCTCGGCCCCTACCTCATAGGCGTGACTATTGACCAGTATATTCTCAAGGGAGACGTCCCTGGGCTCGTCAGGATGGCGCTGTTACTTCTCGGCGTTTACCTCGCGGGGTGGGCGATGCAGGCGGCTCAGGGCTGGATCATGGCGACGATAAGCCAACGTGCTCTTCGCCAGATACGCAAGGACCTCTTCGAGCACATGCAGACACTCAGCCTCAGCTTCTTCGACAAGAGGAGCCAAGGCGACCTGATGAGTAGACTGACTAACGACATCGACGCCGTAAACCAGGCGATGACGATGAACGTCACCCAGATCATCAGCAGTGTACTCAGCCTCGTCGGGATACTCATCGCAATGTTTGCGCTCAACCTCTGGATGGCTCTTGGCAACCTCGCCGTCATCCCCTTCATGCTCTTCGTGACGCTCGTCATCGGCAAGCGGACGATGAGTGGGTTCCGCGGGCTTCAGTTCTCGATGGGGCGGCTCAACGGCAGGATTGAGGAGATAATCAGCGGCGAGCGCGTCGTGCAGGCCTTCAGCAGGCAAGACGCCATACTCGCAGACTTCGACAAGGACAACGAGGGGCTGCGCGTAGCCGCGACAAAGGCGATGAGTTGGGGCTTCATAATCATGCCCCTAGTCAATGTCATGAGTTACATCGGCATCGCCGTCGTCTCCGGCCTCGGCGGATGGCTCGTCGTCATCGGGGCGGTCTCAGTTGGCCTCGTAGTCACCTTCATCAACTACGCCAGGAACTTCGTCCAGCCACTCCGCCAACTCGCCGACCTCTACAATAGTATACAGACCGCACTCGCAGGCGCGGAGCGCGTATTCGAGATAATCGACACCAAGCCAGAGATCAACGATAAGCCCAATGCTGAGTCACTCCATGAGATACAGGGTGATATTGTCTTCGACCACGTCGGCTTCACGTACGACGGCAAGACCCCTATACTGACGGATGTGAGCTTCCACGCGGAGCCAGGCCAGACCATCGCCCTAGTCGGGCCAACTGGCGCAGGAAAGACTACTATGGTTAACATCCTTAGCAGGTTTTACGACATCTGCTGCGGTGACATACTCATAGACGGCACGAGTATACGCGACGTAACGAGGGAGAGCCTTCGCAGGCAGATCGGCACGGTGCTTCAGGACAACTTCCTCTTTGCTGACACGGTGATGGAGAACATACGCTACGGCAACCTCGAGGCAACCGACGAGGACTGCATAGCAGCAGCGAAACTCGCCAATGCGGACCAATTCATAGTACGCCTCCCAGATGGCTACAAGACGAAGCTGACAGAGAGGGGGAGCAACCTGAGCCAGGGGCAGAGGCAACTCCTCGCCATCGCGCGCGCCGTCGTAGCCGACCCGAAGATACTCATCCTCGACGAGGCAACAAGTAACGTAGACACTAGAACCGAGATCCGGATACAGGAGGCGCTGCTTCGACTCATGGAGGGGAGGACGAGCTTCGTCATCGCCCACCGCCTCAGCACCATCAGGAACGCGGACCAAGTACTCGTGATAAACAACGGGCAGATAATCGAAAGGGGCACCCACGACACCCTGCTGGCTCAGAGGGGCTTCTACTTCAACCTCTACAACAGCCAGTTCAGGGGAACTAGCCCCTCCGCTGCGCCGGGTAAATCCCTATAACCGGGTAACCAACTTCTCTTCTGATGCCCGCAGAGTACCTCTTCCTCCTCCTCTTCATACTGGGGTGCCTTCTATTCGCCCACTTCGTAGGCAACAGTCCCGTGAGCAAGGTAGTGGAAACCCGCTTGACGGGGAAGAGGGTGAAGTACCAACAAAGCATCACCGCCTCCGGGAACACATACGTCCCGATAAAGCATGAGGTTTTCACCATCGACACCGAGGTAACCT
This sequence comes from Candidatus Bathyarchaeota archaeon, assembly GCA_963771885.1. Classification (GTDB taxonomy): domain Archaea; phylum Thermoproteota; class Bathyarchaeia; order TCS64; family TCS64; genus UBA8941. The sequence continues at coordinate 124,877 of CAVYVF010000007.1, forward strand.
TCGACGTCCCTGTCCGCAAGTCGCTCTGGGACAAGCTCGACACGAATGATAAAGTGCTCCTCAACAAGCACCTGAACGGTGAGTACAGCTTCAAGAAGCGGGTCACGGAATGATCTCGCAGCCGTTGTTTATTCTCGGGTAGTCGAGCGCGTCCCCAGGTAGCGTTCCGTCCTTCATGAGTTTCCTCGTCGGTTCCACGAGTGTGCCAAGCTCCCTAATCATGTGGCGAGTCGAGGCGCAGACCCTGTCGAACCACCTCTGCCCCCAGAACATAGTCTTGTTTGAGAAGAGGCACCTGCCACCACAGACCCACTTGTCGGGGCAGAGACTACACGGTTCGCCGACAGGCATGATGTTACGCAGCGACTCTGGTGTGCTGTTCCTAATGTCCCCGACTGAGGAGTAGGGCATCTCTGGCGCGATGGGGCAGACATCTATCCTTCCGCTTGTCATGACGGCGAAACTATCCCTTCCAGAGCCACACCAGATGTGTGGCGTGGGCTTCACCGGTGATGAGGGTACGGAGGATGGGAATGAACGGCACAATACCGGGGACGAAGCCTTTTTGGAGGGAGTCGCCGAAGTCTCTCACAAGCTTCGTGATCCCCTCGTCGTATCTAGATAGCCACTCCTCCACCTCATGCTCGAACTTTATCTCGCTCCAGAAGACGTCGAGCTGCCAGTGTATGTGGTCGAAGGCGGGGTCTGTTAGTGAGACGAGGTGCGATACGTCTCTGTATATGTCACCCCTACGGCTGAATGCTATCCTCGCGACGAGATCGCCCTCGTAGCCCTTACGGCGGATGCTCTGGCAGTTTTTGATGACCGTGTCGTAGACGCCTTCGTATCTATTTGCGTCGGTGACCTCCCTCCCACCGTCGATACTGACGAGAATGGCGTCGAGGCGCCTAAGGTATGAAGGATTTACCTCGTCTAGGTGTGTGGCGTTTGTCTGTAGAGTAAATGCTTTAGCGGGAACACTGTCCATGATCTCGTACATCTTGTCTAAGGCGAGAAGCGGTTCACCACCATAGAATCCAATGATCGCCTCATGGTCGCGACGAATAAAATGCTTCAACTCTCCCACGTCGTAAGCGACCTCAAGGGGTATTCCCTCTACGTGCCTCGTGCCCCCGCAGTAGCCGCAGCGCAGGTTACACCTCTCCGTGAGGACGACGTGGTACTGCAATTCAGGAAAGCGCGTCGAGGACCGATAAAAGGATGTGGGATGCGCAACCCGCGTTGCTCATTCCGCTTATTAACGATGGATAGCCTCATACCACAACCAAAAAGCCGGTGCGACTATGCCAAGCAACGAGTTCTATCTGAGCCAGTTCCAGGCAAGGAGCAAGATCAACCCCCCGAAGCGAGTAATCATCTTCGACACGTCGATGAGGGATGGAGAGCAGACCCCAGGCGTGACATACACGAATGACGAGAAGATCGAGATAGCGCGCAAGCTCGACGAGCTCGGAGTGCCCAAGATCGAGGCGAGCTTCGCCATCTCGAGCGAGGGCGAGGCCGAGGCGACTAAGAAGATACAGAAGCTCGGCTTAACCAGCTTGATAACTACGCTCGCAAGACCCCTAAAGGAGGATATCGACAAAGCTCTCTGGTGTGACGTACCTTATGTTCACATATTCATCAGCACGAGTGACTTGCACATCCAGACGATGATGAAGACGACCCGGGAGGAGGTTCTTAGACAGAGCGTCGAGGGCATCGAATACGCCCGAGACCACGGGCTTCGAGTCGAGTACAGTCCACAGGACGCGACGCGCACGGACATGGATTACTTGATCGAGATATGCAAGGCTGCGGAGGACGCCGGAGCGGAGATGCTGAACATTCCCGACACAGTCGGCGTCATGACGCCCCGCATGACATTCGAATTCTTCAGCGAGCTGAAGAAGCACGTGAAGACTCCCCTAAGCGCTCACGCTCACAACGACCTCGGGCAGGCGGTTGCGAACACACTCGCCGCCATCGAGGCGGGTGCCGAGCAGGCTCATGTCACAATCAACGGTCTCGGCGAGCGCGCGGGCAACGCGAGTCTGGAGCAGGTCGCGGTCTGCCTTGAGAGCCAGTACAGGATACCCACGGGCATAAACTTCGGCAAGATCGCCGAGGTATCCGAGATGATACAGCACTACAGCGGCATCTACCTCCCGCCAACGACGCCCATCGTCGGCGACAACGCCTTCGCCCACGAGTCCGGCATCCACGTCCACGGCCTCCTAGCACACAGCGGCAACTACGAGATACTGAGCCCCGAGTTTGTGGGCAAGAAGCGCCGTATCGTGGCTGGTAAGCACGCTGGGCGCCACGGTATCGGCAGCATGGTCGAGGGCATGGGCTTCCGCCCGAGCAAGGATCAGTTAAAGCTCATCGCGGAGGCTGTGAAGGCACTGGGTGACTCGGGTAAGAGTGTAACAGACACCGACCTCTACGCCATAACGAAGAATATCATGAACATCAAGGGCGAGGAACGCGTAAAGCTCAAGGAGCTAGTCGTGGTGACAGGAAACACGGTCACGCCGACCGCCTCGGCAATCCTAATCATCGACGGCAAGGAATACGCAGGCGCCAGTATTGGAAACGGCCCCATAGACGCCGCCGTAAAAGCCCTCACAAACGTCGAGAAGGGCTTCCGCGACATGAGCCTCGAGAAGTTCAACATGAAAGCCATCACGGGAGGCACAAACGCAGTTGCCGACGTCACTGTGAGCATGCGCCGCAACGGGCGCCACGTCACCGCGAGCAGCGTCAGCGGAGACACCGTCATGGCGAGCGTCGAAGCAATCCTCAAAGGCATGAACAGGCTGCTGGAGACCGAAGAAGAATGAGCCAGACAGTAAGCCAAAAGATACTTGCTGACCACGCTGGATTGAAGAGCGTCGAACCCGGCGAGATAGTAAAAGCGAAGATAGATATTGCGATGGCCCCCGACCTCACCGCCGTCATCGCGTACCATGCGATGAAGGAGATGGGCCTCAAGAAGGTCTGGGATAAGAACAAGGTCGTCTTCCTTAACGACCATATCTCCCCCGCTACGAACGTGCAGAACGCGACGCTTCACAAGCAGTGCAGGGAGATAGCCAAAACGGAGGACTTTACATTCTTCTACGACATCAATGCCGGGGTCTGCCATCAGGTACTCCCGGAGAAGGGGCACGTCTGGCCCGGGATGCTCCTCGTAGGTGCTGACAGCCACACATGCACACACGGCGCATTCGGCGCCTTCGCCACGGGCATAGGCTCCACGGATATGGGCGCGGCGCTCGGCACTGGGAAACTGTGGTTCAAGGTCCCAGAGACAATCCGGGTCGAGGTGAATGGACAGCTGGCTCAACACGTAGCCCCCAAGGATGTTGTCCTAAAGACCGCGAAGGAAATCGGCGCGGATGGCGCCACATACATGGCGATCGAGTTCGGCGGCGAAACCATCCGAGCCATGAGCATGGCGGGCAGAATGACCCTATGCAACATGGCAATAGAGATGGGCGGAAAGACAGGCATCGTCGAGCCAGACCGGATCACAGACGCCTTCCTCAGGGACCGCGTCAGGAACAAGTACAAGATAATCAAGTCCGACCCCAACGCCGAGTATGTAAAGAGGGTCGAGATCGACGCCTCTGCGCTCGAACCACAGGTCGCGTGTCCCCACGCCGTCGACAACGTCAAGGACGTCACAAAGGTCGCTGGTACGAAGGTCGACCAGGTCTTCATAGGCTCGTGTACGAACGGACGCGTCGAGGACCTTGAAGAGGCAGCGAAGATACTCAGGGGCAAGAGAATAAGCAGGGACGTGCGCCTCATGGTCACACCCAGCAGTTACGAGGTATACGACGAAGCCAACTCAAAGGGCATCATAAAGACCCTGATGGACGCTGGCGGGGTCGTCTGCAACCCGAGCTGCGGCGCATGCTTCGGAGGCAACAATGGCGTCATCGCACCTGGTGAGGTCAGCCTCTCCACCAGCAACCGCAACTTCAGGGGCCGCCAGGGTAGCACGGAGGGATTCGTCTACCTCTGCAGCCCCGCAACAGCCGCTGCGTCGGCGATTACTGGGGTCATCAGCGACCCAAGGGAGGTCAAACAATGAAGATAAACGGCAAGGCTTGGAACTACGGCGACAATATTAACACCGACTTCATGCTCCCCGGCAAGTACCTCGAGTACACAGATCCGAAGGAACTAGCTAAGCACGCCATGGAGGGTATAGACCCCTCCTTCGCGAAGAAGGTGCAGAAGGGCGACATCGTCGTAGGGGGCAAGAATATGGGCCTCGGCTCTAGCCGGGAGCATGCGCCAATCGCGTTGAAGCATGCCGGCGTCGGCGCAGTCGTCGCGGAGAACTTTGCTAGGATCTTCTACCGTAACTCCTTCAACGTTGGGCTCGCAGCCATCGAGTGCCCCGGAATCTCGAAGGTGAAAACAGGCGACGATGTCGAGATCGACACAGCAGCCGGCACTGTAACCATCAACGGGAAGGAGAAGCTGGCGATCAAACCGCTCCCCGACTTCATGGTGCAACTACTAGCCGAGGGCGGGCTTGTACCATACCTTAAAGCGCACATGAAGGAGTGGTAGCTGCATGGCGAAGTATAGGGTCGCGGTCATACCCGGCGATGGCATCGGCCCCGAGGTCATGTCCGCCGCAGTCTCCGTGTTGACGGAGATGCAGGACAAATCAGGCAGGTTCGGCTTCGAGTTCAAGGAGTACCTAGCGGGGGACGATTACAAGGCGAAGACCGGCTGCGCTATGACCGAGGAGACTTTTGAGGCAGTGAAGGCTTCGGATGTTTGCTTATTCGCGGCCGTTGGCGCGACGGCAAAGGAGGTTATTATACCTCTCCGCCAGCGACTCAACCTCTACGCGAACATACGCCCCGCCAAAGTGTACCCTAATGTCCCCAACGTCAAGGGTCAGATGGACATGATCATGGTCCGCGAGAATACAGAGTGCCTCTACAAGAGGATACAGGACGGTGGACCCGATTGGGGCGTGGCAATGAGGGTGATCACGCGCCAGGCTTCTGAGAGGATCGCAAAGTACGCCTTCGAGCTAGCCCGAAGAGAGGGGCGCAAGAAGGTCACATGCGTCCACAAGTCAAACATGATGGAGACTACATGTGGCCTCTTCCAAGACAGCTGCCAGAAGGTCGCCGCCAACTACAAAGACGTCACCTACAACGAAGAGATAGTCGACGCCTGCGCCATGAAGATGGTCATGTACCCAGAGAAGTTCGACGTAGTCGTGACGACGAACCTCTTCGGCGACATACTTAGCGACCTCGCCGCGGGCGTCGTCGGCGGGCTGGGAATGGCCCCCTCTGCGAACATCGGGGACAAGATGGCGATCTTCGAGCCCGTCCACGGCAGCGCACCCGACATCGCGGGAAAAGGCATAGCTAACCCCATCGCCCAGATGCTCAGCGCGGGCATGATGCTCGACTGGCTCGGCGAGAAGAAGGCTGCGAAGGCACTCGAGGCCTCTATCGTTGAGGTCCTCATGGAGGGCAAGACGCTGACCCCAGACCTCAAGGGCAATGCGAAGACAGCAGACATCGCCACTGCAGTAATAAAGCGCCTCGGCGACAAATCCTACTAACTCGGCTTTCAGGATGAAGTCCGTCCCGAACCTTAATTCGACTTGTACGTTAAAACGCCGCCGTGCGCTTCGACTGCTTTATTGTTGATGAATAACCCAAGACCCGCGTGTGCATGCCAGCAAACCCCAAAACCTTTTAAACGAAGCTCGACGCATACCGAGACGGGAGCAAGAATGTCCGGTGAACGTTTCCTCCAGCGCTAAGGCTGGATTCTACCCGACTCCCGAATCAAAGAACCTAGTGCAATCCCTCAACGACTTGAAGAGGGAGTTATCCAGATTCGGGAAGACAAACCCAGATAGGATTGGCTACAACCGATTGGTGAAGAACGTCGACTCTCTGGAGGAGTCGCTTAAGGAGCATTACCGCGAGCTCTACGCGATGGAAGGCGCCCTAGAGGCAGCTTCCACCCGCAGGCTCACGGAAAAGCAGCGGATGATGCTCCGAATAGTGGCAGAAGTCCAGGGTGACACCCTCTACACGACCCTCATAGACAGGGTCTCGGAGGAGCTCAACATACCCAAGTCGACGGTAAGATGGAACCTTAAAGGGCTTCGCGACGCGGGGCTAATCGCCGCGGGTGACCGAGACAATAAGGGCATCCCAGTCAGACTCACCGAGTCGGGGAGAGTCATGACCGGCTTCGTCACCCCCGGATAGGCTACAGCCCTAAAGACTCAAATTCGCCCAACCTCCATCTATTTTAGGCTCCGCCGTCTGGGACGGGAGAGCCGATTCGAAGTCCGGGTAAGGAGAATTTCACAGAATGTCCGTCAAAGCATACATCATGATAAACGTCAAGACCGGAACCGAGGACGCTGTCTGCGAGAAGGTCCTCAAGTTCAATGAGGTAGAGGAGGCGGCCGCCATCTACGGCGAGTTCGACCTCGTAATCAAGGTGAAGGCGAAGGACATGAACCATCTCGACAAACTTATTGTTGATAAGCTGAGGGGGATCCCCGACATTCTCCTCACGGCGACGATGCTGATCGCCAAGGAGTATAAGTAGCTCCCGTAAAGTTTAATATAGAAACCCCCTTCATTTGCTTGGCGCGTGCCCTGGTAGTATAGTCCGGCCTAGTATGTTCGGCTGTCACCCGAAAGATCCCGGGTCCAAATCCCGGCCAGGGCGCCACTCCTCTAGAGTCTTGTTGTCTCATTTATTGGCACAATATTTTCCGACCGGCGTTGATTACTTGTTCTTACGAATTTGCTTTGGTTTTTCGGTATAACCCCTTCCCTTTAGAGTGTGGCTTCGAGCTGGTCAGCGAACTCGTCAAACTGCTGTATACCCTTACGCCAGAACTCCTCTTTCGTCACGTCAAAGCCGAGCTCCTCGGCGAGATCGATGGGGCTCCTGCTGGAGCCAGCGGATAGCAGGGCGTTCATCTTTGGGACGAACTTCTTGCCCTGCTCCTTGAATAGGCGGTAGAGGGCGAAGACGAAGAGCTGGGCGTAGACGTATGGGTAGTTGTAGAAGCGGTAGTTGGGTATGTAATAGTGGAGCTTCATGGTCCACTCCCACTTCATCTCGGGGAGCCACTCGACGGCGTCCCCGTAAATCTTGTCACGGCCCGCAGTCCAGAGGCTGGAGACCGTTTCCCCGTCTAGGAACTTTCCTGCCTTTATGGCGTCGTACATGCTTTGTTCGAAGAAGACGCGTGCGCTCACCTGATAGGCGGCCATGCCGAACTCGTCGAGGACATTTGCGAGGATAGCCTGCTTCTCCTCCCTCGTCTTGGCTTCGGCGAGTAGCCTGTCTGTGAGCAGGAGCTCTCCGAATACGCTCGCCGTCTCCGCGATACAGCTGCCTATCTCGTAATTGCTGGGCTTCTGGTGACGTGAGCCGAGGTAAGCGTGGACGGCGTGACCTAGTTCGTGTGCCTGGGTATAGACGTCCCCCATCTGGCCGTTGAAGCTTTGGAGAACGTATGCACTCTTACCCGCGAGCCATGTGGAGCAGAATGCACCACTGCGCTTACCCGTGCGTACCTCGCCGTCTATGTGGCGGCGCCCGTACATCTCGTCGACGTATTCCGCCCAGACTGGGTCGAAGCTCCTGTAGGCGGAGACTACCTCTTTCCTCGACTCTTCCCAAGTATACTTCTTCTCGGGCGCCTTGGGGAGGGGGGCGACTATGTCCCAGTTGCCAAGCTTCTCCAGACCCATGAGCCTCGCCTTGAGGCGGAGGTACCGACGGTATGATTCTACGCTGTCCTCCATAGTCTTCATAAGGGCGTCGATCGCACCCTGCTCGACGTCGTTGTCTATTAGGCTCTGCGTCATCGGAGAGGGCCATTTCCTCCACTCGCACATCTGGATATGGTCGCCGCAGACGCTGCGTATGGCGCTCGCCCAGACAATATCATCCTTCCCGAGGCCGTCGTAGACGACCCTGTTCGCCTCCTGTCTGAGCGCTCTGTCCCTGCTCTGGTAGAGAGCTATGATCTCTCCATAAGGCATCGTCTTCTCGACGCCATCGACCAATATCTTGAACTTGCGGGTGCTAAGCCAGTCCCCCTGAAGCTGTGACCATGCGCTGACGCCGTTCTGGTCCTTTGATATGGTAGAGCTTCTCTAGTTCCTCAGTCATCACGTGGGGTATGCGGAGGACAACGCGTTCGAGGAGGTGGCTGTACTCCTTTAGCTTGGAATCCTTGACAAGGGCAGGTTTTGCCTTGAGTAGGGCACCTAGCTCTATCTCCAAGAAGGCGAGTGCCTGCCCCGCCTTGTTGCCCGCCTTGCGCACTGCTTCATAGAGCCTCTTCGAGATCGGGTCGACGGAGTTGGCGCTGTATCGGAGCCCGCAGTACTCCATTGCGCCCTCGTATCTGAGCGTAAAGGCGTCCCGGGCCTCAAGCAGTTCAAGTAGCCTCTCGGCGTCTAGCCCTGTTATCTTCCCCCTATACCTCTCGGCGAGCCTATTCGCCTCGCCGACCATCTCCTCCAGCCTCGCCTCTATCCATTCGGGTTCGGTGCTCTCAACGAGCTGTGCCAGGTCCCATCGCATAGCCTCAGACAATCAGATCCCTCTGCACCTTGTTTGCTCGCCTACCGTTTAATCGTTGCCCGCAGGAGATGGGTTTAAGCGCCGTCTTGCGGTTTTCGATTCGTGGTCGATACTCGGCTGCTCAGCCGCTGCGGCATCTACTGCGGCGCATGCTACGTCTACAGGGCGCAGAGGGACGGCGGCGCCCTTCTCGAAGAGGTGTCTAAGCGGTTCGGAGTTCCGTCAGAGAAGATAAAGTGTAACGGCTGCTCCGGCCCCTACGAAGAACAGTGGCCGAACTGCCAAAAGTGTGCCTTCAAGGTCTGCCAAAGGCGACGCGGCGTCGATAACTGCACCCAATGCGCCGACTTTGACTTCTGCTCCGATTACCGGCAGTTCGCCGACTTCACCGCCTACAGGGGTGAGAACGTTAGAGCGAGTCTCAGGAGGATTGAATCCGGTGAGGGTGAGGAGTGGCTTAGGGAGCAGGAGGAACGCTGGACATGCCCGAGATGCAACTACCCGCTGATGTGGTACGATAACGTTTGCCGCAAGTGTAACTGGAAGATACGGGAGAAGCCGATCACAATGGACGGCAACTCTGAGAAGTGATTAAGCTTTCAGGGTCTTGACAGCGTCGAAACCCGTAGCGTGTGCCTCCTTCATGAGCTCGGCGTCCATCATAGCCGCCATCTTCGAGCCGGCGCCGCCCGTCTGCAGGACCTTGTACTTCTCCATGTTTAGGTAGTCGAGCATCTCCTCGAAGGTCTTAACCATGAGGTCGGCGTAGATGGGTCCCCCTCCCGAGGAGACTGCTAGTATGATCCTCTTCCCCGCGAAGACGTCTCTCGGCACGGAGTACCACCTGTCGATGAATGCCTTCATCTGCGCTGTCGCGCCCCACCAGTAGACGGGCGTCGCGAGGACCCAAACCCTTGACGCCTTCATCGACTCAATCATTGGCGCCATGTCGTCCTTCTGGATGCATACGTGTGTCCGGGAGCAGGCGTTGCAGGCTCTGCAGGGGTTGACCTCCTTTTCGGCGAGGACGAATTTCTCAGTCTGCGCCCCCGCCTCAGCCGCGCCTCTTAAAACCTCGTCAAGTATCGTCTCGGTGTTGCCGCCCCTACGCGGGCTGCCCGCTATCCCGAGTACCTTCGTCATTTCTTCTCAAGCGCCTCCCTGAGGACGTTCGAGCCCTTCTGGTAGTCCCTCCAGAGCTTGCCGCCCGTCACGCCACCGTCCACGAAGAGGTTCTGCCCAGTGACGAACATTGAGTCGTCGCTGGCTAGGAAGAGCGCCGCTTTTGCGACCTCCTCGGGCATTATGGGGCCGCGGAGTGGCTGGGCGTCCCTGAAGGCGTCCTCGATTATGTGCAGCTTCGCCTCGGCTTGGTCACGTGTAAGGCTCCTTGCGATACCGATCATAGGCGTCGGTATGTAGCCGGGGCTAATGCAGTTGACGCGTATACCCACCTCGCCGAGCTCCATGGCTACGCTCTTCGTGAGCTGCATTATCCCCGCCTTAGAGGCGCTGTAGATGTGGTTGCCGAAGCCCGCGAGGATGGCTGCCGTGCTAGCCGTGTTGATTATGCTACCCGAGCCCTGCCTACGCATGACCGGCGCAGCGTGCTTGATGCCGAGGAAACAGCCGCGCAAGTTAACCCTGATCGTCTTATCAAAGTCCTCGACCTTGACGCCCTCGATAGGGCCGACGGCGCCGACGATGCCAGCGTTGTTGAACATAACGTCGAGGTGCCTCCATTTATCCACAGCAGCCTTGACAGTGTCCCGTATATCGTCCTCACTCGTTACATCAGTGTGGCGGTAGACCACGTTCCCCTCGAAACTCGCGGCGAGTCTTCTCCCTCTCTCGTCTTCGACGTCCGCAACGATTACACTCGCGCCTTCAGATGCGAAGAGGCGGACAGTCGCCTCGCCTATACCGCTGGCGCCACCTGTGACTATCGCTACCTTATCCTCTAGCCTACCCATAGACAATCAGGGAAAATAATGGTGGGTGTGTATTTCACGCTATCCCGCGCAACATCATCTCCATGACCTGCCCCATGTATGCAATGTAAACATGGAATACCTTATCTCGAAGCACCGATTCCCTGTTTTTAGTGCTCGCCATGCCCCTCTACAAGATGCTCGACAAGGCCGAGCGGCTCCTCAAGGCCGGAAGAATCGAGCGACTCGACAGTGGGCACTACAATGTAATAGGAGACCATGGGACGTACACTCTCGTCGTAAAGGAGGGACGCGTTTACTGCAGCTGTCCTGGCTTCCAAGAAAAGGGCGTTTGTAGTCACAGCCTCGCCGTCATGAAGATGACTCAAGGTCCCCGGAACAAATACTAGCCTACTCGCGCGCGGTCCTCCGGGGTGAGTGGTGTCTTCTTCATCACTTAGCCTTCTTGGCAAGTGCTGCACCCAGTTCGCGGCACCTCACGAGTATCTCCTTCGTTGGCTCACCAGAGCATCCGAGTGGCTCGCCGACGAGTGTGCCAACATACTTGAATAGGTTGAGCATGGCGTCCCTTACCTTGCCTCCACCTCCGTGACTGTAGAAGAGGACGTAGGGTTTCTCCTTCATCCCCTTGACGCCCTTTCGAGTGTGGAGAATATAATGGTCGTCCATGAATGTTTTGAGACCGCCGGCGACGTAGCTGTAGTAGTCGGGGCTACCGAAGGCGACGCAGGTGTACTCTGGGAAGGTTGAGGCGTCGAACCTGTCCTCGTTTGTGTTGTAGAGTGTGACTTCGCACCCCGATGAGCGCAGTCCCTCCGCCACGGCCTCAGCCATCTTACCCGTGTTCCCATACTCCTGAGAGTGATATAGAACGAGTGCTTTTACCAAGATTAACACCTGAATAGGATCTTTGCGCGTGCCTTTAATAGGGTTTGAGGTTGGAACTGAGGCGATACTCTTTTCACGGCACCGGCTGGATCAGGTAGAGACCTTGGCACACGAAGTCGGCTTCGTCTGGAGGGTGGCGGGCTACATGGCGGCACTATTCGCCACCTTCGTCGGCTACGGCATGATCCAGCCGCTGCTCTCGCTGCATACGAGCACCTTCGTCGGGACCTCATACATGCTCGTGGGTCTCCTGATCTCAATGATAGGTCTCATAAAGGCGGGCTTTGGTCCTGTGAGCGGTTTTCTCTCCGATGTATATGGTCGTAAGAAGCTGGCCACCATCGGTGCCTGCGCCATCGCCGGCAGCATGGGGATCGTCTGGCTCTCAAGCTCCTCGACGATACTCGTCGCGGGTTTCCTCCTCTACGGCGTCGGGCAGGCGATGTTCTTCCTCGCCATGATGACGTCGATGGTCGAGGCGGCTGGTGCAGAGAAGCGGGCCGTAGCTATGGGGCTCTACGAGGGGGGTAACGGCATCGCCATCATGGTTGGATTTGCGTCGTCTAGCTTCCTCGTGGGCATTCTCGGCGTCTCGGGGGTCTTCGGGGTCGCCGCAGCTTTCTCAGCCGTCTCCGCCCTTGTCTGCGTCTTCATACTGAGTGAGACCTCGCCGCCGAACGGGGCAAGGGGGCCGATGCTCGACATCAAGGGGATCAGGGCACTGATCACGCCAACGTACGTCTGCGCGATGTACTCCGCCTTCCTCTTCATGTACTACCAGAGCGCCTTCGGCGCCATTATCCCCCTCTACACGACACAGACGGGGCTCCTAACTGTTGGTGAGCTCTCGATGCTCTTCGTCTCCGTCGCCGGGGCAACGGCGCTGGGGTCTCTCCTCTCAGGGCCCGTCTCCGACCGCATGGGCAGAAGACTCCCCATCGTGGTTGGGATGGTCTTCACCGCCCTCAGCTTCGCCGGACTCTATGTCGCAACATCGCCGGTGCTACTCGTCGCCTCCAGCCTAGCACTCGGCTTCGGCACCGGCTTCTTCCACCCCGTCGCGAGTGCCCTAGTCGCCGACATATCATCATCGGAGAACAGGGGAAAGGCCTTCGGCTTCTACCGCCTGATGAGGGACTTCGGCATGTTCGCCGGGCCAGCAGTCGCTGGATTCATCTCCGCCTTACTCGGGGTCGGTGCGCTGTTCCTACTAAACATCGCCCTCGCGGCGCTAGGCTGCCTTGTCGCCTTGATGGTCATCAAAGAGACTCGTACTAAGCGGTAGATACGTTCACCCGTATCCGGATGCGTCGCAGGTAAACGATATATCCTCCTTAACCTAACGCGAAACCATGAAGCGGCAGAAGTACCGCGTAGTAAATGAGCACAAGGCTTCCTTCCCATACTCTATGGTCGCCGTAGAAGGCGACTATGTATCCATTGGTAAGGAGGACCCCGAGATGCCGGGATGGTATTGGTGCAAGGACAAGAAAGGCGTCGAGATGTGGGTGCCCTCAACCTACCTCAAGATCGAAGGCGCGAAAGGCACATTCACACAGGACTATAATTCTAGAGAGCTAGACACCGCTGTCGGCGACGTGATCCAATACCTCAGTGAGACTCTTGGCTGGGTAGAGTGCCTAAACTCTGAGTGGAAATACGGCTGGATACCTGCGAACAAGCTCACCCACGTAACTCCTTAAACTCCTCTTGAATGTGTAATGATATCTACACCGATGAAATGTTTACATTATACTCGGTGAAAGTCGATGTGGAACCAAACTAGGGTAGATGGCGTATTGGTGACTCTGAATCTTCCGAAGGTTAGCCACACGTATATCCCTATGATCACTTCGGGTTATCCCATAGCTGCATTGGCCGCATTGTGTTCCGTTAGGATGCCCCGTAGAGGAACAGATGCGAGAGGTTACGATGTATGAACTCCCCTGCGAAGATGATAGTAATCGTGGTATTCGTTATCGTGGCGATGGCAACGATAGGCTACGGGGCTTGGCTTTACATGAATTCGTCAGGTGACTATCAGGGGAATATCGAGTCGATAACCGTCTCCCACCCAATGTTCGAGTCCATGACCCTGTTCTGGGTTGCTGAGGAGCAGGGTTTCTTCTTGAGAAACGGCTTGAACGTCACCTCCCAAGTGTATGCCAGCGGGGTGGAGGCGCTTGCCGCCGTCGAGACTGGGGATGCTGATATTTCTATAGGCGTAGCTGAGTTCCCACTGGCCGTGAGGGCTCTTCGAGGAGAGAATCTTTGTACGTTCGCGGTTGTCGATAAAGCTGAGTTCGTCTACCTCGTAGGGCGCGCTGACCGAGATATTATATCTGTATCCGACTTGGCGGGTAAGAAGATCGGCATTGTATCCGGGACAATAGCCGAGTTTTACCTCGGAAGAACCCTCGAACTACAAGGTATGAGCATCCGAAACGTGACCCTTGTCGACTTAAAGACACCTGAGGAGTGGGTCAGCGCGATCGTAGAGGGGAATGTCGATGCGGTTTCGATAGCCCAACCTTCCGTGAACATAATAATCGAAGGCCTGGGCGGAGACGCTGTCATCCTGCCAGTGCAGAGCAGCCAGCTCATGTACGTGTTGGCGATCTCAACCGACGACTGGGTGAGGAGTAACCCCGAGATCATCGACAGGTTCCTGAAAGCACTAAATCAGGCCGAAAAATACACACTCAACAATCCCTCACAGGCAAAGGCACTGGTAAAGGAAAAGATGGACTTCACGGATAAGTACATTGAGACCGTGTGGAACCAGAATCAGTACACACTCTCGCTCGACCAGACGCTTGTCCTCGCCATGGAGGACGAGGCTCGATGGATGATCGTAAACGGCCTCACAGACGAGACGGAGATACCCAACTTTCTTAATAACGTCTACGAGGACGCGCTCAAGGCCTTGAAACCTGAGTCAGTCAACATCATTCGATGAGGTAGTGAGTATGAAGCTCAAGATACAGTTCATCGCTGGTATGGCGGTCTTCGGCACGATCGTGTTGATTGTTGCCGCCTCAGTGGCCTACACGAACAGCCAGATAGCACAGCTCAACGGGCAGGTTGAGATCGCGAGGAGGATCGAGCGGGGAACAGCGGATCTAAGCTACCTCTCAAACGACTACTTCCTCTACCAGGAGAGCCAACAGCTTGACCGCTGGCAGTCAAAGTTTATGACACTCAATAGCGACATCGCTAGTTTGGATCCGACGAGTGATAGGGGACTGACGCTAGCTGCAAATTTGGAGGAGGATATCCTGAGGCTGGAAACCGTCTTCGGCGATGTCGTAACGTATCTCGACAACGCGCCGAGAAACGTAAGTGTTAGAGTCGACCCAGAGTTCCAGGTAGCATGGAGGCGGATGGCGGTCCAGACCCAGACTCTGTCCTTCGACGCGTCACAGTTATCCCAGATTCTACTTTTACAGGTCGACCAAGCACAACAAACCAACATACTCCTCATCCTCACGCTATTCGGCGTCTTCGGGGTCTACTTCCTCACAAACTACATGTTCATGTATCGTCGGACACTGCGATCAATCTCAGAGCTTCAGGCTGGGGTGGGCATAATCGGCTCCGGTAACTTCGACTACATCATTCCACCTAAATCCGATGACGAGATCGGGGAACTCTCTCAATCCTTCAACAAGATGACGACCAACCTTAAGCTTGTGACCGCCTCAAAAACCGAGCTGGAGAGGGAGGTCACTGTTAGAAAGAAGGCCGAGGAGCAGCTCCGTAAAAGCAACGATGAACTGGTCGTGAAAGAGGAAGCTCTCAGGGCGTCCTATGATGAGCTCTCCGCCATCAACGAGGAGCTCGCTGCTACCGAGGAGGAGCTGAGAACCGCTAACGAGCGGGTGCAGGAACATGCCGGCAAGCTTGAAGTGCTCGTTGAGGAGCGGACTGCGAAGCTCCATGAAAGTGAGGAGCGCCTACGAGGTTTCATGAACTCGGCGACTGAGGGATTCGCCATCTACGACGGGGCGATGAACCTCGTCGAGGTGAACAAGCTCGTCATCGACAGATTTCTACCCGGAACTCGTCGAGAGGATGTCATCGGAAGGAACATTAACGAGCTCTACCCTGGCATCGTGGAGACCGAGTGGTACAGCGTTTACCTAGATGTGATTGAAACTAGTGAACCGAGGCGCATCGAGAGGATGATGGGCGCAGGGGCTCTCAGCGATAGGATACTGGAGGCTTCTGTTTTCAAGGTGGGCGATGGTATCGGCGTCATTTCAAGAGACGTCACTGATGTAGTTAATCTTGAGGATCGGCTGAGGAAATCCGAGAGCATCGAGGCGGTCGGGAAGCTGACTGCGATGCTCGCCCACGACCTCCGAAATCCGTTGAACTTCATAAGCCAGGCCTCTGAGCTGGCGAGGAATCAACCGGAGAAGGCTGACAGGATGCTCAAGCTCATCGGTGAGAGCGCCGCTAGGTCGCTGAGTATGATTGAAAACCTGCGCGCCAGCACCAGGGAGATAAGCATTCAGAAGGTCAGTACCGACCTCGTCAAACTTATTGAGAA
Organism: Candidatus Bathyarchaeota archaeon; assembly: GCA_963771885.1. Taxonomy (GTDB): domain Archaea; phylum Thermoproteota; class Bathyarchaeia; order TCS64; family TCS64; genus UBA8941. The sequence continues at coordinate 140,897 of CAVYVF010000007.1, forward strand.
GATTGTCGAGGAGACCCGCGTCCCAGAGAACATCCGCCTTGAGATACTCGTCGGCAAGGGGCTGGGGAGGGTCAACCTCGATGCTGGGTTAGTGAGGAGAGTGCTCGACAACCTCATCAGCAACGCCGTCGAGGTCATGCCAGATGGCGGCGTGATAAAAATAAGGGCATCCTCGGAGGGTGGAAGCGTACGGATCGACGTCGTCGACACGGGCGCGGGTATCACAGACGAGGCTATGCCCCACATCTTCGAGTCCTTTTACACGACGAAGGCGAAGGGGCTGGGTCTCGGCCTTCCCTTCAGCAGAAGGGCGGTGGAGGCACACGGGGGGACCCTGTCGTTCACCACGCGACATGAGGTGGGGACAACGTTCACTGTGGTCCTCCCGATGCGTTGACGAAGCGCGCGCGTGGAGACGGTTTAACTAGTGCGAATGCGTCGATGCGCGGTTTTAAAAGCATTATCCAGGTATCCTTTCAACGGTGCTGTTATGCCGATAGTTTTACCGAAGGGAAAGAAGTGCGCCGTCGTCCTCAGCTGGGACTTTGATGCAATGTCAGCGTTCGTCCTACGCGGCGAGACGACTCCCACATTGATAAGTCAGGGCGAGTTCGGCCCGAGGGTCGGCGTCCCGAGGGTGCTCGACCTCTGCGACAAGTACAACTTCAAGACTACCTTCTTCGTCCCCGCGTGGACCATTGAGGTCTACCCAGAGTTGACGAAGAAGATATTTGATAAGGGCCACGAGATCGGCCACCACATGTGGTGCCACGAGGACGCGCCGCAGCTCAGCTACGAGAAGGAGCTGGAGCTGATGGAGAAGGCGAACGAAGTGATAAAGAGGGTCACCGGCAAGTACCCCGTCGGTAACCGCAGCGGCGGCTTCGCCAACAGCAATAATACGATAAAGCTGATGGAGGACCACGGTTTCCTCTACGACAGCACTCAGATGGGTGACGATTTCCACCCCTACAAGTGCAGGGTTGGTGACCACGGCTCACCACAGGAGCCATGGGTCTTTGGCAAGCAGTCCAACATCATCGAGCTGCCAATCAGTTGGTACATGGACGACTATCCCCACTTCGAGTACCGCAGGGCTCCCCTTAACCCGGGTCTGCATTCTCCAAGCGATGTCTTCGAGGTTTGGAGCCAAGAGTTCGACTATATGTACGAAAACGAGGAGAACGGCGTCTACGTGCTGACGCTGCACCCCTATATCAGCGGCAGGGCTCACAGGATAATGATGATTGAAAGACTTATCCAGCACATGATGAGGAAGCCCGGTGTCTGGTTCACCCGCTGCGAGGACGTCGCCCGCTGCTGGAAGGATTAGACTCATCACGTGAATCGAGTTTTACTTGTTTTTTCGCAGCTCCTGAATCGGTTTAGCTGCTCTCTAGCTTACTGTAGCGGGATGAGTCTAATTGCCTTCGTCGGGCAGATGTCGACGCATAGGCCACAACCGAAGCAGATGTCCTTATTGAACTCGAGCTTGCCGTCGACGATCTTGCGAGCACCGAACTGGCACCGTGTAATACAAGCACCACAGTCGGTGCACGCCTCCGGGTTCGTTAGTGTTGTGGCTATTGACTTGACGAGGTGAGTGTTCTTACCAACTTTGAGGGTGGCGCCCCAGACGCTGCAGGCGCATGAGCAGCAATTGCATATGTAGTTGACTCCCTCGGGCTTCGGCGTGTCCGTCCTCGTGTAAGCCATTGGGACGAGGCCCGCCTCGTGTGCCATCTCAACGACCTTGATGGCCTGCTCCTTCGTTATCTCCCTCGCTTTGCCCCTGCTGATCTGGAGCTCCGCGGCGTCGTTTAGTTGGAGGCAGGTCTCCAGTGGGTGGTCGCACACCTTCCGCTTTGTCCTGCATACGCAGTCCTTGACCGAGATCCTCCTAGCCTTGTCTATGTAGCCCCTGACGCTGTCGAGGTTGAGTACCGTGTTGCTCAGCTTGATCTCCTCGAAGATAGGGAGGGCTATTCCCGCGGCTATGTTGTACGAGTCGGCTATCGCCGACTCTTGGTCGGCCTCGTCGAGGAACGGTGGGACGTGCTTCTTCTGCGGCATACTGCTTCAACTACCCCGAAGATAGCAACTCACTTAACCGCGATGGTTAAAAAATTAACCATGGAGGCTTCGGACTCTTTTTACTCCGCGGTCCAATCCTTCTCAGGGTATGAGGCTCGCGATAGTGGGCGCCGGCATCAGGGGGTGCAGCTCTGCCTACTTCGCTCACAGGCTCATGCCGTCGCTCGATATTACCATCTACGAGCGATCGGACCGGGTCGGCGGCCGCGTCTACGGTGTGAACATCGACGACGAGTGGGTCGAGGTGGGAGCCTCATTCTTCAAGGGCGGTCACAGGCTGCTCATCGGGCTCCTCACTGAACTCGGCATAAAGGTGAGCCCGGTCACCCGCCCAAGGTCGATCGGAGTCTGGGACGGCGAGAAATTCACACTCAAAATAGACAACTCAGTCGTAGCTGCCATACGTTTACTCACGCGTCACCCCTGCGACATCCTGAGGCTATATTTGATGCTCCGTGAGCTGGGTAGTAGAAACCGAGCCCTCTACAGCGAAGTGGAGAGCCACCCTAGGGAGTGGGACGAGCTCTACGCAACCGCAGGGATCAACGAGTGGCTTGAAAAGACGTTGGAGGAGACACTGCTCGAACGAGGAATCCACCCACGTTTCATCCATGACGTGGTGGAGCCGGTAATCCGCGTCATCTACAATCAGGCGAGCTCGATGAACGCCTACGCTGGGCTCTTCACGGTGGACATCTTGAATGGACGGACATACAAGGTCGTCTCCGGCAACGAGGTCATCCCACGGAGGCTTGCAGAGGTTTCGGGTGCCACAGTGAGGCTGGGCACAGAGGTCAAAGGCATCACAAAGGGTAACGATGGTAAATACGCAGTCTCTGGAGAGGGCTTCTCAGACGAGTACGACGCGGTCATCATAGCAAATCCCGACGCCTGCCATCTGATACCTGGATGCCTACCTGTGAAGTATCAGCGTGTATACGTACGGATCATACGTGGCACGTTGAGGGATTCTTATTTCAAACTCCGCTCCGGGCAAAATCTCCCTGAAACCATTGCGTCGACCCGTGAGGTCCCCTGGACCCACATCATTAAGCTCCCATCTGCAGAGGTCAAGTCTTTATACAGTATCGCCTCCCCGACTCCTATAGACTACCTCGAAGACATCTTCGCTGAGCACGAGGTGGTCTTCGAGCACGACTGGGAAAAGGCATATCCCGTCCTTGAGCCTGTAAGGGAGTTGCCCAGATGCAATGTTGGGCGTCTCCTCTACTACCCGAGCTACTCCGAGTCCGCCGTATCTGCAATGGAGTCGTCGGTTCTCTCCGCCCTCAACTGCGTGAACAAGCTGAAACGCGACTTGGAACGCTGATGTTTTTAACGCATTGGCGGCTCAGTGAAGTGGAGCAATCGGAGGAGTCTGAGTGAAGGTCATCGACGTCCATAACCACATCAACCCACGGCCCTTCCTCGATGCCGTGAAGGCCGGCCGCAGCTGGCACGGCTTCACAGCCAAGCAGGGTGAGCTAGAGAACCCGAGGAACAGCTGGGACTCTCGAGGAACGCATCAGAGAGATGGATGAACTCGGCGTGGGAATGCAGGTGCTCACCGTCTACGGCGACTTCAACAAGTATGATCTCGCGCCTGCCAAGGCGAAAGCGGTCTTCGAGGCATGCAACGATGAGGTGGCGGCGATGGTCGACGACCACTCAGACCGTTTCGTGGGGATGGGTATACTCCCTATGCAGGACCCTGATGCCGCCGTGGTTGAACTCGAGCGCGTCGTCAAGAACCTCGGCTTCAAGGGCGTGACGATAAAAGACCACATACTCGGGCACACTCTCGATGAGCCACAGTTCATCCCCTTCTGGGAGACGGCCGAGCGGCTCGGCGCCGTCGTCGAGTTCCACCAGGGTAGCACAATCGTCTTCGAGCGGATCCCACGCTACTTCCTCGAGAACACCGTTGGCAACCTCGTCGAGAGGACGCTCACGTACGGCGCACTCGTGCAGGGAGGCGTAATGGACCGCTTCCCCGAGCTGAAGGTCTGCCTCCTCCACGGAGGCGGCTACGTCGCCTTCGCCATAGCCCGCATGGACAAGGGCTGGGAGGCGGCAAAGCTCGACTACATGGTCAAATACTCTGCCGAAGAGAGCCGCCAATCCCTCCCGAAGCCCCCTAGCAGTTATGTTGGACGCTTCTACTACGACTGCGCCACCTTCAGCGAACCTACACTCCGCTTCCTGATAGACGCCGTGGGAATAGATAGAGTCGTCTTCGGCACCGACTATCCTTGCCCAATGGAGATGATAGACTCCGTCAACTGGATCAACGGCTTAAAGAGCCTCACGGAGTCAGAGAAAAAAGCGATTCTCGTGGATAACCCCGCCAAAATGCTAAGCATGTAACTCGTCAATCATAGCCAACCTTCTTTCTTCACAAGCCTTTAACAAGATCTTATCTTGGTTGATGCTTAGCCTCAACCAATCTGGACCATTATCTTATCCTATACGGGCCTTACATTAAATGATCAATATGTTGTACCTTCTATTCTGGGAGCAGAAGGAGATGCCCCCGGGTGAACGCGAAAAATTCTCCCAAAAAGCCAGAGAGGAACGTGGAAAAGAAGAGAAATATGGTAAAGAGATCCTACCTCCACACTTCTACGAAACTGGAAAAGGCATCACAATTATAGAAATAGATGAACCTAAGCAACTAGCGAATAGAATGGCCCTAATAGCGCCGTATACGACCATCAAGGCTCTTCCCCTCATCAGGACAACGACTTTCAGCGAATCCGTAAAAGAAATCCATCACATGAAATAACTATTCCCCTGTGCCTGATCGATTTTACCCGAGTTAATAGAAATATTAGATAACATATTGGTAGACCGTTAACGACGCCGTAGTTGCCACTTCTGTCCGAAATATCGGGTGTTAATAAAAATCATATTATTTATGTACAATTTCACTAGTGCACACATAGTTAAATAATATTATTTACAATTAAAATGTGAACTCTTGTTTAATGTGATTTAAAATGACTGAAAAAGAGAGACCGATGATCACATCGGGCGCACGAGGCACGTCGAACCGAGACTGGTGGCCAAACCAGCTGAACCTGAAGATTCTACACCAGCATACCTCCCAATCCAACCCGAATGGTAAAGAGTTCAACTACGCTGAGGAATTCAAGAAACTGGATCTGGCTGCCGTAAAGAAGGATCTATATGCATTGATGACAAACTCTCAGGACTGGTGGCCAGCCGATTATGGCCACTATGGTGGGCTTTTCATCCGCATGGCGTGGCACAGTGCAGGAACCTACCGCATGGGTGATGGCCGTGGCGGTGCAGGGTCAGGCAACCAACGCTTAGCCCCTCTCAACAGCTGGCCTGACAATGTAAACCTCGACAAGGCGCGTCGGCTGCTCTGGCCGATCAAGAAGAAATACGGGCGCAAAATCTCCTGGGCCGACTTGATGATCCTAGCCGGTAACTGCGCGCTAGAATCAATGGGCTTTAAGACATTCGGCTTCGCGGGCGGACGCGTTGATATCTGGGAGCCTGAAGAGGACGTCTACTGGGGATCCGAGGGCAAGTGGCTTGACGACAAGCGCTACGCTGGTGAACGGGAACTCGATAACCCACTCGCCGCCGTACAAATGGGCTTGATCTACGTGAACCCAGAAGGTCCAAACGGAATACCCAACGCTGTCGCGTCAGGCCGGGACATCCGCGAGACCTTCGCACGCATGGCGATGAACGATGAAGAGACCGTCGCACTCGTCGCGGGCGGACATACGTTCGGCAAATGCCATGGCGCAGGTCCAGCATCCCATGTAGGGCCTGAACCCGAAGCTGCTGGCATAGAGGAGCAAGGCCTCGGCTGGAAAAGCAGCTTCGGCAGTGGCAAAGGTGACGACACTATCAGCAGTGGCATCGAAGGCGCCTGGACGCCGAAACCGACTCAATGGGATATGGGCTATTTCGACATGCTGTTCGGCCACGATTGGAATCTGGTGAAGAGCCCCGCCGGCGCTTGGCAGTGGGTTCCCGTCAATCCGGGTGAAAAGGATCTCGCGCCAGCCGCTCATGATCCGTCGAAGCGGGTTACGACTATCATGACCACGGCAGACCTTGCGTTGCGTATGGACTCGATTTATGAGCCAATCGCGCGTAGCTTCCATAAGAATCCTGACAAGTTCGCTGAGGCGTTTGCACGTGCCTGGTTCAAACTGACGCACCGTGACATGGGTCCCCGCTCGCGTTATCTCGGCCCGGAGGTTCCAGCGGAGGAACTGATCTGGCAGGACAACGTGCCTGCAGTCAATCATGAGCTAATCGACGACCACGATATTGCAGACCTCAAGGGCAAGATCCTTGCCTCCGGTCTATCGATCTCGGAACTTGTTTCAACCGCCTGGGCGTCTGCATCCACGTTCCGTGGATCCGACAAGCGCGGAGGTGCAAACGGGGCTCGTATCCGTCTTGCGCCGCAAAAGGACTGGGAAGTCAACCAGCCAATTAAACTGAAGAAGGTTCTGCAGATCCTTGAGGGCATCCAAAACGAGTTCAACAGTACGCAGTCAGGCGGAAAGAGAGTTTCACTCGCTGACTTGATCGTGCTTGGCGGATGCGCAGGCGTCGAGCAAGCTGCGAAGAAAGCTGGTCATGATGTAAATGTTCCCTTTACACCGGGCCGTATGGATGCGTCTCCTGAGAAAACTGACGTGCAGTCATTCGCCGTACTCGAACCGATTGCTGACGGGTTCCGTAACTATCTTAAAACAAAATTCGCTGCATCGTCAGAGGAACTTCTTGTTGATCGTGCGCAACAGTTGAAGCTGACCGCTCCTGAAATGACTGTTCTCATTGGCGGTATGCGTGTTTTGAATGCCAACTATGGGCAATCTCCGCACGGCGTCTTCACCAATCAGCCAGAGGCGCTCACCAATGATTTCTTCGTGAATTTACTCGACATGAGCACGACTTGGAAGGCAACCTCGGAGGACAAAGACGTGTTCGAGGGCCGTGATCGATTAACAGGTGAACTCAAGTGGACTGGTACACGTGTCGATCTCATCTTCGGTTCGAACTCTCAACTACGAGCTTTAGCGGAATTCTATGCTTGTGAAGACTCTCAGAAGAAGTTCCTGAACGACTTCATAACGGCGTGGAACAAGGTAATGAACCTTGACCGCTTCGATCTAGTCTGATCATAAGCGCATAAAACTCCCTCCTCTTTGATCTGTGCGCTAAAATGAACACCTTCAAATTATTTGCTCAACTACAATTATCGTGATTAGGCAGAGGAGAATTCTCAGTGTCGTCCATGGGCATTTTTAACGGCTTCGTGCTTGACGGGTTGATACTACTAGGCGCTCTTCTAGTCCTCAACAAGGCGAGTGGCTGGGCGATCGAAAACGTTGTCAAGGTCGCTGATATTAGTGGATTCGGAAAAACCACCGTTGGCTTCCTAATTATTGGCCTCTCAACTAGTCTACCCGAGTTGAGTGTGGCCTTCTTCTCCGTCGGCGACCCAGAAGCGGTTGGAATATCGATCGGGAACATACTAGGCTCAAACATTGTGAACGTCTGCCTGATCCTCGGCGTCTGCATCCTCTATGCTACTTTTAAGCATAAACAGTGCATTCAGTTCCTGCCTTTACTTACAGGAGACGAGTTGAAGGACCTCCTATTTGGCCTCTTTATGGCGTCTGTGATACCTCTCGTTCTTATCTACATTGGGTATGCTAGCAGGATCGTAGGTATCGGGCTTCTACTGTTCTTTGCCTGGAATACTTACAAGATGATTAGGAAGAAAACAGTCGTCGAGGAAGCAGGACAAGGCCCCGAGAAGACCAAGCTTCCACGATATCTGGCGTTAACACTTATTGGGCTGATTGGAGTGGTAGGTTCTAGTTACTTCATCGTTGAATCGGCGACAAACATCGCCGTTGGGATCGGTTTATCGAAGTTGGTCATTGGCGCTACGGTTATTGCGATTGGCACTAGTCTTCCTGAACTAGCAACGAGTTTAATCGCCACGAAGCACGACGAGATTAACATTGCCCTTTCGAATATCATTGGGAGTGGGATTATCAACCTCACACTTATCCTAGGTGCAACTTTGGCTCTCACGGAATTTACGGTAAATATTTCAACCTATACTGAACTTGTGGTCTTTAGTCTCATCGCCAACATGTTTCTCTGGTATAGTCTTAGCGGAGATAGGATTTGCGAGAGGGAAGGCTACGTGCTCGTTGCTCTTTACGCAATTTTCTTGTTTGTTACACTGAGTGGCTATCGTAGTATCGTAATATAATATGCAATATGAGTAATAGCAAAGATCTAAAATTTGCAGAATTTATTTGAAGCGTGTGCGATTTGGAGGTGCGACGGCACGGCCACTCTAGTCGACTGCTGAACCGCACGCGCATTGCTAAAACCATCAATATTGAACAGATGCCTTTTTTTCAGCTGTAAAGATCGCTGATCCGCTTATTCTCTCCAAATACCTGATGCACTTTTTTGAGCTCCGTAGGTATCTGGATACGCTGGGGGCACTTCTCCAGACACTTGCCACAATTTACGCATGTTGAGGCGTTACCATTAGACTTCACAGCATCAATATTCTTAGCAGACTTTTCCATTTCCCCATATCTCCTCTTCACCATCATGCGTCGAAGCCAGCTGCTCTCAGTCGACATATTATTAAGCAACGCGAAGTTGCCGGGAATATTCACACCCACCGGACAAGGCATACAGTAATTGCATGCAGTGCAGGGAACAAGTATCTTCTCACGATAAATATCAGCAACCTTAGAGATTACTTTCTGGTCATCATCGCTTAGGGTATTGATCCCAGACCTGTCGGCGCTTGCACAGTTCTCCTCGACCATACTCATAGATCCCATGCCACTCAGTACAGTGGAAACCTCCGGACGATTCCAAAGGAACTGGAAGGCCCAGTCGACGGGAGATCTCTTAGTCCCCGAAGCATTCATGATCTCCAAGGCCTCCTTTGGCGGATTCGCGAGTCGTCCCCCTTTCAGGGGCTCCATCACCACGACGGCTACTCCCTTGCTGTGAGCATACTTGAGCCCCTCAGTAGTCGCTTGAACCCCTGTATCCATGTAGTTATACTGAATTTGCGCCATATCCCATTGATAATAGTCGATGACCTCCTTGAATACGGGGAGATTATCATGAAAGCTGAAACCAATGTGATGAATCAGACCCTTCTCCTTCGCCTCTTTCATCTTATCCAATAAACCGAGTTTCTTTACCTTCTCAAAGCTACCCTTCTCCAGGTTATGGAACATGTAGAAGTCGATGTATTCGGTCTGAAGCCTCTCTAGGCTATTCTTCAGATAATGGTCAAAGTCCCCGCTGTTTCGAACCAGAAAGGTCGGGAGTTTGGTGGCGATCTTAACCCGATCCCTATACCCATCCTTCAACGCGAGCCCAATTACCTTCTCACTGTCGCCGAGATGATACACATAGGCCGAGTCAAGATAATTAATGCCGAGATCTATTCCGCGTCGTATTATTTTCACGGATTCATCCGTCTTCGCTCTCAGCCGATTGATCCTCCTAGGGGGGAGCCTCATACAACCAAAGCCCAGAGCAGATACCTCCCAACCTAAGGAGCCCATCTTTCGAAACTTCATTGCAGACTCCTTTCCGGTCGAAGAATAAAACCCATTACTTTTGTAATCGTTACAGTACGATGCACGCGCATACAATAAGTGGATAGAAAGATATGTGTCCAGAGTTATTTCCCGTAGGGTTTCGTTAACCATTGGAGTATCTCAAGAGTATAGCCTTCAGTGTCTTTGAATAGCATCGTCTTCATATGTAGATAATTGACCTGCTTTGGGGGTAGCTCAATAGCAACTCCGGCAGCCACCAGTTTTCGATGCCATGCCTCGACATCGTCTGTGAACCAGGTAAGCATAACTGGTTTGTTCTCAGCGGTTTGGAGGTGCCCCTTCTCGGAGTCGACTATTCCTACGAGGATGTTATCTGTTACTCTAAAGGCCTTGGCGAATCCAACATCTATGACCTTCTCGAACCCTAGTGTGTCATGATAGAAGGCTTCTGCGCGGCCTATGTCTTTGTAATAGAAGAACGTGATCGTACCGTAAATCGGGGGATTCATTGAACTTTGTTAAGCTGTTACTAGTTATGAGGTTTAGGTTCAGGCGCTCGACGATGATAGAAATCTAAGACATTCAAAGTTAGTCTAGATTCGGGACAGCGTCTACGATGGGTGTGCCATTATCATATTCGTAGACAGAGTACTACTGCATCGTGCATGCCGACGCCAGCATCCCCGATTACCCCCACTCGCCTGCTCGGGTGCTCGCCTTGTTTTTCCCCTCGGGAAATAGTTGTAAATTATTAAGCGATGCTGATTTGGGAGCCGTTTCTACTCCATGTACAGCCGTTTCGCGTTCTCCCAGTACAACTTTTTGAGAATGGATTGAGGCAGATTAAGGCCATTAATCACCGTTCCCCCCGTGTCCTTGGTATCTGCATCGGGGAAGGGCAGCGGAGTATCTCGTTCACTGGTTTCCCAGAGAATTCGCTGCGCAACGTATCTGCCTGAAAAGTAATCCCGGTCTTTTTCACTGGAGGAGACGTCGGTTCCGAATAGAACCCTATCCGAGTACTTCAGCATGAATTCTCGTGCTTTCTCCGTGTCTTTACTAAGCTCGCGGGCCATCCACCTCGATGAAGCGGTGTCTACTACGAAGTTGGGGTACTCGTCCATCCACCTCGTTAACTCAGGTAATCTTTGTATCTCTGGCTGTGCCCCGAGATGAGGGATCTGGAATTTTAGCTTAGAATGTCTAGATAATAGATCCTCTAACTCTCTTAGGTGCGCCTCCTTTGTTCCATACTTCTCCGAATTATTGTATTGAGACGCATAGTAGGTGTCAGGATCACCGATGTGGATGATGAGTGGGATTTCGTTGTCCTCTAAGGCTTGAAAGATTGGCTCTAGTCTGCGGTTACTAATCTGGAAATCCTTCGGAACCGTAATCCAGTCACGCCAGCGGGGTCCAAACCAAGTCTTAGCGAGAGCGTATCCTTGGTCCCTGATTTTTGATATCTCATTAAGGACAGCTTCGACATTGTACTGAGCTATGTCTTTCAGTGAGAGGTACTTTGCGAAGATGAATCGATTAGGATATTTTTCCTTGGCGGCTTGAAATCCTTCTTCGTTATGGACGATCCCTATCTGTTTCGAGACCCCGAAGTCATCTTCGATTTCTATCATCCGGGATATGTCATCAATTTTTCCGATGTGTGTATGTGAATCTATTATTGGGCCAGTGTACTTCCAGGAATTTCTCAAGTTGAACGTCTAGTGGGTTGAACTCACTCAAAAGCCATTCCTCTAGATGTATGCCTTGATCTCGGGTATGTGTTGCGCACTTTTAACAAAAATGTATGTGGACTGGACAGAATGAAGACTAATTAAAATGCTTGAATAGTGAAAATTGGGGAGGATTTGGAGTATTTGTTCAACTATTTGACTTTAAATCTTCTAAATCAATCCCAATAATTTGCGCGCGGTGTGACTTCATTTCGAAGGATTGGGCTGGTTCTGTCTCTTTGTAGAAAAAGACCTTTATCAGATAATAGACGCTGAATATCGAGAGGCATATGAGCCAAGAAATTCCAACGAGCTCCGACGCCATTTTTGATGAGAACACGCGCGGATACTGTGGCATCCTCAAACTGAGGGGAACAGCAAGCATGTTCTCCTCCAAACTCGACGAACTCCTAGCGCAGCTCGATCACGCACAGATCGCGTGGATTGACTATATAGTCGACGACTTCGAGAAAGACGCAGTAGAGTACACTAATAAAGCGGGTTTCTCACAGCAATCGTAAAGAAACCCTCGTCAATGTCAATGGAAGCTACGAGGACCACGACACCGAGTTAGGCCTCCTACTACCCGCTATACATGTCGAAGGCTACGACGTCAACATAGAGCCTGCTCATCCTGATACGGGACAATCTCATTATGACCATGCACACACATAAGCGGTCCCGCTTCTACCAGATGCGCCGCTATGGCGAGACCTACCTCAGAAAGCTCCCGAAGAAAGCCAATACAGTCGACATGGTATCCCTCATACTCGTAAGGATAATCGATGAGAACAACTCCTGGAGCTTCAAGCAGCTTCAAGAAATGAATGAGCGAACCGAGACTCACGATGGATCTCAAGGACCCAAACTCCGTTGATGCTCATGTAGGGAACCAGGTTTTTCAGCTGAAGAGGGGGCTACTCCGCTACCTTTCCGCTCTTTGGGGATTATCCGACACGTTATCCAGTCTTCTCTAGGAGACGCTGATTTGCTCTCAGATACGCCGGAGATCGCGCAGCGAATCGTCTTCTTACAAAACGAGGTCCATCAACAATTGACACTCTCCGAGCACCTATCAGGGGTTCTTGCCTCTAAGCCTGGAGAGTCTGAAATCAATCTACAACAATCAGCTTCAGGATAGAAATAACATGCTTCAGGATCTCAATAACAATATGACAGGAAAGGAATAATCTGCTGCAGGAGAAGAACAACCAGCTTCAAGACACCAATAATGCTCTCTCAGTTAAGAATAACCAGCTCTCTGAGAGGAACAACGACCTGGCGGAGCTTACAATTACGTTAACCAAGAGGAATAATCAGTTGACGTCGCAGAATAATCGACTTACGATGCTGGGTGCGTTTTTAGCGATTCTCGGCGCAGGCTTCATAGTCCCTAATACGATTGCAACTGTGATGTCGCAGACTAATATTTTCATGTTTGGACCGGGAGATATGATTTGGTATCTCGCCCTCATCGTCGGTTCTACACTTGTAACGCTTTACGCTGTCTTCTGGTGGGTGAAGAAGATTGGGTTGCTTCCAGCATCGAGGATGCCGAGACAGGTGGCCCCGTGAATCCCTCTTAATTTTTTTACATTCATTACGTACGGCGACAAGTTAAAGTTTTTTTAAAAATGGTTGTACGCACGCAGATCATAACAATTTGATGAACTTTGCAGAACTGGGTTGGTAGTTGTTTGGTAGCAGCGAGTAGAGGTCATATAAGTTAATTTAGTGGTTTATGTAGTATTTTATAATACAAAATATTAACTATCGTTTATGGTTTTTGTATGTGTATGACTAGGGTACGCTATGTGGTCTATTTAGGAAAGCCCTTAATCTTAGTTTAGTAATCATTGCAGTAACCTTTTGAGGTCTGCATAGTTTGACGTCAACCCCCGATAACGAGTGGAAGTGTGTTCCACCCGAGGAGGTGCTCCGTCTTCTCGGATCAAATATTGATGGTCTCAGTGAGGAGGATGCTAAACTCCGACTCCAGGAGCATGGACAAATAAATTATCCGAAAAACCCTCCAAAATCTCCCATAACATTATTTCTTGAACAATTCAAGAGCATCCTCGTCGTGATACTTTTAATCGCGGCAGGCGTATCCGCCTATCTCGCGATTTTGGAGAATGAACCACTCACCGATACATATGTGATCCTAACTATTCTCATACTCAACGCGATTCTTGGCTTCGTACAAGAGTACCGCGCTGAGAAAGCTGTAGAAGCTCTCAGGAAGCTGATCAATCCGCGAAGCGTGGTCATTCGAAGTGGAGCGGAGCGGAACATCGACTCCTCCCTTCTAGTACCCGGGGACATAGTCAAGCTGGAAGCAGGTGATCGGGTTCCCGCCGATCTTCGAGTAATCGAATCTTACAACCTTGAATCAGATGAATCAATCCTTACGGGTGAGAGTCTCCCCGTAGCAAAATCCTCAGAAGCCGTTTCTGAGGAGAGGGATGAAAAGACTTGTCTGCTATTCATGGGCACAGTAGTGACATCAGGTCGAGGCTTAGCCGTCATCACTCGAACCGGCATGAAGACTGTTTTCGGAAATATTGCGGGAATGGTTCAGTCAACTCCTGATGAAGAACCTCCAATAAATCGGAAGGTCGAGGTACTCGGTAGACAGCTGGGTGCGATCAGCGTTGCTCTTTGTATTCTTGTCTTCGTTCTAGGTTTCGGGGTCTACCATCTGCCCCTTGAACAGACTCTCCTCACATCGATCAGCCTCGCAGTCTCAGCTATACCTGAGGGACTTCCCGCAGTACTAACAATAACCATGGCTCTGGGTGTCGCAGCTATGGCGCGCGAGAAAGCTATCGTGAAAAAACTCGCGAGTGTAGAAACTCTTGGGAGTACCACAGTGATCTGTAGTGACAAGACAGGCACAATAACGAAGAACGAGATGACGGTTCTCAGAGTCAATCTCCTATATAGGCACATCGAGGTAACGGGTTCTGGATATGAGCCGACGGGTGACTACCTGCAGGAGGGGCGTAAACTCCAGATTACCGATGATCCCTTACTAGAGCTTGCTCTGAGAATTGGTGTTCAATGTAACAGCTCCACAATTAGCAAAGAGAATAACAAATGGGTGGTCCTCGGAGATCCTACTGAGGGAGCTTTAACAGTAGCCGGCGCAAAAGTTGGCCTAAAACGCTTGAATCAGGAGGACCATAAACTCGTGGCCGAATATTCCTTTGATTCTACGAGAAAGCGAATGAGTGTCATCTACAGGCTCGCCGATGGGGGGCTTCGATCTTATGTGAAAGGTGCTCCGGAGGAACTCCTGCTTGTCTGCAGCTCTATACGGGATGAAAACGAGATTCGTATCCTCACAAAGGGAGACCACGACTACTTCTCCTCGAACCATGAAGCAGATGGCTGAGGAAGCCCTTCGAGTAATCGGTCTCGCTTACCGTGACTACCCGGCGGGTACACCATTACCTTCCATAGATGAAGCTGAAACAGGGTTGACCTTCGTCGGGCTCACAGGGATGATCGATCCACCACGCGAGGAAGCAAAGGACGCGATCGCAGTCGCGAAACGCGCAGGAATACGACCGGTAATGCTCACGGGGGATCACGTGCTCACGGCCAGAGCCATAGCGAAACAGGTTGGGATACTCGACGATGAGACCCCGAATAGCGTACTCGTAGGGGGCTACATTGACCAACTATCTGAGGAGCAGCTCGCCTCCATTGTCGACGAGATCCGAGTCTGCGCAAGAGTTAGTCCGCAGCATAAGACCCGGATAGCTATACGCTCTCAAGGAAAAGGGGCACATCGTCGCCATGACGGGGGACGGAGTTAATGATGCCCCAGCTCTCAAAGCCGCGGACATCGGTATCGCGATGGGGATCAAAGGAACAGAGGTGACAAAGGAAGCTGCTACGATGATCCTTGAGGACGACAACTTCGCCACAATAGTAAAAGCGGTGGAAGGCGGCCGCGTATCTATAGCAACATTACAAAATATGTTCGCCTCATGTTATGCGCAAATTTCGACGAATTCCTTCTAATCCTCGCCACAACGTTTCTCGGGCTCCCAGTCCCATTTCTACCGATTCAGGTGCTCTGGATCAACCTTGTCACCGATGGATTACCGGCGGTAGCTCTCAGTAACGATCCTGGTGAGAAAGGCTTGATGGATAGACCTCCAAGAGATCCCCGGGAGGGACTCCTCAGTAGGTTCTGGCTATTCATCGCGTTCTCCGCCCTGGTGGCCTTTGTTGCTGACTTTATTCCCTACTATCTTGTTCTCGGATGGACAATGGATCCAGCGGTCGCGCGAAGCGTATGTGTTACAAGTGTCGTGTTTTTTGAGCTTGCACTAGTTTTCCAGGTGCGCAGTGAGACTAAGCACTTCTTTAGTCAAGGCTGGGAAGCTTTGACCAGCAACAAATCCCTATTACTAGCAGTTGTAGGCTCGCTTCTACTCCAGATGGGGGCGCTTTATTTCCCACCGTTGAGTGGGGTCCTTAAGATGGTTCCTCTTAGCTTAGAGCAGTTGCTACTGACATTCGCTGCTGCTGGCTCCGCGTTTGTGATCGTTCCGAGGTTTTTTATCAAGCCTACAAAGGCGAGGAAGCTTTAACTGCCTGTACATGTATGCTCGCGAGCGCCATCATACAAGGGACTAAGCAAAGCATTTTTTACATGTCGAGGCGAGTGGCGTAATCCTTCTCTAATTCTTTCAAGAAGTGTGCGTTTGATCGTCATGCACGCGCATGATAAATTAATCTAATCGCCTCTTTAAAACGAAGGTAATATTCTCTTGATGGTTTGTGTCAGAATAATAATCTTGAGGGACTAAAACAGTAACTAATTCCCAGCCTTCATTACCAAGTTTATTCAAACCTGACTCTATACCAGAAGAAGCTGCCCATGTCTTATATTCCCACTTCATCAGATCACCAATGAAAACTATTCTTAAGTATAATTTGACATTTTCTATAAACGGATTTTCGTATTTAGTATGAAACTCACTATTCGCTATATGTGTGACCTATCCAAGTCAAGCTAATGGATGTTTTTTTCTAAAACCACATGCTCTACGTTACTAATCACTACACCCAACTTCGATAGTTGCTTTATAATACTTTCAAAATCGGCATCATTTCCTTCTATTATAATTTTCAAACCAGTTGTTCTTTTATTTAATTCAATACTTTCTACATCGACTTTTGTTACTTCTGCCAAATTACCAATATTTAATGCCAAATCTGGAATCGACTGTTGATTCAAGGTGAATATTTTTAACGTAAGCCTACTTAGCTCCAAATAATATCCCTCTAATTCTTTTTTTTGTGGTTTATCATCATCGGACATATTCGGTAATAGTCCAACTCTTCGAACCCACCAATATACTACCCCCGTCGTAACCACCGTTGATAAAAGTATCAGAGCAATATACCAACCCGAATCACTCGGAGAGAACAAGAAAATATTCGTCTGAGAAAGCACAGTCGCGATAGTATTTGGCACAAAGAATCCGGCTCCAATTATCGCGAGAAACGCCCCGAGCAAAGTGATCCTATTATTAGTCGCCGTTAGCTCGTTATTTCTCTCCGATAAGGTGTTGTTGATACTCTGAAGCTGATTATTCCGGTCCTGTAACTGGTTGTTACGATCCTGTAACTGATTATTCCGGTCCTGAAGCTGATTATTGTAGATGGACTGCATACATTCAAGACCAGAGGCGAGAACCTCAGAGAGGTGCTCCGCCAAACCCAGTTGCTGGTGAACCTCGTTCTGAAGCATAGCTATCTTATCTAGAACCACGGGAGCATCGGAGACTAGGTCCGCGTCACCATACCTCAGAGAGGATAGAGTATCAGCCGTCCCCCAGAGAGCTGAGAGGTACCCTAATAGCGCGTGCTTCTGCTGATAGATCTGGTCACCGATGTGAGCCCGGATCATGCTCTCATCTTTCAAATCCATAGTCAGGTCGTCGCTTCGCTCATCCATCTCCTGCAGCTGCTTGAAGTTCCACGAGTTATTCTCGTCGATTATCCTCACCATTAGGAGGGTTAGCAGGTCGTTTGGCTTCATCTTCTTGGGCATTTTTCTGAAGTAGCTCTCGGCGTATCGACGCATCTGGTAGAATCGATGTCTTTTCCTCGTGTGTATGGTTAGGAGTATGTTTCCTCTGAGGAGTAGGAGTAGGGGCTCTATGTTGACGTCGAAGCCTTCTGCGTGGATTGCGGGGAGTAGTAAGCCCATCTCGGTGTCGAAGTCTTCGTAGCTTCCTCTTACGTCCATTAGCAGTCTCTTTACGAGTTGATCGCTGAAGCCGATTTTTTTCGCGGAGTCTGCTGCTTCTTTTTCGAAGTCTTCGATTATGTAGTCTATCCAGGCGATTTGGGCGTGGTCTAGGAGGTTTGTGAAGCCGTCGATCTTTGGGTTGTATTGGCTTTGTGTTCCTTTTTCTGTGAGGATGGCGCAGTATCCTCGGTTGTTTTCGTCTAGTATTGGGTCAGTTTTTATGTGGTTTTGGTGGTTGGTGGACATTCACTAGCCTGCGAAGTCGGGTGCCCGATTTAGGCTTTGCGTGTGTGCATCTATCAAATGAGGTGAATGCCCGCTTGGTTTTAGATCCTTCTTGGGGGTCCACGCGGGGGGGCGTGAGGTGGGAGGGAGGGTGGCGGTGGATTTGGATGTTGTGATATCTTGGGTGAATCATTGGAAGGGACATCGGTTGTTCCATGAACGATTTGCATGTGGTGTTTGAGTTTCTCCTCTGATTTGAAGGGAATTCCACATATCACACATTTATGCTCTTTCTTCGGCATTACTCGTCGCCTGTTGATCTCTGGGAAAAATAGTTTATAAACACATTCTATGCCTCATATAATTCACTATTTCCCTGATTTTCTCCATCAATACAAAAATACACCTCTGGATTTCTATGTATCACCTTTAAAGATAAACACTTTTTTCCTACACCCAATAAGCCTCACTCGTTATCAACTAAGTTACCCATTGATTTTTTACCGAGTCCCATCTGCCCGCGGTCAAGCCACAATCTGAGATAAACGAATCTTACCCGTGTTCTGTTGTCCACTCCTCATTATTCGAGTCCCAGCGTCCCGCCTTGCGCGCCTGAGAGAGCGCCTCAATCTCCGGTTTTTCCATTGCCAACGTATAGACAAATTCAGCCATTTGAACAGTTCCCTAGATAATACAAGGAGATATTAAACGCCCTTCTCCACTCGCATTACAGGATAATCGAGTTCCTCTACTGCACGAAGCAGGGCTGGCTCGAGTCTGCGATGGCGAAGAAAGAGTGCGACGACTGGGAGTGGATCGAAGAGTAGATGTTAGTTCGCCTGCGGGCCTTCTTTCTCTTAAGGAAGCTGAAGCTGCTGAACCGCGCCGTGATGATCCTCTCCGTCGAGAATATCTTCGCTGCGATCCAGAGCACAAGGACCGTGAAGACGCTGATGTAGGCGATGCTCCTGAAATAAGCCAGTAGTTGCCTAGAAAGGCAGCTTTAGTGGCGAGCATCGTGTGTGTGTAGGGGATCGCGAGCATGATCCACTGGATCGCCGGTGGTAGCATCTCGATGTCGCTGAACATGAGTATCATCGCCGGGATGATCAGCGGCACAATGAGGACACCTGTGAGGCTCTGGGCGCTGCGGACGCTGTCCGTGAAGACTGCGAGGCTTATCGCGAGGGCGAGCGCGAGATGAGGGTCACGAACATCACCACACCGAGCAGCGCGTAGCCGATAGGCTGTATGCCTATTCCCACACCGGTTAGGTCGACACTGGTCAGCTCTGGGGCAAAGCTGAAGGCGAGCTGGTATAGTAGCCGAAGCCGATCATGTAGCTGATAGAGCCCGCGATAGCGATCACGACTGAGCCCGCTAGTTTACCCCGAGGATCGTGAACCTGCCGACGGGTAGCGTCATCAGCGTCTCAAGCGTCTTCTGCTCCTTCTCGAGGGCGATGCTCGTCGCAGCCATCTGGATCGCGAATATTATCATCATCATCACCATGATTGGGAGCATGATGCTCTGGCTCACGATGAGACTCGTGATTTGGCTCGGGGCGACCTCGATGACGTTACCCTTGATTATCGACGCGTAGCTAACTGAGACGGGGTCGTGGACGATCGCAGGGCTTCCGAGTTCACCGGTGACGTCCATCAGTTGCTGGATTATGGCGAGGGAGTAGTAGTAGTTGTAAATGCTCACGAGGCTACCCGCAACATCGGTGCCCGATGCCTCGGCGATGTTCAGGTTCTTCAGGTTCCCGTATATCTTCACGCGACCCCGAAGCCCATCCGTCATGTTCTGCGAGTAGCCATCAGGAACGTAGACGAGGGCGACGGAGTCCGAGTCCTTAAAGTTGACAAGGGCATCCCCGAGACTCGACGCTTGAATTGTTGTAATCGTATTATTCGTCGTTATGTACTGTACTAAGATACCCGCTAGGGCACCTGCATCGTCGCTGTAAACTGAGAATTGG
This sequence comes from Candidatus Bathyarchaeota archaeon, assembly GCA_963771885.1. GTDB lineage: Archaea > Thermoproteota > Bathyarchaeia > TCS64 > TCS64 > UBA8941. Next base: position 160,826 of record CAVYVF010000007.1, read on the forward strand.
CCCCTTGATAGCGGTCTGGACGACTGCTTGGCTGATCTGTAGTCCTTGCCCCATGAGGGGGTAGAGGAGGAGGGGAAGCAGGACGACGCCGAAGAGGATCTTCGGGTCCCTGATCAACTCCTTAATCTCCTTATAGACTATGCTAGTGAAGCTACCCAAGTTGCGTCGCCTCCATGAACGCCTGTTCGAGGTTGACGGCGTTGTACTGCGCCTTCAGCTCCTCTGGTGTGCCCTCCGAGATATCTTTCCCTCGTTAATGAGGGCGACCCTGTGACAGAGGTACTCGACCTCAAGCATGTTATGGCTTGATACGAGAATGGTGACGCCCATCTTCTCGGCGTAGTCCTTGATCATGCCCCGGACATGGTAAGCCTGGATGACGTCGAGGCCTGAGGTTGGCTCGTCGAGTATGGCGAGCTTAGGCTTGATCATCAGGGCTCTGGCGATCAGAAGGCGCCTCTTCATACCCCTGCTGTAGCCGTTGACCCTGTCCTTGAGGCGGTCCCCGAGGCCACTGATCTCTTTCCCTGCTTGGACCATCTCCTCTTGGCTGCCTTGTCGTGCGCGTAGAAGCCCGCCATGAAATCGAGGTACTCCTCGCCATTGAGGTACTGGTATGCCCCGGCGTCCTCGGGCAGGTAGCTTAGTATCTTACGAATATCGTCAGCTCCCTTCACGACATCATTTCCGAAGACCTGCGCAGAGCCCGAGCTTGGGCTTATGAGCGTCCCGAGTATCCTGAGCGTCGTGGTCTTCCCCGCGCCGTTGGGTCCTATAAGCCCGAATATCTCGTTCTCCTCGACGTAGAAACTCATGCCCTTCAGGGCCTCGAAGTCTCCGAAGCTCTTCTTGAGGTCACGAACATCGATGGCGGGTCCCATTAAATCCCTCTCTCAGAGCCCAGAGCAGGGCAGCCGATTTAAAGTTACCTTGAACGAGTCCCAAACGGATTTTCTCGCTAAAATTCTATGAAAACAGGGAAAACCGGAAATTGGAGGTGAGGGCTATAAACCTCTTTTTCTTCATGAAATGATTAGACTCCTAACCATCGACGAGATCCTGCCCTCGGGAGTTAGGGTCGTATATTGGATACAATTCTTCTACTTTGGCTGTAGGCGTTTTATGGGTGCCTGTTTTAAACGGTGTGGGCGTAGCCTTTACGGAGTGTGTCCTGATTGAAGGTAGATCTCGTCGTTAAGAACGCGAGGATCGTTTCGCCTCGCGGGATCGTGGAGGGCGGGATGGCGGTCGAAAACGGCGTGGTCGTCGCTGTAGCTAAAGACTCGCATCTCCCCGAGGGTGAACGGTACTAAGAGAGGCATCGCGCGCTGGACAGCCGATCGCGCGGTTGAAAAAATCCGCGACCATTTGGATGGGAGGCGGTCGAAGATGGTCGACGCTAGGGCGCTCCCTTTCCGTCCCTGACGAATTTCGTGAGCTCGCCGAAAAGGACCTTTAGCTATAGCGGACATTCCAACCAAACCGAGGAATGTCCGCTCTGGTCATAAGCGGACATAGTGACCTGTCGCGGTGAAGGTTACACCTGAGCTATTCCCGCGTGGCGCGATCTAAGATCATCGGCCATTGCCATAGCCGTTGCGAGTGATGTTGCTGGGAAGGCCGCACCCGTCTCATAAGATTTTGCAAAGTCGATGTGAGTGCGAAGTGTGTCAGGTCGGTATGGCTTCCAGGTGTCGTATTCAAAAGCTTGAGGCAGATCAAAACGCTCGTACACCGACTTGTGCATTGTTGCATCGTCCGATGGAAGTTTTCGATGCTGCTCTGTCCACGTTCGTCCCGTGAGGCGGGTTATCAACCCCCACCCGCTTCTTACCTCGTCGTGCCGTCTGCCTTCAGGTGATGGGTGAGTGATCAGCAAGGCCTCATCGTACCTGATGGGTTTTGGGATAACTGTTGCCTGCTTTTAGCAGCCAGCGCAATGTTGCGTCGGATAATCGGGATTTGTTTTCCTCGTAACCGCCTCCTATGTCGGCGTGATTGCCGGGAAACCAAACCTGTTCAAAAAAGATATTTCCGTTTTGATCGCGCACTCCCAGTGTAGTTTCGCCTCGATACCAAGGGACGCGGTCGAAATCTTTGCGGTTCTCATCGATTGAGATAGCGTGCTTGGCGTAGAGAACGTTGGGATTAAGCGTGTAATCGTAAAACTTCAGGTACAGGTCTGTTAGATGGATGGTGCGAAGTTTCTGCTTCCAGTCGTACTCATCGATATCAAAATCAAATTTCAAGTGTGTGTAGATGTAGGCCACGATGGCGGCAATGAAGGTCGCTCCCACAACGCCGATGAAGTTCCACCAGAACGAGCCAAGAAAAGGTACAAGCTTGCCTAGCAAAGGTAAGTCGGGGGCGAACAAAAGACCCCAACTTGCTACTGCGTCCATGATTAGGAACAACACGATGAGCGACAGCAACATCGTGGGGTTAAGCAGCGCCGCAACAGTGTCGAATATGCCGATGAAATATGGGTATACATTTGCCGGGGTAGTAGTACCAACCGAGTGATGTTGTTGTCGAAATCGTTGTGCAATCAAGTCACGCGTTTGCAGAAGAAACCGTTGCCGCGGTGTGGCGGAATGCCAAGGCCGTGACGACGTAAACTGATACACATGTTTGACCGCGTGTGATGCGAGCTGCCGGCTAGAGGCAGTATCTAACTTTAGTGGTTTGCCGTCTGGAAGTCGGGTGGGGATACCACAATTGGCAATGACGCCTGCCAAGCAGCGGACGGTGTAAGCGCCACGGCTAAAGCCGAATAGGAAGATTCGGTCACCCGGGGCGCCAAAGCCGGATAATTGCAGCGTAACAATCGACGATGTTTGCCGTAATTCCAAAACCGGTGGCTTGGCTAATCAGATTGTAAATCTTTCTTCCGACCCATCCAAAAGCGAAGCGATTGTCTCGCGGCGATCCAAGGCCAGGATCGTAAAAGGCTACTTGCTCTGCTGGATCGATTGGCGAATTTGGGCCACAACGTGTGGCGCGGAATAACTTGTAAATATTGGTTCGATCTTCGTCGAACGTGACACCCCCGGCTTGCCCTGTGCCATCTGAAAAGATCAGGATATTCTTTGCCATGCGCTCCCTGCCAACACCAGGTCGAGGTACGGCGATTGTCGCATCCGGACCTGATAGTCGAAATAGAGGCGGGCCCGCGTGATTAAGAGCACCAGCGGCTAATGACTATTTGCAAACTTGCCCGGTGTCGAGACGAGTGAATAGTTCACGCGCGCCCGGAGATGATCCGACATTGATTGAGCAAGCTGCGTGATGTCCGCTTATTGCTAAGCGACGAACGAGACGGGCGTCTTTGAACCTAACGTGATCCAGTTGTCGCGGCTGGAGTGCGCAGGTGCGCCGAATTGCTGCTGGTGTCGCGGTTTTGGCTGTTCATGAGCCATCCGCCCACAATGATGAAAAGGAGCCCGATTACAAGACCAAGCGCCACAAAGACCTGCACACCTTGGACGTCGCGCCCACTCCTTTTTGTATTTCGCTCCAACATAGCGTGTGTCCTCTTAGAGAGGGGAGAACGACCGTCTCCAATGTGAGTTCCCAAGGCGACGTTTGTCGGCAGACCACATGTCTAGCTTGCCCCCGAGTTCCCAAAGGACCGGCAGCCCGTGCTGGCGGCGCATCTGGATCGCTCGTTATTTCTTAAAAGTCGCGTATGTCGGCTGCTGGATGTAAAGCAAACATCTTGCTGACTTGGTCGCAATGTCCGCTTATGACCCAAAGCGACATTAGCCGGGCCGTTCAGCGACCTGTGCCTGACCTATCCAGTCTCCCCATGAGATGAGATTTCGGCTCCACGCCAGCGGCTATTTAGAACCGCTTAACTTTAATGCCTGCATAGTCATTTTGTGACCGCATCTTTCACGCGATCAAGGTCGGTCCACGCGCTTCAACCGGCGCGATCGATCATGCCGTCAATGTAAGCAAACAAGTTCGAGTAGCGTTGATTATGACGGATGCGACCGCGGCGTTCTATAACGTCCCTTCTTTAGACGGTCGTGGTCTCCCCTCGGCAACTATCGACGGGTTCTGAACGGTGTGGTGGTCGGCCTCGGGACCGTGGCCGCCGTGTGCATCCTCGTCACCACGGTCACGGTGGCGGCTGCATGGATTATCAATACCGCTCTCGCCACCAATCCCTATATCCGTGTGCGCGCGCCGTCGGGGACGCTGGCCCTCGCCAAACACGGGCCGACTCTGGCTAGCGCCGTGGATGTGTCCGGGTCGACGCAGGTTTCGACCGCTCCCGTCGACGCTCCGGATGTTGTGACCTTTGAGGCAAGATGGGCTCGCACGACGGCTTCCGCACCAACCAGAGCAGAGCCGCTTGTATCGGAGCGTCCTCTCGAACGCGCGAACAATGTGTCTTCGCCGCCGCCGCATCCACTGGACCTTCCACAGAGTCAGGCGAAGCCTGAAATCGCCCATGCCCTCGATTTAACGCATACCGCCAAATTGACTCCCGCTGCGGCCCCCTCTTCTCCACCCTTCAGAACCCTTCCGCTACCGCCGAAGCGCCCGGCCGAATGGGCCAATAACGTGCCGCTGCCGCAACCAAATCCAGCGAAGCATGAACTAGTTCGTTCGCTCGTCGGCCAAACCGCTTCGCCGGTCGCAGCGGCTACGCCGCCGCCAGCATCCACCTCTGAGAAGCAGGTTATTCCGCCGCAAGTTCACGACAAGTCGATGTCGCCGCTCGATCCCGACAACCGCGCCGCGGTTTATGACATCTCCGCGCGCACGGTCTATTTGCCCAACGGTGAAAAGCTGGAGGCACATTCGGGGTTGGGTGACAAAATCGATGATCCTCAATACGTGCACGTCAGGATGCGCGGGCCGACTCCGCCGAATGTCTACGACCTCACATTGCGAGAAAAGCTATTCCACGGCGTTCGGGCCATCCGCCTCAATCCAGTCGACGACAGCAAAATGTTCGGACGCGATGGCATTCTGGCACATTCTTACATGCTGGGTTCCAACGGTCAGTCGAATGGATGCGTGTCTTTCAAGAATTATCAGAAATTCCTGCAAGCCTTTTTAAGCGGTGAGGTCGACCGACTTGTCGTGGTGCCCAATCTTGGGAGCGAGCCTTCGCGTATCGCCCGCGCTCGGCTTGCGGCGGTGCCGTAGCCGCGCCGTTGATTCGTCTTACCGCCTGATCCTATTATCGCCCCTACGCAAATGGGCCGACGCAATGGGCTACAACGCACGCAACGATGAAATCCGCGACAACGTCACGCGGATGCGGCGTGAGTGGGAAGCGCAGCGGGACGCGCTGGCAACCGTCCGCCGCTTCAATGCGCGGCTCTCGGCCAAAAGCTATGCGTGGTTCTGGCCCAAGATCGCCGCCGCGCTAACTTCAAAGCATCATTGGTTGGTCATCAACTGCGACAGTTGTGGGACCGTGGTGGATTTAGACTTGCGCGTGAAGCCGCGCGATCCGGAAGCCTCCATCCGTATGGCGCTACGCGACGTGCGCTGCCCTCGGTGTAATGGGTATGGCAGGCCGCGCATCATTGCGCTGGCGCAGCATCCGTCCATCTAAAGACTTGCTAGGCAAGCGAGTTCCAGATGCCACCGCGCCGCCGGAATACCACCATCAAAATACCCTGTGCGCGAGTCGAGATTTAGACGAACGCCCCACGGATCATGATCCTATAATCCTGCCCATGCGAGGGAGAGCCACGCCGCTACTGATAGCGTTTTCGCTTATAGCGCCCGACGTTCAGGCGTCGGCACAATGTATGACGAAGCAGGAGGCGCGCGCGAAATGGTCCACGAAGCCCATCTACTCGCACGGTTCGAGCCGCTGCTGGGATGACCAACCGCTGAGCAGACGCGCTACGACTACGCCGCCAGCAAAAACGTCGGATAGCGCCACTAAGGCGCGCGCGCTCGACGTCTCCGCGCCTCGCCCGAAGGCGACAAAAACCGAGGTCTTTTCCCCATCGATCATCGTCAATGACAACACCGATCTGTTCAACGGCGCGCCAATGACCGGCTGGCGGGTGTTGATTGACATCGATGGCCACCAAGCGCCTGACCCGAACAACGGCGTCGACGGTTGCTGCTGGCCATCACTAGATGCGCTGAAAGCATTGATAGCGGGCGGTGAAATGACCCCTCGGGTGGCACGCCCTTCAAAAGTTACCCCGATGGTTACCCCGACGAGCGCTGGAAATCCTTAAGCCCATTACGGCATCCAGATCCCGTTAAAGTGACAGTGCCCCCGATGCTCGCTAAGTTTCCGCTCCTGCCCCCCAGCAAAGGAACCGCATTCCATGACAATCTCCATGTACAAGACTTCCGTGCCCATTTTCGTGCAATTCCTCACCAGCATGTCCGCGGTGCTCGACAAGGCGGCCGCGCATTGCGAGGCGAAGAAGATCGAGCCGGCAACGCTCCTCAACATGCGGCTTTATCCCGACATGTTTCCGCTGGTGCGGCAGCTGCGCGCGGTAACCGATCATGCCATCAGCGGCACCGCTCGGCTCGCCGGCGCGGAACTAATCACTTTTCCCAACACTGAAGCGAGCTTCCCCGAGGTCAAGGACCGCATCGCGAAGACCATTGATTTCGTCAAGAGCTTCAAGCCGGTGCAGATCGACGGCACCGAGGACAAGGAGATCGTTGTCAAGTTCTCGAGCGGAGAGCGCAAGTTCAAAGGGCAGACGTTCCTGCTAAACTTCTGTTTGCCGAATTTCTATTTCCACGCCACCACCGCCTACGATATCCTGCGCCATTGCGGCATCGAGCTCGGCAAGCGCGATTTCATGGGAACGCCGGTAGCACTCTAGGGTAGCGGGTTCGCGCCTAGATCGAAGATGAAACTGAATCCGCAAGACCTGGAAAAGATCGCCAGTCTGACGTTAGATCATTACAACCAGCGCGCCGAAGAGTTTTGGCAAGGCACGCGCGATCACGACGTCAAACAGAACATCGCTGCGCTGTTACAATGGATCGAGGGCAAACCGCCTTTTACGATACTGGATTTTGGCTGCGGGCCCGGTCGCGACCTCAAGGTGTTTTCTGAACTCGGTCACATAGCTGTAGGTTTGGAGGGTGCCGCTCATTTCGTCATGATGGCGCGCACCCATAGTGGCTGCGAAGTATGGCAGCAAGATTTCCTCAAGCTCGATCTGCCGGACAATCATTTTGATGGCGTGTACGCCAACGCATCGCTGTTTCATGTACCCAGCCAGGAATTACCGCGCGTGTTGCTGGAACTGCACGCTAGCCTGAAACCAGGTGGTGTGCTGTTCTGCTCGAACCCGCGCGGCCATAACGAGGAAGGCTGGAATGGTGGGCGCTACGGCGCGTATCATGATCTCGATACTTGGCGCGGCTATGTGTCAGCTGCGGGATTTTCTGAGCTTAATCACTATTACCGCCCCGCCGGACTGCCGCGCGAAAAACAGCCTTGGTTAGCGAGCGCCTGGCGTCGGTGAGGTGGAGCAGGCATCACACGGCATGTCCGTTATCGGGGGTAAGCGGATATCGCGCGGACTTGCCGCCATGTCCGCTTTTGACCCAAAGCGGATGGCCCGACTAACTTAGCGTCGAACCCGCTTGTCTAGCGGATCCGATGTGCAGCGCGCGCACCGGTTTGGCCATGCCATAGAAGATTTCGCTTTTGGGGTAATAGTCGGCATGGAGTGGAAGTGCTGGCGGAATGTTTTATGAGTACTCGCCCTCGCCTACCCCGCGACGTTCAACGGGATGGGCAACTCGTGCTTGATCATATCCACGTCGCGTTCGTTATCGAATATCGTCAGCCGGAAGCGCATCACCTTGTTCTGTTGCTCGTTCTGCGGCGGCTCGATTTCGATCGCTCTGTAGGTTGGACTTTGATACGGAGCCAGCTTGTACGCGCAGTCGATGGCGTATCGCGCAAACCGCTCGAACCTCGCCTCATGCCCGCGTGCGTTCTCCGGCTTTTCTGCTAGCGCCGCAGCACGCTCGGTATCGGCAATCTCGGCGAAGACGTGCATGTAGTGGTCAATAACTTCTTTGCCCAGCTTGCGCCCTGAAGCCTGGGCCTCAGCGATGTCGCGTTCGGCAATAATGGCCTTCTCGATCGTCGCTCTGTTTTTCGAGCCGCGACGACGACCGGCGTTGGGACGCTTTCCACCACGTGGCATGGCGCGGATATTTGATTAAGAATCAAAAAGAATCAAACACCTTTTGATTTTGGCCGGTCGGGCTTTTGATTATCGGAAACACGTCACTAGTCCGGAAATCTTGGGTCGCTGTGGGCGGTTTTTCTATCGTGCAAATATGCCGCTAATGACCCCAACCGGACATCGAGCTGACCAACAGTGTGCTAGACTTTGTCAGGCGGCCGATCCATGCAGGCGGAGCAGTCAATCGTCGTTGATCCAAAAAGTCCTGGCAGCATCAGCTCGCCGCACGGCCTGATCCTGTTCGACGGCGTGTGCGTCCTATGCTCGCGCGGCTGCGGCTTCGTGAACAAACGTGATCGCCGCGGCTATTTTCGCTTCGTTCCGATGCAGTTGGCCGAGGGACGTCCGCTCGCTGAGCAGCTTGGCATCAATCCTGATCGCCCGGATTCTTTTGCGTTCGTGGAGAACGGCCAGGCCTATGTAAAATCCGAAGCCGTGCTGCGTATTGCGCGCGAGCTTCCGCGCTGGCAGTGGACGTGGCACTTTCACTTCATGCCACGGGTGATCCGCGACGCGATCTATGACTTGGTCGCGCGCAACCGCTATCGCTGGTTCGGCCGTCGTGACGCTTGCATGCTGCCGAATTCGGATCGTTCGTGGCCATCGTGAACCACCGCCGAGGCCAGAAACCCGGCTCGATCCACCGCAAGATTGTGTCAGGCTGAACGACACGAGACAAACCGAACAGGCTTGGCCAGAGCGGCCGACGAAGTTCGAACTTGCCATCAACCTGAAGACCGCCAGATCCATCGGGCTCGCAATCCCGCCCACGCTGCTCGCACGCGCCGACGAGGTGATCGATAACTGTGCGCGCATAAGTCCGCTATCGGCCCTTAGCGGACATTCGAATGACCGCATTCCGCTTCGGGGGAAAGCGGACATTGGTGTTCGGCGGGTTAGGCAAGAGCTACCGAACGCCGAGGCGAGCCGCGCCGAATTGGCGCGGCTCCAGGCACAAGTCACTTTAGGCTGTCAGCCACCTTGGCGATGCCGGCATTGGCGCAAGCCTCGTCCTTCTCGCCGCCGGGGGCGCCGGAGACGCCGACCGCACCGATCACCTCGGTGCCGGACTTGATCGGTACACCGCCGCCGACCGCAACGACGTTCCCGCGTAAGGGGATTATAGAGCAGGCGTTGAAATTTCGTTTGCCGCTATTCGGACCCAGCCCGCTCCTTGCTCGAGAGGGAGGGCTGATGTCTTACTCACCCAATCAGGTGGACCTGTATCATCGCGCTGCAGACTATGTTGATCGCATTTTAAAAGGTGCCAAGCCCGCCGATCTACCTGTCCTTTCCGAAAATCATATCCGGACGTATTGGTGATGCAGTCCGGCCAAGATCGGAATGCCGACAATGGCGCCAGATCGCTGGACGGCTCGATGCAAAGGCGCATCTTTCTGTAATGCCAGGTGCGTGCGCGCTTGATTGTAATAGGCCGCATAGGCGGAAAGAATTCGCCGCAGATGCGCCTCGCCAAAGATCAGCATTTGATCCAGGCACTCGCGACGCAAGGTGCCGATCAGACGTTCCGCAATGCCATTTTGCCACGGCGATCCAGGCGAGATCGGCCGGTCGCGGATACCCATGGCTCTCACCCGAGACGTAAAGACATGCCCGTAGGCACGGTCGTTGTCGCGCACCAGATAAGTCGGCGCTGATGCCCAAGGAAAGGCTTCGGTGATCTGCCGGGCCAGCCACGCCGCCGTCGGATGCCGTGTCACCTCAAACCACAGCAGCTGTCGCCGGCCGTGGCCTAGAACCAAGAACGCAAATAAGAGATCGAAGCTCACCGTCCGCACCACGCACATATCGATGGCGGCTATCGCCTCAGCGTGATTTCGAAGAAACGTCTTCCAGCTCTGCGACGGCGGCTTCCCACCTCGCGCCATGTATTTCGAGACTGTCGACTGGGCGACCTCGAACCCAAGCATCAGGAGCTCACCATGGATCCGGGACGCGCCCCACAGCGGGTTTTCCCGGCTCATTCGCCGGATCAGATCACGCAGGCCTCGGTCAATCCTCGGCCGCCCTGCCCTATTTCGCGACTTCCAGCGCCAGAACATTTAAATCCAGCGCGATGCCACCGCAGGATCGTCTCCGGCTGAACCACCTGGGCCGCACCAAGCAGGCTCGGCCAGAGCCTGGTCATCCATATGAGCAGGACGCGATCACTGCCGCGAAGCCGAAGACGAGGTGGCGCCCGCCGCAAGGCGATGTTGAGCTGATGACGAAGAAACAAATTCTCGGCTTCAAGCCGGCTGCGCGACTTGAACAGGTCGGCGACAAACATTCCGAGCGCGTGCAGGATCGCAAACATCGCTCTCAATGATGCGATGATTCTGCCTTACGATGCGAATTTAGGCCGGATGGAATTTTCGGAAAGGACAGCGTCGCGCAACACCCACAGGAGTGGTGTGTCGCCGTCGACATCGACGCTGTAGGTCTTCCCATTGACTTTAATTGCGAAGTCCATTGCGCTTTCTCCTTCACTTTTAAGTCAGGCCAAGTCGCCAGCGACAATTGTGGGTGACGATACTCAGCTATGACGTCGCCCCGAGCGGCGTTCCAAAATCGCTCGCTGGTAGTCAGCGAGCAGCGCCGGCTCATCGATAGACCCATGGTGATGGAGTTGCCGCCACATGCCACGCATCTTGACGAACCATCGAGACGTACGAATTCGAAGCTCAAGCCGAACGGCGGGAGTTTCACAGTAGCCTTTTTCACGTCCCACGAAGAGATGAAAGTCATTGTTACCCTGCGCTACGAAATCGTGGAACGCCACGCGGACAATCGCTGGCCCGCTAAATAGCTTCGCATAACCTTCCCTGATGGCAGGCCATCCTCGCCGAATACCACCAATCGGATTGTCCATGCTCGGAGCCTCCCCATCGGCCCAGTTGCCAGCGAGTGCGTTCAGATCGGAAGCGTTGAAGGACCGGTAAAAATCGATCAGTGCATCAAGCGCGCTTCCATCGCCTGCTGGCGATTCTTTCCCGATATTTCGGCAGGAAGGGACATAGGATTCTCCCGTCGCAGTTCATCATCTTTCTTTCGACCACTCCGGGTCTTTGAACTCGCGCTTCACGCTAATTCCGCCGGTTGACCTAATTGCGGCCGCCGTCGACAGCGAGATCGACGCCAGTGACGTAGGAGTTTCGACGAGGAGAGCGCACACTGCGCGGCGGCCCGAGATAGGGGAATTCGGCAAGCAGATCGCCGTGCGGCCCTACCCTATCCTTGGTCACCTTCCCGTTGGTGAGCACGGCCACGAAGGCATCACCGGCGTCGTCGGTGAGTGTCCGCCCACTGCTCGGGAAGGATGCGGGGCGGGTGGGATCATAGGACATTATCTCCGGCAGCAGCGTGCCTGCCACCTGCCTTGCTTTTCTTGCGTGTACCCACCCGCGTGCTCCAGCGAGTGCGCAAAGACAGGAACGAAACGAGCATCGTCGGCCGGCTCACCTGCGAGGTACGCGTCTCTTTCTTCGCCGACAAGGAAGACAGCTTGTGCGGGCAGCGCGCCGCGATCGACCTGGATCCAGCCCCCGGCCCGCGATCAGTGTGCGGGCCCACAGCCCACCCGTCTGGTCCCAAGATCAGAGTTGGGCACTTCCAGCACGATGCTGCACACGTCCTTGTCGGCGAAAAAATCGTCGCCGGTGAACTGCTGATTATTCACCATGCCGTGCACGTCAAAGAAGAAGGGATCGCTGCGCCAGCCCGCGAAGAAACGGTAGTCGCCGGCCTCTGTCACCCGCGCGTCCCGACCCATCGAGACCTGTGCCGATGCGACGATAACTCGGCCGCTATCGTCCGTCCCGGCGGCCTGCGCGCCCTCAACGCGGCGCAGCGTGGCGCTTTGCGACCCGTCCTCGGACGCCGAAAATCGCACCCGGTAGGCAATATCGGCGATGGCATCGCCGTTCGTGTCGATCTTGAGTTCGTACAGTGCCTCGGGCGCGAAGGGCTCGTCTGTGGTGGGACCTGGCGGGGTCACGACAGCAGACGGGTGCACGTTCATCACCAGGATCGACTTGGCCGATGCGT
>CAVYVF010000008.1:0-5935 GCA_963771885.1 Candidatus Bathyarchaeota archaeon
TCCTTCTTTCCAGCACTCCTCTATGTACTTCGTGCCCTCGGTGGTTAGGGCGACCTCGACTATGCGTCTATCTTTCGGATCCTCTCGCCTCTCGACCCTTCCATCAATAATCAGCTTGTTTATTATGGCGGTCATGTTGGGCTTTGAGATTCCAAGCCAGAACCCGATGCGTGACATGGGGAGGGGCCCATGCTTCCTGAGTATACCCATGACCTTGAAGTCGGAGCCCATCGGGTTGTGGGAGAGGTCGTCAGGTCTCAGGAAAGTGCGGTGGAAGAGGGGGATAACGTTGTAGATGTCGTCGAGCATCTGATCCATCTTCCCACGGGGTGAGTCATCAACCATTTTTTTCGTTCACCGATTAAACAGTTAAAACATATAACTATAATATAAACACACCTTCCGAACGGGATGGCGAGATTTAAAGCCACCCGAACCACATCCCTCCACACAGGGTGCAGCTGATTGAAGATACTTGCCATACAGTCAAGCCCGAACGAGGACGGCCTGACGGCGAGGACGGCAAAGGCGGTCATCGAGGGGGCGAAGGCGGAAGGCGCCTCAGTAGAGTTGGTGAACCTGAACGAGGTCATCGTGAAGCCATGCATGGCGTGCGACGGCGGCTGGGGACAGTGCCGAAGGGAGGGAACATGCGTCATAGACGACGAGTTCCAGGCCCTGAGGGACAAGATACAGGCGGCGGACGCCCTGGTCTTCGCCACCCCCGTCTACTGGGGCGACCTGAGCGAGTCGGCGAAGCTCTTCCTCGACAGGCTACGCAGGACCGAGGTAAGGGTGAGTTCAAGGCGCTGAACGGGAAATACGCGCTGGGTATAGCCTCCGCGGGGGACAGGCAACGGATGCGTGAAGGCGCTCCTCCACCTCGAGGACTATCTGCGCCGCGTCGGATTCACAATATTCGACTAGTGACAGTGACCCAGGTGTCCAAGGGGCACAAGATCGAGATGCTCGAAAAGGCGGGGGCGAGATTAGCCAAACGAAATCTTAAATAAAATAATAAGAAACAATGCCCATTTCCAAGAAAGGTAGCGATTACGGGCGAAGAACGCGACCTAGTCAATGTCGAGCACGGCTAGGTTGTATACTTCTTCTCGCTCAGGTAGCGGTCCCTGTGGTCGGGGAGTACGGTGGCGACGCGCTTACCCCTGCCCAACTCAGTCGCGACCTTGATCGAGTGGTATACATTTGCACCGGCGGAGATGCCGCAGAATAGTCCTTCCTCCTTTACTAGCCGATCCGAGGTGGCGATGGCGTCCTCATTCTTTACCTTGACGACCTCGTCGATGAGGCCGCTCTCCATCATCTCCTCGATTATACCGCCGGAGATGTCCTTGCTTATGCCGGGCGGAGAGGTGATGCCGTCGCTGATGGCGAGCCGTGCCGAGGCGGGCTCAAGGCCGATGACCTTGCACTTGGGTAGCTTAGCCTTCAGCGCCTTTGCGACGCCGTAGAGTGTGCCTCCGACGCCGATGCTGGCTACGAAGGCGTCGACCTTGCCTTTCATCTGTTCGTAGATCTCGTTGCCCGTTGTGAGGTGTGCCCTCCAGTTGGCGGGGTTACTGAACTGGCGCGCCCACCATATCTTGGGGTTGCTCCTCTCCAGGTCGAGGCACTTCTGCCGGGGGATGAACTCGACCTCGGCCCCGGCGACGCTGCCCTTGGCGTCGAGGCCCGCTATCTTCATCTCGTGGACCTTGGCGCCGTAGCTCTCCATGATCTTGATGCGTTCGCGAGTCATGCCCTCGGGCATGTATATCTCGACATTGTAGCCGAGGCGTGTGCCGACGAAGCTGAGGGCTGTCCCGTGTTGCCCGTGGAGGCCTCGACGATCGTGTATCCGGGCTTGAGCTTGCCCTCCTTCTCGGCGGTGCGGATCATCTCGACGGCGATGCGGTCCTTGTAGCTGCCACTGGGGTTGAGGTACTCGGCCTTGACGAAGATGTCGGCGCCGCCCTTCGGCGCGAGCTTCTGGAGCTTAACGAGGGGCGTGTTCCCGATGACCTCTAGGATGCTGTCGACTGCCTTTGGAGCCATGCTGATAGAAGACACGGGAGGGGGAGAAAATGGTTTCCCCTCGAGCCAATGATGGCGCTACTTTGCCTTGGCTATATAATCCTCGCGCGGCGGGCTGAAGGCCTCGAGGAGGATGGTCTCGCCCTCGCTCATATTGCGCCAGCTGTGGTTTTCCCCGCCTAGGATGAGCCAACAGGTACCGGGGACCGTCTTGAACTGTTTGCCACCACACGTCATGACCCCTTCGCCTTTGATGCAGGTGCCAACCTGCTCGTGCGGGTGCTTATGATCCGGCACAACCGCCCCAGGCTGCATGATCACATAGGTCAGCATACAATTGTCGCCGTTGATCAGTCGGAGGTCGACTCCGGGGGCGATGGTTGCCCTTGGCACATTGTCCCATGTACTGTTATTCATACACCAGTTGTAGGGTGCATTGGAAATAAGGCTGTTTGGAGGAGTTTGCCGGCTGTTTTATCCGCAGACTCTATCGCCGGCGTCGCCGAGACCCGGCACTATGTAACCGTGCTCGTTCAGCCCCTCATCCACCGCCACGGTGTATATATCCGCGCCGGGGTAGTGGGTGTGCACCCTCTCAAGCCCCAGTGGCGCTGAGATGACCGACGCCAAGATAATGCGCTTGGGCCGCCCGTTTTCCAGTAACTTGTCAAGCACAGCAACGCTTGTGCTCCCGGAGGCAATCATGGGGTCCGCCACGATCAGGGTGTCGCCGCTGGTTAATTTCGGGGCATTAAAGTATGGCACGCTTATCTTGAAGTTGAATTCCGGGAAGAGGTTGCCCGTTTCGACACGTTAGCGTTGACGATGCCGATCCTCGCGTCGGTGAAGACCTCGAGTAGGCCCTCAACGAGCGGCGTGGCGGCCCGGAGGACGTTTATAATCACGACGTCACGTGCCTCGGTGAGTGATACACCCCTCGCCTTAGCCCCGAGCGGCGTCTCGACCTCCACATCGCTGTACCCCATAGTAGCCGCGATCCTTATCCCAGTAAGCATGCCGAGTCTCCTCAGACCCCAGCGGAACTCCTCGGGCCCCGTCTCCTTATTCCGGATCTTCGTGAGTATTTCCCGGGAGTAGTTGTCGTCGAGGCGGTGTAGCTTCATTTGGCTACTCAACATGGACACTCCCAATTCTGAGTTTGGCTCTAAATGTTCAGCCGCTTGACAAGTTTTCCTACACGTTCGCCTAGCTTCCTGCACGCCTCGAGAGAGGCATCATTTGGTGAGCCTACGGATGATGCGCCGTAGTGGCTGCCTGCGGAATTGCCCTGAATAATCATACCGTGAACGAGGAGCATCTCATTGATGGCGATGATCGTGGTCTCTGCGCCTGTGTGCGTGCCGCCGGCACTGGCGAATGCCCCGCCAACGGTGCCGTCGAGCTTGCCGTGGTATTTTATCGACTCATCGATGAACTTCTTGATCTTGCCCGAAGGTAGCCCATAATATACCGGTGAGCCGAGTATGAGGCCCTGGCACTGGGGTATCTCGTCTACCGAGGCCTCGTCGACGTGCTTGAAAACGACCTCTACACCCGCCTTCTTTACGCCGTCCTCAACGGCGTGCGCCATCTTCTCCGTGTTGCCGTGCTGGTGTCGAAGACAATCAGGACCTTCATCTAAGCCACCTTAAGCTTCTTTTCGGCGTCCTTGACGGCGTAGACGCCCTTGACCTCACCGAAGTAGAGCATGTGGAAGTCCTTCGTCTTATAGAGCTCCTTCTCTATGCCGCCCTCAAGTTGACCGGGCTTCATGTCTGTCTTGAAGACAGTTGTGCACTCGATGTGTACGGGGCACTCCTCGATGTAGGGGGCGCCGACCTCTCCCTTCTTGGCGGTGAACTTGCACTCCTTGAACTTGTCGACGTCCCTACCCGACTTGGTCCCGCAGAATGTGAGTGCCGCCTCCATTCCCTTAGCGGGGATACAGATGGTCCAGCTCTTCGCCTCCTCCATCAGCTTGTAGGTGTGCCTGCTGTGACGCACGGCCGTGATGAAGACTGGCTTTGACCACATGGTGCCGAGGAAGCCCCAGCCGATCGTCATCGCGTTCGGCTTTCCATTCTTTCCCTCGGCGACGAGGAGCAATCCGCCGTCCTTTAGGAGCATGTTCATCTCGCGTACATACTTGAACGTGTCAACTTTGTCTCTCGGCATTGTTACCACTTGAGATAGAAGGTGGGGTCCGTTAAAAGTGTTCAACCATTTTGTCGTATCAACGGTTTATCGTGTACGGATATTCAGGAACATTACATGAGAGTGCGCGTGCTTTCCCATGGCGCACTTTACAAGCGTGTATAGCCTACACCTACCGAACCTGAAGATATCGATCTGCACACACGCACACTGTTTAGCACCTAACTAATTTCTTTATCCTCATAACCATATTCCTTCCAGAAAGGTAAAACCCCCGGCTTCATCACGTTGATCCAGGCTAGTTTTTCAGATATCTCCGTTTGAATCCCGAAGTAACCCTCAGCCTCAGAGGGAAAAGTCCAAGATCTACTTCTCGGCGAGTATATAGACACTAAGTCGTCTTTAATCCTACCCTCAAGCGATGGATCTATCTCAAGCACCTCTTTCTTGGACTTTTTATAGAACCTCCAACCCCTTCTCTCATAACTCTCAAGGATGGTCTTCTCCATGAACTGGACAAGAGTTTCCGACCCCTTGTCGATCTGTAGAGCCCCTTCACATACCAAGTCATACCCATCCTCGACAGAACTCTAGCCTGAGACTCGGGGCTAAACTTGTGCGGATCTGTGGCATCGTTAAACGCCCTCAACGCCTCCAAGAGTTCATCGAACACCTCAGCTGGCGTCCCATGAAAGTCCAATGCTGCCTTGAACTTGTAAGCCATAAGCTTCGGAACATCTCTATGCAGAAGATCAACCGCTTCATCTAGCGTACCACAGCCGAGCACAACTTGGATAGCCCCAAGCTTATTCAGAGACTCCCTCGAAAGAAGAGAACCGAAAGGAGCCGATGAGTCACCTGAAGCCTCAAGTTTTAAGATCGCCTCACCACTCTTCTTAAGGCGACCCTTAATCTTGCTCACCGTCCCCCCACTCACATGAGCCTTCCGAGAGACCTCAAGATTCGTATAGCCCTCCCCGAGCAGCTTAACAATCTCATCTGACTTCTCCTTCGTCAACTTGGGCAACAAAGCTCACTAAATCAACAAACCCCGAGTCAACTTATAGCACTTAATACCCGACACTAACAATAAAAGATGATAAAACATATTTTAAAATCATGAATAAGAATCGACGACAATAACACCGATCCTCCACAACAGGTTCCTCAACATCAACCACCACCCTAACACCCCCTACACCCAATACACTCCACCACCCCCCCCCCCATACCACTAGCACTCCTGAGATGTACGCACCACAAGTGGTGGGGGCAGCAGGCACCAGCTAGCCTAGATTATGTTCAGAGACAGAATTCTTAAAGAAAAAATAATGCATCAAACGAAGATAGCACCCAAACATATACAGCAATAATAAAATGCCGCCTGAAATCAAAACGTTAGCAATGGAGT
The DNA here is from genome assembly GCA_963771885.1 of Candidatus Bathyarchaeota archaeon. Taxonomy (GTDB): domain Archaea; phylum Thermoproteota; class Bathyarchaeia; order TCS64; family TCS64; genus UBA8941. The sequence goes on from CAVYVF010000008.1 coordinate 5,600, forward strand.
CGCCATAACAACTATTAAAAGATGTAAAATCAACCCTTTTCGATTCATACATATGGAAAATGAAATAATCCAATAGTAAATGACAATTTTATGCAATAAAAAACAATAACATCACAAACATCCACGTGCGCATTTACCACTACATTATAAAAAGCTCTCACCGCGTACCAGTATTTACACATCACGTGCGACAACCATCTTAGGGGCGCGCGCTTTTTTCTATCGCCGTAGTAGTAATATTCCGTTATCTTGTGCGCGCGCCGCAAGATTCCTGAGGATCTAAATAATTATCAATTTGTTTATGCTTCTGTCTCAGGCGCTGAGACTTGATCGGTT
>CAVYVF010000009.1:0-6964 GCA_963771885.1 Candidatus Bathyarchaeota archaeon
CGAGCATCTGATCCATCTTCCCCCGGGGCGAGGCGTCAACCATTTTTTCGTTCACCGAATAAACAGTTAAAACATATAACTATAATATAAACGTGCCTTTCGAACGGGATGGCGAGATTTAAAGCCATCCGAACCGCATCCCTCTACACGGGTGCAGTTTATTGAAGATAATTGCTATACAGTCCAGCCCGAACGATGACGGCCTGACGGCGAAGACGGCCAAGGCGGTCATCGAGGGGGCGAAGACGGAAGGCGCATCAGTAGAGCTTGTGAACCTTAACGAGGTCATTGTGAAGCCATGCATGGCCTGCGATGGTGGCTGGGGCCAGTGCCGAAGGGAGGGAACGTGCGTCATCGACGACGAGTTCCAGTCCCTGAGGGACAAGATACACGCGGCGGACGCGCTCGTCTTCGCCACCCCCGTCTACTGGGGCGACCTGAGCGAGTCGGCCAAGCTCTTCCTCGACAGGCTACGCAGGACCGAGGTGAAGAGTGAGTTCAAGGCGCTGAACGGGAGGTACGCGCTGGGCATAGCCTCCGCAGGGGGAACAGGCAACGGATGTGTAAAAGTCCTTTCTTCACCTCGAGGACTATCTGCGCCGCGTCGGATTCACAGTATTCGACCTTGTGACCGTGACCCAGGCATGAGAAAGGGGCAGAGGACTCGAGATGCTCGAGAAGGCGGCTAAGAGTTGCGGCCAAGATGAATTCTTAAATATAAATAAAAAACAAACAATTCCCGATTTCCAAGAAAATAACGCTTGCGGGGGAAGAAACGCGACCTCGTAAAGGTTGAGCGGGGCTGAAGCTGTATCTTCTTCTCGCCTAAGGTAGCGGTCCCTGTGGTCGGGGAGGACGGTGGTCGCGCGCTTACCCCTTGCCCAATTCGGTCGCTACCTTGATCGAGTGGTAGACGTTGGCTCCCGCGGAGATGCCGCAGAATAGTCCCTCCTCCTTCACTAGGCGATCCGATGTGGCCATCGCGTCCCCGATCTTTACCTTGACGACCTCGTCGATGAGGTCGCTCTCCATCATCTCCTCGATTAGGCCTCCGGCAATGTCCATGGTTATTCCGGGAGGGGAGATGATGCCGTCGCTGATGGCGAGCTTCGCCGACGCGGTCCAGCCCCATGACCTTGACATTTGGGTAGTTTCGCCTTCAGCGCCTTGGCGACGCCTTAGAGCGTGCCTCTGATGCCGATGCCGCCTACGAAGGTGTGATCTTCCGTTCATCTGTTCATATATCTCGTTGCCCGTTGTAGGTGTGCCCTCCAGTTTGCGGGGTTGCTGAACTGGGCGCCCACCATATCCTAGGGTTGCTCCTCTCTAGGTCGAGGCAGTTCTGCCGGGGGATGAACTTGATCTCGGGCCGGCGACGCTGCCCTTGGCGTCGAGGCCCGCTATTTTCATTTCGTGGACCTTTGCGCCGTAGCTCTACATTATTTTGATGCGTTCGCGGGTCATGCCCTCGGGCATGTATATCTCGACGTTGTAGCCGGGCGCTTACCCACGAAGCTGAGGGCGGTGCCCGTGTTGCCCGTGGATGCCTCGACTATCGTGTATCCGGGCTTGAGCTTACCCTCCTTCTCCGCAGTCCGTATCCTCTCGACGGCGGTGCGGTCCTTGTAGCTGCCGCTAGGATTGAGGTACTCGGCCTTCACGAATATGTCAGCGCCGTCTTTGGGCGCGAGCTTCTGTAGCTTGACAAGAGGCGTGTTCCCGATCCATCGAGTATCCTGTCTACTGCCTTTGGAGTCATGTTGATAGAAGACACGGGTTGGGAAGAAAATGGTTTCCCCTCGAGCTAGCTGGCGGCGCTACTTCGCCTTGGTTATATAATCCTCACGCGGCGGGCTGAAGGCCTCGAGGAGGATGGTTTCCGCCTCGCTCGTGCTGCGCCAGCGGCGGTTTTCCCCGCCTGGGATGAGCCAACAGGCACCGGGGACTGTCTTGAATTGTTTGCGGCCACACATCATGACCCCTTCGCCTTTGATGCAGGTTCCAACCTGCTCGTGCGGTGATAATTATCCGGCACAACCGCCCCAGGCTGCATGATCACATAGGTCAGCATACAATTGTCGCCGTTGATCAAGTCGGAGGTCGACTCCGGGGCGATGATCTTGGTACCTTGTCCCATGTACTGTTATTCATACACCAGTTGTAGGTGCATTGGAAATAAGTCTGTTTGGAGGTGTTTGCCGGCTGTTTTATCCGCAGACCCTGTCGCCGGCGTCGCCGAGACCCGGGACTATTTAACCGTGCTGGTTCAGCCCCTGATCCACGGCCACGGTGTATATATTCGCGCTGGGGTAGTGGGCGAGGACTTCTCAAGACCCAGTGGCGCTGAGATGACCGACGCCAAGATAATGTGCTTGGGCCGCCCGTTTTCCAGAAACTTCTAAAATACAGCAACGCTTGTGCTTCCGGAGGCAATCATGGGATCCGCCACGATCAGGGTGTCGCCGCTGGTTAACTTCGGGGCGTTGAAGTAGGGCACATCTATCTTGAAGTCGAATTCTGGGAAGAGGTTGCCCGTTTCGACACGCTTTGCGTTGACGATGCCGATCGGCGCGTCGGTGAAGACCTCGAGTAGGCCCTCAACGAGTGGGGTGGCCGCCCGGAGGACGTTTATAATAACAACATCGCGTCCTCGGTGAGTGATACGCCCCTCACCTTAGCCCGGATCGGCGTCTCGACCTCACGTCGCTGTACCCCATAGTAGCCGCGATCCTTATCCCAGTAAGCATGCCGGTATCCTCATCCCCAGCGGAACTCCTCGCGCCCCGTCTCCTTATACGGATCTTCGTGAGTATTTCCCGGGAGTAGTTGTCATCGAGGCGGTGTAGCTTCATTTGGCTACTCAACATGGACACTCCCCATTCTGAGTTTGGCTCTACATGTTCAGCCGCTTGACAAGTTTTCCTACACGTTCGCCTAGCTTCCTGCACGCCTCGAGAGAGGCATCATTTGGTGAGCCGACGGATGATGCGCCGTAGTGGCTGCCTGCGGAGCTGCCTTGAATAATCATGCCGTGAACGAGGAGCATCTCATTGATGGCGATTATCGTGGTCTCTGCGCCTGTGTGCGTGCCGCCGGCGCTGGCGAATGCCCCGCCAACGGTGCCGTCGAGCTTGCCGTGGTATTTTATCGACTCATCGATGAACTTCTTGATCTTGCCGAAGGTAGCCCATAATATACCGGTGAGCCGAGTACAGGCCCTGGCACTGGGGTATTTCGTCGACCGAGGCCTCGTCGACGTGCTTGAAAACGACCTCTACACCTGCCTTCTTTACGCCGTCCTCGACGGCATGCGCCATCTTCTCCGTGTTGCCGGTGCTGGTGTCGTATACGATGAGGACCTTCATCTACGCCACCTTGAGCTTCTTTTCGGCGTCCTTGACGGCGTAGACGCCCTTGACCTCGCCGAAGTAGAGCATGTGGAAGTCCTTCGTCTTATAGAGCTCCTTCTCCATGCCGCCCTCGAGCTGACCGGGCTTCATGTCCGTCTTGAAGACGGTTGTGCACTCGATGTGTATGGGGCACTCCTCGATGTAGGGGGCGCCTACATCTCCCTTCTTGGCGGTGAACTTGCACTCCTTGAACTTGTCGACGTCTCTGCCCGACTTGGTCCCGAAGAATGTAAGCGCCACCTCCATCCCCTTAGCGGGTATACAGATGGTCCAGCTCTTCGCCTCCTCCATCAGCTTGTAAGTGTGCCTGCTGTGGCGCACGGCTGTGTTGAAGACGGGCGTTGACCACATCGTGCCAGGATCCCCAGCCGATCGTCATCGCGTTCGGCTTTCCATCCTTTCCGTCGGCGACGAGGAGTAATCCACCGTCCTTTAGGAGCATATTCATCTCGCGTAGATACTTGAACGTGTCAACTTTGACCCTGTCAACCATAGGTATCCCTACGTTGCTGCCGTTAAAAAGGTTAGATTTACTCGTCTACTTTATCGGGAATAAAATGGATAATCCCTGAAATTGACTGGATTCACGTCCAGCCTTAGAAAGATGCCGCCTTCAAAGCTACCCTTTTTCAGTGAATTCTCCCAACGGGAATCTGACCTGAAGACCAGTTCCCTCACACCCATGACTTCTGTGTTGACACTCTCTTCATTAAATATTCAATAACCCCAAACACATATGGGAACATTTCTTGATATAAAATGAACTAGACGCATGCACGCCGACAACTATCAAGCCAAACCAATGACGATGTTTTACCCGTTTGTATAATTTCTTTTTCAAAAAACGTTATACCCCTTCCCGGCTAAACTTGATCGCATTGGTGAGTTGATGAATCAATTAAAAACGACCGTATTCGGAGTAATAATCATCCTAATAGCCGTATCAATAGCAGGAGGTCTATACTTCGGATATCAGACGGGCTACGACAACTCACGGAAAACATTAGAACCCCAACTTCAGGAACAGATCAACCTCAACGCCAACGTCACACGACAGAACCAGATACTTGACAGAGCCCTCCATAACGCCTCCAACCTAGGCACAGTAAAGATAGGATACCTAGCCTCATCCCTGACCGATAGAGAACTAACGACACCATTCATCAACGAAATAGTTCAACCCGACTTGAACGCATACGCGAGTAAACTGGGATACAACGTCACATTCCAGTTCGTAATCCCGGACGTAGTAAGCACACAACCCGGCGAGCACCTGACGAAGATTCAGGAGTTGAAAAAGGAGGGAGTAGACCTCGTGATAAGCGGGGGCTGGTCCTCGATGCTGAGCACAATCCAGAACTACGTTAACGATCGAAACATGCTCCTAGTCGGCACAACATCCACAAGTCCATATGGTTTAGCGATCCCGAATGATCGCCTTACCGAATGAACCCACCCGACTCGACGCTCCCAAGCCCCCTCGCCGACATCATGTGGAGCTACGGCGTAAAGAACGTAATAATCATTCAGCGGGCGACTCGTGGGGTGACGGAGTCGTCAGCTATTTGAGACTGCTTGGAAAGCGAAGGGCGGCGCACTCGCAGGGCAAGCGATCCGCTACCCCGCCGAAGAGACGGACTTCTCCGGCTACCTTCAATCTGCAAATCGTCAGGCACAGTCAGCCAAGCTACTGAATCCAGAAGGCGACCAAGTAGCTATCCTGCTCCTAGCCTATGATGAAGATGAATGATCGTCTCCGAGATAGCGGGCTACCTTCCTCTCTATGATTGCGTGATGTTCAGCGGATACAGCCACGTAGGGCTAAAGAGGGATGGGTTCCTCGATAATCCCCAAGCAAACCACCTGAAGGTTTTAACTCCCGCTGCCCAGCCTTTCAGGTCTTCGTAATATGAGGGTCTGAAAGTTAGGTATACATCCATTGATCAACATGACGCCTTCCTTATGATAGCGCTTGGCGATCGCGGTCTCTGTGTTGGAGACACGGTCAGTCAACGCTTCGGCGGTTAACAGCGTGTTCTCGGATGTGTGTGGTAGGCTCTATGGAGCCAGCGGTTGGTGTAGGTTGGATTAGAATGGTGATAAAGCTTCGCTTCCGATGGATGTCTGGTTCTATTCTGACGACTCTAGGCATTATGCGGGTTTCTACGAGCCCGATACAGATAGGATGAACTGGAATATAGTGAAGTAAAACACACATCTGTCTGTGGTGGGTCCCTAACAGAAATGGCGCCATTTCACTGTATGATAAATACCTTAACCAACATCCTCCTCCTCTAACTAGATGTCAAGACATCTCTATCTCGTATCAGCCGCGGCTCTAATCACAATAACAATCATTTCCACCCTTAACGCATCTCCGATTGTTGACCCATCTCCCCTGCTCGCATCCTACTCGGACAGATTCAAGGAAAGCAACTCAAAGCAAATATGGTGGGTAATACCCCGCGACCTCCCCAACCTCATCGATTATTCCAACGCCATAATCCATGGAACCGTAACTCGAACCAAGCCCCCGCCGGGGCTCCAGTTGATGGCGTCGTGTTTGAGGTTAAAGTCCACTCTTACCTGAAGGCGGCTGATACAAGCTCCGAGTTCATCCTTATCCTGCAAATAGTCGATGAGGCTGGGAACCCCGTGGTTCAGCCAGGAGATGAGTGTGTATTCTTCTTGACCCTGCATTACGAGCAGAAGCCGGGTCCAGGTGTAGTTTACAGCCTCGGGGGCCACTATACGAGATACGTGGTCTATGAGGGAAGAGTTTACACGGTTGCGTCGTTGAATCCTCAGAACTCGTCTGAGTTGTCGGTTAGGAGCGAACCGCTGACGCCTTTCCTAATCGGGTGCGTAACATGGTAAGATGAAGGAAATGCGTTGGTTTTTTTGGCTAAACTATGAGGGGAAGTATTATACACCGGCTTCAGTTCATTCTGATACATGAGGCGGGCAATTCTGTCCATAGCCGCCATCCTCGCCATCATAATTATCGCTATCGCTATTTTCGACTATAATTTGAATATTGTGAACAAATCAGAAGCTATCAGGGTTGTACTTGAAGACAGGATGAGGGACGACCCAGTTGAGGGAAGTCTTCTGGTTGTATCCTCTCCGCAGATAACTGGTTTAACCCTGCCTCAATCAGTAAGCGGTGTTCCGCTGGTGCTTATTACTATGGATGAGCTTAGTTCGTGGGATACATCGGTCTCGATTTATGCGATTCAATTCGATTATGCATCAATCAGAGGCTGGGGTGAAGGCTGTCGCGTTAGTATTTCTACATCTTTAAACAGTCATTATAAGGGTTGGAATATGTTTGTAACATATGAATTATTGCATGATGAGGGCGTGTGGGTGATAGACTCGAAAGTTGTAAGTGTGCCGGTTTGATCAAAATTTAAGATTCCGAAAATCGCTTTTTGGCATATAATTTGTATCCGAGTAACCGTGTCAGCGCACACGACACGGTCTTCAACTACCCTATGGGATTCGACAAAAGCTGAAACGCTTAAAGTGCCTATAAAAGAGGTTTAGACGGC
>CAVYVF010000010.1:0-62199 GCA_963771885.1 Candidatus Bathyarchaeota archaeon
TAGATAATCGAATGCAGCAAGCGAACCTAACGAGTGTCCGTTCCCCCGATTCTTCCACCGGAATCTCCATGACCAGCGAGATCGATAGTCAACGATATGAATCCGAATCGCGTCGATCTCAAGTGCTAACCCACTTAAGGTCTCTTTCGCGTTGCTTATTCCATGACAGAAGAGAACTGCGGGTGTAGGGCTGCTTTTCGAGATAAGATTAGATGGTGTATATAGTCTACCCGCGATCGTGTAGCCTTCTAATGGGATAGCTATCTCGCGGATATCTATTGAGCCTTCTCCGTGGTCGAGCCATGAGGCATACCACACTAAGCTGAAGGCGATGGAGGCGAGGAGTGTAAAAGTAAGGAAACTCCTAAGCCGGAAAGTTGGCATGGTTAAACATGTTTGAGCTTCTGAATAAAAGTGGTGTTAAGTGTTGGATGAGTAGACGGTTTTTCCTCCAAGGATTGTTCTGATGATCTTAGTGTCTTTGATGTTATCGATTGGGCAGGTAAGTATATCGCGGTCGATGATGATCATGTCGGCGAGCTTACCCGGCTCAAGTGAACCTTTTGTCTTCTCCTCAAATGTGAGGTAGGCGCCGTTAATTGTATACATTCTTAATAGCTTCCTCCCTCGTAACAGCTTCTTCGGGTCCAAGCTGCAGTACCTTTCATCTCTGTTTTTCTTGCGACGCTGGCCCAGAGGCATGGGAATGGCGGATAAGGTGTAACGGGGGAATCAGTGCCTGAGGCGACGTGAACTCCTTCATCAATCCAGCTGCGGTGAGGTTTCAAACCTGCTGCCCTCTTCAATCCAATGTTCTCGGCGTAGCTGTCACCGAGGTAGTAGAGGAAATCAGGTTGACTGGCGACAGGTATTCCAAGTCGTCTGCACTGCTCATAGTTCTCGGGTGTTGGCTGGTAGGCATGGATCAGGTAGAATCTGCGTCCTTTGATGGGGTTCACCTTGTCAGTTTTCTCGAAGGTATTGAGGACTATATCCATAGCTTTTCCACCGCAACAGTGGATTCCTACAAGCATTCCTCTCTCGTTAGCGGCGTCGACAAGTCTCTGAAGCTTGTCTTCTGGAACAGTTAGCAACCCCGTTGCTGTATCTCTCTCATATGGCTCACGCATGAGCGCTGTCTTGCCTCCTATACCTCCATCGATGAGGATCTTCAAGCCCTGGAATCTAATCAGGTCATCACCGTAACCTGTGAGCATTGGAAAATTCCTGATTCTGGCAAGGCTCTTCTCTTCAGGTTCGCTCTCCTGAATTGCCGCGAGCATCATGGCTGTTCTAACTGTGACGTAACCCCGTTCTCGAGCTATCTGGTAGGCAACCATGTCGTCCTCGGATATTCCTGCATCAGTTGCGCTCGTTAATCCCGAGGCGTTGAATGCTTCACAGGCAAGGCGGATCTGCTCGACCTTCTGCTCGATGTTATCTGCCGGTATGAGGTTGGAGACTATGTTCATTGCTGGAGACTCCTCAAGCATTCCTGTCGGCTCACCGTGCTCATCTTTTACTATGCGTCCTCCAACAGGCTGAGCCGTATGTTTGGTGATTCCTGCGAGTTCGAGGGCTTTACTGTTGACAACTGTAGAGGTGGCCACATGTCCGAGTTAATTGGACAGGGTTATTCGGTGCTACTTTATCGAGATCATATCTCGTTGGGTTACGGTGCTCAGCGAGCTTTGCCTGATCCCATCCTCTTCCTAAGATCCAGTCTCCCGGTTTCGCCGTATCCACTTTCTCTTTCACTGCGGCCGCGATATCTTCTATAGATTTCATGGGTGGAGTCCTGCAGTTGATTATCTGTAGCGCAGAACCGGTTTTGATGAGGTGAAGATGACTATCATTGAGTCCCGGAAGCACCATCCTGTTCTTTAGATCAATAACCTCTGTTTTCAGGGCCCTTCAGATGCTCCAATTCAGAGTTTTTACCAAAAGCCATGACTTTGCCGTCTTTTACAGCGACTCGATTCAACAACGCTGAACGCATTATCGACGATGAGAATCTTTCCGTTCTTTAGGATAAGATCTGCTTCGCATCCTTTCAATTAATACACCTTAGCTAATCCATACGCGGTGTGAATATAATGCTTAGTTAACCGAGCAAAAAGGTGAGCTCCTGAATGAGAAGTTCAGGTATATGTCCGCGTCCCATGCGTCTGAGTCTTACGAATCCTAGGTGTTCCAGGATTTTAATGTCTGTGTAGACGTTCTTTATATCTCGGTTTAGATTGACCGAGAGTTCGTTAATGCTTCTAACTTGCTGGTCGGCGATATAGTCTAGGAGTTGAACTCTGAGGGGGGTTAATTGCTTGAGCTCGCGATTGTGTGAATGGTAGGTCCTCCTCCGCATAGTAGTCAAAGTCTTCTCCTTCTCCTGCTGCACGCAGTGCGTGATTCATGCTGTTCCACTCGACGTAGTCTTGGAACTGCCCCCTACCCAGGCGACCTCGGAGAAAGTCTTCGTGGAGGTTCTGAAAACTTTCTCCGTATTTTCTGTTCTATGGATAAGATTTTTTCACGAACCTCATTGATGGGGATTCTTTTTACTATCCTTAACCTCATTAAGCTATTATTGGTTTTTATACCAATAAAGGCTTTTATCTGAGGGTATTTCGAAAAGGGATTGATAGACCATGAAGATGGGAGTAGAGAAGATCGATGACCTTACCTGGGAGATCCCCCAAGGTTCGGTTCCTGGGATGAATGTCCCAGCAAGGATCTACGCTGACCAGTTCCTCTTAGACGCAATGATGGAGGATGACACTCTTAGACAGAGCACTAATCTCACACAGCTTCCGGGGATACTAAAGTACGGCATTACTCTCCCTGACGGACATCAGGGGTATGGGTTCCCTATTGGAGGCGTTGCAGCTTTCGATGCCGAGACTGGCATAGTTACGCCTGGTGGGGTAGGGTATGACATTAACTGTGGTGTCCTTCTTATGCGGAGTAACCTCACCTATAAGGATGTTCAGCCAAAAAGCTGAGGAGCTCATCGACCGGATATTTCATCTTGTCCCTTGTGGAGTTGGGGTTGGAAGTAAGCTTCGCCTCAGTCCACAGGAGCTGGATAAAGCGGTTACCGGCGGTGTTCAGTGGGCTATAGATGAAGGTTACGGTTGGGACGGCGACCAGAGAAACATGGAGGAGGGGGGTTGCATGAAGGAGGCGAACCCCGATAAGGTGAGTGGGAAGGCTAAGAGTCGTGGAGCAAGCCAGTTGGGAACTCTTGGAGCTGGAAACCATTTCCTTGAAATTGCTAAAGTTAGTGAGGTGTATGATCAGGCTGCAGCGAAGGCCTTTGGCATAACGGGGCCGGATCAGATTGTAGCGTGGATTCATACAGGTAGCCGAGGTTTCGGTCACCAAATCGCCACAGACTATATTCGCGTCATGGAGCAGGCTACTATAAAGTATAAGATCAAACTGCCTGACCGTGAGCTCGCCTGCGCTCCCCTAAAGAGTCGAGAGGCAGATGACTATTATGAGGCGATGTCATGCGCAGTCAACTGGGCTTTCATAAATCGACAGCTCATACTCCACCAGGTTCGTCAAGCCTTCGCTGAGACGTTCAAGCGAAAACCCGAAGAAATGGGTCTTGACCTCGTATACAGCATGACTCACAACACGGCGAAGCGGGAGGAGCACGTCGTCAACGGCAAACGGATGAAGACTGTGGTCCACAGGAAAGGAGCTAGCCGCGCCTTTGGTCCAGGTAGGGATGACCTTCCAGCAGCGTACAAAAGCATCGGACAGCCTGTTCTCCTAGTCGGAACGATGGGGACCGCAAGTTACCTACTCAAAGGAACCGAGAAGGGTGAAGAGGTGAGCTTCGCCTCGACTGCTCATGGCGCTGGACGCGTTATGAGCCGAGCTGGCGCTCGCCGGAGTTGGACGGCGAATGAGATAGTCGCTGACCTAAAGAAGAGAGGTATCATAATCCGTGCTGCCTCAGGGCAGGTCATTGAGGAGGAGAGCCCTGACTGCTACAAGGACATCCATAGGGTTGCTGATGTAAGTCACCGCCTCGGCGTGGGTCGAAAGGTGATGATGTCTCTACCAATCGCAGTAGCAAAAGGCTAAACTCAATCATCCTCTCTGGAAGGTTACGCCAGAGGAAATCATAGGATACTTGTGCTCGGGTGGCTACCCGTAATTAAGTATAAATATCACATGGCTACGCGTATCTTAGGTAACCTTGGCTTCAAAAAACTTGAAACCTCATCTCTGGTTTACATTGTATATTCTTTTACGTCTAGGTGGCGGTCGTGGGCTAGTTAAAGTCTCAACAACAGAGCTTAGCCTTGCGTTAGGGGGTTCTCAGCAGTCGGCAAGCCGTCATCTTCAGCTATTAGAAAAGGAGGGCTTTATCTCTAGAAGAATCGATCCAAGTGGAAGCCTTATCAACCTTACAGAAAAAGGTGTCACGGCTCTCGATGAGGTTCTCCAGGACTTGAAAGGGTATCTTGAAGGCGAAGCAGCGGAGCCTTTTGTCTTCGAAGGAACCGTCGTCAGCGGCCTATACGAAGGTGCATACTACATCAGCAAAGAAGGATACAGCCGACCTATTAGGGAAAAGTTGGGTTTTGATCCTTTTCCTGGTACATTGAACGTAAAGATCAGGGAGGAGGATTATGAGCGAAGGAGGCGACTTGAAAAGTCTCCTACAGCTCTGATTGAAGGGTTTAAAGACGGTGAGCGTAGCTTCGGTTCAGCGAAGCTCTATCAAGTATTGATAAACGACGAGATGAAGGGTGCACTTATCGTTGCAGATAGAACCATACATGATCTCTCAGTGATGGAGATAGTTAGCCCATCTTACCTTCGACGCCACTTTAAACTCGCTGATGGCGATCCGCATCAAACTCGTTTTTCAGACCTCTCGACGATCCGTTTCTTGATCTTACTGCTGCTGTTCAGGTGGTCGGGACCGAACTTTCCGACGCGAAGAACTTTAATGTCGTAGTTTTTTTCAGCTATGAGTTTTTTTGCCTGGTCCTCGATCTCCTGCTGGTCGTGACCAACGGCCACGATCTCGGGGAGGGTCTCTTTGATGACCTTGTCCATGTCGAGGGTTCTTCCTCCGATTATGGCTTCATCAACGACTTTTAACGCCTCTACAAGGGCGCGGCGTTGGCTCTCCGGCATGATGGGAGGCCGCCCTTTGGCTCTAAATACTGTTTCGTCGGAGGCTACTATTACGGTGAGTCGGGCGTTTGGCTCCCCTAGTTTACGAGCTTCTTCAAGGAATCTTATATGGCCATAATGGAGGAGATCGAATACTCCGCTCGCGAGTACACGCATTTTATTCACCACTCAAAGTCGGTGATCCCTAATAACTTTAAGGCATCTAGAATGCCTTCAGCGTAGGCGACGCTGGTTAAAGACGTGGGTTTCTTATCTGCACGATAGAATTCAGCGTCAGCCAGGTATCGGTCAACATGATCCAGAATACTTTGTATCTGAACCTGTGAAGGGGCAAGCGGGGCGCCGTTGTCATTGTTTGGCGGACACGGCGGCATCCCGCGATATACTTGTCGATGAGGGTGTCGAGTTCGGACTTTACAGTTCTTCCCTTAAGGATTTCCGGTGGACAGCCAGCAAGAGTCTTGAGTGCGTCCTCCTCCCTGAAATGAAGACTGCCCGGGATGATTAGGCTATGAGGCGGGTCACCGAAGTTGATTAAAGCAACTTCACGAGCAGAGCCTGCGCGAATAATTGATCCTTTAGAGCCCAGTCTAGCGACGCCTACGACTAAAGTGTCTTCGCTGAGCCCAGTCTCGAATAGACGGTTTAAGCCCTGGTTGACTGTCATATACTTATCAGCCTCGTTGTCCAGATCTAGGAGAATTAGGCTGTGAAGGCCTTGTCCCTGGTTTTCCGATATACATCGGAGAGTCGTGTCCACGGGTCCTTTCTCTTCGAAGGGTATTGTAGCGGTTCGACCGAATTTGTAGAGGCTTAAACCCGTCTCTGCGATAGCGCTGAATATGCTGCTTCCGTGGATTATGTTGACTTTAACTCCTTTTACGGTTGCGTCGATAACCAGGCTTATGTGAGTCGTAGCGCTCAAGCAATCTCCTCCCACAAGAACTCCGACGCGTTTAGTTCGAGCTTCTTCAATTATCTTGTCGGCGTGCTCCTCAAGGTCTCCACGGCGGAGGTAGCTGATGGGCTTCTCGGTGATCTGGGTTAAAGCGGCGAGTGTTGTCGCTAGCTTCATGGTGTAGAGCTCGGCGTAAAGTCTATCGCAGTCCCTAGCTTCCTCGAGAGCGCGTAGGCTGATGTCTTTCTCATCGGTTAATCCGATGCTTATGAGGCTGAGCGTCAAGGTTTTCGTCTCCTGAGAGGCATCCTGTTTACATGGCCACATGTCAGACATGTTGTGGCAATATGGGGTTCCCTAGTTTGCCTGATGCGAGTACGGCTAGTGTCGGGGAGTAGGAGTCTTTTACACCCTCTGCAGACTTGGCGACGGAGGTCGCTGGAGAGATGAACACGGTTTCTCGATGCGATTCGGCGGGCAAGCTCAATCAAGCGCTGTGCTCTCTCAGGCTCGGATACGTGGATCTCCTCCGCTTTATTGAAAAGTATCCTGATCCTCTCCTCTGCGATACGGCGTGAATCATCTTTCACGAAGGTTACCCCAGGTTTGGTGAAGTTGGGAAGAGTTTATAAGAGTTGAGTAGGTATAGCGGATAAGAAGCGGGGTAGGGCAGCCAGGCTAGCCCGCGGGGCTCATAACCCCGAGGTCGGTAGTTCAAATCTACCCCCCGCTACCACGGATCTACCGCCCGTTTCTAGTGGTGGTTTATTTAATGCTCTCTGGAGAATCAGGACTCTCAGTAAGAGCAGTCAGCAGGCTTACTCGAAGTACCTGAAGCGGCTGAGCAGGGTCGCTGACTTGAATGACCCGAAGAGTGTTGAGGTCTGCATTCTGGGACTTCAGTGCACGAATAAGTCTAGAAACAACTTCTTCATGGCGTACAGCCATTACTGCAAGGCGTGAGCGGTGTTGTTATGATGGTAAGAATGTACAACTATCAAAGACTTCATATGAGCGCGATGGAGGTATCTTCAAGGCTTTATGGTCAATAAGGACTCCAAGCAAGAATTTTCAATTAACCGCGCGCACGTAACTCTCCGATCCGTACAGCCTCTTGTATAGATAGCCAATAACTATTCCAACAAAGAGAAACCTTGGTATGTTAAGCGTTACGCCGATGAGGAAGATATTCAAGGTATCACTCGTACGACTTGCGGCAACTCCGACCAAGATAGAGACAATGCCTAGGGCAACGAAGCCTAGTATCGCGGATTTTAGAATTGGATTCTTTGTTGGAATCTTTTCAAAAAACCGGAGAAAAATATAGCTGAGGCCGCAGCTGATAATCATGCCACCAATCACAGATTCAACAAACATCATTTGAAAATAAGAAATTGAAAGAGCAGCTCTGAACACTGCGGCGATGGGAAGCAAGGAAAATGCGAAGGTAATTGCCCAGAATGCTACTCCTCCCCCAATAGTCAGTTTGAACAGCTTCTTGTAGAACTCGGATGACATCTGCTCGCTTGCTTCGACCTGTTGCTTGGGTTTCCATGGTTGTTCAACTACCCTACTTAGGAGACTCGGAAGCAAGTACGGATGGGTTGAATCCTTTGACTATCAGCCATACTGCAAGAACTATTTCTTGCGGGAGCATTGGAATAGCGATAAGGATTTGTTCCGTACTAAAAGGAGCGATGAGACCAGTCAAGACTAACACGCATGACAATATGCCCAATATGGCAGCAACAAGACCCCAAGACCGATATCCATCGAGGAACTAGTTTTGTTCGATAAAATATGATATAATGTAGCAGAGCACCTATGGAAAAAGCCAGCAAACTAACGAGGTTTACCCAACGATTTCCTGCATATAGCAATGCGCCTAAGGTTTGGAAATACGATGAATCCGGGGCTCCAGCTTGTACAAATTGCTGGCTTAATGTTATTAGTAATAGATAGGCACACACAGCAACAAAACGTAACACTCCCTCAGAAACCCTGAAACCAACAGCTCCAAGAGCTAGACCTGCATTGAATTTTTTTAGCACTGGATACAGCGAAATTGCTATACCGGAAGCGCATACACCACCGATTAACAAAAGAAGGGCTCCGGTTCCTACTAGCCCTGCATTTTCAGAAACACTAACAAGATAATTCGGAGCCGTCACAGGTCCCAGAAATAGGAAGCTTAGGACATCTAAACCCGTATAAATGATCCATAATACTCCCGCAATTATTGCGAGCTTTCTGTAGTAATCCATTTTGACCCCTGCGCTTGCGTGGGGCACACTTTCATTCAACTTTTCCATGTTTCTTATTTTCTCCAATTCTTACGTCAACTCCAAGTCAAGCAGAGCAGGCTTGAACCATTTAGCTCGGCCGAACGCTCGAGTGTGGAAAATCAACATCGGTGATTCGGGCGGTATATCAAACGCAGCCCATGAATCTGCATCGAGAGACATGGTAAAAGCGAATACGATGAAGGGACACTCGTTTTCCATCGAGATGCCGTCCAGAAACAGCATAAACAACCTCTCGATCAACGGCGGGTCGACTATCGAAGGCGATCTAGGGGACAACATCAGCTTCGAGATCATCGAGGGGATAATGCTTCAGATATCCGGGGAGAACGGCGTCTTCCGCCTCGATCTACGGGAAGGCGAATCGGACGCATGCTTCGGTCACTGAAAAAAAGTAAGGCGTGACCCCACAATATATCTAGCCCATCACGCATACTCTAGTTGAACACGTCATGGAAGCGTTATGCGATCTACTCTTCGAACTGTCAAACGAGGAGCGGCTGAAGATACTACTTGAGCTTGAGAAGGGCCCGAGGAACCTGACCAGAATCGCGAAAGACCTAGACTTCACATCACAGGGAACCTCGAGGAACATGGCGCGACTCGTGGAGACCTCCATCATCCGCAGGAATCCTGACGGCGAATACGAGCTAACCCAATACGGCAGCGTCTCGTTGAGGCTCCTAAGCTCCTACGAGTTCCTCTCGAGGAACAGGCAGCATTTCCTTAGCCACGATGCCTCCGTTCTGCCATATCAGTTCATTAATCGGTTGGGTGAGCTCAGCGCGAGTTCTTTTCAGGGGGACTTCATTACGAACTATGTCCTAGAGGGAGAGATGGCGAAGCAGGCGGAGGAGTACGTCTATTCGATGGGGGACCAGTTCAATGTGAACTCCCCCCCATAATTGCCGAGAAGTTGAAGCTTGGAGTGGAGTTTCGCTCAATTTTCCCCGAGACCATAGTTCCACCCCCCGGTTTTCGACCCGCAGCAGGTGTCGAGAGGAGACTGCTTCCGAAGGTGCAGGTGGGTATCATGATGACTGATAAGAAGGCCATGTTCGGGCTACCTACACTTGAGGGTAAGATGGATGGCGAGCATTTTGTAAGTGAGGACCCGAAGTTCCGTAGGTGGTGTCTTGACCTTTTCAATTATTATTGGGATCAGGGTAAACCCATCGTAGGCGCCTTCCCGAATCTATCCTAACTTGAAAGGGCCGAGATCTCTATCGTCAGGTAAAAATAGTGAACAGCACCACAATGGGAAGCGCCTAGAATAAAGGCGCTTCTGGTGAGAACAAAGTATGGCTTTAAGCGCTCAAAAAAAGGCCTACTTGATGAAGGTGGTCTCAACGATCGCTCCACCCGTTGGGAGGGTACCGCTCCATTGGAAACCATTAACCCCAATATACTCAACCTCAATCTCATACGTAGGCTTCCAAACAACAGGAGCGGAGACTGTTATCGTCCATCCACTGCCAGTGTATTGAATCTTCGAGGCACCTACGATGCCCATTGGGACGAGGTTGGACTCCACCCACTCCGACGGCAGCTTTACACTGGCATCGGGGTGGTTTGTCTGAAGGAACTTTAGTGCCATATCCCGCGCATCCTCGGTTGTGTAGTAGATCGGCTCGTCTGAGTTGTTGTTCATTGTCTCAAACTCTTCGTTGCTGATCTTCATCTCAAGCGTCCCCATCCACGTGAAGCTGTTGTCGCCGGAATACTGTATGGAAATGCTGTAGATGGGTGTTAACGTGATGCCGTGTTTAACTACGACTATCCAGTCACCTGAGGTGTATTGAAGCGTCTGGTAGCCGCGGAGGCCCTCAGGAGTCGTATCAACGACAATCCAAGACTTTGGAGCCTCGACATTTAGGCCGTATCTAGAAATAATGTAGCTGATGATAGCATCCCTTGCGCTTTCGGGTGTGGAGACGCCGTCGGAGGAAACGTCGTTTGTGGGAACACTGCTTTGCGTGAGTTCATCCCATACACCGTCGATGACTGCGGAGACAACGACGCCGTTTTCGACCTGCACCACAATCTTGTGATCGGTGAGAACCTGCGCCGCCAATCCACTACCCCGGTCACCGTAGCCAGCTGAGCTTGACGTGAAACCGATATCAATGACGTAGAGCACCGGGTAACGCTCGAGGGACTTTGAGTCAAGTACCTCAATCGAGCTCCCGATGCCGTCGAACTTGAATGTAGGGGAGTTCTTGAGGAAACTGATGGCTATTAGCCTCAGGCGTCCCTTCGAGTGGCTTCGATGCGTCGATGTTAATCTGGTTGTTTTGCATGGCGTAGATGGTCGTTGGGAAAATGAATAGGACCAGCATAGCCGCTGCGATAATCGCTATTTTTCTCATCACATTTCACTGACGTGTAGTCTAGAAGCAGGGGTATAATCCCAGGGATTCGAACGTTAGTTCTATTCATTAGAACAGGTCATTTCAGCCATTAATCGGAAACGTGTTCGCATCAATTATTGGGATATCACAAGGTATAGTGAGACCAGGTAGCAAAGTGACACGATTGCGAATGCCGATAACATACCGTATTGAAGAAGAGGGAATCATTGACCCTTGGGGGTAAATGATCTGAAGTGCAACCCTGGTCAGCCATAAAATAGAGGTGGCGGCAAGCATGACAATTATCGAGTATCTATTTGACTGGTCTCCCGTAAATGAATAAAACATTCACTACCCCAAACAACACCAATGATAAAGAAAAGAAGACGTTGATTGCCCTAATGGCCACCACCAACTCCGTCGCATTCGCGTCAATATAGGAGTACCAATTCCACATCGTCGGTACAAAGAAGTGCCAAACCCCGAAACCAATAGACGATACACTACCTACCATCACCAGCGTCTTTACAAGCGGATCCAATAGTCAACCTCCAAAAGCGAGCCTTCCTAATTCTGCTTCAAACTCATGTTAAACGCGGATGTGGATCACTTCGATTGAAGATCCCGCTTAACGTTTTTAGCAAACTTCTCCGCGTGCCTCAGATCATCAGCGTTAGGTCTGCCCTTATTCATGCCCCCGAAGAACCCGAGAAAGCTATTAGTGTTGAATCCCCTGCACTGAAACTCACCAACTATCCTGCAGCCCTTACCTTCTAGTTTTTCCCTGAGCGCCGAGTGATCCTTTACGCGTTTCTCCTCCCCCGTCACCCCGCTGGTTGAGAATATGAACGCGTTCTTGCCTACGAGCTGAGGAAGTCGATCGGCGAAGTCGAGGAGAGGCCTATAATGCTTATCGCTGTCAATCCCCGAGCCGAACCCAAGCAAGTCGTATCCACGAAGCGCTTCAGGATCTATTTGCCCCGGCGTCTTAATCTGCGCGTCTAGGGCTCTCCCTATTACGCCGGCGATTTTCTCAGTGTTATTGTGGTGATACGAGTACACAACGAGCAGAGACTTCATCTGCGAACATGCACACCTCCATTCGATTTATCCAAATTTCTCACCTCTTGCTTGGGAAGAACTTCCTAATCGGTAAGAGCAGCCCCAGAAGGCTCTAAGATGCAAACACCGTAATTGGGAGAAGCAACGAAAGGCTTGACTCAGTGCCCATGGTAATCGTGCTCACTGTAATCGCTACGCGGAGCCCATAATGCTGAAAAGGATTATCTTCACATCTTCCATAATTAATCAACCTCTCCGAGCGCGCCATGTTCTATGGTTATTACTACTTTTCCTGAAGGATGCCTTTCACCATATTCCCTGAAAGCTCTAGCAACCTCACTCAAACGATAACGTCTATCAATAACAGGCACCACTTTACCGGCTTCGAGGAGCTCTTTAACAAAAACCAGATCCATTACGTTTGGTTTATGCACAAATTGACTCACCTTCTTACTCCCGATCATTGAAATCAATGGACCTAGAATCAGAGCGCCTGCGCTAAACTTCACAGAAACATAGCTTCCATTGGAGCTTAATGCACGTGCATAGTCTGAGATAGGGCGATTTGCCACATTATCCAGAATCAGGTCATATCGCTGCACCTTCTTGGTGAAATCTTCTTGAGTGTAATCGATGACATAATCTGCACCAAGTGAGCGCACCAAGTCTATGTTCTTTGTACTGCATACACCAGTCACTTCAGCTCCATACGATTTAGCAATCTGAACCGCAAAGGTTCCTACGCCACCGGATGCTCCGTTAATCAGAACCTTTTTTCCTTGTTGAATCTGTCCATTATCGCGAAGACCCTGTAGAGCAACGACTGCATACTGGGGTACGGCTGCCGCTTCCTCAAAGGTAATGTTGACCGGTTTCGACGCCAAAACATTTTCAGGAACAGATACATACTCGGCAAAAGCGCCAAAACCAACCTCCCCCAAGTCCCCGAAAACCTCGTCACCTGGCATAAACTGCGTAACGTTTCTGCCAACCACTTCTACCTGCCCCGCCATGTCTCCGCCGGGTATCGTGTGTTTTGGTTTTAGAAGCCCACTTGATAGGCGGGCGATAAATGGGCTGCCTTTTACTAGGGAATCGTCTCCATCATTTATGGACGCGGCGTAAATTTTTACTAGTACTTCGTCGTCTTTTGGAGCTGGTTTCTCCACTTCTTTAAACTGAAGAACGTCAGGTGATCCGTATTTTTCATATACAATCGCTTTCAAAAAAGATTCCTTCTTAGAGCTAACTTTCCTGTTTAGGCCACTTCCACGCATACCGGATAATTAGTGCCATACATACAATTTCTATAGTTGCGAAAAAATAATAATGAAGATATTCCACTCCACCTACTATAACAAACGAAATATATATTGCACTCGCGATGATGTTTGCATAGCGATTTGCATTATCCTTCAATACCCAGGACAGGAAAATCATGGCAATCGGAATCTCTATGATTATTGCCATTACTAACATCATTTCTTGAGTGACTGAAAACTCCGAAGGAAACATAAATGAAAAAATATCTGCAAAAATCGCATTAATCATTACAACTACCCATAATAGTATAATCTTTAACTTCACATCTTCCAAACGGTTTGTCATTTCGATTCCTCGCTTTATGCTTTGAGATTGGGCTTGCTTGGGAAGAACTTCCTGTACGGTAAGATCAGCCCCAGGAGGCTCAAGATTACAAACATCGTTATCGGGAGGAGCAATGAAAGGCTTGATTCAAGGCTCACGGTGGTCGTGCTAAGGGTAATCGCTGCGCAGCCGATAAAAAACGCTGGAATAAACCACAGAATATACCAGGCGAATTTTTCCCCCTTTCCGTACGCAGTAAGAGAGATGGCTATTATGAAGAAGGCGACGCCTAAGTCAGATAATCCTCCGAACCTAAAATAGAAAGTATACAAGTCGAAAAACACCTGGATTCGAAATCTGGAACTCGTTTAACGTCATACCGATAATCCTCTCTACCGTCTCCGGGTCTGTGTTGAGGCCTAATGAATGAGGCACCCCGCCTACCAGGATCATTACTCCAATTGCGAAGAGGAGTATCCACGCATACTTCTCGTAGACCTTCTCGTTTTCATATTCCGCGTATGTGCGGACTTCCTTGTAAATTCTTATCCATTTCTTAGTTTACTCCTAGTCAAGCAGCCAGGCTTGAGCCATTTAACTCGGACGAACACTCGTAGTTTGGAAAATCAACATCGGTGATTCGGGCGATATATCAAACACAGCCCCATGAATCTGCATCGAGAGAACATGGCAAAGGCGAATACGGTGAAGGGACACTCATTTTCCATCGAGATGCCGTCCCGAAACAGCATAAACAACCTCTCGATCAACGGCGGGTCAACTATCGAAGGCGATCTAGGGGACAACATCAGCTTCGAGATCATCGAGGGAATAATGCTTCAGATATCCGGGGAGAACGGCGTCTTCCGCCTCGATCTAAGGGAAGGCGAATCGGATACTACTGCTTCGGTCACTGAAAAAAAGTTAAGACGTGACCCTACACTTTACTAGCCCATCACACATACCTGGTGACAAGCCATGGAAGCGCTATGCGATCTACTCTTCGAATTTTCAAACGAGGAGAGATTAAAGATACTACTCGAGCTTGAGAAGGGCCCGAAGAACCTCACCAAGATCGCGAAAGACCTGGACTTCACCTCGCAGGGGACCTCAAGAAACATAGCGCGACTCGTGGAGACCTCCATCATCCGCAGGAATCCTGACGGCGAATACGAGCTAACCCAATACGGCAGCGTCTCATTGAAGCTCCTAAGCTCCTACGAGTTCCTCTCGAAAAACAGGCAGTATTTCCTAAGCCATAACATCTCCGTTCTGCCATATCAGTTCATTAATAGATTAGGCGAGCTCAACGCGAGTTCCTTCCAGAGTGACTTCATCACGAACTATGTCAGAGAGCTGGATATGGCTAAGGAAGCGGAGAAGTTCGCCTATTCGATGGGTGATCAGTTTAACGTTCACTTCCCCCCAATTTTAACCGAGAAGCTGAAGATGGGAGTGGAGATGCGCTCTATTTTCCCCGAGACTATAGTTCCACCCCCAGGTTTTCGACCCGCTGCAGGTGTTGATAGGAGACTGCTTCCGAAGGTGCAGGTGGGTTTCATGATGACTGATAAGAAAGCCATGTTTGCACTCCCTACTCTTGAGGGTAAGATGGATGGCGAGAATTTTGTAAGTGAGGACCCAAAGTTTCGAAAATGGTGTCTAGACCTTTTCAATTACTATTGGGAGCAGGCAAAACCCATCATAGGACCCTTCCCAAACTTAACATAACTTGAAAGGGCCGCATTTCTATTGTCGAGCGCACACAATCAGTGTAAAAATTATACATGCGAAACGAGTAACAGAAACCAATACCCTACTAACCCCTAAGCCAATCCATTAAAAATGCTATCAAAATACCCCCTAAAACATACAAAATAACACCAATAAGTAAATTGAACGGGTTCAGAGCTCCCTCCCCCGCACCAAATAATCACTTCGACTAAGCACGTCGCGCACGATTGGGTCGGTGCACGAGGAATAAACCCGAACGAAAAAGACAGCGAATCGAACCTAAGTTAAATATTTTGACTTGCACCCTCTATTTCAGTGAAAAAGATGCCAAAGTTCACCCTCAAAGAGGACCCAGAAGTAAAAACGGGGATGCTCTTCAGACGACCCGTAAAAGATGTGTACCAAGCCTTCGTAGACCCGAAGGTGACAACAAAGTTCTGGTTCACCAAGAGCAGCGGAAAGCTCGAGGCGGGTAAAGAGGTGAAGTGGGATTGGGAGATGTACGGCGTCTCCGCCGTCGTCAAGGTCCTAGAACTCGAGGAGAATAAGAGGATCGTATTTGAGTGGCAGAGCTACATGGGGCCGACGAAAGTTGAGTGGGTGTTCACACCATACGGAGACGAGGCGACATTCGTCGAAATCACAGAGAGGGGCTTTAGCGGTGACGGGGACTCGGTTGTGAAGACGCTTGTGGACTCGACTGGTGGCTTCACGTGGACCCTCGCAGGCGCGAAGGGTTGGCTTGAACACGGGATACAGCTGAACTTCGTCGCAGACTGCCACCCCAAGAAACCCTGACCCACTAGAGAGCTGGTGGCTTATCTGAGATGGACAAGAGCTATGAGTTCACCGCGCGCGCAAGCATTGGTGTACTTGGAAAGGCTTTGAACTCCAAATAGACTATTACAAGGAAGAAAAATCACAACCACTACGCACGTGAACATCATTAAGGACAATGAATTGTACGTGTGCATGCGCACAAAAAATCTTTACATATACTTTAGGATATTTGAGAGTAAGGACCCATTTTGACACCAGACCACGGCGCCTTCTGCGAGCTACTCTTCGAGGCATCTAACGAGGACAGGCTCAGGATCATTGAGGTTCTCGCCGAGAAGCCCATGAAACTGACCACCCTCTCAAAGAAGACGGGTATAAGCACACAGGAGATGAGCAGACATGTCACGCGGCTGACGGCGTCAGGTATCACGGAGCGTGACCTCGAGGGGCTTCACCACATTACCCCATATGGAAAGCTCATCATGTCACAGTTCTCCGGTCTAAGATTCACAACCGCTAATAGACACTACCTCAACGACCACCCACTCAACAGGCTACCATCATCCTTCATACACCGCCTCGGGGATCTCGCTGATTCCAGATATCTTGAGGACGCGATACTCGTCTTCGATCACGTCGAGAGGATGATTAAGGAGTCGGAGGAGTACGTGTACCGCATCACCGACAGATACCTGACATCGTGGCTACCGGTGATCGACGAGGCGTTAAGACGGGGGGTTGACTATAGGCTACTCTCGCCGGAGAACGTCGTTGTCTCGAAGGGCTTCAGGCTTGGGCCTATTATGACAAAAGCGGAGTTGAATGGACAGTTTAAGGTCAGGTCTGTTGAGGGCCCGGATGTGTTCCTGGCTATGTCGGAGAAGGAGGTGGCAGCGCTTGGCTTCCCGAACTCGAAGGGGAAGATGGACTACTACAGCTTCTCCTCGGCGGACCCCGCCTTCCACGGGTGGTGTCTAGATCTCTTCAACTTTTACTGGGGTAAGTCTATTCCGAAGCCGAGTGAATCGCTAAGCAAGTGGGGCACCTTTGAAAAAGACTCTTGATCCCCCAGTATTGATACTTGATTAATGTTTTGAATGTTGTCTGTTGATATCATTAATAGACCCTCATGAAGCAAATGGCGCTCATCTTACTGATCCTCCTCTCGTGTTCCAGTGTTCAGGCGTCGGCGTTGGAGACGCCTCCGAAGATGCTTGGGCAGAAGATGATCTATGACCCAGTTGGCCAGGAAAGTGATTCTCTTCGGCGGCTCCTACTACTCGGGCAGCTACACCTTCTACGGGGACACGTGGAGCTTCAACGTTGAGAACGCGACCTGGACAAAGGTGGCGACGACGGGCAGCCCGGGTGGAAGATTCAACGCGGGCATGGCGTTCGACAGCGACTCGAGGAAGATAGTCCTCTTCGGGGGCTTCACCGCCTCGGGCAGAGTAGGCGACACGTACACCTACGACATCGCATCCAAGACCTGGAGAAACGCCTACCCTTCAGGGGGCCCCTCGATGAGGAGCGACGCCAGCATGGCGTACGATGTGGAAGCCAAGAAGGTGGTGCTCTTCGGAGGCTACGGGCGGGACGATGTCAAATGCGATGACACATGGGTCTACGACGTGGCGTCGAACACGTGGACCGAGATGAGCCCCGAGACCCACCCACAGGCGAGGTACGGAGGCGTCATGGTATACGACACCTACACTGGGAAGACGCTGCTATTCGGGGGACACATGGTGCAGACTACTCCTCCGTACGACAGCCTAGGATACGAGAACGAGGTATGGGCATACGATTACGGTGCCGATGAGTGGGAGAAGCTCTCGACCCAGAACAAGCCCCCTGCGAGGTACTGGCATGATCTCGCCTACGATCCCGTGGGGAGCAGGATCATACTCTTCGGCGGGAGCCAGGGGTATAGCAACGACCTCGGAGACACATGGGTGTACAGCTGCAGGGAAGCGAAGTGGACGCAGATCTCATCCACGGTGAGCCCCTCGGCGAGATCTCAACCATCTATGTGCTACGACACGCAGACCAAGAAGACGCTAATGTTCGGTGGAGCCGACTTCATAGTCTCAGCCACATTCAACTACTATAATGATGTCTGGGCGATGGGGGAGGATAACCAGTGGGTTGAGCTTGTGTTAGGGGAATCCACCGTCCCGACGCCTAAGAACACGGGTGTCCCTGGATTCCAGTCGACAATCGTCGCCGCGGGGATCTCAGTAGCCGTGGCGGTGATGCTCCTCCAGAGGAGAAGATGAGACCTCACCCATCCGCACCCCCGGCAGGAAGCCGAGAAACCCAAACGACATCAACTACTTGCCTTTAACCAGCTCAATAGCTTCTTTCCCAGACATGTAATCAACCGCTACCTCGACGACGCAGACCGTCTCAAAGTCCCTCCTGATCTCCTCAGCCCCAGCCACCTCGAACCCCGGCGAATACTTTTTCACCAGAAGCTCCAAAGCGTGGCGCTTCACAACATCCTCAGATACGATCCTAGCCTTCCCAAACGCGATTGCGCTTCGGAAGTAGGTGGTGAACTTCTCAGGCACAACCTGATCCTTATCCACTACGCAGAAGGATACTTTCTCGTTTCGGCGTATGCCGTCAATCTTGTGTCCCTCTTTCGCGCAGTGGAAGTATATCTTTCCGTCTTCGTACACGTAGCTAAGAGGGACGGCATATGGGTATCCATCGTCGCCGCTTACGGCGAGAATCCCTGAAGTCGCGTTTCTAAGGATTTCCTCTGTTCTCGCGGTGGTTAGAATCTGCTTTTTTCTCCTCATTACTCTCGTCATGAGATCACTAGAAATATGCTTTCGTCTGGGAGGATAAGAAGCATTATTTTGTATTAGAGGTATGCGAGTGTTATTTATTAGCCATGAATCACCGGTCAATTATCAGGTGGAGGTGAAGCTAAGATTTCTTTCACGAGCAATAGTTACCTATAATGAATCACTGGCTGCTTATAGGGCAGAAGCGAGGACAGGCAATTCGACCTTTAAAACTACTTATACGTTAGATGAGGCTAATACCGAAAGACTCTGGGATTATGTTTTTTTAGTGAAGGCGAAGAAGAGTCTAAAAAACCTCCATCGAACATCCTTTTTGTTCAAGTATCACGTGCACACCTTGATCCATGCGCAACAAGCTAACGCGTGTGCTAGTACGCGTATCCACTTAAGCGTTGAAGGGCATGAATTTAATTGTGCAGTTCGTCCCCTCCTGAGTCGAAACCATATTTAAGCCAAACTGTGATTCAAGCCAAACCCTGATGACGCTTTGACAGGCGTAGTTGCAGAACTCTAGGTTGGATGATGCTATCTTACATGGGGTGAGCGCGACCACCATCTGGTCCTCATTCAACTGGTCAACCGAAAAGGGACTGAAGACCTGCAGCCTGTAGGCTAACTCCCTCGCTATCGTCTGAAAAGAGGCCTTTCGCCTGATGGGCATCATCGTTTTAGCGACGACGTTGCTCGGGGTAGTGCCCGTTTTCTTCATGCTGCTGATCGCAGCTCGGTTAAAATTTGCCACGCCTATGTCGCCCTGATGCTTCTCCATGAACTGCCTCGCGGATACGTATGTTTGAAGGTAGTTGCCATAGGCGGTTTCGTATTTTTCCTCGTCTCCTCCTTCTGCTGGCACGGGTTTTAAGTTCTTCTGCCAGATGCTGCGCAGTTCTTCTTGCTTCTTCTTTCCCAACTCGTTTTTTACGAGTCGGAGAGTATACGACTTTATGTTTTTCTCGTATTGTTGAATGTTTTTCAGATTCTCTTGGAGGGGCATCAATATGATAGCCTTCAAATAGAATCGAATTTCATAGTTGACTCCTTAGATTTTTAAGACTTTGCGCGTGTCTTTACATATCACCGATGACCGCATCGTCGAGGCTCATCCTCAGCGACTTTACTGGAGACTAAGCTGGCGAACCTATCATGAAGTGACATCGTGTTAAGAATGTCTCAAGACGCGTGCCCGCACGACAACCATCTAATACATTTTCAGATCAATAATCAGATGGATGTAATGAACATGGAATTCACCAAAATCACAGTGACAAAAGATGATAGGGTAGGCGTAATCACCCTCAATGACCCTCCGTGGAATGGAATGGGTAAGAGAATGATATTCGAGATACTTGAGGCTCTAGACCAGTTTGAGAAGGACGACGAAGTTCGAGCCATCATGGCTAAAAGCACAGGTGAAAATTTCTCTAGAGGGGCAGGCGTCGACGACATCAAGAAAGACCTGGCGGGTTCAAATGAGATCAAAGAATCATTCTCAGAGTTAGGCGGAAAGATCGTCGAGAGAATAGATAGCTATCCGAAGCCAACACTAGTTGCAGCACGCGGTATCTGTCTCGGCGGATCGACGGCGGTCTTCAGCTCATTTGACATACGAATAGTGGGAGAGACATTCAACATTCATGACGGGGACATATACTATGGGATGGTCGGCTCATGGGGCATGAGCAGCCTCAGACTCCCCATCTGGATCGGCAGGAACAAGGTGATGGATTACATGTTCCTGAACGAGGGCTTTACCGGAAGACAAGCATACGAATTAGGTCTTGTCAGTAAGGTAGTTCAAGATGACCAGGTCGATGAAATCGGTTTAGCTATAGCTAAAAAAATGTCTACCGCGGCGCCTCTTGCTGTACGCTACTATAAGGAGTGCGTCCGAACCGCTATTTACTCTAGTTTCTTAGAAGCTAAGGCGAAGGAGGTTGAAGCTGCGAAAATAGTCAATGTCACATGGGATGCGAGGGAGGGTCTGGCTGCGGTCATAAGGGGAGAGAAGATAGTTTTCAAGGGCAGATAAATTCGAGGCAAGCGCGACAAACCCCTCAGAAAGATTGATGGCAAGCGCTAGAGGTCGAAGTAGACTCTAAGGAAGTCTCCCCAACCAGTGCCCGCGAATGGCACATTGAGGACTGAGTTTGTTTCACCAAAGTAGTAGCTGGGATCATTCAAGTCGTTATGAAGTATGCATCCTCGTGACTGTGGGAAGTAGACGCCGAGCCCGTGGGCGGATTTGACGGAGTACTGGTGGCTGCAACGCGTGTAGATGAAGGGTTCGTCTCCGAGCCAAGCTGACTTGATGTCTTCTATCGCATCTTTGTATTCTGGACCGCCGTCGATCACACCGACTTCATCCACGAACGTATAGAGATCGATGTCAGCGTCCCAGCCCCTCATCGGCTGGCCTGTGTTCGCCTTCCCCCGCGCTCTATCAATAACCCCCTTATACTTCTGAACGTTGCCAGCGAGCACCCCTGTAACAGTGTTAAGGTCGTCGACGAATTCGTCCGTCTGGCTCAGGTCTACCACTGTGAACGCTGGGAAAGCCCCGTCTCTCGCACACCCGTTAGGCATTAGATACTCCGCCATGAAGTCGTCGACGAGCAGGTGCGACAAGGCTTTAGGAGTCATCTTTCCACCGTTCGTCACCTCCAGGTCTTGAAGGATGTCGTCGTATGGGAAACTCCAGTAGTTCTCATAGTCCTGCGCTGCGACGAGGTACTGTGCCAGGTCCTGGTAGTCGTATGCGACCTCAATCATGCTGCATATGCACGCATCGAACGCAAGGATGCTAATCTTCACCGATGTGCGCTCATATACAGTCTCAAGCGCAGCTGCTAGCTCGCTGTGGTGGAGGAAGTCGTACGTACCCTCTACAATGCCTAGACCGTGGAAATCCTTGCAAGAGCCGAGGAAGTCATCACCGTGATCCCAAATAACCAACGCATAGTTTTCCGCGGGGAACATCTCGAGCGCCATTTCGAGGAGATCTACAACGGTCTGCTGACTGCCCATGTTGAGCTCGCGATTGAGGTCAGGGTCTGTGATCCTGTAAGCGCCGCCATTCACAATATAATAGGGGGCAGCTCCCTCAGCCCAAGTATCGTAAAGCACCACCATGTTCACGTTGGAGTCACTTCCAACAACCATCATCTCCCGAATATCATCTCTGGCGTAGACGCCGAGTTCGTTGTCGGCGTCGTTATACTGGATAATCGTCCATTTCTTCGGAGCCTCACTGGAAGACTTTGTGCCAATCTCCTCCAAGGGAATGCTTGGGAAAACTTTCGCAGAGAGAGGGGAATCGACGCGGTTAGAAGAATCGTTAATAGGAATACGGTTGATATGATTTTTCCATTTTTTAGTATCTAACAAATCCATCAATTAAATGATAATTAACACTATATATATGATTTATGCGCATAAATGACACTTCATGGAGCTACCGCGCACGCGAACTGGTATTTTAATAGAAAATAACTGTATGTAAGGAGTAATTGCGCGCGCTAGAGAAGCTTAATCGCTTCCTCCCGCGGAATCGCGACCATCATCTCCAGCTCAACCCCATCAAACAAGGAGAGCATTATTTTCATAGCATCCTTCTCAGATGGTGCCTCCACCACCGAGACCCCGTTGTACCGGCCTAGAGTCCAATAGGTCTGCATCTTGATGCCCTGCTTCGCAAAATCATCCATTGCCTTGGTAAACTGATCTACAAACTCTTTCTGCTTCCTAGGCGATTCCTTCCATTTAACTAGAGATATGAAAAACATCTTGTTTCCCAAGTAATTTTTCGGGAACGAGATGATATTAACACTTGTTTTTTTAGAGATGTCTAAATAACTTGCATACAAGCGCGATTAACCAGATACTTTTTTAAAAATGCACCTGAACCTGATGATGTTAAAGAAGTTTTGAACCGGGTCCGTAGAGTGCCTGGTAAGCCTCTGTCACTTGCGCGCGCGCAGAGAAATTGGACGGTCGAGAAATTCCAAAAACATAAGATGACACTTAGTTCCTATCTTCAACTATGTCTCAAGACGCGTCAAGGCTCTACACCGAAAATAGACTCAACGAGTTTGAGGAACTATTCGGGTTAAACTTCAAAGACAAAGCCCTACTCGTCACGGCCTTAAGCCATAGAAATCCACTTGGTCTTAGCCTCACCTCAAAAGACGAGATGCTCAGACTAGCCCTGCTCGGGGACAAGATAATAGACCTGATACTCTACCGATTCATGTATGCCAGAGACACACCTCTCAAAGAGATGAACGATGCCCGCAGAATGACCGAAAACACCGAGCTGGATAAGATAGCGGATGGACTCGGGTTCGAAAAGTATCTATTCCTCGAAGAGAGTGTTGATGAAAAAATCAGAATAAGGAGCGTATCCTTCGGATCAGACAGCTTAGAGGCGCTCGTTGGTGCAATATTCCTTGATGAAGGTTTTACCGCATCTCAGCGATTCGTGGAGAAGTGGATACTCCAAAATATGCCACTCCACTGAGAAGGTCAACAATTTCAATCACGATTCTCTCACCAGTTATGCGCGCGCATGAGCCATCAGTCGGCATGTGAATCTTTGGAATATGCGCGAGCGCTGAGATAGATGCACAGGATTGTTCCCAGTATAGCGACCGTAGCCGCGAGTTGAAGTGAGGAGGCAACGCCATAAGACGATGCGACTCCCCCAAGGATTATTGGAGATAATACGCTGCTTGCGTTTGAGAAGCTCTGGTAGACGCCCATGGCTGCACCTTTCCGCTCGGGGGGAGCCTCAGATGTAACGTAGACGTTTCCGGCGGTGAGAGAGATCCCATACATTACACCTTGGACAGCGAGAAAGACGAGGATCATGTTCAGAGACTGACTCGATGCAAGGATAAAAATCATGGCTGCCTGCGCCACCAAGCCGCCCACAAGTAGCAGAAAGGTCGTACGCCCCTTCATGGCGATGTTGGCAGGGTACCTTATGATCGTCGAGAATAACCCCCTAACGGTGAAGCCGAGACCTACCTGCGCCGAGTTGAGCCCAACAAAGAGACCGTAAAGTGGGAAGAACGTGCTCAAGGCGTTGTAGAGGAGCGTGTTTATGAAGTTCGTAAGTCCGGCCGCGAGCACCCTCGGGTCGGAGAGAGTCTCCCGTATACCAATTCTGATGGCAGGCGAGTGCCTTTGCGGGGTTCCACTCTTAGTTAATAGAATTGAGGCGAGCCCGCATAATCCTAGTAGGCTGCTCGCGATGAAGGCGGCGTTATACCCCCAAGTCGTCGAGGCGTATCCTCCAATTATGGGTCCAACGGTAAATCCAATGCCCATCGCTGTCATGTATATTCCCTGCGCGATCACTCTCGCTTCGCCTTTCGCCTCCTCGGTAACCCAAACGAACCCCAGCCCGAACGTCGACCCCATTGCGATGCCGAGGACGAGCCTCGCGACGAGCAGGTGCAGCGTAGTGGAGGCGACGATGTAGAGAAGTGGCACAAAAGTGAATAGGGCAAATCCTATCGATAGAACCACTTTACGACCGAATCTATCACTGATGCTGCCGATCGGGACAGAGAGTAGTGCCATGGCGACACCGATCGCCGAACCGTAGAGCCCGATCATGATCAGGCTCGCCCCGTGCTCCTGTGCGAACGCTGGGAAGATAGGGATCACAAGGCTGTGGCTAGCGTCAGCGAAGAATATGGCGATACAGATCAACGCCGCCCCGAATAGGCTCCGCCTCTCCTCTTCTGTGAGACTCTCAAGCATCTTTAAAGTGGGATCTGGCGGGTTAGAATACTTTATGGCGCGCACATACATTATACCCGAGAGCAATTGACGACATCTAAGATAACTTATTTCGATGAAGGCGGACCAGAGCATACCTCAGCAACAATAGAAGCCGCAAAGGAAGCCGCAATCAAGCTTGGAATTAACAAGATGGTAGTCGCAAGCACCTCGGGTGACTCTGCATGTGAGGCTGCCGAGAGAGTCAAAGGATCAGGGATCACAATAATTGCTGTTGGACATCAGTATGGTTTCCCAGTGCCAGGACAAAGATTCAAACCCGAAAACATTGAGAAACTCAAAACTTATGGTGCACAGATAAGCCTAGGATCTGACGTCCTAACAAACAGCATCCGACAAAGGGACAGACTTGGACATTCACCCATCAGCATAATCACCCAGACGCTTTCAACCCTCAAGATAAAGGTCAACGTGGAAATAGTTCTGAAGGCTACCGACGCCGGGATCTTAACCCCAGGTGAACGTGTAATAAGCCTCGCTGGTAGCCACAGCGGACTTGACACCGCGGTGGTCCTTGAGGCTCAGGATTCATCGAAGCCACTTGACTTCAAGCTTAGAGAAATCGTGGTTATGCCACTAAGCAGAGAAAAAGCCGACGCCGAGTACATGAAGAAGAGGGCACAGCCCTCTAGTCAATGAGGGACATTCATGATTCTAGGTATATCCGCGAGTGGAAGGAACGTTCAACGAAATGAATCCGGGACACTAACGCATGGACTCACAGAGGAGATGGTGAAGTACATCCTAGCGAAGTCGGGGGAGCCAAATGAATTCGTGAGTCTAGCTGGGAAGACTATACGAGGCTGCACCGGCTGCTGCGGATGCGCTGAGAATAACGTATGCGTGTTAGAGGATGACTGGGCCGCTATACGGGATTTGATGTTTAAAGCGGATGCGGTAGTGTTCGGCGCACCTAACTATTTTGGGGTTATTAATGGGCTGGGTCATGCTTTCCTGGAGCGTACTTTTAGCCTCCGCCACAGGGAGAGGTTCAAGCTGGCAGGTAAGCTGAACGTCATTGTGACGACGGGTAGTGAGGATGATCCAGTTGTTGAGGATTTTATTCGAAAGGTGTTTCGCAGTAATTATATGGCGGAGCCGATTGGCGCGTTGAAGGTTGCTGGAGTTAGTCAATGTTATCAGTGTGGTTTTGGTGAGGGGTGCGCGGCTGGCTCAGTTGTTTCTCGTCACGGGTTTATTGACGTGATTCGTGAGAGTATTCTTCCCCGCGTAAACCCAGAGGCTTATAGAAAGGCTGAGGTTATCGCGCATCGTTTAGGTGAGGTAGTTAGGGCAAAAAAATCAGGCCAACTTAATGTATGATATCTTAGTGAGTGTGCGCGACCTCCACCTGAACCCCAACATCAACGGCGTTAAAATAAGGTCGATAATTATTAAATTTGATAGGTATTGCCTGTTGTAAGTTTATCCTTAAACGACAGCTTCTTAACGATCGCGCGCGCTCAGGATATTATTCACATGCAACTTCATAACAGGTTCCGTGAGGGGAAATGAATGGAGCTATTCATCCTTGAAGGCGACTCAAACAGAGTGAAGGCACTCTCTACGGAGCTTCAGAGAAACGAAGAAAACGATTACGTCAAACGGATAATAATCTGATTAGGTTCCTAAGAATAAGCACTCCTACTATCTTATCAATTATCGATGCGCCGCGCAAGATCTTTATTAAATACCCTTATTGGGAAAAGGTAAGTAATGTCACTAAACTTACCTTTTAATACACATCCTCTCCCTATCCGCGAGGAAGATATTATGTTAACCCAGGAATTCGACGTCGTGGTAGTGGGGGCGGGGATCTCGGGGCTGATGGCGGCACTGGCAGCGGCTGAGAACAATGCCTCCGTCGCTCTAATTGAGAAAACGGGAGCCTTCAACGTTAGGGGTGGGGACATCACCGCTATCAACAGTAGGCTCCACGAGCAAATTGGCATAAAAATAGATGAAAACAAAATTCTCCGCGACCTAATGAAGGTGCAGGCAGCCCGGGTGCACCAGAGAATCTTCCACCTCTGGGCACGCAACAGCGCCAGGGTCATGAACCATATGATCGATCTCCTGGAGAAGGAGGGGTTGAAAACATATCTAGTCATACCCGCGAGGGATGACCCCGTGGTTATAGACCGCTGGCCCAACCCCTCCGAAATGCCACCGAACTGGAATCCGTTGGATGAATACACGGTTGAGTATCCAACCTGCCACAGATTGGGGTCAGTGCACCCAGACATGAGAAGATGTCTCTCCATCGTAGAGGAGAAGATCCTCAGCCACGGCGCAAAAATATTTTACAACACCAAAGCGGTTCGACTAACCCGAGACCCGCAGATCGGACGTGTGACATCTGTCATCGCTGAGGATAGGGAGGGTAACCACAACAGGTATGAGGCGTTGAAAGGGGTGATCCTCGCCACAGGAGACTACAGCTACAACCGAGAGATGGTTGACAGATACTTCCCGGGTGCAAACCTCCAGTTGGGGCTAATCCCCACCTCCATGGGTGAGGGCCACCAGATGGCTATGGGGGTAGGCGCCGTTATGGAGAAGACGCCACACGCGCCCCTCAACGACATCTCACACGCCCTTGGAACAGACGCCTTCCTTTTAGTTAATCGGCTTGGCGAGCGCTTCTGCGACGAAGACCTAGACTCCGAGGCGATGGCCCGCCAGGCGGAGGAGCAGCATGGGGCATGGATAGTGTTTGACGCATCCTGGCCAGAGGATCTGCCGAAGATGGGGTTAGGCTTCTTAAGAGTATACAAAGCAACAGAGAAGACATACAAGAATCTGCAGGATAGAATCGCTAAAGGAACTGTTGTTGTAGCCGACTCGATAGAGGCCTTGGCTGAAAAGATGAAGGTTCCAGTGGATACCTTCAGGAAAACCATTGATAGGTATAATGAACTGGCTGAGGCTGGTTGTGATTTGGACTTCGGTAAGCGCCCAGACCGATTGACAGCGGTGGATACACCGCCTTTCTACGCGGGTTGGACGCCTAACCCCGACTACCCGATGCTGATATTCGGCGGCCTGGTGTGCAACGAGCATCTCCAGCCAACAGACGTAGATGGAAAACCCATTCAGGGCTTGTATCTGGCGGGTAACACTGTTGGGGGACGTTTCAAACTAGCCTACCCGCTGCTCTGCCCTGGCATCAGCCACGGTATGGCTATGACTACCGGGTACCTAGCAGGAGAATTTGCAGCAAAACTGACTGATCCCGACCCTAAATAGGGGTGGATGATAACGTGCGCGCGTGTCTACATCGGGCATATAATAATGCGGGCTAACCGAGCCAACTGGGGTTTCAGTCAAAGTAGCCTTTACCGCTAACACTTGCGGACCCACTCAGGACTCTAGCCTCTGATTCAACTCGCCCAAGCTCGCATCTTACTGCCGTGTGCGCGTGGTCGAGTTTTTATGTCGTTGAGACTTGAGTGTTGCTATGCCTCATGGGATTCGGGCCGTTACCTTAGACATGTGGAACACGCTGGTCCACCCAAGGAACTACCTCGAATTCAGGCTTCCCCACCTTAGGTCCTTCCTCAAGGCTAACGGAGTCGAGCTCGAGGAGTCCAAGCTTCTCGAGGTGTATCAGGCTGGGTTCAGGCACAGCACCGAGATCCACAAAGTTGAGGGGCGCCGACATGTAGGCGTCGATGAGATTGTGAATCACACCATCGAACTTGTTGGCTTAGATGGAAAGTGCGACTACGCCCAAATAGTGAAGCAGTACGAGGAGGCCGTGTTAAACGATCCGCCGAAGCTCAAGGAAGGCGCCATAGAGACACTTGAGTGGCTAAATGGAAGAGTTAAGATTGGGCTAATCAGCGACAGCGGTTCAAGCCCCGGACGCGTCATGAGGCGTATCCTGGAAGACTACGGCGTGCTAAGATACTTCGATGTGACTATTTTCAGCGACGAGGTTGGGCTATGCAAGCCCTACGAGGTCATGTTCAAGACAGCCCTCGACGCTCTGAATGTTAAGCCTGAAGAGGCTCTGCACGTCGGGGACTTGATTAAACACGATATCCTGGGTGCGAAGAGGATAGGGATGCACACAGCCTGGTTTAAGACGGGGAGCGATGACCATCCAACAGACATCATCCCCGACTTTATCATAACTAAGCTTCCAGAGCTAATCAAGATAGTCGAGGAACTTTCTAGACCGTAAGTAAATGCACTGGTTACAATCCTATTTTAATCACAGTGCACTTACTCCGAAGTGGATCGAATGATAAAGAACGCATCAAGCCTGTCATGGTCACCCAACATGAAATATAGGAAAGTCGGGGAAGCTCGAATTCGAGCCCTCCGCCCTCGGCTTCGGCGCCATGAGACTCCCCATCAATAGGAGGAGATACCTCGAAAATCGATGAACCCGAGGCAATAAAGATGATAAGATACGCCATAGACAACGGCGTAAACTACATCGACACAGCATACCCCTACCATAAAGGGCAAAGCGAGGTACTCGTAGGGAAAGCCCTCAAAGACGGCTACCGCGAGAAAGTAAAGCTTGCCACCAAGATGCCCTGCTGGCTAGTTAAAACCGCAGACGACTTTGACAAATACTTTAACGAACAACTCGATAAGACTGCAGACTGACCACATAGACTTCTACCTCCTACACTCACTCGGAAAAAGCACCTGGCCTAGAATACCTGACCTCGGCGTATTCAAATGGGTGGAGAAAAAGATTCAGGAAGGCAAGATCGGCCACATCGGCTTCAGCTTCCACGACGAGTTACCACTCTTCAAACAGATCATAGACTCCTACGACTGGGACTTCTGCCAGATCCAGTACAACTACGTTGACTCAGAGTATCAAGCAGGCGCAGAGGGGCTCCGATACGCAGCTAAAAAGGGAATAGCCGTAGTCATCATGGAGCCCATCGCTGGAGGACGCCTCGCCGTCAATCCTCCAGAGGGCGTAGCTAAACTATGGAAGGAGAGTCACCGCAACTGGAGTCCCGCCGAGTGGGCACTCCAATGGCTCTGGAACCAACCCGAAGTCAGCCTAGTTCTCAGCGGGATGAGCACTATGGAGCAAGTCGTGGAAAACGTAAAATCAGCTGGACGCAGCGGCGCCGGACAATTGACGAATGAGGACAACAAGCTGATTGACTTGGTTGCTAAAACGTATCGAGACATGGGCTTCATAGGTTGCACTGGTTGCCGATACTGCATGCCCTGCCCGAATAACGTCGCCATACCAGAGATATTCAGCCTCCTCAACGAATACTACATGAAGAATAGAGACCAGACGGTCAAGGCAAAATACAAGAAGAACCTAAAAACAGAGCAGTGGGCGAAGAACTGCGTAAGCTGCGGTAAATGTGAGGAAGCATGCCCCCAGCACCTACCCATCAGGCACCTGCTAAGCGACGTAAAAGAAGTATTCGAGGAAGAATAAAAAAAACTGACTGCCCGATTCAACTCCATACGCACCCGCGACCCAACCTATGTCAAATCAAAATCGATACGCGCGCGGTTTCTTAGAATGCGTATTTGAACGTGTTAATAACAGGATTAGTAAATAAACCAGTATTCCCTGTCTAAAAATGGAAACCAAATGAGGGACATCGTCAATAATCTCCAAGAATTTGGTCTCACCGATAAAGAGGCAATGATATTTTACGCGTTATCAAAGTTAGGCGTGTCCACCACCAGCGAAATCAGATCTTCCATAAATTTTAGTCCCGTTCAGACTCACAGAGGTCTGAAGGGATTACAAGAAAAGGGATTGATTGAAGTATCCATCACCAAGCCGAAGAGATTTACTGCCGTAGAATTAGATTCAGCCCTTGACATTCTAGAAAAGGACTCGAAACAAAAAATCATTGAAATGGAGAATAGAAAAAAGCTTCTACTTAATGAATGGATAAAAATCCCTGAAAGGAGAGCATCATCAAACACTCCCACATTGAAAGTGATCCGTGGAGAGAGGAATATAATAAATTTCAAGTTAAAATTATTTGAACAATCTAAGCACAATGTCGATACAGTTCTAAGTAATGATCAACTATCAAAATCGGATTTTGATGGAATCAGCGACATACTTAGCATGAAAAATAAGAATAAAAAAAAGGTCAGAATTTTATCAGAGATCGATGACGGGAACTTCAATGCTGCA
Source organism: Candidatus Bathyarchaeota archaeon (assembly GCA_963771885.1). GTDB lineage: Archaea > Thermoproteota > Bathyarchaeia > TCS64 > TCS64 > UBA8941. Next base: position 30,648 of record CAVYVF010000010.1, read on the forward strand.
ACACATTTCCGCAACTGTGAACTTAGACACTTGTCAAAGCTAGACCTTACACAATTCGCAATAATAGACAACTCGGAGGTACTCGTTCATTTATCAGACAAGTCTCAATCAGCGTTAGATGAGAACAGCAGCGTAATTTGGACAAACTATCACAATTATGTGTCAACGATGCAGTTCTTTTTCGAAATGTTATGGGTAACAGCGACACCAGTCAATAACCGCCGTGGAGAACAATACAGTTCAGCCCACACATAAGTCGAACACACGCGCATTTCTAGAGAGCCGCGAAAATATCGACAACTATCATGAATATTGAAGCAGCGACAGAGATACTAGCAACCTGAGCAAGCTTCACATTAAAGCTGGCGCCTAAAACATTCATCAACTCATAACCTTTGAAGGAGCTTACAATCAGAATTAGCCACGGAGTAGCCAAGCCAACCCAGAACAGCACGCTGAAAATCACAGATATTGGATGTAAAAATAGTAAGCAGAACGGGCAATGGTGAAACGGCAAATTAAGCAACCAAGGCGTTAGGACCTCAGTAGCCGTGACTGTGAATCCTATAGTTAAAACGAGGGATAGGATCGCTGACCCTACAAGCATCCCTCTGTTCAAGTGCGCTCTACTAAGCATAATCGCGAATACAACTGACACTATTAGAAATGCAATAAGTAAAATGCTTTGACCCGAGAAATCACCTATAGCAGCGGGCAGAGGCCTGGGTCCAACATCGATTGCGTTCGAACAGCAGCTTACCTCGACTGGGGTGATCCCAAGCATTATACCGATATCGAGTCCAGAGTCCAATAATACCAGAGGTGAAGCTAGCAGAAAGAACCCCATGAGACCCTTCATGGCGGAATTGAGCCCCCCCTTAGAATTGATATATGCAACGAAAAGCCAGCCCAGATAGACTACTGGGAGAGCTAACTTGATGAATAGGTCAGTCCACGCAAGTGCAGGTATCGCATTAAAGACGCCCCAGAGGCACATTGCCCCTGGTATTGATGGTATGAAGCCTTGCATTGTCCAGAAGTAGAGAGGTACCATGAAAATTCGGATACCGAGGGCGATAACGACGGCGGTAGAGGTAAGATAGGCTCCTTTTTCAAGGTTGTAGCGCTCCTCTTGGTCTACTATGTCCCACTTTCTATAAATCTGGAGTGCTTTCCACCCTGCGATCATTACCAATACAACGGCTGTAATCGATAAGATGAGTTGTAGGATGGCGCTGGTGGTCCATATCATTCCTAACTTTCCTCCGTCAGTTTGCCATGATTCATTGTAAATGTGCGCGTTGCCTCACTGCTAAGACGTGGAGTCGTGAGTGGAGACAATTATGGTTCGCCCCTCTGTTTTTAATTTCTTAAATAGCTCAATTATGAGCCGCGCGTTGGCGTCATCGACGGATGCGGTTGGCTCATCTGCGAAGATTATCTTCGGTTCAGTGACGAGAGCCCTCGCGATGGCGATCCTTTGTTGTTCACCGCCTGAGAGGTGACCCACCCTGAAGTCAACCCTCTCCTCCATTCCCAGCTGGGAGAGGAAGTCGACTGCGATGCGACGCCTTTCTGGAGGGGCTAATCCTCTGCAGATTAGAGGCAACGCTACGTTTTCCCAAGAGCTAAGATGGAGGAGGAGGTTATATTGTTGGAAGATGAATCCGACATTATCGCGTCTAACGCTTGTCCTCTTACCCTCCGAGTACTTCGTCACTGGTGCATCCCCATAGTAGACGTCGCCTCGGGTCGGATACGTCAGTAGGCCCATCAAATTCAGCAGTGTCGATTTACCGCTCCCTGATGAGCCCTGTATCGCCATGAAGTCTCCTTCCTCTATGGATAGGTTTACGTCGTCAACCGCTACGACTTCGTTGGGCTGTCCCCTGAGGAAGATCTTTGTCAAGCCCTTCGTGGATATGCTCATATTAAGACCCTCTGAGTACAGTGTCAGGCTCAGTTATCGCTGAGAGCCAAGCGGGGACTAGACTTCCTAGGAGTAGGGGGAAAACCGCGATAGCGTATAGCGTAAGCATTCTATCAAAGCCTATCTCGATGGGAAGTTTGTAAAAGGGCAACGTTGCGGTCCAGCCGAGCAAAAACTCCCTAAGAAACGGTGCCCCGATATACGCATCATAGACGATAGCAATGAAAACACCTAGGGAGGCGGAAATAAAGCCCAGCACCACGGCCTCAATAAGGCGTATCTCCATTATGTCCGACGTCGAGAAGCCTAGTGTCTTCAGTATTCCTACTTCTCTACGTGAGTCCTGTCCGACTGTGGTAGCCTGACTCCATGCGATGAGAACGACTGTGATTAGAGGCATAAGCCACATGATCGTTGCGAAGCCCCCCCGCAAACCGTAGGTTGTGCTCGTGGCGTCAACGATAGAACTTCTTGTGAGAATTCTTAGCTCCGGATACAATTGGGCGATCGAGGATGCAACGGTATTTGCGCTTGATGAATCGGTTAGATAAATGCAGAGATCAGTGGCAGAATAAATCCTGAACTGAAGGAGAAGGCTCTGTGCGTCCAGGTAATTCATGAGTATCATATCCGACGTGTAGAGGCTGACATCGGAGGAAAAGATGCCCACGACGGTGAAGTTAGAGTTGAAAGGCTCCCCACCCATACCTCCTGAGATCCCCTCCGACATTGCTTCCAATGGTAAAGTTGAATTTAGTTCAAGGTTTTCGGCTTCCGCCAAGTATGACCCAATTACAGCCTCACCGGCCTCACCTTCGTTTGGAAACCGACCACTCTCCAACAAAAGCCCGGGAACACCTAATCCGGAGGAGATCGGATCAAGGCCCATCACCGTAAAAATTCTTGTTTTATACACAACATATCCCCACATACGGGGAACCACCCGCTCGACTCCGGGGATTCCCTCAAACTCCGGGATCATCGTTGTAGCGATTGGGGTAATCCTCCCTGCAATCATGCCCTGAACAGTGATATCTGGAGCCGCATTCGCCGCGACAAGCGCTTCACGGGATAAACCATCTGATATGAAAACTATCGAGCCCAATACAAATATCGCCATGGTTAAAGAAAAGACGACGGCGATGGTTCGAGTCCTATAGACCGTCAATGATCTTAAAGCATATTCTAAAAAATTGAGGTGTTTCTGGGCTCCACTTTTATTTTGGATCATTTTAAAGTGACTCCTATGATAACACGTTTACACCGAGAGGATCCACCATTCCGCAAGCAAAGTGGTAACAATAGCCACCGGGCAGATCCGTCAGGCAAGTAATCTCAAGAATCGGGTTTCTCGTCGATAAGCAGCTAGAAGAAAGGTCAGGACCCATATAACCAATCGATGAAATGAGCGCCTGCGTTGGCTGAGGACTCCAAGTTGAACCGCCGATGGCAGCGTGGGTGAAGCTGATTAATGTTAACACTAATGATGCCGTGAGTAGGATTTTTCCCCATTGGGCCTGATGGTCACTCGGAGTCTTCAGAGTGTATCCCTTTCTATGCACTCTTGTTTTCGTGCCTTCTGAAGTAAATCAATGCAACAGGCGCAAGAGCTACGAGTAATAGACCGGATCCAAGTATGAGATAGGAAGGAGTAGAAACTAGGCTCGGCTTCGGGGCGATTGTTGCGGTAGATAGCTTCATCTTAGCGGTATCGAAGAACTCGGCTGATGTCTTCAGAGGCACACTCGCGGCCCAGTCAAAACTTGTCTTAAGCGTACCCGCGTTTGCCTCGTCGCATGCGAGCTTGTTCTTCATGCACGAACCACCAGCTAGCATCAATGTGGTGTCGGGAGAAACAGAGGAAAGTGCCTCGTCTTTGACGGTGAATATTATCGTCTTCCCACTTGCTATACATGTGCCCGTGATGACGGCGTTCTTATAATAGAGACCTACCTGTGCCGCACAGACGGGGCAGCAAGCCCACTGGTCAGGTTGTCCAGGGGAAGTTATCAACAGGGTTGAGGGGTCGCTCTTCGTGACCTTCATCCCGCATGCCATACATAAGGCTACATTTGACTCGTTAACATACGAGTTTACACCAACAACGGTGAGTATGGAGCCCATCAGGAGAAGGGCGAGTGGAACAGCCAACATCTTCTTCATATTTACCATTATTTCTTTAGGAAGCGTGGGTAATAAACCCAAAATTAGCATATAATTTGGAGATTTAACTAGAAATAAAAATGATCCAAAAAAAAGGGAGGGAAATTATTAGGGCTTATTCACACCAAAGTAGAACATCATGTCATTTTCTTCGTGTTCTAATATGTGGCAGTGGCAGACGTAATGTTCATACCCGTTGGCGCACCAGCAGGAAGATCGAATTTGGCGATAATTCTCAGAACTTCTCCAGGCATGGCTTTTGCGGTATCCTTCCACCCTGTTTCCTCGGGGGCAGGTGGAGTAGGCGCACCCAAGAGGAAAGTGGTAACTGAAGGTCTTGGTGTACTAGCTTGGATTACTGCAATCCATGCATTCCAGGCGGCGAGGAAGAGCTTTGCATCAAATGTTTGGCGGTCCACCACCTTGAACTTTACTAGGTGTAGGTGCATTGGGTGTGCGTCTCCAGTTGTGTTGATGAATTGCCAGACGTTTATTGCGCCGTCTGTTTCAGTAAATAGAGGCGGATTTGGAGGAGCGTGGTCGAGGAAACGTTTACCGTCTAAGAGCACTTCTAATGGTTGCCCTGTGGTGGGATCCATGATTTCTGAGAGGACAATCTCTCTCCATGATTGGGGCTGGTGCAGTTAGTGGGGGTCAATGGGTCGAAGAGTGAGGGCAGCAGGCAATGATTGGTACTGTAGTCGGTCTGTTCCAACGAGAGGTGTAACCACTCTGAACTGCATAATGCTAGGGAATCTCTCCACCTCTTCCATTAGGGTAAGGCGCCTTTGCATTGTTCTTAAGAGTAAGCTTTGTACCCGGCTTTAATCCAGTGAAGTCGACGATAGTGTCAAATCGTTCTCCAGGGGCAATGACGAGGCTGTTAAGCATCGCCGGCGCAGTCAGTGAATCCTTGTTCAGAGCCAATTACCCAAATTGGGGTAGTGCCTCCGGGGACCCTGTAACCATATATTGTAGAATCTGGCTTGTGAACCGTTCAGGAAGCGAAGCCTGTACCTTCTTGGTTCAACGTTAAGGAATGGATAGGCTTTACCGTTCACAACGGGGGTGTCTCCGAAGTACTCAGGTATCCAGATGGGGTGAAGCCCGGGGACGGCTGTTATAGGATATATCTGTGCACCCGTGGCTGGATTTAGCAGCCTATCTTGCAGTACTATTGGAACCTCATAGGTTCCGCTAGGAATTTTCTGGAGGGCAGCATTTTGTCCAGCATCATTAGTACCATTGATGAGATCGTTCTCGTAGCCATCTCTAACAATGTACGCCGCTGCCTGTCCCAGAAATGGATTGAATCTCGTGATCCCCCACGCATGGTCGTGGTACCAAATCAATGATGATGGTTGGTCGTTAGGGTACTCGTAAGTGTGAGAACCCGTTTAAAGTCCAGGATCAATCGCATCTGCCTTCTGGATATGGATTGGCTGGATGTTGATCCTACAGGTGAGAACCAGTCTCTCGGTCCTCCATCGTGTACTGCTAATACCTTGCCACCATGTAGATGCACACATGTTCGGTGCTCGTCAGGCCAGCGAGAGGCAGGGTTCGAGGTTCCGTCAACGGTGTTGCCCATGATAGTATAGTCCATTGCGGTGCCAATCAGATGTGGTCCTAAGTGGAAGATTGTTTGTGACTTTCAGTTTTACGGGTCTTCCTTTTTGGGCAACAATCGTTGGCCCTAAGTAAAAGAAATCAGCCGGTGTAGGAAGGTAACCAGTAGTGCCGCCAAAATAGCTTTGTGTCGTGGTGGCCGGCAAATTTGCGTGAAATTTATGCATATCGCCTGGCCAATAGAGATCTCGTAATAGTCATGTTCCAGGATAACTGTAGTATCAGGGTATAAGAGCTGGGGGGATTACTAACGCATCTAAGAATGGCGTTAGCTTCGGCTTTGGAGCAGCCTCTACACCTGCAATCGGATCGATAAGTCCCTCCTGGTTCGGAGAGAATAGCTTATCGGGTCTAAAGCCAACCGCAGTAGATAGTGCTGCTACGCCCGCTCCTGCACCCATTAGCTTGAGGAACTTTCTACGATTCTTCTTAACCGTATCAGTATCTTTACTCATTAAGCCTCGCTTGATCCCGTGGAAGCATTGAATATTAATAGAACTTTCAACCAACTGAATGAAATTATTTAATTAATGAACCTGAAACTGTAATGAGAGTTAAAGTCAAAAAAGACTCATTCTTCTAAGAACAACCAGCTTGTCCTGTGTATGTTTACTAATTTTCCATCTTTGATAAGATATATTAATCGCCCTATTCAAAATACAAATAGATAATAAAATGGCACTAGATCCACTCGAGATCGCGATAATAGTCGGGGCACTGGCAATATTTCTCATATGGGGCCCAAGCAAAATACCCGAACTCGCTAAGAGCCCTTGGAAGGGCTAAGAACGAGTACAGTAAAGCTAGTGTAAAATCAGAAAAAGAATTAGCCGACTCCAAATCGAATGAACAAAACGAGAAACCCGATGAAGAGCTAACCCTAGTGGCTCAAAGCCTCGGTATAAGCACCGAAGGTAAAACCAAATCCCAAATAGCAAAGGAAATCATCAATAAGAAAGCCGAACGGTAAAATTTCTTAATATTTACGTCCTCGATTTCCCACACTTCCGGCAAAATATTTCTTCTCCATGGAACCGAGCACCGCAGAACTTACACACATTATCTGGAAAAATGCCAGACTCCAAGCTATTAGTAAATCTGTTCTTCTCAATCCTCTTCGCGATTATGATTGAGATCTCAGTCAATACAATTATTGGGACACAGAGTAATAGATCTGCTAAGGGACCACCATCGGCGGTGACGAAAGCAGTTATAGCAAACAATCCAACATAAAAGATAACGCGATTATCAGTCAGTAACGAGGTTCCGACTATTCCCAACTTCACTAATAGCACAAAAATGACGGGAATTGTGAACCCAAAGCCTGTAAATAATACGGAGACAAAAATCATTGAATAAAAGTCAAGTGCCGTGATTGTAGGCTGAGCGCTGATGAGGGCAGAGAAGAAGATCATTGTGTACCCGATGATTGGGGCGAGAAACATGTATCCGAATATGGCCCCCAAAACGAAGCAGCCACTAAACCCGAGCACAAAGGGATAGATGGATTTCCGCTCCTCTTCAAAGAGGGCAGGGTTGACGAACATGTAGATTTCATAACCTATTACGGGCGAGCTCACCAGGAGGCCTAGAAGGATCGAAGCGAAGATGTAGACTTCGAGCGGGTCACCGATTTGTAGACTGATTATTTGAAGCCCGGGTGGCGCTACATGATTCTTTATACCTTCAAGCATCACGGAAATCATGGGTCTATAGAAGCCAGTTACCCACATGGCGGGGTCGAATAAATCTAGAGGGTTAGCGGGAAATAACATGAAGAAAATAGTGCTGATAAAAAGAACGATGATTATGACTTTACTTCTCTGAACAAGCTCCGCTAGATGACTTAGGTAATTGCTCTTAGGATCAGTTCCTTCTGTAGCCACGCTTACCCTCCTAACCTCGACAAAATAACTTGGCCATTTAAAGAGACTTTTTTGCGACGATCTCATCAGCTATCTCGTCTCGGGTCTTGCCCTCAGTCTTAATACCGAGCTGGTGAGCGATCTCAACTATCTTATCGACATTGCTTGTACTCGGGGTCTCAGCGGTCTTGATTGACACCTTTGCGAGTTCCCCTATCTCACTTGCTGCTTTATTATACTCGTTCTTAGCCTTTCCAAGGGCTTTAGCCAGTTCAGGAATCTTGTTAGGACCCCATAAGAAAAAGACTAGAAGCGCCCCGACGATAAGTATCAGCTCAAGTGCATCTAACGCCATTTTCAATCGAGGAACTCTCAGGAATCTTAACTAATATACCTAATTCAAATTAGGGTAATTTTTACGACACGCTTCACATCGATGTGGATGTTCACGAGTTAAGAATTTACCTCACGCTAAGAAGATACAAAACAGTGGATAGTCTTGGTCGAGGAACCTAAATATGAAGTTTTAAGGAGTATCGAAGGGGTCGAAATCCGAAGATACACTCCAATACTTCTAGCCACGGCAAGAGGCAATACAGATCTATTTGGAATGCTATTCAGATACATTTCAGGCGCCAACAAAGGCAGTGCGAAGATCTCAATGACTGCCCCAGTCATCACGCCGGAGAAGATCTCAATGACATCCCCGGTTTTCACCAGTGGGGATACAATGTCCTTTGTGACCCCATCGTCCTATACACGAGAAACGGTTCCGGAGCCAACCGACCCCCGGATAAGCATCGAGGAACTGCCCACTAGAACATTGGCCGTACTGAGGTTTAGTGGCTGGGCACGTGAGTCGACAGTCGAGAAGAAGAAAAAACTGCTGCTCGACACATTATCTAGGAATGATTTGAAGGCGCGAGGGGAAGTGGCCCTCATGCGGTATAACCCACCATTCACGCCCTGGTTCCTTCGTAGGAACGAGGTTGCAGTTGAGGTCGAGTGAACACTATGCGTAAAACTGTGAAAATAGGGGCAGCAATTCTTATTGTGCTTGCCATAGCAGGTGCCGGTTTTATTATCTGGGCCGAGACACCGTTAGGACCTATGAGTGAGGCGCTACAAGCGCTCAACTCTGATGCCCAAGTCAAGGTTACTACTGGTGACTGGCTTGTGTTTCAGCCAGTCAACGCCACAACAAAGACCGGCTTCATTTTCTATCCCGGTGGAAGGGTCGACTATAGATCGTATGCACCACTAGCCCACAATGTAGCGTCAGAGGGGTACCTCGTAGTAATTGTCCGTATGCCCCTTAATCTAGCGGTTTTCTCACCAAATGCAGCGCAGGGTGTAATCGACGCCCATCCCGAAATAGAAAACTGGGTTGTTGGCGGTCACTCCCTTGGAGGGAGTATGGCAGCTCAATATGTCTCAACATCGCCTGCAAGCGTGAATGGGCTTATTTTGCTGGAGTCCTATCCTGCATCAGGAAATGACCTTTCCAGTAAGCAGCTTGAGGTTTTAACTATTCACGGGTCAAGAGATGGTCTGGTCAGTTCTGCGCAGATCGATGATTCGCTTAAACAGTTGCCTAAAGAGACTGTTCGGGTTGAGATTATCGGAGGCAACCATGCGCAGTGTGGATGGTATGGTCCTCAGCCGGGTGACTTGGATGCCACAATCAGCCGAGAGGACCAGCAACAGCAGATCGTTCATGCGACTGTGGAGCTTCTCGGGAGGATAAACTAGTTAAATGATCTACGTGAGCACAATATGAAAGCAGATAACTACCGTATTGAAGAAGGAAAAACGCAACTTTTCGAACCTGCTTGGCGCAATAATATTAGGGTACGCTGTTTGTAAGAAATTTCAGCACTTCCTCGTTGAACTCGTCTTTGTTCTCGACCATGATTGTATGGGAACCGCCTTCAATCTTCACAAGCTTTGCATTCGGTATAATTCCGGCAATAACCTCAGATGCAGCGGGATCTATGAGTCTATCTCTGGTCCCAACTATAACAAGGGTCTCAGAAGTAATCGAACCCAATCTCTCAAGGGCATCATGACTCATTACAGCCACGCTTTGTCCCTCTATCCCAACTGCGTCAGGGGATCTCTGAAATATTGACGTTAACCTAGCTAGGAAACCAAAAACAAACCTGTAAAGCGGCTTATTAAAAGCAAGATCAATAATGGACGTCATCCTCTCCGCGGGTGAACCACTCAGTTTCCCACCGTCTGAAATATTTCTAAACGTCTCACCCCTCTTAGCATATGTGCATGCGAGGACAAGCTTGTTGACCCTCTCCGGGTAGTTGATAGAGATCTCTTGCGCTATCATGCCCCCCATCGAGGCACCGATGATATGTGCCTTCTCGATTTCAAGGTAGTCCATTAGACGGATCACGTCGTCCGCCATCATCCTCGTCGTGAAGGGCCCCTTCGGTTTATCCGACCCACCGACGCCTCTGTTGTCGAGGGTTACCACCCGAAAATGTTTACTGAAGAAGGGGATCTGGAAGTGCCAACCTTCCATCGCGGAGCCAAAACCCATGATCATTACAATTGGTTCACCCGTCCCCTGAATACTGTAGTTGATATTGATGTCCCCGATCTTCGCAATCGGCACAGCGGGTCACTCCTCTCCGTTAGGAATACTATTGAGGGTTAAGAAGCTGAGCGCACGAAGAGGCCAATACTGCACATAAAGATGGAGAACTATTACGAAAACTAGCTTTGCGCGCATAGGAAATAACGAAAAAAAGTCGCACCCGCGTGAAGCTTTCCGCGCTGCGAACCCGCTGCACCGTTTACCTGACAAGCAAACTATATCTACCCAGATTTAAAACCATGAACCATGGGCAACATCGAGGAAAACCGCAGACACCTAGTCAACCTCCTCGACTCAAACGACTACCTGGTAGAGGAGTTTGAGGAACTGATCCTAGCGAGTAAGTACTGCGAGAGAGGCGGGGGAGGAATCCTATGTTTCCTTGTCGAAGCAGCCTCGCCATACAAGCGTCTCCGGGTTTGGGGAGGCGGTGAAGTCGCTCAGCCTGATCCCGATGTGGGTAGGATGTTGGCGGAGCTGAACGAGAAGCTCCTCGTACTTAGCTGATTAGAAAAAGTCTAAGCGCGTGTTAGCTGAGGTTAATGATAAAGTAAATTTGGGACTAGATTTTACGCGCTCGCTTTACTCGGAAGCTTGGACAAGAGTGAATGTAATCGGCGTTAGATTGATTTTACTAGACTATTTCATGATTAGACCTTCAATCCTATTCTATAAATCCAGGTCGACAGCGGTGAGACGTGTCAATGTGATGCCCAACTAGGCACTGAGACGGAATCAAGGGGTAAAATATATTACCTAAAACTTAGCGAACAAATTGAAAGAAATGGTTCTCACTCACCGCTCATGAATATCTCATCCGGTCAAGGTAGCATTGATCCTACTTTGGTACTATCTTCACCACGTAGATATTATCACGACTTATCGATGAAAGAATTCTGAAGGCACTTGAGCTGAGCCACCTTGCCTGAAGAGGGACGCGGCGTATCCGTCGAGATGAAGCAGCGTAAATATGTTAAAACCATGATGTTCACTGACGAGGGAGGCGGAGACGTTCTATTTGAAGCCAACCTCGGTCAACTCATAGCTATAATGCTAACTGATGACAGCGTCCTACAGGTCTGCGGTAATTTTGGAACATTAAGAGTTGATGTAGCCTTAGAGGAGATCGCAGGCATAGTGGATAGGAGCCGCTCAGGTAACGCTTCAGGCTCTAAGCTGGGGAGCGCCTCAATTTCCAGCAAGTCAATTGAAATGAAAAGGTGAAAAACAATGAAAGGAAAATGGCTGATAATTGCCTTGGGAGTAGTGCTAGGCATAGGCATAGTGGTGCAGGGAGCGTTCGCAAGCCCAGGCGTCGGCTGGTGGAAAAACCACCCTGAATCCTGGCCAACATCCGGCGTGATCGTTCTCGGGGAAAATAGCTACGATCTTAGCGTTCCAACTGAGAAAGAAACCCTATCGAGGCCCGTCGGAGAAAAGGATGAATGACCCAATTTGGATGATTGGTCATGCGTCATGGCCAGGTAAATGTGTCGGATGCCACGGTGTTACCGAGTGGCATTTCTATGACGAGTTCACTCAGGGTAGATCAATTCTGGCCGAGAAGATAGTTACTGCTCAATTCACTTTGCTTGAGGCAGGCATGGATTCATTCCCGGACTTCATTATGAATGCAAACGAAGTATACAAGGATTCTCAGTCAACTAGAGCTGAACTGATTGCGCAAGCTAGCCTGGTAGAAACAGGGTTAAGGCAAGCACTGCAAACTCCCTAAAATAATCCCCCTTTTTTCTATCCCCTATTTTTATTATTTGTTTTATAGGAATTAATAGCTGAGAAAATTGTTACACTGGAGCCAACTGCCATTAAGATTACTCCAAACCATAGTACCCAAATTAAAGGAACCTCTTTTCCTTGCACTCTTATATCCGACTCAAGTGTTTGCGTGGAGGAGTATTGCTGAATCAGGGTGTCTAATAGAGGCTCAGTAGGTGAAAGATATAGGTAGAGATCCCCGTATTCCGTGCTGATTATCGTGGGTTGGGCTACGAAACCAGTGTTGATGTAGAACCTTGCCAAGAAGCAACCTCAGTATAAGACCTCTCAAGATATGTCACCTGTAGCTTGACGTCAGCCTCAGAATACTCGGGAGCCTCAACCCCGAGTTCTCTTGAAAACACCCAATGTTGACTAATCGAGGTATTATTTTCCAATAAGCTAACTGATAAGCCCTGTCTCGTAGTGCCTGGTTTCGAGTTGGAGAGGTCTAAAATAATCTCCTGCTGGCTCGAAGAACTCACGAAGACGCCTATCAGCGCCAATATCACTCCAAGGTGTATCACCTTCATCCCAAGAACTGGAACAACTGGCGCTCTAAGCGATTTCAACAGTCCCAATGACGCCGCTATGAAAGTCGCAGCCAAAGTCGGTAAGCCAAAGTCTGCGAGAACGTTGCCAGTTGGAAACTTGAGCAACAAACCTATGCCTCCAGCTGCAAGTAGAGAAAAGACCAACATCAGCAACCTCTTTTTACCTAATCCGTTGGCGCTACAGGCTGTTACTGAGAGTGCGAGCAGCTAAAACGAACGGATACATCAACAGATTATACGTAATGGTTGTGGTTTCAATGACGACTCCTGTGACCATTTTAATGACTAATGGGATAGCTAACTCCTAAAAGACAGACGAAATACATACCCGCAAGTGCAACCACACCCAGCCTGTTAGAGATGGATATAATATCCTCTATTTTTTGAGAGGGAAGAATCCTCTTCCCCTTCGCCAATAAAGCGAAATACAGCGTATACCCAAGTGCGAAGATGAGGAGTACGGGGCCGGCGGGAGAAAACGCGTAAGCGTGCACCGAGTTTAAAATTCCCCCACGCGTAAGAGCACTCAGAAATATCACGCCGTCAAAAGCAGCCAGCACCGCCACTTCTCCGAGAAGCCCATTATTTGAGCCTCTTCCGGACAAGTGCAAATACATCGTTAAGCCAAGCCAAGGCAAGAGGGAGGCAGTCTCAACAGGATCCCACGACCAATACCCACCCCACCCTAAAACCTGGTAAGCCCAGAGACCACCGGTAGCTATACCTATTGTGAATAAAGCCCAAGATGCGATAGACGTAATTTTAAGGAGCCTAGTATTCACCTGTTCCCCACTAATTTTACCTAGTATTAATGCGAAGGTGAGAATTAGAAACGTATAAGCCGTGAACACTATTGGGGGGTGACTGATCATCCACGGCGTTTGTAGTTGGGGGTTAAGCCCATAGCCTTCTGGCAACACCGACGGCAGCCTACTGAAGGGGTTTCTAAAGAGGACAGTTGTGGCGAAGAAGGCGAAAAATATTCTCATGGAGTTGGCGGATACTGACCATTTATCCGGGATTGATTCAATGTAGCCAATTGTAGCTAATCCTATTATTGCTGCGAGTAGGAGTAGGCTTCCACTGGACCCCGCCCAGCTTGCGAATAGCTTTGATAGAGAGGGAAAGACTCGAGGAGGAGTAGTTCGATACCTGATTCTAGGGTAAAATCGCTTCTTAGGAATGCTGCGAGAAAGATTGCGTAGTATACTAAGTAAAGCGTGAATCCTAGGGGAAGGGAATATTCCCTGATTAGTTTGGAATTTCTGAAGGGTTTTACTTTCATTGAAAGAAGATCTATTGCTAAAAGACCAATGCCTGTAAGTAACAAGATATTCTCGATATCCAATCCTCGAACCCCACGCTGCTTGAAATTTCTCACATTAGTCGTTTAATATATGCTCTGAAGCAATCCTATCCAAGTAGGATCAATATTTTCGTACAAAGCAGATCTACATATGCACGCGTTGCGCGCGAGTATAGTGAGATGAGCCGCGTGCACGAGCTGTTATATAACACTCAGTAAAAGCTAAAATGAGATGAATTAACATGTCTAGCGTCCTCTTTGAGACCTGCTGGAACCAGAAGAATCGATACACGGGGATAAAGGAATACTATGACATAGTCAAAGAGGTCTGTAAAGAAACAAGTAACGTAGAGTTGATTGGCTTATTCAGACCCAGAAATGAGCTCTGGAACTGGGCATACTTCATCGAAGTACAACCACCTAATACAATGGGGACTTGGCAGAATATTAGCGATGAAATAGAGCGAAGATACCACGCTAAAAGAAATGATGTGCCGCAAAGTATAATGAGGTGGTATTCAAACAACTTTTACAATAACAAACCTGAAAATTTGGGTGAATTAAAATATTTGCAGATTGAACTCGATGTCTGGGAAGGCATCGATATAGGTGTAAGGGAGTACTTCGATGCGCATGTGAAGGTATTCGATGGGCAGGAGGGCGTGTGGTATCAAGGAGCGTATCGCGTCTGGAATGATCCCTTTAACTGGGCTAATTTTTATTGGTTCAGAGACTGGGGGCGAGCGCTCGCAATGTCTAATGCTTCATGGAGGGCGACCGGTCAACCCTATATACTGCCTATCATAAACGTTCGAAGTTATGAGAGATATAATCCAGAGCAAAATTAGCCGTGTATGTGCAATAATCTTATCCTAACTTCACACTATATCTATTATTTGTGAGGCTTGCGAGTGGATAGTCTTGCGGTATCTTATTGAGTCATGTTGGAGCCAAAAAAAACGATACAAGGGGATTGCAGAGTACAGTCGATTGGTTGAGGAAGTTTGTAGCAGGATGAAGGGAGCTGATTTCCTTGGCCTCTTTAATCCTCTCAACGAGTCTTGGCAGTGGGCTTTTTTTGTGGAGGTTGAAGGTCTTGAAGACTGGGAGACGATATCAGACGAGATAAGTACCAGAAGCGTCGAGAGAGTCGACGACTTCACCGCGCATATTACACGATTTTACAGCAGAATAGATCATAATCCAAAGCCGAGGAACCAGCGCCCCCTGAGACTCATTAATGTTGAACTCGATGTTTGGGACGGAATCAACGTCGGCATAAAAGAGTATCACGATGCCCACGTAAGGACATTCGAGGGGCAGAAAGACGTCTGGTACATGGGGCAGTACTCACCCGCTAATGAAGACTACACTTGGGCTCATTTTTACTGGTTTGACTCTTGGAAACGCGCGAACGAAATGTCGATTGCTAGCTTCAGATCAATCAGCCGTCCCGAGAGGCTTCGAATACTCTGCACACGCAACTACCGACGATATGAGCCCAAGGTATAATCCTTGAGAATTTGCGTAAGGCGTTTAAAGACTCGGTAATAATTGATACTACCCATGTAGGAAAAAAACTACGTCCGTATTATAGGGTGCATCCAACAACTTCCGAGCGGGGACTCGTGTGCGTACCAGCTCTTCGATAGTAAAGTCGGTTAGATTAACCCCTGAATTGAACCATTATCTTGACGAAGAAGCGCGCCGTAGCAACACCACCGTCTCTTCACTTGTTTCACAAATTATTTCCAGCCACAGAGATCGTTACTGTCACATCGATGGTCTACATTCGGTGTCGATGCTGCCCTCAACACTCGCCAGTATATTATCACTCGTTGATGAAACCGAGTTAGTTAAACTGGCGCCCTCAATAGCATCTGGAGTTTTGCTGTTCAACACTCACTTACTCGGTGGCAAAAAAACCCCCGAAGGCCTACGAGTGGTGCATCACGAAGCTCATGCCTTCCCTTAACTGGTACAAGTGCTTCCCAACCAATGACGCGTATTTAATCGATAACAACATTGGTGCGAAATGGAGCACATTCCTAATGAGTTTCTTGTCGAGTATGATTGAGTCTGAGACAGGTTCCAAGCTAAAAGTGAGCCGAGAAGGTGAGATGATCATCGTAGAAGCCGTCAATAAAGACAGGAAAAATGGGAAGAATGGATTGCTGTTGAACGGTAAGAATGGTTCAGCTCATTTTGGCCTACAACAATCTTTGTATTAATTGCAGTTATTATTTGAAATTAAGCTCGAGTTACTCATGCGTGGTTTTCAAATATGTGAAACAGCCCAGTAATAGTAAATGGATCGTTTACTGGTCGAAGTCTGTTGGGATCAAAAAAAACGGTACTCAGATTTATCCGAATATAACCATTTGATCGGTAACGTAGCGGAGGAAATGGGGAATATCAAGTATTTTGGGATATACAGACCTGTGAATGAGGTTTGGCAGTGGTCGTATATCGTTGAGATTGATGGCTATGAAAATTGGGAGAAATTTGAGGATACCCTTGATGATAGAGGTGGAGATATTCGAAAAAATATTACACATAACATGACGAGGGTATATGGAATACATTTACTAATCTAAGGGAAGTCGATCAGAGTGAGTTCGGTTATCTTCACTTTGACATATTTGATTGGGACGGGGTAAATATTGGGCTCAAAGAATTTTTCGATGCCTATCTCCAGGTTCTCGAAGATAAGAGAGACATTTGGCTAATGGGGTGTTATCAACCCTGGAATGAACCGCATAATTGGGTATTCATTTACCTTTTTAAAGATCTCAAAAATTTTGTAAATGTCAAACAGGAGCTTTGGAGGGCAGTAGGCCGCCCATATCGCGCTTCAAAATTTTACATTAAAGAATATAGACGGTTTGAAAAGTCTCAGGCTTCATTAAGAGTCTAATAGTTAAAGAGGCCAACGTCTGGAAACCCAGCGTCTCGGGTCAATTATCTCAAACTTGGAGATGTCGTTGTCTTTGATGCGCTCGTTTTCCTCGTTAGCGGTCATGCTTCCGGGTAGGCCTTTTATGTATCTTATGACGCCGAAAAAGCCTTCTCCGGTTATACTGTTTTTCTGGACGTCTAATTCGTCTGAGCCTACCTTTATGCCTGCTTGGCCATTCTCCAGGTGTATCTCGTTTCTATTAATTTTGCCGAGTAAATTTGATTTAATGTCTGATGATTGGGTGGAGTTTATGGCTACAATGCCACAGTAATCAGCTTTTTTTAGCTGGATTTTGTTGCCATGTATGTCGATGTCGAAGCCGGGTCTATGGTGTAGAAATGAGGCTTGAACGAATATGCCTGATCCTGATTCTATCCCCTTGAAGGGGTATGCGCCTGGGATCTCCGAGTAGATGATGTTGTCTGTGATGGATATTTTTGCGTCTTGGAAATTATCAACCACACTTACACCCCGTGCGTTCATGTTTCGTATGATGTTACCCTTTATGTCTACACTGCATGAGAGGTTGTTGGCGTGTATACCGGTTCCTAGATATTGTTCGTAGCTTGTCTTTTGCGTTTGGTTGGTTCGTTCCTCATGCATATTTAGCTGGCCGCTTGTGCCCGCTTCATTTTGAGATTCAGCGAAGTCAAAGTAGTTGCCCTGTATTAAGACGCCGTGAGCGTAGTTTTTCACGGCCTCTGTTGGTTCGTAGGAGTCGAGCCATATGCCGAATAAAAAGTCCCCGAATTGGTGGTACTTCCACCCTCTACCGTAGCCGGTTTCGAGTGTGAATCTGTTATTTATCACCTTGAGGCTTCGGGCTCTGCTGCCGTTAATGCATGAGCAGTCAAAATCTGTGAAGTGGATGTTTTCGATCAGGACATCTATGTCTTTGCCGTTAATCTCCAGAACGGAGTCGAATTTTGTCAAGGGGTATGACCAGCCTCTCTTATAGATCCTTGTATTCGGCTGTTCGGCTCCCTTCTCCCCACGTATTTTCACGCTTCTGGTGATGTTAATTGTTGAGGACCCGAGGTCAAATGTTCCTCTTAGAATAAGGTCGTCGTAGTGGTCTACAGCGTATTGTAAGTTCTTGGAGTCTATTGGCGCGTTTTTCCCTTCGATGACGGCTACACCGTTTTCCAAGATGACTGGAGCAGTGTATGTTGTTTCCACTTGTTCTTCTCGCTCAGTAGGCTGTTTTGCGCCGGTTTTCCTCCAATAGTGGTTAAAGAGGTCACTACACCAGTTTACTGAGCGTTGGTCCGACCCAGTGAAACCCTTGTAGTCAAAGCTTGCCCCTTTGGTCGGGAAGGCTATTGCGAATTTATTCTCGGATAGGAAGAGGAAGACGCCGCTCTCGTTGAGTGTCCTCTGCTCTGAGAGCCCGGTTCCCCTGGTTTTCATCAGCGTCTCGGCTTCCTCTAATGATTCGAGGTTCACACGGGGGCCGGAGAGTACCTCGCTCTGTTCGATGACCCTGAATTTTACCCCCCTCTTTAATCCGCCGACTATGGAGTCGAGTGATGTTAGGGGGTATTGGTCGACTTGGAGCCAGACTCTTTCCTTTGATTCCTTGATCAGTCGGTCGATGAGGTGGAGGAACTCCATAGTGTTGCCCACGTATCGGCTGCTCGAGAGATCGCCTAGCCTCTTTAGGAATTCCGGGTCTAGGTCGAGGACCGAGTGGTTGATGAAGTAGTCCCTATATTTTGAAACAAATTCGATTTCTTCGAGTAGCACGTGGATTAGTCTGCCGTAGTTGGTTAGATGGTGAAAGCCTTCCACATCCTTAGCTACTAACCCAGATTCTGCTAGTCTGGAAATGTGCCGGCTTATCTCCTGGGTCGTTAGGTCGAGCTTCTTGGAGACTTCTGTTATCTTCATCGGTTTTTCTTTTAGGAGAAGTAGGATGCTGTGCCTGTAGTCGTTAGAGACTTCGAATAAGGTTTCGTAGAATCTCTCCATCACAGCCACCCCAGAAACAACTGTGTTTATAAGAAAATAACATTAACTACTTGGCGTTACCAGTTTTGATGCCCTCAGAAATTTATTATAGTTATAATTTATAGTATTTCTAGACAAGGCGACTGGCATGGTAGTTTTAGTCGAATATCTATGGAGCCAGCGGAACAGATACGAGGGGATTAAGGAGTATCATGAATTATTCAGGGAAGTGTGTAAGGCACATAAGGCTACGCTACATGGGCTCTTGAAGCCATTAAACGAGCCCTGGCAGTGGGCGCACCTCATTGAAGCGGATACGATGGAGACTTGGCAGAATATTATCGATGTGATCGATGGCCGATGCCTGCATGAACGAGAGAATATTGTGCAAAATAATCTACGGATCTATTCAAGGCGTGAGTATAATCCGAAGCCGAAGAACCTTAACAAGATGAGGTTCCTTAACGTTGAGCTCGACGTCTGGGAGGGTCTGGACGTCGGTATTAGGGAGTACTTCGACGCGCATGTTGACATGTTCAAAGGGCTCAATGGCATCTGGTTTATGGGTCAGTATGCGGTGTGGAATGACCCGTTTAACTGGGCTCACTTTTATTGGTACGACACGCAGAAAAACTGGCGGGAAGCGAGCGAATTATGTTTCAGGGCTATGGGTCGACCCGAGAGAATTAGGACTTTTCTGGGGCGGACCTATGAGCTTTATACTCCCTGATAAAATGGGTAAAAATCTATAAAACTGGTTCCTCCGGGCACAGTATCAGTACTATCTGGGTAGGAAAAGGGTCACGCAGGGATTATCATGCCTCTGAGTCGAGGCAGACTCGAAGACACTTGAGCCACTTAGACGTTGCAGATATCGAACGCGGCGTCTCAGTCGAGATGAAGCGGCGAGAACACGTAAAGTCAATGATGTTTTCCGATTCCGGCTACAGCGTCCTGTTCGAGGGAAACCTGGGTAGAATCCTCGACCTTTCAATGGCCGACCACAGCGTCCTCGAGCTGAGAGGGGAGAATGGTATCCTCAGGGTCGACCTTTCACTGAATGAGCTGGAGGAACTTGTGTCTAGGATACGCTCGGGTGGGCCTTCAAGCTCCAGGTTGGGGGAGCGAAAACAACCAACACAGGAGATGACGAAAGACGAGTAATATAAATAGAATCGAATGTGTAGGCGCACGCTTCGGCGTGAAGAATATGGCGGTTCTAGGCGCGCTTTTACTGCTAGTCGTGTCCTCTTTCCTCGCCCCGTTCTCATACGCAGCGAACTCCGACCGGATTATCCGAATTGGTGTAATAGCTCCATGGGGTGTTGCCGGAAAGAGCGAAGCTGATTGGGGATACGACTACCTCGACTACGACAGTGACCTCTACTCCAAGTTGATTGCACCTGAGCTGAACGCCTATCTGGCGAGAACCAGCCAGGGGATGCCTTTGAAGGTCGAGTTCGTTGTTAAGAGTGCGTACGACGGCTCAAACGAATACCACTTGTCAGCGTTACAGGAATTGCATGAGAGCGGTATCGACCTTGTCATCGGCGGGTATTGGAGTGGTCAGGCTGGATCAGCCCTTGATTACGTTAACGAGAATGGAATGGTGCTACTAAGTCCCAGCTCTACGGATCCCAGCCTAGCAATCACCGGCGATGGCTTGTTTAGGATGGTTCCTACTGATACGGGCGTAGCAAACCCAATCGCAGCGGTGCTGAATGAGAGAGGCATAACGAAGCTTGTCGTGATCCACTGCGACAATGGTTGGGCTAGCGGCGTAATCAACGCGGTGGATGCTGTATATGATGGAGACATGACCGATCGCGTCGCCTATCCCGAATCACTTGACTACAACTCCGTGGACCCCGATTACACATCTTACCTCGCATTAGCAAACGGATATCTGACAGGTGATCCCGGTGAGGGCGTACTGCTGCTTAGCTACAATCCAAATTTTGTACTACAGCAAGCTGCTGATTATGACAACATCTACGGTGTTGAGTGGTTCGGTGCCGATGCCACAGCTCTTAACTCCTTCATCAGAGACACAGCCCTCGTCGAAGCCTCCAATGTAAAACTCTACAGTTCCATGGCCGCTATTGATTCGGATACCATCTCCACTAAGGCGTTCAGGATCATGGAGACCAAATACAAGGCGATGTTCAAGGACACATTTGGCTACTATATGGCATGCGAAGTCGACGCCGGATGGCTGCTAACGTTAAGCGTACTAGAGGTTAGAAATCAGGAGCTAGAGGTGACGGGGGAAAACGTGAGAAGCGTCATCTCTGAGGTCGCCTCGAACTACCATGGATATAGCGGAATCTGCGAACTCGATGCAGCGGGGGACCGTACACCTGGTAACTATAACGTATGGGGCTACGACGCGGCGGGGTATCACCTATTCGCGACTTATGATTCAGCTTCTGATACCCTGAGCTGGCTCGGATGACCAGTATGAAAAACAAGTGATTTCTATCTCTATTGGAGTCCACTCTAGATGCGCGCTTTTTTTAAAAAAAAAGCAACCATGAAGATGCCTGTATACTTGACATAATCTATTCACGATTCCGCGCGCGTCTTCCAGCTAAAGGTGGATGAGAGATCAAAGAAGCCTGTCCGATACGAGCTGCGTCAACTATCTTCTACCTGATCGCGTCGTCGAAGGCTATTTTTTCGAAGCTTGGACACTACGCCACTTAGCTAATTATATCTCCCCTCGCACACAGACTTAACCAAAGAGGAACCAGCGATGAAAAAAATAATGACCGTCACAGGCCCCATCAACCCCGAGGAACTCGGCTTCACCACCATGCACGAACACGTGATGATGGACGGCGGATGGGTGCTCAGGAAAAGATACAATGATCAACTCCAAACCAACGACGACCGCTACACAGCCGATGACCCCCTCAGCCTATCCAACATCGGACTCATCAAGCGGAACTTCATGACCAACTGGGACGGCCTGAGCTTCGACGACGAAATAATGATGCTGGGCGAGATCATGGACTTCCAAAAGTCAGGCGGAAAATCCATCCTGGAGCTCAGCGTCCCAGGCATCCGAACCAAAGTCCCCGCCATAAAAAAAATCGCGGAGAAAACCGGAGCCCACATCATCATATCCACGGGACTCTACACCGGCGATTCCTGGCCGGACAAGTACATCACCATGGGTGAGAAAGAGATCTACAACTACATGATAGGCGAAGTCAGAAACGGGGTCGAGGACACAGGCATCACGCCGGGGCACCTAAAGATCGCGGTCCACAGCCTGACGGGAAGGGAGGAAAGCGCCCTCAGGGCCGCGGCCAAGGTGGCCAATGAGACCGGTCTTAGTTTGACTGTTCACTGTGACGATGGTCGTCAAGTCGCTGAGGTGCTCCAATCGGAGGGCGTGGATGTTTCCAGGGTGGTTATCGCTCATGTGGCGGGGGCGTTTGGGATCAGGGACCTGAAGCTACTGGTCACACACCCCGAGTTATTCACTCTGAGGCTCGACTACATCAGAGAGCTGCTTGGTACAGGGGTTAATATCAGTCTAGAGTTTTCACCCGGCAACGTGGAGTCGGAGGGCCAGAACAGAATCGTGGTGCCGGATTGGCTGCGGTTGGCCGGGGTCATCAAGCTCCTAGATGAGGGGTACGCGGGTCAGATAGTCTTCGGAACTGATACCTGTGCCAAGGTGATGACGCGACGCTATGGAGGGGAGGGATACAGTCGTTTGACCAGGTTTGCCGTCCCCAAGCTTAGGGAATTCGGTGTTTCTGACTATCACATCCGAACAATCACCGAGAAAAACCCTGCCCGGATATTAGCATTCTAGAAATATGCTTGCGGACTCATATGGCTTAAACGATGCTTGTTCCCAGAGAGTAAGGAGATAAGAAAAAAGGGATCTATTCTGAGATTATACTCGTATTGTAATCTTCTATGTACTTCCAGCCAGTCTTTTCACCACTCGCTAGAACTTCCATAGTAAAAGCCTGCCAAGCATCTAAGCCCTTCGCGGTTTCATAAATTGCAGCGTTATGATAATCATTGCCCCAAGGTGTTCCTCCACCAAGTCTTTTTATCCCATGTTTATCGGCGATCTTGTTCCACCTAGCCATTTCAGCCTCCCATAGGGAGCGATCAGTGATGAACGCCTTACTCCATCTCACATAGTTAACAAAGTAGAGTTTACCCATTTTTACCTCATCTCCGCGTGAGAGTCACGCGTGCAATTTTTTATCAATTAATTCTTAAATGATGTACGTTTACAAGTGTATACACTATCAATCAACCATTGATCAAAATTAACATTCAAATGGAAGTGGAGAATTGTATAGGATTGTTCGTTTCTCAACTACGCGCGAAATTAAATAGTTAATTGATTAAATATCACCCATGGGATGGGGCGACAATATACGTAGTTTCGGGAGACATTTCATAACTTTACTAATCGCAACAATAGCCGGGTCATTCATTCAAGCCATTATCTCAGGATTAATAGGGATCTACATACCATTTTCAACGATTAACAGCCTACTAGACTACATATCACTCAGTCTCGGCATTACCCCTGAATCACTATTAATAATGGATGATGCAACGCTAGCGAACGCCGGATACGTCTCCCTCGTTTTTATCGGCACCATCTTTTTAATGAGCGCATTATTAGCATGGAGCGATAATAAAACAAAGCGAAAGATGTAAAAATATTTAATCAGGTTCTAATTTCAATGGCGCACGCGTGCCTCCTGTTTAATAGGCAACGCAACTCCTAATGTGTAGAACTTCATTGAGCGCACACACAGGGATATTCTTAGGATACAGCCGCGGGCTACACACGCAAGACATGAAAAAGGGCATCATCAAGGTCACCAGCCTAAAACCCGAGGAATCGGCGAAGGCCATCGGCTGGACGGTCGGGTGGCCTGCGTCGGAGCCAAAGATATTCGGCAAGATCATCGGGCAACACGGCAAGAGCGGCTACCTGATGGCCCAGTTCAAGCGCGGCCTCCCCGGCGACGCCATAGGCCAGCCGATCACAGTCACGCAGGGCAAACCAACCCGCCCCGCCCC
The DNA here is from genome assembly GCA_963771885.1 of Candidatus Bathyarchaeota archaeon. Taxonomy (GTDB): domain Archaea; phylum Thermoproteota; class Bathyarchaeia; order TCS64; family TCS64; genus UBA8941. The sequence goes on from CAVYVF010000010.1 coordinate 54,464, forward strand.
GAAGACACAGGCGAAGAAGAGCACACGCAGCCAAAGCATCATGGACATCGAGGGAATCGGCAAAGAATACGCCGAGAAACTGAAGGAGAACAAGATCCAGACCACTGACGACCTCCTCGAGGCAGGCGCGACACCCGACGGGAGAAAGCAGCTATCCGAGAAGACAGGCATCTCCTCGAAGCTAGTCCTCGAGTGGGTCAACCTCGCCGACCTCTTCAGGATCAAGGGTGTCGGCGAGGAATATGCCGACCTCCTCGAAGAGGCGGGGGTAGACACCGTCGTCGAGCTCGCGACAAGGAAGCCCGAGAACCTCCACAAGAAGATGGGTGAGGTCAACGAGACAAAGAAGATCGTGAGGAAGCTACCGTCGCTTTCGATGGTTGAGGGATGGGTCGAGGAAGCGAAGACCCTGCCCAGAAAGATCGAGTATTAACCCATACAACCGTTTTTAATGTACGTGAGCTGGGGTAAAGGACTCACGCTCACCTCTATTTTAACCGTGTGCACGTACGGCTCAAATCTCGGATATAACTTCAATTATTGATATATTAAGCACCATTTCCGCTATCGCCTTAGCATATTCCAAGGTTCGGATAACGCTCTCAATAATTAACTGAAACTGCGGCTGACATCCGCTCGACTCTCTATATTTACCTAGAATAAGGTCAAGCTTCTCCCTCGTCTCATCGGCATACTTGATCAAATTCTCTGCCTCAACATAACTCTTAGAAAAAAGAGTAGCAACCGAAGACTCGAAAATTGTTAAAACCCGCTTCTCCGCATCTTCAACCTCTCCAAAAAATGTCCCAATGACGACGGGAAGTTGACGCCCAGCAATGCTCACGGCGTGATCAGCAGCCCTTTCAATAGCCTTAACGATAAGAACATAACTCAAACACGAATCTGAACTACCCACCCCGATATTCTTAGCCAACTGCGGATTCGAAACAGCCATCTTCAATAAACGACCAATGTAAAGACTAAACCTATCCACCTCTACATCATCATCGATCACAACACTTGCTAACAGAGAGTCACCAGTTTTCAACGCCTGAAATGCGTTACGATGCATAGAAAGCGTCATAGCAGCCATCCGCTTAAGCGCATCATTAATGGGAAGATCAGAGTAACTAAGCATAACTTGAAGAGTCAATTCGTCAGAGCCCTCACTGAGGATCTCAGTCCCGACAAATTTCCTCCGAACCGTCTCCTTCACAGAAGCCTTGACCCTTACATCTAATCGATTACCCCGAGATTTAATCTGAATAAGATTATACCCCGCAATATACGCCGAAACCACGCTTCTAACAACACTATCCGGGGAATCTCCCAAAGACACCGCGATCACCGCTTTACCAACCTTCGAAACGCGAACGACTTGCTCTGAATGAATAGCCAAGGACCCATCCTCACCCTCGGCTAAAACCACCAAGCTTCCACGGCTCAAACCAGATTTCTCTACCCACGTCCTTGGCAAAGAAAGCGTATACGTGGAGCCCCCGGTGACCTGTATACGTCTATACTCTCTCTTCACTTTACCACGACTCGCCATCCACATGCGCCTATGCGATCGGAGAATACAAGCTCAATATTTAGTACTTTGATATATAAAAACAATAGAATCTATAGTGAAGCATATTCTAGATATAGTATTTGGAGAATAACTATATTCAAACAATTCGCCCTTACCCTTGAAGCAGAAAAAGAAGTGGAAAAATGAAGCAAACAACGATGATCGGAATCGCCGCAATAATTCTAGTAGCAGCGGCAGGCGGATACTGGTGGTGGACAAGTCAACAGACCTCCACAGTAAAGCTATCAGGAACAATCGAAATCGACGGATCAAGCACCGTCTTCCCGGTAACCCAAGCAGTCGCAGAAGAATTCCAGAAAATAAACACCGACGTCAGAGTCAACGTAGGCATCAGCGGAACCGGCGGCGGATTCAAGCGCTTCACCAAAGGTGAAACTGACATAAACGATGCCTCAAGACCAATATCAACATCAGAAATCGAGCTAACGAAGACAAACAAAATCAACTACGTCGAGCTAAAAATTGCCCTTGACGGAATAGCAGTCGTGGTCAACCCCAAAAACACCTGGGTAAACTACCTAACGACCGCCGAACTGAAGATGATCTGGAACGCGAACAGCACAGTAACGAAGTGGTCCGACGTCAGGCCAACGTGGCCAGACCAGCCCCTAAACCTCTACGGCCCAGGAACCGACAGCGGGACATTCGACTACTTCACCGAAGTGATAAACGGGAAAACCAAGTCCAGCCGAGCCGACTTCACCGCTAGCGAGGACGACAACATCCTAGTGCAGGGGATAACCGGGGACACCAACAGCCTCGGATACTTCGGCTACGCTTACTACGCTGAGAACGAGGCAAAGCTCAAGGTAGTACCAATCGACTCCGGGGCAGGCCCTGTCACACCCAACGACTCAACGATTACAAGCAACACCTACACACCACTAAGCAGGCCGCTTTTCATCTACGTTAACACAGCCTCGTTGGAGCGGCCGGAGATGACGGCCTTCGTCGAGTTCTACATGGTCAACGGCGAAGCACTAGTCCACGAAGTAGGCTATACTCCGCTAGCGTCACAGGTCTACAAGGACAACCTAAACACCATCAAGAACCTATCATAATTTCTTTAAAGCGTCTGGAATGGAGAATATTTTGAAAAACTCCGATTTGTTCAGCAAATCGGTATCCACAAACACGAGAATTGAAATAAACAGACGACCTCCTTCGATTCGAGCCCACATGTCTGCAAAAAGGGAGACCCTGAACGTCCCGATAAAGGGCAATAATAAACTAAAGACCATGCTCGATTTTGTCGACTCAGATGTGGAGCTTCATACGCTGTGGAGATGCTCCAATATCCTAGCAATAGATCGAATGGGCTACAGCGACCACGGACCCACCCACGTGAAGCTAGTAGCCAACAAGGCAGTGAAGCTGCTGCGTATGCTGACTGCAAAAAACGTCGACCCGAGCATCAAGATCAATTACGGGATGGGAATCGACGACGCCGAGATCGTGGTCTTTCTCGCCTCAGTAATGCACGACCTGGGAATGTCAATAGTCCGCGATGGACACGAGGTCTACAGCGTAGAGATAGCCAGGGATATCCTGAAGAGGTGCCTTCCCCTCGTCTATCAGCCCGAGGCCGCGACGATTATGTCCAGCGAGATACTTCACGCTATAGTCGGTCATCAGGCATCGGTGAAGCCGCTGACACTGGAAGCCGGTGTTGTGAAGGTCGCTGATGCACTCGATATGGAGCGAGGCAGAGCCCGTATCCCCTATGAAGCAGGCAGGATCAACATCCACTCCGTTTCAGCTCTATCGATTGAGAAAGTAGCCATAGAAGAAGGCGCAGCGAAACCGATCAATATCCGTATCCAGATGTCGAATCCGGCTGGCATCTTTCAGGTAGATAACCTATTTGCACACAAGATCAGGGACAGCGGCCTCGAGGGCTTCATCGACGTCGAAGTCATAGTCGGTGAGGGAAAGGAACGTTTCACGCTCGACGAGTCAAAGTTCAGACTCGAAGCATGAAAAAAGCCGGTATGTTTCTCACGAGTCGGCGCACGCGTCTTTTCAGCTACTCACTCAGCTTCTTCTTGCTCGTAAGCAACAGCTTGTAGACGGAGTATGCGCCTAGACCGCCCGCGACAAGATAAACGATAATCGAGGCAATCGGTGAGCCTACCGTGATTACATTCTGCGTAGATAGGACAACCACGCTGACGGCGACGAGCATGCGGAAAGTCGCCTTATCGACGGCGGCTGAGAGCCTGTCGAGGTTGTCGTAGTCGAGCTTGAAGCGTATCGGTCCCTCGCTGATTGTCTTGAGGGCACTATTTATGTTGGTGGGTATCTCAGCAGAGGTGGCTATCGTGTCAACAAGATTCATGCCCGTTTTCCTCACGTTTATCGCTTCGATAATACGCCTCTTGAAAAGGTCGCCTATCTGACCCTTGACCTCGGGGACCATCTTGAAGCCTGGGTCGAGCTTGCGCGCTAGGTCATCCGCAGACAGAAGGGTGTTCATCGTGAGAATGGTTTGCAACGGAAGGTCGATCCTGAGCTTGCGGATGGCACTTATGACCTCTTCCAGGTCCCTATTCTCAGGAATATCGGTTTCAGCGGCGTCATTGCTCGATATTAGTGCCTTATACATCTCATCCTTGAAGAGGTCTAGCTGCTTCCGCGGAATCGGGGCACTTACCTCACTGATGAGTTTTACGACCTCCTCTACATCATCCTCGAAGACAGCAAAGATCATCCTCGTAAAGCTGTCCCTCTTCTCAGGGCGTAGGACCCCCATGAGGCCGAAGTCGAGGAAAACGACGTTCCCATTCAAGTCGACGAGAAGATTTGCGGGCTCGGGGTCGCCGTGGTGGAAACCGTCCACGAATATCTGCCGCTCATAAGCCCCGAAAAGGGTTTTAGCAATCGCCCTCGTGTCGAAGCCTGCAGCACGTAACTTCTCGATCTCGTCGATGCTTGCACCCTCAATATACTCGAGGGCAAGGAGGCTGGGCGTGGACTGACCCCAGAATATTTCGGGGACCCTCACCCCGGAGACGCCGTGCATGTTACGCCTAAGGAGCTCCGCATTCTTCCCCTCTGAGACGAAGTCGAGCTCCGAGGCTATCTCTAGGCTAAAGTCGTCGACTACCTCAGGGAAGTCGAAGATAAGCAGTTCCGAGAAGACCTTCTCCGCGTTATTCGCTATCGTGTGAAGTATCTTGAGGTCGGTCTCGATGATCTCATGGACCTCGGGGCGCTGGACCTTGAGGAGAACCTTCGAACCGTCGAGGAGGGTTGCAAGGTGCTTCTGGCTGAGGCTCCCCGAGGCGAAGGGCCTCTCGTCTACCTCCTTGAAGTGGCTACCGACGGGGCCGATCTCCTTCTCGATTATCGCCTTTATCTGGAGCCAGGGAAGGGGATCGACGGAGTCAGGGAGGCGTTGGAGCTCCTTGACGAGGTCGAGTGGAAGGAGGTCGGGGCGGGCGCACATGAAATGGCCAAACTTGATGAACGTAGGCCCGAGCTCAGTCAAGGCGAGGCTTAACCTTGTATAGGGACTACCCTCAATTACCTCCGCCTTAAGGCCACGGACGCGAATCCGGGTTATCAGGGGGAGGAGCTCCTTGACGGCGTCCTCGAAACCATACTTGATAAAGACGGCGCCTATCTCGTGTAGCCTCTCCTGCTCGCTTGGCATGGTAACGAGTTGGGAAGCGCGTGATAAATACCGAATGAGGGTGGGGGCAAGAGTTAATTGGCTTAGGGCGAATTGAGGAGAGCTATGCCCGAACGCGAGGCCTTCGAATACGTTGACGAGCACCGAGCTGAGTCAATCGAGTATCTACGCTCCCTAGTGAAGCTCTACCCTGAGGGCGAGGAATCCCTGCAGGCACACCTCGCCAAGCGATTCGACGGACTGGGCTGCGAAGTACACGTCGAGAAACTACTTCCCACCGATGTACAACTGAGCAAGGAGTTCGCGGTAAAGGAGACCATCGACATGGTACCGAGGACTCACATAATCGGCAGACTTCGCGGCTCCGGGGGCGGGCGAAGCCTCATGCTCATCACTCATCCAGATGGTGACCCCATTAATACCGAGGGCTGGACGAAGCCTCCGCACGTAGGCGTAGTAGAGGGAGGAAAGATGTATGGTTGGGGCGTTGCCGATGACCTCGCCGGAATCGCTATGATGGTAGAGGCAACCCGTACAGTAGCTGCATCCGGTGCGCAGCTAAGGGGCGACCTCTACCTGATGAGCGCCTGCGCCAAGAGGAACGCCTGGGGCATCGCCGCGCTGCTTAGGGCCGGCTACCGCGCCGACGCGGGCATATACGTCCACCCCGCCGAGTCAGAGCTCGGCATGAAGGAGATAAAGGCGATGACCTCGGGGCTCCTCAAGTTCAGAATAACAGTCATAGGGCGGAGACCGCCGAAGACCGAGTTCGTACAGACGACCTTCAACCACCTTGGAGTTAACCCCATCGAGAAGGCAGCCGCAATCATCAGCGCTCTCAACAGGCTAAACGAGGAGAGGAACAGGCGTGTCTACTACAAAGCGCTAGTCGATGCAGTGGGGAGGTCAACTAACCTCCTCGTCCCACACATCCACTCAGGTACTATGTCAAGCTTAACCGACGTGCCCCCAAGCTGCGTCATCGGTGCCTCGCTAACGTTCCCCCCAAACGAGGACATAGACGCCGTTATGAAGGAAGTCGAGGCATACCTCAATAAATTCTACGACTCCGACGAATACCTGCGCACCAATAGGCCGGTACTGGAGTGGATACAAGGGACGCAAGGGGTCGAGATGGGTGAGGAACTCGCTGTCGTCCAGGTGACGAAGAAGGCGATAGAGGCGGTGACTGGCCAGATACCATTCAGCAATCCACTATACAGCAAGAGCGACCTCAGGACGCCGGTACTCATCGCGGGAATACCCAATGTTGCCTTCGGCCCCCTCGCCGGTGACCTCGCAACAACAGGCGGTAGGGATGAATGGATTGACGTTGACGACTATTCTCGCTCGATAAAAGTGCTGGCGAAGATCATCCTTGACTGGTGTGGATAAACCCCGATTATAAGTTTATAAAAAGAGATTTCCAGAGTTCTCTCGACTGAAATGGACTATAGAGCAGTAATTGTTGTTAGCACTTGGCTGGCGGTAGCAGTTATAGCCGCGGTATACATGTTGGTTTTCGGTAACTTCATCGGCGACGTGATGTTCGGCGTCTTCCTACCAGTGGGGCTGCTCGTCGCCGTTGCATTAGCGGTAACCTTCAGAGTATTACCAAGTAATGAGTCAAAGTAAAAACAGTGCTTAATAAAGAAAATAATGATAAATTATCACAACCAGCTCGTTTTTTAGTCAAAGGAACATGGATTTGAAATTCATTTAAGTTATATCCAATACTATCATCATTAAAATACGAAAAAAAATGGAACAGAAGCCACTTACCCTGTTAATAACAGGCATAGTTGTGGGGGCTCTATTAGGCTTTGGAGCCGGATACGCGGTTTATAATAGCCAGATAGCCGATATTCAACTTCGGTACATCACGCTTTCTAGCCAATACCAGGTACTAACTACACAGATGGGTACACTACAAGCAGATTATAATGAACTGAAGGCCCAAAATGAAACACTGACTAATACATACAACGAGCTTAGTAGTGCTAACCAGCAACTACAGACAAATTATAGCAGCATGAAGAGTTTCGTCGGAGTCCTCTCAGAGGACGTGAGAGCACTAAACGAAACACTGTATACCTATGGCTTCCTACCTGAAGCATTCAGCCGCACACTGAGTAACAGCGAGGTCCAGTCTCAGAATGTGACCTTTCAGGTATCAAGAATAAATGCAAATGAGCCAATACCGCTCGCAGCCTACGGAAACATATACGCATATGTTATCGAATTCACGAAAACCTCGACCCTAAACAGCTTCCCATACCTCAACCCGTCATACGATGTCTTCGACGGGACAAGATACATATCCACATTCGAAACCGAGTTTCATGAAAACTACTTCAAAACGCCCACAGAAACTATCAGCCACCACGAGGGCAACGCAGTCGACCTAGGGACATTACAGTACGCCATGATGAAAAACTATCAACAAAACATCATGAAAGGCACACAGACGATCTACCTTGGCATACTCGACTTCAATGATGGCACACA
>CAVYVF010000011.1:0-9986 GCA_963771885.1 Candidatus Bathyarchaeota archaeon
GCACGATCTCGTTCTCCCATGTTTTTCCCTTGTTCATATGCGCGCGTAACAGCGGGATTTGAGTTGTTGTCAACAACATGAAATGTACCAATCTAGCCTTAGCAAAAAATAGGACAAAAGCAGCCTAACGAGGCAGAGTAATCGTAAAAGTAGTTCCGGATCCTATCGAGGTCTTGAATGCGATTGTCCCATTGTGAGCTTCAACAACCCTCTTACTAAACGCCAAGCCAATACCTAATCCCTTCGCCTTCGTCGTATAGAAGGAGTCAAATATCTTGGGAATAGCCGCCTCGGGTATACCCACACCCGTATCCTCAACCTCGATAACGATTAACTCGCCAGCCCTCCTCCCCCTGACAATCAACTCACCACCTTGAGGCATCACCTCAACTGCATTGGAGACAAGATTATCTAAAACACGGCGGATTAGACCCGGATCAACGCTAATAAGCAAATGATCCTCGACATCAACCTCTAATTTGATAGCGTAAGGGATCCTGGTCTCCTCCATCACCTTACGAATAAGCAATGCGATGTCTGTCTCAAGTCTAGTGATGTTAATCTCACGAGTACTGGTTCTCAACTCCTCAATCATTTCGAGGGAGCGCAATGCTCTATCGTTAATGAGCTGCAGCATTCTATCTGCATTCTCAGGCTTATTCTTAGCCATCTCAGAGGCTTGAGCAATAAAGTTTAGCGGATTCTTAAGGTCGTGAGCAAGCATAGCGGTTAGTTTTCCTATCGCTTCTGTTGTTTCAGCCTCGTGGATCCTCACATTCTTTTTCAATATCTCATCGGAGCTTTCCCCGATCCGTCTAACAAGCTCAAACGACTGATCCTGAAGCTCGCTCCTCTCTAGCAGAAGCTCGTTTACATCTATGAAGGCGATCACGGCGCCGTCGATACGGTTATCGATGGTCCTGTAAGGCTCGATCCTCATTGAGTACCAAACACCCGAGCTGCTTTTCATATCCACCCTTACTGTTCGGAGATTCTTCAACGAGTTACGGATCAGATTCTCCAAGTTAGGTACGTCAATATTCGGCTTAAGATCGCCTATCGGCCGGCCGACATCAGATGGGAGTACATTCATAACCTTCTCGATCATTGGCGTAATCCGACGAATTCTAAGATCATTATCGACCATCACTATTGGGATCTTTGTGCTGTTAACGAAGTTGATCAGGTCATTGAAAAGTCTATTAACTTCATTATTCTTGTCCGATAGCTCATCGTTTACGGTTCGGAGCTCCTCGTTGGATGCTTGAATCTCCTCGCGGGAAGATTGGAGCTCCTCATTCATGCTCTGAAGTTCCTCGTAGCTCGCGCGGAGTTCCTCGTTTGTCGATCGCAGTTCCTCCTTTACACCTTCCTGCTCCTCCATGTAGCTCTGCATGTGAGCCCGGGTCTCAATTATCTCTCTGCGAAGCTGCTCCAACTCCGCACTATTACTAGGTACATTCTTATTTTTGACATCAACTTCATCGGTAGTCCTAGCTAGAGTTGGCTTGAATATTATCAAGTAGAAGAGGGCATCATTTGAAGGTACGTTGAATGGCTGGACATCGAAGTCGACTCTTTCAGCCCCTTCACGACCAATTATGATATCTTTAACCCGAACACTTCGCTTCAGCTGCTTCGCTTTATCGACGGCGAGACTAAGCTCAAAGGAAAGGCTACCTCTAGCCATCTTAACCAAGTTGAGGCTAGCGGTGCCTGAGGCGTGGCCTAGGAATTCATCGGTGTTACCTCTGAACTCGATGACATCCATTTCCTCGTTCACTACAACGCCCGCGGGAGCGTATTTCGACTCCATTATTCGGTCGACCTCCCTGTGCAACGAGTTTAGTAGCCCAGCATAGTCGCTTCGTCCAGGCTTGGATTCATTGGGCTCAGTTTTGAACTCCGTTGGCTGAAATACTAGGGAGGAGTAAATCTTCTTAACATCAGCGGCTTTCTTCGCGAATATCTTGTTACTTCTGTCAACTGTGGTGAAGAGGTCGCTATATTTACCCAGTGTCTCAGACTTGCCGAGCATAAGGAAGCCATTTTTTACCAAGGAGTAGTGGAAGGTTGGAATGATCCGGTCCTGAAGGTGGTTGTCTAAGTAGATCATTAGGTTCCTGCAGCTAACCAAACTGATGCTTACAAAGGGTGCATCTGTGAGCACGTTGTGTCTCGCGAATATGCATCTGTCGCGTATGTCTTTCTTTATCTGATAGCCCTTGTCTGAATTTTTGACGAAGAATCGGTTCAGGCGTTCGGGTGACAGATGTTCCTTTATGTCGTTCGGGTAGAAGGCTTGGCGCGCCTTCTTGATCGCCTGCTCATCTATGTCGGTGCCAAGATCACAAACTCTCGTGTCTTGTCTTCTAGGTATTCGAGGAGGCTTATGGCTATCGAGTAGACCTCCTCCCCGCTTGAGCATCCCGGTACCCAGATCCTTATTGCCTCTTCTGTTGCATCATGAATGATCTTAGGCCATACCTCCGTGCTAAGAGCTTCGTAAGTTTCGGGGTCGCGGAAGAAGCTGGTGACGTTAATGAGGATGTCGTCGTATAGAACATCGGCTTCCTGTGGATTATCCAGTATTAGCTTCACATAGTCCTTGATTGAGGTGGCGTTCTTTAGGATCATTCTTCTGTGGATTCGACGGTTTATCGTCGGCGTCTTGTAATGACTGAAGTCGATGCCCGTTCTAGCCTTTAGCACCGACATGATCTTGATGGACGAATCTTCGTCGAACACATCGGGTTGCTCAGGAGAAGCCTGTTCGTGGACTACGAGCGCCTTACTGACCTCAGCTAACTTGGCAGCAATTTCCCCGAGGGTCAGCACGTAATCAACTGCATCTTGAGCTATGGCGTTCCTTGGCATCTCCGGGAACTTTGCAGTTTCAGGTTTCTGCGCGAAGGTTAAGCCTCCCTCCGTTTTTATCTCCTGGAGCCCCTTGGTTCCATCTGAGCCAGTTCCTGAAAGCAGAACGCCTATAGCCGTGTTTTTTCTGTGTTCGGCGAGGGATCGGAGGAATCCGTCTATTGGGAGGGGTGGTCCATTCGAGCGCTTGATCGGCTCAAGCGTGATCGACCCATCTGATATGGATATGCCCGCATTGGGTGGGATTACATAGACATTGTTCGGGTTTATTTGGAGGTTATTTGATGCCTCTGTGACGGGCATGGAGGTGTTTTTTGAAAGTATCTCGGCGAGCTGGCTTTTGTGTCCGGGGGATAGATGTAGAATAAGGACGTAGGCCATCCCGGTATTTGCTGGTAGTGCCTCTAGCAACTCCCTTAGAGCCTCTAGGCCGCCAGCGGATGCGCCTATACCTACGACTGGAAAATGCTGTTCAGTTGGTTTGTTGTTTTCGATTGTTATCTTAGGTTTCTTATCGGTCAAGGTGCATCCATTCCAAAAGATAATGTAATAGTAGTTGTTTGTGTCGGAAAAAGATAGCGTTTACCCTTACGGGTCGTAGTATTCCCAATTAATCTACTGTGAGGGGAGTTGCGCGCGTTAATAGTTTCAAGGATATAGTCAAGAACGCGCACTTTCAAAAAACTCTCCGTCGCGCTGTATTATCTAGGTCCATTTTGCGCGCGCGTTTTTCTCTGTGAACTACCCACCTTTAAAGAGATGGGCTTCCGGTTTCAACGATCCAGCTTGCCTCACAGTTCCCTCTGTAGAGGCGAGTCTACAACAGGCGCGCGCATGGGTCAACGTTTATTAAAAAAGTTTCAAAGAGATCATATGGGATTCAACCTTGTCGAGTACCATAATTTTACAGCCCCTCATCTTTTATTATAGCAAAACAGGTAAAACAGCCAAATCGCGGAGATCGTTCTACCAACAATCAAAGCCGAAAGCAGAAAAATAGTTGAGCCAGGAGACTGGAGGGACAAGTTAAGGATCAGACGCTATTCTCATGCAGAAGAAGAACTAGCAAAAGCCAACGCGGCTATTGTTGAATTCGACCCAATAATATTACTAACAGCCGTATCGAAGGGAAAACCTCCGTCATCCATGATTGAATTCCTTGAACAGATCGATCTCCGCGGAAAACGAGTTATTTTGGGATTAGTTGGTGCCGACGAAACAAACCCCAAAGCCGTTGATAAGCTGCGGAGTAAGGTTGTGGAGAGGGGGTCTAGGTTCGTCACGACCATTTATCTCCGGGGAGTGATTACGGGTCCTGATTGGATTGATCTCGGTGAGGAGGACTTCACAGAGAGGCTGCAAAGCTCGCTGAATTGGTCTTCACTGTAAGTGAGGTGCCGACATAAAATTGCACACACAGCGATTTGCATGTACTACTGAATATTTCTACTATTTTTAATATCAAGCATTAATGCAATTAAAACAAGTAGTATACTTAGAAAATAATAGGTAAAGAAAATACATTTGAAAACAATGTGAAGTTACTATAAAACATAGAGAATAATCCAAGTGGCATTAATAAAGCACCAAAAATAAAAAGAAAAGGAATCAGGCTTAGATCCTGATAGATGTACTTCATCTTTAGTCTGTACAAAAAATTCCTGAAAAGCAACCAGGAGACCTTCATTATATATCTCCCATATTTTATCTTTGATTTTTCTGAACCGTATCTAGCCGGTATCGGGACATCCTTCACCCTAAGATCAAATACGTTTAACTTTACTAAAATATCGTTACAGTATCCATATTTTGGATAGATCTCATCTAACTCGATGGTAGTAAGTGCCTGTCTAGAAATCGCTGCATAGCCGTTTTGAGGATCCATAATATCATAATAACCTGAGGAGATTTTTGTGAGTATAGATAATAACCCGTTTCCAAACTCGTCTAAATATACTCATGCCTTTCATATCGGTATTATTCGTTAATCTATTTCCTTTAGTATAATCCGCATTTCCTTCTATAATTGGTTCGATTAATTTGGGTATTTGAGTTTGATCCATCTGATAATCCCCCGCCATGACTACAGCTACGTCAATGTTATCATCCACACTTTTTTTATACCCAGTAATAATTGCTGCACCAACCCCTTTATTTATCTCATGTTTTAATGGAATTATTCTATTATCTTTAATCGATGTGTTTTTAATTATATTATAGGTGTCATCATATGATCCATCGTCAACTGCATATATTTTATCGATGTAATCTGGTATTGAGTCTAAAGTTTGCTCTAATGAGTAACTCTTCATTATAAGCGGGTACAACGACAGAAATCATATTATTTTGATACATTTAATCCGCTATATGATCTAGTGGAATGAAACGATATAAACTAGTGTTACTCGCGCACGCCTAGGGAATATTATACAACGGGTATTATTATTATGAAGGTTGTTCCCTGCCCAAGCTTGGAAGTAAAATCTATTCGCCCTCCATGCGCCTCCAGAGCCATTCGACAATAATAGAGTCCTAGTCCGAGACCGGCTTCTTCGTTGTGAACAACGGCTCAAATAGACTTTTTTTATTCTCCTCCTTAATGCCCTCTCCTGTGTCTCCAACCTCAATAGTTATCTCACTAGCATCTCGTCGAGCGGAAATAGACAGTTTTCCATCTCCAGACATCGCATCGACGGAGTTTCTAATAAGATTATCAAGCACACGACGAACGATTTCCGGGTCAACCTCCGCCTCTAACCTACTAGGCAAATTCAAATTTACATTAATCGATTCTAGTAGGTGAACTTCATTTAGACTCTCCTTGATGAGTGGGACTAGATCAACAAGCGCCTTAGTCACCTTGACCTCTTGTGTTCCTGCCCTAAACTCCTCAATCATTCGACTACATCGATCCACACTGATGATTATGGTATCAAACATCTTATCCGAGAGTTCTGGTTTCTTCTTACCCCGCCACGCAGCGTAGCTGATTGCGCTCAAAGGAGATTCGAAGATCATGAGCAACTGTAGCGCCTATTCTATTAACTATGTTAAATTTTTCAGCTATGCCAAGTTTCTCCTCAAGTTTTCTACGATTTGTTACATCACGAGAAATTATTCCTAAATTATTACCAATCTTAAAAACCCACTGATTCACCCAAGTTTTTCCGAACTTTGGCAGTGACTGAAAATCATCTATGTATTCCGGTTCCCCCGTCTCCATAACTCTGAGGAATATGTTATACCTCTCCTCATTTTGTATCCCTGGCGCTAATTCCTCCAGCCGTTTGCCCATAACATTTTCTCTAGTTGTTCCCATATACCCTAATGCCCTAGTATTGACGTCTATTAGTTTTAGATCGGATGAATAGATCCAAAAATTGTCTGGTGCAGAGTCAATGAAGCCCCTAGCGTCTCCTCGCTCGCACGTGCACGTGCTTTAGTAGCATCCTCACTTCTTTTCCTATCATCGATATTTGTTGCATAGAATCGTACTGTATCCGAATTCGGAGCAAGGTGAAGCGATAATGAGTACCAGATTCCTCGTATCTGAACATCTATGAGGAGGGCTTTACCTAAGCCACGCAGTTGAGTGATGGCTTCCTTCCAGTTTAATGCTATTGAGGACATCGACTCCTGTTTTAACTAGATTTGGGAACTCTTTTCTTGCAGCTGGGTTGAGGTAGTTTATTGTTCCGGAGAAATCAGCCTCAACAATGGGGTTAGGATTAAACTGAGGAAATGAGGCAAGTCTACTTACCTCTTCCTCGTCTCTCTGTCTTTTGACTGCGTGCCTGATCCTTCTAGCTAGCAGTCTATAGTGGGCCAATGTTTGTTCTTTTCGGACATAGTCGTCAACACCGATATTGAATGCTTCCTCAGCAACTTCTTCGCTTCCCCTTGCAGTATAGAGTATGTATGGTATATTGCTCGTTTTTTTAATCTCCTTACATAACTGGAGACCGTTTATATCACCCATTTTATAATCAGAGATAATGCAGTCGAATGGTTGTTGCAAGAGTTGGTGTACCTGAGATGGATTAGCAGTCACCGTGATTTTTATTGTAGGCTCGACTTTCTCAAGGTTCAGTTTTGCTATCTCTAATTGAGACTTCTCGTCATCTACAAGTAAAACCCTAATTGAATTGTAAATTCTCGATACAGGTAACAAACCTTACACCTAACTGCTAGGTATTTCGATAAATATGGTAGAATAACAACCTTGAGCCATTCCAAAAGATATTCAATTCTTACTTACGCGGTTTGGCTCATTTCTCTACTAGATCTCTTATCTTCGCGTGCGTGAAAAATAATTCCATGAATGTTTAATAGGAATGTTTCCCTAAACTTTTATGTGATCTTATGAGAAATAATATTAATCGCGCGAGAATTCACGTTGTCGCTATACTGGTTTTAGTCAGTTTAGCAGCACAAATAGGTATCTTCCCCACGTTCACCGCAATAGCTAATCCAGATATGCCGGTGTCAGGGGCAATGATTGTAGCAACCAGCTCTGACGGAAACGGCTATAATGTTACCCTACCCAATGGGGGTTACATTATTACAAAGGGCTTGACGGCGGGCACATACAACGTAACCGCAATTGCTGAAGGCTACATAAGAGAGACCCTCGGAGGAATATCCGTATCAGTCGGCTCCACCACGGGCAACGTAAACTTTAACCTGACGAGATCCGGTGGAATGTTCCCGGCAAAGTCACAGATTACGCTACTGGAGCCGGCGTAAATAACACCATGGTCACTGCGATCAGCCATGATGGGATCGGTTGGTTCGGTATAACCGATTCAGCCGGAAACTATTCGATAATAACCAATCTCGAGACGGGACAGATACAACGTCTCAGTGATCTCTCCAAACGGGTTCTTCACTGAGACGGTCACGGGAGTTAATGTCACAGCTGGCATCGAGACCCAGGGAGTGGATATCGCTCTCAGCAGGTCCGCAGCCATCTCTGGCAGGGTTAAGGACCCCGGGCGGGGGATCCAGTACCCGGCGTTATTGTAACCGCTCCCCTCAGACGGTACCAATTATATGGGTTTCGCCACAACTGGGGCAGATGGCAGCTATAAGATCGGAAACAGCCTCGGCGAAGGCACCTACATCGTGAGCACTATCTCTGGAACAGCTATCGCCCAGGTTCAGAACGTCATAGTGACTGACGGTAATGAGACGTCTGACGTGAACCTCGCTTTGAATGTGATAGTCGAACCAACCGGAGCAATTTCAGGTCGTATCACAGATGCGAATAACAGCCCCATACAAGGGGCAGCCATCTCAGCCGGTTCAGGCCACGCCTCCTCAGACTCCAACGGCGCATACATGATATGGAGCGGGTTGCCGACGGGGTCCTATAACGTCACGGTCTCAGCTGCGGGGTATCAAACACAGAATCAAACCGGTGTCTCAGTCACCGCTGGAAGCACGACCCCAGATATCAACTTCCAGCTAGTTCAGAGCCCCGCCACTGAGTCGGGTACGATCTCGGGCACGGTAACTGGTGAGGATAACCCACTCACTAACAAGCAACCAAGCAGCATTTCCTGCATCCCGGGGAAGAACAGCTTTGACCTCGGTGAGACACTCACCGTTTCCGGAGAAATCACGCCGCCCGTGTCCGGTGCAACCGTCCATATCGAGTATAAGAGTGGTTCAACAGATGTATCTAGGTCTGTGACCACGGGCATCGATGGCAAGTTTACTGACAGCTACGCTCCGACAGCAACAGGCACTTGGACCGTACAGTGCATATGGAGCGGTAACTCACAGTACTTGGGTGCGAGCAGCGAATCAGCGGCATTTAACGTGTTACAGCCAACACCCAAGGGCACAATAAAGGTCACTATCAACGATGGTGTCGATAGCCCAATCGTTGGGGCGACCGTATCATCAACTACGATTCCATCCGGACAGACTTTGCTGAGTGGGGTTACCGGAGCCGATGGATCCGTCTCCTTCACCGATGTAGCCACTGGCGCCTACACCTTCTCAGCCACCATGAGTGGATACGTAACAAACACGGAAACAATGAACGTTGCACCTGGAGCAACTACCAACTTAACAATAATACTTCAATCTGCTGCGACGACCGGTGGAATCAAGGTCACAGTCTTGGACAGTAGCAGAAACCCCATAGTCGGAGCCACCGTTTCATCGACAACTACACCAAGTGGGCAGACCGCCCTAAGCGGTGTCTCTGGTTCGGATGGATCTATAACCTTCAATGGAGTAGCTCTGTGCAGTTACACAATGCAGGCGAGTAAGGGTAACTACGTTACTAACTCCGGTTCAGCAACAGTCGCAGCTGGTAGTGTCGTCAACTTGACAGTAACGCTTCAGACCCAAGGCGGCGGGATACCTGGCTATCCCTACGAGGCGATCATTGGCGGAATCATCTTGGTTGTTGTACTAATCATGCTGAGGAAAAACCAATAAGAGCCTCGTTTCTTAGATGTTTGATCTCTAATTATTTTTATTCCTTAAATCAGATGCTCATTTCTATTTATTCATAATAACACGATCCTATAGGCATGAGATAAGATACGGCGTTTGGATAGATGCCGACTTCTTTTTGCACTTTTCCACCAGAGAGGCTGCCAATCGCCCTGAATTGGGTCCTTACCGCTAAAGTATGATACCGAGATGAGGTATTCACTCGCAGTGATTCCGGTTTAAATCAGGGCTCCCCAACATCAAATCAGATGATACTTGTCACCAGAAAAATTTGAGAAAAAGGTAGAGAAGGCAGGAGAAGACCTAGTTAAGGGTGCCAAGAAGGCTGGCGAAGCCATCGAGGAGAAGGCTGAGGAGGTAGGGAAAGCGGTGGGCAAAGGCGCTCATGACCTCAAGAAGGGAATCGAAAAAGAGATGGATAAACTCGAGCACGCGCATAGGGGATGACTTAGAATGGATATTTTCTGGACGGTAGCGGCTATACTGGTGGTTCTCTGGCTACTCGGTTTCCTCGGCGGGATAGGCGGGGCTTAATTCACACGTTGCTTGTAATCGCGTTGATCGTGATTGTAATTAGGCTCATTCAGGGAAGAAGAGTATAGTAACCAATAATACGCGAACAGCACGGACAAGTATAG
>CAVYVF010000012.1:0-14827 GCA_963771885.1 Candidatus Bathyarchaeota archaeon
CGGCCTTCATTGCGTTGCTGACGGTGATTATCTGCGTTGCCTCGTCGGCGGCGGCTTTCTCTATGTTTGTTACTATGTCTGAGCCCTTCCCGTTCGGTTCTGCCCACTCGGTTGAGTGGACGTGGAAGACCCTGGGCATGTCTGAGCCGCTCTTAGCCATCAAGCCAGCTATTCCGCTCAGCCAGTCGTGGTAGCTGACTAGGTCGAATTTTTTGCCCTCCTCAGCAATCAGGCCGTTCAGGGGCTGTTCTGCTGAGAGGATGTTGTAGAGGGCGATGTCGCTGAAGAATCTCA
Source organism: Candidatus Bathyarchaeota archaeon (assembly GCA_963771885.1). Classification (GTDB taxonomy): domain Archaea; phylum Thermoproteota; class Bathyarchaeia; order TCS64; family TCS64; genus UBA8941. The sequence goes on from CAVYVF010000012.1 coordinate 295, forward strand.
AACCGGCTCCCCATTTCCTGAGGCTGTGATCGGCGAGCAGCTGGAATACGTTCTGGCGTCTGTGATGGTGGGGCGGTAAACGTCTCCTCCGTCTATGTTTCTTTGGTCTTGAGTCCACCCTGTTTAGGGTGAAGACTGAGACCTCGTGGCCCATCTTGACAAGGCCGGGGGCCAATTGTGTGCGTATGTGCCAAATCCCCCAGCGGTGTCGGTGGGTTTTCCCAGACCAATAATCCGATGTCATCTTCAGCACCTTTCAGTTTTTACTCTTCGTTTCTTTTCGTTTTTAGCCTCGTTCTTCTTCCGGGCTTCCAGGTTCCCTTTTCGTATTCTGTTAGTATTCGTGTTAGGTTCCGATGGTACTGCTGGCTATGGCGCCCCACTCATACGACTCTGCTCGAAGTTGCGGCCTCGTCTCTGAGGCGGCGTGCGTATGCAGGGTCGGTGATGACTCTGCGGATGCCCCCCGCTATCGATTCGGGAGTGTTGTAGATGAATGTGGCGGTTTTATCGTGCTCTAGGATCTCTCCTAGGCCACCTGCGCCTGTGGTCACTATGGGGGCGCCGGCGGCCATTGCTTCGAGGGCGACTATGCCGAATGGCTCGTAGAGGCTCGGTATGACGCAAGCGTCTGCTGTTCTGAATAATCCTCTGATGGTCTCGGTTTCTAGGAAGCCAGTCACGTATACTCTCTAGGCTAGGCCGAGTTCGTTGACGCGACGGATAAGCTCCTCTTTGAGATATCCTTCGCCGACCACGATGAGTTTCATGTTTAGGTCTCGTAGGTGTTGGGTAGCCTCGATAAGGTTCTGGACTCCCTTCTCTTGGACGAGTCTGCCGACGTATAGCACGAGTTTCTCTTCGGGTGCGGCGAACTTGCTTCTGCTCTCCATTAAGTTGGTCGGTGCCTTGAATGGTTTGAGGTCTATTCCATTGGGGACTACATCGAGCCTGTAGTCTGAGGTTTTGAAGGCTGAGGTAATCTCTTTGGTCATGTACTTGCTGCAGCATATTACCCTCCACCCTCTTGGATCAGCCAGGACTCTGTGGAGCTCATACATCTGCTGGTACTCGTTGTGGACTCCGTTTCTCCTGCCATGCTCCCGTGGAGTGTATGGTCGCGGCGAGCGGTATTCGGAACATGTGCTTTAGACCGATGGAGGCGCTTGCGACGAGCCAGTCGTGTGCGTGTATCAGGTTGATCTTGTGCCTGGGGATTTAGGGAGGATGCTTGCCTCTTTCAGGTTCACGTTCATCATTGATACCCAGGTGGCGAAGTCGGGGGTCGGGTACCCGTAGGAGTCGATGCGGTGAACCTCTACGCCGTCGACGTCCTCATCGCTTTCGGCGCCGGGGAAGTCGCAGGTGGCTACGTGTACCTCGACGCCCTTCTTCACGAGTGCGCGTGATAGCTCGTAAACGTGGGGTGCGATACCGCCGACTACTGCGGGCGGCATCTTGCCGCAAACAGCAGCATCAATACCCTCACGCTGGCGCGATTATAAACACACCTCCCTTGAGCGGCTGACGCGTAGCAGTCCAGCGTCTTCTTGATCTCATCTGGTTTTCCCGATGGAATGGCCACGACCTTCTCCTCGGGTGTGTTGTAGCCTTCGATGGGCAGCCTCCTCATCTGCTCGTTTTTAACGACGATGAGATCCAATTCGAGAATCCCCATCGCCTCTAGTCCCCTGAATGCAGGAGCTGAGCGCATAGGTTGAGCCGGGCTGAGCGCTGCTCCTCTAGGCTGTGAAGGGTGAAGACGAATGGGAGTCCGTGGGCTCTCTTGAGGCTGACGCCGGCTGGGACAAAGTGCCAATCCTGAACGTCTAGCACGTAGCCAGTGTCCGGTTTCTCGTAGTATATGTCGGAGACAATCCTCTCCATCTCTGCGTTGAAAGAGAGGCACCACGTCAACGCCGAATCTGTGACTTGACGGGGTTGGATGCCCAATAGATGTCTAGCAGTTCCCCCTTCTTTTCGTGTAGGAACCCGGAGTCATGGCATGTGACGACTCGGACGGGGACTTCGCATTGTTAAGCCCTGTAGCTAAAGCTGTCTACGTAGTGGGATAGGTCGCCGACGATGTTCGGAGGGTACTCCCACGTCAGTATCACTGGGGTCAACATGGCTAACGAATCCGTTATGTATAGAGTTATGATACGCGGATAATGCCTCTGCCGGTGAGGTTATAGTAGCTTGGTCCCGGATTTCTCGGTGTATTCGAGATAGCCTGAGGCGAGCTGGCTCTAGATGATATCCTCAAGTTCCTCCCTATTCATCTCGGTCATTTCGACTAGCTCGTCGAGGGATTTTCCGGGTTTTCCCGACTACGGCACCGACGTTGTGTAGGAACACGAGTAGCTTCTGGTGGGATGTATGCTCGCCTCTGCTCATCTTACGGATCATCTTTTGATTGGGATATTTAGGTTATGGACGCGGATGCTGTTGCGAGCGAGTATGGTAGTTAAAAGCTTATCAATCGATCGATAATTGCTCCGCGAAAAATATATTATTAATCCATAAATCGTATACCTGCAATACAACTCTCTAGTTTTGTCGTAAGATCCATACTCCCAAATTACGACACCAGCAATGGGGTCGAAAGACCCCCATTATTCAAATCGCGCACACGATTTTACCAGGTAAGGCCAGAAAGGAGGCTACTGGAGAAGCTCGGCCTCACAATACGGGGCTTTGCGGTGGTGAACACCGCGATAAATGGGCTTCAGATACTCGGTCTGAGAACATCCAACTTGGCGACGGTTTCTTAATCGGCACGGCGCTGAAGCACGGCAAGCCATAATCGTCACTAATGACTCACAGGTAATCAAGGCAACTTCAAGGTACGGGTTGATAACCCTGATCATGCCCAAAACAAGAAAGCCCCTATCGAAGTGGAAACCCGAAGCAGAGAGAAGCGCAGCGTGCGCTTTGATGAAAACGTGGACTACGCGGCTGCGCGTGCAACCGTGGGTATAATTAGTATCTCTTCTCCACAATCCTTTATTCACTTATTTCAATTATTTCGACTAGGATGTCCGCAGATCCAGGGGAAAAGTACTCAAAAGTACTCCGAGAAATCTTCGGCGGCTTCCCAGTCGGTGTCTGCGAACTCAGTTTATACGGTGATCGAATCATTTCTATTGACGATCAACTTTGCCGGATCACGGGTTACAGCAGGGATGAACTCGCGGAGATAAGCATGGTGGATTTGCCGGTTCAAGCGTCTCTTGACACCTTCTTTACCCGCATGTTAAAGATCTTGAATGGGGAAGATGTCTGTAAAACTGCAAGGTACCGTATTCTGGCTAAGAGTGGCGAGATAAAGACCTTGAAGACCCACCTACTGGATGTTTTCCATGACGAGGATGGTTACCCGAGTAGCACCCTCGTTGCCTATGCGGAGATCCCGGATGAAGCTCTGAAGAATAGAATATAGCCCACGATTACTAATCCGTAGAATCTAATCTAAGGGATATTTCGTGCTCAAGTGCGCGCTTCGATAATCGGTTATATTTGGATCTCTCTTTCGATTAATTGGCGGCGTTTAGTAGGTGCATCTCTTACCTAGAAGCCTCCGGGGACTCAATATTGTTCCGTAGCAGGGCAGAATAGAACGATTTTTGTCCTGTTGTACGATAGAAATATGTTAGAATTGTTTTCAAGTGGTTTTAGGAAGAGGTGGGGGATTTCTCCCCCTAATCTTCTATTAGTATACGCCTACCCGAGGCGTGAATAGTACTGACTTATTCCCACCCCCAGTTATACCCCTCTACTCTCCTAGGTTTAAGAAACTTGCAGATCTATTGTTAGAACCTGGGATATCTTTCATCACCCTTTTTGTGCATGTTTAGTCAATTATCTTGTGTATTATACTATTTTTTCTAGTGTTTTAGTATTCGTTAGTTTATGAGGGATGTTTGTCTGCGACATAGAAACTTATACTTGTGATAGTGAATGCTTGAGACCCTGCCTTATTGTCATCATTATAGTAATATTGTTCAGGGGGAATATTCCAATACGCCTATAGGCTGATATCTTTCTCTTATGCGCGCGCGTTCTTTATACTCGATTTTCTTTTAGAAAATATTTTAAATCTGTTTTGAGTCGTGGATGATGGGTATGACTTCAGCCTTTGTGAGACGTAGAGGTAGTTCGAGACTGCTTCTAATCGCTGTAGCTCTTATCATTATTCTCGCAACGAGTTACATTATCTATGCCAACATCATTGGACCCGAGGATAACACCAACCCTCCACCCACCCCAGATCCAGGCAAAAACAAGGAGACGCTAACGGACATAGAGGGAAACGTCTACCGCACCGTGAAGATTGGGAACCAGGTCTGGATGGCTGAGAACCTCAGGGTCACCAAGCTAAACGATGGAACTGATATCAAGCTGGTCACCAGGGGCTGGGGATTCACCACCTCCCCCGAGTTCTGCTGGTACGACTACGACCCCGCATACAAGGACACCTACGGCGCGCTCTACAACTGGCACGTCGTAGCCACGGGAAAGCTCGCCCCTCCAGGGTGGCATGTGCCCACCGAGGAAGATTGGAAGGAGCTAGCGGACTACCTAGGAGGAGTCTACGTCGCCGGTGGCAAGCTGAAGGAGAGGGGCACGGAGCACTGGAGGAGCCCAAACACCGGAGCCACCGACGCGTATAACTTCACTATGCTGCCGAGTGGCACTCAGAACTATGATGGGTACGTCTTCTATGGTTCCGGGGAGGGCTGCAGGCTATGGTCGGCAGACGAGTATGATGCTGTGAATGCTTGGGCGAGGGCGATTGAATACGATAGCGCTAAGATGGATGTCTTCTGGGCTCACAAGACCTATGGGCGCTCTGTCAGACTCGTCAAAGACTCGCCTTGATGGTTTTAATGAGTCTTTTTTAATTTAATCGCGCGCCTCTTCTCCAGCGCGCGCGGTCTACGTGACTGAAGTCTGGAGGGAAAGCTTGCTGATCAGCTCATTCGAGTTCAGGACAACAGAATACTAACCATCGCGTGCACATATTTTGATGTACGGAATACACTTGTATACAAATGTAAACATCAATGATTTACCGCCACTTCTCTGAATAAAAAAACGCGCAATGCGCATGCATCGGTGAGAGAAAAATGAAGTGGAAATATGCTATCCAGTATGGACAGGTCAAGCCTGGCTGGACCTTCGAACAGATCGAAAAAGACATGGCGAAGTATAAGGCCGAGGTGGAGAAAAAGGGATTCAAAGTTGTGTTCTGGGGACACCCCTACGGTGTTACCGAGGGTATGATCACGGTTCTAGACGTAGAAGGCCACATGGACGATTATGTCAGCCTCAACGTTCCAGCGCCGTGGTTGGAAGGCCGAACAAATTTCGTCATGGTTCACTGAGGTAACTTTTCCTGTTTTTTCAGATAAGCATAGTACAAAGTTGGCGCGCTCTTACATAGTCTCTTCCCTGAGCTTCACCTGGGATCCACAGTTTTTACAGGCGTAGATGTTTCCTCCGAACACCTGCTTCTTCTCCACGACGCAATCCCTGCATACTTGACCACAGCGGGGGCAGTGAAATGAGACCTTACCCCATTTAGGTGGCATACCACCACTGGCCTCCTTTAGCCTCAGATAGTCGGTGAAGAAGGTGTCGTAACAGTTACTACATGTCTTCGAGACAAGCTCGTCCCTTGGCTTATCCCCCTTAGCCATCCTGTCCACACAGCTCTTGCATGTTATGTATGCAAACTTGCCACATATCGAACAGTCTTGTCCATTCGCCTTCAAGCAGCTCTTGCACACGTATCCATCCGGGTTAAGTAATGACACGCAGTCCTGGCAGAGATCATATTTGCCACATTTCATGCATCGTATGCCGGCTCCGGGTTCAACCGCTTTGCCGCATTGCGGGCAATTGTGGCTTACAACGTCATGTCGCTGTACATCTGGTCTGACGAAGTTAAACAATGTGCTGCAGTTTTTACACCTATACTGGTCCGGCGCAGTAGAGGTTACGTGGGGGGATCCGCAGTAAGGGCAATTCACCTTCGAAACTGACAAGTATGGCTACCTCGCTGATTCTTCAGCTATTAACTGCTTATAACTTCTATTGCGCGCGGCACAGCGACACGTTGAAATTAAGCCGCTATTTTATTCAGCTCGCTCTGGACGATGGCGGGCATTACTGGCCCGATGAAGAAGAATACTAGGAACCAGAGCAGCGAGTTGTCGTCTCTCTTCACGTATTCTGAAAAACCCTCACTGTATCGGTACAACCAGTATATGTTCGCAATTGGGATGAAAATGAGGATAGACGTTGGGATCTGTGCTCCCATGTCATTCATCTCGTGTTTAGTTTTGTACATCCAGTAGAGGAAGTAGATTCCAAAGGTTACGATTCCGAGGATATACACTAGCACTATGTTCCTCTTTGGAATAGGGTAGCGCATACGGGGGTTAGTTTCTGTTTGCTGTGGGGCTGATTCCACTCTGAAGCCGCATTTGGGGCAGTACACCGATTTGGCGTCGATCTCTGTACCACATTTTGAGCAATACTTTGTGTTTCTCTCCATGGGAATCGCTTTTTCTATTTATTCGTGAGTATTAAAATGAGATCAGTCTAGTGTGGTATAATTTGACCTGTCATTCTCTGTGTCTCGTGCGTATGCGATGAGCCGCACTGGTGACGCGTGAGTATCTTAACATGCGTGTGAGCGCGAAATAATGTATGAATAGTTTTGTTTACATCTGTATACATACTTTATTAATAATATTTCAATTAAAAAGTCCTATTCGATGATTCTGTGTTTCTTATACGAGCGATGAGTTCGCGCATTGCTCGATTCTGGCACCGTTCCTTCGACAATTTGTTGTTGAATGTGGATTTCCCGAGGTTAATGAAATGATGAATAATGGCGAAAAAAGGGTGGTTACAGCGCTTACACTAACGAACGTCGCTAGCCAACCTATGAGCATCCTAATTAGTCTACTTCTAATTGAGATAAGCCAAACTTACAATGTATCGGTGGGATTAGCAGGGCATATAAAAACCCTATCCACTGGGATATCTATCTTAATTGCGTTATTAGTCGGCGCGTTAAGCATAAGATATAATCATAAATCGCTCCTGTTACTAGGTCTAGCGTTTTTAGCAACCGCCGCATTAGGGTGCTATCTGGCTCCAAGTTTCGAGTTTCTGATAATTGCCTACTCTTTTACAGGGATATCTTTTGCACTGATCTCTCCAATGAGTAGAACCCTGATAGGCGAATTGTTGCCCAGAGACAAGAGGGTGAACGCGATGGGAATGATCATCGCAGGATACGCCCTCGCATACCTATTCGGCTCACCAGCAATAGGATATTTAGCAGGTATAGGCGGTTGGAGATTTCCACTTATTACCCTAATTTTACCGATAACGCTAATCGCAATGATTTATGCCTACATGATACTCCCAAAAAACGAGGTGGGGCCTAAAAACTCGTTAGGCTCCTTCAAAGTCGGATTCAGAGAGGTCCTGAGCAATCGATCTGCATTATCATGCCTTACAGGGGGATTGCTCGCGCAAATCTCGTTAATAATTATTTTAACATATAATGCATCTTACTTTCGGCAAGTCTTCGGCTTCTCGCTTGTCACAGCTTCCTTGCTATCCATAGGAACTGCATTATCCTACATCTCTGGCAGCATGATAAGCGGTAAGCTATCGGAGTCTTTAGGCGTTAAAAACCTGGCCGTAATAGCCACTTTTTTACTTGGGGCATCAACCCTCGTGTATCTTAATCTCCCCCTTCTATACCCCGCAATCGCGTTATGTTTTCTAGCCTGCTTCTCGGCGGGTACCTGGGACGCATCCTCAAGCACACTTACACTTGAACAAGTTCCTCAGTACAGGGGGACGACGATGCCGCTCAACTCCGCGTCAATGAACATGGGCGGGTTTTTAGGGGCAAGCTTGGGGGGGTTAATTCTTGTGGGTCTAGGATATGGGGGGATAGGAGTCTTATTGGGGGGGACCGCAGTCATCGCTTCTGCTGTTTATAGGGTTTTCACGGTGGATCCAAAAAGGGCGGCGAAACTGGTACTTGTTGAGAAGAAAGAGAAGATTGTTGCCCCCATTCAATAATAATTGCATTTGTGCGCGGTGTTCAGGCAGATAGTGACTCGAGTGTATTCGATTTAATGTCGCTGTATTTTCCGGGCTAGAATGTGTACACTTGTAAACATAGGTCATTAATGATTATACGAATAATAAAAATCGCCATACATGTGACGCGTGGATGGCAGCTACCTGTGAATTGGTGTATTGAGATGAAGTTCATCGGATATTGGAAGTATGATGATCCCCAACTAGCAATCGACGCATGGAAAACCTCGCTGGATAAGAGAAATAAACACCCTGACAACTACCCGAAGACAATATTTGGACCCTTTCAATTCAATGGCGGAACCAACGGCTTTACATGCTTCGAAGTTGACAAGCCCGAACAGATAACCTACCTCCAGACTGATTACGAAGGTGTGATGACGTGGGAGTTTTACCCAATCATCGAGAACCAGAAAACTGCTGAGATATACATGAAAAACAAGTAACGACCATTTATTTCTCCTTTTTTTATAAATGCAAGCGTCGAGCTAGACGGGAGTCATAAAAAAAACGGCGACAGGCTAGTGTTACCTACTGGGATATGATCATTGTTTTAGCGTATTCGATAAACTCGGGGTCGATGTGGTATAACTCCATCGCGACTTTTCCGAATTCGTCAAGTGAGAGATCAGTTTCGACCCCAATGACGATCTGCTCAACCGTATAGTATGGGCTTCCCCATGCAACGATCTTCATCTTGTGCTTGCTGAGAATCTCCTTTGCTTTCGATGCCCAACCTTGGAAGTACTTGTTGTCGGTTAGATTCTTCTTGAAGGCGCCTTCTGTCATCTTTACAAACCATAGATATACAAACTTCATGCGGTTCCACCCTCTTAGGGTGGTATGATTTCGCTCCTCTTTCCTAAATCAAATGTATGTATACAAGTGTAAACATTAGCGCGCTTCCCCATACCAAAAAACAGATGTGGATCGAGGGCAGCAAACAGTGAGCAAGCACCCCAAGGAGAGTGTGCGCAGAAAGACCATTTGACTTGTGCAGTCAAAAAGCGGCTCTGTATAGGCTGGACATAGTCTCCTCGCTGCAGGTCCTCGGGTTTCTCGGGTGGCAGTGGTCGAGCATCGCGTTCCTCGCCATTATGGCTATATCTTCCTCGGTCACGCCCCATTTGGACAGCCTAGGTTCAACCCCTAGGCTCCTGAGCAGTTCCTCCAATTGGATTGGTGCTTCGCTTGGCTTGGCTTCGCCGCCCAGTGTATCGGCGACCTCGGCGTACTTTGGCAGTGTCTTCTCCTCGGCGAGGTTGAAGCGGATGGCGTGTGGCATCATTATCCCGCACGCGGCGCCGTGGGGGATCCCTCTCTGGCTGCTGAGTTGGTGTGCTAGGCTGTGGACGACTCCGAGGCCCTTCATGAATGCGAGGAATCCCATCGTGGAGGCCATCATCATGTTTGACCTCGCCTCCCTGTCGGCGCCGTCGCGGTATGCTACGAGTAGGCTCTTGGCGACCAGCCTCATGCCCTCCCTCGCGAATGCGTCGCATATCGGTGCGTAGGCGTCGACGGTGAATGCCTCGAGGTTGTGGCTGAGGGCGTCCAGGCCTGTGTAGGCGGTGAGCTTCGGTGGCATGCCGACGGTCAGGCTGGGGTCGAGTATTACTGTCTTGGGGAGGAGGAGTGGGCTGCTGACGGCCCTCTTCCTGTTTGAGGCGTCGGTGATTATTGCGCCTCGAGAGGACTCGCTTCCCGTTCCCGATGTGGTCGGGATGGCTATGAAGGGGGGCATCTTGGCGGTGAGCATTTTCCTACCGGGGGCGCCGACGTAGTATTGCTCGAGTTTGCCGGGGTGGCTGGTCAGGGTGAGTATTGCCTTCGCCGCGTCCATTGGGCTTCCCCCACCCAGCGCGATTATGGAGTCGCATGCCTCGCCCCGGTAGAGTTTTAGGCCATTCTCCACGTCTTCCTCCGTCGGGTTCGGGTGGACCCCAGTGTAGACGGAGTGATTGATGTTTCCCTGTTGCAGGGTATTCTGTATCTGCTTGAGGATTCCAGTCCTATTTAGTCCCTCATCTGTCACGATGAGTGGATGGTTGGCGTCAGCCATTTTTGTGTGGTCTGCTAGCTTCTCGGCTTCTCCCCATCCGAAGCATATGGTTGCGGGGAAGTTGTATGTGATGCTGCTCATGGAGAGTTGTTGGGTTATGTCATGATATAACAACTGCGAAAATGGGTGGTTAAAGCCACGATGTAGGCTTTGAACTCGTAATAGACGAAGCCCTTACGCGTGTATGGAGGCACACCTATTCTCGGCGTGGTCAGCATTCGTATCCTGTTCCCAGTTATGAGGCGAATGCGCGCGTATCAGGGGTTAACTTGCACAACGAGACCTTTTTCCCTAGCCTCCTTCACATAGTCTTGGTAGCTAAGCACCCTATCGCCGAACCCATTCGACGCCTCAGCCTCAACAACGACCCTGCTCTTGACCACCTTGCACGGCCTTGCCCCGAGCTTCTTCACAAGCCGGAATGCCTCGGCCTGACTGACCTTCGCATCTACACACAGGTTCTTTACAAGGAAGCGTGTTGCATCACGCCAAACCGAGTATAGGGTCACCCTATAATTTGCCTCACTCAACTTGCTGAAACGAATCAGGTTGCTTCCAATCCCCCGAACCCAGAGATGCTCACCCAAGCCGAGTAGAGTTATGGCGTTCCTTGTTTCCTGAAGGCCTTCAATTTTAATCAATGTAATCGCCCTGAATCGTTTCCCATGCGTGGTGATGAATCAACATCATCGAACCCTATTATCCTTCTCAAGAGGAGAAGGTGTTTTATTCCTCCGATCTCCAATTTTTCAGCCCATCTCCCCTACTTACTGCTGAACTAAGGCGCCATTCATGGCAATGGCAACCTAAATCAGTTAACTTATCTAGAAGTCTTGCTACCCGATTGACATAACAAGTAAAATCGCTGGAGCTGTGGATGGTTCCTCTAGGGGTGTGTGAATGCTTTATTTTGGGATGTGCACGCCATCACTCGCTCTAATCTTATTTGGGAAAAAGCTGTTGAAGTGAATGCGCACGGTCTTTCCGAATCCCCGACAGCTGCGCACACAATAGATAAAATAAGCTCGGTTCAAAACAGTAAATAAGGGAGATTCAAATGAAGCCAACAAAAGAAGCCGAGTCAGAAATACAAATGGTATTAGACGAGGTAGCTGAAGCATTTGAGGATAGAAACCTCCACAAGATGATGTCCCTCTTCTCAACCAGCGACGAAACGGTAGCCATCGGAACTGGCGCTGACGAGAAAAAAATAGGTGTAGAAGAGATCAAGTCGCTCTTCAAACGTGACTGGGCTCAATCGGAGGCAAGCTCAATAGTCTATAACTGGAAATCAATCACAGTCGAGGACCAGATAGCTTGGGCAACCGCCGAAGCTACCTTCTACGCGAGAATAGGGACAAGGGAGATGCACATACCCACCAGGATGACTGTCGTGATGAAGAAGGTCAACGGTAAATGGGTGATAGTTCACTGGCATTCATCGATTCCCGCAGCGGGGCAGCAGCAGGGAGAAGCCTGGCCGCAAAACTACCCAGTAGCATAGAAAACTCAATAATAAAGCACGCCTCGCACGCAATCAAAGAATCGATAGGCGAGACTCGCCACACGTACGCGATCACTGATCTACTCTTTTTCTACAACTGCGCGCAACTTACCCCCTAAAACATGTGGTGTAACCAACCGGCAACGCCTCAATCCCTATTCAAATTTCAGAACATTTGTTCGCTAAACCAGGTTAATAGCACCCCGTCACCAGTGTCCGCCTATGCAGAAGCCAGAAAGCCAATACCTAGCAGATCCCGCTTTCCCTTCAAAGCTACAACAAGGCCATCCGCTCCCAGTTAAAATCAGAAGACCTCCGAATGATCTCGCTGTTCGGACTAACATACTACATGTCGCTGTTCTCCTCCGAGTAGCCGAAGATTTTCAGTGCCCTAGACTTGATGGCGAACGCTGTCAAGATCAGCGCGCGCATGCATTTGATCGGCTTATAGAGCCCCTGTTTTCGGAGGGAATGTTGGAGAGTGTTAGGATCTATGAGAATATTTAGAAGAAATACAAAATAGGGTGACTGGGAAGGGAAGTCAGTTCTGCGATTTTCTTGTTCTTGGTCTATATTATGCAGCCGACATGAACTTGTAAATTGAATGTTGAACAAATGCATAGATAGTTGGTCAACCATGTTAAGAAACTCGTCCTCCTAATTTCTCGCACATATATCCGAGGGACGACTCTTCTAGGCAAGACTACCACAGGGACGTTTATGGGTTCAAAGGTACATCGGAGACAAGTTCAAAATACTAATGAGTATTGGGGTCTTTCGACCCCGTTGCAGGTGTCGTAATTCGGGAGTATGGATCTTACGACAAAACTAGGGTCGGCAATTATAGGTATACGGTTTATGGATTTGTAATATCAATTTCTGATGCGTGGAGCAATTATCGATCGATTGATAATCTTTTAGCTACCATACTCGCTCGCCAACAGCATCCCGCGTCCATAACATAAATATCCCAATCAAAAGATGATCCATAAGATGAGCAGAGGCGAGCACACACCCCACCAGAAGCTACTTGTGTTCCTACACAACGTCGGCGCCGTAGTCGGAAAACCCGGAAAATCCCTCGACGAGCTAGTAAAAATCACCGAGATGAACAGGGAGGAACTTGAGAATATAATCGAGAGCCAGCTCGCCTCAGGCTACCTCGAATACACCGAGAAATCCGGGACCAACTACTACAACCTCACCGGCAGAGGCATCATCCGCGTATCCTCACTCTATACATAATGGAATCGCTAGCCATGTTTACCCCAGTGATACTGACGTGGGAGTACCCCCCAAACATCGTCGGCGACCTATCCCACTACGTAGAAGCTTTAGCCACAGGGCTTAACAATGCGAAGGCCCCTGTTCGAGTCGTCACATGCCATGACTCCGGGTTCCTTCACGAAAAGAAGGGGGAACTGCTAGACATATATTGGGCATCCAACCCCGTCAAGTCACAGATCTCGGTGTTGACGTGGTGCCTCTCATTCAACGCGGAGATGGAGAGGATTGTCTCCGACATATACTACGAGAAACCGGACACCGGCTACGTGCTAGACGTTCAGGATTGGCACTTCGTCCCAGCCGGCGTCAGCCTCAAGAGAGCCCACGGACTCCCATTCGTCTTCACCCTTCACAGCCTAGAGGAGCAGCGCTCACCCGGCTCAACCTACGCGCTCAGCTCCTGCATCAGGGGACTAGAGGCGATGGGGATTCTCGAATCCGACTCATCGTCGTTAAAAACGAGCAGATGAGGAGGCTGGTCATCGAAGGCTACAACACACCCGAGGAGAAGGTCGTGGCCATTCCATCGGGAAAACCAGATGAGATCAAGAAGACGCTGGACTGCTACGCGTCAGCCGCTCAAGGGAGGTGTGTATAGCACTGCGTAACGTGAGGGTAATGATGCTGTCGTGGGAGTACCCACCTAGAGTAGTCGGCGGCATCGCACCCCACGTTTACGAGCTATCACGCGCACTCGTGAAGAAAGGCGTCGAGGTACACGTAGCTACCTGCGACTTCCCCGGTGCTAATGCAATGAGGACGTCGACGGTGTAAAGGTACACCGCATAGACTCCTACGGGTACCCCACACCCGACTTCGCCTCCTGGGTATCGATGATGAACGTGAACCTCAAGAATGAAGCATCCTCCCTAATCCCCAGACACAACATCAACCTGATACACGCTCACGATTGGCTCGTCGCAAGCGCCTCAATCGGCGTAAAGCATATGTTCCGAATACCCCTCGTAGCGACCATACACTCCACGGAGCACGGCAGGAGAACGGAATCCATAACGAGTACCAGAGAATGATAAGCTCCACAGAGTCCTGGCTGATTAGGGAAGCTTGGAGGGTAATATGCTGTAGCAAGTATATGACCAAAGAGATCACCTCAGCCTTCAAAACCTCAGACTACAGGCTCGACGTGGTCCCCAACGGAATAGACCTCAAACCATTCAAGGCACCGACCAACCTAATGGAGAGCAGAGGCAAGTTCGCTGCACCCGAAGAGAAACTCGTGCTATACGTCGGTAGACTCGTCCAGGAGAAGGGAGTCCCAGAACCTTATCGAGGCTACCCGGGACAGGCGGGACCTAAACATGAAACTCATCGTGGTCGGCGAAGGATATCTCAAAGAGGAACTAATCCGTCGCGTCAACGAACTCGCCCTGGCCAAAGGGTATACGTGACTGGCTTCCTAGAAACTGAGACCATCAGAGGACTATTCAGAACAGCAGACGCCTGCGTCATACCGAGCCTCTACGAGCCATTCGGCATAGTAGCCCTGGAAGCAATGGCCGCAGGCGCCCCCATAGTGACCTCCG
>CAVYVF010000013.1:0-13156 GCA_963771885.1 Candidatus Bathyarchaeota archaeon
CGTCGAGGGGCTGGGCTATGCAATTTTTACGCCTAAATAGAACCCTGCTATAAATGCGCCGGCGAATGGCAGGTTCCCAATGATTGAACCGAATATCCCCTCCAATACACCGACTTGACTGAATAAGCCATTAGCCCAGGCTGTAAAAGCAGCGTAGTTAATGGAGATTATACCCTGATAGGCAAGATATTGTAATCCCAGAAAAGCAATCCCTAAGATGAATGCAATAATTCTCCCCATCTTTATCAAGGCATATCCTACGCAAAGCCCGGCGACGCCGCCAACCCCAAGCTGTGTTAGAAGCGGAGTAAGTATCTCGACCAATCCAACAGCATTAAAGAGGGCACAATTAAAAAAACTTCCCCAAGGCGCCACTCATAAAATACATTGATCCCCGCGTACAAGGGTTTGACTCATGTGTTCCTACGATATGCACGCGCGCTACCGTCAATTACTCCTCCTTTGATCGCGCGCGTATACAGTTGTAAACATCCTCGTCAATAATTAGAAACCTAGTCAACATAACCTGCGTCGCATGGATGCACGCAGGTATGGAGGCAGGACAATCTTGTTGGTTGTAACATACTATGACTGGTTTGGAACCCCAGAGGGGCTCAAGGAGTTCGAGACCGAGTATAAGAAATCCTACGAAAAGACGCCGGGTACAAAGTATCTGGGAAGATACGGGGCAGCTTAACAGAAAATATCACTGGGCGACTTTCGCTGAGGTAAAAGATTGGCCCGCTTTCCAGAAGCTGAACGAAAACTTCAGCTATAAGAGAAGCTACAAAGACATCCCTCACTGGGAGTACGAGTTTTTCCTCTGAGTCCCCTCTTTTCCCCGATTTTTTCAGGTCAGATCAATTACCTCTGCACGCTCGCGGCGAGGGAAAGAACCTCCTACTATCCAATCAGGCAACCTTCTCATGTTCCTCCGCGCGCGAACGTGCGAGGAACTACGCGGAGTAATCTCATACTTGTTGAGTTCCCTCGCTTATTGAATGGAAACATGTGCGCGCACAGTTCACATAATCTTTGAGATATCCTTCAAGCTTGCCCTAGGGGTCTCCTTCACCCCTCCTATGGATTCATCCGTTGATGGAGAAGCGGGGTATCCAAGCGCGAGTAGCGCAACTATGCTCTGGTCGTCAGGGATGTGGAGGATCGCTGATATCCCTCCGCCCGTCAAACAGACCGATCCAGCAGCTACCTATACCAAGCTCCGTCGCCGTTAAGACCATGTGTTCAAGAGCGATTGAGACGTTTACCTCGCCCCAATCTCTATCGCGGGTTCCCACAGCTTTGAGAACTGCCCCCGTGGCTGCGCGGAGCTACACCAAGTGATCTTTCGCAGCCCACGATTATAACAGGCGCCTTACGGAGAAACTGGTTTGCCAATACCGGCTCTGATGCGGCAATCTTATCTCTAGTCTCCTTGTTTTTCACGACATAGAAGAACCAGTCTTGTGAGTTAGTCGCCGATGGGGCAAGCCTCGCCGATTCAAGTATCAGTGTCGAGTTTTTCCTTCTCGATTTCCCTGTCAGAGTATTCCCTGATGCTTCGGCGTTTCTTAATGATTTTTAAAACCGATGATTCGGTCACGTTTAAACCCCAATAATTTAAGATTTCGTTTTATTTGAACCGTTCATTTACATGGGGTGCGTGAGCATAATCATTCAGCTTAAACCCGCTTTTCGACTGATAGACAATCGGTAATGTGTAAAAGTTCCAAGAATAGCTTCACTGGTGCAGGGAATATTTGCTTCATCTGCTCATATGGCACAAAAAGTGGATTCTGGACCTGATCTTTGGATGCATCATATGTTAAGACTCCGCTGCCTGAGGTGTGAAGATTCTTCACCCAATCAACATTCCTCCCATAGGTTAGAGCGAAAACATACCCGGTCGTTGTGGGGAATGCGAGTATCGGCGTCCTGTATCGGCGACCTGATCTTCTACCAATGTGCTCGATGATCGCCAGTGGAGGAAGCCATCCGGCGAAGAGTAGGAAGAGTCGGTTGGTTACGTGTTTGTTGAAGTGTGTGATTGATTTGGGTATTGGCAATCTTGGCTCAACTCCCTAGGTTTGGTGGGTGATCTTGTCTCATCTAAAGTCTCTTAATCTTAGCCCAAGTTCACTCTGAGGTTAGCCTCATCAACCAGGTTAGTTGCGCACCTAAAATCGAGCAGTGGTTACACCAACGAATCTAGGCGAGCTCACTGAATACGTTTAATATCTAGGATTCAGAAAAAAATATCGGGTGAAATGATATGGTTATTCAGAGGAAGAATTTCCAGAAGCCTGATGAGACGAAGATGCCTACAAACTCAAGGGTAGACATCATCAAAATAGGTGACATGTCGATTCAGAAGCAAACATATCAACCTGGGTGGAGATGGTCAAAAGACCAGATGCCCATCTCCGGAACGAAGTCTTGCCAGATGCATCATTTCGGGTTATTGCTGTCAGGTAAACTACATGTTAAAGCCGATGATGGTCAAGAAATCGATATGAGTCCCGGTGATGTAGTCGATATTCCGCCGGGACACGACGGCTGGGTGGTGGGAAACGAGCCTGCAACCTTCTATTGGTTCCAGGGTGCAAACCCGAAGTAAATCTCGACATCGGCGCGTGCATCTTTATCCTCAGAGTTGACAGTAGGCCATCCATGTTTTCGACGCCAACGATCGCGCTCTCAACTACGGCAAGAACACGAGCGTCACTATCAAGTCTAACAGCATTACTGTTACCAACTTCCAAGTTCCTTAGTTTTTTCGCTTTTTTTATTATCCCCAGACGACACCGAATAAACCTCGCCGTTGCACGCGCCCGATTAAGATGTGGTTGCCTGCTTATCCCCTAGACCCGCACGCATCCATCATTTTCTCGCAAAGAACTTTACCTGATAGGAGTCCTCGGAGAGAATTCCTAGCCTGCCCATCGTCTGCCTCATCGTAGCCGCGTTCGCCTCCGACAGCTCCGTCAGGGGCAGCCTCGGCTTGCCGACGCCTGCGCCGAGCATGTTCAGCGCCGCCTTGAGGGGGACCGGGTTGCTTTCACTGTACATCATTCTAATCAGGGGGAGCATCCGGTAGAAGTGTCGTTTTGTCGTGACTGCATCCTCGTAGTTGCCCCAGGGTTTACTCATCTCCGCGAATTCACTTGGACACATGGATCCGGTGACGTTGCTGGTTCCCTTCCCTCCGCTAGCCATTACGACGAGGATGTGCCCGTAGAAGGGGCAGTCGCAACATAGCACGTTGAACTCACCGTGGGTGAGCTCGATGACACGGATCTCCGCGTAGGGGCTAGGACCGGCTTCCTTGATGGCGACGATGTTGGTGTGCTGGGCGAGCCTCGCCACTATCTCCGGCTCGACGTTTACGACGCATCGGTCGGGGTTGTTGTAGAATCACTATGGGGAGATCCACCGCGTCGGCGACGTCTTTGAAGTAATTGTAGATGGCGGCTTGGGTTGGCTTGACGTAGGGTGGCTGTACCATAAGTCCGCAGTCGACACCGGCGTCTTTAGCGTGTTTCGCGTACTCAATCGTCTCCGCCGTCGACGGCGCTGAGACGCCGCACATGATGGGTATTCGACCGTTGGAGTGGTCGACTGCGGCCTCCACG
This sequence comes from Candidatus Bathyarchaeota archaeon, assembly GCA_963771885.1. GTDB lineage: Archaea > Thermoproteota > Bathyarchaeia > TCS64 > TCS64 > UBA8941. The sequence continues at coordinate 3,633 of CAVYVF010000013.1, forward strand.
ATACTCCGTCGTTCTTCGCGGTTCAGAAGAATCGGTTCACCCGTCGAGCCTAGTAGTAGAACGCCGTTGCTCCCGTACTCGGCGTGGAAGTCGATGAGTCGCCGAAGCGCCTCGAAGTTGACCTCGCCACTATCGTCGAAGGGCGTCACGAGGGCTGGCCACGAACCCTGAACATTATATCTCTTCAATGCCGGTCGATGGTTATTTCCTGCGTAGATAGTTAAAACCCGCGTTGTGCTGTCAGTCAGACCTTCGATGTGCGCTAGTGAAGCTACCGTTCCTAGCTCCACATCTCTCCAACACTGCGAGGTATCGCTTGTCCTTCATCACTGATTTCTCAGCTCAATAAATAATTCTGTTATTCGCGTGCGTCTAGTGCTCGTTTTCCACGCGGTCTATGAAGTCGAGGATGAGCTTCATAGATCCAGCTATCTCCTGCTTTAGGAAGCCGTGGCCAAGCCCTGGGAGAAAATGCAGCTCCGAGTTGGGAAGACGCGATGCCAAGAGCTGGCTATTCTCGGGAGGGGATCAGGCGATCACTGTCCCCTGTGAGGATCAAGGCGTGCACGTTGACTTGTGGCAGCCTATCGTAGGCGTCGAAGGAGGAGGTGGCTGCGCTCTGATTCCTTAGGGCGTAGACTGGCGTGGGGTTGGCGTCGTAGCTCTCCTCGGAGATAAGCTGCTCGAGACGTGACTCCACGTAGCTCTCAGGATATAGTAGCCTCACCATGGTCTCTACTCGCTCCCTCTTTGGGAGCCCGTCATCGCTCACCTTAGCCAGCTCCAAAGCCACTTCATGCTTGTAGGGTATCCTGTTGATAGCTCCGGGGGTGGTTGCGCAGAGTATGAGGCTCCGAACATTCTCCGGGTGGTGGATGGCGAGGGCTTGAGCTATGTATCCGCCCATGCTGAATCCGAGCACGTGGGCGGGGCCGAGGGCGACCTCGTCGAGTGCTGACGCGGAGTCGCCGCTCATCTGCTCCATCGTGTATGGCTCTTCGGGTTTTCCGCTTCTCCCGGTGCCGCGGTTATCCACAAGTACAACGGTGTGCTTCTCTCGCGAGGAGTGTAATCATTTCTCGGCTCCAGCTGTCGCTGCTGCCTCCCCAACCGTTGCAGAGGAGTATGGGCGTGCCTGTGCCTTTGAGGTCGTAGTAGATATTCACGCCGCCTGAGTTGACGAAGGGCATCTTACATCAATATTATGGACCATTCCTTTAGTTATTTGCGTCTACCCAACACAAGCGTGCGCCCCACCAGCACGTCGCCGACGCGCGCGCGATCCGTCGAAATAATGGTTCTATCCCCCACCTAATTAAGGGCAGTCGCCGCGTAGTATGCGTCGAATATCGATGTCAGCCCGTATTACCCCATCAAGGTTAAGGATAGGAGATCGACCTCACTCGTCGTGGGCATGAATCTGAGGTTCTTTATGGATGTGAGGGCAGCCACTCGGGTAATATCCGGATAAAGAGGCTTGAGGCAAAGTGCTTGTGGTGCGCCATTTAATACGCGGTAATAGCTTTAATCCTTAGAATAGTGGTGGCTTCCCTTTGACTGATATTTTACTTATCTTCGAGGTACACCAGCCCTACCGCATTAGACGGGACTACTTCTGGGAGAACAGGGCTTTTAAAAAACTGGAGAAGAGTGAGCTCCTCGACAGCTATTTTGATCTCGCTGCAGATGGGGAGATATTTCGGCGGGCGAGTGCGAAGTGCTACCTTCCATCAAACAGAATTCTCCTCGACGTCATCGATGAGCACAAACACGAGAAAAAGGGAGTATGCGTAGCCTTCAGCCTGTCCGGTGTCTTCCTCGAGCAGTGCGAGCGGTTCAACCGAGACGTGCTTGATAGCTTCAAGCAGCTGGCGGAGACTGGTCGAGTCGAGTTCCTGGGGCAGACCTATTACCATTCCCTGTCAAGTCTCTACCCCGATCGGGTGGAGTTCGTGGATCAGGTGACCACTCATAGGCAGACGGTGAAGGATCTGCTGGGCTACTCGCCGAGGGTGTTTGAAAACACCGAGTTGATCTACAACAACGAGATCTCGAAGACGGTGGAGGGTCTAGGCTACGAGGGTATGTTTACAGAGGGTGCTGATCGGATAATCGGCTCTAGATCCCCCAACCAGGTCTTCCAGGCGAAGGGCTGCGAGTCCCTCAAGGTGCTGCTGCGAAATTATCGGCTCACAGACGACATCGCCTTCAGGTTCTCAAACAGGGAGTGGAGCGAGTGGCCTCTGACCGCTGACAAAGTATGCATCTTGGCTGCAGGAGACTCCCGGGCAGTGCGTATGCATCTTCCTCGACTATGAGACCTTCGGTGAGCACCATTGGCCTGAAACCGGGATACACGAGTTCCTCAGAAGTCTGCCCTCCGAGATAATTGCAAAACCGAGCCTAAATCTGGTGACCCCGACTAAGGCTTTGGCGAGCCACAAGCCGAGGCAGGTGCTCGACGTCCCCTACGTTGAGACGCTCTCTTGGGCTGACATTGAGCGCTCAACCCATAGCTGGATAGGCAATGACATGCAGTGGGCCTTCTACACGAAGGTTAGGGAGGCTGAGCACCTTGTGAAGGAGCTCAGCGACCCGGAGTCACGAGGCTGTGGAGGTACTTCCAGATCAGTGACCACCTCTACTACATGTTCACAGCTGGTGGGGGGCCTGGTGCCGTTCACAACTACTTCAGCCCCTACGGGAAGCCGGTGGACGCCTTCCTCGCAGCCCAAGCGGCCTTTATGGATTTCATCAAGAGGGTGGCCGATGAGGCAGGCGCTGCCAACCAGGGATTCGTTTTCCGAGCATCCGCCGGTGATGGGGGGGAGACTGGGCTATACGCCCAAAGCCTTAGGGGTTTACTCCGTTGTCTAGAGGCGGCGCCCATCGCCAGCATCGAGTATCACAATGGGAGGGGAGACTTCGAAGCCTGGGTTAGGGACAGCCTACGCGAGAAGGGTCTTGCCATGGAGATCCATAAGGTCAGTTAATCAAAGTTGAGCGGTGAGAAGCTGCGGACGAAGTTGGTCAAGACAATCAGCGGCTATTCGTACGGTTCAATCAAAGAAGAGGATGTGAGGGGCCAAGTGAAGCCTTTGAAGATAAGCTTCGGTGAGGAGGTCACCGGGAACTACTCGAAGGCGAGGGAGAAGGAGTGGCTGATAACAAACGGGATCGGCGGATACGCGTCATCCACCATCACAGGGGCCAACACCCGGGGGTACCACGGTCTGCTCGTGGCGAGCACGGGGGCTAATCTTCGGAGGACGCTCCTGCTCTCTAAGATGGAGGAAGAGGTGGTTATCGGCGGCAGGGTCTATCTCCTCTCCACGAACAGGTACCCCGACGTGATACATCCCGAGGGTTACAAGTTCCTGAGGGAATTCCGCCTGGAGCATGATCCTCAGTTCATCTATGACCTTGGTGGAGTCGAGTTATCTAAAACTGTTCAGATGGCTTATGGATGCAACTCGGTGTCAGTCACCTATGAGACGGACGCCTCAGATGTAGACATCGCCTTGAGGCCTCTCACCAGCAACAGGGGATTCCACGAGCGGTTAAAAGAGGCCTCAGAGTCCTTCACGCAGCATCCATGCAGCCGAGGTGTGGTGGTCAAGGCGGGCGACTCCCTAGCGCTGACCATTGAAGGCAGCCATGGGGGCTACGAGGAGGACGGAGCTTGGTACAGGAACATGGTGTATGACGAGGAGTCTGAAAGGGGATTGGAAGATAGGGAGGACCTCTTCAGCCCCGGTAGGTTCCATGCCAAGCTTGGTAGGGGCCAGGTCTACCGCGTAGTCTCTTATACTGATCCCGTCTCGGCGTTGCCGGTGGAGAGGCCTACGTCGAGCCCTTCCCATGATTTGGTTGGGTGGCTGACTCGTGCATCGGAGCATTTCGTTACGAGGCTTCCCAGTGGTGGCTATACGATAATTGCAGGTTACCACTGGTTTGGGGAGTGGGGTAGAGACGCGGCCATTTCGCTCCCGGGTCTGCTGCTAGCGACTCGGAGATATCGGTGAGGCTAGGGGTGTGATACGGCGCTTCTTAGCCGGGACCCGCGTGGGTCTGACGCCAAACCTGGTGGGGGAAGATGGGGAGCCGCTCTACAACTCCGTCGATGCTTCGCTTTGGCTGATCTACGCTGCCTACAAGTACCACCTCTATACGGGTGATGACGATTTCATACGGGAGATATTACCCGGAGCTCTTAGACGTAGTCAGCTGTTGTAGACGGGGAAATGTGTGCGTTGGAGCAGCCGCGGATGGGTTGCTTGAATCCGTTGCTGAGGGTAGCTCGTTTACCTGGATGGATGCCAGGGTCGATGGTATGCCTGTCACTCCCCGGGTCGGGAAGTGCGTCGAGGTAAATGCGCTTTACTATAACGCGCTGCGAAGCTTGGAGTTCCTCGGTAAGCGGATAGGCGAGGACCCTGGCCTCATGGAGGAGGCAGAATGCGTGAAGAAGGCATTCAATGAGGCTTTCTGGTACCCGGAGGGGCGATACTTGTATGACTGCTTGGATGAGGGTCGGGGGACAAGTCGCTGAGGCCCAACCAGATCCTCGCTATCAGCCTGCCCTTTCCGGTCCTCGAGGAGGAGCGGTGGGGTGCCGTCTATAAGGCGGTTGAGCGGGAGCTGCTTACTCCGTATGGGTTGAGGACGCTCTCCCCGAGGGATCCGAGGTACCGTGGGAGGTGCCTGGGGGGCCCAGGTGAGCGAGACTACTCCTATCACAACGGTACGGTGTGGGCTTGGCTCATCGGGCCGTTCATCACCGCGCATGTGCGGTTAGGCTTCTCCGGGGACGCGGTTATGGTGCGCCACGTCCTCAATCATTTTAAGCAGCATCTTAGTGATGCTGGACTCGGCAGCGTCTCGGAGATATTCGACGGGGACCCGCCGCATAGGCCCCGAGGCTGCATCGCTCAGGCTTGGAGTGTGGGGGAGCTGCTGAGGGTCATACATGAGGATCTGAAGGGTGCCGAGTTGAAGGAAATATGACTAATCAGGTGAGGTTTGAGAAGCAGGTTCAGGAGGCGAGGATCCTCAGCCCGCTCACGGGGTTCACCCCCCAGGCGCAGTCGGTTGAGAGGAGGAAGGACCCTCTCCTCAACAAGTGGTGTAGGATAAACGTGGAGAGGGCGAATCGGCCGAAGAGTAAGTCTGGTGAGTCGGCCGTCTCCCAGCTCGCGGAGTCCTCGGCTGCAGAACTGCCCCTTCTGCCCGGGGCGAATAGACACTAGTACGCCCAAGTTCGTCGAGGAACTCATCCCGGAGGGGAGGCTGCGGGTCGGGGAAGCCGTTGTGGTTCCGAACCTCTTCGCGTTCGCCCAAAACCACGCGGTGGTCGTGCTCTCGAGTGAGCATTATCTACGCCTCGACGAGTTCAACCCTGGGCTTATACTGGATGGGTTAAAGGCCTCCGTGGAGTACCTCAAGGCGGTGAGGTCCTGCAACCCGAAGGTCCGGTATTGCTCCATCAACTGGAACAACCTCCCGACGGCCGCTGCGAGCATGCTTCACCCCCACCTCCAGGTCATCGCGGATGAGACTCCAACCCACTACCTCAGCGAATGCATCGCGGCGTCTAGGGACTACTACGAGGTGAATGGTACAAGTTACTGGCTGGACGTCGTGGAGGCTGAGCGTAGCGGCGGTGAGAGGTACGTGGAGGACTTTGGTGAGTCGAGTTGGTTGACCAGCTTCTGTCCCCTGGGCAACAACGAGGTGCAGGGGATACTCAGGGCGTCGAACCTCCTAGAGTTGACTGGGAGGCAGCTCGAGGATTACTCGACGGGTTTGTCCGCGATGTTGAGGGGGTATCAGGGCAGTGGGGTGCAGGCCTTCAACCTTAGCCTCTTCTCTGGGCCGCTGGACCGCGCGACGCCGGGGTTCAGCGTGCACTCTAGGATGATTTCGAGGCCTGATATGAAGGCGGTGTATACGGCGGATACGGGCTTCATGGAGAGGCTTCACGACGAGATTGTGGTGGAGACGATGCCTGAGGAGGTGGCGTCGAGGATGCGTGTGGCTATCGCTTCGCCTTCTCGTAGACTTTGAGGGTCTCGGCTACCGCCTTATCCCATGTGAAGGTGTCTAGGACATGTTTTCTGCCGTTCTCCCCCCAGGCCTTTGCTTCGGCGTCGTCGTGCAGGGCCTCGTTTAAGCCCCATGCGATGTCGTTGGGGTCTCCGCCGTTGACGTGGAGTCCACACTTTTGTGGGCCGTTCGGTATCACTTGCTCGGCGAAGCCGACTACCCCCCTGGCGCCGACGACGACGGGTTTGGCCATGGCCATCGCCTCGAGGCTGACTATGCCGAAGGGCTCGTATGTTGAGGGGAAGACGCATACGTCGGAGGCGGCGTAGTGCCGTATCCTCTCCTCCTCTGAGATGAATTCGAAGGAGAGCTTCACCCGCTGCGTCAAGCCGAGGGTGTTCACGAGTGCATTCAGCTCGTGCTCCTGCTCGCCTATTCCCAGCACTACGAGCTTTGCCTTCTCCTTGACCTCGGTCATCCCCCTGACCAGCTCGACGGCTCCCTTGATCTGGGTTAGTCTGCCGACGAAGAGGATCATCTTCTCGTTGTCGCCGATGCCGTATTTGTGGCGGATCGCCTGAGTCTCCTTCTTGCTGACCTTCTCGGGGCTGTACTTGTCTGGGTCGACGCCGTTCCAGACTACGTTGATCTTTGACTCGTCCCAGCCATGTCGGGTGAGGTCGGCCTTCATTGCGTTGCTGACGGTGATTATCTGCGTCGCCTCGTCGGCGGCGGCTTTCTCTATGTTTGTTACTACGTCTGAGCCTCTTCCGTTGGTTCTGCCCCACTCGGTTGAGTGGACGTGGAAGACCCTGGGCATGTCTGAGCCGCTCTTAGCCATCAGGCCGGCTATTCCGCTCAGCCAGTCGTGGTAGCTGACTAGGTCGAATTTTTTGCCCTCCTCCGCTATCAGGCCGTTTAGCAGCTTGTCCGCTGAGAGGATGTTGTAGAGGGCGATGTCGCTGAAGAATCTCAAACCCGCTCCCCATCTCCTGAGGCTGTGGTCGGCGATGAGTTGGAATACGTTGCTGGCGTCTGTGATGGTGGGGCGGTAGACGTCCACCCCGTCTATATTCTCCTTGGTCTTGAGTCCGCCCCTGTTTAGGGTGAAGATCTGAGACCTCGTGGCCCATCTTGACTAGGCCGGGGGCCATGTTGTGTGCGTATGTGCCCAATCCCCCAGCGATTGTGGGTGGGTACTCCCAGACAAATAATGCGATGTTCATCTTAGCACCTTTCAGTTTTTACTCTTCGTTTCTTATCGTTTTTAGCCTCGTTCTTCTTCGCGGGCTTCCAGGTTCCCTTTTCGTATTCGGATAGTATGCGTGTGTAGGTTCCGATGGTACTGCTGGCTATGGCGCCCCACTCATATGACTCTGCTCGAAGCTGGGCCTCGTCTCTCAGGCCGCGTGCGTATGCAGGGTCGGTGATTACTCTGCGGATGCCCCCCGCTATCGATTCGGGGGTGTTGTAGATGAATGTGGCGGTTTTATCGTGCTCTAGGATCTCTCCTAGGCCACCTGCGCCCGAGGTCACTATGGGGGCGCCGGCGGCCATGGCTTCGAGGGCGACTATGCCGAATGGCTCGTAGAGGCTCGGTATGACGCAGGCGTCTGCTGTTCTGAAGAGTCCTCTGATGGTCTCGGTTTCTAGGAAGCCCGTCACGTATACTCTTTGGGCTAGGCCGAGTTCGTTGACGCGGCGGATAAGCTCCTCTTTGAGGTATCCCTCGCCGACCACGATGAGTTTCATGTTTAGGTCTCGTAGGTGTTGGGTCGCCTCGATTAGGTTCTGAACCCCCTTCTCCTGGACGAGTCTGCCGACGTATAGCACGAGTTTCTCTTCGGGTGCGGCGAATTTTCCTCTGCTCTCCATTAGGTTTGTCGGTGCCCTGAATGGTTTGAGGTCTATTCCGTTGGGGACTATGTCGAGTCTATAGTCTGAGGTGTTGAAGGCTGATGTGATCTCTTTGGTCATGTACTTGCTGCAGCAGATTACCCTCCATGCCTCTTGGATCAGCCAGGACTCCGTGGAGCTGATCATCTGCTGGTACTCGTTGTGGACTCCGTTTCTTCTGCCGTGCTCTGTGGAGTGTATGGTCGCGGCGAGTGGTATGCGGAACATGTGCTTTAGGCCGATGGAGGCGCTTGCGACGAGCCAGTCGTGTGCGTGTATCAGGTTGATCTTGTACCTGGGGATTAGGGAGGAGGCCTCCCTCTTCAGGTTCACGTTCATCATTGATACCCAGGTCGCGAAGTCGGGGGTCGGGTACCCGTAGGAGTCGATGCGGTGAACCTTTACGCCGTCGACGTCTTCGGTGCTTTCGGCACCGGGGAAGTCGCAGGTGGCTACGTGCACCTCGACGCCCTTCTTTACAAGTGCGCGTGATAGCTCGTAGACGTGGGGTGCGATGCCGCCGACTACTCTGGGCGGGTACTCCCACGACAGCATCATTACCCTCATATTGCGCATTGCTTATCGACACCTCCCTTGGGCGGCTGACGCGTAGCTGTCCAGCGTCTTCTTGATCTCGTCTGGTTTCCCCGATGGAATGGCGACGACCTTCTCCTCGGGCGTGTTGTAGCCTTCGATGACCAGCTTCCTCATCTGCTCGTTCTTAACGACGATGAGATCCGATTCGAGGATCCCCATCGCCTCCAGTCCCCTGATGCAGGAGCTTAGGGCGTAGGTTGAGCCAGGCGAGCGCTGCTCCTCCAGGCTGTGAAGGGTGAAGACGAATGGGAGGCCGTGGGCCCTCTTGAGGCTGACGCCGGCTGGTACGAAGTGCCAATCCTGAACGTCTAGCACGTGGCCGGCGTCCGGCTTCTCGTAGTATATGTCGGATACGATTCTCTCCATCTCCGCGTTGAAGGATAGGCACCATGTCAACACCGAGATCTGCGACTTGACGGGGTTGGATGCCCAGTAGATGTCTAGCAGCTCCCCCTTCTTTTCGTGTTGGAACCCGGAGTCGTGGCATGTGACGACTCGGACTGGGACCTTCGCGGAGTTTAGCCCCGTGGTTAGGCCCTCTACGTAGTGGGATAGGTCGCCGATGATGTTCGGGGGGTACTCCCACGTCAGTATCACTGGGGTTAACATGGCGAACGAATCCGTTATGTGTAGAGTGAGGATACGCGGATGATGCCTCTGCCCGTGAGGTTGTAGTATCTGGTGCCGGATTTCTCAGTGTATTCGAGGTAGCCTGAGGCGAGCTGGCTCTCGATGATCTGCTCGAGTTCCTCCCTGTTCATCTCGGTGATTTCGACTAGCTCGTCGAGGGATTTTCCGGTTTCCCGACTACGGCGCCGACGTTGTGTAGGAAGACTAGTAGTTTCTGGTGGGGTGTATGCTCGCCTCTGCTCATCTTGTTGATCATCTTTTGTTTGGGATATTTAGGTTATGGACGCGGGATGCTGTTGGTGCGCGAGTATGGTAGCTAAAAGATTATCAATCGATCGATAATTGCTCCGCGCATC
>CAVYVF010000014.1:0-5594 GCA_963771885.1 Candidatus Bathyarchaeota archaeon
TACTCAGAGACCTACTCAATTACGATGATGAAGCATCTGAACTTGAAGCACTTAGAGAAGAGATCCTCTCGTTAAGGAGGTCACCAAACTACAGAAGCCCAATGGATCCTGGGATAAGGAAGCTCAACTAGGTAACGCTCCTACAGATAATATCCAGGTTACCTCCCAGATCCTTACCCGTTTAGGGTACTTGGGATTTGGAGCAGAATTCTCCTCTGTAGAAAGAGGTGTGGAGTATCTCTACTCCCAGCAGCTAGAAGATGGCTCCTGGCCCCTCCACAACCTTCGGGATTTAGATGGAATGGACCGTTATGACATCATCAGCCTGCAGACAAGCATACCCCTAAAGGGACTATCCTGGTGCGGGTACGCGGAGGATCCAAGATCCGAGAAAGCGTATGATTGGCTTATGAAGCAGAGACTTGAAGACGGAGCGTGGCCTACCGGTATCTCCCAGGGTGTCTATGGGGGAGTAGCAGGTTACAGACGCTTGCCACATAGCAGATGGGGGTGCAGAAGCAACACAACCAGCGCCGTACTATGCCTCAGCCACCACCCAGAGCGAAGAAGAGCACCCGAAACCAGAACAGCACTAGACCTACTGCTCGGCAGGGAGACACGAGAAAGACAATACCTAGGATACGAAGTAGCTAGAACCATCGGAGCTGAACCAAACACGGGTTTCCTCACACACTACCTCCGCTTCGACATAGCTCAAATACTTAACATCTGCGCACGGACCACCCTCACAATCGATGATCCCCGAGTCAAAGAGATGGTAGAGTACGTGAAAACAGTCAAAGGACAATACGGCTTATGGATATATAGTCAAAAACCTCAAGCAAGCAGATGGGTTACAATGGATATTCTGAGAAGCCTAAGCGAATTAGAGAAAGAGTCCGATTGGGTAGGTCTTGAACCACGCACTCCGTTCCAACCCTATCCCCATTAACGCAAACGATTCTAACTAAACCTAAGGGACACACGATCGTTATCTATACATATTTCTTTTTTTACTGATATATGATTTTATTTTAAGGCAGTTTGAACATTTTGATTTATTTTATCTCTGTTTTCTATGATACTGTTTGAGTGACATATACGTTCATGTGGATTTCTTCAATTGTGGTTTGATATCCATGTCGGTTTAATTCGTTCATCGATTCGCGGAGGTAAATACCAAAGGCTTGGCTTTGAGTGATGTCTGGGTTCATTGATGGTGAGTCTTTCTCGTACTTGTCCATGTAATTTTTCAGGAGAATATATTTTGATGCCCAATAATCTAGGGCTACAGGGTCAGTTCCTGCAGCTATCACGTTTAAGCGTGTGGCTTTTTCATAGCTTGTTGATGGACCGCTCATAGGGGAATCGTTCACCCATATCGCGTCTATGATGTTTAAGGTTGGAAACCTTGTTTCAACCATCAACGTTGCCATTCCTCCTTGTCTGATTAGATTGTGCGTCCTTGCCCCAAGCTGACTCGTGAGCTTGTCTGAGGGCACCCCCATGTAATGCTTTATGGATGCTGTAACCCCGTAGTTGCCATGTGTTTTCAGCACTGGTACATTAATCACTTTTAGTTTATCGCTATCGTATGTCTTATTATCGGGGTTCCAAATGCCGAGTTTGAAGCTGATGTATGTACCGTATTTTGTCTTGAATTTTGGATAGGAAACCATTACTCCTGTATCAGGGTCTCTGGTCTCGTTCACTATATATCCGTCCGCTGTGTCAGCTTCTGAGTATTCATGTACTCTTTTTGAAGTAATGGTGTCCCAGAGGTAAGTTGAGATCTTTACATTACCTGAAAGGGAATCCACTACTTTCTGTACTGACTGTGTGTGATCTTCAGCATTGCTCTGAGCCCAGTTGAGGCTCCCCCCGCTTCCACTTGAACCGTATTGAGCCTGACCGTTGTCCGATACAACTATCTCCCCGGTGAATCCATCTGGGTGTTTGATGATGATTTCAACCATTTTTCTAAGTAAATCGGTGTTTGTTCCACCTCTCTGATCCCATTGACAGTTTACCTTGATTAGAACAACGTCGTTCCCGGCGATCAATCCTTCTGGTCCACTGTTTTTTGCTCTATTTGGTGATTTGTAAAGTGGGAGTCCATGTGACCCCATTAGATCAATTAGAGCCTCTAAGCCGCCGTTGTTTCCTGTTGTTCCGTTGACAGCGTAGATATTCGAAGCTGGACTTGATACTGCAGTCCAGCCTTTCAAGGGGAAGATTACCACTGTTGAATTATCTTTCGGTTCCTCATCGCCATCGGTCGGTGAACCTGGGTTCGAGTTCAATATTGAAAAGGATGTTATAACCACGATTATTAATGCTAATACGATTATGCCCGCAGGAATTCGCTTATTGAACTCTAGCTTTTTGCTTTGTACGGAGGCGATGATAGGAAAGATGAAGGTTGTTAGCCAGATGTCGGTTGTTGTTTTTGCAGCCTGTTGACAGGGGTAAATAGTGCGTGAGGGTTTAGTTCCTGATCTTATAAGATACCAGGTTAAGCTAAGGAGCCCGACTGCGAATAACTTCTTATTATATTGGTTAAGTTTTTTGAATAAGCTCATAAAAAAGTTATCTTTTATTCTTTGCGCCTTCCTATTATTCAGTTCAAACAGTTATTCTTGGTATTTGTTGCCTTAAAAACTCATGCACCTATCGCGTATACGACTATATTAATGAAAAATTATAAATTACACTAGTTAAGGATGGCTATTCCTAAAATGGCTAATACCGTAAATACGGCTAAAACCAGTACTGTCGCTACAATTGATATAATTAAAGAGTTAATCCAGTCGGTTTCATAATATTTTTTGATTAGATATAGATAGATTACGAATTGTATTATTGATCCTATTCCTCCGCCATTTAATGACCCAATAACAACATTCACAATGGTGCCGAGAGCTGAAATCCAAAGCGCATCCGTGAATTTTGCTTTCTCAGAGCCAACTCTCCATTTACCAACAACCCAGAGAGCCGGTGCAGAAACGATCATACCAATAACAATTTGAATAAGTAAACCAACGATGTTCAACTGATCACCTAATTCTAAATTTAGATATCACCATATAAAATTAACTCTACTCAATTGCGGGTGCAATTTTTTTTAGACTCGCTTGACGGTGTGGCTCGGGGACGAATATCTGTATTATAATGAATGTCACTACGCAGAATACTGCAGCCAGATAGAATACAAAGTTGTATCCGTAGGTATCAATTAGGAAGCCGCTGTAGAGGGATCCCAGAGTTGAGCTCTGCATTTGGATAGAGGATGAGAGCCCTAATCCGAATCCACGCATCTCCGGGCTCAGGAGGTCCGCCACTAAAGTATTTGTTGCCGTCATCATGAGGCCCCACGTCATACCGTTTAAAATGTTGAGGGCGACCATCCAGAGGAAGCTGTCGGCATAGGTGTATCCGATGAGGGTTACGATGGACATGACGACACCAAGTAGTACCGCGACCTTTCTACCGGATCTATCCACAAGAATCCCTGCCAGGGGTGAGAAAATTATCTGGACTATAGCTCTTGCTGCGAATATGTAGCTCATTTGGGATAGGTCGATGTGGATGATCTCCCTCATGAAGAGGCTCATGAAGGGGTCGATCATCGTGAGGCCTGTCCTGTATATGACGTTAGCTAGCAGGAGGAAGCCGAAGACGGCTCCTAGGCTCTTAACGGATCTTAGAAAGCCTGGAAGATCGATTTTGAAGCCTTTAGCGGTATTTCTCTCAGATTGCATGCTCTCCTTTGATAATGTTTCCTTGACGAGAAACAGCATAGCTACAGCGCTGATTGCTACGAATCCACCTGAGAATAGGAAGTAGAATGTGTAGTTATTTCCGCTTATCAGAAGCGGGGATAGGAGAGGTCCGATCAAGGCGCCTATTCCGCCTGCTGCGCTGAATAGCCCCATTGCTTTTCCTCTTTCGTTTGATGGGAAGATGTCAGCCGCCATGGTGGTCACCATAACGGGCATGACTGTGAACCCGAAGCCCTCGATGAACCGGAGAATCATGTAGAGGTTGAAGTCGTGTGGGCTGTAGGCGAAGATGAAGAAGACGACTGTGTATAGCAGCGTTCCGAGGAAGAGTATCTGTTTTCGTCCGTACCTGTTGGAGAGGATACCGGCTGCAATGCTGCTTATTATGCCGGCGAAGGTCCCGATGGAGATGAGTAGGCCGCTCTCACCTTTGTTTAAGCCGATCGAGGTGAAGAAGAGAGGGAAAACCATGTAGATGGTTGAGGCGGTTATCTGCATTGAGATGACGGAGAAGATAATGAAGTAGTAGTTCCTTCTCTGTTGGGGCGTGACGGGTGTTTCATTCATAAAACGTGTCCTGCCTTTGATAGTATGGGACGGGGGTGTTTGTTGATATTAAGATTTGTTGTTTTTTCGTTGCGTACGCGGTTTGATAACAATATGATACCAGTGTGAAGATGACTGCTTATAGCATAGTGTGAAATAATCAGTGTTTTGTAGTCCTAATGCCGACATGTCAAATCTTGATGCATATTTTTCAAGGATGTTTTCTTTCTGCGACATAGATGTCTGCTTCAAGCATCACGTTGTCTTTATAGAAGTGGTGGGTGAAGTAGAGGTTCCCATATTGATCCATGCTCGGTTCACCTGCCAGCGGGAAGAAGATCCTCTTGGTGCTGCCATTCACCGCTTTTCCTCAATGATCTCCAAATCCCGTAATCCTTCGAAAACCAAAGCTCCCCGCCATCCTCCGTTACGAAAGGCCAACCTTCAGATCCAGCGGTATTAACTGCTGACATGTTAGTAGGTTCGCCCCATTCACCGTTGACTCTAGTTGAGACCCAGATGTCGTAGCCGCCTTGACCCCCGGGCTTTTCTGAGTGAAAGTAAAGTTCATCATTGTTTGCAGTGATGTGCAGCTCACCGACAGAGTACTCCTCTTTTTTAAGCTCCTTATCCGCGTTAACCCAGTTGCACCATTTTCCATTTAGGTACTCTGCTTTGAACCAGTGAATACCAGTGTACCCTTCCCTGGCGCTGCAGAAGTACATGGTGTTCCCTCGTAAGTATTCGGCTCCATCGAGCGCCAGTTTCCCGGGATCCTGCAGGATTAGCCTTTCAGGCTCCTGCCATACGTTGTTCAGTTTCTTTGACATATATAATCCGGTTACCTGGTCAATGACCTGTTTCTCAACAGGGACTCTAACATCCGGCGTGAAGAAGAAGTAGAGGGTCTCTCCGTCGGGGGTTATAAAAGCGGAGTCTTCTCCCCCAGCCGTATTTACTTTCCCTGGAACCGGTACAGGGTCGTTATAATCGCTTGAGTAGGATTTTGGGGGGTTCAGATCCTGTGCAGGGGTGATCTTAGTAAGGTCTGAGGGTATTTTGCTTATTCTTGAGGGTAATACTGGTGTATCATTCGGGGTTTTCAGGTTGGTTTGGAGTATAACGATGATTATGGATAGGATGATTATGAATATGGCGGGTATTAGGATTCGGCGAGATAGCATCAGGATTATGTTTGTGTTATTTTAGATAAATATTAAGGATCACCAGTACATTTGTAACGCAGTTTTCCTTCTCCGAACTCTA
>CAVYVF010000015.1:0-6448 GCA_963771885.1 Candidatus Bathyarchaeota archaeon
TGCTTAAAGATCTACTCAATAACGATGATGAAGCATCTGAACTTGAAGCACTCAGAGAAGAAGACCCTCTCGTTAAGGAGGTAGTTAAGCTCCAGAAGCCAAATGGCTCCTGGGGTAAGGAAGCTCAGCTTGGTAACGCTCCTGCAGATAATATCCAGGTTACCTCCCAGATCCTTACCCGTTTAGGGTACTTGGGATTTGGAGCAGAATTCCCCCCCGTAGAAAGAGGTGTGGAGTATCTCTACTCCCAGCAGCTAGAAGATGGCTCCTGGCCCCTCCACAACCTGCGGGATTTAGATGGAATGGACCATTATGACGTCATCAGCCTTCAGACAAGCATACCCCTTAAGGGGCTATCCTGGTGCGGTTACGCAGAGGATACAAGATCTGAAAAAGCATATGATTGGCTTATGAAGCAGAGGCTAGAAGACGGAGCGTGGCCTACCGGTATCTCTCAGGGTGTCTATGGGGGAGTTGCAGGTTACAGACGCTTGGCACATAGCAGATGGGGGTGCAGAAGCAACACAACCAGTGCTGTAATGTGCCTCAGCCACCACACGGAGCGAAGAAGAGCACCCGAGACTAGAAAAGCTCTAGACCTACTGCTCGGCAGAGAGACGCGAGAGAGGCAATACCTAGGATACGAGGTAGCTAGAACCATAGGAGCTGAAGCAAACACAGGCTTCCTCACACACTACCTCCGCTTCGACATAGCTCAGATACTTAACCTCTGCGCACGGACCAACCTCACGATCGATGACCCTCGAGTCAAAGAGATGGTAGAGTACGTGAAAACAGTCAAAGGAAAGTACGGTTTATGGATATATAGTCAAAAACCGCAAGCAAGCAGATGGGTTACAATGGATATTCTGAGAAGCTTAAGCGAACTGGATAAAGAATCCGATTGGGTAGGTGTCGAACCACGCACTCCATTCCAACCCTATCCCCATAGACGCAAACGGTTCTGAGTAAGCGCGCTAAGCATAGTAAATATCATATGGAGGATTTCTCTCGTAACAAAAGCAATTTATCAAAATCTTTCTCTAGTAAGTATTGATAAGCTAATAATTTCCCGTCAAGGACTGTTCCAAAGACGCCATACGCTGATGGAGATTGCTTCTGTACCTCTTTAGCGGTTTTCAATTCAAGTGACCTCGCTTGAATTCCCCGGTCTTTGGCGAAAGCTAGAATATCTCTAGCTCCGTTTTCGATGTATGGGCATTGTGGCGTTCGAATCACAGTTAAGCCGCTGCCAAACGCTTTCGCTCGTTCATCCCAATCCTCAGGGAGACTCGGAGAAACGGCATCCCTAAAGCTGGAAACCATTAATTGGAATGATGGTGGAGCCTGAGCTACTTCCTTGAAGCCATTTTGAAGAAAGATCTTCTTACCAGCAAGCCATGTACGATCACTTGTTAGCATAGCTACTCCAAGCATCTTCTGGGCTCGGGAGTCCTCTAAACACTCCTGAATAAGACGGCTCCCGTATCCCTTACCTTTCCCTTTTCCAACGACCCAAAGGCAGTGAATAACCATATATCCAGGTGCATTAACGGCCCTCCAGGCGAACTCCCCAGGAATATACTCAATGAAGGCTACGTCACGTCCATTCTTTTCGTGAAGAATCTTTAGCTTCATCCCCTCTGAGAAGCGCTTCATCAACCATTCGTGTTTCTGTTTATAGCCTGGTTCTTTTCGTTTACTCATATAGCAGAAGAAACCGGTCTCATCAATGTTGCTTGCATCGACTGTTTTAATCTCGAAACCCTCACTCATTCAATCACCTGTTATTCATTTATGTTTAATTTCGTGTGGAAATTCTATGATTTATTTTACCTTATTTTTGTCTAATAATATTTTAGTCACATATACATTCATTCGGCTTTCTTCTATTGTGGTTTGATATCCATGTCGGTTTAGTTCGTTCATTGATTCGCGGAGGTATATGCCGAAGGTTTGGCTTTGAGCAATGTCGGGGTTCATTGTTGGTGAGTCTACCTTGTACTTGTCCGTGTAATATTTCAGGAGAATATATTTTGAAGCCCAATAATCTAAGGCTATAGGGTCAATGCCTGCGGCTATCACGTTTAAGCGTGTGGCTTTTCTCATAGCTTGTTGATGGGCCGTTCATGGGGGAAGCGTTCACCCATATGGCGTCTATGATGTTTAAGGTCGGAAACTTTGTCTCAACCATCAACGTTGCCATTCCTCCTTGCTTGATTAGATTGTGTGTCCTTGCCCCGAGTTGACTCGTGAGCTTGTCTGAGGGCACACCCATGTAATGCTTTATGGACGCTGTAACCCCGTAGTTACCATGTGTTTTCAGCACTGGTATATTAATCACTTTTAGTTTATCGCTATCGTATGTCTTATTATCGGGGTTCCAAATGCCGAGTTTGAAGCTGATGTATGTACCGTATTTTGTCTTGAATTTTGGATAGGAAACCATCACTCCTGTATCAGGATCTCTGGTCTCGTTCACTATATATCCGTCCGTTGTGTCAGCTTCTGAGTATTCTCTTACTCTCGTTGTAGTAATGGTGTCCCAGAGGTAAGTTGAAGATCTTAACATTACTTGAGAAGAAATCCACTACTTTCTGTACTGACTGTGTGTGATCTTCTGCATTGCTCTGAGCCCAGTTGAGGCTCCCGCCGCTTCCACTTGAACCATATTGAGCCTGACCATTGTCAGCTATTACTATCTCCCCGGTGAATCCATCCGGGTGTTTTATGATTGCTTCAATAATTGATCTAAGTAAGTCGGTGTTTGTTCCGCCTCTCTGATCCCATTGACAGTTAACCTTGATTAGAACAACGTCATTCCCGTCGATCAATCCTTCGGGTCCACTGTTTTTCGCTCTGTTTTGTGATTTGTAAAGTGGGAGTCCATGTGACCCCATTAGATCGATTAGAGCCTCTAAGCCACCGTTGTTGCCTGTTGTTCCGTTGACAGCGTAGATGTTCGAAGCTGGACTTTGTACTGCAGTCCAGCCTTTCAAGGGGAAGATTACCACCGTTGAATTATCTTTCGGTTCCTTATCACCATCGATCGGTGAAATGGAGTTCCGTGAGTTCAATATTGAAAAGGAGGCAATAGCTACGATTATTATTGCTAAAACGATTGTGCCCTTAGGAATTCGTTTATCGAACTCTAATTTTTTGCTTTGCACGGAGGCAATGATGGGAAAGATGAAGGTTGTTAGCCAGATGTCGGTTGTTGTTTTTGCAGCTTGTTGACAGGGGTAACTGGTGCGTGAAGGTTTAGCTCCTGATCTAAGGAGATACCAGGTTAAGCTAAGGAGCCCAACTACGAATAACTTCTTATTGAATTGTCCGAGTTTTTTATTTAGGCTCATAAAGACATTATCTGTTATTCTACTCGCCTTCCTATGATTCAGTTAAAACAATTATTCTGGGTATGTGTTACCTTAAAAACTCGTGTGCGCGTTGTTTAGACTGTAATAGTTAAAAAATTTAGTAAATTATATTAAGTTAGGTTTTCGGTGTAATCAAATCATTTACTTTCTAGCGCTGTTAAAAATGGGAGAAATGTTACTCAAAAACTAGTTAAGAATGGCTATTCCTACAATAGCCAGTACAGTTAATACGACTAACACCAGTACTGTCGCTATAATTGATATTATTAAAGAGTTAATCCAATCTGTTTCATAATATTTTTTGATTAGATATAGATAGATTACGAATTGTATTATTGATCCTATTCCTCCGCCATTTAATGATCCAATCACAACATTCACGATGGTGCCGAGAGCTGAAATCCATAGCGCATCCGTGAATTTTGCCTTCTCAGGACCCACTCTCCATTTACCAACAATCCAGAGAGCCGGAGCAGATACGATCATACCTATAACAATTTGAATAAGTAAACCAACGATATTCAATTAATCACCTAATTCTAACTTCAGATATCACCATATAAAATTAACTCTACTTAAATTGCGTGTGAATCTTTTTTTAGACTCGCTTGACGGTGTGGCTCGGGGACGAATATCTGTATAATAATGAATGTCACTACGCAGAACACTGCAGCCAGATAGAATACGAAATTGTATCCGTAAGTGTCGATTAGGAAGCCGCTGTAGAGAGATCCAAGAGTTGAGCTCTGCATCTGGATTGAAGATGAGAGCCCTAACCCGAATCCACGCATCTCGGGGCTGAGGAGGTCTGCTACTAACGTATTCGTTGCAGTCATCATGAGACCCCATGTCATTCCATTTAAGATGTTAAGGGCGACCATCCAAAGGAAACTGTCAGCGTAGGAATATCCGATGAGGGTTACAATGGACATGACGACTCCGAGTAGGACAGCGACTTTCCTACCGGATCTATCCACAAGGATGCCAGCTAATGGAGAGAAAATTATCTGGACTATAGCTCTTGCCGCGAATATGTAACTCATCTGGGATAAGTCAATGTGAATGATCTCCCTCATGAAGAGACTCATGAAGGGATCAATCATCGTGAGACCTGTCCTGTATATGACATTAGCTAGCAGTAGGAAGCCGAAAACAGCTCCAAGGCTCTTAACAGATCTTAGAAATCCTGGAAGATCAATTTTGAAGCCTTTAGCCGTATTTCGCTCAAACTGCATGCTCTCCTTTGATAATGTTTCCTTGACGAGAAACATCATAGCTACAGCGCTGATTGCTACGAATCCACCTGAGAACAGGAAATAGAAAGTATAATTATTTCCGCTTATCAGAAGCGGGGATAGGAGAGGGCCAATCAGAGCGCCTATTCCGCCTGCAGCGCTGAATAGCCCCATCGCTTTCCCTCTTTCGTTTGATGGAAAGATGTCAGCCGCCATGGTGGTCACCATAACGGGCATGACTGTGAATCCGAAGCCCTCGATGAACCGGAGAACCATGTAGAGGTTGAAGTCGTGTGGGCTATAGGCGAATATGAAGAAGACGACTGTGTACAGCAGTGTACCGAGGAAGAGTATCTGTTTTCGACCGTACCTGTTGGAGAGGATACCGGCTGCGATGCTGCTTATTATTCCGGCGAAGGTCCCGATGGAGATTAGCAGGCCGCTCTCACCTTTGTTTAAGCCGATCGAGGTGAAGAAGAGAGGGAAGACCATATAGATGGTTGAGGCGGTTATCTGCATTGAGATAACGGAGAAGATGATGAAGTAGTAGTTCCTTCTCTGTTGGGGTGTGACGGGTGTTTCATTCATAAAACGTGTCCTGCCTATGATAGTATGGGACGGAGGTGTTTGTTGATATTAAGATTTGTCGTTTTATCATTGCATACTCGGGTTGACTAAAAAAAGCGTAAGTGCACGATGTTGAAACAGCTTGCAACATTTTTAAAAGAATCAGAGTCGTTCTTTAGTTATTGCTGACCTGTCAAATCTTGATACATATCTTTCAAGGATGTTTCCTTTCTGCAACATAGATGTCTGCTTCAAGCATCACGTTGTCTCTATAGAAGTGGTGGGTGAAGTAAAGGTTCCCGTATTTATCCATGCTTGGTTCACCTGCCAGAGGGAAGAAGATCCTCTCTGGCGTTTGCCATTCACCACTTTTTCTCAATGATCTCCAAATCCCGTAATCCTTCGAGAACCAAAGCTCCCCGGCATCCTCCGTGACGAAAGGCCAACCTTCAGATCCGGCGGTATTAACAGCAGACAGGTTGGTAGGTACACTCCATTCACTGTTAACTCTAGTTGAAACCCAGATGTCGTAGCCGCCTTGACCTCCGGGCTTTTCTGAGTGAAAGTAAAGTTCATCGTTATTTGGAGTGATGTGCAGCTCCCCGACAGAGTATTCCTCTTTTTTAAGCTCCTTGTCTGCGTTAGCCCAGTTGCACCATTTTCCATTTAGGTACTCTGCTTTGAACCAGTGAATGCCAGTGTACCCTTCCCTGGCGCTGCAGAAGTATATGGTGTTCCCTCGTACGTATTCGGCGCCATCGAGCGCCAGTTTTCCGGGATCCTGTAGGATTAGCCTTTCAGCTTCCTGCCATATTTTGTTGAGTTTCTTTGACACGTAAATTCCGGTCACCTGGTCGATGACTTGTTTCTCAACGGGTACTCTGACATCGGGCGTGAAGAAGAAGTAGAGGGTCTCTCCATCGGGGGTTATGAAAGCAAGTCTTCTCCCCCCGCCGTATTTACTTTCCCTGGAACGGGTACAGGGTCGTTATATTCGCTTGAGTAGGATTTCGGGGGGTTCAGATCTTGTGCAGGGGTGATCTTAGTAAGGTCTGAGGGTATTTTGCTTATTCTTGAGGGTAATACTGGTGTTTCATTCGGGTTTTTCAGGTTGGCCTGGAGAATAACTATGATTGCGGATAGGATGATTATGGTTACGGCTGGTATTAGGATTCGGCGAGATACCATCAAGGATTATGCTGGGTTATTTTAGATAAATATTAAGGATCACCAGTACATTTGTAACGCAGTTTTCCTTCTCCCGAATTC
>CAVYVF010000016.1:0-7407 GCA_963771885.1 Candidatus Bathyarchaeota archaeon
GTACACAACAACAGCGGATGCACGCACACATACAAGGAAATTCGACCAGCGCGCGTGTTGATTTTTACGCCTCACTAAATTGCCATCTTATAAGGGGAGCCACAATAATCTGATCGAATTAATTTGCTCGTCTATGGAGTAAAAACAAGGATCATCCGCGAGCGCATACGTTTGAGTTGGAGTAAACAACTTCAACCACAAAAAAGGGATTATCCAAACCATGTTATGACGTCTGTAGCTATGTTGTATTCACCATATAGATGGTAGCCCAGGCTATCATAGCCCCAGAACCTATAGTTACCCGGCATCCTGTCCCCATTTTCATTCAACTCGCAATAACCGCTATAACCATAGTACCTGGAGGCGATGTCTGGCAGAACCTTAACAATGTCGTTCCCATCTAGTGCGGGCGGCATTGTATTCTGTGTCTCTAACACAGCTAATGTTAGCAACCAAGCTGCATCGAGGTTATTTGCCGCGTATATGTCTAAACCTTCTTCATTGGGGAAGAGCGTTTTGAAGATAGTTTCCATTGCTTTATACTTGTTTGAGTTTTCAGCTTCAAGCGTCATTGTAGCCGTAGAACTGTATAGTTTGACCTGGGCTGCCTGGGAAGCGCCTTCTCAAAAATTAATGAGCTATATGCTGTGTAATCGGCACCGAACCATTCTGTACTCATTAATTTTGTGTGGCCATCTGCGGCTAGTAGGACGTTTTCAGCTTCAGCGGATAATAGTAAAACTCCCTCCCCGACAGCTCCAGTCAAGAGTTCTTCAGCTGTATCAACGACTGAGGCAAAGTCAGTTTCATATGGGATGTACTTTATTGGGGCAGCTATCTCCCCAGAATAGGCAGCATCTAAGACCGCCATAATGCCCTCTGCCCAAATGTCATCTTGCTGAATTACCACAAGCTTCGTGATCCCCCTATATTCTAGCATTGAAGCGATAGCTACGCCTTGCCCTGAGTCGTCGGGTATGAGTCGGAATAAATTGTCATTCGGTAATGAGAGGCTTGTACCGGTTGAACTTGTACTCATCATCACCATGCCGTGCTGGTTCACGTAATCGAGCGACCCGGCAGCCTGGAAAGTAAAGACTCCTCCAATGATTAGGTTCACACCCATTTGATGGAATTTCTTGACCATTTCGAGATGAACCGCTGAATCATAGTACGGGCCTGCACTCTCGATTAGAAATTCCACCTGCGGCATTGGTGAAAACCTGGTTCTCGGAAGTTTAGCCAAGTAAGCGTTGATATCTGGTTCAATAATCTGTTTGTAAAAATCTCTAGACCAATCTTCATAAGTATACTCGCCTTCGACGTCTCCCCACGGTGCAATCACGCCTATCCTGATCGTCTTAACCGGCGGAGCACCAGAGGAAAGTGGAGCGTAGAACGCCATTGAGAAAACTAGTACCAGTATCGTGACAAAAACTAGGCTCTTCTTACCCCCAAGACGCACACACACATTACTAACAATCGAAGATTTTTCACTCATTTTCCTACACCTTCAATTTGGGTACTTGTAAAGCTCCCCCAACCGGAGCCTGAAGCCTCACCTGAGCAGTCACGGCCAAGCATTCTCGCGATTTCTTCTCTGCTGAGATCAACCCTGAGGATACCGTTTACGCCTCTGAACTCGAGCACATTGTCATCGACCATCGATAAGGCGGCAAACTTGCCAAGATTTCCCTCGAAGAGTACACATCCCTTGGCCTCGTCAGTGATCATCATTGTCTTAACATGTCTGCGCTGCTTCATCTCGATGGAAACTCCGCGACCCTCGTCGAGCAAGTTTGGTCCACCCAAGTGACTTCATTTTACCATCAAGTCATAGTCAAGATAATCTCGACGTGGCTCATTTCCTGTTAAAATAGGAAGGATGCTTCACCAGAAGTGTTTAGCTTGTTGTGATTACTTCGAGCTGAATTGGATTCGGTATATTTTAGAATACGCGCTCGTAATCCATCTGAAGCTGTTTTATAACTCCTATAGCTAATTTTTAGGAGGAGGTGTCTGTAATGGAGCGATTCTATGAAACACTCTTCGAAGTTTCAAATGATTACAGGCATAGTACACTACTTCTCCTCAAGGAGAAACCGACGAAGGTAGTGGAGATCTCGAGGAAACTCAAAATAACCTCACAAGAGGTCAGCAGACACATCTCCAGACTTACCGAGTCAGGGCTTGTTGCTAAGGATGTCGAAGGTTTTTATCACCTCACAAATTATGGTGAACTTATTTACGTATTACTTGAGGAGTTTGAATTCGTCTCTAAGCACAGGGGGTACTTTATTGATCACTCTATTCGCGGTCTCGACCCTCAGTTCGTCAAAAGGCTTGGGGAACTATCCGAGAGCCGATGCGTCAACACAATGGAGTTCCTCCACTTCATCGATAAGATGATCAAGGAGGCTAAGGAATCAGTCTGGCTTCAGGTTGATCAGTATCCCTTAACCTCTATTGGTACAATAATTGACGGATTAAAAAGAGGAGTCAGATTCAAAGTCTTAGAACAGAGTGAGTTGCTCTCGGGCCCACGAGTGAACCTCGATACAATTGAAGAAGCGGAAACAGTCATAAAAACCAGGGACACCACGCTCTCGGAGCAGAGGACTCTCAACGAAAACGGGGTTTTCATGTTCCTCTCCGAAGACAGGTGTGCTATAGCTTTCCCTATCAAAGGTGCAAATTTCGACTACAAGGGCTTCACCGCCCGCGATACAAAGTCCGTTGGATGGTGCAGGGACCTCTTCAATCATTATTGGAATAGAACCGAATCTAAGCAGACCCAGTTGAGAGAAGCACCAGAGTATCAACCTTCGCCACTAGCAATTCGAATGGAAAATGGAATAGCAGTGATTGAAGGACAAAACGCTTCAATTGACTCAACAAATGTTCAATATGCCGTCGATCATTACGAGGATATTCTTCTGAAGGGAGTCTTCGACCTCGGTTCCGCTAAAATAAAGGTATCAAGAAGCGTGAATATACGAGGGGAGAGCGGGGAACACTCTCCCTTAACGAAGATTTCAAAGAGGGGGTGGTCATTCCCCCTCGTGAACTTCGACTCAGTTTTCGAGGTTAATGGAGAGAACATCGATGTCCTGATTGAAAATATTCACTTCACAGATTTTGACTGCGCTTGTATCGAAAGCCGCAGAGCTCGTAGTTTAAAGATACTGAAGAATAAGATGACACTAGAGACAGGATATGGCAGAGGTTGGAATTATTATCCATTCGGAGACTTCGTGACGGGAGTTTGGCTAGACTCACCTCTTGACTTAACAGCCTCAGAGAATAACTTCGCCGGGGGGATACTGATCGAAGGTAACTACTTTGACTTCGAAGAGGCTAAAGTTGAAACATCTCTTGACAAACACCGCCAAGAAACACTTGTTTCTTCTCTAAGTCAGAAAAAGTCTAGCGGGCATGACCGTTATCAGGGGATAGGTATCCACATCAACAACCTGTCATGTAAGGTGGATGTTAAAGGGAACACTATTCGAAATATGAATGCTAGGGGAATAAGTGTCACCGACAATTTCCCCGAAGCGAATGTAAGTATCGCTAATAATGTAATCCAGTCAGAGGTCCCTGGATCTCACCCTTATAACGGAGTAGAAGCGGGGGTAGGGATTTTTGCTCAAGCATCATTTATTCACCAGAGAACAGGGTTTTCAATTGAGATCTATGATAACTCAATACGACTTGAGAGACCCGATTATTGTGGGATTGAGGTTTTTAGGTCAGAAAAAGATGATGAAGAAGAGGGAGCATTAAAGGGTTCAATATTCAATAATCAGCTATACTTAAGGGAGGGATTATTTGGCATATATGTCAGCCCTAAAAATGTAGACGTATCTGCTAATAAGATATCTGGGAAAGCATTCTATGGGATACAAATAAAAGGATTTAAAAAATCGAATGACCTCGACCTCAAGTATAAGGATAATGATATATCCAATCTAGTAGTTAGAGATCCAGTCCTTCATATAAGGAGACGAAAACCAGTAAAATAATGCCTGAACAAACTGAAAAAGTGTATTACTTAATAGAGAATGGTTTATGGATCTAATCTCTCATATAATCTAATTACGTGGCTTGTCATGTTCTCTGGACGACCATGATCTCTAAATATTCTAGCATCAAGGTCAACTAAATGACTTAAAGCATCAAACATATGAAAGAAAGTATAATTATATTTTTCGCTCCAAGGCATGTACATTCCTAAAAACCTGATGCTATATACATCTCCAAGAATTTCATATACTGCAGAGTAGTAATCGTTAATACCAATATCTATGCCATCCCAAACCATCATTTCTTCCGATATGTAATTATATAATTTATTCCTCTTTGGTATTGGAGGATTTTTTAAATCCTCTGGCATTACATATACTCTTGTCAATATTTTAGTGACATTATCGTTTACATCAAAGTATTGTTCGTTTATCTCTTTATCTAATGCTCTCCATGTATCTATATCCCTTAACTTTAAAAAATAAGCCCAGTTCCAACCATCATTTAAAGGTTTATAAAAACCTAGCAACTCTATATCTTCTTTTTCTTTAAATATCCTTTTTATTACTTCATAGTGTTCTTTGAGGCCGCACTTTCTACTCTTGTTCATCCAACAGGTTTTAACGATATAATTATTCACCAAGCGCCCCTCTCCATAATAGTGTTTAAGCAATTATACTTAAAATAAAGAGTAAATACTGCGCTTATATGATTAACGCATTATCACATCGCGCGCGCCCACCGCTAAAAGCTAGATGAAATTACCTCAAATGAGGCAATAAACCAAACTATTGTTCAAAATACGGCTATTGAATTTCATAACATGCGCGCACGAGCGAAGAATACCCAAGTTATTACAAAAGAGCGCGCGACAATAAAATAATCGTTAAAAAAGCCGTGAGTTTCTTCGATCTGGCGGGAACCGGCGCCGGCGAGGCAACCGTCGAAGACCTGAAGAAGATCCTGGATGAGATGAGGGAAGAGGATGCGGACCAGCGTATATGACACACGGTACTTCGTAGAGTACTTCTACTCAGCTGATCCCGAGAAGACGAAGATCCTAAAAACTGATGCGCGAGAAACCGGCGAAAAACTCGTCTCAGCGACAACAATCCACGAACTCTATAGAATCGGCGTCCTGAAATCGGGTCGAGAAGCGTGCGCAACGTGTTAAATCCTAACCAGTACATTTCACACCCATGAGCCTCAAAAAGATCATGGAGGAAGCTGAGAATTCAGCCAAAGAGGTCGCCGAGCTAACATCAGACCTCATAAAATTCAACTCCGCCCACCCAGCGGGACGCACAGTCGAATGCGTCGAATACATAGAGAAATACCTCGAAAAACATGGCATAGCCAGCGAGATCCACGCCAAGGATCCTGACAAGCCGAACATCGTCGCCAAGATCGGCAGCCGCGGCAGGAAAGTGCTCTGGCTAGGCCACCTCGACGTCGTACCCGAGGGAAAACTCGAGGGCTGGAAATACCCCCCCTACAAGGGAACCATAAGCGAGGGCAGGGTCTGGGGCCGCGGCAGCAGCGACATGAAGGGCAGCTGCGCAGCCGCAATGGTCTCAGCGCGGATACTCTCCGCCTACAAGATGCCGAACACGGCCGAGTTCTGGTTCACCGCAGACGAGGAGATCGGGGGAGGAGACGGAGCCAGATGGCTAGCTGAGTCGGGCAAGCTGAAGGGGGAAGCATGTATCATCGGCGACGGCGAAGGAGGAGCCTACGAGAACCCCAGCATAGACCTCGGCTGCAAGGGAGGAGCAGGCACCAAACTAATCGCCCGCGGCAAGACCGCCCACGGAAGCACACCCTTCCTCGGAGACAACGCGATAACGAAGCTGATCAAGGTAATTCCACAGGTCTACAAGATCGGCGATTACAAGCTGAAACTGCCGCAGGAGCTGGCGAAACCTCTCAGGGACTCGACCAGATTCTATATGCCGCAGGCCAACACACCCGAACAGATCAAAGCCGTCAAGCGCCTATTCTACTACCCAACGGTAACCTGCAATATAATCAGCGGAGGCGTCAAAACGAACGTCGTCCCAGACTACGCCGAGGCAGACTTCGACATACGACTGACACCAGGCGTAAGCCAGAGTGAGGTCAGGGCAGAAATCGAGAGGCTAGTCAAGGCAGCCAATGTGCCTGGAGTCGAAGTGGATAAAACTCGAGTAACAAAGCCAGCCAACCCGAAGCTAGATAAGGCCGGCTTCTACGAGTCCCCCAACTCCAACTTCATGAAGCAACTAAGCTCCACTATACGGAAGGCGACCGGCAAGAAACCCGGAGTCAAGATCCTGACGGGGGGCACAGACGGAGTCAGCACGAGCAAGATCGCGGGCATCCCCAGCCTAGGCTACGGGACGATAATAACTGGGCAGGCACATCAACCCAACGAGTACGTCACCATCGAGGCGCTCGTTCTCGGCGTCAAGGTGTACGCCGGGTTCGCCTACAGCTACAAGGGCTAGATTCATCAGCGCACGCATAGTCTACTTTTTCGGTTGCCTTGAGATTTTAGCCGCAGCGCGCGCAAAAAGAACAAAGTCGTGTTCGCTTAGCTCGAAAAATTAGTTCACTAATAAGCACGAACGTGGTTTACCATTTCTCTTCGTGTACGCGTTCCTGCTTGTATCTATTCGCAGGAGGCTCCTCGTCAGGTACACCAACAGCTACGACGCACAGCGGGTAGACTTCCTTAGGCATATCGAATATCTGCCGGATCTTCCACACAACATCATCGTTTGGATATAGTCCACACCAGGTTGCACCATAACCCAAGGCGTGAACTGCAAGCAGGAGATTCTCCGTGGCTGCAGAGCAGTCTTGAGCCCAGAAACCCGGGCAGGTTTGTAGCGCTGGGTCAGCGCAGACTATCACTGCAATTGATGCCTTTTCAAGCATCTTTGTGTATGGTTGAGCCTCCATTATCTTGCTGAATGTTTCCTTATTCTTGGCGACTATGTAGTGCCAGGGTTGTTGGTTGCACGCTGATGGTGCGGCCATGGCTGCTTCTAGGAACAGTTTGGTGTCTTTTTCTGGTATTGCTTCGCCGGTGTATTTTCGTATGCTTCTTCTTCCGAGAATGGCTTGTATTGCATCCATTTCGAGTCAGGGGTAATAGTGGTTATGTTGTATAAGTATCTGGTTTACCGCATGTACACGCGGCTCTCCGCTGAACGACTCAGCTGAGCCCACACGCGCGAGCTATGTATTCCGTCAGCGCACTTTCGTATTTCGCGGCTTAAACGCCATTTCAGCGCCCGAAATATCAACCGAATCCCAACAGTCGCGCGCGGGGCGTCCTCTCCCCACTTCTCAGAGATGAAACGAAATTGACCGACACAGGCTTAGAATCAGCCTGTC
>CAVYVF010000017.1:0-29709 GCA_963771885.1 Candidatus Bathyarchaeota archaeon
GACTATCCGGGAAAACGACGACTCTCGAAGCTATCATTTATCGTACAAATAAACGTGCTATAGCATTTAAAACGAAGAGAGGAGAATCAGGGTTCAAAAACTACCGAGAGATACAACCATTTTTCGAAGAACGCGCAGACTGGCAGTACGTTTCTACATTACTTGAGGCGGTAATGCGAGAAAAAATGAGGTTCGAGAGGCCCTGGATCATGAAGGCAACCCACGGAACCAAGAGCCTAAGTGAGGTTCTGGTGAATGTCCAAGATCTCCGAGCTGAGGCAACGAGAGAGCTTCCTGAAAATATTTACACAGCACTAGAGGGGTACCTCAAGATAGTGGTTCCTCAGATTGAAACTCATAAATTCAGTAAAACTCTTGACCTAATTGACGGCATCAACGTGATGGATCTCACGAACATGACGGTGGAACTCCAGGCCCTAGTCATCCAGAGCACAATGCAGTATGTAATCACCAACCTCCGATGATACTATTCTCATTGTACCTGAAGCGTGGGAGCATATACCCCAAGGAAGAAACACGCCGGTAAAACTCTACGCTGAGACCTTCATAAGAAAAGGCGCTGCAATAGGTAATTACCTCTTCATTGATAGCCAAGATATCGCAGGAATAGATAAGACACCTCTACGTCAGTGCAACAACTGGATTCTCGGGAGGCAGAGAGAGGGGCATGAGGTGGAGAGGGTTAGAGAGCAGATTGGGAGAACCAAGATCGACGCGGAAGAGATCAGGTCTCTGCCTCTCGGCCACTTCATAGCCATCCTGGGGGATGATGTCAGAAAAGTCTATGTTCTCCCTGCAGGGGTCCCCCCGAGATTGGGCGTAAGGTTGCACTGGGTGAGATGTCTGTAAATGAAGTTGGAAAATACGTTAACATTCAAATGGAGGGTACCAAAAATGTTGAAACGAGTTTACGAGAAGAGCTCCCAGATCCGACATCGGAAAAAGTGGCACACCGTATAGAGGAATTGGATAAGAAACTCGCTCACAAGGATAACGAAATTCGACACTCCGTACCGAGATAGATGGCCTCCGGAAAGAGCTTACTGCAAGTACAGCAAAGCTTGAACAGATAATTATTCAGCAGAAAACCTCTGAACCAAAAGCTACTCATTCCAATCTCCCCAGATAATTCCCGGCGTAACAGTTAACGATATCAATCAATTGATTGATAAACGAATACAGCAGATAATTGCATTCGATAAACCTACTGTCTTCACACAGGTCGATGTATCAGGGAAGATTTAAAGAGATAATAAAAGAGCGATTCATCCGTGAAGTTGCATTCAGGATGCGATCGATCCTCCCAAATACAATCCACACAGCCATGGTAATTCACGAACATAAAACCATAAAGAGAGGAGATCTCTTCAGCTTCCTCTATGGAGGAAATAGAAGAATCAATGACGATTTCTATTCCGAAATACAGAGACTTGAGGACCTCCGCCTCGTAGACTACAACAAAGAGACAGGTGTTATACATTGGGCATTAGGAGAGTATTTGAAAAGGGAACTTGGAAATATATATGATGAGAAAACTATTCAACAAGCGGAAGACTACATAGCTAGCTTACTTCTACCGACGAGTTAACCCCAAATAAGATAATGCTATAGCTAACGTATACAGAATAAAAATAGATAGAAGAATGGAAACCCTAGAACAGGTAACTAAATGTCAACTCTGCGGAAAAAGTGACGAAAACCTAAGCCTCTACGGAGCCAACCATAAAGATCTAGGATGGGTTGATGTATGTAGAGACTGCTGGACAAAGCTCTACCATAAAAACCGTCTGGTTTCCGGTTCTAGCGGTAAAAGTTGTAACGCTTGTAGTAACTGCCCATTCTAAAATGGTAATGACCACAATCCAGAAATCCTTAACACTTTGTAATGAAAATGTCTGGTATATGAAGGAGGTTGTAGGTTATAATTGTAAGGCGCTTTCACCTTTCGATCAGGAGAATCGTCAAAAAGAACTTGAGGCAGGGTTGAAGCGACTCTACGAGAAATATAAGGTTAAGGCATAAAATCCGTTTTCTTCCCCCGTATCTTTGTTGATCAGTGCACATGTTATCCTTAGAGTTCAAAAGTAAAATGTCTAAATATATTAAAAAAATCGTGCTGATAAAATTTTAATTAATTAACTTCTTTTTTCTAGCTATGAAAAGTGAGGCAGTAAAAATTCCTGATAACACAAAAACTCCATACCCATACCCTTCATAAATTTTATTCGGATATTGAACATCATCAATAAACTTGATTATTTTAACCATCTGAACTGTTTCGAGCATAATTGAAACATCGGCATTAACTTTATTGAGATACACCACGTCAACGCTAGGTCGATATCGACTAACTTCAACAGAATATTTTCCTTCAGAAGGAATAGTTACCCTTAGATCAACGGTTTTAACATTATCCTGAGAATCAACGATGTATCCATCATGAGAATCAACGATGAATCCAGTGGTACTATTAACGGTTACTGATAATGTTCCTTCAGAGATCGATGAATGAATACTAATTACATCTCCTTTAACTAAACCTAGATTCTGAAAATAAAAAACCCCTGTTGAAGATAGTTGAGTTCTACAAGTGTCGTAGAGACTTTTTGATTAACATAGGCTTCATAAGGTATTTTAACCGTAACAGACTGCTGAGATAATACTGATAACCCAATTCCTATGAAAAACATTATTATGCATAGAAGAATTAGTTTGTCAAAATTCTCATCAAGAAATCCTGACATATACTTCATAATTTAAGATAGTGTACGCTTGAAAACCTTTCTTATATATAATGGTTAATAAATATCCCTCATATACGCCTTGTTAGAGGTCGATCCCCATCGTGATCAGGCTGCTGGACGTGACCTTAAAGCCGAATCGCGTGATCGCTTCTTGGATATCAGATGCATCCGGTGGGTAGATGATGTTGAGGCGCTCCACCTTCCGCTCCTGCCCCAGCTTAACTGCGAAGCGTAGACAAGACTCGTAATCACCGCTCATCACCGGGATGTTGAGGGCCTGCCAGGGCATCATACGTGCACCAAGGACTATGAAGCTGCTCGTTACGGGGTCCTCGTAGACCATTCCCTCTTTAGCGAGCCACCTGCAGTTTCCCTCGTTGATCCTGTACCAAGTTCTGTTGAGAGACATGAATCCTTTCCACTTGCTTTCATGGACTCCACAAACGCCACAGCACGCTCAGCGTCCTCCACGACGCGGAACGCTGGTGTGTTCTTCGCAACGGAGACTTCCTTTAGGG
Organism: Candidatus Bathyarchaeota archaeon; assembly: GCA_963771885.1. Classification (GTDB taxonomy): domain Archaea; phylum Thermoproteota; class Bathyarchaeia; order TCS64; family TCS64; genus UBA8941. Next base: position 3,284 of record CAVYVF010000017.1, read on the forward strand.
GCATCTGGCCTTCCGCGTAGGTGCCCCTTACACGAAGCCCGTAGCGCTCTGCGAGGCCTTTGCTCTTCACGTTGGTGATACCAGTATACATCGCCATATACTTCACATTCTGCTCCGCGGCGCGCTTAACCCAGTGATTGTAGAGGATCTTCCCGCCTCCAATCCCCTGCTTGGGGGGAGTGACGCGTAGACGTCTCCAGCCACGCCGAGCCATCGGGTAGCCGCGAGTATTTGCCAACTCCTATGATCTCGCCTTCGTACTCGACGACACTCAGGTCGCCGACTGTCTCCTTTAGCCATTCATCGTAGACGTATGTCAGATATCCCATGCCGGGGATCGCTGCCAGCTCAACCTCTACGGCTTTGGCTTTGTCTTCTGGTCTTGCTTTTCTTAGGTGAAGAGCCAATATTATTAACTCCTTTTTCAGGTAAGTTGAATACCTCTGTCACTAACTAAAGAAGCTATCCCGAAGGAGATCAGCTTGCACTCGAGTAATATATCTTTAAACTGTCAGGCATTTGTATTTATTTTCTTAACAAATCGGACGATCATATGTATGCCTAACGGAGCAGGGGTAGATTTCCCACAAGTTTATTAACAGATTTCTTCACGCCGTAAAGTGCCACACCTAGATATCTCAACTCACCAGCAGGCGTCGCCGCAAGCTTATCGGTGTAGTCTTCGTACCTTACTTCTCTCTGCGCTGTCTCGGTGAAGTCGACGACGAGGAGTCCTCCAATCTTCATAGCTTTCTCCTTGATCGCCTTGATGGTATCAGCGTCAGCAGATAGTATGGGGAGTGGTATGTTGAGTATGCCGGCGTGTATCTCTCCTGAAGCGTCAACAGCGTCTGTCCCAATTATCTTTTCCAACCTTTTTTCGAGGGTGGCTCCTAGGAGCCCAGCGGTGTTCACCTTAAGCCCAAGTGGGAGCCCCGAGTCGATGACCATAACGCACTTCGTTGACTCGTCAGTGACCCCGTTCGAGATGACATCCATGCTGTCGAAGAGGTATAGATAATTAATTTATAGTTATTGTAAATTTTATCACAGCGTGCACGGAAAAGTTATGGCCGAACTTAAAGTAGATTTGTGTATTGGTTAACCGAAGTGCTTTAAGGCAAACCTATGAAGACCGTGGAAAGAAAGTCACTTATCGGTGAAAGAGTCTATCTCAGACCTTTCGTCAAAGATGACCTGCCTTACATTCAAAAGTGGTCTAATGACGCTGAACTTAGAAGACTGATCAGGTGAAGTTGCACCGATGAGTCGAGAGGACACAGAAAAATGGTATAGAGAAATGCTGGCTGATGAGGATCGGGTTTGGTTTGCGATTGTTCTAAAGAGGAGTGACCGAGTGATAGGAGAGGCTGGGTTATTGAGAATGTTCAGACCTTGGCGAAGTACGAACATGACCATAATAATCGGGGAGAAAAATGAATGGGGAAAAGGATACGGAACTGAGGTAGGTCATCTACTTCTTCACTTAGCTTTTGGACAACTAGGGTTTCACAGAGTCTCGATAGGTATGGTTGGTTTCAACATGAGGGCGCTGAGACTTTTGGGAAAGTCTAGGATTCAAGAAGGAAGGTGTCGAGAGGGATGCGCATTTCTACGACGACGAATACAGCGACAGCATAATGATGAGCATTCTTGAGAACGAATTCAAAAAAGCACAGAAGATACATGATAACATAATTTGATGCAACTATGCTCGATTTGTTTTATGATTGATGTTTTAAATACGTACATACGTTATAAGAGAACGTACAGACCGATCTGTGCGCATATGCTGACTCATAAGTGCAGCACTCTGTTGGTACGATCAGATGGTGAAAAAAAGACATGCAAATCAAAGATCTTCGACGCTACATCAAACTAACCGAAAATTTGGTTATACCTGCTAAAGTCGCATCCATTACCCAGGGTAGCGCAATGCTCCGCAAGCTGCCGCTTAGACTACAACGGTACATAGTCAATAGAGGAGCTCGTACCAACCCGTACATGAGCTTCGTCGTAGAGCCATACAGTGTATTCCTCGCCTTTGAAATCACCGATACTGAAGCAGCCGAGAAGATATTACCACCGAACTATAGCTTAAAACCTTCAGCAATGTTCAATGATACCTCTAAGCGTCCATGTGCGATCATTAGTGCTTTCAACGTCCACACAAGCGTGTTTTGGGGGAGTCGCATCGAGTTCTACCTGATCGCTGAAAACCAAAAGACCGGACTTCTCTCTTGGATTATCACAAAGTATGAGAGCAACACGCACAGCTATGATCCGAGTAAGGGCTTTATCGGCCCAAGCACATCGCATTCGGTAGTAACAACGTCTTATCTCGGAGAGATCATCGTTGATATCGCGAGTGCAAAGTCCAATAACCGCCTCACCCTAACCGCTGACCTGAAGAACAGTGTTCTCACGCTACTCGATAAGCGCCTATGGGTCGAAGGAAATCTTTCGGTCGATTACGGAGGTGAACTGCAGCAAAGTACTAAACCTTTCAGTTTGGTGTTCGATCCAAAGGAGATGGAGCAGGCGCTGAAGCTTCAGCTCAACAAGATCTCATTATGCACCAACACATTCGGTGCTAACATATTGAACCCAATGCCATTCGAGGTTGCATGCTTCCCATATGCGCAGCACTTCGTCACAACAAGCGTCCCGACAGCCACCTCGATGCGGACAGCCGAGGATCTCGAGCAGGCAGTGAATACTATCAACGAAAAGATGAATGCCCCTCAGGATAATGCCTGTAAATGGGTGAATGATGATGGATCGTAAGAGCGTCTTACTCTAACGCTTCACGACTTGGAAACTGGTTTGACCGAAAATGCGTCTGCATTCGTTTTTATCGTTTCTACCCTGTTTTTGAGTTTTAATTCTAAAATTATAGAATATTTGCACAATATAAAAAAAGTCTATAAGTTAGTCGACTATGTTAAAATGGCTTTAATGAAGAAAGATCCTATCTGTGGTAAGATGGTAGATGAAAAGAAGACGAAATGGAAAAGCGATCATAAAGGTAAAAAATACTATTTTTGCTGCGAAAAGCACAAATTAACATTTGATGAGAATCCGAAACGATTTGCAGCTCCATAATTTACCCTCCAACCTAACTAATTACACCTACGACAGCCTTACACATACTCAACTACTCTACCTTTTACTCTCTTATCCACACCACTCCGTAAAAGTCTCAATAAAACAAATATATGAACACGCGAGCGAACGCTAAAATCTTCGATTTGATAACTTGACTATTTTATGTGCCTTTGAGGGCTCTCTCAATTCAAATAAACTCACTCCTACGCCATGGCAGGTCACCCATTGATTCGGAGTTAACCTAATCCACACATTCTCATCATCAAAGTTTTCTGGTAGATCGAAGTGTAGAACCTTCCTATACAACTCAGAGGCCTCTACATCGTTGAAATTCAAAATCTCCGCCATCGCTCTGAAGCTAATTGCAGCGGGAGGTGCGAACGATATCAATCTATGAAGGTAGTTCAGGTAAAATGGAATTGTTACATTGACTCTGCTGTTATTAGCTATGTTTCTTATCTTGGACGTGTTTCGTCCCATCAGAATAGATAAAGTAGCTATCACTTGCGTAGACCACGATACTGCTCTATGGTAAACCTTTTCCCGAGATTGTCGATAATGTGAGCCATCTGTTTTTCCTTAAGATATTTCTAACTTCCTTCTCCAGGTTAATCTGAAGATCCATAATTTAGCAGAATAATTACTGAGGATATAACATACGCGTTCCTATTTTAAACGTTCCCACCAGCCCCGCGTCCGGGCAGCACACCACTAGTTATGCATACAATCAAATTCTTTCTTAACCAAACTCCTGCTTTCTCTCCGTCAACCCTCTGTTCTAACTCCACGTGAGGGAGATTTATTAAATTAAAGTGCATTTGAAAGACAAGAGTTTCCAGCTAACATAAAAAAAGTGTAAATTGATCGCCGCGCGCAGCGACTGTAATTATCCTATTACTATGGTTTCTTTTCTGGATGCGCCTTTGCTATATGAGTATCTCTCTGCTTAGCACTTGGAAAGGATTCCCCACACACTTTGCATTTACATGGCATAATTGATCCAAAAATATAGGTATTCAACCTTTATTTATCTTTTAGTACATGATGTTCGCGACGATTTACAATTGCACTTTTACCTGCATCTAGTAGATATGAGGATAAAGCATTCAAATGAATGTAGACTCAATAATTTTTTTGTTACTTTGTATATTCTTGCCTGCGCATGTTTTATTTATTCTTATGCAAGTGTAATTAGAGGTAAAGACTCTTGTCTGGATTTGGTGAGCGTGCAATTGCTCATGAGATTAATAATTTAGCTGATGAGGATGCACGAATGAGTGCAATCCGTACACTGAAAGCGTTTGGTAAAGCGGCTATCCCACAACTCATTGATGTTCTTGGAGACCCAAGTCGGAATGCTTACGCAGTGATAATATTAAGTGAAATGGGTGAACCGGCAATACCTGCTTTACTAAATGCTCTAAGCGATGAATCTAAAAAGACCTTTGCATCTACAGCTTTAAACGAGATAGGGAAGAAGAAAAACAATACTATTAAAATAATCATCCCAGGTTTAATAGATACCTTAACTAACAAAATCCCACAAACTCGCGCAATCGCGGGTGTCACTTTACTAAATTTTGGAGCTCCTACATTAGAACATTATATCCCTAACCTAATAGACCTGTTAGGAAGCGTTGATGCTAGTCCATTTGCTGCTAATGTGCTTATCGGAATTGGTCAACCCGTAGTTGAGCCTCTTATGAATGTTGTTTCCGATGAGAGCAAGCAAGAAATGGTAAACGCTATACTCCAAGAAATATCGAAAAAATATCCAACAGTAAAAATACCAATAAAAACCACAGAAAAGTCCACAAATGCCCCCACTCCAACTCTTAATCAGGTCCATAAACCAAAATTCTGTAAATATTGTGGCGACTCCTTAGCTGCAAACAGCATCTACTGTTCACAATGTGGAAAAAAGGTAGAGTAATTTAACTCACGACTCGAATCTAAAAATTACTAGATCATATATACAAGTGTTAACGAAAATTTATGGAAATATTTGGAGTTATTTCTCTAATAAATCCTTAAGCTCTTTGAGGCCTTCAATAAACTCACTTTCAAGCGCTTCCTGAATCAACAACTTATCCATCAGCTTGCCAAGAAAAGAATGAGGGATCTCATAATCCATAGCTATAGAAAATCTGGTTCCTAAGTCAATTGGAGTTAAAACCATTGAGCCAAACCCTGTGAAAGGTCCCCCAATCGTTCTCCAAGCATACATTTTGTTTTCTACCCAATCGGTTGTTTCGCCATCCCATTCAATCTTTACAATTTCGTAGAGTTCGCTAGTCATATGGTGAGTTGCACCAATTTTATCGTCTTCTTTGGAGGTCAACTCAACTTTCTTGAACAAATCAAACCACTCGGGGAGTTTCGCATGAGCAATCATTATCCATACTTTTTCAGGAGAAGCTTTGATATCGATTGATTCTTCTATTCTCGTCATCGAATCACGTTTGGCGTTAAAGCCATGTTGTATATAAAATATTATAGATCGAGTTTACTAGTTAATTCAGATTGAAAGCACACCAAAATGAACATGATATGCATAGCCTATCTGACACTTAGAAAATTGGTATACCCGTCATTATCAGGATTTTTCACAAAGTTGACTCTCTCATGGTCACCCATCAGATTCGTGATCCATCTAGCTGAAGTACTCAATTATTAGCTAAAACCTCGCTCACGAGAGTGCCTCTGTTGATCTAACCCTTTTCTCAAATGGATTCATCAGGAAGAATCGACGATGATTCTTTCAGAATAACAGTTATCTTTACGTCAAAGCTCATAATGTTTGAATAACATGACCAAGAAAGAGAACATTGATGAGAGGTTAACGAAATGGAACGAGATTTTCCACGATCTTACCCTAGATTCCCGGGATCTAATAAAAGACATCAAGGACATGATTAACTACATAGCTTTCAGCGCCATGTTAATGGTGACGATAGGGGTAGCTGCAATACTGATCGCATTTCTACGCCAACTAGAAACTAGATACCTAGCAGCAAGCCTCATAATCTTCAGCATAATGGTTGGCAATGCCTCGCTGCTAATCAGGAAGTGGTTAAAGCTACGTGCCCGGTACGATAAATTAAGTGCATTACAAAGTAAAATAGACTCAGGTTAGGGATCAACGATGCCTCCTCGTCGAACACCCTCAATGATAGCACTGGAGATTCTAGATTGTGTTGAAGATAACAAGGAGGCTACTAAGTGGGATTTAATAAAGGTTCTTGGGAATGAAGCTCAATTTGGTGTATGGATTGAGAGGTTTTTCTTGGTTGATAAGATACTTGAAGAGCGTCGGGAGGGAAGGAACTATTTCTTTGGGAAAACGGAGCGTGGTGAACTCTTACATAAGCTTCTGAAAAGTGGATACATGATCCGCATCTTGGGAAGGGTGAGTGGAAAGAAACTTAGAGACTAAAAAACCAATTATTGAAATTTGAAGATGCGTTAAAATTACATATTTAGCGTTTGCGATAACGCAAGCAACTCTTTTGGTTGCGCGCTTGTGCGTCATGTAATTTCTGTCTTCTATTCATGATAAAGTTAAATCCTTTGAGGATAAGCTTCATCAATTCCCGTAAAAACATCTTCCATGAGATGAAATAGATCAATGAGCAGCTTAGATAAAGCTCGAGATACCCAACTAAAGAACATCCTGATCAAGACAGGCAAATCTATGGCCGAACTTACAGCTTTAATACAGCGCACCAGCCTCACCAAACACGGTGAAATTCGCGAGATGCTAATGCACGAGCTTAGCTTAGGTTATGGCGACGCCACAATGCTGATTCACTTTGCCCTAAAATCTGATGGGCAAAGCGCTGCTGAGGCTAAGGAATCTTCAACTGAAAATGTGTTGGATGAAATCTACTCGGGTGCTAAGGCTGAATTGCGACCAATTCATGACCTTTTAATGGCGAAGATTAACCGATTTGGCGAGTTTGATGTTGTGCCGAAGAAGGGTTATGTCAGCCTGCGCCGAAAAAGACAGTTTGCTATGATCGGTCCTGCTACTAAGTCGCGGGTTGAGGTGGGGATTAACTCGAAAACGCTGCGTATCTACCGATCGGCTGGTGAGTATGCCTCCAGGGGGGATGTGCCAGTTTAAGGTTAATGTTAGTGATCCTTCGCAAGTAGATGATGAGCTGATCGCTTGGATCAGACAAGCTTTCGATGCTGCTGATTAACGCGCGCCTCACAGAACTCCATCGCTCACGAGACTCGGTTTGCACAGAGATTTATTGAGATGATCGAAAATGGATATGGATTGAAAGAGGCGTATATCTCAATCATTTATGAAACAGAAACTGTAGCCCAAAGACAGTACAATTGATTGCCTAGGGCGCAATATCATGATAAAAAGAGGCTGTATCAAAGCGCGTGAGTAAAGAAATGGTAATGTTCGTAACCCAAACAAGGATAACTCCAATCCTTAACCACTCTTCCATAAACAAACCACATACAATAGAGAGAAAAAAATAGAGAATAATAGACCTAAAGAAACCTGTTGAAGACTCAACCTACCCAAGAATACCATTAAAACCCCAAAAAAACTCAACAAACCTCCCTCAAACAAGCCGAAGTAAACTGTCGTACTAACATAACTTACATTATTCCTCCTGCTAGCAAAGATACGCCAACCACCTAAAGCCAAGGTAGAGATGCCCCATCCTCCTGCTAGATACTGTACCTCAGGCATGTATTGAAAGTTCAACAGTTGGGCTAGATGTTCCGGTGTTACCAGTAGGCTTAATCCGAGAACTAGATCGCCCGTGCCGTTTAATAGAAGAGTTAATTGAGTGAGTCGGAGAATATCATCTTTCAAATCAGCCATCCACGTACCTTTGGTTACTATCGGGTGGAAGTGAGGATAAGATTTTTGCCATTCTACTTGGTGTAGCCCACCTAAGAACACGGATGATTATCTATAGTCTCGTGCTCGACGTCATCATAACCTCAAAACAGGGTGTGAGAGGCGTCGGAAAGGCGATTCTATTACCTGAGGAGATGAAGTCGTTCAAAATTGGCGTTGCAGTGAGTATACGGCGAGGTAGCGAGACAGACGCAAAAACTATTCTTTTCTCTTATGGTAAAGTTTATTCGACTATCTGTTCCATCTTTTTGGAACCTACATGGATTTCTGGAAGCTAATGGAGATACTCCACAAGTATCAGGATATAATGAATCCTGTCACAGATGAAAAACTCAACAAACTCATCGACTTACTAAACCTACAGAGAGGGAGCAGCGTTCTCGACATCGCGTGCGGAAAGGGGACACTTCTGGTGAAACTCGTCGAGAAATATGGAGTCAGAGGCGTAGGAGTAGACAAGTCACCCTACTGCATAGACCACTGCAATGAGAAGAAGTCAGCCAGAGTCCCTAACGCTGACTTAGTATTCCACCTTATGGATGGAGCCGATTTTAAACCTACCACCAAGTTCGACCTGAGCTGCTGTCTCGGCGGAAGCTGGGTCTACGGAGACCATCGAGGTACCCTTGAGGCGCTCTCTAGGATGACTAGACCAGGAGGCAATATCCTCGTCGGTGAACCCCACTTGCTCAAAGCGCCTAGCCCAGAGTACCTCGCAGCCGAGGGAATGACCCGCGACTCGTTTAGAAGCCACCGAGAGAACGTAGAGGTGGGCGAGGAGCTGGGACTCAAGTGTCTCTACACCGTAGATGGGGACCACGACGGCTGGGATCAATACGAGACTCTACACTGGTGGGCGGTCGAAGACTATCTCAGGGATAACCCCGGGGATCCTGACAATCTCGAGATACTCGCCGCTGTTGAGAAGAGTAAGGTGACTTACCTCTGCTGGGGTCGCGACACCATGGGGTGGGGCATCTACTTGTTCAGAAAACCGTGATATTTGAAAATAACTCGACTAAATAACCAACGTGGGATAATATCCCGACAAAGATGTTATCGCGCGTGCATAGTCATCAGTAATTTATCAGTTATCCATTCTTTCAATATTCATCTCGTTATTTACTCAGGTGGAAGTGAAGATAGGTTATTCGGATGCGAGCGCGCAGGTAAAGTGACTAAATGCGCGTGGTTAAAATTCATATAAATCTGATTTAATGGAGAATGTACCAATCACGTGCGTGATGTATGCGCCTCTCATTTTAAATTATTCGTGTGGTTAATCTCCATGGTGACTCGTAATGGAGCAAATACTTAAGGGAGAAAACAAACCGCTAATCATTACCATAGTGCTTTACATTTTGGTTGCACTCTATATATCATTCATGAATTTAAGGACCATGAGTATGGGTTTTCTAGGAATAATACTGGCTATCTCTGTCATGGCCCTGTTCCCAATGCTGATAGGGTTTTTCTCTAAGGACTTTAAACTCTCAGCCATCTACTCGGTTATGTGCGCCACAATTGTGTTTGTACTCGATGGTTCGTTCACTTTTGACTTGGATTTCTTGATTGGTTATGCTGTGCTTATTCTTTTCAGTGCACTCGGCGTCTTTATTGCTAATAAATTAATAAATAGATAACTCATGCGTTTATGTTGCTACGTCTAACTATGAGAGATCAGCAATTTCGTACTAGCTGTTTAGAAAATCCTCATAAAAGAAGATCTACACCATCTCAGGGATCTCACCAAGACCTAATTTAACACAGCATCACATACTAGACACAAAACAAACAGCTGACACCAAAACTCACCAACACAATCGCACGCATATATACGACTCCAGAGAAGCGAGAACTGTTGAGCAGGTGAAGGACCTCATAACTAAAGGCCTCGAATATGTCACTGAGATTGATGGTGTGAAGCTCTTTCGGAAACCTGACTCACTTTGGGTGGGGAGGGGTTCAATTGTAGGTGGGAGCGGTGAGAATTGAACTCACGAGCTCGTACGCCCCAGGCACGAATCCTAACCAAGCTAGACCACGCTCCCGTGCCTGAGCTTAGACGCGGCGCCTACTGTAAAAAGGTTACTCCAAACGCTGTTGCTAATAGCTAGGGGGAGACTGTTACGATCATTCATTTTTAGTTAAGAAATCGGGATCTATTCCCAGAGATTTGCAGATTGATTTAAGCGAAGACGTTGAAAGTTCAGTCTTGTAAACTTTTAATACATTCATCAACTGGTCTCTGGATGGTAACTCAATTAGCTTCCCGATTACATTTGAAACTCCATTGTTGAGGTAGATGGATTGAACGATGGTTGTAACGTTTCCAGGTTTCCGCTTTGTGCTAGCTGACTCGAAGTCGATGATCACTGGGTGACCCTTTGAGTATATTACATGTCTTCTGAGACGGACTAGTTCGCCGTGGTCGAGGCCAATAGAATCCATTTTATAGGCGTCTAAGAGGAGTTTTCCTACCGCCTTTTTAAATTCGGGGATATCTGCCTCCGTCATTCCATTCACCCAGTCGCGGAGGTAAACCCCTTCGATGATTTCCATTATGAGGAATCTTTCGCCAACTGCTATGAGTCGAGGCCCTACACCCACGCTGTTTGCGAATCCCAAAAGCCTTGCTTCTTCACGAAAATTGACTCTATTCGCATCCACTCGAAGTATCTTCAATGCAACAATCTCACCTTGATAAACTGCTTTTAGAACGATACCTGTATGTCCCTTACCCAGAACTGAAAGTCCAGTAATTGTATGAGGCCCATCCGGGATCACCGCTTCAACACCAAAGTCCCTGAGCTCCTTTACACGTCTACTTGCAGTCTCCAATGAATAATGGGGGTAACAGAAAACTTTAGCAACCCTGCTTCTTAAAACTCCCCTCAGTGTGATTGGCTTAATCAAGCCATGATGGCCTACCTGAAATGAAGCTGTGGAGATGATTCTTGAAATCTCCCTCAAGGTACTTCGCAATCTCACTTTTTGTTAATATGTTTGCTTTCCGAATATTTTCGGAGAATTTCCGAGGTATACCTAACTCAGCGCCTCCATCACTAAAGGCGCGGCGAAGACATGATACTACTTTAGGTGTCTGCCTCTTCACAGCAACCCACCACCTGTCACCCTCCACCCCGGGTCCTGCGACTGTTGAAGGTGCACCAGTATAGAGTTTCTTGAAACGTTCACCATCCTCAGCCATATAAATCGGTGGCCCGACTTGTTTGACCACATCTGGTAGTCTCGCTGACTCAAGCTCTAGCACGATGATGTGTCTACACTTTTCATCGCTCCAAGCATCGGTCCGGATCACCTGAAAGCCCTTCTCTCGGAGGTACCGTCCAAGACTTTTCTCTGTTTTCTTAAGCTGCCCCCAGAGAATATCCGGTACATCGGGGTTCGGATCCTCCATTACAAAGAACAGAGTATCTATTCCTCGTTTATTCAGAAGTGTAAGGACCTCTTCCTTGGGAGCTTCAATTGTTGGGGGAAAAAAGAACCTCTCGGAAGGCTTTTCGATGAATCGCTGAGCCGCTGCTACGAAATTCCACATTGATGTCTCTGTTACGGCAGAGGCAGCGTTACGGCTAAGATCGACTGGATCTACGACGATAAGAGGATCACTAAACCTGCGCTTTTCCAAATTTTCTACTGGAACGTACACATTTCTCTTCCATCCTATAGATGCCTCGAGAACTCCTGGTGAAGGAACCATAAGCTAAAACTAGGAGTTCTGCAACATATCCAGAGAAACCGCCAACCTTTATCTCAGCGCCGTATACACCTACTCCTTTCAGGAACCGTTTTAGGAGCCTCACCTCATCATACTTCTCCGGTTTCAACCGATTTTTAAGGTACTCAGTGTGAAGGGGGGTTCGATCCGTTTGATGAGATGAGTTTTCCATCCTTAACCCTGAAGCAGGGAACGAAATCGATACTAATCCCGGATATCTTAGCCTTAATATATGGATGCTCAGCGTAAGCTTCCACCCAACCAGGGCCGGTGAATGTCTTAACAAGCGTCGAGAACTTTAGGCAGGTTCTCTCTCCCTAAGGTAGGTGGGAGGACGATGAAAATATCAAGGTCATGTTCACCCCTCAGCCAGGTCTCGTGAACAACTGAGCCATGGGTTTCAACGGACGCTTCTACACCATTCTCCTTCAGATGAACAGATAACCGTCGGCACACAACCTCTCTGAGTGCCTTTATCTCCGATTCCTCATCTGGTTCAGGCTTAATCCTCTCCAGAACCTTGCTTCTAATTTCTCCCCACTCCATCTGTATCTACCTCGATAACGCTCTGAGAATAAGGTGCAAGGGTTGGTTAAATGCTTCTAGATTCAGCTATGTTAGAGTAGATAGGGCCTCGACCCGTGAGGACACTTTTCTTAAGTCGAATGCTCTTAACCTCTAACTCACCGAATCGGGCATCCTTTAATTCCTTCAGCACATCTCCAAGCGCCGAAATATTTCTAGAGCTACGAACTCTACAGAGAGTTAAGTGGGGTTGAAAACCTCTTCTCTCCGGCTCAAACCCCAAATCTTTAAGCAACCTTTCCAGCCTAGAGAAAACATAAAGAACCTCCGGTACTTCACCTGTGACTCCAGCCCAAATTACGCTCGGTCTAGCCGAAGACGGGAATACTCCAACACCTTCAAAAGAGAGTTTTATCGGCTTGAACTCTACACTCCTCACTGCATCCGCAACGCGAGCCGTCTGAACCTCAGGTATCTCCCCGAGAAACCTCAAAGTGATATGGATATTTTCTCTCTCCACTGACTTAACATCCGCACCGGAGGATTCTATCGTTCTCTGAGCTTTGATGAGCGCATTCTTCACCACTTCATTGTCCAGATCAATTGCTACGAAGCATCTATCAGGCATCCCGGTCAAAGAAAATATACGATGATTACCCTAAATGTTAATCGCTGAAACTTTCAAAAAAATATTTTATCAGCTATCTCTGATGAATTCGATCCCAATCCCCCATGGTTTAAATGAATTGGATCCTCTGAAAGGATGTATGGAAACCCTTATTCTACTAATATCCTATCACCACGGAAACACACGTAAAATCATAGACGAAGTAGCAACTGTACTCGACGCTGAAGTGAAAGAACCCACTAACATCTCCCCAGAAGCTTTGAAAAACTATGATTTAGTTGGTTTCGCCTCAGGCATATACTACGATAAAATGGATAAGAGGATAACTCGTTTTGTTGAAAACCTACCACCTGGAAATGGATCATGCTTCATCCTCACGACAAGCGGAGGAACCCATGAAAAGGCTCACAACGAGATGCGAAAACTCATCGCCTCAAAAGGCTACAAAGTCAGATCAGAGTGGAATTGTAGAGCATTAGACACATTCGGTCCTCTAACACTAATTGGCGGAATCAACAAAGGAAAACCAGACCCTAACGATATTAGGAGTGCACGCTTATTCGCCGAGAAACTGAAAACAATCTAAACGTAGAGTATCCAGTATATAGCAAAACCGTAGAAAAGCTCCAAAGCCCAATAAACAATCAAAGCCCGCATCCGCGTTTTATTCAGGAAGCACATGGGTGAAATCCCCTTGAAACCCCAATTAAGGAAAAGTCCAGCACCTATCCCGAAGACAAGCAAACCAATGACTCCATGTAAAGCTAAAAAGGCCGTGAACCATGAGAACGAGATTCTGCCTGAAAAGAAAACAACTGATACAGGCACCATGACGAAAAGTACCGAGACAAAATGAAGAACCATCATCGTCAACATAAACCAAGCATGTTTAATCGGCTGTTTTTTATATGCAAATATGAAGCCTACTCCCAGACCCATAAAGACGAATATTTGAATGTAGAGGCTAAGCTGACTAGCAGCGATACCAGCAAACGTGAACTCTCCAACCATATTATAAGCATTGGTCGATCCCGATTAAGTCTTTTTCACTTCTTTTGGGAAGAAAGAATCCGAGTAACTTACGAACGCGGTGTTCCCAAATAACCCCATGAGGATCACACCCATTACAGCCATCTCTATGAATGCTTTAACGAGTATCTGAACAGTGATAGCGTTCACAACAATAATTGGCATCGCGAATACCGCTGGATAAACAACCATGAATATGAACACAGTGAAAACCGCTTCAGGTAGGTAGGATATGATTGTCGTCGCGATGAACCTCCATTTCTTTCCCCTATAACTGATTCGACTCATTATGAATCCCGCAGCCAAACCCGTGAGCGCTTTACCGATGGGGATAGCAACTCCGCTGAGTATGTTGCCCTTGCTGAAACCAAATTCAAAGGATGAAACAAGTCCCCCGATAAGGCCGGTCATCCCTCCGATTACAGGGCCACCGAAGAGAGCAGCTACGAACGTTGCTAGGTGACTCAGATCGAAAGCTAGTGAAACTGAGACTGGGCCGAAGAGGAATATTCGGGGCAATCGGCGCTAATTGCAACGATATAAATGAAAGAACATTCCCCAGAGCAGCCATAACAGCAATGAAGGTTAGACTCTTAGATCTTTTTCCACCTGACAACACTATCTTAAGCGAACACCGTTTCAACTCTTTTTAAGGTTGCTACCAATAAAAAATAACCTTTACCTTTGGCAGTCCACAACAAGCTCGTTGAGAAGTCGCATTGCTTTCTCAGCATCTTCTTTCTTAATCAGCAAATGATCCCGAAGGTAAGTTGAAATCGGATATATGCTAACCCCATTCTCTGCAAGAACTGAAGAGACAACCGCCATAAACCCGATAATCCCCAGATCAAGAATGATGTCAAAAGTCAACACGTGATAAGGCCCTGCCTCAGAGAAGCGGGTAAACCCTCCCTTAACCCGACTCCACTCAGCCGTTTTACAGACTATCGAAACCTCATATTTATCGCATGTTACAGAGCAAAACGGGGTTAATTTAGTATAAATTTCTCCAGATTTCTCAGCATCCTCAAGACCGAGACTAATAACAGTGTAATCCTCAGTATGCTCTCTTACCATTACTTTCGAGAAGAGATTCCTCATGTCTCCACTTAAACGCATAAATTAGAAACCGTCGAACACACTGATAACCCGTCTGGTCACTCCAACTCCTGAACGGTCTTACCTCGAGCACTCAACTCCACGATCTTCGCCTTTAGTTTAGGAGATCTCTGCTTCAAGCTCTTCAAAAAAGACTTCGGTTTAGCTGGAGAGATCATCACTACCTCCTTCCCGGTGACGAGAAGAACAATATTAGCCTCATCATTCGTATAATCGACGAACCTGAAGCTAGCTTTCCTAAGCTCAGCCGCCGTGTTCTTGGTGTAAAGCTCGGCATCTTTACTGATCTCGCCCTTCTCCCTTATGTAAACTTCAACTCGTCCAATTCTCTTATATGGAATAGTGAGCGGACTGCGAAGAAACCTAGTTAGCTTTAAACCCCCATCGCTCAGCACGTAACTGCTCTGGTATACGGGAACCCAATTCGGTAGAAGCGTCGTTATTGCAAAAATAACTATGATTAGAAATGCGTCCGCTGCGAAATCAAATGACTTCCATGAGACCCCCTGCTGAAGTTTCTCATATGCAGAGTAGACGTTTAACGCAATTATTGGTATGTTGATGATCGGTATCGCGTACCCTAACAGCCTCCGTTTCTGGATCAGGGGCAGGGATTCAACGACTTCTGACATCTCCCCTGAATATACCTGCACCGCTTAAAAGCGTAAGGAATGCCGAACATTTATCCCATCGCGCATAGATAGCATGCAGCGGAAGCGATTGCTGAGATGGATCTCCCGAGGATCACAGTTCTAAGGCTTGGTCATAGACCAAGTCGAGATAAGAGAATCTCGACGCATCTTCTATTAGCCGGACGAGCCTTTGGCGCATCAGAAGCGATTTACACAGGAGTACACGACGAGTCTCTCGAAGAGTCTGTCACAGATGTTGCGAGAGACTGGGGAGGATCATTCAAAGTCAAGTATGCGGACAGCTACCGTAAGATAATAAAAGAATGGTCAGGAAAAATGGTGCATCTCACAATGTATGGACTCCCCGCGCAGAACGTTGTTCCAGCGATCCGTGAGGACTCCTCACCAAAGCTCATCGTAGTAGGCGGAGCAAAAGTCCCGGCAGACGTTTACACATACGCTCATTGGAACGTCGCCATAACAGGGCAGCCCCATAGCGAAGTAAGCGCACTAGCAATATTCCTTAATATGCTTACGGAGGAAAGTATGCTTAGCTACGAGTTTCCTGATGCTAGACTCCGTGTAATTCCGACAGAGCGAGGTAAAAATGTCACACATATCGAAAAAGAGTCTTAAACGTTTAAACGCCGAGACTTCAATATTAATATACAGGAGTATTCTACGGATTGATCTCCGTCAGCGATGACACTATAGTAAGTATCGCCCGAGTTCTAGGCGGTGATCAGGGCATAGAGATAATTAAAGCTCTAAAAGATACACCGGATATCACCGTTGAAGACATCTCCTTAAAGACCAATCTTCAGATTAATGATGTCCGTAAACTCCTATACAAGTTCTACAATCACAGTCTCGTAACAAGCAAACGATTCCGAGACAAAGACACAGGCTGGTTCATCTTCCAGTGGCGTCTCCAACCCGAACTATTCGAAGGATACATCCAAGGGATGAAACAAAAAATCCTAAAAAAACTGGAAGTGAGATTAGAGTACGAAAAAAGCCACGAGTTCTACTCATGCGGAAATCCTACATGCCAGCGAATCACGTTCGAAGTAGCGATGGAGACCGTGTTCCGATGCCCCAACTGCGATGAATCACTAAAGAGAATGGACAACTCCGCAGCAATAGAGTTCCTGGAACAAAAAGTGGCGGAGCTCAGGGAGGAGCTCACCAAGTGAAAGTTCCCACTCGGGAGGAATCCATAAAACTCCTTAAACAAGCTGAGTGCAGCCAAGGCGTCATCGAACACTGCCAAATGGTAACCCGAATAGCCCTTCGACTAGCCTCATCCCTACAAGCAAAAGGGTACAGAGTTGACATCCCCCTCATCGAGGCAGGAGCCATACTGCACGACATCGGGAGAAGCGTCACACATGGAGTAGAGCACGGAGCACTCGGGGGCCAGATCGCCAGAAAACTCGGGATAGACGACGCCGTAGCCAGAATAATCGAGCGTCACGTCGGTGCGGGACTAACCGATGAAGAAGCAAAGAAAAACAGACTCCCCCCCGGAGACTACATCCCAAGAACCATAGAAGAAAAGATAGTCTGCTACGCCGACAAACTCACCGAGGGCGCCCATGAAGTACCTATCGAAGTAGAAATGGAGAAACTCACAGCAGAGCTAGGAAGCAGCCACTCCGCGATTAAAAGATTAAAAAATCTTCACACCGAAATCACCACGTAAACTAAATTAACCTCATTTTTTAGTGTCACCCCAAAGCCACTTTCAGTTACCCCTCCCAGTATCATATACTATAACTGACGTAAAGGCTAAATGCGTAGCCGAGAAGCACCGGTTAAGGGTAACCATCCATGAGCGATCAAAGGATCTTCGTCGACGAGGGCGTCCTAGACATCAACTACGTACCTCCGAGGCTCCTCCACAGAGACGAGGAACTTCGACTCATGCGACTACTATTCGACTATATGCTTACAGCTCCCTATGAGATGAGCCAACGCGCCATCATAGTAGGTGGCGTTGGCTCTGGAAAGACAGCCCTCGCCCAGATCTTCGGCCGATGGCTCCGAGATGAGGCGAAGAAACGACGCGTCAAGGCGATCTTCATCCACGTTAACTGCCGAGAACTCCGCGGGAGCCTATTCATGGTCCTCCGTAGGGTAGTGAAAACACTCAAACCCGACTTCCCTGATCGGGGCTACGCCGCCAACGAACTAATGGAGACCCTCATGCAGCTGCTAGACGAGGAGAATACTCAACTCCTGTTAGCCCTCGACGAGGTTGACTCCCTCGTGAATACCGAAGGAGAGAACGCCCTTTACGAGCTGACGCGAACCCAAGAGGGGCGCCCAGACGCACCTCGAAGACTAAGCCTACTATGCATCACCAAAGATCCCACAGTATTCAACCGACTTGACCCGAGCACACGAAGCAGCCTCCAACGCAACATGATAGAGTTGAAGCCATACGGTCTTCCCCAAATCGCAGGGATCGTTATGAGCCGTTCAGATGTGGCTTTCCGAAGAGGAGCAATACCCGTCGAGGTCATCGACTTCATAGCAGAACTCGCCTTTCAAGAAAGAAGCGACGCCAGATATGCCATAGACCTCCTTTGGAGAGCTGGGAAGTACGCGGAGCTAGAGAGTGCCAAACAGGTAAACCCCGACCATGTTCGCCGCGCTGCCCCAAGCGTCTTCGCCACTCTCAAGGAAGAGTCTCTTGGGCAGCTCAGCCGCCACGAGCAGCTGGTGTTGTTGGCTATAGCTCGGTTCTTCAAAGGAAGCGCTCAACCCCACGCCTCCACCGGAGAGATAGAGCAAGTGTACCGCATAATCTGTGAGGAGCATAGAGAGGAACCCCGCGGCCACACCCAGTTCTGGAAGTACCTTAACAACCTGAAGAACATCGACGCCGTCCACATAAAGCTAGATGCCTCCTCTCAGGGCCGAACCCAGCTCATAAGCCTCACAAAAATCACTGCCAACGACCTAGAGAAGGAGGTTCAAAGGAGCATTGAGCAGAACTAAGAACCCTGCCGAGGAGCTACTCGGGAGCCGTGGACGAATCCGTGTTCTAAAAATCTTATCCGAAAGCGGAGACCTAAACGTAAGTGAGGTTAGCCGCCGCTCTGGGCTCAACTATACGAGCGTGGAGCGCCACCTCACGAAGCTACTCCAGCTAGGACTCGTTAAAGAAAAAAGGTACGGAAGGATCAGAATATTCACAATTCTATTTCAAACACTGACGATAAGATTCGAGAAAGGCGGAGAACTGGGGATAGAGATCTCCACCGTAGCGCAGGAATAGCCGCTATTTCGATTTCGTAACGACCTCGTAGCCTGTGAGGCACATAGCCTTAGCGCATGTCACCATCTCGTCTATACGAACATGTTTCTCTACATCATCTGCGTATCCACGGGGACCGTAGAGACAGCACTCAATCCCAGCTTTAGCTAGGTGCGCTGTATCGTTACCGCAGTAGCTTCGGGGAGGAACAGCACCGATCTTTTTCGGGTACTCACCTGTCACGGTTTTATGATTTTCTTTAAGAAGCTTAACGATCTCACTTTCGGCGCTGACCCCCATAGGCGGCATCACCATGCCTCCAACACGCCACTTAGGGTTGATCGGGTACTCGAACTCGTACTTAAAATCCGGATCCTCTGCCTTGATTTCATCAAGCATTGAAATCATCCTCTGGTTGATCTCCTCTATTTCGTATCCCGGAGGGTAACGGAAATCGACGATTATGGTGCAGAAATCCGGAATGTTGTATGGGCCTGCAAGGTCATATTCTCTATTACGTCCACCGATGATACTCCCCGCTACCCAGCGAGGTGCACCTGGGAGGTCAGGATCCCTTGCCTCGAACTTCATCTTGTCAAGCCTATCGAGCACGTTCCTCATCTTGGTAATGGCGTTGATACTCTCCTCCATTCGGCTAATATGCTCACTGCGACCAAGAGTGTGGATAGCGAAATCGTGCACACCAACGCATTTTGTCAATATATTATCGACACTATAAGGCTCAGGAACTATCGCCATATCCGTCCAGATGCCCTGCTGTAATGCATGGACAGTTCCTAGACCACCCTGTAGCTCACCTACAACGCACTCAACGACGAGGTCTCCGCGGAGTTTTACTTTGCTTCTCTTAATGGCGAGAGCAGCACACATCATCGCAGCGTCACCACTCTTCATGTTATGGATCCCAGCACCCCAGAGTCGGTTACCATCAACCTTCGGAGTATAAGGGTCCCACTCCACGACGCTGTGATCGGGTCAATATCTAAGTGCCCGTTAAACATCATGCTCTTTCCAGTACCATCTCCATTTAAACGAGCGATAACCTGCTTGCGACCCGGCTCCACCTCTTGGAGCATCACCTCATCGAATCCCTGATCCTCAAACCAATCCTTCGCAAAGCTCACCGCAGGCCCTTCCTGCCGTGTAAGACTAGGCTGCCGGATTAGGTCGCAACCTAAATCTATAATCTCCTCCTTCTTCAGGTGGTCGAGTACATTCAAATCAGTAACCGAGAAAAGAAAACCGTTTACACATTTAGGTTTTCAGATTAACTTGATCAAAAATAGACGTGTGCGAGAAATTTTCAATGAAACCAAATTATTTAGATTATCAATTGTTTTTCAATTATCTTAACAGACTTCAATAATCTCGAGTACTAATATATTTCATGCCAAAGACCACCGGTCTAATTACATTTCTACCCTACAGAAACCTTCAGGCTGCAACACGTTTCTATAAAGAAACAATGGGTTTGAATCTCGAGATCGATCAAGGCTTCGCCAAGATATTCCGTGTTGGAGAGGCTGCCTACCTCGGCTTAATCGATGAAAAGCGCAGCGTTGTCAAATTGAGTGATGATAAATCAGTAGCTTTAACAATTTTAGTATCAAATGTTGATGAGTGGTTTCAACACCTAACAAACCTCGGAATACCTACCGTAAGCGAGCCCCATGATGTTCCTGAGATAGGCATCCGACTTTTCCTGTTAAAAGACCCTGAAGAGTATATAGTTGAGATCCAGCACTTCTATTGAACCTCCATTACATAGGGGTTCACCTTTTAATCCCAAACAAAATATATGTTTAATCGATGAGCGCCAACGCCAACGTCGCTGCGGTCCTCTACGAGATCGCTGAGATCCTCACCGTTAAGGAGGATAAATTCAGGAGCCGTGC
This sequence comes from Candidatus Bathyarchaeota archaeon, assembly GCA_963771885.1. GTDB lineage: Archaea > Thermoproteota > Bathyarchaeia > TCS64 > TCS64 > UBA8941. The sequence goes on from CAVYVF010000017.1 coordinate 24,139, forward strand.
ATACCAAATGGCGGCTCAGAGGATCACGAGCTTAACCGAAGATGTGTTAAAAGTAAAAGAGCGGAAAGAGCTTGATCAGATCCCGGGAATTGGTAAAGGCATTGCAGCCACCATCACTGAATTTCTCGACACAGGTGAGTCAAAGATCCTTGAGGAACTCCGAGAAAGCCTTCCTCAAGGAGTCAGACAACTCATGGAGCTTGAAGGTGTCGGCCCCAAACTGGCAATGCGTCTCGTTCAGGAACTAGAAATCAATAGCATCGATGCATTAGAGCAAGCAGCAAAAGAAGGGAGAATCAGGACGCTAAAAGGATTTGGCGAGAAAAAAGAGGCGAACATTCTCCAATCGATAGATGACATTCGAAACAGGCAGACTCGGTTCTTGTTAGGAGCTATACTTCCAGTGGTCCATGACATGGAGGAGTATATGCGAGGAAGCCCAGAAGTCATCAATGTAGAGATCGCCGGCTCCGCCCGCCGCAGAAAAGAAACCATCGGCGACCTCGATCTACTGGTATCTAGCCTAGAACCAGAGAAGGCGATGAATAGGTTCATCTCAATGCCTCCCGTGGAGCGCATAGTTAGTCATGGAGCTACGCGTAGCACCGTAATCCTTAAGGGGCATCTACAAGCTGACTGCCGAGTCATCCCTCCCGAAGCCTACGGAGCAGCGTTACAATACTTTACTGGCTCTAAAGAACACAATGTTAAACTGCGAACAATCGGCGTCAAGCTAGGATACAAACTCAACGAGTATGGGCTTTTCCACCGAGACGATGAAACTCTAGTAACATCAGACACAGAGGAAAATATCTATAAAACTCTCGGAATGCAGTACATTCCACCGGAGCTGCGAGAGAACCGAGGTGAAATTGAGGCAGCGATAAAAGGGCAGCTCCCCCATCTCGTCGACCTACCTGACATACTCGGGGACCTCCATGTTCATACAAAATGGAGCGATGGAACATCCACTATACTTGAGGTCGCTGAGAAAGCTCAGCAACTTGGCCTCAAGTACATCGCTATCTGCGACCATTCCAAGAGCCTTGGGATAGCACATGGCCTCGACGAGGAACGATTACGAGAACAAGGAAAGAGATCGAGAAAATCAATAAAAGCTTCGAAAATCTAACCATCCTCAAAGGAATAGAATGCGATATTAAAGCGGACGGGAGCCTAGACCTCGATGATTCAGCTCTCAAAGACCTTGATTACGTAGTAGGAAGCATTCACAGTGGATTCAAGGCCGAGGAAGAGACGATCACCAACAGGCTGATCACCGCATTTAGCAACGATTACATACGCACTGTGGGTCACCCTACCGGCCGCATAATTCAACAGCGAAAACCCTATGCTCTAAACCTCGATAAAGCATTCGAAGAGGCTGAGAAGCACCATATAGCAATGGAGATTAATTCATTCCCTGAACGGTTGGACCTCGACGATGTTAACGCTAGGAAAGCTAAGGAAGCTGGCATAAAACTTACAATATCAACCGACGCTCATTCAATTGAACAGATGGAGTTCCTTCCACTTGGAGTGAGTGTTGCTCGCCGAGCTTGGCTTGAAGCTGTAGATGTTGAGAATACTAAGAGCTTAGAACAGCTGCTCATTCGCTAGATGTGATAAGTTTTTCAGCGAATCCGAACAAGACATCGCGACTTGGTGGCCACGTAAGAACGATGCAGAAGATGATACTTCCGACGATTACGAGGCTCTGGGCGAATAGACCTCCTACAGCACCGATGAGCATGTCAAGATAGCTCCGCCGACATAGGCGGCAAAAGTGTATAGAATAGTCTTTCCGGTAGCTTCGATCAACAGTAACTTCTTGAAAGGTAGTCTCCGTGTTCCCGCGAGCATAATCACAGGCATATCGGGCAGTGGAGTCATAGAGACGAGTAGTATGGCCCAAAGTCCATACCGGTTAATCCATCTAGAAATTGTCTCCTCCGCTTTGCTCTTAATGCCGCTACTAACAGTCTCAGCTAAACGCGGCCTAGAAGATAAGGAACTAGGTCACCTAATGCTCCACCGACTCCGGCAGCTGCGCCTAGGATCAACGGATTGTAAAACCTTGATAATGTAAGGAAAAGAGGCACAAATATGTCTCTGGCAACCATCGTGGCATGGCTAAGTAGAGAGACAAGGAATACCCCTCCGAGGCCATACTGCGTACGTCCCCGCCACCGAATAAGAGCTGCCACACAATGACTCCGGATATAATTGATACAGCCACGACTCCTCCGATAATGAAAAGCTCTCTTATTCAAAACGTTTCCAACTCCGAATTGAATCGTACAAGACGAAGTTGAATAAATGTGTTTCAGTATACCTAATAAAAGATAATAACCGCGATCACTTTTTCATCTCAATTATGAGGCTTTGAGTTGAACGGAAAACTGATACTCATCGGTGTAGTCGCGTTACTCGTAGTTTTAGGTGGTGTAACTATCTCCTCATACAATGGGTTAGTTTCTAGTCAAGTAGGGGTTGATCAAGCTTGGGGAGATATTCAGGTTCAGTACCAGCGGCGTTATGACCTAATCCCAAAACTCACGGATGCAGTAAACAAGTTCGTAGCGTTCGAGCAGAAGCTATTAACCGATATCGCTGCTGCTCGCTCCAGCTTGGACTAAGCCTCAAGGGCTCTATGGACGACCAGGTTGAAGCGAGCAAACAATTAGATTCTGTAACGAGTAGGCTTTTGGCTATCGTCACTGTGGAGAATTATCCTGATTTAAAGTCGAACCAGTTGGTACTTGACTCATGGATGAACTGGCGGGTACAGAAAACAGAGTCGCAGTATCCAGACTTCGATACAATGAGGCAGTTGCCACATACAACGGTAAAATCGTTAGATTTCCCGATAATCTCCTCGCCGGATATTTAGGCTTCCAGAAACGCGCATTCTTCAATGCACAGTCAGGCGCCGAGTTTCCTTCGCCCTCAGGTTGAGATCGGGTGGATAAAACGAACCCGAAAAACATTCACATTAATCTTCGTCCTCTGGTTGATGTCCTCCTCACCTATTGTTTCAGCAACAGTTAGAGGAAGATATGTCTACGATTACATAGGTCTACTCAACTGGATTCCGAGAAAGGGGCAATAGAATCACTTTGTCTGATGTTACGCAGAACACTACCGCTGAGATCGTGATAGTCATTATCTCAGATCTATCTCAATACAACGGAGATATTAACTCCGCTAAGTTGAGAAATATTGAATAAGTCTCCCTCGAAGGTACAAACAGGAATCGGTAAGGCCGAGAGAGAATAACGGCGTCCTGATCCTGTCAGCGAGCTCGATCGAGAGTGGGGGATCGAAATAGGGTACGGACTTGAAGGAGAGATAAATGATGCGAAAGCGGGGCGAATAGGCCGAGATGTATTGGCGCCGTTTCTAAAAGAGGGGCGACGACTATCTCGGGTTTCCGGAACTCAGCTGCGACGACCGCAGAACAAATTGGCTTCGACGTGGAAGGATATACTCCCTCACCTTTACAAGATTTAACCTCTAGCTTCATCCATGTACTGCTCAGCGGGGACTGCTTTACGTAACCTGGTGGCTAATAGGATCAAGGCTCACCGATTTGGCTTGTTTTAATAGTAGTTATAATCTTCGTTCTCATCTTCTTCCGAGCCGTGGAGGTGGAGGGGCAGGACGTAGCGGAGGCGGTGGTGCCTCCGGTCTTGATGGTAAACCTAGAGGGGCTTACAAAGGATCTCCATCATTTTGAGATCCCGCATTCTACTAGACTCAGCAGGAGATACCACCATAGCTGTATCAGCTCCTTGGCTGCTTACCTGCCACGCATACAACTTGCTTTTCTCGTGGGATTACGTTGCTATCGCAGGCGCATCATTGCTATCTCGGCGCAGACCTTAACACCCTGTGCGAATAAGCGGAAGGTGTTAGCTACTATTACGTTTGTTGGTGGTAGGATGAAAGGAAGCGCTAGCTCGTTGGGCTCAGTCTTCTCCGGGGCGTTGGCGAGCCATACCGACATCGACTCCACCTGTTAAGACGTCAGTGCATGTGAGCACGATACCATGCTGCTGTAACATCGCTCGCTTTTCTGGAGGCATCGTCTGTAGACCTGGCTGCCGGTATCCGGTTTGGTGTGTAACGAAAACGAGTTTTAAGCCGCTTCCTTTGAATATTTCAACAGCACGATCTCCGCAAGTATAACTTGTTCGTCGAGACTAGCACCGTATCAATATTTCTCTCTTTTGCTCCTTCAAGTGCTATCATTAAGTGTTTTCGTCGGTGTGTTCCTTGCCACCCTTAGTAAAGTAAACTGTTGTTCTCTTAACGCTACTTATATCTATATCTCCTAGAGAACAATGATTGATTGAGCACTCGTTTGGTAAGAACCTAACGGTCATCCGAAATCAGAATGGATCTCCCTTTGCCCAAACAATCGGTATATAGTAAATCCGCAATTGATGCAATTCATCCCTTTGTCGAGATGCCACTCCATAATCTCATATCCCTGACGTCGAACTACATGCTTCTTGCATTCGGGGCAGACAGTATCTTCGTAGCCTTCTCCCTGTACGTTCCCAACAAAGACGTATCGAATTCCTTCTTCTAACGCCAGTTTTCTGCTTCGAATCAATGTTTCTACTGGTGTAGGTGGCAAGTGGCTGAAATTGTAGTCCGGATAAAGCAATCAAGCTGAAGCGGTACATCAGGACCCATATTCTCAACGATGTACTTCGCCATCCTCCGTGTCTCGACGGGGTCATCATTCGTTTCTGGTAATGATTAGGAAAGTGATCTCTAATGCACTCCTTTCCTATGCATCTCAACGGTAGCATCAAGGACGCTTTGAAGATCACCGGAGCAATGTTTTTTATAAAACTCTTCAGTGAAACCTTTCCAGTCAACGTTCGCTGCATCTAATACATCCACAACACGGTCTAAGGCTTTCAGGCTCACATATCCATTAGTTACTAAAACATTTTTCACGCCCTCTTTATGCGCAAGCCGGGCGCAATCCTCTATGTAATCAAGATTGATGAGAGGCTCATTGTATGTGTACGCGATGCTGGTACACTCCTGGGTGTGGGCTGTGTCAACCATATGCTCTGGCGGCCAGTGCTGTAAAACTCCAGTCGGAGGTTTAGCAGTGCTAATATGCCAGTTCTGGCACCATGGGCATGTAAAACTGCAACCGACGCTACTTATACTGAAACGCTGGCTTCCTGGGTAGAAGTGCACGAGAGGTTTTTTCTCAATGGGATCTACCGCCATTGCGCTAATTATACCGTATGTTAGGTTGACAATCTTTCCCAACTGGTTCTCTTTTGTTCCACAGAAGCCCCGTTGCCCTGATTTTAGCGTACACATCCTCGGGCAGATTATACATTGAGCGGTCTCGGAATCGACCTGCTCCTGAAACCTAAAAGGCATCTTAATCATTTGATCCTTATCTTACGAATGGTTTAACGCTTACTCCGAAACGGGTTTTATTAATGTAATTAAAAAAATACTGTTTGGATCGAAATGCATACACAATAACGAGTTCTTGTCTAGAAATACTTCAGGATCTCTTCGTTGGAGAGC
>CAVYVF010000018.1:0-10462 GCA_963771885.1 Candidatus Bathyarchaeota archaeon
GACTTTCCAACGAAGATATCCTGAAATATTTCTAGATAATAGCTTGTTATTTCATGTGCATTTTGATGCATAGAGTTTTTTTTTATTTCATTCATAAAATCCTTTTCGGAGTAAGTGTTAAACCATCCGTTAGATAAGGATCAAATGATTAAGATGCTCTTTAGGTTTCAGGAGCAGATCGATTCCGAGACTGCTCGATGTATAATATGCCCGAGGATGTGTACGCTAAAACCAGGGCAACGGGGCTTCTGTGGAACAAAAGAGAACCAGTTTGGAAAGATTGTCAACCTAACATACGGTATAATTAGCGCAATGGCGGTAGATCCCATTGAGAAAAAACCTCTTGTGCACTTCTACCCAGGAAGCCGAGCGTTCAGTATAAGTAGCGTCGGTTGCAGCTTTACATGCCCATGGTGCCAGAACTGGCATGTTAGCACTGCAAAGCTTCCAACTGAAGTTTTACAGCACTGGCCACCAGAACATATGGTCGACACAGCCCATACTCAGGAATGCACAAGCATCGCGTACACATACAATGAGCCAATCATCAACCTTGATTACTTAGAGGATTGCGCTCGGCTTGCGCATAAAGAGGGCGTGAAAAACGTTCTAGTAACTAATGGATATGTGAGCTTGAAAGCCTTAGACAGAGTTGTGGATGTATTAGATGCAGCGAACGTTGACTGGAAAGGTTTCACTGAAGAGTTTATGTAGAAAACATTGCTCCGGGGATCTTCAAAGTGTCATTGACGCTACTGTTGAGATGCAGAGGAAAGGAGTGCATGTAGAGATAACTTTCCTCATCATACCGGAAATTAATGATGACCCCGTGGAGACACGTAGGATGGCGAAGTACATCGTTGAGAATATGGGCCCTGATGTACCACTTCACTTGAGCCGCTTTCATCCGGACTACAAATTCAGCCACTTGCCGCCTACACCTGTAGAAACATTGATTCGCAGCAGAAAGATAGCGTTAGAAGAAGGAATTCGATACGTCTTCGTTGGGAACGTCCACGGAGAAGCCTACAAAGATACTGTTTGCCCCGAATGCAAGAAACATGTAGTTCGACGTCAGGGATATGAGATTAGGGAGTGGCATCTCGATAAAGAGATGAATTGCGTCAATTGCGGTTACCATCTACCGATTATTGGGCAAAGGGAGATACATTCTGATTTCAGATGACCGTTAGGTTCTTACCAAACGAGTGCTCAATCAATCACTGTTCTAGGAGATATAGATATGAGCGTTAAGAGAACAACAGTTTACTTTACTCAGGGTGGCAAGGAACACACGGACGAAACACTTAAGATAGCACTTGAAGGCGCAAAAGAGAGAAATATTGATACTGTGCTAGTCTCGACGAGCACAGGTTTCTCTGGAGAGCGTGCGGTTGAGATATTCAAAGGAAGCGGTTTAAAACTCATTTCGTACACACCAACCGGGTACCGGCAGCTAGGTCTACAAACGATGCCTCCTGAAAAACGAGCGATGTTACAGCAGCATGGTATCGTACTAACATGCACTGACGTCTTAACAGGTGGAGTCGATGTAGGTATGGCTCGCCAACACCCCGAGAAAACTCAACCCAACGAGCTAGTGCTTCCTTTCATCCTACCACCAACAAACGTGATAGTAGCTAACACCTTCCGCTTATTCGCACAAGGCGTTAAGGTCTGCGCCGGATAGCGATGATGGCCTGCGATAGCAACGTAATCCCACGTGAAAAGCAAGTTGTATGCGTAGCAGGTAGCAGCCAAGGAGCTGACACAGCGATGGTGGTATCTCCAGCGGAGTCAGGTAGGATGCGGGATCTTAAAATGATGGAGATCCTCTTAAGCCCCTCTAGGTTTACCATCGACCGGAGGCACCACCGCCTCCGCTACTGCTCCCCTCCACCTTCCACGGCTTCGGGAGAAGATGAGAACGAAGATTATTACTACTATTAAAACAAGCCAAATCGGTGAGCCTGATCCTAATAGCCACCAGGTTACGTACAGCCAGTCCCCGCTGAGCAGTACATCGATGAAGCTCTGAGATGGTCCTGTAAAGGTGAGGGAGTATATCCTTCCACATCGAAGCCAATTTGCTCTGCGGTCGTCGCAACTGAGTTCCAGAGACCTGAGTAGTAGTCACCTTGTTTTAGAAACGGCGCTAATACATCTCGGCCTATTCTCCCCACTTTCGCATCATTTATCTCTCCCTCAAGTCCGTACCCTACTTCGATCCCCCACTCTCGATCGAGCTTGCTGACAAGAATAAGGACTCCGTTATTCTTTTCGGCCTTACCGATTCCTGTTCTACCTTCAAGGGAGACTTGATTCATATCTTCGACTTGGCGGAGTTGATATCTCCGTTGTATTCAGATAGGTCAGCGATAAGGACTATCACGATCTCAGCGGTAGTGTTCTGGTCAACATCAAGACAAAGCGATTCTATTGCCCCTTTCTCGGAATCGTTGAGTAGACCTACGTAATCGTAAACATATCTTCCTCTAACTGTGGCTGAAACAATAGGTGAGGAGGACATTAACCAGAGGACGAAGATTAATGTGAATGTTTTTCGGGGCGTTTTATCCACCCGATCTCAACCTAGGGTGAAGGAAATTCGGCACCTGATTGTTCATTGAAGAATGCGCGTTTCTGGAAGCCTAAAGATCCGGCGAGGATGTTATCAGGGAATCTAAGGATTTTACTGTTGTATGTGGCAACTGCATCGTTGTATCGAAGTCTGGATACTGCGACTCTGTTCTCTGTACCTGCTAGCTCATCCATGAGTCCAAGCACTAGCTGGTTCGACTTTAAATCAGGGTAATTCTCCACAGTGACGATAGCCAGAAGCCTACTTGTTACGGAATCCAATTGTTTGCTCGCTTCAGCCTGGTCTTCAACAGAGTTTTTTAGGCTCTGAGTCCAAGCGGATCGAGCAGCGGCAATATCGGTTAGTAGCTTCTGCTCGAAAGTGACGAACTTGTTTACAGCATCAGTGAGTTTGGAATCAGATCATAACGCCGTTGGTACTGAACCTGAATATCTCCCCAAGCTTGATCAACCCCTACTTGACTAGATACTAACCCATTGTATGTGGAAATAGTTACCCCACCTAAAACTACGAACAGTACAACTATACCGATGAGTATCAGTTTTCCGTTCAACTCAAGACCTCATAATTGAGATGAAAAAGTCAGCGCGGTTATTATCTTTTCTTAGGTATACTGAAACACATTTATTCAACTTCGTCTTGTACGATTCAATTCGGGTTGGCAACGCTTTGAATAAGAGAGCTTTCTGATTATTGGAGGAGTCGTTACTGTATCAATTATCTCTGGAATTATCGTATGGCAGCTCTTATTCGGTGGTGGAGACGTAACCCAATATGGTCTCGGAGGAGTATTCCTAGTTTCTCTTCTTAGCCACGCCACAATGGTAGCCAGGGACATATTTGTGCCTCTTTTCCTTGCATTATCAAGGCACTATCATCCGTTGATCCTAGGTGCGGCAGCTGGAATTGGGGGAGCTATAGGTGATCTGGTTCCTTATCTTCTAGGCCTGGGTTTAGCTGAGACAGTCAATATTGGCGTTAAGAGCAAAGCAGAGGAGACAATTTCTAGATGGATTAACCGGTATGGATTTTGGGCCATATTACTCGTCTCTATGACTCCATTACCTGATATGCCTGTTATTATGCTTGCGGGAACCCGGAGACTGCCTTTCAAGAAGTTGCTGCTGATCGAAGCTATCGGAAAGACTATTCTGTACACTATTGCCGCCTATGTCGGTGGAACTATCTTTGAAATGCTCATCGGCGCCGTTGGGGGATTATACGCCCAGAGTATCGTAATAGTCGGAAGCATCATTTTCTGCATTGTCCTTACGTGGCCACCAAGTCGCGATGTCCTGTTTGGCCTCGCTGAAAAACTTATAATATCTAATAATTGAGCAACTGTTCTAAGCTCTTGGTGTTTTCAACATCCACTGCTTCAAGCCAAGCCCTGCGAGCAACACTTACTCCAAGAGGGAGGAACTCCATCTGGTCAATTGAATGAGCGTCAGTTGATATTGTTAGTTTTACGCCTGCTTCCTTAGCTTTCCTAGCGTTGACATCGTCTAGGTCCAGCCTTTCAGGGAATGAATTAATCTCCATTGCTATATGATGTTTTGCAGCCTCTTCGAATGCTTTGTCGAGGTTTAGAGCATAGGGTTTTCTCTGTTGAATTATTCGGCCTGTAGGGTGACCTACTGTGCGTATGTAATCGTTGCTAAATGCGGTAATCAGTCTGTTTGTAATTGCGTCCTCCTCAGCTTTGAATCCGCTGTGTATGCTTCCTACAACGTAATCAAGGTCTTTGAGAGCTGAATTAGCAAGGTCAAGGTCCCCATCCGCTTTGATATCGCATTCTATTCCTTTGAGAATAGTGGGTTTTCGAGGCTTTTGTTGATTTTCTCGATCTCTTTTCCTTGTTCTCGAAGCCGTTCTTCATCGAGACCATGAGCTATTCCAAGGCTCTTAGAATGATCGCAGATGGCGACGTATTTTAGGCCAAGTTGCTGAGCTTTCTCCGCGACCTCAGATATTGTGGATGTACCATCGCTCACTTTGTGTGAACGTGAAGGTCACCGATTATGGAGGGTAGATCAACGAGATGGGGTAGCTGTCCTTTCATAGCTGCCTCAATTTCACCGCGGTTCTCTCTTAATTCTGGTGGAATGTACTGCATTCCGAGGGTTTTATAGATATTTTCCTCAGTGTCTGAGGTTACCAGAGTTTCATCATCTCGGTGGAAAAGTCCGTACTCATTGAGTTTGTATCCTAGTTTGACACCGATTGTTCGTAGCTTGACATTGTGTTCTTTAGAACCAGTAAAGTATTGTAACGCTGCTCCGTAGGCTTCAGGAGGAATAACTCGACAGTCAGCCTGTAAATGCCCCTTAAGGATTACGGTGCTTCGCGTAACTCCATGACTAACTACGCGCTCCACTGGAGGCATTGAGATGAATCTATTCATTGCCTTCTCTGGCTCTAAGCTAGATACGAGTAGATCGAGGTCGCCGATGGTTTCTTTTCTGCGGCGGGCGGAGCCAGCGATCTCTACTTTTATGACTGCGGTGCTTCCTCGCATATACTCCTCCATATCATGCACTACTGGAAGTATGGCTCCTAACAGGAAACGGGTCTGTCTATTTCGAACATCATCTATAGACTGGAGAATGTTCAGCAATACGTGACGGTTTTTGCCCTGTTCTTCGTTGCAGGTTTACGTATTGCTGAACATTCTCCAGTCTATAGATGATGTTCGAAATAGACAGACCCGTTTCCTGTTAGGAGCCATACTTCCAGTAGTGCATGATATGGAGGAGTATATGCGAGGAAGCACCGCAGTCATAAAAGTAGAGATCGCTGGCTCCGCCCGCCGCAGAAAAGAAACCATCGGCGACCTCGATCTACTCGTATCTAGCTTAGAGCCAGAGAAGGCAATGAATAGATTCATCTCAATGCCTCCAGTGGAGCGCGTAGTTAGTCATGGAGTTACGCGAAGCACCGTAATCCTTAAGGGGCATTTACAGGCTGACTGTCGAGTTATTCCTCCTGAAGCCTACGGAGCAGCGTTACAATACTTTACTGGTTCTAAAGAACACAATGTCAAGCTACAAACGATCGGTGTCAAACTAGGATACAAACTCAATGAGTACGGACTTTTCCACCGAGATGATGAAACTCTGGTAACCTCAGACACTGAGGAAAATATCTATAAAACCCTCGGAATGCAGTACATTCCACCAGAACTCCCAGCCAACCGCGGTGAAATTGAGGCAGCTATGAAAGGACAGCTACCCCATCTCGTTGATCTACCCTCCATAATCGGTGACCTTCACGTTCACACAAAGTGGAGCGATGGTACATCCACAATATCTGAGGTCGCGGAGAAAGCTCAGCAACTTGGCCTAAAGTACATCAGCCATCTGCGATCATTCTAAGAGCCTTGGAATAGCTCATGGTCTCGATGAAGAACGGCTTCGAGAACAAGGAAAAGAGATCGAGAAAATCAACAAAAGCCTCGAAAACTCGACTATTCTCAAAGGAATAGAATGCGATATCAAAGCGGATGGGAGCCTTGACCTTGCTAATTCAGCTCTCAAAGACCTTGATTACGTTGTAGGAAGCATACACAGCGGATTCAAAGCTGAGGAGGACGCAATTACAAACAGACTGATTACCGCATTTAGCAACGATTACATACGCACAGTAGGTCACCCTACAGGCCGAATAATTCAACAGAGAAAACCCTATGCTCTAAACCTCGACAAAGCATTCGAAGAGGCTGCAAAACATCATATAGCAATGGAGATTAATTCATTCCCTGAAAGGCTGGACCTAGACGATGTCAACGCTAGGAAAGCTAAGGAAGCAGGCGTAAAACTAACAATATCAACTGACGCTCATTCAATTGACCAGATGGAGTTCCTCCCTCTTGGAGTAAGTGTTGCTCGCAGGGCTTGGCTTGAAGCAGTGGATGTTGAAAACACCCAAGAGCTTAGAACAGTTGCTCAATTATTAGATATTATAAGTTTTTCAGCGAGGCCAAACAGGACATCGCGACTTGGTGGCCACGTAAGGACAATGCAGAAAATGATGCTTCCGACTATTACGATACTCTGGGCGTATAATCCCCCAACGGCGCCGATGAGCATTTCAAAGATAGTTCCACCGACATAGGCGGCAATAGTGTACAGAATAGTCTTTCCGATAGCTTCGATCAGCAGCAACTTCTTGAAAGGCAGTCTCCGGGTTCCCGCAAGCATAATAACAGGCATATCAGGTAATGGAGTCATAGAGACGAGTAATATGGCCCAAAATCCATACCGGTTAATCCATCTAGAAATTGTCTCCCTCTGCTTTGCTCTTAACGCCAATATTGACTGTCTCAGCTAAACCCAGGCCTAGAAGATAAGGAACCAGATCACCTATAGCTCCCCCAATTCCAGCTGCCGCACCTCAAGCAGTCAACGGATGATAGTGCCTTGATAATGCAGAAGAGAAGCGCAAATATGTCCCTGGCTACCATTGTGGCGTGGCTAAGAAGAGAAGACTAAGGAAGTATTCCTCCGAGACCATATTGGGTTACGTCTCCACCACCGAATAAGAGCTGCCATACGATAATTCCAGAGATAATTGATACAGTAACGACTCCTCCAATAATCAGAAAAGCTCTCTTATTCAAAGCGTTGCCAACCCGAATTGAATCGTACAAGACGAAGTTGAATAAATGTGTTTCAGTATACCTAAGAAAAGATAATAACCGCGCTGACTTTTTCATCTCAATTATGAGGTCTTGAGTTGAACGGAAAACTGATACTCATCGGTATAGTTGTACTGTTCGTAGTTTTAGGTGGGGTAACTATCTCCACATACAATGGGTTAGTATCTAGTCAAGTAGGGGTTGATCAAGCTTGGGGAGATATTCAGGTTTAGTACCAACGGCGTTATGATCTGATTCCAAAACTCACTGATGCTGTAAACAAGTTCGTCACTTTCGAGCAGAAGCTACTAACCGATATTGCCGCTGCTCGATCCGCTTGGACTCAGAGCCTAAAAAACTCTGTTGAAGACCAGGCTGAAGCGAGCAAACAATTCAATTGCGTAACAAGTAGGCTTCTGGCTAGCGTTCACTGTGGAGAATTACCCTGATTTAAAGTCGAACCAGCTAGTGCTTGGACTCATGGATGAGCTAGCAGGTACAGAGAACAGAGTCGCAGTATCCAGACTTCGATACAACGATGCAGTTGCCACATACAACAGTAAAATCCTTAGATTCCCTGATAACATCCTCGCCGGATCTTTTAGGCTTCCAGAAACGCGCATTCTTCAATGAACAATCAGGTGCCGAATTTCCTTCACCCTAGGTTGAGATCGGGTGGATAAAACGCCCCGAAAAACATTCACATTAATCTTCGTCCTCTGGTTAATGTCCTCCTCACCTATTGTTTCAGCCACAGTTAGAGGAAGATATGTTTACGATTACGTAGGTCTACTCAACGATTCCGAGAAAGGGGCAATAGAATCGCTTTGTCTTGATGTTGACCAGAACACTACCGCTGAGATCGTGATAGTCCTTATCGCTGACCTATCTGAATACAACGGAGATATCAACTCCGCCAAGTTGAAGATATTCAATCAAGTCTCCCTTGAAGGTAGAACAGGAATCGGTAAGGCCGAAAAGAATAACGGAGTCCTTATTCTTGTCAGCAAGCTCAATCGAGAGTGGGGATCGAAGTAGGGTACGGACTTGAGGGAGAGATAAATGATGCCGAAAGTGGGGAGAATAGGCCGAGATGTATTAGCGCCGTTTCTAAAACAAGGTGACTACTACTCAGGTCTCTGGAACTCAGCTGCGACGACCGCAGAGCAAATTGGCTTCGATGTCGAAGGTTATGCTCCTTCAGCTTTTACAGGACCAACCTCAGAGCTTCATCGATGTACTGCTCAGCGGGGACTGGCTGTACGTAACCTGGTGGCTATTCGGATCAGGCTCACCGATTTGGCTTGTTTTAATAGTAGTAATAATCTTCGTTCTCATCTTCTCCCGAAGCCGTGGAGGTGGAGGGGGAGGACGTAGCGGAGGCGGTGGTGCCTCCGGTCGATGGTAAACCTCGAGGGGCTTACAAAGGATCTCCATCATTTTAAGATCCCGCATCCTACCTGACTCCGCTGGAGATACCACCATCGCTGTGTCAGCTCCTTGGCTGCTACCTGCTACGCATACAACTTGCTTTTCACGTGGGATTACGTTGCTATCGCAGGCCATCATCGCTATCTCGGCGCAGACCTTAACGCCTTGTGCGAATAAGCGGAAGGTGTTAGCTACTATCACGTTTGTTGGTGGTAGGATGAAAGGAAGCACTAGCTCGTTGGGTTGAGTTTTCTCGGGGCGTTGGCGAGCCATACCTACATCGACTCCACCTGTTAAGACGTCAGTGCATGTTAGTACGATACCATGCTGCTGTAACATCGCTCCATTTTCAGGAGGCATCGTTTGTAGACCTGGCTGCCGGTACCCGGTCTGGTGTGTAACGAAAACGAGTTTTAAACCGCTTCCTTTGAATATCTCAACCGCACGCTCTCCAGAGAAACCTGTGCTCGTCGAGACTAGCACAGTATCAATATTTCTCTCTTTTGCGCCTTCAAGTGCTATCTTAAGTGTTTCGTCCGTGTGTTCCTTGCCACCCTGAGTAAAGTAAACTGTTGTTCTCTTAACGCTCATATCTATATCTCCTAGAACAGTGATTGATTGAGCACTCGTTTGGTAAGAACCTAACGGTCATCTGAAATCAGAATGTATCTCCCTTTGCCCAATAATCGGTAGATGGTAACCGCAATTGACGCAATTCATCTCTTTATCGAGATGCCACTCCCTAATCTCATATCCCTGACGTCGAACTACATGTTTCTTGCATTCGGGGCAAACAGTATCTTCGTAGGCTTCTCCGTGGACGTTCCCAACGAAGACGTATCGAATTCCTTCTTCTAACGCTATCTTTCTGCTGCGAATCAATGTTTCTACAGGTGTAGGCGGCAAGTGGCTGAATTTGTAGTCCGGATGAAAGCGGCTCAAGTGAAGTGGTACATCAGGGCCCATATTCTCAACGATGTACTTCGCCATCCTACGTGTCTCCGGGTCATCGTAACTTACGGTATGATGAGGAAAGTTATCTCTACATGCACTCCTTTCCTCTGCATCTCAACAGTAGCGTCAATGACACTTTAGAAATCCCCGGAGCAATGTTTTCTATAAAACTCTTGAGTGAAACCTTTCCAGTCAACGTTCGCTGCATCTAATACATCCACAACTCTGTCTAAGGCTTTCAAGCTCACATATCCATTAGTTACTAGAACGTTTTTCACGCCCTCTTTATGCGCAAGCCGAGCGCAATCCTCTAAGTAATCAAGGTTGATGATTGGCTCATTGTATGTGTACGCGATGCTTGTGCGTTCCTACGTATGGGCTGTGTCGACCATATGTTCTGGTGGCCAGTGCTGTAAAACTTCAGTTGGAAGCTTTGCAGTGCTAACATGCCCAGTTCTGGCACCATGGGCATGTAAAGCTGCAACCGACGCTACTTATACTGAACGCTCGGCTTCCTGGGTAGAAGTGCACAAGAGGTTTTTTCTCAATGGGATCTACCGCCATTGCGCTAATTATACCGTATGTTAGGTTCACAATCTTTACAAACTGGTTCTCTTTTGTTCCACAGAAGCCCCGTTGCCCTGGTTTTAGCGTACACATCCTCGGGCATATTATACATCGAGCAGTCTCGGAATCGATCTGCTCCTGAAACCTAAAGAGCATCTTAATCATTTGATCCTTATCTAACGGATGGTTTAACACTTACTCCGAAAAGGATTTTATGAATGAAATAAAAAAAAACTCTATGCATCAAAATGCACATGAAATAACAAGCTATT
>CAVYVF010000019.1:0-7907 GCA_963771885.1 Candidatus Bathyarchaeota archaeon
GCAAATGGAAAAGCTGGCCCCCCCTTCGACCTCAACCTCACCTTAAAGGGAGATGAAACACAGGTAATAGAAAATCAAAACATCACGATACTCGGCGATCTAGTAATACAGGATAGATGCCAGCCTAAAACTTGTCAACAGTCATCTCAACTTCACAGAAAACAGCAACGGGATTAGGCTATCGGGGAATGGGCGCCTAGAACTAGAAAACTCATCCGTGACATTCAACCTATATTCTAGATCTAACCTAACCGCGGCCGACCAGTCACAGGTAATCCTGCACGACTCAAGCATAATGAACAAGACTTGGTGCGACATCCACCTGCGCTATCACTACCATCATCTCGTCAACATCATCGACGAAGCCAGCATCGAGGCAACCAACTCAAGCATCGGACACCTGAGGCTCAACGACAACTCGAAGGCAAACGTCGAAAACTCGTTCATAGGCAACCTCGACTACAACCGCTCAGACTGCACCATAACGAATACCACAATCGACATAGTCGGCTTCACCATCCAAAACGGAGCCTACAACTGCAAAATCCGCCAAATAAAAGAGGCAGACAACTCAACTATCTTCGAGATAAGCGGAGTCCCCGGCTCCATCCAGCTAAAGGGCATCCATATCCAATACACTTCCTTCGTACATCACTAAATAGCAGCCTGACACTGCACGACTCGAACATACCCTTCATAGGCTCAGACTCAGACATCACCCTGCTACGTTCAACGATTCGACAACTCTTCGCCGGGGGAAACGCAAATGTGGAGATCATTGACTCCAAAGTCGACTACTTGACCGAAGGCTCCCAAGGAATACAAAGGCTGCACGTTTCAAACAGCACAATCGGGAAAACGGAGTTCAGCCTAACGGGGGAAGCCTTGATAGAGTCGTCAAAAATCGGCGTCTGGATGCCGAGCTATATGCTCTACCCTAACACGGTTAGAACCATCAGGGTAAGCGACTCAAGATTCGGAAACTTCACAGTCGACTCAAACACAACCTACGTATTCTCTAACGTTGTAATCGAGAACCGCACATTCATCATACCCGGCTTCACCAGCTTTGGCCAAACATCCATCTCGGGTAGCGTCGAGTTCAACGGTGTATCTCCTCAGTATGGTGGCTGGTACCCGGAGAACATCTACAGCGTTCTTGAGAGGGAGTTCAGCGTATCCGTTCAGAGTTGGGGGGCTCCGCTTGCGGGTGCTCAGCTTATCCTCCGCCGAGGCGATGTGGTCGTCTGGAGCGGCTTTTCGGATAGCTCAGGCTTAGCGAGGTTCAATCTTAGGTTCGAGAGGATAAGGGTGGTCGGCGTACCCGGGTCGAAGCCGACTGTCGACATCGATAACGTGACGACGCCGCTGAACCTTACGGTTGAATATGGTGGTGACTCGGTTTCGAGGATGATTACTCTCGGGAGCGGGACTCCAATCGTGATCGGTTTCGACGCTTTGACGAGGTCTCAAAGGGAAGAGGTGGCTGGCATCATGGTGCTGCTGCTGGTTGTGGCGATTTGCGTCGTGTCGCTTCGGATCTTGAACGGGAGTAGGGTGGCGCACGCGACGCCGTCTCGGGAGCAGTAAGCAAGTCTACGCAAACCAAGCGGACCAGTAGACGCATTTAAATTAATTTTAAGTTGAATTAATGCAGTTGTAAAATATTCTTTTCAACAAAGGCTAAAAACAAAATATCTACCACAATAACTGGTGTACAACGATTACCAGACCATCAAAAAATGGACTCCACATAATACTGGCTGCAACCATACTAGTAGCCATAATAATCATAGCCACACAATTCGATGAGAAACCAAACATCGAACCAGATGTAAAACCATCTGAGAAGATCGTAAACGTCACATTCGGCGTAATAATTGCGGACGTAAACGCGACCACGAGATACTCTTACACAGTTGACGCCGCGATTCAGGCAATAAACGACTACTGCACCATAAACAAGGTACCGATCAAATTCAACTACATTTCAAACACCACGAGCGATCCCATGAATGCTCTAACCTGGATCCAGGAGAGGAAACAAGAAGGCATCAATGTCTTCATCACTGGACCATACAACACACTAATTTGTGCATCCGACTCATATGTCAACCTCAACGGCTTGACCATGATCGGCACCCCAGGCTTTGGATTCTGCCCAAGCCACAACAGGGTAGATAACATCTTCAGAGTCAGCCCCAATCAGCGGGAGAATACGCTCGCAGTGTCTAAGCTGCTTGAGAAAGACGGGGTGAAGGCGCTGATAGTCGTACAGCAGGACGATGGCACGGCGGAGCGAATCGACGGATTCGTTGACGAGATAATAGGCGCGACGGCTGGGCTCGAGGAGCATAGAGTGGTTGAGGTCGGCTTTAACGAGGCGCCGATGGAGAGCTATGTGGAGGAAGACTGGCGCATGTCGGAGGAGTTGATGAACCGCGTCTCCGATGCTTTGGATGAGTTGATGCAGAGTTATCCGCGGGAGAAGATCGGGGTACTCTACGCGAGCTTCACACCCAACCCACGCCACATCGTTGCTGCTGACAGGCACTCGGAGCTAGTAGACGTCACCTGGTACTCCACCACTTACTTTACTCAACACGGAGTCGAGTGGGGCTCCTTCGTCGGAAACCACACGAGTAGATTACAGGTCCTCGCACCCGAAGCGTATCTTAACCTGGGTGAGAACCCAACATATCTGAAGTTGGAGGAAAGATACGAGGGGACGTCGATGTATGGCTTAAATAAAATCAAGCTGGGAGAAGCCGAGGCCTCGATGTATGACGCCGTTTGGCTTGGAGCTCTATCGGTTATTGAAGCTAATTCAACGGATGCTGACTCCTTGCGCTCAGTATTCATACAGGTTGCGAATAGCTACACTGGGGCGACTGGTAGGGTAAGACTCGACCAGAATGGGGACCGATTCAAGGTGGATCAGTTAATCTATGGCTATCAGTTGGTTGATGGTGTTTTGGAAAGCCGCGCTTTGTATCGATTCGATGCGGATACTGGCGTAATAATTGATCATTAATGTCTGCGCGCGCGAGCGGGTATCCGGGTTGGTCGTCGAGAGTTGGTAGAACGCGCCCACGCGTGCGCGAACGAACTTTAACCAACACACGCGTGCGCGTTATAGTGCGTAATAGTGGTGAGCGTGTCGATAACTCTACTTACTTTTTGTAAGCTCATTTATCTTCTGGGGCAGCAAGCCTAGGCTGGAGATAACGCCGTCTGGCTTATGGTCTCTTACCCATTCCGGGTTCTTGTTGCTTTTTAAAAGAATAAATCGGCCTCCGGCGGAGCGCGCCGCAGATGCGTCATGGTCCGAGTCTCCCACGTAGATGAAGTCGCTGGAACCCATGAGGCGAAGGACCCTGTTTATCGGTTCTGGGTCGGGCTTGATGTAGTGGCAATCGTCTCTTGTAATCGAGTGCTTGAAAAACCTGTTAAAGCCACCGAAGGATGAGTCTCCCGCAATTCTATTGTAACCCTTGCGCGACGCCGAAGTGACGACTCCGAGCTGGTAGGAATCGGCGACGAGGCACTGTAGAACTTCACTTGTCTCCGGTAGGGGCATGGTCATCGAGTGCTCCAGGTCCTCCTGTTTCTGAAATGCGATGTTTAGTTCCTGCATGAGGCGCTTGGTCTTCTCATTCGCAAACTTGTGTGTTTCAGCGTATCTTCTCGATGAGTTCCAGACGACGGCCATGCGATTGAGAGGATCAATCTCCTCCTTCGGGACTCCGAGGGAAACAGCTAGACGCTTCATCTCAGCCCTAGCTTTTGCACCAGAGGACTCGATGAGCAGCTCCTTCTCCGGCGCTTCGTTGTCTATCGCCGTAAGCGTGCCATCCATGTCGAACAAAATCAGCGGTTTCTGGGCCACACTATCACCTTTACCAATAGGGATATTTAGGCAATGAGTCCCCCGTGCGTGTTGCATGATAATGCGCACGCGCCATACTAGCAAAACCAAACTATCCAATTCTTATAAACTCGCGCGCGCATAAAGATCAAGCGCGCTAAGAGGAAGTGTCACACGCGCTATTTACATGATTTTCCTAGGATAATTGTTAATAACCTCATTTTGTGAGAGAAAAATTTTATTAAATAAAAAAACACCTACCCTACTTGCAGGTTTCATTAACCGCTAACTAGCTAACCATCCCTGCGGCGTGAAACCCGCAAAAAACCCGGATGTGAATGTTATGAAGTACCTCTACCTCGTCAGAGTAAAGTGGACTCCAAAGGCAATGAAGGGAGGAATGAAATTCTTCACTGAATGGTTGAAGGAACACGACAACCTCTGCAAATCAAACAAGGTCAACTGCATCTGGAGCGGCGTCAGCTACGGAACAACCGAGGATATGGCATTCTTCTATGACACAGACCTCTGCCTCGCAGAGTTCCACGCCTTCAAAGCAAAGATATTCGCAATAATGGGCGGAGACGACATCGACTACGGAAACACAAGCTCATTCCTATCTATGAAAGCGATTTAGGTACATCCCCCTATCATTTTTTTTCACAACATGTAAGTGGTTGCGTTGAGCACGCGCGCCCTGCGCCACTTTCATATGGTTGAATCCTAACCAAGCGGCTTTTTTATACTGGGATAGAAATTTCACAAATCATGAGCTTGACCATCCCCTATGAGAAGGATTATAGAGGGCTTCTCAAAAAGAGAGGTTTGGCAAAAAAGGATATCGAAAAATCGGTGAAAAACGCATCAGAATACACTATCTTCCTAGAATCTCGCCGAGTATCAGTCGAAGAATCCAGCTTAGACGATGTAAAGAAATACATAAAAAAGCTGATTGAGAATGGACGAAACTTACTCGATAGGGTCAACTCTATCTGCATGTACACCAACGCAGTCGGCAAGCTCGACGCGCGCGCGTCATGGCGGCGCCTAGATCATATTAGGCATTTATAGACATAAATTATCGATTATATCTACCGCGGCGCGCATCGTTGGATGTTCTGGACAAGTTTAGGCCGGTCGCAGTGATGCCGCGTGTGCGCGTTGCTTCATCAGTCCACACGGACACCCCGCCGCGCACAGGGCAGCTTACGGATCAACTAAATGCAACGACGCCGTACAAAACTCGCCGATGACCACTAAACAAAACCGCCTCACCTCCGAGAAAAGCCCCTACCTCCAACAACATGCGACAAACCCAGTAGACTGGTATCCATGGGGCGAAGAAGCATTCCAAGAGGCAAAGAGACGAGACACACCGATCTTCCTCAGCATCGGCTACTCAACCTGCCACTGGTGCCACGTCATGGAGCATGAGAGCTTCGAGGACGACGAAGTGGCGCGACTCCTCAACAACGACTTCGTCTGCATCAAGGTTGACCGCGAGGAACGCCCCGACATCGACGCAATATACATGACAGCCTGCCAAATGTTAACAGGGGGAGGCGGCTGGCCCCTCACCATACTAATGACCCCCGAAAAGGAGCCATTCTGGGCTGGAACATATCTACCTAAAAGAAGCCGACGCGGAATGCTAGGACTAGAAGAACTGCTCCCCCGAATCACCCAGCTCTGGAAAAACGACCGATTTCACCTCATCTCCGACGCCGTCTCCGTCGTCGAAGCCCTATCACAAACACCATTCACCACCACACAACAAAAACTAGATGCCATCAACACTCGACGAAGCCTACGAACACTTATCAGCAATCTACGACGAACACGGCCACGGATTCGGCACCTCACCCAAATTCCCCACGCCACACAACCTGCTATTCCTTCTCAGATACCATAACAAAACCCACACCCAACACGCATTGAAGATGATAACAGAAACCCTTGACGCGATGAGTAACGGCGGCATACATGATCAAATCGGCGGAGGATTCCACCGATACTCAACAGATGCCGAATGGAAGATCCCCCACTTCGAAAAGATGCTCTACGACCAAGCAACCCTTCTCCTAGCCTACACCGAGGCATACCAAACCACAGGCGACATCAACTATGCATCAACAGCCCGAGGCATCGCAGACTACGTTCTCCGAGACATGCTCACCCCCGACTGCGCCTTCTCCTCAGCGGAGGACGCCGACAGCGAAGGAGAAGAAGGCAAATTCTACACCTGGACCCTGAAAGAACTCGACCATGCGCTAGGCGAGGACGACGCATCCATCGCCGCGAGACTATTCGGCGTCACAGATCCTGGAAACTTTAGAGAAAAGCCAGGCGCCAATGTCCTACACATCGCCGCCCCAGACAAAACACTATCCCAAGAATTTTGCCTCGAGTCAAGCGAGTACAAGGAAAAAATCACCTCAATCCACCTCAGACTACTCGAGGCGAGGAACAAACGAATACGACCTCCCCTAGACGATAAAGTGCTAACAGACTGGAACGGACTCATGATAGCAGCCCTCTCAAAAGCTGGAGCCTCACTCGGCGAAGATCGCTACATCACAGCAGCCGAAAACTGCACAATCTTCATTCTAAACAAGATGAACAGGGAGACACTACTCCACACCTACAGACTTGGGGAGGCATCCATCCCAGCCTTCCTCGACGACTACGCATATCTCATATGGGGCCTTATCGAGCTCTACGAGGCAAACTTCAAAGCGAAGTACCTCAAGGAAGCGATACGCCTAACACTTGATACCATCAAGCTGTTCTGGGACCCCGACTTAGGCGGTTTCCACATGAGCAGATCATCCGAAGGCGTACTACCGAGACTAAAAGAGACACATGATGGAGCCAAGCCCTCAGGCAACTCCGTCATGACAATGAACCTTCTGCGTCTTGGAGGATTCCTAGGCGAGGACATCGCGGAGAAGGCAGAAAAAACACTCAGCTTCCTAGCTCCGCAAGTTGACGCAAACCCAACCTCATACACGTATCTACTATGCGCCTTAGATTACAGCATCGGGCCAAGCCACGAGGTCATAGTTGTATGCGACTCAGACTTTGAAGAAGGGCGACGAGTAATCAACACCCTAGAGAAGGCCTATCTCCCAAACAAGGTAATCATGCTAAAAACTCCCGAACTCGACCAACTGCTTGAATACACAAAATCGATGAGCAGCATCGGCGGCGACCCCACAATATATGTTTGCAAGAATCGAGCCTGCAAAATGCCTACCACCGATGTGAATGAAGCACTAAAAACGCTTATGACCGACGAAACCTAAAAAATTGATGTCGATCTTCCTTAAAGGGTTGGACAAAAATATAAGCGCGCTTGAGTGTATCCTGAGCATCGCGCGCGATTGCTAGAAGTAAAAAAGGGGTTCTTTAACGACGATGCTACTTCTACCCATTTTACCGGGGTAGGTCATGGACGTATCGTCGAACTTGTTGCCTACGCCACAAGGCGACCCCGAAGCCGACAACCACCGCGAAGACAAAAAACAACCCGACTATGGGTAGCGCCTCAAAGGTTGGTGCGGGCGAGATCAAATTCGGCGCGGGGGAGATCAGGTTTGGGTTCTCCGATATCAGCATCGGTTCTGTGGAGTTTGTTACTGTTTCGATTACTCTCTCTGCTACTTTGGCCATTATACTCATTTTAGACCGCAGATAGGTCGTCTCATCTTTGATTTTATACTAATTATTAGAACATTGTGAATAACATTAGAACAAGGGTTGATGAAATGTTCAAACTAGTAGAACACGAATAATTGACGCGCTCCTTGAGAATGCAACCGCACAAAAAGGCGCGCGAATGTCATCTAAACAGCTTAGCGCGCGAGTTCGAAAAACACTAAAAAACTATCGGTATCCGCACACCGCATATCGCGCATGCATCGTCACCCTAGCCGAGGTCGTGAACAAAGCCGCGAGAACAGGCAGGGACCACAAGACCGCCTACAGAGTCATCCGCGGCAATTCCACCATAGTCGAAACCGACGAACCGCTATCCTAC
>CAVYVF010000020.1:0-15042 GCA_963771885.1 Candidatus Bathyarchaeota archaeon
GTATAGCTCAATTGCGCGCGTACCTGAGCGTTCAGTATCTGTGAATGATTTACCTTGGTGTGCGCTTTGTTAATTTGAGGACTATAATAAATATTATATTTACATTATTTACTTCATAGACTGTTTGTGTCTCGCCTCCGATTTTCGTCGTAGTCTAAAATAAAGAGGGTGTGTCAAACCGAATGGTTAAAACAGAAAAGCTGCTCGAGCGCCTACTCGACGAGAAGAAGCTAAGTTACTGCCAAGACTGTGGGAGTTGTACCGGAAGTTGCCCAATGGCAAAAGCCCTTCCTGATAAATACAACCCGCGTAGACTCTTGCAGAGGGTCTCGCAGGACCTCGCTGGGGTTTTAAAGAGCGAGGAGCTGTGGCTATGCGCCTGGTGTTATAGGTGTACCGAGAGGTGTCCTAATGGGATTCAGCCCACAGAGATCTTTCTACTCGCTAGAAATCTGGCGTCAAGAGAGGGGTACATCCCTTCGAACCCGAAGGCTATTATGAGGCAGATTATGAAGTCTGGGCGCTCAGTTCAGGTCCCCGAGGACTTTGACGAGTGGAGGGAGGGATACGGTCTACCTCCCATCGGAGTTACGATATCCCAGAATGCACTTGATGAGCAGAGGAAAATTTTCGGGGAGAAAAACCTCAGGAGGCTCCAGTCGTGACGGAGTATCTGCTCTACCCCGGTTGTGTGGCATCAGTTAGGGAGCTCGGCTATGAGATGTCTATGCGCGCTGTATTCAAGGCTCTGGGTGCTTCGCTGAAGGGCAGAGATGACTTTAATTGCTGCATGCCTGCCTGCCTCATTCACAGCGTAGACTATACGAAGGGCTTAGCTCTTACCACGCGTAACCTGGCGATCGCGGAGGAGGAGGAGCTGCCTCTGCTGACCCTTTGCTCGAGCTGTTTCGGTAACCTCTCTAGAGCGAAGTATCTGCTGGATCATGATGCTGAACTTAGGGAGGATGTGAACAAGTCACTAGCTGAGGTAGGCAGGGAGTACAAGGGAACCGCTAAGGTTCAGCATGTTGTCACTGCTCTGTATGATGATTATACGCCGGAGGTGTTGATGAATCTAAGTTCTGAGCCTCTACACGGGTTAAAGGCTGCGCCTTTCTATGGTTGTCACCTTTTCCTCCCGCAGAGATATGCTAAATTTGATGATTCAGACTTCCCCGAGAAGCTGGGTCACCTAATCGAGATGACGGGGGCTGAGGCGGTTGATTATCATGAAAAGTCTAGCTGCTGTATAGGCTGTGGCTCCTTCTTTGGTGATGTCTCTGAGGATGCTTCCCTGAAGCTTGCGGAGGTTATACTCGACGATGTTAAGAAGTCTGGTGCTGACGCGGTTGTGGCTACCTGCCCATTCTGCATGATGCAGCTCGAGGTGGGGCAGATGAAGCTCAGGGAGAAGGGTAAGCATTATGATCTGCCCATCTTCCATTTCGTTGATATCCTCGGTTTATCTATGGGTCTTAAGCCGGAGGAGTTGGGACTGAGTTTGAGAAGAGTAGATTCATCTCAGCTTCTTGAGAAGCTAGGTCGATGAAGATTGTCTGCCCACGTAGCGCTAACTTCGTTATGTTTAACGTCATCGATGTTGGGGTTCAGGTGGAGGTGACCCGCACTCACTAAGATATCATACATTAAGTTGGCCTGATTTTTTTTCCCTAACTACCTCACCTAAACGATGCGCGATAACCTCAGCCTTCCTATAAGCCTCTGGGTTTACGCGGGGAAGAATACTCTCACGAATCTGGTCAATAAACCCGTGACGAGAAACAACTGAGCCAGCCGCGCACCCCTCACCAAAACCACACTGATAACATTGACTTACTCCAGCAACCTTCAACGTGCCAACTGGCTCCGCCATATAATTGCTGCGAAACACCTTTCGAATAAAATCCTCAACAACTGGATCATCCTCACTACCCGTCGTCACAATGACGTTCAGCTTACCTGCCAGCTTGAACCTCTCCCTGTGGCGGAGGCTAAAAGTACGCTCCAGGAAAGCGTGACCCAGCCCATTAATAACCCCAAAATAGTTTGGTGCGCCGAACACTACCGCATCCGCTTTAAACATTAAATCCCGTATGGTGGCCCAGTCATCCTCTAACACGCAAATGTTATTCTCAGCGCATCCGCAGCAGCCGGTGCAGCCTCGTATAGTCTTCCCCGCTAGACTCACGAATTCAGTTGGCTCCCCCGACTTCGCTAGGATGTACTTCACAATCTCCTCTGTGAGTCCATGCGTTAGTGTCCCGGATTCATTTCGTTGAACGTTCCTTCCACTCGCGGATATACCTAGAATCATAATGTCCCTCATTGACCAGAGGGCTGTGCCCTCTTCTTCATGTACTCGGCGTCGGCTTTTTCTCTGCTTAGTGGCATAACCACGATTTCTCTAAGCTTGAAGTCAAGTGGCTTCGATGAATCCTGAGCCTCAAGGACCACTGCGGTGTCAAGTCCGCTGTGGCTACCAGCGAGGCTTATTACACGTTCGCCTGGGGTTAAGATGCCGGCGTCGGTAGCCTTCAGAACTATTTCCACGTTGACCTTTATCTTGAGGGTTGAAAGCGTCTGGGTGATTATGCTAATGGGTGAATGTCCAAGTCTGTCCCTTTGTCGGATGCTGTTTGTTAGGACGTCAGATCCTAGACTTATCTGTGCACCATGAGTTTTGAGTTTCTCGATGTTTTCGGGTTTGAATCTTTGGCCTGGCACTGGGAAACCATACTGATGTCCAACAGCAATTATTGTGATCCCTGATCCTTTGACTCTCTCGGCAGCCTCACATGCAGAGTGACCCGAGGTGCTTGCGACTACCATCTTGTTAATTCCAAGATTAATTGCGGCTTCCTTTGCGGCTTCAATTGTTGCTGAGGTATGCTCTGGTCCGCCTTCATCGAAATAAGTTATCTTAGATGTCGTCAATTGCTCTCGGGTATAATGTATGTGCACGCCATAAAGTATTCTAACCCGCCAGATCCCACTTTAAAGATGCTTGAGAGTCTCACAGAAGAGGAGAGGCGGAGCCTATTCGGGGCGGCATTGATCTGTATCGCCATATTCTTCGCTGACGCTAGCCACAGCCTTGTGATCCCTATCTTCCCAGCGTTCGCACAGGAGCACGGGGCGAGCCTGATCATGATCGGGCTCTACGGTTCGGCGATCGGTGTCGCCATGGCACTACTCTCTGTCCCGATCGGCAGCATCAGTGACAGGTCGGTCGTAAAGTGGTTCTATCGATAGGATTTGCCCTATTCACTTTTGTGCCACTTATCTACATCGTCGCCTCAACTACGCTGCACCTACTCGTCGCGAGGCTCATCCTTGGCATCGCAATGGGCTCGACGTTCGGACTTGGGTTTCGTATGGGTGACCGAGGAGGCGAAGGGCGAAGCGAGAGTGATCGCGCAGGGAATATACATGACAGCAATGGGAATTGGATTCACTATTGGACCAATAATTGGAGGATACGCCTCGACGACTTGGGGGTATAACGCCGCCTTCATCGCGAGCAGCCTACTAGGATTATGCGGGCTCGCCTCAATTCTATTAGCTAAGAGTGGAACCCCGCAAAGGCACTCGCCTGCCAACAAAATTGGTATACGGGAGACTCTCTCAGACCCAAGGGTGCTCGCGGCGGGACTTACAAACTTCATAAACACGCTCCTCTACAACGCCTTGAGCACGTTCTTCCCACTTTACGGTCTCTTTGTTGGGCTCAACTCGGCGCAGGTAGGTCTCGGCTTCACCGTCAGGGGATTATTCTCGACGATCATAAGGTACCCTGCCAATATAGCCATGAAGGGGCGTACAACCTTTCTGCTACTTGTGGGCGGCTTGGTGGCGCAGGCAGCCATGATTTTTATCCTTGCATCGAGTCGGTCTCTGAACATGATCCTCGTTTTTCTCGCTGTCCAAGGTGTAATGTATGGGATCTCTCTCACCGCCGGAAACGTCTACGTTACATCTGAGGCTCCACCCGAGCAGAAAGGTGCAGCTATGGGCGTCTACCAGAGCTTCTCAAACGCAAGCAGCGTGTTATCTCCAATAATACTTGGGGGAGTCGCATCATCTTATGGCGTTGCCTCCTCACTTCAACTCGCAGCTACGGTCGCTATACTGGGAACAATCCTGTGTGTATTTCTCAGCGCTCGAGCACATTCTAAAGATTCACCTGTCAACGCGCGCGAGTTGTACCGAGGGCAATCTAACGCTAAGATTTCTGAATAGTAAAGAGATACGCGCGCATGCACCACTCTAGCACAAATACCAGAGTAATTACTTGTGTACATGCAATAACTACTTTAACCCCGAGATGCGAACTATGAAAAGACTTTAGTGACCGCTACTCAAGAGATGAACAAAGGTCTACAAGTCCTTCTGCTGGCTATATTCGTGGCTATGCTTGGGTTGGGAATAGTTGGACCCTATACTACCTATCTACGCAGAGAGTTTCGGTGCATCATTCATCCAGATCGGGTTACTCAGCTCAGCTTGGAGCATCAGCCGATTCATATTCAGTACACCTGCGGGTCGGCTGAGCGACAACACTAGTAAGAAGCGGGTAATTCAGGGTGGATTGCTGATCTACAGGTAGTATCAATTCTATACGTGCTGTGCAACTGACTATAACTGCTGCTTGCTGTCAGGTTTATTCACGGTATAGGCTCCGCGATGGCTTCACCCATCGCTATGGCTTACGCCGCTGAGCTCTGCGCCGAAGGGTCAGGAGGGCAAGTATATGGGGACTATGAACCTCGCGATGTTTCTTGGGCATGGGTATAGGGCCCCTCATCGGCGGCACGATGTCTGACTGTATTCAATTTGAGCACTCCCGTTCTACGTGATGGGGGCGTTGACGGCATTGAGTCTTCTGGCAACCACAGTATATCTTGAGGATAAGAAGATGGATCCACGTGATCGGATGAAGCGTCCTTCGCTGCCTTGATTTGCTTAAGAATAAAACGCTTCTTGCCTGCTTCATATACCGTGCAGTGAACAGCCTGGGAAATAGCAGCATAATGGGTTTTCTAAGCCTCTATATGGTTTCCACGCTTGTTAACGGCGGATTGGGTTTGAGCATAACTGAGGCTGGTTGGGTGCTCTCAATCGGTTCAAATAGGGGGAGCGTTGATGCAGAGGCCGAGCGGCAGCCTGGCTGATAGGTATCAACAAGGGTCATCTGATAATGTTGGGCGGAGTAGTAAGCAGCATAGGTATGGTTATGTTCGTGTTTTCCTCAACGTTCTATCACTGTATGGCTGCGCAACTCGTCTTCGGGTTGGGCACTGCGTTGATTTCACCCTCACTAGCCAGTATAGCGGCCATTGAGGGCAGACGGTATGGTTCAGGCACCACAATGAGCGCGCTCGAGAGCGCGATGAGTCTAGGGATGATGGCTGGTCCTCTGAGTTTCAGGGGTGCTAGCAGACTCGTTCAGCATGCACCTCATCTTCTGGGTAGGCTCGGGTATATCCTTCTTCGGCATCATCGTCTTCTATACGCTGCTGGGCAGAAGTTATACCCCCCAATATGTTGAAAGTGGGCAAATCTAATAATTTTAAAAACAATGCCGCGTTCGTGATTAATCTTAGGGTCATTAAGTTGGTCTGCTGATTCACGCGTGCGAATAACTATAACGCTAACTAAAAGAACAATTGGCTTGAAGTGAGTTGAACTTGCGTGTACATTCGAATTTATTTAATTCAATTTACCAAAAATTATTTCGGCTACATAGCAGATATGCGATTTTTGGTTAAGATATGTTGTTTCTTCGCGCGCGTTAATAATCAAGATTGTTTTTACTTACCGCCACCGCTTCCCTTTCCGGATCCCCGCCGCCCTCACCTGATCCGCTTCCTCCCTGACCTGAGCCATAGTACTGCCCACCCTGCGAAGCGTCGCCGAAGAGACCGTTAGCACCCGAGTAGTCCCCCATCCTCATCCTCCTCATGCCCTCATTAACGAGCCCCTGGAGTTCCTGTATCTGAGCCTCTACAGTCGAAGCATCTTGGCCACGTCTTCTAAGCCTCTCTGCTACACCTTGCTGTACCTGTATCTGGCAGCGAATCATGTTAAGCTGTATCAGCCCTTGAGACAGGTCATCGTTCCCAAGATCACCCAAGCATAAGCGTAATCTACTCGATGCTTCCTCGAGACCACTGATCGCATCTCCGTCGAGGCCCTCCTGGAGGCGGTTCTCAGCCTGAGCGGTTAACCCGTTAGCCTCTTCAAGTCGCTGCCTAGCAGAGTTTATGTAAGAGGTTTGAATGTGGGCGCTTAGCTGATCAAGGTCATCACCTGACGAGCCTATTCGCTCACGTAGACGATTCGCGAACTGAGCAGCAAGGCCTCTCCTATAGTGGTTGAGGCTGGACTTGATGAGTTGCATTGCTACTTGCAGGTCATTCTGAGCGGCCGTTAAAGCCTGAGCCGCCTCATCGTAGCTACCCTCCCCCATCTTTATTGAGGCTAACGCGAGGCTAGACTCAGCTGACTCTAATAACGTGGTTAGAGTCGGGAGGTTTGCGTCATCCTCATCGAGGTTTACAATCAACTCCGATACTTGGTCTAGTTTGTCGTTAAGATTCTCTAATCTGTGTGTTAAGGCCTCATTTTGGCTGGGGATGTACTCGTATCCCTCCGCGTCTCCTAAGGATAGTGCGAGGCCGTTTCTGAAGTGACGCATAGCACGGTAGCCGCTTCAGCGGAGGCACCATAGAGTCCTTGAGCGTGCAGACTCTTAGCATCCGCGACGGCCTCCTGTCCCTGAGCCATCTCAGAGTTCGCCGCCGCTGGCACGATGTAGCCTAGTGCTATGATTTCTCTCATGGTTCCCCCGGCTAAGGCCTGGGATCCCTCCGCAGATTCGATTAGCTGCCTCGCAATCTCGCCGATGGAGCTAGTAGTAACCGTGAAGAATGCTTCACTCGACAAATCGCCACTTGTAGCAGCAACTTTGTAGACTCCCAATGCGGCATCCGAGGGCAGAGTATACGTCGATTCATATACACCTGTCGAGTCCGCCTTCACCTCAACATCGTATATTTGTATAGCGTCAACCTATATCGATAAATCGAGAACTGCATCGGCTGGAGATGTTCCATTGATAGTAACGACGCTTCCAACACTATAGTAAGCTTGGCCGGTTTGAACCGTGAGCGCATCGGCGAAAGCAATATGCGCTACAGGCAGCATTAGCAGTGCAGCTAAGATCACCGCCATTATACTCCTTCTCATCCGCTTATCACCTGTAATATGCCTGTTATTGTGTCTACTTGAGGAACATGGACTATTGTTTTGGAACACTTGTTCCATCATTCTTGGGCCTCCCGGTACTTTTTGACGACGGAGATGAGGCTTTGGCCACCGATTTTTTCTCCTCAAGGATGCCCATAGATATTAGTCGCCTTATCATCCTCCATGTGCTGGTTCGGGGTATATCGAAGCGGTCCCTGATTCGCGTTGGCAAACACCTGGCCTCGATGCTCGGCAATGAACCTTAAAACCTCCTTATCGTTGACTCGGAGCTCGGTGTGTTTCTTGAATATAGCTTCCAAGTTCACAGCGCTATCGTCGGTTCTCCTCGGAAGTCGCCTGCTGAGTTGGTGTAGGCTTAGTAGGTTCCTCTTTTCGCCTCTTATAGTAGAGAAATATACCAACAGCAGCCAAGGTAATGGCTACAGCGCCGCCGATGATGAAGATGTAATTGACCTCTGATTTTGATGTTGATGCAGATACGTACGATACATCGGCTTTTGTTTTTGCCTCCGAGTAGGCGCCTGAGGAGTATTTGCTCTGCGCGTCTGCGAGGGAGGCTTCAGCCTCAGCTAGGTTGGATGTCCTTCCCTCATTCTTCGCCGTTTGGATTGCGGTTGATGCGTCTTGTATTGCAGATTTTGCCGCCTGCGCCGCTTCGTCAATATTTAGCGCCAGGTTTTCCGCCTGGGCGGCAAGCTGCTCGGCGCTTAGATATCTGTTGCGTTAAATCGCTGTCTTCGCCTGAGCCAGCAGGTATTCGGCCTCCGTGGTTATGACGCCTTTATCCTTCACCATCTCGATTGCCGCTTCAGCGTCCTGAATAATGGACTCGGCGTGATCCTTCACAGCCGTTGCAGAGACTACGTAGGATACTTGGTTGTTGCCAAGAGGCAGAGTAATTTGGGTTCTCTCATTCACGGTTTTGACGCTTAAAGGTATCTGGCTAATGCTCGACGATCGTGGCTCCGGAGGGCATTGTAACCAAAAAGTTCGCCGGAGAAGTAACATTAAGGGTCCAAAGTATACCGATCTTCGATGTGAACTCAGGAGTAGAGTAGGTGAAGGTAAGCTTCGAGGATCCTAGGGAGTCAAACGTGATATTTGAGACTGAAACTGTTGAAACGAGTGGAATTCCCAGCTCGTTCACTACAAAAAGATCTGTGAATGTTGATCCGAATAGTGAGATCGTTACTCTGGCTAGCGATGGGTCCACGTCGACTCCGTATGTTATCGCAGTGGTGCCGTCAGCGTATACGAATGCGGTGAGACTCTTTGAAATATACTCTGAGGAAAATGCGCAGGGAGCCATCAGCGTCAATAAGGATAGTCCGAGAAGGAGAGCGGCGCCTGCATGCTTCATGTACAACTGGTTCAATCCACGACCTTCTGTTTATAAAACAATTGAAGCGGGGATTAGGATATTGTGGAACAGTCGTTCCACGCTTGCCCTTTAATTTTACCGATAGTCTGCTATAGGCGGCGACAAATAATGAAGACGCTAAAAATCTTCGGAATATTCGCGCTGCTACTTGTGGCAGGCGCGTTTGTTGTTCCCGCGCTCGCACAGCAGATGCAGAGCCGCTCCCAGCTAGGCGACGGTGATGGTGTATGCGACTGCGATGGCGTGTGCGATGGCACTTGTGACGGTGTTTGCGATAAGGACGGTGATGGCGTCCCTGACCAGACTAGGTCTAGGACTAGGGACTGCAGCTGCGACGGCTCACAGACCCAGGATGGGCTGCAGAAGGGGGACATGACGCAGACCCGTAGCAGGCTCTGTCAAGTAGCAGATCAGTTGAAGACCCAGCAGAGGATCCAGCTTAAAGACCAGAGCTGCTGAACTCGAATCTAGTCTGAGTTCCACTTTTTTTATTTTTAATTATTCGCGAAGTATTTTATTGATAGATTTTTAGTGAGCGTATATTTGGGACAGGTGTTCCACACTTGTCCTTTTAGTTAATGATATACACATTACTTGTGGAGGATGAAAAAATGAAAATGACGAAAATGGTCGGAGTGTTAACATTATTGCTCGTGTCAGGCGTTTTTATTGTTCCAGCGCTTGCCCAGCGAGTAGATTCAGTCTATATTGACTTGGTTAGCCCGGGGCCGGCTCCCTCATCAGGCGACGGTGTACCAAGTGGTAACCCGTATATTCAACCAGATACTGGAGGCGTGGGACCTGCTCCGAATGCCGGCGACGGGGTATCAGACGGCAGTGGGTTTTAATTAATCTATGTATGAATGAAATTATTGACCTTCTCAGTTGAGTGGCATATTTTGGAGTATCCACTTCTCCACGAATCGCTGAGATGCGGTAAAACCTTCATCAAGGAATATTGCACCAACGAGCGCCTCTAAGCTGTCTGATCCGAAGGATACGCTTCTCCTTCTGATTTTTTCATCAACACTTTCTTCGAGGAATAGATACTTTTCGAACCCGAGTCCATCCGCTATCTTATCCAGCTCGGTGTTTTCGGTCATTCTGCGGGCATCGTTCATCTCTTTGAGAGGTGTGTCTCTGGCATACATGGCTCGGTAGAGTATCAGGTCGATTATCTTGTCCCCGAGCAGGGCTAGTCTGAGCATCTCGTCTTTTGAGGTGAGGCTAAGACCAAGTGGATTTCTATGGCTTAAGGCCGTGACGAGTAGGGCTTTGTCTTTGAAGTTTAACCCGAATAGTTCCTCAAACTCGTTGAGTCTATTTTCGGTGTAGAGCCTTGACGCGTCTTGAGACATAGTTGAAGATAGGAACTAAGTGTCATCTTATGTTTTTGGAATTTCTCGACTGTCCTATTTCTCTAATGGTAAACATAATGTCAAGATAAAACGAACAATCAAAGAAAATTTCGATGTATTGGGTTCGTGTGTGCCGACTTTGTAAAGTTTCCTTTTCAAAAAACGTTAAACAGCTTCCCAAAGGCGTATTCGGGGCAAAGGTCGATGGATTCCAAGATAATCTCATACCTAATCGTCGCAATACTCGTGGGCAGCAGCGTCTATCTCGGAAACATCATACTAGATAAAACCAATCAAGAACAAAGCCCCCAAGAAACAGCAGAACTCAGAGCACAGGTGGCGAACCTCACCAAATCCCTCTCAACACTCGAATCGGAGTGCGACTTACTCCGTGACGAGCTAGCCACCCTCTCTGAGAAGAACTTGGTGAATAAGACTGTAACAATAGGCTACCTTGACCATACAACACGAGACATACAACACGCCATCGACACGAAACGCTTCATCGAGGAGATTATTGAGCCGGACCTCAACGAGTACGCTGCTAAGCTCGGGTACGGTCTACGCTTCGAATTCGACATAGAGTTGGTTAGAGACATGATGACCTTCAACCGGCGATTCATCGAGCTCAAAGGCAGGGGCATCGAAAACATTATCGTCGGGAGGGGTAACGCCGGAGTCGATGTCAGCCTCAGCTACGCGGCCAGCAATGGCATGGTCCTAGTCAGCGCCACCTCCAGCCAGTGGGACCTCGCCATCGGCCAGGGCGTCAAGGAACGCCTCTTCAGGCTCTGCCCCTGGGATAGCTACGAGGGCACCTCCCTTGGAGACCTGCTCTGGGAGAGAGGGGTCCAAGGAGTTGTGGTCCTGCAGCGTGGAGACTCCTGGGGAGACAGGGTCTTCCACGACCTCAGGAGGGCTTGGTGGCAGCTTAGTCAAGAGTCAATCGCAGATAGCATCAGATACGATGTGTCGGCTAGTGACTACACGAGCTACCTGCAGCAACTCGATACTTTAGTCGCGGAGGAAATTGCGAGTGGAGTGGATAGGGAACGCTTGGCGGTGGTCGCCCTCTGCCAGCGGGAGGAGGCGCCTCAGGTGCTGCGACAGGCCGCGGCCTACCCCCGGCTCATGAACGTCACCTGGTACGGGGTGGAATCAACGGCGAATAACACCGCGGTCATAGAGCAGGCTGGGCAGTTGGCTGCCCAGGTTGGGTGGGTTAGCCTAAAGCCTGACATGCCACAAACTGACGCCTATCGCAGCCTCTCCACGAGGTACGAGTCCTTGATCGGTCGAGAGCTGGATATTTCGAGTGCTTACCTCTACGACTCGGCGATGGTTCTGGCTAGGTCAATCGTTGAGGCGCAGAGCGCGGATGGCCTTAAGGTGGGGTCGGTTTTCCCGATGGTCGCGAATGTGACTTATGGTGTGACGGGTTGGTGTGGACTCAACTCCGACCACGACCGGATCCCCACCCCCTATGGTATCTGGAGCTACACAACAGCCGGAAACGGTACTGTCACCTCGGTAAAGATCGGGAGCCTCATCCCAGCTACGTATAGGTACAGTGGACCTTGGTAATTCGTCAGCTATCTTCGCGTGATTTCCCAAATTCCTTCTCTCATGCAAAGGACGGATTTTCCGCTTCTATAGAGGAGTGCTTCATGTCTAGGTTGCCCAAGCGTCCCTACTGCCGCGCGCGCGGTAGGGGCATCGAGTACATCGGAGAAGCGCAAAAATAATAAGAGATATTTTGAAATATATCTTCCAATCCAATTGATTTTGGGTGTGTTCATGTTAAAGTTCCAGAGGACATCCGAGAGATATTCACGAAGCAGGCCGTCATACCTATGTCGACCACGGATAAGAGGGGTAACCCCAACGTGGTCTACGTTCTCATGTGGTGGTGGAAGGACGATGAGACAATGGTTGTCGTGGACAACTTCCTGAACAAGACTAGGAAGAACCTCGAGGAGAACCCGAAGGCCTCATTCGTATGCTTCAACCAGGAGAAGGGGAAAAGCTTCCGAATCAAGTGCTCTGCCAAGATAGAGACGAGCGGCTCCCTGTATGAGATGGGGAACAAGAAGGCGAAGGAGTGGAAGCCTCCGCTTCCAGGTAAAGCCGTGGTCATCTGTAAAGTGACAGAAGTCTACCAGGCACTCTACGGACCCGGCGCTGGCTCGAAACTTCTTTAACATCATCAGGTTCAGGTGCATTTTTTAAAAAGTATCTGGTTAATCGCGCTTGTATGCAAGTTATTTAGACATCTCTAAAAAAACAAGTGTTAATATTATCTCATTCCCGAAAAATTACTTGGGAAACAAGATGTTTTTCATATCTCTAGTTAAATGGAAGGAATCGCCTAGGAAGCAGAAAGAGTTTGTAGATCAGTTTACTAAGGCAATGGATGATTTTGCGAAGCAGGGCATCAAGATGCAGACCTATTGGACTCTAGGCCGGTACAACGGGGTCTCGGTGGTGGAGGCACCATCTGAGAAGGATGCTATGAAAATAATGCTCTCCTTGTTTGATGGGGTTGAGCTGGAGATGATGGTCGCGATTCCGCGGGAGGAAGCGATTAAGCTTCTCTAGCGCGCGCAATTACTCCTTATGTACAATTATTTTCTATTAAAATACAAGTTCGCGTGCGCGGTAGCTCCATGAAGTGTCATTTATACGCATAAGTCATATATATAGTGTTAATTATCATTTAATTGATGGATTTGTTAGATATAAAAAATGGAAAAATCATATAACTGTATTCCTATTAACGATTCTTCTAATCGCGTCGATTCCTCTCTCTTCTGCGAAGGTTTTCCCGAGCATTCCCTTGGATGATATTGGCACACAGTCTTCCATTGAGGCTGACGAAGAAATGGACGATCATTCAGTATAACGATGCCGACAATGAACTCGGCGTCTACGCCAGAGATGATATTCGGGAGATGATGGTTGTTGGAAGTGACTCCAACGTGAACATGGTGGTGCTTTACGATACCTGGGCCGAGGGAGCTGCCCCCTATTATATTGTGAATGGCGGCGCTTACAGGATTACGAAGGGACCCGACCTCAAGGCGAGCTCAATATGGGCAGTCAGCAGACCGTCGTAGATCTCCTCGAAATGGCGCTCGAGATGTTCCCCGCGGAAAACTACGCGTTGGTTATTTGGGATCATGGCGATGACTTCCTCGGCTCTTGCAAGGATTTCCACGGTCCGGACATTGAAGAGGGCACTTACGACTTCCTCCACCACAGCGAGCTAGCAGCTGCGCTTGAGACCGTGTATGAGCGAACATCGGTGAAGATTAGCATCCTTGCGTTCGATGCGTGCATATGCAGCATGATTGAGGTCGCATACGACTACCAGGACTTGGCACAGTACCTCGTCGCAGCGCAGGACTATGAGAACTACTGGAGTTTCCCATACGACGACATCCTCCAAGACCTGGAGATGACAAACGGTGGAAAGATGACTCCTAAAGCCTTGTCGCACCTGCTCGTCGACGACTTCATGGCGGAGTATCTAATGCCTAACGGGTGTGCGAGAGACGGGGCTTTCCCAGCGTTCACAGTGGTAGACCTGAGCCAGACGGACGAGTTCGTCGACGACCTTAACACTGTTACAGGGGTGCTCGCTGGCAACGTTCAGAAGTATAAGGGGGTTATTGATAGAGCGCGGGGGAAGGCGAACACAGGCCAGCCGATGAGGGGATGGGACGCTGACATCGATCTCTATACGTTCGTGGATGAAGTCGGTGTGATCGACGGCGGTCCAGAATACAAAGATGCGATAGAAGACATCAAGTCAGCTTGGCTCGGAGACGAACCCTTCATCTACACGCGTTGCAGCCACCAGTACTCCGTCAAATCCGCCCATGGGCTCGGCGTCTACTTCCCACAGTCACGAGGATGCATACTTCATAACGACTTGAATGATCCCAGCTACTACTTTGGTGAAACAAACTCAGTCCTCAATGTGCCATTCGCGGGCACTGGTTGGGGAGACTTCCTTAGAGTCTACTTCGACATCTAGCGCTTGCCATCAATCTTTCTGAGAGGTTTGTCGCGCTTGCCTCGAATTTATCTGCCCTTGAAAACTATCTTCTCTCCCTTATGACCGCAGCCAGACCCTCCCTCGCATCCCATGTGACATTGACTATTTTCGCAGCTTCAACCTCCTTCGCCTTAGCTTCTAAGAAACTAGAGTAAATAGCGGTTCGGACGCACTCCTTATAGATAGCGTACAGCAAGAGGCGCCGCGGTAGACATTTTTTTAGCTATAGCTAAACCGATTTCATCAACTTGGTCATCTTGAACTACCTTACTGACAAGACCTAATTCGTATGCTTGTCTTCCGGTAAAGCCCTCGTTCAGGAACATGTAATCCATCACCTTGTTCCTGCCGATCCAGATGGGGAGTCTGAGACTGCTCATGCCCCATGAGCCGACCATCCCATAGTATATGTCCCCGTCATGAATGTTGAATGTCTCTCCCACTATTCGAATGTCAAATGAGCTGAAGACCGCCGTCGATCCGCCGAGACAGATACCGCGTGCTGCAACTAATGTTGGCTTCGGATAGCTATCTATCCTCTCGACGATCTTTCCGCCTAACTCTGAGAATGATTCTTTGATTTCATTTGAACCCGCCAGGTCTTTTTTGATGTCGTCGACGCCTGCCCCTCTAGAGAAATTTTCACCTGTGCTTTTAGCCATGATGGCTCGAACTTCGTCGTCCTTCTCAAACTGGTCTAGAGCCTCAAGTATCTCGAATATCATTCTCTTACCCATTCCATTCCACGGAGGGTCATTGAGGGTGATTATGCCTACCCTATCATCTTTTGTCACTGTGATTTTGGTGAATTCCATATTCATTACATCCATCTGCTTATTGATCTTATTAGATGGTTGTTGTCAGTTCAGGTGCGCCTTTTTGTAGAGAATAATTAACGCTGAAAATTGATTTGGCTACATATTATGAGTCCTCGAGAATCTTATCCCAGGGCGCGCGCGACAAAATAATGCTTC
>CAVYVF010000021.1:0-5144 GCA_963771885.1 Candidatus Bathyarchaeota archaeon
GATGTATGCCTTGATCTCGGGTATGTGTTGCGCACAATCAATCCCTTTTATTCGAGCCTTCTATAGAGTCTATTTAGGAAAGCCCTTAATCCGAGTTAAGTAATCAATGTAGTAACCTTTTGAGGTCTGCATAGTTTGACGTCAACCCCCGACAACGAGTGGAAATCTGTTCCACCCGAGGAGGTGCTCTGCGTCTTCTCGGATCAAGTATTGATGGTCTCAATGAGGAGGATGCTAAACTCCGACTCCAGGAGCACGGACAGAATAAATTATCCGAAAAACCTCCAAAATCGCCTATAACATTATTTCTTGAACAATTCGAGAGCATCCTCGTCGTGATACTTTTAATCGCGGCAGGCGTATCTGCCTATCTAGCGATTTTGGAGAATGAACCACTCACCGATACATATGTGATCCTAACTATTCTCTTACTCAATGCGATTCTTGGCTTTGTACAAGAGTACCGCGCTGAGAAAGCTGTAGAGGCTCTCAGGAAGCTGATCAATCCGCGAAGCGTGGTCATTCGAAGTGGAGTGGAGCGGAACATCGACTCCACCTTTCTAGTACCCGGAGACATAGTCAAGCTAGAAGCAGGTAATCAGATTCCCGCCGATCTTCGAGTAATCGAATCGTACAACCTTGAATCAGATGAATCAATCCTTACGGGTGAAAGTCTCCCCGTAGCAAAATCCGCAGAAGCCGTTTCTGAGGAGAGGGATGAAAAGACTTGTCTGCTATTCATGGGCACAGTAGTGACATCAGGTCGAGGATTAGCCGTCATCACTCGAACCGGCATGAAGACTATTTTCGGGAATATTGCGGGAATGGTTCAGTCAACTCCTGATGAAGAACCTCCAATAAATCGGAAGGTCGAGGTACTAGGTAGACAGTTGGGTGCGATCAGCGTTGCTCTTTGTATTCTTGTCTTCGTTCTAGGTTTCGGGGTCTATCATCTGCCCCTTGAACAGACTCTCCTGACATCGATCAGCCTCGCAGTCTCAGCTATACCTGAGGGACTTCCCGCAGTACTAACAATAACCATGGCTCTGGGTGTTGCAGCTATGGCGCGCGAGAAAGCTATCGTGAAGAAACTCGCGAGTGTAGAAACTCTTGGGAGTACAACAGTGATCTGTAGTGACAAGACAGGCACAATAACGAAGAACGAGATGACGGTTCTCAGAGTCAATCTCCTATATAGGCACATCGAGGTTACGGGTTCTGGATATGAGCCGACAGGTGACTACCTGCAGGAGGGGCGTAAACTCCAGATTACCGATGATCCCTTACTAGAGCTTGCTCTGAGAATTGGTGTTCAATGTAACAGCTCCACAATTAACAAAGAGAATAACAAATGGGTAGTCCTCGGAGATCCTACTGAGGGAGCTTTAACAGTAGCCGGCGCAAAAGTTGGCCTAAAACGCTTGAATCAGGAAGACCATAAACTCGTAGCCGAATATTCCTTTGATTCTACGAGAAAGCGAATGAGTGTCATCTACAGGCTCGCCGATGGTGGACTTCGATCTTATGTAAAAGGTGCTCCGGAGGAACTCTTACTTGTCTGCAGTATATACGGGATGAAAACGAGATTCGTATCCTCACAAAGGGAGACCACGACTACTTCTCTACGAACATGAAGCAGATGGCTGAGGAAGCCCTTCGAGTAATCGGTCTCGCATACCGTGACTACCCAGCGGGTACACCATTACCTTCCATTGATGAAGCTGAAACAGGGTTGACCTTCGTCGGGCTCATAGGGATGATCGATCCACCACGCGAGGAGGCAAAGGACGCGATCGCAGTCGCGAAACGCGCAGGAATACGACCGGTAATGCTCACGGGGGATCACGTGCTCACGGCCAGAGCCATAGCGAAACAGGTTGGGATACTCGAAGATGAGACCCCGAATAGCGTACTCGTAGGGGGCTACATTGACCAACTATCTGAGGAGCAGCTCGCCTCCATTGTCGACGAGATCCGAGTCTGCGCAAGAGTTAGTCCGCAGCATAAGACCCGGATAGCTAACGCTCTCAAGGAAAAGGGGCACATCGTCGCCATGACGGGGGACGGCGTTAATGATGCCCCAGCTCTCAAAGCCGCGGACATCGGTATCGCGATGGGGATCAAAGGAACAGAGGTGACAAAGGAAGCTGCTACGATGATCCTTGAGGACGACAACTTCGCCACAATAGTAAAGGCGGTAGAAGGCGGCCGTCGTATCTATAGCAACATTACAAAATATGTTCGCCTCATGTTATGCGCAAATTTCGACGAATTCCTTCTAATCCTCGCCACAACGTTTCTCGGGCTCCCAGTCCCATTTCTACCGATTCAGGTGCTCTGGATCAACCTTGTCACCGACGGATTACCGGCGGTAGCTCTCAGTAACGATCCTGGTGAGAAAGGCTTGATGGATCGTCCTCCAGAGATCCCCGGGAGGGACTCCTCAGTAGGTTCTGGCTATTCATCGCGTTCTCCGCCCTAGTGGCCTTTGTTGCTGACTTTATTCCCTACTATCTTGTTCTCGGATGGACAATGGATCCAGCGGTCGCGCGAAGCGTATGTGTGACGAGTGTCGTGTTTTTTGAGCTTGCACTAGTTTTCCAGGTGCGCAGTGAGACCAAGCACTTCTTTAGTCAAGGCTGGGAAGCTTTGACCAGCAACAAATTCCTATTACTGGCAGTTGTAGGCTCGCTTCTACTCCAGATGGGGGCGCTATATTTCCCACCGTTGAGTGGGGTCCTTAAGATGGTTCCTCTTAGCTTAGATCAGTTGCTACTGACTTTCGTTGCTGCTGGCTCCGCATTTGTGATCGTGCCGAGGCTTTTTATCAAGCCTACAAAGGCGAGGAATCTTTAACTGCCTCTACATGTATGCTCACGGGCGCCGTCATACACGGGACTAGGTAAAGCCTTTTTTGAATATGTTGCGCACACGCGCGCAACTAATTTTCACTCGTATTATCTACTGGTATTTAGAGCCGGGCGATAATGCCCTTCTCCTGAATAATCTACTGGCTGTATCAATTTGGTAGTGATCGAACGGCCCAATCTCGAAAGTATGCGTTTAATCATCATGCACGCGCAAGATAAATTAATCTAATCTTCTCTTTAAGATGAATGTTACATTCTCTGTATGATTAGTGTCAGTGTAATAATCTTGGGGGAGAAGGACGGTGACTAATTCCCAGCCTTCTTTTCCAAGTTTATTCAGACTCGACTCTACGCTTGAGGATGCAGCCCATGTTTTATATTCCCACTTCAACAGATCACCTTATGAAATCAATGTTTAAGTAAAATTTTACGTTTTCTATTAATGAATATGTCGTCGCTTACGCATTATCTTTATTGATCATGTACCGCGCACGCCGTGTATGATTGCGAAATATGGTTCTTTTATCTGGATGTGCTACTTTGGTGAAGGTTAATTTTGAGAGGAGCTTAACAACGAATAATGCTCTCATTTCATAGTTTGTGAGGCCTATATACGCACATGTTTTTTAAATAAACTCCAGATGCACACGCGCGCGACTATGTGACTGCACGCTTACTAATCGAGCCGATGTTCTACAAAATGTGAGGGACCGACGATGTCCACGTTGCGGAGTGGATCTCGTCACCGTCTAAGAAAAAGACTTTATCGATTATATGCTCGCTGACTATTGAGAGGCATATGAGCCAAGAAATACCAATGGGGTCTGACGCCATCCTAGATGAGAACACACGTGGATACTGCGCAATCCTCAAACCGAGGGGAACCGCCAGCATGTTCTCCTCAAAAATCGATGACCTCCTAGCGCAGCTCGAACATGCACAGATCGCATGGATCGACTTCATAGTCGACGATTTCGAGAAAGACGCAGTAGAGTACACCAACAAGGCGGGGTTCTCCCAGCAGTTGGTGAAGAAACTGTTGGTCAACGTCAATGGAAGCTATGAGGACCATGACACCGAGCTAGGTCTTCTGCTCCCCGCAATACACGTCGAGGGCTACGATGTCAACATAGAGCCCCTGCTCATCCTAGTGCGAGACAACCTCATTATGACCATGCACACACATAAGCGGTCTCGCTTCTTCCAGATGCGCCGATACGGCGAGACCTACCTCAGAAAACTCCCGAAGAAAATCGATACAGTCGATATGATCTCCCTCATACTCGTAAGGATAATTGACAGAACAACTCCTGGAGCTTCAAGCAGCTTCAAGAAATGAACGAGCGGACCGAGGACCTCACAATGGATCTCAAGGACCCGAACCTCGTTGATGCTCATGTAGGGGATCAGGTTTTTCAGCTGAAGAAAGGGCTCCTCCACTACCTCTCCGCACTTTGGGGATTATCCGACACATTATCCAGTCTCCGCTACGGCGACGCCGACTTGCTCTCAGACGATCCGGAGATTGCGCAGCGCATCGTCTTCCTACAAAACGAGGTTCATCAGCAGCTGACTCTCTCTGAGCACCTTTCAGGTGTTCTTGCATCGAGCCTGGAGAGTCTGAAGTCAATATACAACAACCAGCTTCAGGATAGAAATAACATGCTTCAGGATATCAATAATAAGATGCAGGAAAAGAATAATCTGCTGCAGGAGAAAAACAACCAGCTTCAGGACGTCAACAATGCTCTATCCGTTAAGAATAACCTGCTCTCTGAGAGGAACAACGAGCTGGCGGAGCTTACAATTACGTTAACTAAGAGGAATAATCAGTTGACTTCGCAGAACAATCGGCTTACGATGCTCGGTGCTTTCTTGGCGATTCTCGGAGCTGGCTTCATAGTCCCGAATACGATTGCGACTGTGATGTCGCAGACCAATATCTTCACGTTTGGGCCGGGGGACATGATTTGGTATCTTGCCCTTATCTTTGGTTCTACCCTTTTGACGCTTTTTGCGGTTTATTGGTGGGTGAAGAAGATTGGGTTGCTTCCCAGTATCGAGGATGCTGAGACTGGTGGCCCCGTGAGCCCCTCTTAATATTTTACTGCTTTGCGCGCTTGTATCTATCAATTTTGTTGCGAGCACCGTTCAATCCCGATAG
Source organism: Candidatus Bathyarchaeota archaeon (assembly GCA_963771885.1). Taxonomy (GTDB): domain Archaea; phylum Thermoproteota; class Bathyarchaeia; order TCS64; family TCS64; genus UBA8941. The sequence continues at coordinate 5,035 of CAVYVF010000021.1, forward strand.
TGTGCGTTTGATCGACATGCACACGCATGTTAAATTAGTCTGAATCTCCTTTTAAAAACGAAGGTAATATTCTCTTGATGGTTTGTATCAGAATAATAATCCTGAGGAAC
>CAVYVF010000022.1:0-396667 GCA_963771885.1 Candidatus Bathyarchaeota archaeon
TTATACAAAAGGCGATTATAGCGAGCAAAATTATGAAATAATGCAGGAGTTTAATAAGGGTATTTCCGGCAATATTTCTTATGATAAAATTGATTATACTCCATTTTGCATGAAAACAAAACCGGATGAATTTTTTCCCGTTTATTATGAATTAAGTTTGGTTTCCGGGTTTTTGGCGGCTATTTCAGTTTTCGTTATTGCTCCTTTTATTATTATAAAAAGAAAAATGTTTTCGCGGCGATATAAGCTGGCAGCCGCGGTAATTTCGTTTATTATGTTTGTTTTTTGGCTTAAGTCCGCTTTGATAGAAGTAAGCTATGATTTTATCGGATGCGGAAAATATTGGTAATTATAAAATATGATATTCAATAAAATATTAAAATTATTTTAGGCGCAATATTTGCTTTAAGATTGGGAGTGGATTTTTATTCGCGTATATAAATGGCGTTTTTGCTCCTTTTGTCGAAAAAATAACCAATGAAACTCCCGAAGCGAAAATTAGCGCCTACTTGCAGGCGGTCAGCAGAGGCGATAAAGAAACAGCATTCAGTTTTTGGGAACGCCCTGTATCAGGGGTCAAGCGAATATAAAACTTTAGTTGAAGAGAGGAAGCAGAAAGCAATCAATGAATTTATTGATGCGAAGATAAGCTCTGATTTTAAAATTATCAATACTGAATGGTGGACGACCTGTTGCGTGCCAAGCATTTTAAAAGATTCCAACGGCGCAGGCAGGGCGGTAATCACGGCAGAATTACAAATTAATAATGAAAAAAAAGTTTATGTTTTTAATGTTTTTGCCGAGGGCTATGAGCCTCCAATTCCGAATTCTTTAGGGCGGCATTGGGCAATAAGCGATGTTAATTTTTCAAGCAGCCGGTAATTTTTTGTTTTTTTTAAATTTGAATAAATAGGGAAAGAGCTATGTGTTTAAATATCAAGCAAGTGCTGACATCTCGCGGCATTTCCCTGGAAGAAAAGAAAGAGGATTGATTTTAAGAGGAGGAAAAGGGGTAGGATTTGACGGAAAACTTTTTAGTTATTTGTGGAAAATTGGGGATAGAGATATTCTCATTTTTTTTTGCACAATTGACTTTTTTATTTAAATGGTATAATCTTTCATTAGTTCTTTATATAAACAAAGGTGATAACAATGAACGATGAAGGAAATAAAGCGTTTTATGTAGATTTGAAAAAAATCGCGAAAGAAATAGAAAAACATAAAATAGGAAAGCGCGGTTTAAGATGTATCGTGGCGGATAATCCTTTTAGAGGGCGGAACAATGGCGACAGTGGTCATTGCTTCATAATTACTCAGCCTGTCTCCGGAAGAAGATTGTCCAAGGAAGAATTTGAAGAATTGTCAAAAAAAGCGTGGAATTGTTGCAATGAAAAAACAAGAAAAGCCGGCTTTTTGTTTGGCGTTGGGCCTGTAGTGATTATAGAATCCGTAAAAAGCTGGTTTGCTTTTTTGGATAAACAAAAAAAACACCCGATTCTTTGCGGGGCTATATACGGCACAACCGATATTTTTCTTTCTGATGTTATATACGGGAAGAAATTACATAAAAAAATCATTCGCGCCTTTGAATATAGATATGGGAAAAAATTTATCCAAAAATGTCGTTCAGTCTGGATGGAAGAACAAAAAAGACGGCAGAAGATTTTGGATGATTCCAGCAGAGGCCTTATAAGATAATTTGAAGAAAGAAAAATCTTCAAAAAGAAAATTGTTTGGCGGCGCTATGATGTTTATCAGCCCGCTTTTTTTTAATTTAAAATGTGAGTATTTTCCAGTCAACATATGAGCCCCAAATGTAATTCGTAATTGATTCTACTTTGTAAAAGATTTAAACAATTTAGCTTTCTCTTTTTGCATTAATTCGGCATATTCATTATCACTTTTTTCTTGGGCGATTTCTTTGAGCATTTCCTGAGTAACTCCTTCTCTTAAATATTGCTCGGGATTTTTCAAGGATAATAATTTTTCATAAGGTGTCAGATATTGATCATATTTCTTTTTGATTTTTCCTTTAGCGTCAATTGTGTTGGTTGAAAATCCGCAAGGCCGATGATAATTCAAATAAACATTAAAATATTTTTTGTAAAAATCATTGATGGTTTCGGCATGCTTTGATTGGATATGCACATACCCCATATGCTTTCTAATCACGCTGCCATTTTTGCTTTCCGCCAATGCATTATCATTGGAATGCCTGGAGCGTGATTTGGTTTGCTTGATCAAAAGTCGATTTAAAAGTTCAGCCACTCTTCCGTTGATATATTCACTGCCATTGTCAGAATGAAAATTAATAATCTTAGACGGAAATTGTTTGATCAGATCTTCCAAGAGCGGCAGCAAAAATCTCTCTGAAATTCCCTCGACTCAACCGATAATTTCCCATTGTAATACTTCATCCGTTAGATTGATATGATAAACCCCTTTAACCTTGTCAGAATCTCCTTGATGTACGCTATCTACGCGAATATAGCCGGGTTTGCCCTCGGGGTTGGGCTTTCTTCTTTCTCCGATAGAAGCTTGAGTGGCTTGAGTTTTAGTGTAAGTTAAAGAATTGGAAACATACTGCTTTTGGCTCTTAAATTGTAAATATGGGAAATTGATATTTTGCTTAAATTTTCATATTCTTTTTTCTTAAAATATTCATATTCTCTCGAGTCAATATTTTTTTAGTGGCCTGCCCCGATAATCTTTCGTGAGCGTTGTCGGTTTCAATCAATCGCGCAAAATCATGTCGTCGTAGACGACAGGAAATGTATGGCGCCTCGTACTGCTTAAAAATATTTTCCCGATTTCTTTTTTCTTGGCAATCAATCTGGTTAGTTGCGCATCGGAAAATCCGGACATAGATCGAATATATTTTTTAATCACAACTTTATCTTTTTTCCGAAGTTGAAATACCCGAAACGATTTAGTATATTTTCAACCCATACATATTTTTCTTTTTTAGAAGTACTTTCAAATTTAATGATTTGCGAGCTTTGTAAAAATTCTTTGATTTGCCCAAGGCTCATCACAAGCGAGTCATTCATATTATTAGTCATAAATTCAATTTATGAACTCAAACGCCATTCTAACACATTAAGCCTAATTTGGGGCTCATGTTGCGTTGGAATAGGATCTCATTTGGGGCTCATGTTGTATTGTACAAGACTGTTGACAAAATTATTTTTATCATATATTATTGAAGTTAATAAAGGTGGCTTAAAGCCACTAATATTATAAGAAAATTGGAGGATAAAATAATGGAAAATTTAGCTGGAAATCCGACCTGCGACATGTTCATTGAAAGAGAACTGCAAAACGCGGGAATAAGACTGGTTAAGGGAAAGAAGCAAAGAGGGGAAGTGCCTGCCACTGTTACTGGTGCGCTTGGAGCATTCAGGTTTATGCGGGCATGGCGTTACTGGATCGCTGAAGGAGATATGCCTCTTGAAGCTGCTAAAGCGTTATATGCTGATTCAATTGGTAAAATAGATGTAAGAGTTGCAGGACATGCTGGTTGTCCGCCGCCAGAAAGTCCTTGGGTTGAATGGAGGGACAATAAAGGACGAAGAATATTTCCGATGTCCAAGAAGCCGAAATATTATTCGGAAAAAGACGATGGTTATCAGATTTACTTCGATGATCCATCAAAAGTTGGAATGGGCTTTATACCCTTATACCACATTGATACCGACGAAGGATTGAAACTCTTTGCAAGCATAATTCGTAAATATCAACTATTTTAAGACTATTTTTATAGTCTGCCTGAGTTAATTTACTCAGGCTTTTTTATTACGGCGCCGTAATACCCCAGAGCTTCGCATCGGGGATGTAAGGCGAAATCAAAGGTTTCGGCGGAGCCGAAACATCTCGTAAAATACCCGCCCTGATATCTCGCCCTGAGCATAGTCGAAGGGCGGGGTCGGGTTCATTTTGAAGTGAAAAAGCGGTAGGATTTGACAAGAAAATTTTTTAGTTATTTATGAAAAATTTGGGATAGAAATATCTTTATCTTTTTAAAATAAGCATAACTACTCTTGACATTTGCAGTCATTAAACCATTATTCATATAAATAGCGAACAGTTATAATGTACATTATAGAAGTGAAAATATGATAAGTTCTGAGTTAACAAGAGCGACAAGCCTTGCAATAGTATTGAGCGGCAGGATCTTTAACGACACAGGGGATGATTTTTTAAGAGAATCGATAAAAGATCAGCTTTTAGGCTTTATTGGGTATTTGACCCCGGATGAAGTCGAGCGAGCTTTTAGAAGATTTTCAGAAAATATTGGTTATTACCTACTGGGAAACAAACATCAATATCTCTTTTGATATCAAAGTCAGAAATTTTTACTTTCATAGGTATTATCTATGAAAAACTAAATTTGTATGATCTGGCAATTGAATATCTGGAAGAAGCAGGAGATATTGAAAAAATGCCAGCGCTTTTATTAGCGCAAAAACCGATTGGCATCTTTTACGGGCTCAGTTGAATGCAAATATCAATCCATCCTTGGATGTTATTGAAAGGCTAAAAATAAATTTGCCGGTGCTTCTTAACTATTACAAGGAAATAGGCAACGAAGAAGCGCAAATTGGAATCCGCAATGAACTTGAAAAAGTAAATTCTTTGAAAATCTAGGCGAAATAATTTTGCCGAAAGCTTGGGTGCAATAATGTGATTGTACCTATTTTTTTTATCATTTTTTTTGCTCAAAAAGCGGAAAATTTGATTTTTGCGGCAGGGGAATTAGGTTTTAGGGATTTGCCTTGTTAACTAAATATTAGGGGTGTATAATTTGAGCAAAAGAAAGGTTTTTTTAAATAACTTTTATTGTATTATGAAAATAACAATTTTGTGCGAAAATACGGCAGGACGCGAAAACAATAAAATTTGTTTGGCAGAGTGGGGCTTTTCCGTTTTTATTGAAACAAAAGATATAAATATTCTTTTCGATACCGGACATACGGATGTTTATAGAGTTAATGCAAAAAGGTTAGGCATAGATTTAGAAAAAAGTAATTTTGTGATTTTGTCCCATCGCCATTGGGATCATACCGGCGGAATAAAATTTAATGATTTTAAAGCAAAGAAGAAACTTATTTTTCATCCGGGGTTGCTCAATGCATTGCCAGAAAATGAGGCGAAGAAAATAAAGGATGATTTTGAAATTGTCGTATCTGAAAAATCTTTAGAATTTTCAGAAGGTATTTATTTTTTAGGCGAAATTCCAAGGGTAAATAATTTTGAAAAAGGAGAATATAAAGGCGATAAAATATTTGAAGATTCCGCTATAGTTTTTAAAACTTTAAAAGGCATGATCGTAATTGCGGGGTGTTCTCATTCAGGTATAGTCAATATTTGTGAATATGCCAAGCAGGTAACCGATCAAAAACTTTATGCGGTTGTCGGGGGATTTCATTTATTTGAAGAAGATGAAAAAGCCGTGAACGGTGCGATTGAATATTTCAAGAAAGAAAAACCAAATTTTATCTATCCGATGCATTGTGTTGATTTTCCGACATTAGCAAAATTTCATACGGTTTTCGGAATTAAAAAATTATCAACAGGGGATAAAATAGAGTTTGACATTTGATTAAAATGTATGGAAGAAAATATCCCGCATGGTTTACATTGTTTCATGAAATCTTCGATTTTGGGTATGAAAAAAGTGCAGGTGAGGAAAGTGTCGAGAGAGTTGATCGCGAAAATTGTGAAATAACGCCTGATGTTTTTTGGTTTTACACGTTCTTTTTTTAATTTGTCATTTATGGTATAATAGAATCATTGGTAAAAACTCTAATATAATATGAACAACGAAAAAAAAGAAGAAAAAAAGAAATTAAAATCAGGAGATTGGCTTCTTTTAATATTATATTCAAGTGGTATCAATGAGGATATTAATGAACCAATAACAGGAAAAACTAGGCTGGTAAAATTGATATTTGTTTTTGAGAAAGAATGTCTTCCTCTTTTTAAAAAGGGTGATTGTGCAATTGATGAAAATAGTTTACCAGAATTTTTTGCCTGGAAATTTGGTCCAATGTCAAAAGACGTTTTAGAAGATTTAGATTTTTTTATTAAAATTAAGTTTATCCAGCAAACAGAAGTAAAAAATTCTTTTGCGTTTGAGGAAGCAGAAGAAATATCTTCATTTGCTGCTGATAACTCTCTAGAAACTAATTTTGAGCGTGATTATATAGATTATACATACGTATTATCTCCAATTGGCAAAAGTATGTGGAGGAAAAAATACTTTTTTGTTTTAATGCAGATGAAATTAAGCTTATAAGAGAGTTAAAGAGCAGGTTTAATAAAGCAACGCTTAAGGAGGTGCTGAGATATGTTTATGAAAAATATGAAGATTACACCGATAAAAGTATCATTAAAGATAATATTTTGTAATATTTGCTATGGAAACAGATCTTTTTAATTCAATTATTATTAGTGTGATTCCTATAGTCTTTGGTATTATTATACCTTTTGTGGATTTTTTTAACATTGGATATAAGGAATCTGACGTTTATTTTAAAAAAAAGACGAAATCTGTAAAAAAAGAAAAGTTAGATATTTTAGATCGAATTGTTATGATCAATGGAAATAATTATATAGATCAATTGTCGCAGAACGCTGTTGGATTAGGGGGTGACTATATGGAAGGTTTGTTAGAAAAAATTGAAAAAGTATTATTGTTTGAAAAAAAATTGAATCATTGTGTAAAAATATTTAATATATACTATTGTTCATTTATAATAATTTTTGCCTTTGGGGTAATTTCTTCTTCCTTGTTGTATATTTATGATTATAATTTTTTTAATTATTTTACTTCATATGGAATTGATTCTAGAAAGGTTTTAATATTAGTAATTGTTTATTTTTTAATTGCCTCGCTGTATTTTTTTATAATTAAAAAAAAATTAGAAAATAAATATGGAGAACCTAGTATATAGTGAAAAAGAAATGGTTATTAAGTTCTGCGAAGTTCTTCAGAGAGAAAATAAAAATTTTTCTGTTGAAGTGCCATTTTTTAATAGAAGTATAGATGTTGTATACCACGACGATGATAATAATTTTTACTGTTTGGAGTTTAAATTAAAAGACTGGAAGAAAGGAATGATTCAAGCAAGAAATTGTTCTCACGGAGCCGAATTTGTTTTTATATGTTTGCCTAAAGATAAATATAGTCGAAATATAAGAAAAGAACTTAAAAAAAATAAGTGTGGGTTAATATTGTTTGATATTAAAAAAAAGAAAATAGAGAAAAAGTTAATTCCTTTAAAAAATAATGTTTGGGGAAAAAGGTAAATCTATACTGAAATCAGGATTTGAATATTCGGTCAAAAACGAGAATTTTAAACTACTTTTATCTGTATAATATATATTTATGACACATTGTTTGAGATTTGGTACACATGCAGATCAAAAATATTTTTGGGAGAATGGTTTTGATAATCTTTATGATAATATTGCCATTAATGCTAATATGATTGCATTTTCACCAGAAGCGTTAGCTGCTTTTATTGTTAAGAAAACACCTCGGAAAAGTTTTTTTATTGATCCTATTACTCATGCTTTTCAACATGATCAATCTTTTATATGTGATGTAAGTGGAGAAAATAGAATTAAAAAGTCGATTGGAAATTTAATAGAAGAGTATGGAAAAGATTTAAAAGATATAATTTCTGAAGAAAAAGTTGGTGAAAATAATAAAACTCGGCTTTATGCAAAGAAAAAATTAGTGCCTGAAGACTTTACGAAGTTGTTTATTGAGTCTTTTTCTAAAAAAGTTATTAGTTTCCAAAAAAATATTATATTAAAGAAAAAGGCAGAAAGTTATATTGATTATATTACTTTTGCTAAAAAAGAAGATCCGAAATTGGATTTTGTTCCACATTTAAATCCAAAGTTTCTTGTTGCTCCGTATTTTTATTTAGACGACATAGGGTGGTTAGACGTTAATATTCGCCTTATAGATGAATCCAAGAGAGATGGAAACGAAATAGTTTATGCACAAATTGTTTTGAGTAAAAAATGGATTGAAAGAGCGATCGCAGGGGGGTATGCAAATAGTGAATTAGCAAAAAACATTATTAATAGATATAAGACAAGTAATGCCGATGGATTTTTGGTATGGATTGATAATTATTCAGAACATGAGGAAAGACCCAGCGTAGGCTATCGAAGACGTTTTTGTAACCCTCAATGAATATCTTTGGCACGTCCCTACCGATGCCCTCCTTATTCACAATCGTCTCCTTCAGATACCTCAAACGTATGTAGGCGACGACAATGCCGATAAGGAAACTCATCGTGTAACCTATCCTCATTGCAGGGTCGAGTGTGTACACGGCTATGAGCCAACCACCGATGTACGGGGTCATGATCCTGACCGCTTCGGGCACCGCGATGGTAAGGGCATATATCCTCCCCCTACCACCAGCAGGGATACTGTCGGCCATTATCGCATTCAGAGCCGGCATATAGAACAGCACAATCTGTTGATATGCGTAGGCGACGGCAAGCCAACCCCAGCTGGGTGCAGTGGCGAAGATGAGAAAGCTCGAGACGTATAGCAGCGTCGCCAACCCGATGAACTTTGCACGCCCAGCCTTATCGGCAACGTAGCCACCGATGGGATAGAGCACACATGCAGCCAGGCTCCCCCAGAAATAGACGTCACCGATCGTGTTCTTGTCACCGCCAAGGAACAGAATGAAGAGGCTGAGATACGGGTAGACGATCGTGTCAGACATGCTCCAGAGGACGCGGCTGACAGTGAGAACGAGGACATTACCCTTCATCATAGACCGAAAAGAAAGCTGCTCACCCAAGTATTCCCGCCTCTAAGGCTGAATGAAGCCGTCCCACTACTCATTTAAAGATTCTCATGCCGAAAAAGCGTCAAACCACGGATTTACGAGGCGGAGTAGACGATGCTTCCGCCAACGATCGTCGTCAGGACCTTGACATCCTTAATCTCCTCCGGAGGAATCGTGAGAACGTCCCTGTCCAACACTATCATGTCGGCGAGTTTACCTGCCTCGATGCTCCCCTTAATCGCCTCCTCCTTCGAGAGGTAGGCGCCGTTTACCGTGTAGACCCTGATAGCGTCCATGACGCTTAACGCCTCCTCGGGGCAGACAACCTGCCCGCTACTACTCTTACGAGTTACAGCCGTATACATCTGCACCCAGGGACTGTAGAAGGTCACGGGACAGTCACTGTTCCCGCCGGCGATAATACCCATCTCCTTCATCGTCTTATGAGGGTGAAGCCACCGAACTCTCTCAACACCAAAGTTCTCCGCGTACTGGTCGCCGAGTCCGAACATGTAACCTATACTGCTCGACGGGACGACGCCCAGCTTCTTCATCCTCTTAAGCTGCTTCGGGGTACAGCAGCTATTGTGCTCGATGCGGTGGCGCATGTCCTTCACAGGCTTCGCCTTCTGCGCCTTCTCGATGCAGTTGAGCGCGATATCGACCCCCCTGTCCCCAATGCTGTGGATGCTGACCCTGAGACCAGCCAAATGGGCGCGCATCACAATCTTCTCCATCTCCTCCTCCGGCGTCGCCATCAGACCGAGACCTTTTGGCCCCCTGTGCTGGGGGGTATAGACACCGCTCGTCCCACCCGCGCCCGACCCGTCCCCCATGATCTTGAGAGACATCACACGAAGCCACTCGTCTCCGAAGCCACTCTCAATGCCCAGCGAAACCATCGAGTCTAGCAAATTCTCGTCGCCAGCGCGCCAGGGCTTTATACTCACCATGAGGCTAACCCTAACCCGCTTAACACCCTCAGCAAGAAGCTGCTGATAACCGTGTATCCCAAGCATCTGAGCACTAGCATCGTGCGTCGAGGTTATACCCCACTCAGAGAACTGCCCCCAGAGCTGCCTGAGACCCTCCCGGACCTGCTCAACTGTGTACTGGGGCACCTTATCGGCGACAAGCTTCGAAGCAGTCTCATAAAGGAGACCTGTTAGCTCACCCTTCGCGTCCCTGTCGATCTGCCCACCAGCGGGATCGGCGGTAGACTTCGTTATCCCCGCGATCTCCAAAGCCTTCGAGTTGGCGATCGCCTGGTGCCCAGTATCCGAAACGATGTAGACAGGGTTCTTAGGCGCCGCTTCGTCGAGCTCCCATCGCGTTATCTGGCGCCTCTCAGCGAGCTTCGAGTCGTTGTAACCGCTCCCCCGAATCCACTCACTTGGCCCGACCCCCTTCGCCTTCTTGGCTACCGCAGCTTGAATATCCTTGATCCCCTTGATCCCTTTGCCCCTGCAGTCGATCTCGAGAAAGTTCATCGCAGCATTATGCGGGTGGGTATGAGAGTCGATGATACCTGGGAGAACCGTCTGCCCCTTAAGGTCGATTACCTTCGCGCCCTTGCCGGCGAACTTTTTAACATTGACGCTTGAACCCGTCGTCACAATACGGTCACCCCTAACAGCTACCGCTTCGACAATCGAGTCACTCGCGTCCATTGTCACAATCTTACCGTTGAGGAGCAGAAGATCCGCCCCACAAACATCCTTCAAATCAGAACTCACGGCAGAAAGGAGCCACGACGGGATAAAAGACCATCCGCCCCGCCGAGAAGACTATATAACCGACGTTTACTGACTCACAACCGATTGACATGGCCAAGGACCCAATCTGTGGAATGATGGTGGATGAGAAGACGGCGAAGTGGACCAGCGACTTCAACGGCAAAAAATACTACTTCTGCAACGAAAAGTGCAAGCTCACCTTTGAGAAAAATCCAAAGCGGTTCGCCAAGTAATAGCTACGGCTTAGCGATCTCCTCAACCGCTGACACAAGTTTTTCGATCTCATCCAAAGTGTTGTAGAGGTAGGACGAGGCACGTACATTCCCCTCATTCAAGTCAAATAGCTCCTTCATCAGGGGTAAGGCACAATGATGCCCAGAGCGAACCGCGATTGAGTACTCAGTATCAAGCGTCAACGCCACATCAACGGGATTCAAGTCCCTAACGTTGAACGTGACAAGCCCGACGCGCTTCTTCGGGTCATTAGGACCGTAGATTGTGACACCATCGATCTCAGAGAGCCCCTCAACGAGCTTCTCCGCGAGCTTGTGGTCCCATTGAGTCACTTCATCCATACCGATGTGATTAAGATACTTGCAGGCTTCTCCGAGTCCTATCACCTGAGCGATCGCGGGAGTTCCAGCCTCGAACCTTAGCGGCGGCACCGTCAGCGTATAGCTGTCAACGTTGACGTCAGCTATCGTGCCACCGCCGATGCAGAGAGGCTCGGTTGTGTAGAGGTCCTCGTTACCGACGTAAAGCCCACCGACGCCCGTGGGACCGAGCATCTTATGCCCGGAGAAGGCGAGAAAGTCGATTCCATCCCTCTTCACATCCGTTTTCAAGTGAGGGACACTTTGAGCGCCATCGACTAGCATCTTCGCACCATGCTCGTGGGCTATCTCCGCAATCTCCTTCACGGGCACGATGACGCCGAGCACGTTACTGACAGCGGTCACCGCGACGATGCGAGTCTTATCATCGATCGCCTTCTCAAAGTCGCCGAGGTCGAATACCCCCTGGGGATTAGACCTCACGACATCGACTGTGCACCCATGCCTGTTCCCAACGCGCAGCCACGTGATATAATTCGAGTGATGCTCGATGATTGTGGTAACGATCTTGTCACCCCTCTTCCAATCGAGGCTGCTGGCGACGAGGTTGATACCCTCAGTCGTGTTCCTGAGCATCGCGACGTTCTCAGGACCCGAGGCACCTATGAAGCGCGCCACTTCCTCGTGTGCCCCCTCGTACTCGGCGCTCGCCTGCTGACTCCACCTATGTACGCCCCGCTCCACGTTGGCACGGTAACCTCGGTAGAACTCCATCTCCTTCAGTACGACCTGCTCGGGTGTGAGGCTGCTCGCAGCGCTGTCAAGGTAAGTCACACCCTGATTCAATATGGGAAAGTCACGGCGGATGGAGTCGACATCTATCAAGGTCGGGTCTGGGGATAGTGTGAAAGCGACCCGTTTAAAACATTTCAGTGACTAGGGGACCGTGACACTTTTCGCCAGGTTCCTAGGCATATCCGGGTCGAGGCCCTTGAGAACCGCAATCTCGTAAGCAAGTAGCTGCAATGGCACAACATAGGGTATAGGCGATAATAGCTCGGGTATACCCTTGGGCATCTCGATGAAGTCGTCGGAAAGCTCCTTAACGTGCGTGTCCCCCTCCTCGCATATGGAAATGATCTTCGCACCCCTTGCCTTCATCTCCATAATGCTCCCAATTACATCGGCGTGGGTCCTACCACGGGGACATACGAAGACGCAGGAGGTGTCCTGCTCAACTATACTGATGGGGCCATGTTTGCTCTCCCCCGCCGGATAGGCGAGTGAGGGAATATAGGTTATCTCCAACAGTTTGAGCCTCCCCTCCATAGCCGTCGCGGAACTGATACCCCGCCCCAGGAAGAGGAATAGACGGGAATCCACCTCCCGCCCAGCGATCTCCTTCACCTTATCGATTGTGTTCTTCAACACGCTTTCGACCAAACCGGGTATCTTGTGGAGGTTCTCATCGTACTCGTCGAGCTCGTCCTGAGATAACTTGCCTCTGAGCTTAGCCAGACGCATCGCCATCTGTGTGAGCACGAGCACCTGACTCGTAAAGGTCTTCGTAGCAGCGACACCGATCTCGGGGCCAGACTGCTGTATGACATATGCTCGTGCGACTCGCGTCAGTGTTGAACCGACGGTATTCGTCAACCCGAGGACGGTGGCAGCCCTCATACGGGCGTGGTCAACAGCATTCAGCGTATCATAGGTCTCACCCGACTGACTCACCGCAAGGACAATAGAGTCAATCCCAACGGTTGAGCCATAACGCTCTACGAACTCTGAGGAAACAACGGGATAAGTCGTGAGGCGTGCTATCTGACTAAAAATGTAGGAACCGGCAATGCATGAGTGCTGTGAAGTCCCCGCGCTGACGAGGAAGACCTCCTTACCCCTGTCGAGGAACATCGTGAGAAGGTCGACGTACTTATCCTGAAGCCTGAGTCCATTCGCGAGGCTCGTCGGCTGCTCGTATATCTCCTTGAGCATAAAGTGGGGGTAATCCTGCTTCTGCGCCATCTCTAACGTCCACGTGATCTCCTCAGGCATCCTCTCGATAGCTGAGCCGTCTGATACCTTCTGTATCTTGTAGCCGTCGACATCTAAAGTCGCCATCTCCCCGTTATGGAGGTAGACGACCTGGTTCGTGTATGGTCTGATGGCGGGGGCGTCGGAGGCACAGAATGTGCCATCTTTAGAAACACCGAGGACAAGAGGGCTCTCCTGGCGGGCACAAACTATCTTGTCAGGCTCGATGCTTGACAGAACGACGACCGCGTAAGATCCATTGAGTCGCCTGAGGGACCTAATCGTCGCCTCAGCAAGTCCAACGTCGTTCTTCATCTCCTCGTCGATAAGGTGAGGGATAACCTCTGTGTCCGTCTTGGACACGAAGCTATGCCCCTTGTCGAGGAGCTCCTGCTTGAGCTCCATGAAGTTCTCGATGACGCCGTTATGGATGACGGCGATCCTGCCCTTTGAGTCGGTGTGGGGGTGCGCATTTATCATGTTTGGGGCGCCGTGTGTCGCCCAGCGCGTATGCCCCATACCGACTTTACCCTTCATCTCCGAGATATGGAGGCGATCAGCTACCTCCTTGATCTTACCGGCGTCCTTTCGGACCTGTAGAACTCCATTATCGATCGTAGCGACGCCTGTTGAGTCGTATCCCCTGTACTCAAGCCTGCCTAACCCGTCGAGTATCATGGGAGCAACATTACCCTTGCGAAGCACTGTACCGAAAATTCCGCACATTATGTATTATTGATAAACGGGGGCTTTTATCTTATGATGCTTGAATTGGCATATATTCGGGGTATAACTCCATAAATTTTCGCATCGTTGTGTTTTGGGTCAAAACCTTTTAGTAAATATCCGAGGCTCAGACAACTAGGCTAAATTTGGTTAGGTTCTCCGTCATGATGCCAGTTCATTACTAGCAGGATAACCTAAGATACAGCCTATCGGGGCGTGACGGTTTACCAGATAACACACAAGTCGCTGCCCTCTGTGTTCATCTCGAGCGTCATCTACCTCATTCCGATGATGCTCAAGGGATACTTGAACGCCTATGAAGAAGCGAGGCGCTAGATCTGCAGGATCGCCTCAGCGGCATTCTTACGACCATTCTCAAATTGGGGGCGCTTCTGCAGCCCTGCGCTAGATATTAGTGTGGCTAGAGTGTGTGAATCAACGTGATCGATGAAAGGCGCGCCGACCTTGGCGGCGAGCACGAGCATATCTCCCATATCAGCCGTCCGAGTAAGCTCAGAGTTAAAGACGATTATAACCGGCTTCCCATATAGGACCGCCTCGAAGATAGTGCCTCCGCCCTGGTGGGTGATGACTAGGGAGGATTCAGCTACGAGCTTCTCAAACTCTGTTGAGTAGTCGATGACCGTCCACCCGGGATGCCTCTCCCGGTAAGACTCCTGGCTGACCTTACCCGTCTGGAGAACAACCTTAGCTAGGTCAATTTCGGCAACGGCATCGAAGAGACCTTTATGCCCCTCCGTACCACCCGTAACGAGGATATAGCCCAGGTCTTTCGCCTCGTATCGTTTCTCGGGAAAAATGGGACCCGTCACAACCCCCTTCAGGTTCTTCGCCTGCTCCTCCCACTGCAGTAGAGTCTTCTCCGAAAAGTGGGTGAGCAAGCGCGCGGTCTTCGAGGGCTTCGTTATCGCGACTCGGCTCTCGATGTTCACGACTGGGATCCCTTTCAGCCACGCGACAACCGCAGGAGGTATGCAGAAGTTGCTCCCCGTGGACACGACGACGTTGTATTCCCGGCGGATGAGCGGCAGAGTATGCCAGAACGCCGAGAGGAAGCGGAAGGGGAAGAGAAGATTGGAAGTCTTCGGGTACCTCCCCTTGATCAGCTCCTCGACGGAGCCGAATGGCGAGAGCAGCTCCCTGCTCAGCTCGTCCCCCTCCGGAATAAGGAAGAAGGTCTCAGCCTTACCCTTCAGCGCCTGGCTGAGGGCAAGAGCAATACTCGTGTGCCCTCCGCCGCCCGCGAGTATGAGGACCTTCTTCATCACAGGCACCTAGATGAAACGAATCAACGCGAAGGCGACGCCGCAGACGACGACCTCTAGGATAATGAGGATCGTCGTCACCTGTTTCTCTGTGAACCTACCCGACCTCATAACCACGTGAGTGAGTGACCTCACCTTCTCCTCGCGTGGCTTCACCGCGCCGTCCTCTTGAAGGATACCATAATTCTCCGCCTTGAAGCCTGAGAACGCCTTGAGAACAGCCTCGATAATCCAGGGCATGAAGCAAAGTATAGCGAACTTCTCCATGTTACCCAGTACTGTGACACAGGCGGCGACGGCACCAATTGTGTAGTTGAGATCACCGGGGAAGACCTTAGCGGGGTACCAATTATATCTAAGGAAAGATACGAGGGCGGCGGCGAAAGCGAGGGCGATGACGGCAGCAGCTAAATGGTTGGTCGCGAGGGCGAAGACGCCGAGCGACGCATGCAAAACAATCCCCATCCCAGCCTCCAACCCGTTGAACCCCGCGAAGAAGTTCGTAGCGTTCGAGCAGCATAGGACGGCAAGTGGGACGAGAATGAGCGGGTATATCATGCCCAGCTGAACCCGCCCAACGAAGGGAAACACCATCGAAGTGATACCCGCGTTGACTGCCATAAGCGGTACCGCCGCGGGAAGGGGTATGAAGAAGTATAACCAGGGGGGTATACCCTTCCTCTTCATACTTTCAAATATCCCCTTCCCCTCCCTCCTCTTCATCAGGGAAGTAAGAACATCGAATATCCCGATTATCGTGATTAAGAGTATAGTATTAAGGGAGGCGAGAATGTTGACGAGGTCGCCTGTGTTATTAAGGGCGAAGACCTCGAAGCCAATGAAGAAAAAGACGCCGAGGACGA
Organism: Candidatus Bathyarchaeota archaeon; assembly: GCA_963771885.1. GTDB lineage: Archaea > Thermoproteota > Bathyarchaeia > TCS64 > TCS64 > UBA8941. Next base: position 16,025 of record CAVYVF010000022.1, read on the forward strand.
ACCCAATTATCACGCCGGGTCCCCCCATGTCCGCTATCGGTTTACCAGACTTCTTCATTATGTCCCTCCCGACTATGCCGGCGGCGACCATAAAGCGGTTGAAGACAGGTATGACGAGATACGAGGCGGCAAAGGAGAGCGCGACAGCGGCGACTAGTGGGAGAGGGACGTCCACCATAACTAAGGGTATCATGACGCGTCGATTTATCACTATCCTGCACAGGATACGTTTATCACGCATCGGCGGTGTGCCTCATACGTGAAGGCTCTGATTGTGGACGCCCTCGCCTCGGGCAAAGGGGAAAGGAAGGCAACGAGGGATGCAATAGGCGCGGGTCCAAGAGCCATCGCAAGCATCCTCGAATCGAAGGGGGTCGAAGCCGTGATCACGGAGGCTGAGACCATCCTGACGGAGGGCTACCCAGCTAGTTTCGATATCCTCCTACTTAGCGGAATGACCGGCGACATACCGGCGATCCGCAAACTCGCTTCACACTGGAAGGGCGGTGTCAAGCTGATCGGCGGCCCCGTAACCTCAGACCCCAAGCAGGCTCTCACAAAGACCGGCTGCGACGTCGCAGTCGTCGGTGAGGGTGAGGAAACTCTCACGGAGCTTCTCGAAGCGGGACTTTCAAATGGCAAGTTACCAAATTTCGATGCGCTAGAGGCAATCAGAGGGCTAGCCTTCAGGCGAGGAGACGAAGTTGTGATGACGCCTCTACGCAGGGTGATGCCCAGGAGTGTATTCGACGGATACAAGCCATCAACATCGACAATCAAAGGATACAAGCTCTTCCGATCCGCCAGGGTCTACGTCGAGGTACTCAGAGGCTGCAGCAACTATCACAGGGCGCTCGTCGGAGGGAGCTGCGAATCCTGCGGAGTCTGCAGAAAAGGGAGCCTCATAGATAGATATGACTGCCCCCTAGGCACTCCACCAGGCTGCGGCTACTGCTCTGTACCGAGTCTCTATGGACCGCCGAAGAGCCGCTCGGCGAAGGCGATTGTCGAAGAGGTAATCGCCCTACTCGGGCAGGGCGTGAGCAGGATGGTACTCAGCGCCCCATGCTTCCTCGACTACGGACGGGACCTGCTCGTCGAGCCTGAGCCACTTACGGACCCGAGAAGCCCTGAGCCTAACTATAAAGAGATCGAGAAGCTACTCTCATCGCTCGCCGAAATACCCCGAATACTTGATGGAACAGCGGCGGTCATGCTCGAGAACTTAAAGGCGTCACTAGTCACAGAGAAGGCGGCGACACTCCTAGGCAAGTATCTATCTGGCACACCAGTGAGCATTGGTTTCGAGACAGGCTCAGCGTCTCACAGCGAGTTGATGGGGCGACCCTCTACTCCAAAGGAAACACTCAGGGCTGTTGGTCGGCTACATAAGGCGGGCTTGAAACCCTATGTCTACTTCATCCACGGGCTACCCGGCCAGAGTGATGAGACAGTCGAGGAAACGGTTACAGCGATTGACGCAAGCATGAGAGAGGGTGCCGAGAGGGTGATCCTCTACAGGTTCCAGTCCCTACCAATGTCCGCCTTCAGCGATTACCCCTCGGCACCCCCGAACATAAGCGATCCAGGGAGCCGCAAGATACACCACGCCGCAGCAAGGGCAAATACGAAGGCAAAAGAGAACCTGCTCGGCAAGAAGCTGCGAGTCGTCGTCGCTGAGAGGTACGACAGGGACCGGCGGATGCTCGTCGCCTACCCCCTTAAGCATGGGCCAGTCGTGCTAATCGAGTCTCCGGAGCCCTGGGAGGGCAGGATTCTTGATGTAGAGGTGAGTGGAGTCGCCTCGGAGAGGATTATCCGTGGAGTGCCAGTCGCTATGTTTTAATGGGACCTGATCGAGTGCTTAATGCTGGTTGAACCTCTTGTCCGTCGATGAGCCCAAGAAGGAGCAGAAGGCGCCCGCAGAGGGACCCGTCTACGAGTGCGTCCAATGCGGCAGGCGCGTCAGTTACGAGGACCTGGAGAAGTACATCAGCTTCAGGTGCCCATACTGCGGCTACAGGATCTTCAGAAAGGTCCGCGCCCCGATAGTGAAGAGGGTCAAGGCGAGGTAGACACTTTGAGTAAGAATCTATCCCTCGAAGAAAAGCGGGCGAAGCTCATAATCAAATACAGGAACCTCGAGCCGAACAATGAGAAACCCATCAGCGAGGAGGACAGGCTCGTTTACAGGCTCCACGACAAGAAGGGTCAAGCGATAGTCATGCATGCGATCCTCGGGCAGAAGACTATCGGCATCAGCTACGTGCGTGAGCTGAAGGAGATGGTGGAAAAGGAGGGCGCCGCGAAGGGCATCCTCGTCGGGGACGGCAAGTACACATACTCTGCGAGGAGTAGCGCAGAAGAACTCGGGATAGAACTCATCCCACCCACACTCCCGACCTTCGACATCTTCGAGCACGCCTTAGTACCCCGCCACGAGATCGTGGGGGAAGAGGAGCTCGCAGAAGTTACGAAAAAGTACCACGCTGAGCCCTTCCAGTTCCCCTGGATCAAAGTGAACGACCCTATCGCCATCATTCTCGGCGCGAAACGTGGAGAAGTGGTAAGGATCACGCAGAAGAGCGAGACGGCAGGTACTGCAATCTCGTATAGGTACGTCGTCTAATCTCTATTAGCCGAGTTCTCACGGCCCAACTCTTCTAGAATAACCATCGCTTCACCTAAAGGCATCCCCAGCCTTTCGGATAGTTCCTCAGGTTGTACATTGGGCTTCTCGGGCAGGATTAACTCTTTGATGTAATTCTTGTGGCTTCTGTAAAGGGGTAGGCTATGAACCACCTCAACAAGGACTCCCCAGAGGGAATTCTTGTCGAGGTTGCTGCTCACTTATCTATCCCCGCCTCATCTTGTCGTACATTTTGTCGAGGCTCCAGCGAAGGCTGCTCTGTATCTCGCGTAGTCTACGCTCGCCGCCGTAGTTACGAATGGTGAGCCCCCTGATGACCTCGCCGTCAGCCACGATGCCATAAGCTGAGGACCTGCTCGGGGGTTATCTCTCCAGTCGCTGCCCTCGCTTCGTCGGTTGTCTTCATGTTAGCGAGGACCCTTTCGAGGAGGAAGGACTGGAACGGCGGAGTGGAGGTCGTGAAGTTTAGCCCCTCCCTCGGCGTGAAGACGATGGCGTCATCCGTGAGGTGAACCCTTCCGAGGATAGTACCATCCTTTGCCTGAATAGAAGAGCCGTCGGTTACAGGCTCAACGGAAACAGATTCCATTAGATCTACAATAGGCTTCTCAACCTGCTTCACCTCAGGCATCTTCATCGCCTGGAAGCCAGAGGCAGAACTCTGCCCAGGCTGGCGGAAACCCTGCGTGACAATTGCCTTATCAAGTTCAGACATTGCCATCTTAAGGTCCTCTAACTCAGTCTGGAGCTGCTGCACCCGATCCTCTAGGTCAGCGCGCATCTTCAGCAGTTTACGTATATCTGATTCCGTGCTCATCTAGCCTCAACTTGTGGCGGCTTCTGAAATCAAAGTGTGGACACCGCCGTTAAAAGGAATGCCCCCGAAAGGAACCCAGTTTTTATTCTCGGGAAGCCCCTTCCCACCGGTGGTTTGATGCTCGGGAGAAGGTTCGTCGAGAGGTTCAACGAGCTTAGCAGGGAGAAGAAGAGCTTCCTATGCGTGGGTCTCGACCCGGCTACGAGGGCTATCAGGGACAAGTATGTTGTTCCACAGCCCCTCATCGAAAAGTACGGAGTAGCAGGGGGACTAGAAAGATTCTGCATCGATTTCATAAAGGCAGTGGCACCGTACACGCCCATTATAAAACCGAATGCCCAGTTCCTCGTCTACGCCCTCGGCTTCGACGGCCTGAAGGCTATTGCGGATGCCATCCACAAAGGCAATTGCCTCGCCCTCCTCGACTGCAAGCTCACAGATATCGGCTCGACGATGGACGCGGGGCTGCACTGGATAAAGGAGCTAGGCTTCGACGCGATCACCTTCAGCCCATTCCCCGGCTACGAGAACGGCGTCGACTCCGTCTACAGATGGTCGGAGAAGGAGCAGAAGGGGATATTCGCCCTCTGCAGGATGTCCAACCCGGGTACCCACGATTACCAATCAAGGATCATGGACGGCGTGCCCTTCTACCAACGCCTCGCAAGGGACGCGACCGAGCATGGGGCGAACGGCTTCGTCGTAGGCTCCACAGCTAACGATGAGATGGGAATAGTGAGGGAGATAATCGGCGAGGAGAGGCTCATACTGTCACCTGGACTAGGCGCACAGGGCGGGGATGCCGCCGCCACGATCAGACTAGGCTCAAACAAGGACGGTGAGGGGCTCCTAGTATCATCAAGCCGCTCCGTCAACTACGCCTATGAGGTAATGAAGTGGGACTGGGAGAAATATGCAGAGGCTTCCGTCATACAGGCGAAGAAGAGCAGGGACGAGCTAAACGAACTGAGGCAGAAGGCACGACATTAAGCGGATTGTAGATTAGCGGAAAAGATATTCTTTAGTCATTGCTGCATCGTTTATTTATTGAAGTATTTACGGGTCATAGGGATGTTCAACCAAAGAGGAGACACTTTTTTACCCGCTTAGCACCCGAAAAGCATTACACTTAAACCGTTGAATACTAAGTCAAGGAGAGAGTAGTCGATTTGGACAGGCTCTACGAGATCAGGTTCCATGGCCGGGGCGGCCAGGGAGCTTGGACAGCATCGCTCCTTCTCGCTCAGGCCGGACTAATGGAGGGGAAGCAGATTCAGAGCTTCCCAGCCTTCGGCCCAGAGAGGGCAGGGGCGCCTATGACGGCTTACACTCGCATCAGCGAGAAGCCCATTCAGATACACTCCAGCGTCTATGAGCCAGATATGGTTGTCGTGCTGGACCCTACACTTCTAGGCCCGGCTGTAGCTGAAGGCCTGAAACCCTCCAGCAAAGTCGTAGTTAACACGACGGAGACCGCCGATGCTGTGAAGAAGAAGCTGGGGGTTAAGAACGAGACCTGGGTGGTCGACGCGACTGGGATGGCGATGAGGATAATGGGCGTGAACATCACGAACACAGTCCTGCTAGGCGCGATCGTAAAGGCCTCGGGTCAGGTGAAACTCGAGTCGGTCCTCGCCGTTGTCAAGGAGAGGTTCCAAGGGAAGGTCCGTGATCAGAACCTCGAGGTCGTTGAAGTTGCCTATAAGGAGGCTGTCATGGGTTGAGTGAACAGAAGAGAGGATGGAAGACGCTCCCAAAGGGCGCGGTCCCATACAAGTCCAGCAAGGACTACAAAACAGGCGATTGGGGCGTCGCCAAGCCAGTCATCGATCACACCAAGTGTACCAAGTGTACGCTCTGTCACTTCTTCTGCCCGGAGGGGGCGATCACGGTGAGGGCGGATGGCTACACCGAGGTGAACGAAGAATACTGCAAGGGCTGCGGCGTCTGCGCCAACGAGTGCCCGGTCAAGTGCATAAAGATGGAGATGAAGAAGTGATGGTTGTAAAGCAGAAGATGACAGGACTCAACGGCGACGAGGCATCCGCGTTCGCTACGAAGCAGGTTGACCCAGACGTTGTCGCCGCATATCCTATCACACCTCAAACAATTATCGTTGAGAAGTATAGCGAGTATGTGGCGGACGGTTTGGTCGGCTCCGAGTTCGTCGCGGTGGAGTCGGAGCACAGTGCGTTGAGCGCCTGTGTAGGTGCATCAGCAGCTGGTGCGCGTGCCTTCACGGCGACTGCGGCAAATGGCCTCGCCCTTATGTGGGAGATTCTATTCATTGCGGCGGGTCTGCGCCTCCCCATCGTAATGGCGGTCGCGAACAGGTGCTTAGGCGGCCCCATCAACATCCACAACGACCACAGCGACGCCATGGGCGCACGTGACACGGGCTGGATTCAGATATTCTGCGAGAACAACCAAGAGGTCTACGACACAAGCGTCGAGGCTTGGAGGATCGCGGAGCACCCAGACATCCAGATGCCAGTAATGGTCAACTTCGACGGCTTTACGATCAGCCACACGATGGAAAACGTCTACATCATGGAGGACGCCGACGTTAAGAAGTTCGTCGGCAAGAGGGTCTTCATGATGACGGAGGGGCACAAGGGTGAGGGCGAGTATAGACTCAACCCCGACTGCCCGATGACCATCGGCCCCCTCGACCTGCAGGACTTCTACTTTGAACACAAGGTGCAGCAGATGGAGGCCATGAACGCAAGCATCACAGCGATCAAAGCGGTCGACAAGGAGTTCGAGATGGTCACCGGCAGGAAGCTGGAATACGTCTACCCGTACAAGATGGAGGACGCCGAGGTCGCCGTAATCGGCATGGGTTCGATGATGGGCACCATCCGCGAGGTCGTTGACGAGCTCCGCGCAGAGGGCGTCAAGGCGGGCATGATCAAACTCAGGCTCTACCGTCCATTCCCGACGGAGGAGATTGTGAAGGCGATCGGTAAGGTCCCCGTGCTAGGCATCATGGAGAAGGCGTACAGCATCGGTGGACCAGGTGCCCCCCTCTACATGGAGGTAAAAACGGCGCTCTACGACGAGAAGAATAAGCCACTTATCGCCGACTACATCACGGGTCTCGGCGGAAAGGACACGAGTCCCGAGATGATCAGAGACGTCTTCGCGAGGCTCCAAAAGATCAAGGAGAAGGGTGCAGTGACCGACCCAGTCAACTACATTGGAGTGAGGGAGTAGAAATGAGCGACATAACACTGAAGGACATGGCGAGGAAGCCAGACGCACTCATCTGCGGTGCACGCCTATGCGCAGGCTGCGACGAGACAATAGTCGCGAGGCAGGTGCTCAAGGCGACCCGCGGCCCGACGATCGTGACAAACGCGACGGGGTGCTTCGAGGTTTCAACAACCATCTTCCCTTACACGTCTTGGGAGGTCCCGTGGATTCACTGCGCCTTCGAGAACGTCGCGGCCGTCGCGAGCGGTGTCGAGGCGACGATCAGAGCGATGCAGAAAAAGAAGGAAGGACCACTTGCTAAATACCCACACATCGATGTGATCAGCTTCGCCGGCGACGGCGGAACATACGACATCGGCTTCCAGGCACTATCAGGCGCCATCGAGCGTGGGCACGACTTCACATACGTCCTGCTCGACAACGAGGCATACATGAACACAGGCATCCAGAGGAGCGGCGGCACGCCCTTCGGCGCGTCCACGACCACCTCACCCGCAGGAAAGGCGATCAGGGGAAAGACGGAGACTAAGAAACCCATCGATGAGATCATCATCGCCCACGGAACCCCGTACGTGGCGACGATCAACAGCGCATGGCCCCTCGACGTCATGAAGAAGGCGAGGAAGGCGATAGAGATCGATGGTCCCACGTTCCTGCACAGCCTCGCGCCATGCAGCAGGGGTTGGAGGTTCCCCCCCGAGAAGACAGTCGAGATCGGCAGACTCGCGACTCAGACGTGCGTCTTCCCCCTCTTCGAGTGCGTCCAGGAAAAGGGGCGGCCAGTCTACACGCTTTCGGCTCCGAGCCTAGCGATCGCGAAGAAACCCGAATCCAAGAAACCCATCGAGATCTACCTTGAGCAGCAGGGCAGATTCAGACACTTCTTTAAACCGAACAGGGATGAGGCGCTTCTGAAGGAGCTTCAGGAGAGCATCGACACCCGCTGGCAGATCCTCTGCGAGAAAGCGGGCGTCTAACCGCCTCCACACTTTTCTACTAGATACGTGTCTAACGTTTCTGATGTCCACCTTCAGCCCAGTGAGGGACACCCTCGCGAAAAGGATCGCGGGTGAGATCGTTTTGAGTAGCAACCCGGGTCAGACAATGAGGAAGTGGAGGGGGCTGCTGAACGTGAACCAAATGGAGCTAGCGGACAAGCTGGAACTCTCTCCCTCGGTCATCAGCGACTACGAGACTGGGCGGCGCCAGTCGCCTGGGAGCGGCTTCATAAAGAGGTACGTCGAGGCGCTCCTAGACATCGACCAGGCGCGGGGCGGAGACTACATCAGGCAGATGGCGAGAATCACCATCGACCCAAGCGACGTTTTCACCGACATCCGTGAGTTCACACAGCCAGTGACTGTGGAACATCTCTGCAGGGCAGTCGACGCCGAGGTGCTGACGGGGAAGGAGAAACTCGACCAGCAAGTGCTCGGATACACGATCATCGACAGTGTGAAAGCGATTACTACGCTCTCCGGACTCGACTTCTACAGGATATTCGGGGCTACGAGTGAGCGGGCACTAGTGTTCACGCATGTTACACAGGGGAGGAGCCCAATGATAGCGGTGAAGATCAGCCCATTCAAGCCGAGGGTCGTCATCCTACATGGGAAGATCAGGAAGATCGACCCGCTGGCGGTGAGCCTCGCGGAGCACGAGGGAATACCACTCGGCTACTCTCACCTACCCTCGGAGGATGAGCTCGTTGACGCCCTAATAGACCTCTACAAGAAAAAAAGCTAACTCAGTTTGCACCCGCCTCTCCCCCTTACCCCATATCAACGAGTTGCGCCGCGGCGTAAAGAAACGATGAGTCAAGCCGTTTCTGCGCCATATTTTTAACTGGTTGAAATCAAGTCGACGAGCGACCACCAAATCGCTGCAGTCTCGCCCCCATAAATGTTATAGCCATAGGGGATTGTACTTGGCTATGCTCTATGAGGGCGATATGATGAGGGTCGTGCTTCTCGGTCCACCTGGCTCTGGTAAGGGTACCTGCGCGAAGATCATCGGCGAACTCTACGGCGTCCCCGTAATTACAACGGGGGACATGCTGCGAGCTGCTGTCTCGAAGATGACGCCTCTCGGTGTCACAGCGAAGGGCTACATGGATCGGGGTGAGCTAGTGCCCGACGACCTCGTCAACGACCTCGTCGCGGAGAGGCTCAAAGAGCCCGACGCTGCGGACGGCTTCATACTCGACGGCTACCCCAGGAGCCCCAAGCAGGCGGAGGCGCTGGAGAAGGTGCTCAGAGCGACCGGAAAGAGGCTCAACCACGTCCTACACGTCACCCTCGAGGACCAGACGATAATTGACAGGCTGAGCAATAGGCGCAGCTGCCCCAAGTGCGGCGCCGTCTTCCACCTCGAGAACAAACCGCCGAGAAACACGGGCAGGTGCGACGTCTGTGCAACAGCCCTCGTGCAAAGAAACGACGACAAGCCCGAGGTAATCAAGCGAAGACTCGAAGTCTACCGAGAGAAGACCCAACCCCTCCTCGACTTCTACGAGAAAAAGGGCAAGATCAAGCTAATCAGAGGCGACATCGACCTCAGAGAGCTGCCCGCCGCGCTGAAGATTGTTCTCGGTCACGACTAGCGACGCGCACGCGCAGGGTATATGAGGCGGATGCGGAGAGTTTTCAAGCATGGTCGATGAGCGCCCCGACGAGAAAGACAGAAAGGTGCCTGACTGGGTAAGGGCTACTTTCTGGGGCGACCACCCTGATAGCCTCGCCCCCTACGTTCCAAGCCCCCTCAGTATAGTAAGGGAGATGCTCAGCATCGCCGGCGCGGGGCCTGGTGACGTTGTCTACGACCTCGGCTGCGGCGATGGACGCGTCCTCTTTACCGCGGTCAAGGAGTTCAACGTCTCACGCGCCGTAGGCTACGACCTCGACCAGGAGATGGTCGACATGGTGGAGAAGAAAGTGAGGGAAGAAGGGTGATCGGGCGCATCTCCGCCATACAAGCGAATTTCATGGAGGCAGACATGAGCGAGGCGACGATCGTCACCCTCTACCTTACGACGAGCGGCAACGCGAAGCTGCGCCCAAAACTGGAAGCCGATCTCAAGCCAGGGGCGAGAGTCATAAGCCACGACTTCCCCGTCCAGAGCTGGGTCACTGAACTCCCTGACAACGCACCGCACATAATGGGGAGTCACAAGGTGTACCTCTACCGCATCCCCGACGCTTACAGGAAGGAGGCGCTGCATCCTAAGGAAGACAACGAGGATAGGTGGAGGCGCGTCCGTGACATGTTCACGAGGATTGACCAGGGCTGACCCCGCATTCATACGCGCGCACCCTTTTAGGCGCGCCTGCACGAAAAGAAATTGATACTGTTTACTTGACGACACCGAGGGCGAGGGCTATGAGAGCCATCCTCGTGTAGACGCCATGCTTAACCTGCTTGAAGTACCAGGCGTTCGGCATCGAGTCAACATCCGTCGTGATCTCGTTCACGCGTGGCAACGGGTGCATGAGGACCAGGTCCTTCTTCCCCCTCTTCACCATAGCTGGGTCAATTACGTAGGCGTTCTTCAGCTCCTCATACTTCGCCGGGTCGGTGAACCTCTCCTTCTGGATGCGGGTATCGTAGAGGACGTCGAGCTTGGGGATGACCTTAGCGAGGTCGCTGCCCTCATTGACCTTCATCTTGAGGTCCTTCCGGATGTCATCCTTCATCATGAGCTCCTTGGGGCTGATTAGGTAAAGCTCGACGTCGAAGTGGTTGAGGGCGAGCGCAAGGCTGTGCGTCGTACGCCCATATAGAAGGTCGCCGCATAGACCGATCTTGAGCCCGTCGATGTTACCCTTCGCGTACTTCATCGTGTGAAGATCAAGGAGCGCCTGGGTTGGATGTTCGCCGGAGCCAGCGCCGCCATTAAGGATCGGAATCTTGGCAGCAGCCGCGGCGCGCACTGCAGAGTCGATCTCAGGGTGACGCATCGCGATTATGTCAGCGTAACACTCAACAGTCTTTATAGTATCCTCCAAGGTCTCCCCCTTCTTCACCGAGCTTGCACTTGGGTCGCTGAACCCCGTGACGCCTCCGCCGAGGCGGAGCATAGCGGTCTCGAAACTAAGGCGCGTACGTGTACTCGGCTCCCAGAATAGCGCCGCAAGCACCTTACCTGCGCACAGGCTACTCGGCTTCTCCGCCACCTTTACCATATCGGTCGCCTGGTCGAGGATGAAGTCTATCTCCTTGCGACCATAATCTCGCATGGAGAGGACGTCCTTGCCCTTGAAGTCAGATGCCTTTACCAAAGTGATCACTAACGCCTCACTCTGGGGTTTCTCCCCTTAAAAGTTTGAGGGACTAGAACTCTGGATATAGATCCATCCGCTTCAACAGGTCCACGAGAGTCGGCGACATCTCATACCTGTGGAAGTCACGGGGGTGTACCCAGCAAGCCTCAAGAGCATCATCCATAGCATGCATCTCCCCCGACGCGGGCTCAGCCAAGTAGTCAACTATTACGAAGTGATACTTGACCTTCCCCACCTCGTCGTTGACTATCTTATCTACAACACCGAGGTCCTCAACAAGCTCAACATCAAGCCCCGTTTCCTCCTTAGCCTCCCTGACGGCAGCGTCGCAGACCTTCTCACCTATCTCCACCATACCACCGGGGATGGACCACATCCCCTTATCGGGTTCAGAGGCCCTCTTAATCAAGAGGTATTCCTCGCCGACCCTGATGAGGACGCCGACGCCCACCATAGGGCGATCTGGGTAAAGGCGGCCGGGGCTCATATGACACCGATTGAAGGTTGGGAGACGCCCCCGTTTAAGGATTCACTGGACTACTTTACCTCGACGACGAACTGCCGAGTGTTGCAGGCACGGTTCTCATCATCACCGATGAAGCGTATGTAGAGTTCAGCCGCGTCGTCGAAAAAGTCGACCCTTTTCGCCGTCCACTCAATTGCATAATTGCCTTCGGAATCTGTCACACTCTCGACGAGTAGATCGTCTTTGCCTATGTCCCTCTCGTAGAGGTTGACGGGTGAATTGGGGAGAGGCTTACCTGTAGCGACCACCTTCAGCTTCCCCCTGAAAACCAGCTTCTCACCGACCCTCACCTTCGTCGGCGGTAAATCGAGTGAACACATAGTCGGCGTCGGCCCCATCCTTATGCCTGGCCTCTTTTTCTGGATAATCTGGCTCAACACCAGGCTATTCGGAATGAGTATATCCAATGAGCCATCGAGCGACTCGAGAATGAGATGCATAATATGTAACTCCTTAACCTTCCCCGTGTTTGTAGCGATCGTGATCGTATCACCGAACGTGAAAGGGCGGGTGATGAGAACAAATATACCCGCAATTACGTTCGAGATGAAAGTCTGTGTGGCAAAACCCACAACGAGGCCACCGAAGCTCCCGAGCGTAAGCGCCGCAGCCGGGTCCAAGCTGAACACCGAGGCGAGCACCGCCAACAACACGCCGTAGCCGACTATCCTCGTCACGTTCTGAACAGTCGCCGCAGAGGAGTGGTCAGAGAAGCCCCTCATGTAAGCATAGACTAAACGCCCAGCTTCACCTACTATGAAGTGACCCAGAACCAGAATTAACGCCGCATTAATGTAACGCAGGTAAGGGTTGACGAACAGAAGCACAGAGGCATAAGGCACCAGAACGGGGGGGACATGTGCTATGTCCGTCCACTGGAACAGAAACGTCAAGCCCGTGAGGCAGAGGCTCGCCAGGACTAGGAGTACAAATATCTTGAGTAGGCTCTTACCGTAGTTGATTCGCCTTCTCTTGATCGGCGTGGGAGCGGCTTCCATGTACTCCGGAGTAGCGTATTTTGTTAAAAAATTATTGGGCGACGGTGCTTGCCTCGAGCGCCATGTGGACGAATCTGCTCATCGGTGAGCTCAAGCTAGAGGCAGGGTAGACCTCCGCGAGCACCTTAACCCAGATGGGGAACCTGCACTTGAGCGCCGTGCCCTTTACAATCGCCTCCCCGGGTGGGAGGTCGCCTATGAGCTGCGAGAACTTGTCCCCCATTATCTCAGCCAGACGCTGCTTGTCAAGGTCCTCAAGACCATGACAGATGATGTTGTTTGCGCATTGGGTGATAACGGTCTTCTCCACCGTAGCGAGGCGCTGTGTAACGCACCAGAGGCCAACACCGTTGCGCCCCCCGTTCGTCGCTATTTCCTTGATGACCCCTAGAAGCTTGCCGCGGCTCTCCTTCTCACCTATCTCGAAGACGCCGTGCTGCGGTGCATAGTACATAGCCTCCTCGAGGACTACTATACAACCGAACTTCCTGTTCTCCAGCGCCTCCCCGAATATCTTCCGGAGGACCTGTGCGACGACTAGATGCTTCTGTTCCCACGTGTCCTTACCGTCGCTGAGGTCCATGATGATAATCTTACGCTCCTTGAGGAGTTGGACGGGATCGAGCACGGTGGCTTCACCCTCAGGGATAAGCCGGCTCGTGACTATAGCGTTCTCGACCTGCGCACGATATAGTTCCCACTCGTCTAACTTCTTGTTAAAACCCAGATTCTCAGGACTGACTATAGTGACGGCACGGCGGAGGTTCATCTTTGTCACCGTTGCCCCCTGCGCGTACAGTACCTTAAGCGCCTGTGTCAGTATCTTTGCGTTCCACCACGTCTTCTGCCAACCGAACTCGGCGACGTAGTCGTCCCACGGGATGTCTCCGGGTTGAAAGAAGCTGCTCCACGGCACCTTAAGCACCGCGCCTGAGCCAAGGCGGTCTGTTAGACTGCTGTACTCACCATCCTTATCGACTATGAAGAAACGTACAGGGGGGCTGGCATTGGCAGCGCGCGCCACCATGCTAACGGCGGTCGTCGTCTTACCCGTCCCAACTGCTCCACAGATAAGACAACTCTGCCTGATTAGAGGATAGAGCCCCAACTCAACATCCAAATCCGTGGTCGGGTCTGTACCAAGGAGGAGCTTCCAACTCCCCATTCGGCTTCGTGAACTTGCCGATTATCTCGCGCTCGGCCACATAGACAGGCGTGTTCGGGGCGAGCGGGTAGCGAAGCGGGCGTAGGCTACCGTCGCCATCCATCCAGCCCCACTGATACGCCTCAGCGTGAAGACTAGAGTCCTCGGCGTCGTCTATGACGCGTCCCTCGGTGAGTAGCGCCTCCTCATACTCGCGGACACGCTTATGCGGATAGACCCTTATGACTTGGTATACGACGGGAGAGCCATTCTTTGGGTGCTTTACGTAGACGAGCTCACCCTTGGCAAGCTCTCTACCCCTCATCATAAGCACAGTGACCTTGTCGATGCCGTACTCGCCGGTCATACTATACGTGTGTCCTACCTTCAGGCTCCCATCCACTTACCCTCACCCCAGTAAGGCGCAAGTCCCCGGATCTCGCCGGTGCGCCTACTAACCCTGCTCAACGCCTCACCATAGACATCAGCCATGAAGCGACGCGTAATCTTGACCTCCTCATCCGCCTTCACGATGGGTAGAGGTATACCGTTACCAAGAGTAGAACCGTAACAATAGTCGGCGACATCATCAAGAGCCCCGAGGCAGTAAGCGGGCAGATCAACCCTGATCGGTGGTAGACTCCACTCCCTCGTCATCCGACCGTAGAAGCTGTAAACGGGGACGTCGAGGCACCCCATGAACTCGGCAGGTCTACTCGCCTGCGCCAGCGCCGCCTTCGGCGAAAAGATGTCCGTCCGCTCCCCCGGCTTTAACGCGTGGAGAAGGAGGAAACTGTCCGACAGCTGTGTCTCACCCTGCAGTCCGAGATGATAGATGAGATAGCGGGCGCTCGGTCTCTTCACTATCCCTGCAACGGTGACGCCCACCTCCCTGCAGAAGCGGAGTAAGTGGTTAACTGCATCAAGCAGCCTCTTCTGATCCTTGTGGCATCCAGCCAAACGCCACCAGTCGCTGAACGCAAGAGGCCCGTCTATGAGCATTAACTCAGTGTCGGGATGAGCCTCGAGATATATGGCGGCAGTCTCGTATAGCTTCGCCTCTCGCCTCGCGTTCACCATCCCCTCAAACCTATTTCCCGCGACACCGTACGGCAGGGACATCGCCTCTGGGGACATCCAAAATTTCAAGGAGTGGGGAAGACTGTACGCGAGTGCACTTATAACGCCGTACCTCCTTGACGCGAGAGGCAGTATCTGACTCCCCGCGTCAACACCCACGACCCGCTTATACGACTCATGCTTCGTCATCGGATAGAGGCACATCCCCTCCCTGATCCTCGCAGCAAGCGCCGCCACCGTCGGCTGCTCTAATGAAACATCCCTCGAAATTTCGCCTAAAAGAAGATCCCGTATAGACAGGCTCAAGCCGCCGCTCGGCTTCACAACTTCAACAGCGCCGCCCGCCCGCCTTTCAAGACTCAGCACTCGCCACATTGCCCCCAGATAAGCATCTACACAACACATTTTTTCCAGAATATATAAAGTGATCGGATAGACTGAGCAACATTTGGCTTATATGCCATTTTATATATAAAGCGAGAAATTATAACGCTCATAAATCATACTTCACGAGCGCTTAGGTCAAAAACAAAGTTAATAAGATGTTTAGCCCAGTTCTAAACAAATGTCCGAGGAATTTAGTCTAAAGGACAAGGTTTTCCGCAGCTTCCTACAGGACCCAACGTTGGGCCCGGAGGAGATGGCGACGAAGCTCGGGGCGAAATATAACAGCGTCAAAGACGCCTTCGCCAAGTTGGCCAAAGAGGGACTCCTCCAGAGGAGTGGCCGTGGCAACTATGAGCCTAACTACGCAGGCATCATCATCCACCTCATGGACAGAGTCGATGAACTTGAGAAGAAGGCGAAGTGATGGTAGAACAGATCGAGAAAGCGACTCAGGAGCTTAAACCGGACACGGCGCAGTTCAAGGTCCTCGCCTACCTCGCGTTCCGTGGACCTAGTCCCCCGAGCGCGATCAGCTCGGAGACGGGCATCGCCCCAGGTACCGTGCGCCCCGCCCTTCGCAGCCTGTTGGACAAAAAATACGTCCAGCAGCAGGAGGACGGCACGTACAGGTCGAGCATCCCTTTCACAGATTTCGTCTCCCACATATTCGCAAAGAAGTGAAAACGATGGTGGGTGTCGAGGAGCTTGAGGGGCTAAGGCGGGCGGAGAGCCAACAGCAGGTCTTCCTCTGCCTCGTCGAGAGCGGTGAGGCGATGAGCAGCCAAGAGATCGCCGAGAAACTCAAGCTAACAGTCAACGCAGTCAACATCGCACTCTTCAACCTCAAGAACAAGGGACTCGTCGACCCTGTCAGCCGAGGCGTCTACAGGTACAAACTCGGCCCAATACTCGTGACACTAATGAAGGAGTACTTCACGAAATGATCGCCAAGAAGCTCGACGAACTAGAGCCAGCGACGAGCGCCTACAAGATACTCTGCCACCTCGCCTTCAGGGGCAGCGTGTTGAAACCACAGGAGATCGCGCACGAACTAGGCGAGAACGGCTCCACGGTTCGAGCACGTCTAGCAGAACTAAAGAAGCAGGGCCTCGTCGAGTCCAAGCCAGAGGGATACTACTCCATCGTGTCGCCTTATGACATCATCATGAAGCTGTACCGGGACCTCGGCAAGTAGCCACTTTCAGGCGCCTCTCTCCTCGCATCAGCTAAGTATCGTTTAAAAGTACATGGGAGAAAGTGCACACCGTTAGAAATGTCAGAGAAGCAGCTCGCCGACCTAAGGGATAGGACGGACACACTCCTCAAGCTCCGCAAAGCCCCGAGCCAATTCCAAATACTATTCCACCTCCTCAGTAATGCCAGAACCATGGCAGTAAAGGAACTCTCTACGGAGCTAAGCCTCACCCCAAAGGCGACCGAGAGAGCCGTCGCGAAGCTACTTGAGAAGAACCTCATACAACGTAGCCCATTCAAGGAAGGCTGCTACGCCTGCGACGCCAAGCAGATCGTGTTAAGTCTACTCGTCACCGTCTCGGATATGTACGAAGACTATGAGAGGACGCATCCTAGACTAGCGCAGCCTGCTTCTCCCGAATCGGTGGCAGAACCTCCCGCTCTACCCAATTGACGCCCTTAGCCGTCAACTTGTAGATGCTCCCCCGCCCCTCGGGGCGGAAGAGGACGCCCTTCTTAACCATCTCGTGCAACCGAGCCGGCACAATTACTTTACGCCCGCTCTCGTTGAGGCACGTCTTCAGCTCCTTCCCCGTAGCCTGATAACCCTTCATCGCGTAGAGCAGGAGACCTATCGCCTCGTAGTGGCTTATCTCCTCCTTACAGACAAGAATAGGGCCGTCCCTCCTCATATCGACGATGTCCTTAAGATGATCCAGCGCCTGCTTGGTGACCAAGCTGGACACCTTTTCGTTGAGTGTCGTCACATACTCCTGTGTGAGCCACTCGAGGCCGCTGAGAAGCTCCTGGGGACTCTCCCCGGTAACCTGTATGTCACCGAACTGAGTCTTCACCGTCAGCGTGATCCTAGGCAACTCACTTGGCCTCCTGAGTGTTCATAGTGTACATGTATCCCCTCTTTTTGTCCTTGTATCTTCGGACGGTCCCCTTCTTCACCAACCAGACAAGGACTCCGGAGAGTGTCGTCTTAGGGAAGAAAACCGCGTTCGCTTCCATCGCCTCCCTGAGCTCAGCTATCGTGCGAGGGGTCTTCCCCCAAGACTCGGAGAGTAGCGAGGTCACCGCCTCGCTGCACTGCGTCGTCCGAGGGATCTGAGGCAGCGACTCGACCTCGTGATTTTCCACTGACTTCTTCGGGCGCTGCCTTGTGGCAGATGTCTCAGCGGGGAATGACGCCGAGACCTTCTCGATAATCTTAGGGAGCTCATCGAGCGTCGCGAGAACCTCCGATTTCTCCCCTCCGAGCTCCACCTCCATCTCCCCTATCCGAACCTTAAGGTGGAAAGGGGGGCGGCTCATTGTCTCACAACTCGTATTAGAATAATATTATAGGGCTTATAACTCTTATCGAATAGGGAATCGGTGTTTCTACGATTTCGTTGAGTTCATTTATAATGAAAAATTAGCTTAATTTAACGCGTTTCGAGGGTCATTATGCCCCATAATAACAGCTATTGTCCCATAAATAATGAATGATGGGGATGATAAGTTCATAATACGTTTTCTAATGTACTAATATTAGGAAAATAGAGAGGGGTTACTTAGCTGAGGGTAGCCCTGAGCTTAGCCGCGATCATCGCCTGTACATCAGCTGCTTTCGCCCTACCCCTGACTTCCCCCATAACCATCCCCATGATTGGCCCCGCCGCCTTCTCACCCATCTTGGCGACGATGTCCCTGCTCGCCTTTATCTTGGCCTCGACGATCGAGGCGAGTTGAGCCTCGGAGAGGAGACCGATCCCGAGGGCGGAGATAGCCGCCTTCGCCGGGTTCGCAGGGTTCTTGGCGAGCCACGTCAGCACGGCGGGAACGGACTCTTTCACGAGCTCTCCCGAGGCTACGAGTGCGAACACGTCCCTGAACGCGTCGTCACTCAGCGCCTCGATGGGGACGCCATCTCTCTGCAACTTCTTCATCTCCTCAGTCAGCGTCACAGCCACGAGCGTGGTCAACGGATTGTAGTCTCGTGTGAGCTCTTCGAATAGGCTCATGTACTCCGAGTCAACTATCTGCCTGGCGAGTTTCTCGTTAAGACCGTAGTCTTTCTGGAACCGTTTGAGCTTGGTCTCAGGCATCTCGGGGAGACGCATCCTCAGTTCTTTGAGGTACTCCTGTGTGATAGTTATCGCCTTGACGTCGGTCTCGGGGTACATCCTAGCCGCCCCGGGGCGGGGGCGAGTGAAGCGCGTAGTGCCGTCGGGGTTTGCCGAGCGGGTCTCGAGAGGTATGCCAGTTGAAGACGTCCCTTGCCCGCTCCACGACGGCGGTGAGCGCCCTCTTCGCCTTCCCCGCCTCGTCTGCGACTATGACAACGGCGTCACCCTCGACGGCGCCTACTAGGCTGCGGAGCGCATCGACCTCGGTTTGCGTGATACTGTAGCCGGGCAGCTCGTCTGTGTGAAAGATGCCCTTGACGCCGCCGCGGAACTTTGCGTGGTCGCTCATCTCGGTGCCGAGGCGCCTGTTTGGGCAGAGCTCCCTGCCGGTGAGACCGGCGAAGCCTTGTAGCTTAATCGCCTTGACGACTCCGCCCGACTTCAGGGCGGATTTCAGTATCTTGGACTCAGTCGCCTTGAATACGGCTGAGACATCTAGCTGCTCGTCGACGATATCGGCGGGCTTGATGCCTCGCTTGACCAGCTCATCCTTGATTTCAAGGAGACTCATCTGGCGAATCGCCTCGTACTCGACGATGGTCGGCATCAGGGGCAGGTCTTGAACGCCCTTGATCTCTACGACTTTACCGTTCATTACAGAGACGTTAACATCTTGGCGGATCGTTCCGAGCCCCCGGCGTACCTTACCCGTTGCACGGAGGATACCGCCGATACGGAGCGCAACCGCCTGCACCTCTGCTGGGTCGTGCATATCCGGCGCCGTAGCGATCTCCATCAGAGGGATACCGAGGCGATCGAGGCGGTAGCGGACGATGCTCCCCTCCTCTCCAACGTTCCTCGCCGCGTCCTCCTCGAGGCTGATCTGCTGGATGCCATAGCTCTTGCCATCCACCTCGACAGCTCCGCCGAGGCTGACGACGCATGTACGCTGGAAGCCGCCAGTGTTGCTGCCGTCGACGACCGTCTTACGCATGACATGAACCTCATCCACGACGCGGCTGCCCACCATCAATGCGAAGCTGAGGGTGAGATCGAGAGTCTCTGGGTCGAGCGGCCCCGGGGGCTCCTCATCCATCTCGACGAGACAGCTCGTCGCGTGGTCCCCCTCATATTGGATCGTCTTCCCCTTCAGGAACTCGAAGAGTGCCGCGGGGTCGAACTCACCGAGCTCGCTCTGACTCGGGCGTAGTCTGCGTAAGAACTTGAACTCGGGCTCCGCTTCGCTGAGCATCGGCGGACAGCCGCAGAAGAGCTTGTGCTGGGTGGCGAGCTCTTGGTGGACCTCGATGCCCACCTTGAGGCCTATCTTCTTGTAGTCGACCATCAAGGCTCCCTCCTAGCGTACGGCGTCCGGGGGTTATACTCGCCCACGACGTTCGTAAGCAACAGTTTCCTCGCCTCCTCGGTGGTCTTCGTATTGCCGAGACTCCACATCATCTTGACTAACGCCGTCTCGGGCAGCATGTCCTCGAGTGGCTCGACGCCACGGCGGGTCAGCTCTCGCCCCATGCTGTAGACGTTCATGTTTACGCGCCCCCAGATGCACTGACTGGTCATCCCCATGAGAACGCCTGCCTTGCCGGCGCGCCCTATCGACGTCGTAGAGCATCTCGGAGACGTGACCGAGGCCCGTCCCCTCGAAGACTATGCCCCTTGAACCCGGCGTCTATTAGGGAGTCGATTATCAGCGGGTTGAAGCCGGGGTGGAACTTGAGTAAGGCGACCTTCTTCTCGAACTTGTTCATGATTACGGGTTCAGAGTCTTGACGCTGGCCTGTAGTGCTCCGCGAGCATCTCGAATTTACCGTCCCTATATCGGGCGATTGGGCTAGCGTTGACAGTCTGGAAGGCATAGCGGGCGCTGCTGTGGCACTTGCGCACCTTTGCGCCGGGGTGGAAAATGATGGAGTCGTCGCTCGTGCCCTCGTGCATACCGAGCGACGACCTCAGCGAAGGGCGCGTGCGCCGCCGCGTTCACGACCGCGACGAGGTTGGTCGCCGAGTCGCTGCTGGGGCGATCGCTGCTCCTTGGCTGCCGACGAAAATGACGGGTACGGGCAGATTCTGAATAGCGAGGCTCAGTGCCGCAGTGCTGTACCCCATCGTGTCCGTGCCATGGGTGAGACGATGCCATCTAGCGCCCTGCTTGATCTTCTCCGCGACCCTTTTTGCCATCCCCTCCCAGTGATCCGAGTTGATGTTCTCGCTGAAGACACTGTAGAGGATATCCGCCTCGATCTGGGCTATGTCGGCGAGCTCGGGGACGATGCTAAGAGGTCCCGGCTGGACATGGCGGCGTAGACCCCACCGGTGACATAGTCGACTCGGCTCGCGATGGTGCCACCAGTGCTTATGATGCTGACTTTCGGCAGCCCCTCCTTGACAGGGGGGAGTGGCGGCGGGCGGAACTCGGGTTTTTTCGCCTCGCCGATCTTCTCGACATGCAGATCATCCGTCTGCGCGATGCCGATGTTATAGCCAGTCTTCTGCTTTATGACGAGGTGCCAGTCGTCTGCGTTCTCGACGCGGGGCAGGAGAGTGCCCTCGTAGGCGTGTCCTCCCGTGTGGACCCGCACGACATCCCCGACCCCAATCTTCGCCTCTGTGAGGAGCTCCCTGAGCTTCCCCCTGTAGCCGGGTAGAGTCTCGGCGGTCATTTAGAATCAGGATTTCTACCGCCTCTCTCCGTATTAAGAGATGCGGGTCATAGGTGCTTTGAGACGTAGACGCCATCCTTCTCGTAGCCGAAGCGGGCGTAGTACCGCTTGGTGCCGAGGGCACTCATCACAACCATCTTGCGCATATCGTAGCGCTCGCGTGCGGTCTTCTCCGCCTCAGCCATAAGCGCCTCACCCCAGCCCCTGTGTTGCCACGCGTCGTTGCGGCGCTCACCCACGGGCACCATACGGCCGTAAACATGTAGCTCACGGATCAATCCTGTATATGTATCCAGCTCGGGGCGGAACGGGGTATATGGGAATCCTGAGCCTTACGAAGCCGATGAGGGCATCCGACTCCCTGTCCTCAGCCTGTATGAAGTCCTCCGTACCCCCGGATGCCTCGTAGACTGTGTGGGTGATTTCGACCCTCTTCGGGTCCGCCTTCTTGACCGAGTGACCCGCCTCACTGCACCTTATGCACCTGCACTTGCCCCCACACGCCACCAGGCGGTCCTCAGCTAGCTGGCGAAGATTGCTCATGTCGACACCCGCTTCGATCCTGGGGAGGGGGATGTCGCGCTGGACGCGCATGATGCGAACCCAGGGCGGGGTAATCTCCATGACCTTTGA
Organism: Candidatus Bathyarchaeota archaeon; assembly: GCA_963771885.1. Classification (GTDB taxonomy): domain Archaea; phylum Thermoproteota; class Bathyarchaeia; order TCS64; family TCS64; genus UBA8941. Next base: position 37,745 of record CAVYVF010000022.1, read on the forward strand.
CACAAGCTCCGCCGCGTCCTCAGTGGTCAGCGGGGTGTACTCGCCCCGCTTCCACCAGTCGTAGAGGCGCGTCCCCTTCACGACGAGAGTCGGGTATATCTTGAGCATGTCTGGCTTGAAGCGCGGGTCCTCGAAGATGGCGTGGAAGCCCTCGAGGTCTCTCTCGGGGTTTGATCCGGGTAGCCCCGGCATCATGTGGTAGCATATCTTGAGGGCGGAGTCCTTGAGGCGCCTCGTGGCGTCGACAACGGTCTGCACTGAGTGACCGCGGTCAACCACGTTGTAGATGTCGTCGTAGACGTTCTGGACGCCCAGCTCGACTCGTGTGACGCCGAGGTCGAGCATCCCGCTGACGTCCTTCTCCTCGACGCAGTCGGGGCGAGTCTCGACGGTGATGCCGACGTTCCTTAACTTTGACTCCTCGGCGTTGAGCTTCGCCTCCGCGAGGTCTGCCGAGTGCTTGTCTGTGAGGGCGTCGAGACATCCCTTGACGAAGCCCTCCTGGTACGGACGGGGCGAGGCGGGGAATGTGCCGCCCATCACAATGAGGTCGACCTTGTCGACGACATGCCCGATGCTCTGGAGCTGCTTGACGCGCGCCTTAACCTGCCTGTAGGGGTCGTACTCATTCTGGGCACCCCGCATGGCGGCGGGCTCGTACCCAGTGTAGCTTTGTGGGCTGTCCTCGTCAGGTCCCCCGGGGCAGTAGGCGCAGCGCCCGTGCGGGCAAGGATATGGCGCCGTCATCACAGCGACGATGCTGACACCGCTGAGGGCACGCGCCTCCTTACGGCGGAGAATAGGGAGGAGCAACTCGGCCTCCTCCTCGGTGAGCGTCGCCAGAACCTCGGAGTTCCGCGGAATCTGAGGCAGCTCATATGCACGTGCTACCTCTATCTTGACACGGTCAAGGTCAACCCTCGAGGGCTCGTCAATAGTTAGAAGCTTCTCTACGATCTCCCTGAGGGCGCGATCCAAAACCGAGTCCAACTAAGGGATGAGGGGCTTAAAAGTTTGGCCTACGGCCACCGCCACGGCGTTCGTCGCGCGGAGCGTGGACGACTCTCTTCGTGTAGTTGCTCCTCGTCTTCCTCTTGGGGGCGAGGCGGGTCTTGGGCGTTGGCTCGATCTTGGGTGTCTGTGCCCTGACCTTGCCGGCCTTTGTGAGTGAACCGTGTGTCGGCATACTATTACCGCGTCTTCTGGGAGGGTATTTATCTATAAACCTTTCTAGGGTTTGAAAGCGGTGTCATGCCCAGGTATTACAAGCACGGGTTTGTACCCCGCGATCTTCTTCAGACTATCAACAGCAGTGGCGCCGCTGATGTTCTTCGTCACCACTGAGGGCATCCTCAACTCAAGATAGTCCTCCTTCACGATCGCAGCGTCCCCGATACAGGCGACGAGACCCTCAGTCGTCTCGACGAGCGCCGAAATACTTCCCTGCGTGTGTCCAAAGGTCTCAATCAGTCGCACATTCTTCGTGATCTTCTTCTCACCCCTAAATTTTTGCACATCGAGGATATCGATGAAAGCTTTACGCCATTCGGGCCAGTATAGCTCAGCGGCGTAGTCATACTCTGCCTCATGTATGAGGAGGGGTTTACCACGCCACATGTAGTTAGATTCCGTGTGATCGTAGTGGCAGTGCGTGTTGATGACGATGTCGATATCTGCGGGCTTTAAGCCGAACTCCGCCAAGCGTTTTGGGTAGACACCCGTAACGCCCCAACTGGATGATGCCCGGGTCGATGAGGATATTCTTACCATCGTCCCTGATCAGGATAGTATTCGTGGAGCCGAGGTTGAACGTGACACCGTTGTACGTCTGCCCGATCGCGGGAGGAGGCATCGGCGTCAGCGGCCACCTGAAAGTCAGCATCGGGTGCCCCTCACGGACACCGAGACTCATGTAAAAACACTCGAAGAGAACGTCCACCTTCGCCTTCTCGCTGGACATAGGATGAGGGTGCACTAGGGGTTGAAAACGGTTTCCTCAGTGGTCGACGCGTATCATTCTCCCCGAGGCGTCCATGCGCCTCTTCCCGAAGTCGGAAGCGACCTCGCGCAACTTCGCCGAGTCGAAGATCGGGCCGTCCTTGCAGACCCTGTAAGGGCCGATGGCACAGCTACCGCAAAGCCCCACGGCGCACTTACATAGGCGTTCTAGGCTCACCTGAACTGGGATCCCCAGCCTATCGGCATCCGCCCATACTTTCAAAGCCATCAACTCTGGACCGCAGATGTAGACATGATCGTAACTATTCTTCGCCAAGAGTTCGCCAGCGTAGTTCGACGCATAGCCATGGTAACCCTCCGAGCCGTCGTCAGTCGAGACCAGCAGGTTCTCCCCGAGGAGCTTGGTGAGCCTACCCTTGAAGAAAAGTTGATCTTTACTACGTGCCCCGATTAGGAAAGTGGGCTTCACCCCCATCGCTACCAGCTGATCCGCGAGAGGGGCCAGTGATGCTATTCCGCTCCCGCCCCCGATGAGAAGCGGGCGCTTTCCTAATGCCGTATATCCATTGCCGAATGGGCCACGTACACCCATCTTATCACCTGCCTTCAGCTGAGAGAGGATGCGCGTCATATCCCCAACGACCCTGACGGTGATGCTCGACTGGTCGCCTATGGTTGAGAGGCTCATCGGTATCTCATCGACGCCGGGGAGCCAAACCATGAGGTACTGCCCCGGTTTTGCACCGGCCACCCCCGAAAAGTATAACGTGGTGACATCAAAGGTCTCCTTGACGACACGATCTATCATAATGGTCATATTCTCAATTCCTATGCGCGAGGCCGACGACCTCCTTGACCGCTGCGAAATCGTTCTCCATCAAATATTTTTCTATGCCCTCATTTACTTTGCCGTAGACCTCGAAACCCTCGTACATGACGCCTGTACCGATCTCGACGGCCGACGCCCCAGCTAGCATATACTCGATGGCATCTCGCCAATTTGTCACCCCCCCACAGCCGATTATCGGTATCTTCACCACCTCGGCTATCTCCCAGACGCATCGTAAGGCGACGGACTTTATGGCAGGACCGGATAGACCACCCGTCACGTTCATCAATATGGGACACCTAAAGTCCGCGTCTATCGCCATAGCCTTCAGCGTGTTCACAGCGGTGATGGCGTCCGCACCGCCGCGTTCCGCAGAGACCGCTATGCCCGCAATATCCGTGACGTTCGGGGACAGCTTCACGAATACAGGCGTGGTCGCAACCTCCTTCACAGCCGCAGTGACCCTCTCGACGCTGACCGCGTCCGCCGCACACATCCCCGGCTCGCCGCCGACGTTAGGGCAGCTCAAGTTTAGCTCAAGCGCGTCCACCCCCGAATTACATAGGGTCTTGGCGCTGGACTGGAACTCTGCTATTGTTGAGGCGAAAAAGCTCGCAATGACGGGGATGCCCTCGTGCTTAAGCTCGCGCAGCTCGTCGACATATCCATCCACCCCAGGGTTAGGGAGTCCCATCGCGTTAAGCACGCCGCCCTCCACCTCGATGAGTGTGGGGTTGATGTGCCCGTTACGGGGGGCGGGTCCGAGGCTCTTCGTCACAACGGCTCCAGCGCCGGAGTCGTAAACCCGTTTGAGGAGCGACGCAGACATGCCGAGGACGCCCGATGCATTGAGTGTTGGAGAACGAAGCCGGAGCCCAGCCACTTCTACGGCTAAACTCTTGCCAGCCAAGCCGACCACTGTAACTTGCCCTTCTCGCAGTTAAAGGTGTCCATAGTAGACACGGTCTCGAAAGCGCCGTTCCCCCATTTGGACCGATGAGAACGGGCAGACTCGTACTAGTCCATGCGCGCGCGGCGTATACCACGAGATCGTTGTTACAAAACCAGGTGAGAACATGACGATCTAGATAAACATCAATACCAGCATACGCTGAAGGCCGATAACGTTTAGAAACAAGACGCCGATCACTTCTCCGACAAGGTGACTGGCGTGACAAGAGCCCACATCGAAGAGACTCTCATCGGCGTCTTTGCCCTAGCGGAGAACGGCAGGGTCTTAGAGAAGGCGCTATACCCTAAGGAGCCCGAGAAGATAACACGCGCCATAATCAGACAGAGAAACGGTGAGATCACTAAGGAAGTCCTCAAGGTTGCAGAGGGCCTAATGAAGAGGGGTTTCGACGCAGTCACCACCACGAACCCCGAGCTCGCCGAGACGCTACGCACCGAATACACATTCGAGGTCGATGTCATCGACTCCGGCCCCAGTGACGAGCTAAGAGAGGAGCTCCCCGCCATTGCACAGCAGAACCACCTAGTAAAGGACGAGGACGCCTACTACGAACTCGGCAGGCAGGTCTCGACGCTCCTCACTCGAGGCGCCGTACAGGACGCACTCGGTGGCAAGGAAGCCCAGATCACGCAGACGGTACAACTCCTAGGTGAACTCGACACGAGCCTGAATGGACTCAGCAGCCGCGTCAGGGAGTGGTACGGGCTCCACTACCCCGAGCTCAGCAGGATAATACGCGACCACGAGAAGTACCTCAGGTTCATCGTCGAGGTGGGGGACAGAACGTCCGTTACAGCAGAGAAGGTAGAGTCTCTCGGTCTCCAGCGCCGCGAGTCAACGGGTATAATCAAGGGCGCCGAGGGCTCCATGGGTGCCCAGCTAAGCCCCGGAGACCTCGCAGAGCTACAGCGCCTCGCCGGGCAGGTCCTTAGCCTATACATTTACAGGATAAAGCTCACCGAGTACATCTCCGCCATCGCACTGGAGGCGGCGCCAAACGTCAGCGCACTCGCTGGACCTACCCTCGCCGCTAAGCTCATCGAGAAGGCAGGGGGAATCAGGAGGCTCGCCATGATGCCGTCGAGCAGCCTACAGATACTCGGCGCCGAGAAGGCGCTCTTCCGGGCGATTAAAACACATGCTAAGCCTCCGAAACATGGCCTCATCTTCCAGCACCCCTACGTCAACGCCGCGCCTCGGGGGCTGCGTGGGCTACGCGCCCGCCACCTCGCTGCCAAGCTCAGCATAGCCGCACGCGCCGATGCATTCAGCGGGAACCTCATCGCAGACCAGCTGAAGAAGGATCTCGACGAGGCAGCCGCCTCCGCTGCCGAGTCAAGGCGTGCTGATTAGTCCTGAAAGGTTTAAACATCGGGGCATCTGCGTATTCTTCCGAGGGGCAAAGGTGTCTACGTTCTCTGAAGCGTTCCAGGAGAAGTTCGGGCGGCGTGACTGCCCATTCATCTTCGACTGCAACGTAGAGATCACCAAGGACTTCTTCAGCAGGGTCTGCAAGACACCAGCCTACCCCAATTGCCACCACTTTGCCAAGAGGGTGAATGAGCTCCATGTCCCAATGACTTGGCTACAGAGACTAGCCGTAGACCAGGCTAAGGTAGTAGATGCGGCGGGGCCTGACGCCGAGATCGCCGACCCGGCGCAGAGGTAGCCCCAGTTGGGGCGCGTCTTAGAACACACCCCAGGCGTTTACTTCATAGAAGAAGGACCACAGAGGTTTCTAGCCACTAAAAATTTTGCCCCGGGGAGAAAGGTCTACGGCGAGGAGCTAGTCACAGTCGACGGGGTCGAGTACCGCCTCTGGAACCCGACACGTAGCAAGCTCGGCGCCGCTATAGTGCGTGGGCTCATCAAGAACCCGATAAAGCCCGGTGTCAAGGTGCTCTACCTCGGCGTCGCCTCGGGCACAACCTGTAGTCACGTCTCCGACATCATCGGCGACTCGGGACACGTCTGGGGGGTCGACTTCGCCCCGCGCCCCATCCGTGACCTAATCGACCACGTTGCGCGTTATCGGAAGAATATTACACCCATCCTCGGTGACGCCCGCCAACCGCAGGGCTACTCGCTGCAGGTCCCAAAGGTCGACACCATCTTCGCCGACGTCGCTCAGCCTGACCAGGCGGAGATTGTTGTCAAGAATGCCAAGCTCTACCTCAAGAAGGGTGGCTACGCCATGCTCTCGATAAAGTCGAGGAGCGTCGACGTGGGCAGGCCACCCACAGAGATCTACAGAGAGCAGGTTGAGATATTGAAACGAGGGGGCTTCAACGTCGAGGAGCTTTTATCTCTCGACCCCTTCGAAGTCGATCACGCGCTGGCGCTCGCCAGCTTCGTCTGACTGACGATTAGGCGCGCCTTCTTCACGGGCTCCCAGCTACGCCGCACTATGTCGGGCCAACTCCTGTGCTCCCGGTACCAATCGTAGAGCCACTCCTGTGCTCTGTCGTCACTCGGATAGCCGGAATTGAAGTCACCGTACTCCTCTCGGTACGAGGCGACGATGGAGTCTCTCCTTACCTTTGCGAGGATGGACGCGGCGGAGACGACTGGGTAGTTGAAGTCGGCCTTGTGCTCGCAAACAATACAGGGCTTCGAACGGAGGAGCCGCAGTATCGTCTCGCCATATCGTTCGTCGTCCACGTCGGAGGCGTCGACGTACGCCTTGTCGGGTGCAAGTCGCCTTAGAACATTCGCCATCGCCGCAGCCTCTAGGTAGTTCAGTCTCCTAAGCCTGACGCCCCTGTTCACGACGAGGTCTATGGCACGTGGCGGGAGCTCGAAGTAAGTGATCCCTGAAGCAAGTGCCTCTATTTCGGGGACTAACACCTCACGCTTACGGGCGGTGAGCTTCTTGGAGTCCTTCACGCCGAGGTCGACGAGTGCGGGTATTTTCTCCTCGTCGAAAGACGCGCCCGCGACGACGAGTGGGCCTATGAAGCAGCCCCTGCCCGCCTCGTCGATGCCGGCGACACGCATGGTCCAATGCATACGCGCGGCGCGATTAAAATGCTAGCCGGTTGTAGAGCTCGGCACGCGCAAATGATAAAAATGAATATAGAAGCCTACGAGTCTGCGCTGGCTACTCCTCATCCATCTTCTTGAGCTCGGTTATACCAAGCATCTCGAAGTCGAGGGGGAAGATTGGGCGCCTAATCTTCCTAAATTTGAACCCGGCGAGACGCGGCGACGTGAGGCCTGGCGTATCAAGTTCAATGATCTCCTTGGCGATAGGCTCGTGGCTGGCGCGGTAGTGGACACTCGACTTCACGACGATGAACTTGGCGTCCGTCGGCTCGATGCCCTGGCTCCTGTATAGCTCGAGGTCAAGGGGCTGAAGCCGCTTCGTGGTGACTATGAGGTCGTTGCCCGCGACGCGTAGGATGGCGGTGAGTCCCATGTCGGTCTCCGAGCCGGTGCCCATAGGGCCCTTCACTAGCCAGAAACCGTCGCTGACGCGCTTAACGAGCGCCTTGACCTTTAGTGGCTTGCCGTGCAGCTTATCCGTGTGCCCTCCGAGGCTGACCTCAATCTCCTTCCCAGGGCCTGCCTTCGCCGCCTTAGTTGCGGCGGCGGGGTCCCAGATGACGCCGAAGACGCCGCCCGTCAGCCCCTCATCGAGCACCGCTTTGAGGACGAATGTGCCGTCACAAGGCGTGCCGCCGCCAGGGTTGTCACCAATGTCAGCGAGGACGATCGGTTTCTCCTTTGCAGCCTTTACGCGCCTGAGGGCGTCCCTAACGGGCATCGGCTTGACGAGGAAGTCTCTCCTGATGCTCCAAGCGAGGTCGCTCAACTCCCCAGCGAGGGCGTCGGCTAGCTTCTGATCATTATTCGTGATGGCGATGAAGCTCATGCCCGCCTCCTTTATGTCGCTCCAGGGGAAACCTGCGGCAACTGTTACTGCCTCAACGCCGGGCATCTGCTCCATTATATGCGCCTCCTCGAGGAGCCTCGTCATAGGGTACTTCCCCGTGAACTGGGCCTGGAGCGCGGGGAGCATGGGCGGCTGGCGGAGAGCGCGCGTTGGCTTTAACTTGCCGTCGAGCATCTTGGCGAGAAGGTCGACGGACTCGACGGCACGCTCATACTCGTCGATGTGGGGGTAGGTGTCGTATCCGACGAGGATGTCGGCCTCTCTCACCATTTTTTCCGTATAGTTGGCGTGGAGGTCGAAGCTGGCGACAAGCGGTTTCTTGCCGATGAGTTTACGGATTGCATCCCAGGACATCGCCCTCAACGTCGTCGTGCCCCTCGGCGACTGCTGCGCCGTGTAGGTGGACGGCGACCGCGTCGTAGTTCTTCGCGGCCTTGATGCCGTCAAGCATGCCACCGAGGATGTGCTCGTAAGCCTCCTTTGTAATCATCCCGCTAGGCGTCGCTGAGGCGTGGACCGTCTCGACGAACTCGAAGCCATACTTTTCGCAGCCGTCGATCAGGCCGCCAGCCGCAGTCTTCGTCCCCCTGAAGTGTGTAGGAATCTCGTCGCCGGTGAAAAGGTGCCTCTTCCTAAACTCGGAGAGGTCCGTCTTAATATTAGATAACACGTTGGTCTCGTGGCTGAAAGTCCCGAGGACTATCCTCTTTGTCATGATTGAGGAATGCGGTACGCGGTGAAAATACTAGCGGTCCTTGAAGAAATTACGGAGGTCGATGCCTACCTCGGATTTGTCCTTCGCCGATGGAAGGATGCCCTCTTGTAGGAGCAGCTTCCTCTTCCACTCAAGGCCGCCACTGAATCCACCGATGCCGCCGTTCCCCCAGACGACCCTATGGCAGGGAACGATGAGACCCATGGGGTTGTCCCCGACGGCGTTTCCGACGGCGCGCACCGCCTTTGGGCGCCCGATCTGCTCAGCTATGCCGCCATAACTCGTCAGCTTCCCATAAGGGATGCTGTAGATAGCCTTCCAGACGTCGACCTGGAAGGGTGTGCCACGCATGTCGAAGGGGCCTTTGAACACGAACTTTTCGCCACGGAAGTACCTGTCGAGCTCAGCCTTGAGCGCCTTGAACCTGCTCGGGTCCTCGACGTACTCGGCCTTGATGCGTGCCTTGAGCTCCTTCATGAAGCCCTCCTTGTTGTTGGACATGTTGAACTGCACGATGCCCTTCTCGGAGGCGGCCGCCCACATGACGCCGAGGGGCGTCTCCAAGCCTGCGTAGTATATCTTCTCCAACCAACTCACCATCCTTATACCCGGGTTCCCCTACAGTTGTCTAAACCCCTATACTCCGATAAAACCATAGGTGTAAAAGTGTTGACCCGTCAAACGCTGGTTCTCGCCTCGACTTCGCCCCGGAGGATTAGCCTGCTTAGGGATCTGGGGATAACCTTTGAGGCAGTGGACCCGGGCAATGCGGAGAACAGCACATCGAGCGACCCTACGACCCACGTCAAGGATCACGCCTTATCAAAGGCAAAGGCAGTCGCAGAAAAACACCAGGACAGGCTAGTTCTTGCCGCCGACACGATCGTGGTCCTAGACGGAAGAATAATCGAGAAGCCTAGAGAGCGTAGACGAGGCGAAGCAAATGCTACACACTCTCTGTGGGAGGACACACACGGTGATCTCTGCCGTAGCGCTCGTCGAGAAGGGAAGAGGCTACACCGACCTCCGCACCGAGGAGACGAGGGTGACTATGAAGCGACTGAGCGACGTGGAAATCGACGCCTACGTCGCTACGGGCGAGCCAATGGATAAAGCGGGAGCCTACGCGGCACAGGGCGTCGGAGCATTCATAATCGAGAGGGTTGAGGGGGACTTCTATAACGTCGTAGGTCTGCCGCTGAGCCTCCTCTATGACATGCTCAGGGACGCTGGCTTCCCGGTATTGTCTATATAACCACCATATTCTATATAGATTATCCTTAAATTATATACCGAAATCCGCTTTAGGAGGAACTTGGGCTCCAAAGTCGGGAACGTGGCGGGCTCACTCGTCTCCCTATACTTCTTCATCTCGGCCATAATGCTGATCAAGGATTCGGCCGGCCTGATGACAGAGTTCCTCGCGGAGAACATCGTCCTCGTGATAAGGGATACGACGAGCGGCGTCTTCGCAGGCTGGATAGGCACGGCGCTCCTCCACAGCAGCGGCGCCTTCGACTCCATAGTAGTCGCCTTCGTCTCATCGGGCGCCATGCCACTCTCCCTCGCCGTCGCCACCCTAATAGGGGCGGAGCTGGGCACTACTGTGACCCCCTTCCTAATCTCCGTCCTCAATCAGGTCAGGAAGAGGAAGCACCAGGATGCGGCGTTCAACGTGACGCTGACTCACGTCCTCTACAATCTCTGTGCACTCGCCATATTCTACCCGCTTGAGCTATTCTTCGGGTCACTCACATGGGTTGCGACCCAGGGTGAGAAACATCTTCGTCAAGGCGCCCTGGCTCGATGCGGTCCCAGATATACTTGATGTCATTACACCGTGGGTTCCAGTCGTCCTCGGCGCCATCCCTCCGTGGGCGGGCATCATCATCGGGGCGGTCATGCTAATTGTTGCCCTCAACGGCGTCGAGAGGTACATGACTGAGATATTCAACATGCCCCGAAGCTGGAACCTGATTCGAGCCACTTTTCAGAAGCCATACCGCGCTTTTCTCGCCGGATTCATATTCACACTGTTGATACCCAGCACGACCGTTATGGTCTCACTGCTCGTGCCACTGGCGACGAGCGGCGTAATCGGGGCGGAGTTCTACATTCTACCCTACATTCTGGGGGCTAACATCGGCACTGTCTTCGACGTCATGATAGCAGCCATGGCGACCGGCGACCCACTTGCGCTCGGAGTCTGGCTCGTACACCTGACCGTCAACTTAGTCGGGGCACTAATCTTCCTCCCACTGATGAAGCCGTTCAGCAAGGTTGTGAAGGCCACAGCGGACAAGGTTGCCGCCTCACCTAGGCTGACACTCGTAGTCACCGCGATATTCCACATTATACCGGCGATAATAATTGCGTTCTACGTTCTAACTGGGTAGAAAATGATGAAAGATTGATAAACTGAACGATGAAAGGATAGTGGGATAGGTTGTCAAGAAAGCTCTTCGGATGGTTTGCCCCGAGCCGCGGGGAAGATGTACTAGGGATGGCTGAGAAGCACCTCGAGCTGACGAAGAACGCGGTCAGGGAGCTCTACAGCATGGTGGACTCCGCCGCCAAGTGCGACCGCGAGGGATGCGTGAAGCACTACATGAGCGTCAGCAGGATGGAGATGGAGGCAGACGACCTCAGGAGGAAGATGGTAGACGCCCTCACGAAGAGCGAGATGTTCCCCGAGGAGCGCGATGACCTCATGGAGCTAGTACGCGCCGTAGACTGGATCGCCGACTGGAGCAAGGAGGCGGGGCGCATCCTGAACGTCATCCAACTTGATAAGGCTCCGCCGGAGATGAGGGAAGCGGCCCTCAACATGGTCAAGGCAGACGCAGACTGCGTCGCCGTTCTAGAGGAGTGCCTCAAGAAGGCTTACGAGGATCCCAAGGAGGCAGTCAACCTCGCCAACAAGGTCGAAATGCTCGAGGAGGATACAGACGAGCTTTACAGCCAGGCAAGGAAGCACCTCGCCACACTGGAATTCAAGGGGTGGACAGTAGGCTCAATGATCCTGCTGAACGAGTTCCTCGACGCCCTTGAGACGATTGCGGATTGGTGCGAGAACACCGCCGACATAGTCAGAGCTATCTCGGTTCGTAGTCGCTAAAAACGAAGGATTCTACGGGTTTTACCGGTTAGACCGGTTGTCTTACGGCTCTACCGTGATGGCCTGTGTTGGGCAGCTGTTCACGCATGCCATGCATGCAATGCAGTCGGACGCCCGAGTGGGCTCCGACTTTTTGTCTACCATATCGTAGACGTTCATTGGGCAGACGTCGACGCATGTGCCCTCTCCATCACACTTGGCCTTGTCCACTGTGACTGTAGGCATATTCACACCTCTCCTAACCGAGGGGTCGAGGCTTTAAAACCATTTCCTTGAGTGCTCGAGACGCTACGTGACTCTGTTCCTAGGTTCACGCCCCTCTAAGACGTCGATGACGCCCTGCGCTACCTGGGTGGCCATCCTCCGCATCGCCTCGAGACTACTCGCCCCAAGATGAGGCGTTAAAACAACGTTGTCAATGCCGAGGAGCGGATTATCTGGCTTTAAAGGCTCGACCTCGAAGACGTCGAGTGCCGCGGCGGAGATATGTCCACTTCTCAGCGCCTCTATCAGTGCGGCCTCATCTATTATGCGACCCCTCGCAGTATTGACTATCATTGACCCACGTTTCATCAGGGACAGCTCCTTTGCACCAATAGTGTGGTGGGTCTCAGCCGTGCCGGGTAAGTGCAGGCTTATGATATCGCTCCGGGTGAGGAGGGAGGGGAGTTCAGCCCACTCTACGCCAATTTCTCTTTCGATATCCGGGTGTCGGCTCCGACTCCAGTAGAGGAGCCTAAGGTCGAAAGGCTTCAGCCGTCTAGCTGTCGCAGCGGCTATCCGCCCCATACCGACGAGACCCACTGTCTTCCCAGCCAGCTCCACGCCAATGAGGTCGCTATACTTACGTGCCCATGCCCCTGCGCGAACCGCCTTGTCGGCGGAGGCTACCCTTCGCGTCATCGAGAGCATCATCGCGACCGCCATCTCGGAGACCGTCACCGTTAAGGCGTCAGGTGTGTTGAGGACTACCTTGCCCAAATCGCGAGCGGCTGCTAGGTCAACGTGGTCACAGCCTATGCCGTGGACGCCTACTACACGCAATCGGGGACTAGCCGTCATGATCTCGCGTGTGACTTTAACGCCGCCACGGGTGATCAGACCATCGGCCTCAGGCGCCACTCGAAAAAGCTCGCCCTCACCCACCCCCGGGAGGAGGGAAACAACCTTGACGCCTCGACTCGCGAGGAGGCTAACTCCGGCTTCGTTTATAGGCTCCGTGACGACTACCGTCCACGGTGGTTTAGACATCGATGAAAAGTAGGCGATTGTGGTTAAGAATTAGTCGCGTCCACGTCCCCTGCGGGAGACCTTGAAGGGCTCGTGCTTCGCCTGCTTCAGCATCTTTTCCAATGCCGCGACGAGTCCGTCGAAGGTCTTCACGAGGTCGTACCCCTCGTTCGAGGTCTGGAATTGCTCACGCGGTGTATGGACACGCACCGTCATCTCGTACCGCCCCTTCTCACCGCCCTTCTCTGCCTTCTTTACCACCACTTGTACGTTGTCAATGTCGGGGTGCAGCTTCAGGCCAAGACTGACCGCCTTCTTCACCTTCTCTTCGGCGAGGCTCTTCTCGAGGAACTCCTCATTGGTGAGCCCGACGATGGAAATGGGTAGCTCGGGCTCGCCTTCGGGCTCGGCTATTAGCTGGAGCAGTTCCTTAGGGGTTATTATGCCGTATACGCCTCCCTTCTCGTCGATGATCAACGCGGCGCTCTTCTCATGGTCGCGAAGGCCCTTAGCGACGTCGAGGGCGGTCGCGTCGGGGCTGAATGTCAGTGGGTGCTCATCCATAAGCCCCTCCACGGTTCCGGGGTACTTTGATATCTTCTGACCCGCCCTCTCGCCGGTCTTAGCCCTGCCGATCCCCGCTGAGAAGTGCTTAACGATGTCCTGAGCAGTTACTATGCCGACGAGCTTCTCTTCCTTCACAATTGGTACGTGGCTGAAACCTCTATCCAGCATCAGCTTCCTCGCCTCGGCGACCTTTGCGAAGACGCCCAACACAACAGGCGGTATTTTGGCGATGTCCCTCGCAGGCGTCTTCTTCAGCTCGTTGCAGTCGGCTAGGGCTCCAACGATGTCGACCTGAGAGATTATTCCTATGGGCTTCATACTCTCGACGACGGGGAGCGCCCTTGCGTTAATCCTCACGAGCTCGGTCGCGACGCCTCCGACCCAGCTGTCCGAAGTGACTGGCGTCCAGTGGCTCTTCCAGAGTTTCTCGACCTTCGTCTGCTCAAGTTGCTCGGCATTCAGGAGATCGCGTATAGTTACCATGCCGATCTTGCCGCCGCCCACGACAAGGGCCTCGTAGCGGCCAGTCTTCTCTAGCTCCCCCTTGACCTTGCTCGCGGAGTCCTCGGGAGTGAAGACGCTGAAACGCCTCTCTATGAGCTCAGATATCTCGGTCTGTGACAGTTCGTCGATGGTGTTCGCCATGTATAGAACCTCATTAATCGATCATGATTTGTTGGTATAAATAGTCTCACCCGCTGGAAACCTTATAGGAGGGCTTGGGAACCCTAAACGGAGCATTCCGTGTGCACGTTGATAGCCCTCCTCGGGTTCCTTGAGGACTACCCGGTGATGGTTCTACACAACAGGTATCTGAACCGGGGCACACTGGAGGAAGCGCCGCGGTTCTTCCGTGGGGCGCGCAGAATCTACGCGCCTTATGACGTCGCCTCCAAGGGGACGTGGATAGGTTTCAACGATTCAGGTCTACTCGTCGCTGTGACGAACCAGGAGACCGAGATGCTTGAGAAGCCAGCGCGGAGCAGGGGGCTGCTCGCCATGGATCTGCTCGACGGCTGCGACTCCGCCGACGAAGCGAAGGGGCTGCTCACCGATCCCGATGCCCGATTGGACTACCGGCGGGGGAACTTCCTCGTCGCGGACGCGGACTCCGCATGGCACATCGTCTGGGACAGAGAGACGGACGTCCACCGCCTCGACTATGGCGGTCATACAATAACGACGCTCACCCTCTTCCACAGTATGGACTGGAGTGAAAGGGCGGAGAAGATGTGGGAGAACGCTGAGAGGCGGAGGATAAGGGCGCTTCAGTTCCTGGACAACCAACAGCCCGGGGACATCGAAGGACTGACGGCAATGCTAAAGGAGATGGGTGCTGACCACGGCGCGGAGAAAGGGCCGGGCTCCATCTGCTACCACTATCCTACCGGGGAGTACGTGCAGACGAGCTCGACGATAATTTCTATAGGTGCGGACGTCTCTGAGTCGAGGATTCAATACTGCCCGGGTAATCCCTGCGAAAACAACTACGTTGATTACTCGGGGATAGTTGAAAAAGTTTAGTTGGGGAGTTCTGTGCCGATCTTCTTCTTGACGGCGAGTTCGTAGACCTTTGCACCGGTGCCGACGTCTTCTATGGCGAGGCCGGTCGCCTTGAAGAGGGTGATCTCGTCGGGGGATGTGCGCCCCTTCTTCTGCCCGGAGACTATCTCACCCATCTCGGCGTAGATGTCCTTCTCCGTGATCGCGCCTTCCTCCTTCGGCTTTGCGAAGTCGCCTACGACGAATGCCTGCGGGGTAAAGTCGACGACTAGCTTGTTCGCCTTCTTGATCACGCTGGTTTCTAACTCCCTCTTCGCCGCGACATCCGCGCCTATAGCGGAGACGTGGGCGCCTTTCTTCAGCCACTCACCCTTGATGAAGGGGGTGGTGCTAGGCGTGCAGGTGATAACGATGTCGCTACCCTTCGTCGCCTCCTCAGCCGACTTAGCGGCGACGAAGTCAACGCCCGGGTACATAGCCTTCATGTCCTTGATGAATGGCGGTACCGCCTCGGGAAGGATGTCAAATATCTTGACCTTAGTTATCTTAGGGCGGACGAGCATGAGTCCCATTATCTGGCTCCTACCCTGGACGCCGAGGCCGCAGAGACCGACCTCCTTGGCGTCCTCGCGTGAGAGGTACTTTATCCCAACTGCGCCAGCGGCGCCGGTGCGGACGGCTGTGACGTATGTCCCGTCCATGATGGCAAGTGGCGTGCCGTTCTCGACGCTGTTGATGACGATCTTCGCCTGCACTGCGGGGAGGTTGTAGTCCTTCTTGTTGCCGGGGTGGACGGTGACGAGCTTCGTGCCCGCTGCGTTGAGGTTGGGCATGTAGGCAGGCATAGCGATGAGGACGCCCTTTGGGAAGTGTAGATAGACCCTCGGAGGCATCTCGATCGCCTTGTTACCCATCTCCCGGAAGCCGTCCTCGACGGCCTCTAGGGCGCTTTTCAT
This sequence comes from Candidatus Bathyarchaeota archaeon, assembly GCA_963771885.1. Lineage (GTDB taxonomy): Archaea > Thermoproteota > Bathyarchaeia > TCS64 > TCS64 > UBA8941. Next base: position 53,490 of record CAVYVF010000022.1, read on the forward strand.
GTCAAGAACCTTCTTGACCTCGTCCTGTGTGAGGTAAAGAACCATGGTTATCTCCTAGGGGATAGGGAACCGGATGCCGTATTAACGATTTTCCACGGCGCCTAGGGAGTGAACTTCTCCCCGCCGGTGAAGACGCGCTGTAGCTCTGAGTAGAGTACTTGGAAGCCGTCCTGCGTCTTCGAGGAGACGGCGATGGGGCTGAACTCGACGCCCATCCTCTCGATGATTTCGAGCATGTCCGCGCTCATCTCCCTGTTCATACCGCTAAGCTTGGCGTCAACCGCCTCGCGGAGCACCTCGGAGTCGTCTGCCCAACTCATCATGCCTTCGAGCTCGTTCGCCTTGAGTAAGTCGACCTTGCTGAATACCTGGAACTGGGGGAGCTGGAAACGGACGTTTATGGCGGATGCTAGGAACATGTTCATGACGTAGTTTAGTGGGTCGCGGCAGAAGCCCGCGTCGAAGAGGTAGACTAGGCCTTTGTCGGCGTCTGTGAGCTTCTCCGCCACTTCAGCGCCTATATTGCGGAAGGCGAATAGCTCCATCTGCCCCGGGGTATCGACTATGCAGATGTCTGGTGTGAAGTCCTCGATGTCCTGGCTGACTTGGTCCACGACATCTTTGATCGCGTCCGTGGCGGCGACGAGGCCGCCATTTGGACCGAGGCCGTACTCCTCCATGATGTCCTCGACTTTTATGTAGTCGCGGATGTCTACGTTTGCTGAGTATGGGAGGCTTGGGGCGCCTGGGTCGAGGTTTATCGCCATGACGTCCTCGCGCTGCATCTCGAGGAAGCGGGTGAACGTGGCTGTGAGGCTTGACTTGCCGCTACCGGCAGTCCCAACCATGAATATCATGTGCATTGCGGTTAACCTGTGAGTTCCCTGAAAGATTCGTATGCCTTGACTAGACTCGTGCGGTCTGCCCTCTTAAAGGCGTAGCCACAGACGGATGAGACTAGACCCTTTTCGCCCTTGTCCTTGGCGACCTTCATCCCCCTTATGGCGTCAAGGAGGATCGAACCACCGTTCGGAGCGTCCTCGCTGCTCAGCTTCAGATCCATCGTGAATGGGACGCCTCCGAAGTAGCGGCCCTTGACCCAAAAGAAGCTGTCACGCCCATTGCCGAGGAAGTCGACGAAGTCGGTCGAGCCGGAGACGAGCGGGAACTTGTACGGCACGTGACCAGTGACGGCAGCCGTCTTTATGCTCCTCTTCGTGTCTTTAGTCTTCTCCAGCGTGCTGATGGACTCTGCGCCGCCTCCGACATCGAGCTGATAGCTCTCGTCGATATGCGCGCCACGGCTGTGTAGGAACTCGAGGATGCCGATGTGGATGGCTGTCGCGCCGACCTGGTCGAGGAGATCATCACCCGAAAGGGGCAGCTTCGCTGCAACGAATTTTTTCACAAACACGTCGTCGCTTGCGATACTCGAAGGCGTTGCGTTGATGTAGGCGCACCCCGCGTCGAGCGCCGCCTTCGCGTAGAGGGCGGAGGCCTTGTCGCTGCCTCCAGAGACCATATTTATGAGGATGTCTGCCTTCGCCTTCTTGAGCTCCGCTGCGACGTCGACGGGCTCCTCCTTGGCCCGCTTGATGCTACTGAGGGTACCCTCTTCAACTAGGTCGGGGGCAGGCCCCATCTTGACAGTGACGCCGATCTTTGGCACATCGACTATCTTCGGTGCATTATTGGGTTTCGCGAATATGGCCTCGGAGAGGTCCTTGCCCACCTTCGCCTCCGAGATGTCGAATGCGGCGACGAACTTGATGTCGCTGGGCTTGTAGCCACCAAGCGTGGGGTGGAGGAGCCCCATAGGCTCCTTTGCCTTGGAGTAGTAGCGCACACCCTGCACTGTGCTTGAGCAGAGGTTCCCAATACCTGCGAAGGCGACCCGTATCTCACCCATGGTTCCACCTACGGAGTGAGGGGCAGGTACGGGTATGAAAGCGTAACGTTTCAGCCTAGAGGCTTCTCCATCGCGATGCCGTCCTCATCACGGTAGTAATTGGGGAGGTGTCCGGTCTCGACATAGCCGCGCTTCAGGTAGAGTATCTTAGCGGGGATGTTCGAGGCACGCACCTCAAGGTATGAGGCAACTGCGCCTCTCTCCGAGAACCGACGTTCCAGCTCGTCGAGCAGCCTCCCCGCAAGCCCCTTGCGCCTCCAATCCAGCGCGACGGCAATGTTCATCACGTGTCCCACCCTCTCTGCCCCGCGCTTTTCAACCTCCCCTATAGCGTAGCCTATAACCGCGCCCTCGGCCTCGGCGACGAGAAAAAGTTCAGGTGCCCTGCCCCGCATTAGGAAGAAAATCGACCTCGGCCAAGGGTCCGTGTAGCTGCCCACTTCTATCCTGTGAACCGTGGCGATGTCAGCCGCCGTTACTGACTTTATTGTGGGCTCCAACTCGGTCTCGGAGTGGGCGCATCGTTATTTATGGGTTAGGCTGAGTATGCAGAGTGGCACCCCATTGAACAAGAGGGCGCTCGCTTTCACTATCGTAGGAGTCGTCTTCTTCGTCGCGTACCTCGTCTGGTCGAATCCCCTCGAAGCATTTGCCCAGGTTGGCACCTTCAATGTTCCCATATACTTGGTCGCCGTCGCCGTCGACTTCCTCGGGCTCATGTTCTGGGCTACCTCGTGGTACCTCATACTCAGGGCGATGAAGGTCGAAATAGGCCTATGGACTACTACGCAGCTAAGCTTCACGAGTCTCTTCATAGGATGGATCGCGCCGTTGCCGTTAATGACCGAGATGGTGCGCGCCTACCTCATCAAGGATAGGTCCACTTCGAACCTTGGGAAGGGGCTGAGCAGCGTGCTGGTTCACAGAGCCTACTATAACATCGCCTTCGGTTTGATAATCGGAGGGACCACGTTCATCACGCTGGTGAGTGGCGGACAGATTCCCATCAACCCCGCAGTGTCCTGGTTCCTAACAGTCTTCGCCCTCGTTAGCGTCGCCGTTTTCATTCTCACCCTAAACAAGCGCGCATTGACCTATGTTTACTCGAAAAGCCCACAGTTTGTAAGGCGCAAGGTGTTCGACAGATACCGCAACTCCGAGACAGGGGAGAATGGGTTCAACCATGTGATCGAGGACATAGCCGACGCGATCTGTGCCTTGAAGGCGGAGATGGGCTTGAACCTCGCAGCTTTCGCCATGCTCGTCTTCCACTGGAGTGCCGGCGTTGTGACCACATACCTCTCCGCCATGGCCCTCGGCGTCCAGCTAGACATCTCTACGGCGATATTCGCTTTCGCCTTCGTCGAGTTCCTACAGCAGATAAACTTCTTCATACCCAGCGGGATAGGTATACTAGACGCGGGGCTCGCGGGTGCTCTCGTCCTCGCCGGGATTCCCCTTTCGATGGCAGCCGCGATAAGTCTTCTCACGCGACTCGCCACATACTGGCTCGAGATAGCCCTCTGCACACCTATAGCCTTCCGCTTAGGCTACAAGGAGTTTCTTGCCAAGTACTTCGGCGGCGGGTAGCAACTATTTATCGGAGGCGCTGACTATCTGTGGCGTATGCTCCGCCTCGGTATAATAGGCTGCGGTAGGGTTACCACGATGTTCCATCTGAAGGCGATTGAGGCCTCGGGCGTCGTGGAACTGGTTAGCATCTCTGATAAAGGTGAGGGGCAACTCGCTGAGGTCAAGGGAGCAACAGGCGTCGGTCATGCCTGCGGAGACTACCACGAGCTCCTTGCTAGATCAGACGTGGAGGCGGTCGCCATAAACACGCCCCCACGGTTCCACGAGGAGATGACCCTCGAGGCGCTAAAGATGGGAAAGCATGTCCTCTGCGAGAAGCCGCTGGCGCAGACCGTCGAAGGCTGCGAGAGAATAAAGAAGGCGATGGGAAGCCTCATCGTCTTACCCGCCCACAACTACGTCTACACCCCCGCCCTCTACAAGATGGAGGAGATAATCAAGCAGGGCACGATAGGCAAAGTTGAGTCGGTCAAACTCAACTTCGAGAACAACCTCGGCTTCTACGGGTCGAAGACGGACTTCCGCACGAAGGACCCGAAGGGGATAGTCGAGGACGTTATGCCCCACATACTGAGCGTCGCAGGCGTCGTCGCCGGTAGACCTAGCAAAGTACTCAACGTCTCAGGTAAATGCAGAAAGTATGATGTCTGTGACAACCTCCACGCTGACATAGAGACCGTGAGCGGCGCTAAACTCGACTGCACTGCGAGCTGGACCCGCACAATCCCAACCTTCGCGGTTGCTATCAAGGGCGAGAAGGGCGGCATAACCAGCGACTTCGCCATAAATCCCTATAGCTACACTGTCGAATCCGAAGGCGCGAAGAAGAAGACGAGCGAGAGGGGCATCGATTGGTACCTCGACCTCGCACAGTTCAAGCACCCTAGCTTCCCAGAGCAGTACAGACACCTCGACAAACTCGTCCACGAGGGAGGGGAGCCGAGGATAACGGTTGACGACGAGATAGCGATGCTCGCCGTAATGAAGGAGATGGGGGATAGAATAGCCCCCGGGGTGAAGTAGTTGGCAAAGGTCGCGCTAGTAAAGGCGGGGGATATAGAAGCATCAGTAAGAAGGGCTGTAGAACTCGCAGGGGGCTTTCAGATCAAGCCTGGGATGAAGGTCGTCATCAAGCCCAACGTCTGTAACTCCAAGAACCCACAGGGTATGGTCCTCACCGACTTCAAAATCGTCGAGGCCGCAGTCAAGATGATTAGGGAGAAGGGCTGCGAACCACTCATAGTCGAGTCAGACAACATCGCCGATACGGGAGACAACCGCGTCAGAGACTCCGGCCTCAGGGCGAAGCTCGACGAATGGGGCGTCAAGTTCCTAAACCTCAGCGGCGACCAGTGTGTCCCCCATAGAGTCGCGGACACTGAGATCATGATCCCAAAGACCATGCTGGAAGCCGACTACGTCGTTAATCTCGCCAAAATGAAGACCTGCGCCCACACCACAGTCACCCTCGGTATCAAGAACCTCTACGGCTGCTTCCAAGAAGCGAAGAAGAGTAGACTCCATAAAAAGCTCGACGAGGTCCTACCCTACCTGGCGAAGATAATAAGGACTGACATGACGGTCATCGACGGGCTGACCTGTATGGAGGGCAACGGCCCAGTCGTGGGTAACCCCCGCAGGATGGGCGTCGTCGTTGCTGGCACCGACGTCGTTGCCGTAGACAGCTTCTGTGTTGGGCTGATGGGCTTCAAGCCCGAGGAGATAAGGCACGTCGCCAACACGGCGTTCCTCGGAGTCGGGCAGATGGACGGTTACGAGGTCGTCGGCGATCCATGGAAGGGATTCGTCTGCCAGTTCGAGCGCCCCTACTCACTAAAGGCAACGTTCAAGTCGTTAGGCGCCGTCAGGGACGTCTACCTCAAGCGTTAATCGTCTCCCGTCGAAGACTCTATCGATCCCTGTCGATTCGCTTATATAGAAAACACCCAACCTATCCTTCAAGTTTCCGGAGAGGTTGCATCATTTGAAGACTCTCATCAGGGTCGGCATAGTGGGCTATGGCGCCTATGTGCCGATGTTCAGGCTCAAGGCAGCCGAGGTCAACCGCATGTGGGGGACCTCAGGGGAGCCCGTCGAGGAGAAGGCGGTCGTGGCTCTCGATGAGGACACCGTCACAATAGCGGTCGAGTGCGCGAGGCAGGCTGTGAAGCGCTCAGGTGTTGATCCGTCGCTCATCGGGGCGGTCTACGTCGGCACCGAGTCCAAGCCATACGCTGTCAAGCCCTCGGGCACAATCGTCGCCGAGGTCATCGGTGCGACGCCCAGCGTCTCAACCGCCGACTACGAGTTCGCCTGCAAAGCGGGCACCGAGGCGATGCAGACCTGCATCGGTCTAGTCGGCAGTGGGATGCAGAAGTACGCTATGGGCATAGGCGCCGATACGGCGCAGGGTAAACCAATGGACGCGTTGGAGTACACCGCCGCTTGTGGAGGCGCCGCCTACCTCTTCGGCCCAGCCGAGGAGAGCGTCGCCGAACTCGAAGCCTCTTACAGCTTCGTCACCGATACCCCAGACTTCTGGCGCAGGCCCAAGGAGATGTACCCGCGCCACGGCAACCGATTCACTGGAGAGCCAGCCTATTTCAAGCATATCACAGGCGCGGGCAAAGCGCTCCTCGCCGAGACGGGATATAAGCCAACGGACTTCAAGTGGGCGGTATTCCATCAGCCTAATGCAAAGTTCCCGATCAACGTCGCCAAGATGCTCGGGTTCAGCATGGACCAGATCAACCCCGGGCTTGTCAGTCCCGTCGTGGGCAACACCTACGCCGGCTCGAGCCCGCTGGGACTAGCAGCGACCCTGGATGTCGCCGAGCCGGGTGACAAGATATTCATGGTCAGCTACGGCAGCGGCTCGGGAAGCGACGCTTTCGTCTGGAAGGTGCGCGACCCGATAAAGCAGCGTCGCGGCGGACCCAAGGTTAAGAGCTACATAGACAGGAAGAAGTACGTCGACTACGCGACGTACCTGCGCCACAGGGGGCAGATTATAGCATGAGGAAGGTAGCGGTTGCCGGAATCGGGTTTACCAAGGTCGGCGAGCCCTGGGAGAGGAACGTCAAGGAACTCTTCGCCGAGGCGGCGTTAGGTGCCATGAGGGATGCGTCGCAAACCGAAGTCGAACATCTTTACGTCGCCAACATGATGGGTGCACACCTACAGGGACAGATAGGCATGGGCGCTATGATGGCGGAGGCCATCGGCAGACCCGGCCTCCCCGCTGTCAGGATCGAGGCGGGGCAGGCAAGCGGTGGAGTCGCCTTCCATGAGGGAGTCAAGGCGGTCGCATCCGGTATGAGTGACTGGGTTCTCGTCGGCGGAGTCGAGAAGATGAGCGACCTCCTACCCGAGGCTGTCACCAGCGCTATAGTTGGCGTGGAGGATCAGGAATACACATCATACACTGGCGTAACTAAGACGGGACTCTCAGCGATACTTCACAGGCTCTACAGCCATGAGTACGGTGCGACACCCGAGGAGATCGGGTGGTTCGCTGCCCGGAGCCACGACAACGCAGTAGGCGTCGCACACGCCCAGTACCCCTTCAAGCTCAGTATCGAGCGCGTCATGACGAGCCCCATGGAGGCCGATCCAATCAGGATGATGGAGTGTGCTGCGGTTGCTGATGGCGCAGCCGCTGTGCTCCTCGGGCCAGTCGATAAGGTCGCCAATGGAATCGAGGTTGTGGCTTCAACTGTCGCCACCGACCACCTCTTATTAGCCGCACGCAAGAACCCACTCACACTCGAGGCTGTAAAAAAGGCGGCGGAGAAAGCGTACTCGGTCGCCAGGCTCCAGCCGAGGGACATCGATGTCTTAGAGGTAACCGACGACACGACTATCGATGGTGTCCTCAGCCTTGAGGACCTCGGCTTCGCTGAGAAGGGTAAGGGGGCTAAGATGGTGGCAAAGGGTGCTACGACGAGGACCGGCGAGATACCGACGAACAACTTCGGCGGACTTAAGGCGAGGGGCAACCCAATCGCCGCGACGGGCCTCTACCAGATCGCTGAGACGGTCATACAACTACGCGGTAAAGCAGGGACAAACCAGGTTCCCGACGCTAAGGTAGGGATGGCGCAGAGCATGGCGGGCGTAGGCTCCACCTGCTCCGTCGCCATACTAAGGAGGGGTTAAGATGAGTGTTCCAAGATATTGGCGCGAGGAGAAGCCCCGTTATAGGCTCATGGGAGAGGAATGCGCCAAGTGCGGTGCCAAGCACTATCCAAAAACACCCGTCTGCATCTGCGGCTCTAACGAATTCAAGCCATACAAACTCGCTGAGGTGGGCAAGGTAAAGAGCTGGACAGATCATCAGGAACGCCCCAGTTGGCTATGAGAAATACACGCCGTATTTAGTTGCCCTGATTGAGCTCGACGATGGCGTCCAGATACTGAGCCAAGTGGTCGATGTTGAGCCTGAAGCGGTCAAGGTGGGCATGAAGGTTGAATACGCCTTCCGCAAGGTCACTGAGGATGGGCAGGCGGGGCTACTCCAGTACGGGTACAAGTTCCGTCCAGTCGTCGAGTAATCACCTATTTTTACTATCTTTATATTTCTCACCCCCAACAAGTGGTTGGGCTGTCGAAGATGTCCACGGGCAACATATACGAGACAATCACTGAGATCGCGAAGAGGCGCGGCTTCTTCTGGCCGAGCTTCGAGATATACGGGAACATAGCTGGCTTCACGACATACGGCGACGTGGGCGTCAAGCTCAAGCGCAACATAGAGGCCCAGTGGCGCGAGTCGTTCGTCCGCCGCCAGGGATTCTTCGAGATCGAGGACCCAATAGTCAACAGCAGCAAGGTCTTCGAGGCTAGCGGCCACCTCGCCAACTTCAAGGAGTACGCCGCGTCCTGCAGCCAATGCGGACGTGGCTTCCGCGCAGATCACCTCATCGAGGAGAAGACGGGTATGGAGCACGTCGAGGCACTTGGCGGTGACGCCATCAAGAAGCTCCTAGTGGATAACAACATCAAGTGCCCGGTCTGCGGCGGCGCATTAAAGGAGCCTACGCTCGTCCTCACAATGTTCCAGACTCAGATCGGCGCCACTGGCGGTGAGGTTGGCTACATGCGTCCCGAGGCGGCGCAGGGCATGTTCACAAACTTCAAGCGATGTTATCAGGCGAATAGGGAGCGGATACCATTTGCCATCAGCCAGCAGGGCAAGGTGTTGCGCAACGAAGTCAGCCCACGCAGAGGCATGCACAGGCTCCGCGAGTTCACGATCATGGAGCTGGAGCTGTTCTTTGACCCTCAGAACCCCGCCTGCCCTTGGCTTAAGGAGGTGGAGGATGAGAAGGTTCGCCTCTACACTGAGGAGATGGAGGAGAAAGGCGCAAAGGAGCCGCTTGAGATCACGATCAAGGAGGCAGTGGCGAGCGGGCTCGTACTCACAGAGTGGCAGGGCTACTTCATGGGCGTGGGCAAGCGCTTCATGCAGAGCCTAGGGGTACCCACGGAGAGCCAGCAATTCCGCGCGCACCTCCCACAGGAGCGCAGCCACTACAGCAGCCAGACCTTCGACCACGAGGTCTACACGAAGAGCTGGGGCTGGATAGAGGTCGCGGGCCACGCCAACAGGACCGACTACGACCTCAAGGCCCATCAGAAGGGTAGCGGCGTCGATATGTCGGTGCTCCGTAAGGACGGGACACGATTCGTCCCCCACGTCATCGAGCCCAGCTACGGGCTGGATAGGCTCACATTCGTTGCCATGGAGACCGCCTACGAGCTCAGGGAGACGGCGAAGGAGAAGAGGACCATCTTCAGGTTCCCGAGAAACCTTGCCCCATATCAGGTCTCGGTCCAGCCGCTCGTCACAAAGGACGGTCTGCCCGAGAAGGCGATGACCGTCTACGACACTGTGCTCGCCGAGGGCTTCAGGGCCGTCTTCGACGACGGAGGAAGCATCGGGCGCCGCTACGCGAGGCAGGACGAGGTCGGTACGCCACTAGCCGTCACAGTCGACTACACAACTATGGAGAAGGGCATCCTAACAATCCGCGAGAGGGATAGCTGGCAGCAGGTGACGCTACACGTCGATGATTTGCCGGCGAAGCTCCACGCCTACTTCAGGGGCGCCGAGTTCACTGGCCTCGGTCAGCTTGTCGTGCGCGGCGCAGAGTGACGTAGCCTGCGACGCCCTCGACCTCGGCGACGTAGACGCCGTCGAGAACCTTGGATACTCCCTTATCATCCTTTAATGCTACCCCCTCAGGGGTCCCCTTAACGAGCCTCACCTTCTCCATTAGCAGCTCCTTATCGAGGTAGACGCGGAACAGCATGCCGACTCGACTGAAAAAGAGCGCACGGTGTGTAAAACGTTTCGGGCTAGATGCGCCTGATTGTGCCGCCACCAGCTTCTTCCATTCGGCGCTGGTACTCGGCCATGAAGGCGGTCATCTTCTCCTCCGCCTCCCCCATCGTTGCGCCTTGCACGACTATGTCTACCTTTATCTCCTTGACCTTGCTGCGCTCCTCCTCCGCCTCGGGGGGAGTCGCGGCATTCTTGATGTAGATGTAGGGGTAGTCCTTCTGGAGCTGCGTGTAGAGGGGGAAGAAGTCCTTCCACACCATGGCGACGCCGTAGGTATGGCCGAGGAGCTTGTGCTTCGCCTCCGCCTCTAGCACGGGGGCGATGTGCTCGTTGAACATGCCCTGCATCTCCGGGGGGACGCCGGGTAGGGTGAAGATGAGCTTCCCCATGTGGAGGAGCTTCATGCCTACGCTCATGCCAACGTGGTTCTGGATCGCCTCGGAGTCCTCGAGGATGCGCGTCATTCGTGCGCCGCGCTTGAGGTCGCTGCCGCGCCGCTCGTAGATTTCCTTGATCTTCAGGAAGCCAACGGGGTCGTTCACGACGGCCTTGCTCAGGGCGCGCCCTATGGCGTCGACTGTGAAGTCGTCCTCGCTGGGGCCGAGGCCGCCGGTGAATATGATGATCTCCGCGTCCCTGTCGAGGGCGCCGATGAGGGCGTCCCTAATGTCGTCGTAGTCGTCGCCGACCATCGTGACGCGGCGCAGCTCGGCGCCGATCTCGGTGAGGCGCTTTGCGAGCCAGTTGCTGTTCGTGTCGAGGATCCTGCCGTAGATGAGTTCATCTCCAGTGGCGATGATCTCGATCCGTGGGCTTCCCTTGTGCTTCACAGCGGATGTGGGTGTCGCGCCGGCTTATATGGTCTACCTTGCGAGGCTGATTCTGCCTATTTCATGGGAAAAACTAAATCCCCACGTGTAGATCAGGTTGCGTGGTTCTCAGGCTCGAACGCTATGTGGCGCTACCCCAGCACCAGTCTGGTGGTTTCGATCATGCCGACATCTACCCGGCGAACGGCTACGTATACGTCGCCCACCCAGCCATGGGCACGGTCGAGGTTGATAGACGGGGTACGCGGACAGCTTGGTGAAGTCGATCGGGGGCTGCCCCGAGGCGAGCGGAGTCGCCTGCGCGCAGGCTGACGGACTCGTCTTCGCCGCCTCACGTGGCTCTGGCAAGATACTCGTCATACACGCCGCCAAGGGGACGGTGACGAAGACGATTCAGGCAGGCACGAAGCCAAACGGCCTTGCCTGGGACGATGACCATGGTATCCTGCTCGTCGCCGACATCGGGGAGCAAAACGCGAGGTTCGTCGACCCCGAGAAAGGCGTCCTCAAGTCGGTGAAGCTGCCGGGGAGGCCGAGATGGTGTAGGTACTCCACTTTCCTCGACAAGTTCGTCATACTCATTCGGGAGCCGGCGGGGTACGTCACGCTCAACCCGAGGAACGGCGAGCTGTCGAGTCTCGTGCCGGTGAAGGCGCAGGGGCCGCACGGCGTCGATCTTAGCGCCGATGGACGTGAGGCATACATCGCCTGCGACTCCGGCGTCGTCGTCGCCATGGACTTGGAGAAGGGCTCGGAGACATGCAGGGCGAAGATACCCGGCGAGCCCGACGTGAGTCTGGCTCAACCCAAGGAGAAAGTTTCTCTACTGCGCCCTAGCCAAGCCAGGGCTCGTCGCCACCCTCGACCTCGTAGAGATGAAGGTTGTTCAGGAGATGAAGGCGGAGGAGGGCGCGGGTACGCTCGCCTTCGACTCGTCACGCCAGAGGCTCTATAGCTTCCTGCCGAAGAGCTGCCGAGTTGCCATATACGTCGAGTCCTAGTCGGGTAGCTTAGACTCGTGCGCCCACCGCAGGTTGAACATGTCGGCGAGGCCCCTGACTACGCTGGGGTGGGAGGTTATCGCAGCCTCTCGGAGGTGGTATGGTACGCCGACCTCCTCAACGAGGAACATCGCCCGCCCACCCGCCGAGGCGTCTGCTATGCAGCCCCTTATGATGACGTCGTCAGTCACTCGTGCCTCGACTTTGCTCCCTAAGACCGCGATGGACTTCAGTGAGGTGTCTCGCTTCGCAGCGTCGGAGGGCTTGAGCGTACTCCGTGACCTGAGGAGAATGCGTACATTGACGCCGCGCCTCACAGCGGCCTCTAGGTCGTCGGCGACCTGAGGGTAGTACTCAATGGCGCGCGTGAGGATGAGTAGCTCGGTCTTCGCCTCCCTGTAGAGCTTGCGCGTCTCCTCAATGGAGACGTCGCCTACGCCAACGACCCTGAAGAGAGGCGTCCTGACCTTGGCCTGGCTGCCCTTCATGTAGACGGCGTCGGCGGCGCCCTCGAACTGGCCCTTGACGGATTCTATCGCCGCCATGCGCTTCTGTATCTCGTCTCGGGCGTCTGCGGCTAGTGCCTGCGATATCTCGGTTGGGGACATAGGTGCGTATAGGAGTGGGCGCCCAGGGCGTATGATCACAAGCCCCTTCTGCGCCAGCTCCTCGAGGACGCCGTAGATGCGGGCGTTCGGCACCCCGCTCACCCTGCTCAGGTCTGTCGCCTTCGTCTCGCCTAGGTAGAGGAGGTTGGCAAGGGCTGAGGACTGGTACTCGTTGAGCCCCATACTAGTGAGGAGGAAGCGGAGCTGGCCGATCTGGGACTGTACCATGTACACCTGCGTGTCTCGTAACTGCTGGGGGCTAAAACAGTTGCTAACCAAGGGTAAAAACGTGGACTATTTTTATATGGTGCCGTCAGTGAGTAACCCAGATCAACATGAGCATCGACGGATGGACGGTCGAGAAGGCACTCAAGGTCGGCGTCACGATGGAGACGGGCGCCTACAACCTCTACACGAGTACCGCGAAGAAAGTGAAGGACCCCGGCTCCAAGAAGCTCCTCACTGAGATCGCCGCGGACGAGAAGAAGCACAGGGAGTACTTCGAGGCCGCACTCAAGGACCCCAAGAAGGTGATGAACGAGGCGAAGGCGGGCGACGTGAAGAAGGTGATGGACCTGAAGGTTTCAGACCCTCTCAAGGAGTCGCCTCTAAGCGAGGACGCCACATACCAGGATACACTCATCTTCGCCGCGAAGAGCGAGCAGACCGCCGTCGATTTCTACACGGCACTCAGCAAGGCCTACTCCGCCCACCCTCTCGGCAAGATGTGGTCCGACTTCGCGAGGATGGAGCAGGGCCACAAGCTCAAGCTCGAGAAGGAGTACGACGACGTCGTACTCAAAGACAACTGACCATAATTTATAACCGGCTTTTCTCCCCTATCTGGGGAGCGGTTGACAGCTATGCCCAGCCTATACTCATTCACGGCGTACTCCCCCGAGTGGCCGATTGAGTTCGAGAGGGAGGCGACTCGACTCCGATCTATCCTCGGCGACGAGATTGTGGAGATTCACCATATAGGCAGCACCTCCGTGCCCGGGCTGGATGCGAAACCGATCATAGACATGCTTCCGCTCGTCCATAACATCGAACGGATCGATGGCTACTCGGATCGTATGATTGCCGCCGGTTACAGGGTCTGGGGTGAATACGGCTTACCGGGGAGGAGGTTCTTCACACGTGACTCCAATGGTTTCCGCACCCACAACATACACGTCTACGCCTAGGGCGACCCTGAGGCTCTGCGCCACATCGCGTTCTGCGCCTATCTACGTGAACACCCCGACGCCCAGCAGGGAGTACGTCATCGTGAAGCGTGCAGCTTACACTCGATACCCGGCGGACATCGACGCCTATAATGATGCTAAAGATGACTACATCAAGCGCATCGAAAAAGTGGCGCTCGCCTGGTATCAAAAAAGGGGTTAGCAGTGGCCGAGCAGGTGTTCTGCTGCCCTGTTTCTGCAGAAGACTATGTAGTCACGGTAGCCAAGGGCCTCGGCCTTGGTCTTCTTGCCGTTGGCGGTATCGATCACCATCTTGTATATGCGGTCGCCGACGCTGTTGAGGCTCTCGGAGCCGTCTAGGATGGTTCCGGCGTTGATGTCCATGTTGTCCTCCATCTGCTGGTAGGTGACTGGGTTACCTGTGATCTTGATGACTGGTGCGATGGCGTGGCCCGTTGTGCTGCCCTGGCCGCTGGTGAAGCAGACGACCTGCGCCCCGGCGGCGACCATGTGGGTGACCGAGGGCACGTCCCAGCCGGTGCCGTCCTGGAGCCAGAGGCCAGACTTCGTCGGCTGGTCGAAGCGGTCCCAGTTGTTCTGGAGGACGCCTTGTATAGGTCGCGTGCCGCCTTTACGTATGGCGCCGAGGCTCTTCTCCTCGATGGTGGTGAGGCCGCCGTCTATGTTTCCGGCGCTCATCCACCTGCTGTCAATGCCACGCGCCTTGAGCCGTGCCTCGTCCTCGTCGATCATCCGGTAGACGTCGGAGGCGACCTTCTTGTTCACCGCTCTGCGGGCGAGTATGTGCTGGGTGCCGATCATCTCCTGGGGCTCGGAGAAGATGACGGTACCCCCTTCGTCGATGAGCTTGTCGCAGGCGACGCCTACGGCGGGGTTTGCTGCAAGTCCAGATGTGGCGTCGCTGCCCCCGCACTCGATGGCGAGCGTCAACTTCTTCACGGGGAAGGGCTCGGGACGGTACTCGGCTACCTCCTGTGCCCAGCGTTGGAGGATGCGTGTCGCCTTCTCCTGCGTCTTGAGCGTGCCTCCCTCCTGTTGGAGGACGAGCGTCTCGACGGGCTTGCCGCTCGGCTTGACGCCGTCGGCGACCATGTCGACGGTGAGGGTCTCACATCCAAGTCCTAGTACAAGGACGGCGGCGACGTTCGGGTTCATCGCAGTACCGACGAGGTTGTTGACTATGACAGGGTCGGCTCCGCAGCCATGGTACTGTGTAACGGCTACAGCGCCGTCTACTTGTGCCGCGATCTTCTTCGCGGGCTCGAAGCTACAGTCAATTGGGGCGAGGACGAGCAGGTGATTGCGGACTCCGACGGACTTGTCGGGGCGCTGGTAGCCCATGAATTGAGTCACAGTATGCCAGCCTCTTTACCGCTTGTTGGCATGCGCGCGCTGCCGACGTTGTGTGTGTTCACCCATGCCCCTACCTTGATGGGCTGGGTTGTGACGCCGATGACCTCGCCATATTTTATGATATCCTCTCCCTTCTCTATGGGTTTGATTGCGAGTTTGTGTCCGAAGGGTATGGGTTCAACGACCTTGGGCTTGAGTATCACCCTGCCGTCGGGGCTGATGACTTCAAGAGCCTCGCCGACGTCGACCTCGCTTGTTGTCGTGGCGACGTTGTCCTTCTCGTCTATTTGGATCGCCTTCTTAACCATGCCCTAAGCGGTGTCGCCCGATGATGTAAAACTAGCGAATCGAGGTGGCGCACCTGCTTCGGTTTGAGAAAAATAAGAGAATCGGATTTTCAGACGGTCTAGTGGTTCATATTCTTATCGAGTGCGTCCTTCACGATTTTTGCGGGGATATCGTTAATGTCAAGGGCATGTGTCTTGTTTTCTGCATCTGTAAGCTCGAGTACGTGATTACCCTTCAGTGTGGCGCCTTTCACGGAACCGTATGGAAGCTCAAGTAGCTTCAGGTAGGTCTTCTTGAAGAGCCCCTTCTCGGAAACGAACAGTACCTTCTTCGCCGTGAAGGCGATGTATCCAAAGCTTCCCTTGTACGTGCCTTCGTACTCCTTGTCCATGTGGTCCCCGGATTCGAGGGTCTTTTGAACCTCTTCCTTCCAGTTTGCCATGATGCTTTACCTCGGGTGTGGAAGAGTGTGGCGATCTCAATAAATATTATAGTAATATTGTATATACATATATAGCATTTATATGAATAGAGTATATACGCCATTTCCTGAAGAGACTCTAACGGCGAAAGAGTTGTACAGGAAGATAATGGCCGCGATAGACGGATCAGAGCCCTCGAAGCGCGCACTAAACTACGCCATCGAGATAGCTGAGGAGAGAAAATCCGAACTTGTTATAGTGACGGCAGTCCCCAAAGCACACATCGCCGCCTTCCCAGTGGAGGGATTCAGCCCGCTCTACATGGAGCAGTACGAAGAAGACCTAAACCACACATACTCGCGTATTCTCGCGGAGGCGACGGAGACCGTGAAGAGTAAACACCCGGATCTCAAGGTCAGCAAGCGGCTGCTGGACGGCCGCGTTGGCGACGCCATAGTTGATGCCTCGAAGGAGGAAGGGGTAGACCTCATTGTGATGGGGTGCAGAGGGCTTAGTGGCATATCCGGTTTCGTCCTCGGAAGTGTGAGCAGGCATGTCGTCGAGAACTGTACAAAGCCGATACTTATCGTGAAGTAACTAGGCTACTTTGTAGGCTCGGTCCAGCGTCGCTTCAGCTATGTCAGAGGAGAACTCAACGATCTGGACGAGGCCGTCCCGGATCAGAGTTAACCTCTGCGCGTCCACATTATCAGTCTCCGCGATGAGTGCGGTCAGTCTATCAGAGAGGAGCATTGCGGATGCCTCGCTGTCTATTATCCTATTGCTCGTATCTTGATCCATCTCCATGAAGGCCTCGACCGAGCCGTTGTAGCTCTCGCAGGCGGCCTCAGCTAAGTTCATGCAAGCATCGTAGAGGGGCTCGGGGAGCCTCATTCCATCCTCCATCAAGGCGGTCAGGCCTTCGGCGACGTTCACGGCCTTGTCGGCTATGTGCTCAATCCTGTTCACGATGGTCAGGTAATCCATGCAGTCGACCATATCGACCTGTAAGCTTATGGCGAGTTGGGGGTCGGATGCGGAGCCGCGTAGGAGGCGAATTATAAAGTAGCGGAACTGGTCGATGTCCTCCTCAAGGGGGAGGACGGATCGGGCGAGGTTTGGGTCCCAGCCGCGTAGGGAGTTAACGACGTTCTTGCACATTGAGGAGGTGATTATGTGCATCCGTTCAACGGCGTCGGGAACTGAAGCCATCGACTCGTTTATCAGCGCCTGGACTGTAGCGGATGAGGCGGATGCCTCGATAATACGCATGTAGAGGGATTTTACTACTCCCCTGATCGCAGTCTGCTGCTCCGCGCTGAAGACCCCGCCGCTGTGCAGGTAAACTGTGTCGTAACCGTTTAGGTAGCTGCTTATCACCTTGCGCGTTATGGAACCGGGGGTCTCCTTGGCGCCCACATTTATTGTGATGGTAAGGTGTGGAGTGGTCTTCTCCTCATGACGCCTGATGGTGAGTGACCGGTCCCGTCCTATAGTGAGGGCGACGGCGTCTCCCTTCTTTATCCCCGTCATCTTCAGCCACTCGCGTGGGAGAGAGACAACAAGGGAGGCCTTTCCGAGGGACATGACCTTGCGGCGTTCCATAGGCATCGGTTAAGACTGGGCCGAGCCGCGTATATATTTCTTCGAGAAGATAAAGGGAAAAAGGGGAAGATATGTACTGAAGTTGACATGGGAATTTAGAGCAACAGCGGGGGCTGATCAAGGGGAACCAGCACCTCACTCGATAGGCGCCTGATCTCCGCCCTCGCGCCCGCGAAGTCGTGCTCTCTATAGGCACCGCATGTCTCGAGGCGCGCGCCGGGCAGCTCCTTGATCTCCAGCGCTCCGGGGAGCATCGCAGTCACCACCTCCGTGGCGCGTGATAGTGGCAGAGCACCGACTGGATTCAAAACAGTCAAGTAGTATCCTGTCCTGCAGCCCATGGGCGAGACGTCAAGTACCTTGAGGTCACGCTGGTGCTCCTCGAACTCCGCCCTGAGGGCGACGGCGAAGAGATGCTCTAGCGAATGCGTCACCTTTGGCGTCAGGAGCTCCGTATTAGGCGTACGCAGCCTGAAGTCGAACGTCGAGATCTCGTACTCACTTCCGGGGACTTCGACCCGCTTTGATAGTCTTAGGTAGGGGGCCTTGATCCTTGTGTGGTCAAGGCTGAATGACTCCAACTGTATCGTTTTGAGTTTTTTAACCTCCATTTCTGGGGTAGCTATAGGGGATAGTATTCCCTTATTTATATTATTTTGACGTGAATAATCCTGAAGGAATACTATTCCACTACCTCGCGGAGGAACTCTACGCCCTTCTCTGTAAGGTACATCACCTTGCCGTTCCTGTAAGTGCGGCGTGAGTTAATTATGCCCAGGAGGCGTAGCTGCCTGAGAACACCAGGTGGAATGGTCAGCGTGAGTCGGCGCTTCCCGATCTGGCGTAGGTCGTCGGCATAGAAGGAGACTAGGTTGCGTGTGCTCATCTCGGTGACCTGCTCCGCGATCTCGGGCGTCATCTCGGTTTGTTGTGTGGTCTCCATGTTTGTCACCAGGTGAGGTTGAGACTGCATGAGCAGCTTTTGAGGTCGGTGAGGCCGGGCATCGACTCCCTGTGAAGCTGGCAGATTAGACCCTCACTGCGCGCCGCTGCGCACGCCCTGCAGAGCTTGAGGAGGAGCACATCAAGCGGGCTCTCGCCAGCTGCGATGTCGCGGCTTAGCTCTCCTACGAGCTCCATCACCTTGTCGCTGCCCTCAAGGAGTGTTGTGGCGGAGCCTCCCCTGGCGCGGCTGAGGTATTGGGTGACGGCGGCGGGAGTGAGGCCCATCTTGGCTGCGGCGTCGCCTCTCTTCATGCCGTGCTTCTCGACGAGTTCCCGAGTCACCTCGAGGCGCAGGGCAGGGAGGATGTGCTGTACGACGACCATGCACGGGGGCTTCATCGCCGTACTTGTATTTAACGGCGTTAATATATTTAACGGCGTTAAGTAGGTCGAAAGCGAGGCTAGACGTATGAGAGGGCTTCCTCGAAGTCTTCTCTCAGGTCGGCGAAGTCTTCTATGCCTACGCTGGCGCGGACTAGTGTCTGGGTGATCCCCATCCTCGCCTTCTCCTCCGGCTTTAGGTCGCCGTGGGTTGAGATGAAGGGGATCGTTGCGATCGTGTCCACGCCGCCGAGGCTCGTCGCCAGCTTCACTAGCTTGAGGTGATCAAACATCCTTGTCACCTCATCTAGGCTGCCTTTGACCTCGAAGGCGAGTAGGCCGCCGAAGCCGTGCATTTGCCTCTTCGCTAGGGCGTGTTGGGGGTGGCTGGGGAGGCCGGGGTAGTGGACGCGGCAGATCTTGGGGTGCGTCTCTAGGTATTGGGAGAGTTGGAGTGCGTTAGAGTTCTGCCTCTCGACGCGGAGCGCCATGGTCTGCATGCCCATTACGAGGAGCCACGCGGCGAAGGGGTCGAGTGTTTGCCCGTAGAGTCCTCTCATCGACTTTATGGCGCGTATCCTCTCCTTTGTGCCGATGGCGACGCCGCAGACGGCTTGGTGGTGGCCTGAGAGGGACTTGGTGGCGCTCTCGACGATGACGTCGACTCCGAGGGCGAGGCCGGTCTGGTTCATTGGGGAGGCGAATGTGTTGTCGAGCACTGTCGTCACGCCGTGTTTTTTGGCTATCCTCGTCCCCTCGGCGATGTCAACGAGGCGGAGAGTAGGATTCGTAGGCGTCTCAAGGTAGAGGAGCTTCGTTTTATCGTTGATTAGCCCCTCGACCTCGCTTACGTTGGTTGTGTCGAAGTAGTGCGTCTTTATGCCCATCTTTTCCTCGAGGAGGTGGAAGAAGTGGAATGTCTCGCCGTAGAGCTCTCTCGGTGCGATTACCTCGTCGCCTCGTGTGACTATGCTCGTGATCGTGGAGGTGATGGCGGCCATTCCGGCGCTGAAGACGGCGGCGTCCTCACCGCCTTCTATGGCGGCTATCTTTATCTCGGCGACGCGCTGCGTCGGGTTGCCGGTGCTCGTGTAGGTGAAGCCCGTCTTCTTTCTGGCGTATCGTGCGACGAGGTCGGGGACGTTCGGCACCGCGTAGGTAGTGGTCTGGTAGATTGGGGGGACTATGGCGCCCCAGGCCGGGTCGGGCTCTGAGCCAATGTGCACGCACTTTGTCGAGGGTCCTATACTCTCCTTCTTCTCTGTCATTATATCACGCCTTGATCTCCCGCTACTCGCCATATAACGGTTCAGAGCTATGGTCTTGTGCTTCGGCGTGGTTTCTGTTGCCGTCGAGGTAGCTGGCGATTGTTGGTAGTATTGCCCTGAGGTCGCCGCCGTCTACGGAGGTGTGGGCTGCCTCCCTAACCCTTGGCGGGTCGAAGACTATGCCGAGCCTAGCCGCGTATAGCATTGGAACACCATTCGCCCCGTCCCCGACGGCTATCGCCTGTTCCAGAGATGTGTCGGGCTCGCGCGCGCCGAAAACTCGTTGTTCTTAAGGTTACCCGATTGCAGACCTGGGAGAATCGACGAACTGCCTCCATAAAGTGGCTTTTGTAGTTCGGTGTACATCGTTTTAGGGAGGCGGTTAAGGGGCTTGTTAATGTAATAAGGTTTCGCGGGTTAGGGCCTCGTCTTTTCGATGAAGGAGGCTGGGATGCCGCTTGTACCGTCGGGTAGGACTGCGACCCTTGGGCTGCCCTTGTGGTGCTTTTTCAGCTCCTCTATTACCTCGTCCCACTTCTTGCACCAGGTTACGGCGCCTGGGGCTCCGAGGCGCCACTCAAGCGTCTTGAGTGGATAGGGGCTGTAGACTATGAGGCGAGCGCCCCTGGTGAGGTTGCGGGCCTTTCCGCTCCAGAGGCTCGCCGCCGCATATTTGCCGTGGTTGTTGAATATCCAATGGTTTACGTCGCCGTCGGGGTCGTTGCAGATGAGGACGACGGAGCCGTCCTTCTTCACGGACTCCTGCGCGGGCCAGAGGCTGAGGTAAGGCTCGTTTGCGCGCATGTAGCTGTTGGCTACGACCACGTCCATGTCTGCTGGTGACTCTGTGCTGTGCCATCGGAACGCGGCCTTGGACGCTGCCCTGTGGGTCTGGATGAAGTCGCCGGCGTAGACCTCGACGGGGTCACGCCTCAGGTTGAGGACGGCGTCTATCTTGAAGTCGAGCCCCGCGATGCGTGCTGACTCCTCGGCGTCGAGGCGGAGTACATTCTCGTCGTTCCTGAGGTAGCCGGTGGTCTTGTGTGGGACGAGTCCGGGGCCGAATCCGCCGACTGGGCCGTGGTTGGTGCGTATCGTCTCGATTCCGGCTACGCCGGGGCTGATTATCTTGCCGCCGGCGCTCATTCCACTCATCCTGTGGTAAAGGACGCTGCCGATGCCTATCTTCAGGTCGCAGGCGGCGACCTCGGCGTTGATCCAGACTGGGGTTCCGTAGCTCGTTGTTCCGACCTGCTTGCACATCTCGTAGGGGTTGTGGTTGTAGACGGGGTATCGCTCCATTATGTCCTCGCCTAGCTTTTTGGCGAAGAGTTGGCGGCCGAATGTGCCGTGGCTCCCTGGGGCTACGATGAAGCGTATGTTCTCGTCCTTGATGCCCGCCTTCTTTATCTCCTCGAGAACGATGCCGGCGTACTGGTGGGTCTTTGTGGGGCGCGTGGAGTCGTCGAAGATGATCACTGCCTCGCTCCTGTCCTTTGCGAGTTTCGCCAGAGGCTTCGTGCCGAGGGGGTTCCTGATCGCCTTCCTGATCTGTGCCTTGGTTAGCCCCTTCTGGTCCTCACAAGCCATCTTACACCTATGGATCTTCCATTCAGAGGGGAAGGTAAGTTTGATGGGTTTGTCCTTGAACCAGGGCTGCCCGGGTACCTCAACAACCGTATCTGCCATATTGGTTCCTCACAGAAGCTGACGGAGAAGATGCGCCAAAGGGGGATATAATACCCACTAGTCGCTGTATCGTTTCCTGAGGGCGGGGGAGGTCCTGAGGATGATGAGTGCTCGCTCGACGGCGTCTACCCACTCGCATTGCTCTGCCTGCCTCGCTGCGGGGCTGAGGACGCCGTGGTCGATGCCCCTGTTGATCTCCCGTGCCATTCTGCTCCTGTAGACGGTGAGGCTCCTATCCCCGAGACGGTCGACCTCGAACCAGTCCTCGCTGAGGAGGACGACGCGTGGCACGCGGGGGGCACCCATAATGCGCAGCTCGTCGCGTAGCTCCGTTGAGGCGTCGCGGTCTATAATCCGTAGCTCGGCTAGGCCCCCGATCTCCTTCGTTATGGCTTCTAGGTACGGAAAGACGCGTGAGCAGTCAAGGCACCACGTGGCGCCTACGGCGAGTACCTTGATGCACCTCCTGTATCCCTGGAGACGCGCTCTCTGGTCATCGCTGAGCATCGGCGCCCTCTCCGCTGACTCCGCCCAGCGCTTCGCCTCTTCCTCCTTTGCAGACTTCAGGAACTCCCCGAGGGGCTTCGCCGCCTCCCAGCTCATCTTCCAGAGCTCGGAGCGGACATCGTAGTACGCCGGCTTCTCAGCCATATTGATCACGTGAAGTGGTGCACGAGAATTAATAACCTGTGGAGTCAACCGTCCTCAGATAGCTCCGCTTGAGCCAGTCCTCGTATAGGTTGTCGAGGGGGCTCGGTATCATCGGGTCATGGCGCGCGTATGCCTCGAAGACGGCGCGCTTCCTATGGTAGACGACCTCGGGCAGATTCGCCGGCTGAAGGTCACAGCTATAGCCCCTGAATAGCCTCTGTCCAGCCTCTGCCCTGCGCGCCGCCTCGATGGCGAAGAAGCCCGTGTAGAGGTGGTCGATGTGGTCGCAGCCGGCAGTCCAGCCCGTCGGGTCATGTGTCGAGACGAGTCCACCACCGGCCATGCGTATCAGTTCGGAGAGCGTCGCGATGAGAGCCTCCCTGTCAAATCGGTTTGCGCCGTCGACCGTCGCGAGTTCCTCGCCGTTCCAGATTCGTTCAAGCGCCTTGACGGGTACTTCCTTGGGGTCGAGCCGCCCGCCATCGGGTAGGTGGATGAACATGAGCCTAGCATTACTTGAGACAGAGGATGCTAGCCTTTTCCCGTTGACGACTAGCGCGTCTTCACTCCAACTAGTGGTGCCCATCGCCGAATAGGCGGCGCGTTCACCTTCCTCGCGTCCACGCCAGTAATCTTCGCCGAGACCTGCGTCCCCTGCCGTCAGGTAGATCGTCCAGACACCACCTGATGCGAGGTCGTCCATTAGACTCGGGCTCATGAAGATCAGATCGTCGTCCTGGTGCGCAGAGATGTAGATGTTCGCCACGTGTAAAGAGATACCCGCGGGGATGGAAAAACACTACCAAAACAGATTAAACAAGAATGGAAAATGCACGTTTTCAATCGCCTAATAACCGAAAATTTTACCCTGTTTGGTAAAATTGTGAGAATATACCACGCTATGAGAAAGGGGGAGGGGGATCAACGAGTTTCCTGCGGGTCCTGTATGGGGCGTCGCCTCCACTCTGGGTACTGCCCAATCACATCGCCTCCCTTCATGACCCAGCCGACACGCTTGAGTGCCGTGATGTCCTTGAGAGGGTCCTCCGCGACCGTTATCATGTCCGCAAACTTGCCGACGGTGATTGTGCCGAGCTTCTCCTCGACTCCTATCGCCTCTGCGCCAACTCTTGTCGCCGACTCGATAGCATTCATATTGCTCATCCCATACTTTGTCAGCCACTCCACCTCCTCTGGGAGCATCGCAAACATCTGGTCGCCGAAGACGTTGTCTGTCCCTGCCCCGACGCGCACTTTCTTAGAGAGGACGAGTTTCATGGTCTTGGGCAGCTGCTCGACGCAGCCCTTGAACCACTCTTCTGTCTGCTCGAGGTCGCGCCCAGTGAGGTTCCAGATGCCTGTCTTCGCCTGCTCAGTGCGCGTCTTCGCAGTTCTCTCGGGGATGTGGTTCTTCACCCAGAGTGTGGGGACGAGTACGACCTTGTTGTAAGCCATCTTCTCAGCGGTCTCCTTGTCGATGAAGCTGCCGTGCTCGATAGTGTCTGCCCCCGCGTCCGCCGCCATCTTCGTGCCGACGTAGTTGGCGACGTGTATCGCACATTTCCGCCCGTGTGCATGCGCCTCGTCCACACCCGCCTCAATCTCCTCGTAGGTGTACTCCCTGTCGTCGGTGCGGTGGCTGCTGAGAATCTTGATGAAGTCAACGCCCGCCTTGATCTCCTCGCGCACAGCCTTGCGGACCTCCCAGGGCCCGTCGACCTCGTGGATGGTACCGGGTATGCCGGAGCCGTGGCCGCCAGTCATGCAGATGCCGATGCCCGCGCAGAACAGGCGAGGTCCGATTATCTGCCTCCTCTCCACCGCGTCCCTCATCGCGAGGTCTATGTGTCCCCTGTCGGAGACGCAGCTAAGCGTCGTAATGCCCGTCTGGAGCGCCGTCCGGAGGTTGTTTGACGCAACGAGGCTCGCGTAGGCGAGCTCCGAGCCCCTTGTCGGGACAGGGACGAATCCGCTGCTGTAGAGGTGGACGTGCAGGTCGATGAGTCCGGGGAGGAGCCAGCGCCCCGTGCCGTCGATGATCTCGGCACCCTCAGGGACCTTGACTTCCCCCCGCTTACCAACTGCCTCAATCCTATCGCCTTTGACCACGACCACAGAGTCGGCGACGGGTCTCTTCCCCGAGCCGTCGATGAGTGTCGCGCCTACGATTGCCTTCGCTGACATGAGAATCGGTGAATACTCGCCCGGAACGGCTTAAACGGTTTCGCCCGGTTCATCTATGAAGCGTTTGACGGTCCCGTGGGCGTTGACGTACGCGCCACCCTTGGCCGTGATGACGTATCCCCTGTTCCCCCCGTACTCGGACTCCTTGACCATGCCCCTGTCGAGGAGGAACTCAAGCGCCTCCTTGCAGCGGTCGACGGGGAGGTTGGCGCCGTAGCTGATCCGGGTCACTCCCATTACGCCACGCTCCATGATGACCTCTAGAATGTCGGCGTAGATGTCGTATCTTGTGCGCCGCTCCACCACCGAGGCCCCCTAGATCGGTCTGTCGGGGAGCTTTTCAGCCTTCTGAGGCTGAGCCGTAAAGCGGACCCCCCTCTCTGCGTGGAGCTCATCGGTGAAGAGTATGCTCCCCGTGACATCGCTGCCCTCCTCCGCTTCGAGGATGCCCGCATAGACGTTCCTCGCCCGGGCACCTCTAAGGAGGACGACGCGGTCCCCCCAGACGTCCTCTATATATGCGCCGCGCTGGATGAGAACATCGTGTCCGACGAGGGGGCCGATGGCTTCTCCTCGGCGGCCGACCTCAATCCTGTCCGCCTTAGCCCCCCTCTTGGTCCTGATCTTGTGGGTCTCGATGCTCCTCCTAGCGACGATAGACTCGGCGGAGAGCGAGCCCCCCACCTTTACCTCATCCGCCTCAATCGGGCCACCCGCCTCGGCGACCCCGCCTACGGTAAGGTCCTCTTCCAGCTTGATGCTTCCCGCGGCCTTGAATATACCTCCGACCTTTACACTGCGCCCGACCGCGTCTCCGTTGATAGTCGCCGCGCCACCGACGCGGAGCTTGCTGAATGTGAGGCTGCCCTCGCTGTCGAACTTGCCCCCGACGGTGATGTCCTCGCCATAGCCGCCCGCCATTGAGGCGATGCCGCCTACACTTATTGCGCCGAACCTGAGGGGTCCCTTCGCCCTGAATACGCCGCCGACGTCGACCTTGCGCTCGATGCGCCCGCCGCCGATGGTGACGGTTCCGCCGACATCGAGCTTACCGATCTCGACCTCCCCCGACTCGAATGAGCCGCCGACGTCGATGTCGTCCGATGTAACCTTGCCGAGCCCGAGGAATCTGCCGCCAACATCCATCCGCTCTCCCTTGAGTTCGCCGCGTACCTCGGCTGAACCGCCGACGTCAATGTGAGCGAGCTCGGCGTTTCCACCGAGGCTGAGCGAGCCTCCCACATCAGCTTTCCGAGCCTTAGCTGCGCCGTCGACTGTGAGAGAGCCTCCGACGCTTGCCTCCTGCACATCGAGAGAGCCGTGGACATCGACGCGTTTGTGAGCATCGAGCGCATCGGCCTTCAAGTCGCCCCGCACATCCAAGGGTCCACGCGCCTTTACCTCGCCTGACGCGGTGAGGTTGCCCTCAAAGACGGCATCGCCGCCGCGGGACTCCAAGTCTCGTGTCGTCACGTCGCCTATGAATCGGCAGTCGCCTTGGCACACGGTTGTCCCAGTGACTCGGAGGCCTCCCTTCGCCTCGACCTCGCCGTCCTCGACGAGGAGGTCGCCGTCGACCGCATCGAGGGCACGTCTGACGCCCCTGACGAACTCGTTGAACCTCATGCCTCTCACTTGTATCTGCGGGGCGCGCCATGGCTTTTAAAGCTGAATCACGGCGCCTACACACAAGTTGTGAGTATCCCGCCACCTTCAGTGATCATGCAACTTGAGTCGAGTTAAAAGCAGAGCATTGACAAACCACGACAAACGATGATACTTGCAAGATATCAGAAAAGAACAGGAAGCCCTTGAGGCGGTGAGGAGATGATAGAGATCGAGGAGGAGAGAACCCACCTGAGAGGCCTGGCAGGTGTTAAACCATTACAGGCTTGTGCCTTTTCACCGTTATGGATATGCAAAGTCTCTTAACCGCCTCATCCACTGTCTCCTAGATACCTTTGATCGAGATACGCTTCCACGGCAGGGGTGGGCAGGGTGCAGTGACCGCATCTAGGGTCCTCGCCATCGCCGCATTCCTCGAGGGGCATCATAGCCAGTCCATCCCAATGTACGGGACGGAGAGGCGCGGTGCTCCGGTGACCGCCTTCGTCAGGATAGGGGAGAAGAGCAGAATGGTCCGTAGCCTGGTGCACGAACCCGACTACGTCGTCATTCTCGACCCCCTCCTCAGGAACACGGTCAACGTCACAGAGGGGCTCAAGCCCGGCGCCACGATAATCATCAATAGCTCGTCGCCACCGAACGAGATCGAGTTCACCGAGCAATACAAGGTCGCAACAGTCGACGCGACCAAGGTGGCGCTTGAGACGATTGGGCGCCCAATCACCAATACCGCTATCCTCGGCGCATTCGCCAAGGCGACTGGCGAGGTAAAGCTCGAATCACTAGTCGAGGCTGTGAAGAAGGAAATGTCAGGCCGCATGGCGGACACCAACATAAAGGCGGTCGAGAAGGCGTACGCCTCAACAATCGTGGGAGAAAACAGGGTTGTCAAGGAGCTCAAGAAGGTCGCCGCTGCGCCTGCAAACAGCCGTGCGGACTGGCGTACCTTCCGTCCAGTCGTCGACCCTGCGAAGTGCACAGGGTGCCAGATATGCTGGACCTATTGTCCTGAGCACAGCATAAACATGGTCAACAAGAAGAGCACAATCGACTACGTATACTGCAAGGGCTGCGGTATATGCGCCGAGGAGTGCCCGACCAAAGCCATCACAATGGCGATGGAGAGCGAGAAGAAGGAGGGTTAAACGTTGCCGCACACCGAGCTAATGGTTGGTAACAAGGCGGTCGCCTATGGCGCTAAACTGGCACGGGTACAGGTAATATCCGCGTACCCCATCACGCCCCAGACGACCATCGTACAGTACCTCGCCGAGTTTGTCGCAAACGGCGAGATGAAGGCGAAGTTCATCGAGGTCGAGTCCGAGCTTAGCGCTATGGTGGCAGTCCAGGGGGCATGCTTCGCCGGTGCACGAGTCTTCACTGCGACATCCGGCCCAGGCCTCCTCTTCATGCACCACCCGATGATGGAGGGTTCAGACCTCCCAGTCGTCATGGGGGTAGTGCATCGCAGCGTCAAGAGCATGCAGCCCGACCACACCGACCTCATGGCGCAGAGGGACAACGGCTGGATACAGCTCTACTGCGAGGACAGCCAGGAAGCCCTCGACACGGCGCTGATGACGTACAAGATCGCGGAGGAGCCGAGCAATCCGACGCCGGCGGTCTTCGGCATCGACGGCTACATACTCAGCTATACTGCGGAGCCCGTTGAGATACCCGACCAGTCAGCCGTCGACGAGTGGCTCCCGCCACTCCAGGCACCATGGGCGCCCGACATCAATCTCCCCGTCGCCGA
Source organism: Candidatus Bathyarchaeota archaeon (assembly GCA_963771885.1). GTDB lineage: Archaea > Thermoproteota > Bathyarchaeia > TCS64 > TCS64 > UBA8941. The sequence continues at coordinate 81,153 of CAVYVF010000022.1, forward strand.
GTGGAAGAAGAGGCAGGGACGCCTATATGGTAGCCAGAAGGCGTGGCTCGAACACGACGCAAAGTTCAGGAGGAGCCTCGACACAATCAAGGCGGTGCACACCGACTTCGCTAAGACCTTCGGAAGGAGCTACGGAAACGGGCTCCTCGAGGAGCATAACTGTGACGGTGCCGAGGCGGTGATAATCGCCATGGGAACCATCGCATCCACGGCACGCGTGGTCATCGACGACCTGCGCGCCGAGGGGAAAAAGGTGGGGCTCGTTAAGCTCAAGTGCTACCGCCCGTTCCCCGTCGAGGACATCAGGGCGCTGGCGAAGAAGTACCACGCGATAGGCGTCATCGACAGGAACCTCAGCCTCGGAGGGGGCGGCAACGTCCTCAACGAGGTCAGGAGCGCAATCTACGACATGGCGGAGAGGCCCAAGGTCCTCGGATTCCACACGGGTATGGCTGGAGACGAGGTCACGACGGGCATGGTCAAGAGGATAGCGGAGAAGACGCTCAAGGCGGTCAGGGAGCCGGTTTCCACCGCCGTCGAGTGGGTGGGAGGCAACTAACATGAGCAAGATGACACCATTCCAGCGCGTAGAGGGCGAGGAGATAATGGCCCTCGGCAACAGCAGCTGCCAGGGCTGTGGACACGCTACGCTGGCCCGCATCACATTCAAGGTGCTGGGCAGAAACACAGTCTACACGTCGCGTCCCCGGGTGCATCTGGATCGCGCTTCAGGGGAGCATACCCCTCTACTGGAAGGGCACCGTCTTCGAGGGCGGAGGCGCACTCATCTCGGGCATCACGAACGGCTTGGAGGCTGTCGGAAAGGACATGACCGTCGTCGGCTTCTACGGCGACGGAGGAACCGCAGACATCGGGCTTCAGGCAATGAGCGCAGCGGCTGAGCGCAACGAGAACGTGCTCTGGATATGCGCGGACAACGAGGCGTATATGAACACGGGTGGGCAGCGCAGCGGGCTCACCCCCATCTACGCGTCTACAACTACGACGCCAGCTGCCAAGGAGAGCAGGGGGAAGAAGTCGAACAAGAAGAACGTCCCCTTCATCATGGCGGCTCACAACATTCCATACGTTGCCACGGCGAGCGTCGCCTACCCCAACGACCTCATCGGCAAACTCCAGTACGCAAAGACCGTCAAGGGCTTCAAGTACATACACGTCCAGAGCCCCTGCCCCACGGGCTGGGGATTCGACCCCGCGCGCACCATCAAGGTGGCGCGCCTAATGGTCGAGTCGGGCATGTGGCCCCTCTACGAGGTCACAGAGGGCGGTAACTTCAAGCTCAACTACAAGCCGAAGGAGCTGAAGCCAGTCAGGGAGGCGCTCAGCCTGCAGGGCAGGTTCAGGCACCTCGACGACTCGGAGTACGAGTACGTGCAGGGGCAGGCGGTCGAGCGCTGGAGGCAGCTTCTTGACGTCGACGGCAAGCGGCTACCACTGTAGCCCTCCCACTTTTTAGGTCTAATTCATCTATACTCCCTCATGGCTGGGCGTAGGGTCATCCTCGTCGTCCGAGACGGCTGGGGATACTCGGAGGAGACGAAGGGCAACGCCGTCAGGCAGTCGAAGGTGCCGAATGACACGCGCTACATGAGGGAGTACCCGTGGACGCTCCTGAAGTGCACGGGTAACGCCGTGGGGCTCCCCGAGGGGACGCAGGGCGGCTCGGAGCCGGGGCACCTCACGATGGGCGCGGGGCGCATCGTCTGGCAGCCCTTCGAGGAGATAAACCAAGCCATCTACAATGGCAGCTTCTACGAGAACCCCGCACTCCTCGGCGCCGTCGAGAACTGCAAGGAGAAGGACTCCGCACTCCACCTCATGGGGCTCCTCAGCGACCAGGGCATACACGGCTCAACCTTCCACCTCTACTCACTCCTCGAACTCGCGAAGCGCAACGGATTGGAGGAGGTCTACATCCACTGCTTCCTCGATGGGCGCGATGTCCCAGAGCGCTCCGCCAAGGGCTTCATCGAGGAGACGCTTCGCCAGACCAAGGAGAAGGGCGTCGGCAGGATCGCCAGCATGATCGGGCGATACTACGCTATGGACAGGGACACAAACTGGGACCGTACGCTCAAGGCGTACGACCTACTCACCCAGGGAGAGGGGTGGAAGGAGGAGGACTCGATGGAGGCTATCGACCACGCCTACAAGAGGGGGGATCCCACCGACTACTATATCCAGCCCATCGCCATGGTCGAGGACGGAAAGCATGTCGCCACAATCGACGCGGAGGACTCCGTCATTTTCTGGAACTTCCGTAGCGACCGCGCACGCCAGATCACCTACGCCCTCACGCAGAATGGATTCGACCACTTCCCCCGCAAGAAGTTCCCGCGCGTCCACTTCGTCTGCATGAGCGGATACGACAAGCACTTAGCCCTCCCAGTCGCCTTTCCCCAGAACACGGTGGAGAACAACCTCGCGCAGGTACTCGCTGCGAGGGGGCTGAAGCAGCTTAGGATCGCTGAGACGGAGAAGTATGCACACGTCACCTTCTTCTTTAACAGCCAGATAGAGGACCCCGTCCCTGGGGAGGACAGGGTACTCGTCCCGAGCTTGAAGGTGGCGAGCTACGAGGAGAAGCCCGAGATGAGCGCCTTTGAGATCACCGCGAAGCTCGTGCCCGAGATCATGAGGGGTGTCTACGACTTCGTCCTCGTCAACTACGCGAACGGTGATCTCGTCGGACACAGTGCTAACCTGAAGGCGGGAATCAAGGCGTGTGAGGTTGTCGACGAATGCGTGGGGCGCGTTGTGGAAGCTGGGCTCGCGAAGGGTTACTCGATCCTCGTCACTGGGGACCACGGCAACATCGAGACGATGTTCTACCCAAACGGCGAGCCGAACCCAAGCCACGGCACTAACCCGGTCCCACTCATCCTGATCAGCCCCGATAAGAGGAAACTAAGGGAGGGACTCGGGCTCAGCAGCGTCGCCCCCACGATCCTTTCCTTAATGGGCATATCAAAGCCGTCCGAAATGACGGCGGAGAGCCTCATCTAGCCAACGTTTTATCTCCCCGGAGCCGCGAGAAAAGCCATGAAGTTCCACCTGCGCCGACTCGACAGGGAGGTCACGGATCAGAAGGCACTCAAGCGGTTGCTTGGCTACCAGCAGTACTTCGTCATGGGTATGGCGGATGCTGGCGAGCCCTACGTGGTACCTATGGGCTATGTTTACGACGAAGAGGAGAACACTATCTACTTCCACTGCGCCAAGGAGGGAAAGAAGGTCGAGTTCCTTAAGAAGAACCCGCGGGTCTGGGGCGTCGTCGTCCTCGACGAGGGCGTCCAAGGAGGAGCCTGCGTCAACTTCTACGCCTCTGCCATGTTCTCGGGAAAGGTCGAATGGATAAACACCCCAGCAGAGAAGAGGAAGATCATGACCCTCTTCGCCGAGAGACTCAGTAAGGACGTCGCTGGAGTCAAGGATAGGCTTGAGAAGCTATTCGGCGCCGGTGACGCCGCAACAGCGAGCGTTCTCTTCGGCAGGATCAAGGTAGAGGAGCTGAGTGGTAAGCGTAGCACTGAGATGACCGTCGAGAAGCTCCTCGAACTCACAGCCTAGCAGGTTTAATAAGTAGCCGCTGCCACATCTCCGATTATTAACGAGACAGGTACCCGTATTGACCGGCGAAAGGCTGAGTGGATCGGACGACTTCGCCTTCTACACCTGTCTCCCTCTGAGGCATAACGCATGACACAGAAGATCGGTTTCAGCACTGAAAAGTACCTGAAGGCACAGATCGCGAAGATCGAGCAGAGGGTCGGGCTATTTGACAAGCTCTACCTCGAGTTCGGCGGTAAGCTACGCTGGGACAACCACGCCAGCCGAGTCCTCCCTGGATACGCCCTCGACACAAAGATACAGATGCTCCAGAGACTCAAGGGCCAGATAGAGATAGTTCACTGCATCTCCGCCAAGGATATCGAGGCACGCAAGATCAGGGGGGATAGTAGGCTCCCATACGAGGATCAGATACTCAAGGACATTGGCGAGCTTGCTGAACTTGGGCTACCTGTTTCCGCTGTCGTCATCAACCGCTTCAGCGGCGAGTGGAGCGCCCAGAAGTTCAAGCAGCGCCTCGAGAACAGAGGGCACCGTGTCTTCATCGGATACGAAATACCCAACTATCTGACAGACCTCGATAAGGTGCTGAGTGACGAGGGCTATGGTAAGCCTGAGTACGTGCCGACAGAGAAGAGGATAGTCATAGTCACCGCCCCCGGTCCGGGTAGTGGAAAGATGAGTTTCGCTATGAGCCAAGTCTATCAGGACAGGAAGAGGGGCATAACCAGTGGATTCGCTAAGTTCGAGACCTTCCCCATATGGAACCTCGACCTCAACCACCCCGTTAACACCGCATACGAGGCGGCGACCGCCGACCTCGCCGACTACAACCTCGTCGACCCCTTCCACCTCGCCGCCTATGGCGTCACCTCGATCAACTACAACAGGGACGTTGAGAACTTCGCCATACTCCAGAAGATGATCGAGAAGATGGTAGGGCCCGACGACCCAATGGCGAAGTACAGGTCGCCGACGGATATGGGTGTAAACATGGCGGCGGAGGGCATCATCGACGATGAGGCGTGCAGGGAGGCTTCGAAGCAGGAGATCGTGCGACGCTACTTCCGTTATAATAGGGACTTCGTCGAGGGCGCCACTGGGCGGGAGACGCTCCGCAGAATGGATGTTATCATGGCGAAGGTCAGCGTCAAGCCCGACGACAGATCAGTCGTCTCCCCCGCGAGGGCCGCCGCCGAGGAGGCGGAGAAGGACAAGGCGAGCGGGAAGGGGCACAGGGGTATCTACTGCGGCGCTGCAATAGAACTCAGCATCGGTGGGAAGACCATCATCACGAAGGGCAAGAATAGCCCGCTCATGCACGCTGAGTCCGCAGCGATCTTGAACGCGGTCAAGCTACTCGCGAGGTTCCCCGAAGATACTCTGCTCATTAGCCGACCCGTCATCGATAGCATGATCCTCCTCAAGCGTATCTACGGCAGTAGCGCCGCGAGCCTCGATGTGAAGGAGGTCCTCGACGCACTTGCCGCCAGCTCCGTAGCCGACGCAAAAGCGAGGACATGCGTCGAGGCACTCGCCAAGTTGAGGGGGTGTGAGATGCACACGACCCATATGCTCAACAACGGGGATGAGGCGCCTCTCAAGATGCTCGGGATCAACGTCACGACTGATGCCAAGATCCCGCTCCCAACAATCTAGGAAGAAATGAACTCATTTTTCTTATAATATCCGATGTATGCAATTTTCCAGCATACAACTCGTAACATTTAAGGAAAATTATACTTTACGAAGGATTTATACCAAGCTATCGGCGAGTCTTCGAGTATTATGGGCAGGTATCCCCCTTGACGAAGTACGTTTTTATTACCGGCGGGGTGCTCAGCGGCATCGGTAAGGGACTCGTCACATGCAGCGTTGGAAAGATGCTGCAGGTGCGCGGATTCAACGTGTCCGCTATCAAGTGCGACCCCTACCTCAACGTTGACGCGGGCACAATGAACCCCTACATACACGGTGAGGTCTTCGTTCTCGACGACGGCTACGAGGCAGATATGGATCTTGGCATGTATGAGAGGTTCCTCGGAGTCGAACTCTCGGGACTCAACAACGTCACGAGTGGCCAGCTCTACCAGCAGGTAGTACGCAGGGAGCGCGAGGGCGGCTATCTTGGGCGCTGCGTACAGATCATTCCACACATCACTGATGAGGTGAAACGACGCATTCGCCTCGTTTCGGAGAAGAGCAAGGCAGATGTCATCCTCGTCGAATGTGGCGGTACAGTAGGTGACATCGAGAGCCTCCCCTTCCTTGAGGCCTTCCGCCAGATGAGGCAAGAGGAGAAGCGGGGCGACACTATCCTCGTCCACGTCACACTCGTCCCCGTCCTCGAGGCGGTTGGCGAGCCAAAGACGAAACCAACCCAGCACAGCGTTAAGGAGCTGCGTGCCATAGGGTTACAGCCAGATATCATAGTGACGCGGTGCGACGCGGGCGAGCTGCCGGCGAGCGCTAAGCAAAAGATCGCTCTTTACTGCAGTGTCGAGGAGCGGGCTGTCTTCACTAGCGTCAACGTCGAGTCTCTCTACGAGCTCCCCCTCGTGCTTGAGGGGCAGGGGATGGGGGACGTCGTCTCCGAGTACCTCGGTCTCGACAAGCCGAAGGCGGAGTTCAGCGACTGGAGGAAGATGGTGGCACAGTACAAGGAGCCCACAGATTCGGTTCGCATCGCCATGTGTGGCAAGTACGCCGAGTTGCGGGACTGCTACGTCAGCGTCAACGAGGCTCTCCGCCACGCTGCGGCCGCATCAGGCTGCAGGATCAACATCGACTGGATAGAGACGGAGGAGTTCGAGAAGCACCCCGAGAAGGTATCGGTGCTCTCTGGCTTCGACGGCGTCATCGTCCCCGGCGGCTTCGGGAAACGCGGCGCACTCGGTAAGGTGCGCACTATAGAGTACTGCAGGACGCAGGACAAGCCTCTCCTCGGAATCTGCTATGGTCTTCAGCTCAGCATAGTCGAGGTGAGCCGCGACATACTAGGGCTCGAAGGATGCGGACAGTACCGAGTGTGAGCCGAAGACGACGAATCCCGTCATCGATCTTCTCCCCGAGCAGAGGGGCGTCAACGAACTAGGGGGCACGATGCGCCTAGGCTCCCACCCCGTGCACGTAAAGCCGGGGACAATCGCACACAGGCTCTATGGCAGCGAGCTCATCCATGAGCGCCACCGCCACAGGTGGGAGGTCAACCCTGAATACTGGGAACGCCTTGAGAAGGCGGGAATAGTATTCAGCGCGTGGAGCACGGACGGTCGCCGCAAGGAGATGATAGAGATACCGAGCAACTACTTCTTCTTCGGCACTCAGTTCCACCCCGAGTTCAAAAGCCGCCCATGGAAGCCCAGCCCACCCTATTATGGCCTGGTCAAGGCGAGCTACGACAAGAAACGCGGCAAGCCAAGACCCGAGTTCTAAAAGGATAGGGGAATTGGATACACCTTCCTAATCGTAGATAGCCTGTTTCTCCAAAATAATCCCTAAAACAGCTCCGTCAAAGCTGATTTAATCAAATGAAGCACATAGCACGCGAATGGATCTAAGCAAAATAATACACGATCGTTTAACTCAGTCGACGAAGTGCTTGTATGTTCCGTCCCTGAGTTTCTTGTAGACAACATCAAGTACGTCGGGAGGCGCGACTTTGAGAGCCTCCTGACCTACTGGTTGAGGCGTTCCCTTTAGGGTCCCCTTCGTCCACTGGTCGACAGCGTATACCATCAGCTCCCCCGCGAGGGCGATCGTCTCCCAGCAGAGCTTTTCGTATGTGTCGCCCCTGTGAACGGGGATGACCTGCTTCTTGATTATGGGACCCGTGTCGATGCTCGGGTCGATGAAGTGGACGGTGCAGCCGATGGGTATGTCGAAGTAGATGCTCCAAGCTACGCTCGCGGAGCCCCTGCACTCGGGGAGGAGTCCCGGATGGCTGTTCAGCATACCGTCTTTCGGGATCGTGATGAGGGCGGGCTTAATGATTCGCGTACCCCCGAGGACGACGAGGTCCGGCTTAAGCCTCTCCAGTAGCTCCCGTGACTCACTCTTGTTGTGGTGTGGGACAGAGTGGCGCTCAATCTTCGTGCCCTTGAGCAGCTCTGTGAAGGTTGGGGCGACGGGGAATCCCTTGATGCGTGTTAGAAACTTTTCCCTCTCCTCGTCGCCGATAGGCGAGTCTTCCTCGATGATAGCCCGGGGCTCGAAGCCTGCGGCGAGGAGCTGGCGGAGCATCTCCCTCCCATAGGGGTGTTCCTTCAGTACCATGAAGTCATAGTTGAGCCTAGCCATGTGGAAGATGAGTGTGCAGGGGATAAGAAGATTCGGCTACATGAGGGCGAATTTCAGTGCCTCGCCGCAGCCACAGGTTCTCTCCGCGGGTAACCCGGGGAGCGCCCCCATGACCAGATTCTTGAAGTTCGACGCGTTCTGGTGCATAACCTCAACTACGTCCGTAGCGCTCACGGGTTTCTCCGCCCATACGTCGTAGTCGGTCACCATCGCGATGGAGACGTAGCACATCTCCGCCTCACGAGCCAGCACAGCCTCCGGGTAGAGGGTCATCCCGATTATGTCGCAGCCCCACTGCTTGAAGAGCTTCGACTCTGCGCGAGTGCTGAAGCGGGGTCCCTGTATGCACACGTATGTTCCGTTCTCGTGTACGGGGAGCTTGATTTTCCTCGCGTACTTCAGGAAGTAGTTGTGGAGTTGGGGACAGACTGGGTCGGCGCTGCTTATGTGGCATACCTGTCCGCCGTCGTAGAAGGTGTCGGGGCGAGCCTTTGTCCTGTCTATGAACTGGTCGGTGAGTACGAACTCCCCCGGTTTGTAGTCGACGCGTAGGCTTCCCACGGCGCTTGAAGCGACTATCTGCTCGACTCCTAGCGACTTGAGTGCCCAGATGTTCGCACGTGCGTTTATCGCGTGTGGTGGTATGACGTGCCCGTGACCGTGGCGGGGAAGGAAGGCGACGCTCCTCCCCTTGATTGTGCCCAGTGTGATGAGGTCGGACGGTGCCCCGTAAGGGGTATGCACCTTGATGTCCCGCCTATCTTCGAGCATCTCGGGGTCGTAAACACCCGTACCTCCAATTACGCCGATCTCGGCCCGCTTATCACCAGACATCGCAGAGAAAGTACGTGGTATTTATGATAAGGTTTTGTCCGCAGCCCCCCGCTAAACGTTTAAGAATCGCCTCAGCGTTTCCCACGGGCTAAGTGGGTCCCTTGGAGAAGAAAAGCGGCTTTGCGTTGATACTGCTGGCGTCCCTCTGGATCACATACTATGGCGAGAACTTTCTTAAGGCGGCCTCCTCGGCGTTGTCACCCGTGCTCATACAGGAGTTGGGCATAAATAAGGGGACAATGGGGCTTCTCATCACGGCCTTTTTCATCATCTACGGTATCATGCAGATCCCCGCTGGAATGTTCACCGACATGTGGGGGCCCCGGAAGACAATCCTTGGCTTCACGTGCCTCACTATCGTCGGCATCTTCCTTTTCTGGGTGAGCTTCCGCTTCGAGATGCTCGTCGTCGCCCAGATAATCATGGGTGTCGGCTGCAGCGTTTTCTACATTAATGCGGTAAGCATGATTACACACTGGTTCCCGGTTGAGCGAAAGGCTACCGCCATCGGCATATTGAGCGCCGCTAGCGGGCTTGGCAACTTCACCAGCTATATGGGCTTCCCAATCGCTAACACGATCTTCGGCGGCTGGAGGAACCTCTACGTCATCGTCGCCTTGATACTTGTCGTCAACACGGGGATGAACTTCTTCATACTCAAGGATAATCATGCTTCGAGGACTGAGAGGAAGTCGGCGATGACAACGCTCAGGGCCTTCGCAGAGGTCCTCAAGGACAAGCGCATCTACCCCTTCATACTCGGTTATCTACTCCTCAGCTTCGGTTGGGTCCTCAACTCGTGGATGACCCTTTTCCTCATGGAGACGAAGGGGCTCACATACGTCGAGGGCGGGCTCGTCACCAGCCTCGGCACAATCGCGGGGATACCAGGATGTATCGCGATGGGCGCCATCTCGGACAGGCTCAAGAAGAGAAAGCTCCCCCTCATGATCTTCTCGTGCCTTTACACTATCATAGTTTCGACCTTCATCTTCGCCCCCGCGGGTCTGCCTCTCCCCCTCCTCATGGTGCTCTCATTCGGCATCAACTTCTGCGGTTCCATGTGGGTGCTCTTCTTCAGCATGGTCCCAGAGGTTCTCCCCATCGAGAAGGCGAGCATTGGGCTTGGCCTAGTCAACGGGCTCGGAACCATCGGCTATTCGATAATCACTCCATTCTATGGGTCGCTCATCGACATCACAGGAGGCTACTTCGCCTCGAACATGGTGATGATCTGCAGTGCACTCATCATGACCGCCACTATGGTCCTCTTCACGAAGGAGACATACGGTGGGCTGAAGAAGACCAGTTAGACGAACGCTCATCCCTTGGGTTAGAGTCCCATAATTTGGGGTTCTGCACAATCTTCTTACCCCGGAACCAGAGAGTCATCGTTTTCCCATTAGGCTGGATCAGGAAGCCGTCTAAGAATCCTATACCATCGGATGGTGTGCGAATCCCGAACCAGTGCAAAAGCAGGCACCCAACCCAGACATCGTGGGTGATGTATATGTCCAACCCCGCGGGCTCCGCTGACTCGAGGCTGGCTTGGGTGTGATCCGCGAAGAATTGGGCGAAACTCAACGAGTCGCAGAAGGCAGGAGGCGTTAAACCCGTGCACCAGTTGTTAGCGAAGTTGATCGACGCTTCGACCTCATCTCGACTCCGCTTAAGGTTCTCAGAGAGATACTTTGAGGCTTTCTCAAGGTCTCGTATCATCAGGTCATCGATCTTTCTTGAATATGCGGGCTCGTTGCCGCGGGAAGTCAATCCCTCCCCGATGCACTGGGCCGTCTCCTCCGCCCTCTTGATCTTCGTGGAGTGGAGACGAATCCTTCTATCAGGGGGAATACCTCTCCCGAACTCCACCGCGGCCTCACGCCCCACAATCGTGCATTGTAGCTGGTTACTTGTATCAGGGTTGTAGGGGGGACGTTCCGTGTGACGGATGTGAAGCACAGCTGGCTTGTCTGGTTCAAGTTCGTTGAGGCTTTCGAGGAGACTCCGTGCAGGCTTACCCCAAGCCACGGATTTGAGGAAGCTTGCCACGAGGAAGGATTCGCTTCTTTCTTTAAATACTCATCGCGACGACGATGCCGACGCCCTTTTAACCCCTGCCTCAGACGGTGGATTTAGAAAATGAACACCACAGAACCTCATACTAATGCTGAGGAAACCATCAGGCGCCTCCCGAAGCTGGAGCAGCACATACACATCATCGGCTCGACCAAACCTGAGACACTCCTTGCGATCATCGAGGACGGGGGCGTCGAGATGCCCTTCAAGACCCTCGAAGAGGTTAAGACATTCTTCCAGTACAGCGACTTCAACCACTTCATCAGCGTCTACAGCACAGTTAACGATTGTATAACCGACCCTAAGCACTACGAGAGGATAACATATGAGATGCTCGAATCCGAGGTTGCCTGCAACGTCAAGCACGTCGAGGCGATCTTTTCCGCCAACGACCACGTACGCAGGGGACTCGACTACGGTGAGATGCTCGACGCGATAAACACTGGGATCAGGCGAGCGAAGAGAAAGTGGGGTATCACATGCACAATCAGGGTCGACCTTGTACGCAACTATGGCCCCAAGGTTGCTCTCAAGGAGCTCGACTGGATAAAGGAGAAGAATGACAACATCGTCGCCGTCGACATCGGGGGAAGCGAGGACGGCTTCCCACCAGAGCCCTATGAGAAGGTTTACAAGAAGGCGAAGGACCTCGGGCTCCACCTCGTCGCCCACGCAGGTGAAGCAGCGGGGCCTGAGAGTGTCTGGGGTGCAATAAAGACACTCGGGGTAGAACGCATCGGTCACGGGGTCACGGCGGCAACAGACCCAGCCCTCCTCAGCGAGATAAGGGCGAGGGGCATCGCGATCGAGACCTGCCCTGTCAGCAACCTCCGAACCGGGGCTGTGAAGACAATAAAGGACCACCCCATACGCAAGTTCATCAACAGCTGCATCCCCGTCAGCGTCAACAGCGACGATCCTCCCATGTTCAATACCGACATATACAATGAATACCTCCAACTCCACCGCGAGCAGGGCTTCACAATAGACGAACTCATGAGAATAAGCCTCGACTCCATATCTACAAGCTTCCTACCAGACAAGAGAAAAGAGGAGCTCCACGGGGAGTTCCTGAGCGAATATCGTGAACTGAAGAGAAGCTAGAGCTCGAAGTGGAACAGTGAGAAGTCAACGTTGGGCGAGTAGTTCTGTGTCAGGTCCTCACCTGTCGAGTGTATCGCCTTGACCTGTTCAGCTATGGTGTCGAACACGTTGTCGATGAATATCGGCGGGGGGACGAAGTGGTTATAGAGTAAACCAGCAGCGACTATTCCGCCCCCGATCACGTCCGATACCATAAACGGCTCGGGAAACATCACCAACGCAATGCCGAACGAAATGAGGCTGTTACCCGCGCCGCCGTAACCGTGGTCGTATAACCCGTTTACTTCCTGCAGAGCGCTGTTGAAGCCGCTCAACAGGCTCGCGGACTCGGTGAAAGATCCGCCGAGCTCCTTAGCAGCCGTTACTACATGATCCGTCTTTGGAGTAATCAAATGAATCACCTAGAGCGCCTTGAACTGGTCGAACCACTTGTCGTACTCCTTCATCATCTCCTTGGAGACGCTTGGCTTGCGGTTCGTGATTGCGTGTTTGAAGTCACCCATCGATAAGGGTCTCGGCTTCTTCGTTGTGTTATCGGCCTCGCCCGACTCGAATAGCTCTCTGATGACCTCCTGGCGGACGACTTGGCAGATGTCCTTGATGTCACTGCCACTGTAGCCGTCCGTCAACTGCGTCAGTGTGTGGAAGTCCACGTCGCGCGTCATCTCAAGCTGCGCGCTGTTGAGCTCGAACATCTGTAGGCGCGTCGCGTAGTCGGGGAGTGGTATCATGACCCTCTTCTGGAACCTACGTATGAAGGCCCAATCCAGGTCCCACGGCTTGTTCGTCGCCGCGACGACGTATAGATGGTAGTTCTTGCCTTTGTCCTGGAGGCCGTCCATCTCCTTGAGGAACTGGTTCCTCATGCGGACCTCGCCTCCGACCTCATTCGTGTGTACGCCGAGGATGCTGTCCACCTCGTCTATGAATATTATTACGGGTTTGCCGCCCATGGCTGTGCGGCGTGCGCCGCCGAATATCTTAGCGACGTTCTGCTCCGCCGCGCCGAGCCACTTCGACATTATGTTGGCTGGATCAATCTGGATGAAGTCGGCGTCGATCTCGTTTGCGACTGCCGCGGCGATGAGCGTCTTACCGCATCCGGGAGGACCGAACAGGAGCAGACCTCTCGACCACCCAAGTGGGAACAGGTCGGGGCGCTTCACTGGGTAGACTATGACCTCCTTGATCGCCTTCTTCGCGTCCTCGAGGCCGGCAACGTCGCCCCAGGTGATATTCGGTCTCTCTGAGGGCTCGACGTCATCCTCTTCGACCGATTGCTGTGAGCTGGTCTGCTTCGTCTCGAAGCTCGTGAACTTCTCGACCCCCATGTCCTCGCCGTCCTCCGACTTGAGTAGGCGGATGCGCTCCTGGTAGGTCGTAACCTTCTCGACGTAGAACTTGTTGAACGTGTAATCGGGGTAGAGCTTTATGAGGCGTGTGAGCTGCTCGACGGCGCGCTTGTAGGACTCGGTGGCCTTGTCCTTGTCGCCCATCTTGTCGTACTTGACGGCGTCGGCTGCGTACTTCATCGCCTCGTTCTCAAGCATTGTGGCGACGCTCATGCTACAATCTCCTCCATCTTTAACGGTCCCTTAGCCCTGATCTGGTCGAGCATCTTAACGACGTCGTCGGATAGCATGCTCCAGTCGTTCATCTGTTCGGATGCCTGCGTTGTTCGAGTGGCGAATGTGGGCTCATAGCCATACGCTATGGCCTCTGCCTGCCTCGATGCGACCTTTGGCGCGACAGCGATCGGTGGCTCCGGGAAGCTCTCGTGGAGGCTATTCTCCACCATATTGCTGACCTCCTTCAGTATGTCCGCGCTTTCCTGGCTCTTGACGCTGAACATGCCGTCGAGTGAGGGTTGGCTGAAGTCGATCTTGGTCTGCATCAGCGTATCGCTGGCGACCTCGTTGAGCTGTTCTAGACCCGCGGCGAACTGGGGCATAACCTTCTGAACGTCCGCGCTGACCTCCCTGACGCACTCCGAGATGGGACGCATCTCCTGAACGACCTGGTAGAGGTCGAGGAAGTTCTCGATGTCGGATTGTGATGCAGTCTATGGCGAGTTGGCTCTGCGTGATGATCTGTTTGACGTGACGTACTCTGCTGAGCTCGTTCGCATAGATCTGTGCGCGTGCAGTATCCTTTTTCTGAACCGCCTTGCCCACCATCTCGAACAAGGTCCTATCTCTCTCCCTGAGCTTCGAGTTGACTTGTTCGAGCCTCATGCTCTGGCGCTTTAGCTCGTTCACCGACTCGGGGGTGGGAAGGATACTCTGCCGGCGGTTCAGGATTCCCAACTTGGCTATTCTCCTTTAACTTTGACTAGAATTGGGCCTTGTAACGCAGGTGCCATGCGCCCCCACCTGGGGGTAGCTGAAAAAAGAGGGAGAGGGGCGTGTATCCATACCTGATTCGCTCCCTCTTACACTCTGTCGCCTAGGCCTGTGCCTACCTTGCTCTGGCCGCCGGGCAGCTCGGGGAAGGTGTCCTTCATCCTCGACTCGGCGATGGTCTGGGCCTCGTCCAATATCTTGGCCGAGTCCTCGTTCACCGACTCGAAGTTGATGGTCATGCCTGTGACTGCGCCTGCGTCTACGACGATGCCGCTGAGGAGGTTACCGATCTCGCCCAACTCCTTCTCAGCCTGTGGGCTGATCGCTGCCATGCCGCTCTTGATGTCACCGATGACACCGACCACCGGGAGGAGGGTGACTGCTACGTCACCCAGCTCCGTGACGGTCTTGAGGCGCAGCGTGATCTGCTCTAGGGCGAGCTTGGCGTGGAAGATCATCTTCTCCATCTTGCGGATCTCGGCGAGCTCATTGGCGAAGACGTTCGCGCGAGCCGTGTCGTGCTTCGCGTAGGCGTCGACGATCCTGTTGAATATCGTCTTGTCGCGCTCCTGGAAGCGGTTGCTCGCCTGGTCGAGACGCTGGATCTGCATCTCGATCCGCTTTGTGGCAGCGTCAAGGCGGGGCTTGAGGGGGCCCGGGGGCCTGACGGCGTCCTTTACCTTGGTGGAAAAGGACGGTTCATCTTTTCTCTCCCATCTATTACCGAAGCTCATTATAGATTACGCTCGAAGATAGAAGAGCCCTGTAAACCGCATAGAAGTGTTGCATAGCGGATGTAAAGAAAGGTGCACTTTCACTCACTTTTACAGGTTCTTTTTGACGGTTAGTTGTAAGGACCTCTTTGGTATATGAGAGCAACTCTTACACATATAAATCAAAACAACTTTTCATAGATAATCTGTTTTTAATGTTCTGAGCATTTTCTCATTACGTCAGTCTTAATATATAAAGTGGGCAATCCTTGAGCAAGGTAATTCGTATGGCAGGTAGATGGACCGTTTTTGGCGTATTCGCCGTGCTCGGCTTCGTCGGGGGTATCCTCGCGAACTGGGCGTATAAGCAGGTGTTCCCGATGCTCGTCAGTATGTTCCCGGACCTCTTCACAGCGGAGTGGTTCCTATCGGGTGTCGGTGGCACAGTGCTCACGCTTCTGATTGTGGTCGTCTGGGCATCCTTCTCCCCCGATAAGTAAAGCGGCTGAAGGACCCAGTCTTTTTCCTCTTTTCGAGAGACTCGCAAATGTTTATTGCATCACCGCCTCTAGTCTCTCTGAGGTGCGGGGTATGGATCGGATATCTCTTAGGCTCGACCTTCATGTCCACACCCGTGCCAGTGTCGACTCCGTGAACACGATCGGCGACATCAACGGTAGGTGTAGGGAGCTGTCGATGGATGGCTACGCTATATGTGACCATGACTCCACAGATTCTCTTGCTGAGGCATCCGCTTCCTCTATGGGACTCGTTGTCGTCCCGGGGCTCGAGGTCACGGCTCGTGGAGCCCATATCCTATGCCTTGACCCGAGTGACTCGATTCCGTCCCACCGCTCGATCGCCGAGACGGTTGAGAGGATACATGCACAGGGGGCGACCGCAGTTCTAGCTCACCCCTTTGGGATCCCGAGGAGCTATGTCAGGTACGCGAATGTCGCAGGTGTTGGCTTTGATGCAGTCGAGACGGCGAACTCCGAGCAGGCGCCCTTCGAGACAGTGATGGGGTGGAACAGGGTACTCGCGGGTCGGCTCGGATTGCCGGAGACGGGTGGGAGTGACTCACACATCCCTGAGACTTTCGGGCGAAGTTATACAGTCGTCGAGTCTGCGTCACGTGATCCGGAGGACGTCATTCAAGCGATCAGGGATGGGCGGACGCGCGCCTTCGGTTCAGGGACGAGCCTCGGGGAGAGACTCGCCAAGATCTGGCGGGTTAATCACAAGGCGTAGCATGGCTTTTATCCACGTGCATATGGGTCTGTCTCGAAGAGCTTTGGCGAGGGTCTACGTCGAGGTCTATGGCTGCAGCGCCAACCAGGCTGACGCCGAGATAGCCTCGGGGCTCCTCGCTGAGGCGGGGCACACGCTCGTTGAGGCACCGGAAGATGCGGATGTTTCAGTAATTCTGACCTGCGTCGTCAAGACACCGACGGAGAGGAAGATTGTAAGGAGGCTCGGCGAGCTCCGAGGGAGGAAGATAGTCGTCGCCGGCTGCATGGGGAAGGCTCAGACGGGTCTCGTGGAGGAGTCGGCGCCGGGTGCCAGCGTGGTGGGCCCTGACGATGTAGCGAGGATACCTGAGGCGGTCGAGGCTGCGGTGTCTGGCGGCAGGGTCGTCTTCCTCAGCGGCTCCTCGCCGGACAGGACGTGTCTCCCCCGCGAGAGGCGGAGCGGACTCATTCACATAGCCCCTATCTCGGCGGGCTGCCTTGGGAACTGTGCCTACTGCATAGTCAAGGTGGCTCGGGGGAGGCTCTACTCCTTCCCCGTTGAGGGGATACTAGCGGATGCCCGCGCCGCGATTGCTTCTGGGTGCAAGGAGGTATGGGTGACGGCGGAGGACACCGCCGCCTACGATTACGAGGGCGTGAAGCTACCAGATCTCCTCCGAAGGCTCTGCGGGCTTGAGGGGGACTTTATGGTGCGTGTTGGCATGATGACGCCGAACTCCGCCCTCCCCATATTCGATGACCTAGCCGACGCGTTCCGGCACGAGAAGGTGTTCAAGTTCCTTCACGCCCCAGTCCAGTCGGGTAGCGACGGGGTCCTAGCCAGGATGAGGAGGAGGTACACGGTCGCGGAGTTCAGGGAGCTTGTGACGAGGTTCAGAGAGGAGCTGCCTGGTGTGGGTGTCGCGACTGACATCATCTGTGGCTTCCCCGGCGAGACCATTGAGCAGTTTGCGGAGTCGCTGCGCCTCGTCGAGTGGCTCCGCCCCGACATGCTGAATATAAACAGGTTCTGGCCCCGCCCCGGCACCGAGGCGGCGGCGATGGTGGATGGGTTTCCGAGCAGGGTGACGAAGGACAGGTCGCGTATCCTCGATGAGCTCTGGTGGAGGTTGAACGCGGACATTAATAGTGCCTGGGTGGGGTGGGAGGGAACCGTTTTCCTCGACAAGGTGGGTCACAGCGGCTTCAAGGAGGGGAGGACTGGCAGCTACAAGGCGGTCGTGGTGAAGACGCGGAGAAGGCTGGGCTCATGGGTTATGGTCAGGGTGACTGAGGCTGCGAAGGGCTACCTCGTCGCCGAGGAAGCCTAGTCGAGGACACTACTTGTCGATGCGATTCTGGCTCTCCTTTATTAGAGGTGGGCGTATATCTCCGTGCATGAGCGGAAGAGGGAGAACAGGAAGAGACCGCCCCCTTCACGGCGCAGTGGGCGGTAGGAAGTGCATCGACTGCACGAAGTACTCTCGTAAAACCCTCTACTGCACGAAGGAGCGCCGCGTGACGGCTGAGGGGAAGGAGGCATGCGTCTTCTTCGTCCCCCGCCACCAGGGGAAGAGCACGATGAGAAGGAAGCCAAAACCCTAGAGGCGAGGGCGTGGGTTTGGTCGACGGGTGAGCCAGAATGGGATAGCCCCCGTCGTCCACCCCTCGCCTCTGAGGCGCTCCGAGTGTTAATCGGTTAAAAGGATTTTTCAGATTCTCCCCTGATTCACGTCAGGATCGACGGGGGCTTCGCGACCGCTTTTATTGGCGTTCCGTGCAGTATCCATGGAGTGTCCACGTTGGTCAAGGTCGCTGTTGTACAGGCTGCGCCTGTCCTCTTCGACAGGGAGGCGAGTACCGATAAGGTCTGCGCGTTGATCGCTGAAGCCTCGTCTCAGGGGGCTAGGCTGATTCTCTTCCCGGAGGCTTTCATACCCGTCTACCCTCGGGGACTCTCCTTCGGGATGGTCGTCGGGAGCAGGACTCCGGAGGGGAGGCAGATGTGGGGGAGGTACTGGGAGAACTCGGTGGATGTACCGGGGCCGGTCTGTGACAGGATCGGCGAGGCGGCGCGCATCGCTGGTGCGTACGTCGCGGTCGGGGTCATGGAAAGGGATGGTGACTTCGGCGGGGGGACGCTCTACTGTTCCCTCCTCTACTTCGGCCCCGACGGACGGCTTCTGGGTAAGCATAGGAAGCTGAAGCCGACCGCCGCGGAGCGCCTCGTCTGGGGGGAGGGTGATGGGAGCACCCTTACTGTTGTAGACACCGAGTTCGGGCGCGTCGGTGGGCTGATCTGCTGGGAGAACTATATGCCCCTCGCCCGCGTTGCTATGTATGGTAAGGGGGTCTCGATCTACTTGGCGCCGACGGCTGACGCGCGTGAGAGTTGGCAGGCGACGATGCGTCACATATCATTGGAGGGGCGATGTTTCGTTCTCGGGTGCAATCAGTACGTTGAGAAGGGGATGTACCCTAAGGACCTTCCCGGGTCGGAGGAGCTGGCGAGGCAACCCGAAGTGATGTGCAGGGGAGGTAGCGTCGTCTACTCCCCACTTGGCGAGGTCCTTGCGGGTCCGCTCTGGGATAGGGAGGGTATCCTTTACGCGGAGCTCGACCCCGGGATGGTCGGGAGGGCGAAGCTAGACTTCGATGCGGTCGGGCACTATGCGCGGCCCGATGTCTTCCAGCTCACCGTCGACGAGCGCCCCAAGTTACCTGTGAGATATATGAAGTGAGTGTAGTGGATAGTTGCCCAAGCGGGCGCGTTACGTAGGCAAGTTATAATATCTAATGGAATTGGTGAAGAAGCTTAACCACGCTCTGCATAATGTATCTTTATTAATTGTGAAGATTTGTTTTGCGAATTAACCTACTTCCCTTTTTATTAATTGCGCGTGCAAACAGGCGCAATCTCAGGTATTTTATTCGCGCTCTAATGGGAAAATTATTTAAAAAAAATGTGTTTTTTATTTTTTCTCGATATACGCTATGTTGTTAACTACAGAGACCTCGATCTGCTTACCCAATTCCCGTGCATCGATCCTCTTCTTCAACTGAGTACGAACGTAGTTAGCGTCCTTCCCCTTGATATCAACTTTCACAAGCTTAGACTTGCTGTCATAGAACTGGTCGATTATAGGATCGTACTTGCTTCCCTTCCGGTACCTTCTACTGGGTTTCTTCTCAACATCAATCAATTTGAATGATACATCAGCCATCTTCTTTCACTCCATTTATGGATATCGAGATAGTTAATAAATATATATGATAATTCTTGATGATATAGAGATTAGTTACTCTCATTATTTAAGAGTAACTTTTTTTATTTCCACTTATAGTGGATTCCCTTCCCCCTTGGTCTGTTACATACTAAAACCCGATTAAAGCGCGCACGAAAGTCTTCAATACTCGTAGCAATTTTCTCTATACATGCGCGGTTGTGATGTAATGCTTGTATCATTTACTTTTTTTTAAGACCGTGCAGGCATCTAATGATAGCACTCATTTGCGCGTGCGTTAATATTAATAGATTGAAACCATGTTGCCATCAGGCGTAAGATATATAATAAATTCATCTTCTCTAAATATCTCAAGTCACTTACCTATTTCCTCCTGATCATATGCTACAATGGCACAAGTACCAGCAGCTGCGTGTGCCACGAGTTGCAATTCGGACGCGTGCGATCAATCTAGTAGTCCATGTTGGTCCAGGTTGTTCCGGCCTCGTGAATCGATTCGTCCAAGATTCCCTCGTTTCCTTTATCGTCTAAATTTCGTCCACTCGTCCAATCTCATCCAAGGCTACAGCTGCGATGCATGCATGCGTACATCAAAACGACATTAACTGTATCTCTCAGCTAGGGATGCGTTGACGCATGCTAGCTGAACGTGGAGGGTGCCCAGTCAACAGCTGGATGAAGGGAAACGGCTCAACAAGTGGACGCGTGATGATTGGCGCGTGTACCTGTGGACAATTCGTTTACCTGTGGACCTGGCGGAGAAAATTGCATTGGGAAGAGAGGGAGCCGGAATCCGTCAGAATATAGGCGTTAATGCGAGAGCTTTCACTTAGGTTGGGTTTGAGTAATTTTACACTTTCTCAACGCAAATAGAACTTTTGTCAATAATATTGTCGAAATTGATCTTCACCTCGACGAGTGTCGACAAAAGGGGGCCCTGTTCAGTTAATGGCGGGCCCGGTGGGATTTGAACCCACGACCCCAGACTTAGGAGGCCTGTGCTCTATCCGTGCTGAGCTACGGGTCCGCGAACCCGCCTAACCTACTTACTGCCCCAATTTAAAAATAGCCCCAGAGCGAGGCTAGCGGACACCGCCTCCGCCACCCCCGAATCCACCGCCACCACCAAAGCCTCCACCCATCCTGCCGCCGCCTCCACCGCGTCCACTTGAGGGAGGTGAAGCCACGAAGATCGGGCGGAACCACAGGTACATCATAGGTTGGTACCGGGCGACTTCGATGTCTATTTTGAGCTCCTTCATCGCCTGCGCGACACGGTCGCCGACGCCAAGTGCCGTCCCGTAGACGAGCCACTCGCCCCACATCGAGAGGTCCTCGGCTGCCATACTTCTTGAGCTGGGCCATGTCGCCAAGGTGGTTACGGAAGGCGTCCCACTCGAGCTTCTCCTTGAACATGCCGGGGAGCCACCTGCCAAATAGCGTTGAGGGGAACATCACGGCGATGACCGCCTCGATTATGGCAAGCATTCCGAGCAGGAAGGGTGTGACGAGGGTGTAGCCGACGACGGGTGAGAATATGAGGAGTATGATCGCCGTGGCGAGTACAGCCGCGCCGGGGAGGAAAGCGGGGATGAGCCTGCTCCTGCCGCCCACCGCGAAGCCCTTTACAACGTTGCCGTTACCCTCCGTCGTAAGCTCGACGAGGTCGTTCTTCACCGCCATACCATGTGCGTAGCTTCCCTTGCCCCTCTTAATGTCGTGGGCTAGCTCCTTCAGCGTGTCCGTGTCGAAGGCGTCACCCACGGCGTTCTTCTGGAGGAACCCTATGACCTTCTCCTCGTACTTGTCCTCCGCTTTAGCGTCGAGGACGCGTATCTTCATCCCGCCTTCACGGGGCTCCAGCCTTATCTTCTTCCTCATGTGCATGTCGAGGAGCGTCGCGTAGAAGCCGTCCTCGTCAAAGTCGAAGACGTCCTTTCTGAAGACGAGGTTGACAAGCCACGGCTTTCTCTTCCTGTTGGGAACCGTGCTAAGGTAGGTGGGCACTGTGACGTCCTCCTCTCGCCCGTGGCGAGACCAGATGAGATAGATGAGAACAGGGACGACGAGCACAGCGGCGTAGCTCGCGTAACCTACCCATGTCGCCGCGTTGTAGCCGAGGCTATACCAGAAGTTCGCGCTCTCAGTCTTCCCCTTCACATCCGAGACAGGGGAGTAGAAGCCGGGGAAGTCGCTCCCAGACGCCATAAGCAGCTCGACCTCGACTAGTTCATCCTCCGCAGCGCTACCAGTGATAACGTAGCGGTTGCCTTCACGAGTCACCTTGAGGCTCGGCGGGTGGGCGTATACCGCAGAGATGTAGGCGGCGTCCTCGATTACGACCGTCACCTTCTGATACGGTGCATGGACGCTCGCAAGCATCAGGTTAAGGTGCTTGTAGCTGGAGTCGTACTCGATCGGTGGAAACAGATTCCACTCGTAGGAGATGTCGTATGATCCCACTGAGAATCTTGGTGCGTAGTAGCAACCCGCCTCATTATACTCGGCGAGGCTGTCTATCGTCGATTCGATAAAGGGGTTGTCGGCGCCGGGCGTGAGGATAGTTACGATGCCGTACCTATCCTTGACGTATGCAACGGAGTCTGGCGGAGGTGTGACGCTCACAGGCTGGATGTATGGTGAACCCTGCGGCTGAAGCGATACGGGGACCTCCCAGCTCCGGTAAAGCATCCTGTACTGGTCGCCCTCAGTGAACGTGTATGTGAATGACTCAGCAAGTGTACCGTCTGGGAAGATGTGTGCCTCGTAGCTACTTACAACAGCGGGGCCCGAGAGGCCGAAGCCGCCAAGGGTCGTAGTGACGGCTATACCAACAAGTCCAAGGGCGAGGCCGAGGATGACGATCGTCGCTATCTGCCTAGTCTCGACCATCTACGCCAATCCCCGTGACCTTCGGCGGAGACTCCACCTCGTCGCCAAACCTCAAGTACTCCAGCTTCTCCATGCCGAGTATCCCCGCAACAAAGTTCGAGGGAATCGTGTCCCTCATCGTGTTGAACTCCTGGACGATGTTGTTGTAGGTGTACCTGTGGCGCCCTATCTCGTCCTCTAGGCTGACTATCGCCTCCATAAGGTTCTTGACGATGTCCGAGGCTTTGAGGTCTGGATACGCCTCGGCTACGGCGCGTATACTCCCGAAGAGGCTTGCGCTCTCCCTCTGCAAGTTCGCTAGATTGGCGGGCCCGGCGCCCATCACCTGCGCACGAAGCGTCGCTACCTTCTCGAAGACCTCTCTCTCGAACTTCGTGTATCCCTTGACGGCGCCGAGCAACTGCTCGATCATGTCGAACCGCTTCTTCATCGCTACCCTGATCTGTCCCAGCTCTGCCTCCGAGGCATTCTTGAACCTGAATAGTCTGTTATAAAAGGTCACGAAGACCAGAACAAGGACGATGAGGACGACCGCCAACGCGCCTAGGCCAAGCGTGAATGTGTCCAAGCCACTCCCCTAAATTCAAGGATTGCACCGATGTTAAAAGCAATCCGCCTATAGGCTCTATAGATTACGCAGGGTAGATAAAACAAGCCAATAAAGGGACATATTAAGCATCTGCATTTTAAGATACGAGGCAAAGTGGGGTGGATTAAAGGCTAATAAGTGCGTCGCAGTCTAGAGGCAAGCATGGAACCAGCCCTCCGCGGCATCATCGAGAAGGTCATCGACGAGGAGCTGAGCGAAGAAAAGCTCAGCAGCAACTACGGCGTCTTCGGGGCGTTCAAGGACAGAGGGCTAATCGACTCGGTCAGCTCGGCGATGTTCGGCCGCGTCTATATGCGCGCCTACCAGGCATGGCTCGACTACAAGGCTAGCCACGCCGAGGAGCCGCGCCCAGAAGAGGCAGTGGAACTCGTCAGGATATTCGAAAGCCGCGCCATCGAGATAAAGTCGAAGATAAGCGAGATCGCGAGCCTCTGAAGGAAACAGTTAACCGGGATAGTGCGCCTATTTGTTGAACGGCTTGGCGCCAGAGGAGAACTTCCTATCGGACGCAGAGTACCCCGAATATATCTCGGGGCTCGGCGGTCTTCGTAGCCGCATAGCCGGCGCCATACCCCTCGAGCCTAGAATGCGCGTCCTAGACGGGGCAGCCGGCTCCGCCCAGTTCGCGATCGAACTCGCTAAAAGGGATCCAACACTAAAAATCGTCGCAATAGATGTCTCCGAGCGTACTGTACGCTCCGCCGAGCGCAGGGTAAAGGAGAAGTGGCTTGACTCCAGCGTGACGACGCTGATGATGGACTCGACCCACCTTGACTTCCAGCCCTCCACCTTCGGCCTAGCCACCAACTTCATGGGACTCGACGACATCCACACGACGCGCGGTCCCCAGGGAGTACGGCAGAGTATACAGGAGGTCGCGCGCGTCCTCAAGCCTCGAGGCTTCTTCTGCTTCACCATCATCCCACCCGAGGAAGCGGAGACACCAGCTCAGCGCCTCGAATGCGAAGCCTATTCACACGCCTGCGGCGCCACTTGGCTACCGACTATAAAGTACCAAGAGTTCCTACGCGGCGCCGGCTTCACACTCCTCAAGAAAGAGACCTTCTTTACGGGGAAGAAACTCAATGCTGAGCAGGCGATGCAGCAACTCGGCGAGGCGATAGAGAAGGCACAAGCACATAACGTCGAGACATTACCCCTCGACGAGGTGTGGAAACGTTTCGGCACAGAGATCACTAAGAATGGTCTAGGCCACTGCTCGAGAAGCGTCCTCATGATTGCGAGGAAGAACGCCTAAAGAAGGTACAGCGTCCTCTCGGTGTTGTTGAGGAACCTGAGCCCTTTCCTCGTCACGAGGACGGTGTCTTCAAGCTCCAAGCCTCCCCAGCCGAGGTCTAGGTAGGGACAGCTCACGCTAAGAACCATGCCCTCCTCGAGCGGCGTCTTGTCCCCTGGGGAGATCCACGGCTTCTCATTGCACTCTACACCTATACAGTGGCCGAGGCTCATACTGCACTCCTTGACACCACCCTTCTCGAGAACCTTCTGCGCCGCCTCGTAGACGGCAGCAATCGTGTTCCCTGGCTTCGCGGTGTCGAAGGCGGCCTCCTGCGCGTCTATCACGGTAACGAGCCGCTTCTCCGCCTCGGGTGAGGCCTTGCCTAGAACCGCGGTGCGCGTCACCTTGCCATTGTAGTGTGCCCATGTGGTGCCGAGACTCATCCTTATCAGATCACCCTTCTGGAGGGCGAGAGTCGTCGGTACAGGGTTCGGGTATGCGCTACGCTCGCCGAAGCCTATGTTGTCGCTCGTCACTCTGCCACCGTCTTCAGCGACGCTATAGCTGAACATGCGACTCAGATCTAGCTCCATGATACCCGCTTGCGCAATCTCGAGGGCGTCCTCCATCGACTTCTCCGCGATCTCCGTCGCCTTCTTGATCAGCTCAACTTCCTCAAGCGTCTTCACCATCCGGATCTCATCGAGGAGCTTTGAGCCGTCGACTATCTTGGCGTCGGGGAGGTTGCGCTTTATGTTCTCCCAGCGGGAAGGTGTGACACCGCTGCCGTCGACAGCAATCGTCTTCTTGGCGTAGCCTCTCGAGGTGGCGGCGATAACGAGTGAATCGCATGGCGTCTGCTCCACCTTCGCCTTCGTAGCATCGATTATCCTCTGCGTTATCTCGGAGGACTTGGAGTTCTGCGTCGAGTTGACCTTGAGGCAGCCATACCAATGGATGTCCTTAATCCAGGTGCCGCTCTCAGCGACAAGGTCGGCCTCTGCGAGAGGCGCCATGAGGGCAGGCTCAGCATCGAGGGGGAGGAGCGTATACGCTTGCGTCCCACACCCCGTCAACATACCCGCGCCATAGTAGTCGGAGACATAGAAGACGTTCGACGGGGAGGCAGCGAGTATGGCGTCGACGCCGGCCCTCTCCATCACCTGCTTAGCCCGCTCCCTATTCAGAGGCATAGACGAACGAATACCAAATACCCCTTATGCTTTTAAAATAAGCGACTTGAAAAAGGGCTGAAAACCGCTTTCAAACCGTTTTCAAGCCCGGTTACAAGCGAGATAACCGGCTTTTCGACCCCGAGGCACTCTATGACGAGTGCTCATATGAGTCGAAGAGGGCTTATACAGTTAATAGACATTTCTCAGTGGGCATGGGAGAGCACACGCGTGTCGTCGAGTGGCTGCTCGAACCGGGGCACCCTTGGGTGAGGTATAACACCCTCGACCAGCTACTCGAAAAGAAGAATGAGGCAAGCGAAGCACTCGCGGAGGCGATGCTTAGCCCACCCGCCTCGAAGATACTCGAGCACGTGGACGCCGATGGGGGATTCTCCGACGCCACAGCAGCTAAGAAGTGGGGGGAAGCCGCCGTCAGATCGGGCTACGTCCCCAAGTACAGAGGGGCGGCGTGGAAGCTTCTCTTCCTCGCAGAACTCGGCGCTGACCCATCTCACCCTAAGGTGAAAGCCCTCGGAGAGGGCATCCTGAAGAACGCCTTCTCAGAGCGCCATGGCACCTTCTACATCCCACTGGAGTACGGCGGGTACCCCGAGTACACACTCATCCCCTGCTTCATGGGCAACATGGTCTGGGCGCTGACCCGACTTGGTTTAGGTACTCGTCCTGAGGTCCGCTCCACCTTCGACTGGCTAACAAAGTACCAGAGATTCGACGACGGCAACTGGAGACCGCCGACCGAGTTCCCATATAAGGGAAGCCGCGACAGGTGCTGGGGCAGGCACACGTGCTACTGGGGGGTCACGAGTTATCCTGAGAGCGATGACTGTCGTGCCCAAGGGGTTCTGGACGCCGCAGGCATATAGAGCAAAGCGAAGTGGAGTAGACTTCGTCCTCGCCCACCGCCTCCTATGGAGCAGCCACACGCCTGACCGCCCAATCGCTACCAAGAACACGAGGCCACAGCGCCTAACGGCTCCGCAGACTTACTATCAGGATGCCATCGAAATTACATCAACGATGCTCAGGCTTGGTGCACATGGCGCAGCCGTTGACGAAGCCATCGAATACATCCTTTCTAAACGGAACACCGAGGACAGATGGCTGCCTGGAGAACTCACCGGGGCCACTCGACGCCCCCTTCGATGTGAAGGAGAGGGAAAGCAAGTGGATAACCTTCCGCGCCTTACGCATGCTGAAGCTGGCGGGCAAGCTAGACCTGTAAACACGATGTCGACCATAATCATCGGGTCTAGGGTAGGGTCTACAAGTAAAAACTCCACATTAACCGACCCCAAATACATTAGACATGTAGAAAAGGGGTGATTATCAAGCCTATTATACTGAATCGTGACTTAAAATAACCCTATTCTAGGGCTAACTATACACACAGAATAAGCCCTATTCGAGCACTTTTTCGCTACGTCTATATATTCGATCCCCGATATGCATCAGGTTCAGCGAAATGTTCACGGGGGATAGGCATGAAAATTATAGATCAGATACGGGGCTGGGGGAGTCTATTCATCCTAGCCGCCGCATCCTCCCTTCGAGGCATCCGTGACAACCTACGCACAGTCGTCCTACAGCCGTTCGCTATCAGCCTCGGCCTAGACATGCAGCAAGTGGGCTCACTCGAGAGCCTCGCCGACTTAGTCAAGCTCCTCCTAGAACCGGCCTTCGGCGTCGTCAGCGACTCGCTAGGGCGCAAGAGGCTGCTAATACTCAGGGAGTGCGTCGCCGTCGGCGCCCTACTGCTACTGCTCTTCGCGAGGAGCTGGGAGTACCTCTTCATCTCGATGCTCTTGATAGGCGTCTCGAACAGCCTCGTCTCGGTATGGAGCACACTCGTGGCGGAGGTAGCGCCCACAGGTCGGCTGGGCTTCATCTACAGCATCATGGGAGCCTGTTACACAGGGGCGGGTCTAATTGGTACTCTAGGCTCGGGCTACATAGCTGGCACCTTCGGTTACGGCGCCGTCTACACCATAGCCACACTCGTAGCCTTTACGAGCCTAGCCCTCGTCTGGCTAAAACTACCCGAGACTAGAAGCGACGCCCCATCCAAGGTAGAAATTGGTAAAACGCTCTCATCATACCTCCGGGCGCTCAACCCTCCCAAGGAACTGAGGGGCTTCTACGTAGCAATGGG
Organism: Candidatus Bathyarchaeota archaeon; assembly: GCA_963771885.1. Classification (GTDB taxonomy): domain Archaea; phylum Thermoproteota; class Bathyarchaeia; order TCS64; family TCS64; genus UBA8941. The sequence goes on from CAVYVF010000022.1 coordinate 108,676, forward strand.
ACTCGACCTCCTCGCTTTCTCAATGGGGATGAGGCTAATGGCGGGTATGCTCAACTCGGGCTACGGCTACACGCCGTGGATGATCGCCCTCTACACGACAGCGATGACACTCACCCAGGCTGGAGCACAGATACCCCTTGGCCGCCTCGCAGACAGGTTCGGCTACGGCAGATTCATGGCGATCAGCCAGTTCCTAGCCTCGATAGCCCTCGCCACCATGATCTGGTCTAAAGACCTAGTCATCATCGTCGCCGCGAATCTCCTCTTCGGTCTAGCGAACGCCTTCTGGATACCCGCCGAGCAGGCGTGGATAGCCGACAACGTCGATCCGAAGCGGAGGGCACAGTCACTCGGCAGCTTCTCCACGTTCCGAGGCCTCATCGGGCTACCAGCCCCGATAATAGGAGGAATCCTCTTTGACGCCTACGGCTTCGATGTGCCAGTGCTGATGAACCTCATAATCGCCTTCATCGACGGCGTCGTCATACTCGCCTGGGTTAAGGACCGGCGCCGCTAACTGCCCACTCATAATACCCAGGGTCACTACTCCCGCTTATCCTTTCGATGAGCGCCGCGACCTCACTCGTCGTCGAGGTCTCATGTACATCCTGTCTGAGGCTACGAAGGTTCTGGCACCCAGTGAAGTACTCGGGGAGTATCCTTCGCATCTTGACCGCGGCGCTCACGTCACCGTAGTACTCGGCGAGGTACCGCATGTGTAGTAGGCACGTCTCCTTTTTCTCGTCGATCGTCGGCGGGATATACACGTCACCGTTGAGAGTGGTTATGATCTCGGGGACGATCCACGGGTTGCCAATTATGCCTCTTCCGGGCATGACAGCGGCGACGCCCGCCTTCTCAATCATCTCCACTGCGTCCCTACCTGTGAAGACGCCTCCGTTACCTACAACGGGGATAGAGACGGCTTCCACGACGCGCCTCATCTCCCCATGGTCAACGGGCATGCCCCACTTCTTCTCGCCGCTTCTCCCGTGGACAGTGACCGCCGAGACACCGACGTCCTCAAGCATTCGGCACAGCTCAACGGCGTTAAGTGCCTCCTTGGTCAGACCGAGCCTCATCTTACAAGTGACGGGTATGGTGACTACTCCGATGACCGCGGATGCGATACCCACTGCCTTCTCAATGTCGCCCATGAGGGATATGCCGGCTCCCTGCCTCGCCACCTTGTTTATCGTGCAACCCATGTTGATATCGACGTACGCGAAGCCAAGTCCCTCAACTATGCGCGCTGCCTCAGCCATACTCTCCTGATTTGATCCGACGAGCTGGACGCCCTCGCAGCCCGCTCCCTCAGTCCGGGCGAGCATCCTTACAGTCTTTGTACCGCCATGCACGATGGCGGAGGCACTGACCATCTCGGTGATTACGAAAGGGGGGTGAAAACTTGCCATTACACGCCGGTAGGGGTAGTCAGTATAGTCGGCAAGCGGCGGAAGGAGCAGCTTCGCCTCCCTGACAAGCCCCGCGAATCGTTCGTCTGCCACGGCGCCCCTCACCCGATGCTACTCGCCACGCCGCCGCGGTATAATAGGCTTAGCTGAGCACAAAACCTGAATAACTGTTTTTAACAACGCCTACATAGAGAACCTGATCAAGTTTGAACCTCGACAAACCCATAAAGAAGTTCATGAAGAAGAACCCGCTCTTTGTCTCCCCAATAGACAGCCTCGGAGATATAGCAGACTCCATGGGGAAAGAGAAGAAGGACATCGCCGTCGTCAGAGACAAGAAAGGCGAGGTACTGGGGCTAGTCACTAGCCACGACCTCTTCGACGCCATGAGGACCTGGATCCTACAAAAGGACATGCTTGAACAGATACCCAAGGAGGTGCGGATGCTGAAGGTCAGCAGCATAATGAAGGGAGCCTACACGAAGGAGTTTATGGAGGCATGCGGTTTGACCGGCACGAACGTCTGCATTACACTTGGCGAGGACGATACGCTCACGAACGCGATTAGGGTGATGTCAGTTACCGGCCTCGACCATATTCTGATAAGCGGAGAGGGCGGTGTCGTCGGGACGCTCAGCGACGACGACCTCATCAGAGCCCTCGTCGATTAGGGCGTGATGACGCCCATTCCGTTCTTGAACTCGAGCTCGGTGCCATAGAGCTTCGACAGGCGCGCTAGATCGTTTATTATCTTCTTCGCCTGATTGCCCTTCGCCAGTCGCGGCACTCCGGCTGTCGTCCTCTGCTCGGCGAGCGGCTTTTTCGGGTCGTAGTCGAGCACTATGGGTATGCAGCGTATCTCCTTAAGCGTGCCCTCCGCATAATCTATCTCGGCAACGAAGCTCTCCCAGTAGCTCGGATCCTCGAAGAAGACAGCCGGCGGCGCCTCACGCTTCTCGTAGAGCTCCACAGTCGACTGCTCACCTGTGAGGCCCCAGAGGTCGAAGAGGTCGCCAGGCTGCCTCCGGATCAATGTGCTCTGGAAGACGAAGTTACCTAGGCTGTAGAATATGGGCTTGCCCTTGTAGATCTCGATGCCCCTCATCACGTGGGGGCCGTGACCGAGGTAACCGTGGGCGCCGGCGTCAATCACCTTATGGGCGAACTCCTTAACCTCCTCCGGAGGCAGGTCGAGCTTCCTGTAGCCCTTTGGGGGGTGGACGCCTTGGAAGTGGTCGTGCATGCTGAAGAATACCCAATCGCTTAGCTGACACGCGTCCTTGACGGCACGCAGGTTGCCATCTACATCGGCCTTCCGAGGAACATACTCGCGCCGTGTTTCGGCGCCCTTCATGAATTTGGTCTTCCTGTCGGGGAACCTGATGAAGGTCGGCTCGTTGACGAAGATGTCTGCGACGTGGTCGACGTCGACGACTATCCTCTTGAACTGTTCCCACTGCTCAGGCTTTAGGTGGTAGACTGTGTCGAGGTGGAACGGGTTGATACCGGGGCGGCCAGCGACGTCTTTCCTCGCATGGCTCGCGATGCCTAGGTCCCAAGTGCAAGCGGAGACAAAGCTGACGACTCCGCTGGGCGTGTCAACGAAAGCAGGCTCACGGGCAAGCGCTAGGTTAAACCCCGACCCTGAGTGAGCGAGCCCAACCCGGTCTAGGTTGCCCAGGGTCGCCCTTAGGCCCCCCTCACTGTAGTCCATCGCGTGGTTGTTCGCCGTGCTGCAGGCATCGAAGCCTATCTCCTTCAGGTCGTCAGCGACCTTAGGATCCGCCTGCCCGAAGGCATCGTACTTCCCCTCACCTATAGGATAGCCCTCGAAGCTATGGATAGCAATCTCGAGGTTGATGAACGAGACGTCGGCGTCCTTGATCCTTTTGAAGAGCGGCGCGACATCGGGTCTGCCACCATACACGCCTATTGGGCGTGCAATGAACGCGTCGCCAACGCAGAGGAGCTTAAGGTCCTTCATGCCACAGCATATGCCCGGACGCGGTTATAGCGTCTCCGCCCCGCGACTTTAAAACTGCGACACCCTCACAATACCACCATGTCAAATCCTGGCAGCGTCGAGAACATGACGGCCTTCGCGGAGAAGGTCATCCCGGAGTTCATGAGGGAGGGCAAGGTCCCCGGCTTCAGCATAGCCGTCGTCAAAGAGGGAACGGTGGTCTACGCGAAGGGCTTCGGAGCACGCGATCCTGTCCGTAGCCTCCCCTCGACCCCAGATACGCTCTACGGCATAGGCTCATGTACGAAGAGCTTCGTGGCGCTAGCCGCGATGCAGCTCGCCGAGAAGGGCAAGATCAAGCTCACTGACCCCGCTTCGGACTATGTCCCCTTCAAGCTGGGACTGAAGGGCAAGCCGATAACTATCCACCACCTGCTCAGCCACGGAAGCGGCATTCCCAACCTCGCAACAAGCACAATCGGGCTCAGCCGAGGCGTCGGCATAGAGCTCGGCGTCCCATGGGGCTCAGCCGACGACTTCTATCGCGTTGTCAACTCCGCCAACTCTGAGATAGCAGCAGATCCCGGTGAGCGCTTCTTCTACAGCAATGAGGGCTTCCGCGTCGTCGGCCACATAATACAGGAGGTCAGCGGCGTCCCATTCCACGAATACATCAGGGATAACATCCTCATACCCCTCGGCATGGGGAGAAGCACGCTCGTCAGGCACGAGTTCGATGTCGACCCTGACAGGATGACTGCCCACTGGAAGAAGACCGACGGCACCATGCAGCCAACAGGCTTCCCATACCCCGACGTCTCTGAGAACCCCAGCTTCAGCTGGAACGCGGCCGCGGGTGGCCTCATGGCGCCGATGACGGAGTTGACCACCTACCTCGCCATGCTGATGAACGGCGGCGCTCACAATGGAAAGAGGCTCGTCTCCGAGGAGTCGATCCAGACAATGTTCACGCCACACATCGAATACTGCGGTACCTACTGGGGAATGAGCAGCTATGGCTACGGTTGGAGTATCCTTCCCGACTTCCTCGGGGAGAAGCAGGTGAACCACGGCGGCAGTCTCCTGGTCGCAACCGCTCACCTCGCCCTTGTGCCCCGCCTCGGGATAGGCGTCGCTATGGCTGCGAACACGAGCAGACCACCCTTCGCCACAATCGCAGACGGAGTCTTCGCCGCCTTAATGGGCAGGGACCCATACGAACACCCCCACCTCAAACTACGCGACAGGATGAAGAGCCTCACTGGAGAGTACCAGATACACATGGGACTGGAGAAGCTTAAGGTCGTGAATAGGGGAGGCCTCCTCTACATCGAGCAGAAGGACCCGTTCCTCGACGCGTTAACCCCCCTCATCCCCGAGGAATCCACCCTCAGCAACCTACGCTTCTACACGCAGGTGGAGGGCATACGGACACCAGTTGAGTTCGTCGAGGCGGGGGGAGGGTACGACCTCTATCTAGAGAGGTACAGATACCATAAAAGGGTCGGAGGGTAACTCTCACTCGCATCGAGCTACTTAAAAACCCATCAATATTGTATCGACTAAAAAATCCTCTATATAGTAAGAAGTCAAATTCAGAACAGAAGCAGGAATAGTCTCAACGATATCTTTCGTTTCTACCCCGCTTACGCTCGTCCTTGTTGTATTCCTGCTTACGCTGCCCCTCGATGCGCGCGCGGCGGAAACTCCCCCCCTTGTCAGCGCCTTGTATGTACTGGTTGATGGTGCTGTAGAAGTAGTTGTAGTCCATCTTGTCGTCGTGCAGCTTTGCTATTGCCTCGTTGAGGGCGGTCTTTGGCTGCGGCGTCTGCGGCGTCGAAGGCCTTACTATACGCCTCGTAGGCAGCAGTGAACTTGAAGTCCGTCTTGTCGCTGTAGGTAATCTTCTCGGGGGCTTGCTCTTCCGACACCCTGTCAATCCTCACCCTGAGTGGGGGTCATTCTGATATAAACCCCTATCCCCGGGACTTCTGGGGAGGTTTATATCCGTCTGCTCGTTGGCTTCAGTGATGTCGGGCATCTCCGAGCGTTTTCGCGATGGCGAGACGGCGAAGAAGGTTATCAGACTCATCGAGGAGCTGACGGAAGGCAGACGAGTCAGGATTGTGCATGTCTGCGGGACGCATGAGGACGCCATAACCAAGTTTGGGCTCAGGAGCATGCTCCCGAAGAACGTCGAGGTCCTGATGGGTCCGGGGTGCCCCGTCTGCACGGTACCGCCGAATAGGATAGACTTCGCAATACGACTTGCCGAGTCGGGTGCTATACTCACAACATTCGGGGACATGATCAGAGTCCCAGCGGGGCTAGGAAGCCTCGCTGATGCAAAGGCAAAGGGTGCCGATGTGAGGATAGTCTACAGCATACACGACGCAGCCGAGATGGCCAGAGAGACGAAGAAGGAGGTTGTTCACTTCGGTGTAGGCTTCGAGACAACGGCTCCGACGACAGCCTCCGAGCTACTCGCTAACCCGCCTGAGAACTTCAGTGTCTACAGCGCTCACATCCTGATCCCACCGGCGATGATGCTTCTGCTTGAGTCAGGTGAGACGCCAGTAGATGGCTTCATAGATCCGGGCCACGTGAGTGCTATCATCGGGGAGGAGGGCTACAGCGAGGTCACGAAGAAGTACAAGGTACCTCAGGTGATTGCGGGCTTCGAGCCCCTTGATATTCTCTTCGCCACCGCGATGATATGTAGGCAGCTCAAAGAAGGGCGCGGCGAACTCGAGAACGCCTACACTAGGATAGTGAAGCCGGGAGGCAATCCTACGGCTCTCAAGCTGATGCGTGAGGTCTTCGAGGTACGGGACGCGCCTTGGAGAGGCATCGGGACAATACCCGCCTCGGGACTCGTCCTCAGAAAAGAGTTCGAGGCCCACGACGCTTCGAAGAGGTTCGAATTCGAGTCAGAAGAGAGCTATGAGATGCCTCACGGATGCCGCTGCGGTGAAGTGCTACGCGCCGTTTGTTATCCGTGGGAATGCCCTCTCTTCAACAAGGAGTGCACACCGGAGTCCCCTATTGGGCCCTGCATGGTGAGCCACGAGGGGAGCTGCTTCATATCGGCAAAGTACGGCGTTGAGCAGACGTGAGGGCGGTACGAATAATCGTCTCGGGTCACGTACAGGGCGTCGGCTTCAGAGCTTTCACGCAACAAAGAGCTTCGCTGCTATTCCTCGCGGGCTGGGTGAGGAACCTCTCAGACGGCTCCGTTGAGATTCACGCCGAGGGCGACAATGACAAGGTCATCGAGTTCCTCACATGGTGCCGTGTTGGACCAAGGACCGCGAGGGTCGATGAGGTTACAGTGGAGGATACTAGACCCGAAGGGTTCTCGGACTTTAAAAGGCGTTAAACAATGTCGCTCAGGGGATTTCCGGCACCAATGCTATAACGGAGGCACGTCGGCTATCCAGCATGGAAAGACCCTTCGGCGTCACACTACTCGCCTCATTCTTCTTCGTTCAGAGCATTATCAACCTGCTCGTCACCTACAGCTACTACATCGGCGGTGCGCCGACGTTCCCGTTGGTTTACTACGCAGTTGACTCCGTCGCCGGACTTGCCCTCTCATACGGGCTCTGGAAGGGGCATATGTGGGGGAAGATAGGAACCATGATCCTCTCAGGAGTGGAGATATTGATCGGGGTCCTCGGGACATACGTCGCCATCGACATCGAGCCAACATCGCCGTTCCAGGCGATCACCAAGCTCATAGTCTACGCCATAGTCATCTATTTCCTGACTAGACCCGAGATAAGCGAGTGGTTCAAAAAATAGGAGAAGCTACGGGGCCACTTCCTCATAAACTTCCTTGAGGGCATCGAGCATCTGGGTTAGACTCAGGTTGGGAATGTAGCCCATGTTTCCGATACGATAAGTAGTCTCCTTTAAGGCGCCGTATCCCTGGGCGAGTTCAAAACCCTTGGCCCGCATCGCCTCGTAGATCTTCGCCCCGGGTATACCCTTGGGCGCCTTTACGCAGTTGACGGTCGGACTCTCCGATCCCCTCTTCGGGTAGACAGGTGTGCCCAACTTCTTGACGACGCGGCGGATTCGTGTATTCCTCTTCTTGTACAGGTCGAAGTACCACTGCTTGCCGCCCTTATCCTCAACCATTCGGAGCGCCGCGTTTAAGCCAGCGACCTGCGGGATGACTGACGTGACAGGTGTACCCTGCCCCTTCTCGTGGTCCTTCTGCCAGAGGAGGAGGTCAAAGTAGTAGCCCCTGTTGGGAATCTTCTCGGCGACCTCGAGGCACCTCTTGCTGACTGATCCTATGCCTAAGCCTGGTGGGACACCGAAGCACTTCTGGCTGCTGCTAAAGCAAATGTCGATGCCCCAGTCATCGACCTTAAGCTCGGTGCCGCCCATGCTGCTGACGGCGTCGACGAAGATGAGTTTCCCGTGCTTCTTAGCGACGGCGCAGAGGTCCTTTAGTGGGTTGATGAGACCGGCGCTTGTCTCGTTGTGGGTGATGGCGACTGCCTCAATCTCAGGGTGACCCCTGAGGGCGTCATCGAGCATCCCTGGCGTCACTGGCTCGCCCATGGGAGGTTCAACGATCGTCGCCTTCCTTCCGTTCGCCTTGGCGACGTCGGCGAATCTCTTCCCGAAGTCTCCGTTTACGCAGACGACGAGGTTATCCTTGACACAGTTGCGTACCGCCGCCTCCATGAACCCGGTGCCCGTCGCGCTGAACAGGTAGATAGGGTTCTGCGTTTCAATGTATGTCTGTAGGCGCGCCACTGTGTCGTAGTGGAGCTTCTTGTACTCGGCGCTCCTGTGGCTGTACATCTGCTCCCCCATAGCCTTGAGGACGACTGGGTAGCAGGCCACGGGGCCCACCGTGAACAGCTTCATATAATATTCCTCGGTGAGGAAATGCGCAATTCAGGATAAAAGTGTAGGGTATCGCCGACCCGACGATGGGGATAAAAGCAGCGGCGGCGAGGCTTCAGCTATGGGGGAGCGTGTTCTCAGGGACGAAGAGGCAGACCAGCTGATCATCCAGCTCCTGCGCGACGCGGGGCGTCCGCTCACGACGCGAGAGGTGCAGGAGGAGACACAGAAGAGGCTGGTCCGGTGCCCCGACTCGACGGTTGTCTTCCTGAACAAGTTGCGCATCCGCGGCGTTGTGCACGGTGAGATGTCTAAGGAGCGCCGCGGCTGGATCTGGTGGGTCTAGGTCCAGCACGCCGTCTTATTGCAATACTCGAGCAGCCTGACCCAGCCTTCATAGTCGACGACCTCGACGCCTTCGACGGGCTTCTTATAGTCATCCTTGAGAGCGTGGAGACGGGCGAAGTTTAGGCGATCCACAATCTGTGGGTCCTCGGCTAGGCGGCAGCCCTCACCAGTGAAGAGAATAATTATCTTCTTTCCCTGCGCCGCAACTCGGCGGGCTATACGGAAGCTCTCGCCGAAGTCCTGCGTCCCTATTTGGAGAAGGATGATCATTCATTATCCTCCTAGAAGATGGCGACGACCCTGCTCTCAGAGAGCCTCTCCGCGAGGGCGTCAAGTGTTATCATTTTTACGTTGAGGTTGGGGTCGAGGTCCTCTACCTTCATGCTGCGTTCCTCCATGTCGGAGTCGAGGACGTGGAGTCCCGCGAGGTCTGAGGTAGTCTTTAGATAGTCCCAGAGCTGGCGGAGGGGGAGGGCGTTGTGTACGAGTCCGGGAACGGCATCGTCCATGAAGACAATAAGTGGAATGTGGTCCATGCCGACGAAGGCGGCGCTTAGACGGAGTCCCTCCCAGAACCTACTCCCGGGTTCCACCTTGCTGCGGAAGATGAATGTGGTCTCTTCGCTCATCCCATGAACACCACCTTATCGTTGCCCTCGAGCTGCTCGACGAGCTCGGCGAGGCTGCTCATCCTCGCGTTGACGGGCATGTTCTCCTTAGTTATCTCGTACTCGACTGCGCTTGCCCTGCAAGCGAGGAGGTCAGCGTAGAGGTACTCGACGGGACTCGGGTTCTTGAGGAGGCTTATCGCCTCCTCGTTAAAGAAGACGGTAACGGCGTGACCCGAGCGTATAGCAGCCTTGCTGAGGCCCTCGACATCCCTAAGCTTGCCGGGTGTGGAGACGACGAGCAGTAGGCGCATATGTCACCTGAATGGTGGGGAGCCCCTTAACGGTTTCTCCGCCGTCCATGAATTAGAACAGCTTGGCGTCAATGTTCTATTCCCTAGCATTAAGCCGGCTCCCGGTGAGCAATATAATAGATGTTCAATGGCGGAAAGTAGGGTACGGCTTACGGCATACGTCTTCCTAGGAATCCTCTGCGGGAGCCTTATTCTCAACGCTGCGGCGAGCTTCAACTTCGCGCCGCTCGTTCTCCAGTACGAGTCCCCGGGCTTCAACAGGTTCCGCTCCGAGGCAGAGCTGAGGTGGTTCCTCGATGAGAAGGCGAAGGCGAATATGTACACCGGCTGGGACATGGTGCTCGGAGGCATCGCCCCAGGTATTCAGTTCGCGATCAAGGGAAGTGCGGGGACCGCCACCTCTCTGGCGGGGCAGGAATCCACTAACGATTACTCTTCGACAAATATACAAGTCGCGGGGGTCGACGAGGCGGACATCGTGAAGACGGACGGGGAATACATCTACCTGACGCGGCTCGACACAGTCTACATTATCAAGGCGTACCCCACTGAGGACGCGGAACTCGTCGCCAAGATTCGCCTCGGGGATCAGGTTGGCGACCTCTTCATAGCTGGGGACAAGCTGGTCGTCTTCGTCAACGGCTACGGCATGATGGTAGCCAGTGTAAAGGGAGGCATCTACAGGCCTTACTCGGCAAAGACTGAGGTCTACTTCTACGACGTCTCAGACAGGACGAACCCGGTGCTTGAGAGGACGTATGAGGCAGAGGGGAGCTACATCGCGACTCGGATGATCGGTAACTTCGTCTACGTGGTCTCGCAGAAAGGGGCGTGGCTCTACGACGGCGTACTCGAGTTGCCAGCTTACACGGAGAACGGGCGCGTCTGCCAGATTACGGCTCCGAGCATCTACTACTACAACGGCACCGACAACAGCTACGCATACACGACGATAGCGAGCGTGAACACGCAGGACTCGACATTCCCGATACAGTCGGAGACGTTCCTCCTCGGTTCGAGCAGCACGGTCTACTGCAGCGCCGAAAACCTCTATCTGACGACTTCGGGCTACTCGGAGACTGGTGTACACAAGATAAGGCTTGATAACGGGAGCATCGAAGGCGTTGCCGATGGTACCGTTCCAGGCTGGGTGCTCAACCAGTTCAGCATGGATGAGAGCGAGGGCTACTTCAGGATAGCAACGACTACTAGGCTACTCTTGGGGTGTCGCTGCCTCGTCGAAGAACAACGTCTACGTCCTAGACCCAGAGATGAAGGTTGTGGGGAGACTTGAGGACCTGGCGCCGGGGGAGCAGATTTACAGCGCCCGCTTCATGGGGGACCGCCTCTATATGGTGACGTTCAAGAAGGTCGACCCACTCTTCGTCATCGATCTCTCGGAGCCAACGGCGCCTCGTGTGCTTGGGAAGCTCAAGATACCCGGATACAGTAACTACCTCCACCCCTATGACGAGAACCACGTCATAGGCTTGGGTAAGGAGGCGGTGGACGCCGAGGGCGGCGACTTCGCCTGGTACCAGGGAGTGAAACTCAGCCTCTTCGACGTGACCGATGTCTCAAACCCGGTCGAGGTGGCAAAGGTAGAGATAGGGGACAGGGGTACGGATTCTCCAGCGCTGTACGACCACAAGGCGTTCCTCTTTAACAGAGAGATGAACCTACTCGTGATTCCAGTGCTTGAGGCGAAGGTGAGCGGTCAATACGCCTCGGAGGCAAACGCATATGGAGACTTCGTCTACCAGGGCGCTTACGTCTTCAACATCAGCACGGAGGGCATCAGCCTTAGAGGGCGGATAAGCCACCTGCAGGGAGACGAGTTACTTAAGAGTGGCTACTGGTTCGACTCCGACTACAGCGTCCTCAGGAGCCTTTACATCGGGGAGAACCTCTACACGATCTCAGGGCGGATGGTGAAGATCAACAGCCTCGCCGACTTGAGCGAGTTGAAGGTGATCGCCCTAAATTAACCAAGTCTTTTTTCTTACGTATGGCGAAACTTTCGGGTTTTTCCTATTTTCAGCCGTGGTTACACCGGTTTTCTGTTAGGTTAATATACACGACGCGTTTTCTCCCCATTCATGGCTCAGGGCGGTGGGCTGGTTCGCCTGACTGGGATGCGGCTCTTTGCCGTTATCTGGACGGGGCAGTTCTTCAGCCTACTCGGAACCTATATGAGCCAGTTCGCGCTGAGCATCTGGGCTTGGCAGCTGACTGGGGAGGCTACGGCTCTCGCGCTGGTTGCCTTCTTCAACTTCGCCCCCTCAGTGATCATGTTCCCCCTCGCCGGTGCCCTCGTAGATAGGTGGAACCGGAAGCTCGTAATGATGATCAGCGACGTCGCCTCAGGGATAGCGACGATCATTGTTTTCCTTCTATTATCGGCGGGGAAGCTTGAGATATGGCACCTCTACGTGACAGGTGCCTTCACGGGGATATTCCAATCCTTCCAGTGGCCAGCGTACAGCGCCTCAACGTCACTAATAGTGGAGAAGAAGGACTACGCCCGGGCGAGTGGGATGCTAAGCCTCGCAGACTCGGTGTCGAACATCGTGGCGCCAGCTGCAGCTGGGGTCCTCGTCGCCATCATCGGGGTCACTGGGATTCTGACGATAGACATTGTCACGTTCCTCGCCGCGATCGGGATACTCCTCATTGTTGTCGTCCCGCAACCACCGAAAACCGTGGAGAAGAGGAGTATGCTCAGCGACACCTTCTACGGCTTCAGGTTCATCGCAGAGAAGAGGGGACTGCTCGGACTACAACTCAACTTCTTCGCCACAAACCTCCTACTTGGAGTTGGATTCACACTCCTCACGCCCATGCTGATGCTACGTACAGGAAATGATACAGTTATTACGGGTACTGTTCAGTCAGCCTTCGGCATCGGAGGAGTCGTTGGCGGCATTGCGTTGAGTGCGTGGGGTGGACCGAAGCGGAAGATAGACGGCGTTTTCCTGGGCATGGCGGCGAGCGCTCTACTTGGGATGACGATGATGGGGATCGCCCAGACGCCGTTGTTTCTCATGGTCGGCGCTTTCCTAACGATGCTCTTCATACCCACGTCGAACGGCTCGAACCAAGCGATCTGGCAGGCAAAGGTTCCACCTGAAGTTCAGGGCAGGGTATTCGCTACGCGTGCCTTGATTGCAACGATGTCCTCACCAATTGGTATGGCGATAGCAGGACCTCTCGCAGATAAGGTGATGACACCGGCCATGGAGCCGGGGGGTGCCCTCTCCAGCGTCTTCGACTGGCTCGTCGGGACGGGGCCCGGCGCAGGCATAGGGCTCCTTTTCGTTCTGCTCGGCTTACTCGGCGCAGCCATAACGCTGAGCGGCTACGCCTTCAAGTCGGTGAGGGACGTCGAGAAGGACATCCCTGACCACGACGCTATAAAGAAAGAGGATTCGACTAATGGGCCTTGAAGTACTCCTTAGCTTCCTTGAGCACCTCCGGCTTGGCAAGTAGCTCGACCATCGTCATGGCGAGCGCCTTCGTACCGACCATCATAGCTTCGAGACCCTCCGAGGTCATTGTGCAGTCTGCTAGCTGCTTGCTGTGGCCGGGGATGTTCTCGGGACCGATGCCGATGTAGCTGCCGGTGGATGGACACTTTTGACTGACGTCACCGAAGTCGGTGGAAGCCATGGGTATACCGGCCTGCGTCTCTTGCCAGTCGTCAACCTTGACGCCTTGGTCTATGTAATTCTGGTAGAGGACCTTGACGAGAGGGATGTTGGGCTTCATGCTGCTGTAGAGCTTTGCCTTTGTTACTGTCACTTGAGCACCGGTCGAGATGGCTGCTCCCTCTGCGCATTTGGCAACCTTGTCGACCATGGTTTCTAGGTATTTTTCGTCGCTGCTGCGGACTCCGAACTGGCAAACGGCGCGGTCGGGGATGATGTTATTGGCGAGACCGCCTTCGGTTATGATGCCGTGAATTACTAGATTGGCGTCGCGGCGCGCTTCCTGACGGAGCATGTGTGTCGCCATGTAAGCGAGAGTAGCTGCATTCAGCGCGTTGATGCCCTTCTCGGGGCTGGCGGCTGCGTGGCTGGTCTGTCCCTTGAAATCCATCTTTAACTGCCAGATACCGAGGGCTTTGCCACCGACTCCATAGCGGGTCGCGGGGTGGAGCATTATGGCGGCGTCGACGTCGTCCCAGAAGCCCTTCTTAGCCATTATTACCTTGCTGCCCGCGCTGGGGCCTCTACCCTCCTCGGCGGGGGTGCCGACTACGAGTATATCGCCGGGGAGGTCTCTGACTACTCGAGCGGCGGCGACTCCGGAGCCTATAGCGGATGCGGCGATTAGGTTGTGTCCGCAACCGTGGCCGACACCGGGAAGGGCGTCGTACTCGGCGAGAACGGCGACCTTAGGTCCCTTCTTCTCGCCCTTCCACGAAGCAGAGAAAGCTGTGGGGATGCCTAGGAGTTGCTTCTCGACTTTAGCGCCCTGCCTTTCGAGCTCCTCGGTGAGGAGTGCGTATGCCTTGTATTCCTCGGAGCCTAGCTCGGGGTTCTCGTACATCCACGTGGCTATCTCTGTAAGGCGTTTCCTCTGGGACTCAACCTCCTTTTTCACGTTTTCCTTGAGTACATTAACGTCGACCATTTTGATCTAGTATGATTGATTAGCTGGGCTGATAGCGTTTGCTGGTGCGATCGGTGGCGCGTGTGCCCGTCGTTTCCTCCTCCGCTGCCGTAGCGTTTCAGGCTGTTTGGCGCGCGCGCTTTACAAAGATCGGTGTTTCGCCAGATTTCCAGACGCGCTCTTCGCCACGATGGCATTAAAAAAAACGTGCATTTACTTCTTCTGCTCGCTCTGTATAGCGATCCTCGCAGCCGCGAGGCGCGCCACGGGTATGCGGAATGGGCTGCAACTGACATAGTCAAGCCCAGCCTCGTGGAAGAAGTAGATGCTCTCAGGGTCTCCACCGTGCTCACCGCAGATGCCTATCTTGATCTTAGGGTTAGCGGGGCGCGCTAACTTGACGCATATCTTCACAAGTTCGCCGACGCCCTTCTTGTCCAGCGTCTGGAAGGGGTCGTCAGGCAGTATTTTCTTCTCCACATAGACTGGGAGGAACGTACCCTGCGCGTCGTCCCTACTCAGCCCCATACCAGTCTGCGTCAGGTCGTTTGTGCCAAAGCTGAAGAAATCGCACTCCTTCGCCATTTCATCGGCGGTCAACGCTGCGCGGGGCATCTCGATCATAGTCCCGTACTTGAAAATGATCTTCTCACCGTACTTCTTCATCGCCTCATCGTACGCCTTGACCACGAAAGGCTTCAGATACGCCAGCTCTCGCCATGTGATGGTGCCTGGGATCATGATCTCCGGGTGAGGGTCATCCCCTTCCTTCTTCAGCTCGCAGGCCGCCTCGAATATGGCCTTCGCTTGAGTCTCGTATATCTCGGGGTAGAGAACGCCGACACGGCAAGCGCGCAACCCGATCATTGGGTTCGCCTCCTGTATCTTCCTCACCTTACCGAGTATGACACGCTTCGCCTCTATCTCCTTCTTCGGCGCCTTCGCCTTCTCCAGCTCGAATATCTCCGTCACCACGTCCACCTCGCGGGGCATGAACTCGTGGAGCGGCGGGTCGAGCAGCCTGATCTGCACCGGCTTGCCCTTCATCGCCTTGAGGAGGCTCTTGAAGTCCTTCTTCTGCATCGGCAGCAGCTTGTCGAGCGCCTTCATCCTCTCGGCAAGGGTGTCAGCCATAATCATCTCGCGGACCAGCGCCACGCGCTCGACGCCTAGGAACATGCGCTCCGTGCGGGTTAACCCGATTCCGGCCGCGCCGTTCTCATACGCCTTCTTCGCGTCATTTTCGTCGTTCGCGTTCGCCCAGACACCGAGGCGCCTATACTTGTCCGCCCAACCGAGTAGCACGGCGACCTCGCCGCCTACCTTCGGCTCGATGAACTCGACCTCGCCCATGTAAACGTCCGCCGTCAGCCCGTCGATTGTGATTAGATCACCCTTCTTTACCACAACATCGCCGACCTTCGCGATCTCCTTATCGAGATCGATCTGCATCGCCTCGCAGCCAACGATAGCGGGCTTTCCAATACCTCTGGCGACGATCGCCGCATGGCTCGTCATCCCGCCTCTGCTCGTCAGCACTCCCTCGGCGGCGACCATACCCGCGATGTCCTCAGGCGTCGTCTCCGGGCGCACAAGAATGACCTTCTTGCCAGCGGCCTTCCACTCCTCCGCTTCCTTAGGCACGAAGACGACTTGGCCTGTAGAGGCACCAGGACTAGCAGGAAGTCCACGACAAAGAGCCTTCTTCCCCGTCTTCGGATCGATGGTCTTGTGGAGCATCAGCTCAACCTGCTTGGGCTCCACGCGAAGGATAGCTTCCTTCTCAGTGATGAGCTTCTCGTCCACCATGTCGACAGCGCACTTCACCGCCGCTCTCGCTGTCCTCTTCGCGTTGCGACACTGCAACATATAGAGGACGCCCCTCTCGATTGTGAACTCGACATCCTGCATGTCTTTGTAATGGCTCTCGAGCTTCCCGACGATATCGACAAGCTCTTTGTGGATCTTGGGCATTTGCTGCCTGAGGTCGTCTAGGCCAATGGGGGTCCTTATGCCCGCGACGACGTCCTCGCCCTGCGCATTGAAGAGAAGTTCACCGAGTATGTGCTTCTCCCCGCTGCTCGGGTTACGCGTGAATAGCACGCCGCTGCCCGAGTCGTTGCCCAAGTTGCCGAAGACCATCGTTTGGATGTTGCAAGCCGTCCCCATCTCATCCGGGATTCGCTCCATCTTCCTATACGTGATTGCGCGGGGTGTGTTCCAGCTGTTGAAGACAGCCGCGATGGCGAGCTTGAGCTGCTCCTCCGGGTCCTCGGGGAAATCGCTCTTCACCACCTTCTTGAAGAGCTTCTTCTGCTCAGCCACGATGGCCTTTAACGCCTTTGGACTAAGCTCGGTGTCGCTCTTCACGCCCTCCTTCTCCTTCCACGCCTCGTGGACCTTGTCAAAGTCCTTCCTCTCCGCCCCCATGACGACGTCAGCAAACATCGTCACGAAGCGCCTGTAGGCATCGTAAACGAACCGCTCATCCTTCGTCAACTTGCTGAGTCCCTCGGCGACCGCGTCGTTAATGCCTAGATTAAGGACGGTGTCCATCATCCCCGGCATACTACGCGGCGCACCGCTGCGGACTGAGAAGAGCAGCGGGTTCTTTGCATCCCCGAACTTCTTCCCCGCCGCCTTCTCGACGCCCTTCAGGTGTTCCATGACCTCCACCCAGAGGCCTGAGGGGAACTTGCCCTTTGCCTCGAAGAACTCGGCGCAGGTCTTCGTCGTGATAGTGAAGCCCGGCGGAACCCGGAGCCCCATATTGACCATCTCTGCTAGATTGGCTCCCTTGCCACCCAGCAGATCCTTCATGTCCTTATTGCCCTCGGAGAAGTCGTAGACGCGCTTTACCATCGGTGTCAACTCTCAGATGCAGAAAACTCTCGGTGGGCTACACATAAGTTTACCCCTCACTCCAAACATCAAATCAACGTGTTAGCAGTCAATAAAACCTGAGAATGGGTGATATAAGCCTCAATAAATGCGTTTAACCCGGAATAAGTCCGATATTTTGCCCAGTTTCGCCGAAAGAGCCCACTTTCAGCCCCCTCTCAGGGTTTTTAGAAAGGGTTATAAATGACGTCTTGACTCGCTATATTAGTCTTTCGGAGTGGTTCTTTGGCAGCGACGCTACGAAGCAAGGCCGTGTGCACCGAATGCGGCAGCACAAACCTCCTCCGCGACTACGACTCCGGTGAGCTAGTCTGCGAGAAGTGTGGATTCGTCCTCTCAACCACCCTCATCGACCAGGGACCCGAGTGGCGCGCCTTCGACCAGGAGCAGCGCGACAAGCTCCCAAGAGTAGGCGCCCCCGTCACCTGGACAATACACGACAAGGGACTGAGCACTACCATCGGTTGGCAGGACCGCGACGCCTCGGGTAGACGCCTGAGCCCCGAGGAGCGTGCGCGCCTCTATCGCCTCCGCAAGTGGCAGCGCCGTAGCAAGGTATCAGACTCCACACAGCGCAACCTCGCACATGCACTTAGCGAGATGAGCAAGATCGCCTACAAGCTCAACCTTCCACGCAACGTCATCGAAACCTCAAGCATGATCTACCGCCGCGCCATCCAAAAGCAGCTAATCAGGGGTCGTACGATCCAGAGCGTCGCCGTCGCAAGCATATACATGGCTTGTCGCCAGTGCAACGTAATCAGGACGCTTGAGGACGTCGCGGTCGCCGCAAACATCACAAAGAAGGAGGCGGCGAGGAACTACCGTTTCCTTTTACGTGAGCTGCAGCCCGATGTCCCGCAGGTAGACCCACATGGTTACATTAGTAAAATCGTGAACAAGCTCTCACTCACAGGTGAGACGGAGATGCTCGCTATGGGCATACTCAAGAAGGCATCCAGCCTCCGCCTCACAAGCGGCAGGGGTCCCTCCGGCATCGCCGCTGCATGTATCTACATAAGCAGCCAGCTCACAGATGAGCGCCGGACACAAGGCGAGATCGCCAAAGAGGCACAGGTGACCGAGGTCACTATCAGGAACCGCTACAAGGAACTCGCACAGCGTCTCGAGTTCACCGTCAGCCTCTAAGTCTTTATCCAACCCCCCATTCTAGTTGGTGACCCTGATGGGTGATCAATTCCTCGTTTTCACAGGTAGGCCTAACGCGGGTAAGAGTAGCATCATACGCGCCGTAACAGGCCTCAAGGTCGAGGTCGGCAAGGACCCCGGCACGACGCAGAGAATAAACAGATACCCCATCGCTGAGGGGCTCACCCTCATAGACATGCCGGGCTACGGCAGGAGCCTACGCGGCGGCCGCGGAAAGGAGGAGGAAACGAAAGACGACATACTCGACTTCCTCGAGCTCAACGCCGGAAGCATCGCCCTCGCCGTTCACGTCGTAAACATTAGTACGTTCCTCGAAACGGAAATGCGCCTCGCCAAGAAGGGATTCATACCCCTTGACGTGGAGATGGTCCACTTCCTCAAGCGCGACCTAGGCATAACCGTCCTCGTCGCGATGAACAAGATAGACAAGGGGCCTCGCGACTACATAGAGGACAACGTCGAGGCACTGAAGGAGGGGCTTGGACCTAGCATCCCCATATTCCCCCTGAGCGCAAGGACAGACGAGGGCATCGGCGCGTTAAAGGAAGAAGTCAGGAAGAGACTGGGCATCAGGGGCTTCCAGAGCCCCTTCGAGCTCATCAGGTAGCTACTGCTCACAGCCAACTACGCCGGCGGCGTCGACGCCGAAGCGCGCCTTATCCTCGGGTAGGTATGGAGAGTCTATTATCGTCGCGATACGTGTGTTCTCCTTGCCCTTCCTGAGGTAGACGCGGTGAGTGCAAGCATGCGCCATGACATGGCCACCCGTCGGCTTGTTTGGGTCGCCGTAGGAAGTATCAGGCTTGGCCTGCACCTGGTTTGTGAGAACTACGGCGAGGCTGAACGCCTCGGCTACTCGTAACAGCGAGGCTAGACACGAGCCTATCTTCTGCTGGCGGTCGCTCAGGGTACCCCTGCCGATGAACTCGCCGCGGAAGTGGCCGATCATGGAGTCGACAATCACCAACTTGACGTTATGCTCCTGCACCACAACTGGGAGGTTCTTGATTAGGATGGTCTGGTGCTCGCTGTTGTAGGCGCGGGCGACGAGGACATTCTGGAGAATGGTGTTCGCGTCGTAGCCACGTGCCTCGGCTATCTGCTTGATGCGCTCGGGGAGGAAGGTCCCCTCGGTGTCAATGACACAGACCTTGCCGCCGAAGCCGCCCTGTTCGACGGGTTGCTGGGCGAGGACGCTGAGGGTGAAGCATATCTGGGTCTTGCCGCTACCGAATTCGCCGATGAGTTCGGTTATGGCGTCTGTCTCTATGCCTCCACCGAGTATTTTGTTGAGGTCGGGGCTGCCCGTGTTGCACTTCATCATGTGCATTCTCTTTTCGAGGACCTCAGTAGCGGGGATGAAGCCGAGGTCTACCTTACCGCGTGCAAGTTGATTGACCTTCTGTGCGGTGTCCGCACCCATACCCGTGAGCTCCTCTATCTCGCGGCTGGGAGTGATGGCTATGGATTCGTAGGTGCTGAGTCCGGCCTTCCTCAGCTTAGCCATTGTGGAGCTTGATACGCCGTCTAGTTCTATCGGGTCTTGCTTCGCGACGTCCTCGGCCATCTTGATCGTTTCGGTTGGGTCCACTTTCGCTTATAACGCGTGCGCACATGTAGCGATGGGGGAGTCGGGTGAAAGTGGCTAGGCGGAGAGGAAGCCTCCATCCACCGCCAGCAGCGCACCTGTGACGTAGCTTGATAGGTCTAAGGCGAGGAATAACGTGGCACGTGCCACCTCATCAGGTTCGCCGAGTCGCGCCATAGGTATTCGCGTGAGAAAGTCATACCCTGTCTTGGCGAGGCCTATGTTTCCCTTAAAGAACTCCGTCGCGGCGCCCTTCGTACCCTGGGTTACTATACCCCCGGGTAGTAGACAGTTTATGCGAAAGCCCTTATCCCCGAAGTCGCGTGCGAGGCTCCGGGTGAGGCCGATGACACCTGCCTTGGAGGTGTCATAGTGGACCATGCCCTTTTTGAAGGGGAGTATCGCCTCGATGCTGGCGACGTTTATGATGACGCCACCCCTCCTCTTTCGGGCTTCTACCATACGTTGGCACATCCAGAGGACGGATTCTAAATTGATAGCGTAGACCTTCTGGAAGAACTCCTCGTCAATGTCCAGGAAGTCCTTGAAGGGATAGATGCCCGCGTTGTTGACGAGGGTGTCAGGCTCGCTGCCCTTGAGGTCATTCCAGAGGGCGTCTATCTCGGGTTTCTTTGAGAGGTCGACCCTCCTCGGTTCGACGTCACCTCCCCACCGCTTCAAATCGGCGCACGTCTCGCCCAACTTCTTAGCGTCAACGTCGACGATTACAAGGTCAGCGCCTGCCTCCGCGAAGCGGCTGGCCATCGCCTTCCCTATTCCAGCTGCGGAACCGGTAATGAGGGCGCGACGCCCTTTTAAAGAGACGAGTTCACTGAGCGACTTGTCCGCCAACGCACATCACCCCACAGATGCGTAGCTGAATCTTCAATGTTTCTCTAAAGATGCGGTACGTGCCCGATAACCCCATATAAATCCGAAATACATCACAAACACATATGTCATACCTCGACCATTGCGGAGTCTACGTAAAAGACCTCGAGAATAGCCTAGCATTCTACAAAGAAATATTCGGCTGGAAGGAGAAAACGCGTTGGACAAGCGGGGAGGCAAAGATCGCCGTCCTCGATATGGGCAAGGGGTTAATGGAGCTGGTGCAGCGCCCCGGATCACCGGGGGCACCCCCAGGGGGTAATTGGACGCACCTCGCAATACACGTCCCCGACTTCACCGACAAGGTCAAAAAGCTCGAGGCAAAGGGACTCGAGTTACGCAAGGTCACTATGAGTGAAGGCGCGCACATCGCCTTCTTCAAGGACCCCGACGGGCACACCGTCGAGATCATGGAGAAGGGACTCAGCCTCTAGCCCCAAACCTATTTCTCCCACCCAGACCATCCTTCATACGATGTCCACCTCTATTCGATGCGCTAAATGCGGAAAGCTAAACCCCATCACACCCACCGAGGCGGCGAAGGAGCACACATGCGTGTTCTGCGGCGCTATCATACCACCACAAGCGACAGCCATACACGAGGACGCCACGAAAGACAAGGGACCCAGACGCTTCCCGCTCGCCCAGTCCGAGGTAAAGCCGGTGAACAAGAACCAGCGCAAACCAATGTTCTAGTTGGGGAAGGGTTATCTGACAACCGGACCACTCAATATACATGCCGGGGACCAAAGTTAGAGGCGCAGATGAAGCAAGATATACCACGCCTCGCCGAGGTCCTATCCCTAGCGTTCTACGACGACCCCACAATGAGGTGGGCGACACGCGAGGACGAACGCCGCCTCCCCGCCCTCATCGACCTATACAAATACTGCCTCGAGAGCGACCTGAAGTGGGGCGGCGTAACAACCACCAAGGACCTGCAAGCCTGCGCCGTCTGGCTACCCCCAGAATCCATGTTGGAAAACCCTCCACCACTCTACACTCTGCGCATGCTCCCCCGTTACATGAACTGGTGCGGAGTTGCCAAACTCGGGAGATGGCTCAAATTCGGCGAGTTATGCGAGGCTAAGCGACCCAAGACCCGACACCACTACCTCGACTTCATAGGAGTCCATCCCGACAAACAAGGTAAGGGGTACGCTTCAGCACTCCTCCACCACACCCTAAAAGCCCTTGACTCACGGGGCGAATCCGCCTACTTAGAGTCCAGCAACGCTAGAAACAACCCCCTCTATCACCGCCATGGCTTCCAGACTACAGACGAAATACATCTCCCAGACGGTCCAACACTATGGTGTATGTGGCGAAAACCACAAAACAACGCAACATGCAACACTATCTAAATCCAACCAAAAAAATCCAGAAAATAAGTCATATAACAGACTTAAAATGGAAATACGGCGATATATAACATCCGTTTGAAGAGAATATTTTTCGACATAGGTGCTGCGGAGTTGTAAAAATGGCGACCCGTTGCAAGTAAAATTGACACGTTTTAAACGACATAACCGAAAAGAAGCGCTAAAATCGCCTAATTTCAAATAGATTATTAACCTAATCCACTATCCAACCGAAAAAAACCATCGAACAAGAATATCTAGGGGATGTGACACCCGTTAAGCAGATGTCCGCCGCGCCCACCTTCACCAATGCGACAGCAACGGCCCAGACTAAGCTGCGCCAGACGATCGACCCCGCCTGCACGCTAAAAGTCCACAAGTCGCTTAACGAGGACCTGATAGAGACGATCCTAAGGGTGGATGCCTACAAGTTCAGGCAAGAGCTCCGCTATAGGCGCGAGGAGGTAATCGAGCATAGCGGCAATCCCGGGTTCATACTCATCACAGTGGAGACAAACGGGCAACCCCTCGGCATCGTCTACGGATACGACGAGCCCGACGGCGGATTCTTCCTCGACACACTCGCTAGCATGGTCGAGGGGAAAGGCATCGGGCACACACTTGCAACCCTCATTACCATTCACGCCAAGAACCTCGCCCACAGCCACGTCACCCTATACACAGAGGAGGAGGACGAGCAGGGACGGAAGCTCAGACAGTTCTACCAGAAGATGGGCTTCGTCTACCTCGGCACGGAGGTGGAGAAGGGCGACGTGATGGTCCTTCAACTAAATAATAGCCTCATTAAGAGGCTCTACAACCGGTACATTGCGGGAGAATATGCCCAGCCTCTAGTACCTGTCCCCATCTCTGCCTAAAGTAAATTATACTCACCTGCCCCAGCAATTACAATGCAGACACTCAGAGGAATCTACACAATAGACAACTCCGAGAAGAAGAATCACGGCATGGAGTGCTGGGCACTCGACTGCGCTGAGGGCGTCGTCCTCGTCGACGGCGGGATGACTCCTCAGCACATCGACAACATCGCTGCCGAATTAAAGGCGATGAAGAGGACGTGGGGAGACGTCAGGCTAATACTCGTCACTCACAAACATGGAGACCACACCAAGAACCTTCCCCAGCTCAAGAAGCTAACAGGTGCCCCAATCAAGGCACACAGACTCGAGGCGCCTCTTATCGAGAAGGCTGTCGGCGTCGAAGTGCAGCCACTCGAGGATGGTGCCGTACTCCCCTACTGCGGTGGAATCCAGCTCATCTGGGTCCCAGGCCACAGTGAGGGAAACTCCAGCTACTACCTCAAGAACCAGAATGCGATTATCGCCGGGGATACCATCTTTGGCGACGAGAACAGCAACCTGATCACACCCCCGGAAAAGTACTGCCTTGACGCCAATCAGGCGGCGAAGGAGATAGATCGCCTCCTGAAGTACGACTTCGACAACCTCCTCTACGCACACGGCAAGGACATCATAGGCGGCGCCAAGAAGAAGGTCGAGGAGCTGGTAGCCAGAACCCGTTAGTAGACGACCCTTACGGGTATAGCGCGATCCTCGCAGAGCCTCACGACGCGCGCCTTAAGGTCCTTGTAATACTGGGACTCCGCCTTCAGCGCCGACTCAAAAATCAGTCTAAGATCCGGGTAATAGGTATCCAATACCCCCCGGATATCTGGCATGTTCCCGCACTTGATGTTCAGTCGATCTACAAGCAGCCTACCGACTCTGTCCACTAGCACGTTCAGCAACTCCCCCAAGCGGTCATCGCTCAGGTAGGGTAGCATTGGACCCAGAAAGGCATATGTCGGTATCCCCTCGTCGCTCAACTTTTTCAAAGCCTCAAGCCGAGCAGGGATCGGCGACGCACCCGGCTCGAAGACCCTCCTCACCCCATCGTCCAATGAGGTGATGGTCAACCCGACCTCCACATCGTCAAACCTCTTGAAAAGATCAATGTCACGGAGGACAAGGTCGCTCTTTGTCAGGATATCGACGCCATAACCATACTCAAGTAGGACCTCCAGGCACCGCCGCGTTAGTCTCCGTTCCCTTTCCAGAGGCTGATAGGCATCCGTGACACTGCTCAATATCACCCTGCCCCTCGGCTTCTTCGGGGCTTCATTTCTTAGCACATCTACCGCATTCACCTTGATGTCCACAAAGCTGCCCCACGCCTCCCCGGGGTGACCCATCCTCCTCATGAAGCGTGCGTAGCAGTACGCGCAGGCGTGACTGCACCCGAGATAGGGGTTCACGGCATAATCCATGCCTCCGATGCCGCTCTTACCCAGGATGCCCTTGCACCTAACCTCCCCTATCTCCATACAATCACCCCAGCCATCCGGCAACCTATATATAATCCGTTGGGAAGAGTTGAAACAACAACAGCGCGAAAGTGAACAACCATGAAGGTACTAATCATCTACGACAGCAAGACAGGTAACACCGAGAAGATGGCGACCGCCGTCGCCGAAGGAGCCAAGGAGGCAGGCGCCGAGGTCACAGTCAAGAAGATCGGTGAGCCATTCCCCCTCACACTGCTCGAGGAGAGTGACGGAGTCGCCTTCGGCAGCCCGACGCGATACGCTGACGTCACGAACGACATGAAAGACTTCCTCAGCCACGTTGAGGACTATGTAAAGATTGGCAAGATGAAGATGAAGGGCCGGAAAGCGGCAGTCTTCGGAAGCTATGGATACGACGGCGCCTGGGTCATGGAGGACCGCTTAAGAGGCTACATCGAAGCTCTCGGCTACAAGGTTGCCCCCAAGGTCTGCGTCAAAGTCGACATAGAGATAAAGACGAGGCAAAAGGAGGCCCTCGCCGAGTGCAAGACCTGGGGCAAGGACTTCGCAAAGACGCTCAAGTAGCCCCGATACGCCGCCGTAGATCCTCTTCTATCACATCTCTCTCATCAGGCGCGTCGCGCCACCTCTTATCGAGGCTACGCCTCTCATCAGCGGATATCACATAGTTACTACGCGCCTTGTTTAAGAGCTCGATAAAGTCTCGGTACCGGCTTGAAGTGGCAACGGGCTTTGAAATCCGAGAATGGATCATCTCCCGCTGCGTCTTGATAGTTGAAGCGACCTCGATGACTCGCCTCATCTGCGTGAGCGCCTCACGACACTCGTCCCCCACCTTGACCTGAACGAATAGGAGGGAGAGCATCGTAGTTGCCGGAGCCTCGTACACGCTCCTGCCATCGACGGCCCTCCTACCACCCGCCCTGATCACCTCGGCCTCCTCAACTAATAGCCTAAGCACAGACGCGTCGACCCTGCTCGCAACATACTTCTTTATGACGGAGAAGCCCTCCTCCCGGAACCCACGCCGAGATAAGCGGGTCTCGAAGGCTACCGGAAGCATCCTCATCGAGTCAGCGAAGGCACGCTGTGCCTCCGACTGTGTTGGGTGGAAGAGATTCTTGAGGTGCCTAAGCGAAGCAGCATCGCCGTAGACGAGAGCAAGGCGGATAACCTCGTCACCTAGCCCAAGCTCGATAGTGGGGAGGGGACGGGGCTCAGCGTCGGTGTTGGCAATCGGGACACTCATCTGGTCATCGGACACGTACTCCATAACTGCCTGATCATCGAGTGAGGCAACCAGCTTACCTAGAGTCGACTGGATTACCCGATAATAGGGGAGAAAACGCGCCTTTGTAATCAAGAAGAATCGAGCGAGATAAGAGATCCCTATCTAATCAACACTTCTATAGGATTATGGACTCGGATTCCTAGAACCTTTTTTCACTAGCTATAAATCTGCGGGGACGTAAGGGGGTGTGGTCGTCATGGCTTCTGGGGTTGCCTATGGTTCGAGGGTTGAGGATGCCCATAAGTCGGGTGACCTCCATGTGCACGGTATGGGTGAGGCTGGGGGCTACTGGGCTTCCTGGGACTCCTCCGCCGTGGGGAAACGAGGCGATGTCGCAATCTTCGTCTCGAAGGCGGCGCGCGAGTGGCAAGGCTTCCAGAGGCTCACGGGATTTGAGTCACTCATTAAAGGAAGAGTCGAGTCGGTCATGCGACTCGTGGAAGGAGGCACGAAAGTCTTCCTCGAGTTCGATAAGCAGACCCGAGAAGAATCACCTGAGAAAGTTCTATCACTTCTCCAATCCATGAACACGAGGCTCGTCCTCCCGTTGATCGCGTTCACGGACGAGTACGACTGGGAGACGACAAACGATCTAACCGCATTCGACGCCGTGAACACACTATGTTCACCCGTATTTATCCACAGGGGGGAAGAAGCAAAGGTCTTTGAGCCCTGGTCGGGTGGCTTAGCGTCTGAAACAAGCACCGGTGTGCTTGGTATGGTCACGCTTAACCTTCCTCGGGCGGCTTATGAATCAGGGAACGAGAATGAGTTTTATGGTCGAGTCGGTGACTTGACGAGGCTGGCGATCGAGGGTCTCGAGGCTAAGCGCTCCAGGCTCGAAGAGGAGCTCAGGGAGGGGAAGTTGCCGGCGACGTCCTCAATGGTCGACTCGTTGGATGGTTTCTCCTGCGCCGTTGGAGTCGTCGGGGTGAACGAGGCGCTTCAAAACCTCGTCAACAGGGGCATAGGCTCGATGCAGGGGAAGGTAATCGCATACAGAACCCTCGAGTTGATACGAGGAATAATCAAGGAGAGGGGTGAGGTGACGGGCCACAGCTTCTGCCTCGCCGCCGAGCCCTCGGACGGGGCAGCTTACCGCTTGGCGGAGCTGGATAGGGCGAAGTACCCGGAGATCAAGACGGCGGGAGTGGAAGCGCCGTTCTACACGGCTTCAACTTGCTTACCCGTAGACTACAATGATGACCTCTGGGACGCGCTTGAGCATCAAAAGAAGCTGCAGACCCTCTACACGGGGGGCACACAGTTCAATATCGTCGTGGGTAGGAAATTAGCCGACGCTCGGGGCTGTAAATTGCTCGCGAGGAAGATAGTGGAGAAGGTCGGTTTACCCTGTTTCGCTTTCAGCCCCCCCGTTTCGGTGGAGGGAGTAGGCAGATTTGAGAGGAATGGATACTGGTATAAACCGGTCTCCGAGATGGGGGCTGGTGAGATTGAGGAGGTGCGGATACGCAGACCCTTCGCCGTAGCAAGCGGGTGGTGAGCCAGGGGCTCCCCATCGTGGGGATTGAGAGGCTGAGTCTCAGCGACTACCCGGGTAAGCTATGCGCCAAACTCATCGTGCCGGGGTGCAACTTCAGGTGCCCCTACTGCTCGGAGTCTGAGCTCATCTTCGACTTCATACCCATGCCCAAGGTCACCGAGGACGAGGTGATAGCGTTCCTGCATCCGCGGCTCGGGTTCCTCGACGGCGTATGCCTAACGGGGGGCGAACCGACAATCCACCGCGAATTGCCTTCCTTCCTAGAGAGGCTCAAGTCGATAGGCAGCCTCGTTAAACTGGATACCAACGGTTCGCACACGAGGAGGCTCGGGCACGTCATCGGTAGGAAGCTCGTGGACTATGTGGCGATGGATGTTAAGGTGCCCCTGAAGAGGTATGTCGAGGCAGTCGGCTACAGGATAACAGCCGAGGAGCTCCTCGACAGCATTCAGCTCATCAGGAGGAGCGGAGCCGACTACGAGTTCAGAACAACTGTAGTCCCCGGTATAGTCGACGGGCGTGACCTATTGGAGATCGTGGGGACCCTCGCCGGGTCGAAGAGGTACGTTCTGCAGGGGTTCAAGCCGGGGTCGACACTTTCGAAAGAGTGCAGCCTCGTGGAGCCATACAGTGATACGGAGATGAGGCAGTTCGTGGACCTCGTCTCACCCTATTTCGCAGAAGTAATTCTCAGAATTTAGCATACTCTAATTGTTTTCGCGGAGGATTTCGAGCGTCTTAGCGGCGGTCCAGTCAACATATTCGTCACAGTGTGACTCTCCACGCGCCCTGAGCTCCTCACCACGCTTCGCCCTCTCCTCGGGAGTGCATCCCTGGCAACCGAGGAGGTTCCTGCAGACGCAACTGCCCCATCGGGTCTCGAAGTCCCTGATGAGCCCCTGGGTGATCTTGCGTTCCTTGACACGTCGCTCGTCGAAGGTTTGGGGAGTCTCGTCGCCTTCCGTCCCGTGTACGAGCCCGATTGCGATCGCACCTCCGAGCACAGCGCCGCAGATGTCGCCCCAGCCAGCGATGCCTCCGCCGAGGTTGGAGGCTAGTCTCATCGTCGAGTCGCCGAAGCCGGGGAGGGGGCGTTCCTCGGTGACCTTGAGTAGGACGCTCTCGCAGCAGTTGAAGCGTAGACCTTTCTTGACTATCATGGGCATCTACACCTTCGCATGGTGGAAAAGGTTGGCGGTTTAGACGTAGCCGAGCCAGGCGAGTAAGAGAGGGGTTAACGTTACCTCTATGACAGCGGCTATGAGGAGTATCGGCGTTATCCTCGTGAGGAACAGTCCGAGGGCAAGTCTTGCCTCCTTCCAGATGTTGCCTTCCCTCCTTAGGGCGTTCATGGCGGCGTATCCGAGGCTCATACCGATCGCCATGGCGAAGACTATGGCGGGTATCTCAAATATCCCGTGGGGTGTGAGACCGGCGACGATGAATTCCATGCCGTAGATGGAACCTAAGCTGTAGGCGATGTAGCCGATGAAGAAGCCGTTGAAGATGACGAAGAATAGGGGTAGGACGCCGCCGATTACTCCGCCTAGCATGAAGAGGAGGCTCTTGCCAATGTTGTTGACGGCGATGAATGTGAAGAGTTCGGGGAGACTCATTTTTGAGGTGTCGGGAAATGAGCCGAGGATGTCACTCATCGTCGAGGCGGGAATAGTGTTACCGAGGACGTAGCCCATGCCTAGACTGAAACCGAAGAGGAAGCAGCAGAGGGCGAAGATGGGGACGATTTTTCGCGCATAATCAGCGTAGGCGCCGAATAATAGACGTTGGAGCCCGCTGGGTCGGGGTTTTGGGTTTGTCATCTGCCTAGTCTCGTTCTCTCTCCCTGACGCGGGCGGCTCTGATATCTCTTTCTAAGACAGTCTTTCTGTTATCCCTGCGGGCGTTCTCGACGGCCGCTTCAGCGATGCGCTGGGCAGCTTCACCGACTGCACGCCTCATCTCCTCGGCTGCCTCCTCGCTGATCTTGATGTCGCCCTGCTTCTTGATGAGCCTCCTCATCGGCGCCAGTGTGAACTCCTCAGCCATCGTCCGCCACTGTGCCTATGAGTTGACGGGTTATTGACTCTTTCCGGCGTTAGCTATATAGAGGGGGGCGCAGAACTGAGGATGAGGTTTGGATTATGGCTGATGTTAAAGTTGATCTCACTAAGTGTAACGGCGCGGGTGTCTGCGCTGAGGTCTGCCCGATGAACGTCTACGACATGGTTGAGATAGGGGGCAAGAAGAAGGCCCAGCCGACACGGGCGTCTGACTGCATCCTATGCATGGCCTGCGTGAACGGCTGCCCGCAGGGCGCCTGCACTGTAGAGTAGCCCCTGATACGGTTATTATCAGGGACCCCCCATATTCTCGTAATGCTAAACGTCCTCTTCGTAGAAGCCGCGCTTGAGGTCGTCCCCCGGAAGATCAGTCGCCACCCTTCGGTGACGCGAAACGCGAAGAGGGACGGGAAGAACCCTGAGGGGGTTCTGCTTGATAGAAGCCTCCACCACAGGGCCATGCTTGATCTGCCGGAAGGGGAGAAAAGGGGGAGGCCAGATATCCTTCACTTCTGCCTTCTTGAGGCGCTGGGTTCTCCACTCAATAAAGTTGGGAGGCTTAAGTCGATGGCACAGAACATTAACGGCGACTTCATAGACTTCGCCCCGGAGCTAAGGCTCCCCCGAGACTGCAACAGGTTTGATAGCCTCATGGAGCAGCTCTTCGCCGAGAAACGTGTCCCCCCAAGCGACGAGGAGAAGCCTCTCATGACTCTGGTTAGGAAGAGTCTGAAAAACATAAGGGGGGAGATTAAGCCGAGTAGGACGTTTGCGTTGACTAGCCATGGTAAGGCGGAGAAGCTGGATGAGCTGTGCAAGCGGTTGGCGGGTGAGGAGAATCCGCTCATCTTTCTCGGCGCCTATCCTCACGGGGCTATGAGAGAGGAAACTCTCGCTGAGGCGGACGAGGCGGTGAGCATCCATGCCGAGGCGCTCGAGGCATGGGTCGTCACATCGCGCCTCGTCTACGAGTATGAGAAGGCTACGGGGCTAGAGTAGCTTCGAGGCGAACTCGTTTAAATCGTGCACGACGCCTTCACCGCTGAGTTCACCGCTCCTGTCGAGATGGTATGCTTCGACGCCGAGCTTCTTCGGCGCTCGATAATCGAACTCCTCGTGGTCGCCGACATGGGCTAGCTCTTCAGGCTTTATTGCGAGTTCGTCGCAGACACGCTGGTAGAAGTCGGGAGCCTTCTTGACCGCGTTGAAGTCGGTTGGCGCTGAAAAGACCTTACTGAAGGGGTAGTCTATGCAGCCGAGCTGTATCTGTAGGAACTCGCGTATAGTGTTAGATGAGATTATGAGAGGATACTTTTTTCCTAGTCGGTTTAAGGCGGGCTGGGCGTCAGGGTATACTCGGCACTCTGTCTTTCGGCGTTGAGGGAGGTTGCGCCAATAATGGGGGAGCCCGAGTCGCCTCCACCAGTAACCCATGTCGTACCACTCTGGGCGCCCCTCGCCAATCTCCGCGTACTCCGCGAATACCTTCCTCCTCGCCTCCTCGAGGGGGAGCCCGTGCGCTTCAGCGTAGAGGGCAGGAATGTCCCCCTCCCATATCTGCTTGCTATAACTGTGGTCGACGAGGGTTCCCTCCATGTCGAAGCTGATAACTTTACATTTCCTAAGAGAATTCAAGACTATAACCCGTGCTAAGCCCTTCAGGAAGAGTGAGACCTCGCGGAATTTTACACTTATGCTCTGCCAGATGCAAGATTCTAGAATGTTCTTTGGTGTCGCTAGTCTTACTTCACAGGCTCAAAGTGGGAGTAAGGTTCAGTGGTCGACGGCGCGCGCCCATTGGGATTGTTATTTATATTCTATTTGTCTTTTATTATTCTTAGATAAATAGGGATTATGTGATTATCATTTTATCAATATCTTTTATTTATTTCTTATGGGGTTTACACTTAATGAGAGATGTTCATCTCTAATTCAGATATGATTTGCAGTGAAAAATTTGCGGTAAAAAATGTCCCACAATGGCGCAATTTGACGCTTTTTGGCAGTTTTCGATGGATGACTTGCCTGTTTCTAGCCTCTTTTCCGGAAAGGGGTTATAAAAAACGTTTTCAGGTGCATAATCATGCCCATTTCTGACGCTGGTAGGCGTCGCCGAGCCAGGAGGAGACGTGTTTTTGAGCTTAGATTGATGTGTTGGACCGTTGATCGAATAGCTGCTGAGCTGGGTGTTTGCGAGAAGACGGTTGACCGTGATATCGCCACACCTGGCGTACAAGCTAGACTGAAGGAGGCTGAGCGGCGGTCACGCCGAAGAACCGCGGAGATGTGGCGGATATCCACGGAAAACCTATCCCTCGCTCAACGGGATCAGCTGCTCGGGCTTCTGATGAAGCCTATGAGGCGTCGACATTAATACACATTCCTTCAAGTTGCCTACTCGCGCGCGAAGTGGGCTTGAGTACGTCAACTAGATACGGGGAATTCACATTTACATGAAGCGATAATAGAGTTTTTTAACACATTACATCTATCGTAAAAACTTGACCACTACCTCGACCATCGACGAATAATGCGGGCTCTTCAGTAAATGGCGGAATTAACTGAGTAATTAGGACTGCACGTGCGCAGATTAAGGTTTAATTTGAAATGTACCCGTATAAAACGCTGATCTTGCCAACTCAACGTCGACTTGCAGCTTTAACATTACATTATATACTTCATTTAAACCAACTTCATCTAGTTTCGGCTCATTATTAGAACCTATGAGATCGACTTTGTTAAGTTCCATAAGATCTTTATTAAGAACACGCAAAGAGTCTACTTGGATCCTTGTTATGTTATTATAATTATAATTGTTCTTGAGTATGAGATATGTCATGTAGACGTTATTCCAATCATTCAGGAATGACCTAAGGTCATCAGCCGCGAATTTTATTTGAGTAAGTTTTTCGCTGCTAGGATCAATGAGTTGAACGATTTCATCGTAATTTGCCGATAATTCACCCGCATATTCCAAGAGATTTCTCTGAGTCAGAAAATCGATCTTTTCCTCAGCTACAGTAGCATTCAAGATACCCGTCATTTTATTCGTCAAGTTCCGGTTTTCAGCTAGCACATTTACTAAAATTGAGGATTCCTTACTGCTTAAACGGTTGAAGTTTACGAAGAGAAAAATGTTAGATAATATTAAGATTACAATTATGAAGACCGCAAAGAATTTAATTCTGCCCATTAGCTTCTGCGACTCTATTGTCTTCTGCGACATTTCTACGTTCGAAATCAAGTTTAACGCGGCTTCTCCGAACGTTGTCAGGTGGTAATGACCCTCATCATTCTTAGCGATGAGATCCCCCATATTTTCGAGGTGGTAGTTGAGGAAACCCGTTGTAACCTGCAGTCTGTTAAGCAGACCAGTGTATTGTATCTTTCCATCGGAGAGTATTCTCAGGATCATTCTCCTAACGGGGTGCCGTAGGGCCGAGAATATCCTTGAGTACGTGTCCTCTTCGAAATCGGTCAAATCACTCTTATTGAAGTTGCCGGAGTCTCTAAATAAGTTTCTTTGAAAGGATTTCTTGTCAAAATTGTGCAAGTTCCTCTTGAAATCTTTGACAAGGATTGTTTTCAAAATCTCTTAAAGGTATAGTCGATGGGTAGTTTTACGGGTGAAGTAGTTGAATACCCGCAGGAAAGCAGGCATGTTGGTAGGTTTGGTGTTCGTGTTAGTTGTTTCGTCCATGGCAGGTCTTTTCCCTGCCAAGGCTACTGACACGTACATTTACGCGGAGCCCGATCAAGGGTCTTTTTATACGATAGACTATTCGGTTTCGGGGCCGATCGATGGTACGACGGTAGTTAAACCTCTCGTTACTTATACTTACATTCCGATCAGCGGCACACTAACGCATGATCAGGGTTGGCAATCATCTAACTATACTCCTTACGCGATAAGTGTGAGAATGAGTAGCGTGACGACCGGCTATACCCTGACTTGCTCAATCATATCCGGCGGAGTGACAAGGTGGTCGGGAGAGCTTGGGAGCGGTCAGAGTTCGCCCACAATAACGGTTAACGGAGCAACAACCTATGTAAGGCTATTGAATCAGAACTCTGCAACTGTCTCCTATTCGGGCACAATCACGCTGGTGAACAACTGAACGAGTTGATAGATGTGAAAAAGACCTCGAATTACGTAAAAGCGTTGTTAGTGGCAGCGCCATTCATTTTCATAGGCATGCTGGCGCTTCTGCCTCCCCAACAACTCGATACAGTTGGCACACAAGTTCTTTCGGCTAGTGATGTTGAAAACCCTGAGACAGCTAAGCAATATGGAATTAAGGGCTATGTTAAAGTAACATCCACCAATGAAGAAAAAACAATTATCTGTAAACCTGGAGACACCGTGACAATATTTGGTACAATCGAATACGTTTCTTATTCAGTCGATAGACCGACAACAACTATCAACGTCAACTTAGCTGACGATAGTCACGTCATGAGACAGGGATTAGGAGATGGAAAAGGCGAAATTAGGATAAACGATTACGCCGCTTATGACTTAGCTGGGGAATACACCCTTGTACACGATACACCACTTTCGTACAAACTAACGATTAATATTCCCGAAACCTTCCCACAGACCGATTTTTCTCCGTCCTGTATGGGCATTACATCTTCAGTATTCTTAATCAATGACATTGGAGTGACAATTAATGTTCAAAAGTAGAATAATCTTAATAACTACGATAGTCGCGATGATGTGCCTACCCTCTGTGTTGGCATATCATCCATATATGGGGGCTTACTTCAACCAAACACCAGGAACAACGAACAAGGTAATATTTGATACTAACTTCGTAAGTGTAAGTGGAGCTAACTTTGGGAGTAATTGGCTGGCAGGTGTCGTATCAATTTCCGGTGGCGGCGGTGCTGGTGGAACTAGTCCAACTGGGTTCATCTACCAGAATGGTTTCCTTTTACATAGTAATAACAATGTAGAGTGGGCACCTCAGTACTGGTATCTTAATTCCCAAGTGAATGGTTATTCAGATGGCAATGTTGGGACGTATACCTATCAGTTTTTCTTTGGTAGAATTGACTACGATTCTGCTAACAGTAGGATTTACTATAGACGTTGGTGTTACTCCACAGCATATAATGTTGAGCATGATATTTATACAACAGATGATTGGGAGCATTCAATACCGGCCGGTGATACTAACTTCTTATATGGTGTGGATACAGGTTACTCTCCCTCTATAAAATATGCGCAGATGGGTGCTGAAGCTACTGCAAATATTACTAATGTAAATTGGAAAAACCAAGACGGGCATTTCAGCGTCTACGTTTCTAATGCATGGCGTTATTACGCTGGGCTTTCAACCAGAGGTTCAAACGCGGTTTGTACACGCGTTGGAGGTACTCGCGCCAAAATTGGCGGGTTGAACCTATTATGTGATAAATATAACAGCGGCACCCAGGTGGTAACTTGGTATTATAATGGCGCTAACATGTTAGCAGAAGGGACAAGCCTCTGGGCTGGTTCTGGAACAACGAGCCCCATTGTGCAAACGCCATTTAATTAATCATTGCGCGCGCATGAGTGAAAGTTGGAGTGTAGATTCAACATGAAGGTTTTAAAAATTGGAAGAGCGAAGCAGTATGCTGTTCTCGTTGTTTTCGCCACTCTTATCTTTTCGATGGCAACACAGATTGTATCAGCATTCTATACCCTGGGGGTAAGTTGGAGTGGTAGCGTCAATCCACTGTACTACTACGATAATGATGGCTATACAGAAACAACAAGCGCAGCTTCGAGCTGGGCTGTAACTGGGGTATTTTCTTATAGCTCAGGTACAAGTGCATCTCCAATTCATGTACATAGTGCCAGAGTAACGGGAGTAGCCTGGGATGGACAAAGTGATATTTCCGGATTTGGAACTACAATTACCGATGTTCAAACCATTATCAATACCTACTACTGCGATTCGTATAGCTCCGCTGCAAGAAAGAGTGTCATTTGCCATGAGTTAGGACACGCACTTGGTTTAAATGAAAATCCTGACATTGAAGTTGTACGTAGCGTAATGAATCCTTACACATTCGGCGATTACTCACGATACGGTTATTGGGCGATTTCGAGTCCAACAACTGATGACTTTAATGGAGTAAATTATATCTATTGAGGTGAATTAAAGATGAAAAAATATCTTTTACTTTGTAGTATCCTCCTAACAATTACCATGGTAGCAGCTTTTTCTGCGATGTCGACTATACCAATGAAAACCGTGACATCTACTGCGAGCTGGGCAATTGGTTACAGAGATATTCCCTCACTTACTAACGGCGCCAGTACCGTCATAATGGGGACAGTAATTTCAGAAAAGACCTATAAAGTCAATTATGGTGCTGATTTTATTATTTTCACAAACTATACCATTGCAGTGTCTAATGTTTACAAAGGTGATGTATTGGAAAATATTATCGTAAAACAAACAGGGGGACTGTTTGAAAACACTCTCTATACTATCGAAGATGATCCGCTTTTCCCCTCGAGCACTCCGATGATACTTTTCTTAGAACAATTCGGTCCTAACAGTTACTTTATAATCGGTGGTCCCCAAGGGCGGTTCCATGTTGTCAATGATAGGGTGTACTCGGTAGGAGAGTTAGAAAACTCCGCAACTGGAACAACAAGTCGACTCAAAACATCAGGAATTTCTTTTAATGAGTTTGTGAAACAAATTGGTCCTTAATTAGGTTCAACTGCCAGTTGATTTTAATTAAAAACTTCTTATTTAGAATATCCTATCCGACGATATTTTCAGTTCGTAATGTCCGACGCAGATTTTACAGAACCGATACGCGCGCGGGCAGGTTCGAAAGCCAGACCGCATTATGCGCCGAGCTAGAGGAAACATTGTAGGAAATGATCATGGTTAAACTCTATCTGATCGGCGGTATCCCTCGCGACCCTCGCCAAGGTCACAAGATCCTCATCCGCGATGCACACGCAGCCGATGAGAAAACGGCATTAATACACATTTCTTCAAGTTACCTACTTCGAATCGCGCATTCATTTCTAGAGAGTGGCTGTCTTTAGTGTCTCGATGACTGTGAACTCATATACGACGACATCTCTCGCTGGCTCCCAGGAACCATAGATGCTGATCCACTTCTGCTTGAACTCCGCGAGGCTGTCGAAGCCCTCCAGATATGCCTCCTCCTCGGTGACCTCCCCGAGGCTCTGGCGGTATCTCTTCGTTATCCTGAAGTGGCGGCTCGTTGACTCGGTTCTGCTGACTTGGATAGAATAGACTTTTCCGACACTGAGGAGCCTTGTGTGTGTTCTCCTGGTCTGGGTTTTCCTCCCCGATAGGATGAGTGGGAGGAACTCTTTCTTGAACATCAAGGCGCTCCGCCTCCGCATCTATATATGTCTCTGAGGACGATGAGCTTCGCCTGGTAGAAGTACCCGCCCTCCCGTAGCTCCTGCCTGGTTGGGGGCGTGATGTTCTCTGTGTGTCCCTTGTGGAAGTCGGCTGCGTGTAGCTCCTCAGCCTTCTCCCATATCTGTGCCCTGACCCTTGGCCAGAACT
This sequence comes from Candidatus Bathyarchaeota archaeon, assembly GCA_963771885.1. GTDB lineage: Archaea > Thermoproteota > Bathyarchaeia > TCS64 > TCS64 > UBA8941. Next base: position 145,455 of record CAVYVF010000022.1, read on the forward strand.
TGCCAGCCATCAGGAGTCGCCTCAGGGAGTCTCCTGGTAGTTGGCGCCACCTAGGCGGTTTGCCTCCCGGTAGAAGCTGCGTCTCGAGCTCTAGCGCCTTACCCTGGACAGTGACTGCTATCTCTTCGAGACTCGGGGAGTGTCCGAGGGTTAAGTCGGATTCGTCGATGCTTACCTCGGCCTCTTGGGTGAGCTCGTCGCGGTACTTCTTCTCGGCGTCGGGGAGGCGTACGTTTAAGCGGACCCGATAGGTGACGATCATTTCTTTGCCTCCTCTCCTGTGTCGACTACTGTGTCGATGGTGACTTTGCCTTCCCTGATTCTCCTGATTCCTTCCTCGATTGCCTCCTCCCTGGAGGCTGCGGTTACGGTGATTGTGCAAAGGTCCACCCACCAGGGCGTCTTCTTCCCGGTCATGGTTTCCGCCTCCGGTCTCCGTAGGGGCAGCTGCCACAGTCACTTGGGCAGTTCCCGTTGGCGATCGCGTGGTAGCAGTTTATGATGTTCTCTTTGGCTCGCTCGTCGGGGCACTTATTCGCGCATTGAGTGCATCCGTCTGCTTGGCAGAGGTCCGGGATGCGTCTGAAGGCAATTCTTGAAGCTCATTATGCAGACGTGTCCGTCGTTCTGCGGGCAGCTCAAGTTCTCACATGGTAGGCTCATCCTAGTCCGCCTCCAGAATGTCGCCTCTGTTGCTGATGACGAGGCTTACCGCCTCTTTGGCTGGTAATCCGAGGAGCATGGCTCCGAAGGCTGCATGTGTGGCTGCCTTGAGCACACTTGCATCTGGCTGCTGGGACTCAGGTACCCCGATGGTTTCCCTGGCGAAGCTGACCAGCTCTGCGGGGTACTCCTCGATGCCGTCGTTCCAGAGTATCGCTTCGGCGACGTCTATGATTTGAGCCCTGGTACTCCCATCCACGCTGGGAGTCGGTATATCGGATTCCTGGACGGAGACGGCGTACTCCATGCTGCCGTCCTCACGCTGGTTGAAGTAGACCTCATCTGATGCCCTGTGCTGCTCGTTGCTCCAGTCCTTGGCGTAGTCCTTCGCGTATGCTACTGCTTCCTCTTTGTTGAGGGTGGTGAGTGTTATCTTGGGGATGTGGTTGTCTACGGCTATGACCGTGTAGACTCTCATCTCGCGTCGCCTCAGAGGTTCGCGGACTCTACCGGTCCCTTGGTGAGGTATTCGAGGCAGATGCCTGCTAGGTCGGTGGCTCGAATGGGCGGTGGCCCTCCTCCCAGTTGCCGAGGAGGGGTGCGATGGCTCGGATGAGTGTGCAGACGTTGAAGTGGCGCATTTGGTGCAGCTCCGCTTGAAGCTGACGGCTCTCCGGGTGGCCTGTGGTGGTCTGCATATTCTAGGCCGCCTGGAGGGGTATGACCTTGTGGAGGTGGTCGAAGTGGAATATCTTGATGCGCATGTTGGTGGATTGTTGTGCCAGATGTTTGCGGTGATGTCGTTGTATATGTCCCAGACGGTTTCGGGTTTGGCGTTGAGTGTGGTGGCCTTCATTGGGTCGGCGAGTAGGTAGCTGGGGTAGACTTTGGCGGGTAGCCTGCTCTTTAGGAGCCTTGCTCTGGAGGTCGTCGAGGTACTTCTCGTCTGCCTTCTTCTTGGCCATCTTCTTGTAGCTCTCGATGATGTCTACTGCTCTGTCCATGATGCTGCAGATTATGTGGCTGAGCTGGCCGACGACGGGGTCGATGGCTGCGGTGTGGCGCTTGTAGACGTATTCGAGCGTCTTGCGCTGGTCGAAGTCCTGGTGGTAGCCCTTTGATCCTGCGAGTACCATGTTTCTGCAGGCGTTTCTGAAGGTGAATACTCCGGCTCCGAAGCTGGTGGTTCCGTCGATGCTGTTGTGGACTCCTACTCCGATGTGCATCTCGTCTCCGTTTACCTTGTAGGGCTCGTTGAGGGCGTAGAGTGCGTGTACCTTGAAGCCGTCCACTATGACGTGGTCGTCTAGTCGCTGGAACCAGCTGCCGGTGAACTCGTCGAATGGGACGAGGCCCATCTGCTCGGCGGTGGCGTCTGCTATTTTGACGGCTTCCTCGTTGGGTAGGACGTGGTACTGGGTGGTGGCTATCTGGGCGATTTGCCCGGCTTGGAGTATGGCCTTGTATTTGGTCTGCTCCCCGTTTAGGAGGAGTGGTACCTCGGCTAGGTTGTATTGGCTCCAGGTGTCGTCTGGTTGCCCCGATGTGAGGCTTATCTGGTCTGAGGTTTCCAAGTTGTTCATCCTCGTCTAAAGGTTCGGGGCTGTGAATTTGTTGACTTGTTAGAGCATAAGTGTGAAGGTTGGGGCGAGTAACGTTTGTCTTTCAGGGTTCGGTGCTTCGCCTGTCAGCGATTATTCTAATTGTAAAGCGGGGAAACGGATGGGTTTATGCTTCCGTGTGAAAGTAGTCAACCTCCCCCAACACGAGCTTGACCTCATCCTTGAACTGTTAGATGAGGCGCAGGTAGCAGTCTATGGCTCGAGCTCGAGGCCCAGAGCCACTTGATACCCCGTCGTCGTGAAGAGGCTGAAGCCCTCCAGGGTCTTCACTCCCTCAGCGGCGCGAGCGAGACATTTAATGAAACGATAGCAGACCCGGTGGGATTCGAACCTAAAGGGGTTCAGACCCTTATGAACAATTTATTCATTGAAGAAATAAAATCCTTTAATTAAAGTTCTATTCATTACAAAAATGCAGTTTATATAATCATTAAATAAAATAAAACGAACTTATAATAATTCTTATAGTAGAGGTTAGTTTATAACAGATACTTTTCATTTTAAATCCATGAAGCCAATAGATTTGTATAATAACTAAAACTCTTTACTATTTATTTGTTTTAAGATGTTCTCCATTTCCTCCAATGTTATCTTATTTGAGAAAATAGAGAGATATATCATATTCTCTTCACCCACATCCGACCACTTATCATCAAAAATAAAGCAATAATTCCTATCGACGAACTCGCTGAAATTCCTCGGCCAATTCGCATACAAAGCATCGATATCAAGAACTGCATTGTAGAAATCCCCCTCAAACATTAGGAAACTAGATGCAAGGAAACCACTTACATATTTATTAATTAACTCAGATTGTACTTCTAGTTTTGAGCAATCAGCTGCGAACCATTTTAACTCCTGTTCCTTCTTGTCAATCCATCTAGTTAACAGCGACGTCTTTCGATAATAGAAGTAGTGACTTATTCCCCTGTTTTGTAAGTATTGCTTTGTCTCTGGGATATATCCTGCTTCAGACCAGCTTGGTATAACTCTATAATAAAATGCGACAGACTTTCCTACTCCAAGATGGCTGATCAAATCGACAATTGCTTTTTTATTTTTTTCAGGACATTTTACCCAGATACGAGTAACGTTTCTCTTTAACTCTGCAGACCGATCCCAGGGCCAATTAGGCAATACTTTATGATTGTTTGTTTCAATCTCCAACAATCCCTAGTGCCACCTACGTTCTGAAGCATCTATGTAATCACCCAGTGGGATATAAGACTCAACAACGGCTCCAACGAGGGCTCCATTAACTATCGCATATGCATTAGCTCCCCCTCCTCGCCTAAACATTGCATCGACTAAAGAATCCATTTTTGGAGCAGCATAGTCCCATTCTTTAAGTGATCTAAGTTGCGTGTTTCTCGGAGTAACCGCATCAGCTGCTACTGATCCGATCGCTCCTGAAGCAAAGCTAGACCCAACATCAAAGGCAGTAAAATCATCACCGTTGATTGTGGATTCGATACCGGCACAGACGACGTTAATTCCGCCCGAAAAAGCATGTGTTAACCCTCGCCCTACAAGGCCTGTAGCTTTCAATCCCCATTCCATAGCTATTGTTCCAGCAACAGGAGCTGCGAGTACACCTAATGCACCTCCAATAGCACCGCTAGCAGCTGCTGCGAATGCACCTTGTGCCGTCATTTCTTGCTTGAAAATAATGCTTTCAGCGGCGTAAAAACCTAGACTAATAACCATCCCAATAGCTGCGCCAGCCAGGATCGGTGCAAAAATGAATCTTCCATCTGGATCTGTATATTTCAATGGGTTGTTTCTTGCATATGCATACCTGTTTAGGCTCTGGGGATCGGTGAGAATAGGTGAAGCAGGGTCCTCTGTGATAAACCGCCCTATACTTGGGTCGTAGTATCTTGCCCCGTAGTAGTAGAGTCCCGTGGCTTTGTCTTCTGGTTTGCCCGTGTATCTGAACTCCTCAGAACCAACCTCACCCTCGCCAACGCCGAAGGGCTGGTAGTTACTCGAGTCGACCACATCACCACCCGCATCCGTCACAAGCCTCGTCGATCCCAAGTGATCTTGGTGGAGATACGTGGTCACGCCACCCGTCCTCTCCGCCACCTGCAAGCCCACCAACGTAGAACCGAATAGTAGCGTCACCGCCCCCGTCAGGCACCTCATACAACACGTTCAGCCCAGAGTACACATACCTCATGTTCCCTGAGGCGCCATCGTAGCTCCGTACCCGGCGCCCGTCCGCATCATACGCGTAGCTCCTCACGACGCTGCCCCCGATGGACACGTCGGTGAGGCGGTCATAGCCATCGTAGCCATAGGCAGTGGAGCCGCCGCCAAGCACCTGGAACCACAGCTCATAGGGAGAGGTAATCGACTCCGTCCAAGCCACCAGCAAGCCGGGTGAAGCTCAGCGGGATACTGCGAAGTACGAGTTGCTCTTGTATGTGGAGTTGGCCTCCCCCACCTGGGCTGGCTGCGACCAGCCACCCGCACCCTCCCGAACGGAGCAGTACATCAAGTTAGCCTGGGGGTGGCCGAGCCAGACGCAAATCAGCCTATCGCCGTCCAGGGAGATCTGCGGGGTGACGTTCGAAGCCGTGACCGATCCCTGTATCACCACGGGGGTGCTCCAAGCGTTCCCCGCGTAGGTCCAGTTCTGGTACACGATGTCCTTGTTGCCCTTCGAGTAGACGACGTGAACAACATCCCCCACGGCCACAAGCGAGCTATACGAGCCATCCTGGATCGTATTCGAAGTCGACACAGGCGTACCCCAGGTCAGACCGTCGAACCGAACCATGCTGATGACCGCACCATCCAACGTGTACTCCGCAGCCAGCTTCCCCCGTCCAAGGCAGCTACCGTCACCTTCAAGGACCCAGACGTGGCTGAGAGCTGGTGGGGGAAACCCGAGGCGGTGCTCCACGTGTCATCCGTATTCGCGTTCTTCGTCACGTATGGGAGGCTGTTGCTACAGAACCCGATGTAAGCGTGGCCATCCGAGTCCACAGCGATCGTCGCCGAGTTCACCGAGGTGAAGCCCGAGATGTATCTCTCCGTCGACCACGATATTACCCCATCCGAGCCGCAGACGCCTCTCCTGTAGAACATCGTGGTGCCACCCGTCGCGATGACGTAGTAGACGTAGGTGTCGACGATCGCCACCGATAGGTAGTATGCGTAATAGTAGCTGGACTTGACGAGTGACGAGTTGCCCCAGTTGACGCCATCTATGCTGCTCCGGTAGACGAGGTTAGAGCCATCACTATACACGACCCAGTACCTCCCAGCGGCGTACCATGTCTTCCTCTGGTTGGGGTTGTTGACGTTGTGGTACGTCGTCAAACCGTCCGCCACCATCGATACGGCCGAGGAAGCGTTAGTGGAGCTTCTGCCCACCATGTTCCCGTTCAGATCATCGGTGAACTCCTCGTCCCCGGCCGTGGTGAGCTCGTTCAACTCGTTGTAGGTGTATTCGGGGAATCCCTCGACAACATGTTACCCACGGCATCGTATGTGTAGTCTATTGTGCCCCACGGCCCGGTGGTGCCGTTCAGCCGATCCAACATATCGTACTCATAGGTCTCCGTGCCGACCCCATCATCTATAGTGAGCACGCTCCCGAGTCATCATAGGTGTAGTTCGGATCCATGAGCGTCTCCCCCGAACCCATGCCGATCTCCTCGGTGTTCATCGCGACGTCATCCACCGCCACCGTCACGGCGGCGTTCGTCACCACGACGCGGCTAGCCTGTTGACCACCGCGCGCGCGCGCGCTCGGTCTCGTAGACGCGGGTGACGTTCCCCGAGTCCAGGCTCGCGTAGTCGTTTATGCCGTCGCCGTCGAAGTCCCACCGATACATCGTGATTCGACTCTTGACCTCACTGGGCGTTACGACGACGCTGAAGCCCGTGAACAGCGGAGAGTCCCCGCGGTCAAATAGAGCACGTCACGGATATCACCGGCTCCTCGACTCTAGGGAATCTGGGGCCCCGGCTCCGTGCCATTAAGGACGGAGTCACCGGCCTCAATGTCCGTGGCGTTTGAGGCATGCACGGGCCTGAGTACTTGACTCAGGGATAGCCAAGCCTGGCTAAGCCAGCTTTCCTCTGCTGGTGTCTGCTGCACCATCACCGCCAATGGCAGGGCCAGTGGCCCCGAGGTCAACATCATGACTACGAGCAACGCGGATACGAGGGCACGCTTCAAGAATCATTCACCTGAAAATGACCATCACAAACTGGATATTAGATTGTAACTGAATCATTGGCGTGTAAAGGGTGGGGTAATGGTGAACGTGTGTATTGCATCAGCGATTATAATATTAAATATAGGATTCTATAATTGTTTAACTAATAGGTTAACGATAATTGATTATTGATATGTATTTAATATATAGATGAATTGTTGAGTGCTAAGATGTCGACGTTGTATTGGATCAGTGATACCTGATACACATACGTTAAACTAATTAACTCCCTGGGCTTAAGCGTTGATTTCCATTGATATATGGGACTGATTCATAACTTTAATTAAGACAGAAGATAAAATGTGTTGCTTAATGTGCTGAGTGTACCTGTTGAGCAACTCAGGCATCTGGACGCGTTAGAATGGTCTCCCGCGTACTTGAGATACTCTTATTCAGTAACCATCGACGCCTATAGGGTCTTTTTTTTGGAACCTTTTCAAGAAGACTTAAGCTCAGTTTTATCACGGTTTTGACCAAGTTTATCTTCAAAGGATTACGCGATCCGAATGATACATACCTTCTCTGGGCGCCGATAAATTCCTTCTCTCGGTGGGCGATACTGTTCACGTCGTCTACTCGAAGGGCAACAAGGACATCGTGTACCAGAACTGGACCTACGCGGGGGAAGACATTGAGCACCCCCGTGGTGATACAGGGATCGGTCACGGCTTCGAACGTCACCCCGCAGATCTCCCTGGACGGGGATAGGCTGATCTGCGTCTGGCTCGGCCACCCCAGGCTAACTTGATGTACTGCTCCGTTCGGGAGGGTGCGGGTGGCTGGTCGCAGCCAGCCCAGGTGGGGGAGGCCGAACTCCACATACAAGAGCAACTCGTACTTCGCAGTATCCCGCTCAGCTTCACCCGGCTTGCTGGTGGCTTGGACGGAGTCGATTACCTCTCCCTATGAGCTGTGGTTCCAGGTGCTTGGCGGCGGCTCCACTGCCTATGGCTACGATGGCTATGACCGCCTCACCGACGTGTCCATCGGGGGCAGCGTCGTGAGGAGCTACGCGTATGATGCGGACGGGCGCCGGGTACGGAGCTACGATGGCGCCTCAGGGAACATGAGGTATGTGTACTCTGGGCTGAACGTGTTGTATGAGGTGCCTGACGGGGGCGGTGACGCTACTATTCGGTTCTACGTTGGTGGGCTGCAGGTGGCGGAGAGGACGGGTGGCGTGACCACGTATCTCCACCAAGATCACTTGGGATCGACGAGGCTTGTGACGGATGCGGGTGGTGATGTGGTCTACTCCAGTAACTGCCGGCGCGCCCTTCGGCGTTGGCGAGGGTGAGGTTGGTTCTGAGGAGTTCAGATACACGGGCAAACCAGAAGACAAAGCCACGGGACTCTACTACTACGGGGCAAGATACTACGACCCAACCATCGGACGTTTCATAACGGAAGATACCGTGATGGGCGATCTGACCTGATCCCCAGTCACTAAACAGATACGCATACGCAAGAAACAATCCGAATAAGTACGTAGATCCCGATGGGAAATTCTTCTTTATTCTTCCTCTTGCTTATATAGCAATTCCTGCCGCAGTCGCTCTTGGATACATAGTTATTGCCCCCTATATTCCGATAATAGCCCACTATGTTTCTTCGGTATTATCTCCAATAACACCGAGTACGGGACGTATTGATGATCCATTAATCGATATACAAGATAATCTATTACGCTGAGTCAGGATCCTCTCGTGAAAAAGAAAAATGGGGAAAACATGAATCAGATTTTAATGAATATTATGAAGGAGAGAATCCACCTAAAAACGTTGATGAATACAAAGACCTCTGGGAAAATACTTCAAAAATTACAATACCAATCACAATGAAGACATTCGGGAATATGAAAGGGCAGATGGTACGAGGGTATTCTATGATAAAAAAGACAATCTATTTGGAATTGAAAATTCTAATGGAAGTTTTAATAATTGTTTCCCTCCTAGTGATTATTTGGACTATTATCTACCGTAATCAGTTAAAAAACACGGGTGAATCTTTTTTACCTTAATTCCCTAAATGTATTGTGATTACCTTGTTTAAATGCCCATGTTGTGGTTATCCAACTCTAGAACGACAAAATCAGCAAGATACATGTTTTCTATGTAAATGGGAAGATGACGGACAGACTTGATAATGATGCTCATTTAATTTATGGGGGCCCAAATTCCAACTATTCTTCTCTTCTTGAAAGCAAGAAATAATTTTAAAAAAGCTTTAATAATGTATAGACCAACAGATAACCGTTTTAAATATTTTAAGAATAAGACCATTGATGAAATTAAGAAGCAAATCATATATTTTAATAATATAAAAACTAATAAACAAAATAATTTACATATAGATATAATGGATTTAAAAATACAATTAAATAATGAAGAAGAAAAACAATGGAATAAATACCATAAATAATAGGAAATTAAAGCTTTGACCTGATGATAAAAAAAGTTCTCTGAGTAACTCATTAGAGGTGGGCTGCTACTCTCAGATTCTACGTTGGCTCTTTGCAGGTGGCGGAGAGGACGGGTGGCGTGACCACGTATCTTCACCAGGATCATCTGGGTTCGACGAGGCTTGTGACGGATGCGGGTGGTGATGTGGTCTACTCGAGTAACTACCAGCCATTCGGAGTCGGTGAAGGTGAGGATGGTGGCGAGGAGTTCAGATACACGGGCAAACCAGAAGACAAAGCCACGGGACTCTACTACTACGGGGCAAGATACTACGACCCAACCATCGGACGATTCATAACGGAGGATAGTGTACTTGGAGACCTTTCTGATCCGCAAAGTATGAACAGGTATGTCTACTCGCAGAAGTAACCCGACAGATCTTAGGGACTGAACTGGGCATTGGCTTGAGACGGCTCTAGATGTATTGGGTCTTGGGCTCGATATACAGGCATACAATGAGGACCCAAGTTTCTTCAACGCCGCTATGATTGGACTGGATCTCGTTTGCATAGCCTTGCCGAATCGTACCCGCGGTAGGCTGCGTACGATTCATCGACAAAGCAGATAATGTAGCAGATGCAGCAAAGTATTTTGATGAGGCTTTAGAAAGTGCAGCAAAATTCTCTGATGATCTCAGGATCTCCATTATATTCACCTGAACATGCAAAACATGCATTAGATATGGGATATGACACCTTTGGCGATTGGGCTCGTGGATCCAAACAAGAGGCTTAAGGAGGAACACACAAGGTTTAATAAAAGGTGACTTGAATTACGATTTAATGCGGCAAACGAGCCCACACCCTGAAGGTTGGGTAATAATAAATAATCAAAAAAGGTGGGCAACTACATTTAATACAGATAGAGTTAATGTACTCACTTCGACATCTATCCTGATACGATAATACGAAATCTTTACTCCGGAGGTTGGAGTCCTATTGGATAAACTATCTAGTCGAGACGGTATTCAAATCGTATGCTTTCAAACATTTCTTCAAATAATTGAAAAATTAAGTATATTTTTAAATGAAAAAGAATGCATCGAAAAAGAAAAAATATCTGATTCTCTTTACGTCTTTCAGTTTATAGGAAACATGTATTATAATGGAAGATTTACTGGCGCGATGAAAAGTGATGTCAAACTTATCCTCAGTTTTTTAGATGATATTTTGGAAAAAAAAGGCATGGATTTTATACAGCAGCTTTCAAAGAATCTGGATAAAAGCATTACTTTTTATTCGGATTATTATCAAGTATATAAACGACAATTATTATCCTCATCGGAATTTCCATTTGATGGCTTTGAGAATTTTGATATTTTCTTTCTGAGTACAAGAGATAAAATAGAATATATTATTAAGGGGATGGGATTAACCGGATATAATGATAAAATTGAAAAATATGAAAATATTATTAATAAGTTAAATCAAGTAGATAACGAATTTAAATCTAATATTTCAAAAATGAGGAATGCGATGATAAAACAAAATATATCCATTAACAATATCTCTAGTTTTCCATCCTTCTGGTGGAGAAATGGTTTTTATTAATGATATGGATATTAAAAATACTTTATGATATTAATGTAGAGATATGCATGGCCATGTGCATGCCTCGTGTGATATGAGGTATGTCTACTCGGAGTTGAATGTGGTGTACGAGGTGCCGGACGGAGGCGGCACTGTTATCCTGCGCTTCTACGCTGGTGGCCTGCAGGTAGCCGAGCGCGCGCGATTTATGGATGGCAACTCTTTCCCTTGGCCACAATGGGGTTTGGGGCCGTTGAATACAACCCAATGGATTAGGGAATAGATGCCTATTTCGATAGTACTTCGGGAAAATCTATGTTTTACCTTGACGGAGGGACTAGAGGGATATTAATTACTAATAGTGGCTCAGTACAAGGGACATTTCCAGCTCAATTGTACATTGGAGATACAACATATTATGAACAGTCAATGAGGTGCTTTATTACAATCTCAGAATTGACTCGGGTCGGCCACCATAAATTCATAGTGAGTTACATTTTTCCTTATTCAATATTATCGTAAACTATAAAATTTAAACCAATGAATACCATACTCAAACCAACTAACTTTAAAACATTAGGAAAACAACAGGAATTTGGCGGAAAAAACCCTAAAACAAGCCCGTTCTATTTAAGAAGGAAAAGTGGCATTCATAATCTTCTGGTAAAGTTAAAAACCGCCATTTTACACAAATTTGGGATATTTTCCAAATTCTAAGAGAACACCCTTCCTTTCCAATCCTTGACCAGGTTAAAAAAAACTTTCCAAGCAGATTAGCCACTAACATTCTCCATACATCTACGCAACCCACCTCCAGCGCCCACCCGGAACCATAAAAGCGTGACGCGCGCGCAGACAAGATAAGCGCGAAAACCTTTCCCAGCTCTTATAACTTCCTTTACTCGAGTGTGCGGCGTCGAACTGCTACAGACCCTTCCTGCAAGTCTAGACTGTGACTTTTTACACACATTTAGTACTTTATCTGCTTGAATGCGTGCGCGCGCGAAACGGAGCCCAAATCAAGGCGCCCCTGTAAAGAGGCGCGGGAGAGGTATAATACGCCACATCGACGTATGGCTGAATTACTTCTCTTTGACTTAACTCTGTAATCACGCGGTGAATTCATCACATCCATCAACTGAATACCCGGGATAGGTCTGCTCTCAGCTCCGTGAGGATGACCCCAATCCCGGTGAGAGGCTTTACAGGTGAGAGCCGAGCCAAGCCCATCTTAACATATCGTCCCAGAGACGCCTCTAATCCGTCAGGAAAGAACTGATCAAGGCCATCAAACGCCACTCCCTTCCCCACACACTTCTTATAAAAGAGCTCCCCTCGCCCTCTCGACGTCAACCCTACCGGTTCTAAGCAGCCTCCACACGTCGTAGTAGTCCCTCACCGCTCCCCTCTCGATTATCGCCCTCATCTTCTCAGCCAATATGTTGTTGATCGAGTACACGAGGATCTCGTACTCCGGGTAATCATACATCTTCGTCACGTTGACACGCTCAGTATCCCCAATGAATGCCTCCCTCGACACCTCGATCTTGATCGTCCCCCTCGTGATCGGCCCATCGTACCTCGCCCTCACGCGTAGGAAACCGGGGTTCACGTACGGCTTCTCACTGAAGGTCAACGCCAGACCACCGCTGAGGGAGGCTACGGTTTCGGGGAGAGCGGAGAGCATCTTGGCAGCGTCTTCGAGCCCCATCCCATCGTTCAGAGTGTAGTCGAGGTCCTCTGAGAATCCTCCAGCCGGATGGGAAGTGTACCTTCGAGAGAGCGGTGCCGCCCTTGAATATCAGGCACGTCGCCCCGCGTGATCGATGATAGGCCGATCATCACCCATCCCAGGGCGTAGTCCTTCTCCGCGAGGTCGAGGGGGATCCTCCCTCTCACGCGCTATCCTGCGTAGCTCACGGGCAGCGATCATCTAGCCCACCTACCCGGCTCGATGACCGCGTTCACAGGTCATCTCTCCAGCGTTCGTTGATCCTTCCTTCTCCAGGACGCTTTGTGTCGAGTCTAGCGTAGCCCTTCGACAGCTTCGGGTAACCGAGCATCTCGCTGTATGATTCGAGCTTCAGGGTCTCCAGCAGGTAGCCGAGTCTCTTCAGTATGGCTCCGTTCCTCATCCGCTTCGCCATATCGACCACCTCATTGAAGATCGAGAACCTTCGATGCTCGAAGTAGATGGCGCTGGCCACCTCCTCGATGCCCCCACAGTGTTCGGGGTGGTCGAGGCAGTCCACAACCGTCTTCTCCGGCGTGGAGATGTTTACAGGAGTACCCTCTATTTTTACCTCGGTGACCCCGAACATCTTGCGCTCCGCGACCTTGACGAAGACGAACTCGGTGTCGAGTATCTTCCTCCTGTTGCGGGGTTTCGTGGATGCCACATAGACGGCGGGTGGGGTCTGCTCGGTGAGGCCATGGTAGTTTAGCGCGCTCCAGTGGCTGACGTAGTATGGCTTGACGAGGTGTGAGGCTAAGACGAAGCCGTGGACTGTGTGGCTCTGGGCTCCCAGCTCCCCTGCCTCTAGGGGTGCTATCATGTAGACGCCATTTTTCAGGCGGAGTATCCAGTTCTTCCTGGTCAGGTTGTAGAGGAGGTTCTTTGGTGTTTTCCGAGTAGTCACGGATATCGTCGAGGGTGAATATCGTCTTGCCCCTGTAGCTGAGGTCTGAGAGCACCCTCGCCTCCCTGTCCGAGAGGCTCATCCTATATTTCTTTTTTATTTTTCCTCGATCCATGAGACTTCTGATAAAATACTATAGGTAGATGGCTATATGCCTTAGCATATTAGAGGGGTTCACGTCAAGGGTTTCTCCTTGAGTATTTAGGTGCGCGCGAGCAAAACGGATCAGTAAACACTATTCGTTGAAAGGATCAAAAATCAAGGAGATTCGATCGTCGTTCTATATTTTTTCAGTAGACCGACCTTCCATTGTGACCCTTATTCGTTAGATCCCAAAAGTATAAAATGGAATTAATTACGCTATGAAAAATGCATTCTTTTTCGAAAAATGAAGTAAAATGGAAACATCAAATTCCTAAATTGAATCTGTAATTTTTTATATCATAAATTTGGTAAGTCAAGTAAAATAATCAAACTTTATTGCTTTTTCATTGTAAAGTTTACTATTTTTATTTTATCTCATCCCTATTACTGAAGCATTCCTAATCGCAAATTAACGCAGTCTTAACTCCATTAAACGCACTCTAGAAAAAGGAGTGTAGGATGAAAAAATGGTTGAGTTAAATTTGAAGAAGATACGTTCGGTGGGCACCCCCGTGCTGATTGGCATGATCTTATTAACCACATTCTCAGTTCCACTAGCCTTAGCATACCGCTATATTAGTACGCCTTTCAGTGGAAGTGTATACTACGATACTGACGAATTTGACATGGGTTGTCAATGGTTCAGTTATACGGTATCAATTAGTAGTGTCTCTCCTTCGGGTAACTCTGTATATGTAGTAGTGAAGGAATGGGTTGATCCGGAAAATCCACCTTCCTATATGATAACTCGATGGTCTGGTTATCTGGGGGCAGGTCAAAATACTGGGCTGTTGTACCCGGAGAGAGGTAACTCCATTGTCTACGTCCACGTGTCAAATCCTTCCCATCAACAGAACTTGTCATATTGGGGCGCTTGCGAGGGGATCAGTACCAGAGAGCTCCTGATAGAAACTAAAACCTTTTTTTATTATACTAGTTTTTGGTCAATTTTTTTTTAATTTTTTTAGATCATATTATTTACATCTTGACGAAGGATGATTATTAATGATCAGTATGTAGTAGATACAACCATTTTGAAGTATTGACCATAATACATTCAATCCCCACATGCTACCTCTTTCCTTTATTTTTAATCATAATAGCTTAGGCTTCACCAAAATCTCCAATGATGTGAATATCCCGGAATACTGATGTGCTAAATGTCAATCCATAGTTATAAAAACAAGTGAAATAAGGTATCTTTTGAGTATGGATGAATAATCTCCGGAAAGCAGCCATCGCTGTCTTCTTCATCCTGTCCGCAACCACCCTTATTGCGGGTTTATCCTATAACCAGAAGAGCGGACGAGACATTCCATAGAATCAGTGCCACTATCTTCGCGACTAGTGTCCATACAAGCTACGATATGGCCAAGTTCAAGTTCAACGCGACGATATCAAACATGGGGTCGCTAGACCTCCACCTAAGCGGTCTTAAGGTTGTTATCACTATCGGTGGAGCCCCGGTCTACACTGGAGAGCTTGGTCCGTGTACAGTGAAGCCTGATTTACCTTTAACTGTCGTGCTCAACGAGGGCGTTCTGGCGGTCCCCGTTGCGAGTGAGGCTTTTGCTGATGTAGGTTCAGGCATGATCCGGTTGGGGGTGACTTTCAATGGGGCTGCTTCTGCGGGTGGCTTTACCCGCGTGGTCTCATTCTTGGAGAAGGGTTCGCTCCTTTTTGGAATCGTTCTTAGAAGCTACTTCTTCATAAAAATGGGATGTCCAGATGCGTATTTTAGTAATATTAAAAATGTATGTGTAAATAAAAAGGCGTGTGAAAGACATCGTTTCTAAAAAATTTTTAAAACACGCTAATCCTATATCTTATTTGAAATCTCTGTCATGTCACATCTTCTTCACATACGTAGATTCCCGAACATCGTTAAGGCACTAAAACGGCAGGGTGCCCCAGTAGAATAATGCCCTTCAGAATCGAATGGCCAAGGACTACGGCTACGCAACCCACCTCCATCCCCCAAGAGTCTCGAAGGCGTGACCATCACGCTGCAGAGCCTTAAGCAGCAGCCGAGTCTCCTCAACGGGAAACCCAACACCCCGAGCGAAATGCTCTTCCCCGACGCCCCGATGCCCGGCCCGACGAAGCACCTCAGCCACCTTATCTAGATGCTGCCTGAGCATCGGCGACAACTCGTCGCCAGATTTAGCTACTTTAGCTGTCTCATGCGGCTCCTGAGGCTGTATATATGCCCTACGGGTGGAGGTAGAGACTTCGAGTTTAGCCTCGCTCGGCTTGCCCGAATTTTTCACATCACCCACTCCCACCCCCAGCGCATATAGTCTCGTGCTCCTCTTGTCACTGGGGTCCGTCCTTTCCTCGAGGAAGCCCGCCTCCTCAAGAGACTGGATAAGGCGGCGCCGCGCGCGCATATCCTGAGCCCTGCCCTTGGTTGAATTAATTTTTTTGTTTCTTTTTTAAACGTTTTCAGAACATAAAGTGCCCGAGATTCATCCCCCTCAATTCCGTGAGCTCATTCGTGCATGATATAGTCATTTTTTTAACTGAATTATTATGTGTGAATACCCCTTATTAGGCAATTAAAATAATAGCACTTAAAGAAACATTATACTCATCTATTTCAACTTTCACTAAAAAGGTTCCCGCACCAACTTCTTTATCCACCATATCTCTTTGTCCCCCAAATATCGTCAATATTTATTACCCGCATGGAATTTGGTTTAATCACAATAGACGATTCAAAATTTGATACTCGAGATGAATTATATATCTCTTTAATGCTTGAAGAATTATTTACGACGTAAATAAAGACTTTATATTCGATCTTCTCCAAAATCATTTCAGAAGCGGACGTATTCACAATGGTAAAATTACCCGATATTTCTTCTCCTATAGCAAAACTATGTTTTGGTAAAAAGATAGTCGCAGATACAGTATCTTGAGCCATATCTCCTCGATGATAAAAGCTATAATTCAATAGCAGCGCCGTAGCACCGCCAAGAAGAACCATCAAAACAACTAGCGAAGTAACCTCTTTACCAGAATGGGGGACAGTCGCCAAACGTATACACTTCGATTTAGATGGTCTAATCACTGTCACGTTGATACACCTCAAGTGGAATAATTTTATAGAATTGAATAGTTTCATACACGTTAATTAACGTACTTAATAACGAGATTGTAAAAGGTATGAATAACTCTGTATTAACGCTAGCCAAGAATAAAAAGACTGCAGAAATCGATAAGAAAAACATCGCATAAAAAAATGAGCGCGGTATGAACCATATTCCATACTGATAGAAAAACCTGAGAACTCCAATCCTCGTAGCAACATCTAGGTAATACACTCCATATTGTTTACGAAGCAGCTTATGTTTAACGAGTTTCTCAAGATGCAGTGAGGCGAGCGAGGGACTAGATAGTTCTAGGTCGTTGGCTACTTTACGAGCAGTTGCTTCCTTAAATCTCATCATATAAACGTAAATCTTAAAGGTGTTATACTGGCCCGCAACGTCTTTCTCCAGCGAACTCTCCAAAGGTTCACCGCCGCCATCGGAGTCGTCTCTACCGTATCTAGATCAGATAAGGAGTCTACGTACCAAGTATTTTAAACTAAAACCAGATCAAGGTGTTCAAATGTTAGAATAAAATAAACGGGTGATAGAGTATACCTCGGGGATGGTTGATTTGTTAGTATATAGAAAGTTGATTCTCCTCTGCGTTGTTGCGTTTATTTCCATAATGTTGATGAATGTAAACGCAAAACCGGAGGGTGAGGAAGTTGCTGTTGGCCAAGAAGAATCGATTGAAAAATACCTCGGAAAAGAGGTCCTAGCAGGTGAGGGAGTGCTAACAAAACTTGACTCGTTGATAGGGGAGGAATATCCAGGGCAACAGATTGGCTACGTCTTAGAGATTCTGGACGAGAAGGAATGTGGAGAATACGATGTGATGGGGATCACGACAAGCTTCACGAAATTGGAGAAATATAGGGTCGTGGAGGCTATCGTGGGTCAGACCGCTTTAACCTCTAGCCCCGAGGGGATTACACGTTCGTATCAGTATGGGGCAACTCTCAGCCCAGGGTACATATATGCACATGGGAACTACTACTTGACTGGGACCGCCGAGTTTTCAAGCACTACTTCTTGGAATCCAGTCTATTCTTTCCATATTGGTTTATACAATCGCGATACTGAATATTTTGGATATGTTACTAAGACTAGTAGTCCTTCCTATGTTCTGAGCTATAATTGGGACTATCCTTACTACTATGCTCATGCTGTGAGAAACCCTTCTGGTAGTGCGGGTGACGTAACGTTTTCCTGTATCTATGATTGGAACTACCCTTAGTTCGTGTGAAAAGTAAATACAAACTCTGGTGAAAATATGGAAAACGAAAAACAAAGATTAAGAAAAGGAAATATTAAACTAAATACCGATAGAATAGGAAACGTTATTATTCTCGGTTTATTAATGAGTGCAATTGTTATCCCTCTAATTTCTGGTACCATTCAAGATTATGAATCAATTAATTGCTCTGTAAGCGCCTATGACGCTTGGCATGAGTGGCCAAGTGAAGGGGCATTCTATGGATCAAGTGTTCGAGTCACAATCGACTCTACTAATCCCTCTGGCAAACACGTCGCCGTCTGCATAGTACCTCCATATCCTCCGTTCGAACCATACTATGATGAGAGTCGAACTGCTGGTCAGAGTACGGGGTGGGTAGATACATACGGTCAATACGCTCCATTCTATGTACAAATTAACTACAATGGAGACGTTTGCTCGATGACAGGGCATATAGAATGGATCTACCCATAATGTTTTTTTTTGGTTTCGTGAAAATCTAAATGAGTAATCTGTTTGAAACTTAATAACGCTTTATTAGTTATTTTAATACTAGCATCAGCGTCAGTTCTCACAAATATATATCAATATATGGAGGTACAGACCTCAAATCAAAAAATAATCGAGTTAACTACAAATTTAGGAGCTATATCAAACGTCATTAATTTGCTTGATGATACCACAGTGCTCAGAAAAGAATCTAATCTATTGTTCCGTTCATACTCGAATGTGAATAATTATTATATTACTTTTTTATAACAATGAAAACAGTTCTACTCTCATCGTCGATATTTATCTTCAAGCTTTAAACACCACGATTCCGTTAAGAGTACAAAAAGGAAACGTATTAAATGAAACTGACGCAACTAGCGAATACACTTTTTATCATCTATATAATGGTACTTTTGTTCCCTATACCTTAAAATGTGCACCTGTCACCTTTTTCCAAAATATTACAACTACGACAACGGTGAAAATACCCCTCAAGGAACGAGGGTGGTATACTTTAAGCATATTAGGACCAATTTCCTTAAGTGATAGATTCTATGGCGTGAGGGAAATCTTTACCGCCAATACATTGTATGTAGAAGCCTCTTACCAAATTGAGAAAAATGGCTCTCCAACGCTATTCGGTGAAAGAGTCAAGCTTCAAAGGTAATATGAAATCCGATAATATATAGGGCCATTTTCCACCTTCCTCCACTTCTCGTCGTGATGTCCGCATACGGGTTAAAAAGAGAGGATCTGCGGGTAGCATCTCCATATTTATCTAGTTCAAACCTCAGAGTCCGCATTGGCTAAACCCCACGTCTAGTCATTTCATCTTCCTAAAGGCAGATTCTCCCGGATCTCCTTAAGATACTCCAAGTGCAGACGCGCCAAAGTAAAAAACCCCATCAAAACCAATTAACCAAAGACGTCCACTACAACTACGCAACCCACCTCCATCCCCCAAGAGTCTCGAAGGCGTGACCATCACGCTGCAGAGCCTTAAGCAGCAGCCGAGTCTCCTCAACGGGAAACCCAACACCCCGAGCGAAATGCTCTTCCCCGACGCCCCGATGCCCGGCCCGACGAAGCACCTCAGCCACCTTATCTAGATGCTGCCTGAGCATCGGCGACAACTCGTCGCCAGATTTAGCTACTTTAGCTGTCTCATGCGGCTCCTGAGGCTGTATATATGCCCTACGGGTGGAGGTAGAGACTTCGAGTTTAGCCTCGCTCGGCTTGCCCGAATTTTTCACATCACCCACTCCCACCCCCAGCGCATATAGTCTCGTGCTCCTCTTGTCACTGGGGTCCGTCTTCTCCTCGAGGAAACCCGCCTCCTCGAGGCTCTGGATAAGGCGGCGTCTGCCCTTCTCGCTCAGCCGCGACTTAAACCTAAGATAGTAGCTCTGGCTAAACCCCACCTTGCTCAGACCCTCATCCCCAGCCGCCTCCAGCAGCCCCCTGAGCGTATCCCGCCACCAATCATAGACATACGGCGGAAGCCCAATACGGTTACTGATAATCGTGCGGCTGAGGATCTCCTTCGCCGCCTCAATATCCTCCGGCTCCGCGTAGAGCACGCCGCCAACCGTATACTTCCGCTGAGGAAGATTGAAGAGGGCGTGCCCCTTCGCCATAGCCACTATCCTCGGGAAGTCCCTCTGATCACGCGGCGACAGATCCCGGGGCTCACCGCCTACTCCACCCTTGAACCAAGCGAGAAGCCCCGCCATGTCCTCCGGCTTGATTACGACCTCCCGTATGTTAGCGGCTTTGACCATCTCGATCCTGACGCGTAGCATGTTCCCCTCAGGGTCGCCATCGAGCCTAGCCGAGAACGTCTCCCTATTCCCAAGGCTCTCAGCCTGAAAATCAAGGGAGTCGCCGAGCTTCTCCTGCGTCATATCCGGGGAAATCACGCTGAAGCGTGTACGCTCCTAATCATCGGGGTTAAAGCTCGCCTGGCAGAAGATCATCGTCGGGTAGCCGACCAGCTTAACCGTCTTCGTCAGGTTCCCACCCGACGAGCTCTTATCCGTGATGTCGGCGAGGAGCTCCTTCTCGTCATGTGACAGCAGGCTGCGCAGCGGCGAGAGGACCTGATCGTCGGGCGTGTCCTTAAAGATCTGTATCCGCTTCTCAAGGTTGACCACGTAGAGCTTAGGTACCGCGTCCCACTCATCGCGAAAGCGCCGATAGACGGCCTTGCGTTCCTCCCGCCTCCCCGCGGCCCGCCTCCTCTCCGCGACGGCCTTCTGGGAGGCGTCGCTCGTGTCGGGTGCGTAGACGGGTGGGTGCTCGCCGTCCCACTCATCCATTCGGCGCTTGAGGTATTCGGCTCGGTCTTCGAGCGGCTTCCCGTCGGCGGTCTGCAGCTCGCTGTTCTTGTGGAAGAAGGCGCGGCGACTCGTGTAGCCCCGCTTGTCAACGTCCTCCTTGGGGAAGTACTTCGCGCACTCTAGTGCGATGTAGCTCTTGCCGGTGCTGCTTGGGGCCTGGAACATTACGTTCTGCTGGTCCTGGTAGGTATAGTTCAGGATCATGCTGAGGAAGGTGATGAGCTTGTTGTCGTCGTCGCGCTTGATGGTGCGGCTCAGCACCCTGAGGAGGAAATCTCTGTCCATCTTCCCGGCGGCGGCCTCGTGTGCCTGTTTCCAGAGGCGCATCTTTTCAGCGGCATCGCTGAAACTATGTGCGCTGTGGGTGGGGGTGGTTGTGTCGTTTTTTTCCAAGGTTTGTTCTCCGGTCAGTGTAGCGGGTACGCCTCTTGGCGCCGCTTGATCTCAGCGTCCTCCGCCGCGGTTCTGATCTTCTCCTCATCGGTTAGGATGTCGAGCTCGGCGGGGTCGACTATACACCAGCTGTTGTCGCGGGGCTGTCGTCTTCTTTTCCGGCGCCTGAAGCTGAAGAGGGTCAAGTCGAGCCCCTCGGCTTCGCCCTGTTGAGGAACTTGCCGTCCCTGCTTAGGGTGATCTCGTAGCCTGCCTGGGCGACTTTGCCCATCCGCTTCACAGCTTCGACGAGCTGAGCCCTGCCAGGCGGGATTGAGCCGTCCCTCTCCTGGACGAAGCCCCACGCCCAACCATCCTCGGCATTCGCAGGTCTTCTTATGCCCGTGTTCTTCTCGGTCACCCACCACTCGACGACGTCGCTAGGTATGTTGCCCGGTGTGGGTTGCTGTGTAACTGGCGGCTTCGAAATGTATCCGTCTGAGCCCAGCGCTCCGATGTAGTCGAGAAGGTCCTGAGCCATGTTTCTAAGCGCCACCATCTCATCAGCCCTAATGGTGACGTAACCGCCCTCGCTCAATGCTGGGCTCTCCTGGCGGCTACCCTTGCCTGAAGGTACTCGAGGAGACGATCAACCTGCTCCTCTTTAATAGGCGAGTCAATCCCTTTTTTGATAGGTGCCTGGGCAGCGCTCTTCCCTGGCCGGAACGGTTCCGCTTCAGGCACCACTATCTGTCTCCTCCCTCACGCTTCGGTGGGATGTAAGGGCGGATTGTGAGAACACCGTCCACCTCTATGGCGACGGAATCGATCCGCCTCCCCGCTTCGGCTTCGCAGTAGTCGAGCCAGTCTTTCGGAAGGTAGATCGCCTTTGAGCCTCCACTATTGATGAGTTTCTTAATCATCGGCATGATTGTCCGGTATAGGATAAACAGGACAAACCATATATAGGAAATTGATAGGTAATATTACACATGGAGGTATGTATACTTTGGTAGGTATAGTTAAACGCAGTTTAGGAAGGGAAAGGCGACCATTGACGAACAGTGAGAAGGTGGTTCTATCCTACATTCTAGAGAAAGGGCCATCCCATGGCTTCGGAATACATGATGAGACTGGGGTAACAGAGAAGA
Source organism: Candidatus Bathyarchaeota archaeon (assembly GCA_963771885.1). Taxonomy (GTDB): domain Archaea; phylum Thermoproteota; class Bathyarchaeia; order TCS64; family TCS64; genus UBA8941. The sequence continues at coordinate 167,435 of CAVYVF010000022.1, forward strand.
CAACTTACACGGCATTGAAGAGCTTGACTAAAACGGGATTGTTAAAACCTCGTGCCGAGGGGGAGGGAGGTAAGCTGAGGCCGGGACTAGAGGCCAAGTTTTACCACTTGACATTGAAGGGCTTGGTTGAGGGACTCGTGACCAACAAGGGCGCGTGGAAGAAGATAGACAGGATTGCTGAACAGTGGGAAGGGACACTACCTCTTGTTTTTAATAAATGGAATTATATCACCGCGTCGGGGGTGAGGGCAGTCGCTATAGAACAGCTTGAACGCATCATTACCGAGGTACACAGTGGACTCGTTGACACGCAGGAACTCCCCAAGGAGTTCTACACGGGAGGTAATGTATACGTGAGAAACGAGGACTGGTTTAAGATGCTCGTAAACGACCAGGAGCTGAAGACAATTCTCACAGCTAAGATCAGAGAATGGGATAGAGAAAACGACATGGAGCGCCAAGATATTGAGACCCTGAAGAAGAGGCTTTAACCCGTTCTTTTTGAAGCCTTCTCGAGGAGCGCTGGATTTTCCTCGATGAGCACCTTGAGGTAGTCCCTCATCTCTGTTTTCATTTCCTCTTTGATCTTCGCGATATCACGATCCTTCTCAGCTTCCACTCTGTCGAGCTTAGCCTGAAGCTCAGCGACAGTGTCCTCACTAACAAGACCATAGGGCTTCGAGGAGGTAAGTAGATTCAGGTACGGCAGCCGGGTCCTGAAGTGGCTCTTCATCTTGTCAACCACCTGCTCCCCATGAAAATAGCCATTAGCATCGACTTTGTGACCCATCATAAACTCGATCTGCTCAGCGTCGCCCCGTCCCCTCTGCGTCCAGTTTGTTCGGGCAAGATCCCTAAGGTTGTGAAGACCTCGTCCGTACCTGGGTATCTTCCTACTCCCAGGCAGTGGCTTGAGAAGACCTAGGGCTCGGAGCTGCCTAAGCCAATACTCCTGGAGGGACTTTTTCTCCATTGGATCATGGAACTGGTTCTGGAAAATTGGCCCATTATCTAAACCTCGCCTCTCCTCGATGTACACCTTTAATGCCTCGAAGGCATCACCACCGAAGAAGGTGCTAAATGAAGTCGTAAATCGGGTGTTCTTACGACCAGGCAACGTAACTGTAACGATATCGATGCCTGAGTCTATCTGCTTCTTCAGGTCTCGCCATCCCTCATTCGACCAGGTAACGAGGCTCTCCTGATCAAGGGTACTCTGGAACATGATCAAGTAGATAGCCCTGAAGGTCACATTCGACCTGTCGATGACAAGCCGAATCTCGTCGAGTGTGAGATCGCAGGGAACCGGCGCGAAGTCGCCCCTAATCCTAAAACTCCGTCCCGGGGAAGGGTCGCCCGGTTGAACTCCATGAAGCTCCTCAGAGTCTTAACGTGGTTCTCTAGGTAGCCCTTGCGCCCCTTCTTAGACCTCACCCACTTCTGAATATACTCGTAGAGAAGGTACTCGGCGTCCTCCTCATCGCTCTTGCGAGACTGCTTCTGATAAGAGACAAGCTCATCAGGCGTGAGGCCTCCAAGCTCCGGGCTATTCAAAGCCAGCCACTTCATGAAGGACTCGAAAAGGTAGATGTACCCCCGATAGGTACTGGCCCCTAGACCCTCTCTCCAACGCTGCACAGACTGATACTTTTCAAGCCCTGAGATCGTCGACGAGCCCTTAACACCCTTCAAACCCTTACCCGCGAGTGAAGTCGTCGGATTAATACTTAAGTTTTCTTGGATTACCGAAGCTGACTACGCGGATCGGCATATAGGTACTTTGGACGTTTCACGTTGAAAAGGAAGGCGCTAACCCGCGGGCTTGCTCCCTATCTCCTGCGCGAACCTGAGGAGGTACCCGTCGGGGTCCTGAATGAGGAACTCCTTGACCCCGTAAATGGTGTCTCCTCCTCTATACCAGCTCTCCTTCGGGGGACGGAAGAGGGGGATGCCTTCTACCTCGAGTGCTTTAAGGAGAGCATCTACGTCGTTCGCATGGAATTGGAAGTTGATGCCCCGCCCGTATGGGTATTCAAGTTCTCCCGTCGCCCAGTGCCCGTTCGTCTCCTCAATCATCAGCTGCGCGCCTTCACGGCTCAGGTACATGAACTTGTTAGCGGGGCGCTCGTACTCTACCTTGAACCCGAGTGTGTCGACGTAGAAGGCTCGGCTCCGCGGGAGGTTGGAGACGCTTATCTCGGGAACTAGGGAGTTGAACTGCATGTGCAGGATATCGTAGTCGAGTGACTAAAGGTTGTGGGATCTTCTTCGCAAGTGTTAAAATTGGTTCAGCCTGATTCTATACGGTGTTCTCTTGGCGAAGATGATAATTACGGCTGCCCTGACGGGAGGCGAACCCGTGCACAAGGGGATGACGCCCTACGTTCCGAGTTCCCCCGAGGAGATAGCTGAGGAGACGTACAAGTGCTGGGAGGCAGGCGCCTCAATAGTGCACCTTCACGCGAAGGACCCCGTGACAGGGAAGCCTGCTTCAGACCCTAACCCCTACTTCAAAAAGTACGCGAAGATGATCCGAGATAGGTGCGACATCATCATTAATATGACGACCGGAGGCGCACGCCCGACGACTGGCGACAAGCTCGACGAGATGGTTAAGGAGCGCTGCGGCCTCGGTGCAGAGATGATGAGCCTCAATATGGGCACAATCAACCTCTGGACTCCCCCATACGAGAACGTCTTCATGAACGAGATACCCCGCATCAAGAAGTGGGTGGGGTACATGTACGAGGCGGGCATCAAGCCGGAGCTGGAGTTCTACGACACGGGTATGATCAATGCGACGAAGATGCTCGTCAGGGACGGCGTAATGAAGGAGCCACTTCACGTTCAGTTCGTGATGGTTGGGACGACTGGCTGGTCGCCGACGCCTAAGGCGCTCATGTACGGCGTGGAGCAGCTAAATCCGAACTGGACATGGAGCGTCTGCTCCCTAGGACGCACCCAACTCCCCATGGGGGCGTTCGCGATGACCCTCGGGGGACACGTACGCGTCGGCTTCGAGGACAACATCTACATCCGCCACGGCGAACTGGCGAAGAGCAACGCCGACCTCGTAAAGAGGATAGTCACAATAGCTGAGGCGTTAAACATCGAGATCGCGAAACCCGACGAGGCGAGGAAGATACTCGGGCTACATAAACCCTAGTTCCCTCATGCCTTTATGCTATTCGTCGCAGGTGAATGAGAGGTAACAGAACAAAAATAGGACTATCTTATGGTTGTTTCGCTTAGTCCCTTTTTTCGATAGTCCCCACTAATGATTAATATCCCAAGGTTCCCTTGTCTCATTCAGAAGGTTGTGAAGAATGGCTGTAAAGACAACGCCCGAGTATATCGATCTACTCAACCATGCGATTGAGAGGGAGATACAGGTAAGCATCCAATACCTCCTCCAGCACGCCAAGATGGAAAAGTTGATAATGAAAAAGATCCCGGAGAACATCCTCCTCGAGAAGACGACCTACGAGGCCGTGGGAAAGTTCCTCCGCGAGTTCGGAATAGTGGAGATGAAGCACGCCGCCGCTCTGATGGAGAGAATCTACTACCTCGGCGGCGAGGCGACGACGAAAGCGAAGAAGCCAACCATCGGCGACTCGCTTAGTCAGTTCGCGAAGCTCGGCGTAGGCGCTGAGGAGGAGGCACTAATCCTGTACCGGAAGATCATAGACGAGTCACGCAGGATGGGCGACTATGAGACCCACGACCTCGTCGAGAAGATATATGGGGACGAGGAGAAGCATCTCTTCAAGTTCCAGGAGTACACGGGCTTCCAGGACGAAGAGCAGAAGGAGAGCATTGAGCTCTCCCCGTGGCGCAAGATATTCACCGAGGACTACTACGCTCTGCTGAACAAGGCGGTCGCAAGTGAGATCATGGCGATACTCCAGTACACGAACCAGCATGAGAAGGCGGCTCTCCTCAGCCTGCGCATGAAGGAGACGCCTCTTGAGGTCATCGCCGAGAAGAACAAGACAAAGGCGGTCAGCGAGCTCCTCAAGCCCATTTTTATGCAGGAGATGGACCACCTCGAGAAGATTGCGGAGAGACTCTACCTAATCGAGGGCGAAGCCGTCGTCATGCCCAACCCGTTCCCCGTCGTAGGCGCTAATGCGGACGAGTTCCTTCTCCTCGACCACCAAGCGGAGAACGACGCCATCGTCCTATACAGACACATCATCGACGAGGCTATGAAGAAGGGTGACACCACTACGAGGCGCCTATTCGAGGAGATTGTCCTACAAGAAGAGCAGCACTACTGGACGTTTGACGACTACGTCCGGTAATCGTCATCATCTATATGATAGATTTTTTTTAGTGGCAGTATTGATTTGAGTGATAAGAAAACATGCGAACGTGTATAACTCCCTCATAATCGAAGAGAAGCTCCTCAGATTTCTAGTCGACCAGTTCGGGTCCTTGCTCTATGGGTCGATGCCCTAGACGGTGGCCGCCGTGAGAGGCTCTATGCGCCGAGGTTACGCCGCAACAGCGCCTCAAGGCCCTGTCGTCCTACGGCGCCGAGCACCTGATCTGCCGCCCTTCCACCCCTGAAGAGGATGAAGAGTGGTATACTCATGACCCTGAATCTGGTTGATACTGCCTTATTCTGGTCCGTGTTGATTTTGGCGAAGTATGCCTTTCCCGAGTAATCCCTGGCGAGTGCCTCGGTTATCGGCGCCATCATCCTACATGGCCCGCACCAGTCTGCCCAGAAGTCGACAAGCAGGGGTAACCCAGTCGACGCTAATGCCTGATCGAAGTTGGTGTCTGTTAGGATGTTAACAACGCCATCCTGGAGCATGCTTGGCTTCGGAGGAGCCATCATCCTCTCAAGCATCCGTCGCTTTATCTCATCGAGTTCCTTGTCCTCTGACATTTAAGGTGACTCAGGCACCGCATAATAAAAGGAGTGCCCGGAAAAAAGGCCGGATTCGGGGTCTCGCTACTTCTTGAGGAAGTTTGGGTTTGTGGAGTCGTACTTGTCGGCGTCCTCTGGGCTCTTCGAAATATCCTTGAGCCACTTGTCAGCGGCGTCGCGCTTCCAGTCGCCAGCCTTCGCGTGCATTTTCACATAGTTCGCGGGCATGGGGTGCGTACCGACTTTGACGGGAAGCCCGACGACGTTCTCGATGTACTTCTTGTGGTCTTCGATGTATGGACAGATTGGGTAGCCGGCAAGGTAGCAGCTGGCAAGGTAGATGACCTCAGCGCCATACTTCTTCATGTCAGCGGGGGCCGCTTCTAGGCGCTCCCCAGGGCAACCGCCGCACGCCATCCAACCAACGACCTCGATGGGCTCGCTCTTCGGGTAGTCCGCGAAGACGCCGTCCCTCTCGATGATGCTCTTGAAGCACTTATTGCCCGTGCAGGTTCGGTTCCGGTCACAGATCATTATACCGACTTTTACCATGCCTCATACACTCGGTGAGGTTAGAGATAATTGTTTACTCAGAGGCCTCGATGCCCCTCTTTATACGGGTTAACAGCTCAGTGGAAGGGGAGGCGTAAGGGCTTATCCACCGCTCATAGACCTCCCTTATTGGGGCAACGTTGAGGTAGTTCCAGCGGCGGCGCCCATCTCTCTTCGCTATGACAAGCTCCGCCTTCTCCAGGACACCGAGGTGCTGCATCACCGTACAGCGGTCGAGGTCGGGGAAATGTCCGATTAGGTCACCTGTAGTGAGCGGCTTCTCCTTCAGCATGTCGAGTATCTCGCGTCTCGTACCCTCGGCGAGCGCCTTAAATACCCGCTCTTGCCTCGCTCCCTCAGACATCACAGTATATGTTACAATAGTATAACGTATATATTGCTGTCCCCAACAAATCACCCAGAGGAGTCCGAGATGAAGCTTAAGTTCCAGGTCCAGGCCAAAATACAGAAACCCCTAGCCGAGGTATTCGACGCCGTCTACAACCCAAAGAAGCTGAGTGCATACTTCACATCAGGGGGCTCAGACGGTCCACTCGACGAGGGACGCACCGTCCTATGGACCTTCGCTGACATGGCGGGGCAGAGCGAGACCGTCCCCGTCAGGGTCGAGAAAATGATCCGGAACAAGCTCATCAGGTTCATGTGGGCCGCGAGCGAGGGCATCTACGCCCCTGAGGAAGGCAAAATGCCACACCCCGGCGGCTATGACACCACAGTTGATATCACATTCGAGGCCCTCGGCAAGAAGGAGACACTCGTCAAAATTATTGAGGGCGAGTGGCATCCAACAGAGGACGGTCTGCAGGGTAGTTATCAGAACTGCCAGGGCTGGACGAACATGAGCTGCTGCCTCAAAGCCTACCTTGAATACGACATCAACTTGAGAAAGGGGTTCTTCTGATGAAGAGGGACCGCTACTACTCCGAGAAGGAGCTACGGAGCATCGCAGCCGACCTCACCTCCGCCGAGGCCATCCCCGTAAACGTCGAGATAGAAGCGGAGCATCGCGTCCTCGACCTTAGCGAGGTGGAGAAGATCCTCAAACACTCGGAGAATATTTTCCTCCAAGACTGTGGATGCCGTTCACAGTTCCATAACTGCGACGCTCCCCTCGACACATGCCTCGTAGTGAATGTCGGCGCCGACTACGCCGAGAAGTGGCCTAATAACCACTCAAAAAGGGTTGACGTCGATGAGGCGCTCAGAGCGCTGCGTCGGAGCCATGAGGCTGGGCTCGTTCACATGGCTTACGTTTCCAAGGGGGATGAGGAGCCTCAGCTCATCTGCAGCTGCTGCACATGCTGTTGTCACACCCTCGGGGGAATAGTCGATCACGGTATCACTACGCAGGTGCTCACCTCAAAGCTCATTGCACAGGACGATGAGGCGAAATGCGTCGGTTGCGGGAAGTGTGTGGAAAGGTGCTTACTCGGGGCGAGGAAGATGACCGGAGGTAAGATGGATTATGACGCCTCCAAATGTCTCGGCTGCGGCCTTTGTATAACCACCTGCCAAAAGGGCGCGATTAAACTCGTGGACCGGAAGAAGATCTTAGATTAGTTTGCCGCAGTGGAAGGTCCAGTCCCCAGGGTAGACTGTGGGCTGGTACCTCGTATCAAAAATGACCGACCGGTATGGCGCCCTGCACTCCTCGATTACTCTCCCCGCCGTGTCCTTCAAGACGCCGAGAAGTCTGCCCTCATCGACGACAGCTCCCAGCTCACACGTATTGTACATGACACCGCCGTGCTGCGTCTTCGGCCAGCTGCTTCCGTCACTCACGAGCTGATCCGAGTCTAAACCTACCGGCTCCTCGTTCAGCATCCCAAGGCCAATCATGGCGTTCTTCACACCCTGTACGCCAGTCTGGACAAGGTTCTCCCAGAGGCGTCCTCCACCGCCCAATTCGGGGCTGAGTGTCGGTATCCCCGCGAGCCCGGCCTGTATACTCAGGCTCCCCATCATGCTGGGGCGCGTATTGATACCGCCGAGGACTGGGACACCCTGCCCGAAGAAACGGTAGAGCCTCCTATTGTGCTCCCCGACGAGCCTTTCCGTCTCCGGCGTACCCCTCGAGTGTATGTACCTCGCCATGAAGCCCCGCCCGCCCTCGTGAAGGTCCACGACCAACTCTGAGTCCTTAATGGCTTGATCCCAGATCTGGGCGGCTATCCTCTCCATGAGTAACCCTTTCGGGTCTCCCGGCCAGACCCGGTTCATGTTGAGGTTCTCGTAACCCATCGGGGGAGGGGAGGCGCGCTCTGCAGCGTTGAACGCGAGTGGGTTGGAGACGGGGATAGATATTAGCGATCCCTTGAACTGCTTCACGTCTACGCTGTCGAAGACCCTATTGCTAATTTCCATGCCGCCGTACTCGTCGCCGTGCTGCAGGCCGAGCATGGCCATCCGTGGCCCATCGCGACTCCCGACAGCGACCCTGATCGTCAGCCCAATCGGCGTGCCGTCTGCGTACTCCCCAACCTTGACGGAAAAGGTCTCAGATTGCCCACGCTTGATCCTGTGCCTAAAGACGCTCAGCGACATACATATTCAGCTTGGCGGTGAGCCGTTAAAACCTCGACGCCCTTAATAGTTGATTCAGCGGGGTCTCAGCCATGGGGATATGGAGGCGCGTCGCCGAGCTCATGGAGTCGCAGAAGGCGGCGAGGCCCGAGATGAGGGCTAGGGACGCCTACAAACTTCTCTACCAGGGCGTCTTCGGCGTCGGCCACATAATGGGTCCCGGAGCGTGGGACTATCTCCAGAGCGAGGCAACTGCACTGGACATAAAGGATCACTCTGCAGACCCGATTATCGAGGAAGTAGCTCTCGACGGCTCCGTTGTCAGGGTAAACCTCCGCCCCTTTCTCCGCGAGGGCTACTCTCTTATCAAACTCATGGAGGCGATGAGGCTATCCGACATCGCAGGGAGCCCCGCCGCATTCCTCGAGGCCTGGAACGCATTCGCCGAACTCGTCTGGTCAGGTCAGCTCGACTTCGAGCATAACGAGGTCGACACTATCAACAAGGTGTTGGACAGGGCAAAGCCTCAGCCAATGCACCACACCCAGCAATATCGAGATGCCTACTACCCTGCCTATAGGGTCGTCCGTAGGCGCGAGATCCTCTGGATCATCGGCATCTAGCAGGTCTATTATAGAACCAGGGATTCAATTATTCCTCATGAGCCTTGAAAAGACGAAGAAGGATGCCCTCGACTGGATTGAGAGTAATAGGGAGAGCGTCGTCAAGGTCAGCGACGAGGTCTGGGACTACTCAGAGCTCGGCTTTATAGAATATAGATCGGCGAAGCTCCTCTCCGACACGCTGGAGCGGCATGGATTCAGGGTTGAGCGGGGCGTTGCGGGTATCCCAACAGCCTTCGTCGCGTCGTGGGGTTTAGGTGGCCCCGTCGTGGGTGTGATGGGGGAGTACGACGCCCTAATGGGGGTCTCACAGAAGAAGGCCCCCACTCGTGACCCGATAGTCGTCGGTGGGAACGGCCACGGCTGCGGCCACAACATCCATGGCGCATCAGGCATGGCGGGGGCGATCGCCGCTCGTTACTCGATGGAGAGGAACGGCGTTAAGGGAACTATCAGGTTCTTCGGCACTCCCGCCGAGGAGAGCGGCAGCGGTAAAGTCTGGATGGTCCGATCAGGAATATTTGACGGTGTCGACGCCGTGCTGAGCCACCATCCGGGCGCCATGAACTACGGCGGACTCGGCAGTAGCCTCGCAAACAACAGCGTCAAGTTCCACTTCTACGGGAAGACGAGCCACGCGGCGGGGAGCCCTGAGCAGGGAAGGAGCGCCTTAGACGCCGTTGAGCTGATGAATGTCGGCGTCAACTTCCTCCGCGAGCACGTTGTCCAAGATGCTCGCATGCACTACGTTATCGAGTCCGGCGGTGGACAGCCAAACGTCGTACCCGACTACGCCCGCAGCTGGTATCTGATCCGCGCCCCGGAGCGGGATCAGGTTGACTCCATTTACGCACGAGTCCTCAAGATAGCAGAAGGTGCCACGCTCATGACCGAAACCACCCTAAAGGTCGAGTTCCTCAAGGCGGTCTACAACAAGATCCCCAGCAAGGCGCTTAGCGAGCTCATCGCCGATAATATGCGACTTATCGGAACCCCAAAGTACACGCCTGAGGAGACGCAATTCGCCGAGGAGCTCTCCCGCAACGTCCCAACGGAGCAGAAGAGGGACGCCCTCAGGAAGTCGAAGCGCCCCGGTTGGGAGAAGTTGGAGGGCGTAGTGATGGACGGCAGCGTCCCCGACGCGTGGGACGAAGGGGAGGTCAGCCACGGTTCCACCGACGTCAGTGACGTGAGTTGGAAGGCGCCGACGATGGAGTTCTCGACGGCGACCTGGCCACTCGGTACCCCGGGGCACAGCTGGATGAACGTCGCCGCATCGGGAACGGGCATCGGCCACAAGAGTCTCATATTCGCCTCTAAGATCATCGCCACCTCAGTGATTGACCTAGTATCGAAGCCTGAGTTGCTCGCTAAGGCTAAGGAGGAGCAGGTCAGAAGGACAATGGGTAAGACTTACAGGAGCCCGCTTCCCGCCGACGCCCAGCCACCCCTCAACATGTGGGGAAAGACTAGCTGAGAAGCGAGATCCGATAACTACGGCTTGTAAATTTCGCCGGTTTTAAGAATAACGACCTTCGTGGCGCCGCCTGCCTCGACCTTCTTCTTGAAGACATTTGGGTCGGTGTCCCAGATGTGCATGGGCAGGGCGACCTTCGGCTTGATGGCGAGGGCAAGCTCTGCAGCCTCGTCATTGTCCATTGTGTAGGTGCCGCCGGTGGCGATGAGCATCACATCGATGCCCTTGAGCATCCTTATCTCGGGGACAGCCTCGGTATCGCCGGTGTGGTAAACGGTCTTCCCCTCGACACGGATGAGGTAGCCAACTCCGAAGCCCTTGGGGTGGAAGGGGACACCGGGGCTCCTCATCCTCACTGCATTATAGGCCTCGACTGCCTCAACTTCGACGTCACCGATCTTGATCTTGTCGCCGGGCTTGAGGCTGGTTGGCTTGATGCCGACCTTGGCGCAGTCGGAAGGAGCAATGAAGATCGTCCCGGGTCCGACGGCCTGCTTGACCTTGTCCTCCTTGCAGTGGTCCTGGTGAGAGTGGCTGCAAATTACTATGTTCCCCTTCTCCGGATATTCGCCCTCGTAGGGGTCGATATAGATCGTCTTACCCGCACTCTTGAGCATCCAACTCGCGTGGCCCAGCCATTTAATCTCCAATAGCATTCACGTGGTGTTGGTCGTTATAGAGGTTTATCTAACTTGCCGTGGCTGGCTTTGACTCCCTGATGCCCAGGAAGGCGAATCCAATCGTGAATCGGAGGAAGGCGGTGAATAGGAGGGCCATGCTGATGGCAGAGTAGTCGGTGGAAGCTATGAAGCCTTTTGTCACCATCCCCATGATGTAGGAGCCTAAGAAGTTTGAGACGCCCATCGCCGTCATGCTGGCCGCGAGGTAGGTCGCCCTGAGCCTCGGCGGTGCGATGTCGATTATGTACGTCGACTGGCTGCAGGCCCAGGCAGCGAGCTCGATGCCGACGAAGGCCTCGACGGCGACTATCTGCCACCAGTCGGTGGCGAGGGCGTAGACGACTGTGGAGGCGGCCATGCCGACGCGGCTGAAGACGATGACGGGGCGTCTTCCCACCTTGTCGATGATCCTCCCGAAGACCCTCTGACTGACAACGCTGAGGGCGAGGTTGGCCGCCGCGGTGGCTGCTATCTGCCATACACTCATCCTCAGCTTGCCGACGGTGATGAAGGAGAAGAAGGGGGAGGCGGTTGCGGCGCCGAAGCCGAAGACGAAGCTGACTATGAGGAACTTCCGTCAGGTCATGGTCGGCGAGGAGGGAGGCGAATTCGAGTTTACGTCTACCCGCCGTTTTTGGTGCCCTCTCCTCGGTTAGGGAGATGAAGAAGGCGGAGGTGAAGCTGGAGACAGATGCAAGGATGAGAAGCGGTGTGAAGGAGGCCATGCTCATAGGCCCAGTCTGGGTGAGTGTGATGAGGAGGGCCATCATCATCGCGGCGAAGCCCCCGATCTGGGCGACGCTGTTGATCCTTCCAATGATGGTCCCCCTTCGCAGCTCTCCCGCGTAGTCGCCGACGAGGCTTCCCCAGGCGGGCTGCGCCATCGCTATCGAGACGCTGACGGCGACGACCATGGCGAGCAGCCAGAAGGGGGTGTTAACGAATGCTAGCGCCGCGAAGGTGATACCGCAGAGGACGCGTCCCGCGATGATAAGTCGCCTCTTCCCGATCTGGTCGGCGAGCCCCCCGAAGAATACTTGCGGGAGGGTGAGTGCTAGCTGTCTACCGCCGTTTATGAGCCCCGACTCGGCAACGTTCGACCCGACGGCGACCGCCATCGTGCTCGTGAACCTGTCGATAATGGTGTCAGGAACTGACTGGCTCGCGCCGGCGAGGTAGAGCGCCTTGGACTCTTTGAGGTGCTCCTCGTCGGCTCCCATGGCTCCATGGGTGTGAGCTATAGGTTATTTGAAGCTATGGTTGCCTCTTCGGCCTGGACTCGTAGGCGGTGACGAAGGCGAAGCCGAGGGTGAACCTGAGCACGGCGGAGATGAGAAGCCCCGTGGTGATCGCCTCCAAGCCACCGCTTGAGAGCACGTGCTCGGTGACGTAGCTACCGAGGAGGCTACCTGCGAAGCTGGCAAGGCCAAAGGCGGTGGCGCTAGCGGCGAGGTATGTGGCGCGCAGTTCCCCCGGTGCGAGGTCGATGGCGTATGTACTCTCCGAGCTCATCCACGCCCCCATGCCCATGCCCAGGAACACCTCGGCGACAACTATGTGGAGCCAACTAGTCGCCAGTGCGTATGAGAGCGGTGCGAGGGCCATTATCATCCGGCTGAAGACGATGACCGGTCTTCTCCCCGTACCGTCCATGAATCTCCCCGCGAACCTCTGCGTCATGAGGTTCGCCGCGGTCTCCGTGATCGCTAGTATAGCGACCTGCCAGACGGGCATACCCAGCTTCTCAGTTATTATAAAAGGGAACAGGGGCCAGGCGAATGCCATCCCGATGCCATAGGACGTGTTGAGCAGGAGATACCTCCGAAGCCTGATGTCGCCGATGAGCTTAGAAAAGTCGAGTGTCTTGCTAACCTGAGCGTGATGCTTCTCTTTTGTGAAAAGCACGAGGACGCTCGAAAGGAAGCTGGCGCCTGAGGCCATAGCCATAACGGGGAGGTAGCTGGCACGCGTGCTTGGTCCGTCCTGGGACAAGGAGATCGCGAGTGCTATGAGCATCGCCGATAGTCCGCCGATCTGCGCCAGTGAGTTTATGCGCCCGATTACCTCCCCACGCCTACCCTCAGGTGCGTAGTCGCCGAGAAGGCTGTTCCACGAAGGGAGCGCCATCGAGACGAAGATAGAACACAGTACTATGAGGGGTATCAGCCACTCGGGAGCCTCGATGAAGATCACGGCAGCGAGGATAACGCCGTTAAGGAACCTTCCGACCGCTATAAACCGTCTCTTCCCATACCTGTCCGCCATCCTCCCGAAGAGTATCTGGAAGAGGTTGCTCGCGACGCTCTTCACGGCGTTAAGGACGCCGAGTTGGTCTACAGTGGCTCCAACGGCTATAGCGAGGAGCTGTATGAAGCGGTTGTAGAGCTGGTCGGCGAAGACCTGGAAGCCCCCCGTCAAGACGAGCGGCTTCGATATCTTGAGCGGCTCCTCACCGGCCTCCGTCATGGGCACTCTGTCTCCGGTCGGGGCTATAAACACAGACGGCTCTGGGTATAGCTTTTAAAGAGGACTCGTTTCTAGTTAGAGGCGTCGCAGGGGTTCCCGAGTGGCCAAAGGGGTCAGGCTTAGGACCTGATGGTTAGTCCTCCGTGGGTTCGAACCCCACCCCCTGCACCATTTCCCTTTACACCCCATTAGTTAACAATTGTTTAGTGGTTGAATAGGTTGAGTGTGATTCTTGTTGGGGGGGATTACGCGCGGGCTTCAGTTATTTTAACAGACGAAAGGATCGTTTTCACTCGCGCTCCTGCTTATGCCCCGAACCTATAATAACCACGCACCCACAGATTATGAAAGAGTGAAATAAAAGTATGCCAACGAAAAGAATGACGAAGAAGAAGGATCACAATAGAAAACCTCATAAAAAGGAGTTGAAGGGAGATAGACTTCGACACACACCCAAAAAGGTCGAAGATGCCCCAATTACAGCTTAATTCTATTAAGGATCAAATGACGCCAAGCGCGCGCAATTGGCCACATCAACCAGACTCGTCCCAGATATAATCCCGAATATCAACCTCATTCTTCCGAGTCCAATTCTCGAGAACAAATTGTTTCCTCATCACCTTCCCGAGAGGATCCCAGATAATAAAACCCCCAGCCTCAGGCGAATAGGCTCGAATAATCTTCTGCTCCTCAACAACCCCCGTGTATCTATTCATCCTATACCGCTTATCAGGAGAGTAAGCGAATATTTTATGCCAAACTATCAATAAGATGAGTACTCCTGCTAAGATGAGTAAGGCGAAATCGATTATTACATCGATAGTTGTGAGAGGATAACCCACTTGAAAATACACGAGTTTGGCGTTGCACAACTCCTGAACACGAGGACCGCGTTTGGTATATATTACAATCAGGTGTAAGTGAGGATAAGATTTTTTATACGTTAGATGAGGCTAACTGGAAAGAGTCTTGGGATTATGGTTTCTTAATGGAGTATAAATTCACACATGCATTGTCTACTCTATAGAATGTTGAATATTCTAAATCCTAGGATAGTACACTAAAGATCGGATGAAACTTTACCAGATACTAGCTACACTCCTAATGCTCCAACTCCTAGTATTTCTGCCACCGATTAAACTATACTCGGATTCATTTAATCAAAAATATCCCATAATTTACCCTCATTTCGATGTTGCCACTTACGGAGAAAAAGTACTCTCTCTCGCATCTACGGGCGGCATCGGCCCAGTAGTATTTCTAAGACAGGACACAGTTGGGGTTGTTATCAGTGATCTGGAGATCAGGTGGGAATACCATTATACTGCTGCTTATCTGGGAAACACTCTTTTGGATATACTACTCATAGGTCTAGTTATCTCAACATATAGAATAGAAAACTCGGTTACTACGCATACTCTTACAAAGATACGCAGAGGGTTAGACCATCTCATGATGAGCGCGCGCTTAGCACGCGTACGAGTTCTTGTAAGATGAGGCTAATCGGAAAGAGACTTTAAGATTAAATTTTCTTAATGAGGCGCATGCGTTTCCAGAATCTAATAGGGAGAGGTAATAAAATTAGAGGTTTGTTTCCGCGATGATGGCTCCGCTCTGTGCATACTTGACGACCTTGACACCAATTCTACCTTCGAGCGTGTCACACATCGTCCTAATTATCAAATACATCGTCGTGGCGCCTATGTCCTGGTGCCCTCTGCTACGCTCCCCGAGGTAAGCTGCTCGCCCCTTCGTCGCCACGAGGTCGATAGTACTTTCGAGGCCGCTCTTCGCCGCGGCAACAGCCCTCCCCAGCGCTCCGATTAGGTTTACCGATGAGTCGCCAACCGACTCGTTAAGCGATTTCACAGCAGGGTCAAGGGCGTCAATTATCGTCTTCTCCCCCGGCTTCGTCCCACCGCTCATTTCAAGCATAGCTGCGTAGCCAGATGTGAAAACGGAGGCAAGAGCCACCTTATCGATATTTTTTCGTCCCTGAAGCGACGCTCCTCCCCCTGTGAAGAACATTCCATAAAGGGCACCAGCAGAACCTGCAGCTCCCTCCATCACAGCCATTCCCACCGTGTTGAGGACCTCCTCCACACTTGGGTCGTTGAGCGCAGAGACTCTCTCATGCACGAGTCGGAAGCCCCGGACCATATTGATGCCGTGGTCCGCGTCCCCTATCTCTGCGTCGAGGCTCGTCAGGTAGTCCTCGTTCGCCTCTATGACCTTTAAAATGTTGTTCATCATCCTGATGAGTGTCGAGGAGTCTATGGCGTCGACCAAAGCGTCTCTGATCTCGCGGGTAGGCTAAGCCTTTAAAATAATATCGGGCCGGGCTGCCTGATTGCAATAGACTCGGAGGGAGCCGAAAGTAGTCTCTTAAGCTCATCATCAAGCTTAAGGAGAGTCACAGATGTGCCAGCCATCTCTAGGCTCGACATGAACTCGCCGATCCATGAGACATGTATCTTCACCCCTCTCTCTGCGAGGTTCTTGTTGACGCGCCTGTAAAAGATCAGTTTCTCCATAATGGGTGTGCCCCCGTTGCCCTGCACGAGGACGACGACCTCGTCCCCTTGAATTAGCCCGAGGTCATTCGCGCATGCATCGGTGAGGGTGTCTGCCGCGTCGTCGGCAGTCATCATCTTGACCCGCTTCACACCACGCTCGCCGTGTATACCTGTGCCGAGCTCCATCTCGTCGTCCGCCAGCTCGAAGCTGGGCTTCCCCGCTCGGGGAATGGTGCAGGGTGTGATGGCGCATCCCATCGATCGGACGTTGGCGATGGTCTTCTGGGCTACCGCCTTGACCTCTTCGAGTGTGGCGCCCTCCTCCGCTTTTGCGCCGGCGCACTTGTGGACTAGAACAGTCCCTGCTACGCCGCGGCGCATCTCCGGTTTCTCTATCGCGACATCGTCGTTTACGATGACCCATTCGGTCTTTATTCCGCTGGTACGCGCCATCTGTGCGGCGGTGCGGAAGTTCATCACGTCTCCATTGTAGTTCTTGATGATGAGAAGTGTCCCGATTCCTCCGTTGACTGCCTTTATTGCAGCCAGTACCTGTGGGACAGGGGGTGATGTGAATACCTCGCCACAGCATGCTGCTGATAGCATCCCCTTTCCCACATAGCCCGCGTGAGCAGGCTCGTGTCCACTCCCTCCGCCGCTCACAAGAGCCACCTTCCCCTTCACTGGTGCGTCCGGCCTCAAGATGTTGTTCCAGTTAGGCATCTTCGCCGCCAACGAGGGGTAGGCAAGCACCATGCCCTCGAGCATCTCCTGGACCTCATCGCCGGGTCTGTTGATCAGCTTTTTCAACGTTTAAACACCGAGTAAGAGACCATTCGTGAGCACATATATTAAATCCAACACGTGACGCGCGTCGGTTCGATCTGCATTGTCTCCATGCAGCCTCTCCTTTGCGGGGGTGCATCTTTATCACTTCACGGAGAGTTATTCACTTATGTCGACGAGGATACTCCCGGCGATAATCGCCTCCACCCAGGAGGAACTCGACGGGATGTTTACCCGCCTCGAGGGTAAAGTCGAGTGGGTCATGCTAGACCTAATGGACGGGGCTTTCGTCTCCACAAAGGCGCTCATGTTCCCCTTTAGACTCAGGAAGGGCCTTCGCTACGAAGCGCATCTCATGGTCAAGAGACCCCTCGACTACCTGCCCGCCCTCAAGGGCATAGTCGAGGCGGTGATCATCCATGTAGAGTCAGACAACTTCCATAAGGCACTCACGAAAGCGCGTAGCCTCGGATTCGAGGTAGCCGCAGCCATAAACCCCGGCACATCACTACAAAAGCTGGAGCCACACCTCAAGGAAATCGACAGGGTCCTCGTTATGACCGTCGAACCTGGAAGATACGGTGCACCTTTCGTTCCAGCCACGCTGGAGACCGTGAAGAAGCTCAAGGTAACAGCCCCTAGCCTACCCGTCGAGGTCGATGGCGCAATGAATCCCGAGAACGCCAGGAAGGCACGCGTAGCTGGCGCCACAATCTTCGCTTCAGGGAGCTACCTCATGAAGTCATCGGATTTAAAGGCAGCATTAAAGACCCTGAAAGAGGCGATCAGTGATATAGCGTGAGAATTGCTCCTTCCTGGTGTAGTTTGTTACTTCGTTGAATTTCTAGTCAAGATTGGGTCTAGGTAGTCGTTTTATTAAATCATATGCCGAGTTGACACAGGAGACTTACAAACGGCGCGAGTGACCACCTCAATGCGCGCGCGCATGTTAGATCGCTACGAAACCGTATTGCGCGTGCGCTGGGAAGTGCACATCTGGATTAGGGAAGAGGTATTGTCCCCGCGACCCTGAGCCTGCCGCCGTCGAGGTAGACGAGCACGGCACGAGCCCCCGTAGGGTGAACTAGGGGACGTTCAAGTGTGATCCTTAACTCGGGCTTCCTGTCGCCTGTGTCTGTGATCTTTGTTACTCTGGCGAGGTTGAGTTGGAGCCAGTGACCTAGGTGGAGCGTGCTGCCCTCGTGGAGTTGCGCTTGGAAGAATGGTATCATATCCGCCTTAGCCGATATGGTCGTTGTCTGCATTAGTTCCGCTCCGGTGAGAACAGTACCCCTATCGATGTCCTCCGCCTCTACCCCCTTGAGGGCGATGCCGACGTGGTCTCCAGCCTCCGCGGATTCAAAGTCCTCGTCATGCTTCTGAATATTTCTGACCTCGGCCACCTTATCCCCTGGGAGAACCTTGAGTTGGTCGTGCTTCTTGACGGTGCCACTCTTGATGTTTGCGAGGGCGACGGTGCCGATTCCTCGGACGTTGAAGGCAGCGTCGACGGTTAGCGTACCCGGCCTGGGCTGGGGCTGCTTCGGCGCCTCAGCCAGGGCGATGAGCCTGTCCCTCAGCTTCATCGGGTCGTCCTCCATCACCGTGTAACTCTCAAGAACAGTGCCCTTCCTCAGCGCTTTGAGTTGGTCCTCGGTGATATAGTTACGGAGCACTATCGTGCCCTCCTTTACGCCACAAGCGTTGATCATGAGGAGGCTCTCGCCGAAGTACTGGTCGAATCTTTTCGGCCACGAGGACGGCGTGCTCCCCGAAGGCAGCAGAGTAGTAGAGGCTCTGTATCTTCTCAGGGTACCGGCTCGGCTCGACCATGGTGACGACTGTCTCACTCTTCTTCAGGTCGTAGAACGTTACGTCTGTCTCGCCGCTCTTCTTCCCGAGCTGCTTGGCGTATCCGGGGCTGCCTATGACTGAGGCGTTGAGGCTGGGCACATTGGCTGAGGACTGCGAGGCGGTTTATATGGGTTGAGGATGGGCTAGGCTTAAATCACATCCCTCACCGGGTATCTCTTGATAGCATTGGGCAAGATTGATAAGGGCCAGAAATGTACGGTCAGGAACTGCAAGAACGACGCAGTGCGCTCAGTCAACGTTGCCAAGGCGAAGGTCGCCGGCCTCGACGTCGAGGGTAAGAACGCATACGTCTGCGAGGAGCACTACAAGCAGTTCAAGAAGGGAAACAAGAAGTCAGATCAGATAGAGAAGTGGCGCCACCCGCTCTAGACGCTGAACTTTGGGCGCTGCTGTAGGTACCGTGGGACCGGCAACGGGCGCCACGGCTTGTCGCCAACGACGCCCTTGATCTCCGCGGCGAGGTCCGCGGGAGAGTACTCTGAAAGCTTCCCCGTCTCCCTGACGCGTACGGGTATCTTCTCCTTCCCCGCCTCCTTCTCGCCGATGACGAGGGTGTAGGGTATCCATTCCTTCTCGGAGTCCCTAATCTTCTTCCCCACGGACTCGTCCCTGTTGTCGACGTCGACCCTGATCATTTCAGACTCAATAGAGGCGGCGATCTTGTCGGCTGCGCCGAGGTAATCCTGGCTGACAGGGATAACTCGGACCTGTGTTGGCTGGAGCCAGAGAGGGAGCATGGGGCGCTTGCCGACCTTCATGTCGAATGCAGCCTTCTCGAGAAGGGCGTAGATGTCCCTCTCTATGGCGCCGCTGGGGCTGCAGTGGAGGATGTAGGGGTGCTTGGTGGTGCCGTCCTCCTCCATGAACTTGATATCATAGCGCTCACCGTTCTCCACGTCGATCTGGTCGGTACTCAACGCTGACGCCTTGTCGAGGTTGTCGACGAAGTTCCTCTCCCACTTCAAGATGAAATAGAAGATGCGCTCATGCCACATCTCAACGAGGACCGGCTTGCCGTGGGTCTTGACGAGGTTTACGACGAAGTCCTTGTTGTTCTGCCAGAACTCCTCGGTTAGGCGGACGCCGAGCTCGTAGTCGCTGTTGTGGATGCCTATGCCCTCGAGGACGTTGGCGCTCATGTTGAATCGGACCATGAATTCCTCCTTCGCCTGCTCGAGATCGCGGCACATTGCGTGCACATCAGGCATGGTGAAGCTGCGTAGCCTACGGAGCCCGGTGAGCTCCCCCTTCTGCTCCCTGCGGAAGCTGTAGCGAGTCAACTCGTAGATCTTCAGGGGGAGATTCTTGTAGCTGATGGTGGCGTCCTTTGCCATCAGGAACTGGCCGAAGCAAGCGGCGAAGCGGAGGAAGTACTTGTCGTCGTCCGACTCGATGGTGTACTGGCGGGCGGGGAAGCGGTTGAGGTAGTTCGCGAGGGTCGGGTGGTTAAGGTTATACATGATGGGAGTCTCGACCTCCATGCCGCCGTACCTGCCGACCTCCCTAGAGACGTACTCCTCGAGCAGCGCCTTAATCATCCTGCCCTTGGGGTAGAAGCGCATGTTCCCTGGGTCGCTGGCAGGCTCGTAGTCGACGAGCTCAAGCGCCTTCATCATCGTGACGTGTGGGGGCTCCTGCTTGACAGTCCTGTCCTTGTCGACCTCGTAGCCCGCGAACTTACGCAGGTTGTCGCGGCCCTTAAAGTTGAACTTATCAATTTCATGCAGGTTGCCCTCGGTGTCGAGGATGTACCAGTGTGACTTGAGCTTCTCCTCCGCCTTAAGGGCGGCTGAGACTACCTCTTCCTTCTTCTTTTCAGCCATTGTTTATGCCTTCCAGTTGGAGGCGGCGACCACTAACCCTTTTTTAGGTTGCTTCCTTAGAATCTCGGGGGAGCGTCTGGGGTTGCTCAGGGCCTTGCGGCCTAACCTGTTTGGCGGGCGGTCACCGCGCTCTCCTCTGAACATCAACGGTGAGGAGGATTGTTTTTAACCTTTATGTGCTTTGGGGGCGAGGTGAGCACCTTTCACGGCGTAGGTGCCGCTCGTGCCCTCCCAGACCACCTCGGCCTCATCGATGACGAGCCTCTCCTTGAACCAAGGAGCGTCGACGACCAGGCTCTCGTACTCACCGCCCTCACCACAGACATTAATGCCATACTTTTCACCCAGCTTCGCCAACTCCACCGCCGCGGCCTCATCGATCCTCCTGCCGAGCCAGCTCTTGTCTAGCCCGTTGGCGGCTACGTGGACCATGACAATCTCCATCCCCGACGCTATCTCGTCATCAAGAACCTCCCGCGGGCTCCTCCCCCAGAGCGGTGAGAGGTGGCTTATCCCGAGTTCGTTACAAACCCTATTGACTCTGTCGCGCTGATAAGTCGAGGCTATTGCGCCGGTAACGACACCCTCCACGTCGAGTAGCTCGATCAGGCTCTTCAACTCGTCGACCTCCTTCTCCTTCTCACCGCTGCTGGGGGCTGAGGTGAGTGGCTTGCCCAGCGCCTCGGCGATGAGGGGGGTGAGGTGGATGTTAACGCCGTGGAACATGTAGCTGTCCCCACGGGCGGGGCACATACTTGCGAATATGGAGACCTCGTGCCCCCCCTTCTCCACGAGGTGGGCCGCGTATGTGCTGTCCTTCCCCCCGGAGAACAGAGCAGCCAGCTTCATGGTTGGAAAAGGGTCGCCGAGTCTTTATTAGATGTAGTGCGTGGAATTAGGCTTCACTTGTTGGAGGAAGTTAGTAGGCTTCCTTCTTGTCGGCGTCGTACCTCTCGTACTCCTTGTTGTCGACGATGGCCTTAAGGTGCTGTACAACCTGCCAGATCTCCTGGTATGAAGTGTAAAGAGGGATTGGGCTGAGGCGTATCGTCGTCGGCGGTCGGAAGTCAGGTGGGACGCCACGGGCGGTGAGCGCCTCGCAGATGCGGCGCGCCTCCCTATGCTCGCAGGCGACGTGTCCGCCGCGCCTCTCGGCTTCTCGGGGGTTGCCGACGCTGAAGTTGTAGGGCTTCTTCGTGAGCTGCTCGTCGATGAGGTACATAAGGTACTCAGTAGCCTTGAGGCTCTTCTCCCGTATCCTGTCGAGTCCCGCCTCGACTATCATCTTGCTGCTGGCGTAGACTGGGGCAACGCCGAAGCCTATGCTGAGGTTGCTGCCGAGGTGCCATGAGGCGGCGTTGCCCGTTGGGGTCCACTCCTGCTTGAAGTCGAACCTGTTGCCGGGGTTATTACCCCACCATGTGGGTAGGCCGGGGGTCTCCTTGAAGTGGTCGCGGTGGACGTAGAGGCCCGCGATGGCGCCGGTGCTGCCATTCATGTATTTGTAGTTGCACCAGAGGGCGTAGTCGACGCCCCAATCATGGAACCTGTGAGGTACGACGCCAACGCTGTGACAGCAGTCGTAGCCTATGATGATGCCGTGGTCGTGAGCCGTTTTGGTGAGGCGCTTGATGTCGAGGAGCTGGCCACTGACGAAGTATACGCTTGGAAGGTGACAGACACTCACCTCGTCACTCATGGCGGCGATAATGTCCTCCTCGGCGATGGTTCGCCCGTCGCGGCTCTTCACGATTACAAGGTCATTCTCGGGGTCCCTGCCCCTAAGACGGACGTCGCCGGCGAGTGCGTAGATGTCGCTGCTAAAGTTTAACTCGTCCGCGAGTATCTTCGTCCTCTTGCCCCTGGGTTTGTAGAACGTTGTGACGAGGGCGTGGATGTTGACGGATGCCCCGCCGGTTACAATGACCTCCTCCTTCTCGGCTCCGACGAGTTTCGCCTGCAGTTCGGCGGTCTTTTTATCGATGCCGCTCCTGCGAGCAGTGAGGTTCTTCCACCTCTCGAACTCCTCCTTGAGTTCTTCCTCGGCGTCCTTTGAGGCGAGGCCGAGGCTATTGCCGTCCATGTATATGATGGGCTTGACGGACTTTGTTTTCCCGTCCATGCCAAGGCTCTCCCTCTCAGGGATGTAGAACCTCTTCTTGTAAGCTGCTAGTGGATTGGCCTTGTCGAGCTTCTTGGCAAAGTCGAGGTCGGTCTTGTATTCCATTGAGATCGTTTGATGGTCGGTTCTGCGCTTATATTACCTGTCTTTTCTCCACCACTTTTATAAGACCGTCCGGTCGGTCTGATTATTAATGTGCCCCAACGCCACACATGAGGAACGCCAGAAAACACATAAACGTATACTAGAATCGGCCGAGGCGCTCTTCCTCAGAAACGGCATAACTCAGACATCGATGAACGACATAGTCACCGAGTCCGGCCTAAGCAAGGGGGCGCTCTACAACCACTTCGAAAGCAAGGAGGCGCTACTACTCGCCATACATGAGAGACAAGTTGAGAAGACGCTCGGACAACTCGTTGCATCCTTCCCCGAAGACGCGACCCCCATCGAAAAACTGAGGATGCTCGGTGACCTTGTCTTCGCCTCAAGCGCCCATTTCCCGCGGGAGTTCCTCGCCATGAACATAGAGTTCTTCGTAGTCGCGTCAAGGACACCTTCCCTCGCCCCGGGGCTTGTGAGGCGGTACAGAGGCGTCCACGGCTTCATAAAGAGGATAATAGAGGAGGGAGTCGAGTCGGGCGCCTTCAGGGATGATGTCACCCCAGAGCATGTATCGGCGATCCTCTTCGCGACTGCGGATGGACTCAACCTCCACTACGCCACCGCCGGCGTTGACTTCGACTGGCGCCACACCGAAGGGGCGTTCCTCGACATCGTATTCAACGGCTTGCTAAGGAGGTGAATACATGGACTTCGAAATGCGTCTATATTCGTTGGTCATCTGGCTTTCCGCAAGCAAGTCGTTCAGGTGGGTCGTAGCCGCGTACAAGCATGCTGAGGCGTGGTGGTGTACGAACCTTTTCCATTGTAAATCACATTGATACCACTTTTTAAACGGTGAGTGTATCGATCGGGTTATGGTTACTAGTAATCAAGTTCTCGACGTAATCAAGAGGAGACGCTCGTGGCGTGCTTTCGAGGCAAAACCTGTGCCGAGGAAGCTCTTACAGGAGGTTATCGACGCTGGTAACGAGGCGCCCAGCGGTATGAACAGACAGCCGTGGCGCTTCGTCGTCGTCGAGAGCGAGGCGATGAGGAGGAGGCTCTTCGACGCCGCCTACCCGAAATGGAGGAAGGTCTACGAGGACCTGATGAAGAACCCAGCCTCCGCTAAGGACGCGGCGAAGTATGGCCTGATGGAGGACCCGGTCTACTACCGGGCCCCAGTCGTGGTCTTCGTTATTGGGCAGGGCGCTGTGAACTGCGCCCTCTGCTGCGAGAACATGATGCTCTCCGCCGAGTCCCTCGGCCTCGGAAGCTGCTATGTCTACTTCGGCTCACTGATCAAGGATGACCCTGAGATCGTGGAGGTGTTGGAACTCGGGGAGAAGGACGAGATATACGGCCCCATCCTTCTGGGCTACCCGAAGGGGGAGCCCGAGGTGCCGCTGAAGAAGCCGGCGAAAGTGAAATGGGTCTAATTTACCAGCCGAGCGCTTGTCCGTCGCCGCGTGGGTCGCTGCCCGCGGTTAGAGCGCCCGTCTTGTGGTTCCTGTAGATTATCTGGCCTTTGCCGAAGATGATGCGGTTGGCTCCAGCGACGGGGATGACCTCGTGGCCCATGCGGGCTAGTGTCGCCATGGTGTCGACGGGTATCCCCTCCTCGAGACTGACCTTGCCGCCAGCCGTGCCGTCGAGTATGCAGAAGCGGGGCGCGTCGAGTGCATCCTGCGGCCCCATGCCGTAGTCTATCATATTCGAGACGACCTGTACGTGGCCTTGTGGCTGCATGAAACCGCCCATGACTCCAAATGGGGCGAAGAGGTCGCCGTTCCTCGTCATCATACCCGGGATTATGGTGTGGTAGGGACGCTTTCCGGGGCTGAGGACATTAGGGTGCTCCTTCTCTAGTCTGAAGCCCGAGCCCCTGTTCTGGAGTGTGAAGCCGCAGCCCCGGGGGATGAGGCCGGTGCCGAAGCCGCTGTAGTTGCTGTTTATGAAGCTGCAGGCGTTGCCCCAGCGGTCGACTGTGCAGAGGTAGACGGTGTCACTGCCTGTGACGGGTGAGCCGTGTACCCTGTCTAGGACGGCCTTGGCGGGGTTTATGTGCTGGCGCCTCTCCTCGGCGTAGCCCTTGGAGATGAGCTCATCGATGGGGACGTGTGTGACGGATGGGTCGGCGACGTACCATCGGGTGTCGGCAAACGCCGTTCTCATAGCCTCGATGAGTAGGTGGAGCCTCTGCGGCGAATCGTAGGGGACATTGCTGAACCTGAAGCCCTCGAGTATATTGAGTGCGATGAGCGCGGTGATGCCCTGACCGTTCGGGGGTATCTCCCAGACGTCGACGCCGCGGTAGTTGACGGTGATGGGCTCGTCGAAGGTCGACCTGTGGTTCTTGAGGTCATCGAGAGTCATCGTGCCCCCCTTTAACTGGATGAGTTCGACGATGGACTCGGCGACGCGGCCCTCGTAGAAGCCTGCCTTGCCGTGTTCGACGACCTCGCGCATGCTCCCGGCGAGGGTCGGGTTCCTCATGATCTCGCCTGCGCCTGGTGCCCTGCTGTTTATCAGCATCTCGTCTCCGTATGGGCCGGTTTTAAGAAGGGGTACACCCGCGGCCCATGCGCGTGCCGTGAGTGGCGAGACGGGGTATCCGCCCTCTGCGAGTTCGATGGCTGGAGTAAGCACGTCCTTTACGGTTAGTGTTCCGAACGTATCGATGGTGTCGACCCAGCCGGCGACGGCGCCTGGGACGGTTACTGTGTGGACGCCGTTCGAGGGCATCTTCGTGAAGCCCTCCGAGAGCAGCATCTCAGGGGTGAGACCTGCGGGTGCGCGCCCGCTGCCGTTCATTCCGAGGACGCGGCCCTTGGATGAGTCGTAGTAGAGTGCGAAGCAGTCCCCGCCCATACCGGTGCTGCATGGCTCGGTGACGTTTAGCGCGGCGGCGACGGCGACTGCGGCGTCGGCGGCGTTACCGCCCTTCTGGAGTATGCGCATCCCGGCCTCGCTGGCTAGGGGCTGGCTGGAGGCGACGGCGCCCCGGATCCCGTAGACGGGTGAGCGCCGCGAGTTGAACCACATCGCCACACCCATACAACGATCAGCAGAATAAGGTTAACCCTCAATCGCCGTCAGTAGTGCTTCTCTATCCCACCAAAGCCAAACTGCCTGTTCTTCTCGGTCATCCTAAGGAAATGGTTTAGCCGCTTCTCGAACTCCGCCGGACGCTTCCTCGCGCCTTCGATGTAGGCTACGCGGATTCTCCTATACTCAGGCGAGAATCTTTGGTAGTTCTCCCACGCCTTCTT
Organism: Candidatus Bathyarchaeota archaeon; assembly: GCA_963771885.1. Classification (GTDB taxonomy): domain Archaea; phylum Thermoproteota; class Bathyarchaeia; order TCS64; family TCS64; genus UBA8941. Next base: position 193,155 of record CAVYVF010000022.1, read on the forward strand.
ATTCTCCTGTAGAGTCTTCAGGATATCAAAAGGTACGACATATTCCTCGTCCAGTATCCCCCCTATCTTCACCACCACTGACGGCATGACCTTACCCTGCTTGACGAGCGCCCTAAGCCGCTGTTTGTTGGCCTCGGAGTACTTACTCCCCGGGTTCCGCGGGGTGAACCGTTGGGCGTAGGAGTATTCGTCAATCTTCTTGGCGGTGCTGTCAATCCAGCCAAAGCACAGCGCCTCCTCGACGGCGTCGTTGTAGAGGATGCGTGGTTTACCGCTCACCTTCTTGGGGTAGAGGAGCCAGACCTCCTTCTCCTTATCATGGTTCTCGGAAAGCCATTCCCGCCACGCTTCCCTGTTCGCGAAGTATAGCTCGGTGCCCACGTACGTGTAGTAGCGATCATCGAGAATTAACACTGATCTGGCGTTCGCCTCGACAAGTTATATCCTCATCCGCCGAGTCTACTTCTGAGCATCAATGAGTCAGACGAGGCAGTTCAGGGCGCCCGGGGTCATCAGCACGGGGCCTGGGGCGGCGAGGGAGGCCGGGGTGTACGCTAAGCAGCACGGTGGTAAGGCGCTCATAATCACGGACGCCAACTTGGAGAAGATTGGGTTACTCGCCGATGTGAAGGCGTCATTAGAAACTGCTGGTGTCAGCTACTCCGTATACGACCAAGTAGTGATGGAGCCCGTCGTCGAGTATGTGGATGATGGACTGCGCGCCCTCAAGGATGCGGAAGCGAACGTTGTAGTCGCCGTCGGCGGCGGAAGCCCGATTGACACCGGCAAGGCTGTCGCAGCGATGTCGCGCAACCCGGGGAGGATCAGCGAGTATATGGGCGCTGGAAAACTGGGACAGCCCTCGGTGCCCCTCATCGCCATACCAACGACAGCGGGGACGGGCAGCGAGGTCACCCCATTTACAATAATCACCGACCCAGCCACCGACGTCAAGATGCTAATAGCAAGCCCCCACCTCATCCCCTCAGTCGCCCTCGTCGATCCGCTGATGACGATGAAAATGCCCCGAAGCATCACCGCCGCGACGGGTCTCGACGCCCTAACCCACGCTATAGAGGCTTACGTCTCAGTAAAGGCGCAACCACTCACAGACACGTTCGCCCTAAGCGCGATCCGCCTCATCTCCGCCAACCTACGCCGCGCCTACACCCAACCCGACGACCTCGAGGCAAGGAGCAACGTTTTAATGGGCGCCTTACAAGCGGGGCTCGCCTTCGCAAACTCCTCCGTGGCTCTCGTGCACGGAATGGCGCGCCCAATAGGGGCCTATTTCCACGTCGCCCACGGCATATCCAACGCCGTCCTACTCCCGACTGTCATCGAGTTCAGTGTTTCTGGCAACCCCCGCAGGTATGCGGACATAGCAGAAGCGATGGGGGAGCAGACTAGGGGACTCCATGTCAACAATGCTTCGGTAAAGACGGTCGAGGCGGTGAGGAGGCTTAACGCCGACCTCCAGATACCCACCTTAAGGGGTTTGAAGATAGATGAGGCGAAGTTCGACACCGTAGTTGGGAAGATGGCGGCGGATGCTATCGCCAGCGGGAGCCCCAGCAACAACCCCCGCAAGGCATCCCCCGAGGAGATAATCACCCTCTACCGTAAGGCGCTATAGGTCACATTTCTTAAGCCCACGGTGCCCAACTCAGACCGATGCGAGATGCCTGAGTGCGATCTCCTGATAAAGAACGCTAGGATCGTGGACGGTAGCGGCACCCCAGCCTTCAAAGGCGCCGTTGCTGTCGAGGGTGAGAGGATAAGCGCCGTCGGCAGGGTCGAGGGCGAGTTAAAAGTAGAGGCGAAGCAGGTCATCGACGCCAAGGGGCTCGTCGTCAGCCCCGGCTTCATCGACGCCCACAACCACGGCGACTGCAGCATACTCTACTATCCCAAGGCAGAGAGCTGGGTACACCAAGGCGTCACCACCTTCGTCGGCGGCAACTGCGGAACCAGCCCCGGCCCATACGGGGATAGAATGGATGCTGCATACTTCCTCTTCGACATCTACAACGAGATAGCCCCTGACATGTACTACGGGGAGCGCCTCCAGCCCATCGAGAAGATCAATGAACTCCACATGAAGAGGTACGGCTGGAAAATCGACTGGCGCACACTCGGCGAGTGGATGAACTGCGTCGAAGCGAAGGGAACTGCGGCGAACGTCGCCCCTATCGCCGGCCATGGTGACATACGCTACCTCGTCATGGGCCTCGACTACCGACGAAAGGCGACAAAGAAGGAGGTCTCAGCCATGCAGGATCAAGTGGATAAGGCGATGCAGGAGGGCTGTGGAGGCATAAGCGTGGGCAGGGATTATAACCCCGGCTACTGGGCAGACCCCACAGAGTTAGTCGCCTGCGCCGAGGCTGCCGCCAAATATGGCGGCGTCTACACGAGTCACAGCCTGCGCACGGGACTCAGGGAAGACCGTCGCCCCGGTGATCCATCACCATCCAAGATGGGCGGCGTCCTCGAGGCGATCAACGTTGGCAGAAAAGCGAAGATAAGCGTCGAGATCAGCCACCTCAGCCCGCTCTATGATGTCTATCCTCCGGGGAGCAAGGATATGGCAGAGGCAAGTGCGATGGCCACACTCAAGGCGATAGACGACGCCCGCGACGAGGGCATAGACGTCAACTTCGACCTCATCCCCAACACAACGGGCGGCATCTACGCGATCCCCCACCTCGCTTCCACCCTTATGCCCTGGCTGAGGGTAGCAGGCAGCCTGAACCAGCTCGGTAAGGTACTGAGAATGCCCGCCCTCAGGGAGGAGATCAAGACGACCATCATGTCAGGCAAGTGGTACAACCTCAACCCCAACCTCACACCCACGTGGGCAATTGGTCCGACAGTCGCCGAGTGCAGGGAGAAAAAGTACATGGGCAAAACTATCGCCCAGATCGCCAAAGAGCAGAAGATCGGGGAACTCGACGCTCTCATGGACGTCCTCGCCGCTGACCCCCACACGAAGGCAAACATACAAGGTGGTGTCCCAGGTTACATGATGCTAGTCAAGCACCCCGCTGCCATGATAGGCATCGACACTTTCGGCGTCGACGACAAGTTCGAGATAAAGACGCCCCCCGGCATCCTGCCAAACGAGAACACCTACGGAGGCCACCCGCGGTACCTCCGCACCGCTGTAAGGGAGGCAAAGCTGCTGACGCTCGAGGAGGGTATACGGAAGATAACGAGCCTACCCGCCTCCAAATTCAAGCTAAACGACCGCGGCGTCCTCAGAGAAGGCGCATACGCCGACCTCACCATCTTCGATCCCGACACAATCACCGACCGCGGCAACACGCTGAAGCCCCGCGTTTACCCGAAGGGAATCGAGTACGTCGTCGTGAACGGCAAGCTCGTCATCTCTGGGGAGAGGCACACAGGCGCGACTCCAGGTAAGGTCCTCCGCCGGAAGTAACTCCTATACTTGATACGCGCGCGCGGAATTCGCCCTTAGGTTCGGGAAATACAACAGAGGGATGACAGTCTTCCTCAGCGTTGTCTTCCTACTCGCAGTTGGCCTCTTTGCCCTCGTCTTCAACCAGATAATCTCCGCCATATAGGGGCAACCCCTTTAACCGAATCTCACGACGGATAAACTATGAGAGTCCTCCAGTTACATTGCAGCAGCTTCGGCTATGAGATAAAGAAGGAGACACCAGTAGCCGAGCAGCCCGCTGACCCCAAGAGCGAGACACTGGAAAACGTACTTGTCTGCCTCACGTGCTTCGAGAAACAGGACGAGACGCACATGGATGAGATCATGAATGCCTACATGGAGAACATCAAGGTTGACACTGGGCGAATCGGGACAAAACGCGTGCTCATACACCCCTATGCTCACCTTAGCAAGCAGTTGGGCTCCCCACGCCTCGCCAAGGAGTTCCTCAAGAAACTACAGGAGAAGCTTCTAGCCGAGGGCTTCGAAGCGCACAGGAGCCCGTTTGGATGGTACAAAAGCTTCACCCTCACAAATATTGGCCACCCCCTCGCCGAATCCTACCGCGAGTACTAGCATCCATCCAAACGTTATCTAAATAATAAAAATCAACTAAGAAACGTGATTACTTGAGAGGAAACCGACCTACGGGTGTAACGATTCTCGCCATCCTCCAGATCCTCGCGGGGCTAGTGTACGCATCGCGGGGGCGGGTATAGTATTCCTCGGCGGAACCCTTGCAGGCTAATGCTTCATCTTCTGAAGTTACTCGTAGAGTTGCTTCTGGTACCCCGCCAGGGCGTCCATCTTCTTTGAGAGTTCATCAACTCGGGTCTAAAACGCTGTGACCCTCTCTGTCAGCGTCGCTTTCTTTGGCGGCTCAACGGGTTCTGACAAGTGGATCAATGAGAGGAAGGTTCAACAATCATTAAACTTTTTATGGAGGCTTCAACCCCAAATCTTGTCAGGGTTTAGAATGCCGTTGGGGTCGAAGACCCTCTTAATACCCTTCATCAACTCGACTTGCGTCTCGCCGACTTTCCTTACGAGGTACAGACGCTTCGTGTAGCCGAGACCGTGCTCACCACTAACTGTGCCACCCATGCTGAGGCCGAGGTCGATGAGGTCGGCTATGGATGCTTCGAGTGCCTCGTGCCATTCCTCATCGGTTCCGCCCAAGCGTATGATGTTGCAGTGGACATTTCCGTCCCCCGCGTGGCCCACTGGGACAATCTGGACGCCGTGCTTCGCCTCAACGCCCGCGAGTTCGTCTATAAAGTCGGGGACCCTGCTCCGAGGGACGCAGATGTCAGCCTCGTCGAGCTCGTAGAAGGTGTTGTAGGCGTCGTAGACGGCTTTTCGGCTCTCCCACATCTGGCGCTGCTTTTCTGCCGTGTCCGCGATGAAGGCGTCGACGGCGCCGTTCTCGATGCAGACCTCGCCAGCCGTCTCAATTTGGGTGCTAAGCTCGGATTCGCTGTTGGACTCCACGCCTACGATTAGGTAGGCGGGGTGAGTGTCGTCGGGGAGCTTGCGCTCGAGGTATCGCTCGACGGTCTCCACGGCGTGTTTACTCATGAGCTCGAGGGCGAATGGCTGCACTTTACGACGTATGATCTCGCTTACGGCCTTGGCGGCGTCGTGTGTCGACTCGAAGGGAGCATAGATGAGGGCGGTGTGCTTTGGCTTGGGCACTAGGCGGAGCGTCGCCTTCGTCACGACTCCGAGGGTACCCTCGGAGCCGATTAGGATGTCGAGTAGGCTGTAACCCGTTGTGTCCTTGACGACCTTGCCTCCCACGTTGATTATTTCACCGCTAGGGAGCACGACCTCTAGTGCCTGGACGTAGTCGCGCGTCGTGCCGTACTTGAGGGCGCGCATTCCGCCGGCGTTCGTGTTTATGTTGCCGCCGATGCTGCCTGATTCTTGTCCAGGGTCAGGTGGATAGTAGAGGCCAACCTTCTCCACGGCCTTGTGGACGTCTTCGACGAGTGCAGCCGGCTCAACGACTGCCATGAGATTCTCCTCATCGATCTCAAGGATCTTATTCATGCGCTCGAGACTGAGGGCGATGCCTCCGCGGATGGGATGGCTCGCGCCGGCGAGGCCCGTCCTGCTTCCCTGAGCGACGACTGGAATCAGTTTCTCGTTCGCCAGCCGCATAACCGCGGAGACCTCGGCGGCGCTACTCGGCTTGACAACGACCTCCGGAGGATGGGGCTCAAGTGGACTCTCGTCCACGCTAGCCTTCTCTATATCATCCTTGGAGAAAGAGACGTTCTTCGCGCCTACGATGAGTTCTAGAATGCGCTTGATGTCATCGTCGATGCTAGGGTGTACCACCGGCTTTGCTCTCCTTGATTCTCTCTATGAGGCGTGGAACAACCTCATAAAGGTCACCGACAGCGGCGAGGCTACTTATCCTGCAGATGGGGGCCTCCCGGTCCTTGTTTATAGCGATGATGACGTCACTCGTCTTCATCCCAGCCTGATGCTGGACGGCTCCGCTAATACCACAGGCCAGGTAAAGCTTCGGGCGAACCGTCCTGCCGCTGAGGCCGACCTGGTGCCTGTACTCGATCCAGCCCTCATCCACGGTCGGGCGGCTCGCACCGACTGCTCCACCGAGCGCTACAGCTAGCTGCTGAATTAGCTCGAAACCCTTGGGCTCCCCAAGCCCCTTCCCTCCTGAAACCACTACATCGGCGTCGACGATGCTGACCTGCTCTTTAGCGGCCTCGAAGCCGAGGACCTTGACGCGATCCTGTAGACTCGACGGATCGACCGTCTTCTTGACCACCTCACCATAGTGCGCGGGGTCGATTTTTGCCTCGGTCATAACCTTGTATCGAACAGTAGCCATCTGTGGGCGACTGTTCTGCGTGTAGATGGTCGCCATGATGTTTCCGCCGTAGGCGGGGCGAGTCTGGAGCAAAACCTTCATCTGGGGATCGATGTCTAGGCTCGTGCAATCTGCGGTAAGCCCGGTCTTGAGCTTGGCGGCGACGCGTGGACCGAGTGTGCGCCCTATGCTTGTGGCGCCGATGAGGAATATGCTGGGCTTCAGCTCCCTCGTAGCTTCGGTGAGTATCTGGGCGAAGGGGTCGTCGCGGTAGGCAGCCAGACTCGGGTGGTCGTAGACGAGGACCTTATCGGCGCCGCGCTTGATGAGCTCTCCCGCGGCCTTGTCGAGCCCCTCGCCGATGATGACGGCGTAGACTGGCTCGCCGAGGGTCTCGGCTAGCTCTCGGCCCCTTCCAAGTAGCTCGTAGGCGACCGGGTGCACCGTACCTTCCCGCTGCTCGGCGTAGATGAGGACACCGCGCCAATCCTCCCAGGTCTGGGGACCCTCGCTCTTCTTGATTGTGATTGCCTTCACAGGGCAGACGGGCTCACAGGCACCGCATACGCGGCAAGCATCGCCGATCTGCGCCTTGTTCCCCACTATCGTGATTGCGCCAAATGGACAGGCGGACACGCATACTCCGCAACCTGTGCAAGCGTCACCGACGTTCACTGGCTTACTCATACGATCTTCGCCTCCCTGAGCTTCGCGAAGATCGCATCCGCGAGCTGGTCTGGGGTGCCCTCGATGACCTCGCCCCCGGCGTGCGGCTCAGGAGTAAAAATCTTCGTGACACGTGTGTAACTCCCGTCAAGGCCGAGTTCCTTAGGGTTCATCCCCATCTCCTTGTTCGTGATGGTTTTGATGATGGCCTTCTTGGCGGCAAGCCTGCCGCGGAGCGTGGCGAGGCGCGGCTGACCAACGTCCTTGGATACGGTGATTATGAGGGGTAGCGGAGCCTCCAGTGTCTCGACGCCGTCGTCGAGGTTACGTTTGAGTGTGACCTTCCCGCTATTTACGTCAATTATCTGGCTGACGTAGCTTATGCATGGTTCGCCGAGGTGCTCAGCCATCTCAGGGCCGGTCTGGCCGGTGTCCCCGTCGGTCGTTTTAAGGCCGCAGATGATTAAGTCGTGGGGTCCGCTAAGTTGTATGCTCTTGGCTAGTGTGAGGCTGGTTGCCCAGGTGTCAGCTCCACCGAATACGCGGTCGCTGACAAGGACGCCTTCGTCACATCCCATGGCTATGGCATCGCGCAAGCTCTGCTCAGCTGCCGGCGGACCCATGCTTATGACTCTGATCCTGCCGCCGTGTTTTTCACGGAGGCGGAGCCCCGTCTCTATGGCGTACTCGTCGAATGGGTTGATGACCGCTGCGACGCCTTCACGCTTAAGGCGACCCGTCTCCTTATCGAACTCGACCTCGGTCGTCTCCGGAACCTGCTTTATGCAAATGACGATGTTAAGACCGACACTCAACGAAGTATCACCCTGCTTTTGCTGAGACTACGCTCTGGAGTGGTGGTATAAAAGTGTAGGCGCTAAGGTGCGTGGGGGAACTTTGCGCCTAGCAGGCTGTAAGCCTTCTCCGGCTCTGTTACACCGAGGACTATCCGGGTCCGCGTCGCGTTGTAAAAGAACTCAATATTCACGCCAGCGTCGGCGATACGGCGGGTCACCGCGGCTAACTCACCGGGACGGTCCCTTATGTCTATGACGAGGGCCTCCCGCTCCTCCTCGATCTTTATCCCGGCGTTAACAAGCGCCCTCTTGGCCGGAGTGGCGTCGTCGACGAGTATGTGCGCTATATGTGTGACAAATTCGCGGTCCTCACCGCCCTTAATTTCGCGCGCGAATCCGGCAATGCCCTCGATGTTCACTCCAGCCTTGCCGAGTGCCTCGCTAAGGTCAGCGAGAGTGCCTGGGCGGTTCTCTAGTGTCACCTTGAGGTCCTTCATCATGGTGGTTCTGGTGTATCCCGGGAACGGTGGGGCATAAGATTTTGGACACATAGGCCTGACTAAGCTACTTGTATTCACCGCTCGTGGAGAAGCCAACTAGGAAATGCGGAGAGTCGACCCTCCTGTAAACGAAGTTGTGGCGGAGGCCGCGGGGTATGTATACCCCGGCGGTCCGCGTTATGACATGGATCTCCTCCTCGTCGCCGAGGAGTATCTCGATCTCTGCCCCCAGCTTGGTGATATCGTGAGGGTCCGTGCCCATGAAAAGTATGACTTCGTCGTGTGGATGGACATGGGGCTTGAGCCAGGGATTGGGGTCGGGAACCGTGTGTATGCCGGATATAAAAATGTGTAGAGGTGCCCCCTTGATTAGGGCGTCCTCGATGTATGTGTGGCTTAGCGTCCTGCCCTTGACACGTTGGCCGTCGGGGAGAACCCCGTTTGCTAGCTTCTGTACCCTCGGCGAATCTATGATATACTTGCCATACTTTGACAAAACGCGCCTCTCCTTATAGCCTGTACTCTGAAAACTCATACTCACAGGGCGGCCCGCATGTCGCGTACATTACCTTGTCCTCGGGTACTATAATGACCGAGGATACGCTCATCGAACGTGCATGTGGAGGCATCTCCTCGTTGGGGTGGCCACATATGGCGTGAGGGTAGTTGCCGTGGTCCGACATGAAGCGCATCATTATCTCCGGCGTTAGCTCCCCGTAGTGTTGCTCGATCAATCTGTTCAACCTTTGTACACGCACATAGGTGCTCCCCCTGACCTCTGGAATGGCGTTGTCCCCCATCTTGAAGCGTGGGTCGTGGTAGTGGTTGCCATGAACGAGCACATCGCGCATAGGCTGCTCCACATTGAAGCCCGTGGGATGAGTTTCGACACTGAAGATGTCCCCCTCTGCACTGCCTATGATGTAATGGAGCATACTCCGCCCATGCGTGCACATCTCACTTAAGGCGTCGCCCATCCGCTTCTGCCTCATCACTTTGGGCATCAAGCAGCAACACGGCACATTGAGCCCCTGCTGGCTCGTCGGGCTAAGGACTACGTTCAGCACTATGCCCAGCCCCGCGCCCGTGAGCGTCAGCTCTCCGCCGCCCCAGAAAACTAGACTCAGCTCCTTGCCCCCGTCATCCCTCTTGATCCTAACCATATCCAAGGTGATGCCAGGGAGGACATCAAAATTCTGACCAATTATCGCCTTTCCGTCCTTTGTGGCGCTGCCCGTGACGGCGAAGGAGGTGCAGAGGGTTTGAAGGTGTTTGTAGTAGAACCGGAGTTCAAACCAGCACCTGAGGGCAAAAACCTCGTCGAATGAGACGCCGGCGCCCTCAGCCTGCCCCTTGAGCTGGTTGATGAGGACTGGGTCATACTTCTCCACAGCTGGGAGGTACTTCCTTGTGTTTGCCAGGAGGTCGACCTTATTGGCTCCAGCGCTCGCCTCCATCCGCGTCACGAGAGTGTCAATGCTCTGGACGATGTTCGCCTTCGCAGCAACTCCATACTGATGCCCTATCTCGTAGGGGGAACCGCTGCACCCTATGATGTCAAGCCTCTGTACTTTTTTCAAATCGGTCACCAATGATAAGTAGTCTATATGATGCGTCTACGGGAATTTGGATTTAACACTTATCGGGTAAAATTTCATATCGCCCAACATTTGGTGGACTAAAGTTTCAGCCAAATAGAGATGATTGAAATAATTTCTTATGTTTCCCGGCAACGCTATGCGTGCGCAGGTTGCTTGACTCAAGACAAACTTACTGGATGAGTGGGTTCGAGCTACACCCGTCGCAGGGCTCAATGCTTATCCAGAGAAGGGGGAACTCTTAGCTGATCCCAGTTGCCTGTCCACCCAATAGAGTTCAGGTACCGCTACCCCGAGATGTACGCAGTCTTCACAGAGGAGGCGAAGCTGCAGAGCTGGCTCGATGTAGAAGCAGCACTCGCGTGGGCGCACGCTGAGCTAGATACGATACCCAAGGCAGCGGCGAAGGAGATAGAGAGGAAGGCCAAGGTCGACACGGTTAAGGTGGAGAGGGTCAAGGAGATAGAGGAGAAGACAAGGCACGACCTCCTCGCCATGGTTTACGCCCTCCAGGAGGTCTGCGAGGGGAACGCCGGCGGCTACATCCACCTCGGTGCGACTAGCTACGACACCGAGGACACTGCATTGGCCCTCCAACTGCGCAGAGCTATGGACATTATCGAGGGAGACCTTAAAACGCTTCTCAAGGTGCTGCTCGACAAAGCGGAGGAGCATAGAGAGACGGTCTGCATAGGGCGCACCCACGGTCAGCACGCCCTCCCAATGACCTATGGATTAAAATTCGCCCTCTGGGCGTCGGAGGTGAGCCGCCACCTCGATAGACTTTCCGAGACTCGGAAACGCATCGAGGTCGGAAAGATGAGCGGCGCTGTTGGCACGATGGCGAGCTTCGGACAAAAGGGTTTCGAGGTCCAACGCCTAACCATGGAGAGGCTCAAACTGGAGCCCGCCTTAGTCACGAATCAGATAATCCAGAGGGACCGTCACGCTGAGCTCCAGTGCCTGCTTGCCCTCATCGCAGGCACCCTCGACAAGATAGGGCGAGAGCTCCGCAACCTCCAGCGAACGGAGATAGCTGAGATCAGCGAGCCGATGCGCAGCCCGAGCAGCACGATGCCTCAGAAGATGAACACCAGCAACACTGAACGCATCTGCGGACTCGCCAGAATCGTCAGAGGGAGCGTGAACGCGAGTCTTGAATCAATCGCCCTTGAGCACGAACGGGACATAAGCAATAGCGGAATGGAGCGGGTGAACATCCCCGAGGGTTTCATACTCACCGACTACATCCTCCGTCAGATGACAAGCATCGTGAAAGGACTCACATTCGACTCGGATAAAATCGAGAAGAACCTGAACATGACCCTCGGGCTCGTCCTCACTGAGCGGGTGATGATCGAGCTAATCTCCAAAGGCGTTGGGCGGCAGGAGGGACATGAGTTAATGCGGCGCCTTGCCCTCAAGGCATGGAAGGAGAAGCGCTCACTCAGGCATGTTATGGAAGAGGACGAGGAGGCGACACACCTCATAGCCCCCGCTGAAATGGATGAGTGGCTCAACCCACATACTTACATCGGCACCAGTGTGGAGCAGGTAGACAAGGCCGTAGCCGCGTTGAAGAAGAAGCTATAGCATGCGCGCGCATCGAGGAATATTGACTGCCTCTACACAAAGAACAGTTTTACATAGATAAAGCATTGAGAGGATTGAAAATATTTGGATACCCACGCCATAAAGGTCTTTGATTGGGGCAGGGAGCTCATCAAGTGGGTGGCCATAGTCACGATGACGGTTGACCACATCGGGCTTCTATTCTTCCCCGAGTACCCGATCTTCAGGATCGTAGGCAGGCTCGCGTTCCCCCTTTTCGCTTATCTGCTGGTCCTCGGAATGGAGAGCACACACAATATAAGGGCTTATTTTACGCGACTACTCGTCTTCGCCGTCCTGTCGCAGGTTCCCTTCACGCTGGTCAATGGCACAGTGTGGTGGGAGTACGTCAACATCTACGGGACACTACTACTCGGACTCGCCATGATCTACCTCATCGAGAGGAGCAGCGTCTTCTTCGTTGTCCCACTCGCCTTGTCGGCGGTTATACCCGTCGACTACGGCGTTTACGGCACTGCGACGGTACTACTCCTCTACCTCTTACGCAAGGACTGGAGGGTGGGCGCCAGCATATTCGTCGTACTCAATCTCGTGCTCGCAGCCACGGGGGCGCAAACGCAGCCGTGGTCCATTCTCGCGCTCGTCCCCATACTCATCCACAACTCAGGGAGACTCAGCATCAATTCGGAGAAGGCGCCGGGGCATTTGATCTTCAGAAAATACTTTTTCTACGCGTATTACCCAGTTCACCTTGCGGTGCTCTACGTGTTAAAATTGCTCCCCTAGCTACGGCGAAACCATTTATCATTTCTAAGCATAGTCAGAGGCGATGCTCGAAGCCGAGAGGTTTCTTACAGAAAGGGGGGTACCCTACCGCCTCATCGACCTAACGGACAAGGCCATGACGGTTGCCGATGTCCTTCGCTTCAGCAGAGGCGACTTCCCCGCCGAAGAGGTATGCAAGACCGTCATCATGCGCGACTCAGAGGGAGGGTGCTATGCATTCTTCCTCCAAGGAAACGACCGCGTCGACTTCCTCAAGGCAAAAGGAGCAACGGGAAAGAAGCTCAGGGTCGCGTCGCCTGACGAGGTTCGGGAGGCCGCCGGCGTCGACCCTGGAGCAGTCTGCCCATTACTCCTACGAATCCCCCTATTCGTGGACATACGAGTCACCAGGCTGCGCCGCGTCAACTTCGGCTCAGGCCACCACCTCCACGGCATCGAGTTGACGACGACCGACCTCCTTAGAGTAGTCCCCCACACCGTCACCGACGTAGTCCAGTAAAAGAGAACAAACAAAATAGTAAAGAAAATAAACATACCCGCATTCACACACACTGACATGTCCTCGGAGCCACCGAAACCAAAGCCGAAGCGGCAGAAGGCGGAGGAACGCATCGCCGAGCTAGAACAGCAGCTCACCGACACAGGCAAGCAACTCGAAGCTACTATGAACCAGCTCAAATATGCGAAGGCAGACCTCGACAACCTCCAAAAACTGACGGGGAGGCGCATCGAAGAAGCGTGCGACAGGAACAACGCCCGCCTGCTGGGCCAGCTGATAACCATAGCAGACGAGCTTAAAATTGTAGCTGCCAGCACGAAGAACGAGGCGGACAACATGATCCACATAAAGCTCCTCCGGCTTCTCGAAGCCGAGGGTGTTAAGCCCATCGAGGCACAGGGCAAGCCCTTCGACCCCTACAAGCACGAGGCGATCCTCGAGGTCGAAACGGACACTTGTCCCCCCAGCAGTGTAGCAGAGGAGATAAGGAGCGGTTACACCTACAAAGACAAGGTACTGCGCGCCGCCATGGTCAAGGTCGCGAAGGAACCAAGCACAAAAAAGGAAGAGTAAACGATGTCTGAGAAACGAGAAAAGATAATAGGAATCGACCTAGGAACGACAAACAGCGCCGCCGCGGTAGTAATGGGCGGTAAACCAGTCGTAATCCCAAGCGCTGAGGGCCCGACGGTCGCGGGGAAGATGTTTCCCAGCGTCGTCGCCTTCACCAAGGACGGACAACTGCTCGTAGGCGAACCCGCGAGACGCCAAGCGGTAACAAACCCGGAAGGCACTGTCCGCGAGGCAAAGCGCCTCATGGGCACCAGCAAGACAATCACACTCCAGGGGAAGGACTACACACCCCAACAAATCAGCGCCTTCATCCTTCAGAAGATACTCAGAGACTCCGAGACCTTCCTCGGCGAAAAGGTAACGAAAGCGGTCATCACCGTTCCCGCTCACTTCAACGACAACCAGCGCCAAGCGACCATAGACGCAGGAGAGATAGCGGGGCTAAAAGTGACGAGGATCGTCAACGAGCCGACCGCAGCAGCACTCGCCTACGGAGTCGACAAAGCCGACAAAGAGCTAAAGATACTCGTCTTCAGCTTCGGCGGAGGCACAAACGACACCACAGTTATGGATTTCGGAGGAGGAGTCTTCGAGGTCCTCTCCACAAGCGGAGACACACAGACCGGCGGAGCCGACATAGACAAGGTGATAATGGACTACCTAGTCGACGAGTTCAAGAAGAGCGACAGCGTCGACCTTCGCAGCGACCTCAAGGCTATGGCGCGCCTTAAGGAGGGAGCGGAGAAGGCGAAGATCGAGCTGAGCGGTGTGCTCAGCACCGACATCGACCTACCATACCTCGCGATGGGTGCGAGGCGGCCCAAAGAACATGCACATTACCCTCACACGCGCCAAGCTCGAGCAGATCGCTCGCCCGATAATCGAGCGTATACGTGCGCCCATCAACCGCACCATCGAGGACGCAAAGATTAGCAAAGACAAGATCGACAAGGTCATACTCTTCGGAGGAATGACAAAGATGCCCCTCGTCCAGCAGATAGTCGAGGAGACCATCGGCAAAAAGCCGGAGAGGGGTCTTGACCCTATGGAGTGCGTAGCAATGGGGGCAGCCATACAGGGCGCCATCATCGCGGGCGAGATCAGCGACATAGTCCTCCTAGACGTCACCCCACTCAGTCTAGGCGTTGAGACGCTCGGCGGGGTCATGACAAAGGTACTGGAACGCAACACCACGATACCCACAAAGCAGACCCAGACATTCAGCACAGCCGCCGACATGCAGACAGCCGTCACAATCCACGTCCTCCAGGGCGAGCGCGCCATGGCTAAGGACAACATCAGCCTTGGCCGGTTCGACCTGACCGGCATTCCACCAGCCCCACGCGGCGTCCCGCAGATTGAGGTAACATTCGACATAAACACCGACGGAGTCCTCAACGTCTCCGCCAAAGACCTTGGCACAGGCAAGAAGATGGGCATCACAATCCAGGCCTCCACCAAGCTCAACCAAAAGGAAAAGGATCGCATGATGGAGGAGGCCGAGAAGTACGCGGAAGCCGATAAGAAGGCGAAGGAGGAGGCCGAGACGAGGAACATAGCGGACAGCCTCGCCTATACAACCGAAAAAACTCTCACAGACGTCGGCGACAAGCTACCAAGCGACCTCAAGAACAAGATCAGCGACAGCCTCACCGCCCTCAAGGAGGCACTCAAGGGCACAGATATCGAAGCCATCAAGGCGAAGAGCGACGAGCTCACAAAGATCGTCCAAGAAGCCGGAACTGAGATATACAAGCAGACTCAAGCAGCCCAGCAACAGCAGCAGCCGAGCCAAGAGCAGGCCCAACCCGGCGCCGAGCAGAACGACACTCAGGGTCCCAAGACCGTCGACGCCGAGTACAAGGTACACGACGACGAGAAGAAGCCCGACTCTTCCTAAACCATCAACATTTATCGGAGGCGCACGCGTCACCGGGTAACGTTTTTAAGCGGTCTGGCTCGGAGAAGACACTGAAACCGGGGGACGAGCTTGTCTGCGAAGCGCGATTACTATGAGATACTCGGCATCAGTAAGGACGCGTCCCCCGAGGAGATCAAGAAGGCGTTCAGGAAGCTCGCATTCGACCTCCACCCCGACAGGAATAAGAATTCCGGCTCTGAGGAGAAGTTCAAGGAGGTAAGCGAGGCCTATGCGGTTCTGAGTGACCCGGAGAAGAAGCAGAAGTACGATGCTTATGGTCACGCGGGCATCAGTGGTGCCTACAGCCAGGAGGACATCTTCCGCGGCGCCGACTTCAGCGGCTTCGGCATCGACATGGAGGATATCTTTCGCACATTCTTCGGTGGGGCGTTCGGGGGCGGCTTCGGTGGCTTCCAGCGCCAGCGCGGCGGACCCCAAAAGGGCAGAGACCTCCAGACAGGTGTTGAGATCACCCTCGAGCAAGCAGCCACAGGAACGAACGTGGAGCTCAACCTCAACCACCTAGAGCACTGCAGCAGGTGCGGGGGAAGCGGAGCCGAACCCGGGTCAAGCGTCGTGACATGCCCAAAATGTGGGGGATCGGGGCAGGTGCAGAGAAGCGTTCAAAGCCCATTCGGAAGGATGATCACGGTCACGACATGCGACCGCTGCCAGGGGAGGGGTCGAACGGCTGAGAAGCCATGCTCTAAGTGCCACGGCGACGGTATCGAGGAAGCGCGCCGAAAAATCGATGTTAAGATACCCCCGGGCGTTGACAATGAGATGTTCCTCACCCTCCGTGGGCAGGGCGACGCCGGGCTTTACGGCGGCCCCCCAGGCGACCTCTACGTCGGAATCAACATAAAGCCCCACAAGTACCTCCTCCGCAAGGGTACGGACACGATTTACGAGGCGGAGATTAACGTCGCCCAGGCAGCGCTTGGCGCCGAGATAACCGTCCCGATAATCGGGGGGCAGGAAAAGATCAAAGTTCAAGCAGGTATTCAGAGCGGCGACATCATCAGACTCAAGGGTAAGGGGATGCCCAGCCGCTATGGTAAAGGAGACCACCTCGTGCACGTCACAGTCAAAGTACCTAGCAGGTTAACGAAGCGCCAGCGCGAGCTCATGGAGGAGCTTTCAAAGGAATTCGGAACCAGTGACCAGCAAAAGAAGGGCTTTTGGAGCTAACGCCTGTCGATCAAATCGTCGACGCCAGGCCCCGTGCCTATGAGAGAGACGGGTATCTTGACCTCGTCCTCAACCTTCTTGACGAACTTTTTCGCGTCAGCGCCTAGCTCTTGGTACTTCTGGGTGCCCTTACAGTCGGGGAAGAGAACGTCGAGCTTGGTTAGCCCTATCATGGTCGCGCCGTTTATCATCTTGGCGCGGCGAGCAAGTTCATAATCGAAGGGCGCTGCGCGTCTCTGGCGGCCAGTGACCGTGCCATACTCGTCCCAGCCCCTCTTTTTAGCCTCTTCATGGCTTATTTCTCCGGACAGCTCGCCTCCGCCCACGCGGGTGACGTAGCTCTTAAGGACCATCACCACATCAGTAACGCGTGTCGGCCCGACGCCGACATCGCTGCATGCCGCTGCGGCGCAGACGTCCTTGCTCGTGACGTAGGGATATTGCCCGTAGTATAAGCTGATGAATGTGCCCTGCGTGCCCTCGATGAGCAGGTTCCTACCATCATCCAGCGCCTTGTTGGCGATAGCGGGAACATCAGCTAGGTACTTTTTGAGTTCGGGTATCTCACGAGCCATCTTGGCAATGCGCATAACACGGTCCGCGTTACACGGACCGGTGCCAGTTCCGGTCGTTTTAACGGTGTTCTTCAGGTTTGAGTCTGTCTGGTCGAGTTGTATGTGCTTGGGTTCGATAATAGCGCACTGTGGGTCAATGCCAAAACGCTTCTCGATGCCCGTCTCGCCGATCTCCTTCAGGACTAGCTCGGGGTTGACAAGCACGCCGGGGCCAATGAGCATCTTCGCCTTGGGGTTGACGAATCCGCAGGGAACCATGCGCAGCTTGTACGCCTTACCGTCCTTGACGACGGTGTGTCCCGCGTTGGGGCCGACGCCCGCCCTCGCTACGACGGCGACATCGTCAGCAACTGCGAGGTAGCTGATTATCTTTCCCTTGCCAGTGTCTCCATAGAAACCGTCAACGACGACAGTGCAGCCCATCGTGTCTCACCTGAAACCAATGGATTGGGGCGAGACTATGCTTTTAACCCTTTTCATCTAAAGTCTGAGGGTTATTTAATCTCTATAATTGACTAATCGGTGTAATAAAGTCTTCGATGAACTGGACCCTGTACGTCCTCAGATTGCATCCCTCGACACAACAACGAGAACCTTTGGATAAGGGATCTAACCAATATTACATCTGCTGTGATTAGCAGACGCTCTTGACTGATACGTGTAAGGGGGCAAACCCCTATACGCGCCGCTCAACACCATTAAGCGGGTTGACAAAACAGGTCGCCATCATAACCGTCGGCAACGAGATACTCGACGGCATCATACTCGACACAAACACGAAGTGGATGATCGAGCGCCTCAAGCCGCTAGGGCTCATGGTCGAGGAGGTGCTTATCGTCCGCGACGACGTGCCCGAGATCGCCCGCGCCATAAGGAGGGCGGTAGAAGACGGCTGCGACCTAATCATAACAAGCGGCGGCCTCGGCCCCACACACGACGACATGACTCTCAAAGGCGTCGCAGAGGCGTTTAACCTCCCCCTGGAGGTCAACGAGGAGGGCCTCGCCATAGTCGCCCGCCAGTACAGGCAGCTTCATGATGCCGGGAGGATAGAGTCCGGGGAGATCACGGAGGCCCGCAAGAAAATGGCGATCTTCCCCAAAGACGCGCGTCCACTCGATAACAGGGTCGGAGGAGCCCCCGGAGTCTTACTCCACGGTGACGGCGCCGACATCATCTCCCTACCCGGCGTCCCATACGAACTAATGTGGATATTTGACAACCAGCTCATACCACACGTGAGCGAGCACATCGAGGGAGTGTACTTCGAGAAGGTGCTCAGCCTCCCCCTGAGGGACGAGTCGACGCTCGCGCCGCTAATAGACGACGCGATGAGGCGGGTCCCTGGCGTTTGGATAAAGTCGCTGGTCAAGCCTTACGGTGAGCGGGGGATTAAGTTCTGGGTGAGCGCCCGCGGCGGGGATCGCGCTGAGCTAGAGGCAAGGGTCGAGGAAGCGATTCGTATCCTCATAGGGCTCACGGGGGAGCGCCTCCCTATGGGTTAGACGTCAAACCAGACTTATATCGAGCCGCCTCCAAGCCATAGGGGAATAGAGATGCTTGTGGCGGACCTACCCATCCCCGAGGAGGTTAAACGGCTCCTCGCACTGAAGGGGATAAGGGAGCTGTATCCGCCGCAGGCGGACGCGATTAACACGGGCGTCTTAGAGGGAAAGAACCTAGTCCTCGCCAGCCCGACGGCGAGCGGGAAGACTCTCATCGCAGAACTCTGCGCCTTGAAACATGTACTTGAGCGCAGGGGCAAGGTCCTCTACCTAAGTCCCCTACGCGCCCTCGCGTGGGAGAAGTTCGAGGGCTTCGAGGAGTATACGAGCATCGAGAAGCAGGGCGGGGGCAAGATGCGTGTGGGTGTAAGCTCGGGTGACCTGGACAGCAAGAGCCCGTGGCTCGAGGGCTACGATATTGTAATCACAACGAACGAAAAGTGCGACTCGCTGCTCAGGCACAGGAGCGCGTGGATGAGCAATGTGTCGCTCGTCATCGCTGACGAGGTGCACCTGATTGGCGACGAGCGTGGGCCGACGCTTGAGATCGCCATCGCCCGGCTCCGCCAGATGAACCCCGAGATGCAGGTTCTCGCCCTGAGTGCTACAATAAAAAACGCAGATGAGGTTGCCGAGTGGCTCAAGGCCGAGTGCGTTACGACGGAGTGGCGCCCAACGAAACTATACGAGGGCGTCGCACACGGGAATACTATAATCTTCCGCGACGGCGCGGTGAAGAAACTCAAGCCCCTCAACACGATGGACGCATTGAACATCGCGATGAACAGCGTCCTCGACGGCGGGCAGGCGCTCATATTCGTCGAGTCACGTAAGCGTGCAGAGAGCATGGCGCGCGAGGCGGCGACAGCTCTGAACGGGACCCAGAGCAGGAAGACGCAGACAGATCTTGACGGGCTCGCCTCAGACATCGAGGTCCACGGAGAGAAGACGAGCCTCACGGATGCACTGACCTTCGCCGTCGGCAAAGGCGCGTCGTTCCACCACGCCGGGCTCAACACGGAGCACAGGCGCATCGTGGAGCGCGCCTTCAAGGCGGGCACACTCAAGATACTCACAGCCACTCCCACGCTCGCAGCCGGTGTCAACCTCCCAGCCCGAACCGTCGTCATAGCCAACTACAAGCGCTTCGTCGCTGGCTACGGCATGTACCCCATCACCGTCCTAGAGTACAAGCAGATGAGCGGACGCGCCGGACGCCCACAATATGACCCATATGGCGAAGCCATACTCATCGCAAGCAGCAGCGACGAACAGGACCAGTTGATGGAGAACTACATACTCGCCGACCCCGAAAGATTATACAGCCGCCTCGCACAGGAGTCGGCTCTCCGAGGGCATACGCTTGCCGCGATCGCCAGCGACTACGCCCACACGGAGCAAGGGCTACTCGACTTCCTCGGCGGCACATTCTACGGCTTCAACTACCCGCCAGCGAGCATCAAGCTCATCACGACGGGCGTCCTCCGCTACCTCGTCAAGGAGCAGATGCTCGAGGAGAAGGGGGACTACATCTACGCGACAGACTTCGGGCGCCGCGTATCCGAACTCTACATCGACCCCCTCACGGCAGTAGTTCTCCGCAACGGGCTCCGCCGCGGCGCAATGGACGTGACCGACTTCACGTGGCTCCACCTCATCTGCCACACACCCGACATGAGACCCATCCTCCGCCCCCGCCGCGGCGACCTCGACATGGTCGAGACATACGCCGAGGAGAGGCATGAGGAATTCGCCATCCCTGTTAACCAGGAGGGGGGCGACTACATTGAGCGCGAGCAGTTCCTCGGCGAGGTCAAAACCGCCATGGTTCTCAACGACTGGATAACCGAGAAGACGGAGGCAGACATCCTCGAGCAGCATGGGGTCCAGCCAGGTGACCGATACTCCGCCGTCCACAACGCAGAGTGGCTTCTCTACAGCGCCCACGAGATCGCAGACATCGTCGGTGCACCCGACCACAGGCGCCAATTAGGCGAACTGAACGACCGCGTCAAGCACGGCGTCTCCAAGAAGCTGCTCCCGCTTGTACGCCTCAAGGGAATCGGGCGTATACGCGCCCGTATCTTGTACAACAGTGGGCTCACGGGCATCGCCGAGCTCAAGAAGGCGCCCCTCCAGCGCCTCGTCGCCATCCCCCTGATCGGCCCTAGACTAGCTAAGGCGATAAAGGAGCAGGTGGGCGGCCTCGTGGAGGAAGGGGAGTGGAAGAGCCTCGATAAGGTGGAGTCGGAGCAGAAAGCGCTCACTGACTTCGTCGAGGAGAAGTACGAGCCCGAGAAGAGTGAGGATTAACATTAATTGCACAGTATCTATTAATTGTAACTGATGTGTCGTCTTGATAACCCCCTCAGGATTAGCAGAGAGGAGTAGCTTGAACAGGTCTTTCATATCGATAAATACTACACAGCCATCATGCGCGACTACAAGCGTAGTACACCCATTCTCCTCGCCATGAAGGTGAGGGGAACACGACTCCTTCGTCGGCTACGGTATTGTGGATAAGGTCAAGATGCTGTGGTAAATGTTGCAGGAGGAGGACCAGCACGGGGCACGGCTGGAACCCGGATTTATCTTCAAGAGACTAACACGATTTCAGAAGCCCTCCTTCCCAATGGCAAGTCGTGCCTCAGTGCTGACCCGCGAGTGGCGCCTCCCTCAACGGCGCAAGCCAAACTGAAGACCAGGTCGGCTCCATCCTCGAAGCCGTATAGGAGTACGAGGGATAACCTGAAACACGCAGCCATCTCCCATCAAAGGGGATGAGCCAACTAGCTGGGCTAATTAGCTGTAGAGGCGAGGATGTAACCCAGCGGCTACTGAGGATATTGGGTTCGCCGGTTCGCCACGACGCCTACGGCATCGCCACAGCCACGAGCGTCGAGTACAGCCCACAGCCCCTCGCCTTCACTTCACTAAAGGGAAGCGCCGCGGTCGGCTACAGGCTTCTCAAGGTTCTCCCTACTGATAACCCTCAGCCAATCCATGATAATGATAGGGCAATCGCATTCATCGGCAGGCTAAACGACCCGGAGCCTAATGCACTCGTTATGGCTGACAAGCTCAGGGGCGGCGCCGAGGAAGGCCTGAGGAAACTTCTAACTGAACACTCGGGTTCATGGGCAGCAGCCGTCACCGAGGGGGATTCAATAATCTGCGCCCGCGACCCGATAGGAGCCGTACCTCTATACTACGGTAAAGGCCCCGATTTAATCGGCGTCTCCACCGACACAAAGACGATAAAACGCCTTGGAATGGAGCCGCGAAGAGTCGCACCGGGTCACATAGTAACGCTTAGCCCCAGAGAAATACTCGACAAAGTAGTTGCCTCACTGGAGGAGCCGCCACAGATATCAATAAGCCTCAATGAAGCGGTGGACGAACTCGATAGGTTGCTTATTAACGCGACTTCTCGGGCCTGTAAGGGATTACAGTCGCCAACTCTCGCTTTCTCCGGCGGCATCGACAGCGTGCTCATCGCTCACTACATGCGTCTCGCCGGGTCACACCCAAGACCAATATGTGTAGGCGCACCCGATTCAGCCGACTTCCCAGCCGCGGAGAAAGCTGCCGACGCCCTCGGGCTCCCACTCAGCATCAAGACCTTCACGGAGAACGACATCGAAGAGTACCTCAAAGCAATCCTAGCTAGCGTCGAGGAGGCGGACCCAATGAAGGTCAGCGTCGCGGTGCCATTATACTACGTTGCGCAAGAGGCAACTTCGAGGCCTTGCAGAGCGATCTTCACCGGAAATGGTAGTGATGAACTCTTCGGCGGCTACGCCAAGTACGTCGACGAGTACCAGAAGCCCAGCGAAGGTATAAAAGCGATGATGTTCAGCGATGTAGCTCGCTCATACGAGGTGAACTTGGAGCGGGACTGGAAGGTCTGCTCTGACCTCGGATTTGAGCTCAGGCTTCCCTACACTGATCCTGATATTACCCGGTTTGCTCTGAGCCTCCCGCTCAAGCACAAGCTGCCAGTGACCGGGCGTGAACCACGGAAGATCATACTCAGGCAGCTGGCTAAGAGGCTTGGGCTTCCTGACGAGATCGCCGCGAAGCCGAAGAAGGCGGCGCAGTACTCCTCCGGCTCGGGTAAGATCATTGAGAAACTGGCGAGGAAATGTGGTAAAACCACCGAGGGATACCTCGCTGAGAAACTTCTTAGGGTGACGAGCGGTGAATAAGGCGGAGAATGCGTTAGCTAAGCTTAAGGCATACTACGGTGAGGATGCCTTCATCGTCGAGATGGAGGATCCCTTTCGAGCCCTCATAGGCTGTATACTCTCGCAGAGGACACGCGACGAGAACGCGTCAAAGGCCGCAAACGCTTTATTCGCAGTAGCCTCCACGGCAGAGCAGATACTTGTCCTCGACCCTGAGAGCCTCAAGAGGCTCATACGTCCATCGGGATACTATAACCAGAAAGCTAGGTACATATTAGGCGCTTGCAGGGCGATCACCGAGAGATTCGAGGGAGAGACACCTAGAACACGGGAGGAGCTGCTGTCGCTCCCCGGCGTCGGTCCAAAGACAGCTGACATAGTGCTGAGCTACGGCTACGGCGAAGCTGCGATCGCCGTCGACACGCACATACATCGGACCTCGAAGAGGCTTGGGCTAGCCCCGAAAAAATCCAAGCCCACAGAGGCGAAGGAGGCGCTCGAATCAGCGCTCCCACGTGGCGACTGGACATACGCTGACGGTGCGCTGCTCCAGCTCGGGAAAGATTATTGCAGACCGAAAAAGCCAAGATGCGGCGAATGCCCGCTCGGGGAATATTGTAACGAGAAAAGGGTTTAACGGAGTCCTACATGGCCGTCCGCGAGCGCCGTGCAGAACTCGTCGAGGTGGTCGAACTCGTCCGATATGATCTCGTTGATGCTGGACTCGAGGCTCTTCATAGATACTCCGTTCTGTGGGATGACCTGAGCCGAGACGACGCTCGGCTCGTTAATCGGGCGGCCAATCCTACTCAGGAGCCAGACGTACGTCTCATCGACGCCGTTAACCTCGGCGACAATCCTGTCGGCTATCCTATAACAGAGCATGTTGTAGATCTTGCCGACGTGGCTGACTGGGTTCTTGCCAGCCGCTGCCTCGCTGCTCATGGGACGGAGGAGCGCGATGACGCCACGGACATTGTTACCCCTCCCGACCTGGCCCGAGTCACCCGCCTCGGCTGATGTGCCGAGCACCGTCAGATAGAGCCCGTCCATACCTCTTCCACGAACGTCGAGGGCGTTAAGGCTCACGTTGACCTCCTCGAAGCCCCCCTTGGCGTCAATCCATGTGTTAATAGAGTCAAAAATCTCGTCTTTGCGCTTGAAATAGTCATCCTCACTCTTGATGAAGCGGTCAACCATCGCCATAGCAACGGTCAGGTCGACCTTTTTCCCCCTTCGGAGAGCCATTATCTTAATGTCCTCACCGGCCTCCGGGTGCTCCTTCTTGTATTCCTTCGAGTTCAGGTACTTTTCCAGGCCGAGGATTAGTTTCTCCTGCTCCGTATAAGGCGCGAAACCCACAGCGGCGCTAGTGTCGTTTGCACCGAGGTACTCCCCCTTTTTCTTCCTGCTGAAGATGTCCTGTAGCGCTGCGGAGCCAGGCTTAATCTCGCTCTGAAACTTGAGGTGTACCTCAGGGTCGACGAATCTAAGGTTCTTCTTGAACCACGCTTTGGTGCTCTTCTCGGCAATCTCGTTGACGGGGACTTCCTCGTCTCCTATCTTGAAGGTAGCGCGGTCGCCGTAGACGATGAGTATCGGTTTATTCACTTTGCCTCCACCGAAGTTCACTGAGGTCTCGCCCGCTGCGATGAGTCCTTTGTCCATGTTGTGGTGGTAGATGTTCCCAAACCTCTTCATGTACTCGGTTGAAAGATCGACGCTGATTTGGTTCATGATGTTATCGCACATCGTGTCAGGGTGCCCCAGACCTTTCCTCTCCGTGATCTCGAGGGACCTATTCTGGAGCGGGACCTGACTAAGCTCGTTGATGAAGACATTGTTCAACGCTTTTACCTACCCTATAAGGCAAGTTATTCCCAACCTGCCTTTTTAACCGTTCCCCATATTCTCAGAGGGTTAATAGGGAGGTTTTGAAAGAAATATGCGCGCGTGGCATAAAAAAACGAATGAGTAGGTAGAAACCTGACACCCAGTTCCAGAGAAAAGAAAGGCTAATAACATAATACTCCGTCACATAATCGAGAGGAAAACGATTTGAATGATAAGTCACTCGGCTACGCGATCATGATCATAACTGCGCTGATAATGATCTGCTACTTTGTATGGTCATTCGCCCCATTCCTAGGAACTATGTTCGCATGGCTCGCGCCATTCACCGAGTGGGCATACAAGCTACCGATTATTGCGGCGGTTTACATGGTCCTCTTTATAGTGCTCTGGATCGGCTATACGATGGCTACTACGCCGCCCCCGATACCCCTCGACAACCCCCTCGATCTTGAGAGAGAGGGAGAAGAGAAGACCGAGGATAAGTAGTCAGATTATCTTCGCGTCTATCCTTATTTTCCACGCAGAGGGGCTGTACTGGGACACCCGTACACGTCTCCAGCACATCCATTCTCCTCCCAAAGACATCTACAGCTTCTGCGAGTATACGTTCCCCCTCGGAGAAGGGATCATCTCGAGATGCCCAGTGGTAGAAGTGTAGTGTACCCCCGGGCTTTACCATCGGTATGGCGACATCGAGGAACTCGAAGGCACCCTTTGGCAAAGGCATGAGAACCCTATCAAACGTCTCACCTAGCGTAGGGCATACAACTCGGACATCGCCCTGAATGGCTTTGACTCTGTCAGCCACCTTATTTAAGCGAATATTCTCGAGACAATATGCATGGCCATCCGGGTTCAGCTCAACGGCGACACAGCGGGACTCGGGCTGCCTCTTCGCTATGCAGATGGCGAAGGGCCCGACACCGCTGAACATCACGAGCACATCCTCGCCGGGGGAGACCTTCGTGGATACCTTCTCCCTCTCCGTCGACTCCCTAGGCGAGAAGTAGGCCTTTCTCGGGTTGACCTTGAAGACGCAGCCAGACTCCTTGTGCAGTACCTCGGTATTTGGATCACCGGCTAGAAGCACCATATCACGGACGCGGAACTCACCCCTCCGCTCAGTGCCTTTCGAGAGGACGCTCTGGACGCTCCGTTGAACCCTCATCAGGGCCTCGCCGATCTGCAACCCATAGGGCTCAAGCTCCTCAGGAACCTCGATGACCGCGACGGCCCTCCCCTTGGAGCCTATGACGTCGAATGAACGCGACACAAGCGGGAGGAGATGATCGGGGATGACCCCGGAAAGCTCTCCGCGGATATCCCGTTTCATAACCAAGCCTGCGCCTGGAGCCTAATAGATGCTCCTGTCACCGGCCTTCTTGGCCAGCTTGCCCTTCGCCCTCATCTCGGGGAGCCTGAAGTTTTCCGGCTCGGAGTCCTCACGAGTCTTCCTCTTTGATCGTGAACCCGCATACACCATTCTCGAGCAGTTGCCTCTTGTAGCAGACGGCGTAAGTGCACTTCGTAGGCTCGCATTCCGCCTCCGTCCACTGGCACCACGTAACCTTGCCGCGGAAGGACATCGCTCTTTTGGTACACGTAAAATCTCGACACCTAGAGTCACAAAGTTTAGATTCTGACAAAATGGTTACCCCAAACTTAGGCTAGATAACCTTTAGTAATTTGAAACCTTGGTAGCAAGATATAAACTTTGAGTCGTATTAGGAAAAGTGCCCGTGAAAAATGATTATATTTTTATTATAATTAATAAATAAACTAACTAATATCTCGTATTAAAGATACAAGCAATTTAGCTGAAATTGATGTGGATTCTTTAATACAGTAGGGGATTGAATTCATTATTTAACCACTTATAAATTGATTTAAATAGAAAGAGTTCTTAGTAACTGATCATCCTATAATCCAACCTTGATGACTGTACATAAATTTGACAGGGATGCCAATGTGAGCTACGCCACGCTGATGCGTGAAGCGTTTGAAGCGGCGGTAAAACTTGCTAGGACCATTGAGCGGGAACTTGGAGTGGAGAGGGCACATGAGATACTATACACGAGCCGGGTCGAGGGGGACCTCGCGATGGTCGCCAAGCAGATGGAGGGAGAGCCACCCATAAAGACCTTCGCCGAGTTCAAGAAGCTCATGAAGGGGCTACACGAAAACCAATTCGCCAAGAACCTGTTCACGATCACCTACCCGGTCGACAACGACCACGAGGTCGAGTTCAGGACCACTGAGTGCATATTGGCCAAGGTCTTCAGGGAGATGGGCGCCGAGGACCTCGGAGAGATAATGTGCTGCAAGCCCGACTTCGACACGACCCCGGCTTACTGCAAGCGGGTGAGCCTGAAGAGGACCAAGTCCCTGATGAAGGGGGACGCCTACTGCGACACGAAGTACTGCTGGAAGTAAATTAGTCTTCCTCGTCTTCCTCAGCTTTGGGCTTGGCGCCTCGGCGTCGCTCTTCTTACCGAAGCTGACGATGAGGTCTACTAGCTGCTTCTGGTCGACCTCGGCGCGGCTCCTCCAGTCCATGTAGAGGACGCCCTTGTCGTCCTCGCCTAGGTAGCCCTGCTGAGATGTAGCGGTCGATGCTCATCTTGACGCGCCAGCCGGGGAGCTTCTCCTGAAGGATCTTCTCGACATCGGTGCGGGGCGCCTTGCCCTGCTTGCTGATTATGTATGCAATGGCGACTGCGAGGCCTGCGATGTCGTCGACGCGCCACCCGATGGTTTTCGCCGCCTTCTGGTCGATGCTGCCACGCATCGTGATGTAGTAGCGGGCGTCCGCGAGCTGGGTCTGGTCGGGGTCGATGATGTTCGGGTCGTCGAGCACCCGCGTGACCTGTAGGTCGAGGGTCTGGAGCTGCTTGTCGAGCACCTCTAAGACGTTCTGCCAGTCGGGGCCGAGCTCCTGGCGTAGCTCCCAGCCCGCTTACGCCGGGTAGCCTGTGGTGCTGGAAGAACAGCAGATGGACCGCGTCCTTTAACTTCCGGGCGTAGCCGGCCTCTGCTCTTACCCTTTTCGCCATCTTTTCCACTCCTCGTAGTCGACCAGCGTGGGGATGCTGACCTTCTGCTTGCCCCGGGTCGGGGCGTGGCTCCCGGTTGTGCGTTATCTGACGTTCTCCCCGAAGCCTGTCGGCCTCGATGTTGGCGTAGCCGTAGCTGACCATGAAGACGGTGAGGTAGGCGCGCTTGACTGTCTCCTCGTATGTGTCGGCGCCTATCCAGTCCAGTAATCGATAGTGCCACCCTTGCCGACGCGTGCGTCCGAGCTCGCATCCAGAAGCCCTCGATGATGTCGGCGAAGCCCTCCTCGGGGAGATAGCCGAGGGCGCGCGCCTCCTCCATGCGTGGCGGTGCCCGCGTCGACCATCTCGACGTTCGACTCCTTCCACCTCTCCGCGAGGGGGATGAGGTCGGCCCAGTAGCCGAGGCTCCCCGCCAGCGTCTTCGCGGAGAGCTGCTCCATCTGCACCATCGGGTGCCAGCTCCTGAGGAAGCTGTCCGCGATGGCGCTGATGTCCATCTTCAGTGATCTGCTGGTTGAGGAGGAACGGGTCCTTGTAGAGGGTAGTGCTCTGGTGCTGTATCCAGTCGTTCTGGCTCTGAAGCACCTCGCTCAGCCCTTTGATGGCCGCGGCGTCGGTGCAGAAGTCCTGTAGGTTATCGGTCTCGGGGTAGTAGCGGCGTATGACCTCTAGCATGTAGTCGATGTCGACAGCGAAGGGCTCGACGCTCCCCGCCTGAACGGCGCGGCAGAGGCTTATGACGCCTTCGAGCTCGTCCCGCTTCTTGCTCAATTCCTCTACCAGCCTCACTTCGCTCGATGTCCTCGGTCTTGTGGACCATGACGATGTGGACGTCTTTGCCCTTGAAGGTGACCTGGCTCGGGGTGATGGCCATGTACTGGTCTGCGTCCCCTCCATTGTGGAGACGATGAACTCGGAGACGACCTCCTTGTTCTTCGGGTCCATGTGGAGGTCGAACTCGTCGACCGCCCTGAAGGGGCTGAGGACGTTCTGCTGCAGGGCGAGGAGGAAAGCCATGACGGTTGTGCTTCTCTCGCCTCCGCTGTGCGTGTACGGGTCGAGCCTGCTAGTTGCCCGCCCTTGAAGCTGACGAATATCTCGAGCCCGGCCTCCTCGATGTCGGAGGGGTTGATGAGGCGTGTCTCGCCGCGTGCCTGAAGCCTGCTGAGGAGGCTCTGGTAGCGGGCGTTGACCTCGTCGAGAAGGTTGTGGATGACGTCGCCCCACTTGCGTGTGCGCTCCTCTATCTCCGCCATGACCTGGCGGCGGTCCTCGTGGACCTGCGCGACCTTCTCCTGTATCTCCTTGTAGGTCTTGTTGTAGGAGTCGTACATCTCCTCGGCGTCCTCGGGGACCTCGGCCAGGCCGATGAGGATGCCGGAGGTCTTCCTGATCTCGTTAAGTACATCGTCGCCGGTGCGCCCGGTCTCGACGCGGGCGCCCTTGATCGAGTGCCTCCGCCTCAGCGTCGCGGCGCTCCTGTTGGCGCGGTCAATCTCGGCCTTGAGCTCCTCGATCCGCCGCTTAAGGCGGCCACGCTTGTCCTTGAGGAGGGCGAGCTGTATCCTGCCCTCGACGTGCTGGTCGGTGGCGGCGTCTACCTTGACCCTGAGGACCTCCATGTCCTCGAGACTACGCGCCCCACGGCCGACTCAGCGTCCTCAAGCTGTCTGCTGAGCTGCTTGATCTTGGCCTCGGCCTCGCTCCTCTGGGTGATGAGTTCCCCGCTCCACCCTCGAAGGTCTCTGTCTGGGTCTTCTCTAGCTCATCAATGAGTGTTGAAGTAGTCGTCGAGCTTCGTGGGACCCTTCTTAAGTGTGGACCTGAGAGTCTGGGCGGTGAGTTCGAGTTTCTTGCGCTGCTCGCCGCTGCTGCCGAGCATCCTGTTTAAGGCTCTGTATGCGGTCCTTGGTGGAGTTGATGCTGAACTCGCTTACTCCGAGTGCTTTCTCGGCCTCTACGCGGCGCTCTATGAACTCCATCCACTGGCTGCGCAGCGTTTTTAGGGCCTCGTCGCTGTCGACGACTGCCTTGCTGAACCTGTTCATCTCCTCCTCTGCGCCGTAGAGGTCGGCGTCTGCCTGGTCTAGCTCTTGCTCCAGCTCCTTGACGTTCCCCTCGAGTTGAAGAACGCGGCTCCACGCCATTTCGCGCTGGAGGAAGTTCATGCGTGTCTGGAGCTTCTTCTTCTCCTGTAGACGCTCGTTCTGGTCGCGCCAGTAAGCGAGCGTCTCGCGTGCACGGTCTAGGAGCTGGTTTAGGCTCTGCTCCTCGCTGAGTATGCCGCCGAGGCGCTGTTTTGCCTCTACGACGTCGCGGCGGAAGGTGTTGAAGCCGACCGCCTCTTCGAGCATGACGAGGCGTTCCTGTGGGCTGAGGTTTGCGAAGCGGCCCGGCATGTTCTGGTGCATGATGATGAGCATGTTGTCGGGGTCGAAGCCGAATCCCTTGAGGAGTTCGGTGACCTCGGCCTTGGTGACGTTTCGCTGGTTTAGTTCGAAGGTATACTTGCCGTCGCGGCGGATGTTGCGGGTGAGGCGTACCTCGTCCACGTTGAATGTGGGGACGGGACGTTTTCCGTCGTCTCGCTTGCTGTTGTCGAGTATGAGGCTGACCTCGGCCTGGTCCTGTTCCCAGCGTATGAGGTCGCTGAGCTTTTTGCTCCTCTCAGTGTAGGTGTCGCCTAAGGCGACGCAGATGGCGAGGAGAAAACTCGATTTTCCGGAGCCGTTCGGGCCGCAAACTACGTTTACCCCGTCTCTGAGTGGGATGCGGGCGTACTCGTACGACATAAAATTCTTGATAATGACCTCTCTGATGAGCATCCGCGACGCCTCTAAACTCCTGAGTCTAACAGTCCTCTGTTTTTAAACCTACCCGCCAATTTTCCTTGGGGTAGACTGAAAGTGAAGGTGGGCAGTTCCCCTTAAACCTTTTACAGGTAACCGCCCACCCTTGAGGGGATTGTAATGGTGATTCTCTCGAAAAAGCAAGAGGAGGAAGCGGCGCGCATCCACAAAGAGGCGGTCGTCATAGATACCCATTGCGATACGCTAATGCAGCTGACGCCGGGTCAATACGGCGGACAGCCCACGAGAAGGTTCGGGGAGCGGAGCGACAAGGGGCACCTCGACCTCCCCCGAATGATTGATGGGGGAATTGACTGCCAGACATTCGCTATGTACACGGGGCGCCGTGAGGGACAGCCCGACGCCCTCTACACCGCGATGGTGATGACAGACGCATTCTACAGGGAGATGGAGGCGAACACTGAGAAGATAGTGCCAGTCACCTCAGCGCGCGAGATACTCGCCGCTAAGGAAGTGGGGAAGTGCAGCGGACTCCTTGCCATCGAGGGCGGTGAGCCCCTTATGGGCGACCTCAGCGTCCTCCGCAACTTCTACAAGCTCGGCGTCAGGATGCTCAGCTTCACGTGGAACTGGCGCACCCCCTTCGCTGACGGCCTCTCGGCGTCCCGCGCAGGCAGCAAGCTCACCGACCTCGGCATCAAGGCGATCGAGGAGATGGACCGCCTCGGCATCGTCCTCGACACCAGCCACATAAGTGATACATGTTTCTGGGACATTGCCGAGGTCAAAAAGGGTCCCTTCATAGCGAGCCACAGCAACAGCCGCGTCGTCTGCGACCACCGCAGAAACCTCACAGACGATATGCTTCAGACAATAGCCGATCACGATGGCGTAGTAGGGATGAACTTCGCCCCAGACTTCGTCGCCAAGGAAGGCGCCACCATCGAAAAGCTCGTCGACCACATAGACTACATAGTGAAGCTGGTGGGACCAGACCACGTGGGTCTCGGCTCAGACTTCGACGGCATCGGCAATCCCCCGGTAGGATTAGAGAACGCCTCCAAGATGCCAAACATCACCCGCGAGTTAGTGCGCCGCAAGTACTCGGAGGAGGACATAAAGAAGATACTCGGCGGTAACACCCTCAGGGTCCTCGGCTCCGTCCTCAAGTAACGTCACGTGACTGCAATATTTCTATCAACCCAGACATGTAGTCCTAATCGGGGCCGTATTCGAGGTTCTTCTGAAGGTTATGCAGAGAGGCGCGCTCCTTGCGCTCAGCGAGAGACGCCCCTCCATGAGGGTCTATACTTGGTGCAACAGGATCAACGAGATCATCGAGCGCGCGCCGAAGAGCAGGCACGCCTTCAACAAGTACCACCGCGAAGTGGACAGGCTCTTCAAGGGGCTGTCCTGAGCTGCTCATTACCCTTAAATGGCGCTCTCCGTCCCCTTGGTCTAGGTGTAAGATTTGCCAACGGCGGGGAAGGTCTTCGTCTCAACCGAGTACAAGAAGCTCGCGGACATCGCGGCGGCGCTCGAGGGCCACAAGATAGAGGAGGAGTACGCCGAAGGCGATTTCAAGCTCACTCTACTCACCGAAGTCGCCAACGTCAACGTCACCGAGGGCGTACTCACCGGACTCTACAGCTACGATCACGTCGTCTACAACTACCATCGTGGGAAAGTCCTCCCAGCCGCCGCTACGAAGGAAGTCCTATTCAGTATGAACGAGCACGAGAGTCGAGTCTACCTCGTCGTCGTCGACAAGAAGGCCATTGCCAATAAGATCGCGAACAAGTTGAGCGAGATCGCCTTTGGCGAGATGGGTGTAATCGTCGAGGCGCGCATACTCCCTGAGACTATGAAAAAGTTCCACATCGCCAATAAGGAGGGTACCAAGGTGATCTTCTTCGAGAACATGGACATCCCGAATATAAACAAGCTCAGCCTCTACGGGCCGGACCTTGTCGACACGAAGCTTTTCAAGGAGTACGACAGCATCGGGGACCCCTGGTACGTGCTAGCGAAGAGCAAAAAGTTCGGATACACCGTGGGACTCGTCCGCGATGGTTCGGTGACAATCTTCAACACGGTTGATCAGGGGCAATACCTTCAATACGTGCGGGAGGACGTGATCCCAATGACTCAGCCACCGAGGGCTAGGAAGGAGGAAGAGGAGTAATGACTGACAAGGTACTTGACTGCACGGGGCTCTTCTGCCCCGAACCCGTCTTCAGGACACGCATGGCGCTCGACGAGCTCGCCTCGGGACAGACACTTGAGGTCCACGCCGACGACCCAGCAGCCTTCGAGGACCTCCGCAGGCTCACGGAGCGCCTAGGCCACACCGTCGTCTCCATAAAGAAGGAAGGCGACGAGACCACCATCGTCATCAAGAAGAAGTAGCTATTGTATACTTTTCACGCCCTCGCTTACCAGGGTGTAGAGGGCTCCGAGGTTCGAGGCGAGGCCAACGGTCCCCGCCACCTGCCCGAGTTCAGCTGCGCTCTTGACGCAAAGCAGCTTGAGGTTGATCTTCGCCACGGGGTGGGTATTCACAACTCCGCCGACGGTGCCTACACTGAGCGGCATCTCCAGCTCGCCAATGAGTCCGCCTTGCTGATCCCTCGTCCAACGGGAGAGAGGCTTGTATGCCCCTCTGAGGGAGGCATAGGCGTGTGCCCCGGCCTCGACGGCGCGTGTATCGTTGCCAGTGGCGAGGAGCACTGCTGAGACGCCATTCATTATCCCCTTGTTGTGGGTGACGGCGCGGTAAGGATCGGCCTCGGCGAACGCGGACGCCTTCACAATCCTGTCTGCAATCTCACCGTTGATCCGCTCCTCTGGGACGCTGGCGCGTACCCGGACCATGCGCCCCGTGGAGAGGTTCGTCAGGATAGCCATGTTCACCCTCCCACCCGTCAGAGCCTCGACTGCGGGCCTGATCAGCTCACACATCGAGTTGACGACGTTAGCCCCCATCGAGTCCTTGACATCGACGTGGACCTCAGCGATGATCATTGGTCCCGCATCTGTGTCGAGCCGGCGTGTAGTCAAGTCTAGTGCCTTACGGGTCGTGGAGACTGTGTTCATCTCGATGAGCAGGTTCGACCTCTCCGCGAGGATGCGGCGGATTCCCTCCTCGATATTTGGGGCGCCGACAACCTGAATTTGCCCCATCATGATCTGCTCACTGCTGTCCGCCGTGTAGACGGCGAGTCCCGCGCCACGTCGCACCATTTCCACGACCCCCCTCTCCTCGATCGCGAGTGGCACCATAAATCCACGCCCGTTCAACGTGAGCCCGTCTACAACGCCCAGCGGCACGTGCAAGAGTCCCAGCACGTTCTCCCGAAGCTTATCCGCGTGCTCAATGGAGAGGGCGTCCCTAGCACCCAGCGTCTCCACCTCTTCGGAAGTAAGCTTCTCAAGCAACCGCGACCTTATCCCGCCCACCGAGGACATACAGACTCACCACTAACCCAACCGGAATAAGTATTCCTCTACATTCCAATACCCCAAAAAAACGAGATCACTGAATATCTGAAAATTAGGCTTGAATCGGGTAAATATCTTACGAAACGGCCCCATTCTTGATCGGATCTAAGAAAAAGGGGTATATATTCGCTAAATACATGCACCTCAAAAAGGGAGGGGGTTTCTGTGATAAAGCTCGAAAACTCACCTGTTGAGAAAAAGGAGCCGTAATATCTACCAACCAACCGATCATCGTGTCCAAAAGTGAGACAAAATACACTGAACCAGATAACCCTAAATCCAAAAACCCCCACAAGAGACCAGAACACACCATGAGCCTAAACGAAGCGAAGACAGCGGAGATATACCGTGTCATGGTCCGCATAAGGACCTTCGAGAACGCCGTCAGGAGACTCACGAAGGAGGGGAAGATACCTGCTCGCTTCGGACTCTACACGGGACAGGAGGCGGTCGCCGCCGGTGTCTCCATCCACCTCAGGAAGGGGGATCAGATCGCCTCCACCCACCGCGCCCTCGGGCACCTCATCGCCAAGGGCTGCAGCCTCGACAGGCTCATGGCGGAGCTCATGGGAAAGCAGACAGGCTTCAATCATGGTAAGGCAGGGCCCTACCATACATTCGACCCCAGCGTCGGCGCCATAGGGGCTAACGGCGTTGTCGGCGGAAGCGTCCCAACCGCAGCCGGCTACGCACTCGCCGACCAATTAGAAGGCAAGCGCAAGATCGCCGTCTCCTACTTCGGCGAAGGTGGAAGCAACCAGGGAGGTGTACAGGAGACCTTAAACCTCGCCGCCTGCTGGAATCTCCCAATCGTTTTCGTCTGCGAGAACAGCAGTCCAGAGGTCCAGCGCATGCTCGGCCACGAGATAGACTACCCCCAGCTTAGCATTGATAAGGTCAGCTTGCGCGCAAAGAACTACGCGATGCCCGGATACACCACAACCGGCTGGGACGTCGACGCCGTCTACAAGGCTGCAGGAAAAGCAGTCAGACGCGCACGTGCCGGGAAGGGACCTACTCTCCTCGAGTTCAAGGTACACCAGCTCGAGGGAAACCTCGAGGGACGCCTTGAGTCCAACGAGAAGGAGCGCCAGTGGGACCCCATAAACCTCCTAAAGCAGAGGATGCCCCGAACGATTGAGGAGCAGATACGCTCCGAGGAGGCAGCAAACGTCCAGAAGGCCATTGACTACGGGTTAAAGAGCCCCGAGCCCACACTGGACCAGGCATATGCCTGCGTCTTCAGGGAGGCGGACTAGTATGCCCGCACGCGAGATCACCTTCGGCCAGGCGCTTAACGAGGCACACATGTCCGAGATGGAACGCGACCCCAAGGTCATTGTTTTCGGCGAGAACGTCTCCAGTCAGTGGCGCGAGGCGACGAAAGGGCTAAAGGAAAAGTTTGGACGCGAGCGCGTCCGCGACGCCCCCATCACGGAGACCGCCTTCATCGGCGCCGGCGTCGGAGCTGCTATCGCAGGCTACCATCCCGTCGTCGAACTCATGCTCGTCGACTTCGGACTCGTTGCAATGGACCAGATACTAAACCAGTTCGCCAAGACACCTTACATGACCGGCGGAGCTGTAAGCGTCCCAATGACTCTCCGTGTCCTTAACGGTGCAGGGACGAGCAGCGGCGCTACACATAGTGAGAGCCTCCATGGACTATTCGCGCATACCCCGGGGCTCAAGGTCGTCGTCCCAAGCAATCCCTACGACGCGAAGGGGCTACTCATCTCCAGTATACGCGACCCGAACCCCAAGATATTCATGGAGCACCGCCTCCTGTACCCCGTCAAGGGCCAGGTTCCCAAGGAGCCCTATGAGGTACCACTCGGCGTCGCCAACCTCGTCCGCGAGGGAAAGGATGTCACCGTCGTCGCGACGAGTCTTATGGTGCAGGAGGCGATGAAGGCGGCGGATGAACTCAAAGGCAAGGTGAGCGTCGAGGTCATCGACCCGCGCACACTCGTCCCCCTCGATGAGGAAGCGATCGTCAACTCAGTCAAGAAGACGGGGCGCCTCGTCGTCGTGGACGAGGACTACCACAGCTTCGGCTTCAGTGGCGAGGTAGTCGCCATAGCTGCGGAGAAGGCGCTGAAGAGCCTCGTAACTACCCCGATACGTGTCGCCACACCAAACATACCCTTCCCATTCAACCCTCGCCTCGAAAAGGAGTTACTCCCCAACAAGGACAAGATAGTCGCCGCCATCAGGAAGGCGGCAGTTTAGCCCCCACACTAACTCTTATTACACCCGGGTTTCAGCTAATTCGGGGGGAGCCACTTGGTTAAGTGCGACAAGTGCGGCGTCGAGACCTATATGCCCTACCGCTGCAACTACTGTGGCGGCTACTTCTGCGACCAGCATAGGCTACCCGAGTTCCACGACTGCACGGGGAAATATGATCAGGCAAAACCGAATACTGTGCACATAGGCAGCTACTCCTCGACCGGAGACTTTCAAGGCAACTACTCGACGAGCCAGGTCATACGACCCTACTGGTTCAGCAGTAAGGAGTTACGAGACCTCGCGATCGGGCTCGTCATCATCATGGCGCTCCCGCTCTTCAAGGTGTGGAGCTACTTTACAGTGGCGCCATTCTTCGTTATTGGTATTGCCTCGGTCCTTGCCCTTGCCTTCATCCTTCACGAGCTGGCTCACAAGTTCGCGGCGCAGCACTTCGGGATGTGGGCAGAGTTCAGGTTGAGCACGATAGGAATGCTTTTCACCCTTTTCTCATTCGCCCTACTCCAGTCCGACGTACTCCCGATAATGATAGTCGCTCCCGGCGCCGTGATGATAGCCGGCGTTATGAACCTTACGGAGTACGGAAAGATATCGATAGCCGGCCCGACAACGAACATCGCTCAGGCGCTCATCTACCTCGTCGTCTACCTCTTCTCGCCGGACAGTCTCATCAGCGTCATCGCCTTCTACGGCGTCCAGATAAACGCGTTCCTCGCCCTCTTCAACCTCATCCCCTTCGGAGCTTTCGACGGACTGAAGATATACAACTGGGACAAGAAAGCCTGGGGCGCAGCAGTAGCGATCGCAGGCGTCCTCGTCTTATTCACCTGGTTCTAGGGGTTCCCCTTATCTACCGGATACGACAATCCTCCCCCGTATGATCGTCATACCCGGTCCCTCTTCTCTAGGGCTCGGCTGGAGGATAGCGGAGCGCCTAGGCGTTGAGCCTACGCCGGTAGAGCACCGCGTCTTCCCCGACGGGGAGAGTTATATAAAGCTCACGAAACAGGTGGCGGGGGAGAGCGTCGTAATAGTCCAGACGACAGCGCCCAACCCGGATACCCGACTCATGCAGCTCCTCCTCATGGCGAGGACCGCCAAGGACTTCGACGCTGAGAAGGTCGTCGCTGTCGTCCCCTACCTCGCTTACGCACGCCAGGACAAGCGCTTCACCGACCTAGAGTCACTCAGCCTAGACATAATATTCGGCATGCTCGAGTGCGCGGGGGTCACCGATCTCGTCACGGTCAACATTCACAACGAGGCGTCCACCCGCGGGGTCGAGAAAAGGCACAAGGTAAGGTTCCACAACATCAGCGCCATACCACTCCTCGCCGAGTACCTCAAGAAAGAGGGTTTCGGCGGCGCCTACAGCCTCTCCCCCGATAAGGGAGCCATCTACATAGCTGAAGCCGCCTCCAAGGTCCTCGGCGGGGGCTACAACTACTTCGAAAAGACCCGCGACCGCAAGACGGGCGAGATAACAATGGCTGTCAAAGACCTCAACATAGGCGGGCGCAAGGCTGTGGTCTTCGACGACATGATAAGCAGCGGCGGGACTATGGCGAAGGCAGTCGAAGCCCTCACAGCCCAGGGCGCGGAGAAGGTCGCAACCGCCTGCACACATGTACTCTATATGCCCGGCGCTGAGGAGAAGATCAGAAAGGCTGGCGCAGACCCGATAATCGCAACCAACACCATCGAGACCCCCTTTAGCAGGGTCAGTGTAGCAGGGATCATCGCCGACAAGCTCAGGGAAATAGCCTGAGCTAACCCCTTTATACCGCCACGGCGAACAACAGGGCGATGATAAGCTCCAAGATTCGCATCAAGGTCCAGAGCGTCCGCTCAGTTAAGGACCCAGAGAACAGGGAGTGCTTCCAGATCGAGTTTGTCGAGGTCCGCCAGCGCCCACCCATGGTTATGATGAGCAACCCAGAGGTCCCCGACGAGATCAATCAGATGGTCGTTCAGGTCACGAAGAGCTTCCAGGGCTTCATGCCCGGCGGAGGCGCGAAGGAGTACGAGCAGATGAAGATCACCCTGATAATGACGGGTGAGGAGCTTGAGAGCTTCAGGCTCAAGCCCTACCCGAACCAGCTCTATGAGCTGACCATCACCGATGGCGCGCTGAGCTTCGCCGAGGTCTAGGCAACCTATTAATCCAGCCCCGCCCAACCCTCAGACGATAGCCCCTTTGTCAATCACGGAGATCCTCTACACGGACTGGGACACCGCCGTCTCCAAGGCGGAGGGTCCAGTTGTCGTAGAGTTCTGGCATGTGAACTGTCCGACCTGCAAGAAGATCGAGACGGCGGTCCAGGAACTACCCGGAAAAATCGGGAAGGCTAAGCTCATTCGGCTCAACGTCCTAACTGACAGGGAGACCCGCAAACTGGCGATCGGGAAGGGCGTCATAGGCACGCCCACATTCAAAGTTTATTGCAGGGGCGTAGAGATCGGTGAGGTCGTCGGCCTCGAGACGCTCACCAACTTGGTTGGAACGCTAAACAACATCCTGAAGGACTGCGCCTGAGGACCTTGTATGTACGACGTGATCGTTCTTGGGGCTGGCCCCGCTGGATTGACCGCGGCGCTCTACACGGCGCGTGCGAAGATGAAGACACTTGTCGTCGCCGGCCCGATGGTCGGCGGTCAGATCGCCTTCACATACCAGGTAGACAACTACCCCGGCTTTGCTGAGGGGATAACGGGGCCTGACCTCTCATACAAGTTCAAGGTACACGCGGAGAGGTTTGGCGCCGAGTTTCTCGACGCCTCAGCGACGGAGGTGGACTTCTCGGGGAACCCATACAAGATTATGGTCGGTGAGAGGGTGTTCGAGGCTAGGTCCATTATTGTCGCAATGGGGATGAATCACAGGAAGCTAGGCGTCCCAGGCGAGGACAGGCTCATGGGGAGGGGCGTCTTCGTCTGCGCCACATGTGACGCTGCCTTCTACGAGGATCGTAAGGCGGTTGTTGTAGGCGGAGGCGACTCAGCGATACAGGAGGCATTGGACCTCGCGAAGTTCGCCTCCGAGGTGACGATCGTCCACAGGAGGGGTGAGGCACGCGCTTGCAGGTGCCTCATTGAGAAGGCGATAAACGAGCCCAGGATAAGGTTTCAATACAACACAGAGGTCACCGAGATACTCGGGGACAAGAGGGTGAGCGGGGTCAGGCTCAGGGACCTGAAAACGGAAGAGAGCCGCGTCGTTGAGGCTGATGGGGTCCTCCTCGCCATAGGATGGGACCCCAACACATCCATACTGCGAGGGCACATTGAACTAGACGAGGTCGGGTTTCCACTGACGGATGGTGTGAAGACGGGAATTAAGGGGGTCTTCGTGGGGGGTGATCTAATCGACAAGACTTACAGGCAAGTCGTGACGAGCTGCGGGAGCGGCTGCGCTGCCGCCTTAGAAGCAGTGCACTGGCTCGAGGGAGTTCCCAGCGGGTAGTGGCCTTGAGGGTAGTCTTCCTCGGTACCAGTGGGAGCATGCCGACCCCGGAGAGGAGTTCTTCGTCCGTCGCCATCAAGATAGGGCGAGGCGTTATGCTCCTCGACTGCGGCGAGGGGACGCAGAGGCAGATGGTCGCCGCCCACATAGGCTTCAGCAGGGTCAAGCTCATCTTCATCACCCACCTGCACGGCGACCATGTCCTAGGCGTCCCCGGACTCCTCCAGTCCATGACCCTCCAGAGGCGCGAGGAGCCGCTCGCTGTCTATGGACCGCGGGGACTACATGCGTTCCTGCAGGGGGTCTCCAGCACCCTCGGCGGACCCGGGTTCCCCGTTTCTGTACACGAGATATGCGAGCCCGGCATCGTTCATGAGGGAAAGGGCTTCAGCGTCGAGGCGCGTAAGTCGGAGCACAGGTTAGAGTCCTGGTCATACGCTTTGCTGGAGAGCCCGCGCCCGGGGAAGTTCTACCCAGACAGGGCGAAGGCGCTGAGTGTTCCCGAGGGTGCCATCTGGAAGAGGCTTCAAGACGGCGAGGAGGTCGAGGTCGAGGGGAGAGTTGTGAGGTCGCTCGACGTCTCCGACTCACCGCGTCAGGGGCGCAAACTGGTCTACTCGGGAGACACCAAGCCGAGCGAGAACGTAGTCGGGCTCGCTGTCGGTGCTGATCTCCTGATACATGAGGCGACGTTCGGCGATGAACTCGTCGATAGGGCTGCTGAAGATGGGCACTCGACGGCGAGCCAGGCTGCGAGCGTCGCAGCAAGAGCCGGTGTCAAGAAGCTGATACTCACACACATAAGCAGCAGGTACGGTGATGTGGCTCCAATGCTCGCGGCGGCACGTGCAATCTTCCCCCACACCTTGATCGCTGAGGATCTCCTCGAGGTCGAGGTCCCACACGCATAACCCTTTTATGCCCTCCTTTCCCCGGACACATTAGGTCGGTTTTGATGATCTCGGTCAAAGAGGGCATATACTGGGTCGGTGCCGTGGACTGGAGTATAAGGAACTTCCACGGCTACATCACACACAGGGGGAGCAGTTACAACTCGTACCTCGTCGTCGACGAGAAGGTGGCGCTAATTGACTTCGTCAAAGCGCCGTTCGCCGAGGAGCAAGTCACCCACATTAGTGAAGTCATTGACCCCAAGAAGGTCGACTACATCGTCGCCAACCACGCGGAGCCTGACCACTCGGGCAGCATAAGGCGCGTCATCGAGGCATGTCCAAACGCCGAGGTCATAGCAACCGAGCGTTGCATCAACACCCTACGGAAGTACTATGGCGACGACCTCAAGATCACCCCGATTGAGAAAAAGCCAACGCTAAAGCTGGGGAAGAGGAGCCTCACATTCGTCCCAGTCCCCATGGCGCACTGGCCCGACTCGATGGTCAGTTACATGCCCGAGGAGAAGCTGCTCTTTAGTAACGACGCCTTCGGCCAGCATCTCGCCTCCAGTGGGCGCTTCGACGATGAGGTAGACGAGGGAGAGCTAATTCAGGAGGCATCTACCTACTACGCGAACATACTGATGCCCCTTTGGAGGAGCGTCTCGCGGGCTTTAAAGGCGCTCGAAGGTGTACAGGTCGAGATGATAGCGCCGAGTCACGGCATAATCTGGCGGAAGAATCCAGGGAGGATACTCGGGCTTTACCAGAGGTGGATCGCTGGCGAGACAAAGAAAAGGGCGGTAATCGTCTATGATACGATGTGGGGGAGCTACGCAGGTTCTCGCACGCGCCATCGCAGACGGGATTGCCTCTAAGGGTGTGGAGGTGAGGCTCCACAGCCTCCAGTCGAGCCCGAACAGCGACGTAATTGCCGATCTCCTAGAGGCGAAAGCGATCGTCGTCGGCTCCCCGACGCTTAATAACCAAATCTTCCCGACGGTCGCCGGCTTCCTCGCCTACATGAGGGGATTGAAGCCGATGAACAAGATCGGTGGCGCCTTCGGCAGCTACGGCTGGGCGGGCGGGGCGAAGAAGATAGTCGAGGCGGAGATGCAGGCTGCGGGGATACAACTCGTCGAGAGCGACATCGACTTTGTCTTCAAGCCGAATGGCGACGAGGCGAAGCGTGCCTACGAGTGGGGCACCGCGCTGGGCGAGAAGATAGTTGCCTAAACTATGAAATACGTGTTCCTTTTGCTTAGATCCGGACCCTTTTTTAGGCTTAGGTAATGAAATTGGGCATGCAATAACTGTTGGATTGTATACCACATTTCTATTACCGATTATTTAGATGAGGATGGTGTGCATATAGTAGCTCATCTGGAACCAGGTGAGTACACTGCTGAGCACGGCACCGACAGCTACTTGCATAACCGTGTGTGCCTTCAACTCGACCCTCGCCCAGGCGACGGGTATGACGACGAGAAGGAGAGGCAGCATTACGCCTCCGAGGAGGAAAATGAGAGCCGTCACGGGACCCGTAACGCCGCTCGCGTGTATACTAATCTTCCACTTAAGTGTGATGACTATAAGGACGAGCCCGTTGACGAAGTAGCAAGCCATCAGCGCTGTCACAGCCGCTGGTGCCGAGACAAGTATCAGGCTTAAGCACCCGAGGAGGTAGAAGAAGGTCGTCCAGAGGAAGGGTAGGAAGCGCGTCGCCCTGTCTCGGGCGTAAAAGTCCTTTATCAAGTCGAGCTTGAGTAGCCCGATGACCATCGCGAGGGGTAGGACGCAGCCGAAGAGGCTGGTTATCGCGATGAGGAGCCCCGCCGAATCTGCGCCGTAGAATAGTATAAGGGGAATGAACGTTACTACGGTTATCAGGGGGGCGTTGAGCGCAGCGGATAGACGTGATGCGAGCTTCGTCTTGTCCAAGAACTGTTCGCCTTGTGGAGATGCTGTTGTATTCCCCGCGGCTACGCCTTTTTAACAGTTTTCTTTTGTAGTCGCTCGCAGCAGCAGATGAGGGTCTTCTCATCGCCCTTGCCAACCATTAGGTCACAGCTCTCCCCCTTCTGGTACCCGCACATAGGGCACTTCTCTACCTTCTCATTCACTTCCTCTTCTCCTCCTTCTTTTTCCGGTAGTCCTTGATAGCCTCCTGTAGGGCGTCCGAGGCGAGGTTGCTGCAGTGCATTTTAACTGGTGGTAGCCCGTCGAGTGCGTCGGCGACACTCTGACGGGTGATCTTCTCCGCCTCATCGACTGTCTTGCCGAGCGCTAGCTCGGTGGTCATGCTGCTCGTCGCGATGGCGGCGCCGCAGCCGTAGGTCTTGAACTTGATGTCGGCGATCTTGTCGCCTTTGACCTTGATATACATGGTCATCATATCGCCGCAGACGGGGTTGCCGACGGTGCCGACGCCGTCTGCGTCCTTGATCTCGCCGACGTTGCGGGGGTTCTTGAAGTGGTCCATGACCTTGTCGCTGTACACTCTACTTCAGCTCCTCTGGGGTTATGCTCGACATCGCCCTCAGCCGCTTGACGATGGCTGGGAGTTTCTCGATAACGTAGTCAATCTGCTCCTTATTATTGGCTTTGCCGAGAGTGAAGACGAGGCTCCCGTGGGCGTCCTCCGGCTTGAGGCCTGTCGCTAGTAGGCAGGCGCTGGGCTCCAGGGTCTTTGCGGCGCAAGCTGAGCCGGTGTTGACCTGGACGCCTACATCGTCGAGGCTTAGGATGAGTGCCTCGCCTTCGATGTAGCTGAAGCGGATGTTGGCGTTGTTGGGGGCTCTATTGGTGGGGTGTCCGTTGAGGTAGGACTCGGGTATGGTGGAGGTTACGCCTTTGATTAGGTAGTCCCGTAGCTCGGTGAGGCGCTTTGCCTCCGTCGGGTAGCTCCTGCTTGGCGAGTCTCTGCGGCCTTGCCGAATCCGACGATGCCTGGGGTGTTCTCGGTACCGCTGCGCAGCCCTTGCTCCTGACCGCCGCCGATGATGACTGGGCGGATGCGCATGCTCTTCTTCATGTAGAGTGCGCCGACGCCCTTGGGTCCGCTGATATCGTTGCTGCTCAGAGTCATCATGTCGATGTCCATGGCTTTTAACATCGAGCGGTATCTTGCCGAGTGCTGCCGTAGCGTCTGTGTGGAAGAAAGCGCCCTTCTCGTGGGCGATCTTGGCGGCTTCCTCGATGGGCTCAATGGTGCCTATCTCGCCGTTCACCGCCATCACGGAGACGATGACGGTCTTGTCGTTTACGAGTTCCTCGAGCTTGTCGAGGAGAACGACGCCGTACTTGTCCACGGGCGCCTGCAGGTATTCCCAGCCGCTGCGGGTGAGCTCCTTGCAGATGTTGACGGTGCTTATGTGCTCGACGGCGCTCGAGACGACGCGGTTGCCCTTGTTCTTGTAGC
The DNA here is from genome assembly GCA_963771885.1 of Candidatus Bathyarchaeota archaeon. Lineage (GTDB taxonomy): Archaea > Thermoproteota > Bathyarchaeia > TCS64 > TCS64 > UBA8941. The sequence continues at coordinate 237,081 of CAVYVF010000022.1, forward strand.
GGTTGGCGCCGCCGATGATGGCGAGGTTTGTCGCCTCAGTGGCGGAGGCTGTGAAGAATATCTCGGCGGGTTCCGCGTTTATGAGGTCGGCTATCTGTTGACGCGCCTTGTTTATTGCGCTTAGCGCCTTGAAGCCCTCACTGTGGAAGCTGCTCGGGTTTCCGACGTGTTCCGTGAAGTAGGGGAGCATCTCCTCGAGCACGCGCGGGTCGACGGGGGCTCCTGAGCCGTTGTCGAGGTATGCCTTCAAGTCTCTCGCCTTACGGGTGGATTGGGGCATTTGGGGGATTAAAACCTTCAGCGCGGTAAGGCTTATGGCGTGCTTTAACTGCTCATAATGAGAAAAAATATTTCTATGATTGCTTGGCCTGGTCGGGCTTCTTGGCTAGGATTGCTTTCACCCTGCCAACCTTCCCGTCGGCTAAGCGGACCTTTATGCCGTGGGGGTGGAACTGGCTCCCCGTCAGAAGCTCCTTGACGACACCTCGGGTCAGCTTACCTGTCCCTGGTCCTGTTTGAGAACGATATCGACGGTGTCCCCGGGGTGTATTTCGCTCCTCTTCGTGCCGGCCATCCCGTTTTTGGAGTGCCCGCTGGTTTAAATCTGGATCGCTAGAGAGCTGAAGATCGCTACTACGCATCCTGAGTATGCGAGGCGAGCTGGCGAATAGCTGTTCCTTCACGGGAGGTAGACGGGTGGTCTTGAATCAGGACGTAGGCCAGCGATTCCGCGAGCAGCCATCAGGTACATGACCTGACTTTACCGATCGACTTTTCCATCGGGGCTCGTCGGCATTTTTCAAGTAGGGGAACCAAGCATCGGCTCATTGATGGCAGGTTAGACTCGCAAGTTTCCGTGTCGTCGCAAATAATCATCACTGAAGGTCGCATCTTCAACATGAGCATATCGTGCTGGGCTACTTATCTATGAATTCGCCGTGATATTGACATCTAGGGGCCTCCGCATTCGACGTGGACTATCGGATGGACTCGTGCCTATGAAGGACTAATGGTCGGACTTATTTCATTGGAATCATGATGCTAGGTTTGAATGGGTTTATGCAGTAAAGATGGCGGGCCCGGAGGGATTCGAACCCTCGATCTCCGGCTTAGAAGGCTTGCGCGTCGGCGTCGGGTTGCGGCGACCGACTAGGCGCCTTATCCTGGCTTGGCCACGGGCCCCTACCGACACAGGAGGCGCAGCCTCTTTTTAAGAATTGATACTAACCTCACGCAAGTGAGGAGTATAATTGCATCACTTGGACATATTTGATCCAGTAATTCGATGCGCGAAAGAATAATTGATTACCACTCATTGATGTGGATCTTCTTCTCGTCGTACCTGTTGCCCGGAGGCTTCTCCTCAGAAGGCCGCCCGACTGAGATGATGCAGAAAGGCACCTTCCTCTCAGGTATCTTGAGAAGTTCGCGGAGCCCCTTGACGAGTGCCTCATTCGGGTATACGCCTAACCAGACGGCGCCGAGGCCCGTCGCCTTCGCGGCGAGGAGTATGTTCTCCGTCGACGCCGCACAGTCCTGCACCCAAAAGCCAGTGCCTGCCTCGAGGTCGAGGTCGCCACATACCACGATGGCGAGGGCGGCCTGTTCAAGCATTTTCGAGTAGTTGTGGAACTTGGGTATCGCCGAGAGCTTGGCCCTATCCTTGACGACGACGTAGTGCCAGGGCTGTCTGTTGTGAGCGGACGGCGCCGCCATCCCGGCCTCGAGCAGGCACTTGACCTCCGCAGTCGGTCACGGGCTCGCCCGTGTACTTCCTTATGCTTCTCCTCCCGAGTATAGATTCCATAGCTTCCATGTTTACCATTTCTCCATATGGACGGACTCCGTGAGCGGCTTCGCCTTGCGTGGTCCCGGCTTCTCGTCGGGGAGGCCGAAGGTGACTATGCAGACGACGGTCGCCTCGGAGGGGATGCCGAATTCCTTCTTTACCTCGTTTTCCTTGAAGTCACCGATCCAGCAGCTGCCGACGCCCTGAACCTCGGCGGCAAGCACCATGTTCTGCAGTGCTATCGTCGTGTCTATGACGCCGAACTTTCTGCTGGTGTCATCGAATGGTAGGGCGACACCTATGACGGCGAAGGCGGCGTCCTTGACGAAGCCGGACCACCTGCCCTTGGAAAGCTTCTCTTTGGCGGCAGTATTCTCGCAGACTACGAAGTGCCACGGCTGCCGGTTGGCGGCGCTCGGGGCGAGGCGTCCAGCCTCGAGTATCTTCGCCTTCACCTCAGTGGGGACGGGCTCCTTCTTGTACCGCCGAATGCTACGGCGGCCCAATATCTTGTCGATGCAGCTCAGAAGTCTCACCGGGGTATCGTGGTTTCATGGGTTTTTAGGGTGATCGCCCTTTTACCGGGGCAGCGCATAGCTTATGCCATGGAGATCAGGGTGGAGAGGGGGCTCCTCGAGGAGATGCTCGCCTTCGCCAAGGACTGTCACCCGCAAGAGGCTATACTCCTGCTCAGGGGCGAGGCGAAGAAGGAGGCAATCACCCTCAGCGACTACCTCTTTCCACCCTATGCAAGGACGGACAGCGTCTCCGCCAGCTACCCCATCTACATGCTCCCCATCGACTTCTCGATTATGGGCACGCTCCACAGTCACCCATCCGGCTCGGTTGAAGCCTCGGCGGTGGATATGTCGAACATGTATGGGAGGTTCAGCATGATTACGGCGCACCCCTATGGGTTAGGCGACGTGGCGGCCTACAACAAGCAGGGCGAGCGAATCATGATACGCGTGACCGACTAGCCGCCGCTGACGATGGGGAATAAGGCGACGCGGTCCCCCGCCTTTAGCGGCTTCGACGGCCACCCACCCTCACCATTCACAAGGACGACGATCACACGCTGTTCATAGGCGTACCGTATCTCCGGTCCCAGGCCTTCGATTAACTCGCGCAGCGTCGCGGGCTTCTCCACGGTTATGGTCTGGGGGCTGGGGAACATCCGAGAACCGCTCTGGAGGCGAGGCGCTTAATCCTTTCTGAGGCCGAGCTCCTTACGCTTGCCCTGCAGCCTCTTGAACCAGACGTCGACGTTCTCGCGTGTGACGAAATTCTTGTGGTGTCGGAATCCGCCCTGGAAGCTATGGGGCACGTGCATTAGTTCGTGGACGAGCACCTTGTCCTGCCCGTCTCGGCTCAGGGGGTCAAACTGCTCCGATATGACCTCGATTATATAGGTCGCCTCGGTGCCCATGGCGAGCTGCCATATTCTACCGAGGCCGTGGATTCGGGCTATGGTGCGCCGGGACTCGCTCCCCCTGCTCCTGATGCAATAAATGCAGCTGGGTTTACAGTGTTCGAACATCAGAAGCTCGATGATCTCGTCTACCCTCTTCTTGATGTCCGGTGCGGGGTAGTACGTGATCAAACTGTAGCCGCTTTCTGCTTCGTCTCGTGGCTATTCAACATTTCCGGGAGGCGTTGGACGCCTTGGATGACGGGCGGGGCGACTACTGCGAAGATGACCGTATTGGTCACCGTGTGGATGATCGGCGGCCACGCGTAGTAGAGTGGGACGAAGGTTAGGTAGAGCGACTCGACGAGTGGGAAACCATAGGCGACGGCGAATCCCGCGCTCGAGGCGAGGTCGTAGAAGAGGGTGAGTGCGAAGCCCATTGCGGCGAGGGAGAGACTGAACCTGCCCCAACCGGCGGGCTTGAGTACGCGAGATGCGAACGCACCCGCCGCACCGAACACGCCACCGATAGCCGACATGACGACAAGCAGCAACGGCGAAGTTGTGTAGAGCCACGCCGCTGGGTGTGCAAGTGGGTAGGGTACGAGCATGTAGATGGTGAGGCTGATTACGCCCACGCTGACGCCGACACCCGCACCGAAGCAGAAGCCAGCGATGAAGATGAGAACGGTCATGAACTCGAAGACCCCGGGTAGACTGGATGCGGCGAGTCCCCTGCTGTAGGCGACGACTATAGCGAGAGCAGATATAATAGCTATGAGGGCGATCTGCTTTGTATTCACAATGGCTGGATTATCCATCCAGTCTTATATGGTTTACCCAAGAGCTTAAGCCCGGAGAACCCAGAAAAGAGACAGATGAGCTTCAAGAACCTCCTGCAACGCGTCGCGGAGAAGACGAGTCCAGGAAGGACACCCGGGTACGGCGAGGCACAGGCACTCAGGGCACTCGAAATAGCGGCGGAGAAACCGATGGGTAGAGCCGCGCTGGGTAACCGACTCGGCGTCGGGGAGGGTGTCGTGAGGACGCTATTGAGGCGCCTCGCCTCAGAGAGGCTCGTCGAGGTATCGACTAAGGGCATCACAGCGTCGGAGAACGGACGGAGGATCCTCGATGATGTACATTCCATCATAGTTCGAGGCGCAATCGCGCCTGCAACCGAGGATACCGTAGGAGGACACAACTACGCCCTTCTCGTCAGAGGCGCGGCACATAAAGTCAGGAAGGGATTGGAACAGAGGGACGCCGCGCTCCTCGCAGGCGCCAGAGGGGCGACCACAATAACGATCAACGGAGGTGCTGTCCTCATCCCCGGGATGGACAGGAAACCAGCTAAGCCGCTGCTGAATCTCATCGAGGCTCTAGGCGCCGACGAGGGCGACGCCGTCGTAATAGGTACCGGCGACACGGAGATAGATGCAGAGACCGGAGCCTACTCCGCAGCCCTTATGCTCGCCTAGTCCTCGACCTTATCAGAGTCCTTGATCTGGGTTATGAAGAGAATGCCGAGGACGACAACAGCGGCACTGAGCAGAATCCACGGCAGCGAGTTGTTGTACCGGTAGACATAGCCGCTAAGAAGGCTTCCAGCTGTCATGCTGAGCATTGCTATGACGCCGGTACCCCAGGCGCCTCCCATGAACCAGACGCCTCCGCCACCAACGGCAGCTATCATACGCCCCCTCTTCTCTCTGGGCACCATGTCGGCGAACATCGCCTGGAAGCTGGGGTTGAGGAACGTGTTTGGGAGGGTGATGAGGACGCCGAGGGCGAGGACCTGCCAGAAACTCGTCGCGTAGAGGAAGAGGTAGATGGGTATGGCGCTGAGTATCAGGCAGACGCCAGCGATGAGGCGCTTGCTGTGCCTGTCGACGAAGCCGCCAGCGGGGAGGCTCAGCAGCACATTCACCGCGCCGTTCACGAGCAACAGTATGCCCCAGTCCGCCGTGGAGAGGCCGATCGTCTCCTTGGCCCTGATGATCCAGAACGGGGAGACGAGGCTCACGATGAAGGTGCATCCCGCTATGAGGAGGCTAAGCACGAGGAGGCGGCGCGGCGCCTCCCGGACGACGCGTATTATGTCGCCGTACGACTTCAGTATTAGGCCGGGGACGGAGCCTACTGTGATCTTCATGCTCTTCCCAGGGTTTGTCTCTTTGAGGAACTTGAGGCGTAGCGTTGCGACGAGTATGGCGACGAAGAAGCCGGCGAGGTAGAGTCCCTTGACGGCGGTTTTTATTCCTAGGACCTCGATGAGCCAGCCGCCGAGTATAGGGGAGGCAAGGCCGAAAGCGCTCGGGATGGCCATTGTCGCCGCGAATCCTAGCCCCCTCTTTCCTGGTGGCAGCGAGTCAGCCATCAACGCCTGCATCGCCGGGATGTAAAACGTGATCAAGCTCTGAGCGAACATGCCTACACCCACCCAGACCCAACTGTCCGTGAAGACGAAGATGAGGAATGTGAGGCTGTAAACGTAGGTCATGTACGCCATGACCTTGATTCTACCCTGGTAATCGGCGATGTAGCCACCGAGTGGGTATAAGATGAGTGAGGCGAGGTTTCCGATCGCCATCACTTGCCCGATGGTCTCGTACTCTCCGCCTAAAGCCATTATATAGAGGGCGAGGAAGGGCCAGATGATGTCGATGCTTATCCGCCAGAGGATGCTGCAGACCGTGAGGGTGAGGACGTTGCCCTTCATGAAACTTAAGGAACCTGCCAACGTCCAACCACCTGGAACTAGCCAGCCAGATAGGCTCTCCGCGGTTTAAACGTGGCGGATAAGCTCAAATTGCGACGCGGTTCTCTTGATGCGTGCTCCACTTCGCTTACGGCTCCAATCTCTCCCCGAGCTTCCTCCGCCAGTACTGCCCAACGGCTGTCTTCCAAATGAGGGCCGAACTCCCCAACTACAGGATCGCCTTTCCCTTCTTCAGCCAGAAGCGGCAAGGCGGCATAAGCAGCATAGTCCACGCCCCCGGTGAACTGACACGGGGCGTCGTATACGAGATCAGCGAAAAGGAGATGGAGGAGTTCGACGTCGTCGAGAGCGTGCCACAGGGTCTCTACGTTAGGGAAACCTACCTTGTCCTCGGCGAGGATAGGCGCTGGCACTCAGCCGACCTCTACCGCTGCGCTAAGCCGACTGGGCCGTACGCCCCAGCTCGGAGTTATGTCGAGCTAATGCTCGATGGCGCCGAGAAACACCAGCTAGACCCCAAGTATGTGCAAGAGCTGCGTTGGCTCATAGCCTCTCTCAACTAGGCGTGATGCCTATGGGTGACGAGTTCTTTGTCGTCGCGGCCCTCGGAGACAGCCTGACGCGCGGCTACAGGATGAGAGATCCCTTCGCCGTGGACCCGCGTGTGCCTTACCCCGCCCAGCTCGAAATGTTACTCAGGGTGAAGCTGGGGAGGATGGTCTTCGTTGTCAACTCTGGAGTGAACGGTGACCTGACCGAGGGCATGATTAAGAGATTCAACGTTGACATCGCATCCGAGAGGCCGGACGTCATAGTTGTCTGGGGAGGTATAAACGACCTCGGCCACGCTAGGACACCGGAGCACGTCATGGCTAACCTTGCGAAGCTATATGGGATGTGCACAGAGAACAAAGCGACCCCAATAGCCTGCACACTCGCGCCGACTCGCCACACGAGCACAGCGATGTTGCGACTAAACGACATGATAAAGGCGCACACTTCTGAAAAGGGCATCATCCTCGCTGACCTCTACCCCGCCTTCGCTGATGCCGAGGGAAACCTGAGGCAGGAGTACTCGGACGACGGAGTCCACCTCACGGTTGAGGGCTACCGCCGCGTCGCTGAGGTCGTCCTAGACGCCCTCACACCCATCCTCCCGAATAAGAGTCCTGACCAGTAGGATTTATAACAAGGTGCCTCACTAATCTGCTGAGGTTTCAGATTTGACGAAGAAGAGGAGCAGCGGAGGCCATAGCGGTGGCAACAAGGGGAGCTCCGGGTTGGTGCAGTGTAGCATCTGTGGGGCTCAGGTGCCCCGCGATAAGGCTAAGAGACAGACGAGGTACACGAGCCTCGTCGACTCCCGCCTCCTGAAGGAGCTACAGACACAGGGCTCCACAATCCAGCGCACAAAGGTGACAAAGTACTACTGCATCAGCTGTGCAGTACACCGCGGCGTTGTCAAGGTGCGTGGAAAGGAAGAGCGTAAGTTCGTGCCGAAGCGCCGCAGGACCCGCTCCAGTTCCAGTCTTTAAACCCGTTCTTTTCCGCTTTTCACTTGGACTACTTCGAGTTCCTGTGAAAGTGCAAGGTTCGCTGAATCACCGTTAGGTGTGAGATGATCGCTAAGAGTATGACACCGTAGTTTAGGAAGTCAAGCCAGTATACCGCAGCGAAGGTCACGGCCGCCAGTATTATCATCCTCTCAGCTCGTTCTGCCAATCCGACCCCCGCCATAGCAACGCCCGATGCCTCGGCTCGGGAACGCGTGTAGCTCACCATCAGCGACCCGATGAGAGCGGCAAATCCGGCTATTGGATCGCAGAGCCCTCCGAGGGTCACACCGGCAAGCACGAAGGCATCGGCGTACCGATCCGAGACCGAGTCGAAGAATCCACCGAACTTGGTCACCTTCCCCGTCGTCCTCGCTATCACGCCGTCGATTGCATCGAGAAGCCCTGAGAGGAGTACGAGCACTCCCGCGGTGATGAGCAGAAGTGGCGACGAGCCCCAACTGTAATAGCAATAAGCTGAGACAAAAGAGACGAGGAGGCCGAAGAGTGTAACAATGTTGGGCGTTATCCCAGCGTCCGCAAGCGGCTTGACGCCCGCCGCGACGATCCCCTCGAACCGTTTCTTCAGCTTGCTTGAGACCAAACCGCTGAGAACTAAGGCACTGAGGGTATAAGTGTGACGCGGGGGTGCACCTACAAGTCGTTGCGTTAAACGTGTTAATTAGCACGTATATGTTAAAAGAAAGTTCATATACCGAGCAACCTCGGGTATCAGTATTACCTGTTTACCCGCTTAGAAGTGAGATCGATGAAAGAAGCCCACATGGTCGATGATCCCCTAGCCAAGGGGAAGATAGAGGTCGTAAGATACAGCGACGCCGTCAAAGGTGTCGAGCCCCGCCGTGGCAAGGTACGCGACGTCTACGACCTCGGCAAGGAGATGCTCATAGTTACAACGGACCGGATAAGCGCCTACGACGTCGTCTTCCCCACACTCATCCCCCACAAAGGAGAGAGCATCAACCGCCTCTCCGAGTTCTGGTTCGGCAAGACGAAGAAGGTTATCCCCAACCACTTCATCAAAGTCGAGGACGAACGCAGCATGCGCGTCCGCAAGGCAGAGAGGATAGACGTCGAGTTCGTTTGCCGAGCCTACCTATACGGCTCCGCGTGGCGTGCATACCGCGACGGCGCCCGCACAGTAAGCGGCGTCAAGATCCCCGACGGACTGCACATGGCGGACAAGCTCCCTGAGGTCATACTCACACCGACCACCAAGGCAGAGGCGGGTCACGACATGGAGATAAGCGGCGAGGAGGCGATCGCCCAAAAACTCGTCACAAAGGACGAGTGGAAGGAGCTAGAGGAGTCCACACTCAAACTCTTTGCCACCTACCAGAGCCACGCCAAGAGCCGCGGTTTCATCATCCCCGACTTCAAGCTCGAGTTCGGCCGCCTAGACGGCGAGCTCATCCAGATAGACGAGCCCCCGAGCCACGACTCCGCACGCTTCTGGGCCGAGAAATTCTACGAGCCCGGCAAGCCACAGGAAGCCCATTGCCTCGACAAAGAGTTCCTCCGCGCCTACCTACGCGAGGTGGACTACATGGGGAATGGCCCCGCCCCCGAGATCCCCGCGCCCGTCGTCAAGCAGGTGTCTATGCGCTGCGTGGCCAGCTACGAGGTCCTCAGTGGAAAGAAGAGCCTCGGCGACTATGCGCTGAAGAACGTCGATCAGGTTATGAGGGAACTCAAGTGAGCCTTGCGGAGAAGTGTGGCGTCTTCGGCGCCTATGTGGATGGGGACGTTTTTCCCACCCTTTACTGGGGGATGCTCGCCCAGAACCACAGGGGGCACCAGAGCCACGGCTTCGCCACATGGAACGGCCAGATTGACTTCTACACCCAGCTCGGACTCATCCCACCGAACCAGGGATTCGGATACAACATCAAGAAACTAGCCGGCTCAGTCGGTATAGCAAACGTCCGCTACGCGACATCAGGCAGCCTAGACGTCGGATCTAGACAACGCGACGCCATGCCTATACTCGTCAAGGGCGAGAAAAGGAGCCTCGTAATAAGTTTCAACGGAAATATTGTGAACGTCCGCGATCTGCAGAAGCGGGTCGGCGTTGACCAGAGCTACTCCGACACCCACGCCTTGGCCCTGCTCATCCTCCAGACACTGGAGAAGACGGGAAGCATCGAGGAGGCTGCACGCGCCTGCATGGCGGGGATAGACGGCAGCTTCGCAGTCACCGGCCTCGCCGACGACGGCACGCTCTTCGCTTTTAAGGACTCGATAGGCGTCAAGCCCCTCTGCTACGGCAAGTCGAACGAGTCCACGCGTTCAGCTCGGAGAGCGTCGGACTCGATATAAATGGCATAAAGTTCGACCACGAGTTACGCCCCGGCGAGTTCATGGCCGTCGAGGAGGGTGAGGCGCTCAAGAGGCAACTCGCCACGAGCTCTCGGCGGGCTTTCTGCGCCTTCGAGTTCGCATACTTCATGCGCCCGGACAGCCGCGTCGACGGGAGATTTGTCTACCAGGCGCGCGTCGACTTCGGCAAGGCGCTCGCACGCGTCTACGAGGAGAAGGCGAAGAGATGCGACATAGTCGTCAGCCTACCCGAGACGGCGGACGATGCCGCCTACGGCTTCCACGAGGAGGCTGGCATACCCTGGGAGCGCGCCACGAGGCGTCACCGCTACGTCACCCAGCGCGCTTTCATAACGGATGCCGAGGATAGGAAGAGCGTCATCTTCAGGAAGGTCAACATTCTGGAGCCACTCATCAAGGGCAAGAGCCTAGCCGTCGTCGACGATAGTATAGTCCGCGGCGACACGACGAAGGGCACCGTCAAGAGGCTGCGTGCTGCCGGGGCGAAGGAGATTCACCTCTTCATAACCTACCCCAGAATCATTGGGCCCTGCTTCTACGGGATCGACATGGCGACTTACTCGCAGCTCATAGGCGCACGCATGACCCCAGAGGAGATCGCGAAGGATGTGGGCGCGGATAGCGTCAACTACCTTGGCATCGACGACTACATCGCCTGCACGGGCTTCTCGAAGGCCCAGCTCTGCCTAGGCTGTATAACGAATGGCTACCCTACGCCAATGGCGGACTCCCTCGCAAAGCAGATGTGGGAGCGTGTCAAGCAGGGCGGCTCCGAGAAAGGGCGTATCTACGAGTCGGTCTAGGCGCTACTCTTGAGCGTCCTGTAAGTGTCGAAGGCAGCCCTCGAAATCATGTGCGCCAGCATCGACCTGTATACCCACGACTCAGGGTTCTGCTCGTAGTACTCCTTCACGTCGACGCGCCTCCCGTCGGGGAGTGTCATCTCCTCGCGCTTGAGCCGCGTCTCCCACTCCAGCCCCTCAACCTCAGCGTAGTCGATCTTCAGGTTCGACTTGCAGAGGAGGATCGTCGGCCACTCAGAGTCTGAGTCGAAGAAGCGCCCTTTAGAGTAACGGAGGATGACCTCCGCTGCCTCACTAGAGATGCCACGGGATGCGGCGGTGATGTCAACGTTTTTCCTGTAGATGAGTGAGAATACCCTGTTCGCTATCGCCTCGGTTTCTATCTGGTTCCGGGGGTGAGTCAGGAAAGCCCTGGGGGTCCTGCCTAGGATCATGAAGTCATTCAAGGAAATACGCGCCACAGTCTCGCGCAACTCACTAGGGAAATTCGACGCCCAGTGCAGCACCCGATCCATGTCAACAATATGGAAGTGACTTGTACTGCCGTTCAGCCCCGCCCTGAGCACCCTGCGGCGCGAGTCTGAGATATAGTCGACGCCAATATTGCTCTTGGGCGCGACGAGAACCCAGCCTGACGTTTCGAGGGCATCAACCACTTTCGGGCTCGTCATCTTGGTCACGACAACAAGTCGCCGGTCGTAGAGTTCCCCGAGGAGCTGCGCCTGCTCATTGAGAGGGGCTATACTCCACCCGACCGAGTCGTGGAGCGTCGAGACGAGGGTGACGCGGGGCATGCTGTAAGAGGACGGAGCCACAAATTTATCTCTACACGCTTGTGCTGAGCCACATCAGTGCTAAGCCGATGACAGCGAGCACGGTCCCGACGACACGCCTGTTCTTCTGAAGGAACTCCACTTGACCGAGCATCTCCCTCATGAAGGGGGAGTTGGTGGCGAGGACGACGCCGATGAGGGCTAAGAAGAAGCCGATTGGAAGCAGAAACTGGCCGAAGGCACTCATGACGATATACTACGCAGTACACCCCGGATAAGGGTTCCCCGCCTACTCCTCGGGCTTGGCGGGGTCCTTAACGAGCAGGATAAACAGCAAGCCAATCACCAGCATCGCCCCAGCGAGGATAAGCCAAGGGAGTGATGTGTCGAAGCCGTACACATACCCACTCAGGAACGCCCCGATGGTAAGGAAGGTCTTCGAGAGTATGCTGTTTGCCATAACGTTCCTCATCATGTGCAGGCCCCCTCCACCGACGAGGGCCATCGCCCTCCCCCTCACGCTTCTGGGGGTAAGATCGGCGAAGAGGCTCCTCAGTGACGGATTGAGGAAGGAGTCCACAACTGCCCCCGCGAATGCAAGAACGAGCACCTCGGTATAAGAGGATGCTACGAGGAACATGAACGATATAGTGCCCCCCGAGATAATGCAGATACCCGCAACCAGTTTCTTAGACATCCGGTCAACAAGTTGCCCCGCAGGTATCCCGAGCACGACGCCCACTACCCCTGAAAGCATGATCACCGTTGCCCACTCGCCTAAGCTCAGCCCGATGATCTGCGTAGCCCTGATGATCCAGAAGCTATTCGCGAACGAGGCGGAGAAGACGAGAGCGGTAACGAGGATCGACACGATCCAGAGCTCCCTCGTGATCCCAGACAATGTCGTAAAGACGCCCTTATATGAGTCGACGAGCAGGCGGGCGATGCCCCGCGGCGACGTGTCGAGCCTCTTAGGGTCAGTTAGTGTCTCCTTGAGGAACCTCAGCCTGAAGAGGGCGAGGGCCGAGGCGATTATGAAAGAGCTGAAGTACAGGCCCCTCATCGCGGTCCGCATGCCGAGCACCCCGATGAAGAACGCGCCTGCCAGCGGCGCGATGAGGCCGAAGGCAGCGGGAACGGACTCTATGACGGCGAAGCCGAGTCCCCGGTGCCGCGGCGGAATAGAGTCCGCCATAAGCGCCTGTATCGCTGGCCAGTAGAAGGTAGTCAGGTTCTGAAGGAACATGCCGAGGGCGAGCCACTGCCACGAGTCACCGAGACCCGTCACGAGGAACGCGAAGGCGTACATGAAGGTCATGTAGCCGATAAGCTTGATCCGCCCCTGGTAATCGGCGATGTACCCGCCGAGAGGGTAGAGGAGCATGCTCGCGAGACTCGCCCCAGACATGATGTACCCGATCGTCTGGTAATTGCCGCCCAGTTCCAGCACGTAGAGGCTGACGAAGGGCACAACAATGTCAACTGTTGACCTCCAGACGCACTCACACACCGTCATAATGAGGGCGTTTCCCTTGAGGAACTCGGGCAGTTTCATGGGGGCAACCTGACGAAACGATTGAGGCACGCCAACGCAATATAACATCTCCCCCGCGGAGCTACTTTCATAAGCTGACCAGGGGGATTCTAAGCCATGCCAAAGGTCGCCATAATCGTCGGCAGCGACTCGGATAAGGAGCTGAGCGAGGCAGCCGCCACCATCCTGAAGGAGTTCGAAGTCGATTACGAGCAGAAGACCCTCTCCGCCCACAGGAACCCGAAAGCCCTCGCCGAGTACGTCGAGGGCACCGACGCACAGGCATTCATCTGCATCGCGGGCCTCGCCGCTGCCCTCCCCGGGGTCGTCGCCGCGCAGACCATCAAACCTGTTATCGGCGTCCCAAAGGAGGTCAAACTCGGAGGCATGGACTCCTTGCTAAGTATAGTACAGATGCCAACGGGCGTCCCAGTGGCCACGGTCGGGATAGATGGCGCTAAGAACGCTGCGCTCCTCGCCGTCGAGATACTCGCCATATCCGATAAGAAGCTGAGCGACCGCCTCAAAGAATACAGGCACAAACGTGCATCCGCGTAGAATATTGCTGAGCGACAAGCAAATGCCCTAAATAAACGTCAAGATTACTCTTTTCCTACCAAAACTGAGGTATAGACCTAGGAAAATGACGTAGATAAAGGAAAAACGGTGAAGACTAGAAGCGCCTCTCCGTGTACCTGACGATGCTCTCATAGAAGGGGCGACCGTCGCCGTAGCGCTTCATCCCCTTCCTCGTCCACTCGGGCATGAGCCAGCCGTCGTAGGCGCGCTCCGGGTGTGGCATCAAGCCGAGCACTGTCCCCTCGGGGTTGCAGATGCCCGCGATGTCGTGGAAGGCGCCGTTTGGGTTCTCAGGCCAACTCCCCTCCGCGTACGAGCCGTCTGCCTTAACGTAACGCCAGACGAGCATGTCGCGGTCATAGAGGCTCTTGAGCATCTCATCCTCGCCCTCCTTCGGGAAGACGAAGCGCCCCTCACCGTGGGCGACGGGACACGCTATCACGTGGTCCTTATCAAGGTAACCCATCATCCCGCAGTTGCCCCGCCCTATGTACTTCATCCTGATCCACCGGTTCTGGTACCCGTGGGTGCTATTCGCCAGCGCCGCCTGTGGGTACTTGCTCTTCCCCTCGAAGGCGGGGAGGAAGCCAAGTTCAACGAGCTGCTGGAATCCGTTGCAGACGCCGAGTACGGGGCGGCCTTCGTCCACGAACTTTTCCAACTCGGGGCCAATCCTGTACTCGCACTCCTTCGCCCAGATGGCGCCGCTGCGGACGTAGTCGCCGTAGCTGAAGCCGCCGGGGAAGACGAGCACGTTGTAGTCGAGGAGGTTCTTCGTCTTGAAGACGTCCTGCGTGTGGCGGAGATCGACCTGTACTCCCAGGTCCCTGAAGGCGCGCACCGTCTCAAGGTCACAGTTCGTGCCCGGGGCGCGCATTATCAGGACCCGTATGTCTTCGCGCTTCATCGTCTCGCCTCCAGAGGCGTCTTCCACGCCTTAATCGTCTCCTCGTTCGCCAGGTCGATCACGGTCTTCTTACCCTTCTTTATCCTGAGATGTGTCTCGGCTGTCACGGTGCCGATGTGCGCCAAAGGTGAGCCCTTCATAAGCTTCTCGAATGCCTCCGCGTCCGCCTCAGGAACCTCGACGAGCAGGCGCCCATTCGATTCGCTGAAGAGGAGCATGTCGTCCCTCATCTTCTCGGTGGCGGGCACCTTGGCGAGGTCAACCTCGAGCCCTAGCCCACCCGTGAAAGCCATCTCGGCGAGCGAGACCGCGAGCCCGCCCTCCGACAGGTCGTGACAGGCCCGCACATAGCATGCGTCGATAGCCGCTGTTAGCCGCCTGTAGGCAGTCGATGTCTTTGCTGCGTCGAGTTTAGGCACAGACGCGCCGAGGAAGCCCTGCATGTGGTAGTACTCCGAGCCACCAAGCTCGGGAGCCGTCTCCCCTACTAAATAGAGCCTGTTCCCTGCCGCTTTGAGGTCCATCGTCACGACGCCCTCTACACTCGGCACGATGCCCAGGGCGGTGACTAGGAGCGTCGGTACGATGGGGCCAAGGGGCGACTCGTTGTAGAGGCTGTCCTTCCCCGAGATGAATGGGGTGCCATATGCTATTCCGAAGTCGTGACATGCTCGGCACGCCTCGACGAGGCTTCCGATCCTGTCAACGTACTCTGGACTGCCCCAGGTGAAGTTGTCAAGGAGGGCTATCCTGCGCCCGCCTACGGCTACGTTGTTCCTGATCGCCTCGTCGATGACGCTCGCCGCCATCCAATAGGGGCTAATTTTCCCGTAGCGCGGGTTGATGCCCGAGCTTATCGAGACTCCGACCATGGAGTCGACGAGGGGCTTGACGACGGCGCCGTCGCTGGGGCCTGCATTCCAGCCCTGCATGGGTTTGACGACGGTCTGTCCTTTAACTTCCTGGTCGTAGCGGCGTACAACCTTCTCCTTGCTCGCGATGTTGTATGAGGAGAGGAGCTTGAGGAGCACGGCACCGAGATCCTTGGGCGCGTCGAACTTCGGCTCCTCGAGCTTGGGGTCCGTCCACTCCGCTTTCCTCGTCGTCTTCGGTGGGTTGAAGAGGGACTTGAGGTGAATGTCAGCGACCTTCACGCCCTTGTAGGTGAGCTTAGCGAGACCCGAGTCGTTATAGCGACCAATTGCGTTCGCCTCGGTCTGCTCGTCCCTGAAAATCTTGAGTACGCGGTCGAGGTTTTCCGGGGGCACGACGAGGAGCATCCGCTCCTGGCTCTCAGAGATCCAAATCTCCCAAGGAGCCATCTTCGACGCCTTGAGCGGGATCTTATCGAGGTCGACGTCGATGCCCAAGCCATATTTCTCGGCGGTCTCGCAGACTCCGCAGCTGAGCCCTCCGCCACCTATGTCAGTGATGGCGGAGCCTAAGCGCAGCTCGCTGATCTGCTGTATGGCGCGCTTGAGTTTCTCCTCCTCGATGGGGTTAGCGATCTGCACCGCAGGTCGGCTGACCTGCTCCGACTCCTTCGTCAGCTCAGCCGAGGCGAATGTGACTCCATGTATACCATCGAGCCCCGTCCGCCCCCCGGCGAGGACGCAGTAATCACCCGCCTTCGCTCGGTGGATATACTGGTCAGCCTTGAGGACGCCAACACATCCCGCGTAGACGACTACGTTGCCTGTGTATTCGTCCGCGAAGAGGACCGCACCATTCACCGTTGGAATACCTATACTATTGCCGTAGCTACCAATGCCGTCGACTACGCCGCTGAAGAGATACGACGGGTGCTTCACGCCCTCGGGCAGCTTCCCCCACGGATAGTCGAGGGGACCAAAGCAGAGCACATCGGTACAGGCTATAGGGTCAGCCCAGACGCCGAGGATATCCCTTATGACACCGCCTAGACCAGTAGCGGCACCGCCGAATGGCTCGATTGCCGACGGGTGGTTATGGGTCTCGACCTTGATGGCGACCTTGTAGTCCCCCTCGAGGTCTACAATACCCGCGTTGTCCTCGAAAACGCTGAAACACCATGACGGCTTCAGCTCCTCCACGACGCTCCTGATGTATGTCTTAAGGAGACCATCGACCCTACCCCTTGGAGTCTCGATGAAGCCTCGGAAGGTCTTGTGACTACAGTGCTCGCTGAAGGTCTGATCGTAAGTCTGTAGCTCGATGTCCGTAGCCTTCCTCTCGCGGAGCAGGTAGTGATCCCTTATGTACCTGAGCTCCTCGATGCTAAGGCCGAGCCCAAGGGTCTTGCCTATCTCCCTCAGCTCGTCGTCCTTCGCGTTCAGCAGGTCTACCTCGAAGTGCTCGAAGGCCTGCTTGCTCCGAGTGATCCTGCTCATTTCAGCTCACTTATCTCGAAGCGGTAATCGTCCTTCGTGGGGTTTGTGAGGAGGCGGCGGCACATCTCGTCGATGAGTTTCTCCGCCTTCGCCCTGTTAGCGGCCTCGAAAGCTACTTCGTACGCCTTGCTCGAGCGCACGTCATCAACCTTGTAGCCTAGCCCCCTGAGGGCGTGGGCGGTAGTCTCTCCCTCGGGGTCGCTATACCCCGCCTTGAGGGTGACGTAGACTGAGGCCTTGAACTTCATGCCTAT
Source organism: Candidatus Bathyarchaeota archaeon (assembly GCA_963771885.1). GTDB lineage: Archaea > Thermoproteota > Bathyarchaeia > TCS64 > TCS64 > UBA8941. Next base: position 254,136 of record CAVYVF010000022.1, read on the forward strand.
TCCATCCACGGTAGGGCTAAAAGCCCTTGGGATAAACAAATGGGTTAATTATTAAAAGGATTTCCCAGCAAGATTAACACATTCATGTTATACACCGGGGAGCTGTTTTGTTGCTTCGAAAATGTTTAAGAAGAGAAAGGGTTGGGGTTGGGCGCTCGCCCTACGGTCTACTTGTTCACCATCAGGATGGTGACAATCAGACCGTAGATGGCGAGACCCTCACCGAGAGCGACGAAGAGCAGAGCCCAGATAGAGAGCTCTGGCCTCTCCCTCAGCATCTCGGACCCTGCCTTGGCGGCGACCATGATACAGAGCGCGGCGGCGAAGCCGGCTCCGATCATCGTGAGCGCACCAGACAGTAGGGGCCACGCTGTTTCAGGTATCATTCCTTCTCCTCCTCCAAGGATTACTATTAGCGCAAAGAAGACACTCAGCACCACCATGAAAGCGCCGAACGCGTTTAGAGACGCGCCCCAGACGGTGCTCTTCCCCTCGACCTCGGCAGATGCGTTGATCGTCGAGCCCTGGATCATCGCCCAGGCAGCCGCGAGAATCGTGACGCCTATGATGATCGCGGAGGGAAGCATGTCCACTTGCGCCGTTTCGGCGGCGACTAGCAGCGGAATCATTCTAATTCTTCTCCTTTTTCTCCTATACGTCCACCGTTCCGTTTATAACCTTTTCCGGCGGGGTCATTGAGCCACTTTCCTCTCCCGGGGAACCGTGAACGGTTTGAACGGCACTCCCTGACCCGTCGAAGAACTTACCCATGAACTCGTAGTAGAGGAGCCTCAGGCTCTGCACTGTACTCGAGATGAGCTCGAAGCTCATGGCGACGATGTTCATGATCAGGAGTCCTACCGGTATTGGTATCGGCAGAACGATCGCCTCGTTCAGTGCCTCCGCGGCGATTGCAAGGCTCGCGTGTGCGAGTGCGAATGCCGCGATACGCAGGAAGCTGAAGAGATTAGCGAGACCCTCGACGAAGGTCATCAGCAGACCGCCTATGCCCTCGCCGATGCTCTCCATGCCGACTCCGTGACCGTGCTGTATGCTGTGGATCACAGGCTCAGCGAAACTAAGTAGCATTCCGAGAATCATGACGTAGAAGCCCCAGTAGCTCAGCGCTTGCATGAAGTTCATGCCGATGCTGATGAAGTACATCGCCGTCATGTATAGACCACCAACGTAGAGGATCATGCCCAAGCCGTGTTCGCCTAGTGCGCCTACTGGGTTGCCCTTCTTAATCTGGTTGTATGCGCCGATCACGAGACCGATTATTACCTCAATGGCTGCTATCAGGAAAACTAGCTTCAACAGCGACGTGGTATCATGTATGGGGTTGGGCATTATTGGTTGGTAGAGGTGGTGCAGGAACTCCTCGTTGAGGAATATAGAGCCATAGAGGAAGCCGAAGATGATGGCTGATACTCCCATCGGAATGAAGAGCCCACCGAGGTACTTGAGCATCCCTCGCGTGTACTTGCGTGATAGGAAGATGCCTATCAGGAGAATTAGTAGGCCTTGGCCTACATCTCCGTACATGAGGCCAAACTGGAATGCGAAGACTATAATGCTGAGATAAGCGGGGTTGAACTCGTTGCTATTAGGGTAACCGCGCAGCGTCGTGAGTTTCCAGTTTGACTGGAGGAAGCTGGGGTGCATTACAGGCGCTGGAGTCGGGACACCCCTGTCGCCGGGGTTTACATCGTCTACGTCGTAGATGATCTTCTCGCCCGTCTTTTGCTCGACTTCCTTGATTGCCTCGTGGAATTCACCGATGTTCTCGGCTGGCGTCCACCCCTGCAGTATGCTGAAGACCTTAGTCCTCATAACAGGTGCGCGGGCGTCAGTGGCTAAGCGCAGTGTATTGTAGCAGAACGTCGCCTCGCTGAGCGCCGTCATCTCACTCGCTTTAACGTCGGCTAGGACGTTCGCGTAACGCTCCTTCACCGACTCGGTCGCGGCCTGTAGCTTAGCGGCTTTCTCCTCTTCGATGAGTTTGATAGCGCTCTGGTGCTCTGCTTCTAGGGCAGCGAGTTTTTCATCAAAGGCCTCGCCTGGCGCCTGTATGCCCTTTATCCAAGCACTAACTTCATTCTGGTACTTTTCGAGCACTTTGCCTCGGTTATAGGGGTCAATGATCGTCTTGGCGTCCTCACTGAGAACGACAACGAGATCATATACCTCAAAGACAAGGAAGTGGTCCAACACAGATTTCTTAGCCGACTCAGGTCCAGACACTATGATGAAGCTCTCGGAGGCGTTTATCGTGTTCGCCTTGATCTTTACCTCCGGCTGCTTCGCTAGGTGCTGCTCCAGGCGCTTCAGGAACTCGGTGTTTATTATGCCGAATGCCAGGCTGTTCTTTAGATCCTCGGTACCAAGGGCCTTGATGAGCTCGATCTTCGTGTCCCAACGGGACTTTTGCTCGACGAGGCTTCGCCTTTTCTCGTGGAAAAGTGCGCTGCCCATGCTGATCTTCTCATCGTACTCCTTTGAGAGACGCTCGGACTCATTGGCTTGAGCCTCCCTGACATCCTTGAGTTTACCGATGACTCGGTCGAGGTGCCGAATAGCTTGCTTGGTCCTGACTTCGGGGTTTCGAGTGTAATCACGGAGCACGTCTAGTAGCGGCGTTGTCATCTCGATCTCGAAGTTTATGAGTTTCTTGAGCTCCTTGTAGCGGGGTGCGATCTCGTCGTATAGAGTCTTGTACTCTGGCCCCTTGACCTCCTTCTTGTACTCGTCGTAGTCGGGGCCTTTGACCTCGGTCAACTGTGTCACGCCCGCTGCGCCGAGGGAGTCGAGGACAAGGCTCTCATACTCCGGGAAGGTGATGATTGTGACTTTTTTCATCAAGGCGACTCACCTTAATGCGGTTCTTCCCATTAAAAACCTTAGGGCGAATATATGTTCTGCGCCTTACCCAGTCGGCTTTGAATCGGGTTTGGGGCTCAGTTGCCCCATTCTCTTGAAGACGAGGTAGGTCGTCACGAGGAAGAATACCATTGAGAGGAGTATTAGCACCTCTATGAGAATGAGGTTCCTCGGTTGTATCATATAGATAATGATCATGGCAGCAATCATACCCGTGAGCGGGAAAAACATCATGAGGATGAAGAGGGGGCGTATCCTCCTTATAGTTTCCTCGAGCGTCAGCTTCTTCTCAGGGTTTCTGCGCTCGGCCATGTTTATCGAAGCAGAAGAAAGTCCCGAGGCGTTAAAAAGGCTTAGCCTAGACCGAGATTGGGGTTGAGAGGGGCACGTCGAACGTCTGCGACACTGAGTCTAATGGCGCTGTTGCCTCTACGAGGCCGCGGAGCCTGTTCCTCAGCGTGACCTCCGTTGTCCCTGCCGCGTTTGCGACTTCTTTCTGGATGCGCCTATCGTCGTTCTTGAGGCATGCCATGTATAGTGCTGCAGCAGCTAGACCGCGTGGATCCTTGCCTGTTAGTCCTTGTCTTAGCTTCGCCGATCGTAGTATGTTGATTGCTTTGATCTCTGTGTCGTGTCTGAGTCGTAGCTTCGCGGCGATACTTGGGACGAACTTCGTCGGTTCATCCACAGGCATGCGTAACTTTAGCTCCTTGATTAGCAGCCTATAGGTCCTCGCCACCTCGTCGTGAGTCCTCGTGCTCGCCTCGGATACCTTCTTGATCGGGCGCGGCACCTGGGATGATCTGCACGCGGCGTAGACGGATGCCGCCACAAAGGCGTCGATGCTCCGACCGCGTATCAGATCAGCTTTCAAGGCCTTACGATAGACAAGCGCTGCCTGCTCCCTCACCGGACTAGTGAGGTGTAGCAGAGCTGCGATCCTGTCGAGCTCCGCCATGGCCGCGCTTAGGTTTCTGCGTGTGGTCTCGTCGAACTTTGTCCTATTATCGTAGCGTCTTAGGCGGTCCATCTTGTGGCGCGCCTCACCTGACAGCCTCTTACCCGAGGCGTCCCGGTCTCCCCTGAACACGGTCGAGAGCCCCTTGTCGTACAGTGTTAAGGTTGCCCCTAACCCAGTGCGGCTTCGGCTACTCTTCTCGTCGACCGTGAATGCCCTCCACTCGGGACCCATGTCTATCGGCGTCTCCTCTAAGACTAGGCCACATTGGCTGCAGACGCGTTCACCATTTTCAGGGTCGCTGATGATGTTCGCGTTCCCGCACTTTGGGCACTTCCTCGTATCTTCTTGTATTTTCATACTCTCTCACCCTTCTTCGTCTTCTCATGGTGTGTTAGCCCTGAGAAGAGTGTATTTTACATATACGTAAGTTATATATACCGGTGGCGCTTATAAGTCTTCTGGTATAAATTGCCTAAACCACGGGGTACCTGCGGTGCCACAAAGATGAAGATCCTCGCTATAATCTCCAGCAACTCGGAAAACGGGCAGGAATCCTACGGATACGACATCTGGAAGACAATGAAGAACCAGTTCCACATTTATCTTAGTGATAATGACATAGGTAATGTCTACCACCACCTCAACGACCTCTGCTCCCTAAACTACGTCTCGAGGGGAGACGAGGTCGACGGCAGATGCTTCTACGGGATTACGGATGTCGGACTCTCTCTAAAGGCTAGATACAGACAATACATAGACATAATGAAGAAGGATTGAACGGACTACTCACTCTTCACTATACTGACGCGATCGCCTTTCCTGAGCGGAATATTCTCATCCGATGTTAGGCGTATCGTGACCTCTACCTCACGTTGACCCTTCTTGATGTCCTTCACGGTACCAGAGAAAAAGAGTTGGGGCAGCGACTCGGACGCACGCCTCATCTGCTCCCTTAGGTTCTCGAATTCTATGAGAAACGTTTTACCACGTGTTGTGAGTTCCGCACCGCCACCCCCTGATTTGCCGCCCTTATGAGCTAAGAGAAGGGGTTCACCGAGCTTCTCCTCTGCCTTCCGGATGAGCCCCCACGCGTATCGGTAGCTCATGCCGAGCTCGGTCGACGCCTCTTTGAGGGTGCCCACATCCATGACCTTCTTTAAGAGGCTATACACTCCAGGGCCGAAGACATAGCCGTCCTCTGTCTCCATCCAGACTTTAAAGGCGGGATGGGGCTTGCTGTGCTCCATGTTGGAGAAATGGTGTACTACGTTGAAATGCTTTTTCAAGGCTAGGGCTTCTCGGACTCGGTCTTGAACTGCATCTCATAGAGCCTCTTGTAGAGCCCACCTTTGGCCATAAGTTCATCGTGTTTCCCAGCCTCAGCGATGACCCCGTTCTCAATGACAACAATCTGATCAGCGTTTCGCACCGTGGAGAGACGGTGTGCTATGACTATAGCTGTCCTCCCTTTCAGTATCTTATCCATCGCCTTCTGGATTAGTAGCTCCGTATAGGCGTCGATACTGCTTGTCGCCTCATCCATGATGAGTATTCGCGGGTTCGCAATTAGTGCCCTCGCCAGGGAGACAAGTTGTCTCTGGCCGACGCTGAGTCTCCCGCCGCGCTCCTTGACCTCCGTCTGGTATCCCTCTGGGAGCCTAGTTATGAACTCATGAGCCCCGACCGCCTTTGAGACGGCTATAACGTCCTCATCCGTTGCCCCGGGGCGGCTGTATCTTATGTTCTCCATAATCGTGCCGCTGAAGAGGAATGGATCCTGTAGCACGATGCCCATCTGCCTCCTGAGGGATTCTATGCTTATCCGCCTCAGGTCTCTACCGTCGATCAATATCCGACCCTCGGTCGGGTCATAGAAACGGTAGAGGAGATTGATCATTGTCGTTTTTCCGACGCCAGTCGGGCCGATGAAGGCGACGGTGGTGTTAGGCGCTATTCTGAGGTTTATGTCATGTAAGATCCGGTTGTCATTGTCATAGCCGAAGGTCATATGGTCATAGACTATCTCGCCTCTGATTGCTATAATGGGCTCCGAGTCGGATGAGTCCTCTATGCCAATGGGAGCGTCCACTATGTTGAATACTCTCTCCGCCGCCGCGAAGGCAGACTGTATGCTCGTCCAGATGTTGCTCAGCTCCTGGATGGGCATGAAGAAGCGGGTGATATAGCTCATGAAGATAAAAAGTGTGCCAACCGTAACGGCGTGTTGTATGACAGCCATGCCACCGAACCAGAGCACCAACGCCTGCCCGACTGAAGTGAAGAACGTGACGGTCGGGAAGAAGGCCGACATGACGCGTCCCGCCTCCGTATTTGCGGCGCGGTTTGACTCGTTCACGTTTCGAAACTCGCGTCTAGTTTCGTCCTCTTTGCTGAAGCTCTGTATCTCCCGTATCCCGCTAACAGACTCCTCCATCTGGGCGGAGACGCTGGCGATCGACTTTCGGGTCTCGCGGTAGACCGTTCGCACACGCTTGCCCCAAACGATCATCCAGACGAGCATGACCGGGATTATGGCGAAGCTGACGAGGCTAAGCTGTGGGTTGATGGAGAACATGATGACGACGATGCCAGCGATGGTCAGTAGGTCAGCTGCAGCTGTGATTATCCCCGAGCTTATGAGCTCAGAAAGTTTGTCGATGTCGTTCGTGGCGCGGCTGACTAGGCTGCCTGGCTCCTTATCTGCGAAGTAACCTAAAGAGAGCCTCTGGAGGTGGTCGAAGACGTCCTTCCTAAGGTCGTACTCCATCCTGCCGAATAGCCACTCGATGAGGTAGTTCTGCGTTGACTGGGCGGCGTAGGTCGAGACGGCGACGACGACGTATCCGGCGGCGACTAGCGCGAGCCCTGCGGCATCTAGGCCGGGTATGTATGTGTCTATCGCCATTCCATAGAGTAGTGTGGGTAGGAGGTTGAGTCCCGTTGTGGCTACGACAGTTATGAACATCAGGGCGGCTCGTCGCTTGTACTTGAGGACGTACCTGAACATTCGGATGGCTAGTACGGAGTCTGGTACCTGTCGAAAGGCGTTTTCTTCCTCGTCAACTACTATGCCGTGGAAGCCTCCGCCGCCACCTCCCCCACCGCGCATTCCCATGTTAATCGCCTCCTTTCCTATCGGAGCCTGAGACCTGCGTCTCGTATAGCTTCCGATAGATGCCGTCCCGCTCTATGAGTTGTTCGTGTGTGCCCTCTTCGGTCACAGTGCCGTCGTCGAGAACAACAATGTAGTCCGCCTTCTTGATGCTGCTCAGGCGCTGAGTGATGATGAAGGTGGTCCTGTCGGCGAGCAACTCGTCTAGGGCTTGTTGGATGTCGTGCTCGGTTTGAGTGTCGACGCTGCTCGTTGAGTCGTCGAGGATGAGTATTTTCGGATTTTTTAGGAGGGCACGCGCGATCGCGATGCGTTGTTTCTGACCTCCCGAGATGGTGACCCCGCGCTCCCCGACCGGGGTGTTGTAGCCCTTCGGCGTAGAGGCTATGTAGTCATGTATCTTCGCGCGCTTCGCCGCTGCTTCAATGTCCTCAAGCTTCGCATTCTCGACTCCATAAGCGATGTTCTCCCTGAAGGTTGTGCTGAAGATGAAGGGGTCCTGTCGGACTATCCCTATGTGTTCTCGGAGTGACTTGATTTTATAGTCACGGATATCACGTCCATCTATCTTGATTGAGCCCGCTGTTACGTCGTAGAATCGTGGAATGAGGTTGATTATGCTGCTCTTGCCACTACCAGTCGCCCCGAGAATCGCCACTGTCATCCCCGGCTTGACGTCGAGGTTCACGTCGTGCAGCACGAGGTTCTTCTCGTCGTATCTGAAGTCGACTTGGTTGAACTCGACGTGGCCGATTAGTTGGGATATATCGACGGCGTCTGGCTTGTCGTGCACCGCTATTTTTGCGTCTATCGTCTCGAAGACGCGCCCAGCCGCTGCGTCAGCCCTGAGGAGCAGGTTGGAGATGTTCCCGAGCATTCTAACGGGCTGGGCGATGCGTGTCAGGTAGAGGTAGAAAGCGATGACGCTGCCTATACTGAGGGCACCGGCTATCACTTGGTTGCCGCCGTACCAGAGTATGAGGACGAATCCTGCGCTTGTGATCAGTGTCGCGAGGGGTAGGAAGAAGGCGCGGTACTTCGCCGTCATTACGTGGAGATCGAAGTACTTTGTGAGCTCGCGTTCAATCTTGGCCTCTTCCTGCTTCTCCTGGGCGAAGCCGCGGACTACGCGCAGTCCCATGAGGTTCTCCTGGAAGATGCTCGTTATCTCGCCGTATTGTTGGCGCATCCTCTGTGTCACGGGGAAGGACTTGCGCCCGAAGGCGAGCATCGTGACGAAGAGGAAGGGGAGCACTATGAGCGTGATCATTGTGAGTGAGGCATCCGTGTTCCAGAGGTTCCAGAAGACGAGGGCGATCAGGAGTATCGTTGAAATGCTCATCCTGAGCCCAACGTCGAACCACCTATCTATCTGGTCTATGTCCCCCGTTGCGCGGGCCATGAGCTGCCCAGTCCTCTGCTTGTCGTAGAAGCTGAAGCTCTGTTCGAGGAGGCTGTTGTACATGTCGCTACGGAGCCCATATGTGCCGCGCTGGCTGATCCACGCGCCGCCATAGCGTACAGCGTAATTCAACAACGCTACGCCACCCGCCACAAATATGAGACTGAAAATGTAGGTTGCTAGGGTTGCATAGCTCGGGTCGTAGTCGAGGCGGGAGGCGACCCACTGCGAGGCAGGTAGCAGTAGTATGCCCATAAGTCCGCCGTCCCAGCCTGAGAGGCTCCCCCCTGTGGATATGCTGCTAATGAGGTCGATGATGTCGCCTATCATCATGGGCATCTGAACGTCTAGGAACGTGGATACGAGTATGAGGGCGACGACGGCCTTTAGCTGCCAAAAACCGGTGACGTAGCCCATCATGCGCCCGAAGTTGCCCCGCTGGTTGCCCCGCCGTTCTGCCGACATACGCAACACCTAGATATCCAGTAGCTGGGTGAGTTCCTGGATCGCTGCTGAGTGTTCGCGGTCCTTGGCGAGGGTGATATGGGTCAGCAGCTGTAGGAGGGGGCGCTGAACCTGTTTTTCGAGGGTCCCCGGGTCGGTCTGGCGTTCGACTACCTCCTCGAAAGCCCGGCGTTCAGCGTCGACGCATTTTCGTATCAGGGATAGGGCACGCGCCTTCTTCGCCTCCGGGACGTCTACGCTGAAGATGCCGAGCCCGGGTATCATCTTCTTCAGAACCGCGTCCTGGTACTGAGCGTATTCGTCGTCCTTTTGGAGGCTCTCGCTGAGGGAGTAAGAGATTATGAACCGGTGGGCTGTGGCGTGGTAGTAGGGTTGTATCATGTTTCGGACTTTCTCCTCGCGCGTCTGCGCCACGAGCCCCGCGCCGATGAGCTGGTTGAGGTGGTGCTGTATGCTTGAGAAATTCTTGTCGAGGGCCTTAGCGAGGTCGGCTGGTGACATCTCCTTGTGCCTTAGCATGTGTAGTATGCGTCGGCGGGTGTCGTCTGCGAGCAGCTTGGCGACCTCGGGGTCCTTGATGATCTTTATGTCGGCACTCAACGGAGTCAGCTACAGGACATTGTAGCGATATATAAAAATGTAACTTGGGCGGTGGGGTTAAAACGCCAATTGGGGCCTATTTCGTGTGTTCCCGTCTGGTGAAGCGTTTGGATAAGGCGAGGCTTTTCGCAGAGCTTGTCGAAGACGTCGCTGATTGTCATGACTGTGGACTCTGCGAAGGCGCCAAGAACAGGGTGAACGGGGAGGGCGACCTAGACTCACGCGTCGTCTTCGTGGGTGAGGCGCCGGGGCGGAGAGAGGATGAGTCGGGTCGCCCCTTCGTCGGCTCGGCGGGCAAACTCCTCGACAAGCTCCTCGCTGGCGCTGGGCTTAGCAGGGATAGTGTCTTCATATCGAACGTCGTGAGATGCCGCCCCCCGGGTAATAGGAGGCCGAAGCGGTCCGAGGTCGAAGCCTGTTCGCGCCATATAGAGAGGCTGTTGGGGATTATTGCGCCTCGTGTCGTTGCACCGATGGGGAACAGCGCCGTTGGGTTCCTTTTCGAGAGGCATAGGCTCGGGGAGGCGGTGATAGGGGATGTTCATGGAAAGCCGATAAAGGTCGAGATGCCCTGGGGGAGGGTTATTATCTTCCCGCTCTACCATCCGGCGGCTGCGATCTACAACAGGAAGCTGCTAGGGGAGCTAGAAGCGGACATGAAAGCGCTGGCGGCGCTACTTTAGCGCATGCAGCCTCTTGACGATGTTGGGGTGGGTGCTGAAGAGCTCGAGGAAGCTGTCGATGCCTGTGACTCGGCGGCTGAGAATGTCGTCGACTAGACGCTGGTCTGGTTCGCCGCCTCTCGCGGTCTGGAGCTCGGCGACGTCTATGCCTGCCCTGTCGGGGTCGGCGATGAATAGGCTCTTGAAGCCACTCTCCGCGATCTTCTCCCCTCGGCGCTGCTGGGTCCAGGTGCCTGTGCTTATCTTTGCGAGACCCTCGCTGAGTTTTCGGGCGCCGTCAGGTATTACTGAGGCAGCGTGTTTGTCGGCGAAGTATTCGCGTTGGCGGCTTAGGCTGAGGTTTAGGAGGGTCAGGATGAAGTAGACGAGCATGCTGATGCCTCCTACCGCGGCGAGTGCTGCTCCGCCCTCGCTTTTACGGGCTTTTCCCCCGAACCAGTTGCTGTAGAGTAGGCTTCTGGCGGCTATGTAGAAGAGGCTTGGGAGTAGGCTTGCGACCATCATTATCTGGGTGTCTCTGTGTTTGAGGTGTCCTACCTCGTGGGCGATGACTGCTTCGACCTCGTCGGGTTGGAGGGTTGTGATTAGTCCCTCGGTGACTGCGACCATGTTGCCGGTTAGGGGTGAGCCGTAGGCGAAGGCGTTGGGGATGGTGAGCTTACTGAGCATTAGGGTGGGGGTCTTTATGCCGCTGTTCTTTGAGATGGTTTCGAGGCTGCTCTGTAGCTGGGGGTTGTCTGCCTTCTTTACGCCATACATCGCGTTTACGATGTAGGGGGCTAGGAGCCATTGGGCGAGGTTGAAGATGGCGACTGTGGCGATGAGGGTTGTGAGGTTTAGTGCTTCTAGGTACCAGAGGATGCCGGTTAGGGCGAGTGTTGTGACGGCGATGATTGTGGCGACGGTCGCCGCCATTGTGAGTTGGAGCCTCGTGGTGTTCACGGGGTGGTTGGTGTGTGGCGGCGGGATTTAAGGGATAGTCTCGCGTGGGGGAGCGGGGCTGGGGGGTGGGGGTTGATGGATTGGCGTTAATTTTCGGGGGTTTCGGGGGCTAGGGGCGGTATTTAGCGGGGGTTTGTGTTACGTGTTTCTTCGCGGGGGATTTAGTGCGCACGTATTTTATCGCGGCCGTGAATAAGTAATCCAGGATGCCCGTAGCCTCGCGCGAGTACCAGGTATTCGTCAAGCCAGGGGGAGCCAGCTGCAACCTCGGCTGCCAGTACTGCTACTACCTCGAGAAGGGGCGCCTCTACCCCGGGGAGGAGTCGTTTAAGATGTCGGACGACCTCCTCGAGTCCTACATCGCTCAGCACATCGAGGCATGCCCCTCGGAGACTGTCTTCTTCTCGTGGCATGGGGGGGAGCCCACGGTGCTCGGGCGGGGCTACTTTGAGAGGATAGTAGACCTGCAACGTAGGCATAACCCAGCTGGAAAGAGGATAATCAATGGCGTGCAGACGAATGGCACGCTCCTCGACGAGGGCTGGTGCCGATTCCTCGCCGAGAACGGGTTCTACGTCGGGATAAGCCTGGATGGCCCCGAGGACATCCACGACGAGTACAGGCGCACGAGGGACGGGGGGTCGACGCACCGCGACGTGGTCCGCGGTTACAGGCTTCTGCAGGGGCATGGCGTCCAGCCAGAGATTCTCTGCGTGGTCAACGCGCGTAGCGCCCAGAACCCCCTCAGGGTGTACAGGTACTTCAAGCAGCTCGGCGCCCGAAACATCACGTTCCTGCCCCTAGTCGAGCCGGGGGTGAAGCCCTGCGTCAGCGAGAGGAGCGTGCCACCGGAAGCCTGGGGGCGTTTCCTCTGCGCGGTATTCGATGAGTGGGTCCGGGAGGACATAGGTGGGGTGAAGGTGCAGATATTCGAGGAGGCTCTGAGGACAGCCTTCGGGCAGGAGCACTCCCTCTGCATCTTCAGGTCCACCTGCGGCGACATACCCGTCCTCGAGCACAACGGCGACTTCTACTCATGCGACCACTTCGTAGACGAGGATCACCTGCTCGGGAACCTGAGGGATAAGAGTCTGATCGACCTCGTCGAGGACCCCCGGCTGAGGGTTTTCGGGGAGGCTAAGCTCGGGGGTCTGCCGAGGCTCTGCAGGGAGTGCCCGGTCAGGGACATGTGCAACGGTGAATGTCCCAAGAACCGGCTGGGGACGACTCCAGTCGGGGAGCCTAGGCTGAACTACCTATGCGAAGGTTACAGGCGATTCTTCACACACTGCAGGCCCTTCGTGTCCGAGGTCGCCAGGGTGTGGAAGATGCAGAACAGGGGCTAGGTCTTCAGCTTCTCGTCGAAGAACTTGATGGTTCGGCTCCAGGCGAGCTTCGCCGCCTCATTGTTGAATATTGGCCTGGTGTCGTTGAAGAAGCCGTGTCTGGTTCCCGGGTAGACGTACTGCTTGTAGTCCACTCCGGCTTTCTTCAGCGCCTCCTCGTAGGCAGCCATGCCCGCGTTGATGCGCTCGTCCTCTCCGGCGTAGTGTATGAGGAGGGAGGCCTTGATCCTTGGCACATCCTCCGGCTTGGGTTGCATCCCGTAGAAGGGGACCGCCGCGTCTACGTCGGAGTTGGCGGCGACCTGGTTCGACATGCCGCCGCCCCAGCAGAATCCGGTGACTCCTACCTTGCCTGTTGACTGGGGGTTGGTCTGGAGGTACTTTACGGCTGCGGCGAAGTCCTTGACGGTCTTCTGGTAGTCGAGTTTCTGCATCATCGCCCTCGCCTCGTCGTCGCTGCCGGGTGATCCACCGAGCGGGGATAGGGCGTCGGGGGCGATGACGAGGTAGCCTTCCAGCGCGACGCGTCTCGCGACGTCCTCGATGTGCCTGTTTAGGCCGAATATCTCCTGGACGACTATGACGCCGGGGTGCTTACCGGGTCCCTTTGGTCTGGCCTGATACGCCTTAACCTTCCCCGTTTCGCCGGGGTACTCGATTCGCTTCGCTTCGAGTCGGGGGTCAGTCTCGGATACTTTTGACAACACTCATCCCTGAGATGAGTTGGCTGCAGTGTTAATAAAGATGAAATGTCGGCCACGGCTAGGTTTTTAGCGGGATGTGGTTACATCCGCTCGGGGGCCTCGATGCCGAGTGCGGCGCAGCCGTTCCTGAGGACAACGCGGACGGCGTCTACGAGTGCGAGGCGTGCCCCGACTAGTCCGGGGGTCTCAGCGTTTAGGACTCGTAGGGCGGAGTAGAAGCTGTTGTACTTGTCGGCGAGGCTGTTGAGGTAGGCGGTGATTGTGCCGGGTTTGAGTACGTCGGCAGCCTCGGCAAAGACCTCGGGCCAGTTGGCGACGGCGCTGACTATCTCTCGTTCCTTTGGATCCGTGAGCTGGCTGAAGTCGGGGGCTGGGCGTGTCTCCACTTTCTTCAGTATGTTGCAGCAGCGTGCGTGGCTGTACTGGATGAATGGGGCGCTGTTAGTCTCGAAGTTCAGGGCCTTTACCCAGTCGAAGATGACCTGCTTGTTGGCGTCGACGCTGAGGAGGGTGTACTTGATGGCGCCGAGGCCGACCATGCGTGCGATGTCGCGGCGCTGCGCCTCGGGGAGGTCTGGGGTGCGCTTTATGACCTCATCCATGGCGAGTTCGATGCTCCTGTCCATCACGTCGTTCAAGGCGACGTACCTGCCGAGGCGTCCGCTCATCTTGCCCTCGGGGAGTTTGACAAACTCGTAGCCGTAATGTATTTGGTTGTCGCCCATCTCTGGCTTGCCGATGGCGACGAGGGCGATCCGGAGCTGTAGCTGAGCGAGCGCCTGCTCCTGACCGATGACGTTGATGACCTTGTCCATGCCGGTGCCGAACTTGTAGATGCTATAAGCCATGTCGCGAAGGGTGTAGAGTGTGGTGCCGTCGCTCCTGACGAGGACGAGGCGGGGTATCTCGTGGTTAGGTGCTAATCCCCAGCGCTGCTTGAGGGCGTAGATGTTGGCGACGGAGTTGCAGTTGAGAACTAGGGCACCCTGGTCCTGCTCGACGAAGTCGGTGTGCCTGAGTGTATCTAATACCTCGTCGGCCTTCTTCTCCCAGACGAGGTTGCTCTCGTAGTCGAATGAGTCGTACTTGATGCCCATCTCGCCCATTGTCTGGATGAATCCGTCTATGCATATCTTGACGAGGCGGCGGACCGCCTTGACGGTCTCGGGTTCGTTGTTCTCGTAGGCGGTGTTTAGCTTGGCGATCTCTACGGCTGGATTGGAGTAGGCAGCGATCTTCTCCCTGAGGGCGAGGTATGTCTTGGGACTCGTCTTCTCGAGGTCGGCGGCAGCGGTCTCGAACTTCTCCTGCTCCTCCTGTAGCTCGGCAATCATGGGGACGTCGCCCTTCTCCTCGGCGACCTTTGTCTCCCTGGCGACGCGGAGTAGCTCCATGCTTACGTTTGTGGAGGCGTAGATGGCGCCGATGAATAGCTCGCCGCGGATGTCGGGCTCGGGCTTGCCGAGGAGCGTCCAGCCCCACGTGGCTAGGGCGACTTGGCGTCCCATGTCGTTGACTAGGAAGTCGACGCGCATGGAGTTGCCGCGTAGGCGTAGCATGTTGGCTAGGCAGGCGCCTGTGATGGCGTTGCGGGCGTGGCCGATGGTGATGGGGTGGATGGGGTTGGCGGATGTGTGCTCTACCATGACCCTCTTGGGCTCCGTCGCTTTGAGGTAGCCGTACTCGGGGTCACTCGCCGCCGTCTCGAAGACGAGCCGGTAATAGTTAGCCTCGTCGGCGTGGAAGTTGACGTAGCCGTTTACTGCCTCGGCGGAGGCGACTAAGGTGCTCTTCTTGACATGTTTAGCGATGTTTGTGGCTATATCGGCGGGCTTCTGCCTCAGAGCCTTCGCGAGCTGGAATGATGCTGCCGATGCTAACTCCCCCATCTTTGGGTCGGGGGGCTGGCTCCATTTGGACTCGGGGAGTGTTGTGCCGGGGTATGCCGCCTCTGTTGCTACGGCTAGTTGGCGATGGCACTCCTCTCTCAGCTTCGCGAGGGGGTTTGACATGTTTAAGCCCATTATGGCGGGGGGTCAGGGCGTTAAAATGAGTATCGCTCTAGGCTACTTCTTCACCTAGCGGGGGACCATCGAGATCGCGCCGGTGGAGCATGTGGAGACGCAGACGCCGCAGCCCATACACTTCGACGCATCATAAACCAGCGCGCCCTCGACGAGCTTCCTCGCTTTGAATATGCAGCGGTCAACACAAATGTCACATGCAATGCACTTGTCGTGATCGTCTTCGGCGATCTGTTTGGAGGTCAGTATGAGGTCAAATGTACCCTTCTCGATCATAGGGCCGAGTGTGGTACAGCAACAGCCGCAGCAGCTGCAAAGGATCTTGGGCCTGTCGGCACCCTTGGCAACGTACGCAATGTGGACGAGTCCGGCCTCATGACTGCGCTTGAGTATGGCTAGTGCCTCGTCTAGTGTGACCTCACGGTTGTTTCCACCGTGGCTGATCGATGTGTCTGCCTGCTCGTCGAGGCTGAGGCAGACGTCGATGGGGGCGTCGCAGTTGTGGTGCTCGGACCTGCAGGGGCAGTCGCCCACGGTTATTCTCCTCGCCTTCTTCAGTATTGCCTTAGCTTCGGAGAGGTCAAAGACGGTGTGGTCGGCCTCGATCCTGATGTTGACGGGGAGGGTGATGCCGTGGTCGAGCTCGTCGTTGGCCTGTTGTTCCTCGTGGGAGTCGGGCGCCATGTTCGTCCCCGGCGTTTCTCGGGATTTATGCCTTAGCGGGGCAAGTCTCTTATGGGGTATCGGTGAGGGCATATCATGCTCTACTTCGCCTATGGCTCGAACCTCTCAACGAAGTACGTGAGGCAGTACACGCCGAGCGCCGTCTTCGTCAGGCGCGCCCTCCTATCGAACTTCCACATAGAGTTCCGTCGCTACTCGGACAACCTGAAGGGTGGGATAAGCACGATAATCGAGGCGCCGGGGGAGATGGTTCACGGCGTCATTTACGAGGTCGACCCGAAGGAGATCGCCGCACTGGACATACTGGAGAAGGTGCCGCTGGGCGTCTACAAGAGGGAAGGCTTCAAGGTCCTCGGCGAGGATGGGGTATGGTACACGGCGGACCTTTACCGTGTCGTCAAGCCGGAGGGGCCGTACACGCCGGCGAAAAAGTATGTCTCATGGATGGTCGAAGGCATGAGGGAGCACGGCATCGACCCCACCTACGCGAAGAGGTTCATAGACATCTACCCGACGCTGCCCGAGTCCTCAGAGAAGTAGTGGCGAGCCCGGTGGGATTCGAACCCACGCTCTCCGGCTTCGGAGGCCGACGCCTTATCCGCTGGGCTACGGGCTCAACCACCTAGCCAACGAAGATTAAGGTTAAAATCGTTTCCACATTGGACATAAATTGGACTTTAAAAAAATGGGAGAGTATGATTGGAAAGATTTCCTAAAAATTCGTATCACTTATGAAATTCGTTCGGGTGTATATTGGAAATAATATACTTGAAATTAGAAATTTTCCCAGCTCCGTACAAGAGTTATTCAAAATCGTATCTGTTCTCTCCGACAATATTAGCTAACGAATTAGTGTTCATGCCTTAGTTAAACTGATTCAATATTCTCTCTCTTATTAGTTGGAATATCCATCTCTCCGACGTCTTCATCGATGCAAATCGCCACTATCTCATCCAGACTACCTGAGGAGAGGCCGCCGTGCGCGACAGAAAACACTTGCCCTGAGGCATAAGGAGATAAAAAGGCGATACGCCTATCCATCACCCATGTCGCTTCGGCGTGTCATCGTCTGTACAGGCCCCCCCGGCAACGGCCGCGACGAGATGCTCACAAAGATGAAGGAGAAGGCAAGCTTCCACTACTATCATCTATTCCAATACATAGTCGACGAGGCAAAGGCCGACGGCACGAACCTCAGCAAGCTCAACATACTGGACTTCTACGACAGCCAGCCTGAGAAGATGGACGCCCTACGCGAGGCCGCCGTCGCCCGCATTGAAGCCGAGATCAAGGAGCACCCCGGAGTCCACATAATCAGCACCCCCCACCACTTCGAGTGGAAGGGCAACCGCTTCAAAGGACTCGACCGCGGCGACGTCGAACGCCTCGACCCCAATCTCTTCATCGTTGTATTCGACGACATCATACGCGTCCGCGAGCGCCTCGCCGCCGACCCGCAGTGGAGCGACCACCGCTACACACTCGGAGAGATAGCAAACTGGCGCCGCGAGGAGATGGCCGATGTCTACGAGCAGGCACGCGGCTTCACCCCCCGTAAGGAGGTCCAGATAGTCGCCTATGAGAATGGCCCAGACTTCCTCCGCGACCTCATCTTCAACAGCCGCAAGGAGAAGTTCTACCTCAGCCACCCCATCACGGGCGAGGAGGAGGACAGCTTCAAGCGCTTCACAAAGTTCGCCACTTCCCTCAAGGACTACTACATTGTCTACGACCCAATCATGATCAAGGACTGGGAGATAGTCGAGTGCTGGCGCGACGCCCTCAACGCGGCTATCGACCTCGGCGAGCCACGCCCCGCACGTATCCCCGTCAAGATACAGTACCGCGACGGCCCCAAAGAGGTCATACTCGACACACAGGAGGTCGAAGCCGCCGTCAAGAACCTCCGCTTCCAGATAATAGACAGCGACTACAAGATAATAGAGAACAGCCAGCTCGTCGTCGTCTACCACCCACGCCAAAGCATAAGCGCAGGCGTCATGTGTGAGATGGTCTACGCCAAGAGCCTCGCCAAGCTCGTCTACGTCTACTACCCCTACGAGCCCAGTCCATTCTTCGAGTGGTATAGCACACGCATCTTCAAGGACGAGGGCGAGCTACGCGACTTCCTGATCAAAGAATCGAAGCTCACGGGGCAGACGCCCCTCGACCTCTACTCCAAGCCCTAGCTTCTAATACCCCCGTGATCGACTGATAATAGATTAAAATGGCGGTCAGGAGGGTCAAGAAACGAGACGGTGGGGTAGTCGACTTCGACCAATCCAAGATCACTAACGCCATCTACAAAGCCCTCATGGCCGTCGAGGGCAAAGGCGACGCCGCCCAAGCCATCAGCGACAAGGCCGTCGAGAAGCTCCACGCCAGATATGCCGACAAGATTCCAGGCGTCGAGAACATACAGGACATAGTCGTCGAAACGCTCCACGAGTCCGGCTACGAGCGTGTTGCCGACGACTACCAAGCGTACCGCACCCGTAAGGCTGAGCTGCGCGCCCTACGAGGCGAACTGGGCATCCTCGACGAGCCAAAGCTCAGTGTTAATGCCATCGAGGTCCTTGAGAAGCGCTACCTGCTCAAGGACGATAAGGGCACCCTCGCTGAGACCCCTACTGGGATGTTCCTGCGCGTCGCCAAGGGTGTCGCGGAGGCAGAGAAGCTCTACGGCGAGGACCCAGACGTCGCCGCACGGGAGTTCTACGGCGCTATGAGTCGCCTCGAGTTTCTCCCCAACAGCCCCACACTCTTCAACGCTGGAACAAAGACCAACTTCGCCCTCAGCGCCTGCTACGTCCTCCCCGTCGAAGACAGCCTCGACGGCATCTTCACCACCCTCAAGAACATGGCACTCATCGAGCAGACCGGCGGCGGAGTCGGCTTCGACTTCAGCAGGCTCCGCCCCGCCGGCGACATCGTCAGGACCACAATGGGCGTCGCCTCCGGCCCCGTTAGCTTCATGAAGATATTCGACGCCGCCACCGAGGTCATAAAGGCAGGGGGCAGGCGCCGCGGCGCCATGATGGCGATCCTTCGCGTCGACCACCCCGACGTAACCGAGTTCATATCCGCCAAAGCCCGCCCCGGCGTGCTCACGAACTTCAACATAAGCGTCACAGCCACGGACGCCTTCATGAAGGCCGTCGAGGAGGGAAGCGACTACGACCTCGTCAACCCGCGCACTAAGCAGCCGGTGAGGAGGATAAGCGCCCGTTACATCTGGGACCGCTTAGTTGACAACGCGTGGCGCAGCGGCGACCCCGGCATAGTCTTCATAGACGAGGTCAACCGCCACAACCCCACCCCACAAATCGGGAGGATGGAGTCGACCAACCCCTGCGGCGAGCAGCCACTCCTCCCCTATGAGAGCTGCAACCTCGGAAGCATAAACCTCGCCAAGATGGTTGCGGGCGACGCCGTCGACTGGGAGAAGCTCCGCCGAACCATCCACACGGGCATACGCTTCCTCGACAACGTCATAGACATCAACCCCTACCCCATCAAGGAGACTAGTGAGATCACCCACGCCAACAGGAAGATAGGCCTCGGCGTCATGGGCTTCGCCGACCTCCTCATCCTTCTCGGTGTCCCATACGACTCCGACCGCGCCGTGGAGATCGCTGAGGAGATTGCCCGCTTCATAAACGAGGAATCGGGCAAAGCCTCCGAGCAGCTCGCTCTAAAGAGGGGGAACTTTGCGAACTTCAATGGGAGCATCTGGGAGGGTAAATTCAAGGCACGCCGCAATGCCACCGTCACGACGGTCGCCCCCACGGGCACCATAAGCATTATCGCTGGCTGCTCCTCCGGCATAGAACCCCTATTCGCAGTCGCCTTCATGCGCCACGTCCTCGAGGGCGCACGCCTATTTGAACTGCACCCAATCTTCGAGCGGATGGCAAAGGAACGCGGCTTCTACGGCGGAGAGACGCTTGAGAGGATAGTCGCACACGGTACCATCAAAGACGTCGAGGGCGTCCCTGAGGACGCGCGACGCCTCTTCGTCACCGCCCACGACATAATCCCCGAGTGGCACATCAGGATGCAGGCCGCCTTCCAGCGCCACTGCGAGAATGCTGTCTCAAAGACCGTCAACCTACCTGAGGACGCCAGCATAGGCGACGTAGACAAGGTCTATCGCCTCGCATACCAGCTCAAGTGCAAGGGCGTAACCATCTACCGCTACGGCAGCAAGGGGGCGCAGGTGCTCAACCTCGGCGTCGAATCCCGCGGCGAGCCGAAGGTCGCTACGGCGGAGGCCGAGTACGCCGGAGGACGCCCTATAGAGGGCTGCGAGGTCTGCGGGTGACAGCCATGGGCCACATCTACCTCTACTACGGCACAGGCGGAGGCAAAACGACTGCGGCGCTAGGCATCGCCCTCCGAAGTGTAGCCCACGGCCACCACGTCACAGTCATCCAATTTCTCAAACATTGGAAGGAGACCGGGGAATACAAGGCCGCGAAGACCCTCGGCCCGCTCTACGATATCCGGCAGTTCGGCAGGCAGGGTTGGATAAAGGCCGCAAAGGCCAAGGACGAGGTGAGCGTCGGGGGATTCAAGGCAACCCTGCGGAGACCATCCGAGGAGGACAAGTTGGCCGCCGCCGAGGCGCTCAGGTACGCGGAGAGGGTCATCAAGGGCGACCACCCGCCGGAGCTCCTAATTCTAGACGAGGTCTGCCTCGCCGCACATATAGGCATCATCGATGCCGCCGACGTCCTCGCCTTACTCGACAAGCTGCCAAAGGAGACGGACGCGATACTGACAGGGCGATACACGCCCCAGAAACTCATAGACAGAGCCGACTTCGTAAACGAGATCAGAGAGGTCAAGGCTCCGAAGACCTTCGTCTCACGCGAGGGTATACAGTTCTAGGTTATGCCGCCCTTTCCTATCCAGCCAATAACGTCCTCTATCTCCTTCAGCTTCTCAGCGACGAACCTGCCCTGCGGCGATAGAAATACCTCGTCCTCGTATGGCGCGCTGCGTCTGTCGTAGGCTTCGAGGAGGTCCGTCTCCCTCAGGGCGTCGATGGCGTGGACGAGGCTGCCGTGCTGCGTGCCCATCTCCTCCGCGAGCTCGGGGAGGGTCATCCTCCTGCCCTTCCC
Organism: Candidatus Bathyarchaeota archaeon; assembly: GCA_963771885.1. Classification (GTDB taxonomy): domain Archaea; phylum Thermoproteota; class Bathyarchaeia; order TCS64; family TCS64; genus UBA8941. The sequence goes on from CAVYVF010000022.1 coordinate 275,065, forward strand.
GAGCAAAATGAGCATCGCCTTCATAGAGAAAGTGTGGCTTAGTGACTCCATGGATGATCCCCGAAGAGCGGGGGAAATAAACCGAACCCTAGTCGGGGTTCTCCGCACAGGCGACCCTGTAGCTGCTCTTGAGGAGAGTCTGGGCGTATTCCACGATCGTAGGTCCTATGCCCCCCACCTCGGAAAGGGGACCCGTCAGCTTCTTCGTCTTTCCCGAGGCTGAGGCGTGGATCTCCGCGGAGGCGAGTTCTTCGATCACCCTTAAGGGCGTGTCGAACTTCTCGAGCAGGTCCTCGGCTGACGTGGTGCCTATCTGCTGGAAGCCGGAGAGGAGGAAGAGCTGCTGCTTGTTCAGGGGCAAGCTCCTGTCCACGTTTCTGAGTTGTATCGCCCGGTTGTCTTTCGCCTGCTCCCTGTAGGCGAGGCGCTGCAGCAGAATGGCTGTCGAGTCCGTATCCTCGGTCGGCAGCACACTGATACCGTAGTCGAGGGCGAGGCTGCTGAGGGCCCCGTAGACGGAGGCCGGCTTCATGGCGCTACGCTTCAACGCCCTGCTGACCTGTCCCTCAAGGATTAGGACGGGCCGCTCATACGCCTCGACCATCGCCTTCGCCTGGCTGAAGAGGCGCCCGTCCTTCATGCTGCCGAGGAAGTCGGAGACATCCTTGCGCTCGACACCGACACGGTCTGAAACGATATAGTCACACACGGTCAGCTTTTGGATGTCGACGACGACGCCGCTGAGGCGCAGATAGTTGAGTATGTCTCGGCGGCTGCTCGCCTCGTTGCTGTCGACGCAGATATGGAGCTCCTCAGGCGTAGTCCCTCACCTCGAACTCCAGCTCGACCTTATGTGGCGACTGGCTCCCTTTCAAGGTCTTCATGAAGCCCAGCACAACATTGGCGAGGGCGGAGCCGGTGAACTTGTTCAGAGGTATCACCGAGCCATCGACGCGGAGGACGACATCTGAGCCGTACTTAACGCACTTCTCGGCGTCCTCCTCGCCCGCAAGGATTGCGCGTCCGAGTTCGCCGCAGGTCTTGAAACCGCATCCCTTGCAGTTCAGCCCCGCGAGGAGCGGGTAGGCGCGCACCTCGACTATGTCGGCGAGGGTGCCGGGGTCGTCGAGGGCAACGACGGGCAGGTCGCCTGCCTCGAGCACCTTCTTCTCGACGTCGACGGAGGCGATCTCGAGCCCGATCGTCAGTTTCTCCACCTCCTCGCTGCTCCTCGGTACGATGATCCGTGGCGCGATGTCGAGTGTCTTGAAGCCCTCGAGCACGATGAAGTCGACTTCTCCGAGGGTGTCGGCTGCCTTCTGGATGTTCATGGCGCGCCTGAGGAAGATCGCTGTGCGGTTGTCGGAGAGGATGGCCGTAGAGACGGCGCCCGCCTCGGCGTGCCTGTAGGTGTCCGTCCCCTCCTTGTCAAGAGGCATATCCTCGGCCGTGTGCTTGAGCGTCCCGACCCTGTGCCCCCTCCTGGTGAGCTCGGCGACGAGCGACTCGACTACGCGCGTCTTCCCAGCCGCCTTGAAGCCCACTACGGCGACTGCCCTAGGTGCCCCCATGCCCAGAAGTTGCCGCGACGCCGTAATAATCCCTGCGGACGCGTTCAACGGATAAATAACAGTGTGGAGGGGAATCCCTTGATGGTCGAGCTCAGGTTCTACGGAGGAGTCGGGGAGATAGGCGGGAACAAGATTCTCCTCGTCGACGGCGACACGCGCCTCTGGCTCGACTTCGGCAAGGGCTTCACCTGCGGCGACGACTACTTCACGGGCTACCTCGCCCCGAGGGGTATCGCCGGCCTGAAGGACTACTTCGAGTTCGACCTGCTCCCAAAGGTCGATGGCCTCTATTCGGAGGAGATGCTCGGGGAGACGGAGGTGCGCCACTGCGAGCCGCGCTTCGATGGCATAATCATCAGCCACGCCCACGGCGACCACGTCGGCCACCTCGGCTTCGTGGACCCCCGCATACCCGTCCACACTGGCGCGGGGACAAAGCTCTTCATGGAGGCTGCCGACGAGACGAGCAATTACAGGCTTGGGGATCACGCCTACCACACCTTCCGCACCGACCTCAGCTTCCGCGTCGGCTCCGTCGAGGTGCGCCCGATACACGTCGACCACAGCATCCCCGGCGCCTACGGCTTCATCATCTACACCTCGAAGGGCCCCCTAGTCTACACGGGCGACATGAGGGCGCATGGCCCAAAGGCAGACATGACCGAGGAGTTCATCGAGGCGGCCGCCGGCGAGAAGCCCGTCGCTATGATAACGGAGGGCACACGCGTCACCCCTAACGAGGGCAGACAGAGCCTATCCGAGCAGCAGGTCTACAACGGTGTAGCCGCGACCTGCAACAAGCCCGCCCACAAGGGCAGGCTCATACTCTACACACACGGACCGCGCGACATGGACAGGCTCGGCACATTCTACACAGCAGCCGTCGTCTCTGGCAGACGCGTAGTAATAAGCCCGAAGACCGCCCACCTCCTCTCCAAGCTCGTCCGCGACGAGCACCTCGACCTACCCGACCCGAGCAAGGACGAGAACATCGCCGTATACTACAGGCGCAAGAAGAGCGGCAGCTACAACGAGAACGACTACTACAAGTGGGAGCGCCCCTTCCTCGACAGGATGGTGACCCCCACCGAGCTCAAGAAAGACCCCGGCAGGTACATGGTATACATCGACTTCTCCGGACTCACAGAGCTCATCGACATACGCCCCCAGCGCAGCACCCCCTTCATCTACAGCATGAGCGAGCACTTCACCGAGGACGACGTCGAAGGCACCGTGCTCAGGAACTGGATAGCCCACTTCGGCCTCGAGTACGTGCAGCTTCACGCCTCGGGGCACATAAGCCGAGGCGAACTCGCCGAGGCGATAACCCGCGTCGGAACACGCAAGCTATTCCCCGTTCACACGGAGCACCCCGAGATGTTCAAGGAGATGCACGGCGGCACTGTGACGCCAGAGAAGGGGAAGACCTACAGCCTCTAATCCTTCCCCTTGAAGGGGTCGACGCCGGTTATGCAGAATGTGCAGATGTGCCCCAGGGGCAGCCCGATCGACTCGACTATGTTCTCCGGCGTGTTGTAGAGGACGTGGTCGATGCTCGGAAGACCCTTCGCCACAAGCTCACCTATCTCCTCGATACTCTTCCCCTTGAAGGGCTTCGCGGCGAGCGGCTTGTCCGCTGGGTCGCTGAAGCAGGGGTAGAAGATTGGGGCGTAGCTGACCAGGAAGTCGACCTCCGTAGCACCTGCCTTACGGAGGCTCTTGGCGACCGACTCGCTGACCGTCCCCCTGACGATGCTGTCGTCGCAGATGGCGACCTTCTTACCGCCCACGGTGGCGCGTATCACATTGTGCTTCAGGTCACTAGCCGTCTTCCTGAAGTTTGGGTCGTAGATGAGGTATGTACGGCCCAGGTAGGCGTTCTTTATAATACCCTCGTCCGCGGGGACACCGAGCCCCTCGGCTACACCCGTGCAGACGCTCCTTCCTGAGTCCGGGACCGGGATGACGGCCAAGTCCTTCCGCGGCCCCTTCTCGACACCGTACTCCTTCTTGAGGTCGTGGGTCTCCACGAGGGCGTGCCCGAGGTTCTTCCTCGCAGCGTGAACACTCTTCCCCTCCATGACAGAGTCGGGGCGCCCGAAGTAGACCCACTCGAAGGCGCAGTGCGCTGGGCGTGGCTCTATCACCTGCTCCTCGTGAATGCCCTCGGGGCTGGCGTAGATGATCGACCCGGGGACGACGTCACGGCGGTCGTCGAAGATCTCCCCCATCCCCTCCATCACATCGACGGGTGCCGATTCGGAGGCGACGAAAAGCGTCGTCTTCGTCCTCGCGACATGTAACGGCCTTACGCCGCGCGGGTCACGCGCCGCGAAAAGAGTACTCGTTCCCGCCTTCTTATCGAGCACGGCGGCGACGAGGCTGTAATAAGCGGTTGGTAGGCTCCACATCGCCTCCTTTAGGGCGGGGATGATACTGGCTCCCTCCAGCTTTGACCTGAGAACGTCGAAGAACGCCTTCTCGTTCGAGTCACCCGCCTTCTTCGGCAGGTAGCCATCGATGGCGAGGGCGATCCTATACCTCTCGGTCTCGAGAACCCAGGGGGTCAGCCCACCCGCCACGTCCTCGCCGGAGGCGCAGCCGACGACTATGTAATCGTCAGGGTGGCTGAACGGCTGATATCTCTCGTCGAAGACTCTTGAGACGAGGCCCTGGCCGTTCCATACCCTGAGGCTGCGGTCGCCCGCCGCGGCGACGCCTGCGCTCTCCTGCCCCCTGTGCTGTACACCGTAGAGTGTATAGAGGCTCTTCCTGCCGACGTCCTCCCGCGCATATACGCCTATAACGCCCTGCATGCCGTTTCAATCGGCGGAGCGCGGATAAAAAACAGTCGCCTAGGAGGCCATACTCATCGCCCTGCGCGGCGAGAGGATGAACGGGGGCAGGTAGGCGGGTATGTTACTGAAGGGCAGCACCTCAGGGGCAAGCTTGAGCCCCAGTTTCCCGGTCATGAACTCCCTACGTGCCTCTATGCGGCCCCACGCCTCGGGATACTTCTCCGATAACTCGCTACGGAGCCTCCGGTCGGCGAGGCAGAGCCCGTCCTCAATGTTCGACGTGAAGTACCTCGTCCCCGTCCCCGGGATCACGTCCACTTGGATCGCCATGCCGGACACTAGTTTCTCCTTTGACCCCTCGTAGCTGGGGCTGCTCAGCCACTCGTCGAGGCTCGTGAGGTGGCCCGGGTTGAGGTGGACGCCGAAGAAGGGGTCGCCTATACGCCCGTGAACCGCCTTCCAGAGGTCACCTCCTGTTGCACCTATCCGGAGCTTTTCGTACCACACGGCCACGGCCTCGAAGTAGGGTGCAACAAGCTTCGGCACGTAGTCCCTGATCTGTCTCGGCAGCTCCGCCTCTGACTCCACCATGAAGCCGGCGCGACTGTTGAGACTCCCCCATGCCCCGTAGGCCGTCGTGAAGGGTTCGCCCCTCTGGATAACGCGGCTGCTCGGGCTGGGCAACCCCATCGAGGCGCGAGGCCCAGCGCTAAGCATCAGGTGACAACTCAAAGGCAGCCCGTTAAGACGCATCAACTGCACCGCCTCGTACTCCGTCATGCCGGGGCGGATGCCGAAGAGGACGCCCCTAAGTGCCTGGCTCGTGAATGTACCCGCGTACTCGAATCGGGCGAGCTGGTCAACGTCGTTCACGGAACGTAGCCCGCCGACGGGGTGAAGGAGAAGGGTGTTCGCATTGAATACGTTGCCCCTCCCCGCCACTCGGCGTAGAGTGTCCACGATGTAGCTAGGGATCTCCAGCGCCGCCTCGGGGTCGTCCACCTCGATGACTGTGTAGTACTTCCACCCCGCGGCACCGACCTTGCCGCCCCGCTTGACGCCGCCGAGGCGGAAGATGCCCTTCAGTGGCCTGCTGTCGCCGCGGGGCTGGCTGACGAGGCTGAAGCTCTGGTAAAGGGCGATTCGAAGCCTCTTCTCGATCGGGCTGATACTCGTGTACCCCTTTCCCTCGTTGCCGACGACTAGCAGTGGTTTCCCGCACCCCTTCAAGTCAAGGATAAGTAGCGCCTCCTCGAATCGGGGGTCATAGCCGGTGAGCCACGTAAGGTTGGCGAAATGCTCACGGTCACCATAGACGACGAACGAGTCGTAGCCCGCGTCTCTCGCCTTCCCGCTCAGGGCTTCGATCCTCGCGAGGTACGTCTCAGGGGGTATAACGGGCTCCACAGTTGGAAGCCCGAATTCGGGCAACTCCAGCTCGGCAAGCTCAGCATGGCGCGGCAAACTGTACACCTAACTGATATTCAGCTGGTTTCAGTTATCAGTCTTAACCCTCGTATTCTTTAGGTAGCACGGTGGAGCGTTGATCGATGGGTTTCTACTTGGGCATCGACTGCGGATCGCAGGGGACAAAGGCGGTCGTCGTCGATGGGGGTGACGGGCGCGTCGCGGGCAGCGGCTATGTGGGTTATGGCTACATTGAGGGTCTGCCGCCGGGGCACAGGGAGCAGGAGCCAGGCATCTGGGTCGTAGCAATGATCAAGGCGGTGAGGGACGCCCTCGCCCAAGCAGGTAGCAACAGGGTCGAGGGCATAGGAGTCTCCGGGCAGCAGCACGGCTTCGTCCCCCTCGACGCCTCGGGGAAGGTCATACGCCCCGCTAAGCTCTGGAATGACACAAGCACCACTGAGGAGTGCATGTGGCTCATCGAGCGCCTCGGCGGCATCCGCAGGGTCGTCGAGCTGACGGGTAACACGATACTCCCCGGCTTCACGGCGGGGAAGATACTCTGGCTCAAGAACCACGAGCCCGGGAACTACCTCCGCCTCGCCACCGTGCTGCTCCCCCACGACTACCTCAACCTCTGGCTGACTGGACACGCCACGATGGAGGCGGGAGACGCCTCTGGGACCGCCCTCATGGATGTCCGCGCCCGGGAGTGGAGAGAGGAGGTCGTTGAGATGATCGACCCCGGCCTTATGGCGAAGCTGCCGGAGATACAGCCCTCCGGCGAGCCGGCGGGGACGCTGAGGAGGGAAGCGGCGGAGGCACTTGGGCTATCGGAGGGAGTTACAGTAAGTGCGGGCGGCGGCGACAACATGATGGGCGCCATAGGCACGGGGAACACGCGTCCCGGGATTTTCACCGTCAGCCTCGGCACATCGGGCACGATCTACGCCTACTCGGCCAAGCCCGTCGTCGACCCCCTCGGCGAGGCACACGCCTTCTGCGACTCAACGGGTGCTTGGCTCCCCCTCGCCTGCACCATGAACGTGACGGTCGCAACGGAGGTGGTGAGGGGGCTCCTCGGCCTCAGCCACGGTGGGCTCGAGGAGGCGGTGGACGTTACGCCCGTCGGCTCAAACGGCGTCGTCCTACTGCCCTATCTCACGGGAGAGCGGACGCCAAACGTACCAGACGGGAAGGGGGTGCTCTACGGCCTTACACCCGAGAACCTCACACCGGGCAACCTCGCACGCGCCGCTATGGAGGGCGCCACGATGGGCTTGAACTTCGGCTTCAACCGCCTCAAGCAGATGGGGATAGAGCCGGGGGAGGTGCGCCTCACGGGTGGCGGCTCGAAGAACGGGGCTTGGAGAAGGATGTGCGCCGACGTCTTCGGAGTAGAGACGGTCTGCCTGGGCGTTGACGAAGGCGCAGCCTACGGGGCGGCCCTACAGGCGCTCTGGACCCGTGAGGGGGGCTCGATCTCTGAGATAACCGACAGGTTCGTGCGCCTCGACGAGGCAACGCGCTCCAAGCCCGACCCAGCGAACGTGGAGAAGTACAGGAGACTCCAGGGGCTGCAGGACAGGCTTAGCACCGACCTACGCGGCGTCTTCTCTTCGTAGCGCGGAACTGTTTTACCGCCCCGCGCCACCCTCATGCCATGTTAGACCTGAGGCAGCAGAGGACGGAGAGGAGCCCCGAGGAGATGCTCAGGCACCTCAAGGCAACGAAGCTGAAGCCGAGGTTCAGCCTGGGCGTCTGGTACTTCTACCCCGGCGGGGGGCGCTTCCACGACGCATACGTCGAGAAGGGCACGATCGCGGAGTGCATCGATAAGATCAAGGCAATGAAGGACGCGGGAATAGTGAACGGCTCCCTCGGCGTCGAGGCTCACTACCCCAACGAGGTCAATAGGGACAACGTCCACCTCTACAAGGAATTGGAGAAGGAGACGGGTATTAAGCTCATCACGTGCATCCCGATGCTCTTCTTTGATAGGCAGTTCGAGTTCGGCAGCCTCAGCAACCCGGACGTCAAGGTGCGAAAGGTTGCCACAGATCGCCTCATGGAGAGCCTGAGGCTAAACAAGGAGTTGGGTACGGACGTCTGCGTCATCTGGCCGGGGATCGACGGCTACGAGGTCCCTTTCGGCCACGATTACTACGGTATGTGGAGCCGATTTGAGGGCGCCGTCGCGGAGGCGATGGACGAGGTCCCCGGGATGCGCGTCGCGATGGAGCCGAAGCCCTACGAGCCCCGTGGTAACAATATCTATAGGAACACTGCGAACGGCCTCCTCTTCGCGAGGAATGTCGAGGCGCTACTCAAGCACAGGGAGAACGTGAAGCTGCTTAAGGATGGGCACGCGATGGTCGGCCTCAACCCGGAGGTAGGCCACGTGCTGATGGGGCATGAGGATCTCCCCGGTGCATTCGCCTCGGTGCTCCGTGAGGGGCGCCTTGCTCACAGCCACTGGAACAGCCAGCCCCTAGGCAACTACGACCAGGACCTGAACGCTGGCGTCCTCGGAATTGACCAGATGCTCTCCACGCTCCTCGTCTTCAAGATGTACGCCTATGCGGGCTTCTACGGCATCGATATCAATCCCGAGAGGATGCCCGTTGAGAAGGCAATTACGCTGAACTTGAACGCGTTAAACGCGGGGGCCGAGGTTGTTAATGGGCTCGACTATGATTCCCTTGTCCCCGCGATATACGACCCGGCGGGGCATAGGGGAGTCATCGAGGAGACACTCACAAAGGCGTGGGCACCGAAGGGAACCAAGCTGAGAAAGCTTTCCTAACCTCGTTACTGCTTAAATAAGAGGCTCAATCAATAATCGACGAAAGCCGTTGAGGGTCGCCGTAGTCGACAAGGAGAAGTGCAAGCCCGACAAGTGTGACGAGGTCTGCGTCAGGTTCTGCCCCATGGTGAGAACGCGCCGCGAGGCGATCCGAATGGGAGACGACGGGAAGGCCTACGTCGCCGAGATGATATGCAGCGGCTGCGGCATCTGCGTGAAGAAGTGCCCATTCGACGCTCTCCGCATAGTCAACCTCCCCGACGAGTTGAAGACCGACCACACACACCGCTTTGGTCCCAACGCCTTCACTCTCTACAGGCTCCCCACGCTCAAGCAGGGGAGCGTCGTCGGCCTCCTCGGACGCAACGGCATAGGAAAGTCAACGATCCTACGCATCCTGAGCGGGGAGATGGTGCCGAACCTCGGTAAATACATGGAGCCGCCGATGAGGGAGGAGGTCAAGGAGAACTACGCGGGAAGGCCCATGTACGACTACCTAGATGCCCTCTACGGAGGGCGCATGCAGGTGGTACACAAACCCCAGTACGTCGATAAGATACCCAAGGTCGTTAAAGGTACAGTCGGCGAGGTCCTGAAGAGGCTGGACCAGCGCGGCTTGGCTGCGCAGGTCGCTAAGGACCTTGAGCTGGAGCATCTGATGGACAGGACGCTCGATGTCCTCTCGGGTGGCGAACTACAACGCGTAGCGATCGCCACAGCCGTTCTGCGGGACGCCAAGGTCTATCTCTTCGACGAGCCGAGCAGCCACCTCGACATCTACCAGCGCACAAAGGCGGCGCGCGTAATCAGGAGCCTCGTGGACGCGGATAAAATGGTCGTCGCCGCCGAGCACGACCTCGCCGTCCTAGACTACATGAGCGACGATGTCTTCCTCCTTTACGGAGAACCCGATGTCTACGGCATAGTCAGCAAGATCCACAGCGTCCGCGAGGGCATCAACATCTACATAAACGGCTACATCCCCGACGAGAACATCCGCTTCAGGGAGCACCCGATAATCTTCCACGACAAGCCGCCGAACCCCGAGAGGAAGGGATCGCGCCCGCTCCTGCAGTGGACGGAGCTGAAGAAGCGCTACGGCGGCTTCAGCCTCGACGTGGAGGCAGGGAAGATTGGCGTCGGCGACGTCGTTGGCATCCTCGGCATGAACGGCATCGGAAAGACCACATTCATCAAGATGCTCGCAGGCGTCGAGAAACCCGATGAAGGCGCAGTAACCAACCCGACCCTCAGGGTGAGCTACAAGCCCCAGTACATAAGCCAGCAGAGCGTCGAGGGTACAGTAGAGCAGGTCCTACGCAAGGCGGCAGGCGATAAGTACGGTGAGCAGTGGTTCACCGCCGAAGTCGTCGAGCCGCTACACGTCAGGAGGATGCTTGAGAGGGACGTCAAGGTGCTCTCCGGCGGCGAGCTACAGCGCCTCGCCATCGCGGAGTGCCTCAGCAGGGACGCCGACATCTACCTACTCGACGAGCCTTCGGCATACCTCGACGTCGAAGAACGCCTCGCCGTGGCACGCGCCATACGCCGCATCACAAAGATGCGCGGCGTCACAGCCTTCGTCGTCGAGCACGACATAGTCACTCAGGACTTCATCGCGGACAAGCTCATGGTCTTCACCGGCGAGGCGGGAAAAAGCGGCCACGCAGGTCAGCCGCTCAGCCTCGAGGACGGCATGAACGCCTTCCTAGAGCAGATGGGTGTCACCTTCCGCCGCGACGCCGACACGAAGAGACCCCGCGTCAACAAACCAGGTAGCAGGCTCGACAAGGAGCAGAAGGAGTCGGGCAACTACTACTACACGAGCTAGACCTCGCCGAGGATCAGTGCGATCACCGCGACGAAGACGCCGGCAACCACCATCTGCAGTCCCGCTACTACGGCTCGCTTCTCACTTAATCTTCCAAGGAAAACGCCCAAGACGAATAATACGAGGAGGCTCGCCCCGATGCTCACGTAGAACGCGAGCTGGATCGGCATGAGGCCGAGCATCGTGAGGGCAAAGGGGATTATGCAGGGGAGGGAGGCGAGGAAGGGCGCCGAGCCGTCTATAACCGCGGCGAAGACAGAGACGAAGCGGGATGCCCGGCCGTACATTGTCGCACCCATGTCGATCAGCATCGCGTCCTCGAGCTCGTTCAGGCTCCTCGCCCTCTCGGCGCTCTCCGTCATGTAGGTGCCAGAGAAGCCAGAGACCGCCATGGCGACTCCGCTCATCAGTATGACGTTTATGACGATGTGAGGGTCGCTTAACGCAGCGATATAACTGCCGATTACGACGCCGAGACTGGTCATCGCGCCGTCAAAGGCGTTCATAACGAAGTAGCGGCGGAGGATCCCCTTGGCGCGGGTAACCTGAAGGTACTCTGCGATGTTCTCTCTATAACCGCTTATAATGGCGCCGAGGTCCCAATGGGACGGCTCCCCGGCTTCCGAACTACCCAATTAGGCTCTATGCACTCCTGGGGCCGGCGTCCGTCGGCCCGACGGGAGAATACTCTCCTACGAGAATACTCTACGCTCAGGCGTATATGAGGGGCGGGCGATATTAAGAGTTATGAATTTCGAAAACTCGCGTGAATGAGGATGAAAGGTCTTAATATCAACCACCCAAGTGTAATAGCCGCAAACCCCCGAACAGTGGTTCGGAGGATTGAGCAAAAATGAAGAGACTCGGTATCAAGTTTTTAGTTCTAGACGTTTTGAAGCCACACCAACCACCGCTGGCGGAGTTCGCGGAATACATAGGGGAGCTGAAGCCCATCACGAAGGTCGACGTCGGCCTCGAGGAGATTGATGAGAGGACTGAAAGCCTCAAGGTAACCGTCGAGGGGAACAGCATCGACTTCGATGAGCTCAAGGAGCACATAGCGCGCATAGGGGCCGTCGTCCACAGCGTCGATAAAGTGGTAGTCGCAGAGTAGGGATTATTGAGGCTTGTAGGCCTCGACTGTGACGCTCTTGACCTTGAAGTCGATGTCGTACTCGCTGGTGTCATAGAAGGACTCTTTGAGTATCTTAGGCGTCTTGAAGCCTGCTGCCTCGATGTACTTTATGTACTCCTCCTGCGGGAGGGCGCCTGAGACACAGCTGGCCCAGGAGTCGAGGTCCTTCCTGATCTCCTCGGGTATCCTTCCCTCCGTGACTATGTCGCTTACGGTTATCCTGCCTCCGGGCTTGAGGACGCGGTGCGCCTCGCGGAAGACCTGCGCTTTGTCTGGACTGAGGTTGATGACGCAGTTACTGATTATCGCGTCGATTAGTGGCGTCTTCGATCGGCATCTGCTCTATCTCGCCGAGGCGGAACTCGACGTTCTCGAAGCCGTACTCTTCAGCGGCCTCCTTCGCCCTCCTGATCATCGATTCGTTCATGTCTACGCCGTAGACTTTGCCCTTGGAGCCGACCTTCTTCGCGGCGAGGAAGACGTCTATGCCTCCGCCGCTGCCGAGGTCGAGGACGGTCTCGCCCGCCTTGAGCCCTACATAGCCCACGGGGGAGCCGCAGCCGAGGCCCAGTATCGCCTCCTGGGGTATCTCCTCCAGCTCCTTGACGTTGTAGCCGATCATGGCGGCAGCCTGCTTGGGGTCTCCGCCGCCGCAGCAGCTTGCCTCCTCGCTGCCGCAGCCACAGCCGCTGTCGCCGCACCCGCAGCCGGTGTTCCTGCTCTCGGCCACAGCCGTGTACCTCGCCTTTACGGCTTCCTTGATCTCCTTCGCGCTCGCCATTATGGTTCTCAAGAGGCTACCGCAGCTACATATTTAAAAATATTGATATGAATACGCGTAAGGCTTTTCAAGGCACCCACCCCTCGCTCAACCCATGAGGGAGACCTGCGGCTGGGGCACCGGCGACCTCGAGATGGAGGCCTACCACGACTGCGAGTGGGGCGTACCCGTCCACGACGACCGCCTACACTTCGAGTTCATAGTCCTTGAGGGCGCCCAGGCGGGGCTGAGCTGGCGCACGGTCCTCCACAGGCGCCCTGCCTACAGGGAGGCCTACGACAATTTCGACCCCGCCAAGGTATCGAAGTACACCGACACAGACGTTGAGAGGATCATGGCGCACCCAGGGGTCATCCGCAACCGCAGGAAGATCGAGTCTGCGATCCAGAACGCCCGCGCCTTCCTCGCCGTCCAGAAGGAGTTTGGCACATTTGACGAGTACATCTGGGGCTTCGTCGGCGGCAAGCAGAAGCTGAACTCATTCACGAGTTTCAAGGAGATGCCCGCCGAGACCGAGGAGAGCAGAGCCATGAGCAAGGACTTAAAGAGGAGGGGCTTCAACTTCGTCGGCCCCACGATCTGCTATGCCTACATGCAAGCGGCCGGCCTGGTAAACGACCACCTAACCAAGTGCTATAGGTGGAAGGAAGTGCAGCGATGAGCGTTTCCGGGCTCAAGCCCGTCCCCGAGCTCTTCTTCGAGAAGGCGGGGGAGCTACGCGAGGCCGACATCATCCTCTTCGGGGCGCCTCTCGACAAGACCGCCTCCTTCCGGGGTGGGAGCAGGTTCGCCCCCGCCGCGATACGTGGCGCGAGCCACTACATGGAGAGCTACAGTGTCAGGACGGGTCTCGACTGGGACGACCTGAAGCTGGTAGACGTTGGCGACATCAACGCCGGTGACGTTGAGTCCGCAGTCGAGGAGATACAGGCCGTCGTGCGGGAGATAGCAGCGATGCACAAGCTCCCCGCCATGTTTGGGGGAGAACACACGATTACCCTCGGCGCCCTACGTGCCCAAAACCCCGGCGCCGTCGTCGTCTTCGACGCCCACCTCGACCTCCGCGACGAGCTGTTCGAGGAGAGGCTCAGCCACGCAACGTACCTGCGTAGGGCGCACGAGGAGCTTGGATTCAAGCTCGTCATCGTCGCTGCACGCGCCTTGAGCGCCGAGGAGATTGAGTATGTGAACGAGAAGGGTGTCACAGTCGTGACGGCGCAGGACGTGAAGCGCTTCGGCGCCGAGCCAATCATCGAAATGATCAAGGACACGCTGGAAGGCGCCGACTCCGTATACCTGAGCGTCGACATGGACGCCGTCGACCCATCCGAGGCGCCTGCCGTGGGGAACCCGAGCCCCGAGGGGATAACGGTCACCCAGCTACTAGACCTCATCACCGGCGTAGTCGATAACCGCCTCGTCGGATTCGACCTCAACGAGGTCTCTCCAAGCTACGACTCCGGCCTTACAGCTATCCAGGCCGCCTACATAGCCCTCGAAACCCTCTACCTCGCCGAGAAGACCCGATTCGTCCCCCCCTCATAGCCCTTATACCCGACCAAGTCGAAGACTAGGCGATGGCGGCTCAGGACTTCAACATCATCGACGAGGGCGAGGAGGAGATAAGGCCGAAGGGCCGAATGGCCCCGGACAACCTCCCGACCAGTTACCTCGTCAGCGCGGGCTACGACGGCGCGGAGCAGAAGGCATACCTACGCCTCTACGAGCCGGTCAGCCAGCAGGTCTACCTCTGGTACGACAACACGAGCCACCTCCCCTACTGCATAAGCCGTGAGTCGAGCCGGGAGCTTGAGAAGAACCAGCGCCTCCTCCGCCACGAGGGCTACTTCTTCATGGAGGACGTGAAGAAACACGACCCCCTCGCGGACGAGGAGATAACCGTCACCAAGGTCGTGGCGAAGGACCCCCTCAGCATCGGCGGGGGCAGGGGTCAGCCCATCAGGAGCATCATAGGCGACAGCTGGGAGAGCCGCATCCGCTACTACCAGTGCTACATCTACGACAGGCAGCTCATCACCGGGATGCCCTACAGGGTCGAGAACGGCAACCTAGTAGACGCCGGCTACAAGCTCGACGCCGAGACGGAGGCGAAGATCGACACCATCCTCGCGAAGATCGAGCCCGAGTTCAGGGGTAACATGAAGGAGTGGACGAGGCTCCTCCAGTGCCCCGTCCCCAAGCTGCGCCGCGTCGCCGTCGACATCGAGGTGCGCCCCAGCGTCCAGAACAGGCTGCCAAACGCCGACGAGGCGCAGGAGCCCATCACCGCCGTCGGCTTCAGCGCCAGCGACGGCTTCCGCAGGATACTGGTCTTAAACGACACGGGCCACGATGTGGAGACCCCCGTCTGCCTCGGCGCAGAGGTCAAGGTCTACACCGACGAGCGCGAAATGATCCGCGAGACCTTCCAGATACTTGACGAGTACCCGGTCGTCCTCACCTTCAACGGCGACGACTTCGACTTCCGCTTCATGCGCAACAGGGCGAAGAACCTCGGCGTCCCCGACTCCGAGAACCCCATCGCCCTGGGGCGACGCTTCGCCTTCCTCCGCAACGGCGTCCACCTCGACCTCTACAAGTTCTTCATGAACAGGAGCATACAGGGCTACGCCTTCGGCAACAAGTACAGGGAGAACACCCTCAACGAGATATCCAAGAACCTCCTCAACATGGAGAAGCTGCAAGTCGGCGACATTGCTGCGGCGAAGTATACAGGACCTCGCCCAGTACTGCCTCAACGACGCCGACCTCACCTACCAGCTCACAGCCTTCAACCACGACCTCGCTATGAACCTCATCGTCCTCCTCACCAGGATCAGCAAGATGATCATGGAGGACGTTACCCGCAACGGCGTAAGCAGGTGGATACTCGCCCTTATGGAGTGGGAGCACCGCAGGCGCGGCTGGCTCATCCCCAACACTCAGGACATACTCGATGTCAAGGGGCAGGTCAGCACAACCAGCATCATCAAGGGCAAGAAGTACCAGGGCGCCATCGTCCGCGACCCCAAACCCGGCGTCCACTTCGGCGTCGTCGTTTGCGACTTCGCTAGCCTCTACCCCAGCGCCATACGCAACTGGAACCTGAGCTACGACACCATACTCTGCAACCACCCCGAGTGCAAGGATAACCTAGTCCCCGGCACGCCCCACTGGGTCTGCAAGCGCAACCGAGGCATGGCGAGCCTCATCATCGGCAGCCTCCGCGACCTGAGGGTCCAGTGGTACAAGCCCAGGAGTAGGGACAAGGCGCTCACTGCTGAGGAGCGCCAGTACTACGACGTCGTCACGCAGGCCCTCAAGGTCTTCCTCAACGCCAGCTACGGCGTCTTCGGCGCCGAGAGCTTCCCACTCTACTGCCCGCCTCTCGCCGAGAGCACCGCCGCCGTCGGCAGATACGCCATGAATAAGGCGGTCGACCAGAGCCACAAGCTAGGTATCGAGGTCATCTACGGCGACACCGACTCCGTCTTCATGGGGCAACCTACACCCCAGCAGCTAGAAGCCATCGTAAAGTGGGCCGACGCTGAGCTCGGCATCGACTTAGACATCGACAAGACATACCGCTACGCCATATTCAGCAGCCGCAAGAAGAACTACCTTGGCGTCTACCCCGACGGCAAGCTCGACATAAAGGGCCTCACGGGGAAGAAGCGCCATATCCCACCCATCCTAAAGGACGCCTTCGTCAAGCTCACAACGATCCTCAGCAACGTCGAGAAGCCCGAGGAGTTCCCCTTCGCCAAGGAGGAGATAAAGACCCTTGTCACAACCATCAACCATCGCCTCAAGAACCGCGAGTTCGCTATAGAGGAGGTCGCCTTCAGCATGATGCTCGGCAAGGGACTCGCAGGCTACGACACCACTCCCCAGCACGTCAAGGCGGGCAGGATGCTCGAGGAGCAGGGTTACGAGCTCAAGGAGGGGGACATAATCAGCTATGTCGTTACCAAGGACGGCGTCAAGCCCGTCCAGATCGCGGGCAAGAAGGACGTAGATATAGGCAAGATGGAGGAGTACCTCGAGGGCACCTTCGAGCAGGTGCTCGACGCCCTCGACATGAGCTTCGACGAGCTCGTCGGGCGCCCACGCCAGACGGGGCTCGGCGCATTCTTCACGCGCTAGAGGCCATCTAGAAGACGGCGGGCTTTCTCCATCTCGTCGGGCTTTCCCGCGACCTCACCCCTCTCATTCGCCGTGGCAAGGACCTCACCGCTATAGACGAGGCCGAGGTACTTGTAGCTCAGCTTCAGACTGTCAACAAGCGGGGCACAGGCGCTGGGCCCCTCCTCGCTGGGGGCGATGAGGTACGCCTTCTTGCCCTCGAGCTTCCTGTTGGCGACGTAGGGGCGTAGGCGGTCTATGAGGAGCTTCATCTTGGCCGTGGGGCCGTACCAGTAGATGGGCGTCGCGAGGATGAGGGCGTCGGCGGCGTCTATCTCCGCGTATATCTTCGGCATGTCGTCCTTGAGGACGCACTTCAGCTCTCCCTTCTTGCATGCGCGGCAGTCGACGCAGGGCTCAATCCGATAGTCGTATAGGCGCAGCTTCCTCCCCGCGTGGCCGTGCCTCTCAGCCTCGGCGAGTGCGGCGTCGACGAGTATCTCCGTGTTGCCGCCCTTTCGGGGGCTGCCGTTAAGAGCGAGTACCTTCATTGGCAGAGACTCGCCGCGGGTGCCTTTATCACTATCCTCCTCAATCGTCGTCCATGATGAGTGCGCCCTGGCTGCCCTGCTCGGCGTCCTCGGTATCCAGCACCTCTTACGGCAGCGCGTCGATGTCTGGTGTGTCCTTGCTTATCTCCCCGTACTTCGTCTTGTTGGCGATTATCGCGTACCAAGGCGCGGCGGCGTCGGCGGCCATCCCGATGACGGTGTCCCTAATGAACTCTAGCACGCCCTTGCACCTGCCCGTGTACCCCCCGATGCAGCTCGTAGCCTATCATGTAGCTGGTGAAGATCGACCTCCAGACGAGCCCTTTGAAGGCGCCGCTCAGGTAGGGTAGGAAGCCCCGCGCGCGGATGGGAGAAGACTATAATATCGGAGCCGCGGCATCGTATTCGGTCAATATGACCGGTTTCGTAGACATAGCCGAGATAATCGGTGGAAAGCACGACGGAGAAGACGTCAAGATACGCGGCTGGCTCTACAACAGCAGGAGCAGCGGCAGCATAGTCTTCCTCCAGATACGCGACGGCACAGGTGTACTTCAGTGCACCGTCAACAAGAAAAACGTCGACGAAGCCACCTTCAATAACCTCGAGAAGCTCCCCCAGGAGTCTACACTTGAGCTTAAGGGGAAGGTCCGCGCGGACCAGAGAGCCCCAGGTGGCTACGAGCTCTCCGCCAATAATCTGGGCACAGTCTACGAGGCGCAGCCAGATTACCCTATAACGCTGAAGGACCACGGCCTCGAGTTCCTCCTAGACAACAGGCACCTCAGCATCAGGGACCCGCGGCTCCAGATGGTATTCAAGATCAAGGCCCAGTTCATGAGGAGCGCCCGCGAGTGGTTCTGGGAGAACGGCTACACTGAGACCCAGAGCCCCAGCTTCACCAGCGCCGCATGCGAGGGTGGCTCAACACTCTTTGAGGTCAAGTACTTCGACAAGAAGAATGTCTACCTGAGCCAGAGCTGGCAGCTCTACGCCGAGGCTATGATAAGCAGCCTTGGAAAGATATTCACCATCGCCCCCAGCTTCAGGGCCGAGCCCAGCAGGACCCGCCGCCACGTGACCGAGTTCTGGCACATGGAGGTCGAGGAGCCCTGGACGACCCACGACGGCATCATGAAGACGGGGGACGCCCTGGTCTCGTACATCGCCAACGATCTAGCGACGAAGATGCCGAAGGAGGTTCAGGCGTGCGGCAGGGACCCAAAGGAGCTTCTCAGGGTACAGCCGCCTTTCCCGAGGATCAAGTACGACGAGGCGGTCGAGATACTGCAGAAGGAGGGTGTGGAGATGAACTGGGGGGACGACTTCGGCTGGCAGCAGGAGGCGCCGCTCACGAAGCACTTCGACCTGCCCTTCTGGGTGACGGGCTTCCCCACGGGGATAAAGCCCTTCTACCACATGCCCGACCCGGCGAGGCCGGACACGACGATGTCGGGCGACCTGCTCGCCCCCGAGGGCTACGGCGAGATCATCGGAGGCGGCCAGCGCGTCCACGACTACCAGCAGCTCCTCCAGCGCGTCATCGACGACAACCTCAACCCCGAGGATTACAAGTGGTACATGGAGCTGCGCAAGTGGGGTACGGTGCCGCACAGCGGCTTCGGCCTAGGGATAGAGCGCGTCCTCTGCTGGATGCTCAAGCTGGAGCACATCAGGGACACGATACCCTTCCCCCGCGACATGCGCAGGGTCTACCCGTAAAAAGGAGAGCTTTCTTACTTTTTCAGGGAGGCGACGTATTCGTCGACCTTCCTATCGATCTGGTTTAGGATAATCTCCTTCGACTTGAAGGTGGCTGAAGCGATGGGCTTCTTGCCTACGAGCTTCTCCATGCCCCCGAGTGTGCCTGCGGGCCACAGGCTGTATGTGGCGTATACGGCGTAGCGGGGGAGCTTCGCCCCGTACTGTTTGAGGTATCCCTGAATGGGTTGGCTTGTCTGGAAGCCGTTTACGGGGGTTCCCACAACGACGAGGTCGTAGCCGGAGGGATCGATGTTCGGCTGTCACCGCTCCCTGCTCGTTAACCTCGCAGATGTCGCCGCCCATCCTCTTGGCAATCCCCTCGGCGACAGCCTTCGTGTTTCCACCCTTCGAATAAAAAACTACTAAACATTTTCCACTCATTGTCATCGTATCACCTCTCTCGGGCTCCCATTCATACCTTTCGAATCACGGCGAAAGGCGTTAAACGCTGTTGTGGGAGTATGTAGCGATACATATGCCCGAGTTCAAGGGCTGGATGCCCGACAAGAGCCTAGAGTACCTCGAAGGGATCGAGGAGGAGTACACGTGCAGGGAGCCCCGCGCAATCGCGGCTCGTGTCAAGGCGATCGCCGAGGAGCACGACGACTGGAGGAGGAACAAGTGTCTAAACCTGAACCCGTCGGAGAACGCGATAAGTCCCGGGGCGAGGCGGCTGCTGGATACGGATCTAGCCACCCGCGTCACGGAGGGCTTCGTGGGGGACAAGGAGTACCCCCCGGCGCCGATGAACAGGTACATCGACGAGATTGAGGGTATAATCATCCACCACGTCAGGAAGATGTTCCGCTGCGACTACGTCGAGTGGCGCACAATGAGCAGCAGCATGGCGAACTCGCTCGTCTACTTCGCCCTCTCCAAGGCGGGGGACACTATAATGTCACAGAGCAACAAGGGCGGGGGGAACGACAGCTACCGCCCCAACGGCCCGCCGCTCCTCAGGGGACTCAAGGTCGCTGATCTCCCCGACGCCCCCCTCTTCGACGTCGACTACGACGCGCTGGATAAGAGCATCAAGAAGGTGAAGCCGGCGTGGCTCGTCGTCGGCGGCGGCCGCATACTCTTCCCCTACGACCTGAAGAGGCTCAGGGAGGCGGCGGACACAGTCGGGGCGCATATCCTCTACGACGCGGCGCACGTCGGCCCACTCATCGCCTTCGGGCTCTTCCAGGACCCCCTCGCCGAGGGGGCGGACGTGATGACTCTCGGCACACACAAGCTCATGGGCGGCCCAATCGGTGGTCTCGTCCTCACAAACAATGAGGAGATGGCGAAGAAGATGCTCGCACTCACCCACCCCGCCTTCATACAGACGCGGGACCAGAACAAGTACGCCGCCGCGGCGTGGAGCCTGAGCGAACTCGCCCACTTCGGCCCAGCCTACGCGAAACAGATACAGGCGAACTCACGAGCCCTCGCTGGGGCGCTCGACGAACGCGGCTTCAAGGTAGTCGGTAGAGAAAAGGGCTATTCGAAGACCCATCAGGTCATCGTCAACGTCCGCGAACTCGGACCCCGCGCCATCGAGGCCAGGTTCAACGAGTCCAACATCCTCCTCCCCACCACGGTGCTCTGGGATGATCCGCCGAACGGCAGGGGCGGTCTCAGGATTTCCGTGCAGGAAATCACACGCCAGGGCATGAATGAGACGGAGATGAGCGGCGTCGCCGACCTCATAAAACGCTCCGCCGACGGCGAAGCGCCAGATAAGATGAGGGGTGAGGTCGAGAAGTTCGTCGCCCCATTCAAGAAGATCAGGTATTGCTTTTAGGGCTCCTTACACCAGCTTTTACCAAGGCGCAGTCCATGAGGACATTGGCGCCACGTTCGAGGTCCGCCGCCTCGGTCTTTTCGCCTGGGCTGTGGCTGACGCCGTTTATTGAGGGGACGAATACCATGGCGGTTGGGCAAACGACGTGCATGAACTGGGCGTCGTGCCCCGCACCGCTGGGGAGCCTCTGTGTTGTATAGGCGCGTTTGTGGGCGGATGCCTCGACTAGGGCGACCATCTCGCGTCTGAAGTGGACGGGCTGGAAGTCTGCTGTCCTCTCCTTCTCGTATGTGAGGCCGCGGCGCTTCGCGGCTGCGTCGAGCCTCGACTCCACTTCGGCCTTGCCCTCGTTGAATGTGGCGTCGTCGTAGCTGCGGTAGTCGAAGGTGAAGTCAGCGAGGCTGGGGACGACATTTATTGCGCCGGGCTCTAGGCGGAGTTTGCCGATTGTGCAGACGGCGTTGCCCTTCGAAGCGACGTAGCTCGAGCATACCGGAGTACAGATCGGCTGCGGCCGCCATCGGGTCTTTCCTCATGTCTAGCGGAGTCGTGCCTGCGTGGTTTGCCTGCCCATGTATGGCGACTCTCCACCAAGCGATACCCTGCACACCCTCAACGACGCCTATCTCGACGCCCTTCTTGTGGAGCACTGGGCCCTGCTCGACGTGAAGCTCGAAGTATGCCTCGGGGTCGATCTTGCCCTTACCTAGGTAGCCAATGTTCTTGAGGGCGTCCTTTACTGTGACGCCGTCGTCGTCCTTGCGCTCGTACGCCTTCTCGAGGGGGTATCCTCCGCATCTGACGAGGCTACCCATCATGTCGGGCTGGAACCGGACGCCCTCCTCGTTTGTAAAAGCGGCGACACCGAGTGGGTGGCGCGTCTCTATGCCCTCCTCGTTGAGGCGCCGGACTACCTCTAATGCTCCAAGGACGCCGTATGCACCGTCATAGATGCCGGCGTCGATGACCGTATCGATGTGTGAGCCCATTAGGACGGGCTTCAATGTGGGGCTCGTGCCCTCGCGGACGCCGAAGATGTTGCCTATCGGATCGACTATGACGGTGAGGTCCTCCTCCTCCATCCATTGAACGAGAAGGTCGCGTGCCTTTCCATCCTCCTCACTCAGCGCTAGTCGGGTTACGCCCTTGTATCCATCGCGCATGCCTATCTTACCCAGATCGTTGAGGCTCCTGAGAAGCCTCACAGTGTCGATTCGCAGCTCCTCGTCCATGCCACTCACACCGAATATTGTGCGCATCCCGGATAAAAACTGGGCAGCGACAAAATATTACATACTGAGAGCTAACTTCTCTCCATGAACAAGCAGGAGACCGAAGTATTCCAGGCAATAGACGGCGGCAGGGACCGCATGGTCAAGTTCCTCCAGAAGATTCTCAGGATAGACACGCAGGTACCCCCGGGGCACGACTACGATAAGGTATGCGACATAGTCAGGGAGCGCTACGACGCCCTCGGATACGCGACGTCGCTCCACGAGGCGACAGAGAAGTACATGAAGCTGAGCGGCGCGAAGCACATCGGCCTCGAAGGCCCCCGCACAAACATGGTCGCCCGCTTAAAGGGTACGGGAGGCGGACCCACACTACACATCAGCGCCCACACCGACCTCGCCGCGATACAGAAGCAGGGCTGGACAGTCGACCCCCTCGGCGGCGAGGTAACGAAGACGAGCAAGTACGGCAAGAGCGCCTACGACGTGGGCGGCGGCTACATCTGGGGCAGAGGCGTCGGCGACGACAAGGGTGAGACAGCGGCGCTACTCCTCGCCATGGAGGCGATCAAGGAGGCAGGAGTCAAACTCAAGGGAGACCTCATCGTGACCGCGAACTGCGACGAGGAGATAGGCGGTGTCGCGGGGCTCGGCTACCTCATCCGCGAGGGTATCGTGAAGGCTGACCTCGGCATACAGCTCGACGGCTCGATGACGGGCATCGGCCTCAGCGCTATGGGGCGCACAAGGTTCCTCATCCGCACCAAGGGCAAGAGCTACCACGGCCAGGTCCCCATCCTCGGCATAAACGCCATTGAGAAGATGAGCAAACTCAACGTCGCACTCAACGACTACTGGCGCAACTCCCTCCTACAGACGCAAGTATCCGACACCCGGCATCGACTTCGGCGAAGGACTACGATCTAAGGGTATAGAGTGCCCAACGGGAATGCTCAACATCGGCACTATCCGCGGTGGCGTCCAGGGAGCCACAGTCCCCGACCTCTGCGAGGAGGAGGTTCTCCGCGGCATGATACCCGGAGAGACATACGAGGGCACCCTCGCCGAATTCAGGGCAGTACTCGACGGAGTAAAAGCCACCGACGCAGACCTCAAGTACGAGTTAGAGACCATCAACTTCCGCGAGGGCTACGTCGTCCCCGCCACCGACCCCTATGCACTCGAGTGCCAGGCACTCATACAGGAGGCGGTCGGCAAGAAGCTCCCATTCACCGGCACCCTAGCAAGCACAGACATGAACTACCAGGTCGTTGACGGCCAAATGCCGTGCGTCAACTTCGGCGTAGGAGGCCCCTACAGCAACGGACACGGACAGGACGAGAACGCCAGCATAGACGAGATAATCGCCTGCGCCAAGGCCGTATCCCTCATCACCATGCGCAAACTCGGCACAATAAAGAAGTAAAGGAGGGGTCAAAAAAACCTAGAAAAAGCCCTTATCACCCAAAAGAAGCTCGAAATGGATCCCGATCGAGATCATTAATGTATCTTTGACCAATACACGAACTGAAAAGTGGCTAAAAATGCCAAAAATAACTCTACTCTACTAACTTGTCCTCTTTCCTCGTGTACATCCACCAGGCGAGGAACATCTGCCAGACCGCCATGTATGTGACGCTGAGCGCCTCTGGTATCGCGACGGCACCCCAGGGGAGTAGCCAAATCACTGCCGCCAGCACAGCCGTTCCCCAGGCGAGGAGTGTATAGAACCTCATCTTCTTCCTGTAGCAGAAGTACCCGATGAAAAGCGCCGAGAGCGGAAGCGTCACGAAGAAGCCTACGCTCACGTAAAAGTGATAGGGCTCGACGTTTATGTTGGCGAGACCGATGCCGAGGAGCAGAAACGATGCGGCGAGGTGGAGCCCACCGCCGATCTGCCCCATGATATCTCCCTTCGTCATCTCCAGCAGCCCTGCACTGAACATCATCATCAGCGCAGCCGTCATCGCGAGCCCCCCGTTGAAGATGATCGACTCAACCCCCTCGGCGCCGAGGTCGCTCAGCGCGTTATTCGTCCAGCTGAACCAAGGTGCCAGCCAGATGCTCGAGGCGATGATAAGCAAACCGAAGAGTGGCGCCGCGATCCCGAAGAAGCCGGTGAGGCGAAGGATCTTAAGATTCATCAACGAACAGGATACCCGCCAAATGTTAAAGCATATCGCCGGGGAAAGCCCACGGGCATTCAGCCTGGACCAGTGACGGTCACGTTGCTGAAGTCGATACCCGCAATCGTCGAGTTCAGATCGTGGGCGGCCGCCATCAGCTCCTACGGAACGTAGACGTAGTTCGGGTCACGGAACTTCAACGCGGTGGCCCACACCCTGTCGAGCGTCTGGACGGTTTCAGCCGTCACCTTCTCAATGACTTGTAACACGTTCTCTGTGTGTATCTGGTGCCTACATAGCCCACCTAATTAACGCCACGAGCCTAGTCCGATTCAAGGGTTAGGTCAAAGGGCCTCCGAGTTTCCACACCTTACTCACGCGCGCCCTTCTCTAACCCTATTATACTCCCCCAGCGGAAACTAAAATCATGGAAAAGTACGACCTCAAAAAGGAGTTGAAGCGCCTCTACTCAGCGAAGGAGAAGCCCGAGTTCGTCAACGTCCCCGAGATAAATTACCTCACCTACACGGGGCGCGGGGAGCCTGGAGGCGTAGCCTACACCGAAGGGCTCGGCGCCCTCTATGCGGCTACTTATACGCTCAAGTTCGCCTCGAAGAAGAAGGGGCGGGACTTCACAGTCATGGGGCTTGAGGGGCTCTGGTGGTGGGACGATCCGAGGATAGTCAACCTCGAGAACGCGCCACCGAGGGACACGTGGAACTGGATGTCCCTTATCGCCGTCCCCGACTTCGTCACATCAGTCATGCTTGAGGAGGCGAGACCCGAGATGGTCAAGAAGAAAGGCAAGACGCTGGAGAATGTCAGACTCGAAAGGATAAACGAGGGGCTCTGCGCCCAGATACTCCACATCGGACCCTACAGCAACGAGCCACGCAGCCAGAAAGCCCTCCATGGCTTCATCGCGGAGCAGGGCTACAGGCTTCGGGGGCGCCACCACGAGATATATATGGGTGATCCACGCAGGACGCCGCCTGAGAAGCTCAAGACCATCCTCAGGCACCCCGTCGAGAAAGCCTAGCGAAACCCTCTATAAACCCCCGTGGCGAATAGAGGGGCAACCCGGATGATAGACTACCATGTTCATGAGAGGCACTCGCGGGACGCCGCCACCGCCATGATACCCGAGTACATCGCCTCCGCCGAGGCGCGGGGCGTACACGAGATAGCCTTCACGACCCACTTCATCACCGTCGGGCCGGACGTAGCTATAAGCATCCGCGAGGATGAGATATCCGATTACATCGAAGAAATACACCGTGCACAGGCGAATACGACGGTCAGGTTGCTCGCGGGACTCGAGGTCGACTACTTCCCCGGCGAGGAACGCCACTTGGAACAGGTACTCGGCAACCACGACTTCGACTTCATCCTCGGCAGTACCCACTATGTGAACGGCGTCGACATAGGCTCACAGACGCAGGCGGAGGGCTTCTTCGCCGGCCGCCCGATAAAGCGCGCTGCTGACGAGTACTACAAGGTATGGAAGAGAGCGATAGAGTCGGGGCTCTTCGACGTGATGGCTCACCCCGACTACTGGAGGAAGTACCTCCATTTCTACGGCAAGACGGCGTCATGGAGCGAGTACGGTTCGACCGTCTTCGACGCCCTCGAAGCCGCTGCGGATAATGACGTTGGCATCGAGGTCAACACCGCCGGTGAGCGCGCCGGGACTGGCCACTTTTACCCACTCCAGGAGTTCCTCGTCGCCGGCAACGAGGCGGGGATTGAGAACGTCACTGTCGGCAGTGACAGCCACACCGCGGGCACGCTCGGCTACAGGCTCGATGAGGCAGCGAGGTTGCTTCGAGACGCCGGCTTCACATCGATAAGCAGCTACGAGAAGAGGCGAGGTCGCCGCAGGCCTATCGGTGAGATGCTCAGGCGAAGGAATTAAAGCCGAAACCGTCTCTATCACACGAAGGCTGCTAGACTTGGACGATAAGCAGAGGCTGTTCCAGTACATAGAGGAGCACAGGGATGACCTCGTGGAGATCCTTAGGGGACTCGTCAGGATTGACACACACACGCCCCCCGGACACAACTATGATGTAATATGCGAGCACATCTCGGACAGGCTTGTCCCGCTCGGATGTGTAATTAAGATACACGACGCGACCGGGGAATACCTCAAGCAATCCGGCGCGAAGCAGCTTGGACTCGATGGACCCCGCAGCAACGTCGTCGCCCGCCTCAAGGGAAAGGACAGCGGGCCGAGGCTTCACGTCAGTGCACACATAGATACTGCCCCAATACAGGATGAGGGCTGGACACACGACCCCCTCGCTGGGGAGGTAACGAAGACCAGCCAGTACGGTAAGAGCACCTATGACATAGGTGGAGGCTACATCTGGGGCAGAGGCGTATGCGACGACAAGGGACCCCTAGCCGCCGCCATGTTCACTATCAAGGCACTCAGGGAACTCGACATCCGCCTCAGTGGCGACCTGATCCTAACGGGCAACTGCGACGAGGAGATAGGCGGCGTAGCGGGACTCGGCTACCTCATCCGCGAGGGCATCGTGAAGGCAGACTACGGGCTCCAGCTCGACGGCTCAATGAACGCGATAAACCTCGCCGCCCAGGGGCGCACCCGCTTCCTAGTCAGGACATTCGGAAAAGCCTACCACGGTCAGATGCCAATCCTCGGCGTCAACGCAATCGAGAAGATGAGTAAGATCAACGTCGCGCTCGACAATTACTGGCGCAACGTCCTCATGAAGAGGCAGGTGGCGACCCCCGGCATCGAGCTGCCCCCAGAGATCGTCGGCGCTGGAGTTGACAAGCTGACCGCCATGCTCAACATAGGTACGATAAAGGGAGGAGTGCAGGGGGCGACGGTCCCCGACTTCTGTGAGGAGGAGGTCCTCCGCTGCATGACGCCAAACGAGACATTCGCTGATGTAGAGATGGAGCTGCGAGCGGTGATCGAGGGCGTTAAGGCAACCGATCCAAACCTCAGATATGAGGTCGAGGTAGTCAACAGCAGAGGAGGCTACGTCGTCCCCGCAACCGACACCTTCGCCCTCGAGGCAAGGGAGATAATGAGGGAGGCGACGGGCAGGACGCTTCCCTTCGTCGGTAACCTCGCGAGCACGGACATGAACTACCAGGTCGTCGAAGGAGGTATGCCGTCCGTCAACATAGGCATCGGCGACGCCTACACGAACTACCATCAGAGGGACGAGAATGTATCGATAGATGAGCTGGTCGCACTCACGAAGGCGATCACCCTATTCTCCCTCAGGAAGCTCGGCTGAAGCCCCTTTTTTTAAACAGAGCAGATCCATATTGTAGGCATGGCGCGCCAGTGCCAGCGGTGCCAGGGACCGCTCAATGAAGGCGATTACTTCTGCGGCAACTGCGGGATACCGACAAAGCTCGGGTTAAAGTACCAGGAGGCGAGCGAGAAGCTCAACCTGAGTCTCAGCCAGCTAGAGCGTAGCTACCAGACAGGTCACCTCTCCAAGGAGAAGTACGAGCAGCAGAAAGCGAAGTACAGCGAGGAGTACTCAAAGCTCTTGGCGGAGATAACAGCGAAGCGCCCCGCTGTCCTAGAGAAAACGACGCCTACACCCCAGATAGCCGGTGGTGCCCCCGAGCACAACGGCGAGAAAAGCTCGGTCATATATGCTGATCCACCGCAGCTTCACCTCCACGATGCGGTCCTCTATATAATAGCCGCTGCCGTCATAGTGTGCGTCGGCCTCTGGTGGACATGGGGCTTCGTCGGCGAAGGCTTCGAGTTCATCTGGCTCGACCAGTGGTACCTCCTCGCCTTCAGCCTCGTCGGCCCAGCCATCTACCTCATCTGGATGTGGAGAGCGGACAAGCTCGAAAGGGAGCCCATCTACCTAGTCACACTCATCCTCGGCTGGGGCGTCTTCTCCGCCTTCCTCAGCCTCATCGGCAACACCGTCTTCGACTACATAGGCTTCGGGGCAGCGTGGCTTGGCGCCCCCATCGTCGAGGAGTCTATGAAGGCAATAGGCGTCTACCTCATCGCGAAGAGCCCCGAGTTCAACAACTCGATGGACGGTATAGTCTATGGTTTCGCATCCGGCATGGGTTTCGCCTGGGCTGAGAACTTCTTCTATATAGTGCTTATGTACGATGGCGACATAATGTTCAGCCTACTCAGGGTCTTCATCTTCGGGCTGGGGCACGGCATCTATACGGCCTACACGGGCTGGTGGCTCGGAAGGGCCAAAGTCAAGAAGGGCTATGTGACACTCGGAGACCTTATACCGGGGCTGATAATGGCGATGGTCGCCCACGGGATATACAACAGCGACATCATGCAAATCGACAGCCTAGAGGGGCTCGCCCTCTGGGTCATACTCACCCTCGGCACATACTCCGTGATACTATTCGCTATGTACCGCAAGTCGCTTTCAGACGAGAAGAAGTGGCTCTACGACGCCGGCTACGCCCCGAAGACGATACTGAACAAGTAACCTACATCTTCGAGGCGAAAGCGGCGTTCAACTCCTTGGGGTCAGCGTCGTCGATAACGTACTTTTCCCTCCCACTGCTTGACTCGAACTCGACCTCCCAGAAAACCCTTTTGAGCAACTGTTTCCAAGACTCGGTTTTCCCCTAGACTCTGACCTTCCAAATCTGGCTGTTCTCGATGGCGAAGTTATCGAGCTGCTACCTGATCGCCTGCTCGGGGCTCATCTACTTGTAACGCTGTGTGAAAAAGAAGCTCATCTCGAGCTGCGCGCCCCACTGATCAAAGAAACCCTTCCCCTCGGCCTTCGCCTTGTCCTGGGCAGCTTTTATCACCTACTTGACCATGTCACCCGTGATGTGGCAGAAGATTGCCCTGCGGTCCGTCGCGATGAGGGCTTAGGTGTCCCAAGCACCGAACATCTTCATCTTCTTCAGCGTCGAGACGACTGTGATGACCCGCTCACCCATGGGCTGCGGGTAGGCAGGTTGCGGCGGTGGCTGCGGGTAGTACTGCGGCTGCTACTACTGCTGGGGCGTTGAAGGCGGAGCATGTGCGGGGTAGGCCCCCGGCGTCAACCTCTGCCCGCAGACGGGACAGAAATTAGCGTGAGGCTGGACGAACGCACCACAGTTAGAGCAGAACGGCAACATGCATCACTTGATCCGCCTACCACAACCGGATATATACTATAGAACCCCGGGGAAAGCCGTTAAACCCCGTGAGCCAAGGCTGATATATGGCACACTTGGATGAACACTGGCTCTCCCGGCATGTTAAGGGCTTCAGTCTCGACTCCTACCACCTCGGCATGATCTACGCCTTCGCTGAGGTCGTCGGCTCAGGCGTCAAGCCCCTCGCGCTCAGCCCACCGATGACTCTGGAGGAACACGACAGGATCAAGGACACGATAAACGCGATGGCTGAGGAGTACGGCGTCCACACCCTCGTAGATATGGACTTTCTCACGACCAAGCTATTCAATCCAGCCTTTACTAAGGGTAAGGTCGTCGTTCACTTCGCCAAGGACCCAGCGATACTCGAAAGGTATAGGAGACTCAAGGAGTTGAAGGAGAGGAGACACAGGGAGGGCAGGCTAGCCGAGTCGGAGGACGAGATCGCCCGCGAACTCGGCTCAATACTCGGCTACGACGAGGAAACGATCGAGGGGCTGCTTAAGAAACCCCGCTTCTAGGCGGGGGGAGGTCTCGCCCCGAGCCGAACTACCACGTCTATGTCCGCCCCGTCGCGGAGTATGTTGAGTGTAATATCGTCCCCCGGCTTCTTGTTGCGTTGGATGTAGAGGATGAGGTCGTAGAAGCTCTTCATAACGGTGCTATCCGCGCCGAGGATGACATCGCCACCGATTGAGACCTGCTCGCCGTCGATCGTGACAGTTCTCATCGAGCCCTTGACGCCGGCGGAGTTGGCTGGGCTCGGGATATTTACGCTGCTGACCAGCGTCCCGTGTGTGCCTACCGGGAGGTTCATCGCCTCGACTAAGCTAGGGGTTAGGTCTAAACCAGTTATCCCGAGATAGGGGTGAACATAAGTGCCATCCGCGAGCAGGCTAGGCAGCTCCCGTGCAATCGTGTTACTAGGCACCGCGAAGCCGATCCCCCTGGAGGTCTCCGAGGGGATAGCCGTGTTGATGCCAACGACCTCGCCCTTTAGGTTCATGAGGGGTCCGCCGCTGTTCCCTGGGTTGATGGCAGCGTCCATTTGGATGACGTCTACGATGGGGTAGTTGCCCGTTGAGTCCATCTGGCGTCCAGTGGCGCTGATGATACCGGAAGTTAGGGTGTTTGCCAGTCCGTAGGGGTTGCCTATGGCGATGACGCTTTCCCCCACCTTGAGCTTTGACGAGTCCCCGAGAGGTAGAGGCTTAAGCATAGAAGTCTATAGCATCGATCCTAATGACGGCGACGTCTGAGTAGGGGTCAGTCCCGATGATCTCCGCGTCGAAGATGGTACCATCGATGAAGGTGACGGTGACGCTCAACGCGTCCTCGACGACGTGGAAGTTAGTGACAATGTGTCCGCTCACGTCGAATATGAAGCCGCTACCCTGCCCCACTCCATCCTGACCAGTCGACCTGATGAGAACGACGCTGTCCCTCGTCCTGTTGTAGAGTTCTATGAGGAGTGAGTCCATCGGACCCGTGGTAACGGTCACGTTGACCGACCCGCTCTCGATGGCTTTCCTAAGCGACGAAAGCTCAGCGTTGACACTGCTGACCTGAGTGTCGAGGATTTGGACGGTCGCAGTCAGTGTCCCGATCTGGCTGTTTAGCTCCTCCACTTGCTGGTTCTGGTGGACGGTCATGTAGGCTACAACGCCGATGTTCGAGATCAACAATATCGCGACAAGCAGGGGCATCCAGATGCTCCCCGACGACCTCCTCTGGCTACCGTGGTAGAACCATTCGTCGCTCAATCAGGGTCCCTTATGGGAAGCGGTATCAATGATGATAAACTCTCCCATTATCTCGATTTTGGGCTAAGTGAGCAGTTAATACGCTTGCCTCTGCTTAACGACTCTGCGCGCGCAAACACATATCGGTTACCAGCGCCACTAGTACACGTTCACTTACGCGCCTTCGAAAACCTACAATCATCCGAGTATAAACACGTTAAGCCACAATAGCACCTGTTAAGATGAAAGACCAGCCGTTAACACACAAACGTCCATGTGAACCCCGATAACGCCTCATCAGCATGATAAGTTAACGTGCAACCACCCCAATAGTTCAGGAGCGCCACGCTTACCTTGCACTACACCAAGGCTCCAATATACCTTATACTGTTTCAGGAGTCGGACTTCGACTTAACACATTTAACAAACTTAACAACACCGCTAACAGCCTTAACAAACATAACAACGATGGTTAACAGGGTTAACAGGACTTAACAAGTCACTTAACACATGTTAACAAATTCAACACTTGATTATGTGCGCTTATTGAGCCAGATCGTTCACCATTGCGCAAGGTGTTAGGCACAATTATCGGCGTCTGGCACCGCTGCCCCCTCGCCCTCCATCTCTACCTCTGCCTCATAAACCCGCGCGCAGTGAAGGTGAGATGAAGGTTGACGGTAGGTACAAATCGCATGGTGTGTATGATCTGGTAAAGGAATACCATAAGTAGCCTCTGGGAGAGTCGGTGTTCAGTTGGCTGAATGATCAAGACGAGCGCGCGCATGGGTCGAGAAGCCACAAAGAATGACTGTGTTAGCTCACTGAGGCTTGTCCCAGACCCTCGGCTTGCAGACGATCTCTCTGATCCGCATGTCGAAGAACCTGTGCGTGTTGCTCGGCAGGAGGATGATCGCCACGTCGGCGCCGCCTCCGGTTCCCCCAAGGGCGATCACTTCTCTATCCGTCCGTATCAGCCCCGCATCCGCCGACATGCAGGCGCACTCACAGGCGACCTTCACACCAGCCCCGAAGAGTCGCAGGACGTGGGCGATGATCTCGTCGACCTGGATAGTGTTGAACTTCTTGTTGACGGCGCGCCCGAGCCCCCCGAAGGCGTGGCAGGCATGGAGTATCTTCCCGCCGCTCTCATCTATGACCTTCTTGTACTCTGGCTTCATTCTGTCCTGGTTTGGCTCCATGAAGCCTACCATGCCAGCGACGACGACGAGATTGTACCCTTTGAACATCTCGGCAGCCATTGCGCCAGTCTCGCCCGAGTAGGAGGCGACTATAACGTCCCTGATCCCGAGCTCGTCGGCCCTCCTCTTCGCGAGTGTTAGTGCCTCGCGGCTGTTTGCCTTCCCCGGCTCTTTGAAGTAGATGGTCTCCACCTTGGACATGCGTTAAACCCAGAGACCACTCGCCGGGAGTGGATTTAATGTTTGGGAAAAGAGGGCTAGGTTATGTTGGGGACGACAAGGTATTTGAGGAATTCCTCGCCCTGAAGCCCCTGCTCCTTCGCCCAAGCGACCCCTACTAGGTCGTCCTTCTCTAGCTCGCTGTAGACAAGGTAAGCCATGATTGGGTTGAAGCCGAAGTCGTTCGATGCCCGAGCCATGCGCACCGCCTGGTAGACGCCGTGGCGGAGATTCGTACGGATCAGCGCGACGTCCCCCTCGTAGATGGGGACGAGGATGTCGCTGTAGGGCTTCCCCAGGCTGTCCACAATCTCGCGGAGGTCACCGCCCTCAACGACGAGGTGTAGAACGTCCTTGCCTATCCCATAGGTGACGTCGAAGAGCTCCTCGGGACGGAGACCCTCACCTTCCTTCGGGGCGCGGCTCTGCTTAACAGCCACCAGGAAGTTCTCGATATCTGCCTCGAGCTCCACGATCCTGCTAATCATGAACTTCTGGTCGGCGGGTAGCTTCTCGACAGACTTGAGGATTGTTGTGCTGTAGACCTGCTGGAGCTCTAGCTGCAGAGGCCAGATCGCATCGTATTGCTTATAGGCTGAGACCTTCTCGGCGACCGCATTGTATGCGGTTCCCTTGAGGAGCTCGAGCAACGCCTCCATGTCAGCTGCCTCGGCGAGTACCTGGTAGCTGGGCGCCTTGAAGGGCATCATGGGGACGAGACTTGCCTGAATCAGCTGAGGTGTCTCGTCGGCGAACTTACCCCTGATTATCCTGTCGAGGTTTAGTACCTCAAAACGCATGTAGTAGTATGTCTGCAGAAGTCCACCGATTCTACTCGGCACTATGTCGACTATCTTGACGATACGCTCGATAAATTTTTTATAAAAGATGCGCTCGAGGCTTATGCTCGGGTTAACTTCCGGGTCGAGCGTGAGCTGACCGTACTGCGTCTGCGCGAGCTGCTGTATGAAGTCCTCAACGCTGTCGACTGAGGCGATTGTCCTCATCTGGTTCGACGTCATTAGGTCGGCGAGGAGGGCGTGGCTCCTGACGACCGCGTATGTCATCCCGGGTACCTTTATCTTTCCGATGCCAACGCACCCCCAATCAACTTGATCCTGACGAGGTCTTCCATTTGCTCCTCGTCCAGTTTATCCTGTATGAACTTGATGACCATCTTCATGTCGGGAATGACCGTGTTTTCGAGAGCGTTTACCTTCCGGTTCGTCCTACCAAGCTCATCGGCGATGCGCTCGACGCGGCTCTCGAATTCGGCGAGGCGGATAATCTCTTCGAGTATGCTGAATATCTTATCCGAGGCGTAGCTGAGTGTGATGTCCAGCTCGCCCTCAACCTTGGGCCTGCTGAGTATCTTGATGTACGGGTACTGCACACCCATGACGCTTTTTGGCAGGAGCTCGATGTCCAGCGTGCTGCGTATGCTATTCGCCTGGCTCTCGACCTCCGTCGGGCCGAGGCTCAGGTACGCCGCCTGTACCGACTTGTATGACTCCCCGAGGCTTTCGAGTAGCAGCCTCCTCCTCCCCCTGAGGACCTCGATGGACTCGCTGAGCTCCTTGGCGAGGTGGTCCCTCTTTAGCTTGAGGAACTCGGTGCCTCGCTCGATGAAGATGATGCGGCTCTGCATCTCCATGAGGTAACCCTTTGTGGGCCGGATTCCGCTGGTTGAAGACAAGTCTAGCTCTCTCTCTTACGGTACTTCGGGTGGTACTCCTTGATATACGCCTCGCGGACCCTGATGAGGTTCTCCTCGGGCAGCATGGCGAGTAGGTCCCACGCTAGGTCGAGGGTCTGCTCGATAGTCCTGTTCTCGTAGCGGCCCTGATTTACGAATTTGTTCTCGAAGGCGTCCGCGAATTCTAGCCACCTGCGCTCACGGTCGCTGAGTCCGACGGTTCCGACGATGCGGACGAGTCCACGTGCGCGTGTGCCCTCCGCGTAAGCCATGTAGAGCTGGTTAGAGACGTCCTGGTGGTCCTTGCGGGTCGTCTTGGCGCCGATTCCGTCCTTCATGAGCCTGCTTAGGCTAGGGAGGACGTTCATGGCCGGGTAGAGGCCCTTTAGGGAGAGCTCGCGCTGGAGGAGGAGCTGTCCCTCGGTGATATAGCCTGTGAGGTCTGGTACTGGGTGGGTGATGTCGCCAGCAGGCATCGAGAGAATAGGCATCAACGTGACCGAGCCCTTTTTCCCGGTGATGATTCCGGCGCGCTCGTAGATGGTTGCGAGGTCTGAGTAGAGGTATCCGGGGTATCCCTTCCTAGTCGGGATCTCCTCCCTGGCGATGCTGATGCTGCGCAGAGCCTCTGCGTAGTTCGTCATGTCAGTGAGGATGACCAGGACGTGTAGACCCATGTCGAAGGCGAGGTACTCGGCAACGGTTTGCGCGATGCGTGGAGTGATTATGCGCTCGATCGGAGGATCGTCCGCGAGATTGAGGACGAGCACGCTCTTGTTTAGTGCGCCAGTCTCCTCGAACTCCTTGCGGAAGAAGTCAGCCTCTTCGTTCTTGATGCCCATTGCGCCGAAGACGATGGCGAAGTCGCTCTCCTTTCCAGGAATCGTCGCCTGGCGGGCGATCTGGGCGGCTAGCATGTTGTGATGAAGACCAGACTCGCTGAAGATGGGGAGCTTCTGACCCCTGACGAGGCTATTCATGCCGTCAATGCTGCTCATGCCGGTCTGGACGAAGTCGCTCGGGACTGCGCGCGCAGCGGGATTAATTGTTCCGCCGTTTACGTCTCGTACATCGTCGCTCATTGGTTTCGGCATGCCGTCACGCGGCTCGAAGTTACCGCTGAAGACCCTACCGATCAGGTCGCTTGTGACGGGGATCTTCTGGGTCTCGCCGGTGAACCTGACGCCGACATTGAGGTCCATGCCTGAGGTGTTTCCGAAGCACTGAACCATTGCCCAGTCCTTGGATACCTCTAGAACACTTCCGGAGACCTCGTAGCCGGAGTCTGTTCGTATGCGAACGATCTCATTGTAGCTGATGCCCTTGACGTTCTCGACGAAGAGGATGGGGCCGCGGATCTCCTTCACGGTCTTGTAGACTAGTCCTGCTTGTTCTGCCATCTTAGCTCACCCCGTAGGTCTTGGCGAGTTCGCCGACCTGCTTAACCATCTCCTGCTTTGCGAGGTCTATCGACTCTGAGCCTTTGCGCTCCTTGAGTCTCATGATCTCGGTTACTATTGGTAGCTCGCGAACCTTTTCGATGGGGACGCTCTGCTTGACGAGTCCATCGACCATCTTGTTGAACTCGATGATAATGCGTAGGAGCTTCGTTTGCTTCTCGGCGTCGCAGTATGTGTCAATCTCGTGGTATGCTGCCTGTACGAGGAATCCCTCGCGGAGGAGCTCGGCGACGAGCAGCACTAGGCGCTGGTCATCTGGGAGGCTCTTCTCACCGATTATGCGGGCGGTCTCCTCAATCTGGGCCGCCTCCTCGAGTATGCTCATTGCCTTAGCGCGGTTGCTGAGCCAGTCCTTGTCGTACTGACTCCACCACTCGGCGCTGATTTCGAGGTAGCGTGTGAAACTTCTCAGCCAGTTGATGGCTGGGAAGTGGCGGCGCTGTGCGAGGCTGCTGTCGAGAGCCCAGAACGTTCCAATGAAGCGTAGCGTATATGTTGTGACTGGCTCGCTAAAGTCTCCGCCTGGCGGGGAGACAGCTCCGAGCATCGTGACGCTTCCTAGTCGCTCCTGTGAGCTGTGGACAATAGCACGCCCGGCGCGTTCGTAGAGCTCTGCGATCCTGTCTGGGAGATAAGCTGGGAATCCGGCCTCTGCAGGGATCTCACCTAGGCGGCCCGAGATGTCACGCAGTGCCTCGGCCCACCTTGAGGTGGAGTCGGCCATGACGGCTACGTCGTAGCCCATGTCTCTGAAGTACTCGCCGAGGGTTACACCCATGTAGATTGAGGCCTCGCGGGCTGAGACGGGCATGTTCGAGACGTTTGCGACGATTACGGTCCTCTCGATGAGGTTGCGCCCACTCCTCGGGTCCTTAATGTAGGGGAAATGGGCGACGACGTCGGCCATCTCGTTTCCGCGCTCACCGCAGCCGATGAGTATGATGATGTCTGCGTCGCTCCACTTGCTGATCTGCTGGAGTGTAACGGTCTTCCCGGTTCCAAATCCTCCGGGGATCGCGGCTGCGCCTCCCTTAGCACATGGGAAGAAGGTGTCGATTACGCGCTGACCCGTGAGAAGGGGGACGCTTAGTGCGAGCCTCTGCTTTACGGGTCTGGGCCTTCTGACGGGCCATTTCTGCATGAGCTTGAGCTCCTTAACCCCCTCGGGGGTCTCCAGCTCGCCGACGACGTCCTCGACGGTGAACTCGCCCTTGTGGATGCTCTTGATGATTCCGTTCATATTCGGCGGGACCATGATCTTGTGGACGAAACTCTTCGTCTCCTGGACGTTGCCGATGAAGTCGCCGGGGCCTACCTTGTCTCCCTTCTTAACGGTTGGGACGAACTCCCACTTCTTGTTCCTGTCGAGCGGCGGGACGCTGGTTCCCCTGCTTACGAATGGGCCGGTCCTGTTCCAGAGCTCGGTCTCACTACGCTCGACACCGTCCATGATGGCGCCCATGATGCCTGGGCCTAGCTCAGCCATGAGTGGCTCGCCGGTGTCGTTCACTGGCTCGCCGGGGCGGATGCCGTCTGTGATCTCGTAGCACTGGCAGAAGGCAGTCTGTCCGTCGAGGCGGACGATCTCGCCCATTAGTTTGAGGTTGCCTACCTCGACTAGGTCACCGATCTTCGGCGCCTCGGTGAACGTTGCCCTGATGAGTGAGCCGTTGATTCGTTCGATTGTGCCTATGATCCCCATTTTACTCGGCCTCCAGTACCTTCGTGAGCTCCACGTTAAGCTTAGTGCGAGCCTTGGCTACTCTTCCCTCGAGGGTATTGTGGTACACCTTTGTTCCCTCGGCGTTCTTTACTACGGCACCGCCGATCGCTGAGATGGGGGTGGCGTCGACCTTGAGAGTGACCTTTGCGCCGACCGCCTTCGCTATGTCGGCTTCTAGCTTCTTATGGTTCTTCATGAGGTCTGTTATGTCGGCGTCGTTAACTGAGATGACGAAATCCTCGCCCCCGATCGCTGTAACCGCCTCGGCGATGAGCTTCATGAGTATCTCGTGGTACGCCTTCTTGTCGGCTGTGAGTTCCTTGAGTTTTTTCTCGGCGTCGCTGTAGATCTGCTGAAGTGTCTCCTCACGGGCGACCATAAGCTGCTTGCGGCTGTCGAGCTCGACGCCCCCTACGATCCTGTCGCGGACTCCGCGGAGGACGCTGGCGACTATATTGAGAATTTGGCGGTCAGCCTCGGACTTGAAGCGCTGCGCCTCCTTCTCGGCGTTCTCGACGAGCGTCTTCGCCTCGGCGTCCGCCTTGGCGATCATCTCGTCGCGCTGCGCCATAGTACGCTCGATGAGCCTCGTCTCTAGGTCTAGGCTGCTTGCTTGGCTCATGGAAGTACCTCCTTGATGACGAGGTCGATGCTTGTGTCCCTCTTACTCTTTGGAAGCTTCTTGATCGCCTCGATCTTCTGCTGGTACTGGGCCTTGATCTTCTCAGCCTCCTTCTTGGCACGGCTCTCCTCAGCCTTTACGAGGTCGTCGATACCGGCGCCGCGCTGTGCCTTGGACTTCTTCTCCTCGGCCTCGGCCTTCGCCTTGTTGAGTGTCTCTTCGGAGCGGCGCTTTGCGTCCGCGAGCTTCTGCTGGCTCTCCTTCTCAGCCTCCTCGAGGATGGTTTGGAGCCGTTTGCCGACGGATAGGACCTTCTTTACTTCCATGTTTACAACTCCAGCTTTGTTCCGATTGCAAGCGATATGACTGCCTGTAGCTCCTGCATCCTGTCGCCCGTCTCCATAGTGAAGTCTGGCACCAACGCGAAGACGGGCGAGATGGCGCCTCTCTTTAGGACCTGCTCCCGGACTAGAGAGAGTCTCAGCTGCGAAGCGCTCGGGGAAGATTATGAGCTTGTACTTTTTCTCGTCCACGAGGCGGCTTAGGGTCGAGGCGGTCTCCTCGCCGTTTACGCAGTTGTATCCCTCGGCTCCGATCAGCTGGAAGCAGGTGATGAAGGATGAGGGCCCTATGACAGCGACGCTCATTTCCTAATTGCAGACCCTGCTTGCATTAAAAAAACTTATGTAAAGTGGGGGTTAGGGTGGCTCTGCTTTGGGTCGCGTAGGGGTGTTTGTGGTCTCCGATGGGGTGTGACTGGTGACGTGGCATGTACGAGTGGTTTCCTGTTTCCTCCGCCGCCGCTGTGTTTTTCGTTTTTTGGGCTCTTTGGTGTTTTGGATTTGTTATCTGGGTAGGTTAGCGGCGGAGTGAGGTTGTGGTTCCGCGGTGGGTATACAGATGGGGTTCGGCGTGGTTTAGACAGGCGATGTTTACCCTGTGTGAGTGGCAAAGTACCCTCTACGGGGTGGTATGTGAAAAAGGGGTTGGGCGCTTAGACGCCCGCTGCGAAGAAGGGGGAGAGGTAGTCGGTTATCAGCGTCGGCCATATGCCCAGCACGATGACGAGCACCGCGAAGATGATTATGGGCCCCAGCATCATCATCGGCGCGTCCTTCACCTGTTTGAGGTGCTCTGGGAGCGGGCCGTAGAAGACCCTGCGGATGAGCCAGAAGGCGTAGCCGATCGTTAGGACCGTCATTATGATTCCGACTATTCCCGCCCAGACTAGCTCGGGGGTCGCCAGACCGTTGTTGAAGACGCCCGCGAAGATGAAGAACTTACTCATGAAGCCCATCGTCGGCGGGACGCCACCAATGGTAAGGAAGCCTATGACGGCCATTACAGCTGTCCAAGGCATCCTGTCAGCGAGTCCTCCCATCTTCTTGATGCTCCTCGTGGCAGTTTGGCTGATGAGCACTCCCGCAACTAGGAAGAGAATAGCCTTGCCGAAGCCGTGGCTGATGTAGTGGAACATCGCGCCAACTTCGCCGTTCGGCGTTACGCTGGCGAGGCCAAGGAAGATGTAGCCCATCTGGCTGATGCTGCTGTAGGCGAGGAACCGCTTTATGTCGTCCTGCGTCAGCGCCATCATGCCGCCATAGATCATCGTGACCAGCGCCCAGAGTGTGAAGACCCAGCTGAAGGTCTGGAAGACTGGGGTCATGGGTATGATTACGAGGCGGAGCGCCGCGTAGGCGCCTATGCCTATCATCGCGGGGCTCAGAAGAGCCGAGATCGGGGTGGGTGCCTCAGCGTGTGCAAAGGGTAGCCATGTGTGCAGGCCGAAGACGGCCATCTTCGTGAAGAAGGCGAAGAGCATCGCCATCGCTATCCAGCCGGCGTTGCTCACTCCTATCAGCCGAGTCAGGCTGCTTATTTCGAAGCTGCCCGTGATGGTGTAGGCGGCGAGTATGCCGGCGAGGAGGATGACGGCGCCGATCGTCGTCCACATAAAGTAGATCATGCCGATCTTCTCACGGTCGCCGTAGCCATAGTTGTTGATGAGCAGCCAAGAGGGGATGAGCATCAGCTCGTAGAAAACATAGAACTGGATGAGGTTCGTAGACATTACGGTACCGAGCATACCGACCGTGTAGAGCAGGTATAATGCGAAGTAGGAGGCGTAAGCGTCGTTACCCTTCTTCTCGTGTGTCTCGTGCTCCCACTCGTGGAACCTGTGCTCCATGTAGGGCATGCTGTAGACTGTTATGGCTAGGCAGAGTATGTTGATGGTCAGGAGGACCCAGATACTGAGTCCATCCGCCAGCAGCGTGAAGGCTAGACCTACCTGTGGAGCCCACTGGTGTACTTCACGATAGACTCCACCGTCCTTGATGTCGAGGGCGATCGTGCCCAAGAGGGCAAGGGAGACTATGAGAGAGGCGGCGACTATCCAACCGACGTTCTTTCCCATCGTCCTTCCGGCGAAGTATGTCACAGCGACGGCTAGGAGCGGTATCGCGAGCGCGTAGATCAAGCTGTTTTCAAGTATCATGTCATCATGCACCTCTCACGAGTACGAGGAAGAGGAGAAGCAGAAGCAGCCCCGCTATATAGAGCAGGTTCATGCTCAGATAGCCGGTCTGTACCTTCTTCACCTGATTCCAGAGACCTGTGAAGCCTCGTGGAGCTGAGTCGTTGATGCCGAGCATAGCGGCCTCGAAGGTGTTGTTGATGCCCCTGCATAAAGCGAGGAGACCGTTTACGCCAACGGCATAGTAGAGGTCGTTAATGTACCACCTGTTCCAGAGGAAGCTGTGTATCGGCGCGAGTATCTTGCTGTGGCTGACTATCTGCCAGGCATTGTACCTCTTGGCCATGTAGAGGAGGTAGGCTACGATACCACCGACGAGTATAATTGCGCCACTTGAGCCAATAGCAGTCAACTTCGTGGCGTCCGCCACATGCGACTCGGCGAACTCTACTCCGGCAGCCGCGAATATCTCGGGGACATTCAGCCCCTCGACTACCCTAGCCATCTGGTGCTCGATGAACACTTCGGGGCTGTAGCTGGGTACGAAGAACCCGACTAGCCCGAGGGCGCTCACGCCGAGCATGATAACTACCAGCACCGCTATGGGTCCCCACATGATGGTGGGACTCTCGTGAATATGGTGGCCCTCGTGCTCGAGCTCGTGGATGAAGTGGCTCTTCTCACCATAGAAGACCATGTAGATGTAGCGCGCACTGTAGATGAGTGTCATCAGCGCCGTGACGACGGCGACGACGTATAGCACGTTGGTCAGAGTGAGCCCGGCGTTGAGGCTCGCTACGAAGACGGCGTCCTTGCTCCAGAAGCCGCTGAACGGCGGGATACCCGCCAGGCTCAGCGTCGCGAGGAGCATGAGTATCTTCGTGAAAGGCATCTCTTTCCCAAGTCCACCCATTTGATCCATGTAGATCGTTTCGACGGCGTGGATGACGCTGCCTGCGCCGAGGAAGAGCGCCGCCTTGAACAGTGCGTGGCTGACTAGGTGGAAGACGCCTGAGGTGAGCCCCGGTAGGAGGTTGCCCTCCCCTGAGTCCGGAGACACCGAGTCCGAGCATCATGAATCCGATCTGGCTTACAGTCGAGTAGGCGAGGACCTTCTTCAGCTCTAGCGCCACCATCGCCTGGCTCGCGGCGAGGAACGCCGTGAAGGCGCCGACGATGGCGATTGCCACGAAGTAGGTCTGTGCCTCGGCGAGGTGCTCGGCAAACGTGCCGATGTAGAAGGCGGGTGCCATCCTCGCGACGAGGTAGACGCCTGCCTTGACCATCGTCGCGGCGTGGATGAGCGCGCTGACGGCCGTCGGGCCCGCCATCGCCTCGGGGAGCCACTCGTGGAGCGGGAACTGTGCGCTCTTGCCTATTGGTCCTCCGAGGAAGAGCAGGGCGGTTACGCTGAGGAGCCCGGGTACGGCGGAGATCGCCGCCATCCACTCAGGCGCCCTCTCGATAAGCTCAATGAAGTTCAGTGTCCCGGCGTAGTTGTAGATGACGAAGATCGCGCCGAGGAGGAAGACGTCGCCGATGCCCGTGACCACGAAGGCTTTCATGCCCGCGTGGCTGGGGGGAAACATCTTGGTCGGCGGGGGTCCGCCGAGCCATCTCTCCTTGTTGTCGCGGTAGTAGTAGCCGATCAGTCCGTAGCTACAGAGTCCGACGCCTTCCCACCCGATCAGCATCTGGATCAGGTTGTCGGAGAGGACGAGGAGTAGCATGCTGCCGATGAAGAAGAGGAAGAAGAACCAGTAGCGGGTGAGGTGCTCGTCGCCGTGCATGTAGCCGACGCTGTAGACGACGATAAGGAAAGCGATGAAGGCGACAACGTTAGCTATCATGATGCTGAGGGGGTCAATTAGGACGCCCAGCATGAGCGGGTTGCCGTTGGGGTATGTGATCCATGTGGCAACCTGTATGTCGAGTGTCGCGTGTTCTGCCCAGAGTCCAGGCAGGAGCGAGGCCGCCGCGACAACGGCGCCTAATGCGAATAGGACCGCCGCGTA
Organism: Candidatus Bathyarchaeota archaeon; assembly: GCA_963771885.1. Classification (GTDB taxonomy): domain Archaea; phylum Thermoproteota; class Bathyarchaeia; order TCS64; family TCS64; genus UBA8941. Next base: position 317,281 of record CAVYVF010000022.1, read on the forward strand.
GTCGCGAACCTTGTGGCCCGCCTTTGCGATAAGCGGCATGAGTAATGCGCCTGCCATTGGGATAAGGAAGCATAGCCACGGCCACGGGTTGGTCATGAACGCCTCCCACCCGGTGACCTGGGCGGAGATCAGTTGAGGTGTCTCCTCCGCTAGTATATTCAGTAGATTGATCATGGAATTATCACCTTTACGTAGCTAGTGAGGTTGAGAAGCGCCTTCGCCGCCTCTGTCGCGTAAGCGATCATCGGTGCGGGCCACACACCGAAGAGTATGATGAGTGTGGCCATTGCGACGGTGACGCCGAGCATGAAAGGCGGAGCCTCCTTCGAAGCCTTCAATGACTCCTTGGGCTGGCCCACGGTCGCCTTCATGACGCGCAGGTAGTAGACCATGCTAAGGGCGCTGTTCAGCACCGCGACGACTGTAAGCCACCAGAAGCCCGGCTCAATGGCGGAGCCGAAGAGCAGGTACTTGCTGATGAACCCAGCCGTACCGGGCACGCCGCCTAGGCCGAGCATCGCGATGAACATCGTCAGCGTCGTTATCGGCATCACCTTGCTGATGCCGCGGAGCTTCTCGATGTCCCGGCTCCCCGTTTCCTCGATCATCGAGCCGGCGGAGAGGAAAGCTAGGCCCTTCATCAGGCTGTGGTTGAAGACGTGGAGGAAGAGGCCGGTGAGGCCCATGATGCTCCCGCTCGCGACGCCTATTAGCATGTAGCCGACCTGGGCGATGCTCGAGTATGCGAGCATCCTCTTGACATCGGTCTGCAGCACGGCGACCACGTTTGCGAAGGTCATGGTTATCACGGCGAGCGCAGCGACCATTAGGCTGAAGTCAGCGATGGGGAAGGTGATATAGAGTATCCTCGTGAGTCCGTAGAGTGCGGTCTCGATGAGGATGCCCGATAGCATTGCGCTGATTGGGCTCGGCGCCTCGGGGTGTGCGTCGGGGAGCCAGGTGTGCAGCGGTACAATCGCTGACTTGATACCGAAACCTACCACGAAAATGACCATGGCGACCATCATCCAGAGGCCTGCCCCACCTATGTGGAGGGAGCTGCTGATCTGGGCGAAGTTCACCGTCCCCGCCATGCCGTAGATGAGGGCGATGCCGAGGAGGAGCATGGTTGAGCCGACGGCTCCCATAACCATGTACTTGAAGCCGGCCTCGACGGGGCCCCAGTTGTCCTTCCTGAAGGCGACGAGCACGTAGCTCGTGATGCCCATCAGCTCCCAGAAGACGAAGAATGTGAAGAAGTCGCCCGCGAAGGCGACACCGATGATGCCGACTACGAGCGCTGAGAGCAGAGTGTAATACTCCGTCAAACGCGTGTCGTGACGCATGTAATTGTAGCTGTAGATGGTGGCGAAGACGCCCAGTAGTGCGGCGCTGAACGCCATGTAGATGCTGAGCATGTCGATCTCGAAGCAGGCACCGAGCGGCGGAGCGCCACCTAGTGTAACGACGAGTATCCCCGTAGTGCTCGACTGAACCATCGTGTAGAGCTGCCAGACGCCCGCAAGGGTGCCGAGGCTCGCAATCATCGCGACGCCCTCGCGCAGATTCGCTATCTTCATGCGGTCTGCCAGGAGCCCGAAGAGCACGACGGCGAAGGGGGCGAACAGGAAGATGAGTTCTATGCCCATCACCACTTCAGCCTCCTCATCTCATCGACCTCAGTCGTCTTGAACTGCTTGTAGGCATTGACGATCAGTGCCAGGCCGACGGCGATCGTGCTGCCGCCGAGAATTATTGACATGAAGGCTAGGCTCTGGCCAAGTGGATCAACGAAGCCCGCCGCTATCCTGTAGGATGCGAAGTAGACGAGTGCGAGATTGCCCGCGTTGAGAATGAGCTCGACGCCGAGGAGTATGCGTATCATACTCTTCTGCGCTACACAGTAGAGGCCGATGCACATCAGCGCGAAGATTGCGCCGATGAAGACGACGTCGTTCGCCATCAGCGTTTCTCCTCCCGAAGGAGCGCCAGGCAACTGATCGCCGTGGCGAATAGTATGAGTGTCTGCATAATCATATCGAGACCCCTGAAGTTCCAGAGGAAGTTGCTCATCCCGCCTCCGAGCGCGCCCGCGTCCTGCGTCGAGAGCAGCTCCCTGCTCAGATACGAGGCGTGGGGGAAGGGCTCGGTCGAGACGACGTAGAGGAGGCTGAGGAAGAGCAGCGCCATGACTATGAGGCTGGCGGCTTTTACACCGCTTCCACCGTTCTCACTCATTGACCCTCACTCCTGACGAACATTATGACCGCGACGAATAGGACGACTACAGCTCCCCCGTAGATGAGCATCTGGAATAGGCCAACATATGGGGCGTAGAGCGTCCAATATAGGGCGCCGAGGCATAGGCACATCGCGCCGAGGCTCAGAGCCGCGTAGAGCAGGTTCTTCAACCCAGCGGCGCCGAGGGCGAACGCGATGGTCGCTGCCAGTATACCGAACTGTACTAGCTCGGATGCCATCAGTGCTTCGCCTCCTTGTGAGCCGCCGGCTTTTTAGCCAGGGCTGCCTGCTCCGCTGGCTTCTCAGCCGGAGCAGGTGCTGCGCGGGCGCCGGTGCCGCTGGACTTCACGGCGGGCGTCGGTGGCGCGCGTCGGCGTCCTCTTGAAGTCGAGATATCTCGTCCGCCTTGTTGATGACGGCGAGCTCGTATGCCGTGGTGAGCCATATCGCCCCAGTAGGGCAGCTCTCCTCGCACTGCTGGCAGAAGAGGCAGGCGCCCAGGTTGACCTTGAGGCCCTCGCATTTGGGGCCGAGACCCTTAAGCTCGATGGCGAAGCTGGGGCAGACGCGACTGCACATGCCGCACCCCGTGCACTTCGCCTCGTCGTACTCGTGTCTTCCGCGGCTGCCCTTCGGCATCTCCCTCTTCTCGAAGGGGTACGCCAACGTGCAGGGCTTGCTAACCGCGTTCTTTAACAACTCTCTCTCCATAGCCAAATTTAGATCACTCCGGACAGCGCCACGATCGCCATCACTTGTAGGACGGCGAGGGGGGTAAGGTACTGCCACGCCCAGCGGAGCATCACGTCGATCCTGAATCTTGCAAACAACGCGCTCAGGTTGCTGAGGACGAGGACGCAGAGCGTGGTCTTTATTATGAACCAGACAATCGGGGGAAGGACGGGACCCGCGGGTCCGCCAAGGAACAGCGTCGTCAGTAGAGCCGATGCGAGCACGATCTTGACGTCGCGGCTTAGGGTAAGTAGAGCTAGCTTCTTTCCGCTATACTCGACCTGCCAGCCATGGACGATCTCAGTCTCGGCCTCGGCCATGTCGAATGGTCGCATCTCCGTCTCCGCGAGGAGACTGAGTATGCAGATGGCGAAACCGACGAACATTACGACGCCGAGCATTAAACCCCAGATATTCGGAGCTGCGATGAAGCTCTGGACGCTTGCCACCTCCCAAGCGACGATGTTGCTTATACTCATACTCCCAGCCATGATGGCAGGGCCAAGGGCGAGGAGAACCAGGGGAATCTCGTATGCGAGAGTCGCGAGCGCGACCCTTGTCGCACCGACTGCGCCGAAGGCGTTGGAGCTACTCCAGCCCGCGAGGAAGATGTTGAGGACTATTAGACTGAGTATGAGAAGGACGATTACTAAGGTCACCCTCGAAGCTGACTATGGGCGTGTATGCGTAGAGGTTAGTAATTGACTGGATAGGCATGAGGAAGACGGCGGAAAGCGAGAGGGCGAAGATGATAACAGGTGCCCCGATGAAGAGCGCCCTGTTCGCCGCACTAGGAGTGATATCCTCCTTTGCGAGCAGCTTTACGATGTCAGCGAAGGGCTGTAGTAGGCCAAAGGCTCCGGTGTGCATCGGGCCCCTCCTGTTCTGAAGGCGCGCAACTGTCTTCCGGCTCAGCCAGTTGCACCAGAGGGCGTAGGCTATGATGAATAACGCCCCGGGGAACACCACTATGCTGATTATGTCACTTATTTCGACCATCTGCGTACCACCTGATTGAGTATCTCCTAAGTTCGTCGTCCGTCATGTCCCAGGTCTTCTCCTTGTGCTCATCAACGAAGACCATGCGGTCGGTGCAGCTAAAGCAGGGGTCTATGCCCGCAAGAACGATGGGGATGTCAGCGATGTACCCGCCCTTGAGCTTGACCGCTAGGCTGGGGATATTCGCCATTGTCGGAGCCCTGATCTTGTATCGGTAAGGCTTGTTGTCGCCCTTGCTGCAGAGGTAGTGGATGTCCTCGCCGCGCTGCGCCTCGATCATGTTGACCGCCTCACCCTCGGGGACCTTTTGCAGGGGACTAAACTTCTCCCTGATCGGGCCTTCGGGTAGGTGATCGAGGACGTACTTGCATATCTTCACACTCTCGACTAACTCGCCGACGCGGACCACGACGTTACCTAGGACGTCACCGCTCTCCGCGGTAATGACCTTCCAGTCGGGGATCTCATCGTATGCGAGGTAGGAGTTGTCGCGTCTGGTATCCTTGTTTACGCCGCTGGCACGTGCATGTGGACCGCAACCGCATAGGCGGATCATGTCCGCCTTGCTACAGTATCCTACACCGCTTGCCCTGTTGATGATTGTTGACTCGGACACGGCGATGTTCGTATAGAATACAGTGCGCTCGGCAAGTATGTCGAGCATCTTCTGGAACTTTGGGATCTTATCGGCGGGGATATCCCTGCGGACGCCCCCGATAGCGTTCCAAGCGTAGTTGACCCTATTCCCGCTGATCTCTTCGAGTATGTCGAGGACGACCTCGCGGTCGCGCCAGACGTAGTAGAACAGGGTGTCGAAGCCGATCTCATGAGCGGCGACGCCGACCCAGAGGAGGTGACTGTGTATTCTCTCAAGCTCGTGGACGAGGGTCCTGAGCCACTTCGCCCTAGGGGGGATGGTTATCCCTGCGACGTCCTCCACGTTTATCGCGAAGAGCGTCTGGTGGGCGTTACTACAGATACCACATACCCTCTCGGCTAGGTAGAGACCCTGTATGTACGTGCGGGCTTCGAACGCCTTCTCGATGCCCCTGTGGTTGTAGCCCAAGCGTGGCTCGACGTCGACGACTACTTCGCCGTCGACCTTGAAGAGGAAGCTCGCTGGCTCCTTTAGCGCTGGGTGTTGCGGGCCGATTGGTATGCTGAATTCTGTTCCGCTCATGTCCATTCCTCCCCGTCAACTGCCTTTCTGAGAGACTTTACATCCCATTTCTTGAGAAGCGGGAAGACTCCCTCGGGCCACTCCTCGGTCATGAGGAGCCTCTTCGGGTTGGGGTGACCTTCGGCGACTATGCCGACGAGGTCGTAGATCTCCCTCTCGAAGATTGTTGCGCCGTTGATTATGGGCGTGATTGATGGGACCACCGGCTTGTCCGCTGGGACTCTCACCTTGATAGTGAAGATGAGGTTGGGGCGGTTGAAGTGATAGTTTACCTCCCTCTCCTCCCCGTAGTCTACCGCGGTAATCGTGGAGAGATGGAATAGGCCCTCCTTCTCCTTAATGTAGGTGACAGCATCGATCAGTTTATCGGTCTTTAGGGTGACCCAGTAGCGCTTATCCTTGGGGGCCTTGGAGTTGATTACGTTCTCTGTGCCGATCGCCTCGGTGAACCTCTCAATCGTCTTCTTGTTATCCTCAACGTAACTCAATCAATTCACCTCAGTACCCCGCACTCGTCAAGAGTTTTACCACGCCGTCGAGGATGGCCTCGGGTTTCGGCGGGCAACCCACGACGTATGCGTTGACCGGTATCACCTTGTCGACACCCTCCATTACGTTGTAGCAGTCCTGGAAGGTACCGCCCGTGTTAGCGCAACTTCCTACCGCTACGACGAATTTTGGCTCAGGCATCTGGTCGTAAATCCTCTTGAGCCTACTCTTCAGCTTCCGGGAGACAGAGCCCGAGACGACGAGTACGTCCGCGTGTCGGGGGGTTCCCTTCAGCACACCGCCGAAGCGCTCGACGTCGAATCGAGGCGTCAATACCGCGACGATCTCTATGTCACAGGCGTTGCATGCGGCGCCGTTGAAGTGTATCAGCCAAGGGGAGCGAGTTCTAGCCCATGTTATAAGGCCCATCTCTATTTCCTCCACTTCGCCGAGAGTATGACAATGGACACAAGCGACGCTGCCGCGTATGTCAGCGGGAGCATCACGTTAGCCGGTCTGGCGAGCGTCGTCGCTAAAACGAAGCCCAATACGTCAAAGATCATAAAGTATACCGCGTATACGAAGAAGTTCTCGACGTTGACCCTAACCTTGGTGGGCGTTACATCCTCACCACAGGCGTAGGGCGCCAGCTTGCCGGGTGTGTCCGGACTCTTGGGTGCGATGTCGTTGCCTATCGCCATGATGATGAGGGCGATGGCTACGGCTACAACCAAAATCACTGCGAATCCGGTAAGACCTTCAAGCAATTCGGTCCCTCAAACCTTCGTTTGGTTGCGGGATATAAACTTTCATGGTTGATAAGAATTGTCATTTCTAACCTATAATATGAAGGAAAATAATCGTTAATTACTCAAAATTCTTGCAGTCACTTGGCTAGCAATTCCTCTAGCATCTTCGCTAATTCTCTAGCACCCTTCTCTACGCTAGGCGTTAATCCCTCACCCATTTCAATATTCGCACCTTGTATCCCTACGAGAACGACCTTATCGCATATCGTCTGCTTGACGTACCCGATGAATACGTGGAGAGGTAAGCTATGAGTGGAGACCGAGATGTTAGCTATCGACTTCGGGGGGACGATACGAGCCTCGCCGGGGGCGCCTCCGAAATTAGCCGCGTCGAGGAGGACCACGTGTGTGGGTTCAAAACTCCTTATGGATCCGGTGTAACTCTCAGGCACCGTCTCCGTTGGGAGGAGTAGAACATTTTCGGGCGTCGTCCCAGAGAGCAGTTCTAGCACCCTGAGCCCGACGAAGTCGTCGCGGCGCATTGGACTCCCGATGCCAACTATGACAACGCGCCTGCCCTCGGCGCTGCCAAGGAAGACACTGAGCTCCCCTCTTAGAGACAATACATTATTGAGAGGTGGAATAGGTTTAAAATTTACTCGATTTTAGTGTCAGTTATTTTCTCATAGATTTTCACAGCATCTAACCTAGACTCCGCGCCTTCAAAGACTGCTACACCGGTGGCGAAGACGCTCCCCGTCAACCCCTTAGCCCCTTCGAGGGTCAATCCAAGCCGAGTTTTCTGTGTTTTCAGAAGCCTTGAGTCATCGAGGCGTCGCTCAATCGCGTCGAGGTTGAGACCCGCGAGTGACCTTGGCGTGATTATGAACACTCGCTTACCAGCTCTTCCACATACCTCCTCGACGGCGTCGCTCTCAGCGTGTCTACGTTCCCCAAATCCACAGACGCCGCAGGATTCTGCCTTAGCGAGGTCAATCCGCTCCATGCTCAAGTCACCTAGGTCGAAGTATAGGAGCTTGCCCGCAAGGTTCGGCTTCTTACCGAGGATGAGTCTGACAGCCTCAGAGACTTGTATGCTTGCGATGACGCTTATCGCCGGGGGCATCACACCCACCGTGGCGCAAGTCGGGACGTTTGCCTCGTCGACGCCCCCCTGCCAGCACTCGAGACATGGCGTTTCCCCTGGTATTATCGTGGAGACGTTGCCGACGTACGTAATGACAGCCCCAAAGATGTAGGGCACGCCTTGCTCAACGCAAGCCCTGTTCAGGGCCATCCTCGGCGTGAACCTGTCCAAGCCATCGACGACGATGTCTATATCCTCCACGAGTTTGCCCGCGGTACGCTCGTTGACCGACACGGGGATCGCCTCAACCTCGATGAAAGGATTCACTTTTCTCAGTCGAAGCTCAGCCGCTTCCACCTTAGGGTAGCCGACAACATCAACTCCGTAAAGGTGCTGTCTCTGTAGGTTACTCATCTCTACAATGTCCCTGTCGGCGAGGCGGAGGAAGCCGACGCCCATGGAGGCGAGTTGGACGGAGAGTTGGCAGCCGAGGCCGCCGACGCCCGCCACAAGTATGCGTGCGTTCCTCAGCTTACTCTGCCCATTAGTCCCGATCTCAGAGAGCACTAGCTGACGCGAATAGTAGGCGAGTTCGTCCTTACTGAAGTCGTGGGGCGCCATAGGTAATGCGAGACACCACTAGCTGAAAAGAATAAGCCTAGAGGAGCATGAAAACGATGAGCGGCGTCAAGCCGAGGAATATGGGGGCGGGTAGACCCGCTATTACGCCCCTCCTGTTAAGCAGCCATAGGTTGAGAGTCATTCCCACCCCGATCAAGGCAAGTGTAGCGAGGAGCACACCGTCGCCGTAGTAAGCCTCAACGTGTGCGGGGAGGAATGAGTAGAAAACGAGTTCACCCATACCAACCTCAACACGCTCGCCCACGTAGCTTAGACGTGCCGACCCCGAACGTCTCTCACCGAAGCCCCTCACAACATCCAGCACCCATCGCGTGTTCAGAAGCACTAAGTCGAAGACCGACACGACGACCAACATCACGATCAGCGACACCGTCGGCAGTAGAAGACTGACGAAAGAGCCGAGAAGCGCCCCGTAGACTATGAATATTGAGTTCCTCACCCGCGGCGAGAAAACGTTTCCAATGATGAATATCATAGAGAAGACGGATACATAGAGGGAGACGAGGACGATGATACTCGTCATCCATGATGAGACGGCCTTCGCCACGACCATGAGAACGGTCTGGCTAACGATTATGACGAGTATTGCTGAGGTAGGGGCGACGACGAGGGCTATGAGCACACGCGCCTCGAACCCCCTACGGCGCCATGCGAGCCAGTAAAGGATAACAACGCCGAGCAGCCCGGCGAGCGTGAGTGAGACCGTCCATACAATCTGCTCCCCTACGCCTGGTCCATCGCCCGGTATTGTCAGACCCATGCCACCGATGAGGAAAAGCCGCACAAAACCGAGAGAAATAACTAGACAAGACACGATAGGGGAGAGGTAGTCGAGGACGATCCTTCTATCCAAGTCTGCTCCTCTCTGCCCTCAAGCCGTACTCATGAACCACACGCCTCCCCCGCTCATCCTCCGAAACGAGAGCATACCGGGAGACCCTAACACAATTACCCTGCTCCCAGTTACGGATGTAGACTGTAAAGGCGATCTGGAAACCCGAGAAACCAATGATTATACCGACGAGCGCGCCGATGAAGAACTGGGGAGAGACGAATAGTATAAGCAATGGAGCTGCGAGTAGCACAGTGAGGAGCGAGAAGAGTGGGAAAAACCTGTCCAGCCCATTCCCCGCCTTCACTTTAACCACACCCTCTCCCGCGAGTATGCGGGCCATCCCTGTAAACTCCGTGTACTGGGGGAAGATAGTCACGCTGAAGACAAGCGACGCGAAGACTACCGCGACCATCGCCTGCACCGTAACATCCCCCGACGAGAACATTACTAAGATCGCCAGCGCCGTAAAAAGCAGTCCAGCCGAGAAAAACGGCTGCAAACGAGAACCTGGATACGGCCTCTTCTCTATCCATGTACCGTCTCCAAGCCGTTTCTCAGACAGATCCATACACCACCATAGATTGAGGCCCCTAAATTATCAGAGGCAATTGATAAATATATTCGGATTCCCCTCATCTAAATGAGGATTATGAAGAGTACAAATTTATCGATCTTGAAATCGTTGGTAATCGCCACGCTAATCCTTTTATCGGTGGTAATCACACCCGCGGCCCAGGCGGGAGTACCATCGAGTGTCGGTGAATTACAGGGACCATACTTCCGGGAGCTCCGGTTCAAGATATACGCCACCTCCGAGGCGGAGACGTCGGGCCTCCTCTCAGGTGACGTCGACGTCGTCGACTTCTTCGAGGCGGAGCAGATACCCGATATCCAGGCGGGTTTGGACTCGGGCGATCTAGCTACAGTTCAGAACGCCGAGCAGGGTATGTGGGGATTCAGTCTCCAGTGCGAAAGGTACCCACTCGATAAGGTCGAGTTTAGGCGCGCGATAGCCTATCTCTGTGACAAGGAGAAGTACGTCAGGGAGGGCCTGCAAGGCCTCGGCTATAAGCTTGAGACCTTCCTCGGCTCGCCAGGATACGGCGTCTGGAGTGGGACATCATACACGACATTCGACTTCAACCCCACAGCAGCCGCCGCGCTGCTCGACAGCATAGGGTTCACTCTCGGCGAGGATGGCAAACGCATCGACCCCCTGACGGGAACGACGATGAGACCTCTTGTGATTCTCGCCCGCACCGAGCATCCCCACAGGATATTCGCTGCCCGGGAGCTGGCCGCTCAGTTTGACGCAGTCGGCATCCCCTACAATCTACAGGAGGTACCTCGCTCTGTAGCCTCGCCCCTCGTCTTTAACGAACAGGATTATGACATCTACACAGCGGGCTGGGGTGGCGGACCTGATGTGGACTGGCTCTACGACCTCTTTTACTCCACCTCGCCTCCCTCTCAAAACTTCCAGCTATTCAAGAACGCTACGGTCGACGCAGCTCTTGAGCAGCTGAAGTACGGCACGACCAGGGAGGAGGCCCTTGAAGGTGCGCAGCTCGCACAGCAGTACCTATCCGAACAACTGCCCTTCATACCGCTATACGCGAAGGCCTATCTCTCTCCCTACAATGCGAGGCTGACGGGTGTTGTCGACCTCCCCTGGTGGAGCGGCGTAACAAATGCGGTTACTTTCACTGTCGCTACTGACAAGACGACAAAGTTTGGCTCAGTACTGAACATAGGGTGGACCTCCGACCCACAGCAGCCCAGTCCCATGTACGAGATCAACTGGTGGTGGGACACGATGCTTAACAACGTCCTCTATGACACCCCGATAACCCTCGACCCGACGACCTTCGCAGAGCTCCCATGGCTAGCGTCGAGCTGGGAGACAGAGCCATGGACTGCTCCCAACGGTATATCCGGTACGAAGATCACATTCCATCTCAACTCCGGTGTGAAGTGGCACGATGGCCGCTCGCTGACGGCGGAGGATGTCGTTTTCACTTGGGATTATGCACAACAGCAGCAGAACCCTGTCTACATCAGCTACCTGACCAGTTACGTCAACGGCGAGGCACCCGATGCGACGACAGCGGTTGCATACATGAACACTACAAGCTACTGGGCTCTACATTGGGTCGGTACAAACATCCCGATAATCCCCAAGCACATCTGGCAGAACATCGAAGACTCTGTTACCTATCAGCCAGTCAGTGAGGGAAACCTCATCGGTAGTGGTCCATACATCTTCAAGGAGTACAAGCCCGGCGAGTACGTCATAGTAACCGCCAACCCCAACTACTTCCTGAAGCCCTCTGACAGCACTCTGAGCTTCACACAGGTCTCGATGACGCAGGGTGAGACCAAAGTATATACCTCCAATCCCGCGATCTACGATGGCACCCCGGTGATCAATGGAACTTACACGATAACCGTCGCCAGTGCTGGAACGACCATCAAGACGTTCACAGGCACAGCAAAGCCGGACGGTACGTACACCGCTACTCTCGATACAAAGGACCTAGCACCCGGCACTTATGACATGTTCGTCGAGCTCGCCGTCAAGGTCGGCGTAGTCGGCATAGGCAGCTTCGACGAGTACAGGCTAACTGTAGCCGAGAAGCCAGTGGACTATGTCCTCTACGGAGGCATACTCGCCGCAATTGTGGTGGTCGTCGCCGCTGGCTACATGGTTCTAAGGCGCAGGAAGCCACAGCCGTAAACCCGCCCCCTTTTTCTACTACGGAGCCCAGTATCACCCAGTGTCGGGGGTGCAAGTATGGGCTTCCCAACCTTCCTAGCGAAGAAGATAGTCTTCGCAATCGTGACCATCCTGATTATCATGACGCTCAACTTCGCTATATTCAGGCTCATGCCTGGCGACCCGATAGCGATGCTCGCTGACCAGATTAGGCTCAGACCTGAGCAGGTGGCACGACTCTACGAACTCTTCGGCCTTGATAAGCCACTCTGGGAGCAGTACATCTCCTACATGAGCCAGACGCTGCAGGGCTTTCTCGGCTACAGTTACTACACGCAGCACCCCGTGACACAGGATATAATGGACAGGCTCCCGAATACGCTTCTCCTAGTCGGTGTATCGACGATAGTCTCGATCGTCATCGGGATGGTTGTGGGAATAGTCGCGGCGGCGAGAAGGGGCAGCGCCGTAGACATAGGTGCGATCAGCTTCGGTTTCCTCGGCAACTCCGTGCCCACGTTTTGGCTCGGGCTGCTGCTGTTGCTGATATTCGGGGTAAACTTGCAGTGGTTCCCGCTCAGGGGTACCACGAGCGTGCCCGCTCCGACTGAGCCGATAGCCCTTGTCGTGGACATACTCTGGCATATGGCTTTGCCCACGCTAGTGCTCGTCATCATCCAGTTCGGCGGATTCGCCCTCGTCATGAGGGCTGCGATGATGGATGTCCTCACCGAGGACTATATAACACTCGCAAGGGCGAAAGGAGTCGACGAGCGCAACGTCCTCTACAAGCACGCTCTGAGAAACGCGATGCTTCCGATGGTTACTGTCATCGCGCTCGCCTTCGGTTTTACTCTTAGTGGCGCACTCCTCACTGAGACGGTCTTCTCATGGTATGGGTTGGGGAGGTATATCTGGGACGCCATAGTTAGACAGGACTTCCCAGCCCTCCAGGGCATCTTCTTTATTATTTCCGTCATGGTTGTCGCGGCAAACCTCGTCGCCGATATAATCTATGGGTTCCTCGACCCAAGGGTCAAACACGAGTAGATGATGTTGATGAGTGAGAATGACAAAACCCTTAGGGGCCTGCGAGAGTTCGCGATTCTCTACAGCAAGAGCAGACTCGGCGTAGCAGGCCTAGCACTGCTCCTCATCTTCATAGCGATAGGTCTCCTTGCCCCCATAATTACTCCCTACGACCCTCAGACCTCAATGCAGCTGGCGAACTTCAGGGCAAGACCCATCTGGCTCGACCCATCCATCCCCCCGAACATGTACAACATAGCCTCCCCGGGATTCGACTCGGCGGCGTCGCTGAGTGAGTGGATCATCACGGACATGAGCACAGCCGTCGAATGGTCACAGGAGGGATTTCCCGGCATTCCGCTTGTAGAGGAGGGGAGCGGCCCGGGCTCAGTACAGATATCGACAACGAGCACGAGCGGCGAGGGAGTAGCAACCATGGAAAACAGGCTGACGTATGGCTATAACCCGCCCCACAGGTTCTCCGTCCACATCGCTTACAAGGTGGTGGTAACCGGCAACGCCACTTGGAAGGCACAAGTCATTGTTAAACAAGTACAGGGTACGGAGCTTGTGCTCTGGGACTCTGGCACACAGAGAGGCTCGACGAATTGGGCTCTGCCAAAGCCCCAGATTGACACGAACGACGCCACGCTCAGGATACGTTTATTCAAGGACATCCTATCCGACGCCTCCAAAATTTTCCCCCAGAAGGGAGAATACTCACTGATTCTCAGGATTACCACAAACACCCAAGGAGGTAGCGTCAGATTCTACGTCGATGACTTCAGTGAGAGGATCTGGGGCGACGCCTTCGGCTACCTTGGCACGGACAACTATGGCAGGGACATCTTTACACAGCTCGTCTACGGCAGCAGAATATCCATACTCATCGGCGTCTTCTCAGCAGTCATCGCCGTTGCACTAGGCCTCCTCGTCGGACTAACCTCAGGGTACATCGGCGGCTGGGTCGACGAGTTGCTGATGAGGTTCAACGATATACTGCTAACAATCCCCGGGCTCCCGCTGCTCATCGTCCTCACCGCCGTTATCGGGCCTAGCATCGTCTCGGTCGTCGTCCTAATTGGCTTCCTTGGCTGGATGGGCATAGCGAGGCTGATTAGGTCGCAGGTGCTCTCGCTTAAGACGAAGGCATTCGTTGAGGCGGCTAGGGCTAGCGGCGGTAGCACAGGACACATCATCAGGAAGCACTTAGTCCCCAACGTCATAACGATGGCCTACACGCAGCTGGCGCTCACTGTCCCCGGAGCTATAGTCACGGAGGCCGCTCTCAGCTTCCTCGGCCTCGGCGACCCCTTCCTACAGACTTGGGGGAAGATGCTCCACGATGTCCAATACTATGGTGCCGTCTCAGAGTGGTGGTGGGCGATACCCCCCGGCCTCTGTATCGCTCTCCTCTCCATGGCTTTCGTCTTCATCGGGTACGCCATGGACGACATACTCAACCCAAAGCTAAGGGGGCGCTGACATGGCCAAGCTTCTCGAAGTTAAAAAGCTGAAGATGTATTATTCCACACAAAAGGGGGACGTCAAAGCCGTCGACGACGTCAGCTTCTCCCTCGAGAAAGGCGAGTCCATCGGCCTCGCTGGCGAGTCAGGCTGTGGCAAAACCAGCGTCGCCCTAGCCTTGATGAAGCTCTATCCCTCGAACGCCAAGATACTCAGCGGCGAGATTCTCCTCGACGGTAAAAACATACTCGACCTCGACGATGACGAGATACGCCGCGAGGTTAGGTGGAAGCGGATCTCGCTGGTTCCTCAAGCGGCCATGAACGCCCTGAATCCGGTCTTTACGATCAAGGACCAGATAATCGAGGCAATACTCACGCACGAGGACGTCCCCGAGGAGGAAGCGGCAAAAAGGGCGGTCGAACTGCTGAGGCGCGTGGGTATAGACCCGATGCGCGTCAACTGCTATCCCCACGAGTTCAGCGGCGGTATGAAACAGAGGGCTATGATGGCGATGGCCCTGAGCTGCAACCCCGAGCTCGTCATTGCGGACGAGCCGACGACAGCCCTTGACGTGATAGTCCAGGCTCAGGTTCTCAAGGAGATAAAGAAGCTCCAGAGGGAACTGGGTCTTTCCATGGTTCTCATCTCCCACGACCTCTCGGTCGTCGCCGAGACATGCGATAAGACGATAATAATGTATGCCGGCAATATCATAGAGGACGCCACGACTCTCGAAGTATTCCGCCACCCACTACACCCCTACTCCATTGGGCTAATAGGAGCCTTCCCGAAATTGAAGGGGGAGAAGAAACGTCTCGAATCAATCAGAGGAAACCCGCCAAACCTCCTCAACCCGCCTACCGGCTGCAGGTTCCACCCAAGGTGCCCATATGCCAAGAGTGTATGCATGGATAAACAACCAGACCTCATTGAGTTGCACCCAGACCATAAGGTGGCATGTCACATGGTCAATCACCACCCGGAGTACAGGTGATGAAGATGACCGAGAGAGAATTCATTCACGTGGAGAACCTTAAGAAGCACTATCCAGTCAGAACCGGAATACTTGCGAGCCTCAGAACAAAGGAGACTTCGATGGTAAAGGCAGTTGACGGCATCGATTTCACCATCCAACGTGGCTCCACTTTCGGCGTAGTTGGCGAGAGCGGCTCAGGCAAGACGACGGTGGGAAGGGTTGTACTTAGGCTTGTCGAACCTACTGAGGGAAGCGTCTACTTCAACGGTGAGAATGTCTTTAAGGCGGATAAGGAGAAGATGAAAAAGCTCCGCAGGGAGATGCAACTCATCTTCCAAGACCCCTTCGAGTCACTCAACCCCCGCATGACCATCTACGAGGCGGTAGTAGAACCCCTCGACATACACAATATAGGTAAAAGCGACGAGGAGAAGAGAAAGGTAGTCGTCGAGGCCCTTGAGGAGGTTCAACTCATCCCCCCAGAGGACTTCCTCTTCAGGTACCCCCACGAACTCAGTGGCGGACAAAGGCAGAGGGTCGCCATAGCACGCGCCCTCATACTACGCCCAAAATTCATCGTTGCCGACGAACCAGTCTCAATGCTAGACGTCTCAATACGGACAGAGGTCCTCAACCTCATGCTCGACCTCCAGCAGCGCCTCGGCCTAACCTACCTATTCATCACCCACGACCTAGCGATAGCTCGCTACATGTCGAGCAGAGTCGGCGTCATGTACCTTGGCAAGATAATCGAGATGGGGGAGGTGAGAGATGTTCTAGACGACCCAGACCATCCCTACACCCAAGCGCTCATGGCGGCCGTTCCGGTGCCCGACGCTGAGAAGAAGAGGGGCGACTTACCAATCAAGGGGGAGACACCTCAGCCGATCAACCTCCCCGCCGGATGCAGGTTCAACGCAAGGTGCCCTTACGCCTTCGAGAAGTGCTTCAAGGAAGAACCCGAATTGTTCACAGTTGAGCCCGGACACGGGGCAGCCTGCTTCCTATACGAGGAATTCCACACAGGCCGCCTAGAAAGGGGCAGAATTCCCGAGGAATAAATTACACAGCAGAGTCAAGCTAAAGCCACCACGACCTGCCTAATTTTATCCTTTCAAAAGCCGATGATCTTAACTATCCCTTATATAGAGACGGAGCACCGATTTTTTACCGTTTTTTGACCCTTTTCGTGCAATCGCAACAAGGCTGGTAACTGAAAATGATTAAATCTCTAAACCGTGAGTCATTATTGTTATCGACTGGATGGTGTTGTTATGGCGAGCGGAGCTTCTGGCGAAGTCGTACACTGCCCCAATTGTAAGGAGGATGTCCCAAAGACCCTCTACTGCCTGAACTGTGGCTTTCCCCTCTACAAGGAGGAGCAACCAAAGGATGAGGTGAAGACTGAACCCGAGGCAAGGACGGAGCCCGTGAAGCCGGTTCAACCAGCCGAGGAAGACGCGTTAATAATGGTCGACGACGAGGAAGAGGAGGTGCAGCCCGAGCCAAAGGTGGAAATGTCTGCAGAACCAAGTGTTAAAATGGAAGTTCCTCCCGTCGAGACAACTCCTTCACCTTCCGAGCCAGAGGTAAAGGAACCGGAGCCAGCCCCTACACCAATGCTCGAGGTATCAGAGAAGATCGATGAGCCCGCGCCGGTCGTGGAAATGGAGGAAGCGCTAGCCCCGGCTGTGGAGGCCGCCACCCCCGAGCCCGTTGAAGCTGTGGCCCCCGTAGATCCAGCGTCTACGCCAGCAGAAGAGCCAAAACCCGTGGAGACGCCGAGCGAGCTCTTATCTACCGGATCAGAGCCCACAAAGATCGAGGCAGTGGAAGTGGCAGAAGAGTACCAGGCACCAAATACGTTCGTCCCAGACCCACTCACAAAGGATCTGATGGAGAACCTCGCAAAGACCATCTCACTCAAGATAAAACTCGTCAAACTCTACAGGGATGGCGTGGTAAAGGAGGAGACCTTCACCAAGCTCTTCGAGGGGTACGCCTCCGAGGGCAAGATCTGGGTTAGTCGCCGCGAGGAGCTGCTTAGGAAGCTTTCCGCCGAGATCGAGGAGATGGAGGAAGCATACGCCACTGCCTCAGACGCGCTAGAGCTTCTCGAGGTGAGGAAGTCGATAGGCGAGGCGTCGGCCGGCGAGTACGATGTAAAGGCACCCGCCTACAGGTGGGACATAGGCAACTTCGAAACCGTTATCGGGGAGAAGAAGAACAGAACTGCCTACCTTGAAAACGTGTCCAGCGCCCTCACAGACGCCGAATTAAAGGAGCTTAAGGAACTCGCCAGCATCCAGTATAACACCCTCGAGTCGCTACAGCTATCGAAAGATGAGGTTCTAGCCCAGATAAAAGACAGCCTCTACGAGGCTATAAAGACCCTTGGCTGAGGCTACTCCTCGACCTTCTTTCTATGCGTCAGGTAGATGAAGACTGCCGTAACCAATGATACACCTGCCATTACAGTGAACATGTTGAAGGCACCCTGCCCCGTACCGTCTCCAAGGATTGTTGTAGCCATTATAGGGCCGATTGCCATACCTAGGAATCGGGCGGAGTTCAGGAACCCCATACCTGTGCCCTTCCTTCCTGACTTCCCCCCGAGGAGGTTTGGCGGTATTCCTGCCTGCAGTCCACCGATGACTATACGGAGGGCTATGAACTGGAGTGGGTTAAAGACGAAGGCCGTCATCATTATTGCTGCCGAGGCTCCTACTGAGAGCCATGGCATGATTTTGTTCGTCATTACCTTTGTCATCACCGGTGTCGCCACGGCAAACGCTATTCCGTTCAACACGGTCGCCGCTGTCGTCCAGAGCAGTAGCTGATCATCAGGCACACCAAGCGAGGAGAGGAACCATGACACCGTGGGGAAGAGGAAGCTAATGCACATGTAGACTAGGATGAGCGCCGTGATGTCTGGGAAGAGCGACCTGAAATCGGAGAGGCTGAATGCGCGTGTCTCCGACTCCTTGGGCGCCGGTGGAGGTAGAGTGATCTTGAGGACAAGGGGCAGTATGAGGACGAAGAGCACCGCTGAGGTGAGCATGGTCATTCGATACCCGATCACCGCCGCTAGGGCTCCGCCAATACCCGGCGAGACGAGCCCACCCATCGTCATCGCCGCCATCTGATAGCTAAGCGCCTGTCTGAGCTCCTGCGGACTAACGGTTGAGGCGACAATCGCGAACATAACCGTGCTAATTCCCCCGAAGCCACCCTGCAGCGCACGGAAGAAAACGATTTGGATGACGTCTCCCGCGAAAGTCATTCCGGTGTAGACAATGATGTTGCCGATAAGGACGAATAAAAGCACCTTTTTCGTTCCGATGCGGTCACACATCATACCCCAGAAGGGTGCGGTTATCGCCATGATCGTTGAGGCGATAAAGGAGGATGTCCCCGTCCAGCCTGTCGCCTCGATCAATGTCTGGTTCAGCTCGCTGCTTATGAAAAGGGGCATAAAGCTGCCCATCAGGTTAAAGGATATCGAGACGAGGAACTGGACTATGAGGGCGGCAGTCACTGTATCCAAACTTGTAATCGTTCTGAAGCGGGTGGCGGGCGTCAAACTCCAACCAAGTGCATCTCTTCGAGGAATGATTCCCTCGCGTTAGTTGCTGAGATAACATGGAGCCCGATTTAAACGCTCCCCTGATTAGAATCGTTATTTACCCCCGACCACCCATCTGAAGTAGACAGCAGATGGGTGACACAGTACAACATATAGGCAGGAACGTCAAACTCGGCCAGAACGTCAGGATGTGGCACTTCACATATATAGGCGACAACACGGAGATAGGCGACGACACCAAGATCGGCTCGCTTGTCCACATTGACTATGGAGTCAAGATCGGGAAAAGGTGCAAGATCGAGGGCTCCGCCTACATACCACCACTTACAGTCATCGGGGACGACGTCTTCGTCGGGCCTGGCGCTATTTTCACAAACGATCCTTACCCAATGTCGCCGAAGATGGTTGGGGTCAGAGTGATGGATGGGGCGATCATCTGCGCCGGCTCCATGCTCAAGGCTGGAGTGACTATCGGGAAGAAGGCTGTCGTTGGCTTCGGCTCAGTAGTCACTCGCGACGTACCACCAAATACAGTAGTCTTCGGAAACCCAGCCAAGCCAAAAATGACTCTCAACGAATACCTCGAGAAGAAGGCGGAGTGGGAGAAGACACCCTAAGCTCATACAATACGTCTACGAAAAGAGCGCCTCTAGTTCATACCTACTGGTAGTTATTAAGACAGCCTTCTTTCTCCCGCGCGCGCCATTTTTTTCACCACGCGTAATGACGCTTATTGGTCCGTAGTCTTTCTCGATCTCGGTTAATGAGCGGCTATAGTCAAGCAGTTATTCACAAGATTAAAAGGTAGTCGAGACGAGGATCTATTAGAATTATCACTTGTGATAACTTGCTGCGACTTTAGAGACACCTTCAACGACTTTGTGTAGGTCGTTGTCGCTTAGATAGGGGTGCATGGGGAGGCTCATTATCCGCTTTGACAGATCCTCTGAAACCGGACACTGCTTTGGTTTGAGAATCTCCTTAACGACGGGCTGCTCGGTCAGAGCTGCGGGGTAGTGGATGCCGCAGTCAATGTTCTCGGCCATTAGAGCCTTCATGAACTCGTCGCGTGTGCAACGGAGCTTCTCCGTGTCGAGGACTACGCTGAAGTAGCTGTAGCTGGGGTTGGTTCTCGGGGTTATTCTCTGTGGGGTAGACACCGTCAACATTTCTGAGCTCTTTCAGCAACACGTCGGCGTTGTGCCTTCGCTTTTCAAGAAAGTCGTCGAGCTGAGCTAACTGGTTGAGCCCTATTGCCGACAGTATGTCAGTTGTGCGGTAGTTAAGACCGAAGAGTACATGATGATATCTGCCATCGTCGCCGTGACTGCGTATGAGTGAGCCGAGGCGGTTCAGCTCGGGGTCATCTGTCGTGACTATACCTCCCTCGCCGGTGGTCATAGTCTTCGTTGGGTAGAAGCTGTAGCAGCTGAGATTGGGCCAGGAGCCAAGGTCTCTGCCATCGTATTCTGTGCCGTGGGCCTGGGCGCAGTCGTTGATGATGAGAAGGTTATGATCCTCGGCTATGTCTGTAATTGCCTTCATGTCGCAGCTATTGCCGAAGAGGTGCACGGGGGCGATTGCCTTTGTTTTCTTTGTAATTTTCTCCTTAACCTTCTCGGGGTCAAGCAGGAAAGTGTCAGGGTCGACGTCGGCGAGTACCGGCCTCGCGTTGCTGTAGAAAATGGTGCTTATCGTCGCGATGAATGTGAAAGCGGGGGCGATGACCTCGTCGCCTTGTTTTAGCGTTGAGAGATAGGCGCAGTGAAGGGCGGCTGTGCCATTTGAGACCGCGTAGGCGTATTTTGCACCCACTCGGGCTGCGAACCGTTCTTCGAACTCTATTGTGTAGGGTCCCGTGCGGACGTAGCCTGACTTCAGAATCTTTGCGATGTCATCTGCGTCCTTCTGGGTGAACGTCGGTTTTACGAGTGCGATCTTTTTGTCGGAGACGGGTTTGCCGCCTTCAATTGCGAGTTTAGCCAATGAGGACTCTCCAGTTTATTATTGTATAACGTTGTTTATTGACTTTCCTGATTCGACTCGAAATACGCCTTTGTATTTAGAAGGTATTATAGCGGGAGAATGCATATTAGAGATCAGGGGATTGAATGAATACTGCTTTCGTTTTGATAAACGCGGAGATGGGGGCAAGCCTGGACAAGGATCTGAAGGCGATTCCCGAAGTGAAGGAGTTCTACGGCGTATACGGTGTGTATGACTACGTTGTTAGACTTGAGGCTGCTACGATGGAGCAGCTCAAAGACGCCATCACGAACAGGATCAGGCGCATGGAGAACGTAAGATCGACGCTCACCATGATGGTCATTGATTAGGATAAAAAAAGCTGTTTCTCTATCATTCCTGTGTGCCTACTGGGCACTTTGTTTATATCGGTCTTCGAGGGTATCATTTGTAAAGGAGTTGAGGATACTACTTGAAAGTAGTGATATTGGGTATGGATGGTTACCTAGGATGGCCACTAGCGATGCACCTGAGCGCCCGGGGGCACATTGTCTCGGGTGTGGATAATTTTAGTAGGCGTAGGAACGTCGTGGAGGTGCATTCGCAGTCTGCGACGCCGATTAGGTCGATGGAGGAGAGGCTTGCTGCTTTCAAGAAGGTCACGGGTAGGATGCTTGGCTTTCATGAGGGGGATTTGACGAATGTCGCCTTCGCAGATAAGGTGGTCGAGGAGGAGCGGCCCGACTGTGTAGTCCACTTAGGCGAGATACCGAGTGCACCTTATAGCATGATGGATGTCGAGCACTGCAACTATACTCAGGTGAACAACGTCATCGGCACCAATAATGTACTCTTTGCCATGAAGAAGCATGCTCCTAAATGCCATTTGCTCAAGCTCGGTACTATGGGGGAGTATGGCACTCCTAATATTGACATTCCGGAGGGCTTTTTTGAGGTAGAGTATAGGGGGCGGAAGGATGTGATGCCCTTTCCCCGTCAGCCTGGGAGCTGGTATCATCTGAGTAAGGTGCATGACACACACAATATTATGTTCGCCTGCAAGATCTGGGGGCTCCGGAGCACGGACATTATGCAGGGGGTCGTCCACGGCGTCGTCACGGAGGATATGGTCAACGACGATCTGTTGACGCGCTTCGACTTTGACGAGGTGTGGGGCACAGCGCTCAACAGGTTCTGCGCCCAGGCGGTTATCGGCCATGAGTTGACTCCGTATGGGAAAGGTGGCCAGACTCGCGGTTACATAGCCCTCAGGGACAGCATTCAATGTATGACGCTTACGCTCGAGAACCCGCCGAAGGAGGGGGAGTACCGTGTATTCAATCAGTTCGATGAGACTTTCTCGGTGAACGAGCTCGCGGAGCACGTCGTGAAGGTTGGCGGCGAGTTCGGGCTAAAGGCGAAGGTCTGGAACATCGAGAACCCTCGGGTCGAGAAGGATGAGCATTACTATAACCCGGATAGGGAGAGGTTGCCGGGGCTTGGCTTCAAGCCGACGAATGACCTTGACGCGGAGCTCAGGTTGACTATTCCGAAGCTGATGAGGTATAGGGATAGGATACTCGAGAAGAAAGATGCTATCATGCCAAAGATCAAGTGGAGGGCCTAAGTTTTCTTTTCGAGTGTGAGTCTGCTGACTCCGTTAGGGCTGGATAGTAGGCCGATGAGTTTTCCTTCAACGGCCTTTAGATCTATTTTGATGTCGGCGTAGTCGTTTGTTCCCCATCGCGCGTATTCGCGGGGGATCCTTATGGTGGATTGTCCCGTGACGTATCCGAGCTCGGCGCGGAAGTCTCGGAGTGGCGTGTATTCGCCGTTGGTTCCGTTTACTGTCGCGGTTGTTCGGCTCGTTATCCTGAGGTTTAGGTGGTGGAAGCCGTAGGCGTCGTAGTATTCACCGGACCAGTATGCGATTAGGTCGGCGCCTAAGTCGACTTTTGGCGTCGTAGGAATATACTTGCGGTGGTAGTTGGTTCCTAAGTCGAACTGTGTGACTGACCCGTCTGCGGCGTACTCGAATGTCAGCTCTTCGCCATCGCTTGAGGGGCCGTGGACCCTGTACCTCGAGTCGTCGAGCCTCTCGAGGGTGAGGCGGTCGCCGAGTGTTAGGTAGCCGTTTACGACCCTGATGGTGATCTGGCCCGTCTCGTCGCCGTATGTGCCCGCGATCTTCTCCCAGTTGGATGGCGGTGACTGCATGTATGTTGGTGCAACTTCCCTTCCGAGGGTGATGCGGAGGACGGTGGGCGCTGGTGGCCTCCACGAGGACCCGTCTTGTAAATTGCTCAGCCAGCAGACACCCAGCTTCTCCTCGGGGTAGAAGCAGACATGGTTTGTGAAGTCGGGTAGACCGCCTGTGTGGTAGAGCATGACTTTGTCGTCGTGGATGGTTCGGAACCATGTGAGTCCCATGCCGCTTCGGGACTTGCCGGTCGGCGCCTGGAGGCTTTGCATCGCCGATATTGTCTCCTCCTTCAGGAGGCGTTTTCCCTGGTATGCGCCTCCGTTCATGTTCATCGCTAGGAACTTTGAGAGGTCGAGCACGGTGGAGTAGAGGCTGCCTGCTGGGTCAGCGGGCTTCATGCCGAGGTAATACGATGGCATCGGCAGGATCGGGTTCTCCGGCCCACCTGCACGCTTGTAGCCCTGTGCGAGCCTCGCCATGACGGCGGGGCTGAGTTCGAAGTCGCTCGACGTCATTTCGAGGGGTTTGAGGACGTTTTCCTTGATGTACTCGTCGTATTCAACGCCTGTGAACAGTTTGATGAGTTGACCGAGGATGGTGAAGGAGGTGTTGCAATAGGCCCATGCTTCACCGCGTGGCCTGACCATTCTGGCTGCGGAGTGTATGTAATCCTTGACATCGGCGGATTTCTCACCGAGTAGGTAGAGCGGGGGCACGCGCGTCGGCATCCCCGTGTAGTGCGTGAGGAGGTCGCGTATTCTCGGCTCGTCTCCCTTGATGTCTCTTATCTTGACATCCAAGTGCTCGTTGACGTTGTCATCGAGGGTGAACTTGCCCTTCTCCATCAGTTGGAGGAAGCCAACGGTTATGAACGGCTTTGTGACTGAGGCGCATCCGTAGATGGTCTCTGAAGTGGCTTTGACGCCGTTTCTAAGATCGGCGTATCCGAAGCCACTCGACCATACCACCTCGCCATCCTTGACTATTGCGACGGATGATCCGGGATGTCGGCGTCCAGTGAGCTCGGCTGAGATGAAGCGTTCAACTGCCTCGATGTCAAACATACATTCCACCAACGGAGTGTATTAGATCGGTTTGGGATAAGTGTGTTCTCGGGAAGTGGAATGCTTTTTTCCATAGGAAACACATCATGCATCTCTAGGTGTCTCGTCGGTGATACGGGTGGAGTCTAAGAGGCTGCTCTACTGCGGTATTGCTCTTCTAGCCTTGTTTGCCGTAGCTGACCTCGCCGTGAAAACGGGCGTATCCCAGCCCTTTGATGTGACGGGGTTCACCTCAGTAAACTCGCTGAGACCTCCAGACTTTGTCGACTCGGTCATGGTGGGGATTACCCTATACGGACGCGAAGTCGTGTGGGGGGGTCTGATAGTGGCTCTGTTCTTCTTCGGAGACGAGCGTGAGAAGAAGGCTGCGCTGACTATGGGGGTACTCTTCGTGTTGCTAAGCGGAGCAGGGTATGTTGTAAAGGGTCTCGACGGTAGGATTCGCCCATATGACGCCATAAATGGCATCAGGCTTCTCGTACCCCCGGAGTCGGACTCCAGTTTCCCCTCGGGCCACACGTTCATAGTGGCGGGAGGAGCGGCTGTTGCATGGCTTTACCTAAGGAGGTGGCTGGCGGCGCTGCTCACAATTGAGGCGTTTTTTGTCGCTATTTCGAGGGTTTACGTGGGCGTCCACTACCCGATGGATTTGATCGGCGGGGTACTGCTTGGGGCGGGTTTCGCTTTGATACTCTGTTCAAGCCCCGGATTTATTGATAGGTTATATGGCAAGATACCTAGAGCGTTGAGTAACTTAAGCCGAGTCTCACTGCCTGCTTAGGTAGATGAGTATTGCTGATGCAAGTGTCGTGAAGACGTCCGGTAACAGGTTGAAGAGGTTGAATATATTCGTCCCGTTGAACCCGTTTATCCAGATCATTATCGGGTTGCTGGTTATAGAGTAGAGGAATAGTGTGGCGGAGAAGAGGACGAGGCAGAGACTGAAGTTGGAGCGCGTCTCACGGTATATACCGTAGTAGAGGATCATTAGATAGACGAGAAGACAGGAGTTGATCAGAGCCAGCACTGTCCTCCCCTGGATGTAGAAGACGAGAATATTGCTGATCTCCATCAGCTCCTGGGGCGTCATAAGCTCAAGCAATGGACGACCGGGGCGCCCGAATAATGAGTAGAGTGTGTTCAGGGGCCCAAGGAGGAGCAACAATATCACTGCCAGCACGACGATTATGGCGATTGGCCCCCACTGTGTCTTCTGCATCCGGTTCTCATTTCCGTCCATCGTTTTTCAACCTTTTACCTATTCTATTCCAAATCTCTTCGAAATCGGTATAGTTTTGCTCGAGGTCCTGACTAACGAAGAAGACCTTCCCGTAGTGTTCCCCAACCGAGGTTATGAGGCGGTTTTTCTCGAGCACGTCGAGGTGGTGACGGATTGTGCGATAGTCGACTTCGAGGAGGTTGCAGAGTTGGTTGGCGTTGAGGGGTTCCTGTTTGATGGCCTCGATTATCCTCCCCCTGTTGACACCTCCCCTGGACCCCTCTATTAGCCAGAGGAGCAGCTGCTTGTAGGAGCGCCGAGAGAGGGACATCACTTCACCGGCTGGTTTCGCTGATTACGTTGTTGAGGATTCCCTTAAAGGTTGACCGGGTTGATCCGGAACGAATTATGGTGTGATCTTGAAAAATTGTTTATGAGCAGCCGATCTAATCGGTTCGACAGAAGAAAGTTGTCAGGTGACGGATTTGACTGAAGAAAACAAGGATGTGCCACAAGAGACAGGTGCCAACGAGGCGAAAGAAGACGCCATAGCTAATGAACAAGCTCCAAACTTAGAGGAAGAGAAGAGGAGGGAGACGCCGTCATTTTCCCCTGCTCCTGAGCCAAGGGCGGAAGCGAGTCCGGCCTTCCATGAGAGGCGGAGCGGGCTCAACATGATACTTGCGGCTCTTTTGATTCTCAGCCTCGGGTTCTCGGCGTTCGTATACCTAGACAGCAGTAGCCGGGTGGATGTTCTGACTGGGCAGGTTTCGACGCTCACGTCGTCGATTCAGACGCTTAGCGACAAGCTTGTGGAGTCGAATTTCAAGATCAACACTCTGACTACCAGACTGAACAACATTGGCAATGGAGGGAATGGTTCGGGCTTAACTGACGTGACCGTATTGTACGAGCAGGTGAAGGGCAGCGTCGTGCTGATTAGGTCGACGCTTCCGCAGGGTACGGCGACGGGCAGCGGCTTCATCTATGACATGCAGGGGAGGATAGTGACCAACTACCATGTCATCGAGGGGGCTAACAGCATCACAGTGACGTTCATCAATGGCACAATAGTGCCTGCGACTGTGGTTGGGACCGACCCCTATTCAGATATCGCGGTCATAGATATTGACGCTCCGCTTTCACTGCTTAAGCCCCTGGTACTGGGCAACTCCTCTGCCCTAAAGGTAGGCGAATCTGTGCTGGCAATCGGCAACCCCTATGGCCTCGCAGACACCCTGACGACTGGTATAATCAGTGCCCTCGGGAGGGAGATGGATTCCGCAAGCGGATATCCGATAGTTGACGTGATACAGACAGATGCAGCCATCAACCCGGGCAACAGTGGCGGGCCACTGCTCAATATGTATGGGGAGGTCGTGGGGATAAACACCGCCATCGCCTCGTCGACATCGACGGGGATCGGATTCGCAGTCCCAAGCAACACGATAGCGCGTGAGATCGACAGCCTCATCGTAAACGGCACCTATGCTCAAGTGTACATCGGGATACAAGGCGTAGATGTCACTCCGAACATTGTAGCAGCCATGAATTTGCCCGCGGGTACACATGGGACACTCCTAACAGGGGTTACAAATGGGGGCCCCGCCTCTGTGGCGGGACTCAGGGGCGGCTCGACCTTCCGGGTCATCGACGGTGTCAACATGTTAATCGGGGGGGACGTTGTAACGGCCGCAGACGGCACCGAGTTGAAGGGTATATACGACTTCATACTCTACATGCAGAGGAACAAGAGACCCGGAGACCCCATCTCCCTTACCATCATAAGAGGTGGATCGACGATGACGGTCAACGTGACGCTTGGGACGAGGACCGGCTAATTCTTGGGGGCCTTTTTCGGGAGTCCCACTCCTCTGAAGCTTAATCCCAGCTTTAGGCACTCGTCCTGATCGAAGACGTTTCTGCCATCGACGATTACAGGGGTTTTCATGAGTTTTTTAACTTCCTTCGGGGTGAGCTTTTGGTATTCTCTGTGACGCGTTGCTACTATGAGGCAGTCTCTCCCCTTGATCGCATCGCCGATGTCCGAGGTGATCTTCATGCCCTCATACTCCTTCACGTAGGGGTCGTGTGCGATTAGGCTCTTGCACTCCTTTTTGAGGGCGTTATAGAGGGATTCTGTGGGAGTGTTTCGTGTATCGTCGCTGTTCTCGAGGAAGGCAACTCCCAGGATGGCGATCTTTGCGTCCTTCAGGCTGACGCCTTTCTCTGCGAGTGCCTCCTTGGTTAATTGCACCATGTGCTCTGGCATCGAGTCGTTCAGATACCTGCTCCCCGTGATGATGCGTGGCTCGAATTTAGTGGACCCGTATGTGTCCAGTCCGTACTTGAGGAGCCAGCTGTCCTTTGGGAGGCAGTGGCCGCCGACACCCGCGCCAGGTGTGTGCATGTTCCTGTAGGGGTTGGCGGATGGGTTGCTGTTGTCGTTTGGGAGGCTGTTGACGAATCTGCGTACATCGTGTACGTTGATGCCGAGGCTCTCGCAGGCGAGAGCTACCTCGTTCGCGAAGGCGATGTTTACGTCGCGGTAGGCGTTCTCGGTTACCTTAGCTACTTCCGCTGTGAGGGCGTCAGTAGCGTGCAGGTTAGCTTTGACGATGTGACGATATAGTTCGATGCCTCGCCTCGTCGACTCAGCGTCGACTCCTCCGACTATCCTGTCGTACATCGTCAGGTTGTGGAGGAGGCGCCCGACCATTACGCGTTCGTAGCTGAATAGGAGCCCAAAGTCGGTACCTGCTTTGAGACCGCTGTGTTTCTCGAGTATGGGCTTAGCGAGGTGCTGCGTCGTGCCGGGTGCAACCGTCGATTCGAGACATATGAGTACGTCTTTCCGCATGTTGTCGCCGATGTCGGCAAGGACTTGCCTTAGGGACTCGTACTGCGGGATATGATTTTCATCGACGGGTGTCTGGACGGCGATTATGATTGCATCTGCGTCACTGTAGGTGGCTACGTCGTCGGTGACGTGGAAGGTGCCCTTATCGTGAATCCGCTTGATGAGTTCTGGTAGCCCCGGTTCATCGGCTTCGATGACCGATCTACCTTGATTTAGGGCGTCAATCTTCCAAGCGGAGCGTGGAGATCGGCGCTGAATACCAGTGACCTTGAAGCCCGGCACATCTGCGAATAAAGCGGCTACGGGCGTCCCGACATAGCCCATCCCGACCACTACGACGTTCATCAGAAATCCTCTGTCTGGGTCTATTAGGATCATCGATTATATCTACCTTGTTTATACATTCTCCTCCATGAAGCGCGTTTTCATCGACACCGATGGTGAGTTCGACGACTACATGGCACTTGTGCTCGCATTGAAGTCCAAGGACCTATTCGTGGAAGGTATAAGCACCCTGAGCGGGATACGAAACCTGAGGGATTCGACCGACGACGTGTTAAATGCCGTCGAGCTCCTCGGCAGGGGGGACATACCGATTGCGGAGGGACTGGAGGTCTCAATGTCCCAGAACCTTACCGAGGAGAGAAAAAATATCCTCAATATCTGGAAGATGGGTGGGAGGACGTCGACGAAGGCGATCCGCCGTCCCGGAATAAAGCCTGTGAAGGAGGACGGCGTCAGCCTCATGATCAGGAAGGTTATGGAGGCCCCTGGAGAGGTGACCCTCATAACCCTCGGGGCACTCACAAACGTTGCCTCTGCGTTGCTCAGGGAGCCACGGTTCTCGAAGAAGGTGAAAGAGGTCTATTCCATGGGCGGTGCTGTACTCGTGCCTGGTAACACTACCCCTGTCGCCGAGTTCAACATCTGGGGCGACCCCCTCGCCGCCAAGATATTCTTCAACTCAGGCATGCACATCACCATGATCGGTCTCGAAACCTACTACCAGCCCGTACTATCAGGCGAGGAGTGGGTCAAAGTCAAGGAGGCGAATGAGGCAACGAAGTATTGCTTCGATAATTTTGCCCCATGGTTCAGCTACCTTATCGGACTCCATCCCGACTGGAAGGGGGGACTACAGGTCGGTGACGGTCTCACGGTAGGCGCAGCCATTGATCCTACTCTCATGAAGTGTAGGCGGTGCTTCATAGACGTCGAGACGAAGGGTGAGTTGACGGTCGGGCAGACGGTCGCCTACGGCCTTTCGAGGAGGCACCTACTACCCAAGGAGGCGAACACCGACCTTACCGTCGACTGCGACTGGAAGAGGTTCAACCGTCTCTTCGTCGAGAAGGCCACATCTTAGGTCCTAGTCTTAATAGTGATTCTGTTGGGTACTCGTTATATTCTACCCATATCTCTGTAGCTAGGTATCGTCGTAAAAAGAGGAAGTACAATGGGAGACAGCCTCATCACGAAAGGGGTACAGTTCCTACGGAAGCAAGAGAGCGCTTTCAACGTCAACATGGTACGTCGATCGGTCGAGAACTTTGCCATCACGCTTGTGCAGCAGTACCAGTCAATCTACCTGATCGCCCTCGGCGCCGGCTCGGTTCAGGTGGGACTCGTCAATAGCCTCGCCGGGGTGGGTTCCACTCTCACAGCTCTCCCGTCAGGGTGGGCGATAGACCGTTATGGTTTGAAGAAGACGTTCTATTTTGGCACTATCTTCATGGCGCTCGGGTCGCTCCTCTTTGGCCTCGCGACGAACTGGATCTTCACAATCCCCGCCATGTTCATCTTCACGATCGCGGCGAGGGTTAACCAGACCTCATGCCCCGTAGTATGCGGCAGCGCCCTCGTTAACGAGGACCGCGCCGTTGGCATGCAGCTATGCGACAGCCTTGCTGCGATCTCGGGGATAGTCGCCCCCATAGTGGGAGCAGCGATCATCGCCGCGAGCGGCGGAATGACAGCCGAGGGATTGAGACCGATCTTCTACCTGCAGCTCGCAGTGCTTGCGGTCGAGTTCGTAATAATCGCCTGGAAGTTCAACAATCCAAGCAAGCGCGTCGCGCCGAGGAGCGGGCTCGGCATGATGGAGGGGGTTAAACAGGTGCTGGAGAAGGGCGTTGCGGTTAAGAGGTTCCTCCTATATCAGAGCATCCAGACCGTGCCCTTCTACCTGAATGCAATCTACATCCCTCTCTACGCGGCTGAGGTGAAGGGAGCCGACGCCTACACACTCGGGGGTATGGCAACGGCGGCCCTGCTCGTACCGCTCATACTCTCGATCCCGAGTGGGAGGCTGGCCGATCGCCTCGGGCGGAAGAGGGTCGTCTACCTCTGTCTCCCCCTCTACTGCCTATCCCTCGTCCTCCTCGCCGTCGCGCCCGTGGGAGCGTCATGGATCATCATCGCGTCTGGTGTACTGCAGGGATTCTACATGCTTGGGATGGTAACGGGGAACGCGATGAGGGCGGAGATCGTGCCAATAAGTCTGCTTGGAAGTTGGGGCGGGCTGCTCGGATTATTCGGGGGAATTGTTGGCATCATTGTGCCCATAACTGCGGGTTTCATGTGGAACTCGTTGTCACCCGTCTCCGTCCTCCTCCTACTGATCGCTTCGACTCTAGTCGGCGGTGCCGTTCTGACGACGATGCCTGAGACGCTTAAGATGAAGAGGGAGATCTAGACCCTCAAGTTCATTAGTTTGTATACTGGTTTAGGGTCGTGGCGGTCCAGAGCTCACTTCGGGGGAACTTGGTTCCTTTCCTTGCGATGGGCGCTCTCTTCATAGTCGTCGATGTAGCGGCTCTCGTCTTCGTCGGGCCATTCGTAGACGTCGGGCTCTTCGCCTTCGGGGACACGGGGGACCCTGTTAATGTGGCCTATTTCGTCTTGATGATGATTGCCACGACGGCTTTCGTACTGGCTATAAGAAAGTTCAGGGGCGGCGCGTTGGTCAAATGGGTTTTGAGGGGGGCGATCGGTGTCTCCATCTTTTCGACCTTCTACTCGCTATCCTGGGGCGTACTTGGAGACCCGGCTGCACTCATAACATCGGCCGCCTCGGCCCTGCTCTGCGTCCTCGCCCTCTCGAAGTGGCCGCGATGGTATGTCATCAACTTCGTGGCGTTGCTGCTGGGAGCTGTTACGACGGCTGTACTCGGAATATCCCTGTCTCCGCCCCTCGTTTCAGTCCTGCTTCTGCTTTTATCGGTCTATGACGCCATCGCGGTCTACAAGACCAGACATATGCTCGGCCTTGCGGAGGTCATCCTCAACTCGGGGTTGCCGCTTGTGCTCATCATACCGAGGCGTGGCGGGTATGTCGACGATCAGAAGGTCGTGATACAGAGTGGGAGTACAACGGGGGAGCGACGTGCCTTCTATATGGGATTAGGTGACCTGATCATCCCTGGCTGTCTCGTAGTCTCTGTTTACTCGTTGCTCGGCGTTAGTGGCTTGCCGGTTATTGCCGTAATCGTATTAGGGACTCTGCTTGGATTTGTGGTATTGGCTACATACGTTGTGAGGGGGAATCCCCAGGCGGGGCTGCCATTTCTGTGCGGTGGCGCACTTCTGGGGTATCTATTATCTAGTTTCCTGTTTTATGGTAAGCTTATCGGGCTCTGAATTAGAAGAGTGGAAGAGCGCACGCGCTTGCGGTTCTTTGCAGAATGGGATGCAGTCTCGCAGATGCTGAGAGCTAAGGCTGTCTTCGCTGCTCACTGGTTTCGATTTATCGTAACGCACCCATAGTGGTGATAAAGGTACTAGAATCGTTTCGGCAAATCTTCGCTGCGATACGAAGACGGTCAGCATGCCTATTGTAGGTTAACAATAATAATGCGGATCTTCATAGTTGAATGTGGAAAAAATATCCATCGTCTACGACGAGGGAATCTCGGAGTACGATTTCGGTGAGGAATATTCATTAAGGGGGGATAGGTTTCCCCGCTATCTTCAACTCCTAAAGTCGGAGAAGGTTTTGGATGACCCTGAGGTTAGTGTTGTCTCACCCAAACCTGCAACGGATGAGGACTTGGCTCTCGTTCATTCTCGGGAGTACATTGGGAAGGTTAAGCGATTGGCTGAGAGAAGGGAATATCTTTCGGATGATACCCCGTTGAAGCCCGAGATTGTCGAGGCGGTCAGGCTCATCGTTGGCGCTGCACTCAAGGCGGGGGAGGAAGTAATTGGAAGTAGAGTAAAGATGAGCCAGGGTGTGGGGGGTGGACTTCACCATGCAGGGAGGGATTATGGTGAAGCTTGGTGTGTCTTCAACGATGTCGCGGTGTGCGCTAGGGCGTTGACTGAGCGACATGGGTTGAATCGCGTGCTCATCTTCGACACGGATGCCCATACGGGGAACGGTACAATGGACATCTTCTATAAGGAACCCAAGGTTCTGTACCTTTCCGTGCATCAGGATCCCGACACTATTTACCCTCACACAGGATATGTCGGTCAGATCGGTGAGGGAAAGGGCGAGGGGTACACTGTTAATGTGCCCTTGCCGAAGGGAGCCGATGATGCTTGTATAGAATTAGTGTTGAAAGAGGTGTTCAGGCCGATCGTGAAACAATTCAAGCCCCAGATAATCATTCGGAACGGTGGAGCTGACCCTCACTATCAGGATGAGTTGGCAGACCTTGCTTTAACGTACAGGGGACTGTGGTCGATCGGACGAGCAGTTTCTGAGGCCGCGGAGGATGTCGGTTGCGGGGTTGTGGATCTCCTATGTGGAGGCTATAATCCTGGCTTTGAGGAATTCGGGCTCTATGCCCTGCTCTCAGGAAGTATGGGAAAGCCACTGACATTTAGTGAGAAGGGGAGAAAGCCAAAACCGGATCCGGAGGTGCTACAGAAGACGGTTGAGGTGATCAAGGGTCTTGGCGAGGTGCTCTCCTCTTATTGGAGGATCACTTAGGCTTGATCGGTGGTTGGCGTGACGGAAATTGTGTCTGAATTGAGGGGTTTTTGGGGAACTAGTGACCCCCGGGTTCTAATCATTGGAGTCGGAAGGAGGATAAGAGGCGACGAGTCGGCGGGGCTTCTCGTGGCGGAGTATCTCAGGGGTAGGGTGGGGGACCACCTGGTTGTGGTCGCTGAGGATAGACCCGAGAACTATACAGATGTGATCAGACGATACAACCCGTCTCGGATCCTCTACGTCTTAGCTGCGAGGAGCGGAGGCGCACCTGGTGAGACGAGGTTGGTGCCTTTTGAAGAGCATGAGAGGGTACTGTTGCACGAGTCGCCGCTGACTACGCTGAACCACTTTCTCTCTTCCCTGATGGGGGTTGAGGTGAGTATGCTGCTCATCGAGCCCTGGACGGTGATGGGTGAGGAGTCACCCGGCATGATACGGACAGCTAAGTTGATCGCCGAGGAAATAGTGAACTCTCTGCCAAACTAGAATTGAATGCAAAAGTTCTCAAGGAGTTGGCTTGTCTTCACGAGTCTAACACCCATTCGTCGCCAATCGACGAAGCACTGCTCAGCATTTTCGGCGTCTATCTCCTTAATGGCGTCTTCAACGACTATCGTTTTGTAGCCAAGCTCTACAATGTATCTGACAGCGAGGTCAACGCAGATATCTGAGGCTACCCCGTAGACCGTGACGAGGCCCGGGGCGATCTTGGTTAGGAATGGCTTAACGTTTGGGTTTGTGCGAGCGTCGTTGTGCTGCTTCTCGAATAATAGTTGGGCACTGCTCGTGATGGATTCGTTGAGCTGCTCTCCGGTTAGTCTTCTGGAGGGGATATGTATAGGTGTTTCCCGTATTGACTCGGGGACCTTGAGTTGGCCGGGTGTGCCGTAAATGCAGTGTGGGGGCCAAGTACCGAACTCGGGGTCTCGAGGTGTGTGGGCGTCGACAGATCCTGCGTGTATGAGGTCTTTGTGATTGGCGTTTGTGAGTCTCTTGAGGTTGGGGAGGATGGTGGTGGCGCCGGGGGCGGTTAATTTGCCGTTCGGGTCGATGAAGTCGTGCTGGGTATCGACGTCCCAGAGTAGAGTCTTCGCCATGTTAGGTGTGGCTCATTTCTTAGAATTTAGATTTGTTTGTGTTACCCCTTAGATTAAATGGGTGTTAGGGGTAGGCGCATGCGTTCGTATCATTTTTTTATCGTTTTGAGAGTGTGTGTTTTGTCACCTAGTTACTTGAGTATTCTTTTGTCAGCTTTGTAGTGAGGGCTTGGAGATTTTTACTAATGTGGAGCTCGTAGGGTTGGGGTGCCTTGATCTTCTTACAGGTATCGGGGAGCTTGGCGACACTCTCGACCGAATAGTCCCGTATCTTGCTTAGGGTGAGGCGTTTCTTCAAGCGGTGGCCGTTTTCCGCAACCTTCCTGAGGAGGGGCGTGCCTATGGGCTCTTCCCCGTCGAGTTGGAGCACATCGTGAGTGTAGCGGTTATTCAACTCGATTCGACAAAGTTGCTTGCGTCCGGGGTAAGTCTTCTTGCTATCGGATAGTTTGATCCTCGGGCCGTAGTTGTCCTCGACGAGCTTGTAGACGCCGCCGAGAGCGGCGATCGGCTTGGCGGTTATCATCTCGGTTCCTACGCCGTAGCTGTCGACTGGTGCCTCGTGGCGGGTGAAGGCGTCAATCTTGTACTCGTTCAGGTCGCTGCTGACGACTATTTTGACGTATTTTAGGTCCGCTTTGTCGAGGATTTTACGTATCTTCTTAGAGAGACCCCTCATGTTACCAGAGTCGAGGCGGACAGCCTTCAGGTGGTGGCCTTGGGTCTCCATCTCCTTGGCGACAGCCGCTGCCTTTTTTGCGCCTTGAACAGTGTCGTATGTGTCAATTAGGAAGACGGAGTCGTCTGGAAAGGTGTGAGCGTATGCCCGGAAGGCGTCCGTCTCTTCGGGGAAGCCCATTATGTAGCTGTGGGCCATAGTGCCGCTTGGGGGTATGCCGTAGTCTTTTGCAGCCTCGACGTTGCTTGTGGCGATAACTCCGGCGATGTAGGCGGCTCTTGCTCCTTTGACACCTGCGTCGAATCCCTGTGCCCTGCGGAGGCCGAAGTCGATGACCTGCGATCGACCGGCGGCGTTTACTACCCTGCTGGCTTTGGAGGCGATGAGGGTCTGGAAGTTGACGATGTTGAGGAGAGCGGTCTCGAGTAGCTGTGCCTGTGGACGCTTGGCCGTGACTCGTAGTATGGGGGAGTTGTTTGTGACTGGCGTGCCTTCGGCGACGGCGGTTATCTCACCCTCGAAGCGGAAATGGTGGAGGTAATCGAGGTAGTCGTCGCTGAATATTCCGAGGCCTTTAAGGTAGGCGATATCATCATCTGTAAAGCGGATGTTGCATGCGTAATCTATCGCCTCGTCGAGACCGACTGCGACGAGATAGCCCCAGTTCTTCGGCAGTGATCGTACGAACATCTCGAATGAGGCGACCTCATTCGTCTTGTTGTTGTCGAGGTATGATGCGTTCATCGTGAGCTGGTATAGATCGGTTAGCAGGGCGTTCCTGTGCTCAGCAGTTATGCTCATTATGTGTTGTGTGTCGATTTGTTGGATATACCTCTATCGAGAGATGAGGGATCGTATAATTGTCAAATTAGCATGCGCGTTTTTATCCGGATGCGTAGATCGGGTTTGACCAAGCGGTCCTGCCCTGGTAGTCGGTAACCTCGACTCTGACGTATTTTTCACCTGGTCGGCCGGGGTAGGTGTACTGTGTCAGTGGCTCGTCTCGGGCTGTGAAACGTGCGCCGAGGCTCGGTTGGCTGCTGAAGGTCATGGTTTTAACGGGACTGCTTTCGACATGTATGCCCTCCGCCGTAAACTGTATGTTCTTGATGGTCGGGCCATTGCTGGCATAAAAGTGGCCTTTCTCTATCGCTTTGATTATGTTTAGGAGTGTGTTGTCGGTAGACTTGACCATTATCCATGCGCCGCAAGCGTCGCTGGGCTTTAGGGGTTCTGGGGCGCCGTGGTGGTCGTCTGTCGCGAAGATTAGGGGGCGCCTACCAGCGACAAGTAGTGCGTCTAAGTGTGGTGCGGAGTAGCCTGTGCCGCGGTAGACATCGCAGCTCGTGTTGTATATTTCGACGCCGAGGAAGCCTTTGAGTCTTAGGAGGTCTGCTGTGTGCAGGCCACTCCAGTAAGGGTGGGCGATGATAGTGAATCCCCCCTGCTCGGCGGTGAGACTTATCGCTCGCTGTGGGTCGGTTGTCGGGTCAAAGTCTCGTAAAGGCAGGGTCTCTCGGATGTTGACGGCGACGATGTGGGTCGTCGTTCCGGCTTGGCTTGTGCCGATGCATATCTCCTGGGCGGGGATGAGTGTCATACCCCGACTGTCGAGCTTGGTTGGGTCGACTAGTGTTCCGTGATCGGTAATGGCGAGAAAGTCGTATCCATTCCTTTTGTAGTGGTCGACGGCCTCCTGTGGAGTTCTGACGCCGTCGGATACGGTCGTATGTGTGTGCAGGTTTCCCTTGAGCCATTGTCCGGGGGTGGTAAAGGGGTTGGGGAACTCGCTATTCATAAGTCAAGTTGAGGGGGTTGAGGTTATGAGTCTTGCCGATGTTTATTCGTCTAAAAGTAGTAATATGATTCTTTTTATTGTTGGGATTCGTTTGCGCATTTTGGGCAGATTAGCACTTCATCAAATCCAGTTGGGTAGCTTATCTGGAATCCATGTGTTTTACATTTAATGAGGTAGAAGGGGAGATTTTTCTTCCATCCATTGAAACTAGTATGACCCAGAAGCACAGAGCCACTGATCCCGAGTGTGATGAGTTGGATCAGATTGAGGCTGGAGACTAAAGCTAACATAGTCTCTGGGTTTACCTGAGCTAAGCTTAAGGCGCTTGCGAGACTAATCCCAGCCAGCAGTTTGCTCTCCATTTATATTACTCTCACTCAGCTGAGAATAACATATCGTTATTTCTTATATTAATTTTTAGGTGAGGAAAAAGTATCAAATTTTCTATTTTTATTGAGGATCGGATTTTTTCCGGTTGTTTGGGGTTTCCTGAGGCTTGTAAGTGTATTCTGTGTCTTGATTTTGGGTTTTTTGACGTTTCTTTGGATTTTTTAGTTGTTTGATGATTTTTTGTGGCGAGTTTTTTTTGATTAATTTGTGAGTTGGATTGTGGGTTTTGGGTTCATATTTTGGGTATGTGTGGGGAATCCATAGAGTATAAGTGGTTAGAATCTCCTCGTTTTTAGCGTAGGTGGGGGATAGATTGGAGAAGAAGTGTGATAAGTGTCTTGAGAAGTTGGGGGTGGCGGTCTCCTATGTTCCTGATTTGGGTGAATCGTGTACGGAGTGTTTGATGAGTATCCCTTCTCGAGAGTTTGTTGGGAAAAGTAAGCGAGTTTTTAGTCGTTTGAATGCTCAGTAATCTTCTTGTTTTGTTAGAAGAACTGGGGTAGTATCAGCGCCAAGTTTATTGATCCTATGATTACGAAGATATTCATGACTAGATTGAATATGATGATCAGTCTCTTTGTTCGGAGTAGGTATTCGTCACTCATCACGGCTACTTTGTCGAAGTGGTTCATTATTGGAAAGGCATATCTCAGGAAGACTAGACAGCTCAATACTACGAATATTGGTAGTATCATGTTGAATCCAAAGTTCAGATAGGTGAATGGGGTTAGGGTCATTATTAATAAGATTCCACTCATCATGAGTTGGATTCTTCTTTTCCAGGATAGTACGCTTGCTAAGGTTTTTACCCCTTGTAGTTTATCTGCGAAGACGTCGGTCGAGTCCATGGCTGCGGGCATGACGGCGAATCCGTAGATTGCGAAGAATATGGTGCCTATCATTGCCATCCATGAGAAGGAGTTGATTATGGCATAGCTGACGGTTATGTTTACTAGGAATAGTCCTGTGACGATGACTGATTCTTTGATTAGGAATTTTTTCTTGAGGTGTATTGGGGGGTAGGAGTATATTAGGAATAGGAGTAAGTAGGCTAGTGTGAAGATGAAGCTGATTAGGTTTAGGTAATAGCTTAATGCTACTCCGATTATGGCGGAGATGTAGACGAGGTATCGTGCATTTTTTAGGGGAACAGATCCTGAGGGTAGAGGTCGGTCCTTTTTTACTGAGTTGTTTTTATCTGCTTCCGTGTCGATGATGTCATTGTATATGTAAACGGCTAATACGGTGAAGAATACGCTTAGTAGGGTGAGTATGGTTGGTATTAATGGGGGGAAGCCTCGTCCGACGAGAAGGGAGAAAACCATTGATGCCCACATCCATAATCCTAGAGCCTCTCGTCTAGATTTGATGAGTGTTACAATATCCTTTAGGAAGGATGACTTTGAGGCCTGCAACATATACCCCGAACCTAAGGGGGATAATTACTATAATAAGTTTTTTAATTTGTAGATATTATTTTTTTTACTGTTATTAAAGAAATATTTATCATGGAAGAAAAAATTACTATCTTTTTACATGATCATTGTGATGAAGTGGTAAAAATCTGTACTATTCCTAAGGATTGCATGCCTTGGAAACGGTTATACAGGTTTGTCGGTCATGAGTTGTAATATATAGATCTCAAAAGTCGAGTGAAATATGGGGTTGTTACGGGTGTGTCCTAAAGTGTAAAAGAGAAAAAGGGGGATTGCATATCTTTTTCAAGTTATGCCGCCTTTCGGAGGCGCGAAATGTTTTTGATCTATTTCCACCCCCAAAAACAATTTTTACTTTCTATGTTTATGAACTTTGCAGATGTTTGGTAATAACTATTGATATGATTTAAAAGTAAGAAGGTTTGATTTTTTTAGTAACACTTGGTAACCTGCTTACAATTGGCTACGATGGTATCTTATTGTATACTAGTGTTAGTAAGGAAGTGATGCGTGGCTGGTCTTTTACTCGGTAGAATACCCATTTTCCTTCTTTTCTGCTAGTTATTAAGTCGGCGTCTTCCAGGATTTTGAGATGGTGGCTCGTGGTTGGCTGGGTCATATCGAAGGCTGTCATTATCTCACACACGCACATCTCCCTGACTAGGAGGACCGCTATGATGCGCTGTCGCGTCTCGTCGCCTAGTGCCTTGAAGACCTTGCTCCTTAACTTGGCCTGCTCCTTGCCTCCTTCTGTCGAGCCGAGTTGCCTTAATTTCTCTCGGTATACTCCGGCGTCAATGCAGTCACATCTACCCGAGCAGACAAGCCTCTCAAGGGAGTCGTCGGTCTTGGACATACACCTTAACCCTCTTCTTGGTGTGATTAATGGTTTCTCCTTCAAGCAGTGTATTATACTGAATATTAAAGAGGGCTGAATATGCATGTAAGTGGGTTATGGGGAACTCGTTCATGGAGCTTATCCATGGTGTTGCTCAAGGAGCGTTCGGATTTGCTTGATCGTCTCCTCTTTTACGCGGAGTTCTTCTTCGAGAGAACTGATGTAGGTGCGTTCTGACTGGAGTAGACTATCTACTCTGACATCTATGTCATTAATGAGCAGACCTTGAGTGACGACGGATACATTTGAGACGTCGCGCATTTCTTGATCAAGGTCAAGATAACCGTTCGCTATCTCTTTTAGATATTTCGTGGCATCAACGTCGAGAATCTTGTGTCGAATGCTCTCTTCAATAATTTTTAGGATCATCCTCGTCGATTTCTCGAGTTCCCCTAATGAGCCCAGCTTTTCAGCGAAGATCTTTTTATCGATTACACTTATTGCCTTTCGCGAATTCTCTTCGAAGGATAAGATTTGGTTTACTATCGGTTCGAGTTCCTTAAGATGAGATTCGTTAAGTTTAATCGGAGGGTTCTTAGATTCGATGTCGATAACGCCTGTTTTTTTGGGTTCTTCTCTTGTTTCATTGTTTTTTTCGAAGTCGTCTTGACTCATGTTTCTCATAGATTTTTCACGTTATTTAACGGTTCCGAGTTCTATGAGAGATATCCAAGTCTAGAGATTGATCGCGAGACTTCTGAATTTATAAATCAGCATTTTGATTGGAAGAAGGCTATTGGATGGTTTGTATTGTTGTGGGAGCTATTGTTGGAGTCGAGAAGCAGGGGATACCTTCCAGCGAAAATTAGTTTTAATTACTTGGTTTGAAAGCTATATTGATCATTAGGGATGTTTCTTGTCGGGTTTTAGGGACGATGTAAGTTCGACTAACTGTCCTCTGTGTGGTAGAACAATGGAAATAGTCAGCGAGTTACCGAGATTCAATATTGAGATATGTAGAGTTCATGGCATCCTTGGCGTCGATAAGCCTACTAAGGATGTATGGATATTGGATGGATTCGACATCAATATGGCTCCGATTAAACTAAAATGGTACACGGTTGAGAATCATAAGGCTTTGACATTACCCCGATATAGAGAGATGGTTAAACTGGCAAATTTTCATCGTCTAGAAAAAATGAATTCTGGGAATTAAGTTAATTT
The DNA here is from genome assembly GCA_963771885.1 of Candidatus Bathyarchaeota archaeon. Taxonomy (GTDB): domain Archaea; phylum Thermoproteota; class Bathyarchaeia; order TCS64; family TCS64; genus UBA8941. The sequence continues at coordinate 357,724 of CAVYVF010000022.1, forward strand.
GTTTTTCAGGCATTAAAACAACGGAGATAATTTTTCTTCGAGTCTGATATGAGTATTGCGGGATCTTACACCGGCGCCTGGCTTAAACAGTGGAGCTGTGGTTCAGTGCTTGGACTCCAGGGCTTTTTTCAGCTTTATGAAGGCTGGAAGAGAAGCGTGTTAACCGGAAAGAATGTATGCGTGGAATAATCCAAGGTGTGTTCGACTGATACATTATTGATAGTTGCTAATCCCTTGACTATTTGCTTAGCATAACAGAGTCTCTACGAGGTTAAATATCAAAACAACGCCACTATCCTGCCGAGGCTAATCCCCTGCCCGAAGAGTATTCCAAACTCGTCAGACAATCAGCTCATGGTAGCCTCGCACTCCTAATTGGACAAGTAGCATCAGCCATAATCCTCGCAGTAACAACAATAATAGTCGCTGGAGTAATTGGATCGGTTCACTATGGCGAATACTCAAAGATCTTCGTCCCCATCAGTATTGCCCTATTGATCCAGGACCCCGGAATCACCGTTGCCCTAACCAGATATGTATCGATTTATCAGCAGCCCAAAGAAGCTGATAAACAGGGCACATTCATAATCACGGGACTCGCATTAAATCTAGCCACTTCAGTTATTTTGTCATCAATTCTATACTTGTTCGCAGCGCCTATTGCAGAGGGGTTTCTTCAGCAAAAAGAACTTGAGGATATGCTTAGAGTCGCGTCATTTGCTGTGATCGGTCAAGCACTGATCTACACAACTAACTCAATCTTCATCGGTTATATGAGAGTACAACTACAAAACCTATCGACTTTACTCTACGCCATCCTCAGAGGCGTTGCGTCAACCATACTCGTCCTCATTGGGTTTGGGTTGCCAGGAGCAATTATGAGCCAAGTGGCAGCATTTCTCATCACGGGTGCGGTAGCACTAACCATCACACTTCTAATCGTTCATAAGAAAAGTCGAGCATCACTTTCATCTGAGGCTCTACGAGAAATGCTACGATTCGGTGCCCCGATCTACCTGAGCAATCTAATCGGAGGTGCCCTCAACCAACTCACAAGTAGCCTTATGGTGCTATACGTCGTAAGCTCAGAAATTGGTAACTATGGGGTGGCACTCAACTTCACGGTTCTCATATCCTTCCTAATAAGCCCCATCCAGACAACCATCTATCCATTATTCTCAAAGCTGGGGAGAGGCACCCTTAACCTAAAACACGCATACATTAACTCAGTAAAATACTCCGCGCTCTTAGCTATCCCCGCTTCAATAGCGCTCATAGTCCTCTCAGGATCGATAATAACAATAATCTACGGAGACAGTTACCCCACCGCATCTCTCTACTTCTCCGTCTACCTACTAACCAGTATTCCAATAGGTCTTGGAGGAACTTGCCAAGGTACCATCCTCAACAGCCAAGGTGAAACAAGGGCAAATTTGTGGAGAAGTATGCTCACATTAATTACGGGGGCAGCACTCGCCTTCCTACTTATACCGGTATGGGGTATACTTGGACTTATAATTAGCCTAATAGCGTCAGCTTACCCTGCATTAATTTATGGCCACGTCTTTATCAAAAACAAGCTTGGTCTCACCTTCGATCTCAACTCTTCATTGAAAATATATGCTTGCTCGCTCGCCTCACTCGCCACGACTCTTATTATAATATACTTCGTTTCGAGCCCACTGCTAGAGCTGGCCATAGGTGGCCTAGTCTACCTCGCAAGCTACTTAATAACACTCAAGATAACTAAAACATTAAACGTAGACGATTACCAGATGTTTCGTTCCATACTCGGAACCACTGGAGCATTCAGTAAAACATTACTCAATCTACTCGCAATTTACGAGAGATTATAACTCAATAAACATTATTAATTATCTAACTTATTGATAGTTATCCTCTGAAGCGCGCTTATTTTTCGACGTTTAATGAGAACTGTTGTAGATTATTTGATAATCGGCGAGTATTATTTAAAGTTTAAATTTGACTAAAATGTATTTAGGTTTCGTCGCGGTGATTGATCTATGAATAATAAATCCAAACTCAACACAAACATTGCTAAATCATTGTTTCAGACTTTGGTCGAAAGATCCAATGATGCGATCCTTGTCGTCTCAGGCGAAACTCTAGTCTATGTAAACCAGGTTACAACGGTGCTATGTGGATACGATAAGCCCGAGGAAATAATTGGGAAAAATGCATTACAATTCATCTCGCCGACATACCGTAAGCATTTCACGGAGCGAGTTAAAAGTAGACAAGCGGGTAACCCTCAACTAGTGAGATTTGAGCACGAGATAGTTAGAAAGGATGGATCAATTGTCCCCGTGGAAACTACGGCTTCACTAGTTGAATACGAGGGGAAACCGGCGGTACTTTTTATAAGCCGAGACATATCTGAAAAGAAGAATTTTATAGCTAAGTTAATCGCCCTTCACAAGTTCACCGTACAGATCGGTAAGGCCCAGTCACTTGTCGACATATCAGAGCCTACACTCAGTGCAATCACTACAGTGATGGGTTTCAAGCTTGCGAATTTTATGCTAAGGGAAGAAGACCATCTGGGATGTGTCCATGATGTTGGGTATGAATCATCCTATTGGCATACCCCAATAGAGGGTAAAGGGGGAATGTCCTCCGCGGCACGCGAGGCACGCACGGTAATTGTTAATGATCCCAAAAACATTGTTGATCACCTACAACAATATGGCATACAATCCGAAATAGTCACCCCCATAATCGCAAAAGGCAGGGTTGAAGCGGTAATCAGCATAGAGAGTAAAGAAAAAGAGGCTTTCCTTGATTCCGATGCACAAATATTGGAGATTATTGCGCAATACGCGGGATCTGCACTTGAGCGTATTGATCTGACCTGACATAATACTAGCTCATTTACCAAAGATATGTATTAGAGATATGGATTGTAAAACCTTTAACTATTTATTAAATAAAATATACAATCTTTTCGAAGCATTATGATGCCATTTCGGCAGCCGTTTAGTCTGATCAAGGTATTACATGTAGACGATGATCAGCTGCAAATCGAAATGGTAAAACAGTTTGTTGGATACTTCGACAAAGAAATAGACATTGAGTCCACGACAGATCCACGTGAATTTCAGGACAAGTTAAACAAGAATTATTATGACTGCCTAATTGTGGACTTCCAGATGCCGGAAATTAGTGGCATCGAGTTAGCCAAGATAATCAGAAAGACAAACAACATCCCAATCATACTATACACAGGGCAAGGAAGCGAGGAAGTCGCCGCCGAGGCATACAACGTCGGGATAACTGACTATATCCGTAAAGAAATTACGCCCCCCCACTATCAAATACTCGCCAAACGCGTCAGGGATATTGTAGAGAAGCGCAGAATTGAACACATATACAGCAACGTCGTAAAAGATGCTAAAGACGCAATCGCATTAATAGCGCAGGATAAGCTCATTTTCGCAAATAAAACTTTCTTAAACCTACTTGGAGCCACAGAAAGGGAACTATACAGTGGCGACAACTCGAGACTAGTCAAAGACCTTCAGAAAAATCTCGTCGATGAGGATATACAGAAGCTCCTCAATGGAGAGAAGAAGTCATACACAACCGAGGTCGAACTGAAAAAGAGAAACAATGAGAAAACACCCGTTGATGTAAAGATCAGTGCAATAAACTACCTCGGAGGAAAGGTGCTTCTCTTCATTGTAAGAGACATTACTGAAAGGAAGGCTCTGGAGAACGAGATTAAAAGATCTGAAAATAAATACCGTGCCTTGATAGAACTCGCACCCGATGGGGTTATCACCTTAAGTCTCACAGGGACGGTGACTTGGGTCAACGACGCCTACGTAGCAATAACGGGCTACACCGCCGATGAGATCGTTGGGAAGAAAGTGTGGTCTCTAAAAACTGTCAGGCCGACAGACGTTACCAAATTCTTCAAGGCATTCTTCGACGTACTAAGGGGCAAAGACATCCCATCCATGCAGTTTCAATGGATTGCTAAGGACGGTACGACGGGGTGGGGAGAGGGACGCGCCAGCCTCATCAAAATTGGAGGCGAGAAGAAAGAGGTACTACTCTCCCTACGAGACATCACTGAGAGAAAACAGATGGAGGACGACCTTCTGAGTATACTCGAAGGAAATGCATCGTCTTGCTGAGGAGCGTGCGGAGAAGCTGCTAGAGTCGGAGAAGATGGTATTAGCTGGCACAATCGCTTCGTCTGTTGCCCATGACCTGAAAGGTCCGCTAAACACGATCCTCAACGCCGTATATCTTATGGAAACCAAACCGGAGAAAGCCGCTGAGATGAGGGGGCTCATCGTCAAGGCGGTCGGAAACGCAGCGAAGATGCTCGAAGAGGTGCGTGGTAAAACGGTTTCAGTCGGACTTAACTACGAGGAAGTTGACATCGCCGAATTGATAGAGGACGTCATCGCCGAGTCCCCTAGACCGAGCCATGTCCAGGTACGGACTAATCTAAAGCATGTAAACGTCGAGGTCGACAAACTCCGAATAAGGAGAGTCATTGAGAATCTTCTGAGAAACGCGGTTGAAGCCATAGATTCCAAGGGATGTGTAACCTTCACCAACAGGAGAGATGAAGACAGCGTAGTGATTGAGGTAGAGGATACGGGTAAAGGAATAGAAAAGAGTCGGCTTGACACACTCTTCAAGCCGTTCCAAACCACAAAAGCATCCGGGACCGGGTTGGGATTAACCTACTGTAAAAATACTCTTGACGAGCATAAAGGTCAGATTAGCGTAAAGTCAAAAATCGGGTCGGGCACAACATTCACCTTAAAGATTCCGATGAAGAAATGGTCAATGGAAAAGACGTGATCTCCTCCCCCCCAACCATTAAAAAATGAATGTATCGATAACATTATTCTGAATCGTTAATACAGTTCTCCCGTCCATTTTCCTTAAATTAATTCTGAAATATACTCACCTCGTCAATCTCAAAGGTGTGTAATGATGGTACAAACTGCAAAAGTAATAAACGAAAAGCTTGCAACAGTCCTCGCTATTAGGAGTCGGGGCGATAACCTGCGCGGCCTTCATGTATTGGATGTACGCCCTCTTCATCTAAATACTGAATTCTCTACTGAATCTCAGCTAATCGTTTATCATTTAAAAAATCCGCTTAGGTTGATCGATCCGATAACTAGGCAGATCGATAATACGAAGATGAACGTCACTATCGTCTTTCGGCTCTTCATGATCACGCCCATCTCAATAGTGTTACTGCTGGGCTGAGACTCATCATAATCGGAATCAGGTTTCTGAGGAAGATCAGGCCACCGAGCAATATGTGATAGGTAGAAGCATGTTGTACCCGAAGTTGATGTAGGTGAATGGGGTGATCGTCATGATGATGAACATGCCGGTGATGGCAAGTTGTAGCCTACGCTTCAACGTCGTAACAGAGGCAAGTGACTTGACGCCCTGAATCCTGTCTGCATCAATGTCCGTGGAGTCAAAACCAGTGGGCATGGAGAAGAATGCAAATATTGAGAACATCATGAAGCCGATGAACACCATCGGTGAAAAGGTGCCTAAGATCGCGTAACATACACTGAGACCAATAACCATAATGCCGCTGCTGATTACGAACTCTTTCACGAGGAACCTCTTCTTCAGATGAATCTTCGGGTAAGAGTATATCAGGAATAAAACGTAGTAAAGTAGGCTAAGTAGAAAACTGGGTAAGTTGTTGAGGTAGCTTATCGAAAGCCCGATGATTGATGAAATGTAGACGAGTTTCATGGCGTTGGATCTTGACACTAAACCTGATGCGAGAGGTCGGTCACTCTTGAATGTATTATTTTTATCTGCATCCATATCCACGATGTCGTTATAGACGTAAACTGCTGTCGCTAAGAAGAAGAAGGCCGTCATCGACATTAATGTCGTCGTTATTGGAGGGAATCCTCTACCAACAATCAGACTAGCTACAAGTGCGCACCATATCCATAGGCCAAGGGCTTGCGTCCTTGATTTAATCAGTAGCCAGGAAGACTTAATGAAGGATTGTTCAGGCATATACAGTCAGTCCACACTCGTATCATTAGTTCTAACTATTGGTCTATATAAGAGATTAGATTGAGCCATAATCTAGAAATCGCGGAAAAAAGGTTAAATTCATAATTTTAGACTTATTTTGGCAAGTTTTATTTGGTTTAATAATATTCTTGCCGAGGTTTGATAGGACAAAAAATCAGAATTTCATCTCGTATAACCTATACTAATTCCCGACGATCAAAATCTTATGCATTACACTTCTACATGGAAACTCTTCATTTAAAACTTCGAGCCATCTTAAAGACATCGAGGAAACCCATCCTCATGTCCATTCTCCTACGAGAATTCTCTAATAGGACACGGGCATCCAACAAGTTCAGTGGACGACCGTTAGCGAGTTTGTCAACTACCTTTCTCTCTCTATCAAGCCAGCTGAATTCCCTAAGGATTTCACCAGTGTAACCTTCGGGATCATCCCAATTATTTAGAAGAATTTGTACGCTTTTCATAGAGGTAACGATGCCGTCGCCGACTAGTGGAGAGACACATCCTATTGCCTCTCCTACTCCCCAGATTTGAGGTGCGTCCCTCAACCACAAAGGGTATTGAGGCACCCGGCGCCGACAGGCGAACCACTCCTCTGCAACCGCAGACTGGCTCGTTAACCTTCCAGCCTGCCAGCGTTGTGCCATCGTAACTATTCGCAGGGTCATCGTTAATACATCCAAAACCGATGTGAACGTGGTCTCCGAGTGGAAAATGCCAGGCATACCCGACCCCGCCGAGTTTTATCTTGATCTCATCTGACTCATCCGATTTCTTGACCTTGAATTGGATGCACGACATCAATAGGTCATTCTGAATCGGGGGTAAGAAAGCTCTCGCCACTCCGGTTGCATCAATAATTCGGTCATAATCAGAGGGGTTAAGGGGGCCATGCTTTACCTTTGCCGATTGAGATAACGCCTTGACCCACCGTGGCTTGTCAAAGGTGATGAAGTCAGCCTTAACTTTGAAGTCGTCGAAAATCATGTGGTCATATCTACTGATGATGTAGTCCTCGGGGTCAAGACCAGCTTCCTTGACCAGCTCGCGGAAGCCTAGTGATGTACCCCAGGCACATGAGTGAATACCGCAGGCAGTATCATTATGCCTCTCGTAGACGTCGGGGGAGAATCCCTCCTCTCTGAGGAGCCTGTAAAGATACGCGCCGGCTACGCCGAGGCCTGCGATGGCTATCCTCAGATTCTCTACCTCCTAGATAGAGGAACCCTCATAGGCAGTATTATAATTATGGTAAAAGTAACCAAATATTTAGCTTTTACGCTCGAAGAGTTTTATAAATTGAGGAGAACAGACTTACGGACATAGTATTTAGACCATTTGTGAAAGAGAATAACCAATAATATCTGAAATTGTTCAAAGTGACCTTGAGTAGTAAAGAAACATTAATATGAACTAAAAATAAGAACAATTTGGACGCAATCTTATTAATCACGATTACCGATGCTACTATGCTACATTATGTATCAGGGGTATAGCATTGCAGTCGTTGTTCCAGCATACAATGAAGAGCTATTAATTGCGCAGACGTTAAAATCGATCCCTGATTATATCGATAAAATTTACGCAGTAGATGATGGTTCAAACGACCGGACCCTAGATATAATCGAGGAAATTGCATCAAAAAATAAACAAATAATACCGATAAGTCATGAGGTGAATCGTCGGGGTAGGCGCATCCATTGTATCAGGCTACAAAAATAGCCTGAGAGACAACATAGACATAACTGTAGTAATGGCTGGCGATGCACAGATGGACCCCATGCACATCCCACAGCTCATACAACCTATACTTGAAAACAAGGCAGATTATACTAAGGGAAACCGATTACTCAAAGTATCCCACATGAAGGGTATGAGCCCCTTCAGGAGAATTGGGAACTCGATTCTAACTATGCTCACAAAGGTATCCTCTGGATACTACGACCTCATGGATCCCCAAAACGGATACACCGCTATAACCAAGAGAGCGCTCGCAACAATCGAGCTCGAAGAGATCTACCCAAAATACGGTTACTGTAACGATCTTTTATGCAAACTGAACGTTTTCAACTTCTCAGTTGTGGATGTAGCTATACCTGCAAAATACGGAAGCGAAAAATCAAAGATAAAATACGGTCGCTATATAGTCAAGGTATCCTGGCTGCTCCTCAACAACTTCCTCTATCGGCAGAAAATGAAGTACATTTTCCAAGATCTAAGCCCTATCCCATTCCTGTTCCTTCTTGGAGTAATATTAACTCCTTATGGGCTATTCACTCTGGTAAATGGCCACTTTAACCCGGCTTTCGGCATGTCGTTGCCAATAATTATACTGGGGCTACAACTAACGCTAATAGCAACTTTCCTTGACATCAATTATAGCAAATATAACCATAAACCGAAGAAACAGAAAAAAATCTGACGGTTAATAATATTATTTATTGGAAAGCGTTATATCTACATCGTATAGTGGGGAGTAATATTGAATACGTTAAGTATTTTATTAGGCTTTTTATTATTATTTTTCGGTTTTTCTATAATCTTGGTCGGCTGGAAGATTCATCGGCAAATGATTGGTCTGGCGGGGTTCATCACAGGAGCATTGATTGGTAACTTTATTTACGTGGAGATTCTTCGCCAAGATTTCTTTGTATTCCAGTTAGTACTTGTTCCACTCGTAGGTGTTGCCTTTCTTATTATTTTTCTCGTTTACGAAAGGTGGGCGCTATCGATTACGGGAGGCGTCGTCGGTGCATTGGTAATATCTGGTTTCACTTCAACTCGTGTCTTAATTGATTGGGATGCTGAGACCCCGATATTTGCCCCTCACTACAATTATGTCGCTCTTTTCGCTGCATTTCTCGTGTTTTTTTATCTCAGTCATAAATTCTTCAAATTAGGCTATATTTTCCTCTCAACGTTCATAGGTTCAATATTTATCGCCTATGGTGGGGTAGGGATAGGCTTTTGGAGTTATGATAATCTTGGTCTTTTCCTCCTCCTTTCAATATTAACAGGCATCATTATTCAACTTCACAGCGAAGGTGAGGTGAAAGAGCGTCTGCTGAGGATCAATGATTACAAGTACTGTATATCATGTGGAAATCAACTTAAACCTGGGACGTTAAAGTGTCCTCGTTGTGGGAAAAATAACAATTATTGAAAAATTTGGTTTGTTAGTAGTTTTTTTAGATTAAATGGCTTCTATCCTAATTAGGACCTACTTAGCCTTGATTTGAAGTCTCTGCCCCATCCCGGGTTTTAGGTTTTTGTGGTATCTCGTTGTACAGCTGTAGGGGTAGAATTATCTTCATCGTTGTGCCAATTCCTAACTCGGATACGATCTCAAGATCTCCCCCATGGGCTTTGATAATCTTACGACTTGAGGCGAGTTCTGGATGATCGCTGCTGGTTTGTGAGGTTTTAGAGCTCAGCGGTATTCCTATACCCGAGTTTTTGATCTCGATGACCAAATGGTCTCCTTCGTTCGTGGTAGAGATTTTTAGTAAGCCTTTACTGGGTAACATCTCAACAGCATTTGTGAGGATGTTGATGAGCGCATGACCCATCTTTCCTCGGTCAATTCTTATTATCTGTTTTTCGAGGGCTAGATGGACATCAATATCTGATGGGACGAGGATCGTTGATACGATTATGTCGATTAGGTTGGCGATGTCAACCTCTTCGAGATCAAGTCTCTCGGGTGTCGCTGTTTCATGGACTTGGCTCATTAATGTCGAAGCATTTTCAACTGCGTCGAGAATCGTGTGCTTCATTTCCTCACATTTTTCTGGTTTAGCATCCATCAAGTAGATTGCGTTAACAATTGTGTTTAATGTTCCCTTTAGCTCGTTTATGATTGAGTGTTTGAATGCGTCTTCATCTAGAATCTTTTCGGACTCTAGTATTGTCATCGTGTTCTCCTTTTCTAGGAGTTCAACATTTGAAGAGTACTTCTTTATGTCTGTCTCTAACTTCTTCCTCTCGGTGATGTCTCTAACGAAGAGTAGGATCTCAGTCATTTCGTTTTCTATCTTCACTGCACTTGCACGGCCTTCTCCCCAGCCGGTTTTTCCTTCCTTATGGATCCACTGGAACTCTACGGTTGGGATTGAGCCACCTCTAAGGAGATCGTAGAACACTCTGACGAATTTGGGTATGTCCAGAGCTCTTATCGTTTTAATTGACCATACTTTTTTTCCTACGATTTCTTGAGCCGAATATCCGGTGATCCGTGAGAATTCCTCATTTATCCAGGTAATATCTCCATTACGCGTCACCGTCATTATTCCATCGGGTGCTAATTCGACGAGTGTACGGAATTTTATCTCTGATTTCTTAATTTTTGTTTCAAACGCCTTTCTTTCGGTGATGTCTCTTAGGAAGCATAAAATCCCCTTTTCTCCGAGGAAGTCTATAACACTTGCATTGATTACTACGGGTAGTAGTTTTCCGTTACTCTTTTTGATCTCGAGGTCGAAATCTAGCTGATTTTGTGTTCCATCGAGGAGGCTCTTGACTGCTTGTTCTGCCTCCCTTTTATCGATGCCGAAGAGAAGATCTATGCCGGTTTTCCCAAGTATTTTGCCATCTGAGGAAGCCTCCAGTAGGTTGAGTAGTGCATCGTTAACAAACGCTACTTTTCCATCAACGAGAATGGCGATGGAATCTTTCGCGTCTTTTACAATGTGGCTGTATACGTTCTCGATTCTCTGCTTCTCTACGATGTTTCGTATCCGCTTTGCAATTACCTGGTAGTGTTGAGGTATCACTTCTTTGCGGAAATAGTCGTTTATCCCTACTGCAAACGCTTTCTCGGCTACTTCTTCGCTTCCTTGGCCGGTGTAGATGATGATTGGTATAGAGCTCTCTTTTCTTATTTCTTTGGCGAGGTCTATGCCGTTCATGTTGGGCATCTGGAAGTCGGTTATGATACAGTCGTAGTCGTTTGAGCGTAGCACTTCGGTTACTTTGAGGGAATCATTTATCGAGTTAACTTCGATTTGGTTGTCAAAGGTTTGTATTAACTCTTTGAGCATGTTTAGTTGCCACTCGTCATCATCTACGTGAAGCACCTTGATCGGCTTGGATGATTGCCGGAATGGCATTGCATCTGAGAGCACAGTAACTGGTAATAAAACGATTAACTATCTCGAATCTATATTACCACTTCATAATGGGAAGTTGATTTTGTGTACTTCAAGAAGATTGTAGCGCCGTACTTGACATTTAATATTTTACATGTTTATAATGTTGATCATAAAACGATTCTATCTAAATAGGATACTGATTATAGGTAAGAAATAGATGTCCCGATAGATTATATATAATATCGCTCTATTATCGATTAAGAAAGAGGTATATTTGATGACCACCAACTGTGTGAAATGCCAGGAAAAACTGGTGAACTTCATAGCCTATCTGCCCAACCAGGGTGAGGTTTGTATAAGTTGTTACAGGGACTATGCAGTTAAAGAAGAAGCGAAAACGCTTGTGAAGAACCCTCGCACTAAGAATCACTAATCCAGAAACCTATTAATTTCTATCGTTGATTCTGTAGGGTGCGAGAGCCGGGTTGGCTGAGTAGTTAGGCGACTGCCTGCAAAGCAGTAGCACGGAGGTTCAATTCCTTCGCCCGGCTCCAATTAACACTTCCAATTTAAGCCCTGTTTCATTTGGCGTGCGCGGTAGTGGGTTAATGAAATGAAGAACTTTTATAATCTCACGGTATTAGCCTCGAAGCAGGGCGGGGTAGATGAGTTTGGGTAAGACTAGTTTGTATTTGGTATTTGGTGTGCTCGCACTATCTATTGTGCTGAATGGTTGCCTTTCAGAGGCTGTTTATGCCATAGATTCGTATACTTATGATTCAAGCATAAAGGAGGAGAATTTTATTCTTCACTCTCTTGATAATCCAGTTTTTGTCGGTGGGCAGGAAACGAAGTATGTTATGGATACTAACTTCGTCTATGGCTTTAAGACCCTGGAGCAGGCTAGGCTAGGTTCATTATTCAAGCCAATAGGTCTACCGAAGAGCTCGCTGAACTTTTTCCTGTCCGCTCCGCTGACCAAGCCTCTGGAGCTTAGCGGGCAGTGGAAGGCGTCGATATGGGTCAACAGCACAGCGTACAAGCCAGTTGGATTCACTGTTGAGTTGATCGAGATATCTTCGTCTGGGAGCGTGATCTACGATACTGGCCAGCAGTCACCCATCGTGATTTCGAGTATTGGAGAGCACCTGGACGTTCAGGTGACTAATTACGTGCTTGTTTCACCGATCAACCACGTCTTCCAGGAGGGGTCGGCAATAGAGGTGAGAGTCGAAGTGAACGCGGGTTCAAGCAGCGAGACCCGGATATGGTTTGACTCCCCGATGTATCCGAGCAAAGTGATACTGCCCTGTATGGATTACGCTCGACCTGTATCGATGAAGACGTATAATTGGGAGGGTGTAAGGACCGACGCATTCGACGTTGACGCTACATCGGATAAGAGGATTGTTGAGATCTCTGCTAATGTAACCGACCCCTTTGGCGGTTATGATGTGGCTTCAGTCGAGTTGGAAATTTATTATAATGGTACGCAGCGTGTGGCGGGACCCATGATTATGACCCTCGTAGACTCCGAGATAGGTCAACGCCTCTACTCGATAAACTGGACCTATCCATCAAATATGTTGAGGGGTAACTACTCGGCAGTCATATCCGTAGTTGACAATAATGGGGCCTATTTTGAGAAGCAAAACGGGAGCCCCGACCCATTCATAGAAGAGGCGACGCATCCCTTCAGCCTCGGCCCCATTGTATACTACAACCCTCTGATAACCATAAGGGACTCAGATGGGGATCCTGTGCCGGAGGCACAAGTATTTGTGAGTTATCCAAACGTCGCCCGAGACGAGTTGCCGCTTCTCACGGATATGAATGGAACGATTGTACTTACGAAGGTCGTACCCGCTAATTATACGCTTACAGTGATCTGGAAGAATAGCGTGGTAGCACACTCGGGAGTATACGTCAACTCTGACGGGCCTTTCAACGTATCAGCGAATGTGTACTCACTTACAGTAAATGTTGTTGATAACGTTGACAAACCCGTTACCGAAGCGTATGTTTTCGCCTACAGGGATAATCTTGGATACGGTTTTGGGACAACCGATGAAGAAGGCGTTGTGGTCTTCAAGGTTCCTAGTGGCATCTATGACCTTGAGACTCATTTCTCATCGACCTATCTGCTCAGCCATGTCTCATCGAACTCCACTAAGCCAGATCTTTCTATCGGGGAATCGACACAGATTACCTTAAAGTTAAACGATTATCCTCCGCCGCTATGGACAACTACAGGGTTTTTGGTCGTGCTAGCGGGAGCAGTTCTGCTAGTGATGATCCTGATGATCATCAGACGTAATTAAGATTAGCTATCAATCACAACTTTTTTTGACCATGTCGTGCGCGCGTATTTATGGGTAGAAGTGGACTATCTTCGTCGGCACGACCCTTAACGTGACTTGGGTCTCTTCATCGAACTCGGGGTTGTAAGATGGCTCCTTATGATACTTGCCAAAGACCCAGCGTAGATACTCGTCATGGCCCTCCTCGGGCTTAAAGCCTAGCTCAGCCAGCCCGTAGACCAACGCATACTTGGATGGGATGTCACCTTCGTCCCAGGTCTTTGTGCCCTGCATGAGGAATGAGAGTGAAACGTTCTTGTTCCGTTTGATGTTTTCCACCCTCTTTGATTTTTTTATGGATACGAAGTAGAAGGCGTCGTCTCTGTAGTTGTACCATATCGGTGCAGCGTGGATGGTGCCATCCTTGTTATGGCTGCAGAGGATGGTTGTGTAAGATTCCTTGAATAGGTTCTGTATATCATCCTGTGTCATTTTGTTACTACTCAATAGATCCACTTCCATAATGCTATTGCATTTCTCGGCTTTTAAGGGTCATGTGCTCGCTTTTTTGACGTGTGCGCGCAATTCTCGTCCAGCTCAGTCACCGAAGTTCTGTAAGTATTGTGGTGGCGCCCTTTCGGCTAACAGTGTTTATTGTCCCCAATGTGGGAAAAAAGTAGAATGAGTTCACGTGCTCGCGGGATGAATGTGCATACATAGCATTCATTTATATCTGCATTCAATGAAATCTTTACAATACTTTCTCCTAACGATGGTGGTCAAGTGAATAAAATTTCTCAACTTTTACTGCTCTCCATTGGCGTCTTGCTTTTACTGGTCTCATCTATCTCAACAGCAGCCAAGTCTACAAACCTCTGCAATGAATGCCATACTAGTTACAGCCAATATCTCGATATACTCGAAGACAATGCAAATGAAATAATTCCTCAGACAATAGGCGTAGGAGAAACTAAAACCGTTACCATTCAGGTCAATAACCAATGTAACTCAAAAAGCTATACAACTCTGACAAATGTGCGCTTAAATCTCTCGTCAAAAAACGGTCTATTTCAGATAACCAACCCAACCTACATAGTTGGCACAATGAGTATAGGATCAAAAACAGCGACTTGGCAAATAACTGGGTTAACCAGTGGCTCGGATGAATTCGTAATAACTGCACAGGGAACAAACGCCCATAATCAGCTGACTTTTCGCGACATTTATGGCCCAGTGAAAACCCTCACAATAACAACCCCACAGCCAACACCAAAATACGCCGTATTTGTAACGATCAGGGACACCACAACTTCGAATCCGCTTCAAGGGGTGATCGTAAGCCTCGGTGGGGCACAGAAAACAACAACTAGTAACGGAACGGTCTCATTCAGCGTCGAAACCGGTAACTATTCTCTAGAAATATCTAAAGATGGCTATACAACATCTCAGGAGACAATTACACTAAGCGCTACAACAACCATTACACGAACACTTGCCCCAACGTCTCTACCAAGCTACACCTTAAAAGTTAATGTAAGTGACTCAAACGCTCTCCCACTTCAATCAGCCAACGTCACAATAGCGGGAATTCAGAGACTCACCGATCAAAGCGGGCAAGCCTCATTCAACCTTCAATCTGGTATCTACACTGTAATAATCACTAAAAACGGGTATCTCCCCTATAATGAAGCACTCACAGTATCAGCTAACGCGACTCTCTCAGCAACACTCACCACCATACTCCCTGAAACAGTTTTAATCAAGATCGTAGTAACCGACTCAATAACTCAGACACCTATCAACGAAGTCGAGGTGAGACTCGGCGGAAAAATACAACAAACGAACACAATGGGGTTAACCACATATAGTCGACTTAGCGGAGAATATCTGCTTGAGCTCGTAAAAACTGGCTATATTTCATACGCAGAAAACGTCACCATTACTGCAAACGCAACAATTGAGAGAGGTCTGGATCCCGAGCAAACGCCCGCAGAATCACTTCCACTGATGGTATACATCCACCCCCCAATCGCCATCACTGCTTATCTTTTGACATTCACTCTTACTGCCCTGTTATTTTCCAACCTCGAGTCGAAGAGCATGCTATGGGTTGGATACGCGGCCTGGATCATGTCAATACTTGGCATGATCACTGGAATGATATGGGCTGAAAATGCATGGGGATCATATTGGTCGTGGGAGCCGAGGGAATCCGCGATGCTAGCGATCACGGTGCTGATTTCCCTCACTATGATAACGCTAATAGAGAAAAGAAGGATCTTCGCCAAACCTCTTGCCTTGGCATCCTGCATCGCAATCGTTGTCACTCAGCAGATCTATTTCCTTGTAGCTGGAATTCTCGCCGTCTTGATTGTGGTCGTATTAAGATCTGATCTTCTCCTCGGGATGGAGAAGCCAAAACGATATGCTGCCCTCATGAGGCTCAATCGGGACATCTCTTGGGTTTTCATCGCTGAATCGGCGGCTACTCTAGGTGCAGGTTATGTTATGACCCGACTACAAATCGAGCCGTCAACCACCCTGATTGTTCACACATACCTGGGTTACGGCTTCGTTGCTTTGTTGCTCCTCCACATCATTCTAAGCTTTGCGTATCCCTATCCGTGGTTAGGGTATCTTCGAGCACTTCGGGGAGGTATAACTTCTAACAAGTTGTTCGCTGTCGCTCAAGAACTCTCGGCAGTTGCGCTGATAATAATTGCCTTAGCACAGTTTATCACAGGCTTGAGTTGGCTCAATCCTGTCCTAGCAAATCTAGTGCCACTTAGACTTCACGTTGTTCTTGATAATGCCCTCATCTATCTACTCATTGTTCACGGATTGATCGGAGTAAGATCTGTTTTGCTAAGAAGAGGTTTGAGAGTGCCTGGAGCCAACTTGACTTGGGTTATCATTGCCTTAGTCATTCTCGGGGCTTTCCTTTACATTCAATACACTAACCTGTGGTAATATAATTGCGCATATAGAAGTGCGCGCGAATAGATGTTTATTTTCGCTTTAATAGAATAAGCACGGCGACGCCGAGGATAACACCTGCCACGATTTCCTCATACATATATCCGGGTACCCCCCCCAGGCGAGCCTCCTGTTAATTTTGCTTGCAGGGTGATCGAGGTTGAGGCGACTGATCCAGCGATAACTGTGGCTGAGCTTGAGCTCGATTCGTAGCCATTATACGATGCTTGGAACGTGTAGCTGCCCGCTGCGATATTGTTGAATGTGAGTGACCCATCAGATCCTGAGACTCCGCTAAGGGCTGATTGCCCGTTTGGTACATTAGTCGATGATATGTTTGCTCCGGGAATTGATTTCCCCACCTTGTCGAGGACGGTGAGTTTAACCCCGCCGGTTGTCACCGATGGCTGGGAGATCGTAAAAGACATTGAGTCAGAGCCGTATGGCTGGGCTTTGAGGTGGAGGGTATAACTACCAACACTTAGCTTGGATGTATCCACCTTCGCCTCATAGTAACCTCCGTTTAACCCAATATTTCCCTCGTCCACAACGGTTTGGTTGGCCGAGGTGATGTAATATGTGAAGCCAGGAGATGGATCGTTCAGTAGGGTACCGGCGAAGCTTTTTACGATATATTCCACTGTTAGGGTTTCGCCTCTGGCAACTAATTGCCTAGTTTCTTCTCTTGCGATTAGTCCAGGCCTCGATGGAGTCCTCAGTAAGTAGATTGGGTTCCATACCAGCGTAACATCTTGTTTTCCCGGGACGAAGATGAAAGGACCGGTGCCTACGAGTTTCGTCAAACCCTTAACAGTCGGGTTGGCTTCCTCCCAAGGCTTGAAGTTAAGCGGCTCTGAAATGTCACCCCAGATGCGCTCAGACATAAAGGTAAGCCAGTTGAGGGCGTATATGAGCCTGAAACCGGATTCATTTAGATAGATAATAATTGTATTATCGTCGGGTGTCTCAACTTTGGCTACCTTGCTGATGATTTCCTTATAATTTGGTAAATCATGAGTTCTGAGATAATCGATGCAGAAACTATAATCCCTGGAAGTGAATTGTGCGCCGTCCTGCCAGAAAATGCCTTGTCTCAGATTGAATTTGACTTTCATGCCCTGAGAACCCGTTGGTGTTGTCCATGCCTCTGTTGACCAGCTGCTGGCGAGCATAGGCTCATCCTCCCCCGTCGAGGGGTTGACGTATATCATGGGACTGTAGACAAGTTGTAGTATCCCCCACTCCCTGAACGAGTCGGCTGTACATGGGTTTAGTGTTGTCAGGTTCCCAATGATGCTCCCTTGGAGAATACCCCCGTAATTCTGGTTGTCTATGCTGAGGTTGGTGTAGCTCCAGATGTTATCGACGCCCAGCCCCGGAATGTTGACTACCCCGGAGAGTCCTGAACTCCAAGCTGACTGGGTATACGGCGCGAGAACTGGAACACAGGGGAGTAACTGTGATACCCTCTCCTGCGCTGCTAGGGCAGCCTGTCTGCACTCGTCTTCCGTGGCGCCTGTCCACATCATCTGAAGACTGGTATCGAGGATCTGATCGTGGAGCCCTGAGTAGTTGCCTGTACCGTTTGTATCCTGTGAGGAGTGCAGCATTGCGTAGAGGCCGAAGGGTATCCTCGTGAATGGGACGTACTGGACTAGCACATCGAAGTCCCTGCTGCTCGTTGTCTCCGCGAGGAGCTGACTCTGGGGTAGCGAAAGCTGCGTGCATTTGATGCCTATGGCGTTGGCATAGTATGCCGTCGCGTATCCAATATCCCAGAGGGTTCTGCTGCCTACTTGGGTTGGCGTCATCAGCACGATCTCGAGTGTTTTACCTGTGTTCGGGTTTATTCTCCATCCAGTCTTCGTGTCGAGCTTATAGCCCGCATCCTCAAGCATCATTGCGGCGGCTTTCGAATCGAACTCAGGGACTATCGCCTCCTCGTTGATCCAGCTGGGCGTTGTCGTTGAATAACTGAGTGTGGGGGTGGCTCCTCCCCTCTCAAGGGTGTCGCAGATGTAGTCTCTGTTTATGAGCCTCGAGAACGCCTCCCTGAAGGCTTGGTCGTTGCAGGGGTTTCGCCGCGTGTTAAAGAATAGGTAGGCGACCGTTGTGCTTGTCGAGTTGACTATTTTGATGTTCGTTGATTGTAATTGTTCAGCCTGCGAGCCTGTGAGGAGTGGGATATAGTCGATTTCTCCGTTGGCAAATATTCTAGCCTGATCGTTTTCGCTGAAGCGGGGGAGAATTCGCAGGTTAATCGAATCGAAATTGGGACCTGTAGGAACAGATGCTGTGGCTAATGGAATTGGGGTTGAGAGTATAGCCAAGAAGAGAAGGGTGAGTAGTTTTTTCCACATTTTAATCACTTTGTCTGTTCTGGAATAAACGCCTCCAGATAGGCGTTCGCTGTCGCCTGCGCCCGGTTATATAGATCGTAGGCAGATCTTTGGTCATTTACTACGCTGCTGACTCTGTCAGTGTATAAAACGGTCCCGGACCCGTCGGTTATCTTAATCGAGCAAATCTCCACACTGTTGGGGTTAATTGCTTCACCGCTGACATGCACGCTTATGGTCACGATGTAGCTGATCGGCCAGCCACCGTAGGGGTTGTAGCCGGGGAAAGTCTCAGGGGAAATTTTCCCCTGCTCATACAATTTAAGCTGAGCCTGCTGAGCAGCCAGGAACTCGGGTGAAGCGTCGAATATGCCGACAGTGGGGTTCTGTCCAACTCCGTTAATCAACTCGATTCCAGGCATATCTCCATTGGGGTTGCTAGGTGGGGCTGTGCCAAATGTCCATAGAACCGGCATTTCTAGGATGATCACTGGGTTAGTGCTGGCTGGGGGTGGGGTTTCCTCTGTTGATTGAGGGGTGGATTCGGACGGTAGCGGTGGGTCAGGTACATCGCCGTCGGGGTAGACCGTATTCGGGTTTGATTCTGATGAGGTGTCTGATCCGCCGCCGGTTGACGGAGTGGGGACATACCCTGAGGCGAATGTGTACTTTACCGACCCGCTTGGAGGAGAGATGATTGATACGGCGGTCACTCGGGACATCTGGGTATCCGGCTCCGCATAGTTCTTGAGGAGCGCGCTGTTGCAGTAGAGTGCGATCGTGTTCCCTATCTTATGCATCGTCACCGCTACATTTGCGTTTGCGGCTTCATGGTAGCCATCTAAATGGATGGTATCCACGCCGTCTCTGTAGAAAACGTATTGGCTACGAGACCCGTCCGCCACCCAGAGGTAAGAGTGTTTCTCTGTGTAGACCTGGATATTTACATAGCTGTGGCCAAATCCTCCAATCCATGAGCCGGTGGCGTCCACCTTCCAGTCAAATATCCCGGTGGGTACGCTGTATACGCCGACCGAAGCTCCACCTCGGAGGATTATACCCGGGCCAGTGAAGGTAATACCTTCGGGGTTTGTAAGAGTCCATCCGTTTTCTTTCATATCAGTTTGGTTTTTATAACCGAAGTTAGTAGACCATTGAGTTCCCTTTGCTGTCTTGTAGCCTACAGAAATGAAGAATAAGGTTATTAGTAAAATTAAAAAAAAGTATTTCTTCATGTTAAGATATTTGACTCAATCTAAATATAGACTTATTGCAATCTTGCGGGGTATTCTCGCTTCTTATGATGGGAGTGATACTCATCTCCGACACTCGCATCGATGCCTGTGCGGATTTATTCAGGAAGTTGTAGAATATTGTGCGTTAATTAATTGTTAATTCGTTTATTTTTGAGGCTAAGAGTGCATTTGATATCGAGCCTCGAGCAATAATATTTGATGAAAACCGCTGCTGAAAGACGCAGTCTCCGAGATATTTACCGCGATGGATTATTGAACGACACCATTCCCTTCTGGTTTCCGAGAGCGGTAGACCGCGAGAATGGGGGATTTTTTACATGCTTTGACCGTGATGGGACTCTGCTACAGGCTGATAAGGCGGTCTGGTTCCAGGGGAGGTTCACCTGGATGCTGGCGACGCTCTATAATACGGTTGAGCCGAGGGATGAGTGGTTAAGCCTTGCAAGGCACGGAGTCGAGTTCCTCAGGGAACATTGCTTCGACGCCGATGGCCGAATGTTCTTCAGCTTGACCAGGGAGGGGCGTCCGCTTAGGAAGCGACGGTACGTGTTTTCGGAGATATTTGCCATCTTGGCTCTGGCAGCGTATGGTCGAGCTGCTGGAGATAGTGGGGCTTCTGGAGAGGCTCTTGACCTCTTTAGAAAAGTTCAGGAATATCTGAAGACCCCTGGCGTGCTCGTCCCAAAGACTAACCCTGAAGTGAGGCCGATGAAGGGGCTGGCTATCCCCATGTGCATGATCGTGGCAGCGCAGGAGCTGAGGAAAACTCGACCCAGCCAGCTTCTCGACGACGTAATCGATAAAAACATCGTTGAAGTTGAGCGCGACTTCATGAAGCCAGAGTTCAAATGCGTCTTGGAGAATGTGGGGCCCAACGGCGAGTTCATCGACAACTTCGATGGACGCCTGATCACTCCGGGCCATGCTATTGAAGTCGGCTGGATGATACTTGAGGAGGCGCGGCTCAGGAATAGGGATCCGCATCTTGTTGAGGTCGGAACCAAGATCATAGACTGGTCCATGGACATCGGGTGGGATACCGAGTATGGGGGCTTATACTATTACCGAGACGCCAAGGGGCTTCCCTCGACGGAGTATTGGCATGACATGAAGTTCTGGTGGCCTCATAACGAGGCTATCATCGGCTCGCTCCTCGCATATCAGTTGACGGGGGACCCTAGGTACGAGAAGATGCATCGAATGGTGCATGATTGGGCTTATGGACACTTTCCCGATTCGAAGTTCGGGGAGTGGTATGGGTATCTGCACAGAGACGGGTCCCTCTCATCTCCTCTTAAGGGAAACATGTGGAAGGGCTTCTTCCACCTGCCCAGAATGCAGTGGTATTGCTGGCAGCGTCTGGAAGAAATGGGAGTGTAGTTCACGCGTGCGCACTGAGACACTTGTTTTTTAAAAAGACGCCATTTTCGACGCCGTCAAGTCGGCGTTTACTAGCGGATAAAATACCGATGATGAGTGTGCGAGTTTGTCACTTCTTCTTGTAGAAGTTTACTTCGCAGATGGGGTCGCCGGCTGCGATCGTCTTGCCTAACTTGAAATCGGCGCCGACGGTCTTCGCGATGTTGCGGTCGCCGTCCATGGCTATATCGCAGAGGGTGGGTATCTCCTCCTTGGGGATGCCTGCCTTGAGCCACGCGGCGACGAGTGGACAGTAGTGGAACTGGATCTCGAGGGCGTCCTTGCTCCTCGTCTTGACCTCCATCTCGAAGGTCTTGATGCCTAGGGGGATGATGAAGGCGTCGGCGAACTCCTCGATCTTTCCCGGCGTCTTCATCTTGGCCTTGAATCCGGCGCCGTGCATGCAACCGGTCTGAGCGACTGCGGTGCGGGCGATTTTTTCCGCGTTTGCTCCCGCCTTCTTGCCCTCCATATAGGTAAGGCCCATCCAGGTGGCGCGGTGCTCGATGGCGTTTCTGTTTACGTTGATAAGCTCATCGTTCGTGATCTTTGGGTTATTGGTTATCTTTGCCATGGGATCTCTCAGCATCCGTAAACTACTGCTTAGTACCGATGAGGTTGGTTATATTCTGTTCCAACCTTGCGTCGAGCGCGCGCCTTTTTCTTATCCTCAAAAAGATAACACCCACTAAAACAATACCAATGACAACTGAGATAGATGGATTTGAAGGAACACCCGTAGGAGTACTCTGTGAGCCAGACGTAACCGTCACGTTGACCTTCATAACATTTGATAAGCCGTCACTCTGATAGGCAGTTACGGTGACGAGATATGTGCCAGGTTTGGCGTATGTGTGTTGATTTGCGAAGAACTTATCCTCCTCAACCCCGTCTCCCCAGTTCCAGTGGATTTTACTGATAATATGCCCCGGCATTCACTGGGACTGTGAACCCGTTGATTGAAGCAGTTAAACCTGTGATCTGTGGATCGTAGAGAGTTAACTTTGGCACACCTGTGCTTATCTTCAACTTATATTCTGCCCAGCCCTGGGTGGGGGTTACGGTGAGCATAGTTTCATCGTTTAGGGTTACTCTCAGGGTGTTGTTACTCATGAATGGTCTCGCCCTGAAAAGAATGTATTCGGCGTTTACTGGCTCGGGGATGTTTAAAACGGCGATCTTGCCGGGTCCTCCACTCCAAGCATAATTTGCTGCTTCTCCCCATGAGCCGGGGTTATCATACCAACCTGATGTTAGATACTGTTTGGCATCCGTTGAACCTATGTCGATTTTTGTTAGGGTGGTGTTACTTCCGTCTAGGAATTCGACCCAGTCAAAGGCGACCGCCAAGTCCCTTGTGTCCGTTGAGTTCTTCACTAGTTCGCTTGGCTTCCCGACGCGGTCGAAGACGAACTTCACTACGCTGGGCACGAGTTGAGTGGGTTTGGTGAATGGAATAGATATCTCATGTGTACTCAGGTGATACTCTACGCAGACGTAGTAGTATGAATCGTCGCTTGTAATTGATGATGCTAGTGGTTTTCCATCTATATACACCCTGAGAGCAGTTGTGTTGGTTTTAGGGCAGGTTATCCTAGCGTAGCCCTTCTTACCATCCTCTCCTGTTACGGTGAACTTTAGAGTATCAGATACTGCGGCGACTTGAAGGACTGTTGAGGATGTTACAATGGTGACAACCTGCTCCTCCCCATTAACAGAGATAGTGGCAATTGTTGGTTTTGCCGAGAAACTTGAGAGTGGGAACCCATCCGCCAGAGTGACCTGCTTTTTACGATAAATCGAATCGTATGCGGTAATATCGTAAGGATCGTCAAATATTCCATCTCCTCCAAGTTGGTCCTGTTTAGCTCCCGAGTAATCATCTATAGCTTCGTAGTTGCTCCAGTAGTTCCCACCAATAGGATACCCGTTATCCCAGGCAATGCCGGTGTTCGCGTGCTCGTACACAACTATTGGGTCATCGCGTGAAAAGATCTTATTGTTATAGAATTTATCATTCGTGCAGTTCGTTACTCTGAAGCAGATTTGATAATGTGCTATAGTGTTATTGTAGACCTGAACACCTGATGATTGGAAAAGACATACTGCATACGAATCCTCTTGATCGTTACTGAGTCCAATAGAATTGCCGTAAATTGAGTTTCCATCTATATTTCCAATAATTTTATCAGGATCTACGATTTTCATTCCTTTTGCCTCGGACCCTCCAACGTCAATCGCAACCGGATAATTATCAAGTAAAACGTTGTTCGAAATTCGGTTACCATTATTTTCGAAAAGAAGGTCTATTCCTATTCTGCTGTTTTTAATGACGTTTCCATTTATGTAGTTATTATTATTCTTGTCTAAAAGGAAGATGCCGATTGTTGTGTCCTCAATATGGTTACCTGCTATAGTGTTCGAGTTTGAGGAGACGCCTAGATTAATCCCGTCCCCGCATTCATATACATTATTTCCAACTATCTGGGTGTTATTTGAGTAAACGAGTAATAAACCCCCTACTATATTATTTTTTAAAGAGTTGTGGTGGATGAAGTTATTATTTGATGCCGATAGTACTATGCCTGGAGTGACTACTTGAGTCACGTTATTGCTGCCAATGTTGTTGTCATCCGACTCTTCCAAATAGATGCCTCTG
The DNA here is from genome assembly GCA_963771885.1 of Candidatus Bathyarchaeota archaeon. Lineage (GTDB taxonomy): Archaea > Thermoproteota > Bathyarchaeia > TCS64 > TCS64 > UBA8941. Next base: position 381,832 of record CAVYVF010000022.1, read on the forward strand.
CTTCCCGATTCATAGTATTGTTGGAGATGGAGTTGGAGTATGAATTTCTTAGATAAATGTTGGTAAATGTCGTTAAGTGTTAACTTGTTGTCTGTAATTTTGTTGCCGACAGAGTCAAAGATAGCTAACCCGGATCATGAGCCCTTAGCGAGATTTCGTATGCAAGCCATTGTAGTTAGATCTCGTTTTCGGTGACAGTGTGATAATTGGCGCTGTTTTGCAGGACTACTCCACTATCAGTATTGTTGAAGATCTTGTTATGAGTAATTTTGCAGTCTGTTCCCCCATCAATAATTACGCCGTTGAAAAAGTGGTCAATATGTTAGATTCTCAAGGGTTACTTTTTGAGCCTTTATGTAGACTCCTGTGTCGTTTACGTTTGAGATGGAGTGTTTGCCTCCGTCAAAGATGCAATTAGTTCGGTAAATCTGTACAGGAACTATTAGTATTGGAAGTCAGTGTGTATGTATTTCCCTTGACCGTAACTGGTGCGTCGATTGGGGTGATGGTTCCATCCTCTTTAATGATGATGGAATCAGAGCGAGTAAGGTATGCGATTGAGTTGATATGTTCAAATGTGTTCCCAGCGATGACGCAGGGGGGACTGTTTGACCCGTTTATCTTTACAATAGTCGCCTTTTTCAGTAGAAAGGTGGCGGTGAAGGTCATCGGGGAACCGTAGCGATATAGTGAGTAGGATCTTAGGGATCATCCGTTATCAAATTCTGGGACGTTAGCAGCCTTTGTAGCTGTAAATCCCCAGTTTATGACTGCACCATCTTCCATTTTGTAAATTTGACCTATGTAGGGGTAACCTGTCTCCACTACAGGGCTCATGGATACGATGTCTACATCTCCATAGTATACTCGCATTTCGACGCTAGGAGAGCGCGGACATGCCCTCCTTCAAGCATGATATTACTAAGGTTACAGTCAAAGTGCTATTGTTTTTGACTTTATTTGTAGAAAGACTTAAATCCATCACGGTGCGATATCCATCTGCCACAGTGAACTCTACATGCTTCTTATCATTGAAGAAGCCTGTTCCATCCCAAACGTTACCACTAACATTGATTGTATGTTGAGTGCTTACACCCGATAATAATAGAATTAAGATGACTATCAGAGTGGATACACGCGGGACAAATCCCATAGGATGACCCGTAATATCCTCAGACATCGAACATCCCTTATCAATTACTAATACTAAAATGTCTGATACTATAACATTTTCGCGCGCTAAGTTGTTAAGAAATCAATACAACCTACCCCAATCACTCATTGATTACGCGTACAGTTCATGTTGCGTAGGCTAAACACAATCGCACGCGCGATGAGGTTGGTTATATTTTGTTCCAATCCTACGTCGGGAAGTACTTTTGAAAGGCTCCAATCGACTCCAAAAATGATTAGGCCTATGAATTCACCTGCCTTTTTCCAGCGTGTACAATCGGATAATTTGTATAAATTTAGGGGGTACGCTTATTTCCTCCATACACATCTAGGGATATTGGTATGGATGAAGCCAACCTAGCTGAAGCGATAGAAATTTTACGCATTCGCGAGGAGAGGGTTCGCAAGGCTAGGCAGTACCTTGAAGCAAAGTATCGCGTTCATAGGATGAACGAACTGTTAAAGGAATTCAGAGCAGTCCAAGAAATACCCCAACCAGCAGCTTAGAACTCGGATAACTCACACGATCCATTCTGCGAGTGCAAGTAGAGCAAATAAACAATAGAATCTGAGTTACCGCTCCATAAAAAATATCCCAACACTTGGCGATGATTATTCGGCGAATTCGGCATCAACGCGTTCGCCGCCTGCAACTAGGGCTCCGAAGAGGGGCCCGAATTTTCAATCATTTTAGGAAATGGTTTGAGCTGACTTGATTGATCACGTTACTAGTTGTTGAGCATCAGCCCAACTTTTCAAGCGCTGACTCCATCTCGGCGGGGAACTCTTCATTGATTCGTGTCAGGATCATGTCGACGATAAACTGCTTATACTGAGGGTCACCCATCCCCGGAAAGTATACCCAGTGATGTCCCCCCTTCCCGGTTTCATCCTCCCCCCGTAGGATACCCAAGCCCCGTAGGTATTCGAGGAAGTTTATGATGCTTGCGCGTGATATGCTGTTTTGGCCAAGTTTTTTATTGACTGTTATGGTCACAGCATTGCTATTCATCCCCGTACTGCTCACGTGAATGGTGTCGAGTACGACTACCTGCCATGGCCTGAATATCGAATCAAGTCCCATCTTCGAGGCGTCGTATTGAATTGACTTCATCGGGGGTTTATTGCCTATCCATTTTAAAAGTATTATCATTTGCTAATCTAATTTCTCGAATTGGAGGAAGAATATGCGAACAATTCTAGCTTTAATGAGTACGTGGAATCTCAAGATATTCCTCAAGAGAAGGACGATGTTGTAAAGGTTGGGTCGCTTCAAGGATTTACTTGGCTAAAATAAGGTTTAAGATGATATTTCGGTGTGCTCGTAAGGTTAGAGCTCTTATGTTAGAGGATTGGTGTTTTTCTATAGTATTGTTAAGAATTTTTGGTAGGTATCACGAGTGAATTATTCTTTTTAATCGATCTGTAATCATGATATGATGAATAACAGCAAGATATTGAAGGGTATGATGTTGATACTCGTCGGCCCTTTAGATTAAACCGCCGACGAGTATCAAGGCTCGACAGCGGGTGAAGCGAAGCAGGTCTGGTTCCAGGCAAAGGAGGAAAGTCGGGTAGCCCAGGAGGCAAATAGGCAAGCGAACCTCGATTATGCGGGCGACAAGTCGGATGCTAATAAACAGAGGGTTATCGACAACGGAAAGGACTAGGCTTAAAGGCCGCGCTTAACGAGGCTGAGGCATGGCTTAACTGGGTCGAGCTCGAGGTGATGGAGAACGCGAGGTGCCAAGTGATCTTAAGGAGGTCATCTAGCAGGACGTTGAGGCGAACCGCGTTAAGATAGCGGCTCTACGTGTTGAAGTCGATGGTATACAGAATCGGTTCCAGCTGGCAACGACTTTCATCAAGATGTTTGGGAAGTATCTTGAGCTAGTTGCTGATGTGGCTAGGAACCACGGCTTGATTTGGGTGCACGTGCGGGGACGTACGCGGATACGATTGAGGCTTACGAGTCTGAAATCAGGGAGAAAGCTGATGGAGCGTCGAATGAGGTGCAGATAGTTGCCAAGTTGGATGAGGCTAAGGCCAATTTGGCAGAGTGCGAGAGGAACATAGACCAGGCTGAAGCGGAGTACCTTCAGGTCAAGCTGACGGGAAACCCTCTTCTGAGGTTCTCGAATGGTAACCAGTACCTTCGTCTAGCCAGGAATAACCTGCTCTCGGCTCACGCCTCGCTTAAACAGGCTTATCGGCTCCTGAAGGAGAGTTGACATGGCTAATAGAAGTACCCTCATCCTGGTGGGAATAACCATAATCGTGCTGGGGGTAAATTCATTGGTTCTGAGGAAGGCTGCCGATAAACGGAAGTTATCGTTCTCGGAGAGCGAGCTTCAAGCCCTGGAGTCTAGGATGAGGGATTGGAGGCTAGCAATCTTGAGGGTTTGTCGAGTAGCGCTGTATCCATGAGCTTAAGGCAAGCAAGAGCTTCAACGAGCTTGGGTCGATGATAGATGGGCTGTAGTTTGATGATCTCGAGGGTTTAACGAACCCGTAAAAGCTGTGTGCCCGCAATTTGATAAGGCTGCTCATCACATACTCCACTTACGCGCGCAGTGTCTCGGATCCGACGCTGTATGTGGAAGTGGCTGGTGACTGATCGGGGGTAGGCTCCCTCGTCTTTTATCATCAGAAATTTTTTAAAGTCTCAGGGTAAATTCATTATAGGGTTATTTCAGAGGTTGACTGACTTTGAATAGATGTGTGTCAGTGTTCATCTTTGCGATCATGTTACTCAATGTGCTTGCACCCGTTTTTTGCAACGTCTTAATTTCTGTGGGGGTTGCGAAAGCGGCTGCTGGGTCCATACCGTTTGAAACCTTTGTCCCGGTAAGGGGCACGTATCTTTTCGCTGACAATGAAGTCACTGAGTGGGATGATGATGGGGACGGCGAAAAGGAGGAGCATAGCCTCGAGATGCCTTTGATTTTGAATCTCACATCGGCTGGCTTCAAGCCAGGTGACTTGATCAGGATCAGTTGTCAAGGTGAGGTCCATTTAGCGGCTCATGTGGACTGGACGATTTTATCGCAGGAAATGATGATGCTGGGGGTATTCAGTTCCTCAAATAAGGTTCTCTGGGAGAACGTGGGGGATGAGGTTGGGCCTCTCCACAGGGTTCCGGATGCATTAGACGCGGGTAAGCCGGAGGTCACGGAGGCAACGTTTCTCGGCTTTCCCACCGATATTCCGGAGGATTTCCTAATTCTTAATACTGGGACCACGATTCGGGTTCCGCAGGGAGCAGTTATTCTAGTCCTTTGCTTCTACGATGTAAAGTACACGGATAATGATGGCTGGCTCAAGGTACTTATCGATAAAGACACGGATGGGGATGGCCTCTGGGACTCCTGGGAGACGAAGGGCATAGACGCTGATAGCGACGGGACGATTGATCTCAAACTTGAGGGGGCGGATCCTGAGCACAAGGACATCTATGTGGAGGTTGAATACATGGAGGGCCATAGACTCAGCGCGGTTGCGAGGGATAACGTTGTGGCGGCTTTCCGAAGTTCCCCAGTAAGCAACCCCGATAACAAAAATGGTATCAATATTCACATTGAGATTGATGACACTGACATCGTTCCTCATCAAAACCCCATTCGAATTAGTTTATACACTGGATATTGGCCGGACTTTGACGCGATCAAGAGTGTTCACTTTGGGGCAAATGATCAGCAAAAAGACGAGGATATAATGGAGGCTAAGAAGATGGCCTACCACTATTGCTTGATGGCTCATAATTTCGCTGTGTACAATTCAACTACGGGGAAGTGGGTGGAAAAGACACATGGCGGCGTCGCTGAGCCCTATGGGAACGACTTCATCGTCTCCCTAGGTGGGTGGACGAATGGGGTGGGTTCTGTTGAGGAGCAGGCGGGGACCTTCATGCATGAACTCGGCCACAACCTCGGTCTTCGACATGGCGGTGGAGACGACCAAAATTATAAGCCCAATTATTTGAGCATCATGAATTATCTTTTCCAGGTTCCTTATGCTCCACTCGTGCGGGCGTTGCAGGCGCCGTTGAGCTATTCTAGTTTCGCGCAACCGGATCTTTATGAGAAGAGTCTCGATGAGTCGAAGGGGATTGGTGCTGCGCCGTGGCACTTGGACGGCTTACAGCGCCCCAGTTAAGACTGGGTCCGGTGTAAAAATGGTTCCACTCCCAGTTTCCACCTTCGGAGCGATAGATTGGAACAATAACGGAGAAGATGACGAGACGGGGATCTGGGCGAACATAAACTACTATTCAACTTGGCCTTTCAGGTACGATAGCGGCAACGCGGATACTCTCAAAGGGTTCGATGATTGGCAGAATCTGCGCTTCGCCTTCCAGGAGACTAAGGACTATGAGGATGGAGTTCACTCTTCAGATTTTGGCGTCGATGAACTGACGTGGGAGACTGTTCAGGCGATGCGTGACGCCTTCCTCCAGGTGCGTAACTTGGCTGTGTTAAACGTATTCGTTCCACAGGGTAACGTAGGCGGTGCGGGTTTCGTATCTAACCTTACGGTCGCTAACCTCGGGGGAAGTAATGAGACCTGTAGCGTCGCTATCTTTGCGAACTCTACATCCATCGCGTCTAGGATACTCAAGCTGGATAGTGGCAACTTCGCGGCTCTAAACCTGCCGTGTGACATTAAGGATCTCCCCTATGGGAGCTACGTTGTGACTGCTCGCATCATCCATGTGACGAATGAAACGTATACGGCGGATAACACGGTCTCAGGTGGGGTCATCAACGTCGTTGATGAGGCTCCGCCCGTCACAGTTGCGGATTACGATGATCTGTGGCACATCTCTGACTTCGTCGTTCCTTTGGAGGCTACTGATGATATGAGTGGGGTTGCTGAGACGTTTTATGTGGTGAACGGTGAGTCAGTCGTTAGAAGGTTGAGCGTTGATGGAGTACCACAATTCGCGTCGGATGGTGCGAATAACACGTTGAGGTACTGGAGCGTTGATCTGGTTGGTAACGTCGAGCAGGGTAGGTGGCTGTCTGGCATAAAGTTGGATAAGATTCCTCCGACTCTGACGATTAACGTTCCTGCTGCGGGGGGTCAAGTTGGGACTTCCGTGGCTGCGAATTGGGCTGGTTTGGATGAGACTTCTGGGGTTAAGTTGTATGAAGTCAGGGTTGATGACGGTTTGTGGATGAGTATTGGGTCGAGTGTTAGCCACGAGTTCTCTGGATTGGGAGAGGGTAGTCACGTTATTGAGGTTAGAGCAACTGATACGGCGGGTAATGTAAGGTTGGCTTCTTCTAGTTTTTCGGTTAACTCTCGTCCTTGGCTGCTGCCGATTGTTGTGGGGGGGCTGATTGTTTTGGTTGTTGCATTTGTTTTCTTTCGTAGGGTCAAGGGGGCGAATCGTCCACTAGTATCTCGTTGATTCGTTGGTAGGTGTGATGGATGATGTTGTTTTCATCGACGCGCGTGTAGTATTGTTTTTGAATGTATGTTTGCGTGCGCTAAGAGACAGTTTGCTTGTTGCTAGACTCGTTTATTATGATAGAGAGTTTGTATTATTTTCATCTTTTTCTAGTTATGCGTGCGCGTCAAGTTGTCTCTTTGGAGCTTTTACGTTAAAATTGTTAACGAAGTTGTTCTGGTTGACTCTGGTTGCCCGTGAATGTGGAGTTTGTTTCGAATAGAACGTGGTCGAGGTAACAGTTGTGGCATACTTGTCCTAATCCGGGTTCGATCACGTATTGCTCCTTGAGCTCTTTCCCACATTTTTCACATTTTTTTACCATCTAAATAGTCACCCTTAGATAATATATATTAAGAATCTATATAATTTAAACGGATAATTAGTACTAATGAGGGATTAGGTCAATAGATAATCAGTTTATAATTAATATTTATGTTATGAATTTGTCCGAGTTAGAAAACATTTAGAATAGCATATTAAAATCGATTTTATTTGATATACCTATTAAGTATCTAGAATCAATTATCCTTTTAAAAACATGCAACTATTTAGTCGCGATTGAATTGTATCGTAGGAAAGCGGGCCTATTACTCCTACTTCTAGTATTAGCTCAGCTACAAGTAGGATTATCACTGGTACAGGCAGCCGATACGAACCCAAAGTTGACCATCACCGCAGCGATGTCGATGGTACCATCCGACGGTAGGCCTCACCCAGCGTTGTATGTTAGTATAGTTGATTCGAAGGGAAACCCCTATCCGTTGAGTTCTAGCCTTCAGGTGACGCTAACTTACTCGGATTTGAGCGCGGTTACGCTTCCGACAACGATCGAGATTCCTCCAGCTTCATGCTTCTATTTAGTTAATGCAACTAGCAACGCGATAGGCGCTAAGCAAATTGAGGTGACGGCCTCTGCTTCGGGCTTTACCTCGGCTAAGACTAATCTTTCCGTAGGGCCACCTGCCGGGGCTCCGTCCAGCCTCGCGCTTACGTTTCTGCCGAATGCTATCATGCCGGTTGTTGGTGCTAAGGCTGATCTAGTTGTGACTCTTGTTGATAGCTATGGGAACCCGACGCCGGCGCGTTCTAATCTGAATGTTGTATTGTTTTCGTCGGATCCGAATATTGCGGATGTTTCCTCAGGTTCTCTAGTAATTGTTGAGGGTAGTGTATCGGTTAAGACTACTGTAGTTTCGACGGGTAGGGAGGGCTCGATTACTGTAACGGGTTCGGCCCCCAATATGAAGTCAGCCTCGGCTGTTTTGAGGGTCGCTGGGCCTCAGCCCACCAAGATTACGCTATGGGCTCTGAAGCAGCTCCCGGTTAATGATGCTAGCAATGTTTTATTCGTTGGAATCACCGACGCTGACTCGAACCCGGTTAAGCTGTTAGCTCCGAAGACGATTAGCCTCTACTCCTCTAATACTAGCGTTCTTAGTGTCCAGAGTTCGGTGACGATCTATGCGGGTCAGTGGAGCGCCATTGTTCCTTTAACCTGTAATATATCTGGGAAATCGGTTACAATTTCTGCGGTTTCAGCTGATCTGAACACGGCTACGTATAGCCTCACTGGGGTTGATGCGTCAGATAATGCGATGGCTTCAATTAAAGTTGTATGCGATTGCACCTCAGGTTCCGGCGGATGAAGCCAGTCAGACAGCTTTACTCGTTCAAACCTTAGATGGGTTGGGAAAGCCTACGAAGGTTTTGTCGTCCCTACAGATAACGCTCTCTTCAGATAACACGATTGTGGCTGTAACACCGCTGAGTTCAAGTATACAATCTGGAAAATCAAGTACTCTGATTACTTGTACGACAAAGTTGCCTGGTAAGGCAGTCATTACCGCGGGTAGTGCTTCTTATGGTACCACGACCGCGAATGTGAACTCGTATGCACCTGAACCTGATAAGGTAGACATCCAGACGCCGCCGATACCCACCAACGGGGAAGTTGATGCGTGTTTGATCGCATTGAAGGGAAGTACGCCGGTGCCCGTTTCTGAGGATACAGTATTCCAGTTTACTTCATCTGACACCCAGATGGGTGTAACCAGTGTTGACTCGATATCTATCGACGCTAAGACGTTTATGACCTACCTAAAGGTGAAGGGGTTGGCGCCTGGCCAGTTTTCCCTGACGATCTCAGCGAGTGGGATTCCTTCGGTTACTAAAAAACTCCAGGTTTTAGATACGATGCCTTCGACATTCAAGGTATCTACGGTTAAGCCAGTGGTTGGGTACGAGTTCCCCGTCCTAATACAGTTGACAAATGCGGCTGGGATACCGGCGGTGAGTTCTAACTCCATCGGGGTTAACGTTGTTGCGAATGATGAGTCTGTGATGAGGGTGCCCGCGGAGGTCGTTATTGGCGTTGATAAGACGGAGCAGCTATTCTATGCTCAGGCTCTTTCGGCTAAGCAGACGGTGTTGACTTTCTCTGAGGTTGGTTTCAAGTCCACTACTTTGCCGTTGACTCCGGTTGCGTCCACTGTCGCCGCGGTGTTGAATATTAGTGGTAAGATGCCGATGAACAAACCCTCAGAGGTGCAGTTTACCCTAAAGGTGAATGGTGAGCCGGTGGAGGGTGCTACAGGGGTCTGGAGTAGCCCAGGCTTTACGAACAGCGTGCTGATGACGGACTCATCGGGAGTCGCCAGGAACACATACACACTCACGCAGAACACTGATTACATAGAGGCCAAGGTCAAGGTGGGGGGAGGATATCTATTCGCCGGTAAGACGATCGTTGCGGTTCCGGACGCCTACCATCTCAGCGTAACCTCAAATGTACCGATCGAGATTGTTGGCTCTGGCACTTACGCATATGGCGACGTCGTTTTACTTGATGCCCCGGCGACTTACCCTATGCCTCATATTCTTGGGTTATTGGGTGGCAAATACGTGTTCGTTCAATGGGATGGTGCAGTGAATACTTCCGGGGATACAGTTTCGCTTACCATAGAGGGAGATGCTACTGAACTTAGCGTCAATGCGGCATACGTCGAAGATATGTTTATGCTCTACGTTACTTCTGCGGCTATCGTTATCGTTTCGGTTATTGTGTTAGTGGTATACAGGTTGTATGGTTCTAAGATTAGGGCTAGGTTTAGCAAGCCTCCAGCAAAGCCGGATGCCAAGAAAGGCCCGAATGTTAAGCCGCCTGAACCCAAACCACCGAGATAAGAGACTAGTTATTTCTCTTCTTTTTTCAACCTGAGCATATTTTTTTAAAGAATCCTTGTTTCACTATGCCCCGTTTTCTCGTAGGAGATGCGAAATTTAAGAAAAATTTACTTATTGCTATCTATTTTTCTTTCGCTTCTTTCACTCGTAGCAGGCAGCAGTCAAAATCAACATCGAGGCATTCTGGGTTCTCGTATTGGGTTTCGATCTCAGAGGCCTCTGCTACGATTCCGGCGATGAATCCTCGGAGGAAAATGCAGCCTGAGGTTCCATGATCTTCGCATTTTCCGCTGAAGGGGTTTGAACGCACGAAGACGTTCACTTTTCCCATTACTTCGTTGTTCTTTTCTAGTGAGATCTTGCCCCAGCCCATGCTACTGGCTCTTTCGAATGCCTTTTCCAGGAGTTCGTTTTTAGGTAGTGCTATGTTGAGGAGTTGTAGGTCTTTTCTTAGTCTCTTTACCTCGTATGAGCCATTTTCGTGGCCCATTGAGTAGATCATTGATAGTCCAGCTGATCCGTAGGCTTTTGGTAGGTAGCTGATGATCTCTTGGAATGAGTCGGTCATCAGTAGAAGCATGGAGGGATTTATGTTTGGCGCTAACCTGTTTTTCTTCGCCTGAAAGGATTAATGCCTTTTCCATTTTGTCTTCCCTTGTCAGCGTCTGTGAGGAGGTTGACCAGTTTTTCCAGATGCTTCTCGTCTCTTCCATCCAGTACTTCTATTTCGTAGGACTTCCCCAGTGACGCAAGACGCTCGTTGCCGGTTATATCTAAAAGTATTATGGATTTGGCGTCGAGATCCATCTTCTTGCCGAGTAGGGAGATGATGTCGTTTTGGTTGCCCTCGGTGGAGATGTCGATGAGGGTAATGTCTCGGCCTTTTTTTGCGGCTATGTCGAAGTGTTGGTCAACACCTGATTTTCCCGGCAGCTTTGTGTCGACTTCGACGTTGTAGCCGTTTTTGATGAGTATCTCGGAGATGGCGTTTAATGATTGGTTCTTCTTCTCATTTACAGTTGGTTCTGTACTCGTTGACGGGACTTCGTAGGTGTATACTTTTTCGTAGATCGCGTCTTTGTAGTTAAAGGCGGCTGTGCAGCTTTCACACTTGTGTGTTATATTGGGTTTTTCGAATTTGGAGCCGCATTTTTCGCATTCGAATGTCGATCCTATTAGCTTGATTGTTCGTCGATTATCGACTCTTTCTGGGTCCTTGGCATCAAAGTAGTTGCCTATTTCGATTTTGCATTTGGGGCAGACTAGGTTTGCGCCTGTTCCGAATTCTTTGATGTTGCCTATGTATCCGCATAGTTTGTGTTCTATGAGTTGTATTTTCTTTACATTGTATGATTGGCATCGGGGGCATTCGTATCTTGAGTTGATGCTTACTGAGTCGCAGTGTGGGCAGAAGATGGTCGATTCGTTGGTCTTTGCTATTAGGTTGTTTTTTGAGGCCAGTTTGTTTAGTAGGTTTTCAAGTTCTTCCTGGCCTATTTCATTGGTTACTTCTTCTAATCCTTCGTAATGTAAATGACCGCCGTTTCTTATTTGGGCTATATTTTTCAGATTTTTTTCTTTGATGATTTTAAGTAATTTTTGTTCGTCAATTTTTTTCTCTGGGCTTATATTTTCCGTATTCATCTGAAATCCCTACGCTAGAAGTGTTATGTAGAATAAATAGGTGATTGAGAGGAGGAGCACAGCTGTGTATTAATCCGCTGAATATTCGGCTGTTCGCAATTTTTCCTGCGACTAAGCCTCCAATTAATCCTTCTACGATTGATGCCCAGAAGATTATTGCCTTATAATAGTTGATGTCGAGTGCCCCACCGATGAGGTTGGGTATACCGGGGGTATCTAGGGTTGTTCCGGTCATGGGGAATAAGAACTGCTTAATCACAACCCATCCTATGAATAGGAAGATTAGGCTGCTAACGTAGACGAGTAGGATGTATGGGCTGATCTGGGATTCTCGTTCGTCCTTGTATGAGGCTAGGCTTGTGAAGATCTTTATGCTTGTGTCTAGGACGTCTATCATTCTTCCCCCGGCTTTTTGAGCCTCGGTTAGTATGGTGGCCATTCTTTTCCCACTAGGCTGAAGGAGGCTCTCGCCGAACCAACTCATGGATCCGTCGAAGTCGGAGGTTAGGTTGAAGTTGACTATGGCTATCTCCAGGTTTTTGCTTATTGGCCCGTAGTCTCTCTGTGAGGCTAGTTCGAGGGCTCTGACCATGGGCATTCCTGATCTTATTGATTCGGTTACGTCCATCATGATTTTTGGTATGTTTTTGTCTACTTGTCTTAGCCATCGGTTGTTGAGGATCTCTACTATTGCGGGGGGGGTTATTGCGATTAGAATCAGGAATAGTATTGCATAGTTTAGGCCCATATCTATGGGGATTATGTATTCTGTTAGTTTGTATCTTGGTAGTATTACTAGGACTGACATGGTTAATGCTGTGGCGATGGAGACTATCCAGATCCCTTGTTTGTACTCTTGTTTGAAGTACATTATTCCTCTCTCCCAAGGGTCTGGTCAAGTAGCACTGTGAATATTGCGCCTAAGATGGGTAATCCTATGAATACTATCACGTTGAGTTGTGTGACGGCTCCAGTGCCCTGTGAGCGGCCCATTACGGTTAGTATTGATATGACTAGGATGAAGATGGTGGGTGTGATTACCATCATGGCGACGTAAATCTCGCCTATGTAGACGAGTGTATTCATCTTTGCTTTGAGTTTCTCCCTCTTCTCGTTAAGTTGTCTGTCGACTTCGTACATTAGGAGATTTTTTAGATCTCCGCTGGTGGCTATTGCGGTTCTTATTCCCTCTATTTCTTTAGCTAGGGTTTGGGATGGGCTCATGTCTTCGATGTCTTTCAGGGCGGTTCTGACGTCCATTCCAAAGAGTTTGACGTTCATTAGAAATTTTTTTGCTAAGTGGACGAGGGGGGGGTTGTTCTCGACTTCGGACATTCTGTCTAGGATTCGTTCAACTGACATTCCACTTGCGGATAGTACCGCCATGTAGCTTAGGAAATATATTAGGCCGTCATCTAGCCTTGATTTTGCCTCTGAGCTTTTATAATAGGGATAATAGACTAGGAAGAATATCGTGAGACCTGTAACGATTACTGTTGTGCCGAGGGATATGCCAACTATTGTTAGTAGGCTCCATGCTAAGAATTGGTTGAGTAGGAACCTCAGGGTTATTGTTGTAAGTGAAAAAGTTGCTATTGAAGTGAGTATTGTTATAATGACGGCTCTTCGTATGTAGTCGTCTATGTATCTGGTTAGACCGCTGTTTAGGTAGTGTTTTTGGAAATCGGTGTTGAAGTCTTTGAGGGTCTTCTGAGACTCGTTTGTGATTCGTTCCGGTAATGTTTTAATGTATTCTGAGGCGATTTGCTATGACCTCGCTGGCGCTTGGACGCTGAGGAGAGGTCACTTGGCAGCCAGCCTCGCTATGTTGTATACTTCCTCCGGGTTGTGGTAGTAGTTGCGTATGTTTGTGGCAACCGCGTCGTAGTCTTTGACGCCTATGTCTACCATCCACTTGAGTATTGTTTCGCGTCTATCGAGTTCCTGGTTGAGTTTTTCGACTGGGACTTGGTTTATTTCCGAGATTAGTTTGAATACTCCTTTGTTGTTCTTCGGTTTTTGGTACTCGAATGTGTCTGTGGCGGAATCCCATTTGAATCGAGTTTCTAGTATAGCTTCATTCGTTTTTGGGTCTATGCCGACTATCTCGTTTATAGAGTCTACTCGTCGGGCTATCTGGCCTTTGATTGTTACTCTGCGAATTTGGATTAGGCTGTTCATTAGGGGTAGCATCATTGGGGGGATATCCATGGGTCGGGTGATCAGTCGTTTTATTACGGAGTCTTCGCTGTCGGCGTGTATGGAGCATAATCCTCCGTGGCCTACCGCTATGCTCTGGAAGAGGGTGTATGCTTCCTCGCCTCTTACTTCGCCTACTATGATGTAGTCTGGGCGTTGACGTAGGGCTGATCTTAGGAGGTCAAATAGGGTGATCTCTTGGATACCGGGCTGGTAGCTTGGCCTTGTCGTCATGGGGATCCAGTTTTCGTGTAGTCGGAGCTCTCTTACTTCCTCGATTGTGACGACCTTCATCTCGGGTTTGATGAACATACTAATCGAGTTGAGAAGAGCAGTTTTACCCGATGCTACTGCTCCGCAGACCATCATGCTGCGAAGGTATTCGACGAGTATCCAGGTGTAGGCGGCTATTCTAGGAGAGATTGTTCCTAGTTGGATTAGATCAACTACAGTGAATGGGTTTGGCCTATATTTTCGTATGGTGAAGGAGTCTCCTCTGCGTGAGACTTCGTCGAGGGTTATGTGGGCGCGGTAGCCTTCTGGTAGTGTGCCTTCTAGTATTGGGTTTGCGATTGAGATCTGGTTTCCGGTTTTGTAGACGAGTCTGTTTACAACGAAGTTGAGTTCTTCTCTGGTTGGGAAAATGATGTTTGTTGAGAGGGATTCGTGTACTCTGTGCCAAATGTAGATTGGTGTGTTGAAGCCGTTGCATGAGATGTCTTCAATGTTGGGATCATGGAAGAGTAGATCGATTTTCCCATAACCCATGAAATCCCTCATGAGATAATATTTTAACTTATCATCAGTTTCTAGCGGTATTTCTTTTTTATATTTATTAATTATCTTCTTAATCATATCATCTAGATATTTTTTCATTAATTCATCATTTTTTAATACTTTTAATGGAACACCGACATTAATTATTATTGCTTCTTTTATAGCTCTTAGAATATCTTGTTCATCTTCACTTAGAGTTGGCTCAATTACATTATAGATTTTTTTACCAGTATCATCATCAACCTGTATACCTATATAACCAAATGGAGGATTAACTGGATAGAATTCTTTGTAGACTGAGTTTTGATCATTATTTTTTATTTGAATTATTTCATCCATAATTTAACCCCATTATGTAACTACTATGTTAATTGTTTTAGATAATGCAGTATCAGTATCAGTAAT
>CAVYVF010000023.1:0-1015078 GCA_963771885.1 Candidatus Bathyarchaeota archaeon
GGGTGGTGCCGGGAATGGGAATTGAACCCATGGTCTCTATCCGGCTAAGGCACTGGTGCCTAAACCTCTGGATCATGAGTCCAGCGCATTAGCCAAGCTATGCTACCCCGGCCCTTCTGACAGGTACACGCTTCCCTAATTTAAATCCTGATGCCCATGCCAAACCTAGACAAGCTTGGGCTCACTGATGGCGACGGGCTTTCCGCCCCGATAATAGACGCGAGGAGTCAGCGGGTTCAGCCCAACCATGAGGCTGTAGGTCATTATCCCCGCAAGATCAGCGACCTTATGCGGATCATTCGCGCCCTCGCGGCCGATAGCCTCAACCACGCTTCCAACCTCCGCGTCCGTCCCATCCAAGTCGACAAGGAAGTGATTGACCGAAACCGTGCCGAGGACCGGCTTCACGACCCCACCCACCTTCACGAGCCCCTTCTTCGTGAGACCCCTCGGGAAGCCATCCGAGTAGCCTATGTGAACTGTGCCTAATTTTCATCCTCTTCGGGGCCGTGAATCGCCTGCTGTATGTGAGCGACTCGCCCTCCTCGACCCACTTCACCTGCTCTATCCTAGCCTTAAAGGCGAAGGCAAGCCTTAGGTCTAGCCCTGTGTCACGGTCCTCAGGGTCAGGATAGAAGCCGTAGAGCATAAAGCCGGGGCGCACAGCGTCGAGGAACGTGAAAGGCCGGTGGAAAACGGCGTTACCACTCGCCATACTCCGTGTCCCATACCGGATCTTAAGCCGGTCGAGCTCGCCGCTAATCGCCTTCATGCGCTCAACCTGCACCCTATCCAGCTCATCACTCTCGGACATCGTGGAGAAGAGACCCGTTATCTCAACGTTTGGCAGCTTCGAGACGTACTTGATCAGCTCGACGGCCTCACCCCAGCGGACGCCAACCCGGCCTAAACCAGTGTCAATCTTCACCCACGCGGCCGCCTTCTTCCCCAGCTTAGCCGCTGCCGCGTTGAGTGCGTCGGCCGTCGCCTTCTGGTAGACGGTATGGGTGATTCCCCGCTTTACGACCTTCTCGTACTGCTCCTCCGCGAAGAGGGGATCCATGGAGACGACGCCGCAGTCGAGGCCAGCGTCCCGCAGCTGCTCCGCCTCCCAGAGCTTCGCCACAAGCACCCTCTTGACCCCTTGACCCATCATATGGGCGACGACGGGGACAATGCCGTGCCCGTAGGCGTTCGTCTTGACGCAGGGGATGACCTCGACGCCCACACGCCTCCTAACCTCCTCGAGGTTGTGGGTGACAGCGTCAAGGTCAACCTCAATCCAGGAGGCAAAACCTTCGATACGCTTGGCTATCTCGTTGGGTGGGGGTTGAGAGGCGAAAAACTTCTCGGCCAATTGATATCGCAGAATAGGTGGCGCTTCCCCGTTTAACGCATTCGTCCAGAGGATAAACCAAGAAATGACGATGTAGGAGCTAAGTCCTACTTCTTCACCGGGACGGCCTCAGCCTTCCCCTTAACCGCGCCGTGTGGCTCTGGGACCCAGAGCTGCACGACGAACAAAGCCAGAGCGGCGAACGCCGCAGCGGTAAGGAAGACCATGTTGAAGCCGAAGGCGTCAATGATGAAGCCACCAAAGATGGAGCCGATAGTCGAGCTCTCCTGACTGATGGTCGAGTAGAGGCCCATACCAAACCCCCTCACCTGCGGGGCTAGAAGGTCAGCCGTGTAGACCCTGATCGAGTTGATCACAACCACCGACGCAATGGCATCGAGCGCCCTGACAATGTAGATGTCGAACGAACCCTTCATCTGCGTATAGGCGAAGAGCGAGATGACCGTCAAAACCATCCCAGCGAGGAAGGTCGGCTTCCTGCCATAGCGGTCCGCCATCCAACCCGCCACAGGAGCGAACATCAGCGTACAGATCGCCCTCAGCGCGTATACATAGCTCACAGACGACATGTCGAGCTTGAGCTCGGTCTTTAGGTAGATGCTCAGGAAAGGATCGAACATCGTGTAACCCGTCCTGTAGAGGAGAATGGAGACGAGAAGAATCAGGAACGCTGCGCCGAGAAGCTTCACCGAGCCCAGGAAACCGCCGATGCTGAGCCCTTTCCCCTTCTCACGTACCACACGCTGCTCGACCGGCAGGGTCTCCTTGACGAGGAAAATCATGCTTACGACGCTTATGACAACGAAAGCTCCTGAGAAGAGGAAATAGACAGTATAATCACTCCCCTGAATCATATAGGGGGCAGACAGCGGCCCGATAAGCTGGCCTATCCCACCCGCCATGGAGAAGAGCGCCATCATCCTGCCACGCTGCTTAGTCGGGAAGATGTCGGCGCACATTGCGCCAACAAGGACAGGCATGACGTAGAAGCCTATGCCCTCAAGGAAGCGCAATGCAAAGAATGTGTTGAAGTCCTTTCCGAGGAACGCGAAGAGGAAGAAGACGACGGCGTAGACCGCCGTCCCACCAACGAGGAGCCACTTGCGCCCGTAGTTATCGCTGAACTTACCGGCGATGAGGCCGCTGAAGACCCCCGCAAGGGTGCCTATAGAGATGAGGACACCGCTCTCAGAATTACTCATGCCATGCTCCGCGAAGAAAAGCGGTAAAACCATGTAAATCGTCGAGGCGGTGATCTGCATCGAGACCACTGATAGGATGATAAAATAGTAGTTGCGACGCTGCTGCGGCGTGGCCGTCTCATCCGGCGAATGGTCTACCCTTGTTGTCACGACTCAGGTACGGGGCTACATTCCAGATATTAACATTTCGTCGAGCGTACGTATGGACACTTACTCGCTGAGAGATGTAAATATTAACAAGGGAAATAACAGTGAAAAGCACCGTATCGGGAGCCTAATGCCGCCCAGCCGAGGTCTCACTCGGCTTCTTACCAACGTTATGGGGGAGGTCCTTCGGCTCGGGGACCCTCAAAAAAACGACTGCCATACATATAGCGGCGGTCACCGCGCCTATAGCGAAGACTGTGCCAAAGCCATAGATATCGTAGACCCATCCACCCGCTATACTACCCATCGTACTACTCTCATCCACAAGCGTATTGTAGATCCCGTTTCCGAACGCCCTATTCTCGGGCGTCAAAAGGTCAGTCACCATGGCACGCGTCGTGGGCATCAGCACGGCGTTGCTCACCGACTCCAAGAGCCCTTATAACGAGCACCTGGTCGAAGCTGGTCACCGCGCGGTACCCAAGCATCGTGGCGACTAGAAGAGCCATACCGCCGAGGAAAGGAATCTTCCTCCCCCACTTATCCGCCATCCACCCTGCGAGAGGCGCGAAAGTCAGCGTCATGAAGGCGCGGATGGCAAAGAACCACCCCGTGTCACCCATCGTGACGTGCAACTCCTCCGTGAGGTAGATGCTCAGGAAGGGGTTGACCATCGTGTTCCCAGTCCGATAAAACAGAACGGCCAAGAAAAAGAAGCCAACCGCAGCACCGAGGGCACGCGTATCATGCAGTATCCCCGAGAGACTCCAAGTCTTCTTCGCCAGCCTGTCCTCATCCGACTTCTTTTTCACTGCCTCAGGCCTAGTCTCCCTAACGAAGAAGACGACGACGAGGGTGCCGATCATGACGAAGACACCGCAGAGTATGAAGTACGTCGTGTAGGTCGCGGCCTCGATAAAGTATCCAGCGCCGAGAGGACCCAGAAGCTGCCCGATCCCTGAGGCCATCGTATAGAGCGCCATCGCCTTCCCCCTCTGCCTCGCCGGGAAGATGTCACCCGCTATCGTCATCACGGCGACGGGGGTGATGTAGAAGCCAAGCCCCTCAATAAAGCGGAGGATAAAGAAGGTGTTAAAGTCCTTCCCCCCAAGGGCGAAGAGGAAAAAGACGGCACTGTACATCGCCATGCCCGCAATGAGCACCGGCTTGCGCCCGTGGGTGTCACTGTATCTTCCAGCGACGAAGCTGCTGATGATCCCCGCGAAAGTACCTATAGCAATCAGCACGCCGCTCTCAGTGTTTGACACACCATTCAGCTTGAAGAAAACGGGTAACACCATGTAGATGGTGCTCGTCGTCACTTGCATCGCCACCATGGCCGCGATGACCATGTAGTAGTTACGCTTCATTTCCGCCGAGGGCTCTAGCACATTTGAAAACTCCGTGGAAATGAAGGGTTAGCGTCGAATCAGGATATAATATTTTCCGAGTGCGCAACCCTTTTACCGGATCGCCGCGCTCCATAAGTTGCAGTGGTGGGTAGGATCGGGGAGCCAGCCCTGCCCCGCACCCTTAACGGGCTACAAAGGGGATCAGTAACCTCTTAGGTGGCCGGGGGAAGCGTGGCGTAAGGCGCGGAGCCCCTCGTCGATGTCCTGCCCCGCGGGGCCGGCGGCTGCGTCGCACGCTCCCGTAGGGGGGCGCGCGTGCATTCGACGGGCGAACCTGGCCAGGCCCGGGAGGGAGCAACCTAAGTCTGAACGTTTGGCGCTCGCGGGAACTCGGGACGGAGGGGGGTGACGCGGACCTGCGCCACGCCATCCCGACTGCCCATAGGAGCCGCCACTGCACCTTCACCCACCTCTCATCCATATAAGCCGAAGAGAACAGTCTTCACTGACAGGGCTTGAGCGGAGTCAGGGACCTATTCTTCGACGAGTTCTACTCGGAGCTGGAGAGGGTCGCGGGTGAAATAGCGGCGAGGAAAGACGAGGACCAGAAACCGTCAATACTCACCGACGACGTGAGGGCGAGGTGGATACCATACGCCGGCGACGGCGAGCGCGAGGGAACGCTCATCAGCGTCGACGGGGGCATCCAGCAGAGCGACTTCGCCTACGGTGACTTCGTCGCCGCCGGACGCGCAATAGCCCTCATACACAAGCCCGGTGAGGGACGCCGCATGGAGAGGCGCGTAAAGATATACGTGGGCCAGGTCTACGAGGAGCGCGACAAGGGAATAATCCCAAGCTACGTGCGCACCATCTGCGAATACGAGGCCGCCTACGCCGCGGCGAGAAAGGTCCTCGACGAGGGCGGACAGCCCATTGTCCTCATGGATGGCAGCCTCTACCTCGGCAGGTTCCCCTACGCCATCCGCGAGTATAGACATCACCCCGAGCTAATCATAGACCTCCTCGAGTCGATAACCCGCATGCGCAATCTCGCGCGCGACAAGGGTTTCCCGCTGGTCGGAGTCGCGAAGGACTCCTCGGTCTTCTTCCTCTACATGGAGCTCCTCAAGACCGCGGTCATAAGGGCGGGGTTAAGCAACCTCGTGAAGCAGCTGGACGAAGCGTCCTCGCCCCTCGACCTCAGAGGCAAGATGGAGAACTGGAGCGAGAAGGAGTGGAAGCAAATGGAGCCATGGATAGAAGAGCGGCCACTATGCGACCCACTACTCGTCAAGGACTCAACCACAACACCAGGCTACACGACGCCCCTCTACCTCTCACCCTCCATCTACTACTCCGACAACGACACGATGAGCCTCTACAGGATGGTCGACAAGCACCTGGAGGAGGAAACTGCGACGCGCGTAAAGCGCACCATCAGGGGATTCTTCTCCGCCCCCGGAGTAGCGGCGATATACTGGAAACCATCCGCCAAGGCACGCCCGTTCAGGGTGGACGTCCTCGCCAACCTACTCGGGCGACCCGAGGCATGGAACAGCCACACGCGGAACATGTTCACTGACCCAAACCCCAACCTTGAAAAGGTCCTGAACCACCTCAACCACTGGTTCTGCAACGAGGTCGAGTACAACATACCCCTCAAGCAGGCTGACACACTCGCACACTTCGATAGGGACCTCTACAAGAGAAAGTACGAGCCCTTCATAGTGCACCGCCTCGAGGATGCGGGCCTAGACGTCGAGGGAAAGCGCAGGGAGAAGAGGAACTTCGGATGAAAGAGTACGGCAGCATCATAGGGCAAAGCGACCCCACGTGGTTCGAGTTCAACATAATGGATCCCAAAAACCGCCCAGTCAGCTACGAATACGTCGAGGTCGAGGTGGAGGAACCCCAGCAAGACGGCTCGATGAGAAGCATACGCGTCCTGGGGCAGGTAAAGAGGATAACGAGCCGCCACCCCTTCTACGATGAGAGGACGACGCCCGACGCCGCGAGGAAGATGGGGGAGCTGGGCATAGACGATGACCTCATCCAGGTATTCGCCCACGCGAAGGTGCTCGGCTACCTCCACGACGAGGGAGGGAGAAGCGACGTCCGCAGACCCCGCAGCCCACCGATGCCCGGATCGCCAGTCTACCGCGCCTCAGACGAGATTCTGCAACGCCTGTTCACCCTCGGCGAGGGCGAGATACCCCTAATGGTGGGCAACCTTCTACACAGAGAGGGGATACGTGTCCCAGTGAGCGGCAAGGAACTCCATAGGCATACAGCGATCCTAGCCATGACGCGATACGGCAAGAGCTACTTCGCTGGGCGCATCATAGAGCAGCTTCTCAGACAAGGCGCATCCATACTCGTCATCGACGCCCACGGCGACTACGCCAACATGACGCAGGACACCGACGGCGCCGAGCACGAGTACTTCCGCGACAAAGTCACCGTCTACCGCCCCGAGGCCGCCGAGGCATTCGACGCGCCCCACGTCAATCCACTTCACATAGGCGTGAGCCAGTGCACAACCGGAGAACTATGCAGGCTAGCCCACGTCACAGGCAGCCTGCAGAGGATACTCCTCGCCAAGGCCGTAAAGGAAGCGAAGGCACGCAAGAAGCTCTACGGCCTCCAAGACATCATAGACGTCCTATACGAACAACTCGAGGAGAACGACGAGGAGGAGGCGCTGGAGGCAAAGAAAAAGAAGAAGGGCAAAGGGGACGCCTCACGCGTCGCACGCATCATAGAGCACCTCGAAGGCCTCGCCGAGAGAAACATCTTCAGCGAAGGCGAACTACCCATCAAGGAGTTCTTCGCCCCCATGCACATGAGCGACATCTTCCTCAGCGGCATATCCGACGACGAGCAGGACGTCCTCGTCGGCATGATACTGCGCCGCGTCTTCCAAATCAAGTACAGACACGAGGAGAAACTGCCACTCTTCATCTTCGTCGAGGAGGCGCACAGGTTCGCGGCGCCACCCGACGAAGGCGGAGGCAGATTCAGCAGAGACATACTCGCACGCATAGCCGCAGAGGGAGCTAAATTCGGCGTATTTCTCACAGTCATCAGCCAACGCCCACGCCGGATCGACCCTGACATACTCAGCAACTGCAGCAACCTCGCCATACTACGCGTCGTCAACAGCACCGACCAGAACACTATACAGGCAGCATCTGAATCATTCAGCGAGGACCTGCTGGCTGACTTGCCAGCACTTGAGCAAGGTGAGGCGGTACTCGTCGGCCCCTTCGTCCCCGTGCCCGTCATGATCAAGACAGCTAAGCGCGAAACACGTCACGGCGGGCGCACCCCCGAGATCGCGGACCTCCTAAGACAAGCCCGCGAGGACGCAGAGATTAAGAGAAAGAGGGACGCGTTCCCACTCCACTAGGTGTCCCGCATGCGCTTCGCTGTCCTCGCCGACCTCCACATCGGGAGGAGCATACCTCTCGCCATAGCTGAGCACCGGCGAGAGGCCTTCGAAAGGGCACTGACTAAGGCTGTTGACGCCATAGTCGCGTCCGGCGTTGACTACGTCTTCATCTGCGGCGACCTATTCGAGAGGCGCACCCTCCGCCCACACATGGTGGAGTTCACCCAGAGAGAGTTATTCCGCCTCGTGAAGGAGACGGAGGCCAAGCATAAGCGCAGCATCTGCATCCTCGTAATAAGGGGCAACCACGACGGGCGCAGCCAAAGCGACACCCTCGACTACATCAGACACCCACTCGCCGGATACCTTCACGTCTTCGGCGACGATGCCATCACCTACGACGACGACCGCATCCACGTCGTCGGCCTCAACTACTACGACCAGATAGACATCGCCTATGAGAGGCTGGCGAAGCCCGCCCTCGGAAAGGGAAAGGGCGTCAAGGTCCTCATGCTCCACGGCTTCGTCGCCAACTACAACGATGTACCCCCCGGGGACAGCAGCCTCAGCCTCGACCAGCTAGCCACCTCTGGCGCCGACTACGTCTTCACCGGCCACTACCATAAGAAATGCGAGCCAAAGAAGCTCAACGGCAACGGCTGGGTAGCCACACCCGGGAGCACCGAGGTCTACGACTTCGCAGAGGAGCCCGAGAAGGGCTTCTACATAGTAGACACCGAGGGGCCAAAGTGGAGTTGGGTGCCCATCGAGCCCCTCCACGTGATGCGACAGACTAAGGTCAGCAACGGACGCGTCGCTGACCCGAAGTGGTACGAGGCGGAGGCAATCAAGGTGCTCAAGGGCTTCACCGACGAGCTCCACGCCCAACACAAACAGGGATACATCAGGATCAAGCTCGAGGGCACGCTAAGCGAGGGGTGGCCAACCGACGTGAGCGAGGACAGGATACGGGAAGCCGCCCCAGACCCCCACTTACTCTGGGTCGACGTAGACACCCTTGAACTGAACCTCCCCCCCAGCGTAGCACGCCCGATGGCGGAGAACACCGACGTCGCCGAATACTTCCGCGACTTCAAGGGCTTCGCCGAAGACATAAGAGAAGTCCACGGCCGCGTCCGCGAATCACTTGAAGAGGAGGCGAGCACGAAGACCGGCCTCCTAACCGCGACGCAGCGGGCGGAGTTCATCTCCGAGTGGGTGCGCAGACTCGAGGCAAAGACCTTCAGGGAGGCGAAGCCATGATCGAATCCCTCACCCTCCGCGGATTCAAGAGCTACCGAGGCCAGCAGACCATCCGCTTCACAAAAGGCGTAAACAAGATCAGCGGCAGGAACGCCTCGGGAAAGACGACGATACTCGAAGCGGTGCTCTTCGGCCTCTTCGGGGACGTCCCCGGCGTCGAGAAGAGAGACCTACTACCCGTCGGCGGAGGCGACCTCTTCATAGAACTCGTCTTCAGGACCCCAAAGGGAACGAAAGTCACGATCCACAGGGAGGCCACACTCACAAAGAAGGGCACTGAGGAAGCCTTCAAGACAAAGGAGTTCCTCATGCAGATCGAGGGCGAGAAAGCACCCATTACCCGCGAGCGAGACGCCCAGGACAGACTTAGGGAGCTCCTCGGCGTAAGCAGCGGCACATTCTTCAACGTCGTCTACGCCCGCCAGAAGGAGTTCGTAGACATTCTCAACCCCGAGAAGGGGCGCATGAACGCCATCCTCGGCCTCACCGCCCCCAGTGAAATACGGGAGCAACTAAGAGAGGTAAGAAAGCAGCTGGAGCAGAGAGGCGAACTCCCCCTCAAGCCAGCTTTCGAGGAGAGGATAAGGAACGCCGAGAAGACACTCGCAGACGGTGGAGCGCAGCTGACTGAGATTACTGCTAAAAAGACCGTCCTCGTCACCGAGCTGAGCGTCAAACGTTACGAGCTACAGAACGCGAAGGACGCCGTCGAGCGCGTCGAGGGATACGAGACCAACTTCCGGGAGCTCGAAGCCATAAGGCAGGAGTACGAGACGAACCGCAGGCTCCGAGAGGCGAAGGAGGGCGAGCTTGAGGGAGTCGCCTCCGAGATGGGAGAGAGCCCAGACATCCGCGTCAAGGACCTAGAAAACAGAGCGAACACCGCAAAGGCGACAGAGGAGAGACTACGCCAACTCAGCGACGCCGAACCTGAGCAGCGCCGCAGAGCGGCAGCGGCGACAACAGATAGGCTCACCCACCAGATCAGGGAGCACAGGGAGCTATTCGAGAAAGGGGTCACAGTCTGCCCCAAGTGCGGGCAGCCAATAGACCCAGCCGCCATAGAGAAAGATCTGACGACGTGGACGGCGGAGCTCGAAGCCGCGAAGAAGCAGATGGCAGCAGCCGCCTCCGAGATACAGGACCTCAAGGCGCAGGCCAAAACCGCCACGGAGAAACGCATCGACGCGAGCAGAGCACTCGACCGATTCCTCGACCTCAAAGCACGCCTCGACGAGGGCAAGAGGGCCATGCTCAGGCTCGACGACTCTGGCGCCAAGCTCGCCGAGAGGCTCGAAGTCGGCACCGAGGGACTCACAGAGCTCGTCGAGAGGGAGTTCGGCTCCGTCAAAGGAATCGAGGAAGCCCGGAGGCGCGTCGACGAGAAGCTTAGGGCTCTACGCATCACTGAGAGGGAGGCACACGCCTCCGTGAGGGAACGCGAGACGAGATTCCAGGAGGCTGACACCGCCGAGAAGAGGCTCAGAGCACAGCTCACCGGCGTCGAACAGACACTAAAGGATTCGCGTGAGAGGCTCGCGAAGGTAACCGAGTACGAGGCGAAGATACGCGCCTTAGACGGCATCGTCGACCGCTACGGAATATACGAGAGGGACCTACGCGACAACACACTCCGCCTACTTGAATACACTACTTTCGAATACTTCCGCCGCCTCACCGACCAGCAGCTCTACTCCGCCTGCAAGATCGACAGGGAGAGATACACACTCGAAGTGCAGCCGAAAGGAAGCCCACGTTCGTTGCCAGCCTGGCGCGCCGGGGGTGGCCACCAGAGCCTCTTCGCACTAGCCGAGCGCCTCGCACTCCTGAGAGTCCGCAACTTCCCCTACCTCCTAATCCTAGACGAGCCCACCGACGCTGTCGACTCCGAGAACGTGCCTCACCTACTGGAGTACATAGCGCGGAGCAGCAGGGAAATAGGTCAGGTTCTCCTCGTAACCCACCACGGGCAGGGAGAGGAGGAGGGTGTCAACCTCATCAGAGTGCAAAAGGTCGACGGAGAGAGCAGGGTCACACAGGAGTTAGCCTACGGCTAAGGCACCTTTTTCGGCTTATATTTTCGCTCCGAGTACTTCCCCGTGATGCGCACATGCGTCCCGCCCCTGAAGGCGTCTGCCTCCAGCTGCTTCGTCATCACATCGCAGTCGGAGCGCCACTCGCACTCCTTGCACTCCTCATCCTCACTGAGCAAGCCTATGCAGGTGGGGCGCGCTCCCTTAGACATACCGAGATTCAACCGGCGCGAACCCCTAAAAACATTACCCAGAAGAAGGCCTTGGAATCACTAATCGTCTAGTAACCACCCGTCTTGGCAGCCAAATTGAGAGTCTTGCTCACGCACGTCGTTGCCCTAACTTAGCCTTCTGCTGGCGCAGTCTCTCGTATAGGACAACGGCGGCTGAGACGCCGACATTGAGGCTTGGGACCATGCCGTGCATCGGTATTTTGATGACGGAGTCACACTTCTCCAGCAGGGTAGGGCTTATGCCCTCGCCCTCGCCGCCGAGCACGAGGGCTATCGCACCGGACAGGTCCTCATCCCAGAGGTCATGATTCCCCGAGGGGTCGACGGCAACGAGCTTGAAGTCCTCGTCCTTGAGGAGCTTGACGGCGGGGTAAATGTTCTCCCTAGCGACGGCGACGTGTGCGCCTCCCCCCATGCTGACACGTAGGACGGTGGGCGTGAGCCCCACGCTCTCCTTCTTAGGGATGAGGACCGCGTCTACGCCGGTCGCGTCGGCGGTGCGGAGTATGCTGCCAAAGTTCTGGGGATCCTCGATGCCATCGAGGATGACTACACAAGGCGTCCTCCCTGCCTTCTTCACAACCACACTGAGGGCGACATAGCCGGGAGCTTCGACGAGGGCTATAACACCCTGGTGACGACGGGTCTCCGAGAGCCTATCCAGCGCCTCCTTTTCGACGAACTCGACCGGTGAGCCACGCCGCTTCGCCATCTCGACTATCTCCTTGATCTTCGGGTCGGTCGTCGACCCCTTAACGACAAGCAACTTACGAACCCCGCCCCGCTTCAGGGTCTCGACAACCGGGTTACGCCCCTCGACCTGTGACATACAAATATCAACCAAGAAGAAGAGGACACCCGCTAAAAGGATACCGCGTCCTACCCCAATCGCTCTCACGGCAAACGCTAGCAATCGGATATAGAGGCCGAGAACCACGAGGCTGAGCATGAGAAGGTAATGAAAAGGCTCACGAAGGCGAGGAGACAGAGGGAAAGAGACTGAGGACATATTGACGAAGAGCCAAATAGGGAAGAGAACCTAACGATTACAGGAATTGACCCATCGACTAATTGAGGCGCGTCAGAGGTATGCTCCAGTGGCTGAACCCGGAGCCCCTGACCCATATCCCACCCATCTTCTTCACGCTCCGGTCAAGCCGGTACCAATCCGCCCTAGCCAACTTTATCGGCCTAATCGTAACATAGCCAGTATCCTGAAGCAGAATCGTGATGTCCGTCAAAAGGTCGCCCGGCAGATAGCTGAGCACCTGGGAGAAAACTGTCTGGGAGTCGGGTCTCCCATCCAGGCGCCTCTCATTGAAGGCAATACGCCCAACCGGCTCGATCCTCATATCAGATTCACCTATGAGTGATAGAGGTAGTCCCGCGCCTTATCGGTGAGCTTTATCCTACCCCTGTGCCCAATGAGGATATCGTTACGCTTCAGCGTCTTCCGGATATCCGTGGAAAGATGAGTGATGGCGGTGTACTCGTCCCTCGACTTGTAGATGAGCTGCAGCTCCGCCTGGTAGTAGTTAATCATATTCTGGAAGTTCTTCTCCTGGAACGTCAACCCAGTCATACCTAGAAACTTCGCGTCCCTAAGATTCGTCACCGACACACTATTCGCGTGCAAGCGCGTCTCCTTGTCTACGTATGCCTGTCTGAGCTCTGGGTCCCCGTTGCGGCTCATCGCCTTAATGTCGTTGAGCACCGTCCACTTACCGACACCCATCTCCGCAGCAATCTGAATGTTCGTGTGGTCCTTTTGTATGCCCCTAAGTATCATCAGGCGGCGCTCCTCTGGGCTAAATGTGTTTACCATTGTCTTGTTCTCCTCTTCCACTACTCTTACGCAAGAAACCGGGTGCATCAACCTTCCTCCGCACGCGCTGCGGATAATGCACAGCGCGCGCGGAGGGGACCGACCGATTAATTCGGGGCTACCGTTCCATCTACTACGCATTCTGATCTGAGGCGACCCACTTCTTCACGGCCTCCTCTATTGCCTTCGTGAGGTCGCCCTTTTTCCCGCCGAACTTCTCTATTGTTTTAAATCTGAGCTTTTTCTCTAGCTCATCTGAGAGTTCCACGTTTATTCGGCCCATCTCTTCAGCTTTCCTGTTCTTCGGGTAAGCAGTAAGCGCCGGCTACTCGGCATTACGCTCATCCGCATACACACATATGTGCATAACTGCTTATAAGGACATGTATTTACGTGTGTAAGTGTTTATGCGTGGATTTATGATCCCGCGCACACTCTGAATTAACCTGAAAAAACTATGTTATTAGGGGTAGCACGTCACAAGATTACCCGGCGAAGTGTCTGTAGACGGCCATGCTCACCCTAGCGATCGCCTCCTCCGCCGCGTAGACGTCCACCGCCCCCTTCGTGAAGCAGCTAATGCAGTATCTCTCCCCCGTGGCGAGTATCATGATTACGCCTACGTCGTTCCTCACCCCCGGCAGGCTCCCAGTCTTCCTCTGCATCCTCACCTTCTCCGCGGGGAGGTACTTCGGCACCCTGTACTCCCCAGTTTGGCATTTGCCCATAGTCTCGAGGATGGCGTCGCAGCCCTCCCTGCTCGCCGCCTTCCCATCCACGATAAACTCCAGAAGCCTATTCATCTCCAGCGGCGTGGTGATGTTGTTCCTCTCCGTCCCCAGGCTCCATGAACCCTTGTCCGTCCCGCTCTTCGCAAGCCTCAGATAGGTTTCAAGGGTCTTCTCCTCGTCAGACAGGTTGGTTCCCGCCGACGAGGTCGAATAGAAGGTCACGGCAGTCCCCCACCACAACGGTGTTCTTCAACCCGAGGCGCCTCATCCTCGCGTTGACGTTCTCCTTCCCAACCCTCTCCACAAGCATATCCGTCGCCGTGTTGTCACTCAGGATCATCATCAGCCTGCTCAGGTCGCGGACGGTAACCTCAAGCCCCTCACTAAGCTCCTTCAGAATACCTGAGCCCGGAACCTTGATGGAATCCTTCAGGATGAGCCTGTCGTCGAGGCTGAGCCTTCCAGCCTCCACCTGCCCGTACAGCTCGACTATGACGGGCACCTTGAAGACACTCGCAGTCGGGAACACCTCACTCCCCGTTTATGCTCGCCTCCTCCCCCGTCCCGAGGTGCCTGACAGCGACCCCGAGGACCTTCTCGAAGCCCTTCGCCTCCTTCACAATATCCCCGTGAAGAGTCATAGGAATACATACAACACACCGTGGCTAAAACACATCCCCCCGAACGCTTTAGTACACCAACAACCGAGGAAACCATGATCAACATGTCCGAGGAACCAGTCTACGTCGCCGAGGTAACCCACGTCGGTAAGTCCTGCAGCGCCGGCCACAAGGTGGGGGACAAGTTCGAGGTCAACACCCACAAGACAGGAGGCATCTGCGGGTACTGCTACCACGACCTCTTCCCCACCCTGATGAACTGCTGCTACGGCGGCAAGATACCCTGGATCGACCCGAAGGAGTTCAACTACGAGTGCCCTGACAGATGGAACGACGTCAAGTTCCGCGTCTACAGGAAGAAGTGACCACGTGAAGCCGAAGGTGCTCGTTAGCTACAAGGAGGACAACTTCCCCGAGGACGTCGCCGATAAGTTACGCCCACTCGCCGAGGTGATACGCGTCTCCGGCGACTACTCGGAGCAACTGCGCGAAGCCGAGGTGCTGCTCGCCTCGGGTGAGAGGGTGAACGACGACTTCCTCAGGAAGGCGCCTAAGCTCAAACTCGTCAGCCGATTCGGCGTGGGCTACGACGCCGTCGACGTCGACGCCTGCACCCGCCGAGGAGTCTACGTCTGCCACACCCCCGACGTCCTCAGCGGCGCAGTCGCCGACCTCACCTGGGCATTCATACTCGGCTGGATGCGCCGCATCCCCGAGGCCGACGAGTACGCACGAACCGAGTGGGGGAAGAAGCAGAAGGGATTCCCATTCGGCTGGGACATGGAGGACAAGACCCTCGGGCTCCTCGGCTTCGGCCGCATAGGCGCCGAAGTGGCGAAGAGGGGCAAAGGCTTCGGCGTAAAAATGATCTATTATGACGTCGTCCGCCGACAGGACCTAGAAGCGCTGTACGGGATGACGTACGTCACCTTCGAGGAACTGCTGAAAACCTCCGACATAATCAGCGTCCACGTCCCACTGATACCCACCACCAAGGGAATACTAAGTACACCCCAGTTCAAGGCGATGAAGAAGACAGCCATCGTCGTCAACACTAGCCGCGGACCCGTCATCGACCAGAAGGCACTCACCGAAGCGCTAAAAGAGAAGACCATAGCTGGCGCCTGCCTCGACGTATTCGAGGTCGAGCCCGCCCCCCTCACCGAGGAACTTTTCAAGCTCGACAACGTCATCGTCGCCCCCCACATGGCGTCAGGCACATGGGAGACACGCCGCAAGATGGCGGAGCGATGCACCGAGAGCATCAAGGCCCACCTAGAGGGAAAGAGGCCACCGTTCACAGTGCCCGAACAGAAGAATGTAAACTTCTGAGTCACCAGAAACCGGGTACCAGCCGGCGCCTCACCCTCGCCGCATACTCCTTGTACCCTTCGAGGTTATCATGCAGGAAATGATCCTCAAGGGACGTCCTAATTACAATAGCAACGCATCCGGCGAGCGCCGGGATGAGCGCGTATATTGAGCCTAGGATGAGTGCCACCGCTGGGAAGGCTAGGAAAGCGCCGAGGTAGGAAGGATGCCTGACAAAACGGTACGGTCCACTCGACACCACCTTATGTCCTCTGTCCGTCTGCAGCCGTACGATGGCGGAGAACCACCTGTTCACAGCGAGGGCCCAAACGCCTACAACGGCGCCTACGACGAACAGGACCACCCCAACAGCAAACACTGAGTCACCGAGGGGCCGAGACCAGCCAAACCTATGATCCAACGCAGCGACTAGAAGCGTCGATAGAGATCCGACAATCACCATGAACCTCGCGAGTATGTGGTCCCACGCTGCACCTCCCTTCGGGGGATTCGTCCTCTCCTCGAATAGCCCTGCTTCGCCTAATACAATCCACATATCCGCGACCTGAACCATCGCTGAGACGAAAAAATAGAACCAGCCCTGAACCCAGACGAGGTCACCCGAGACAAGAAACGTCCCAACTAGTAATAGGAGCAGGAGAAACAGCAGCCGAGGCACCCACTTACTCGCTCGAACAGCCATCGAGATTGAGGTGCCCCGGTTCGGTAATAGGGTTTAGGATAGTGGGATGCTATATAGCCTTGAAACGCTTCTCGACGGCGGCCCAGTCGATGATGCCCCAGAGGGCGTCGACGTATGCAGCGCGGTTGTTCTGGTACTTTAGATAGTAGGCGTGCTCCCAGACATCGATTACGAGGAGCGGCACAACCCCCCAAATTGTGAGCTTCTGGTGATTCTCAGCTTGGAGGACGAGCAGTTGCTTGGAGGCCGGCTCCCAGACGAGCACCGCCCACCCCGAACCCTCGACAGCCTTAGCCGCCGCACCCATCTCCGCTTTGAGCTTTACGAGGTCGCCGAAGTCCATCTTTACCTGGTCGAGGAAGGCGCCAGACGCTGGCTCCTTGCTCTCAGCCTTTGGACAGAGGTTCTCCCAATACATGTTATGCAGGACGACGCCACTCCCATGGAATGCAAGGTCCTTATCAAGAGCCTTGATCGCTGCATAGTCTCCCTTCTCGCGCGCCTCTACGATCTTCTTCAGCGTCCCATTGAATCCCGCCACGTAGGCGTTGTGGTGTTTATCGTGGTGAAGGGTGACCGTCGCCGCGTCGATGACGGGCTCAAGGGCCTCGTAAGCGTAAGGTAGCTTCGGTAGAACGTACTCTTTCATCTCATTCTCACTCCATAAACGAATGATCGTTGACTTTCCGATTTAATATACCTTGAGCAAAGGATCCCCAGAACACTGATAAACGCTGATGGCTGAGTGGTATCGATCGGTGGCGGGTTTGGATGATCTGCTGTGGAACCTGACAGTGATGGCAGGGTGCTACGCCTACATCGTGGCACTCATCCTCGTTTCACCCCGCCTGAAACTGCCCGGGAAAGTGAACAGAAAGGTCCTACATGCGATGATCGGAAACCTCCCCCTCATAATGCCATTCTTCACATCGAACATCTACCCCTTCCTCGTGGCTAGTCCGTTCATCCTAGTCACTGTCCTCGCCACGCCGAGCAGCCCCCTAAAGCTGGGGGAGAAGATGAAGGGACTCAGCAGCCTGACCGACGAGGGCCACCAGTGGGGCCTCGTCCTCTACGCCATCAGCTACACGGCGCTCGCCTACCTCTTCGGGACACAGTCATACGTCGTCGCCGCCGGCATATTCCCAATGGCCTATGGTGACAGTCTTGCCGCCCTATTCGGAGAGAGGTGGGGGAGGCACAAGTACCGCGTCTTCGAGACGAAGAGCTTAGAGGGAAGCCTCGGCATGTTCCTCGGCAGCAGCGTCAGCCTGACACTCGCCTTCCTATACTTCGGGCTCCTATTTCCCCTCACATTCAACCCACTCGTCCCCGCCATCGCCATAGCCTCCCTCGCAACAGTTGTCGAAGGCGTCTGCCCGAGGGGCCTCGACAACATCGCCGTCCCACTCGTGGGAGCAGCCACATTCCTGTTAATGACAGGAGGAATGACGTGGGCAAACTAGTCGTCATCGATGGACTCGACGCCTCTGGGAAGAGCACACAGGCGGAGATGCTCGCCGAACACATCAGGGCATCCGGGAAGACATGCATCATCCGCAGCCACCCCGGCGACGACAACTTCTTCGGCATCAAGGGGCGAGAGTACCTCTTCCGCGAGGGAAAAGCGGCGCACCTAGCCGCGAGCCTCTTCTACCTCGCTGACGTGATCCGCAGCATCACCTTCTATCACTGGAGAAACGTCGACTACATCATCTTCGTAAGGTACCTCATGGGCACTGCCTACCTGCCAGCCCCCCTCCATAAGTACGCCTACAGCTTCTTCTCTCACATCGTCCCCACTAAGGGCGACCTCATCTTCATAGAGGTCTCCCCAGATGAGGCGTATCGCCGCGTCGCAGAAAACAGAGTCAAGATCGAGCGGTTCGAGACGATTGATGAACTCGCAAAGACCTCGGAGAAGGCACTTAAACTCGCCTCTGACGGCAAGTGGAAAATAATCGACGGAAACCGCTCAATTCCGGAGATACACGAAGATATTCTGAAGATGGTTGGCCTCAAGTCACAGCCTTCGGCCTTGTGATGACGACCACCATATAGCCCCAGATGAATATGCATGCGAGATGGACGAGCAAAGGCGCCGTGAAACCGTACGCAGCGTAGATGAGCCCCCCGAGGTACGGCGCAGGTATCATCGCGAACCTGTTGTAAGCATCCATCTTACCAAGGATGGAGGATCGGACCCCAACGGGCACACGCTCGGCGATTATGCTCATCCAATTCGGTATCCATAAGCAAGGGTCGAGACCGTTAAAGACGCTGAAGACCAGGAAGGCGGGGAAACTACGGAACAGAATGAAGCCAACGGTAGCGATCATAGCGGAGGCCGTTGACAACAATACTCCGAGGCGCGCACCGAACCGCTCAGAGAGCTTCCCCCCAGGGATCGAGCCCAGAGCCCACGCGAGACTCGAAGCAGTAGCCATCAGCCCCAGCTCCAGAGTTGTGAAACCATAGCTATCCGTCAGCGCGCCATAGAATAGGGAGTAGCCCACACCGTAGCCAATGCCCATAACAACCATCATCACATACATGGGAATCAGCTCCTTCTCCGGCCTCAGGTTCGCGATTATCCTCGAGCCGATGTCCTTCCCATTTGCGCCGGTGGTAACGTGCGTCTCCGTAACGAAAACCGCCATGAGCGCAATACCAATAGACTCACCTACTATCGTGACAGCGAATATCGGCCAATACCCGGTCACAATGGCAAGATAGCCACCGACCGAGGCCATAATGACGCTGGTCCCCTGGCTTATCGTCATCAGCGTCGCCAGAGCCGTCGCCCTCCTCGCGCCTCCCACAGACTCGGCTATAAGCGCCGTCCTCGCCGGATTCATCTGCTGCCAGAGGCAACTGAATCCGATGAAGAAGGCAAAAACGTAAAGGAAGACGACGTTCCCCGAGAATAGCAGGGCAAGGACGGCGGCGACCCTCGACACGTGCCCTAGAAGCATGACCTTCTTCCTCCCGAACATATCTGAGATGGGACCCCAGACGAAGAGCCCCGCAGCGGTGCTGAAGTTGATAACGCTCTGGACCACACCGAGGTCGACCACAGCCAACCCGAGGCTGAGTATGTAAGGCTGCCAGACTACGACGAGCATGCCGAAGCCCAGCTGAGAGACAAGGGTTTGCAACGCGAGAACCCGAATATTTCCCTCTAGGGCGAGGTACTTACTGAGCGAAGACATGCCGACCTAACCGTAATGTAGAGGAAAACGAGTCGAATAGATAAACTGGGCGCCAACTAACGCAGGATGTCGGCGAACAAAGCTATGTTATGCCTAACTTGAGGGATGTCGTACATACCGATGTTCCAGGCGTCTATGAAATCGTGAAACCCGAGAGCATACCTGATACAGTCATCGCCCTGGGCCCTATAACGCCCCGCGGCGAGTATCTTAATGACATAAACACCCTTCCCAGCATCGTGGCACGCCCTCAGCGCGTCGAGACGCATCTGCTGCGTACCGTCGTCGACGTATGTGCCCTTCATGTTGAGGGGCGCGCAGACGATATCGATCTCCGGCTCGTCCACTACCTGGCGCAGGGTATCGGTACTATGGGTTGATAGTGCGATCTTCTTGATCCTACCCGCATCCCTAGCCTCCAAATACGCCTCAAGCGTCCCCTTGCGCCCCTTAAAGTCCTGACTAATGTAGGCGCGATCATGGGCGTCCTTCCTCTCTACCGGCCTCGGCGGCACAATGTGGAGGAACATAATGTCGATGTACTCGGTGCCAAGATCATTGCAGGCGAAGTCAACCGCTTTGACGCCCTCCTCGTAAGTGGCAGCATTCGACTTATCCGCGACGACTACACTACTCCTCTTAACCAGCTTTAGTGCCTCGCGAACATGGGGATGCGTCCCATAATCGTCCGAGGTGTCCCACATGTAAACGCCGAGCCTCGCCGCCTCCGCGAGTATCTCACCACCTTGCACGGGTGTCTTATCGCCCTGCTTCATATCGTCATCCGGCCCCTTCTTGAAGTTGAAGGGCTCCGTGCCATAGCAGAGCCTGCTCACCGTCAAACCGCCCAGATTAGCCGTCTGCATCCGAATCGGGGACAGCATGCACCCCACCCCTAGATAAGTAATGCCATGTGGAAACAGGGCAAGGCTTGATACCCCAGTCGACACTATTTCAACCATGAAGAAGTCTATCGGAATAGGGACCTATGCACTACCCTCCCCCGTCTGGGTCGTCGGTACATACGACTCAGCCGGAAAACCAAACCTCATGACAGCTGCATGGGGCGGCATATGCAACAGCCGCCCGCCCTGCGTCTACGTCAGCCTCCGCAAGGCGACCTACAGCCACGGCAACATCATGGCGAGGAAAGCATACACCATAAGCATCCCTTCAGAGAAGCACCTAAGGGAAGCCGACTGGCTTGGAATAGCCTCAGGGCGCGACTTTGACAAGTTCGCCACAGCCAAACTAACTCCCATCAAGGGAACAAACGTCGACGCACCTTACGTCGATGAGTTCCCAGTCGCCATAGAGTGCCGTGTCAAAGAGATCGTAGAGCTCGGCCTCCACACCCAGTTCGTCGGCGAGATACTCGACGTTAAGGCTGATCACGCAGTCCTCAACGCCGAGGGGATGATAGACATAGAGAAGGCGAAGCCCGTTATCTTCACAGCCGGCTCCGGCACCTACCACTCCGTAGGGAAGAAGCTGAGGGACGCTTTTACCGTCAAAGAAATGAAGGATTAACACTTCAGTAATCCAAACCCTCGACGGAATAGATGGGGGAAACATGAAGGAATAATAACAATATTCAGAATGCTAACAATACGAGTATGATTAAGGAATAATGAACGCTGAATCGTAATTACTATATAGGATCACCGGCGAATAGGAAAAGGCCTGATAACTCAACATTTGCAGAGGAAAAACTGCCTTTTTCTAGGGAAGTATTAAATATTGATCTATATCACCACTCTATCTAGCCGGAAAAAGGGAACACGTGCTCCTCTGCACGAGTTTGGATCGGCGTGAGGCTAGCCTCACGGGGGTGCGTGATACTCTTTACGGTGAATTGAAAACGAATGGTGAAAAAAGCGAATGGGAGTATGGATAGTTCAAGACACCAAGTTCGTTGCGCTCCTGTTGCTCATAGCCTCCTTCGTTCTATTCTACGCCTACATGGCCTTAGCTAAGGGCGGCATGAAGATCAAAGCCCGCACCTTCCCAGCCGTAGCCGCTATTCCGGAGGCTATAGGCAGGGCGGCCGAGATGGGTAGACCCGTCTATTATTCGACGGGAATGGGACAAGGGACGCTAAACAACCAGCTTAACGGACCCCAGACACTGGCCGGTATAAGCATACTCGGCTACACGACCCGCCTCTGCGCGAAGAGTGGGGTCAAGCTCACCTACTTCACTCCGATCGCGGACTCACTCCCCCTCGTCGAGGAGACGATGAGAACCGCCTACATGGCGGAGGGAAAGCCCGAGGAGTTCGACCCAGCGGTCATGATAAACTTCCAGAACGAGCAAAGCCCCTACCTCACCGCCTCACTCGGCTGGATACAGAGGGAGAAGCCCGCCTCCACCTTCCTACTCGGAGGCTTCTACTACGAGGCGGTCGTCATCGGCGAGGCAGGCAACACAATCGGCGCGATGCAGATCGGCGGCTCGGCAAACACACACCAGCTGCCCTTCCTCGTGGCAACCTGCGACTACACCCTCATCATGGAGGAGCTCTACGCAGCCTCCGCTGAGATATCGGGCAACCCCGACGTCCTCGGCAGCCTCAAGGGGGAGGACCTGCTAAAGTTCTTCGTACTGATACTTCTGGGAATCGGATTCGTCCTAGCGCTCGTCAACAACAAGGCGCTGATAAACTTACTGAAGGTGTAATGAAAAATGTCACAGGTATACAAGCGTGAACTGGTCTTCATCACAACGGGCATAGTTGCCTTGGTAATGATGCTTGACTACTTCTTCGGAAAGAACATACCCGGCATCAGCGGCGCTGGAAACCTATCCTCGACACTACAGACGTGGGCGCTAATCATCCAGTTAATGGCCATCGGACTGGGTGCCATAAACCTCATCCAGGTCCACTATAGGCAGATCAGCAGGAAGACGCCCATGATGGTGTACAGTGCATCATTCATGGTATTCTTCGCCTTCCTGCTCATCCTCGGCCTCTACAAGCTGGCCACGGGAGTCGAGCTCTACCCATACACATGGGTCTTCGCCAACGTCTACACTAGCCTAGGAGCAACACTCTACGCCATCACTGGCTTCTACATCTTCTCAGCAGCCTACCGCGCCTTCAGGGCGAGAAACATCGACGCGGCCATCCTCCTCATTGGAGGCATCTTCGTCCTGCTCGCAAACGCCCCCATCGGCGAGGTAATCTGGGGAGGATTCCCACTCATCGGCAACTGGTTCAACAACGTCGGGCAGGTCCCCGGAATGAGGACCTTCACCGTCGTGGGTGCACTGGGACTGCTGGCCTACGGATTCAGAGCCCTGATCGGCAAGGAGAGGGGCTTCTACTCGGAGGTTCAGTAAGATGAGCGGACAATCTATCTGGGACAAGCTGCAGAACGTAGACAGGAGAGTATTCTACTGGATACTCTTCATCTCTCTGACGATCCCCTTCCTCACCCCGATCGGGCTCCCCATCACGATCACGCCCTCGACGCAAGCCTACTACGACGGTCTCGCGTCGATTCAGCCCGGTGAATACGTCGTGCTGAGCATCAACTCGGGTGTAAGCGCCTGGGGTGACTGCCTACCGGCGATGGTTGCCTCCGTGCACCAGGTGCACGAACAGGGCGGAAAGCTCATCGTCTGGAGCATAGGCTACAACGACGTCGACATCACTTGGGCGAAGATCAAGGAGAAGAATCCTGAGACCTTCGCCGACTGGGTTGAGGGTGAAGACTATGCGTACTTCGGCTACTGCCCGCCACAGGAGACAAACGTCGCTCTCCTAAGGGACGACATCAGGGCGGTCTATCCCAAGGACGTCAGGGGAGTCGCCACGGATGACATACCCATGATGCAGGGCGTAAACGGGGCGAACAAGATCAAATTCGTCCTGTCGAGCGACACGGGTGACGCGCAGATGTACTACATCCGCCAGTGGAAGAACGGCCAAGTCAACTACGAGGGGACAGGCATGCCTCCGACCGTCGCCGAGATGGGCATTGCCATGAACAAGTCGGGCGACATGGCATATTTCCTCTCCGGTGACGAGTTCGGCCTAGTGGCCGGCTCGAGGGGTGCTGCCGAGCTCGAAGCCCTAACCGGCTTCAAGGGCGACGCCACGACCACGATGGACTCCATCAGCGTCAGCCACGTACTGCTCGTACTGGCCATCATACTGACTAACATCGGTATGTTCGCCACCAGGGGGAACAAGAAATGATTGAGAACATAGCCGCACCATACCCGACCGACCCGCTCGCCATCCTCGGCGTCTGGGTAGCCCTAGCGCTGATGCTGGCCATCTACAGCTACCCGCTGTGGAAGGAGAACCCGATCTACAGGTTCTCTGAGCACATCTTCGTCGCTACCGCTCTAGCAATCGGCATCGTCGTCAACCTGAACAGCCTGAAGAATACAGCTATCACACCGCTCTTGGGCGGAAACTACCTGATGATAATCCCGATCATACTGGGAGCCCTCATGTACTTCCTGCTCATCCCGAAGCAGAGGTGGCTCAGCAGGTACCCGATCGCGGTACTTGTAGGCTCCTCGCTGGGCCTTGGTCTAGCGAGTAACCCGCTGCCGAGCATAGTCAACCAGATCATAAGCACGGTCACGGCGCCTGCCGCCGGTGCTCCGGTCTGGGGCTGGTTCCCAACCGCACCGACGGGAGACTGGTTCAGCTTCGTCTTCGTCGCGGTCGGCTGCTTTGCGTCGACGATGTACTTCCTGCTGACCTACGAGCACACTGGGCCGGTAAAGCCGGTGACCATCGCGGGCAGGTACTTCATCATGCTCGCCCTGGGCGCCTACTTCGGCAACACAGTGCTCTTCAGGTTCAGCATGCTCGCGGAGCGCGGACAATACATCCTGAAGGTACTCGGGCTCGTGCCGTTCTAGGAACAGCGCAACCCAATACCGTTTTTTCATTTCTTATACGACCTAGCGGAAGCTGGGATCAACCTGAATGTTATAAACGACGGGAACCGAGTAGTCTCCGTTGAACCCCTCCGACCTCAAGGAGCTCCTCGGCGAACCCCTAATACCCAAGCGGGTCTCTGTCGAGAACCTCATGCTCGTGGCTCTTGAACTCAGACCGTGCAGCCAGACAACAATCCCCGCGGAGCTACCCAGCGGCCAAACCATGGGAGAGAGAATTGACGCCCGATTCAAGCCGAGGCTCGAGCGGCTCCGCCTCATGCACGACCAGAAAGACAAGCTCAGGGAGATAGCGGAGATCAGGAAGGACATGGCGCAAGCCTTCGACGAGGTCGTTGAGGGCTCACAGGAGTATAAGGCGCTCGCCTCGTGGGCAAAGCAGTTAGGTCTTAAGGTAGACCAAGTAGAGATACGCCCCACACTCCACGAGTACTACCTCTACAGGGATAGAGAGACACTGAAGGAGCTGCAGAGGCTCATGCAGGAGAGAGGTAAACTACGCGTCGAGGCCATGAAGAAGCCCGACCCGTCTCGCGGACAGCTCCAGTTTGCCTACCCCGAGGAGTTCAACGGAGCGTGGATACGCCGGATGGGACGGCTACTCGGCTACCCCGACTGCTGTGTAGAACAGTACGCATCCGACAGGGAGCAGGGAGTCAACGCCGAGGCACGCGCCGCGTCGCAGCTCAAGGAGCTAGGCTCGGACCCCGACCCACACACCTACCTCGCGAGCTACTTCTTCCCATGCAGCCCAACGTGCCAGAAGGCGAGGGAGAAGGGGGAGCTATACCACGGAAAACTCTCGGAGGCACTACCCGAGGCCGGGGAGGCATACGAGTCGATAATAAGGGAGAACCTAGAACGCGTCCGCAGGCAGCCCGAGATAATCAGCGAGTACCTGAGCAGACTGAAGGGCCTCTAACTCTTCCTGAGTGGTATCTCACCCTGCTTGACGGGGATGCGCTCAACCTTGAA
The DNA here is from genome assembly GCA_963771885.1 of Candidatus Bathyarchaeota archaeon. GTDB lineage: Archaea > Thermoproteota > Bathyarchaeia > TCS64 > TCS64 > UBA8941. Next base: position 25,282 of record CAVYVF010000023.1, read on the forward strand.
TGTGACGGGGCGCTCCGAGTCGGGGCAGCTGAAGTACTTTATCTTGTCTATGTAGTCCCAGGGCTCGGTGACGTTCCTCTCCATCGCTGAGGTGAGGGGTAGTATGGCGCTGAAGGCGGCGAGGCAGACACTGTCCGTCTCCTCGAGTACGAGCCTACCGGGGTTGCTCGTGATTGTGATCTTGTCGCCTACCTTGTATATCTTGCAGGGACCCTTGACGTGTGGAGGAGCACCGTCTAGGCTCCTCGGCGCCTGAACATCAACAACGGTGAAGACTACCTTGTACATACTTGCTTCTTAACTATCGAATGTATAAAACGATATGCAAAGTTAGGGCTCAGAGTAGACCAGCTTGAAACGCTCGAGGATGACTTCCATATCCTCTTTGAAGGCGTACCCCAACCTCTCCCCGGAGCGCCGCCAATATTTGCTGTGCTCACGTGTGAAGGAGGCCAGGCTCCTGTCGTCCTCGCCCTCGCTAAAAGCGTGCTCGACGTCCACCTCGTCGAAACGACACCGGCGGACGCTGAGGGTCTGGATCACGGCGCGAGGCTGATCCAGACCGTCGAGAATGACGCTATAATCACCCACCTTATTAATGGGCCAACCCTCTAGCTCGTTCTCCTTCACGAGGCTTGCAGTACCCGTCTTCTTCCCCTCGAGTACAAGTGCAAAAAGCTCGTCATTTAACCCGGCGGTGTCTCCAAATCCCCAGGCATCGACAAAGTCTCCCCTGATACTCGTCGCCTTCTTAGCGCGTTCCCAGAAACTCAAGACCTCCTCGCTGTGACCCATTAGGCTTGACCTCGGTTTATTCCCCAGAAGTGGCGAACCTCCATGTCATCGGGGCTGTCCGTGCCATGTGTGCCCTTTCCTGTCGTCTGGTCGATGTGGGTCCCGTGGTCGGGCGTGAAGGCAACCACTCTGTTCACGTGGACGTATCTCTCGTTGAAGGCCGAGGCGAGCGTCTCGAAGCTCTTCAGATGCCTCCTGAACGCCTCAAGCGCCTTAGGGTCTCTCGGCGTCGAGCCATGCATCAGATCATCGTACTCCTGATGGTAGACGACGATTAGGTCGTAGTCCTTCACATTCAGGATGTCGAGAACACGCGCCTCGACCTGCGGGTCATACTCCTCGGTATAGTAGTCGATCTTCCGGTTCCTAAAGACGAGGTCGATGCTACTCCCCTTAACGGCGACTATGGCGACACTCTTCCCCGATCTAGCCAGTGCGTCGAAGAGTGTGTCGACGGCGAGGACGGGCTTCTCGTACTTTTTAATGCCGTGAACGGCAGGTTGGGCGCCTGTGAACATGCTACTGAAGCAGACGGGCGTCCAAGTGGGGATTACTGACTTCATCTCAACCTCAAGAGACGCCGCCTTCTTAACTCCCGAGAACTGGCTCCGATAATCCTGGTATAACCCCTCCCCTATAGCGTCCGGAGCGTAAATCAGCGCCTTACTGATCTTCCCTCCCCTGAGCTTCCTTACCGCTTCGACTAGTACCAAGTCAATTGGTAGCTCACCCGAATCCCTCGGCGGCTCTACGCCAAAGAGGGCGCAAATGGTGGGAGTAACTGAGGCGATGCTAGACATGGGTCAAAATAAGCCCATGAGGTAAAAACAGTTACCTAAAAAAACGAAAGCCTCGGGGTTTACTCGATGAGGTAGACGATGCTCAGCGTTACCGTGACACTGAGGTTGCCCTGTAAGATAGGAGTCGATGCCTTGCCCTCAGCGGAGACGCCTACGTCGTAGCTCCTGTATGAACTGTACGGGACATAGTAGCTCTCGGAGATACTCTGGACGCCCGTAACGGTCACACCCAGGCCGCTGGTGATGACGTCGCTCTTCGCCTTAGCATCGTTGATGGCGAGGGTATATGCCTGGAGTTTTATCGCCTGAACTGTCGCATCGGAGATGCCGAAGCTTATCGAGTCGACCCTATTGGCGCCTGCAGCTGTAGCCGCGTCGATCGCCGGACCGACCTTGGAGAGGTCGCTAATCGTCAGCTCGATGAGGTTCGTAACCTGGTAGCCAACGACGGACTGTATCTCCCAGTTGTAAGTTGGGGAGACGCCGAAGCTTGTGGTCTGCATGTTCTCGTCCTTGAAGCCCATCGCCTTGAGGGCTGCAATGATCTGGGTCATAAGGGCGGCGTTCTCATCGATCGCCACGCCCGCGGACTTGCCCTCGGTGTAGACGCCGAGGATGATCTTCGCCTGGTCACTCTTCACGTTGACGACGCCGGTGCCCGAGATGCTCATCGTCTTGGGCGTCGCCGACGTGTCAAGGGCGGTCACCGTCGAGTAGGTGTTAGGCGCCGCGGAGACACCTGTTGGAAACCTGAACTCGGTGAACTCGGCGACAATGCCGGGCTTGTAGGTCATTATCATCCCCGCGAGTAGGATGGAAGCACAAATTGCTACGACTGATACTACCTGCTGTGTCTTCTCCATTGATATTACCGAAACAGATGGGGGTGCTTGGGGCTATTAACCCCACACTTTAGAACATCTGTACGAATGAGTAGAACAGCCCCGGTTAGACCTTGAAGGGTGGGATATGCCACTCTCTGCCCCTAGGCGTCGTGACGTACTCGGGCCATGGAAGATCCACCGGCGGCTCCATATCCGGTGGTAGTAGAGGCTTCTCAAGGTACTTGCTAGTTCGCTCCCTCCACTCGTCCTTGCACGTCTTGAGTCGGTCGGGGTCTGTGATCAGGTCCATCATGGTGCCACTGATCGCCTTGCCCGCGGTGTAGATGCTCTTATCGATGACGCCCTTCATGCCGCAGAGCGAGTACCGCGTCCACGCAGGTAGCCTTACCCCGGGAACGCTGACGCTGGGCACATATACCTGTATCCAGACCGTGGGGCAGTGCCACGTGAATTCGACGTAATCGTCGCTGCCATGGTGGGTCTGGTGGTTGGGGATGGGCTTTCTCCACATCATCTCCCACTCGTCGGGTGGCGTGAGCTTCTCATTGTACGGCTCCTGCGGCGCCTTGTACCCAAGCTTCTTCACTATCTCGCGCGCCTTCTCCTTGTCCTCCTCCGCGAACTTCGGCGCACCCGTGATCTCCAGATTCTCATAGGCGAGATCCGCAAGCGCCTTGTTGAAGAGGCCAGTGCGGGTCTTCGCCACCCACTTGATACCGAGCTTACATCCAGTCATCTTAGCCACCGCCTCCGCGTTGTTTAGCAACACCTTGTAAATCTGCTCCTGCTGTATGAGGCTCGGGCTCCTGAAGGCGTAGGTGATCACGCCTACGCGTGGGGGCAAGTTATCCGCCGTCGCCTGACCCGCAACGAGTATAGCCTCATTGATCGTCCACAATCCTGTCCTCGGAAGCATCGACTCCTTCGTATACTTAGTTGTCGTATACATTAAGCAGACCGCGTCGAGCGCTCCGGGGGCGCGCGTCTGCACGGGGAGATCTGGGGCGTAGCTCATCCACGTCTCCGGCTTGTCGCAGTCGAAGATGAAGGCGACGCACCAGTAACTCCCCCACTGCGTCTCATACATAACGGATGTTTGGGCACGTGGATGCCACGCGACACAGGCGTCGAGGCCATCATAGTAGCCCCTCGCTGCCTCGTATGGCTTGGAGATGCATATTTTCTCACCGGGGGCGCCGAATATCTTGATCGTACCCTTGAGCCCGTGCTTCTCCATAGCGTGCTTAACAGCGTGTGCGCCAGCCGCAGCGGCGACACCTAGCGCGCTATGGGGGTCGGTGTGCCCCGCCTGCCAAGGGTTCTCAGCCTCCTTGTGGGTCACAGGCTCTTGAGCCGTCTCGGGTACCGCATCGTACTCTGTATACGTCGAGATAATGGGCTTGCCCTTACCCCACTTCGCCATATATGCGGTAGGCATCCCCGCGATGCCATCCTCCACCTCGAAACCCTCCGCCCTGTGCCAGGCCACGAGGGCATCGTAACTCTTGTACTCACGCAGAGCCGTCTCAGCGTAGCGCCAGATCAACTGATGCAAATCGCTGATCTTCTCCCGGTTCTCATCGATGTAGTCGAAGGCCGTCTGCTTTTCCCGAGTCAACTTTGCCATGATAATTCGAAGATTATACTCCGCATAACCTTATAACACCTAGGCGCGGGGAACCCTCTACCCTCTGGGTTCCTGAAATGAAAAGAAAGAGGGAGAGACTACTTTACCTTCTTAATGGCTTCCTTCGTCTCGGCTGGGAAGTCGCGCATGAGGTTCCGTAGCACAACCTCGGCTACGTACTGCTTGAACTGGGCCTCGTTGAGCTTCGTCGAGTAGATACGGCGATGTCCGCCCTTACCCGTGATCTCAGTGTAGTTGAGAACTCCCTCGTCCACCATTGCGTTGAGGAAGTTGATGATAGAGGCCCTGCTTATACTACGCGTCTTCAAAGTCTTATTGACCTGGCTCCAGACGTCCCGGGAACTGGCACCGTCCCCTTTCTTCTCCCAAATATAGTGGAGTGCCTCCTCCTGGTAGTCTTTGAGTACCATGGCCAGACCGTGTCCTGCAGTGTCAATCGTTAGTGTCAATGCTTCTTCACTCGTGGACGTTAATGCCACCTTGTCCGATAATATAAAGGTTAACTTTTTATTAAGCCATTATCACGGGTAGCACTCGGCAGGTTTATATATACATGAATTATCTTTCATATGAAGAAATCTTCAGACGTGAGCAGGCTTGAAAAGAGGACTGAGTGACATTTGCTATGGATTCTTCTCCACCCTGGCCAACCCTACACGCCTCGCTATACTCGAGAAACTCAGGGGTACGCAGATGAGCGTCACTGATATTGCAGACGCCCTCGGTCAGGAGCAAAGCATGGTGAGTCACAACCTCCACACATTAGAAAGGTGTAATTTGGTCAGTTCCGAACGGAGGGGTAAGGAGAAGATGTACTCCGTGAACAGTGAGACCGTCGAGGGCATATTCAAGGTCGTGGAGAACCACTCCGACAAGCACTGCCCCTTCCACGGCGCCTGCTCAGAGTCAAGGTAAAAAGGTGAATGATGACATGCACGAGACAAAGGTAGAGATTCAAAATGCACCGGAGTTCCCGATGTTCTGCTTCCAGTGTGAGCAGACGGCACAGGGCAAGGGATGCACACAGATGGGCGTCTGTGGGAAGAACCCCGAGGTCGCAGCACTCCAGGACCTGCTGATCTACGCCCTCAAGGGGCTGTCGATAGTAGCCGTCGAGGGTAGGAAGAGGGGAATATACGAGAGGGAGATCGACCGTTTCGTCTGCGAGGCGAGCTTCGCTACGCTCACGAACGTCAACTTCGACCCCGAGCGCTTCGTCCCAATGATAAAGAAAGCAGTCGATTACAGGGACAGGCTCAACAAGCTGGTTAAGGCTAAGCTGCCCGAGGACATGGCGGCGTTCAAGCCATCCGACGACGTGGCCGAACTTGTGAAGATGGGTGAGAGGGTCGGCATAAAGGCGGAGGCCGACGCAGGGAGTGACGTTCATAGTCTCCGCTGGACACTAATTTATGGGATAAAGGGGATTGCCGCTTACGCCGACCACGCCGCGATACTCGGGAAGGAGGATGAAGGGCTCTACGCCTTCATCGAGAGAGGGCTCGCCGCCTCGGCTGACTCAGCGCTTGGGCTGAACGAGTACCTCGCCCTCGTCATGGAGGCGGGAAAGATGAACCTACGCGCCATGGAACTGCTAGACCAGGCGAATACGGGCACATACGGCGACCCCACGCCGACGAAGGTACCGCTCGGCCACAAGAAGGGCAAGGCGATACTTGTCTCTGGGCACGATCTGAAGGACCTCGACCTGCTCCTCAAGCAGACGGAGGGCAAGGGTATCTACGTCTACACCCATGGCGAGATGCTGCCAACGCACGGTTACCCGAAGCTCAAGAAGTACTCTCACTTCTACGGCCACTACGGCACAGCGTGGCAGAACCAGATCAAGAGAGTTCTATACCTTCCCCGGAGCCATACTCATGACGACTAACTGCATACAGCGACCAGCGCCTAGCTATATCAGTAACATATTCACCACGGGACTCGTCGGTTGGCCCGGTGCACAGCACATCGCCGAGAAGGACTTCGCACCCGTCATCAAGAAGGCGCTAGAACTGCCCGGATTCACCGACGACAAGGAGGCGGGCTCAGTAATGGTGGGCTTCGGCCACAGCGCCGTCCTCAACGTGGCGCCAAAAGTCATCGAGCTCATCAAGGAGAAGAAGATAAGGCACTTCTTCTTGGTCGCGGGCTGCGACGGGGCAAAGCCGGGGCGTAACTACTATACGGAATTTGTGGAGAAGGTGCCAAAGGACTGCGTTGTGCTGACCCTCGCCTGCGGGAAGTTTAGGTTCTTCGACAAGGACCTCGGCGACATTGATGGGTTGCCTCGCCTGCTTGACATCGGGCAGTGCAACGACGCCTACTCAGCGATCCAGATCGCAGTCGCGCTGAGCAAGGCGTTTGGCGTCGGCGTCAACGAGTTGCCACTCAGTATGATACTGAGCTGGTACGAGCAGAAGGCGGTGGCGATACTGCTGACGCTGCTTAGCCTAGGCATCAAGAACATCCGCCTAGGTCCGAGCCTCCCAGCCTTCGTCACGCCCAACGTACTCAAGGTGCTCGTCGACAACTATAACATAATGCCGATTACGACGCCTGACGCTGATCTCAAGGCGATCCTAGGGTGAGCGCGTTGAAGATCGTCGAGGTGAAGGTGGCTCAGACGGGGCAGAACCCCCACGGCGTAGAGTCCAAGAGTCTCTACAACACGGAGCACGCTACTGTCACACACTTGTCTCTAAAGCCGGGCGAGCAGTTGAAGAGGCACATCACCCCGACGGACGTCTTCTTCTACGTCCTCGAGGGTAGGGGCTTCGTTGAGGTCGGGGATGAGACCAAGGAGGTCGGCACCGACACACTCATCGAGAGCCCGAAGGGCATTCCCCACTGCTGGTACAATAGGGGTAGTAGCCTCCTACGCTTCCTCGTCGTCAAAGTACCACGTCAGGTGGAGCCGACGAAGCTTCTCTAATTAGTCAAGCCCCGTTCCCGCCATAGAAACGATAAGCATGGTTGATATTGCGGGGAGTAAGGCGGCGCCTGACTTCACTCTCCCAGATCAGGACGGAAAACCGTTCACAGTATCCGAGCAAAGGGGCAGAGTCGTGTGCGCGCTACCCGAAGGACTTCACCTCGGGCTGCACCCAGGAAGCGCGCCATTATAGAGACGCCTACATGGACTTCACCGAGGCGGGCGCCGTTATCGTCGGAGTGAGCACCGATAGCCAAGTGGCTTATACAAAGTACAGTAATACATACCTGCTCACCTTCAGCCTGCTCAGCGACAAGGGCGCGAGGTTAAGACCTACGGCGTAGGTAGAGGCACCATCCTAGGGCGTGTGACATTCGTTACCGATAAGGGAGGCGTGGTCCGCAATGCCTTCAGTTCACGGATCTACATGAAAGCATATTTCGAATAGGCTTGATAAATCGTAGAGTCGATAGAACATTAAAAAAGGTAAGATAATTTTAGAATCCGCCTAAGCTGATCCCTAGGATTGTACCGAGTACTATCGCGATTACGATGAAGATCACGACGGTGACGATCGCGACGGCAGCGGCCTTCCCCCAACCACACTCGTAATAGTGTTTGATCAGGTAGAGCGTGACCAGTAGCTGGGCAATTGAGCCTATGATGCCTCCTAGGAACATCCCGATGACGCCGTTGACTACGCTGGAGATCACGACGATCATAATAGCATCTGTGAACTTAGCGTTGGTTGAACCAACGAGCATCCTGCCCGCAATCCAGAGGACGGGTGCCATGATGATGGCGCCGGCGACTATACTTATCAGAAGCGAAACTATGTCGAACTCCAATCAGAACACCTGTTTTTAGTTTCGTCTCTAGGAATAAAAGCCATTACCCGTTTTACCGATTCTAAGTGTCGAAAACCACCTTGACCTTGTATCCCTCGGAGGTTTTCTCCACTTTCATCATATGGTATGTAACCGCTTTGACGGCGATGCCAACTTTGTGGGTCGCGGCGTTAAAGCGCTCGCCTCGCCCAGTCGCCTTGGCCTTTAGGTTCTCCTCATCGATGTCAACAGCTAAGATCCGTGCCGTGAGACCCTCAGCGTCGTTTAGAAAGAGTATCTCGTCGAGAAGGTTGAGTATGAGTGACTGGAGGTCTGTGCCCTCGGCATTAGCTGTGTATGTCTCCTTCTCGGCTATGCCCTCGAGTGGTGTAATGGAGTTGAGCATTCCTAGAGCGACGTTTGCCACTGCCTCCCCTATGGTGCGGCCTGTGCCCTCAACCAACAGGTCTGCGGGTGGCCCCCCAGGCGGATAGCTGTAACCAGGCATTTTACTCCCACTCTATTGTACTCGGAGGCTTATTTGTTACATCATAGACGACCCTCGTTACCTCTGGAATGCCGTTTGTGATCCTTGTGCTTATACGTTCTAACAGGTCCCACGGGGCGCGCGTGAAGTTGGCGGTCATAGCGTCCACGCTCTCGACTATGCGTATCGCGATCGTCCACCCGTAGGCGCGCTCATCACCTTTGACGCCCGTGCTCTTCGTGTCTGTGAGTACGGCGAAGTACTGCCACGGGACGCCGGCTATCTCCGACTTTTCGACTTCCTCAATTACGACGGCGTCAGCCTGCCTGAGAGCGTCGAGCTTCTCCTCGGTGACCTCACCGATTATCCTTACGGCGAGGCCTGGGCCAGGGAAGGGCTGACGCCAGACGAGTTCCTTGGGTAGTCCCAGCCTCTCGCCCAAGGCGCGGACCTCGTCCTTGTAGAGGTCTTTGAGTGGCTCGACGACTCCCTTGAATTCCATATGGAGGGGGAGGCCACCGACGTTGTGGTGAGTCTTTATGGTGTCGGCGTGGCGAGTGATGCCTGACTCTATCCTGTCGGGGTAGATTGTTCCCTGAACAAGGTAATCGGCGCCGAAGCGGCGGGCTTCATCCTCGAAGACCCTGATGAATTCCTCCCCGATGATCTTCCTTTTGCTCTCCGGATCGGTGACGCTCTTGAGGCGTTTTAAGAACCGCTCCTTGGCGTCGACAACCTTGACGTTGACGCCGGTGCGTTCCATCGCCTCTTTGACCTGGTGAGATTCGTTCATTCTCATGAGCCCGTGGTCGACATGGACCGCGATGATCTTGTCACCGAGCGCCTTTCCAACGATGGCAGCTGCCACGCTCGAGTCCACGCCTCCGCTGAGGGCGATAACGGCTTTACCGTCTCCGACCTGCTTCTTGACGAACTCTATTCCCTCCTCAACGGCATCGACTGGGCGCCAGTTGGGTTTGCACTTGCAGATCTCGAAGACGAAATTGCGGAGCATCAGGTCACCGTGAGTGGTATGTTTGACCTCGGGATGCCACTGTAGGCCGTAGACGCCTTTCTCAGGGTAGGCGAAGGCTGCGACTGGGGCAGAGTCGGTATGGGCGAGGACGTTGAAGCAGCGGGGCAGGCTGAAAACCGTGTCACCGTGGCTCATCCAGACTGGCTCCTTGACCTCCATGCCTTTTAGTATGCCCTCAGCCCTGTCGATGTAGGCGGTGCGCGAGCCATACTCCTTGACCGTGCCCTTCTTGACGTCTCCCTTGTGTATCTGAGCTAGGAGCTGGTGGCCGTAGCAGAGCCCAAGGACGGGGACGCCAAGATTTAGAATCTCCTCGTCGAGCCTAAGAGCGTTCTGAGCGTTAACGCTGCTCGGGCTCCCCGAGAGTATAACACCCCTCAGCCTCATGACCTTGCTCAGCACCTTAACCTCATCCACGGAAGCGTCGCTGGGTAGAATCTCGGAGTAGACCTTCATCTCACGCACGCGGCGGGCGATGAGGTGGCAGTATTGGCCTCCGAAGTCGAGGATTACGATCCCATCGGGAAGCTGATCCTTGGGCATTGATAGAGACAACTCGAATCTCTCTATATGGGTTTTGTTGCTCGGATATGCAACACGACTATTTGGCGTATGCCTCAACAAGGTCGCGCGCCGTGATTATACCAACTAGCTCCTCTTCCTCGACCAAAGGTAGACGCCTGACGTGCTTGTCAGCCATGATGTAAGCGGCCTCGTAGACGCTTATCCAGGCGGGGGCAACTATGAGCGGCGTTGAGGCATGATCCTTCACTGGACAATCTAGGGATTTTCCCTCTGTGAGGAAGGTTGTGAGTAGGTCTCGCTCAGTGAATATGCCCTTCGGCTTGCCGTATGTGGTGACAATAACGCTCCCTATGCGCGCCTTTCCCATGGTGACGGCGATGTCTGCGACTGATGTGCCTTCGTCAACGGTCACGACCTCGGTAGTCATGTAGTCCTCAACCTTGACTACGGTCTCGGGGACGTCAGGGAGGCTTCTAATGAAGTCGGAGGCGGAGACAACACCCACGAGTTGTTCATTCTCCATGACGGCGAGGCGCCCCTTCCTCTTCATCATAATCCGAGCGGCTTCCTTTATAGGGGCCTCCGGTGGTATCGTAACGAGGGGCCACGACATCGCGGAGCCTACACAGGTCTTCGCTGGGTCACGCTTTATAGCGAGTATCCCGCTGAGAAGGTCGCGTTCAGTCACTATACCCTTTGGTTTGGCATCGGCCACGACGATGAGACTGCCGATGTGCTTTTTACCCATTAGCTTGGCAGCGTCCGCCATGGTCTTGTCGTCTGCGATTGTGACGACCTTGCGCGTCATGATGTCCTTAACTTGCTTGAACTGGCGCATCTGCTCATATGCGCGGTCGAATACCTTGGGGAACTCCCTTCTCAGGTCTTTCACAAACTCCAAGGAACACACCCATGAAATGACTGCTGAATCTACGTTGATATCTGTAGCGGTCACTAGTCCTCAGGTATTACGATTTAAGGGCGGGTAGAGCACGTCATACACATGAAATCCATCAGTGTACCAGCTTGGGAGTGGTATGACTGGAAGCCCGAGACCATCACGTTCCCCGACTCATGGGACGTCCACGTCCAGAAAATGAAGGGACACAATACCAAGGCGCTGAAGCCAAGAGAGATCGATGATAAGGTACAGCACCCTATCGGCACCAAACAGCTTAGCGAAATCTCCAAGGGGCGTAGGAAGTGTGTCATAATTTTCGACGACATGACCCGCCCCACCAAGACGACCCTAATCCTGCCATCTATAATGGACGAGCTACACAAGGGAGGCATAAGGGATGACCAGATAGTCTTTATGATGGCGTCCGGTGCACACACGGGTAGGATGCTCTTCGACTTCCAAAAGAAGCTCGGTGAGGACATCTGCGAAAAGTACAACGTCTTTAACCACAACCCCTACGAGAGCTTCGTCGACCTCGGCAAGACCAGCCGCGGCACCCCGATACTCATAAATAAGGAGGTCATGAGCTGCGACCTCAAGGTCACGGTGAGCAGCATCATGCCCCACTTTGGCTACGGCTTCGGCGGGGGCAGCAAGATGATCCTCCCCGGAGTAGCCGCAGTCGAGTCGATAAGTTCCAACCACGCCATACGAAAGGGAACAGACCCCGGAAAGGTAACCACGAACGAGCGCCGCCTCGACTCCGAGGAGGCGACGGAGAAGGTCGGAGTCGACTTCGTCGTACATGCTTTACTCAACGAGGCATCTGACCCCTGCGACCTCGTCGCCGGCGACTTCATCGCAGCGCATCGCGAGGGGGTCAAGAGGGCGCGCGCCCACTACCTCACAAAGGTCGTTCCCGACGCCGACATCAGCATAGGCAACACCTACCCAATGGCAAACGAGGGCTACAAGAGCTACCATATAATGCTCGAATCCGTCCGCAAGGGTGGCGATATGGTCTATCTCCTCTATACACCCGAGGGGTGCCGCGTCCACTTCTACAACGGCCGCTTCGGCACTGACTACGGAGGCGAGGGCTGGAAGCCCGACGTATACACGAAGAAGCCTTGGAAGATGAGACGCGTCATCTGCGTCAGCCCGACCGGCCTCATGAAGGCGGACGAGCATTACTACGGCGAGGGCTCGACGTGGGTAAAGAAGTGGGATGATGCCCTCAAACTCCTCGAAGACGCCCACAGCTCCAATGCCAAGGTCGCCATTTACCCCTGTGCCTCCATGCAGATCAGCGAAACCAACGCCGCTAACGAGTAGACACACAAGGGATTACCCATCCCCGCGGCTCAAACTTCAAATCCCACCGAGACAAGATCAACCTGCCCTTATGGGTGATTCTATGAGCGGAATTATTCTCGTCCGAGACATCATGGCGAAAAACGTCAAAACCGTCCGCACCGACGACAGCGCACTCGACGCCGTCGTCAAAATGAACAAGTTCGACGTGGGAAGCGTCCTCGTCGTAAACGGGAACCGCCCAGTCGGCATCATCACTAGCAAAAACATACTCAGCCGTGTAGTAGAGTCGCGCCTCGACGCTGGAACAATCCGGGCAAAGGACATTATGAGCGCCCCTCTAATCACAGTCGAGTCCGACACGTCAATTGAAGACGCGGCTAAGCTCATGGCGCAGAAAAAGATAAAACAACTTGTCATAATGGATAGGGATAAGATACACGGGATACTCAGCACGAGCGACCTAGTCAAGGCGAACCCCACACAACTCGGGATACTACAAGAGCTCCTCAAGATCAGCTAGCTGTCGCGCTCCCCATCGAGTCAACAAGTTACATATTCTTTATATCATTACTCACAAAACACGTGGAGGATAAATCTTCTAGAGGAAATCCTCCACCAACTTATATCTGATTACTATAACGAATCCATCTGATCCTCAGCGCGCTCTCTAGCCCTCCAAAGTTTTAACAATTCAACAACCCAATATATTGATCGGTGTTTATGGCAAGGACAAAGGACACGTGGGAACGCCCAGCGACGAAACCGACCGAGTATCACTGCGTAGAGGCGCACAGGGGACGAGAGTTCATAATCAGGATGACGACCGGAACCGACGTCTTCAAGGCACTCCAGCAGTTCGCCAAAGACAAGAAGATACGCTTCGGGAAGATACACGCAGCTTTCATGGGCGGCTTTAGCCCCGCCAAGATGTTTATGTGGACGCCCGACACCCGTGACCGCGCCAACTGGCACAACGAGACCGCCGCTAGCTTTGAGAACCTCAGCATGCTCATCAGCATGAGCGGCATGATACACACACGCATCGTCGACGGTAAACCCGAGCCCTTCCCCGCCATCCACTACGCGATAGGTGGCGCCTGGGACGTCCCCACAGTCGGCGGACACCTCACCGAGGGCACAATAGTCAGAGGCGTCGTGGAGGTCTTCGTCACCGAGATACTCGGGATCGATGAGCTCCTCCCATCGAACTACGACCCCGCAAAGGACGGAGCTCCCGAGGAATGGTATAAGGAAACGAAGTGACTTCCTCTTTTATTACCTAAAACAGCTATTTTATACTTTGGTTATCAAGCTTTATTAACAGCAATTTGGTAATGTTTTATATACTTAATCAATAAATTTCATATATTAAGCTCTTTAAATATATATATTAAATAATCCCGGTTTCTCATGTAAAAATTACGCGGATAAATTTAGGAATACCATTTCTCTAGGTTGCATATCGGTTTCAGTGCACGAGGAGAACCCTCGAAAAAAGGTGGAAAAATGCCCGAATGCGAGATATGCGGTGAAGAATCTGACAAGCTCATAAAGTGCAAGTCATGCGGTGCCAAGTTCTGCGAGGACTGTGGCTCTCCCATAGAGAAGCTCTGCGAGTTCTGTGCCGAGGAAGACGAGGTCGACACGGAGGATCTCGAAGACGTCGACGAGGCAATAGGGGAAGAACCCGACGACGAGTAGTCCTCTCCTTCTCAGCCTCACTTTAAACGCTAATCAAAAAGCCTATTCGATGGGACTCACGTCTTTTCTACAGCATGTCCGAGGATAAGACGAAGTACTGCCCCTACTGCGGGTCGCAAATAGAGAAAAAGTACTCCGTCTGCCCAAACTGCGGAAAGCCACAACCAGACATACAGGGCACTGAACGACCGCGCATCCCCAGGCGGAAAAACCCGATGGTCGCCGCCTTCCTCTCACTGATAATTACGGGCGCCGGTCAGATATACTTAGGGAAAATCGCGAGGGGAGTAGTCTACCTCGGAGTCGTCCTGCTCATCAGCATAACACTCGAGGGTATACTGACATTCGAAGAGATGATGCTCCTAGGCATAGCTACCTCTATAATATCCGCGTGGGACGCCTACAGCCTCGCGAAGGAAATGAATGAGTAGTCGCCCGAACAGAGTTTTAAGACAGCAGCGCAGGATACAAGGGATACCGACATTGGATAGGGTCGACGCCGTAGTCATAGGGGCGGGCGCCGTCGGGCTCGCCATCGCCTCGGAGATCGCGCGTAGGGACAGGGACACCTTCATACTAGAGAAAGAGTCCGCTATCGGACAGGGCGCCAGCAGCAGGAACAGCGAGGTCATACATGCGGGCATCTACTACGCGACGGGCACCCTCAAGGCGAAGGTCTGCGTCAAGGCGAACCCCTTGATCTACAAGATCTGCACCGAGAACAAGGTCCCTCATAAGCGCCTCGGCAAGATCATTGTCGGAAACGGCGAATCCGAGATCAAGCAGCTCGAGGGACTCATAAGGCAGGGCAAGGCGAACGGCGTCGACGACCTCACACTCATCGACTCCGACCAGATCCATAAACTCGAGCCACTCGTCAAGGGCGACGCCGCTGTCCTCAGCCCAAGCACAGGCATCATGGACGCCCACGGGCTCATGGACTGCTACCTACGCAAGGCACGCAAGCAGAGCGGCTCAGACCCCCTCGTTCTAGACACAGAGGTCAAGGCGATAAAGAAGATACGGGATGGCTACGAGGTACACACCGTCAGTGGCGGCGAGCCCTTCAGCGTCGAGTCGCGCGTCGTCGTCAATGCAGCGGGGCTCTTCTGCGATAGAGTAGCCGGAATGGTTGGCATTAATATTGACGGGGCGAAGTACCGCCTCCACTGGTGCAAGGGTGACTACTACAGCATGAGCGGGAAGCCACCTGCTACGATGCTCGTCTACCCGCCGCCGCTCAAGGACACACTTGGGCTCGGAATTCACACCGTCCCCGACCTCACGGGGCGCCTCAAGTTCGGTCCCAACGCTTACTATGTAGACAGCCTAGACTACAAAGTCGAGTCCTCCGTTGAGCCATTCTGGAGTGACATCGTCACATACCTCCCAAGCGTCAGGAAGGAAGACCTCCGCCCGGACATGGCGGGGATACGTGCCAAGCTGCAGGGACCCGGTGAGAAGGCACGTGACTTCGTGATCGAGCACGAGGAGAAGCGCGGTTACCCCGGCTTCATCGACCTAATAGGGATTGAATCCCCCGGGTTAACGTCGTCTCCGGCAATAGCCGAGATGGTTGCGGGGATAGTAAACGAGATCCTGGACTAGCTCACCTACTGAAGTACGCGCATTTAGAAGCGGCAGTCCTTCACCAGGTCTCCCGGTGGACCCCCAATCCTTTAATATCCACGGTTAGCTAATCCTAAATGCACAGGTTCCATCCTTCAACGCCTCCCTAGGTGCTACACTATGAAGTTTTGCGACAAATGCGGCTCCTTCATGGAGAATACACCCAGGGGATACAGATGCCAGAAGTGCGGCTTTGAGTTTAACCCCGGCATAGTCGAGGTCTCGAGGGAGGATGAGCCGAAGGCGGAGCCCGTCTACGTCATAAAGGCGGACGAGTCTACGAAGGTCAACCAGATCTGCCCACAGTGCGGGCATAGCGAGGCTTACCACCAGGTCAGGGTAGCCCTCGGGGAGCACGCCGGCGTCAACAGCGACAGGTATGTTGAGAGGTTCAGGTGTGTAGCCTGCGGCTACACCTGGGTCACGAACTAAGCCAGTTTACCTTCACGTCGAACGGGATGCCCTGTTCCACGCTCTTTGATACCGTGCAGTAGTCCTCGTAGAGGGGGAGACACCTGTTTACTTGGTTCGTGTATTCGGGGTCAATGTCGGGAGTTATTTCTATCGAGATGCTAGTGATCCTCAGCCGCCCCTTTTCGTTTCTCGATGTCTTAGCTTGGACCCTCGTCCTCATGCCATTGACAGGAGTTCTCGTCTTCTGTAGACAGAAGAGGAGGCTCGCGCTGAGGCAGTTCCCCATCGCGGCGGCGAGCAGCATCGAGGCGTTCGGTCCTCCTCCCCCGCCGACGGGCGCGGGCTCGTCCGTTAAAAGCGTCTCGATGCCTTCCCCGAAGCTGATCTTGAAGGAATAGCCGTCGAGTTTCTCCAGCTCTACCCTCAGAGTCATCTCTTCGCTCAAATTGTATCAGGATGGTTTGCGGTGACCTGGAATTAAACCGCTTTCGCTCCGCCGGCACCCGGGGGTGTTTCCTCGTCCTCTGGCCGCTTGCTCTTTCCTTCGTATACGAAGCCGAAGCCGAAAAGGCAGAAGCCGACAACGACCGTCGCCCAGACGATCCACTCGTCTGAGGTGTCGCCGGTCGTCGTTATCTTGTAAACGATGGCGATGCAGATGAGGGCGCAGAGGATGGCTCCGACGTACATGAGCTTCCACGTCATAGCCTTGTAATCCGGCATCGGGGTCGAATAGTATCCCCCGGGTAGGGATTTAATCTCTTCCCGATATCGTTAAAGGCACTCCCCCCATACTCTTGAGCCATGTCAGGTATGCGCAGAAAGGAGAAGGAGATCACTGAGAAGGCGGTCATCGAGGAGGTTCTCATGGAGAACCAGGTCGGTAGGCTCGCGACGGCCGTTGACAATGAGCCCTACGTCGTACCTCTCAACTACGTCTACTACGATGGCAAGGTCATCTTCCATAGCCACAAGGACGGCACGAAGATGAGGAACATCGCCAAGAATCCGCGGGTCTGCTTCGAGGTCGACTCCGGGGAGATCGTGACAGGTGAGAAGCCCTGCGACTTCACATGGAAGTACAGGAGCGTCATCGTCAAGGGGAAGGCGAACATAATTGCTGATCCGGAGAAGAGGCTCACCGCTTTAAAGAGACTGAGCGACAAATACTCGCCCGGGAAGGGTAAAATGCTCACGGCAAAGGACATGGAGAAGAACCCGCAACTCCTCCTAGTCGAGATCATCATCGACCAGATGACTGGAAAGAAGAGCCCCGTCAAACCCGCGTAAACCGTTCTGACACTTTCAGGAACCTTTTTCAGGGCGCCCATGTGCAGGGTTCCCTAATGGGTATACCCGAGAAGATCAAGCAGATAGAGGAGGAGATGGCCCGTACCCAGGTCAACAAGGCCACTGAGAGGCACCTCGGGTTACTCAGAGCGAAGAAAGCGAAGCTCCAGAGAGAGCTCGAAGAGCAGACGCTGAAGGCGGCGGGGAAGGCGAGCGGCGACGACGGGTACGCAGTCAAGAAGACTGGGGACGCCACAGTCGTCCTAATCGGGCTCCCCAGTGTCGGGAAATCCACCATCCTCAACCAGATCACAAACGCCAAGTCGAAGACGGGCGCCTACGACTTCACGACACTGACCGTTGTTCCTGGGTTAATGGAGTATCGAGGTGCTAAAATCCAGGTTCTGGACCTCCCCGGCATCATCGCCGGCGCTGCTCAGGGCAAGGGACTCGGGAAACGTGTCCTCAGCGTCGCGAGGGCGGCGGACCTAGTTCTAATCACTCTCGACGTCTTCCAGCCTGGCGTCAAGCCGCTACTCTTCAAGGAGCTCCGCGAGATCGGTATCCGCCCCGACGAGAAGCCGCCGAATATCTTAATCGAGAAGACGCACACGGGCGGGCTCTCTGTAATCTGCCAGGTCCCCTTGACGAGGATCAAGAAGGAGACGATAAAGGACATACTCGCCGTCTATGGCATCCACAACGCCAGGGTCATGATCCGCGAGGATATAAACGACGAGCAGCTCCTAGACGTGATACTCGGCAACAGGCACTATGTGTCGACCTTCGCCGTCCTCAACAAGATAGACATGATAGACAAGGAGAGCCTCCGTAAGGTCAGGGAAGGTCTTGACTACTACGTACTCCCCATAGCCGCCGAGTCGGGGATAAACATCGACGAGTTCAGGGAGCAGCTCTACCAGAAGCTCCAGTTCATCAGGATATACATGCGTCCGAAGGGCGGCGAGACCGACTACAAGGAGCCACTGATCGCGCGTGTGGGGTACACTGTCGGGGACGTCTGCGACATGCTCCACAAGGCGCTGCGGTCCGACTTCAAGTACGCGCAGGTCTGGGGGAAGAGCGTCAGATTCGGCGGCCAGAAGGTAAGCCTCGCCCACAAGCTCGTCGACGAGGACGTGCTCACCTTCGTCACGAAGTGACACGATTCTGTCTATACGCCAACTTGCGCTACCATAGATAAGAGAAGAAAAATTTAGACTTTTACCAGCTGCATCTCGGTCAGGCGCCGGTATAGCTCATTCTTCTTGACTAGCTGGTTGTGTGTCCCCTCAGTCTGTACCTCGCCGTTGTACAGGACGATTATACGGTCGGCGTCCCTTACTGTGCTGACGCGGTGGGTGACTATTAGGATCGTGCGGTGCTCCATTTCGGCTTTGAGCGCGTTCTGGATTAGCTGCTCGGTGTAGGGGTCGACGCTGCTGGTTGCTTCGTCGAGTATGAGTATCTTTGGGTCGGAGATGAGTGCCCGCGCCAGGCAGACGAGCTGGCGCTGTCCGTAGCTGAGGTTGCTCCCGCGTTCCCTGACCCCTTCGTCGTAGCCCTTGGGGAAGGCGCATGATGAGGTCGTGTATGCCGACTAACTTTGCGACCCTGATCATCTCCTCCTCGGATGCGTCTGGACGCCCGAACTTGAGGTTGTAGCGGAGCGTTCCCTGGAAGAGGTAGGGTTCCTGGAGGACGATTCCCACCTTTCGGCGGAGCGCCTTGAGTTTCACCTTCCTGAGGTCCACGCCGTCGATGGTGACCGTCCCCGAGTCGGGGTCATAGAATCGTCCGACGAGGTTTATGATGCTCGACTTACCCGAGCCGGTGGGGCCGAAGATAGCGAGGCGCTCCCCGGGGCGCGTCTCGATGTTTATCCCCTTGAGGACAGGCTGATCCTTCACGTAGCTGAAGCGCACGTCCTTCAGCTCGACGATGCCTTCTCCCTCGGGGAAGTCAACGGCGTCTGTTGCTTCCTTCACCTCGGGGTCGATGTCTAGGACGACGAAGATGCGTTCTGCGCCTGCCAATGCGCTCTGTATCTCTCCGTAGAAGGTGCTGATGTTCTGGATCGGCTCGAGGTAGCTCGTGGTGTACTGAGTGAAGGCGACCAAGTCGCCGATGGCGAGGTACGCGCCGAGGACCTGCTGGCCTCCGAAGAACCAGATGAGCGTGCTGATGAGGGCGGCGAATAAACCGACCGTCGCCTCGTAGATGTTGGCGGTGACCTCTGCCTTTATCTGCGCCTTCGCGTTGGCGACGTTGACCTTGTTAAAGTCGGCAAGGCTCTTCTCTTCCTGCGCCATCGCCTTAGTTACCTTGGCGCCGACCATGAGGTCCTGAACCTTACCCGTCATCGAGGCGATGTTCTGCCTCGCTACGCGCCAGTTGTTCCTGACGAACCTGTTCAGCGTGGTTGTGACCACGGCTATGATTGGTGCCATGACGACGGCGACGACGGCGAGCTGCCAGTTGAGCAAGAACATCGTCCCCAGTATCGCGACAGCAGTTATGAGGTCAGCGACGACGCCGATTATGCCCGAGGAGACGAGCTTTCTCAGCGCCTCCGCATCGTTAGTGACCCTTGAGACTAGCTTCCCCGTGTTGCCGTACTCGAAGAAGTTCTGGCTCAGCTTCTCGAGGTGGAGGAAGAAGTCGGTCCTGATGTCGGCAATGATGTTGAGCCCGAGCTTGTTCAGGTAGTATTCCTGCAGGCTCATCACGCCCCAGAGGGCGAAGCCTACGGCGATGTAGATCAAGCCTGCGGCGACTATGTCCAGCCACTGTGTGGAGGCGCCGCCCCCTAGCATTGTGGCGATCCCCCTGATTATGTTTGCGAGCCAGACCTCGTTGGGCTCGGGCGTGTCGCTGATGAAGGTGTCGAGCGTGACCTTGTAGATGTATGGTCCCGAGAGGACTAAGGCGGTCTTCGCCACGATTATCAGCGCCATCGCGGCGACGAGTGACCTGTGGTGCAGCATGTAGTCCCTGATTATCCTCTTGACGAGTTCCCAGTCGCTGTACTTGCGCTCTGTTGACTCTAGGGAACCGACGTCGTATCTGCCCGAGAACTCCGCCATCAGTCGTCAGCCTCCTTTTCGATGGTGAGGGTCTGTGACTCTATCAGCATCCTGTATTTTTCGCTCTCCTTCAGCAGTTTCTTGTGTTTTCCGACGGCGATTATTTGGCCCTGGTCGATGACGACGACCTTATCCGCCGACTCGCAGGTCGAGGCGCGTTGTGTGATTATCAGCGCTGTGCGCCCCTCTAGAAGGGCGTCAATCGCTCTCCTGA
Source organism: Candidatus Bathyarchaeota archaeon (assembly GCA_963771885.1). GTDB lineage: Archaea > Thermoproteota > Bathyarchaeia > TCS64 > TCS64 > UBA8941. Next base: position 45,732 of record CAVYVF010000023.1, read on the forward strand.
TCAACACCTCTGTCTCGGCGTCGACGTTGCTCGTCGAGTCGTCGAGGATGAGTATGCTCGGGTTGGTGATGAGGACCCTCGCGATGGCGATCCTCTGGCGTTGCCCGCCGCTCAGCGTGAGACCCCTCTCCCCGACGGGGGTGTCGTACCCCTTCGGCATCGAGGCGATGTAGTCGTGAATCTGTGCGGCCTTCGCCGCAGCTATGACCTCTTTATCGGTCGCCTCCGGTTTGCCGAATCTGAGGTTCTCCTTGATTGTCTCGGAGAATATGTAGATGTCCTGAAGGACGATTCCTATCTGTCCCCTGAGGGACTTCAGCGAGGCCTCGCGGACATCGTGGCCGTCTACGGACACCTGCCCGACTGTTACGTCGTAGAATCTGGGGACGAGCTCTGTCAGGGCGCTCTTCCCGCTTCCGACGAAGCCGATGATCGCCACCTTCTCCCCCGGGGAGACCTTGAGGTTGATGTTTTGTAGAACCTCTGAGGTTCCGCCGTAGTTGAATGAGACGTCCTTGAACTCGATCTCACCCTTGAGGCGGGGAAGTTCAACGGGGTGTTCGGATTCGGGGACATCCCTCCCGACGTCTAGGACCTCGAAGACGCGCTTGGCGCTTACGACGCCGTCCTGGTAGAAGTCCATGAGTCGGGCGTACATCCTTACGGGGCCGACGATCTGGGTGAAGTATGTGCCAAAGAGGACAAGCTCGCCCAAGGTAAGGCTCCCCTCTAGGACCCTTATACCTCCGAAGACGAGGATGAGTGCTACACCTGTCGCGGCTATCACCGTGTTGGAGGGGGTGTAGAGTGACTGCAGCTTCGCCGTCTTGAGGCTCTTCTCGACGTATGAATGGTTCTCCTTGCTGAACCACGCAGCGAATGACTCCTCCTGCCCGAAGCCCTTGATGAGCTTCTGAGCGGTGATCCCCTCGACGAGGACGCCGTTGAGGGAATCGAACTGGTTCTTGGCGGCGAGCATACGCCCCCTTACCCTGCTGAGGTATAGCCTCATGGTGACGAAGATGAAGGGGAGGGGGAGGAGCGTGATGAGAGCGAGCTGGCTATTTATGCTGAGCAGGATGGCGATGGCAATGCCCAGTTGGAGGGTCATCCGGAAGAGTTCCCTGACCGTCTCCGAGTAGAAGAGGTCGATGGCGTTCATGTCGCTGGTGACCCTGCTTATTATCTGCCCCGTCCTGACTTGGCCGAGGTAGCTGAACGACTTGTTGATGAGCGCCTCGTAGAGCTGGCGGCGCATGTCGCGCAGTATGTTCTGGCTCATGACGCCGCGGAAGTATCGGTGGACGACGAAGAAGGTGAACCTGACGAGGGCGAGGAGGAGTATGCAGCCGACGAGGATTACGAGGAGTCCACCACTGTCGGTGACGCCTGTCCACGACCTGATGAGGTCTATGAACCAGTTCTGGGCGCTGGGGGTGGGGATGAGGGCGAAGTCGATTATGAGCATGACGACTAGGGGCGCGAGGAGGCTGTAGACACCCTCCCTCCCGAAGGCGGTGAGGTTGATGAGGAGATATGTCCCCATGTAGGGCTTTATGTAGCCGAGGAGCCTCTTCGTCAGTTCCCAGTTGCTCGGATTATACTCGCTCTTCATGTGCTGGTCCCACGTGTACGACAAGGCATATTATGTAGATTATCTATATACGTAGATCGGTTACATAGATGCAGCCCATTCTCCCGCGGGAACAGAGCGTGAGCCCCGTCCAGATGTGGATACTTCTCATCCTCAGCGAGGGCCCCAACTACGGCTACAATGTGATCCAGCGTCTGGACGAGATGTTCTCGGGCTTCTGGAAGCCCAAGGCGGGGACGGTCTATCCCGCGATCGAGAAGCTGATGGATGGTGGTCTGATATCGGGTCGTGTGGAGCACAGGGAGGACGCCCCGGACAGGCACTATTACACGATCACCATCGTCGGTGAGGGCGCCCTCCGGCGTGGTATGGACAGGTGGGGCACTATGATGGAGTACATCGAGGAATACGGCGAGCGTCACCGCGCCATACGGAAGGGGAGCGCCGAGATGACACGCGAGGAACTAGGGGGCCTACTTGTTAACTTCGGGGAATCCCTCAAGAGGGGCGAGGTTGAGGTGTCCGAGCACCTCACCGAGATGATGTCCGAGAAGATTAGGTTCCCCGAGCGCCTTGTCTACAAGTTCCTCTACGCCTATATCGAGGGCGGGCGCGAGATAGAGATCGAGATAGAGTGGGCACAGAGCGACTAGCCCCTCTTCAGGACCCGCTTTTCCATCGGCAGCTTCTCCGAGGCATAGTGGAGGACCAAGGCGGAGGTCCTCGGCCTCCACTTTATAAGATATGCACGGACCTCGTCAGGGTGCCTCTTCGACACCTCCTTGAGGAGCCAACCGACGCCCTTCTGCACCATATCGTCGCGGTCCTCCATGAGCTTATCCGCGACCCTGAAGGCGTCTTCGAGCAAGTCTCCCCTCCTCGCAATCGGGACGAGGGACACCGCGGCGGCTCGGCGCCTCCACCTGTTCTCCGAGCCCGTCCACTCGATGAGCCTTTCGACCAGGCGGGGGTCCTTCCTCACCGTCTCGTAGATGATGCCGGTGCAGAGGGTATCGGTTGTAGCCCAGTTCGTCAGGAAGTCGATCCAGGTATCAAAGGTGTCGAAGTGCTCGGGTGTTAGGCGTCCCTTCATCCGCTTGAGCATATTGTCGCCTATTATGGGCAACTCGATTACGCGCTGAGTATGCAGCTCCCCCGCAACCTCGATAGCCAGCGGGAGGTTTCCCTTGACTCTCGGGTAGAACCTGTCGGCGATCTCCTTGCACGTGGGCATGGGGAGGCCCCAGGCCTCGATTGGTTCCCTGAAGTAGCGCTTCGATGCCTCGGCCCTCTCGGGGTCGTAGTAGCGGCGCGTCTCCGCGACGATCTCCGCGGTGAGAGGGTTCATGGGGTCACGCCTTGAACCTGAGGGCGCCGGTCTTCGAGAGGCTCACGACGATCGGTTTGAGCCACGAGGGATCCTCGCGCGGGTAGTCCGTCCTGTAGTGGGCTCCGCGGCTCTCCTTTCTTTCCATGGCTGCGCGTATTATCATCTCGGCGACCTCAAGCGCCATAGGCACCTCGAGTGCGACGAGCATGTCCCGCCCGTTCTTCGCAGTCATCCTATCCGCCATGAGCTTGAGGTCGAAGACCTCCTCGAAGGCCTCGGAAAGGCTCGCACTATCACGGATGATGCCCGCCTTCGCCCACATGGCCTCCCTGAGCCTGACCATGATCTCGTAGGCGCCGTAGCCCTGATCCCTCCCAAGCAGGGTCTCGTATCGTTCTAACTCGGGCCTGGCGAGGTCCGTGACCTTCTCTTTCCTAGGGGCGTATCCGGCTGCGGCTGCGCCCGCCCTCTGCCCGAAGACGAGTATGTCGGTGAGCGCGTTTCCACCGTGCCTGTTGGCGCCGTGTACGCCGCCGACGACCTCACCTGCGGCGTAGAGGCCGGGGACACCGGTGTATCCCTGTTCGTCGATTATGACCCCGCCCATGTTGAAGTGGCAGATTGGGGCGACCCTGAATGGCTTCTCTGCCGCCTTGAGCTTGTCGACGAGGAGCTGATGCACGCCTTCGCCGGTGATCTGCCTATCGCTTCGATTCTTGAAGACCTCGCGGGCGTCGATCAGGACGGAGCCGTCGACGCGTCCGCTCTGTGTGATCTCGGTCATGAGCGCCCTGCTCAGGAGGTCCCTACTCTTAAGGACAAGTGGGCGCGCCGTGAGCCCGTACTTCTTGGGAATGTCCTCCCCGAGGCTGTTCATTATCTTCCCCTCCTCCGTGAGGGGTCCGCCGAGCAGGTAGGGTGGTTGACCCGGCTCAGCGAGTGCGAGCGGGAAGAACTGGACGAACTCCATGTCGCGCAGGCTCACCCCCGCGTGGAGCCCAAGGCTGTAGCCGTCCCCAGTCGTGCGTATCGGGCAGTCAGTCCTCTTGTATAGAGCACCTGCCCCACCGGATGCGAGAACGACCGCCCGAGCGGAGAAGACGACGGGCGTCTCATTCTTCACGTCGTAGCCAACAGCGCCGACCACCACCTCACTCCTCTTGAGGAGTCTCGTCGTGACGATGTTGTCTAAGAACTCGACACCCTTGGACTGAGCATACTCGACCATGGGCTTCGTCATGCCGAGCCCCATAAGGTTGGGTATCGAGCCGACGGCTGCACCGTTCTTGTGGACGCGTACCTCGACGCCATAGTCCCTCATCTCGAGGATACGCTCAGGGCCCTCCCTTGTGAAGACCTCTACGAGGCGCCTGTCGTTCAGCCCCTTCCCCACCTCCATGGTGTCCCTCGCATGCTCCTCGGAGGTCATACCCTCGAGGGCTGCGCGGAAGCCGCCGCCAGCGACTACAGTACAGTTGTTCATCCCGGCGGGTGCCTTTGAGACGACTATCGTCTTCTTCCTGAGCCTGTTGACCTCGATGGCGGCTCGCAGCCCGGCCCCACCGGAACCGATTACGAGTACATCCGCGTCTACGGCGCTGACCATGGGATAGACGGGGCGCGAGGTTGGATAAAACGACTACCCGGCGAAGGTGACGCGCTCTAGGCAGACCTCCTCAGCCGACTGACGCGCTATGACGTTCTCGACTCCTAGACGGGTGTCAAACTCCTTCAACGTCGCCTGTATGGCGGGTAGGGTGAGGTTACTGCATAGACCCTTGAGAAAGATGTCACAATCGACGCCGACCTCGAGGAAGGCTTCGTGGAAGGGGCACCTGCGGACGACGAAGGTTACGCTCCTGTCGTCCCTCTTGTGGATAGCGACATCCGCCCCGGCGTCCCTCATGAAGCGCATGTAGACCTCTGTACCCATCTCCAGTGGGGTGAGACCCACGGTCATCTGCCTTCTCATCTCCTTAGCAATGAGGGGACCCTGCTTCTCCGCCGATTCCATCAACTTGTCGAGGCTCGGCTGTGTGCCGAGGTCCTTGATGACCTCAATGATGTAGAGTGTCAATAACGTATACCCGCGGCGGACCCCCTCGGCAGACATACGGGTGGGCTTCTATGCCGCCGCGGGATAAATGTTAACCCGCGTGACTAGAGGGGAACCGGGTCGCAGAGGTTTTTCGCCTCTCCTGCGGCTCGCCCGCATATCCGGCAGAGGAACTTAGGGTTCCTCACGAGCTCCTTGTACTCGGGGAGCTCCATCCCCTCGGCGACGAGGCTGCAGAGGTGCTGGTCGTGTCCGACGTGTGGCTTCTCGTAGAGAGGCATCCGTTCACCGGGTCGAGGTGTGGAATGGTAGCGGATAAACGTTGATCAGCTTAGCCTTCGCCACGCAGCGGTGGCGAGGAAGAAGGCGACGAGCGTGAAAACGATGACGCCACTAGTCGCCACGTTGAAGAGGGCGGAGGCGAAGACGCCGACGAGGACGCTCGTAACCCCGAGCAGTATCGCCGTTATCGAAGTATCCCTGAAGTTCATGCCTAATTGGAGCGCAGTGAGCCCGGGTATAACGAGGAGCGCTGCTACGAGTATCATGCCTACCACCTTTATACTGAGCACGATGGTAAAGGCGACGAGTACGTTGAGGATCGTGGAGAGCAGCCCGACGGGAACCCCCATAAGGCGTGAAGACTCCTCGTCGAAGGTGATGCTGAGCAACTCCTTATAGAAGACGCCTATGACGGCGATACTGACGAGCCCGAGCCCCGTCACGATGATGAGGTCGTTGAGCCCGATTGTGAGGATGGAGCCAAAGAGGTAACTGAATAGGTCGACGTTGAAGCCCCCGGCAAGGCTGATGAGTATGAGGCCGGTGCTGAATCCCACGGAGAGCATGACGGCTATCGCCGAGTCGCTCTGGGCGAGCCCGTGGCGGCGCATGTAGCCTATAGCTAGGACGCCGAGTACGGAAACTATGAGTGCTGTGTATAGGGGGTTGACCCCGAGGAAAAGTCCCAGGGCGATGCCCCCAAAGCTGATGTGGGCGACTCCGTCGCCTATCATCGACTCCTTGCGGAGAATCACGAAGACGCCGACGAGGGCGCAGACAAGCGCCGCCACCGAGCCCCCCAGCAGCGCATACTGGAAGAACCGGTAACCCAGAAGGCTAATCGGGTCCGTCATCGTCGAATAGTCCCTCGCACATGTGCTCGTGGAACACGAAGTGGAAGTGTTCCCCGTACACCTTCTTTAAGGCCGTTGTGAAGGCAGCCTCGTCTCCTATGTCGGCGACGTTTACCTCCCTATTTACGCAGATTACCTTGCCCATCCTGCAGAATACGGCGCTCAGGTCGTGGCTAACATCGATTATTGTAGTCCCCTTCAACCGGTTGAGGTTGCTAAGCTTCATGAAGAAGCGCTCCTGTGTCTCAGGGTCGACGCCGGCGACGGGCTCGTCGAGGAAGAGAACGTCTGGATCGCGGGCCATCGCCTTGGCGACGAAGACGCGCTGCTTCTGGCCTCCACTCAGCTGCCCTATGCGCCTGTCGGCTAGGTCGGTGATGCCCATGAACTTGATCATCTCGTCGACGTGTCTCCAGTCCTCGGTTCCGAGGCGGCGCCCTATGTTGTTCCTAGTTATCCTACCGAGGCTAACGAGCTCACGGACGCTGAGTGGGAAGCTCTGGTCGAAGTTTGTAGCGTCCTGCCCCACGTAGGCGACTCGTTCCCAGTCTGCGGAACTGCTCCACAGGTGTCCCAAATAGCCTTATTGAGCCGGCGTCCCGTTGAAGGAGGCCCAGCGTCGCCTTGATTAGGGTCGTCTTCCCGCTGCCGTTTGGGCCGACGACACCGACGAAGTCGCCCCTGGATACGGTGAACGTGGCGTCCTTGATGACGGGTGCGACGCCCCTACTTATGGTGACGCCATCGACCTCTATTACCGGCTGATCCATCATTGATTCGAGTCCCATCCGCAGGTTTTCTAGGTTGTTTCCCATTTGGGCTAGGTAGTCGAGGCCGTCCTGATCGCCGTTCATGTGGTAGAGGTTAAGAACCTCGACATGCTTCCCGGTCTGTGCCTGTAGCTCCACTTTTACTGTCTGGACATAGGCGTCGCTGTACCCCGGCTCAATGTAGATCGTATATGTGTCGGTCTGCTGCATCTGCTGGATTATCTGTATAAGGGCCTCAGTACCCGGCTGGGCGTCAGCGGAGATGCCGACTATGCTCTTCTGCTCGAAGCCGTAGCGGCGCGCGATGTAGCCGAAGGCGTCGTGTGTGACGAAGATGGAGGTTTTTGTTCTAGTAGAGAGCTGCGCTGAATAGGACGAGTCGAGCGTCGTGAGTGCCTCATTCAGGGTGTTCCACCTTTCTGTGTAGCCGTCGGCGTTGGCTGGGTCGTGTCGCATGAGTGCATCGTAGATCGCCTCCGCCTGTAGACGTGCCTCGTATGGGCTAACCCACGTGTGTGGGTCGTATGCGCCGTGCTCCTGTATCTCCGCCTGCTCGACGTTCCTGTACAGAGTGATGTTGGCTGTCGTATCGACTATAGCCTTACCCGACGCGTCTATCGAGGGCAGTATGTCGTCCCTGAGCCAGCCGTCGAGCCCCGCGCCATTGTAGACGATGATGTCCGCATCGCTGCAGGCGACGAGATCGCCGGAGGAGGGTTGCCAGCTGTGCGGCTCAAGGCCTGGGGGGATGAGGGTAGTGACCTCTACATCACTTCCCCCTATCGCCTCGGTCATGTAGGCGAGTGGGTAGAAGGAGGCGACGATCCGGACCTTGCCGCTGCTCTGGGGCTGCGGCCGGGCTATGTATGCGGCGCCCATCGCAGTGACCGCTAGGGCGGCGAGCATGAGGGCGGCAGCGAGGCGTCTGTCCATCGTCAGGGTAGACATCAGAGGCCGAGTTAATAAACTATCTAGTAAATTCTTAATAACATATATTACTTACGGAGCCATTTTTTATTAACGATTGATATGCCTGTAGTGAGTCTTTCGCTAAACGACCAACTCCTAGACGAACTCGACGGGATACAGGGTGAATTAGGCTATTCGGGGCGTAGCGAGGCTGTACGTGCCGCCATACGCCTCTTCCTTGTTGACGGCAGGGAGAAGCAGAGGCTGGAGGGAAACGTTAGCGGGCTGCTACTCGCCCTCCACAGCCACGGAGCAGAGCACCACGTGACCCAGATCAAGGGGCAATACCAGGACATCATAAACATGCAGCTCCACAACAGGTTCCACGAGGGTAAGTGCATGGAGCTATTCCTCCTAGAGGGGGACGCGGCAAGGGTTAGAGAGCTCTCAGCGCAGCTGCAGAGGAACGAGGAGAACGAGTACGTCAAGCTGCTCATAATCTGATTACCGGGACAAGCACGTTTTAACTAGTCCCGTGGTGCGTCTTCCCCTGTTATGATCGAGAAAGTCAATTTTGGCGACGTGCCTAAAAAGGCGTTGAACGAGATTCATGGGGAGAAGGTTCTCTACCAAATTGTGTGGCGTTTCACGCCAAAGGCTGAGGTTCTCAAGGTGTTCAGGGGCGTCGCGCGGCTCACCGTGCCGCCAGGGGAAACAAACCTGATGCACAACCACGCGAAGGAAGAGCAGATCTACATAGTCCTGAGCGGGTCCGGGGAGATACAGGTCGGCGAGGAGAGAGCACCCGCTACCCCAGGTGACGTGATCTACCTCCCCGCGAACGTGTCACACGGCTTCTTCAACACTGGCGACAAGCCCGCTGTGATCCTTAACATCGGCGCCGGTGTCGCCTAGCGTCTTCTTTAAATCGGCTCCCCCGCTGGTTCAAGGCATGAGATTCCTCGAGGCAAACGACGAGGCGATAAAGGCGGCGGGTTATATGATGAGGGAGGGTGGGGTCGTCGTCTACCCCACCGAGACGGTCTACGGCATCGGCTGTCTACCCTCTGATCCCGACGCGACGCAGAGGATATGCGAGATCAAGCAGAGGGCGGACAAGCCATTGCCCCTGATCTGCGCCGACGTCGATGCGGCGAGGAAGATAGTCGAGATGACATCTGAGGCGGAGAAACTCGCGGCAAAATTCTGGCCTGGGCCGCTTACCCTCGTGCTGAAATCGAAGGTGAAGTACGGCATGTGGGTGACCCACGGCGCGTCGACTCTCGGCGTGCGTGTCTCGCCCCACACCGTCGCCCAGAAACTCGCGAAGGCAGCTGGAGGAGTAATCGTCAGCACGAGTGCTAACGTATCGGGCGACCCACCGGCAAAGTCGGCGGAGGAGGCGAGAAAGATATTCGACGGTAAGGTAGACATTATCCTCGACGGCGGTCCCTCGCAGGGGGGCGAGTCATCGACTGTTGTGGACCTGAGCAGCGAGGAGATATGGCTCCTGCGAAGGGGCCCGGTGACCGGCGAGGAGATAATGGCTGCTCTACGAGGCTAGAGCTTCCAGCCTTTTGGCACAAGCTTCGCGATGTTGACGTTGAGCGGAGCCGCCACCGTGCGTGCGACGGGCTCGCATTTCGTGCGGAAGATGTACATGAGCGGACAGGGGGCGGGGACTTCGGTGAGGGTCTCCCAGTTCGCCATCCCCTTGGCGATGATGATGTCCGAGCCGTAGAAGCGCGAGTTGAACTCGCCACTCGTCTCCTCGAGGTTGACGCCTATCGCGTCGGCGCCCGTCGTGATGACCTCGTTGGCTTCCTTCGTCATGCCCACGGCTTCTGCATCCTCCATGAGTGCGTCATTAAGGCTCGGCCCCGCCTTGACGGCAACAGTCACGACTGCGCCAAGTCTGCGCAGCTCGCGGACGATGAGCGTGTCGAAGGCGATCTCCCCCGCGTTGTCGGTGAGGAGCAGGACATTCGCGCCCCTCTTGATGAGCTTTCTGAGCTTCTCGGAGTCGTCGATAGCGAAGCCCTCCTCGAGGCCCTTTAGTGCCTCCTGTATGTCGGCGTTGTGCCCGGGGACATCGAACTCGATGACATTTCCGATGCAGGCGACCATAAGCGCCGCGTAGAGGCGCTTTGCAGGTGGGTGTTTGTCGACGTACTCCCTCATCTTGGGGAGTATCTCAACGGCGAGGGTGTTGGACTTCGTCTTGAGGTCGGCGTATGGGTCCGTGCATCCGGTGATGGTCTTGAGGACCCTGCAGCGCTCGGCGCCAATGTAGCTTGGCACGGCGTCTGGGTGATAGCGCTCACCGAGCATCTCTAATAAGGCGGACATGGCTTTGACTCGCCTCTTCTCGTCCTTTGTGCTGCGCTGAATGATCTTGTGTCCGCGATGTAATATGCAGTAGCCGCACTCTGAGCCGACCTTCATCTGGATCACGGGGGTGGGTGTGCGGCGGGATTTATGGTTTGGGTGTATAGCGGATACTTTCGGTGTTCGATGCCCGCCCCTCAATCAACCTTCTTCTCTAAGAGATGTTCTGAGGCTTTCCCCTAAAAGGGGGAACCCGAAGCGACCTCTTTTCGGGTTTATGTCTTCGTCATGAAGTTGTAGAGGACCTTCATCACGAGTCCGAAAACGGCCCACTCGACGATGACGATTACTGGGGTCCACATGGTGTAAATGTTTTCCAGCACTTGTTCACCATATATTTTCACCGACCGGGGTATATAGGTCGTCCTACGAGTTTATGTAAATTTATGCGGATATGAATATATTTTTTTAACATGAACATTGAAAAAATGAGGGTTTCGGATCGACCCCGGATTGATAAATCATAGGAAAACAGGTAAAACACCATGGCTTCTGCTCTTCGTCTATGTCATTCATTCTTTCTAAAGGCTTAGACTCCGGATAGGTTCATGCGATTTTTCAAAGACCACCTACCCGAGTCGTATACACTGATCCTGAAGGCGGACTGAAGGGCTCAAACCGTGACCTTGGTACGCTCTACTGCGTGGTCAACGCGGCGAGTGGGGAGGGTGATCGTCCTGGAGTGCACAAGATCCATCTATGTGACTGGTTCCCCACGCCCGTCAACAAGACGTGAGACTGTTTCAGGGATATACTTTTCAGCGTCGCCCCGTGTAACCTCCCCAGCGGTGTGGTGTTTGGCGAGGCAGTACAACATCCTAGCGACAACTGAGAGGATAAACGAGGACAGGGCGGGTAGCGAACTCTGGATGCTTCTGCGCGCCGCGGGCGACGATACGCCCAAGGTGGAGCGGATGGGTATCTGGGGCATACTAGTCGCCAAGACTAACCTCGACCCCCCTGAGGCTGTCGCCAAGATCCGCGAGGAGTTCATAAAGAAGCCAGACGGGGTGCAAGCGCTTTTCCGCGTCATCCCAATTCAGCGCCTCGTTCCCACGACGCTTGACGAAATAGTCAAAGCTGCTACTGAGCTCGGCACCGTAATCCCCTCCGACGCGAGCTATCGCATAACCGTGGAGAAGCGCCGCGTCAAACTCGGCAGTCATGAGATAATCGACGCCGTCGCCGACAAGTTCACCCAGAAAGTTAACCTCGATAACCCAGACTGGGTCATACTCATCGAAACTGCGGGCAAGCAGACGGGCGTCTCAGTCGTCCGCCCCTCCAGCACTTTGAACGTCCAAAAGGAGCGTGTCCGACTAGCGGCGGAGGCTAAGAAGCGCACCGCGCTCGACGATAAGACCGCCTAAGGCCTTATCTCCACCCGCGGCGTCCAACTCGGCGTCGGATATCCCGTATGCCTTCTTTAGTATGGTTGCCTTTTCGTCATTCAGTTCAAGAACGCCATCGTCCTCCTCCCCTAGAAGCTTCGACACCTTCCTATAGGCGCTCTTTGCCTCTGCCTGGCTCGGGGAAAACACCATCAGTGCGATCAACTTTGTCTTCGCCGAGACGCCGAGCATGTCAAGCGCCTTCGTGATCTGGTCCTGCGCCGACGCGTATAGGAGCGCCTCGATGGTGATGTTCTTCGATAAGGCTAGCCCAGTCTCGGTGGAACGTGCTGCGTTGACCGCCGCCAGCCAGAGGTGGTCTCGTCCGGCGACGCGTCCGGCATCCACTATTTGCGCCGCGTGGGGAGAAGCGATTTCACCCACCAGCTTAACGAGCGTTTTCGGGTCAGAAACCTGTAACCTGAATCCGCCTATGGCGACGAAGAAACGCGAATCCTTGACACCCGAAATCCACATGACTGAACCCAAGCAGACAAACCGTAGACCGGGTTATAGCCGTTATTCCCGAGAGAGGACGGAGAGGAGTCTATCCACCTCCTCCTCTGTGTTGTAGAAGTCGACGGCACAGCGTATCCCAGTGGGGCGCAGGCTCAGGTAGAAGTTATCAGCTCTTAGCTTCTTGAAGGTAGTATCAGTGTCCTTGGTCGAGAAGCTGACGACACCTGAACGCATCTCCTTCTCCTTCGGCGAGGCGATGCTAACGCCGAGGTGGTCGAGACCGTCGTAGAGGCGCTGCGCCAGCTTCAGCACGCGCCCCTCGATCGCCGTCGGCCCGATGTCCAGAATCATCTTCACCGCAGCCATCGTGCCCACGGTGCTCAGGTAGCTCGGCTCACCAAGCTCGTACTTCTTGGCGCTCGCCTTGAGCCGGGGCCGCTCCATGTCGTGCTCCTCCACAGAGCGGTACCCGATCTGCACCGGCTCCAACTCGTTGATCAGAATCCTTCTTGACGTAGAGGAAGCCTGCGCCGCTGCAGCCGACGAGCCACTTGTAGCCCCCACAGGCGTAAAAGTCGACGCCGAGCTTCTTCACGTCCACCTTGACAGCACCCGCCGCCTGTATCCCGTCGACGACGAAGTACGCTCCGTGCGCGTGCGCCACCTCTGCGAATGCTCGGAGGTCATGGCGGGCACCCGTAAGCCATTCCACGTGGCTCATCGAGATTGCCTTCGTCTTATCGTCCACAGCCTTCTCGAGGTCGTCTAGGCGCACGGCTCCCCCCCGACCCTTGACGACGCGCACCTCGACCCCCCTCTGCCTCTGCGATATCCATGGGTAGAGGTTCGCCGGGTTCTCGAGGTCGTTGACGACGACGTTGTCCCCCTCCTTGAAGCGAAGCGCCTCAGCGACTGTCGCGAGCCCCTGCGAGGTGTTGGGCTGGCTGCACGCCTCCTCCGGCGTCGCACCGACGAGTTTTGCCCAAGTCGCCACCGCCTCCTCCGTCCGGGCGTCCCCTCTCCTGTCCAGCCTGTCCCAGTCGAGGAGGTAACCCCTGATCGCCTCCTGCACGGGCACGCAGGGGGGGCTGTGGTTCGCAATATCGAAGAAGGTTGTATTCTTCGTCACGGGGAAGAGATTTTCCCTGATCTTCTCGACGTTCATGGTGCTAAGAGAGGGTCATGCCCGGTTAAAGGGTTAGCCCGCGACAAGCGCCGTGTACTCGGCGACGCGGTTGAGGCCAAGCCTCTCCGCAGTCTCGACTGAGGCCAAGTTGTCCGCCCAGCAGTGCCAGCCGACTCGCCTGATTCCCACACCCGCGGCGTGTCTGAACATCGCCGAGGCGACAAGTGTCGCCAGTCCCCTACGCCTGTACTCAGGCGCAGTCTCTATACCAACCTCACATCTGTCCCCGAGGTTGTACTCGCTCATGCACCAGCAGGCAAATCCCCCGTCGTGGATCGTGGCGAAACCGAATCCCTTAGCGAGGAACTCCTCTACAGAGGTCCTCTCGGAGCATATCTCCTCCCTAACCCAGTCGGTGTGCACGAGATCCCTGCCGAGTAGCTCTTCCGTTATGCGCTCCACGGCGTACCCGTCGGGGGGGTTGATGACATAGCTACGCGTCGTCGGGTCGTCCTCGTAGTAGAGCCTCCCCCTATGCTTCACCCCGTAACCGGAGAGTAGCTTTTCTGCTCCCTCGAGCGCCTCGGGGCTCGGGTAGGTAACGAATCGTTTGTGGGTCTTTGCGAACTCAGCGAGTGGCTCAGCGAAGCCTCTGCCGATATCCCCGGCGAGGTAGAGCCTGTGTCCCGCCCACGTCATGGCGGCTCGTCGCTCCTCGGAGTCAACGAACATCCTCGCCGCCGTGGCGCCTGCGAGTATCGACTCAACGGCGAGATGTATGCCCATGCCATCCCAGAGGCGCCCAGCGCGCCGGGGCTCTATCTCGTTCAACGTGGACAGAACTGGACCGGCCACGGATTTAAGTGGGTCACCCACTCCCAGCCCCCGCGATACCCTTTTACAGGGCGCCACCCCAAAAGCCAAGGGAGTGAGAGAATGTCAGCATTCGACGTAGACGAGGAGGCCGGCCCAATGAAGATCGCCGACCTCAACCAGTACAGTAGAGAGATCAACGTAGTAGTCAAGGTCATCAGCAAGACGGATATACGCGCCGTCACAACGAAGATGGACGAGACCCAGCACAGGGTCTGCGAGGCGCTAGTAGCCGATGACACCGGCGCCATCTACCTCACCCTCTGGGACGAGGCAATCGACAAGATACAGGAGGACATGGTCATCGCAATAAGCAACGCATACATGAACACCTTCAAGGGTAGCATGAGGCTCAACATCGGCAGGTACGGCAGCTACGAGCCCGTCGAGACGCCGTGGCCCGACGTCAACCTTGACAACAACCTGTCCGCGAAGCGCGTCGAGTCGGACGCACCCCCGCGCGGCTTCGGTAGGGGCAGGTACTGATTTTAACCCCCCGCAATAACTAATCAGTCTATGTCCGAGATAGCAGTATTCGAAACAAGCAAGGGCAGCTTTGAGATCACTCTCGACAGGGCTAAGGCCCCCGTCACGGTGGACAACTTCGTGAAGTACGTCAAGGAGGGCTTCTTCGACGGCACGATCTTCCACCGCGTCATCCCCGGATTCATGATACAGGGAGGCGGCTTCACCCCCGATGGCAACCAGAAGAGGACTCGCCAGGCGATACGCCTCGAGTCAAAGAACGGGCTAAAGAACGCGAAGGGCACCATCGCCATGGCTAGGACGAACGACCCCGACTCCGCCACAAGCCAGTTCTTCATAAACCTCATAGACAACAGTTTCCTCAATGCGTCCCCGGGCAACCAGGGCTACGCTGTCTTCGGCAAGGTCACAGCCGGCATGGAGGTCGTGGATGAGATAGCAAAGGTGCGCACAGGCCCTCACCCGCCTCACAGCGACTGGCCTCGCGAGGACGTCGTCATAAAGCGTGCCTCGATGAAGGCCGCGTAAACCATTTTTTAAGCACACCCCGACACCCTTCTACCCGATACAAGTTGGTCGAGAACTTACGAGTCGCCCTTGACAAGTTCCCATACAGCGGCCAATACGGCCTCAAAGAGGTAGGCATACAGGCCGACGCCCTCGAACAGGGCGGACTACCCGAACTACTCAAGAAGAACAACTGCACCGTCGAGGAGGTATTCGCGACAAAGCTCACCGCTGACGAGGAGAAGCAGTACGGAGAGATCAACCACCTCGGCCTCGCCAACAGACACCTCGCCGACGCCGTCTCCGCCCAGCTCAAGAAGGGCGTCCTCCCCCTCGGACTCCTCCAGAACTGCAACGGCCTCATGGGTATGCTCGCCGGCGTTCAGCGCAGCGGCGGCTGGAAGCCCCTCAAAGTGGGACTCGTCTGGATAGACGCCCACGGCGACTTCAACACCCCTGAGACGACGTACAGCGGCATGCTCGGCGGGATGCCAGTGGCGATAAGCTGCGGTCTATGCTACGATCGCCTCCGCCGCCAATGCGGCCTTGACCCCGCGCTGCCCCCCAAGTACGTCACCATGGTCGCCGTCAGGGACACGGACCCCTACGAGCAGGACGCCATCGACCGCCACGACATCGCCCAGATCACCGTCGACGACCTCAAGGGCGACAGCCCTGCAGTCGATATGGAGATGGAGCGCCTCAGCACCCTCTGTGACAAGATATATGTCCACGTCGATGCCGACGTCCTTGACCCAGCGGACATACCCGGCGCGGGGCTGCCTGTCGCCAACGGGCCGACCGCCAAGGAACTCGCTGACACCATCCAGGTCATGTTCGAGTACCCCAAGGCAGCCGCCTTCGGCGTCGCCAGCTACCCAGCAGCACGTGACCCAGACAAGAAGGCGCTTAAATCTGTCTACATGCTATACGAGGCGGCGGTAAAAGGGGCGCAGAGCCGGGTGGACTAGACGACCAGCGTCTCCCGCTCGACCCGCCTCTTAGCAACGCTCAGGTCGCTGCACTTGAAACCGCGGCCCCCGTAGAGCGTCGCGTACTCCTTATCCTCGTTGACCGCGTCGACTATGCGGCCCAACGCGTCACTCTTCATTATGCCACTCCCACTCGCGGCGCCGACGTAGATGATGCCGGACCCCGCCTCGACTACGGGCGTCTGGTCGAAGCCGTTTATGGCGTACTGGCCAGCCCAGCTGTTCGCGGGGCGGACGTCCTCAAAGCAGGGCAGATACTGGACGAGGGCGTGGTAGATGTTGTTTGAGTAGTAATCGTCTTCTGGCTGCGGGTCATCCTCAAGCTCGAACTTGCGCCCAAGGTTGTCGGCGCAGGCGAGCCAGATGCTCTCCTCGCTCACCTCCCCCTTGAGGAGTATACCCGCCGTGGGGAGGATGGTGACTGGTAGCTTGTTGTCGTCGTTGAAGTCCTTCGTGTTGAGTAGCCTGCCAAGCTTGGGGTCCTTGAAGGCGAATATCTGCCTCTTCTTCGGCCTCATGAGACAGTCAAAGCCTATGGGGTCGAGGACCTTGCCCGCCCAGACTCCGCATGCGACGACGGTCGTCTCCGCGAGTATGCGCCCCTTCGACGTGTCGGCGCCGGCTATGCGGCTCTCCTGCCAGACGAAGGGCTCACCGGGGATGCCCAGCGGCTCCACGGGATCGTGGAGGAGTTTCGTCGCCTCCGTGTTGTAGTGTATCTCGCCCCCGATCTTCAGGAACTCCGCTTCGTATGCCTTGACGAGCCTGTCGACATCGACGCTACCGCACTTGGGGCCAAAGACTCCCATCTCGACATCCTCGAGCGCCATCATTTGGGACTCCTCGCTGTCGTCGAACTCAGTTACGAGGTCGGGAATCATCGCCTTCAGCTCCTCGCTGCTGTACTCGAGGATGCGTGCCCCCCTCCTCTTGGCGACGTCGAAGGGGGCGCGGCGCTCCCTGTACTCGTCCTCGGGGAGGAGCCAGAGGTAGCCGAGCTCGTGCAGCCCCACGTCGTACTCCATGTCCTCCTTCAGGTGGTGGAACCAGTCTATTGTCGAGTCCGCGAGGAGGTAGTTCGTCTCGCTCGCGAAGAGGTTCCTGTACCCCCCCTCACTCTTTGCGCTGTTACCCTGCCCGGGGCCGCTCAGCTTCTCGACCACGACCACCTTCCTTGAGGGGTCGCGCTTCTTCAGGTAATACGCAGAGCTGAGCCCGAGGACTCCTGCGCCGACGACGAGGACGTCAGTCTCCAAAGTTGCAGTCGATATGCGTGTCGGTATCTTGGTTAATAGATTATCCCCAACGATGCGGGGCAGATTCGTTGATTGCCGTTTCACCTGGCGCGATAGTATAATATCTTGCCCCCGTTGAGTACACCCCGACATGTCCGCCAAGGCATCAAAAGAAGAGAATGTGATAGTCCCGAAGGGTTGGTGGGAGAGCCTCCCCCGAAAAGTCTACTCGACGCTGGAACGCGTCAAGACGAGCCAGCCCTGGTTCGAGGTCTACAAGCTGAACGAGAAGACGTGGGCCATCTACGAGCCCTACCAGTTCGAGGAGACCCTGAGCTACCTCGTCGAGGGAGATAAGAAGGCGATACTCATCGACACAGGCGACGGCATCGGCGACATAAAAAAGCTCTGCGAAGAGCTGACGAAGCTGCCCTTCTGGGTCGTGAACACGCACACCCACGTCGACCATGTGGCGCAGAACTACATGTTCAAGGATGTCTGGTGCTACGACGGCCCAATGGCACACGAGGTCGCGGAGACGGGTTACCCGAACAGCAAGACGGCACCCATGGTAGGCCCCGGCATGACGTGGAAGCCGCTCCCCAAGGGCTTCAACGTGAAGAAGTGGGTTGTGCCCCCCTACAAGGTGACTCACTGGATGAAGGACGGCGAGGTCATCGACTTGGGCGGTAGGAAGCTCGAGGTCATCTACACGCCGGGCCATAGCAATGACCATGCCTGCCTCCTTGACAGAAAGAACAGGTGGCTCTGGACTGGAGACATCTTTTACACAGGAGGCGTCTACACGTACCTCCCCGGCGGCGACCTCGACCAGTTCATCGAGAGCTACGAGAAGATGGTCAAACTCATGCCCGAGTTCGACTACCTAATGCCCAGCCATAACGAGCCGATGGTGCCAAAGGCGGTGCTCAAGACCGTACTCGATAAGGCGAAGCTAATCCGCGCTGGGAAGGAGAAGAAGTACACAGAGGGAGTCGACGGTGGAGAGAAGATAAGGCGCCACCAGTACGACACCTTCGCTATCATTACATTCGAGAAGCAGATCAAGAAGTAAGGCAGTCGCGAGCGCACGGTTTTATTGTAGTTGCCTTCACAGACATCCAGGTAAAAAGCCCGTTGAGATTATCCGACTCCTTCATGGAGATTCTCGCCACGTTTAGCCCCGTCTTCATCTCGGATACCAGATCAGCGATCCCAACCGTCTTTCCCTTCATCGCGCCGCTTGCGTCCTCGCTCGTACCGTTTGCCGAAGCCAGCCCTTTGCCGAGACTGACCTCCGGTATCGCGCGTTTATTCGACAAGTTTGGTAACACTGAGAAAGAGATCGCGACTATTTCCGTCAAGAGTCGGGCATACATCGCTAACAGGCTAAGGCTGCTCCACATGGACTACAACCAAGCCCAAAGTGTTTTGGCCAAAACACAACCCCCCCTCGGGCAGCCCTAAAGATCCAGACCACACCAATCACCGAAAAATACCGACTAGCAGACCTCATGATAAACTGGAACCTCAGCTTCGAGGAACTGAGATCCGCCACCCAAACAATACGCGCCAACGGGGATACCATCCGGTTCAACCGAAGCGTCCCCGTCAAAGGCCTCATCACCGATCCAAGGTACCAAGACGCGGATGCGTCCCACCCCGAGAAATACCCGGCGAGAGGCGTGCAACTGTACCCCATATCCGTTTAGGTGGATGGCGTCGTCCGCTGGGGAGACTTGATGGTGGTGGCGGCTCGAAGCCGGGGAGTGGATACGCTTGATGTTGAGATCGTTGTGAGCTCCTCAGAGGAAGGGAGGGGAGTGCCCGCTGCTGGTAGTTGAGCCCCTCGCCGCCGTGGGCGACGTTGAAGCCGCGGAGCTGCCCTCTACGGGCGAACCTCCTCATGCTTGATAATGACGCGTGCTCGGATTCCCCGGTAACGTGCACTTGGTTAATTTGCCGGGGTGAATCCTCGGAGGGTTATGCTTCCGCGAAGCGGCGCCTTAGTATCTCCCTCCTCAATTTGGTTGGAGGCGTTTTATGTAAAACGTTGACGGCTTTTACGGCGCCTCGATGCTTGGCTGGTGCCCGGCTCCTATCGGCTCGTGGGGCTGGCTCTTTGTGGCTTGGTGGTTGGCTGTGTTGTGTGTCGGCGGTAGAGGTGGCTTTAGCTGCTGGTGTGTTCGGGGGCTGCGGCGGCTGGTGTGGCTTCAGCTGGGTAGACAGGGGCTGTGTTGGCTCTTAAGCGGTTGTTTTGGATGCGGCTTTTCTTCGTGGTTGGTGTGGTGGCTTCGCGGCTGCGTGCTTGGTTAGTTTGTTGTAGTGTCCTCTATGGGAGGCTTTGTAGATGGGAAGAAAATGTGTAACTAATTCTGCTAACCTAAGCCGCGGCGTGCTGCCGTGTGCCGCAGCGTGCCGCTGCAGCCATTCAGCCGAACGAGCCGAGGAGTTGAGGTATCTGCCTTGCATCTATACCCCCTTCAGTGACTGGTGGATGAAAACTGATTTGTTCCGCAGCAAGCGGTGTGAACCCGGTAGCCGAGGATGAAGCTCTTCTTCCACGCCCCACCCTCGCATCCGGGTCGCTTCTCCCCGTCCGGTTATCCATGGCCCTGAAGTGGGTGAAGAGCCCGTGGCTCGGCGTCTGTCTTTGGAAGCCGCACGCTGTGGCGTTCTTATGGTCGTCCTCGAGTGAGTGCGAGTCTTCGGTCGCTGGGGATTCGGAGGAGGTGTTTTGTATGCTGGGTTTTGAGTATAGCTAGGGGGTTGAGTGGGGTTCTTCCTAGGCTGTCGGTGTGGTATTGTGTCGCCAGGTCAGTTTTGATCTGGTCTAGGTTGAGTGAGTTAAGTACGTGCTTAACATTCAGCCCGTACTCAATGGGTGGGTGTGGATCTATTTATTCTAAACAGCCAAGCGCGCTAATTTTAAACACAGTCGGTCTACTCGATGAACCTAAAAGCCCGACGGATTTCCTTAACCCATGTCGTCACCCCCGGAGGACCGGAGCGTCCTAGTCGCTGACAAGTGGTGGAGCAAGCTCCCCCGCCCAGCCTACAAGAACCTGAAGCGTATTCCCGTAACGAGTGAGTGGTTCGAGGTCTACCTCGTCGGCAAAGACACGTATGTGATCTATGAGCCAGGGCAGTATGAGGAGGCGATTAGCACACTCGTCATCGGCGGCGCCAGAGCTGCCCTCATAGACACCGGTTGTGGCATAGGCAACATCACAAAGGTTATCGACGAAATAACGGACCTCCCCGTCTTCGTTGTCAACACACACGCCCACAACGACCACATCGCCGACAACCACAGATTCAAGGAGATATGGATGCTCGATCACCCCTGGAGTGTCGAGGCACAGAAGGGACTGCCGAACAGCGAGATGGCGCACCTAGTCGCCAAGGGGATGGTATGGAAGCCCCTCCCAAAGGGCTTCGACCCAAAGAGGTACATCGTACCTCCCTTCAAGGTAGCGCACTTCTTCAAGGATGGCGAGGAGATCGACCTCGGAGGCAGGATGCTAGAGGTTATACATACACCCGGGCATACACCCGACTCGTGCTGTATCCTCGACCGTGACCACCGCTTCCTCTTCACCGGCGACATGTTCTACACTGGCGGCATCTACACCTACCTCAACGGCGGGGACATACCTACATTCATCAAAAGCTACGCGAAGATGCTCACGTTTTACGATGATTTTGACCACCTTATGCCGAGCCATAACGAGCCATACGTCGAGAAGGAACTTCTCAAGCAGGTTTTGAAGGCGGTTGAGGATGTGGCAGCGGGGAAGGGAAAGTACGTAGAGGGGAAGGACTTGGGCATCCCCATCAGGAAGTATGACTTCGGCCGCTTCAGCATAGTCTCCCGCGCCCCCTAGAGCCCGATAGGGTAATATTCGCGTCGCGCCTCGTATCGCGCTATGGCATACTCGAACAAGACGGACCCCGGGCTCATCGTTCCGAAGAAGTGGTACGAGTCCCTCCCACGCAAGAGCTGGAGCAGATTCGACAAGGTCGAGACCAGCCAGCCCTGGTTCAGCGTCTACGAGACCACCCCTGACACCTACGCCCTCTACGAGGACGGTCAGTTCGAGGAGGTGATCAGCTACCTTGTCATCGGCGAGGACACCGCCGCCCTAATCGACACAGGCAACGGTATCGGCGACATAAAGGCACTTTGCGAGGAGCTCACCGACCTGCCAATGATGGTCGTCAACACCCACGCCCACCTCGACCACACCGGCGGCAACTCGGCTTTCGAGGAAATAGCCCTCTTCGACCACCCCTGGTCTAGGGAGAGGACGAAGGGCAGGCCAAAGGAGGGCATAGACGTCGGCAACTATGTAAGTGGCGAAATGGTATGGAAGCCGCTCCCTCGCGACGTGGACCCGAAGACGTGGCACACCGACCCCTTCACCGTCACGCGGTGGATGAAGGAGGGTGACGAGATAGACCTCGGTGGCAAGAAGCTGGAGGTCATACACACCCCCGGGCACACGCCCGACAGCGTCTGCCTACTCGAGCGCAACGAGCGCCTCCTCTTCACCGGCGACATCTTCTACCCCGCCCCCATCTACATCTACTCTCCCGACTCCGATATTGACGAGTTCATCAGCAGCTTCCGTAAAATGGTCAGGGCTGACTACGATTACGCGATGCCCGCACACAACGAGGCGATGGTCGAGAAGAAGGTCGTCGAGGACGTGCTCAACGCCATCGAGGCGATAAAGGCAGGGAAGGCCGGCACGTTCAAGCCCGGAGTAGCCAACGGAATCAAGGTCCGCCGCTACGACTACGCCCGATTCGCACTTATCGTCCGCGACGAGTAGCCCACCTTTTTAAATACAAAAACCCCTCCTCAACCGTGGCCGAAACGCGGATACACGTCGTCGAGCACCGCCTGGCGGGGCTATTCCCCGTAGTCAACTCATACATAGCCGAAGGGCAGGACCTCATGCTCATAGACACGGGGCTCAACAACGGCTCCGCCAATACAATCACCAAGAAGCTCGAGTCCCTCGAACACAAGCTCTCCGACGTCGACCTCTGCATAATAACCCATGCCCACAGGGACCACCTCGGCGGCCTCAAGACACTCAAGGGGAGGCTTCCACCCCTCCTCGTCGCAGCTCACGACTCCGAGGCTGACGAGGTCGAGAGGGCGACTGGCGTCGAGGTAGACCTCCGCCTCATTGACGGCCAGAACATCGGCGGGTTCACGGTAGCCTACCTCCCCGGCCACACTCTCGGCAGCATAGCACTTCTCGGCGCCGGCACGCTCATCGCCGGAGACGCCCTCAACGGCGGTGGTGCCGAACTAAAGGGGCCGAACCCCATGTTCACGAAGGACAGAGACGCTGCCGCGGCGAGTGTCAGGAGCCTTGCCGACCTCGACTTCGAGAGGGTTCTAGTCGGCCACGGGTCAGGAGTCGAGAAGGGGGGCAAGGAGGTACTCCTCCGCCTCATCGAGAGCATGGGCGAGCCTTGACGGCCCAGATACGTTGAAATGGGCGGCGATTCGGCTCCTATACGGTATGTCCCAGTCTAGGAGCCGTCTGCTGAACTTTCTGATGGTCTTCCAGATGACTGGCTCCTTCAAGATGGGCATTGTCGCACCCATCCTCGCCCTTCTCATCAGGCGGCAGGGAGTTTCCATCGTCGATATAGGCGTCCTCGGCGTCGCGGGGATGCTGGGGTGGCTCATCTTCGAGCCGCTCAGCGGCGCCATCGCGGACAGGGTGAACAGGCGGCTCATGATCGCATTCGCCTCGGTCTCCACCGCCGCCATATACGTCCTCTACCCCCTCGCGACCGAGTTCATCCACTTCCTCGTCCTCGCATTCGCTATGAGCAGCCTCTCCTCCGCCTCCAGCGTCCCGACCCGGGCGCTCCTCACTGACCTCATACCCGCCTCTGGCCGGGGCCATACCTACGGCAGATACATGATGATGGTGAGCGGAAGCTCGGTAATAGCACCCTTCCTCGGTGGCTACTTCTCTGAGACGCTCGGCTACGCCTTCCCATTCTACACCGCCGCCGGAGTCGGCGTGATAGGCCTCGCCGCAATCGTACTCATGGGGCCACTACCCCAGACCGAGAAACGGGAGCAGATTAAAATGAAGATATCTGACGTCCTGAGTAACGATCTAGTCAACCTCTACGTCGTCCGAGGGCTATACTTCTTCACGTTCCCGTTCAGGAGCGGCTTCCTCCCCATACTGCTGAACGAGAGCGCCCTACACGCCTCGGAGACCGAGATCGGCACATACATGACACTCGTGAGCCTGATGGCCGCAACCTCGCAGGCGTTCCTCGGCGATTTCATCGACCGTGTCGGAGGCAGGAGGATAATAGTTGGGACGATCAGCCTGCTCGCAGTCACATATCTGGGATTGCTAGCAGTTACTTGGGTACCGATTCTCTTCATCATAGGCGCCGTTCAGGGCGTGCTGCAGGCGGGTGCCGACACGAGCATGATGATCCACCTGATGAGCCTCCCTAACAAGGGGAAAAGCGGCTTGGTGATGGGCCTCTTCGCCGAGTCGGAGAACATCGGCGGCATCATCGCCAACCCTGCTTTAGGCTACACGTATACCGTCTTCGGCCCCCTTTCATCGCTGGTCCTGATCTCAGGCATCCTAATAGTGACCGCCGGCTTTTCAGCCGTCAGATTGAAGCCGAAGCCAACAGAATCATAAACACCAGGGGGCTCCACTACGATCAATGTTGAAGCAGGTTATCGAGACAATGGAGCTGCTCGACTCCGCGAAGGTGTCAGGGAAGGACGTAGCAGCACTCCTCAAGGCAAGGGGGCTCGAAGACGTCACAGTGAAGACCCTGCGGGGTGAGAAGGGGAAGACCGACTTCGTCAGAGCGAAGATACCCGGCACGAGGGGAAAGACAGCCAAGGGAGACGCCCCGACGCTCGGTGTCCTCGGCCGCCTCGGAGGGGTCGGAGCCCGCCCGGAGATGATCGGGCTCGTCTCCGACGCCGACGGCGCCATCACGGCGGTCGCAACAGCTCTAAAGCTCGCCGACATGAAGGCAAATGGGGATCCGCTCCCCGGCGACGTGGTCATCGGGACACACATCTGTCCTGACTCGCCTACGATACCCCACAAACCCGTGCCCTTCATGGGTTCCCCCGTCGCATTCGCCGACATTGCCGGGCAGGAGGTTACCTTCGACATGGACGCGATCCTTAGCGTCGACACGACCAAGGGCAATAGGATAGCCAAGTGGAGAGGCTTCGCCATAACCCCAACCGCAAAGCAGGGCTGGCTACTCAAGGTCAGCGACGACCTACTCACAATTATGGAGATAGTCACCGGCAGGATAGCAAGGGTCTGCCCACTATCCACCCAAGATATAACCCCTTACGGCAACGGCATCGACCACATTAACAGCATAATGCAGCCCTGCACCGTCACCGATAAGCCAGTCGTCGGTATCGCAATCACAACCGAATCCGTCGTCCCCGGTTGCGCCACGGGTGCCAGCCACCCAGAGGATATTGAGGAGGCGACGCGGTTCTGCGTCGAGGTCGCTAAGGCGTATGGAAAAGGGCTCTGCAGCTTCTACAATGAGGACGAATGGCGAATAATAGAAAGGAAATACGGCCCACTCAAGCTCCTGCAGACACCCGGGAAAAGTTAAAATTAGCGCATTTTATAAAACCCGATTCCCTTCAGAGCACCCGAGCAAGATGTTATTCAAGAAGATACTCGTGGCATTCGACGGGTCCGAGCCGTCGAAGCGAGCTATAGATTACGCCGCTGACATGGCACACTCATGCAAGGGCAGCCTTGTGATACTCACCGTTGTCCCCAAGGTAACCATACCGATATTCCCCGACGAGGGCTTCGGCACGGTCCCAGTCACCACATCACCCGACTGGGCCGAGTACCAGGAGAAGATGAACGAGACATACAGGAAGAGCCAGGACGACGCCGTCAAGGACCTCAAGGAGCACTACCCCAAGCTTTCCGTCGAGGCCCTCCTCCTCGAGGGGCGCCCCAGTGCCACGATCGTAGAGCAGGCTGAGAAGAATCAGACCGACCTCATAGTGATCGGTAGCAGAGGCCTCGGAGGCATCAGTGGCTGGATACTCGGCTCTACAAGCAGGCGCGTCGTAGAGTCCTGTACGAAGCCTGTACTCGTCATAAAGTAGCAGAGGCGAGTCCGAGCCCACCCTGGACTATTTCTCGTCGCGAACGCACACATTTTTTTTAACAAGTTAAAGTATTTTTAAGATAACAATAATTTTTCAATTTTTTTCAAGGCAAATAAGGAAATTTACCACGTAATGATATCGATAGAGGAGAAGGGGTTGGTATGTTCCTTAAGTAACCCTTTTCCTCATGGCACGCGATCAGATAACAGACCAGCTTTGGAGGTCGAGGAGCAGTACATCGAGGCCGGGAAGATCGCTGCCAAGGTCCGTGAGCAGATACGCGGTGAGGTCAAACCAGGCGTGAAGGCCATTGACATCTGTGAACGCGTCGAGTCACTGACTAGACAGCTTGGCGGCCAGCCAGCGTTCCCATGCAACGTCGACATCAATCAGGTCGCAGCTCACTACGCTTCGCCGGTCGGCGACCAGACCATAATCCAGCAGGGCCAGGTCGTCAAAGTCGACATAGGGACGCACATTGATGGCTATATAGCCGACACGGCGGTAACTATCTGCCTCGACCCCGCTTTGACGCAGATGGTCAAAGCCGCTGAGGAGGCGCTCGCCGTCGCAATATCCGTTGTGAAGGCGGGCGTCAGGGCATCTGACGTCGGCGCCACAATCGAGCACACGATAAAGAACCGCGGCTTCAAACCCATCAGGAACCTCACCGGCCACAAGCTCAGCCGATATATAGTACATGCGGGACGCAGCATCCCTAACGTTGCCGGCTACGAGCTCCACAGGCTCGAGGAGGGCGAGGTTTACGCCATCGAGCCCTTCAGCGTCCTCAACAACGCCGTCGGCGAGGTTCGCGACGGGCCGCCTAGCCACATATACCGCTTCGAGAAGAAGCGAAACCTTGAGGGGGTGACCAAGCAGATGCTCGCATTTATTCAGCAGGAGTATAGGACTCTGCCTTTCTGCAGCCGCTGGATTATGAAGAGGTTCCCGGGCCCCGAGGGACAGAAAGCCTTCAGCGACCTCCTTGCAAGCCGATGTATAATGGGCTACCCGCAGTTACTGGAAAAATCGGGTGGCCCCGTCGCACAGGCGGAGCACACAGTCGTCGTTCAGAAGGATGGCTGCCTAGTCACAACCCGCTGAGATCGTCCTTCTTCTTATCCTTCTCGTCTTCCTTCTTCCTTGCTATCTTCGTCACCATCATCATACCGTCGCAGCGCGTGCATGGCTCGTCGTCCTTGAAGACGAAGTCGCCACGCTTGAAGTCGCGGACGCGCTTCTGCTGGCACTTGGGACACTCGAGGGTCGTGTAGACCTCAACCTTCTTTATCTCAAGTGGTTCATGCTTCGCCTCCCCGACCGGGGCTTTGCCCCTGAAGAGGAGGTAGCCTATCGCTGCGAACCCGGCGGCGCCTAGGAAGAGGAATATGAGGGCGATGTCGGGATTGTCCCCGTAGTTGATGAAGCCCATGTAAAGGCTGAGCAGGCTAAGGAAGCCGACTATAAGTATGGCGGCGTATGCGACCCAGCTGGCGGTCATGCCCGCTGCTGGTGCTGTGCTGCTGCCCTGATCTCCCGCCATCATTGACCAACTCCTATGGTGTTGCCGATCCCGGCAACCACGACCACGTCTCCTGGCTCCGTGTAGTCCATGATTATGCGCTTGACCGACTCTATAGCCTTGTCCGTGGCGTCGAAGAGCGGCTCAACTAGTGGGGCGACGACGTGCTCCATTCCCTGCTTTATTGCGATGGCGTGCATGGGTATCTTGTACTTCACGGCGACCTCCTCCATCCTGAACTTCTCCTTACCCGTGCCTCCGATGGCAGCGCCTATGCCCTCGCTAACCTGGCCTACGGGCTCGCCCTCGAGTTTGCCCGCGGCGTCGACAGTGATGATTATTTTTACCTTCCCCTTGCGGGCCTTGAGGATGTTTATCAGACCCTCGTCTGGGTTGCCGACGCTTCCGCCGGGTCCTTTTGCCTTGAAGACAACGAGCGTCCTTCCCTCGTAGGGCACCTCCGCCGCCACTATCTCCTCGGCGATGTCTGTCTGCGGGTAGCCGTGCATCATCTTGGCGGCGACTATCGGGCCGACGCCGTCGCCTATGGGCATGCCCTCCTGGAACGCCTGTATGCCCGAGGCGTATGCCTCGACCATCTGGACGAGCTGGGGTAGGATCATGTGGACTTGCATTATGACGTAGATGTTCATCGTCTTCTTGCCGAGGATGTAGAAGTGGCGGATCACCTTGTAGTAGAGGTTGAGCGCTTGGCTTACCTCGACGAGGTTCTCGAGGTTGTTCCTCTCGACGGGCGTCGCGTTGGGGGCGAGTGCCTTGACCTCAGCCTCATATATGCGCTTGTTTACCTTGAGGAAGTGGTCCAGCTTGTCAACAATGCCTCCCGGGTCCATGTTCTCTAGGCCGATGCTGAAGAAGTCGATGAAGCGGTCGACACGTGGGGAAATATCCCCCGTGGGTTTACCGATCTCTGTGATCGTCTTTATTGTCTGATTACGCGCCTCATCCTTGACGTGTTTAACCTTCCTCAGAGTCACCTCGATCTGCCTGAGCATCTGGAGCGTCTGGATCTTCTGTGCGTAGAATAGGTAGACAATGAACGCTAAGCTGTATAACATCTGAAGTATGACGTTCAGGTCCGTCTCCTGTGCTGCCAAGACCTGGGTTAGAAGCAATAACATGCGGATCAGTGCTGTTGAAGACTAGCATAAGGTTATAAACCTTAGTCTAAGTCCCCAAGCACTAAAAAAGGGGGCTTTTCGATTCGTCAACGAATAGGGAGCAATCCTGCAAAAGTCTTTTAGGTTCCTCGTCACGGAAGCCTTGAAGAGATGTTCAGCTACGCGTCGAAGAGGATAATCCGGGGGAGGGGCCTCTCCCTTGCTCTTTTCCTGAGCGTGGTGCTCGCCGCCACCCTCTTCTCCGGCATCCTCCAGGGGGCTGACGCAGTCGGTGGCTCCGCGCTCGACAACATGCTGGGTAAGTCGGATTGGGACGTCATCGACACAAACATCTACAACAAGAACACGACGGAGACACACATCTACGACATCGACGACTTCTTCCTGAGCCTCGACGGCGTAGAGTCCGTCGACCACTTCATCAGACAGGGCATCGAGCTGAACTCGACGAAGATAAATGGGACAGTGCCCGTCACGATTATAGCCCTTCCCTCAAATGGTGAGCTGTCCGCAGGCATTACGGCGCCTAGCGGCCTAGAGGACGGTAAGCTCTACATCGACGTGGGCTCCGTCAACGCGACGCGCTTCACAGCGGGGGAGACTGTCGACCTCGGATTGCTCACCTACAGGCCCCTAAGTGGATCCGCTGACTTCAGGAGACTCTACTTCCCCATCGAGGTTGGCGAACCCGTCAGCATAGACGACCAGACTTGGTCGATATTCCTTTCAAACGACGACGGTGTCACGTATTATAACAGGTGGATGAGTGTCACGCTCGGCGGTTACGACACGTTCGGCGGCAGACCGCAGTACAACATCGTCGTCGTCACCGAGAACACCTACCGTGAGATACTTGACAGCATCTACGCGGTCAGGAGGGCGCCAACGATCATTCATAGTGTCGCCACAATTCGCTACGACCGCCCCGCCCTCCTCACTCAGTGGGATATAACGGGTTCGCAAACGAGGGTCAGGAACCTCAACGAGCAGGTCAACGGCATGGGCGGGGTCTACGACTACATCCCCGTAAACTACCTCGACCTCGCTCTGAGCCAGATCGGGTCAACGGCCTCCGAAACTAAGCTGAACACGATAGTCGTCACGATCCCAGTCTTCTTCACCGCCTGGTACCTCGGCATGACCGTGTCCGACGTCGCCCTCAGCCTCAGGCGCAAGGAGATTGGGCTCCTTCTCACACGTGGGATGAGCCACCGCCAAGTATTCGCCTCGCTGCTGACAGAGGCAGCGCTGAGCGGTGTGGTCGCGGGCATCCTAGGCGTCGCGCTTGGCGCAGTTATAATGCCTCTCGTCGTGAGTCGCGCGGGCTTCGACACACTCTTCAGGTTCGTCTCGCCCGTCACGCTGGCCGCGACCCTCGGGTTTAGCTTCGCCATCTCCGCTCTGGCCGCCATAAGCCCAGTGAGGAAGGCGACGAGTATGGAGATCGTGGAGGCTCTCCGCGAATACAGGGAGGAGGAGGAGAGCCTCGGCCACTGGGCCGTGCCGCTCATTGCCCTCATCCTCGGCCTCTACAAGCTCGCCATGCTCATCCTCAACGTCGACATAACCACATTCAACCCCACGTCGGGGGACTTTATCAGCTTCCTCGCCTACTCAGTTTGGTACGGGATGGATTCCATCCTCGGCTACATCTGGACGATACTCCTCTTCTGGGGATTCACCAAGCTCTTCCTAATGTACGCCCCCCAGTTCCAGGGCGTGCTCAGCGGCGTTGCCGCGGGCATAACCGGCGAAGCGGCGAGGTTCACGAGTATAAGCAGCAGGAGGAGCCTCAAGCGTGCTGGCTCCTACACTTTCATGTGCGCCCTGGTGATAAGTTACAGCTTCGTAGTATTTGGGAACGTGGCGATCACAAACGACTTCACGACTAGATACATAGGGGCGCAGCAGGGCGCGGACGTCGTGATACTCGCCTTCGGCGCAGACGGCGTAAACGAGATGGCGGACAAGGTGCGCGCCATGCCGGGCGTCCAAACCGCCGCAGTCGAGATAGCCTTCGAGGCGGAGACGAGCGCCGGAACCATACAAGCAAGGGCCATAGAGGAGAGGTGGTGGAACGTCACTGCCTACACCGAAGATTTGTTCCTCGACCCGGCCTCATATGCGACCTTCGCCGCTGAGGATAACGTCTTCAGGAGCCAGCTCGGCATCCTGCAGGGGGCGAACGCCCTGCTCGATAGAGGCGCTGCCGACTTCTTCGGAATCCGCGACGACGGCACAGGCTTCCTCAACCTCGACGTCCAGAGGAGGGTCTACTCACTGAAGATTGTGGGGCTCTTCGGCAGGGACCTCGGCACCAACTGGGTCCCCCAGAACCCGATGGTCTATGTCCCAATGAACTTCACTTACAACTGGGACCCCTCCTGGATAAGCGGGGCCCGGATACTCGTCAAGCTCGCCCCCGGCGCGGACACCGAGGCGCTGAAGACGCAGGTTGAGGCTCTCGGTATGAACATACAGAGAATAGATGTCACATCGGAGGTCGTCGCCCGGGCGCAGTCGTCCCCGCTCCTCGGGGGCTCGCAGCAGGTCAACCAGCTCGGCGTCATATTCGCCGCCGCCGTCGCTTCCATCGGTATGGGACTAATAGTGTACACCCTGCTCAAGAGCAGGTCGACGGAGCTCAACCTCATGTCGATAAAGGGCTACAGCGCTCGCCAGCTCGCCGTGAGTCTGGCCATAGAGAATATTGGGCTGGCAACCCTCGCAACGCTCCTAGGCGTCGGCAGCGGCATAATCAACCTAATGGGTCAGGTCCAGCTATTCAACAAGTACATAATATCCTACACGGCGTGGAGGGTCATATTCCCGGTGACGGCCCAACTGCAGCTGATCCTCCTCTACGCGATAATCGTCGCGGCGACACTCCTACCGATTGTGATGGTCGTCCGCAGGATAACGGAGAAACCGAACATCAAGGGTGAGGCGTGATGAGCGAAAGGATAGCAGTCGAAGCGAAGAATTTGATAAGGGTATACAAGACGGG
Source organism: Candidatus Bathyarchaeota archaeon (assembly GCA_963771885.1). GTDB lineage: Archaea > Thermoproteota > Bathyarchaeia > TCS64 > TCS64 > UBA8941. The sequence goes on from CAVYVF010000023.1 coordinate 76,840, forward strand.
AGACTTGGAGGTACAAGCCCTCAGGGGCCTAAGCGTAACGGTCGGCGTTGGGGAGTTGGTAGCCCTCATAGGACCATCCGGCTCGGGCAAGAGTACGCTGCTAAACATCATCGGTGGCCTCGACCGCGCCACCGCGGGCTACATCGGTGTAATGGGCAGCGACCTCACGCAGCTAAGCGCCTCCCAGCTAGTCGAGTTCAGGAGGAGAACCGTCGGCCACGTCTTCCAGAACATGAACCTAATTCCCACCCTCACGGCGGCGGAGAACATCGAGCTCCCCATGGCTGCGCTTGGCATGAAGAAGGACGCGCGCCGTAAGCGCGTCGAGGAGCTCATCGGCGTCGTCGGGCTAAAAGAGCGCATGGACCACAAGCCCGGCGAGCTCAGTGGGGGTGAGCAGCAGCGAATAGCGTTAGCTGCTGCACTCGCGAACGACCCGCCACTCGTCCTCGCAGATGAGCCGACAGGCGAACTCGACACAGAGAACGCCATGATAGTCGTCAACTACCTCGCCAAGGTCAATCGAGAGCTCGGGAAGACCATCATAATGGTCACCCACGATCCGCGCGTCGCCCGCTCTGCGAGCCGCCTGCTACGCATACAAGATGGCGTACTCGCAACCGACGAGGCCCCAAGCGAGGAGGCGGCGCCGACCCAGACTAACTACACGGACATGCTGAAGACGCGCCTCACAAGTATCGACTCACAGCTCGCGGAGCTCGACGCAGAGTTCAGGAGGGGCGTCATCACGAGCGACCAGTTCGTCGAGAGGCAGACAAGACTCAAGAGGACGAGGGATGTCCTAGGCGAGGAGCTCCACCGCCTCGGCGTCGTCCATTAACTTTAATCAATTTTTAATTAAGAGAAGAGGCGGGCCACCAGCTTCCCCGGCTTCGCGTCGCCGAAGACAACACTACCGCCGCGAACGGAGCGTGGTTTAACTTCCGAGTTCGGAATGGGTTCGGGTGGTTCCCACGCCCTATGGCCGGTAACCCAAACCAATGGCTATGGGTGTCAATTTTAAACCTTTTGGTGTCCTAAAAAGTAGGTTACGGGGAAAATTACGTACGGTAGTCATTGGGAGGTGCTGATACCAAGACATTATACAAATAATGCGAATCGAACAACGGCATGTTCTGGTGGTTAGTCAACCATTGCTTAGTTCGACGTGAAACTCGGCAACCCAGACAACCGCTTCGGGGTCCCATGCGCCAGTGAGAGTTCGCCACTCCTCGATGAAACCTCTGAGGTTCTTGACTCCCTCTCGGCGAGCGTCCGTCTCGGTCATGTCGCCGAGCCTCTGTTGGTAGAGGCGGTCGACCCTGATCTTCTCTTCAAGTGTTCGAAGAAGCCAGTGCGTATGTTGTAGGAACTCCCCTCCTTCACCATGGGTTTCCTCGTTCGCCGGGTCGTCGTCTTTGCCCTGGACAGGATCAGGGGGGTATATTGCTTCATCCAGAGTAGAGCCACGACATGGATTAGGTGTCTCTGCGTTTAGTGATTGTGTGGTTCCCCGCCAGATTTATTAGGTGAAACCCTGTATGCGATTTGCACGGGGGTCGTGGTCTAGACAGGTATGACGTTGGGCTCCAGAAATCCATTAAGGACTTAACTGACCCGTGAGGGGATGACGAGTTTTTGGAGCAGAAACCCAAATGCCGGGGGTTCAAATCCTCCCGACCCCACCATTGCTAATTACGTTACTTGCCTTTGGGGAGGCGGTCCGCCACTAGGTTTAGCTGTATACCATGTTCTAGCCATGCCTTTGCCCCAGCAAGGCACCAAGTGAAGCCCCCGGTTGAGCCAAGGGCTGAGTTCATGATTGTGTCGCCGTCGCCGTGGAAACCACTCTCAGTGACGTCGACGAACGTAGCCTCCTTACCATACGGGGTGAACTTCCACTCCACCTTAGTGGGGTCGCCATAGCTTTGCCACTCTATGAGTATACTCTTATTCTCCTCAATCTCCTTGACGACTACCTCGGCGGAGACGTTGTACATCTCCCACGCCCACGTGACCTTCTGGCCCTCAGTTAGTTTGCCGCTGCCCTTGGTGAACCAGAACTTCGTCGTGACCTCGGGGTCGATGAAGGCGTTGAAGACTTCGGTGATTGGTCGGCGTATGAGCATCGCCGTGTTAGCGACAGGCTCCATTGTTAGCTGGAGCGTTTTCATAAGTTAATTTCGGTCGATGAAATATAATAACTTCGTCAATGCTTGCGAGTTTTCCACGTGTTCTCCTGAACCCGTTGCATTTGGTAAAAGCTCGTGACCTAGCGAATCCGGGAGAGTATCTCTTCCCTCTCGAACATGCCGAGCCCGATCCTGAGAATTATCAGATCAATTATCACGAAGATAAAGAATAGTATGATTATGACCTCGGGGACAAGGAGTAGTACTCCGAGCGCCTGACCCACAACCAGCCCCATTATCGGGACGATGATGAGGACGCTGAGCTGCTGTGCCTCCCTGAAGCCCTTGACGCGTGCCGATACGATGACGGTCACTGCTATGCCCGCCATGGCCACGGCCGGGGCGAGTAGGAAGATTGAGAGCATCCAATTGATGTTCGGAAGCACGAAGCGGTTGAATAGAGGGAATCCGAGGAAGTCGACGATCGCTGTGTAGGCGGCAAATGAGGCGAATGTCACGAACATGGAGGGGACGAAGGCGACGAGCATCTTTCCCACCATCAGCTCCGCATCGGTGAGCGGAGTGGCGAGGAGCCCCTCGATGGTCTTCCTCTCCTTCTCCCCCGCGAAGCTGTCGCTGGCGATCACGCTGGACGCCATCGCGGGTATGAGGAGGAAGAACGGCATGAAGACGAATGTCAGCATGAGGTAGGCGATAGTTTGGTTTGCGTTGAAGCCCGCGATCTCAGCGCGTACCACCTCAGGGAGTATGCCGAGCAGCCCCCCAAGGTCACCGGCGTCCGATGAGGACTCTGGTATGAGGAGTATAATAGACGGTAGTAGTATGCAGAATATCATCGGTACAAGTAGAATGGGGAAAAGGATCTGCCAGTTGCGCCTCACCTCGAGCCAATCCTTCCTGAAGACCAGTAGAACCTTGTCGAATCTCATGCTTGTTCCTCCTTTGTGAGTTCGAGGTACGTGTCCTCAAGGGTAGGGCGCATGATATTGACGGACTTCACTCGTGCACCTGCTTTGACGAGACTCGACACTATATCGGGTGTTCCAGCTTCAGGGTCGTCGAGGTCAAATAGGAGGATATCTACACCACTCATGGAGACGTTTTTCACTCCTTCCAGTTTAGAGGCCTTTTTTAGAAGGACATCGTCCGCATGCTCTACCGTCACCTCGAGGGCTGGCGCGCCGTGCATCTTCCTGCGCAGGTCCTCGACGCTCCCCGTCGCGAGTGGCGCGCCCTTCCTGATTATCATGACGCGGCTGCAGAGTCTCTCCGCCTCCTCAAGGTTGTGTGTGCAGAGAACGATTGTGCGCTTCTCGTGGCGGCTCATGTCCCACATGAGGTCACGTATATCCTTGGCTGTCTTTGGATCGAGCCCTGAAGAAGGCTCGTCGAGGAAGAGGACGCCGGGGTTGTGGACGACCGCTTTGGCTATTGCTAGCTTTTGTCTCATACCCTTCGACCATGTCCCCACCTTGTCGCCCCTGCGGTCCCAGAGGTCGAAGAACTCGAGAAGCTCACGTAGCCTCGCGTCCCTCTCGGTCCTGTCGGTGAGCCCGTATGCCTCGGCGAAGAACTCCATGTTTTCAAGCGCCGAGAGTCGGTCGTAGATGCCTGGGTTCTCTGTGAGGACGCCGACTGCCTCCCTAACCTTGAGGGGCTCACTCACTATGTCGAAGCCTGCGACCTTCGCTGAGCCGGCGCTGGGGGCGATGAGGCAGGAGAGGAGCCGGACGGTGGTGGTCTTTCCTGAGCCGTTTGGGCCGAGGAGCCCGAATATCTCACCGGCATCTGCCTTGAAGCTGATCCCGTCGACGGCAGTCAGGGGGCCGAAGCGCTTGATGAGCCCCGTCGCCTCTATGCCCGACATATTGTTCAGCTAGTAGGCGTCTGGCCGGATTTAGGGAGTTCGATGTGGCTCTAGGGTGAGCGTAAGGGATGGAAACTTCACTTCTTCAGGGTTATCGTGTACCTTGCGCTGAGTGGCTTTAAGGCATCGTCCACTTTTCTTATCGTCTCATTGATGTATTCTCTCGTTGGCTCGACCATCCATAGGAAGACGAAGTCGTGTCCCTCCAGCTCCTCGGCGGGGGCGAGGATGTGTCCGCAGCGCTCGTAGTCGATATTACCACGTCCCTTGAAGTAGTTGTAGACCCAGTCGACGGCGCGTGTGTAGGGGTCGGAGTGTAGGAGGAGGGGGTTCATGAGGCAGATGTGAGGGCTCTCAACAGCTATTTTCTCAAGTGCCTCGATGGATTCGAGGTAGGGTGGCGCGTAGATTCTGATCAATGCCTTCATAATTGACTCTATCACTCGTTTGGAAGAGTGGGCTATAATCCTTGACTAGGTCTACTTGGATATCTTCTCGAGGAAGGCCTTGACGAGTAGTATGGTGTTCTCTATGTCCTCGGTTGAGGTTATCGCGGCGGGACCGTGTATGTACCTGCAGGGAACAGCTATGGTGCCGCTGGGGACGCCACCCTTGGTCAGGTGGATGCTCCCCGCGTCGGTGCCGCCGCTAGGTATCTTCTTGAACTGGTAGGGGATCTTCCCCGCCTCGGCGGCGTCCACGATGGTCTTGAGGACCTTGGGGTGGACGATGACGCTGGAGTCGGCTATCGTGACGACGGGGCCCTTCTTGAGGGAGGCGGGTATCATGTGTGGCGCCATACCCGGCATGTCTACGGCGAATGTGCCCTCGAGGGCGAGGCCATAGTCGGGGTCCACCTGGTACGCGGCGGTCTTGGAGCCGCGGAGCCCGACCTCCTCCTGCACGGTGCCGACGGCGACGACATTGAGTTGGGAGCCCTTGAGCCACTTGAAGACCTCCGCTAGGACATAGCAGCCGGCGCGGTCGTCGAGCGCCTTTCCCCGGATGTAGCCCTCTCCGAGGTCGATGAACTCGACGTCGAAGACGCCGGTCATACCGACGTAGGCTCCCCGTTTCTCCGCCTCCTCTCGCGTACAGGTGCCTATGTCGACGAACAGGTCGTCGAGGACGACGGGCTTCTTCCTCTCCTCCTCGCTCATGATGTGGGGCGGCTTCGTGCCGACGACGCCCTTGAGGTCGGCTTTCTTGCCCCGGAATACTAGCCTCTGCCCGGGGAGTAGGTTAGGGACGACGCCCCATGAGTGGAGGCGGAGGTATCCCTGATCCTCTATGTGGCGGACGAGGAAGCCGACCTCGTCCATGTGGGCCGCGAGCATGATGAGTGGTTTCCCCTCCTTACACCTGTGGGTGAAGAGGATGTTGCCCAGCTTGTCGATCTGGGTCTCATCCGCGTAGCCCTCAAGCTCCGCCTTGAGTATCTCCCTCACCTCGTCCTCCGAGCCTGGAGGACCGTAGGCGTTCGACAGTCTCTCAAGAAGCGCCGTGTCCATACGCATCGATTCCGATGACGCTGATGGGTGATATAATACTTGAGAAAACCCGGCTAGAGCCTGGAATATTCTCTGGACGGCCTCGACGCTGCACGCGCTCAACAAGAGGGGTTAAAGCCCGTCACCCACGAGTTGTCGACAAGCATCTCCGCGCTCTTCACCGCAGGCGACGTAACAGATAGGAAGGAGCAGACCGCAATCGCAGTCGGGTAAGGCGCCTAAGCAACCCTAGCTGCTTATGAGTATCTCTACTTGAAGGGGCTAACAAAGAAGCTGACGCGCGAAATCTGGCAGTAGGGCTAGACTTCGTACTTCGTCGGGTCGGGTATCCCCGCCTCTGCGAATGCCCTCTTCCTGTTGTTGCAGGACTCGCACTCTCCACAATGGGTAGGCCCCTGAAGGTAGCAGGACCACGTCTTCTCAAGAGGGACTCCGAGTCTCACAGCTTCCCGGAGGACTCCGGATTTACGTAAATGGCTGAGGGGGGAAGTTATCGTGATGTCATTCGCTGTGCCGAGGCGCGCAGCCTTCTCGAACGCCTCGTAGAACTCTCTTCGGCAATCAGGGTAGAACTCCTCGTCCCCCGCATGGGCACCATATATGACGAGGTCGGCACCGATCCCGTCGGCGAACGCGACAGCTACGGATAGGAAAATTCCATTGCGGAAGGGCACGATGATCGGGTCGGTGAACGTGCCCGTGACCTCCATCTCCGCATCGACAAGACTCGTGACACCTTCATAGATGCCACTCAAGTTCCTGAGGTCGATGATCTTGTGGGGTATCTTCAGTATCCTAGTGATCTCGGTAGCATGCTCTATCTCGACCTGCGCCTTCTGGCTGTAGTTGAACGTGAGGGCGTGGACCTCGTAGTTCTTCTCCCTCGCCCAGTAGGCGGCGGTTACTGAGTCTGGTCCCCCGCTGAGTATGATGACACATTTCCTCATTTCTACCACTTCATCCTCCGCTCAAGCACCGTAAATATTCCCGCTCCCAGGACGTTGATTATGAGCTCGCTTGCCAGTAACCCAGGAAGAGTCAACCCGACAGGTAGACTGAACAGCTGCAACAGCATCCACGAAACGCATACCGGGATGATGATGGCAATGATCAGCCCGCAGGTCCAGTAGCTTCCCCCGAAGCGCTTCGCTACCTCGTAGCCGATGAGCCCCGCGGCGAGGCTCGCAACAGGCATGAAGAGGAGCTCGTAGATACCCGCGAAGGGGCTCATGAGGTTACCAACGACGACGCCGATGGCGTAGCCTACTGCTAGCACCCTCATCCGGGCTATCCCGGGCCTGACGACGCCGGCGAGCCTGAACTGAAGTACACCGAAGCTTATCGGCGAGAAGACGATGACGAGCGACGCGTAGAGCGCCGCATAAACAGCTACTAGGGATAGTTCTCTCGTGTTCAACGCTTTTTTGCCTCCCTCCACCGGGATTTCTAAGGCGGAGTCGGGTGGGAGGCCCCACTCACCCGCCGACAGGAGCCAACATGCACCTGAGATATAACCTTTCCCAGAGGAGGCACCCAAAGCCCGAATGGGACAGTATTTAACTCACCCGATGTTAGAGAAGGGAGAAAGTATCGGGATCCGCCATGAAGTTCAGCAAGCTCGCCATCAGTAAGGAGCTTAAGAAGGGGCTCAAGGAGATCGGCTTTGACGACATGTTCCCCATACAGGAGAAGGCGATCCCGCCCATGCTCGAGGGAAAAGATGTAATAGGTCAAGCGAAGACGGGCACCGGCAAGACCGCCGCCTTCGGCGTCCCCATGATACAACTCCTCGAACCCGAGAAGCATCTCGTCCAAGGACTCGTTCTCGCTCCCACCCGTGAACTTGCGCAGCAGATAACCGAGGACATAAACGACTTCGCCAAGTATACGCAGGTCCGCGCTACAGCTGTCTACGGCGGAGTCTCAATCGACAAGCAGTTTATTGAGCTCAAGAGGGGTCCCGCCATCGTCGTCGGCACCCCGGGGAGGATCATCGACCACCTCAACCGCGGCACCCTCAGCCTCCACAACATCAAGATGCTCGTACTCGACGAGGCAGACAACATGCTCGACATGGGCTTCGTCGAAGACATCGAGTACATCCTCAAACGCACACCGAAAACCAAGCAGGTAAGCCTCTGGAGCGCCACAATCGACGACCGCACCATGAACATAAGCAGCCGATACATGCACGACGCTGAATTCGTCAACGTAAGCCGCGACGAGATAGGCGTCTCCAACATCAAGCAGCACTACATACTCTGCAACGAGCATGAGAAGGAGGAGACTCTTAAGCGCATCATCGACTTCTACAAGATTGAACGCTGCATCATCTTCTGTAGGATGAAGATAGGCGTCGACGATTTATACGCTATGCTTAGTAGATCCGGATACAGCGCCGAGGCGATACACGGTAACTTCACCCAGGCGCGGCGCCAGCAGGTGCTCGACGGCTTCAAGCAGGGGAAGTTCAGTATAATGATAGCCACCGAGCTCGCGGCGAGGGGACTCGACATCGAGGACGTGCCGTGGATAATCAACTACGACATCCCGATGGATCCGAATATGTACTTCCACCGCGTAGGCAGGACGGCGCGCGCCGGGAAAGCGGGGAACGCGATAACGCTCGTCACGCCCGAGGAGGAGATCGAGCTTGAGAGGATCAAAGCGATGACCAAGATCCCCATATACAAGCTGACGCTGCCCCCCAGTTTCCTCTTCTAAATCTGTCCTATTTCTCGTGGAACTTTGTTATCTTGTACTAGATCATTAGGTCGTCGATGCCGAGCATCAACTGGCGACGTCGGTAGCATATGCACCACTGCCTTCTTCACCTTAAGCACATTCAGGCAGACGCCATCCGGGCATTCACGCAAGCCGACTGCCCTGAGATCGGGGTGGAAAAAGACCCTTTTCCTAGATTGGGACGAGTCCGAAAAGGTTGAAGCTGAAGACGATGTTCCCGACGATTAGGGCTAGGAACGCGTATGTCGCTAAGTTCTGGAGCAACTTACCAAAGGGCGAGTGTTCGGTGATCGCCCTCCACATCTGCCCACCGTCCAACGGCCCTATGGGCAGCATGTTCATGATGGCGAGGTTGATAGAGACGAAGTAGAGCCAGCTAAAAAAGATCCCCAGGGTGTCGGGCATGACACCATCGAATACGATCATGATTGGGATGACGGCGAGGCCCGTGATCAGGTTGACTATGCTGCCTGAGGCGAATATTCTCATCCTCGTGAGAAGGCTCGCCTTGTTCATCTCCTCCTCCTCGGGCTCGACGGCTGCGCCGAAGGTTATCACGGCAACCATGAGTGCCGCCGACTTGACTCTGACACCCTCGATCATACACTGGATACCGTGGCTAAGCTCGTGTACCAGTATAGCGAAGCCCGCCGCAAGGAAGAACCAAGGGAGGCTCGACATGCCGATGGTGACGCCTGGTATCAATGGCTGGACGGGTGTCGCCGTGTCGGGGCTGAAGAAGAACTTTAGGAGGTTGTTGAGAAGGAGCCATGAGGCGAACGTCGCCTGCCCTATTGCTCCGACGATTCCTACGTTGCCGAGGACCCTCCACATCTTTGGGTGCCAAGCCGCGAGGCGGGCAATGAAGCCGTTGAGCCTCGTCGATTTGTAGAGGGCGTATAAGGGGCTCACCTCGAGGTCGTCGCGCTGTATCTTGAAGATCTTGATGGCAGCGTAGAAGGTGAACCAGACGCCGACGATTATGGCGAGTGTGGTAAGCGAGTCCATGCTTGTCCTCTTTTTCACGTGGATGCTGCAGATATAAGGAGACCGCTGCTTATAGGTTGGTAGATCGGCGGTGTCTGAGCGGGTCGAGGTAGTCTACGACGAGGCTCATTGGGTGCGCCTGCACTCTCTGCGTGGCGAGGCGTCGATTCTCATGCGACCGCTCGCATCTGTCCACATTGAATGCATCGCTTACGGTAGCCTCGCGCGGGGCGACGTGAAGTCGACGAGCGACGTCGACATATTCATACCGAGTCCCCCCGCCCCGGAGCTGGTAGAGGTGGCGCTCGAGAGAGAAGGAATATGCGCCTCTGAGAGGGTGATCGTTCAGGCTACCCCAGGATACGCGGCGAAGGGCTACATCTATACGGGGGAGAAGAGGGGCTACAGTTTTCCGCTTGTCCAACTGCTTCCGTCGGAGCGCGACTTCTACGGCTTCGCCGGGTCGGTCACAGTCCAACAGCTCGACGCCGGCGTTCGCGTGCCCGGAGTGGATAAGAGACTGATGCTCATCGAGCCGACCTCTCGGGGGCACGTCGAGTCACAGGTGGCGGGGATAGAAGGGGAGGTAGCGCGTCTGCTTGGCGTGGACACACGGATAGTCGCTGAAAGGGTTAGGACCCTTGAGCGCCGCCGCTTGGTCGGGCGCACCGGCGTCTACCTGAAGCACACGCTGGAGCCCGATGAGGGATTCGGCGAGGCGCTCCATAGGCTAAGCCTTAGGAGGCCCGCCGTGAGAAAACGGCTGGGGTAAAAAAAACTTAGGATAGGTCCTTGAAGGCCTTGATCTCCATCCCCTGCGGGATGCGTATGCCCTCGGCGACCCTGTCGCCGACGACCACCTTGACGCCCTTTGACGCTGCTGCGTCGATGAGGCGCCCCGTCACGATCCCGTCGAATACGACCGCCTTGACGTTCTCGGCGGCTTTGAGCTTCTCGACGAGCTCGGCGACAGGGAACCGCGGCGACTCTGCGTCGTCGGTTCCTATGAGGGTCGCTTCGAGTGTGCCCCTGAAGCCCTCAACGAGGCCCGCGTATTGCTTCGCAAGGCTGGGTGGGGGCGGGGGTGCTGCGACCTCGGGTGGTCTCTGACGCTGCGGGCGCGGTCCCCTCCGCGGGGGTGGTCCGCGCTCCATACGCTCTGGTGCACGCTCGGGAATACGTTCGGGTACACGCTCTGGCACACGTTCGGGCACCGCCTCGGGCTGGCGCTCCTCGACCTCGGGCTGCGCCTCGACCCCGCTCTGGAGTGCTGCCCAGGCCTCCTCGAAGGTGACCTTGGCTTCCAACGCTGCCTTTATTTGGTATGGGTCGAGCTCCTCAACCTCAGAGCCTCTGGGGGCACGTGCAACGTACCTAGGTCTTGCGACCTGCGCGAGCTCCCTGAGTATGAGGTCGCCTCCGCGGTCACCGTCGAGGAAGGCTGTGATCTCCTTCTTCCTGGCGAGCTCGCGGATTGTCTTGGGTACCTTTGCACCCTCGACGGCGATGGATCCACTGATTCCCGCCCTAAGGAGGTTGATGACATCTGCCCTGCCCTCGACGAGGATTATGTCGTTGCGGGTGCTGATGTCGGGTGTGGCGGTGAGTCTCTCGCGCCCGTAGTGTACAGGCTCGATCTTCTTACTCTCCAGCCCAACCTGCTCAAGCATGACCTCGATGTCGTGGTGCTCCTTGACGTGCCAGTCGCGCATGAGCTCCTTAGCGCGCTCCTGTATGCGCTTGAGCTTGTCTGCGCGCATGTCCTTGATCGCCTCGACGGCGATCTTGGACTCACACGGGCCGACCCTGTCGACGGTCTCCATAGCCGCCGCGATTATGGCGGTCTCAGGCCTGTCTAGGCTAGAAGGTACCACGAGTGTGCCTGTGGTCTTGTCGTTCGCGGACTTGAGGTCGATGTCGATTCTGCCGATCTTGCCTGTGCGCTGTAGCTCGCGTAGCTCAAAGTCCTTGGGGAAGAGCCCCTCGGTCTGGCCGAAGATCGCCCCGATCACGTCGTGACGCTCGACGACTCCCTCGATTATGAAGCGTGCATGTATCGTATACTTGACGCCTGTGTAGCTGTCCTTATCTCCCATTGCTATATGCAACTCTGTTCGTTGTTGTCCTGATTCACACTAGCCGCGGCGCGGTCCCCTCCTATCTCCCTCTGGGGTTTCGCCCGGGTACTAAAACCCGTCCTGCTATGCTTCCATCCGGTGACTTGCGGGTACCAAGGGCGCTGTCGCGTCCTTTTCTACCCGCGGTGAGTGGGAATCACGCCTTCTCGGCGCGCTACTGAGTCTTTCACCTAGGAATAAAAACCTTGTCGATCAAGCCTCCAGCCCACCGAACAAGGTTTTAAGAGGGTTTCACGGACCCTTATCTGAGGTACGTCCTCATGGTTAAAGTCGCGATAAATGGATTCGGTAGGACGGGCCGCCTCGCTCTGCGGGCGGCGCTTGAGAGGGGCTCCAAGCTCGAGTTCGTCGCGGTTAATCGCGGCGACGCGAAGCTCCTGGGGCACCTGCTAAAGTACGACAGTGTTCACGGTAGGGCACCCTTCCCCGTCGAGGTGGAGGGGGACACGATAATTGCCGCCGGGAAACGCATCAAGGTGCTCAACGAATCGGATGCCGAGAAACTCCCGTGGAGGGACCTCGGGGTTTGGCTCGTCATCGACTCCTCCGATAAGTTCAGAGACAGGGACGGCGCTGGCAAGCATCTGAAAGCGGGGGCAAGCAAAGTTCTCGTCGGCGCACCGGGGAAGAAGCTTGATGCAACCATCGTCCTCGGTTGCAACGATGGCATCTACGAACCGGCGAAGCACCATCTGGTGAGTAACGCGAGCTGCACTACGAACTGCGTAGCTCCAGTAGTCAAGGTGCTCAACGACCGCTTCGGGCTTGAATCCGCGATGGTCTCGACAATCCACGCCTACACTGGGAGCCAGATGCTCCTAGACAGGGCGGACAAAGACCTGCGCAGGGCACGCGCCGCAGCGATGAGTATAATCCCCACGACGACGGGGATGACGAGCGCTATAGGCGAAGTGTTACCTGAACTAAAGGGGAAAGTCGACGGGACCGCCTTCCGCGTCCCGACGCCCGACGTTAGCCTCATCGACGTCTCCGCAGTCCTCAAGGCAAAGCCTAATGCAGATGAGATAAACGCCGCCTTCAAGGAGGCCGCTGCGGGGAAGATGAAGGGCATACTCGGCTTCGACACGGAGCCCCTCGTCTCAGTCGACTATGTGCACAGCCCCTACAGCGCAGTTGTGGACGGCTCATCGACGGTGAGTAACGGCACGATGGTCAAGGTCGTGGCGTGGTACGATAACGAGTTCGGGTATAGCTGCAGGACGATTGAGTTGGCCGAGAAGATGGCCAGCTATGCAAAGTAGAGCCTGTTTTTTTACCGGGTAACCCGGAGCTTCTTCATCTTCTCTAGGTTCTCGGGCTTCGTCTCGAAGTACTTGCGGACTGGTTCGAGGAGCTTGACCATGGCTTCAGCCGTCGCCGTTTTTAGGTCCATGGGGTGGAGCTTGCCGTCGGCGTACGTTTTGGCTAGCTCTTCGTAGCTCTCGAAGCTGATGTTGCCCCCGAACTTGGCTGGGCGCTCGACGTCGAGCCTGGCGAGCTGGGGGAAGATGATCATGCGGGCGTGCTCGAGCACTGGGTTGCCCTCAACGACCTTCTGGGGGCAGAATGCCTCCTTGTACTTGGCTCTGATGTCAGCGGGCTCGTCGTTGACCCAGATGGCCCCCTTGGCGACGCTCTTGCTCATCTTAGTCGAGATGACCTTATTGATCTCCTCGTTCTCATCGAAGTTGCCCTGTATTGTGGAGTCCTGGAGGCCGGGGAGGAGTGGGTTGTGTAGGCAGACGGGTGTCTTGAAGCCGAGCTTCGGCGCGACCTCCCTAGCAAGCATGTGTACCTTTCTCTGATCCATGCCCGAGCAGGCGGCGTCTAGGTCCATCTGGAAGATGTCCGAGGTCTGGAGTGCGGGGTAGAGTACCCAGCTAGACTCTACGTCCTCGGCGTCGGCGCTGCGCCCCATGATGGGCATCGCCCTTAGCGCTCTCTTCATGGTGGTTGCCTTCATGACGCGTACGACCTTCTCCCAGTAGTCCTTGTGACTAACAATGTCGCTTGCCCAGAGGTATTGGACCTTCCCCTCGGGGAGGCCGAGGGCGGTGAAGCAGTCCTTGAAGTACTCGGCACCGGCTCGTATGTTGTCGAGGTCTCCGCCGAGCTTGTTGTTGATCCAACCGTGCCATTCTGCGAGGTAGATTATGAAGTGGAACCCAGCGTCAGCGTAGTCCTTCATCTTCTTGCCAACGATGAGGCCGGTGCCGGCGTGCATCATGCCGCTGGGCTCGAAGCCGACGTATCCGCGTGGGTGATCGTTAGTCTCTAGTAGCGTCCTAACCTCGGAGGGGGTGATTATCTCTTGGAGGTCCTGCGTGACTAGTCTGAAGCGGGTCTCGGTGTCCATTCTCCTCGCCTTTGGATTCTTTCAGAGGCTCCGCTATTAAGGTTTGAGGGCGGGTGGGGCTGCCCTCGGTGGTTAACGGTATAAGGGGATAAGCCCCCCATTCTCTATGAGTTGTCCCCTAGGAAGGTTACCGCCGCATCGCTGGCGTTCGCCTCCGCCTCAGCGGCTGCTAAGGCGGTCTCCCGCGGCGACGTGACGTCCCTCGACCTCACGAGGGCAATCCTTGACCGGGTCGAGGCGTATAACCCCAAGCTACATGCATTCGCCACACTAACCGCCATGGAGGCGATAGCCGCCGCGAGGAGGGCGGATGAGGAATCGAAGGGGGGTGAAGAACTCGGTCCTCTTCATGGTGTCCCAGTTACGGTGAAGGATTGCTTTGAGATCAAGGGTGTACGCACGACGGCGGGTTCCAAGACGCTTGCTAGTCACGTGCCCGCACGCGACTCAGCGCCCGTTGAGCGCCTCAGAGAGGCCGGGGCAATCATCATCGGGCACACGAACACTTCGGAGCTGGCGTTCGACTGGCAGAGCTACAATGATCTCTACGGCACGTCGAATAATCCTTGGAATCTCGGGCTCACTCCCGGGGGGTCCACGGGGGGTGGGGCGGCGGCGCTCGTTGCGGGTTTGAGCTTCCTCGAGGTCGGGAGCGACGTTGGCGGTTCCATACGCGTTCCCTCACACTTCTGCGGTCTCTACGGGCATAAGCCAAGCCTAGGCACTGTCTCAGCGCGGGGCCACATCCCGCCTATACCCGGTGTACCCGTGGGGGAACCCAACTTCAGCGTCGCTGGCCCCATGGCGAGGAGCGCCGACGACATAATGCTCGCAATGAAGATACTCGGCGGGCCTGACGGCGAGGAGGTAAAAGCATACACATGGGAGATGCCGGAGCCGAGGAAGAAGAAGCTCGATTACTACAGTATCGGCTACGTCATCGATGACCCGGCGTGCCGCGTCACCTCCGAGATCAGGGCGCTGCTGGAGAAGATGGTAGAGACTCTCAAGAAAGCGGGAGTTGAGATCGCTGAGGGATGGCCAAAGGGAATCGATCCGAGGAGGCTCTTCGATGACTACAGGTACATTCGCTTTGCTTCGTCGGCGGCCTCACGTAGCGTGGCTCAGATATTCGATCTGCTCAAGGCAGAGAAGGTGAACGACGGCTCCGACGAGTACGCGGCGGCGCACGCCTACGCCTCCTCGGTCAAGGATTTCGAGGATGCCCTCTGGCGGAGGGAGCTGGCAAGGGAGGCGTGGCGCGACTACTTCGGTGCCTTCGATGCCTTTCTCATTCCACCCGCCTTCGTCCCGGCGTTCCCTCACGACCATAGGATGCCCCTGAAGGCTAGAGTGCTAAGCACACCCGAGGGGCTGAGAAGATACAATGAGCTGCGCTTCTGGATCAGCTTTGCAACCCTCTGCGGGCTCCCTGCGACCGTCGCCCCCGTCGGCTTGACGGCGGGCGGTCTCCCTGTCGGCGTACAGGTCGTCGGTCCCTACCTTGAGGATGCCACTACAATCGACCTAGCCGGGTGTATCGGCGCACAGATGGGCGGCTTCAGGGCTCCGCCGGGCTATCAGTAGACGAGGGCAGCTCATTATTGTTTACTGCGGGAAAAGTGATGGTGGGCGGGGCGTCCCTGTGCCTCGCGACAAACACACAGCATCACGGTTTGGAGCCAACGCTCTACTCAGCTGAGCTCTCTCAAATCGCGAGGAGTCCGACGCCCTTGCCCTGCCCGCCTGTTCCATGACTGGGTAACCCCGTCCTCACAGGTGATCCTCCGCGGAGTCCGTCTGCATGGCGCGTCGTCTTGGCGGGCGTAGACTACTCTGTTTCGGGGCTTATATCCTAAGCGGAGCGTGCGCGGCGTGATTGTCCTGGTGTGGCTCATCAACGCAGTGAGGACGGCGCCCGAGTATGTAAAGAGGCTCGAGGGAAGGCTCGTCGTGACCCACTAGAGGTACTTCTTCATCCACCTGACGAGGTGGCGGAGCCTCTCCTCCCTGTGCTTGGGCTTGCCGCTACGGCTAAGCTCGTGGTTCTCCCCGGGAAAGCGTATGAACTCCGTTTCAACTCCCCTGAGCTTTAAGGCGGTGAACCACTGCTCCCCCTGCTCGATGGGGCAACGTAGGTCCTCCTCGCTGTGGACGATGAGGGTCGGCGTCTTTACGCGATCGACGTAGTATAAGGGACTGCGTCTCATCTGCTCCAGAGTGTCCCCGCCCCAGTAGGTCTTGCCGCCGCTGATACTCTCCGGCTGCATGTAACCTATGTCGGATGTGCCGAACTTACTGACCCAGTTGCAGATACTGCGGAATGTGACCGCCGCCTTGAAGCGGGTGGTCTGTGTTATCATCCAATTCGTCATATAGCCACCGTAACTGCCGCCACAGACGCCAAGGTGCCCCGGGTCGATCCATGGGAACCTCTTCAACGCCTCATCAAGGCACGCATTGAGGTCCTCGTAGTCTCCCACACCGTAGCTACGCATGACGCCCTGCGTGAAGCACTCCTCGTACCCCGCGCTGCCCCGGGGGTTCGTGTAGACGACGGCGATCCCCTCACCGGTGAGTACCTGGAACTCGTGGAAGACACCGTCGCCGAAGAGGGCGCGAGGCCCACCGTGTATCTCGAGGATAGCGGGGCACCTCTCCCCCTCCCTCAAGGAGGGCGGCTTGATGACCCACGCCTCGACGTCCCTGCCCATGCTGCTCGTGAAGCTGAACCTGATCGGCTCGGCCATCTGGAGCTTCTTGAGGAGGTCGTCGTTGAAGTGGGTCAGGCGGCGGTCGCCCTTCACGTCCCTGACGTAGAGCTCGTTGGGGTGCGTAGCATCCATCGCCACGTAGGCGAAGGTGTCACCCATGAGGCTGAACCCGTCGACGCTGGGCTTCCCGATCAAGACCTCCGTCGTACCGTCGGTTAGGCGTGTCCTGTAGAGGCTGCTCTTCGGCGTGTTGGAGGTGTAGAAGTAGATGCTTTCACCGTCTGGGCTCCAGACCGGCGCGGTGTCGGGTGAGGCGACACGCAGGTCGCTACCGACGCCGTAGCCGAGGCTTCTGTCGAAGGATGGGTCGGCCCTCCTCGGTGTGCCTCCTCCGGAGGGCATAACCCAGAGGCTCTCATCGACTGCGAGCTCCTCGGGCTTGTCGTTGCCGATGAAGGCGATCCTACCGCTGTCGGGGGAGTAGGAGATGCAGGCAATTGAGAAGTGGCTATCCGTGAGTTTCCGAGGTTCGCCGCCGGATGATGGGATGGTGTAGATGTCGGTGACCTCGCTCGTATCGGCGTCGGGCGCCATGTTTGTGACGAAGGCGACCGTCTTACCGTCGGGGCTCCACGCGGCGGCACCCACATCGTACTCGCCCTTTGTGAGCTGCTTCGGAGTCGCCCTAGGCTTCACGACGAAGAGGTGGTTACGCCTCCCCTCGAACGTGCCCTGTCCGTTGAGCTTGTACCTAATCCGCTTGATGTATTTGACATCGGTCTCTGGCTTCTTCTCCATCCAGACCTTGGAGGCGAAGAGTATGTGTTTGGAGTCTGGTGCCCAGGAAGGCGCGGCTACGCCGAGCTCGGTGTCGGCTACGAGCCTCGCCTCACCCCCCTCCACGTCGATAGCGTAGAGCTGAGTCTTCCTCCCCGGCTGCCTACCGTTGGAGAGGAATAGGAGCCTCCGCCCGTCGGGGGACCAGCGGGGATACGTGTCGCTGCCTTCACCGTAGGTAAACTGAGCGTGCTTCCCCGTCGCCGCATCGGCGAGCCAGATGTGGCGGTCGTAGCCGTCCTTCTCGATGTTCACATCGGAGAGCACGAAAGCGACCCTCTTACCGTCTGGGGATAGTTGGGGATCGGAGACGAACCTGAACCTACGGAGGTCCTCTATGACAACAGGGCGCGCCTGCATCGCGTATCTTTCTGGATCAACGCTACGACGCTTAACACTTTTCGGGTCGAGACACGTTCTTCGAATGGGTTAAAACGAATTTTTCCCCAATTAGCCTTATAATTTAGGGGCTCTAATGGATGGTTTTTAATAGGGTAACGGGGTTTTCAAACCATGTCCAACAATATCCCCTCCCCGGAGGCATTTTTCGGCCATAAAATGGGCGAGGACCGGAAGTTAGAACGCTGGGACCGCGTTGTCGAGTACTTCAATGAGTTGGCGAAGTTGCCATGCGTCAAGGTAACAGAGCTTGGTAAGTCGACGGAGGGCAACCCTCTCCTTCTCGCCGTTATCACGGCACCCGAGAACATGAAGAGACTCGACAGGATCAAGGAGATGAGCCAGAGGATCGCTCATCCGAGAGGGGCGACCCAGAAGGAGATCGAGGGCATCATCGCCGAGGGTAAGGCGGTCGTATCGATGACGATGAGCATACACGCCACAGAGGTCGGCGGCACCCAGATGAGCCCCGAACTCGTCTACGAGATCGCGACAAAGCCCGAGTACGAGGAGATCAGGAGGAACGTCGTCCTCCTGCTCTTCCCCTGCTTCAATCCAGACGGCCAGATAATGGTAACGGACTGGTACAACAAGTACCTCGGCACAGAGTACGAGGGCACGAGCCCGCCGTGGCTCTACCACAAGTACACGGGTCATGACAACAACCGTGACGCAATCAATCTCAGCATGGTTGAGAGCCAGATGGTAGCTCGCGTGATGTACTGGTGAGTGGTTCCCCCAAGCATACATCGACTACCACCACATGGGCAGCTACGGTGCCCGCTTCTACGTGCCCCCCTTCAGCAACCCAGTCGACGACCAGGTCGACCCCCTCATCTGGACGGAACAGGAGCTCTACGGCGGCCTCATGCACGTGATGCTCGAAGCCGCAGGGAAGACGGGCGTCGAGTCCGCTGCTACCTACCCTGGGGAGTTTATGCCCACGTTCAACTACGTGCCATGCTGGCACAACATCTGCGGGATGCTCACCGAGTCGGCGAGCGCCGGCATCGCCACCCCGATCTGGATCCACTATCACCAGCTGAAGCCCAGCAGCAGGGGGCGACCCGAGTACAGGACGCAGATGGGCTTCCCCCACCCTTGGCCCGGGGGCTGGTGGAGACTCCGCGACGTCGTTGAACAGCAGAAGATAAGCGCCATTGCTACCCTCACGGTTGCGGCAAGCTTCAGGGAGACGCTCCTCAGGAACATGTACCTCAAGGCAACCCGCTCGATTGAGAGAGGCGAGAGGGAGGCGCCATTCGCCTTCGTCGTCAAGCCGGAGCAGCACGACGAGCTTACCGCCTACAAGCTCCTCAAGACGCTGATGGACATGGGTGTCGAGGTGCAGAGGAGCCAGCGCGAGTTCACAGCTGATGGGGTCACCTACCCTCGTGGCACACACGTCGTCTTCTCTTCCCAGCCTTGCAGGCCATACATCGTCTCGCTCCTCAAGAGGACCTTCTACCACGTCGGGCCGTGGAGCAAGAAGCCCGACGGCACACCTGTAACGCCATACGACCTCGCCACCTACACAATACCCGAGTTCATGGGAGTTAGGCTCCAGGAGGTCGAGAAGCCCTTCGAAGGCGCATTCGAGGCAGTACCTAGTCTCAGGTTCCCACGCGGCGACGTCGTGGCGACCGCCCCGAATGGGTGGCTCCTCGACACCGCGGTCAACGACGGTTACGCCGCCGTGAACAGGCTCCTGAAGAGGGGCGTCGAGGTCAGGCGGCTGACCGAGCCCGTCACCGTCGGTGGCAAGAAGTACCCCGCGGGCTCTTGGCACGTAGTCGGCGCAGACGCGAAAAATGAATTGGAGAAACTATCACGGCTATTCCACCTCGTCTTCGACGCGGCCCCCGGAGGCACCATAAATGAGAGGCCGACGAGGCAACTCAAGATAGGCATCTACCAGCGCTACTACGGCGGGAACACCGACGAGGGGTGGACCCGGTGGCTTCTCGAGCAGTACAGGTTCCCTTTCAAGACCATATTCGACAAGGACGTAAAGAGGGGCAAACTCGCTGACAAGTACGATGTTCTCATCTTCCCCGCGGACGCTAAGGCGATGATCACAGGCGAGGGCATCGACGAGTACTATGAGAAGAGGTGGCAGGGCATAATGACGGCGCCGAAGCATCCGCCAGAGTACCGGAGCGGCATAGGCAAGGAGGGCGTCGGGAAGCTCAGGGAGTTCGCCGAGGCCGGCGGCACCGTTCTATGCTTAGGGGAGTCAAGCGACTTCGCCATAGAGGAGCTAAAGGTCCCTGTCAAGAACGTCCTAGCAGACGTCAAGCCGACTGAGTTCATATGCCCCGGCTCTACGCTTCGTGTAAACGTCGACGTCTCGAATTCGCTGGCCTGGGGTGTGCAGGAGGACCTGCTCATCATCTTCCGTAGCCACGGCGCCTTCGAGGTGAGGCCAGGCATCCACAACGACGAATGCGGCGTCGTCCTCACCTACCCCGACAGCCGGATCATGGAGAGCGGCTGGCTCCAAGGGGAGGAGAGGCTAGCGCGCAAGGCAGCGATGGTCGAGGCAAAAGTTGGCAAGGGGCGCGTAATTCTCTACGGCTTCGCCCCCCAGTACCGGGCCCAGAGCGACGCGGCGTTCAAGCTGTTTTTCAACGCCCTCGTCGGCTAGCTCCTATATACCATCCCTACATTTTCTCCAATCATCATTACAGAACCTTACATCGAAGACGTTTTATACACAAACCCGCTCTGCTTCAAGGATAAGTGGTGGATATGGACGTTAACAAATTCGCGAAGAAGGAGCTGCTAGGCAATGGCAGCTGGTTCCTCGACACGTGTGAACGTGGCCCCGGACCCCAAGCTCATCAACCTAGGCGCTGGTGACCCCGACTTCAACCAGCCCAACATCATCAACAAGGCCGTATACCAGGCCATGAAGGAGGGTCACACCCACTACGAGTTCACGGGCGTACCCGAGTTCAAGAGCGCCATAGCCAAATACTACGGCAAGTACGGTGTGAAGATCGACCCTAACACCCAACTCTGCATCGAGAGTCTGGTGGCAGTCAGGCGATCTTCCGCGCCTTCGGAGCCATCCTCAACCCAGGCGACGAGATCATACTCCTCGACCCCGCCTACCAGGGCTACTTCGCCCCCGTCTCCTACTACGGCGCGAAGATGGTCCGCGCACCCATGAAGAAGGACAAGAAGGGTCTCTGGAGGCCGGACGTCAACGCCATCGCCAAGGTGTGTACGCCTAGGACGAAGGCGGTCATGATCTGCAGCCCAGACAACCCCACCGGCGCGGTCTACACTGAGAAGGAGCTCAAGGCGCTCGCCGATGTCTGCGTCGAGAAGGACATCCTCTGTATCAGCGACGAGATCTACACCGAGTTCATCTGGGGCAGGAAGCCCTTCATCCCGACGATGAAGATCAAGGGCATGGAGGACAGGACCCTCGCCCTCATGAGCTTCAGCAAGACCTTCGCGTGGACAGGCTGCCGCGCAGGTTACATCATCTCCAGCCCCGAGCTCATGAAGCTCGTGCAGGCGGTCCCGATCGGTATCATCGGTATGCCGGTGCCCTTCCAGTACGCGGGCGCAGTCGCCCTCGAGAAGGGATGGGGCTTCGTCAAGAAGATGCGGAAGGAGTACAAGAAGAGGATCGACTTCAGCGTCAAGAGGCTGAACGAGATCAAGGGTATCAACTGCCCCAAGCCCGAGGGCGCCTTCTACCTCTTCCCAGACATCAGCGCGGTCGGCATGCCCAGCGCCAAGTTCGCCCAGGAGCTCCTCCTGCAGGAGAAGGTCCGCGGCGCACCAGGCACAGGCTATGGCCAGGCAGCAGAGGGCCACATCAGGTTCGCCCTCGTCGCCGACATGGAGCACCTCGAAGACGCCTGGAACAGGGTCGAGCGCTTCGTCAAGAAGAACGGGAAGAAGTAAACTTCCCGCCCCATATTTATTATTCTAACAGAATATCAGGGGCTAGTCTTTGCCTCTGTTTTTCTCGGCGTACTGCTCTGCCATATCCAGCGGCGGCTGGATCTCGTCAGGGATAGGTGAGACGTATTTCCTCCCGGCGAGGCGCTTGGCGTGCTCCTCCTTCGCCTTCTTCACCAGCCCGGGCTTTGTGAGAAAGTCGAGGACGGTGCCGGCTGTTACCTTGCTGCTGAAGATGAGGCTCTTGTGGCCGAGGCCCATGGCTCCGCATGCGACCCACTGCCAGCTGTGAGCGGGGCTGCCTAGGGGGTATGTAGAGGTGTTGTACTCGACAGCGGGGACGATCCAGCTGACATCGCCTACGTCCGTTGAGCCGGCGCTGCAGTAATCCTCGCCGTAGGGGTCGAGGACGTCGTCCGCCATGTCCATGTCGGCGTAGCGCTCCCACGTGGGCACCTTCTGCCTCTTCATGTCGTCGATCTTGACTTGCCTGTCGAGGCCTGCGTTGATCTTCTTGGCGTAGGCAAGCTCCTCTTTCGTGTATTTGGGGGCACCGATCTCCTTCATGTTGCCCACAATGACCTCTGCTATCGCCCTGTTTGGGATGAGGTTGTAAAGACCCATTATGAACTCGACCTTGAGCGTCGTCTCCGTCATCAGCGCGGCGCCTTCGGCGATCTTGATTATCCTCTTGTAGATGCCATCCAGCTGGTCGCGTTGCGGGGCGCGTATGTAGTACCAGCTGCGTGCGTAGTCGGGGACGACATTCGGTTGTCCACCACCCACCTCGATGACGTAGTGGAACCTTGCCTCCTGGATGACGTGCTCGCGAAGGTAGTTGACACCGACGTTCATGAGCTCGATCGCGTCTAAGGCGCTCCTGCCCTGCTCTGGGCTGCCAGCGGCGTGGCTCGTCTTACCGTAATAGTGGAACTTGACGCCGTTGACGGCGGTGCTGCTGCCTACCGTCGCGGAGTTTATCGAGTCGGGGTGGTGACTGATTATAGCGTCGACTCCGTCGAAGAGGCCGGCACGGACCATGTAGACCTTGCCGACGAAGTTCTCCTCGGCGGGGGTCCCGAAGAACTTGACTGTGCCCTTGATGCCCTTCTTCTCCATCTCGTAGCGTGCGGCGATTGCGCCGGCGACGCCGCTTGTGCCGTGTATGTGGTGGCCGCAGCCGTGTCCTGGCGCGCCTTCCTTCAGCGGAGTCTTTACAGGCTCAATCTTGTTGCTGATGCCTGGGAGGGCGTCGAACTCACCCATGATGCCTATGACTGGCTTGCCACTCCCCCACGTCGCGATGAAGGCGGTGGGCATACCCGCGACGCCCGCCTCCACCTTGAATCCGTGCTTCTTCAACTCATCCTGGAGTAGCTTCGAGCTCTTCGTCTCAGTTAGACCCAGCTCGGCGTAGCCCCAGATTGTGTCAGCGACCTCTATGATCCTCTTCTGGTTCTGGTCGATCCAGCCCCAGGCAGTCTCCTTGGCCATGGGTGAAGAAAGGGTAGCTTGGCGTGTATAAGCTCAGCTAGTCAGCGGAGTGCCCTCTTGTGCTTGTCCACGATTCTCTTCAGCTCGTTGTAGTCGGCCTTTAGGAAGTCGTCCTGGTCGAGGCCCGCGAGGTCAGGCGGCACCGCCACCTTCTTCTGTGCCTCCCTGAGCATCACCCTGAGCCTAGCAGCGTCGTGGAGGACGCGTCTGCGTTCCACGTTCGCCGGCGGGTCCTGGACGAGTTCGCTGATCAGGTGGGCCTCCCACCGGGTCCCGAGGGGCTTCACATATGAGATATCCTTCCCTATGCCACCGAAGCCGGGGTCATGTGGCTCGACCTGGTACCAGTAAGCCGTGCTCGAGTAGTCCTCCTGCAGCATGTTGCTGCTGCCGTGCTCAATGGTGACCTTGATCTCCTTCTCGAAGGGCACTGGGTCAGGGAGGTGGAGTCGGTAGGCGGTGAATCGGCACTGTAGGAGGTCCTGGTAGCTCAGACCGTGGTAAGGCGCGGAGAAGGGGCCGTTGATCCAGTACCAGCCTCCCTGGAAGTAGTCTTCCGTCCCCGTCCCCTTGATGCTCGCCTCCTTCTCTCCGTCGACCCAGATTACCTCGTCCCCCTCGAGGAAGAGCCTGCTGCCCTTGTCGTATGACTGCATGTTCATGGCGACGCCGCAGTAGTGGCCCGCTCCCTTCGCCTCGAGGATAGTGTAGTTCTTGTCGATGGTCGTTGGGTTCTCGCGCCTCCATTTGGCGTGGAACCGAGGCGTCTCGGGGCCGTGGTCTACGTCGCTGTACTCTATGTTGAAGTAGAGGTCGCTGATCGGGGTGTCGCCGATATTCTCCGCCTCGAAGACAGCTCCCTTGCTGAAGGGCATGGGCCAGTAGTTCCAGAAGCCGCCGCTCGTGACGCCCTGTATCGCGGAGATGTGCTGTATGTGTTCGGCGAACCCCATGCCGAAGAAGTCACCGAAGGGGGCCTCGACGCTCGGGTTCTCCTCACCGTCCCAGTAGAAGCGGAGAATCAGGTTGCGGTACGCGTCCGGGTCGTCGCTCAGTATCGTGAACCACATCCTCTGGACGCATCCTGGCCCCGCTATCTTGCCCATCCTGACGCCCTCGTGTGGCGCCGCCTTCAGGTAGTCGAGGTTGCCGCCCCCCGGGTCGTTGCTGGATAACTGCTTTAGCTTCCATTTCTTACGACGGGGGAGATCCATGAAAAGACGCGTCAAGTCGTGTGACATGCTGAAGGAAGCCCTCGGTGGGGATTTATCGTTTTATAGAATGAGGAGTCGAGTGTTTTCAGAGGTATGTCTCCGGTTCCTTTCTCTCAAGGAAAGTGTCGTGAAGCCACCTTGCCTCCCTGGAGAAGAAGGGGTGAATCATCAGCCTCGCGCCCGTTGGACAACACTTGATGCAAGCGTAGCACCTCATGCAGGCTTGCTTGTTTGTTTCAACGGCGGTTCCGATTGTTATGGCTTCGTTTGGGCAGACCTCGAAGCACTTGCCGCACTTTGTGCATAGTTCATCCTTGGTTATTGGGGCAGCTGGCTCAGTGCCTGGTTTGGGCGCGCGTGATTTCCGGAACTCGTCCCTATATGGTCGGACACCTGGAACAGTGACAGGCGTAACATCGTCTATGCTCTTAGATGTTAGCAACTTATCCCTTATTTGAGTGCCGAATTCGCGGGCCTTCCTTAGATCGGAGACATCGGGACGTCCTGCGGCTATTGGTATCTCGGGTGTGCTGAAGGAGTGCTGGGCGACAAAGGCGGCGCCGGCGATTGGTTTGAATCCAAGCTCTGAGGCGAGGTCGGTCAGCTCGATGAGGGAGTCCTCGTATGCCCTGTTGCCGTAGACGACGAGCATGACCGCGGGGGTATTATGCGCCTTGAATCTGCGCAGTCTCGTGAGCGCCTCTACGGGTATGCGCCCGGCGTAGACGGGGGAGCCGATAATGGCTAGATCCCTGCCGAACTCCTCGAATTCTCTTGTCTTCGCCTTGGGGCGCGTCAGATCCATGTGCTCTACTGGTACCTCGACCCCTTTTGCGATCTCCTCCATGATCCTCCTCGTCGAATCGGTTGGCGAGAAGAAGACGAGCTTAACCCGGTTAATCCTCATTTCAGGTACCTCATGCTAGTTGAATGCGCTGACGACTGACAGAGTCTCCCCCTTCTGGACAGAGTAGAAGCATCGAGTCATGGCGACGATGCCGGCCTCGGGTGCTCTCGCGACCTGAACGATATCGCCGAAGACGTCGGTCACCCTCCCTAGCTCGGCTCCCTTCTTTACCTCGGCGTCCAACTCGACCGAGGGGTGCCACGCCCCGCTCTGTGTCGCGAGTATCTTGAGTCGCTTCCTGCTCACCCTTGGTGTGTGCCGCTTGGGCTCGCCGCCGAGGATACGCATATGGCGGAGCACGTTCATCACCCCCTCGTAGTGGAAGCGGACCGCGTCTTCCCTGACCGGGAATGGGGTGCCCGCCTCGGGCATGATGCAGGGTACCCCGTAGATGCTCTGCGCGCTCAGGCTCGCTCCCCCCGAGGCTGGGAAGATGTGGGTGAGGTCACTTGGGAAGCAGGTAGCGAGTGCGAGTGCCTCCGCGTTGATGGTGGCGACCTTCCCCTCAGCGGCTACGACGAAGCCCCTTATGTCCTCGTCGATGTCCCCGCCGTGGCAGTCAACTAACGCGTCACACTTGGAGGCGATGTTCTCGAATGCTGCATGTGCGATTCTCTGCGTTAGGCTACCCGAAGCATCGCCGGGGAAGACGCCGTTCAGGTTCAGCTTGTCCACTGGGCTCGTGAACTGCGTCCTCTTCTCGAACTGCGCCCTGTTGAGAACGGGGACGGCGAGGACTGTCCCCCTCATCACCGCTGGGTCGAGTGCACGGACCACACGAGTCACTGCCTCGATGCTCGCGAACTCGGTGCCATGCGTCCCGCCGAAGAGCCCCAGGGTCTTCCCGGGGAGGGTACCGTTGATGACGGCGACGGGTATACTGTACCTCTCATCCCCAACGTCAATGAACCCTGTCGACTTCTCACCGGGCGCCGCCGAGACACCGCCCACGGATACTCGCGCTGCTTGAGCCATTGGAGTGAGGAGAGGGCGACGGCTAATAAAACGATGGCATCATTGACCCCTAGTTTCAAATACCGAACAGGCGAAGACCAAGCCGTCCGATCCATGTACGATCTCGTAATCAAGAACGGGAGGGTTATCGACGGCACAGGCTCACCTTGGTTCAAGGCCGACGTAGGCGTCGAGATGGGCGTCATTGCCGAGGTGGGGAGAGGCCTCAAGGGCCTCGACACCGTCGACGCCTCCGGCCTCGTCGTCTCACCGGGCTGGATAGACGTCCACATGCATGCCGATCACACCATACTCGGGAACACGCGCCTCGAGAGCTACATCCATCAGGGGATAACCACCGCCACTATGGGCAACTGCGGCCTCAGCATGTATCCCCTACACAAGCACAGGGACGAACTCATAGCCTACCTGAAGCCATTCACCTCGGGTCTCCGCCTCGGCTGGGACTGGGACTCCATGGACGACTTCATCAAACGCGTCGAGGCGATCGGACCCGGCATTAACCTTACACCGTTCATCGGGCACGGCAGCATAAGGATCAACGTGATGGGCTTCGACGACAGGGCCCCCACTGATGAGGAACTCGGCGAGATGAAGGGCTTCCTCACGCGAGGCGCTTGAGCAGGGAGCCTATGGGATGTCCACGGGGCTCGGCTACCCACCCGGGACATTCACAAAGGAGGACGAACTCGTCGAACTCGGCGCCGTCCTCAACAAGTATGGGGGTCTCTACTCCACGCACATGCGCGGCGGCGTCGAGAACCTAGCTGATACAATCAGCCTCGGACACAAGGCTAAGTTTCCCATCCAGATAAGCCACCTAGGCAGCAGCTGCGCCTCGAACCCGGAACTCAACAAGCGCCACGGCGAGACGACCCTCAGGGCAATAGACGAGGCACGCGATAAGGGCCTCGACATCACGGCCGACATCTACCCCTACACGGCGGGTGCGAGCCTGCTCAGCCAGGTCATCCCCGATTGGGCTCACGAGGGGGGCGTCGAGAAGATGCTAAGCAGGATCCGCGACCCTGAGAATCGGGAAAAGATCAGGGAGGAGTTTAATGGCGCTGCGGGTCGCAAGGGGAGGGACCTGAGCAAGGTCTACGTCACTTACGTCAAGTCTGCGGCGAACAAGCGCTTCGAGGGAACGAGCGTAGCTGAGATAGCTAAGGCGCGTGGGGCTGGAGGAGTCGATGCCCTCTGCGACCTTCTCATAGAGGAGAACGCCGAGGCTATGAACATCACCTTCTGGGGTGAGCAGGAGGACGTCGACACACTCGTTAAACACCCCGCTGTGATGCCCTGCAGCGACGGCTGGGCGCATGCCCCCTACGGCGAACTCGGGCAGGGAAAGCCGCACCCCCGATGTTACGGCGCCTTCCCGAGGTACCTCCACACATACGTGGTTGAGAAGAAGTTCTTCACGCTGGAGGAGGCGATCAGGAGGATGACGAGCATGCCCGCGGCTCGACTCGGGCTGCAGGACCGCGGCGTCATCAAGAGGGGGATGGTGGCGGATCTCACCGTCTTCGACCCAGCGACGGTGAAGGATAAGGGCACGTTCAAAGACCCGCACTGTTACCCTGAGGGGATCCCGTACGTGATAGTGAACGGGCGAGTCGCCATCGAGAAGGGAGAGCACACGGGCGTGCTCGCAGGGAAGATTCTCCGGAAAGGGCGACCCTAGCCCTGCTTTGCCGCCTGCTCCCGGGCTACGGCGAGTGGTGGGCCGATCTCATCAGGTATGGCGCACCTGTAGACTCTTCCTTGCATCTTCTTCGCGTGCTCCTCTTTCGCATTCGCAAGCAGCTCCGGCCTGGTGAGCAGGTCGAGAGCCGTTCCTGCCATCGTCTTCGAAGCGAAAATGAGGCTCTTATGGCCGATGCTCGTGCCGCTGCAGGTGACTGTCTGCCAGCTGTGCCCCGGGGCGCCGAGGACGAAGGCGGCCGTTCCAAACTCCATGGTCGGCATCTGCCAGCTCACGTCCGAGACGTCGGTTGAGCCTCCGCTGACCTCCCCCTCGTTCCAGGGGTCGAGGATGTCCGCCACGAGGTCAATATCGAGGTACTTTTCCCAGTTTGGCAACTTCGACTTTCGGAGGTTGTCAACCTTCTGCTCTTTTGGGAAGCTCTTGGCGATCTCGGCGGCGAAGGCGAGGTCATCCTTTGTGTATGTGGGGGCGCCGATCTCCCTCATGTTGGCGACGACTACGCCGCTGAGAACTTTGCTCGGTAGGTTGTTGTAGACGCCCGTGAGGAACTCGACCTTTAAGGTGGTCTCTGTCATCAGGGCGGCTCCCTCCGCGATCTTTAAGATACGGGTGTAGATGTGGTCGACCTGGTCCCTCTCCGGCGCCCGTATGTAGTACCAGCTGCGGGCGTAGTCTGGGACGACGTTAGGCTGCCCGCCCCCCGCCTCGATGATGTAGTGGATGCGCGCCTTGTCGATGACGTGCTCGCGGAGGAAGTTCACGCCAACGTTCATCAGCTCGACGGCGTCCAGGGCGCTTCTGCCCTGCTCGGGGCTTCCTGCGGCGTGGCTCGTCTTCCCGTAGTAGTGGAACTTGACCGAGTTGATTGCGGTACTGCTGCCGAGTCCCGCCGTGTTGTAGGAGCTTGGGTGGTGGCTCAGGCACGCGTCGACGCCGTTGAAGAGTCCTGCGCGGACCATGAAGACCTTGCCGTCGTAGTTCTCCTCCGCTGGGCATCCGTACATCTTTATGATGCCCTTGATCTTCTTGTCCTCCATGGCATGCTTGACTGCGATCGCCGCGGAGACTGCGGTGACGCCGTGTATGTTGTGTCCGCAGCCATGCCCGGGAGCACCCTCCCTCAGAGAATCCTTATGGGGCACCTTCTTGTTGCTGAGGCCGGGCAGGGCATCGTATTCGCCCATGAGACCGATGATTGGCCCCTCTCCGCTGCCCCATGTTGCCACGAAGGCGGTAGGCATACCTGCGACGCCCCTCTCAACCTTGAAGCCATGACTCTCCAACTCGTCCGCTAACAGCTTGGCAGATTTATCCTCGCATAACCCCAGCTCCGCGTACTCCCAGACCTTGTCACTGAGGCCTATGATGTGCTCCGTATTCTCATTTATCCAACCCCACGCCTCGCTCTTCATCAGAAAACACCGCTACCAGAACTCGGGTGATAGGCGGTAAAAGATTTGGCACACCAGGTGGGAGAGAAGAGTGAGCGATCAGTTTGCTATCGCGATTATCCTCTAAAGGCTTTCTTCAGCTCCTCGATATCGATCTTCTTCATCTTGAGGAACGCATTTGTAACGCGCTCCACCTTCGTCTTGTCAGGGTCGAGCAGCATCTCGTCAAGTATCTTAGGCGCGACCTGCCACGAGACGCCGTACTTGTCCTTGAGCCAGCCACATACACTCTCCTGCCCGCCGTTGGTCGTGAGCTTGCCCCAGTAGTAGTCGATCTCCTTCTGGTTTTCGCACTCCACCAGGAGTGAGATGGCCTCGTTGAAGCCGAAGAGGTGGGGCTGGGCGCTGTCCATGGCGGCGAACTCCTGCCCCTCGAGGGTGAAGGAGGCGTGCTGGATCGTGCCCTCCCTGTCGGGCTCCATCCCCTTG
Source organism: Candidatus Bathyarchaeota archaeon (assembly GCA_963771885.1). Taxonomy (GTDB): domain Archaea; phylum Thermoproteota; class Bathyarchaeia; order TCS64; family TCS64; genus UBA8941. The sequence continues at coordinate 106,649 of CAVYVF010000023.1, forward strand.
CCGTAACGCATGATGTTGCCAACCTTTACGTTTCGGAAGACCTTGGTGTAGAGGTTGATCGCCTCCTCCGCCTTTCCGCTGACGTCGCCGACGTACATCAGCGTCGGGGTGATCTTCTGCGTTATCTGGCGATCCCCTGCGTACATGATTTGCCATGAGAGGCCGTACCTGTCCTGCGTCCACCCGTACCTCTCGCTGAAGGGGTATTCGCCGAGCTCCATGAGTGCAGTACCGCCGTCGGAGAGCTTTCCCCATAGTTTATCGACATCTGGCTTAGTCTTGCAGGCGACTAGGAAGGAGATGGCGGGCGTGAACTTGAACAGCGGACCGCCGTTTATCCCTATATATCTCATCCCCTCGATCTCGAACACGACGTTCATGACTGCGCCTTCGGGGATGCCGTGGATCTCGAAACCCGCCTTAGTCGCGCGTGTTACGTTTCCGATCTTCGAGTCCTTGAAGGTTGAGATGTAGAACCTCACCGCCTCCTCGGCTTGCCGGTCAAACCACAAGCTCGGTATTATCTTCTGTTTGACGTTCATAATGCATCTAGTCGCTGTTTTGGAATCTTCATTATTAAATGTATAAAAGTGTGGATTAGAATCGTAAAATTGCTTAATCAGGAGGACTAGACCAGAGTTTGTACCTCGCCGACGAGGACATCGCCTTCGCCGTGTACGAGGAGCAATGCCTCTCCCGAGTTGGGAGCCTCGACCACTTTCTCTCCCTGATTATTCCATACTGCGCTTCTACCGGCTGTTGGGAAGCCTCCGGATGAGGAGGCGTAATTTGCCATGAGGACGATCATTTGGTGGCTATGGGCGTAGCCGCGTAGCTGGGCGGAGTCGGCTTCAATGCCCGTGGGGGTGATGAAGACACCAGCAGCGTAGACGGTGGCGCCGGCCCGTGCTGCTGCCTCAGCGTGCTCGGGATGGGTCGTATCGGCGCAGACGGCGAATGACACACGCTCGCCGTCGATCCCTATCTGGGGCTCCATCGTCCCCGGCACGAAGCATGTCTCCTCCCCGCTGTGTAGGTGGTGCTTCGTGTAGACGCATACCCCCTCGGGCTGGATGACGAGGGCGGCTATGTGCAGTCCCTTCTGGGACCTGTATGGCGCTCCAGCGACTATCGTGATGGCGTGTTTCCGGGCGATTTTAATGAGAGGCTTGAGGCGTGGATCTTCGGCGGTGAGTGCATGGGTTGCCGCTATGTCGGGTTCGTAGCCGGTGAGCGACAGTTCAGGGAAGACTATGAGGCGTGCATCGTGCCTCGCGGCTGCCGTGGCAAAACGTACGTGGATCTCGACGTTGGCCTCGACGTCGCCCCTGACAGATGCAGTCTGGGCTACAGCTAGAACCGGTGAAAGTTGGGGCACAGTAAGGCAACATATCTACAATGATTTATATGTATCAACATCGGGGTCTCTGTGATCGCAATGTCCTGTAAATGCGGTTGCGGCTGCGGCGCAGCTAGCAAGAAAAAGGAAGAGAAGAAGCCAAAGAAGGAGTAAGCCTTCCCTCTCCGTTTGTATTTTCTTTTTTTTCATCACCCCAGTGGTAAGATTTAACCCACAGTGGGTATGTTCCGTAGGTTCAGTGGTATCCGCTTGGCTGATCTCGACGTGGTCTCTCTCCTACTTCTCGCGGCCGGGTTGTCGATGGATGTTTTTAGCGTCTCAGCGGCTACGGGCTGCGGGATGGGTAAGATCGCTAGGGGGCAGATGCTCCGCCTCGCGACCGCGTTCGGCGCCTTCCACGTCTTCATGCCCTTCATTGGCTGGTTCGCTGGTGAGCGCGTCGCCTATCTGATCGAGGGATATGATCACTGGCTCGCCTTCCTCCTCCTCGCCTTCGTGGGCGGACGGATGCTCCTCGAGGGGATAAGGGGGGACGAGGATGTAGACCCGAGCCGGATCTTGCAGCTTGGGAGCCTCATGGTGTTCAGCCTAGCTGTGAGTATAGATAGCATCGCCGTGGGGTTGAGCTTCGGGCTTGAAGGCGTGCCGATACTGTTCCCCGCCGTCCTCATCGGGACAACGGCCTTTGTATTCACATACATTGGCGTCGCTGTGGGATGCAGAACGGGTGAGTGGATTGGAAGGTGGTCGCAGATAGCCGGCGGCCTCGTCCTGCTGATCATCGGGCTGAGGATCCTGCTCAGCCACATCTTGGTGTAGGGCTACTCCTGCGCCTTCATCGCGCCGACCTTTGCGATTTCTAGGGGTGGGACGCAGTCTTCGGGTATGGGGGTCTTGTATGTTCTACCTTTGAGGCGGTCGGCATGCTCCGTTTTGGCTTTATTGAGTAGCTCGGGCTGGGTTATGAAGTCGAGCGCTGTACCAGCGATGGTCTTGGCGGCGAATGCGAGGCTCTTGTGGGCGATGGTGGTGGCGCTCATTGTGACGAACTGCCAGCTGTGGCCGGGGGCGCCGAGGACGTTGACTGTTGTGCCGAATTCGACGGTTGGGCACTTCCAGCTGACGTCCCCTACGTCGCTGCTGCCCGCCATAGTTTCACCGTCTCCGCTGGGGTCGAGGATGTCGGTGGGGAGGTCGACGTCGACGTACTTCTCCCAGCCGGGTATCTTGGATTTGCGCAGGGCAGTCTACCTTCTGTTCCTTGGGGAAGCTTTTAGCGATCTCGGCGGCGAAGTCGAGTTCCTTCTTGGTGTAGGTGGGTGCGCCGGCCTCGCGCATGTTCTTGACGACGGCCTCGGCTACTACCCTGTTGGGGATTATATTGTAGAGTCCGTCGATGAACTCGACCTTGAGGGTTGTCTCGGTCATGAGGGCGGCGCCCTCGGCGATCTTGAGGATGCGGGCGTAGATGGGGTCGAGCTGGTCGCGTTCGGGTGCCCTGATGTAGTACCAGCTGCGGGCGTAGTCGGGGACAACGTTGGGCTGGCCTCCGCCGGCCTCGATGACGTAGTGGATGCGGGCATCTTGGATGACGTGCTCGCGGAGGAAGTTGACGCCTACGTTCATGAGCTCGATGGCGTCGAGGGCACTTCTGCCCTGCTCTGGGTTGCCGGCAGCGTGGCTTGTCTTGCCGTGGTAGTGGAACTTGACGCCGTTTACGGCCGTGCTGCTGCTGAGGCGGGCGGTATTGAGGCTGCTTGGGTGGTGGCTGAGGCAAACATCTACGTCGTCGTAGTGGCCCTCTTTTACCATGAAGACCTTGCCGGCGTAGTTCTCCTCGGCGGGTGTGCCAAAGAACTTGACCTTCGCCTTGATCTTCTTCTCCTCGAGGGCATAGCGGGTGGCGATGGCTCCGGCCATTCCGCTGACGCCGTGTATGTTGTGTCCGCAGCCGTGCCCGGCGTGGCCGGGTTTGAGGGGCTCCTTCTTGGTTGTCTTCTTCTGGCTTATGCCGGGTAAGGCGTCAAACTCGCCTTGGACGCCGATTGTGGGTTTACCTGTGCCCCAGGTGGCGACGAAGGCGGTGGGCATCCCGGCGACGCCGCGGGTGACCTTGAAGCCGTGCTTCTCGAGCTCATCGGCGATGAGTTTACTGGATCGGGTCTCCCAGAGGCCTAGCTCGGCGTATTCCCAGATCTTGTCGCTCATCTCGGCGAGATGCTTGCTATGGTCTTCTATCCACTTGTATGCTATCTGTTTCATGGAGTAGGGAGGGGGGTTTAAGAGGTTAAGTTTTGGGTGTATAGAAGGTATTTCTCGACGGATGCTAACGTCATCATCGGGGGGATCGTTATAGGGAGGAGCATGGAGTAATCTCCAATGAGAATATGTATGCCTTGAAAAGGTGCACGCCTAATTCGGCATTGATCTAGTAGTTGTGTTTGGTGTATTTCTCGTGGTGTCTGCGGATTATGTCGATGACCTTGTCGTAGTCTTCCTTTGTGTGTACCTTCTGAAAGGTTATTGTGTGTTCCCAGGCCTTGGTCTTGGGGTCTACCTTGTTTATCCTGAAGTAGGCCTGGATACCGATCTTTCGTAGCTCTGCTACGACCTCGCTCTCCTGCTGCTTTACCTCGGGGGGTATGGACAAAATGGTTCGCCTGTGTGTTGGTGGGCTGTTCGGGTATTTAGGTTACTTTTTCTTCTTGTAGCCGGCGGGGAGGGCCACCGCCTTGCGCTCCTTAGTGGCCTGCTTCTTGGCGCGTACCAACTCGTTGTGCTTCTTGACGCCTTCGATCTTCTCGGTCTTCTTCTTGCTTGTCGGCATAAAGTGTCTGGGTAGTGGGCGCGGTTCCCCCGCCTTATAGGTATGCATTATAGTGTGCTACCTATCATAACGAGAAAAAGTTCTAGTGTTTATTGGCGAGTTTCTCTTGGACGGCTTTTGTGTATAAGAGTTATAGATTATTATTTCACATTTATATGTAAGTTATTAAATTCGTCTTAAGTACTGCTCGTTGAGCTGGGTTCGAATCCGCGCAATAAGCCGCTCCCACCGGCGCGTGCACACCAGGAGTTACAGACCTAAGCCGGTGGGCTCACGCCTAACAAACCCTCTACAACACACCTTCAAAGATTATCGAAACAAAACCATTGAATAAAATCAATTAGCGAGAGAAAATGAGGAGGAGGAGTTGAGTTACAGAGGGAGTTTTAAGCCCCAGTTTTTGCAAGAATGTTTCTTTTACGACAGATCGTCACCCGAGATGCGACGAACACTGTCTCCCACGTGGATGAACGTATAAACTCGAAGCGCAACATTACCCATCTGTGAATCAGAAGTTGTACGACTTCGACACAGTCATAGACAGAATGGGAACAAGCTCCAGCAAGTGGAGCTACGCCAAGAAGATGACGGGCTACGACGACGTCCTCCCCATGTGGGTCGCGGACATGGACTTCGCTTGCGCCCCCGAGATCGTCGCCGCCATAAAGGAAAGGGCAGCCCACCCAATCTACGGCTACACGAGCCGAACCGACGGCTACTATAACGGCATGATCAATTGGATGGCCAAGCGCAACGGCTGGAAGGACGTAAAACGTGACTGGATACTTAGCAGCCCAGGCGTCGTCCCCGGCTTCAACTACAGTATCCAGGCCTACAGTCACCCTGGCGACAAGGTAATCATCCAGCCCCCAGTCTACTACCCCTTCAGAAACGCCATCTTAAACAACGGCCGCCAGGTCGTCGACAACCCCCTCAAGATAGTAGACGGCTACTATGAGATGGACTACGAGGACTTGGAGAAGAAGATCGACGCAAGGACTAAGATGCTCATCTTCTGCAGCCCCCACAACCCAGTCGGCCGCGTCTGGAAGAAGGACGAGCTAAAACACATGGCCGAGATCTGCGAGAAAAGGAACATAGTCATCGTCAGCGACGAGATACACAGCGACCTCATCCTCGGCAAGATCAAGCATACCTGCACTGCCACCGTCAGCGCCGATGCCCTCGACCGCACCGTCACACTCACAGCCCCCAACAAGACCTTCAACATCGCCGGACTACAGAACGCCGACGCAATAATCCCAAACAAGAAGCTTCGCGACGCCTTCTTCACCGTCACCCAAAACAACAGCGTCAGTAACCCCAACATCTTTGGCATGGTAGCCCAGGAAGCCGCGTACGCCAAGGGCGAGCCCTGGCTCGAGGAGTGCCTCACATACCTCCGAGGCAACCTCAAGTTCTTCGAGGACTACGTTAAGAAGAACATGCCAATGCTCAAGGTATACCCACTCGAGGGCACATACCTCGCCTGGGTCGACTGCGGCGCTCTAGGGATGGACGATAAGATACTCCACACATGGATGCTCGAGAAGGCAAAGCTCTGGCTCGACGACGGCGTCATGTTCGGTGCGGAGGGCAGCCTCTACATGCGCTTCAACATCGCCACCCCACGCAGCATCCTCAAGGAGGGCCTCGACCGTCTCGCCAAGGCAGTCAAGGCGCTGCCGAAGAAGAAATAAAACCTCCTTTTTAACTCCAAACGGGTTTAGACAGGCCTTGGGGATCATTAACCTTTAATCGACATAGAATAATGTCAAACCGGCATGAGAAGAGCACTCATCCTAGCCGCCGCCGTTGTGATCATTGCCATCGTCCTGCTCGGACTCTCCGTAAAAACGGCTGAGCCCCCCGCCACCACGACGACGCCCCCCGAGAGTCAAGAGGGAAAATAAGATTCCTGTTGACGCAGAGAAAGTCACACCCGCTGGCGACTCCCACCCGCCCATCCTCCACTCGAGCCTCTACGAGGATCCCATCCCTCTCGGCGCCGGCGTAAACACCGCGGGCGGCGAGGACTCACCCTTCATTACCCCCGACGGCGCCACACTCTACTTCTTCTTCACCCCTGACGTCTCAATCCCCGCTGAGCAGCAGCTATTCGACGGCGTCACCGGCATATGGGCATCCACCCGCCGACCCGATGGCACCTGGGGCGAAGCCGAGAGGATACACCTACAAGACAAGGGTAAGCTCGCTTTAGATGGCGCCGAGTACGTCAGTGGCGACACCATGCTATTCGCCTCTGCTCGCGAGGGCTACGAGGGCATTGGCTGGTATCAGGCGGACCGTGTCGACGGCATCTGGACCAACTGGAGGAACGTCGACGACCTGCTCAAGACCGAGGAGTACCAGACCGGCGAGCTACACATCTCCCCCGATGGCTCCACCCTCTACTTCCACTCCACACGCCCCGGCGGAGCTGGGGGACTCGACATCTGGGCATCCACCCGCGATGGTGACACCTGGGGCGAGCCCGAGACCATCCCCGCCGTCAACACCCCCGGAGACGAGGGCTGGCCCGCCATAAGCCCCACCGGCGACGAACTCTGGTTCCTACGAACATACCTGGGCACCCCTGCCATCTATCGATCACTGCTCGTCGACGGTGAATGGGACACCCCAGAGCTCGTAATCTCACAGTTCGCCGGTGAGCCCAGCGTAGACGAGGCGGGCAACCTCTACTTCGTCCACCACTACTACAGGGACAACACGATGATCGAGGCGGACATATACGTGGCGAGGCCCAAGACGTCACCCTAAGGTGCGCCACTGAAAACGTTGACGCCGCTACGCTGCGCCGCCTCCACGCTGGCCACATCCCAGCTTCCGAATGTCTCCGCTGCGAGCGCCATGTAACCGATCCTCGACGGGTTCCTCCGCTCCATCGTCGCCACGGTGGCGTCTAGAGTCACGCAGTCCCGGCTACCGAGCAGGATTCCCTTGTTCTTCGCCGTATGTGGCCTGATCGCCTCCTCTGCCGTCCTACCGATCGAGGCTGTATGCACTCCGTCCACCACTCCGACCACGTCGAAGATGCCCCGGTAGACCTTGTTCATGTCTACTATCGTCTGCGCGAGGTAGCGGTCCCCCTCACCGTGGTACTTAGCCCTCCCAGGACCCGGAATCATTCCGAACAGGTTCTTCAGCGACAGGCTGAAGGCGATTGGGTCATGGTTGAGCCTGTACTTGGCGAGGCTCAGGAACGTGCCTCCGCGGAGATCGAGTAGCCTCTGCGGCACCCGCTCATACATCTCTGGGAATAGTACCGGCGGATACTTCTCCGCGGCACGCTTCACCTCGGAGGCGTCGGCAACCCGCTTTCCCCAGACCTCCTCCGTCACGTTAAGGAACTCGACCCCATGCTTCTTTAGAACGTCGCCGACTCCGGAGTACTCGAGGAACCACTCATCACTCTTACGCAGGTCGCTCCTCTTGCATGATCCTATGCCCTTCCCCTCCAGTGCGTCCCGCGTCCTCGCCCACCCGTAGCTCTCAACAACCAGTTTCTCCCCCGGGATGGCGCCGAGAACACCGTCGAGGACAGCCGCCTCCGTGAAGTTGTTAATAGTGCCCCAGTTGGGCTTGATAACCACCGGCGACTTCAGCTTAAGCTCCGAAACGACCCTCCCGTAGATGGAAGGATCCAGCGACTGCTCCAGAACGACCCTACCGAACCTCATCATCTATCCCCGAAAACAGTGATACAAAGGCGCCCCAGCCGATTTTAGACTATCGGACACCAGAGACATATGCGATCACCCCGCCTCCAAGCCCGCGCCGAATAAAACTTGCAGCGAACGAGGAAAAGAATTAAAAACACCCACACATGGGGAAATTTGGCGGCACACAATCGAATGAAGGCAGTTCTCTGTGGATGCCTCGTAGACGGCACAGGTAGGCCCGCCCTCGATGACGCGACCATACTCATCGAAGGCAACAAAATAACCGCCGTGGGGGACAGGAAAAATATCAAGATCCCCGACGGCGCGGAGATCATCGACGCGACCGGGAAGACGGTCCTCCCGGGTCTCATAGACTCACACACCCACTTCCTCGGCATGGGGTATGCCTTGACACACCTTCAACTCATCGACGCCAAGTCGATTGGCGAGATAACTGAGGGGCTCAGACTCTACATCAAATCAAGACGCATCGCGAAGGATAAATGGGTCCAGGGACGCCAGTGGGATGACCAGAACCTAAAGGAGAGAAGATACCCAACCAAGCACGACCTCGACGAAGTCTCCCCTGACAACCCCGTCGCGCTCACCCGCATCTGCGCCCACATGATAACCCTGAACACACGCGCACTCAACGCCTGCGGGATAACACGGGACACACCCAATCCCCCAGGCGGCGTCATAGACAAGGACGAGCACGGCGAACCCACAGGTGTACTCAGGGACGCGAGAGGCCTGGTCACACCCCACATACCCCCTCCCACACACGAGGAGCTACGGCAGGGAATCAGGGACGCCGTAGCCCTGGCGCACAGTCTCGGCTGCACCGGTATCACGGACTGCAGCCGACCCGACGAATCCGCCCCACACCTATCCACCAAACCCTACATCGACGCACACAGGGAGAACGACCTACACCTACGCTGCCACGTGATGACCTGGTACCCCCGCGAATGGTCGGGCGACCAGTGGCTCACCCTCGGAACCCTCAAGATAGGCATCGACGGCTCCGCCGGCGCCCAGACCGCCCTAATGTTCGAGCCATACTCCAACAACCCCGCGACGCGCGGCGTCTATGTTGGCGACCAGGACAGAAACAAGAAGGTCGTCGCGGACCAGCACGCTAAGATGGGCCAGGTGGCCATACACGCGATCGGCGACCGCGCCTGCTCCGAGGCACTCGACAGGATAGAGGAGGCACTAAAGACCAAGCCACGCCCGGACCACAGGTACAGGATCGAGCACTTCGAGTACCCCATCGACGCCGACATCGAGAGGGCGAGGAGACTGGGGGTAGTCGCCTCTATGCAGCCCAACTTCGTCGGCGAGTGGGGTTGGCCAGGCGGTATGTACGACAGCAGGGTCGGTCTCGAGAGGCTGGGAAGGGGTAATCCCTATAGGCGCCTCCTCGACCTCGGCTTCCACATGCCCTTCGGCTCAGACGGCATGCCCTTCCACCCACTTTACGGCATATGGTCCGCGGTCAACCACCCCCAGCCCAAGAGCAGGATAACCCTGGAGGAGGCTGTCCGAGGCTTCACCCTCGAGGGCGCCTACGCGACTCGGGAGGAGACCACAAAGGGCTCGATCGAGCGGGGGAAGCTGGCTGACATTGCTATCTTCGACGGTGACCTCAGGGAAGACTGGTTCAAACTAAAGAACATGGACCCCAAGACCGTTGAGCGGAACAAGACCGACATCAAGCGGAAGCGCGCCTGGATGACGATACTCGACGGCGAGGTCGTCTACAACGCGTAAACTAAAGCATATCTCTGCATCCATTTTTCCCGATTAAGGCTTCTTCAAGATGTCGCGCAGCATGTCTGCAGTGAGGTTTCCCCCGCTAAGAACGACGCCCACCTTCTTGCCCTCGAGATCCCCGTGCATCTTGGTCACCGCCGCGAGGCTAGCCGCCCCCGCCCCCTCGGCAATCGTATGCGCCTTCTCCACGTAGAGCCTTATCGCCGCCCTCATCTCCTCCTCGGAGACGAGGACGAATCCGTCGAGGTTGCGCCTCATGATCTCCAAAGGTAGCTCGAAGGCGCTACGCGTCGCGAGTCCATCAGCGAAGGTCTTCGACTTCCCTGTGCTCTCCATCCGCCCACTCCTCCAGCTCTGGTAGACGCTCTGCGCCTCCTCCGCCTGGACACCGATCACCTTCGTTCCAGGGGACATTGCCTTGTAGACAGTTGATACGCCCGAGGCGCCCGAGCCCCCGCCGATTGGCACAATGACCACGTCGAGGTCCGGCTGATCCTCAACCATCTCAAGCCCTATGGTGCCTACGCCGGCGATGAGGTGCGGCTCGTTGCCGCTGTGCACGTACCTCGCCCCCTGCTCCCAGGCGAGCCTCTCCGCGTTGTTCTTCGCCTCCTCGAAGTCGGCGCCTTCCTCAACGATCTCAGCGCCGTAGCTCCTGATGGCACGCACCTTATCGGGGTTCGGATTCTTGGGGACGCAGACGGTCGCCTTGACGCCGAACATCCTGCAAGCAAGCGCGATGGACTGTCCGTGATTCCCCGTCGAAGCCGTCACCACGCCCTTCAGCCTCTCGTCGTTGCTGAGCTGGCTGATGAGGTTGATACCTCCCCTGATCTTGAAGGCACATGTCGGCTGGTGGTTCTCATGCTTCACGTAGACCTCGCAGCCGACCATCTCGGATAAGGCGCTGTACTCGCGCAGAGGCGTTCTCGCAAGATAGGGCTGTATCCTCTTCTGGGCAGCAATAACATCCAGGAGTGTAGGCGCGTACATTGTACTCGCCCAATTCTTGGACGCCCGGATTAATAACAGGCACTGGCTCGATGCACGTCTAGATGACAGGCGGGGATGAGCTCGGGTGGCTAAATGTACAGGTCTCTCTTGGCGTACGTCAGATATGCGCCCGCCATGCTAACCAAAACGATCACAAGCGACAGACCCACGAAAGCCAGATCGATCCTCGACTCGTGAAGCATCGCGACCGCATCGAAGTACTTGAAGGGGGAGAAGTATTTGAGAAAGTCGAGGTTGCCGTCCAAGGTAGAGACGATGGAGATGAAGTAGGTTCCCAGCAGCACTGACACTGCCAGAGAGCTGGCCTGTTTGTACCGTTTCATGGCGCAACCCAGGAAAATGCCGATGGAGAGAAACGTCAACTGCATGATGAACAGCGCCAACATGCACAGGCTCAGAAAGCTGTAGAAACTGGCGTCGGGATGATAGCGCTGCACACTTGCTAGGGATATTCCCCAGGTGATGAGCAGCAGACAGATGCAGTTGACAAGCGCCGCAAGGGTCTTGGCGGTAACAAGGCGGCTGCGGGTCACTGGCAAGGTCAGAGAGAACTCGACGGTTTTGTCGCGTTCCTCCTTCGAGATGATGTCGCTGCCCCACATCGTCGCCGCGATGGACAGGAGGAGCGCGTAGTAAGTGAACATGACCCCAAAGAAGCCGCTGACGTGGTCAGGTTAAACGCGAGGAGATTGAACGCCGCCAGCAGAGCCGGGGGCATGGCGTCCAGTATCGCCAACATCTCCGGGTTCTCGTAGTAGGCTGAAAACTTGGACATGCCTATCGAGACGAACAGGACCACAATGACTCCCCAGATGAGCAGCGATCTCAGGTTCGCCTTCAGTTCCCTCATGAAGATGTTCATGTGTTGATCTCCTCACACCACCGCGGGGATATCCCGCCTGCTATAGAGCACGTAGCTGCCAACCAGAGAAGATACAATCACCGAGACACTGAGCAGCACCAGAGGCAGATCATAGGACCCCTGCTGGATGATGTAGTTGGGGTCGAAGTGCTTGAAGGGAGTCATCTTCTCCAGAATGTTCTCGCCAAGCATGTCGCCGAAGATGCTAAGCACATACATCCCGAACCCAAGCGCCATCGAGTAGGGCGTCACGCTCCTGATCCTCTTCACCAACAGCGAAATCACCAGGCCGACGCTCAGGAAGAACAGCTGGAACACGACGATGCTCAGCAGCAACAGCAGCAGCGTGCCTGTCTCAAAGGTTCTATCCCCCTTGAACAGGTTGAGGGATGCGAAACTGCTGATCCAGACGACGATGTTTGTGATGGTCAACCCGACGAATGCGGCGAGCAGTTTGCTGGTTAGTATCTGGGTGCGCTCCACGGGCTTGGCCAACAGGAAATCCGCCGTCCACTCTCTCTCCTCGACCGAGACCAGCGAAAACCCGTAATTCGCCGCCTGGATCGCCAGGCAGATCTGGACGAAGAGGAAGACAAAGCCGAAGTAGCCGAGGGGTGTTGAGAGGTCCACGCCGTTCATGCCGAAGGCGATGAGCAGTTCCTTCGGGAAATTGGCCATCATCTCGTTTAGAAGCCCCACCTGCTGCGAGAATGAGGAGAATAATGAAACAAAGACAAATATCAGCGCCGCCACTGCCACCGACCAGGTGAACGACTGACCCCAGGTGCATCTTGAACTCATGTCGGAAGATGTTCATGGCCATGAAGTCATCCCCTACTCGTAATAATGCATGAAGATCTCTTCCAGCGTCGGCTCCTCGATCGTCACATCGGAGACCTTCATCCCGCCGATCTTGTGCATGACCGCGTTGATGTCGCCCTTGTAGAAGAAGCGGACCGCGCCGTTGTGGTGCTCCAGATTGGTCACGCCGGGGATGTCGAAATAAGCAGCGTCGAGACTGTCGGCCACCACCCTGAATTTCTTGTAGTTGTTCTGCTGCAGGGTGCGGATATCCGCCATCTCGATGATCTTGCCTTCCTTGATGATGGCCACACGGTTACACATCCGCTGCACCTCGCCGAGGATGTGCGAGGAGAAGAAGATGGTCACCCCGCGCTGATTCTCTTCCTTGATGAGCTGGAAGAATTTGCGCTGCATGAGCGGGTCGAGGCCAGCGGTCGGCTCGTCGAGGAGAAGCAGCTTGGGCCGATGCTGGAGACCCTGGACGATGCCTACTTTCTTCCGGTTGCCATAGGAGAGGTCTTCGATGCGGCGATCCAGCTCGAGCTCCATCAGCTCAGCCAACTCGTGCATGCGCTTGGTGCTGTCCTGAGGGTAGAAACTGGCCGAGTACTTGAGCAGGTCGATGACCTTCATGCGGTCGTAGTAGAAAACCTCGGAGGGCAGGTACCCGATGTCCCGTCTGAGCTCAGGCCCGTACTTGATGCAGTCCTTGCCGAAGATCGTGGCGCTGCCGCTGGTGGGATGGATCAGTGACAACAGCAACCGGATCGTGGTCGATTTACCCGCCCCATTTGGCCCGATGAAGCCAAAAATCTCCCCCTCATCGACTTGAAACGAAATATCATCGATGCCCCGGGCTTTGCCATAGTACTTTGTCAGATGCTGGGCTTCAATAACACTCATGGTGACACACTCAGTGATTACTTCTCTACCCGGGACGCACAGCGATACGAATACGCACGTCTATAAATGATTCAGTCAGGCAGCCAATATTTAAACCAGTTTTATCCTCATCTCGAAGAACACTACCAACCAAATGGAAGAGCGTTCTAGCAGCGGCGACTCAAAATCGTTGAAAAAGACAGTTATTCCACGTTTAAAAGAGCATCTTAGTGGGCTAGGCGAAGACCTTCTCGAACCTCTCCACCAACTCCTTCTCCTGCCCGGGCAGCAGCATCAGGGTGTTGATGATGAAGTTGTTGCTGTCCCCCCAGTACCTGACCCAGATCTCCGGGTCCCCCTCTTTCAGATCCTTCACGATCTTCGACACCTCCTCGATACTACTGTCGACGAAGTGGATGTTCAGGCCGAGGGTGTTATAGGCGATCCCCGTCCCGCTCTTTGGTAACCAAGTTATCCTCGCCTCCTTAAGCCCCGGCAGCTTCCTAATCCGCTTCTCGATGTACTGCGCCCTCTTCCAAGCCGGCGCAATCCTCTCCGCCTCATGGTCAAGCGCCATCCAACGCTTGAACGCAACTATGAGCCCAACGATCTCCTGCCTGTCAAGTTTGTAGCCGCGGCCGATTCCTCTCCACTTCCCTGGCGTCTCGTCGGGACCACTCTCAGCCCCGATGAAGCTGTGGAGCATCATCGCCTCGATCAGGTCCTTCTTCCCGATGGCGAAGCCCGTGCTGTTGGGCCCAAGGACGTACTTGCCACCGAATGCAACGACGTCCGCCCCCATGTCCATGTAGGACTTGAAGTTGCTCGTCGGGTACGTCATCCCCGCGGCGTCCACGATGACGGGTATCCCATGGCTGTGAGCCATCTTGAGAAGCTCCTTTAACCCTGGTACACCCCTCTTCGGCCCAGTGGGGAAAGCGTAGTGGATCGCCGCTGTCTTCTCAGTTATGGCGGCCTCGAACTCTGTCACGCTACAGCCCCAGTTCTCGTCGCCCACCATAACGAAATGCCCACCCGCGACCTCCATGGCGCGGTCGTAGACGTAGAGCCTGTTACACCTCTGGATGATGATCTCGTTCTTCATGCCCTCCGTGTTGGGGAGGCGCCGCATCTTCTCAGGGTCCCTCCCAGCGATGCAGGCGGCCGCCGCGAGGGTGAGCGCGGCGAATCCGCCGCTCGTAATTAGGGCGGCCTCCGCCCCCGTCCCCTTCGCGATTATCTGGCCCCCCTTCACCATGAGGTCCCACATGTTGCAGTAACCCTCGTTCGCCCTCTCCATCGCCTCCTGAACCTCCTTCGGCACGGTGCTACCGCCGAGGCGGGTAAGGGCGAAAGCGGCGTTCACGACGCGCTTGACGCCAATCTCAGAATAGACGCTCATAAATGGGAGAAGAGCCATGAGCCGATAAAACAGTTTGGGGCTCAGCGATCCTCTTCGAGGCCACGTTCGCGGCGGAGGAAGTCGCCCACATCGAAGATGTTCCTCAGGAGGGTCCTCCCCCCCTGCACTTCAACCCGCCCGTATCCGAGGCAGTCGCCGCCCATCATGACGAGGAAGTAAGCCCCATCAGCTAGCTCCCCCTCCGACTTGGTGACGCTCTCGGCGAAGACGTCCCGCCCGCAGGCAAAGAGCCACCCAACGCGCTCGTCCACCCACACCTTATGCGACCCCTCCATCCCCCCCAACTCGCGCAGCAGCCCCGCCCCGGGGATGAACTCCCCCTTCGTCCGCCCTAGCAGCTTACCCGCGTAGATCAACCTCCCTTTGTCGTGGATCCGCGCCGAGACCACAGGGGCAACGACGAAGCGCCTGTTGTTCAAACTGATTCTCTCCCCCGCCGGCTCGTAAACGACGCCGATTGCCGCGAGGAAATCCTTCAACTCCCTCACGACTTCACCACCTTAGCGACGAAGAAGCCCTGCGTCCCCGTCTCATCGGGCCAGAACCTCCGGCACCTCGCCACCTCTGGGCTCAGAGTCCTCCCCAGCACCTCCGTCAGAGCTGGACTGCCCGGCCCCGCCACCTCCTCGAGCCTAACAGGATGATTCTCAATGAGCCACTGGGCGTTGAACTCGTCCTCCTCAGGCTCGAGGCTGCATGTGGTGTAGACGAGCGTCCCACCAGGCTTCAGCAGGCCCACAGCGGCGCCGAGGAGCCTCCTCTGCTCCAGTGAGTTCTTCTCCACATCCCCGATGTCCCGCTTCCTGAACCACTCACTGTCAGTGACGTAATTGCCGGAGCAGGGGGCGTCGAGCAGAATCTTGTCGAATAGCTCGCCCCCGTAGTCGAGACTGG
Organism: Candidatus Bathyarchaeota archaeon; assembly: GCA_963771885.1. GTDB lineage: Archaea > Thermoproteota > Bathyarchaeia > TCS64 > TCS64 > UBA8941. The sequence goes on from CAVYVF010000023.1 coordinate 122,177, forward strand.
TGGCGTCGGCGCAGTAGGCGACGCAGTTCTCCACGCCTAGGCGCTCGAGTGTGTTCTCCAGAGCGTAGAGGCGATCCCTCTTCACATCAACGGCGACGATTGCTCCAGCGTTACCCATCCATGCCGCCGCCTGAGCCGTCTTCCCCCCGGGAGCGGCGCACATGTCAAGCACGACCTCACCCCCCGCCGGGGCTAACACCTCGATTGGGAACTGAGCTGCCGCCTCCTGAATTGCGTAGAGGCCGAGCAGATACTCGAAGCTCGCCCCGACGCTCGACTCACCCCCCTCGACATAGAAGCCATCACGAAGCCAAGGTATCGGCGTCAGCTTCACACCCCTCGCGGTGAGCTTCTGCCCAAGCTCTTCCCTTCCAGCGAGAAGCGTATTGACCCTGATCGCACGCCGCGTCCTCTCGCCGCCAGTAAGCTCGTGCCCCATTGCCCTGTAACGGTCGAGGAAGATATCGGCACCCATGAGACGCTTCTCAGCCGGAGGCGATTTAACCGTTCCCACATCAACCCAGATTTATAGCCTCGATGCCACCCACACTTCACTGAGGCATCAATTTGAGACCGCAGCTGAGAGAACTCGGCATCGAACTGGGCACGATGAAGACGGGCAGGTTGAATACTATAACAGATGTCGATGGTGTGGGTGTAGGCCACTCGACTCTCATAGAGGGTGACTCAGTTCGGACAGGGGTCACCGCCATAGTGCCTCACCAGGACAACCTCATCGAGGATAAGGTCACAGCCGCCGTCGACCTCTTCAACGCCTACGGTAAATCGACAGGGCTGCCACAGATCATCTACGAGGGCACACTCGAGACACCGATCATGCTAACAGAGACCCTGAACACATGGCGCGTCGCCGACGCCGTCGTCGACTACCACCGCGAGAGGCTCGGCCTCGAGCCACAATCACTCAACGTGGTCGTTGGCGAGACGAACGGCGGCTACCTCACCGACAACCTCGGCAGGTACGTCGGGAAGGAGCATGTTTTTGAGGCGCTCGACATCGCCCGGAGCCCCGCGGGGAGGGGCAAGGTCCCCGAGGGAAACGTCGGCGGTGGGACGCCGATGACGGGTTACGGCTTCAAGGGGGGCATAGGCACCTCTAGCCGCGTCGGCGACGGCTTCACTGTCGGCGCTCTCGTTCAGCTCAACTGTGGCAACAAGGAGGACCTCACAATCGCAGGTGTCTCCGTCGGCAAGGAGGTTAAACTTCCCAAGAAGCCGGAGGCGAGCCCAGGTAACAGCATCATGATGATAATCGCCACCGACATCGCGGTAGAGTCGCGCCAGCTCTGGAAGGTCGCTAAGAGGGCGACGCTTGGGTTGGCAAGGACGGGCACATACGGCGGCAACGGCAGCGGCGACTTCACCATCGCCTTCACGACCGGGAAGAAGCCACACGAGAAGTGCGGCGACGAATTCCTCAACCCCATCTACAAAGCGACAGTCGAGACGACCGAGGAGGCTGTCATAAACGCACTCTTCGCCGCCGAGACAATGAAGGGCTACCAAGGACACGTCAGACACGCCCTCCCCCTAGACCAGGTGACAGAGATAATCGAAAAAAACCGCCGAATAGCTGGCAAGGGTTAAACCTCTTCAAGCGCCAATAGGCTCGGTGCAGTTCTTGGTAGGACTCAGAGGCCCCCGAATAGTCGCGGGGCCCCCCGGACCGAAGGTCACGAAGATACTCATCGACTCGGGCCTCGACCCCGCGTCGTACTACAAGCCCAATCGTCGACGAGGCACGTGGCATCTACATCCGCGACCCGGATGGCAACGTCTTCGCTGACCTCATCTCGGGGCGATGCGTCGTCAACACCGGCTACAACCACCCCCGCGTAGTCGAGGCCGTAAAGGCGCAGGCCGACAGGAGCATCCACTGGCAGACGGAGCAGGCTTACACCCTGATCCGTCGCCTCGAGGAGATGCTCGCCTCGGGGCCGAAGCAGGTCTACTGGGGCCAGTCGGGGAGTCTCTCTAACGACCACGCTATAAAGGCGGTGCGCCGCGCCACTGGGAAGCCGACGATCCTCAGCTTCACCGGCAGCTATCACGGTAGCACGATGGGAGCGATAAGCCTCAGTGGCTACGACCCCAGTATGAAGAGGCACTACAGTCCCCTGGTCCCGAACATCGTCCACGTCCCCTACGCGAGCTGCTACAGGTGCCCCCTCGGCCTCGAGCATCCCGGTTGCGCCCTCGCATGCCTCGCCTACATCGAGGACATCGCCTTCAAGAGCTACATCCCATGCGACGAGGTCGCCGCCGTCTTCGTCGAGCCTGTCCAGGGGGACGCGGGGTGGCACATACCTCCACCGGGATGGCACCAGGGTCTCAAGAGGCTATGCGAGCGCTACGGCATCCTACACGTCGCCGACGAGGTACAGATGGGCTTCGGCAGGACTGGAACATGGCTGGGGATGGATCACTGGGGGGTGAAGCCGGACGTCGTCATCCTTGGCAAGGCGATGGGCAGCGGCGTTCCCATAAGCGCCTGCGTCCTCGGCAGGGACCTGCTCGAGTCGACGGACCCCGAGCCCATCCCAATACACGCTCAGAGCTTCAGCGCCACGCCCCTCGGCACCGCCGCTGCCCATGCCACGATGGATGTGATACGCGACGAGCGCCTCCTCGAGAACTCGGAGCGTATGGGCGTCTACATGAAGAGGAGACTCACTGAGCTGATGGATGTCCACTCGTGCATGGGAGACGTCCGCGGTATAGGACTCATCATAGGCGTCGAGATAGTGAAGGACAGTGGCGAAGAAGACCCCAGACCCGGCGATGGCGAACGTCATTTGCGCCGAGGCTTTTAGGCGGGGCGTCTACACCTTAAACATGGGCAGTTACGGCGGCAAGGCCATACGCATCGCGCCGCCCCTCATCGTCACAGAGGAGCAACTCAACACCATCGTGGGCGTCCTCGATGAATCCATGAAGACCGCCGAGGCCCGAAGCTAATAAATTCCGCACACGCCTCCTCAAACATTATGCTCATACCCGACTCGATCAAGCAAAAGTTGGGCAGGCACACCCACGTCATCTTCGCCACAAACGAGGGGAGCCAACCCCGAATGAGGACGATGACTCTGATCAACGACGAGCAGGGCCTCTTCTTCGCTACCGACGCGGGCACGGAGAAGATGGCGCAGCTCAAGGCGAACCCCCGCGCCGAGTTCCTCATCCAACTCAAGGAGGGAGAAAACAACGGCTACATCCGCTGCGAGTGCCTCGCCGAGGTCGTCGAGAACCGCCGCCTACGCGCCCAGCTCTTTGAGGAGAACGCCTTCATCGGCAAGCTCTGGAAGGGGCCCGATGACCCGGCGCTCGCCATCGTAAGGCTCAGGTCTAAGGCATTCTACCTGCTCGAGCCAGGGAAGTGGACGGTCGATACAATTATGGTCGAGTCGGGGACTGAATAGTCACTTAGTGAACGTTTTCACGAAATCCTCGGTGGCCACTAGGTAAGCGTCTATGTCCTCCTTGGTGTGTGGGCTGCTTATCCAGCAGTGGCTGACCGTGGGGCTCAGGTAGATGATGCCCCTGTCGAGCATGTGCGCGAAATAAGCCTTCGTCGTCGGTATGTCGTTCCTGGCGCAATCGGCGGCGCTGCGTGGTATCCTGGGCTGGAAGTGTATGGCGAAGGTGGAGCCGACGCCGGTCACCGTCGCGGGAATCCCGCCGCGCCCAAAGATTTCCTCTAGCCCCGCCCTCATTCGCTTCCCCAGCCTGTCGATGTCAATGTAGACCTTCCCGTCCTTTAGCTGGTCGAGGGTCGCACAGCCCGCCACCATACTGATTGGGTTACCGGTGAAAGTGCCTCCGTGGGCGACACGCTCCTCGGCCTTCGGGTACTTCCTCTGGTCGAGGCGCCCCATGATCTCCTCCGAGGCACAGAAGGCGCCAATCGGGAAGCCCCCGCCGACGACCTTGCCGAGGATCGTCATGTCGGGCTTGACGCCGTAGAGCTCCTGTGCACCCCCAGGTGAAAGGCGGAACCCTGTTATGACCTCGTCAAAGATGAGTAGCGTCTCCGTTTCGGTGCAGACCTCGCGGAGGCTCTGCAGGTAGCCCGGCTCGGGGGTGAGGAAGCCGGCGGCGCCCATGACGGGTTCGAGAATCATACAGGCGTACTCTCTTGTCTTTAGCTTCTTGCGGGCTGCCTCTGAGTCATTGTAAGGGACGGCGTCGGTGTCCTCCGTCGTCTTGGGGTTGAGGCCCGCCGACTCCGACTTCGTATATGGGTAGCTGACCGCCTTATGCAGGCTGTCGTATCCGCCGTGCCAGCCACCCTCAATCTTGAGCATCTTCATCCGCCCCGTGTAACCACGTGCGAGACGCGTGCCGTAGAGGTTCGCCTCCGTGCCGCTGGCGCAATAGCGCACCTGTTCCGCGGAGGGCACATTCCTTACGATGCGCTCTGCCAGCTCGATCTCCAGTTCGTGGCTGAAACCTAGGTGTGTCCCGAGGGGGAGCTGCTTCTTCACCGCGTCCATGACCCGCTTTGGGCTGTGGCCGAGGATGAGTGCACCGTGGCCGACCCAGTAGTCGGTGTACTCGTTGCCGTCGACATCTCTGAGCTTGACGCCGTGTGCCTCCTCGACGAAGAAGGGGTATGGGGGGAGCGCCCTGATACCGTAGCTGACGCCAGCCGGTAGAACTTTGCACGCCCTGTCGTAGAGTTCCTTTGACTTTGGAGTCTTGCCAGCATACACCAACCATGTATCCCCTGTGTTGGATGATGGTGAAGTGTTGGCGGTAAAAAGGTTGACTAGAGGAAGGAGATGGGGGGCAGGGAGTCCTTCCCCGTCCTCACCTTCAGCTCCTGGAGGTCCCTCTTCTGCTGGTTTAGGACTTCCCAGAAATCCTTTGGCATGTTGGGCTCGTCCCTGTAGAGTTGCTCCATGCGCGCCACTTTTTCGAGGTACTTGGTGATGCGTATGCTGAACTGCTGGATGTACTCCGCCTCCGTGTAGTCCTTCTTGAAGACGGTCCTGAATAGCTGCTTGAGGTCTTTATAGTGTGGTATGTTGCCTATCGGCGTCTTTATGGCGTCGTAGTCTCCCTTGACGCGTCCCTCGGCCCATAGGACCCAGACCTTCTTGTCGACCTTGGTGTTTGTGTACTTGCCCTCGTGGCGGAGGAAGTAGTTAGTGGCGTAGACGCGGGGCTTGTGCCGGAGTTTCTTGCCGAACTTTATATGGTTCGTCAGGTAGGTCGCCAGCGGGACGACTATGAAGTCCATATTCGCCATAGGGTCTTGGCGGCGTACACCCGTTTTACCAATAATGGCGGTCGTCGTCTCGGACTCTAGAGTGGCGCCGAGGTAGACCCCATGCTCCCAGCTCAGCGCCTCGGCTATCGGTACGTTGGTGTCAGAATCTCTCCCACCATAAAAGATACCCTCAACCACGACGCCGTCCGGGTCATTGTACTTGGGGTCGACGTTCTCAAGCTCGCTTAGTCTCATCGTGTACCGGGCGTTGCCGTGGGCGTAGGGTATCTCATTTCCGTCATTGTCCTTTTTACCCTTGAACCACTCCCCCGAGAAGTTCATGCCCTTCTCGGGGATGTCATTCCTACCCATACCGAGCCAGTAAGGCACGCTATCCGCGATCAGGATGTTGCTGAATATCAGCTCACGGGGAGTCGTGAGGCTCTTGTAGATGAGTGGGTCATCGACAGGGTTGACGTCCTGTATGATACCGAAGATACCCTGCTCGATGTTGACGCCGCGGCAGTAGCCTTCCTTGTCCTCTTTCAGATACGCGATGTCGTCGCCGACTATGCTCTGCCCAGGGATCATGGCGGTACTCGTCTTGCCGCAGGCGCTCGGGTAGGCGCCTGCGAAGTAGGTCACCCTCGATTTCCCCGGCGGGTGTACACCCATCAGAAGCATGTGTTCACTGAGCCAGTCCTCGTGGTTCGCCTTGTAGATGGCGAGACGCAGAGCCAGCTTCTTCAGCCCAACACTGTTGCCCGCGTACTGGTTGTTGACCGAGTAGACCTTCCCGTCGGTGACGTCGATGTAGATGCGGCGGCTCCCGTAGTTCTTCGTGACCTTCCTTTCGTCGAGCTCGCCTGCGGAGTGGATGAAGGTGAAGAAGTCCTTGCCTCCGTTGAGGCGCCTGAACTGCTCATAGCCCTGCCTGTAAAGGAGGTCTTCGCTGTGGGCGACGTAGGGGGAGTCGGTCACCTGCATGGCGCAGAGGCTAAAGCGGCTGTTCGTGGGGCCGAGACTGTAGAACTTGACTATCATCTCCTTACCCTTCATGGCGCCGTCCATGAGGCCGAGCATCTCCTTCAAACCCTCGTCCCTGGAGATTGTATTGATCTTCTTGCTCAGCACCATCCCCGGTGGCGTCAACACCTTCGTGCTCCCCGTGTCACGTGCGAGGTCATAGTATCCGTCGAAGTGGATTGTGTGTCCCTCCATCTTGAGGGGCTTCTCCTCACCCCCCTCCATGGCGAGGTACCGGATGTATGCGACGTCCTCCGGCGACTCATCGAGTATGATTGCCTTCGTCGGTTTACACAGCTTGACGAACCCGTCTAGCTGATCAATAACATGCTGGTTACCGAGCGCCTCGAGCTTCTCTTGGCTCGGCTTGTCCAGGACCTTAGCGAGGGTTCCCGGGATCATTAACCATCAAGAGAGGTTCCCCCATCTATTGTTAAGTTTAGTGGTTGATGCGACGATAAGGCGAAAAGATGCATATGGGACACGACTTGAATTTTGATCGGAACCTCTATCAAGGGCGGACTACCTTCTCCCATAACTCTCCGGTGTCCGCCAGTATGAAACTACCCGACCTTGGCTTCTTCGCGGACGCCAGATCGTATTTCGATAACGTCAGGATACAGGACTGGGGAGGCTATATTGGGATGGCGATCCTCGGCTACCTGCAGGGTATCGAGACGGTGCCGACGTACGGTGAATGGCTACCTGAGGATGGCAATCTACCTCCTCTCAGTCGTCTTCTACCTCGGATTCAGCTTCTCGGTCAACAACTGCTTCGACCACGAAGGGGACAAACTTGGCGCCAAGCTCAGCCTGAATCCCATCGCCTCCGGGAGGATAACCGTCAGCGGCGGCATCATCTTCTCCATACTACTAGCGGGGACTGGCCTAGTCTTCACCTGGTTCTTCCTCGGAGCTGCGTCCTCAATACTATACTTAGGAATGCTACTACTCAGCGCCTCGTACTCGACGCCCCCCTTTAGGCTCAAGTCTGTGCCCGTGCTCGACATGGCGTCCCACGGCCTCTTCTTCGGCTCGCTCATAGTGTTCTTTGGCGTGACCGTAACCGGTGTGACGAATGCGTTCACGCTCCCACTGCTGCTCAGTGTCTATAATCTCTCACTAATACTGGAACTCCGGAACCAGATTGACGACATCGGAGAGGACTCAGCGACGGGCGTCTCCACGACGGCGATCCTGATCGGTGGCAAGAATGCGGACAACCTATTCTATGGGCTCATCGCCCTCCACATGGCAGTGCTAACATACATAGTGACACTCCTCGGCAACCTCGCCCTCACGGGACTTGCTATATTCTTCTTCACCGGACTAGCCATCTACTTCTACAGGATGCCTAATAGGGACAAGTTCCTACTCATAATAGAGCGTGTGACGCCGCTCGTCTACGCCCTCTTCATCCTACGCCTAATAATCTAGGAGTGGGACATCTCATCCATATCGATGGCAGCGACCGGGAGCTGCCTCTTCTCGTAGGGCAGGAAGTCAAAGAAGGCTATCATGCCCACAATTATGATGGTCGCGACCACGATTATCAGTGGATCAAGATAGATCTCGGCCATGCAAGGAAAATACTGTAAATACTATTTAGCATTTGGGAAGTGTCCTCAGCAACAGTTTAAGGCTCATGGCGCCCCTCATTCTGCGATAGTCATGAGCGATAATGGTGTTCTATCCCGGTTCTGGCTCTGGGAGCTGACGAGGCCTGCCTTCGAGGACTGGCTCGCCAACGATCCGGCGCCGACGGTCGTCATCGGTATCGGCGCGATCGAGCAACATGCCGTCCACCTCCCACTCGGCTGCGACAGCATTGGTGTCGCCAAGTTCATCCACGACGTGGCTGAGAAGACGAACAGCGTCTGCCTCCACCCAACGTGGGCAGGGTACAGCCCCCACCACATGGAGTTCGCGGGCACCGTCACATACAGCCACGAGACACTCCTCAACATTCTCCTCGACACTCTGCGCAGCCTCAGCTACCACGGCGTCAAGCGCTTCGTACTCATCAACTACCACGGCGGCAACGAGAACATCATGAATCTTGCCGCCCAGATCGCCAAGCGCGAGTTACCGCGTCATGGTCGCCACCCCCCACGGCCCCAACAACACCGAGCTATCCAAGAAGATCAAGGAGAGGATGCAGCGCTACCTAGAGGTCCACAGCTGTGCACGCGAAACGAGCTACGCCCTCCACTACTTTCCCGAGTTGGTTGAGATGTGGCGCCTGGAGGGCTGGGAGAACCCCACACTTATCCCCGACTACCTTCAGGAGTTCATGAACCCAGACAGGAAGGACTACGAGATAGTCAGTCAGCTCTTCAACACGATGATAGGTCCGGACACACACGACGTTACTACGACGGGGCAGTACAGCCTCAATGATCCCCGCGCTGCGACTGTCGAGGAGGGCGATGCGATGGCGAAGGAGGCGACCGACTTCCTCGTCGAGTTCATAAACACGTGGAAGAAGTTGCCGACGCCTCCAGCATTCAAGGACGCCTGCGGTTGCGGTGATCCCAACTGCCACGAGGAGCATGGCGACGATTGCGGGTGTGGCGGCGAGGGGCCTTGCCACGACCACGAGGACTCCGAGGAGGGGGACGACCATGGACACCAGTCATGCTTGAGGAGCTAACCTGGCCTCTTGTCGAGAAAGCGCTTAAAGACGGGTATAAAACCATCCTAGTTCCGGTCGGTTCGATCGAGCAGCATGGGCACCACCTACCTCTAGCCACGGACAGCCTGCTGGGAGAGGCACTCTCCAAGAGGCTTGCCGAGAAAATGGGGAAGACTCTCGTCTCTCCTGTGTTGCGCCCCGGCTGTAGCTCCACCATCTAGCCTTTCCCGGTAGCCTTAGCGTCGAACCAGCTACCCTGATGGCGATGATTCGTGATGTCTGTCTTCAGCCTCGACCACCACGGTTTCGAGAACATCATCCTCATCCCGAGCCACGGAGGCAACTTCGCCCCCGTCGCCACGGTGACGCAGGAGATCGCCCCGAAGCTCAAGGCGAACCTCGTCGCGATGGGAGACCTCATGGGCCTCATCGGTAAGATGCAGGAGGCGGCCGCCGAAAAGGGAATACCTCGCGAGGCCGTCGGCGGACACGCATGCGCCGGCGAGACGAGCGTACTCCTCGCTTACCGCCCCGACCTCGTCCGGATGAAGGACGCGAAGACTGGGTACATTGGCCCCTTCACCAGCAAGTACCAAAGGAAGGGCTTCCGCGCCGTCACACCAACAGGTGTCATGGGTGACCCCCGCCCAGCCACGAAAGAGGCGGGCGAACTAATGATAGAGAAGATCACCGACATGTACCTCGCCGCTATAAGGCGCGAGTTAGCCTAGAAATCCATCAGAAGGATAAGTCTCTAGGCCGCGGATAAACACCTAGAGGTTAGACTCGGTCTTCTTCGACTTCGCCGGGGTTATTACTTTCTGCTCCTGCTTCTCAAGCTCAGTACTGTCCATCTGGTGCTTGAGGTTCCAAGCCGTGACGCTCGGCAGGCCCCAGAGGGCGATAAATCCCAGCGCGTCGCCTTGGTCGTACTTCGTGTTGATATCGAAGCTCGTCAGGTTGTAGTCGTAAAGGCTGAACTCGCTGTTCCGCTTCACAGGCTTCGCCGAGCCCTTGTGTAGTTTCATCGTCACCCAGCCAGTCACCTTCTCCTGCGAGCTGTTGATGAAGGCCTCAAGGTCCTGCTTGAGCGGGTCCACCCAGAGTCCTTGGTAGGCGAGGACGGTCCACTTGTGGTCGATCTCCCTCTTCATCAGCATTTGGTGGATGGTGAGGACCATCTTCTCAAGGTCCTTGTGGGCAGTGAGGATGATCTCGGCGGCGGGGCACTCGTAGGTCTCCCTGCTCTTGAGGCCGACGGTTCGGTCCTCCATGTGCTCGATGCGCCCGATGCCATGGATACCGCCCTTCTCGTTGAGCTTCTGCGCGATGCTGACGAGGTCCATCTCGACTGCGTCGATACTAACGGGGACGCCCTTCTCGAAGCCGATGGTGACGAACTCGGGCTCATCAGGGGTCTTCTGTATCTCCTTCGTCCACTCCCAGACCTCCTTGGGCACCATCTTGTCGGGGTACTCGAGTACGCCGCCCTCGATGCTGCGACCCCAGATGTTCTGGTCGACACTGTAGGGGGAGTCGATTGTAACGGGGACGGGGATGTTGTGCTCCTTGGCGTAGACGATCTCGCCGTGGCGGTCGAACTTCCACTCGCGCACAGGGGCGATGATCTTCAGTCTTGGGGCTCAGGGCCTTGATGGTGATATCGAACCGGATCTGGTCATTGCCCTTGCCCGTGCAGCCGTGTGCGACGGCATATGCGTCTTCCATCTCAGCGACCTCAACCATCTTCTTCGCGATTAGTGGTCGGCTGAGGCTGCTGCTGATCGGGTAGCTGTCCATGTAGAGGGCGTTCGCCTTGATTGCGGGGGCAACATACTCCTGTGCGAACTCCTTCTTGCAGTCCATAGTGTAGGTGTTTACCGCTCCGAGGGTCTTCGCCTTCTCCTCGATTTTCTTCAGGTTGTCGCCCTGCCCCACGTCGATTGTGAGTGTGACAACGTCGCTTTTGTACTGCTCCTGAAGCCACTTGACCATGACCGATGTGTCGAGTCCGCCGCTGTAAGCGAGCACTATCTTCTTCTTTGCCATTGTGGTTCCCCTGTTTCGATGCTCGAATGGGTAGGGGGGCGCCATTTATAGGTTATGACATACACGCATTAAATGAGTATACTATTGTCCCATTTGGGACAGATTACTAGTCCTTCTTCTCCGACTCGGTCGCTGGTTTCTCCTCAGGTTTCTTTGCGAGAATCCTTGCCCTCTCGGTCTTGGACCTGTAGAACATCGCACCGATTATCCCACCGATGAGCAGGCTGACCGCGGCGTAGATGTCCGTAGCGGCCCCCTCAAAGACGATATTGTAGATGAACTCGAAGATGTACGCCATGATCGCCGTCACGGTGCCCACCTGAATGAAGTCGGCTTTACGAACCCTTGCTACGAGGAAGCCACCTGCGAAGCCCCCGGCTAGATGGGCGGCGAGGTAGATGTTAATTATGAGGCTGTATAGCTCGCTGCCGATGTCGACGGTCGCGCCACCGAATACCAGTTGCAGTATCTGTGAGGTCAGCAGCACTATGCCGAACGCGAGCGCCGCGCCGGCGAGGTAGTTCCTGAAGTCGCGCTCACTTTTCAAGTGGAATCAACTCAATTGGGACTCAACGCATATTTAACCCCCCTCGATGCCCGGCGTCAAGTTCTTATCCCTATGCCCTCATGTGGTTCTGACACATCTTGACAGCTCCGGAGAGGACGCCGAAGCTATTCGACTACTTCGCAGGCGCCATTCTTACTAACGGCCTCGCTACTGCCGCCATCTACCTCGCCGCGTGGGAGATTCTCTTCCAGTACCTCCTAATACCACTCATCCTCCTCGCTGCTGCAGTGGCGACTTATCTCGTCTGCATGAGGACTACAAAGAACCACCTTGTGACAGGTGGTAAGACGGCGATCCTCTCCATCCTTCTCGGCTTCGTGATGGTGCCGACGATGCAGAGCCTTGAGCTCGCCAGCCTAATACTCATTCTAGTCTGCTACATTGTGGGAAGCATAGGCGGAGCCTATTGGGCTCTCAGGGAGCAGCTCAAGAGAAAAAAGAAGGCGGCGGTATCGACGCCTGCGGTTGAGCCTTAACCTTAAATCACCTCCAAGTCCGATTAAACGTGGCATAGGGCTTGTACTACGACGTCGAGATCACGCCAGAGACCGAGAATGAGTACATCGAGAAGGTCGCTCAGAAGATACACGAGTATGAGATGGAGACCGCGGCGATACTCCTGCTCGAGAGCAGCAAGCCCCTCGTCTGGGTCGGCGGCGAGATGGGCCGATTCTTCATCACTCCCTTCGTCCCGATCGTCAGCGATAAGTGGGGTGTGACTAGTGAGAAGTTCTTCCTCGTCTTTGAGAAGAGGGAGAACATCGAGAGGCTTCTGAAGAGACTTGAGGAGCTCGCTCAGCAGGACGAGGATAAGAAGAGAATGGAGAAGGAGGAGAGGAAAGCGGCGGAGAAGGCTAAGAGAGACGCTGAGGCCGTAGCTGCTGGTGAGAAGCCCGCCGAGGAGAAGAAGGGTTGGCGAAAACGCCTCCCATTTTAACCCCAATTATTAAGGGATCCTAACTCATTTTCAGAAACCTTTAATGGGGGAGGTCTTTAAACAATTCAGATTCGCGATGCCTGCCCTCAATAAACCAATCGAGGATATGCAGTACATTCTCGCGACTGACGTAGGAAGCACAACAACGAAGGCGAGATTCTTCCACAAGAAGGACGGCGTCTGGCGCTTCTACGTAGCCGGCGAGGCCCCCACGACGGTCGAGGCGCCCTACGAGGACGTCACACTCGGAGTACAGAACGCGGTCCGCGAGATCGAGGAACTCACTGGACATAAGCTTCTGAGTCCCGACGGCAAGGGTCTGATACTCCCCTACGATGGGAAGCAGGGCGTGGACCTATACTGTACAACCAGCAGCGCGGGCGGCGGCCTGCAGATGATGGTCGCTGGCCTCATCAAGAACATGACCGCTGAGTCCGCGAACAGGGCGGCTCTCGGCGCAGGAGCCATCGTCATGGACGTCATCGCCCGAGACGATGGCAGACAGCCATACGTAAAGATACAGCGCATAAGGAACCTGCGCCCCGACATGATCCTACTCGCGGGTGGGACCGACGGAGGCGCGGGCCAGCACGTCATGGAGATCGCGGAGCTCATCAAGGCAGCTGAGCCCAAGGCGCGCCTAGGCGCCAGCTACAACCTCCCAATCGTCTACGCCGGAAACAAGTCCATCCGTAAGGATATCGAGGCGCTGATGAAAGGCTGCATTCGCCCTAGACATCGTCGACAACATCAGGCCGACGCTTGAGGTCGAGAACACAGAGCCGGCTCGTCGCGCGGTACACGAGCTCTTCATGGAGCACGTCATGAGCCACGCCCCTGGGTACAACAACCTCATGAAGTGGACTGACATCCCGATCATGCCCACGCCAGCCGGTGAGGGCATGGCGATGCAACTCATCGCTGACACCTTCAAGATGAACGTCCTCGGCGTCGGACTCGGCGGGGCTACGACGAACGTCTATAGCGTAGTTGAGGGGCGCTTCGTACGTAGCGTCTCCGCCAACTTGGGTATGAGCTACAGCGTTACCAATGTCATGAAGGAGGCAGGCATCCCCAACATCATGAGGTGGATTCCCTTCAAAATCGAGGAAGAGGAAGTCGCCAGCCGCCTGATGAACAAGATGATCAGGCCCACCACCATCCCCCAGACTCTAGAGGATCTCATGGTCGAGCATGCCGTTGCGCGTGAGGCGCTTAGGCTTGGACTTCAGCACCACCGCACCATCGCCACACGACTCAAGGGCGTACAAACGCAGCGCACCATCAGTGACATGTTCGAGCAGGCCATCGAGGACAGCTACGTACAGATGATGAACATCGACGTCATCGCCGGAACCGGCGGGCTTCTCAGCCACGCCCCACGCCGCGTGCAGCCGATGTACATTCTCAGCGACGCTTGGCTCCCAGAGGGAGTCACGAGGATGTTCCAGGACAGCGTATTCATGATGCCCCACCTCGGAGTCACGAGCACTGTGGCACGCGACGCGGCTTGGAGCGTCTTCGACAAGGACTGCCTACTAAGGATCGGTACAAGTATCGCCGCAGCGGGCACCGGGAAGCTGGGCGACCCCTGCATGACCGTCGAGATCACGATGCCCGACGGCTCCATGGTTAAAGAGGACATGAAGTTCGGCGACATCAAGCTCGTCCCGCTGGATGAGGGCAAAGAGGCGAAGGCTGTCATTACACCCGCCAAGGCTTTCGACCTGGGCATGGGGCCAGGCAAGGCGAAGGAGGCGACCGTCATCGGAGGCATCGCTGGCCTTCTGCTCGACGCACGCGGGCGCCCACTCTATCTGCCCGAGGAGGATGCCGCGAGGAGGGACCTCCTCTACAAGTGGTTCTCCACGCTCAAGCTGTACCCTGAGGACCCCCTCAAGGAGCTGGTGAAGTAAAATGACGACGAACAAGCACGAAGCCCCAAAGAACTCGAAGAAGAAGGACGATAAGGAGAGTGGGGAGGCACATGCCTACACGCCTGGCCTCAAGGTCAAGCGCGCCATCACGGTCGAGAAGCTCCGCAGGCTCCCAATCCCAGGAGAGGTCTTGCACAAGGTCGGGGACAAGGTCAACTACGACGCCAAGGTCGCGAGAACCGAGATCAGCGGTGAGCCCGAGATCGTAAAAGTTGCCATGGTCCTCGGCGTTGAGGCTGAGGACATGGCCAGATTCATGCTGAAGAAGGTCGGCGACAAGGTGAAGCAGGGTGAGAGCATCGCCTTCTACAGCGCCCTGTTCGGCCTCATCAAGAAGGATGTCCCGAGCCCGAGGGACGGCACAATCGAGTCGGCCTCAGAGGTCACTGGACAGGTGATCGTCAGGGGCTCCCCGATACCCATCGAGGTGGATGCCTACCTCCCTGGCACGATCGTCACTGTAGTTCCTCGGGAGGGCGTAGTTGTGCAGACGCACGGCGCCTTCATACAGGGCATCTTCGGCATCGGCGGCGAGGTACACGGCGAGATTAAGACCATCACCGCCAACAACGAGGAGATGGTGACGCCTGAGAAGATCACGCCAGACTGCAAGGGCAAGGTACTCATCGGCGGCTCGCTCATCACCCTTGAGGCGATGAGGAAGGCTGCCGAGGTCGGAGCATCTGCCCTTGTTGTCGGAGGCGTGCGCCACCAGGACTTGACTACCTTCACAGGGCAGGAGATTGGAGTCGCCATCACGGGGCAAGAGGAGGTCGGCTTCACCCTCATCATCACCGAAGGATTCGGCAAGATGAACATGAGTGCAACCACCTTCAAGCTTCTGAAGAGCTTCGAGGGCTACCTCGCCTGCGTAAACGGCGCAACCCAGATCAGGGCCGGCGTACTGAGGCCAGAGATCATCATCCCCCACGAGGAGAAGTTGGAGGAGAAGGGCGATGCGTTCGCGATGGGAATGGTCCCTGGGACGCCGGTCAGGATCATCCGTCAACCCTACTTTGGCGCAATCGGCGTCGTGGACACGCTCCCAGTCGAGCTCCAGGCTATGGAATCGGAGAGCATGGTACGTGTACTCACTGTGAAGCTAGCCGATGGCAGGACCGCGACGGTGCCCAGGGCAAACGTCGAGATCATCGAGGAGTAAAAGTCTCCCCGATCCTTCTTTCTGATCAGGCTACTTTTTTCGGTTGTTTCTAGCTCCTCCCTCTTTAAATTCACCCGCGCACGAGGATCAAACGATCCAGATGGAGTTCTACGAGGTCGTTAACACTAGGCGGAGCGTCCGCAGCTACAAGCCAGACGAGATACCGGAGGATATCCTCGATAGAGTGCTCGACGCCGCGAGGGTCGCCCCCTCGGGCAGCAACAGGCAGCCATGGAAGTATATACTCGTCAGGAACCCCGAAATACGCAAGAAGATAGCCACCATCAGCGGTGGACAGCCGTGGATCGCCGAAGCGCCTATAGTCGTCGTCGCCTGCGGGAGTGACATAAAGTACGACCGCGGAGGATATATGGGAGAGCTGAGCTTCCTCCTCGACTCCGCCATTGGGCTCACACACCTCATACTTGCCGCACGTGCGGAGGGGCTGGGCACATGCTGGATAGGGCTCTTCGACAACGACTCGCTTAAGGAGTTGTTGGAGATCCCGCCAGGCTGGAACGTCGCGGCGGTGACGCCGCTCGGCTACCCTAAGGAGCCAAAGTGGACTCAGAGTGTGAAGCGCAAGACTCTAAAGGAGATCGTTGCAGTAGACGAGTGGTCCTGATGCTTAAGATACGCCTAGCCGTCTTCGACATGGCGGGAACGACCGTCGACGACGTGATCGATGGAATGCCTCTTGTTCTTCGCAGCTATGATGACGCCTTTCGGAGGCACGGCGTCGTTGTCCCGATGGAGACGCTTAATGATATGCGTGGGCGTGACAAGAGGGAGGTCATCAACATGCTCGGCGGCGAGAAGGCGCCTGCCATCTACAAGGACTTCGTCGAGATGCTCACAAGTAATGTCTCCAGGGTCAAGGAGATCCAGGGGACATCGGATATTTTTCGCTGGCTCAAGGAGCATGGCGTCGCCGTCGGCGTCGAGAGCGGCTTCCCTGCGACCGTCACCCATGACATCGTCAAGCACCTCAAGTGGGAGGAACGGGGACTCATCGACTACTGGACCTGTAGCGAGATAGTCGACGAGGAGCGTCCCAGCCCCGCGATGATCAGGCGCACGATGCGTCACTGCCACATAAGGGACCCGGCGCAGGTGCTCAAGGTGGATGACACGGGGATAGGCATCGAGGAGGGGCACAACGCTAAGGCTCACACAGTAGCTGTGCTCACCGGGACGCAGAGGAGGGATAAGATTGAGAAGGAGAAGCCTGACGCTATTCTACCGAGCATCAGGGAGCTGCCCGAGTACCTCACAAAGAACATGCTCGTCTAGTCTTCGCGCTTCTCCGGCTCATTCACGAAGAAGATTATCAAAAGTATCGAGGGCACCATGAATAGGGCCTCACCCCAGAAAGGAAGCTGATGGCCCACGTTGTCGTAAAGCCATCCGCCAGCAATCTGCCCGGCGGACATCGCGAGCATTCCCCAGAAACCCATAGCTCCGTTCGCCTTCCCCCTGTGCTGCTTCGGCACTAGGTCGGCGAAGAGAGTCAGCCCCGCCGAGTTAAAGAGAACTATCAGCAGCCCCGCCAGAGTCATCGCAAGTATGAGCCTCCAGAAGTCGCCGTAGACTAGCAGAGGAACCCAGGCGATGCTCGCGAACCCCGCGATTATGAGGGGCTTCTTCCTCCCTATCCTGTCGATGAGCTTCCCGCTAGGTATGGCAACTATAATCATGGTGACGAACATCGCCGTCATGATGTAGCTGAGAGCCACGGGATCTATGCCGAGATCGTTGACTATGTACAGGGTTATTACGGGCTGGAAGAGCCCGATAGCGAAGCTGCTGATGAGGTTAGCGATAAAGAAGACGAAGGCTGTGCGTGGGAGTAACCCCCATACATTCCAGCTCTCCCTAATCGAGAGGGGTACTGTTTTAGCTGCTTCTCGGATGTTGAATTTGTCAGGTGTCTCGACGGTCTCTTTTAGTCGCAGGCGGAGGAAGGCGGCGACGAGGAAGCCGCCGAGGGCTACCGCGTAGCCGAGCCTCATGCTCGGGATGAGCCCCATCCGAGCGTAAAGGACACCGGCGAGGAGAGGTGCGGGGGTCGTCGAGACGCTCGCGATGAGGTTGATGAGGCTGAAAGCCATCCCCCTCTTCTCCTTGGGCACCGAGTCGGCAACAATCGCCATTAGAGCGGGTCCGTAGATGTTGGTGACGCCGACAAGGAAGGCGCCGACGAGTATCCACTCCCACGTGGGAGCGAATATGTAGAATAGGCGAGCGAAAGCGGCGACGAAGGTCATTGTGGCGATGAGCCACTTGCGCCCGTACTTATCGGCGAGGTAGCCGCCGGGTATCTGGACGATTCCCCTAGCGATGGCTTCAACGGCGCCGATGAGGCCGATCGTGGCAGCTGTTCCACCGAGCGCCTCGACGTAGAGGGGGTAGTAGGTGCCCGGGAGCTCGCCGGCGAAGTCAAGTACGAGCCAGCTCGCTATCATTACGGCGAAGTTGCCCGCGACAAAGCCGAACTCGCTCCTGAGCTTGCCCATTATACTGCCAAGCCCCGCCAAACCTAACACGCTCTTTGACCCCTAGACGCGGCTTCCTTTTATAAATGGGACTCATCGCCGGTGGTGGCTTTCTTGTACTCACAATTCGTTACTTGGTACGCCTCGAAACGCTTTTAATATGACCCCCGTATCCCTTTTTCCGCGCGGCCTCTGTGGTGCAACGGTAGCATACGGGACTGTGGATCCCTTGACCTGGGTTCGACTCCCAGCAGAGGCCCCACCCCGCGCTGGGCTTAGCTGGCAAACCTATAAATGTGCGATGCCGGCTAACTGTGGTGGGCGGAGGTCGCCCAGCTAGGCCAAAGGCGTAGGACTGAGGCTCCTATCCCGAAGGGGTTCGTGGGTTCGAATCCCACCCTCCGCACCACCACTTAATTATTGTTCGATAAGCCGTCATTTTATCGAGTGGAAGGTGGGTTACGACCGGCACACCGACCACCGCCGCGCGCATGATCGGAAGAGAGTGAACTTCTGTGTGAGCGTTGAGGGCGTCTTCGTCGAGATGGACTCCGAGCTTCTCGAGTATTGGCGCACCTTGAAGAGCCAACTCATCAGCAGCCGATAACCGCACTTTTCTGCATAAATCTGCACTTTCTGCGCAATTGTGCACCGCACAAACCGCACTATTGTGCACTTCTGCACCCCAAAGTGTTTCAGGACTGAACCCGAGTGTCCGCGCCTGATATCGAACCCCGAGGGGAAACCTAACGAGGAAGCGGTCGATAGTGTCAACAAGTAGGAGCGATCATGAACTTCACCACTAGGGAGGCTGTCGACCTCGGCTGCGTCGAAAAAACGTCCACGTTGAACCCTACTAGCCGCCGCTATGGTCAAACAACTGACGACTAACCCTAAAAAGTGCGGATATTCGGGAAAATGGCATTCCCCGCAGCAGGATACCCGCGTGGGTTAGAGGCCAAGTACACAGGAGATGCCGCAGTCTAAGTGGAGGCTCTCCAGGTTGGGGCGTACAGAAAAATATCTTCTTCGACGATGAACTATCCGAAACTGTATCCCCTGAGAAGGATTAGTCCGGGGAAGGTCCGCAGTCCGTCCATAGTGCAGACGAGTGCGCCGAGTGCGGGTGCACTGCGGAATAGTGCGCCGAGTGCGGGGGTAGTGCGGACGAGTGCGCTGTAAAACCACTAGCTGCACCTGCAGAGGTGCAGCCGGTGCAGAACGCGCAGTCAGGCGCACTCACCGCAGAACGCGCACCCCCCGCACTCGCACCTGCAGACGAAGAGGTGGACGAGGAAGTGCAGACGGGAAAAACGGGATACACTCAAGAGAGATCTATGCAGCGCACTTGGCTGGACTTTTTGAGAGATATGCAGGTACCTCCTCTTTCGAAAGGAGGGCATTGTCTAGCCTGAAAAACTAAAAAAGGCATACGCTGAATATTGTATGGTGAATGTGTTGCCTAGCAATGATGTTAAAATTACCGTTCTGAAGAAGGTCAAGACTGGTGAGATTCTCAAGGAGTACGGTGCCTCGACGGTTGAGCAGGAGTGCCCCGTCGTCAAGGAGGGCGTCGAGTACCTGAGCAAGGGGGGCAAGATACCCGAGGGCTTCTGCGGCTGGGCTTGGGCCGACATCCAGAGGGACGTGGCTGTCCTCGCGTTCGGCGGTGACTTCCCATGGATCAAGAAGAAGGGTACGATGATCAGTTGCTGCACAGACGGCTTACGCCCGGTCATCTTCAAGCTGGACCGCGTCTAGTTCTTCAGGTAGCCCTTCAGGTTTTTTGTGAGGGGCTTGCCTAGAGTCGCCTCGATCGGCTCGAATATCTCCGTGTACCTGTTTCCGTCTTCGACCTTGATGCGCTCCTTGGAGGCGATGACGACGAATATTTCGTCGCCCTGCTTCAGGGTAGTGCTGTTGGCGTGGCCGCCGGGGATGACGACGGCGCCGAGGTACGTCTCTCTGTCCGTCCTCCGCCTCTCTACGAGGACCTTCCCGCCCCTGACGAGGATGAGGCTGACAGTGTCGACCGTCTTCTTCATGGTTACTGCTACTTTTGGCAACCCGGGCAGTAGTAGACCTGGCCGCCGCCATGCGCCATCTTCTCCACCTTAGACCCGCAACGGGGACACTCCGCGTCCTTCATACTCGGGCCCATCTTCGGCGCGTAGCCACCCGGCTTGCCGAAGAGGTCGACGAACTCGTCCTTGCCCCCGAGGAGCAGCCTCTCCTCGATGAGGCCGCTCACGGCGGGGTAGAGGGCGTCGGCCTGGCTTGGGGTAAGCTCCGAGGCCTTCGTGTGGGGGTGTATGCCCGCCCGCCAGATTATGTCCTGGAAGGCGCTGTTGCTCAGCCCAGTTACAATGGCGTCCTTGCCGACGAGGATGGGCTTGAGCTGTGTTCCCTTCGATGTGACTAGTTTTCTGAACTGTTCCTCGGTCAAGTCGAGGGGGTTTGACGCGCCGAGGTAGTCACGCTTGTACATGTAGAGCCCGGGAAGCTGCTCATCGCGGGCCGCGTAGACAAGCCCCATACTTGTGAGGCGCACGGTAAGAGAGTCGCCGCCTGCGAAGCCGACGCGTAGGTGGTGCCTCGCCTCCTCGCCGCGGGGGTGGTAGAGGATGACGCCGCCGTACTCTGGCGCGAGCATCAGGTTCATCCCCCCATCCAGCTTGACCCTGATGGTGTTCCCGCTGCCCCCAGCTCCCTCGACACGCCTGCCGATGAACTGCTTAAAGTCGTCGAGGTTCTTGTTGATTAATCCGATTCGGATCAGTTTCTCGTAGTCCTTGAGGTCGTAGGATTCGATGATCTTGCCCTTTATGGTCTCATCGAGCTGCTTTGCGAGTATGCGTGACTCGGGGTATTCGATGCTCACACCGTTCACCGATTGTGAGCCGGTTTCATCCTTCTTTAAGCGTTGGGTGGGGGCTAGAGGTTGATCAGGAGGACGGCTACGAGGGTCAGGGCGATGCCGAGGGCGTTGACTCTGCTGATCTTCTCCTTGAAGATGAGCCATGCCAGTATGGTGACTAGGAGCAGACCCCCAGAGTTTACGAGCGGGAAGACCACCGCCCCTGGAAGCAGCGTCAAGGCGAGCAGAGTGGATAAGTTGACGCCTATGTTGCATACCCCCACGGCGCCCCCGTAGGCGAAGTCACGCGGAGCAATCTCGCCTCTGTATCTCAGGGCGACGGGGATGGTCATCAGCGTCGCCGCTGTAAAGACGACTACGAAGAAGGCGTCCCTCTCCGCCCCGAGGCCAGATGCGACGAGCACCTTCGAGGTGAACTGGGCAAAGCCCTGAACCACGAGTTGGACGACTATGAGTGCGAGCGTCTCCCGGTCGAGAGCGCCGTTGAGACCACTTTCCCTCGACGCGAGGAGGGGCAGCGAGACGAGTGCTACGCCAACTCCGATGATTTGGGTAACGCCGAGGCTATCGCCATAAAGCGCCACCGAGAGACTCACGGGAATGAGGACCGAGAGCTGGCTCGCCGAGACTGCTATCGATGCACCGCGCCTGCCTATCGTGGTCATTCCGAGATACATCCCGCCTATGTAGAGGAGACCGCTGACGACGCCGAGGCCTATAGTGAGCAGCGAGGCGGAGTGGAAGCCGTTGAGGGCGAACATGGCGAAGCTGAGCGCGAGCGCTACGCAGTAGTTCGCGGCGATGACACCCCACCGAGTCTTTATCGACTTGACTGCGAGGCGATTAACCATGTTTATGCCGGTTATGGCGATTATACCTGAGATGACGAACGCCATCGGGGGCACACCTGAGAGGTCCAAGATTGTACCAAGCAGACCCACCTACGACTATATAATCCTTAGAAAACTAGTAGCCAGCTTTCCGGAAGATGGCTTCAGCAGATCGACGTGCAGTTGAAACGTCCGACAGTTTTAACAATGACTCCCCGCGTAGCACGGCCCTTGCGAGGTCATCATCAGCCGCAAGCTTGCCGAGGTATCTCTCCCCAGTCTTCGCCTCAACCTCGGCTTCCCAACCTTCAGGAAATCTGTAGTTACCGACGACGAAGAACCTTTTACATATCAGATTCAGATCGCCCAGCAGCCTGCGGCTCCTCCTTACGTGGTCGAATGCCTTCTGAGAGGGGTCTATAATATCGAAGATGTCATCAACTTCAGGGGTTACGCGGCGGTTAAGCTGCTCGAGCCCGGCGGGGCTGTCTATGATAACGTGGCGGTAGCTACGGATCATGCCCGTGAGCGCCATCCTCATCGCCATGTTCGACGTGCAGTAGCATCCCTCACCCCACTTCACGCCAAGCGTGATTAGGTCGAACCCCTCGCCCTCATAGAGCCCCTCGCCCCAGATACGTGCCTCCAGCTTCTCGATTGGAAATGGCTGAGGACGATCCGTACCGTCGCTTTCCCTCTCCATGGTGTCGAGTAAAAGCTCGGAGACCGTTGACTTACCGGCAGCCAATAAGTCGACACCAATCATCTCGGCGAGGTTCATGTCTGGGTCGAGGTCGACGAGTAGTATGGGAGTCTCTCTCTTCTCAAGGAAGTGTGCGGCGAGAAGGACTGTGAAGCTAGTCTTCCCGGTTCCGCCCCTACCCACGACGGCGATACGCTCCAAAAAAGTCACCAGTTTACGGTTATCGCCTTCTGGGGACATGCCTTGACACACTTGCCACAACGCGTGCAGAGGTCAGTCCAGACGGCGGTGACCTGCCAGAGGTCAGGGTCGTACCGGTTCTTCTGCTTAGCCCCAATTGTCTCGTGGCGGATGAAAACTGTGGGGTCGCAGGTCTTGAGACATACCCCGCATTCACGGGGGTCTATGCCTCCAGTCGCGTTACCGCACTTACTCTGGTCAATGTTAATCTTCGTCCAGCCCATTGCTAGTACTGCCCCCTGAGGCCAGGGACCTCGTCGCGTGGGATTAGACCCAATGCGTCGAATTTGCACGCGTCCCTGCATAAGCCGCAACCGAAGCACTTGTTCTGGTCGATAATCACCCTCTTGAGAGTGGCGTTATACCTTATCGCACCGAACTGGCAGCGAGCCACACACCTCATACAGCCCTGACACATGTCGGGGTTAACCTCAGCCACGTACTCCGCCTTGTAAACGGTATGTATACCGAAGTCGTTGCGTAGGCGTAGTCCACCGCACTGGGGTACCTCGCAGCTGCAAATCGCGTTGATGTAGGGCACAGGTTGGAACCAGACAGTGCTCACCCTGCCCTTACGGTTCTGCTCCTCGAGTGCTGCCACCGCCTCGTCCCGCGTCAACCGCACCTTTGTACCCTCCGGAATAAACCGGGGCAGCTTCTCGATCACCCCACTCAAGGCACCGAAGTTGATGCAACAGACATCCTTGCACCCCTTCTGCATCCAGCGACACATACAGTAGTTCTGGATTATGGGCTCCGCAGCAAGCGTCAACATGATAGTCTTCGCCTCCTCGATGGGTATGACCTGCCCGAAGTGACCATCAGCGCGCACCGGATTCCTGTGAGCGCCTTCGCTGTGTATCATTCTCTCAGCCTGCCAGCGGATCGCCCTTCCGATTATTGGCATACGCAGCTTATACCCGAGCCCAATACTGCTCATCCCCATCATCTTCCTGATGTAGACCTGCTCGAAGTTCATCCACTGCTCCGTCAGGTACGCTTCCATCTGCATCTCCTCCGCGAGCTCGTTTGAGTAGTTGCGGGCGTTGAGGTACCACTTGCCACCGGCGCCGTGCTTCATACACCACTGGCACAAGGCTGGATCGAATCTATTCTCCTCGTAGAAAATTTAACACCATTGACGGTGTGCGGAAGTTAAATACGCTAAACCGGCAAGCCTCATACCATGCCTCCGCTGGTGCTGACGATGGGTCTCGCCGACGCCTCAAGGACGGACGTGGCGCGCGTCGGCGGAAAAGCGGCAAACCTAGGCGAACTCATCAACCAAGACTTCCCCATCCCAGGCGGATTCGTTGTCACCACAGACGCCTACGCTCTCTTCGCCGAGGAGAACAATCTACAAACCACCATAAACGCCGAGCTCGCCATGATCGACTTCGAGAACCCCGACTCCGTCGATGAACACGCCGCCAAGATAAGAGCGGCGGTAGAATCTGCCCACATCCCAGAGGCGCTTGCCACAGAGATCGAGGTACACTACACTAGGATGGGTAGAACGCCAGTCGCAGTCAGATCATCATCTACTGCCGAAGACCTTGCCTCAGCCAGCTTCGCCGGTCAGCTCGAGACTTACCTGAACATCAAGGGTTGCAAGAGCATAGCCGAGGCTGTGAAGAGGTGCTACGCCTCCCTTTGGTCCGGAAGGGTGCTCGCCTACGCAAAGCGCAGCGGCCTCGACGCCAAAGACGCCAAGATGGCTGTCCTCGTCCAGCATATGGTTCCTTCAAGGAGCGCCGGCGTCATGTTCACTGTCAGTCCCCTTAGCACAGACGGCTCCGAGTTTCTCATAGAATCCACGCTCGGGCTCGGCGAGGCACTGGTGTCTGGAGTTGCGACCCCGGACAAGTATGTCCTCGGCAGGAACTGGGACGGGACGTTCAGGATGCTAGCCAAGGAAATCAGTGCCAAGGGCAAGATGGCCCGCGCTTTCAAGGGAGGCGTCGAATACGTCGACCTCACTCCCGCCGAGGGATCACAGCCGAGCCTAACCGATGAACAGGCGCTCAGCCTCGCCTCCCTTGGCGAGAAGATAGAGACACGCATGGGAACACCTCAGGACATAGAGTGGGCGATAGGTGATGACGATCAGCTATTCATTCTTCAGTCTCGCCCAATCACGACCATCCGAGCCGAGAACCCTGACGAGATTGTTTGGACGCGGGGGTACAGCGACGACTACTGGAATGACCCGGTTACACCCCTCTACTTCGAGCTACTCGGCGACCACATCACTCAGTATGTGAACGTCGAGCTCAACGAGATAATGGGATATAAGAGCCTCGACACTCCGAAAACAAGGCAGCTCCTCAAGCTCCACAAGGCGCACGCGTACTTCAACCTCGAGGTCCTCAAGCGGAAGGTAGAGAACGAGATACCCCCATTCCTTAGGAACGACGACGTGCTAAATTACTTCCCCGAAGGCTCAAGCCCCTACGGGAAGGATGTGATGAGGGGGTTACGCTTCAACATCACGGGGAGGTTGCTCGCGGAGATTCGGGTCGCGCTAAATGACCCAAATGGTGGTGGGGGGAGAACGGATAAAGCGTATGTCGCGTGGAGTGACTCCACGTTTGATCCTTTCTTCGCCGTCTTCCCCGCCCGCATGGAGGTGTTGGATGGTAAGCCGCTCTCGGATTACGTCGCCCTCGCGGACGAGATTCATGACCTCATGATCGGCCACTACCGCCTCGTACGCTATGGCATACCTGTCCACAACATCGGCATGAACCTGCTAACTCAGTATCTCCTCGCGCGCTTCCTTGGTGCCGAGGAGGGGCGTCGGGTTTACCCGATACTAGTCTCTGGCCTCAGGGACAAGACGAGGGAGACGAACGAGCGGATCGGGGAGCTAGCCACTGCCGTCAGGGCGTCCCCCGATCTCCAGAAACTGATCATCTCCAAGCCCTCGCCGAAGCTCTACGCACTCATCTCATCTTCCAAACTACCCGAGGTATCGGACTTTAAACAACTGTTCGACGCATTCATCGCCGAGTATGGTGCTAGGGGATTCACACGTGAAGCCTACTACCCGCGCTGGGGAGACGAGCCCGCCTACGTCTTCGACATCCTCAAGTCACTGGTCTCAGGCGAGGCGGTGGACACTACTGCTGCGAGGGAGAGAAGCGCTAATGTGAGGCAGGAAACCGAAACGAACGTCAGAAAACAGATCAACGGCCAATTCTTAGGTTTCGCTAAGTGGGCGCTATTCTCTAACATACTTGGGATGGCCCGCCGTTACATAGTCTTCAGGGAGAAGCAGCGTTTCAACCTCGACAGATGGATAACAATGGTGCGAAGACTCCACCTAGTTGTCGGGGCGCGGCTCGTGGAGGACAGGGTGCTTCGTTCCGCCTCGGATGTCTTCTTCCTCACGAAAGCGGAGCTTAGAGACATCGCAAACGGAGCTGTATTCACCGATGTGTTGACTACAGTCGTCTCTAGGAAAACGGAGTTCGAAAAGTACGAGAATGCTACGCCCCCCAAGTTCCTACATGGAGATAGAGAATTCAATGACCCTCCGCCCGAAGGCCTCGACAACTTCAAGGGCATTCCCGCCAGCCAAGGCGTGCTCACCGCTACTGTCAGGGTCCTCGACGGTATAGAGAATATCTGGCAGGTACAGACTGGTGAGATACTCGTCGTCCCACGCACAGATCCGGGGTGGACACCCGTCTTCAGCAAAATCGGCGGCCTCATCACGGAGACCGGGGGAATACTCAGCCACGGAGCTGTCGTCAGTAGGGAGTATGGCATCCCAGCCGTCACGAACATTCCCGGCGCGTGTAGGCGATTCAAGACGGGACAAAGAGTAACAATAGACGGGGTCAAGGGGGAGGTAACCGTTGAATAACAAAATGGAACCGTTGATACACAAACCCGGGGTGCACCGGGAGTGGAACGAGAGTTACTACCTCTGCTTCAGCGACAGGTTGAATAGTATAAGTGGAATGACTCGCCTCGGATTCAAACCAAACAAGCAAGAGGCGACGACGTTCTTTCTCCTATTTCTCCCGGATGGCTCCGTCGCTGGTTTCCAAGCCGCGGAGAAGATGAGCGGACCCATAGATCACCTCAGAGTCGCGGGAATGACACATGAAAGGCGCCCCGACGGCTCGTGGCACTACACATTCCAAGGCATGATGGCCGTTGTTAAGAATCCCGCCGACTTTCCAAAGATCAGGGAGAAACCAACCCTTATCACCGCGATGCTCCCCACCACGATGCGCCTAGCGTTTCACCCAATCCAGCCTACATACGAGTATAGCGAGAACATGACCCCAGAGTCACTAGAGATCGGTAAGAAGAGTGGCGACGAACACTGGGAGCAGATGGCGAAGATAGAAGGCGAGCTCAAGGTGGGGGACAGTGTGTATACCCTTCGCAACGTCCTCGGGGAGCGCGACCACACACACGGTGTCCGCGACTGGACGGGAATAGGCAACTGGATCTACTATGTAGTCTGGTTCAACGATCACCTCGCCATTAACCCGGCAGCCATCGTCCTCGACGATGGACGAATCAGCGTCGGCGGCTACATATGGAAAGACGGCGAGAATACTCCACTTGTCGGGTTCAGGATATTAGACCAACAGTTCATTGACAGCGTAGTTCCAGTGAGCTCGGTTCTTGAACTGACAGATAAGAAGGGAGTTATACACGTCTTAAGGGGGAGGGCAGGCCCCGTCGTGCCTTTACCATTCGTTGATGAGAAGGGCGGGATCTCCGTCCTTGCGCAGAGCTTCGGCGAGTATGAACTCGACGGCGTCAAGGGGGGTTACGGTACATACGAGACGCTAAGGTCGCAAGGTCTTAGGTTTGTGTGTAGTACCTCATGAGTAGACGCGTGACGTCTATCCCCGAGATGATTCCGGTGAGGTGCCCCTCCGCGTCGACGACGAAGCAATGGTCTTCCTTCTTCTCCACCATCTCGCCGATTACGCCCATAATAAGGGTCCCCTCACCATAGACCAGGGGATTCCGCAGCTCCGCCGTATTCAATGGCTTATCTAGGGCAGTCTTTGAGAGGAAGGCGAGGCTCTCAAGGGTCACATAGCCCACCATCCTCCCCTCGGAGTCCACGACTGGGAGGAGCCTAAAGCTCGTCTGCCCGAAGGCGTCCATCGCCTCTCTGACGGTTATATCAGCGTGAAGGTGAATGGGGTTCGGCGTCGCCACCGACTTCGCCGTGATCTTCTCAAGCTCCTTCGGCCGGCTCCTCATAACCTTGTAGTAGAAGCGCTCGAGGGCGAGTTCCTCCTCACCCACCTTGTTCGCAGGTTGGATAGGGTAGAAAGGCACGGCGCCGGAGACGAAGAAGCAGACGACCGTCGCGAGTATGATGGGGATGAGGTTCGGTGCACCGTAGACCTCGGCTATGAACACTATCGGAGTCAGCATCATCTTATGCACTCCAGCGCTGAAGGAAGCCATACCCATGAGGACGAAGAGGGGAGTCAGCGACGGCATCAGTAGGGAACCTATAAGCGCTCCCCAAGTCCCACCGAGGAGCAACGTGGGTAGGAAAAGCCCCCCGGTGCCACCAAAGTTCATCGTGACACTAGTCGACAATATTCGCAGCAAGAACACAGCGGCGAGGACAATACTGACGCCCCCGCCGAGCAGGGTGAACATCTGGTAACCAGGGCCCACCGCCTGCGGAGAGAGGTAACCAATGCCCCCGAGTGCAAAGCCTCCGAGAAGCAGCATCAACGGGTAGCCGCCTCTGACGATTAGCTGCTTCGCTAGCCTCTCGCAAGCCGAATAAACACCGGTGAAGGCTATGACTACGGCACCCGTCCCCAATCCGAAGACCATCGAGACGGGAAGCCAGTATAGAGGCAGCGCCGCCACCTCAAGCTCGACCGCGGGGATGAGGCTTTGGGCGCCGAGGCCTGCGGAGACTAGGTACGCTGTCGAGCTGGCGATAGCCGCTTCGATGAAGGACTCCTTCTCGAGGTCCCTTCTGTAGGGGAGCTCGAGGGCGAAGAGGAGCCCAGTGAGGGGCGTTTTGAAGCTCGCTGAGAACCCGGCGGCGACGCCAATCATCAATGCCTTGCTCGCCTCCATTCTCAAC
Source organism: Candidatus Bathyarchaeota archaeon (assembly GCA_963771885.1). Classification (GTDB taxonomy): domain Archaea; phylum Thermoproteota; class Bathyarchaeia; order TCS64; family TCS64; genus UBA8941. Next base: position 150,964 of record CAVYVF010000023.1, read on the forward strand.
TTGAGTACCTTGTTCAGCCAGTTGGAGAAGCCACCCGAGATGACTGTGGACGGCCCCTCGGGACCCGCGGAGCCACCGAATATCGCTGTGGCGAGGCCTGACGCCGTCTTTACGAGCGCCTCACGAGGCATCATGCCACTCGGCGTCAGGTGGAAGACCTCGAGTATCATGTGGAAACTGCTCTTAGGCGTCCTATACCAGGCGAGGAGATGGATTAGGAAGTAGCTCAGAACTAGCCCCGTGAAGGGGAAGACGAAGAAGAGGGTCGGGTTCTTTAAAGCGTCCCTGTAAAAGATCTCCCAGCTATAGTAGACTAGGTCGTTGATGGCGGAGGCTGCGATCCCCGCGACGACGCCAGTTGCGATGGGGAGGAGCCACCATGAAAAGTTCGCGCGACGCGTAGCCCATCAACCCTTATTAATCCTGTGAGATTAACGCAGGTATCTGAGTAGGGGTAAATTAAAACTTGGCGGAGAAGTTCTCGATGCCGCGCTGGCTCTACGCCATCATTCCCTTCTACGCGATACAGAGCTGCATCGGCACATACGTCACGCTCCGCATCCTCGACCTCGGGGGCAGCGTGATAAGCATCGGCCTCGCCTCATCCGCTTACAACATCGTCTTAATCCCCTCCGCCTTCATTGGGGGTAGGCTCGCGGACTACCTCGGGAAGCGCAGGCCGCTCCTCGCTCTGAGCGCCGTAGGGCAGCTTCTAACACTGAGCCTCATCGCCATGAGCACCGACGTCAACCTCATGATCGGCTTCTACGCGGTCTATAGCTTCTTCAGCAGCTTGAGCCCGACGGTCTTCAGCTTACTGCTGATGGATACGGTGGCGAAGGAGAACCTTGGGGAGGGGAGCGCACTGAGCTTCAAGTACATGATCTACGGGAGCCTCGCTGGGAACGCCCTCGGGTTCATCGTGCTCACATCCCTGCCCCTGACCGCTGTGGCATTGCTCCCGATAGCCTTCAGCTCGATCCTGCTCGTACTATCACTGATCCTGGTGAAGGACGCTAAGGCAACGACGGAGAGGCAGGCAATCGCCTTCAACGCGGATGCCCTCATAGCGCGTCTCACCCACCTCCCAGTGCTGCTCCTCAAGACCCCGAAGGTGGAGGACGTCAAGGGACTCGTAAGCGATGCCCGCAGCGCGATGACGAGGGACATACCCCTCATCATGGTGACGAACGCCCTCTTTTTCCTCGGAGCCAACCTCTTCTTCACAAGCTACACCCCCTTCCTCAAGGCGAATAGCCTCACCTACCTCGAGATCACCGGTTTGAACATCTTCATCACATGTATAAACGGCCTCGCGAGCACGAAGAGGTTCAGTGGCTTCAGCAAGAAGGGAGACCCTGGGATGGTCGTTGAGTTCATGTCGCTGCGTGCCATCGCGTTCCTCTTCGCGGCGATAGAGAGCCTCTACTTCTTCGGCCACGACGTCCTCTACGTGACGCTCCTACTCTACCTCCTCATCGGGATGGCGTACACGAACATCACAATCGGGATGAACGCGCTCCTCTACAGGTTCCTGCCGAAGGAGGGACAGGGCGGGACGCTCGGCATCTACAGTGCCATAGGGAGCGTCGCCATGTTCCTCGGCAGCTTCCTCAGCGGTAACATCAGCTTCTTCTTCGGTTACTCCGTGACGTTCCTCCTCAGCAGTATGGCACTATTCGGAGCCGCGAGCCTCTTCGAGTGGCACTTCAAGCCCCTTCGCACGGTGGATGAGGAGCCAATCTAGTCTTCGAGAACCTCTTTCCCGCATCTTATTTTATGATGCGCTCAGCTTCAGGGTTAGTTCCGCCAAGACGCCGGATGGTCCGATTAGGCATATATAACCCGACGCTTCTACGGCCTTGACGAGTTCTCTGAATCGAAGCGCCTGTGGGACGTTCGACTTGTCGGAGTCGAACCAGAGGTCGATCTTCGACTCCCCGCCATCGGCCGCTGTAAGGCGGAAGATGAAGGGGTAGTTCCTGTGCTCGGTCGAGAGGAGGAGGCGGCCACCGTCTGCATCGATAAGGCGCATGAGTGCACCTTCGAACGAGGTAACACCGCACACGAGATCGACTGGGACGACCTTTCGGCTAGGCTTCAGCGCGGGGGCGTCGGTCTCCTCGTCCTCCAGTCCCTCGGCGGCGAACAGGTTGAGCCCGTCGCAGAAGATCGTGTGAGCGTCCAGTGTGAGACGGGAGCTCCACATGCCTCTGGGCCAGTTGGAGACTATGCCGGCGAGGCGCTTCACAGTTTCGAATCTGCCGCCCCCGGGCTCATCGTTAGTGAAGTTTCGGAGGAGTTGGATCATCCGGTCTGTGAGGTCATCGAGGACATGGCTCATGCTATCCAGGCTTTCTGCATAGTATCCCCTGACGCCTCTCGGGAGCGACGGAGGCATCTCGACATCCCTGCTGATGACGCAGATGTGCATCCACGACTTGGGTTCGGTGGATGAGCCAGCCCAATGCATGGCGGAACCCATTAGCCCCGCGGAGTCCTCTACGACGGCGAAGGTAAAGACCGGCTTCTGACCGGGGTTCAGTATCCACGCCGCATCGGCTACGGCTCCATCCTCGGGGCTGATATAGCCTGCCTCGGAATGAAAACCGAGTCTGACGCCCTCATCGATGAGCCATGTGACAATTCTAGCCTTGTCGTTGGGGGCGTCCGTCGTCGATTCACCTGTACCCTGCGGCGAGGTGCGTCCACTCGTCGGATGTGAGGCGCCAGCCGAAGGCGCCGAGGAACTCCATCAGGTGGACGGGGTTCGTCGACTTGGGTATAGTGAAGACGCTCTCCTGTGCAATGAGCCAGTTGAGGGCGACCTGGACACGAGTCTTGCCGTGCGCTTTCGCGATCTCATCCATCACCGGGTTGGGGGTCTGAAGTATCGCGCCCCGCTCCAAGGGGCGGTAGGCAACGAGGCTAACACCCATCTTCCTGCAGGCGGGTAGCAACTCCATACGTGGCTTCTGGTCGAGGAGGCTGTACTGCACCTGGTTCGCGATCAGGCGTGTGCCTTCGAGGTAACCCTGCGCCTCCTTCATGAGTTGTGCGCTGAAGTTGCTCACGCCTATGAATCGGGTGTATCCCTCACGGACACACTCCTCCATGGCTGCCATCGTCTCTTTGAGCGGTACATCGGGGTTAGGCCAGTGGACGAGGTAGAGGTCGACCTGGTCGACGCCGAGGCGCTTGAGGCTCGCCTTCATGGAGTTGAGGAGGTCGTCCCTGTGGAGGTGATTGTGCCAGACCTTGCTGGTGATGAAGAGCGTCTTCCTATCCATGCCCTCGATTGCCTCTCCGATGAGCTCCTCGGCGTGACCCGCGCCGTAGTACTCGGCGGTGTCGAGGTGGGTGAGGCCGAGCTCGACCGCCATCCGTATCGCTGTGACGGTCTCGGAATCGCGTGCCTTGCTGGGGGTCTCCTTGCCCCCCATGCCCCAGGTGCCGAGGCCGAGCATAGGTATACTTACTCCCTTCGTTATCTCCCTATACTCCATCAAGGTCGGCTCCCCCAACTGCTTAGGAGACGAGCTTCTTCATGAAGCCCTCGTAGTCGGCAGGGGGTATCGTGGGCTTGAAGCTCTTCCTTATCTCCTTGGCGAGCTTCGCCTTGTCGTAGAGGAGGTCAACGCAGGTGAGGGCCATAACCTTTGCGGGTAGGACGTAGGCGACCTGCTTGTCGACTATCTTGAAGTGGCGGCTGTGGCCGGCGCCGGTGCACCCGCCCATGCCGATGCTTGTTGTGGGCATTATGCAGCTGTAGTCGCCGAGGTCGGTCGAGCCGGTGCTGTGGCCCTTGACCTTGACCTTCTTCTCGCCGACGAGGGCGTCCGCGTTCGCCTTGAGGACGGCGTCGAGTGCCGCGTCCTTGATGTAAGGCATGTAGCCGGGGTGGTCGTCTATCTCGACCTCTGCGCCGACCGCCATGGCGCCGGCGCGCAAGGCGCGGTTTACCTTGACGTTCGCGTCCTTGATCGCCTCAACGGTCTTGCCCCTTACGTAGCTCTCCATCCTGACATCAGCTGGGACATTGTTCACGATCTCGCCGCCCTTCGTGATTATTGGGTGAACGCGTATGCTGTCCTCATCCTTGAAGGTCTCGCGCTGGGCGTGGATCGCCATGAGGCCGAGCATCGCCGCGTTAAGGGCGTTGATGCCCTTGTGAGGCGATCCGCCGGCGTGTGCCTCCTGCCCTATGTAGTGGACCATCTTCCCCACGAAGCCGTTGTTGCTGCCGCCAACGCTGAGGACCTCCTCCTTGATCTCGCTGTCTGTGTGGCTGCCGATACTGATGTCGATGTCCTTCATGTATCCTAGGCGGATGAACTCCTGCTTACCGCCGAAGAACTCTAGCTGCTTCTTCTCCCTGAGGTTGTTTCGGTAGTCGATCTCCAGGTATTCCTCAGCGGGGACTGTGAGGAGGGCGACGTTGCCCTCGAGCTCGCCCATTACATCGTTTAGGCCGAAGCCGGCGCCTAGCATAGCCGCCATCTGTGCGTTATGTCCGCAGCTGTGGGCTGCGCCAGTGATGGGGTCGCAGTCGGGGTGGTCGGGGACGCGGATAGCGTCTAGCTCACCGACGATGCCGACGACGGGGCCCTTGCCCTTCTTCTTGAGGTACGCCTTGGAGCCGGTGATACCGATCTTGGACTCGTAAGCCCAGCCCATCTCCTTGTACTTCTTCTCGGTGAGTTCGGCGGTCTTCCACTCCTTGAAGCCGAGCTCGGGCTTCTTCCAGATCGCCTCGCCTATGCCGATGATCTCGTCAGCGCGGGCGTCTATCGCCTCTAGTACCCTCTTCTTAACAGCGTCTTTAGACATGGCTGATAGAGGGTGCTGATCGGGATTTAACGTTGATTCGCGGTTCACCCAGAATAATTATCTAGTCGCCGGGGAATAGTCTCCCCCAACCAAGGTGTAAGCAATTGAAGCTCCTAGAGTACGAGGCAAAGGAGGTCTTCAGGCGCTACGGCGTCCCCCTGGGCGCGAGCGCCGTGGCGTCGACCGCCGAGGAGGCCAGAGAAGCCTTCAGCGAAGATCAACAAGCCCATCGTCGTCAAGGCGCAGGTCGGCGTCGGAGGCAGGGGCAAGGCGGGAGGCATCAAACCCGCGGACACCCCCGAGCAGGCCTACGAGGTCGCCAAGCAGATACTCGCCATGAGGATCAAGGACCTGCCCATACGCAAGGTCCTCGTCGAGGAGAGGCTCCCCATACAGCACGAGGTCTACCTCGGAGTCATCGTCGACAGGGCGGCTCGCTGCTACACCATACTCGCCTCGAGCGAGGGCGGTGTCAACATCGAGGAGGTCGCCGCCAAGACGCCGGAGAAGATAGTCAAGCACGCCATCGACCCTCTCAGGGGCTTCAGGAGCTACCACGCCAACGCCGTGGCGAAGCGCCTCGGCTACGGCGGCAAGAAGATGCAGCAGCTCGGCGACATCCTCCAGAGGCTCTACAAGGTGGCGTACGAGATGGACGCCGAGTTAACCGAGATCAACCCGCTCGTCGAGACCGCCGACGGCTTCATCGCCGCCGACGCGCGCCTCAACGTCGACAACAACGCCCTCTACAGGCACAAGGAGCTAGAGGCCAAGTATCTGGAGAGCTTCGAGGGGGAGTTGACGCCCCGCGAGATGGAGGCGCGAGCAATGGATCTCACTTACGTCGAGCTGAACGGCGACATAGGAATCATCGGCAACGGTGCCGGCCTCACGATGGCTACCCTCGACACCGTTATGCTCTACGGTGGCCACGCTGGCAACTTCCTCGACCTCGGCGGAGGCGCGAGTCCCGAGCGCATCGGCAAGGCCGTCGAGTTCGTCCTCAAGGACAGCCGCGTCAAGGCGCTTTTCGTCAACGTCCTCGGAGGCATCACCCGCTGCGACGACACAGCCAAGGGAATCATAGAGGCCCGCAGGAAGCTCAACGACAAGAAGCCCATAGTCGTCAGGATGATGGGCACGAACGAGGAGGAGGGAAAGAGGCTCCTCCACGGCGCGGGCATAGAGACGGACGACACTATGGAGGAGGCGGCACAGAAGGCCGTCAACCTCGCGAAGGGGGCATAGAATATGAAGCTGATCAACAAGGACACAAAAGTCGTCGTGCAGGGCATCACTGGCACGCAGGGCAAGTTCCACGCCGCCCGCATGAGGGAGTACGGCACAAAGGTAGTAGCCGGAGTCACCCCCGGCCGCGGCGGACAGGAGGTCGACGGCACACCCGTCTACGACACCGTCGCCGAGGCAAAGGAGAGGCACGGCTGCGACGCATCCATAATCTTCGTCCCCGCAGGGGGCGCGCTAGACGCCGCCCTAGAGGCGATGGAGACAGGCATGAACCCCGTCGTCGTCATCACCGAGGGCATACCCGTCAGGGACACAATCGAGCTAGTCGCCCGCGCCAAGCAGACAGGCACCACCATCGTCGGCCCCAACACACCCGGCCTCATCAAGGCTGGCGAGTCCAAGATGGGCATCATGCCCAACCAGGTCTTCAAGCGCGGCTCCGTCGGCATCATCAGCCGCAGCGGTACACTATTCTACGAGATCGCCGCCCACGTCACGAACCAGGGACTCGGCGAGTCCACATGCGTCGGCCTCGGGGGCGACCCCGTCGTCGGCCTCGACTACATAGAGCTCCTCAAGTGGTTCCAGAGGGACCCCGAGACGAAGGCCGTCGCCCTCATCGGCGAGATCGGCGGAGACGCCGAGGAGAAGGCAGCCGACTTCATAGCCTCGGGGGGCTTCACGAAGCCCGTCGCCGCCTACATCGCGGGGCGCGCCGCGATACCGGGGAAGAGGATGGGCCACGCGGGCGCAATAATCCAAGGCTCAGCCGGGACAGCCGACAGCAAGATGAACGCCCTCCGCGGCGCGGGCGCCTTCATCGGCGAGCAGCCCGTGGACGTCGCCAAAGCTTTGAAGAAGGCGCTAGGCTAGGCCTCGTCCAGCATCTCAAGCAGCTTGTTCAACATCTTGTAGGTGAGGCCCCAGACGATGTCGTCGCCGAGTTTGAAGACCTCGCCCTCCCATCCCTTCACCTTCGCGGTGCACCTGCTGGCGCGAAGCTCCTTGAGGTGCACCCAGCGGTACGAGGTCAGTTCGGGGTTGAGCTTGATCTCGGGACGCCCCTCGTAGAGGTAGACTATTGGCAGCACATCCTTGCCGGGGCGGAGCGAGGAGAACATCACCGGCAGCCCGCCGATGTAGGTGAGTAGATCGAGGTCTATCCCAGTCTCCTCGCGTACCTCCCTCATCACTGTGTCCCTGAGGGTGTTGTCGCCCTGCGCCTTCTTGCCGCCCGGGAACGCCATGTCACCCGACCAGGGATCTCCCGACACCTCGGCGCGTCGCACGAGAAGAGTCTCGTAGTCGTCCCCATCCTCACGTAGAAGTATGGCAACGGCTGCCCACGCGTCCAGCGCCTCGACGCCGCGCAGCCTACGCTTCAACCTCTCGATCAACGAGGACCACTCCGATTGAAACCGTCGACGCGGTTAAAATACTAATTGCTCAATTGTCCAATTCCGGATAGGTTTATTACGGCTCAGGGGTTGTGGCTCTCCTGTGTCAGCCACGACGGATGAGGAGCGGAAGGGCGAGGACTTCGTTAGACGCGTAGAGGAGCTCAACAAGCTCAGGGCGCGCATGAGCAGGGTCAAGCACAAGATCGCGGTGATGAGCGGCAAGGGCGGCGTCGGCAAGAGCCTCGTCACCGTCAACCTCGCCGCGGCGCTAGCCGCGGAGGGCAAGAGGGTCGGCGTCCTCGACGCTGACATCCACGGCCCAACGGTGCCGAAGATGCTCGGCATGAAGGGGGCGCGGCTCGAGGCGAGCGCCGAAGGCGGCATAATCGCGCCTACATCGCCGTCGGGTATCAAGGTCGTCTCGATGGACTTCCTCCTCCCAACGCAGGACTCACCCGTCATCTGGCGCGGCCCCCTCAAGATGTCGGCGATACGCCAGCTTCTCTCCGACGTCGAGTGGGGCGACCTCGACTACCTCCTCGTCGACCTCCCCCCGGGGACCGGCGACGAGGCGCTCACCGTGCTGCAGCTACTTCAGGACATCGACGGCGTCGTCATCGTGACCATGCCCAACGAGGTGAGCGGGCAGGTCGTCGAGAAGTCGGTCAGCTTCGCACGCCAGATGAAGGCTCCCATCGTCGGCCTCGTCGAGAACATGAGCTACCTCATCTGCCCCCACTGCGGTGACAGGATAGACCTCTTCGGCAAGGGCGTTGGGGAGTCGCCTCGCGAAGAAGATGGGCGTGCCCTTCCTCGGCGCGATCCCCCTCGAGCCCGGCGTCGCCAAGGGATCAGACACGGGCAAGCCATTCGTCATGGAGAACCCGGACAGCCCCGCCGCCAAGGCGTTCAGGGTGATAGTCGCGGGCATAGAGAAGTTCGTCGGCTCAAAGCCGTGACTTCCTCGCAGCGAGGATCTTCGCGGGCTCCAGGACGTTCCCCGAGTAGTTTAGGGTGAAGGACTCGGGGAATGCGTTGCATAGCTCCGCCATGGCACGGAAGCCCGTACAATGGCAAGGCGAGAGGATTCGGAGGTCATATTTCCTCAGCCCCTCAATCGTCGCCCTCGTGTACTCGGGCTTCCTACCGGTCAGGTGGGTGCCGCCGATGAGCGACTTTACCCTCTCACCAGTCAGGGATTCAACATAGTTGAGGATGTTTAGCGGGCCTGAGTGGGCGCAGCCCGTGACCACAGTCAGTCCAACGCCCTTCTCCCTGAGGAACAGCGACTGGTCATCGGGGATCGTGTCCGGGTGCCTCCGAGCCCTCCCTGACAAGCCTCTCCTTGACCAGCTCCATGACCGTCTCGAAGCTGGCGCGGGGCACCTCCCCCGTCGCCCAGACGCCGGGGGCCACCTCTATAGGCGCCTTGGAGAGCACAACCTCCCCGCCCGCAGCCTCGATCTCGGCGACGCCCTGCCCGTCGGGGACGGATATCCTGCGCCTCTCCCCCTTCTCGTCCACCCTGAAGACGGGCTGGAACGCCGAGGGGTGGGCGTAGACCCTCACGCCCCCCGACGCCCTGACCACGTCGACAGTGGCGGAGGTGTGATCCCAGTGGCCGTGGCTGAGGACGACGGCGTCGATGCCCCCGAGGTCGACCTTGAGGGTCTTCAGGTTCCTGAGGAGGCACTCTCTGTCGCTGCCCGTGTCGAGGAGGACGCGCCTCCTTGTGCCCCGTGACTTGTATTCTAGAAGTGTCGAGAAGCCCCAGTGGGCTACCGGACCAGCGCTCTGGACGATGTTGTCGAGGATTGTCGTGAGTTTGAGGCTACTTACCTCGGCGGGGCTAATCATGGAATAAAAATTGTGCATCAGAGATATAGCCTTAGACAGCGGGGGCCTCTCCGCCCTCGCCCGGCTTCCACCCCTTGACGTAGCCGATCGTCGTCTTCACCGAGCGGCTGAGGTAGCCGAGGTCGGTGTCGAGGGCGCAGAACCTGAAGCCCCTCTTTATCGCGTCGTTGATGTCTGTAGCGTCCTGCGTGACGAAGCAGTGCATCCCCGGCGCCACACCGTGCTCCCTCCCCGCGTCCACTATCTTATCTAGCGCCTCGATGAACTTGGGGTTCGTGTACTGCTTATGTATCCCCATATCGAGGCTGAGGTCGCTCGGCCCCACGAAGCATGCGTCCACGCCTTCGACGCTGAATATCGCGTCGAGATTCTCCACCCCCTTGACCGACTCGATCATCGGGATTACGAGAATCTCATCGTTCGCCGTCTTGAAGTAATCAGGGTCGCGGAACGCCGCGAGGCGCGGACCCGCGCCCCTCTCCCCCTTCGGCGGGTACTTCATGAGGCGTACCGCCTCCTTCGCCATCTCCGCCGACTCGACGCGGGGCAGCACCAGACCCATAGCGCCAGCGTCGAGCACCTTCTTGCACCAGATGAGGTCGATCCAGGGGATGCGCGCCAAGGGCATGCACTTGCCCCGCGCGTAGAGCATGCTCTGCACGAGGCTGTGGTAGGTCTCCGGGCCGTAGGCGCTGTGCTCCATGTCGCAGACGAGCCAGTCAAAGCCCATGTCCGCGAGGTACATCGTCATATCAGGGTGGCCGACGGTCACCCACGTCCCAATCGCCGGCTTGCCGGCCTTCAGCTTCTGCTTTACAAGGTTTCTCATGGCGTAGAAAGTGACGGTCTGTTCTTAATACAGTTGCCCGTGGGCGTCAATCCTAAATGATGAACACCTCCCTCTACTTCGAGGGACAGGTTTGAGTTTCAGCGGGGAGAAAGCCTTCGGGTACATGAAAAAGCTCGCAGAAGACATTGGGCCACGGCCCAGCGGCACAGAAACGGAGAGGAAAGCCGCGGAGTGGATAATGTCAGAGTTCAAGAGGCTCGGCTACGACTCCAGAATAGAGGAGTTCGACGCCTTCACGGGGATAATTAAGGCGCAGAAGCTGGAGGTATTAAAACCCTACAAGGCAGAGGTCGCCTGCGAGGTCATGCCCCTTTCGGGAAGCACCGGCGCGAAAGGCGTGACCGGAGAACTGCTCTACCTCGACACATATGACGAGGAGTACATCACCCCCGAGGTGAAGGGCAAGATCATAATCACCGGCGGAGCCCCCGCCAACAGGGACCGCGCCTTCGCCCAGCTCAAGAAGTACAAGCCAGCGGGCATCATAATCATCGAGTCCACACCCAAGGCGATGGCGAAGAACCTATGGGGTAGCCCAACCTTCCGCAAGAAGTATGTCGACATACCCATGGTTAGGGTCGCCTTCGAGGACGGCGTCAACCTCGTAAAGTCGGGCGCCAAGACGATGCGCCTCGTCGCCGTCGCCGAGGAGAAGACGATTAAGACCCAGAACGTCGTCGCCGAACTCAAGGGGACGACCCGCCGAGAGGAGATCATAGTAGTCTGCGGACACTACGACACAGTATTGGAGGTCCCCGGCGCTGGCGACAACGCGGGAGGCACAGCCATCACCCTCGAACTCGCACGCGTCTTCAAGAAGAAGGGCACGAAGAGGACGATGCGCTTCATCGCCTGGGGATGCGAGGAGCTCGGACTGCTCGGCAGCCGGGAGTACGCGAGGAGGCTCAGGACGGAGAGCGAGGCGGAGAAGAAGGCGGACGAGGAAGCCGTCACCGAGCTCGACAACACCGTCCTCTGCCTCAACCTCGACGTCCACGGCGGCATGATAGGCACGAACGTCGCCAAAGTACTCGGCCCACCCGAGCTAACGACATCCGTGAAGCTGCTCAGCAAGGAGAAGGGCACGGTCTTCATCGTCTCAGAGGGCGTCTACTCATCCGACGGCACGCCTTTCTCCGCAGTCGGGATCCCCAGTGTCTCACTCAGCAGGGAGACGCCCACAAACCTCCTCATGCACAGCAGAGAAGACGTAGAGAAGTGGCTCAGCCCCGAGGCACTGGAGGCACACGGCCTTTTCGCCGAGGAGTTCCTCACCCGCTACGCCGCCGAGGCCGCCGCGTGGCCCTTCGAGAAGACGATACCCGAAAAGCAGAAGAAGGAAATCGAGGACTACTTCAAGAAAGCGGGGAGAAAGCTCCCCTAGTCTTCTTCCTCGGGGTTCTCCTCAATCCAACTGAACTTCTTCTGCAGCGTCGAAGGGTAGTAGCTACGCCAGTCGAAGCCGACCCTGCGCCCCCAGTCGAGGTAGATGCGGGGGTCGACGTAGTTCTTCAGGCTTGTGCCGAGGTTATAGTCGCGTGTTATCTCCTGCGCCTCGACCTGCAGCCTCATGCGCTCGACAGTCTCTCTGTCGCGCTTCCGCTTCTCCTCTAGTTGCTTCTTCAGCTTGAGCGAGGCTGTGACGTAGGCGTTCTTGAGCTTGCGTACGCGTTCGCGAGCCGCCTTCGTTGCCTTACGGGCGGCGTCGAGCCTCTTCTTCGGCGCCTTGAGCTCGGCTCCGGCCTTCTCTGCCTCAGCTAGCTTTGTCCTCTGAACCTCTTCTTTCCCCTCAGCCTCGACTAGTCTTTTCTCAGCCTCGACCAGTTTCTCGCGGTACTTGTTCTCCTCGTCAGTGATCTTAGCGCGGAGTGCCTTCTCATCGGCTGATGCCTTGGCTTCGAGTTGCTTTAAGTGTGCCTTCTTTTTTTCGAGGCTCTGCTGCCAAGTCTTGGGGATGGTGCGCTTGTGGTTGCAGATTATTGCAGCTTCGAGGTTGGCGCGCAGGGCAGCTTGGCGCTTAACGTAGTCGGGGTCCTCGGGCTTGACGATCTCTTTGGCGAGTCTGCCGCCGACCGCGTCTGTGGCGTATAAGGTCCTGAAGACCTTGGCGCTGAGCCCCTCCATAATCTCCTTTAGGAAGTCGCCCACGTGGCCCGAGTTTATGCCCTCGAAGAGGCTATCCTTCCCCGCCCCGCTGGCGAAATCGCGGAGGTTGGCCACCACCTTTGGGGGCAGGGGGGCTGTGATGTTCATCGGCACCGAGTCCTTACCGAGGAAGTTGAAGGTGACAGAGCCGTCCCTGTTGAAGCAGACGTGCTCCGGGCGGAGGGTGCTTGCGCCCACCGTATCGGCCTCGTCCTCGTCGTCCTTCTCGTCTCCGACTCTGAACTTGAGGCGGTCGATGAGGTAGCAGACCGTCGCCGTCTTGCGCCGCTTGAGGTCGGCGGTGGTGAGGTTGCCCTCTATGTGTGCCTTGACCTCGTCGAGTTTCTCCTTTAGGGCACGTGCCTTCTCGTACTTCTCCATGTCCTTCCTCTGCTTGAGGAAGCTTGCGTCGCCGGGCCAGACGTACTTCTTTTTGCCACTGAGCTTGTCCGTCCAGCGGGCAATCCACATTGTGCCGGGCTCCCAGACTATCGCCTTCCAGTTGCCCGGCGGGTGCGGGGCGTCGGGGCTGAGGTTGAGCTCTATGTCCCCGTACTGGGGACCCCTCTTCCACCTGCCCCTCCACGGGTGCTGGCCGCGGCCCATGAAGATACTGTTTGGCTCCACGTTGTAGTTGCCGAGTTCCATCCGCTGCCCGTCGACCGTGGCGTAGCCGTACTTCTCCTTGTTGGCGTCGCGCTGCGCCTTCCGCTCAGCTGCCTGCGCCTTCTTCACCTCGGGTGGGAGGTTCTGCTTCTCCTCGCGCTCGCGCTGCACGACCCTGATTATGGCGGTAAAATCTACTTCGCCAGGTTTCAGTTCGAGGCCGAGTGCCTTGCCGAAGTCCTCGTGGAAGTTCTCAGCGAACTTGGGGTCGTCGACGTAGGGCGTGCCGACCTTCTTCGCCCAGGCGACTGCTATCTCCTCCTGCTCGTCGCTAAGGCTGACGGGCTGGCCCTTGATGTTGACTGTGAATCCGCGCGCCTTGTACTTGGGGGGGACGATGACGCCGTTGTGGTGGAGTGTGTTCACGCTGTGCACCGGGGGGCTTTGATGAATACCGGGTGGCCCCTCTATAAAAATTACCCAAAGACTGCGGTCATCAGGGGAGCGCCTTCTCCAGGTCGCCGACGCTGAGCATGGCGCCGAAGCGCTCCGCTGGCTTCCCACCCCTGAAGATGATCACAGTTGGAATGCCCATGACGTTGTACTCCTTCCACTTCTCCGTGTTTGTGACGTCCATCTCGTAGTAGTCGGCGCCCGTGTGCTTCTCGGCGAGCGCCTTGAACTGTGGCTTGATGACCTGGCAGGCTGGGCAGCCCTCGCTGCTAAATAGGAGGGCGACGGGCCTGCCCGCCCTGAGCACTTTCTCTTGGAAGTTGCCGTCGGTGATCGGGGTGATCGTCTTGGACTCGCCCCTGCTGAAGAGGTCCCTGAGCTTCGAGAGGGGGCCCGGGTACTTCTTGTAGGCGACCTGGTAGCCGACGTCCTCTATCGCCTTCTCAATGGCTGTGAGGGGGACGGTATCCTCCATCGTGACCTTGATTGTCTTCTTGAGGTAGTTGCCCTGCGCCTTCGTGACGCCAGGGACCTTCATCACTGACTTCTCCAGCGTGACGACGCATGTGGGGCAGTCCATCCGGGTGATGCCGATCTCCTTTGTGACCTCGGGCATGGCTAGTCCCTCGGCTTCCACCTGCGGAGCAGTAGGCTGTTGTGACCACTGTTATGCTGCTGAGGGCCATGGCGCCCGCGGCGAATATCGGGTTCATCTGTATGCCCCAAGGGACGAGGACGCCCGCGGCGACGGGTATCAGCGCCGTGTTGTAGGCGAAGGCCCAGAACAGGTTCTGCACTATCTTGCTGTATGTGCGCTTGCTCAGCTCGATGGCGGTGGATACGTCCTCCAGGTTGTTCCTGATGAGGATTATACCGGCGCTCTCGACTGCTACGTCGGTTCCGCTGCCGAGGGCTATGCCCACGTCGGAGGCGGCGAGGGCGGGCGCGTCGTTGACGCCGTCCCCAACCATCGCGGTTACGAGGCCCTCCTTCTGCAGGTCCTTTATGACGCCGACCTTGTCCTCAGGGAGGACCTCAGCGCGGAACTCGTCGATGCCTACCTGCTTCGCGATCGCCTCGGCTGTGCGCTTGTTATCGCCCGTAATCATGACGACCCTGAGGCCCAGATCCTTGAGCTTCTTCACCGCCTTGGGGGCGTTGTCCTTTACCTGGTCGGCGACGGCGATGATTCCCGTCACCTTCCCGTTCATCGACACGAATGCAAGCGTCTTGCCCTCGTCGTAGAGCCTCTCGGCCTTCGCCTTGATGTCCTCGGGGAACTCGGCCTTAGTCTCCTCCATTAAGCGGCTCGTGCCGACGACGTAGTGCCTCCTCCCGATGTCGCCCTTGACGCCCCTGCCGGCGAGCGCCTCGAAGTTCTTAGGCTCGTAGAGTTTGAGCTTCTTCTCCTCAGCCATCTTGACGACGGCCGCGGCGATCGGATGCTCGCTCAGCTTCTCAAGGCTTGCGGCGTGGGAGAGGGCATCGTCCTGGTCCTCGGCCACTATGTCCGTAACGGCGATCTCGCCCTTGGTGAGGGTACCCGTCTTGTCGAAGGCGACGGCCTGAAGACTACGCGCCTTCTCGAGGTATTCGCCATTCTTGATGAGTATACCGTTCTGTGCGCCGAGCCCCGCACCGACGAGTATGGCTGTGGGCGTGGCTATCCCCATTGCGCAGGGGCATGCGACTATTACGACTGCGACGAAGGCGGTGAAGGCGACGCCGAAGCCAGCGCCTACGACATTGTTCCAGACGATGAACGTTGTCACTGCGATGATGAGTATAGCGGGGGTGAAGTATGCGGCGACTGTGTCGGCGAGGCGCTGTATCGGCGCCTTACTGAGCTGCGCCTCCTCGACCATCTGGACGATCTGCTGGAGGGTCGTGTTCATACCGATCTTGGTGACGTCCATCTTAAAGCTGCCCTCCCTGTTGATGGTGCCGCCAATGACCTCGTCGCCCACCTTCTTGGAGACGGGGACGCTCTCGCCGGTGATCATGCTCTCGTCGATGCTGCTGGCACCATCAACGAGGACACCGTCGAGCGGGATGCGTTCTCCAGGTTTGACGCGGAGTATGTCCATGGGCATGATCGTCTCAACGCCGACCTCCTCCTCCTTGCCGTCCTCCTTGACTATGCGCGCCATGGGGGGCTGCAGGTCGAGCAGCTTGCGAACAGCCTCGGATGCCCTGCCGCGTGCGACCTCCTCGAGGTACTTGCCGATGAGGATGAGGCCGAGTATCATCGCGGCAGCGTCGAAGTAGACGTCCATGCTCGGCGCCCACTGGGGGAAGAGGACGACGAAGGCGCTGTAGCCGTATGCGGTCGTCGTCCCGATTACGATGAGAGTGTCCATGTTGGCGGTCCTCGCCTTAAGCGCTCCCCAGGCGCCGCGGTAGTATCGCCACCCGGCGATGAACTGGACGGGTGTACCCAGCAGGAGCCCCCAAATGTGGTGGCTGAAGAGCGGCGGCTCCGGGAGGAACATCATGATCATCAGGACGAAGCCGAGGGTCAGGCTGAAGATAGCGAGGTTCCTTAGCTTCTTCAGCTCGACGTCGGGGTGCTGAAATGTCAGCATGCAGCCCTCGCTGCAGAAGTAGTAGGTCTTGCCGCCCTGCTCCACCTTGAAGGCGGCGTGCTCTTCATCAACGTGCATCCCGCAGACTGGGTCGCGTGCCATTGTATTCTCTGGGTGCTCTGCGAATTACCTAAATTTAAATAGTCAGCGGAAAACTGGGCGAAAACGGCTATCTTATCCTACCCTCTACGTCCTTGTCGACCTTAACGACCTTGCTGCCCGCTGAAAGGAGCTTGCCGTTGACGTAGGCCTTGCCCGCCTTCGCCTCTAGTGTCAGGGCTGCGATGTCACCGATCTCGATCTGGGGCGCGCCTTCACCGCTGATACCCTCGGCGGTGACCTGTGTCCCAGCTGGGCTATCCGGCGCGTTCAGCACCCCGACGACGCTCCCGGAGTCCCCCGCGAGCAGCATGCCCTGGCTCAGCTCGCCGCGGAGCTTCGCGGGCTTCAGGTTCGTGACGACGACGAGATGCTTGCCTAGAAGCTCATCCTTCGGGTAGTGGGGTTTCAACCCGGCGCAGAGCTGCCTTTGCTCGGAGCCGAGGTCGATCTTGAGGACATAGAGCTTGTCCGCCTGCGGGTGGTCGTTCACCTCGGTGACGACGGCGACGCGCAGGTCAAGTGAGGCGGGACCGGTGGGCTTCGGCTTCTCCTCCTTCTTCGCCTCGGGTTTTGCCTCTCCGGGCTTCTTCAGCACGATGGAGTCGATCTTGCGGAGAATGATCTTGGCGCCTGCTATCTTGTGGTTCTCGACGGCCACATCTACGTTGCTCCACTTGAGGGCGGGGAGGCCGAGCTGCTCCTCGACCTGCGAGGAGAACCGGGGCAGTATAGGCTTGACAAGTATCGAGACCGTCTTGACGATGTTGACGCAGTCGGTGAGTACCCTCTGCGCCTTCGCCTTGTCCGTCTTGACGAGCTCCCACGGCTGGTTCTCCTGGAAGTACCTGTTGCCGAGCGTGCTGATCTCGAGGGTCTTGGCTACTGCCTCGCGGAAGTTGTAGTCGTAGTAGCTGTCGCTGACCGACTCTGCGCGCTTCGCTACGTCTGCGAGGAGCTCCTTGTTCAACACCGTTGAGACGGTGCCTTCGAAGTTCTTGTCGAGGAAGCTCAGCGTCCTGTAGACGAGGTTGGCGATGTTGCTGACGAGCTCATTGTTCACCTTATCCTGCAGGGTCTTGAGGTCGAGGTCGATGTCGGTCATGCTGTGGCCGAGGTTTGCGGCGTAGAAGTATCTGAGGAGCTCAGGGTCGAGGAGCTCCGCGAACTCGCGTCCCGTGAGGAAGGTGCCGCGGCTCTTGCTCATCTTCTCCCCGCTGACGTTGAGGAAGCCGTGGACGACGTACGTTGTCGGGGACGTGGAAGCCGCTGCCCATGAGGACGGCGGGCCAGAAGAGGAGGTGGAAGTAGATGATGTCCTTCCCGATGACGTGGATGATGGTGGAGTCCTCGCCGAGCCAGATGTCCTCCGCCGTGAAGTCCCTGCCGCGGCAGTAGTGCGCCGTTGAGGCGATGTAGCCGATGGGCGCGTCAAGCCAGACGTAGAAGTACTTGCTCTCCTCTCCGGGGATCTTGAAGCCGAAGTATGGGCCATCCCTGCTTATGCACCAGTCCTGAAGCCCCTGATCGACCCAGCTCAGAATCTGGTTCCTGATCTCGGGCTGCAGGTTCTTGTTCCCGGTGAGCCACCCTCTGAGCTGGTCGCTGAAGTCGTTCAGTCTGAAGAAGTAGTGGCGACTCGGCTTCCTGATGGGCTTTGAGCCGCAGATGCTGCAGTAGGGCTCAATGAGCTCGATGGTGCTGTAGGCGGCGCCGCACTTCTCGCAGACGTCGCCGTACTGATCCTTCGCCCCGCACTTTGGGCACGTTCCCTTGACGTACCTGTCGGGGAGGTACCGCTTGCAGTTCTCGCAGTATGTGAGCTCGATGTCCTTAGTGTATATGTGGCCTGCGTCACTAAACGTTTGAAGATGAGTTCCGTGTAGTGCTTGTTCTCGGGGCTGTGTGTCGTGTAGTAGCTGTCGTAGTCTATGAGGTAGCGCTTGTAGTCTATCGTCGTGTTCCTTCGCCCACTTGGCGACGAACTGCTCCGGGGGTATGCCCTGCTTCGCCGCCGCTATCTCGATCGGGGCGCCATGTGTGTCTTCCGCGCCGCAGTAGAAGGCGTCGTGGCCCCTCATCTTGAGGAAACGGACGTAGATGTCAGTCTGTGTGTTCTCCAACAAGTGGCCTATGTGGACGGAGTTGTTGGCGTAGATGAGCGCCGACGTAATCAGTACTCGCTTCTTGAACTCCTTCATCGATGGCTCCCCCCGAAGTTTTCGATCGAATAGCCGGTCAGGGCTATTAAAACACGTTGCCCCGGCTCAACCGGGCGGTCTCTGGCGATCTTAATTCTTCTAGTGAGTTTTGGTCCCTTATGTCTGACCTCGGACCTTTATTTAAACCTCTGTTATGGCCCCACGGGTACACTTTCATCTGACTCCAGTCGGGAGCCTGCACACCACTTATATGCCCGTGCCGAGGTTCGGCGATCGAGGATTCGTCGAGGTAGACAGCCATGAGCTCCGTTGAAGTGGTCGGCGCGCGTGAGCACAACCTGAAGAACGTGTCTGTGAACATCCCGAAGAAGAAGTTGGTCGTCTTCACAGGTGTTTCGGGCTCGGGGAAGAGCAGCCTAGTCTTCGACACCGTCTACCAGGAGGCGCAGCGCCAGCTCATTGAAACCTTCAGCAGCTTCGCCCGGCGCAGGCTCCCGAAGATCAACAGGCCCAATGTGGACGAGATAAGAAACATCTCGACTTCGATCACGATCGATCAGAAGAAGCTGGGGGCGACACCCCGGTCCACGGTTGGCACCGTGACGGAGGTCTACACTTACCTCCGCCTCCTCTACAGCCGCTGCGGCGAACCGCTGACCAACGACAGCCGCGTCTTCGGCTTCAACAACCCCTACGGAATGTGCCCGGTCTGTAAGGGTCTCGGCACGGAGCTCGTCTTCGATGTGGATGCCCTCATAGACTGGGATAAGTCGATAAACGAGGGCGGCATCAGGCACCGCCACTTCCAGCCAGGCATGGCGAGCTACCGAGTCATCGTCGCCAGTAACTACTTCGACCTCGATAAGAAGCTACGCGACTTCACGAAGGAGGAGGTTGACAGGCTCCTATATACGAAGAAGAGCCTCGTGGAGAAGCCGATGCCGGGGCAGGTCTACCGCGTCTGGTACGAGGGCGTCGTCGAGACCCTCAAGCGCAGGACGATGGGGCATGAGACCGACGAGGACAGCAACGTCGCCGAGTACTCGCTCCAGTTCTACAAGGGCCAGTCCTGCAAGGTCTGCGGGGGCAGTAGAATAAACGAGTTCGCCCGCAGCGTCAAGCTCAACGGCAAGACGATCCCGGAGCTCGTCGAGATGGAGCTAACCGACCTACTACCGTGGCTCGACACCGTCAAGGGCCCCGTCGCCGATCCCATCGTGATGAGGATGCGCCCCGTCGTGAAGAATCTCGTCGACATAGGCGTCGGATACCTCAACCTCAACAGGGCCACGGGCACCCTCAGCGGAGGCGAGAGCCAGCGCGTAAAGATGGCTAGTCAGCTCGGCTGCGACCTCGTCGACCTCATCTACATCTTCGACGAGCCCACCGTCGGGCTCCACCAGAAGGACATAGGCAAGCTCGTCGAGATGCTCCAGCGCCTCGGCGAGAAGGGGAACAGCCTCTTCGTCGTCGAGCACGACCAGCAGGTGATGAGGGCCTCCGACTGGATTATAGACGTCGGCCCCGGCGCAGGCGTTGCGGGGGGAAAAATCGTCTTCGCGGGGACTTACCCTGAACTCCTCCAATCCGACTCGATAACGGGCAGGATGCTGAGTAGGGACACGTCTTACCGCGCTGAGAGGCGGAAGCCGAAGAACTGGAAACAGGTCAAGAATGCACGCGCCCACAACCTCAAGAACGTCACAGCTAACATCCCCACCGGCGTCTTCTGCTGTGTCACAGGCGTCGCAGGCTCAGGGAAGAGCAGTCTGATACTCGACGTCTTCGCCCGGCAAAACCCCGAGGCGATAGTCATCGACCAGACAGCCGTCGGGCGGAGTAGCCGCAGTAACCCCGCCACATATACGAAGGTCTTCGACCTCATCCGCCAGGAGTTCGCGGAGGCAACGGGCAAGCCTGCCAGTATATTCAGCTTCAACGGCGCAGGCGCCTGCCCCAAGTGCAAGGGCTCAGGCCGGTTGCACATTGAGATGTTCTTCCTCGAGGAGGTCACGATGGTCTGCGACGAGTGCGAGGGGCGGAGGTATAAGCCCGAGGTGCTTGAGCTCAAGCTCAGGGGCAAGAACATCGCAGACGTGCTCACCATGACCGCCGCCGAAGCCGTCGGCTTCTTCGACGACGCCGAGATAAGGCGCCGCCTCATGGTCCTCGACGAGGTCGGCCTCGGCTACCTCACCCTCGGGCAGGAGGTCTCTAGCCTAAGCGGCGGCGAGGCGCAGCGCCTCAAGCTGGCCCGCGAGCTACACAGGAGGGGAAACACATACATCCTCGACGAGCCGACGACGGGGTTGCACATGGCCGACATCGAAAAGCTCCTCCACGTCGTGAACCGCCTCGTAGAGGGGGGCAATACCGTCATCGTCATCGAGCATAACCTCGACGTGATCCGGAACTCGGACTGGGTGATTGACATGGGCCCGGAGGGGGGCTCTAAGGGCGGCGAGATAATCGCGGAGGGGACGCCGGAGCAGGTCGCAGCTTCAGGTAGCGCCACGGGGCAGTACCTCCGCATGGTCCTCTAAGAAGCACTATATCCTACCTACGCCAAGACTCAATTGATGGCGGAAGAGGGGGACGCGCCGAAGAAGGAGATCGTGAGCCGCGAGGAGCTCATCGGCCTGGTCCAGTTAGTGATAATATTTACCGCCATACTCGCCGGGCGAGAGATCGGGAACATCTACGGGAGCTACAACGAGCTCACCCACCTTTCGGTTAACCTCGCCCTGAGCGAGGAGGAGATGTCCAACTACCTCATCGACGCCATGGAGGGCAGGGTCTCCACACTCGACGTCGGCCTCGCGATTACAATCCCCGACTTCACCAGCGAGGAGGGGCAGGTCACCCAGACCCCCGACTACGTCAGGAAGTGGCTCATTAGCGTCACCCTGAGCCCCATCGTCGTCACCCAGCCCGAGGTCTCCGACGTCGAGCTCGCCATGTACATCGAGGGGGAGCAAGTGCTGACCCAGTCCTACGAGTTCCCAAGGCAGAAGGTCGGCTACATCAGCTTCATCCGGCGAAACCTCACCCTCGCCGTCGACGACGTCGAGGCGCTGAGAAGGCTCGTGGCCGATGGGGCGGCTGTCCATGCGGGGGAGGTTGAGGTTATTATAAGGGGGCGGGCGAAGACGAATGTCCTATGGTTCGAGTCGAACCTCCCATTCACGACGATAAGGTACCCACTCGTGAGGGCGCCGAGCCTCGTCCTTCAGGGGTCACACTGGGAGACGCAGGACGGCTCCGGGACCATGGCGAGTACTGGTGAGTTCACAACCGTCGTCACAGAGTTTGACAACCCCACTCGCCTCCACTCGGTGACCCAGAACGTGACCTGCAGGTTCTACAGGGAGGGCGTTGAGGGGCCCGTCGCCTCGGTGACGAAAACTGCAACCGCCGCCGCGGGGACGACCTCGACGTACTTCTTCAACATCACACCCAGAGAGCCCGGCGTTTACTATTACACGCTTGAATCGATGGGCAGGCTCATCCTCCCAGGGGAGTCGCCGCGGCTGACCGTGGACTAGCCGGATAAGCTCAAAAGGCTAAGCGCGTCTCATATCACGAACCGGCATGGAGGGAATACTCGTAAAGTACCCCCTGATCCTCGTCAACCTGAAAACCTACAGGGAGGGCATGGGGGAGAACGCCGTGAGGCTCGCAAAGATAGCGGAGCAGGTACACGTAAAGACGGGCACGAGCATCGCCCTCGCGCCGCAGGTCGCCGACTCCAAAATAGTCATCGACGCGAGCGAGACACCGGTCTTCGCGCAGCACGTCGACCCTGTCGGCATGGGTCAGTTCACAGGGCACATCCTCCCAGAGTCGGTCGCCGAGGCGGGTTGCGTCGGTACCCTGATCAACCACAGCGAGAGGCAGCTCCCCATGGAGATCATAAAGGCGACGATAAAGAGGGCTCAGGAGGCCGACCTCGAGTCGGTCGTCTGCGTCGACACCGTGGAGAAGGGTAGGCAGGTCGCCGCATTCGCGCCCCACGCCATCGCCATCGAGCCCCCGGAGCTCATAGGCAGCGGCGTCTCAGTCTCCAAGGCAAGGCCCGAGGTCATCTCAGGCGCCGTCGCCGCGATAAAGCACGTCAACCCCAAGATCAGGGTCCTCTGTGGGGCGGGCGTGACGAACGGCGAGGACGTTGCCATCGCCCAGAAGCTAGGAGCCGAGGGAATACTCGTCGCCAGCGGCGTCGTCAAGGCGAAGGACCCGCAGGCGGCGCTCCTCGACCTTGCCCGGAGCCTCAGACACTGAGCTCTGCGACGGTCTCCTCTATCAGTTTCTTGTTCTCTGAGACGAGTTTGTCAACTTTCTGCTGCGTGTCCGCCTCGGCGTAGAGTCTGAAGATGGGCTCGGTGCCGCTGGGGCGTACAAGTATCCAGCTGGCATCGTTGAAGACGAGCTTTAGACCGTCCATCGTGTCGACCTTCGGGGCTGCGACCTTCGTCCGGAGCGCCTCGAGAACCTTCTGCTTGAGCTCATTTGGGCACCGCACCTTATCCTTCGCCTGCGCATAGGTTGGGAGGGCCTTCACGAGCTCTGAGAGAGGCTTGCCGCGCTCCGCCATGATGTTGAGAATGAGCGCCATCGTCATCGAGCCGTCCCTGACGGGGTGATGTGGCCCGTACATGACGCCGCCGTTCTCCTCCCCGCCGAAGTCTATCCCGTTCTCCACCATGGCGCGGCTGACATCGACGCTCCCGACCTTTGTCCAGTGGATCGAGCCTCCTGCACCCTCGACGACATCGACTATTGCGTTGCTGCTGCTGACCGCCGTGGCTACACGTGCCCCGTGGTGCTTCGCCATGTAGTAGTCAGCGGTGAGTGCGAAGCTCCTATCCCCCCAGAGGACCTCGCCGCGCTCGTCGAGGAAGATGCTCCTGTCCGCGTCGCCGTCGAAGGCGACCCCTATGTCAGCCTTCGTCGCCTTCACAAGCTCCCTGAGTCCGCCGAGGTTATCGGGGCGGGGCTCGGACTGCCTACCGGGGAAGCGCCCGTCGAGTTCCGCGTTGACTGTGTAGACGGTGCAGCCGAGACGCTGGGCGATCACCGGCGCGACGAGCGTGCCGACTCCGTTACCGGGGTCGAGGGCGACCTTGAATTTCTTCCCCGAGATGAGCTTATCGTCCACCTTGGATACGACGGCGTCGACGTAGAGGCCTATAGCCTCCCTGCTCCTAACCTCGCCGACGCGGTCCCACTCGGCTGCCTTAGGGCCCCCGGCGAAGTGTAACGCCTCAATCTCGTCCTCCAGCTTACGGGGTATCTCAACGCCATCCCCAGCCATGACCTTGACGCCGTTGAACTCGGGCGGGTTGTGGCTCGCCGTAATCATGAGTCCGCCGTCGAGGCCGAGGTGCTTGACGGCGTACTGCAGCGTGGGGGTTGGTAGGATGCCGAGGTCATAGACGTTGCAGCCAACGGATAGTAACCCGGAGGCGGCGGCGTCCCTGAAGAGGGGGCTCGTTACCCTGCCGTCCCTGCCGAGGGCGATGTTCTTGCCTAGCTTGTGCCCGCATGAGGCGGCGAGACGCGTCACGAGCTCCGGCGTCAGCTCTTTGTTGGCGACGCCCCTTACGCCGTTGGTTCCGAATAGGCTACCCATGCCTAGAGATATGGGGAAGGGATAATTAAATGGTGAAATCCGGGATATACCTGGGCGCCGGGTCACATGACCTGGCGGCGCTCGAGTATGCTCTCTAAAACTTCCTTGCTGGGGCAGATGCTAACGCCGTCCGTTATCGTGACGCCGTCGCGTATCATCGAGTAGTCGCCTATGAGGCTACCCGATTCGACCTTCACCCAACGCTCTAGTATCGCGTTCTCGCCGAGGATCGCGTTCTTGACCGAGGAGTAGTCGCCCACTGCGGCGCCGGGAAAGAGTATGCTGTTCTCGATGCGGCACCCCTTCCCGATTAGGACGTGATCGCAGATGGTCGTGTTGGGGCCTATGAGGCTGTCCGCGCCGACCTCGGCGCCGGGCCCTATGTAACACGGCGCGAGTATCTTGGCGCTAGGATCAACCTTTGCACCCTCGCCCATCTTGACGCCGCCTTCGTACTTGCTCAGTATTATCTGATTCGCTCTGAGGTAGTCGTCGGGTATCCCCATGTCCGTCCAGAGGCCATGGAACTCGAAACCGAAGAGCTTCCGCTCGTTGGCGAGGACGGGGAATACCTCCCTCTCGATGCTCACGGCGCGGCCATCGGGTATGTAATCGAATATCTTGGGGTCGAGGACGTAGATGCCCGCGTTAATAAGATTGCTCGGCTCAAGTCCCTTCTCGGGCTTCTCGACGAAGCGGGTGATGCGCCCCTCCCAGTCGAGCTCTACGGCGCCGTAGCGACTCGGGTCCGCTACCGGCGTCACTGCGACGGTGGCGAGGCCGCCATTCTGCTTGTGGTACTCGATCAGACGCCTGATGTCGATGTCCGAAATGACATCCCCATTGAGGACGAGAAAGGGCTCACCGTTGAGGAGGTCCCTCGCCTTCTTTATAGGCCCGCCAGTACCCAGTGGGCGCTGCTCACGGCTGTAGATGATGCCGAGGTCGTACTTTGTTGGGCCGAGGTAGCGAACCAGGGCTTCCGCCATGTAGTTCACCGCCATAACGACGGTGTCGACGCCCCCCTGCGAGAGATTCTTCAGTGTCCAGTCCATAAGCGGCTGGTCCCCAATGGGGAACAGCATCTTTGGTCTCGTGCAGCTTAACGGTCTAAGGCGGGTGCCGAAGCCACCCGCGAGAACTAATGCCTTCATCAAGCTTCACCGGCGGTAAGGATGAGCAGAGCTTGCTTTAAGAAATTTGCTCACCTCTGGTAAGGGGTATAAGTGCTACTTTAGGAGGAAGCCCATGACCTCGCTGAGTTTCTCGGGGCTAAGCCTCTCGTAGCGCTCGATGCTCCCAACGTCGTACCAGAAGGCGTCTGTGAGGTATGCCTCCACCTTTCGTCCCTTCTGGACTAGGTAGCTGATGACGTCGCCCATGAGGTCGAAGCTGCGGAATTGGCCCATCTGCTGAAGGCTGCTCATCTCCTTGAGCATGCTGCCGCTGAGAACAAGTATGCCTATGCTGACAGGTTGCATGAGGTCGGGCTTTTCTATGAAATTGGTTATCCTCGTGCCGTCGAGCTCGGCCTTGCCAACGCTTATGTTGTACCTCTTCGCGAGTGCGAGTGTCGCCTCGGCGCCCTTGGACTGGTGGTGCTTGACCATCGCTGAGATGTCGAGGTTACTTATGATGTCCCCGTAATAGACGACGAGGGTATCGCTGTCGCCTATGGCGCCCTTCTTGTAGGCGTTAAGGAGGGCGTTAGCGCTCCCCTTCAGGTTGGGGTCGTCGAGCACATAGGTCATCTCGACACCGAAGCGCTCACCGTGCTCGAAGTAGTTCTCTATCTGCTGGTGTTTGTAGCCGACGAGTAAGACGGTCTTCTTGACGCCGTGGTACTTGAGGAGGCGGAGTATGTAGTCGAGTATGGGTTTTTGCTCCTCGCCTATGGGTATCATGCACTTCTGGAAGTAGTAGGTGAGTGGCCTGAAGCGTGTCCCTTCGCCGCCAGCCAGCACGACCCCCTTTATGGACATCTTAACCTTCCTTTGAGGTGAGCGAGGCAAGCATTATGACGCCGGTTAGGGCGATGACGAAGCCGAGCGGAGTGAATAACCGATTGGCCACGGCCCACTCGGTGGTGAATGAGAAGTAGGCGAGGATACCGCCCACTATCAGGAGCGCCGCGCCGAGGATGCCGACCGTGATGGCTGAGTAGCTGAAGCTGAACCTGCTCGACATTGTGACCTACACTGAGTGCCCCGCGGGTGTACTTAAGAGGATGTCGCCGCCCCGATCTTCTCGGGCAGGTACTTATCCACGATGTATGTGAGGCCGTAGCGGCTGAAGGCCTCCAACTCCGCCTTCTTTTGTATCTTTATGAAGAGCTCTATCTCGCTCTTCCACGGATCCTCATTGTAGCGGGGGTCGGTCTGTAGCTCGGTGAGGCGCTTCTTGTCGAACTCCGTAAGGTTTTCAGTGGGTAGCTTGTAGTTGATGATGTCGCTTGCCCAGACGCCGATCCATTTGGCGTCGGGGGTTGTGAGTCCTCTGAGGTGGGCGGCGTTTGCGCTGCCAGAGCAGATGACTTGGGCGATATGTACACCCCAGGGGTCGCCGTCTGTGAAGAGGAAGACGGGCATCCCCCAGTCCTTACTCAGGCGGTGGATGATGCTTCTCGTGCTTCGGGGCGCCTGCCCGGCGGTGTGTATGAGTATGGCGTTGAACTTTTTGTGGGCCTGCTCTTCCACGAGACGGGTGAACATTGCGCCTTTCTCGACGACGATGACCTTGTTCGCAGTGGTCTCGATGAACTCGCTGCTGGTGACGGCGGGGCCGACCATGATGCCGTCGGGGTGGTCAGTTAGGTTCGTGCGCCTCCCCTCGTAGCCGGGAACCGTGTATTCGATTGTGATGTCACCGAATATGGCGCTCCTCTCCTCGGGGAAGATGCCGAAGTTCTCACGCGCCTTGTTGAGCGCAACCTCGAGGTCGGTGATGATGCTGTCCGACTCCTGCTGGTCCGTGTACTCGATATCGCGCTGGCCACGTGCAGAGTAGTATGCCTCCCTGAGTGTACTTGTCTTCCTCTGCGTGACGAGCTCGCGGGCAAACCACGCTGTCCAGATGAGCTGGGTGAAGGGGCGTATGTGCTTGATGTTTCTGCTGTGACGCTTTACCATGCGGTCGCCGAGGATGTATTGGCGCGTGTGGGGGTCGTACTGGATGTTGTCTGTGCTCCTGCTCTGCATCATCACCCAGGGGAACTCGCCTTGGTTGATCTGGTCGTAGACTAGCGAGCCGAGCTGCTTTAAGGCCTCGTCGGTGGCCTCACGCTGCTTGTTCGCCTCACTCATCCGTTTCGACATCCAGTTTCTCCTCCTTCTCCTCTCCCTCTTCTGCGTCTAGCTCCTCGTCTGGAGGTGGTAGCACACCGTTCTCCATGTTACCGTTCTCTTCGCCATTCTCTTCTCCATTTTCCTCCTCGTCCTCCTGCTGGTTCACGACGAGTATCTCCTTGAGGAGCTTCTGCACGTCAGGCATGTCGGTCTTCTCCCCGAGCTTGGCCGCAAACTCGGCTATCTTGGGAAGGTACTTGCCGAATATATTGAGTCGGTGCTTTTGCCTCTCCAACTTGACGCTACGGCTGATGAATATGCGCAGGTCACGCGCCGCCTCACGTATGGCGTTCGTGATCTCCTTCTCGACCTCGACCTGGTCTGCGAGGAACTCCTTGCCGACGCTCTTGTAGGGGATCTTGGTCGAGCAGAGGTGGATCGCCACGACGAGGGGCGTCTCCTGCTGCACGTTGTATGTCTTCCAGTTGATGTCCTTCGAGATGACCTTGTAAGTCACGCAGCTCGACTCGTCGAAGAGGAGGGGGATACGGTTCGCGAACCTGTATAGGGTGATGCCAGTGCCGATCTTGCGGACGGTAGGGCCCGCGACGACGGCTGCCTCCACGATGAAGGGATAACCGCTGTAGGTCGCGGGTGGCCGCTGGACGGTCTTGATGAAGTCGGCGTCTGTGAGGCTGAGCTCCTTCCGTATGCCGGTTTCGAGGAGATCGGGACCGATTGGGCTGAGGCAGCTCGCGTCGGGGCGGTAGAACTCTTGAAACTCCTTCGCGGCGCGCGTCAGCTTGACAATCTCCTCGGACTGGAGGCTCGCCGGCTTCGTCTCAGGCTTCACTCCTGCGAACTCGAGGAACTTCTCCGCCGTCTTCGGGCCAACGCCTTGAAACTGCTCGATCATGAAGCCCTTCATCTCGCGTGACTTGGTGACGAGGAGCATCCTGCGGAGAGTCTCGACATCTATACCATGGGGGTGGGGTTTCACCCTCAGGGGTACGGGGGGCATCTTTGTTGTGCCGCGCTCGAAGCGATAGAGCCTGTTTTTAGGGTCTACGAATGTGAGGTCTGCATAGGGATTTACCATGGCAGTCTGACGGAGGTACTCTATCATGCGGCTCATGATACGGGGGTAGTCGCCCTCAATCTGCAGCTCGACGATAGTTCCACGCCAGCCCCTCTCGTTTGCGAGCGTCGTGTGGCGGAGCACCTGAGGCTGGTTCTTCTGGATGTCCATCATCATCTCATACTCGTGTATCTCGTCCCCAGTGCTACTCGTGACGATAACGGGCTTATGGGTAGTTATCTGGCCGTAGAGGATAGTCATCTTGCCGCCCATGCCGAAGGTGCCTCTGTTCTGCTTGAGTGTGTACTTTGAGCCGTAGAAGACCTGAGCGAAGCAGGCTGGTATCTCATCTGAGGGCACGCCGGTGCCGTTGTCCTGTATGCGGAGGAGGTAGACGGCTGTGCCGTTCTCGCCTCCGCTGCTGCTCAGCTCCGTGAGGCGCACGTAGATGTCGGGGGGAATCTGGGCGCTCTCGCAGGCGTCGAGGCTGTTCTCGAGTATCTCCCTGACGCCAACGTAGATTGCCCTGCTGGGGTTGCTGAAGCCCGCGATCTCCCTGTTGCGGTAGAAGAAGTCACTCGGGCTGACTGCCTGGTACTCCGTCTCCTGTGATTGTACCGTGCTATTCCCTCCTCTCTGATGCTGGGGGTGCCTGGTCGTACCATATCTCGCCGCGATCCTTCTTGAGCTGGCGCCGGTATGCGAAGAGGTAGTTGTAGACGGTCTTGTGGAACTTACCCCTGATCAGCATCATCACTGCCTCAGTCGCCGCGGGGAGGGACTCCACGTTGCCGATGAGGGCGACTGTGCTCCCGTAGACGCTCATCTGAGTCTCGGTGAGCTCCTCAATGAGTACCCTGCTCTTGCCTTCCTTGCCTATTATGCGGCCTTTTACTCTGTCCTGCGCGCTTCGGCTCGGGCCGACGTGCTCCTCGAGGTCGACTATGGAGAGGTCGAAGTCCTCGTTGGCGAGCAGCAAGGCCCTCTCGGGGCTGAAGCCTCTGCCTATAGCCTTGACTATGTTTGCGACGATGAAGATTATGGAGACGTCGGGCTGGTCGGGGGTGAGCACTATCTCAACGTTTCCCGACTCGCTCTCTATGACTAGGTTGACCTTGAAGGTCTTCTCGATACGGCTCTTCACCTTACCTTCTGGACCGATGAGGACGCCGACCCTGTCATGGGGTATCCTGATGTAGTTACGCTTCTCCAGTCTTCACCCACTCCGTTAACTCTTTGTTGTCGTATACCTGGACGCCCAGCCTCGTGAAGTACGCGTTCACCGTCTCCACGTCGTGTTGTAGGAGACTGGGGGCTAGGGGATGGTTGATGAGCATGGCTTGGCTCACGTCGAATATGACGGGCTTGTTCTCCCAGACCATAATGTTGTACTCGCTCAGGTCGCCATGGACGAGGCCCGCCTTCTGGTAGAGGGTACGCATCTCGTCGGTGAGCATGTCGTAGAATCCGGCCGGGTCCTCGAGTGGCAGTTCTCTGAGGAGTGGTGCGGGGACTCCGTCGACACCTATGAAGGTCATTACGAGGATGTTCTTGAGGAAGTCAATGGGGCGAGGCGAGTTGACGCCTCCCTGCTGGGCGAGCTGGAGATTGCTAAACTCCTTTTGCGTCCACGCGTAGACTAGGCTCTTCGTGTCTGTGCGGATGTGCTTGAATCGGGGGTCGCCTTCTATATACCTCATCATGCCTTTCCGGAACTCGGCCGTCGTCGTGTAGTAAATCTTGACGGCTATCTCCTTGCCGCCGGGGGCCGTTCCCCAGAAGACGTGTGCCTCTTTCCCCGCCTTGAGTACGCCCTTGATCTTGTCTATCTTCTTCTTCTGGATGAGCCTGAGGATGCCTTCCAGTGTAGGGCGGTCGAAGACTGCATCGTTGACATTGAACTCCTCCTGGTTCTTGTTCAGCATCAGAGCTGACTCTTCATGTCTCCTCTGCAGCTTCTCGGCCTTGCGTTCCATCTTCTCTTGGCTGGGCACGTGGGAATCAGCTACTCTATCTTCAGTATGCCTCTCTGCTTGCCCAAGGGCGGACCCTCTCTCTCGGTGATAGCTGGGTGAGAGGCTTAAAAATCGTTCCTATAGGCGTTTAAGCCATAAACGCCGTTTTTTAACTAGCACGCTTCAATTTTCCTTTATTTTCTGATCCAGTTTTATATTAAACGTGTTAATTCGTATTTAAGGGTAAATCTTGACCCTCACGCGTCTGTTAACAAATCCGGCCAGTATTCAGGGAAAGTCGCGTCTTTGGTGTTTCGCTGCTTTAAGTAGAAGGCTTTGTGAGGGCTAGAAGTTCGTCAAGCAGCGGCTGGCGGGACGCCGCAACTAGCTCCATCGTAGCTTCCCTTGTAAGGGGAAAGTCGGCTCCGACCGAGCCACCTGTAGAGTAAGTTCCCCCCGCCTCGGCGAGTATGTGAAGGGCCGCGGCTACGTCTGTGGCGCGAACAGTGCCCCTGATGTCGAGGTGTGCGTCCAATGTGCCCGAGGCGACGAGACTCAACTCGGTGGCGCTGCTGCCTAGCATGCGTATATACCTGCAGTGGCTGAGGAGCGGCGTGATGCGGTCTAGTTTCGGGGTTTTACTTATGTCGATCGAGATGAGGGCGGAGCGCGCCTGCCTAAGGACGGCTATTTTGATCTGGCGCCCGTTGAGTGTGGCCCCACCTCCGCGTGTCGCCGAGTAGGTCTCACCCGTGTAGAGATGCTTCACCACAGCTGCTAGTGTACCCGAGAACATGCCGTTGTCCGAGACGGAGAGACACGCGACGGCGGGGCTTAGTCCCCGAGCGAGGTTTGTCGTACCGTCAACAGGGTCGGCTATGATAACGGGTCCGCCCTCGCATACGACGGCGTTCCCCTCCTCGCTTATCAGCTGCGCGGCGACTTGCTGCGTCTGCAGAGATTCGATGAGCGCACCCTGGGCGGCCTCGTCGAGTAGTTGCTTGTACTCGCGGTTCTCGAGGCCCACGCCCCTGCGGCGTGCATTCTGTACTGCTGCGTAGATGTCGTCCGCCGCCAGACTGAGTGCCTTGAGCCAGTCGCCGTTGTCCACGTCATCGCCCCTCTTAGTTTACACGGTGCCACACATCTATAAGGGGTAAACACAAATGGCGATGGAGCGTGGCTAGGATTGTGTCAAGGGTACTTCCAAAGGCGTTCTACGGTAGGAGCCCTGAGGTCGTTGCGCGTGAGCTTCTTGGGAAGAGGCTTGTCCGGGTCTTGGACGGCGAGCGGCTGGAGGGGATTATCGTCGAGACGGAAGCGTACCACGGCGGCGGCGACCCCGCGAGCCGAGCCTTCAACGGGAAGAAGGATTATAATACACCTATGTGGGACGAGCCGGGGCGCCTCTTCGTCTACAACGTCCACAAGTACTGGATGCTGAACGTCGTCGCACATGAGCTCGGGGGGGTTGGAGGCGTTCTCTTCAGGGCAATCGAGCCTAAGATAGGGGTCGAAGTGATGCTAAGGAGACGCCCTGTGATCGATGTGAGGGAGCTGACGAGCGGACCCGGGAAACTGAGCGTCGCCCTCGGTATCACACGTGGACTGAATGGGCTACCCGTAACCGACGTAGGGTCTCCAGTTCATATCCTCGATGTCCCACTCATGAACGAGTGCAAAACCAGCCACAGAATAGGTGTCACACGTGACCTCCCCGAGGAGCTCAGGTTCTACGTCCCCGGGAACCCCTACGTCTCGCGCCATTCCAAATAAGGGGTATAAACAAGACTTCCCTGACGATGCCTGACTGAATACCGTGTCTTATAGGGTTAAGAAATATGGACAAGACTTTCTTGCATTGACGTGAGGCCTCCGTCTGTGAGGTGGCTAAGATGATAGCGAACTGGGAGCGCGACTACCATTCGACATCCGGGGACTACGTCTACAGTCAGTGAAGGATATTTTACACTGGTCCTTTCCAATAGGTTGAGTGGAAGCTTAGGGCCTCCAGATAGTAACAACGCCGCTCTGCTCGAGCTCCTCGATCTGCTTCGGTGTCTTCTTTAACACGGTCCTGAGCACCTCCTCGGTATACTGGCCGATAACGGAGGCACCGGTTTTAATCTCACCAGGGGTCTCACTGAACTCTGCGGGGAATTTTGGTATTTTGTAGCTGCCTGCGAGCGGGTGGGGAACCTCAACGAAGGTCTTCCTCGCGATGAGGTGGGGGTCTTCGAATCCCTCGTACGCCTCGTAGATGGGGGCACTTGGTACATCGAAGCTGACGAGCCACTCGAATGCCTCCTTCCTCGTCATCGTTGAGAGCTTCTCCTTTACGAAGTCGAGTGTGACCTCCTCTACACCGAGCTTTTCCTTCATCTCCTCGACCGCCTTGGGGCGGCTGCCCGCGATCTGGACCCAGCCGTCCTTGACCTTGACAACTCCCCAGAGCTCGCTGGGTGGGCGGACGCGTTTCTGCCTCCTCGTTAGGGGGCTCTCCTTGAAGAGGTCGTAGGCAACTGTCTCGCAGCAGTTGAAGCTGACCATGGTGTCGACTTGGTTTACGTCGATCATCTGGCCCTTGCCGGTCATGTCG
Organism: Candidatus Bathyarchaeota archaeon; assembly: GCA_963771885.1. GTDB lineage: Archaea > Thermoproteota > Bathyarchaeia > TCS64 > TCS64 > UBA8941. The sequence goes on from CAVYVF010000023.1 coordinate 183,747, forward strand.
CGGTGGCGAATAGCGGCGAGTATGGCGAATGCCGCCATTGTACCGGGGCCGATATCTCCGAGAGCGCCCGCCATCTGGACGGGGTCGTGCTCAGGGTTTATGCTCTTACCCGTAGCATATGTGTGGCCGCTTATCGCCTCGGCGACGACGGCGTAGCTCCCATACCTGCTGTAGGGGCCGTACTGTCCGAAACCACTGAGGGCGGCATAGATGATGTTGGGCTTTATATCCTTGAGGACGTCATAACCGAGGCCGAGGCGCTCCATGGCGCCGGTTGCGAAGTTCTGGACGACGACATCCGACTCCGCCACGAGCTCCTTCACGAGGGCGATACCCTCAGGCTTCTTCATGTCGACGGCGATGCCCTTCTTGCCGCAGTTGACTGCCATGAAGCTGGTGGAGGAACCCTTGTAGAGCTCCCCGGGGCCGAGTCTGCCTATATTGCCCCAGGGGGGTTCGACTGTGATGACGTCAGCGCCGAGACCTGCGAGCATCATTGTGCAGTAGGGGCCAAACCAAACGTGTGTGAAGTCGAGGACCTTGATGTCTTCGAGTATCTTCATTTTTGAATCGTGTTGATGGGGCAGAGGATACTGATAATACTTGCGCGTGTCAAAAGGGAAGCTGGTGCTTCGTTAGGCCGCACTCCTCGTGGAGCTGGAGTAGCTCCTTCTGAAGGCTCTTGTTGAGGGGGATGCCTGTCTTCTTGCGTTCCCGCCAGGTGAGGTACTCTTTCTCGCCGGCGGTGTAGATGTGGTCGTGCCCCGGCATCCTGCGCGAGGCGCGTAGCCCGCGGAGTATATTACCAGTCATCTTCTTGAAGGCGTCCAACTCGGTGAACGCCTCGACATCGACTGCCATGAAGAAGTGACCGAGGTTCGTGCCGGTGAGCGCCTTGAGGAAAGCGCCGCCCTGAAGACTGGCGCTGAGTATCTCGACGACTGTGGCGTAGCCATAGCCCTTGTAGCCGCCCGTCTCCGCGGGGCCGCCGATGGGGAGGAGTGCTGCCCTATCTCGTGTGAGGTCTCGGAGGATCTCATCGGGGTCGGTCATGTAGCTGCCTTCGGCATCTATTACGAGCCCATCGGGTACCTTCTTGCCCTCGCGTGCGTAGACCTCGACCTTGCCGCGCTGTATGATGCTGGTGGCGCAGTCGAGCATGAACGGAAACTCCTCATCGGTGGGCATGCCGAAGGTCAGGGGGTTTGTGCCGAGCATGTTCTCTGTGCCGTAGGTTGGGGGAATTGAGGGGCGGGCATTCGTGCCGACGATGCCTATCATACCCTCGTCGACGGCCATCTGGGCGTAGTAGCCCGCGATACCGAAGTGCGTGCTGTTGCGAGCGGCGACCATGCCCATGCCGAGTTTCTTTGCCTTCTCGATTGCCATATTCATCGACTTGGCGCTGACGATCATCCCCATCCCGTTGTGCCCGTCGACGACTGCTGTTGTAGGGCCCTCTCGGATGACCTCGAACTCGGTGACGGGGCTCTGCTTCTTGGCTTGGATGCGGTCGTAGTAGATGGGCTTGAGGCGGCTGATACCGTGGCTGTCGATACCCTGCCTGTCTGCAGCGATGAGCACTTCCGCACATATCTCGGCGTCTCCCTCCGGTACACCCACCTTCCTGAAGACGTCGACCATAAAGCTACGGAGCTTATCGATCTCTACCCAGACTACTTCCGGCATGTCTTACCAGCCTAGTGGTGGCACGATGCGCGGATTTAAAATGGTTGGCTACTCCGCCCAGCTGAGTGAGCGTGTAACGGCTTCGCGCCAGCGGGAGTAGAGGCTTTCCCGCTCTGCCTCGTCCATCGAGGGCTCGTAGACTCTCTCCGCGTGCCATACTTTCGGGAGTTCTTCCCGTCTCCAATAACCGACTGCAAGTCCCGCGGCGAAGGCGGCTCCGAGGGCAGTAGTCTCAGTGTTGCTGGGGCGAACGACTCGCCTTCCGAGGACGTCTGCCTGGAACTGCATGAGGAAATCGTTGCGCGTGGCTCCGCCGTCGACACGTAGCTCGCGTAGCCTGACGCCGCTCTCCGCTTCCATTGCATCGGATACGTCGCGGGTGAGGTAGGCTATCGCCTCGAGGGTGGCTCGGGTGATGTGTGCTCTGCCCGTGCCACGGGTTAACCCGAGTATGGTGCCCCGTGCGTATTGGTCCCAGTGGGGCGCACCGAGCCCCGTGAGGGCAGGGACGAGGTAGACGCCGTCGTTGCTGGTTAAGCTCGCGGCGAGTCGCTCTGCATCACGGGGGTTCTTCACTAAACCCGCGTCCCTGAGCCACTCGACAGCGGCGCCGGTGCAGAAGACGCTCCCCTCGAGGGCGTATGTCGTCGAGCCTCCAATATCCCATGCGACGGTCGTAAGTAGGTGTTCCGACCTCGTGAGCTCAGTCCCCGTGTTCATGAGCATGAAGCTGCCAGTGCCATAGGTACACTTTGCGTCACCCGCCCCGAGGCAGGTCTGGCCGAGGAGCGCCGCCTGCTGGTCGCCGAGGTCACCGGTTATAGGTATGCTCGCGCCGAGGAGTTTCGGGTCCGTGTGCCCGATGAAGCCGCTAGACGGTACCGGCTCGGGTAGCATCGCCTCAGGGACGCCCATGAGATCGAGAAGCCCCGCGTCCCAGCGTAGCTTCCTGATGTCGAAGAGCATGGTCCGGCTGGCGTTCGAGTAATCGACTGCGTGTACCTTGCCGCCTGTTAGTTTCCAGATGAGCCAGGAGTCGACGGTACCGAAGAGTATCTCGCCGTGCTCCGCCCTGGCGCGCAGTCCGGGAACGGCATCGAGCACCCACCTGATCTTCGGGCCGCTGAAGTATGAGTCGGGGATGAGTCCTGTTTTCTCCTTGATCTCAGAGGCGTGGGGACGGAGTCTTTCGACCATCTCCGCTGTGCGTCTACACTGCCAGACTATCGCGTTGTGGATTGGTTCCCCCGTCGTCCTATCCCAGAGGATCGTAGTCTCCCGCTGATTGGCCATGCCTAGCGCGGCAATCTGTGACGGGTCTATGTTGGCCGCCCTTATCGCCTTCCTCGCGGCACGCAGTTGCGCCTGCCAGATGTCCACAGGATCCTGCTCGACCCACCCCGGTTGGGGATAATACTGTCTGATTTTGAACTGCCCCGAGGAGATCAGCTCGGCCTCGTGATCTAACAGCAGGGCTCGCGCGCTCGTCGTCCCCTCGTCGAGGGCCAGAACGAATCCGTCTCCTGGCATCGGTGAATACCACGCCTGGTTCGGCTATGAAACTATCTAAAAAGCAGCCGCTTAGGTGACGGTACCCCTATCATCGTTGTACTTCTGGTACTCCTTGTTATCGATGACGCCCTTGAGGTGTTGGGCGACCTTCCAGACATCGTGGTATCCGATGTAGAGGGGGATTGGGGCGAGGCGCATGATGTTCGGCGGACGGAAGTCGGGTATAACGCCTCGAGTGATGAGAGCTTGGTTGATCCTCCACCCCTCCTTGTGGGCGACGCCGACGTGACCGCCTCTCCTCTCCGGCTCGCGGGGTGTAGCGATTGTGTAATTGTACGGCGCCTTCCCCAGAAGCTCGTCGATGAGGTACATGAGGTACCCCGTGATCTTGAGCGACTTTTCCCTGATGCGCTCAATTCCTGCCTCACGCATGATTCGGAGCGAGCCCTCGAGAGGCGCGGCGCTGAACATGTTTATGGTGCCTATCTGCCATGCGGAGGCTGTCCTCGCCGGGTCGAAGCGAGTCTCCATGTTGAACATCGTTGAGCGATTGTTCCCCCACCACCCAGCCAACCCTGGGCGTACGCCGAATAAGCGTCTGTTGACGTAGAGGCTCGCTGTGCCGCCGGGGCCCGCGTTCATGTACTTGTAGTTGCACCAGAAGGCGAAGTCCACGTCCCAATGGTCGAAGAAGTGGGGGACGACGCCGACACTGTGGCTGCAGTCGAATCCTATCCATATCTTCTTGCGGTGTGCCGCCTTGGTGAGACGCGCCATGTCGGCGAGCTGCCCCGATTTGTAGTAGACGCTCGGGAGAAGGGCAAGCGCCACCTCCCCCGTCATATGCTCGATGATGTCCTCCTCCTCGATCAATCCATTCCTCCCCTTTACGAGGATCAGGTCCTTCTCGGGGTCGCCTCCCCTGAGGATTATCTCAGCGGCGAGGGCGTAGAGGTCGCTCGGGAAATTGAGTTCGTCGGCGAGAATCTTTCTGCGCCTCCCCTTGGGCTCATAGAATGTCGCGACTAGGTTGTGGAGGTTGACGGTTGTGCTGTTTGTGACGACGACCTCGCCGGGTCCCGCCCCGACTAGGGGCGCCTCGAGGTCGCCGAGGGTCTCCCCGTAGTTGATCCAGGGTATCTTGCCCCTACCCCAGCCGGCGATGCCTAGGGTCTTCCACTCGTTTGCGACTCTCATCAACGTCTCTTCAGCGTCTTTACTCATCAGCCCGAGGCTGTTGCCATCCATGTAGATGCTGTTCGGGACGTGGTGAAACCTACCCCTGAAGACGGCGAGCGGGTCCTCAGCGTCCATCCTGAGGGCGAAGTCCTCGCCGAGCTCGTACATCTGCGTCTTACCCTTCATGGCTGATGTTGGCGTGGCAGAGCCTAAAAGACCGTCGCCCTTTTCCTCACCGATTCCAAACAATCCACTATGGAGACCCCGACGCTTACAACAGTGCGCCTTCTCTTTCGACCCGCTACCCAAGCGGACGTGCCATTCATCACATGCCTCTTCAGCAGGAGCGCGCGCTGACTGAGGCGGTCCGCGAGCTTGGTCAGAAGAGGTAGACCGTGACCTCGCTCCCGGCTTCGAGGAGCTGAGTGCCTACCGGGATTATGATGTAACCGTTCGCATAAGCCATGCTGGTTATGTCGCCGCTCTGCTTAAAGACGGGTACAGCCTCGTCGCCCTCGACGCGCACCGAGTAGAACTGCTCCCGCTCCCCCTCCGCCTTAATCGCCTTACTCAGCTTCGCTTTAACTGATCTCTGTTCCGAAGGTGGCAGACCCGCTACCCGCCTCAATGCCGGGACGAGGAAGACGTAGGCGTTGTTCAGGCAGCTCGTCGAGTAACCCGGCATTCCAAAGACGGGGGTCCCGCCGACTTCGCCGAAGAGCGTCGGCTTCCCCGGCTTGACGCGTAGCCCGTGGAAGTGCACCTTGCCCAGGTCCTCGACGACCCCTGCGAATAGGTCGCGTACGCCCACGCTGCTGCCTCCACTGAAGACCGCGACGTCGTGTGTGGAGGCGTCCTTTACTGCGGCGGCGATCGCGTCAAAGTCGTCGCGAACAAGCCCCCGGACCACGGGTACGCAGCCGTTAGCCGCAACCACCGCGGAGAGGGTGTAACTATTTATGTCGTAGACCTGACCCGGCTTGAGGGGATTGCCCTGTAGGACGACCTCATTACCCGTGGAGTAGATGGCGACACGGGGCCTCGCGTAGACCCTAACCTTCGTGAAACCAAGGGCGGCTATAGCTCCGAGCCTACCCGGAGTGAGCGCTTCGCCTCCCTTTACGACCGCCTCACCACTCTTGATGTCCTCGCCTTCTGGTGCGACGTTTGAGCCGGGCTTCGCAGGCCTCTGAATCTCCACCCCGTCGCCTGAGAGCTTGGTGTACTCGACCATGACGACGGCGTCCGCCCCCTGGGGGACAGGCGCTCCCGTCGCGATCTCGACGCACTCGCCAGCGCCGACTACTCCGTCAAAGACTTCACCCGCGTGACGTGTCCCAATCAACTTGAGTACGATTCGGCACTGCCGCCGTGTCCGCCGCCCTCACCGCGTAGCCGTCCATAGAGCTGCGGTTAAAGGGCGGGACGTTCAAACCCGCGACCACGTCAGCCGCTAGCACCCGCCCAGAAGCCTCACCTAATGGTACTTCCTCAACCTTGGCGGTCCTACGTGTGTTCTCCTCTATGATGCTCACCGCGTCGAGGCGCGACATGAGCTTCCCGAAGGGCTTCATCTGCTCAGCTCCCACTGCATGTGCCCGACGTTTGGCAAAATGATCTTTGTGAGCGCAACCTTTATCGCGTTCCGGGAGCCGGGGAGGCAGAAAATGAGCTTCCCTTGCGCAACCCCCGCGGTTGCTCGGCTCATGATGGCTGCGCCGCCTATCTCGTCGTAGCTTATCCTGCGGAAGAGTTCGCCGAAGCCGATCATCTCCTTATCCATTAGTGGCGTGACGGCGGCGACGGTCTTGTCCTTGGAGCCAATGCCCGTTCCCCCGCTGGTGACAACGACAGCGACGGAGTCGTCGAGGAGCATCCCCTGCACCTCGGCCCTTATTTTCTCCTCGTTGTTAGGAACGAGGGTGTGGTGGACGACCTTGTGCCCGTCCCCCTCGATTAGGGAGACGGCGATCCGCCCAGTCTCGTCATCCTTCTCCGTCCTCGTATCACTTGTAACTATGAGGGCGAACGTCGTTGGCTCCTTCTTGTGCGTGGGGTGCTCGCTCATCTTCCCTTCCTCTTCTCCACGACCCTGATGTCCGTGATCCTCGTCGACGGGTACTGACCCGCCCCGTCCTTCTCCATGTACTTGACCATGTCCCAGACGTTGAGCAGAGCGACTGATACGCCCATGAGCGCCTCCATCTCGACCCCCGTCTTGTAGACCGCCTTAACGACGCAGCGCGCCTCAACATTGTCCTCACCGAGATTGAACGAGGTGTCGACCGAGGTGAGGGGTATCTGGTGGCACATGGGGATGAGGTCGGGGGTCCTCTTGACCGCCTGTATGCTGGCGATCTCGGCGATGGTGAGGGGGTCGCCCTTCTTGACCTTCCCCGTTTTGATCGCCTCGACTGTCTCCTTCCTGAGAATTATTCTGCCGATTGCCTCGGCCGTCCTCGGCACCGACTCCTTGTCGGCGATTTCAACCATCTCGAACGGGTTAGTCTTCGTCAGGTCTTCCAGCCTCCACCCAGCGCGCCCCCGAGGGGGTGTGCTCCCTCTTCCATATGGGCACCCTCTTCTTCAGCTCGTCGATGACGTAACGGCAGGCGTCGAAAGCCTCAGCGCGGTGCCCCGCGGAGACGGCGACGAGGACAATGTTATCGCCTACCTTGAGGTCACCATACCTATGGACTACGAGGATGTCCTCGACGCCGAACTTTTGGATAGCCTCGCCCCTGATGACTTGTAGCTGCTTCTCCGCCATCTCGGGGTAGACTTCTATCTCCATCCTCTCGACGCGCCCCGCCTCCGACTCGTCGCGGACTGTGCCAACGAATGTGACTAGTCCGCCGACTGATGGCTTGGCGAGGTGCTGCAGCTCCTCGTCGACGCTGAAGTCGTCGCGTGTGACCCTTATCATGGTCTAGCCTCCGCTGACGGGGGGGAATAGGGCGACCTCGTCCCCCGGCGTGAGGACCCGTTTAGGCTCGACGAAGGAGCCGTTTATAGCGACGAGTACGTTGCCCTCCTGCCCCTTGAGAGAGGAATGCATCCCAATGACCTTCTGCTTCAGTTCCTCCGCTGTGGCATCATCGGGGACGTCGACCTCCTCCTCCCGGAGCCCCGTGAACTCGCGTATGCTCGCGAAGTATCGGACTCTGAGCTTCACTTCTCCTCACTCCAGTAGGGTGCCCTACGGCTCGTCGCGAGTCGGAAGGCGTCAACCAGTTCCTCCTTGGATGCGCCTCTCCTTAAGAGTTGCACTACGGGGACGAGGTTGTCGCCCCGCATGAGGCATGGCTTGAGGTGCCCGTCGCTTGTTAGGCGGAGCCTGTTGCAGTTGGCGCAGAATACCGTGTTGTGTATGGGGCGTACAATCTCGACCGTCGCGCCGCTTGGGAGGGTGTACCTCTTACGGCGGTGCATCACCTGCTCCTCCACCTTGACTGCCTCATCGCCCCACAGCTCCTCAAGGGTCGTCAGGTCGTAGTAGAGGTCACCCCACCTCTCCACGCCCCTCTCGAGCCTCTGGTACTCGATGAGCTGTAGTATAGCCCCCGTCTCCGCTGAGAGGCGCAGCATCTCAGGTATCTCGTCGGAGTTGAGCCCCTTCATGACAACAAAGTTGAGCTTAATCGGCTTTAGCCCCGCCTCATCGGCGGCGTGTATCCCTGCCCTGACCCTGTCGAGGCAGTCAACGCCCGCGATCTTCTTCACGACTTCCCGCTTTAAGCTGTGGAGACTTACGTTGACCCTCCGAAGTCCCGCATCGCGTAGCGCCTCCGCATTTCCAGGGAGGCTGAGAGCGTTCGTCGTCATCGAGACCTCCCTCACGTGAGGCGAGATGAGGCGGATGACGTCGACTATGTCCTCTCTCATTAGGGGCTCGCCGCCGGTTACCTTGACCTTCGTGACGCCCAGCTCCGCGGCGACCCCAACTATGCGGCCAATCTCCTCGGGTGTCATCTCGCCTCGCGGGTCGTGCTCTCCCTCCCTGTGGCAGAAAAAGCATGCGAGGTCACACCTCTGAGTCACGCTTACGCGCAGACTCGAGACGTGCCTCCCGCACGGGTCGACAAGTGGGTCCAAGGGCATTTACGCAAATACCGCCTCCTCGGTGCCCTAAAATGGTTATGCATCGCTGTGCATGACGGCAAAGCTTATCCGACATGCACTAACATTCACATCGTAATCGGTGAAAGCTATGACAGAGAAAAAGGGAATGTCGATAAACCAGAGGACAGCCGTGATACTCGGCGTCGTGGTAATAGTTGCACTGGTCGGCGCGGTCTGGTACTTCAACCAGCCCGCTGCGGGAAAAACGCAACTCATCGTCTCCACCACAACGAGTTTCTATGAGACCGGCTTCCTCGACACGCTGAAGAAGGCGTTCGAGACGAAGTACCCGCAGTACAATGTGAGCTTCATTAGCCAGGGCACGGGGCTCGCATTGGGGACCGCCTCAAGGGGGGACGCCGATCTCGTCCTCGTCCACGCCCCATCTAGCGAGAAGATTTTCCTAACGAACGGCACCGGCGTTAACAGGAAGATTGTCGCCTACAACTACTTCCTCCTCGTCGGGCCGACTGCCGATCCCGCCGGGATAAAGGACCTAGGTATTGTCGACGCGCTCAAGGCGATTGTCGCCGCGGGCAGGGAGGGCAAAGCCGTCTGGGTCAGCAGGGGCGACAAGTCGGGAACCAACACGAAGGAGATCGCTCTCTTCAAGCTCGCAGGCTTCGACACAGTGGCGCTTGCCGCTGAGAAGGATCCGAGCGGCAACCCATGGTACCTATCCGCCGGGGCAGGCATGACGGCGACGCTTCAGCTCGCCGACCAGAAGAGTGCCTACACGCTCACCGATATCGCTAGCTTCCTAACGAATACGGCGAACGGCAATATACACCTCGTCCAGTACGTAGGCCCCGGCAAGGACATGCTCAACGTCTACGCCATCATAGTGATCAACCCGAGTTGGAAGAATTACAGGGGCACCTTCTCCGCAGCCACAGACTTTGAGAAGTACCTCCTCTCAACCGAGGGACAGAACCTATTCGGTAGCTTCGGCGTTCAGGGTCAGACCGTCTTCAAGCCCTGGATACCCATGAAGACCGCCAACACTGATACGACGACGATCCAGTGGATCGAGAGCTACGCCTACATCAACGGCACCGAGTGCCCTGAGAAGTACCGCGTCCAGGCCGGCGACCTATACAAATAAAGGCGCTGAGCCACCCACTCTCTGAGGGACCCCGTTTTTGAGCTGGCAGCCTATAGTCGACGGACTACGAGAGGCGGTACACCTCATCGCAACAGGGGACCCCGTTGTCATCCAGATCACGATACGCAGCCTCGAGGCGGCGGGCGCCGGCACTGCGATGGCTGCTCTCATCGGCTTGCCGATAGGAGTTGCCATCGGGCTCGGTTCCTTTAGGGGCAGGAAGTTCCTTAAGACGCTGTTCAATGCGATGGTCGGCATCCCAACTGTCTCTCTCGGTCTTCTACTCTGGTCCCTCTTCTCACGCAGCGGTCCCCTGGGCTACACGCAGCTTCTTTACACGGTCTCAGGCATCGCCATAGGTGAAGGCGTACTCGTAACGCCGCTTATCATCAGCTTCGTTGCGAGCGCCGTCGAGGCGAAGGACATGGGGCTCAGGGACCTGACGAGGACATTGGGAGCGAGCGAGTATGAGAGTAGCCTCGCCGTCGTTCGGGAGGCGTGGGGAGGCGTTTCCCTCGCGCTTGTCTCGAGCTTCAACCGCGCCTTCGCTGAGCTCGGTATCGCCATGATGATAGGTGGCAATATCCAAGGCCTCACAAGGGTACTGACGACTGCGATTAGCCTGCAGACGAGCATGGGCGAGCTGGGGTTGGCCTTCGCCCTCAGTTTCATACTGCTCATCGTGGTCCTCAGCCTCAACTTCCTCATAACATGGCTCGGGAGGGCGAGTTAGACGGAGCTCTACGGACTAGAATCCGTCACAAGGGGCTACGGCACCCGGAACGCGCTGAGCGAGGTGTCTCTCTCCATCGAGGAGGGGGAGACGCTCGGCGTGGTAGGGGAGAGTGGCGCCGGAAAGACGACGCTGCTCAGGCTCCTAGCGGGGCTCGACCTGCCGACCAGCGGCGCCATGAGGTGGAGGGGGAGGCCCGTCGATCAAAAGACAGCGGCTGAGCTGCGAAAAGTGGCGACGATGATCTTTCAGCATCCCCTCTTCATCAGGGGGAGCGTCTACCAGAACGTCGCCTACGGGCTTGAGCTGAGAAGCGTGCCCCAGACGGAGATAGATAAGCGGGTCGCCGAGACGCTAGCCAAGGTCAGGCTTCAGGGCTTCGAGTCGCGGGACGCAAGGAGGATCAGCGGAGGCGAGCAGCAGAGGGTTAGCCTCGCACGCGCGCTCGTACTGAACCCGAAGGTACTTCTCCTCGATGAGCCGACGGCGAACCTCGACTCTGAGAACGCCTCTATCATATCTGACGTAATTGCCGGCGAGGCTGGGGTTAGGACAATAGTAATAGCGAGCCACGACCTCGCACGTGTCGGCAGGCTCGCCGATAGGATCATAGAGATAGAGGGCGGGAAGATCATCGCCGAGGGCGGAGTCGAGGTGCTCGCTTCCAACCGCTTCAGCACGAACGTCTTCAGCGGCGTCTGCAGGGAGGTCAACGGAGAGTCGGACGTCGACGTCGGCGAGGGAGTCTCCATAGCGTGCGCTGCTGTACAGAAGGGTAGGGTCGTCGTCAGGGTCAGACCCGAGGACATCATAGTGTCTAGGGAGCCTTTCGAGTCGAGCGCCCGGAACAACTTTCGGGGCCATATCGTTAGCATCGAGGAGAGCGGCGCGATTATACGGCTGAAGATAGAAGCGGGGAGGGTCTTCACGGCTCACATCACCCGTCGTACCCTAAACGAGATGGGGCTCAACATCGGCTCAGATGTCTACATCAGCTTCAAAGCGTCAAGCGTCGACCTGATCTAGCTAGAAAACCGACTGACGATTTTAATACGGGTTCGACGAATATCAGAAAACAGGGTTTTGCTATGGCCAAGCTCAAGGGATCGGAGACTGAGAAGAACCTGCTTAAGGCGTTCGCCGGCGAGTCGCAGGCGAGGAATAGGTACACATACTTCATGAACGCAGCGAAGAAGGAGGGATTTGAGCAGATCGCGGGTATTTTCGAGGAGACCGCGAACAATGAGAGGGAGCATGCCGAAGTCTTCTTCAAGCACCTGGAGGGCGGCGACGTGGTCATCACCGCCGACTACCCAGCGGGGAGAATAGGGACTACGGCGGAGAACCTGCTCCACGCGGCGGAGGGGGAAAAGATGGAGTGGGGTACACTCTACCCCAACTTCGAGGCTGTGGCACGCAAAGAGGGCCTTGATAAGGTCGCTGAGAGCTTCAAGGAGATAGCTGAGGTCGAGGAGAGGCATGAGAAACGGTACAGGAAGCTTCTCGAGAACGTGAAGGCAGGCACAGTCTTCAAGAAAGTGGAGGCCGTGGAGTGGAAATGCCGCAACTGCGGATACGTCCATGAGGGAAAGGAGGCCCCGAAGGTCTGCCCGGCGTGTAAGCACGCGCAGAGCTACTACGAGCTCCTCGCCGAGAACTACTAGGCGACATCCACCTTTTCGCGTATCCTTTTAACCGTGTTTTCTATCTCGTCCACGCTGGGGGTCGTCATCATTATCGCCTTGTTTGGGCACACCTCGACGCATCGTCCGCACCCCCTACACTGATCCGTGATGCGCGCCTTACCATCCTCAACTATGATTGCGTTTACAAAGCAGACCTTCTGACAGACGCCACAGCCAACGCATTCTTCACCGACTGTGACTTCAACACCCTGCATCTTCGTGACCCGTGCGCCGATATCTTCGTTAAGGCTCGGAAGCATCTTCCATAAGCAGCAGCAGGGGCAGCAGTTACAGACAGTGAGCAACTTCTCCCCGGGGGCGACGTCGAGCCAGACAGCGTCGAGCTTGTTGCGCCCTATGACGTGTATGAGCCCCGCTGCGTCGGCGCGCCGGATGTGCTCATGTGCCTCCTCCCGAGTGACAGGGTGACCTAACTTCGGGTCTATCCTCCTCGCCGCCTCCCCCATGAAGAGGCAGCCGAGGTCGCGGGGATAGTCCTTGCACTTGTTCGCCTCGCGGCAGATGCAGAAGTCCATCGCCCAGTGGAAACCCGCCTCGTCGATGAAGCGGTGGACTATCTCTCCGGGGAGGGGTGTGCTTGAGCCGGCGTCGATGGGCTGGTTAAGGGTTATCTCGACGACACTGTCCTTCGGGAGGTATACGAGGTCGTCGCCATCGAAGAGTAGGCGGCTCATGGCGGCGCCGACGCCGGGGATGTGCGACGCCTTGGCGAGGATGAACCTGTACTTGAAGTTGCTCTTGAGGAGGTCTATGAACCACTTCGGGCGCATCGAGGGCTCGGAGAATAATCCCCGCCGGGATAGATAACACCGCGGTGCTACTCTTTCGACTTGAGCTTCTGCTGGAGCGTCTTGAGCTCGCCATGCTCGGCGAAGCGTATCTGCGTGTTGAGCCTGAGGGGTAGGCCTATCTGGCGGAGGAACATGGCTAGTCCGCCGCCATCTATCTTCTCTACAGATCTTTCCCTGCTTGACGGCGTCAATGAGAGCCTGCTCGACCTGGGGTATCACCTTGGGGAACTGCTCCCTCGCCTGGCGCCAGACCTCCCACGCCCTGTCGCCGAATATTCGGTTTAGCATCTCGTCGGTAGTAGGCTCCTTGGGCTTGTCCTTCGCAAGCTCCCGCGCCGCCTGGGCGGCGTCATGAGCAGCCATGCGCCTCTGCATCTCCTGCATCTTCTTCCTCTTGAGGCGCTCCAGCTCGTCATCCGACATAGCGTAGAGACGAATGAGGGCGAGCCTTTAACCCTTTAGGCACCGGCCGGTCTTCAAATATAAGTGCTTGAATGGGGAATCTATCAGGATGGACGAGCTGGGCGTCGCCATAAGGACGGAGATGGTGCCGGGCGACCTCGGCGAGATAGTGCGTCTCCACGGCGTTCTCTATGAGAAGGAGTACGGGCTCGATAACACCTTCGAGGCTTACGTGGCAGGCCCTCTATCCGAGTTTGTAATCCACCCCGCGGAGGGGCAGAGGATATGGGTGGTGGAGGACTGCGGAGGCGTCGCGGGCTGCATCGCTATCGTGAGGAACTCGGAGGGCGTCGCCCAGCTCAGGTGGTTCATACTAACACCCGAGACGCGTGGGAGGGGACTCGGGAAACGCCTGATGGAGGAGGCGGTCAACTTCAGCAGGGAAGCAGGTTACGGGCGCATCATCCTCTGGACATTCAGCGAGTTGGAGACCGCCATTGCCCTCTACAAGAAGTGGGGATTCGCCAAGACCGAGGAGAAGGCACATCATACCTGGGGCCGTGACCTCGTCGAGGAGAAGTATGAGCTAGAGCTCTGAGGAGTCAAACATGATCCCTTTTGAAGTTCTCGCCCTCGTCACCTCGTTAACGAACGCTCTAGGGGTGACGCTCATAGCGAGGGGAATGAAGGGGTCGAAACCGATAGTCGCCGCCTTCTGGAGTGTTGCGGTACAGACGGTGATCCTCGCGGTGCTCCTGCTGACGAGGATGCCGGCGATAAACTGGACTGCAGTAGGTTACTTCGCCCTCGGTGGCGTCCTCAGTCTCGGCGTCGCCCGGCTACTCAACTTCGTCGCCATGAGAGGACTCGGGGTCGCGAAGACGAGCGCCCTCATAGGAAGCAGCCCCGTGATAACGACGCTTCTCTCGATAGCGATACTCTCAGACATGCCCGACCTCGCGACTATAACCGGCGCGGCAACGGTGGCAATTGGCGTAGCACTAATTAGCGGTGCCTCTGGCTTCAGGGTAGAGAAGGCGCTCCTCGTCGGCCTCGCCTCTGCGCTCGCCTACTCCCTCAGCAACATCGCGAGCAAGTCAGGAGTCCTCATACAGCCCGACCCCTTCCTCAGCGCGACGGCGGGCGCGGTGGCGGGTCTCGCCTTCATCATCACCTACCTCGCTGCCACAGGGCAGACTAGAGACCTCGGCGTGAGCCGTCATAGCCTCGCCTGCTTTGCTGCTACCGGTGTACTCAGCAGCGTGGGCTGGCTCACAATGATGTCAGCCCTCGAGACGGGATCCGTCGGAGTCGTCACGACGATCGTCTTCAGCTACCCCCTATTTGCCCTGATCACCACGCGCCTGCTCATGAAGGAGGAGAAGTTCTCGATCCGCACCGTGATCGGCTCGACCCTCGTCGTCCTGGGTGTGGCGATCGTCACGCTCCTCTAATTGGAATTGCTTCTTGATCACTACTTTGGCTTGATCTTGCCGAGCCTCATAGCATTCAGTATCACTGCGAGGCTCAGCCCCATGTCTCCCACCGCGACGGCGACCCAGAGGGTCACGAATCCGGGGAGTGCGAGTGCTGCGACGCCGAGTTTAACGACTAGGCTGAGGGTTATGTTCTCCCTTATTCGGCGCATAGTCGCGCGGCTCAGTTCGACTGCGTAGGGGACTCGGTCTATCCTGTCCTGCATCAGTGCGATGTCCGCCGTCTCAAGGGCAACGTCACTGCCCATCGCACCCATCGCGATGCCCACGTTAGCCTTGGCGAGTGCTGGCGCGTCGTTCACACCATCCCCCACCATTATGATTCCACCGAGGCTCTTTAGCGAATCAACAGCGGCGACCTTCTCCTCGGGAAGTAGCCCTGCGCGGTACCCGTCGACGCCGACCCTCGCGGCGACCTCGCGCGCTGTCTCCTCGTTGTCTCCCGTCAGCATCTCTACCCTGAGCCCAAGAGCCTTGAGCGCCGCGACCGCGTTAGCGGACTCGGGGCGGACCCTATCGCTGAGAGTAAGTGTCCCTATGACCGCCTTGTCCTTCGCTACGAGAATCGTCGTCTTCCCCGCCTCAGGGTGAAAGTCGGGATTCTCTATGCCGAGCTGGGAAAGGAGGCGTGAGTTACCCACGCATATCTGAGTTTCATCGAGGCGCGCCTCTATTCCCCGTCCCGGGATAGGTCTTGAAGCCCGACGGCTCGCCGCCGGCGACTCCCGCCTCGCGTGCCTTGCTCACGATCGCTTGCGCAATCGGATGCTCAGACTTTGCCTCGAGTGACGCGGCGCAGCGGAGGACCTCTCCCGGCTCGACGCCTCGCACATCGCTGACCTCGAGTTCCCCCTCGTAAGAGTCCCCGTCTTGTCGAAGGCGACTACCTTCGCACGGGCGAGTTCTTCAATGTGTATGCTACCCTTGATTAAGACGCCGTTTCTGCTCGCGCTGGCGATCGCCGAGACCATCGCGACGGGTGTCGAGATGGCGAGGGCGCATGGACATGCAACTACGAGCATGACGAGCGACCTGTAGACCCAGTCGAGGAACGGCTGACCAAACAACAGTGATGGGACAGTCGCGACGATGATAGCCGCCACGATGACGGCGGGGGTATACCAGCGACTGAACCTGTCGACAAAGGCCTCCGTCGGCGACTTGCTCTCCTCCGCCTCCTCAACCATGTGGAGTATCCTCGCGAGCGTCGACTCCTCAGCCATGCTCGTGACGCGGACTGCGAGGAAGCCGTCGACGTTCATAGTCCCAGCGAATATGTCCTCGCCGACGCTCTTCGACACGGGGAGAGACTCGCCAGTTATCGCCGACTGGTCGACGCTCGACTCGCCCTCGACGACCTCTCCGTCGAGTGGGATTCGATTACCGGGGCGGAGGACAAAGACCTCACCGGGCATCACTTCGCCTACGGGGACCTCGACCTCGGAGCCGTTTCGCCTGATGACTGCGACCTCCGGGCGCAGTTCGATAAGTTCTTCGATTGCGTGTCGGGCACGGTCGCTCGCATAATCCTCGAGCCTCTCTGCTAGGCTGAAGAGTATGATGACGGCGGCGCCTTCCTCGATGTGACCGATCGCCGTCGCTCCGACCGCCGCGATTGTCAGCAGGAAATCGATGGTGACTCTTCGGTGGAGGAGCGCCTTGAGCCCTGAGTAGGCGATCTCGTAGCCGGAGACGACCATCGCGGTAAAGAGAATTGCGTCCGATAGTAGGGTCCGTCCCTGGAGGTAATTGAGAGAGAGCCCGAATGCAAGCGCCGCGCCGGAGAAGACGAGTCCCCAAATGCTCCCCTCCTGCCCCTCGTGGTTGTGCAAGTGTTTCCCGTGATCGTCGTCGCCCATTTCGAGACCTCGTATTCAAATGGGGAGACAATCTCTAATTATTAACTTAGTGCTTATATTTAGTATATTATTATTAATAATTATTAAGATAAAGCATGGATCATATTAAAATGCATCTTCCTCGCCTCGTGCCGGCTATCAACGCTTTTAATCGCGGAGACGCGAGAATCATATACAATGTCCGGGCAGAGCCTACATAGGGTCATCGGCAGGGACACACCGAGGAAGGACGGAGTCTCCAAGGTCACTGGGGCGGAGCGATTCTCCAGCGACCTCTCAATGCCGGGGATGCTACACGCTCGCATACTCAAGAGCCAGTATCCACACGCGAGAGTCATGAGGATCGACAAGACGGAAGCTGAGCGGTCTGGAGCAGTCGTCATAACCCCCGACGACGTCCCCGACGCAAGGTTCTGCCCACGCCTCGTGAGCACACCCGAGGCGACCTACAAGGACTGGCACATACTCGCGCGCAAGCCCGTCTACGTCGGCGAGCCAGTCGCTGTCGTCATCGCTGAGACCGAGGAAAAGGCGCAGGAGGCGCTTGGGCTCGTCAAGGTCGAGTATGAGAGGCTCCCCGCCGCGTATGACGCCCTCGAGTCGATGAGGCTCGGTTCCATGCTTCACGACGAGATCACCCTCAAGGGAAGCGACCTCAAGATCGAGAGCAACATCGCCTGCACCCTCGACAGCCGGGAGGGCGACGTCGAGGCTGGCTTCAGGGAAGCCGACGTGGTCATCGAGCGGGAGTACAGGACTAACCGCCGCTACCACGTCCAGCTGGAGACGAAGAGCGTCCTCGTCAAGCCCGAGCCAGATGGTGGTGTCACTATCTGGAGCACGACGCAGACCCTCCACAACACGCGGCTGCTCTTACATGAGATATTTGGGCTCCCGATGGGCAAGATACGCGTCATGAAGGCTGCCCTCGGGGGTAGCTTCGGCTCAAGTATACAGGTCAACACCGTCGTACCCATTGCCGTCGCAGCCGCCCTCAAGACGCGGCGCCCCATTCGCCTCAGCCTCACACGCGAGGAGGATATGCACGACCACACCAGCTACAGCATGATATTCAAGCTCAAGATGGGCGTCAAGCGGAGCGGTAAGCTCACCGCGGGGCACCTCGACGCGTGGCTCGACATCGGCGGACATCAAGTGCAGGCCTATCCCCTCCTCGGTTGCATAGTCGGGTGGTGGGTGAGCCTCTACAAGCTCCCAGCCAAGAGCTATAGGGGCATCGCAGTCTACACGAATAAGGTACCCAGTTGCGCCTTCCGCGGCTATGGCAACCCACAGATGACGTGGGCTACGGAGTGCATGATGGATGAACTCGCTGAGGCGATCGAAATGGACCCTGTCGACTTCCGCCTCATGAACTACATCGGGCAGGGCGACCTCTTCTGGGGACAGGGACCTACAGTCAAGAGCATCATCCAGAGCTGCGGAGTCGAGGAGATACTCAAACGCGGCGCGAAGGAGATCGATTGGTACAACCGCCCCAAGGCGGGGAGCCAAGCTGGTCGCTATCGCCGCGGTATCGGCATGGGGCGCGGATACCACACGAGCAGCGCTGGCGCACCCGTACCGGGGACAGTCGTTGACTTCGGCGGCGCATTCATCAAGTTAAACGAGGACGGTACCTTCGATTACGTTACGGCCCTTATGGACCACGGTGGAGGAACCGTCGAGGCACACGCGAAGATTATCGCCGAGGAGCTCAGCGTCCCACTCGAGAATGTCAACATCATACAGGCGGATACGAGTACAACGGTCTACGACGTCTGCACACACGCGAGTAGGGGCATCTACTCTGGCGGAGGGG
This sequence comes from Candidatus Bathyarchaeota archaeon, assembly GCA_963771885.1. Lineage (GTDB taxonomy): Archaea > Thermoproteota > Bathyarchaeia > TCS64 > TCS64 > UBA8941. Next base: position 202,163 of record CAVYVF010000023.1, read on the forward strand.
CCGCCCTCAAGGTGGCGCGCCAGGTCAAGGACAAGATCAGGGAGAACGCTAGTAGGATACTCGACGCGTATCCGCACGCCCTCAAGTTCAGGGTGGACACGGCGAAGGGCCAGGGCGTCATCTACGCGGAGGGCGTTGCTGGGCGCGAGCTGACCTTTAAGGAACTCGCCTACACGATGAGGCATAAGAACTGGGGTACAATCGCCTCCGTCGACAGCTACAGGCAGCCCGCTTGCCCGCCTCACTTCACGGGCTACTTCGTCGAGGTCGAGGTGGACACGTGGACGGGTAAGGTGCGCCCCATGAAGATCATCGCGGGTGCCGACATCGGGACGGTTATCAACCCGACGCTCGCAGCGGGGCAAATACACGGCGGCTTCGCGCAGGGATGGAGCATGACGCTCCTCGAGGACGAGCCTCACGACCCCGTAACCGGCGACCTCGTCAACAGGGGCTTCCTCTCCGACTACAAGATTCCCACGGCGCGGGACATGCCTCACCTAGAGGACTTCAAGGTCTTCTTCGTGGACACTTACGAGGACACGGGACCCTTCGGTGCGAAGGGTATCGGCGAAGGAGCGCTAAACCCTGTCGCCGGAGCGGTCGCTAACGCGATACAAAACGCACTGGGAGTCAGGTTCTACGACCTCCCAATTACACGCGACAAGATTCTCGCAGCGCTAAACAAGAAGGAGGGTCAGCAATGAGCATCAACACGCACAACACCCACATCGTCCACGGCTTCGATTACTACGCCCCAGCCAGCGTCGCTGAGGCGACCAAGCTTCTCGACGAGCACGGTGTCGAAGCGATGATCCTCGCAGGAGGAACTGATCTCATCCCAAAGATGAAGCAGGCGATCCTTAAGCCGAGACACGTCGTCAACCTGAAGCACATCCCTGAGCTAGCGGGCGTACGCGAGGAGGCGGAGCAGATCAGGATCGGGGCACTCACGCGTCTACGCGACCTCGAACGTAGCATAATAGTCACCGAGAAGCTACCCCTCCTCCACGAGGCGGTCACCGCCATCGGCTCAGTCCAGATACGAAACATGGCGACCGTCGGCGGAAACCTCTGCAACGCGTCTCCGGCGGCGGACAGCGCTCAGGCACTCGTCGCCCTCGGCGCCAAGGCGAACATCGCCGGGCCAAAGGGGGAGAGGAGCATCGAGCTTGAGAGCTTCTTCACGGGGCCCAGCAGGACGGTGCTCGGAAGGGGCGAGCTGCTGGCGAGCCTAACCCTCCCCTACCCTGAGGAGGGGAGTAGGGGTGCCTTCATAAAGCTGGGGAGGACGAGCCTAGACCTCGCCACCGTCAGCATCGCCGTCAACGCGAAGATGAAGAAGGAGACAGTCGAGAGCATACGCGTCGTCATGGGAGCCGTAGCACCAACACCACTTAGGCTTAGGAACGTCGAGCAGAGCCTAGCGAAGAAGAAGCTGACCGTCGACGCGATCGAGGAGGCGGGCAAGCTCGTCTCCGAGAGCATCAAGCCCATCACCGACATCAGGGGTACCGCCGAGTACAGGCGCATCGCCTCGAAGGGGCTCGCTATGGAGGCGCTTACGCGCATCCTCGAAGGCTCAAGGAGGGAAAAGTGATGAAAATCATTATTAGGGTCAATGGTAAGCCGAAGAGCTTCGACGTCGAGCCGAACACGCTTCTCCTCAATCTAGTGAGGGACGGGATGCTGCTCACGGGGGCGAAGTACGGGTGTGGTGTCGGCGAGTGCGGCGCATGTACGGTGCTCCTCGACGGTGAGTCGGTGCTCGCCTGCATGGTCCTAGCCGTCGACGCGGACGGGCGCAACGTCGAGACCATCGAGGGCCTCGGCGAGTACGATAGCCTCAACCCGATACAGGAGGCGTACCTCGAGGAGGGCGCTGTCCAGTGCGGGTTCTGCACACCCGGCTTCATCATGTCGACGAAGGCTCTCCTCAGCGAGAAGTCCCAGCCGACGGAGACGGAGATCAGGGAGTACCTCAAGGGGAACATGTGTAGGTGCACGGGCTACGTCAATATTGTGCGCGCGGTCCAGTCCGCCGCTGCGAAGATGAAGGGACCGGGTTGAGAACCGGGGCGGTCGTCCTAGCCGCCGGCAAGAGCAGCCGGATGGGCGCAAACAAGCTCTTATTGGAGGTTGCGGGGAGGACCGTCCTCGACAGGCTTCTCGACGCGTTGACAAATGGTGTCGACGAGGTCGTCGTTGTCACGGGCAACAACCCGGAGCCGATACGAGTCATCGCCGAGGCGCACGGTGTCCGCGTCGCCCACAACCCAGAACACGAGAAGGGTATGACGACAAGCTTCCAGACCGGGATAAATGCGCTGGGAAAAGTCGACGCGGCTTTCCTCGTCCTCGGAGACCAGCTCGGCCTGCGCTCAGAGCTTCTCCGCAAGATGGCGGCGGCGATCGAGGATGTCCCCGGCGCACTCATGGTGAGCCCGACACACGACGGGAGGAGGGGACACCCCGTGCTCTTCAGGGCAAGTCTCTTCGGCGAGATACTCGCGGTGAAGGGGACGCTAAAAGAGGTCGTCGACGCCCACGCAGACGCACACATCCACGTCGAGGGGGGAGAGTGGAGCACCCTCGACTTCGACACCCCAGGGGACTTCGAGCGCGCCAAACGCCTATTCACATGTGCATAAGCCCATTAAGATACAATTCGCGGCGGAGTAGCGGATATTCGGCCCCCGTTTTTTCTGCTGTTTCGCCCAGGTCTCCATCCGCATACTATGCCTCAATCTTATAACGACGTGGACGATTTTCCCCTCGGCGGTCTTGTTGGCGAAGAAGATCACTCAGATTGACGTCATCAGTTTGAACGTGGAGTGCCTCGCGGGGCGCGACGCGATGGAGAAGGTCATGGAGGGGCGGCAGGAGCTTAAACCCAGCGCAGGGGACACCCACTCGCCGAGTGGGTGAAGAGTGCCGTCGACAGGATGGATGCCCTCCTCACCGAGGAGACGAGGAATGTGATCATGGAGTCCTGCGGCAAGAACTGCAGCGAGGCGAACAGACGGGTCATAGACGCGGGCATCGCCAAGAGAAGGAAGGCGAAGACCGAGGAGGACTTCATCGACGCCGAGGTCAAGGCATCCAAGGCGAGCGTAAAGCTGGAGAGAGGCGAAGGCGTACTCTACCAGATCTACACACCCCGTGGCTTCGGCAAAGGGTTGCGCTGCTACTGCAGCCTCACAAGAGGACTCCCCGACTCCGAGAAGATGTCACCGACCTACTGCATGTGCGGTGAGGCATTCGCCCGAAACTATTGGCATAGCGTCCTCGGGCGACCCGTAGAGGTCAAGCTCCTAGAGTCGGGGCTCACTGGCTCCGACGTGTGCCGCTTCGAGATACGCCTCTGATCCAGGCGCTAGAGTTAAATCACCTACTTTTCACTCCGGAAGGCATGGACGCGGAAGCAAACGGGGTCACCGACGAGTCAACGAAGTGCATCATGGTCATCGACTCGGGGCTCCCCGTCGGGCTTAGGGTGAACACCGCCGGGCTCCTCGGGGCGACGCTCGGCAGGAGGCTGGAGAGGATAATCGGCCCGGACGTCGTCGACGCCTCGGGGGAGAACCATGTCGGCATACTCAACGTGCCTCTCCCAATTCTCTCCGCTGACGCGGACACCATCAAGGCGATCAGGGAGAAAGCTATGAAGACGGGAGGAGTCCTCATCGTCGACTTCACCGAGACGGCGCAGAGGGAGGTACGATACGAGGACTACACGGATAAACTGGCTGCGACCCCCGCTGGGGAGCTGAAGTACCTCGGCGTCGCTCTCTACGGGCTTAAGAAAGCGGTGAATAAGCTCGTGGGGAATCTGCCGCTTCTCCGCTAGCACCGCTTCCGCTTTATCATCTCGGCGACGATGCTAACACCTATCTCCTCGGGCGTCTGAGCCCCAACGTCGAGGCCGATAGGCGCGTACATCGCGTCAAGGACCTTCTCGTCGAAGCCCTCAGACTTTAACTGCTCCCGGTGCTTCCTCGCCTTGTTGCCGCTGCCTAGCAGACCTATGTATGCGGGCTTCGCCTTAGCGGCGTGGCGGAGGGCGGCGATCTCGAACGGGGTCTCCCCGTGTAGGACGGCGACGTAGTCGGAGGGACGTATCTCCACCCCGGCTAGGGACTCGGGGTACTTGCCGCTGACCACTCTCATCCCTGGGAAGTACTCCTGCTTCGCCGTCGGCGCGTCGTCGACGACAATGACCTCGAATCCGCAGTCCTTCGCGTAGCGGGCGACGGCTTGGGCTATCCAGCCGCTGCCCATGATTATCAGGCGTGGGTCTGGCTTGACTACGTCCATGAATATCTTGACCTCCCCCCCGCACTTGGAGTCGATGGCGATCATGCCCTCCCTCGGCGGTATCCCCATGGCGAAGTGGAGCGTCCGAGGCTTACCCTCCGCGAGCGCACCCAGCGCCTGCTCCACAATGAGTCTCTCCATCCCCCCTCCGCCGATGGTGCCCAGCGACTTGCCGTCGGGCGTCACCAGCATCTTAGACCCCGGCTCGCGGGGGCCCGAGCCCTGCTTCTCGATGAGGGTGCACAATACCACGCTCTGCCCACTTGCGATGAATTCGTTTGCTCGGCGGAATATCTCGGGGTCGCTCATCCCAAGGACTTACACACTGATGGTTTAAAACGGTTAATCCCGTCTCACGAGGAGTGGGCGCATTGGGGAGAAGGACTCGTAGAGGCGCAGGATGGCCTGCTTCTCCTCCTCGGTGCACCCGATGAGCACCTTGATCTCGGAGTCCCTCTTGACGAGGTCGACTGTGCAGACGATCGCGTCGATCCTGTCCCGGGGATCGGAGCCGACGAAGACGTCGATGCCCTCCTCGTCCATAGAGGATGTGCCCTCGAGATAGCCGTAGTCGACGGGGAAGATGACGGTGTCAGAGCCCCCGTCGTGGGTGCCCCGCGGGTTGTCGACGATTATCCGGCAATCTGAAACGAGGCGATCCAGGTGCTCCCAGAAGCTGCCGTCCACCATGCGTCACAATAACCCTATGAATATGATAAACACTACCCAGCATGTGACGCCGATAACATTTTAGAGGGCATTAATCTGTGCAATTAAAACATCCAGAGCGATTCTCATGGTTGAGAGGTTGTTCCCCATCGAAGTCCCGTTACCGTGTACATAGTGAGAACTGGAATATCCCCTTCTTCATGGTGCGAGAGAGGCACGCCCTCTGGATTAATCCCACCTACACCTCAGCCAGAGGCATCGCGAATGGCGACGCCGTCGCACGTCGATAATGGTCACGAATAATGTCGTCTGCCTGCAGGATGGGGCGTGGCCCACATTCGACGGGGACGGTGTCGAGATGAGCGGCTCGCCGAACATCCTCGCCCCAACGGAGCAGACGATGCCTAGCCGGGTAACCAGAACGCACATGATATTCGTAGAAGTAGAGAAAAGCTAGTCGGGGGCTATCTTCTCCGCCGCGTCGAGTATTGCCTCGATTATGGCGACGTAACCCGTGCAGCGGCAGATGTTGCCCTCGATGGCCATCTTGACCTCGTCCTCGGTGGGGCGCCTGTTGTCCCTGAGCAGCGCGTATGCGCTAAGCAGCATCCCCGGGGTGCAGAAGCCGCATTGGACGGCACCGTTCTCCATGAACGCCTCGCGCAGCTCCTTCATGAGGGGGTTGTCGACGAGTCCCTCGACTGTGCAGACGTGACGTCCCTCGACCTGCGGCGCGAGTATGATGCACGAGGTCATCGGGTAGCCGTCGATGAGCACGGTGCACGCCCCGCACTCGCCCTGCTCGCATCCCTTCTTGACGCTCTTCACGCCCAGCTCCTGCCTGAGCATGTCAACGAGGGTCATCGTGGCCGGCGCCTCGACGTAGACGTCAGCGCCGTTGAGCTCGAAGTTCACCATCAGAGTACACCTCCGGCGCGGCTCCACGCTTCACGCATGGCGCGCTTGACAAGTACGCCAACCATGTCCCTGCGGTACTCGGCGGTGCCACGGATGTCATCTATGGGTTTGGCCGCCTCGACGCAGCCGGCTGCCGCCTCGCCAATCAGTTCCTCGCTCATCTTCTTCCCCCTGATCTTGTTCTCGACTGATGGCACGCGTATGGGGGTCGGCGCGACGCTGCCGAGCGCTATCTTGACCTCCCTCAGCTTTTCGCCGTCCCTCTCCGTGTAGACTGCTGCGTTCACGACGCTGAGAGTGAACCCCCTGCGCCTGCCAATGCGCTGGAAGCTGCTTCCAGCCCCCCTGATGAGAGGGAAGCGCAGCCCGCCTAGTATCTCGTTCTTCTCCAGCACCGTCATCTTCGGCCCCTTGAACAGCTCCTGAAGAGGTATCCAGTGACCCTCCTCAAGGCTGACTATGTGCGCTTCGGCGGCGTGCACGAGGAGCGGTGGCGCCGAGTCGGCGGCGGGGGACGCGTTGCAGAGGTTGCCCCCAATCGTCCCCCTGTTCCTGATCTGGACGCTACCGATCCACCGCGCTGCGTCGTGCAGAGCCGGCGCCGCCTCCTCTACGAGCTTTGATGCCAGAAGCTGCGAGTGGGTCGTCGTCGGCCCTATGAGTATGTAACCTTCCTCCTCCTCGACGCCGCGTAGCTCGTCTATGAGCCCGAGGTCGATGAGGTGTACGGATTTCGAGCCTAGGTCGCGGAAGGCGGGGATGATGTCTGTGCCTCCGGCAATGGGCATCGGGTTGTCGAGGATGCCCATCATTTCCAGCGCCCCCACGAGTGTTGGCGGTCGGAGCAACTCGAACCCGTTCAGTGGCTTCATATCTTGCCCGCCTCCTTGAGCGCCTTGTGCATGCGATCCGGAGTTATCGGGATCGTGCTGAACCTGATGCCCGTTGCGTGGTGGACGGCGTTGACTATGGCGGGGACGATACTGATGATGCTGGGCTCGCCTACGCCCTTGGCGCCGAATGCGGCGTGCTTGTACGCCTCCTCGACGACTATCGTGTCCCCGATCTCTGGCGTATCCATCGCCGAGGGTATGACGTAGTCCTTCAATCCAGTCGTCGTTACGATGCCATCCTTCAACTGGAGGTTCTCCATTATGGCGAAGCCTACACCGTGGCTGATGGCTCCGTGGATCTGCCCGTCGACGATGAGTGGATCGATAGCCTTTCCCACATCCATGGCGGGCCAGATCTTCGTCACCTCAACGACGCCCGTCTCAGTGTCGACCTCGACTTCGGCTACTGAGGCGGCGAAGGTGTAGACGGCGTAGTTGTGGCCGAGCCCCGTCTCCGGGTCGAAGAAGCGGCGTGGGGAGATGTAGAAGCCGTAGCTAGCCGGGTTCTCTCCGCGTATGTGCATCTGCTCTGCGACCTCGGCGAAGGGTATCTTTTGCACCGGCTTCTTCTTATTGTAGGCGTGACTGTCGCGCAGCTCGACCTGATCCTCGGGGCAGCCGAGCATGTCGGCGGAGACCCTGATCATGCGCTCCCTGAGCTTTATCGCCGCGTCCGCTGCAGCACTACCACCCATCATTAGTCCCCTGCTACCGTGGGTCGGCTTGGAGTCTGGGGTCGTGTCCGTGTCCGCCTCCTCGATTTTTATATCATCGAGTCTGGCGCCGATAATCTCCGCCGCGATCTTCGCGTGGCCGAACGGCGAGCCCTGCCCTATCTCGCAGATGCATGTGCGGTAGGTTAGGCTGCCGTCCATGTGTATCATGAGGGATGCGGCGCTCCAGTCGGGTGTACTCCGACTCGTGCTGTTGCCGTGGTAAGCACAGCCGACGCCCCAGCCCTTCACCTTCGTGCCAGTCCTCACGGGCTCCCTGTGCTTCCACCAGTCGGAGGCTGCGGCGGCGCCGGCGAGGCACTTGTCTATACCGCAACTGCTGTCCAGCTCCTGATCACAGGTTGTGTGCCCACCGACCCTGAGGACGTTCTTCATCCTGAAGTCGACGGGGTCCATACCAAGCTCGAATGCGAGCTTGTCTACCTGTTGCTCGGCGGCGAAGTGGAGGGCGAGGTTCCCGAAGCCGCGGTAGCTGCCCCCGTAGACCTTGTTCGTGTAGACGGCGCGCCCGTCTACGGCGACGTTCGGCACCTCGTAAGGCCCACAGGCATGGGCGGTCTGGCGCCATAGCCAGAATGGGGCTCGGTTGGCGTACGCCCCCACCTCGAGGGTTATCTCCACCTCGACAGCGGTCATGTTGCCCTTCCTGTCGGCGCCTGACTTGTAGTGGAAACGGGCTGGGAACCTCTTCGGCGTCACCGCCATGACCTCGCTGCGGTCCATGATGTACGCGGCAGGCTTCCCGGTCTTGACGGCAGCTAGCGCGGTGTACGCCCCGATGAGGGGCCCGGTGTCGTCTTTCTTTCCGAAGGCACCTCCGCTCAGCGGGTGTATTACCCTAACCTGGTTGAGCTTCCAGCCGAGCATGCGCGCCACCTTCTCCCTGACGAGGTGGGGGCTCTGCATGCAGGCGATGATCGTGACCTTGCCGACACCATCGGGCACAGCGTAGGCTACTTCGGGCTCCATGCACATGTGCTCCTGATAGGGGGACCAGTAGGTGTCCTCTACGACGACCTTGGCGTCTCTCCAGCCCTTGGCGATGTCCCCTTTCCTGATCTTTGTCTTGAGTGCAATATTGGATTCCTTGTGAACTATCGACGCGCCGTCCGCGAGGGCGGCGTCTATGTCGAGCACCGCTGGCAGCGGCTCGTAGTCGACGACGATAGCGTCGAGCGCATCCTGAGCCGCGACCTCGTCGACGGCGCAGACGAGCGCGATGGGGTCGCCGACATAGTGGACTTTTACGTCGTTCAGGAAGGGCTGCTCCGGCATCGCGTAGCCAATCTCGTTCTCCCCCGGCACGTCCTTCGCCGTGAGTATGGAGACCACGCCCGGCACACTACGCGCCGCGGAGGCATCCACCCGCCTGAGGAGGGCGTGAGGCTTCGTGCTACGCAGCACCTTGACAACCATCGTGTCCCTAGGGATGTAGTCTGCCGTGAAGCGGGCCTTGCCGAGCAGCTTGTCGAGGGCATCCGACCGCACAGTCTTCTTCCCCACGACTAGGTACTCGTCCCTGTTGAGCAGGTCGCTCAGAATCCTATCGTACTCCATTGGCGCCAACCGCATAGAGTAGACGCCATGGGGTATTTAGAATCTACAGCCGGGAGCAGCCGAGTATGATCCTGAGGAGTGCGTCTGAGTCACCGGCCTCGAGGGCGAAGGTGCGCGTCGCCTTGCCCTTCACGAGCTCGGTGACCTCGGCGACCTTGTCCCCCCTGCAGAGGTAGACGGCTACGCCGCCTTGTCTGAGGGAGTCCGCCACTGCGACGGCGCCGGGGTACACCCCTTTACGCTCGGACTCGAGGCGGCCGTACTCGTCGACGAAGACGACTGCCCCCTCCCTCATCCCCTCGGCGGCTCGTTGGAGTGCGAGGTTTGCGCGGCTGAACCCCTCACGACTGAATGCGAAGCGTGGGTTGCCGAGGGACTCCCAGTCACCGTTGGAGCCCATGCAAATCGGCTTGACGAGGGGCACCCTCAAGCCAGTGTCAAGCTCAAGAATCTCATATCTGGGGTCACCCCCATCTGCGTCGGGGATGCGCATACTGAGAACGCCCATTACCTTTATTCCGTCTGCCCTCGCCCTCCCCGCGGCAACCTCAGCAGTCCGAGTCTTCCCCCCGCCTATGGGGGCGTGGAGTATTACGGCGCAGCGCATCATCGGGAAGACGGGCGCAGAGGATAAGAACCCAGCGACCGACTAGATGCCGAGGACAGTTGGACGGTTACGTGAGGAGCAAGATAGTCTGCACCATAGGCCCAGCGAGCAGGAGGCCCGACATACTCAAGGAGATGGCGGCGTCGGGCATGGACGTTGCGAGGGTCAACCTGAGCCACGGTAGCCTCGACGACCACAGGAACACGATACGCGCCATAAGGAGCCTCGGAACAGTATCCGTCCTTGTTGACCTCCCCGGCCCTAAGATACGCCTAGGCGAGCTCAAGGAGCCCATCCAGCTCAAGCCCGGCGACAATGTCCACTTCACCACAGAGAACGTCATCAGCGAGGGGCTCACCCTCCCAGTCAACTACGCGAAGCTCCCCGCCGAGGTGCGCCCGGGAGGCCATATCTTCATCAACGACGGCCTCATCGAGCTGGACGTCATCAAGGTAGACGGTGACTTCAATGGCTTCGACGCCAAGGTTGTGAGCGGAGGCGAGGTGAGGAGTCGCAAGGGCGTCAACGCCCCCGGCGCAAGCCTGAGCATCCACCCGCCCACCGAACAGGATATAAAAGGCATAGAGTTCGGCGTACAGGCAGGGGCAGACTGGTTCGCCGCCTCGTTCATCAGGAACAGGAAAGACGTCCAAGCCGTCAAGGAGGCAATAAGCACCGCTGACGGTGATCAGCCGATCATTAGCAAGATTGAGCATGGGGAAGCGATAACCAACATAGATGAGATCATCGACGAGAGCGACGGCATCATGGTAGCGCGCGGCGACCTCGGCATCGAGGTTCCACCCTGGGACATCCCCCTCCTCCAGAAGAAGATAATCACAAAGTGCTACGAAGCGGGTAAGCCCGTCATCGTCGCGACTCAGATGTTGGAGTCGATGGTCGAGAACCCGCGCCCCACCCGCGCCGAGGCGAGTGACGTCGCCAACGCCATCCTCGACGGCGCAGACGCGATAATGCTGAGCGAGGAGACGGCGATGGGTGCCCACCCAGTAGAGGCGGTACGCGTCATGGAGAGCATAAGCCGCGTAGTCGAGGCGGGGGCGGCCCTCAGGAACGTGCAGAAGCCCCAGCAAGGACACCCCATCGCGGACATCATCGGGAGCCTCGCCGCCATGGCGACCGAGGCGGTTAAGCCCTCTGCCATCATCGTCCCCACGCGAAGCGGCTTCACTAGCCGCATGGTCTCAAAGTACAGGCCATCCACAAGGATACTCGCCGTCTCGAAGGAGCAGAAAATAGCACGCAGGATACGCCTATACTGGGGCGTCGAGCCCATCGACATCCAGTGGAGCGATAACAGGGACGAGCTGATCGTCCGAGCGGTCAACAGAGCCCTGAGGGAGGGCTACGTCAGGGACTCCGACTCCGTTATGATCGTGTCCGGCTCATCCTTAGAGGCGCCGGGGGGCACGAGTACCCTTGAGATACTCAGGGTCCGCAACATACTGCGGCACGCAGGGGGGAAGGGCTAATGCTTGTCGGACTCATCTCGGACACCCATGACAACGTCAATATGATTAAGGCTGCGATAAAGCGGTTGAACGAGTTGGATGTGGGACTTGTCCTCCACGCTGGCGACTATATCAGCCCATTCACGGCGAAGCCCTACGCAGAGCTGAAGGCGAAGATGATTGGCGTCTACGGAAATAACTGCGCCGAGAGGGAGAAGCTCAAGGAGGTCTACGCTGCTGTGGGCAAAGAGCTGGTCGGGAACTTCGCCGAGGTCGAGGCTGGGGGCAGGAGGATAGCCCTCCTCCACGGTCACGACGACGCCCTACTCCGCTCACTTATCGTGCATGGCATCTACGACGTCGTCGTTCACGGACACGACCACAAGACGAAGGTCGCCAAGGTTGACTCGACACTTGTCATCAACCCAGGCGAGGCCGGGGGTTGGCTATACGGCAGAAGCACATTCGCCGTTCTCGACACCGAGAAACTCACCGTCGAGATAGTCGAACTCTAGGTGTCCGCCTTGATCAGGAAGGCGTTCGTTATGAGCGTCAACCCGGGGCGGGAGGCGGAGTATGAGGCGCGCCACAATCCCATCTGGCCTGAGTTGGAGAGGACCCTCAAGGACCACGGCGTCCACACCTACACAATCTTTCTCCACCCCGAGACTAGGCAGCTCTTCGCCTATGTCGAGTACGAGGACCAGGCACGCTGGGACGCCGTCGCCGGGACGCCCATCTGTAGGCGCTGGTGGAGGCACATGGGGGAGATGATGCCCTCGAACCCCGACTGCAGCCCCGTCTCCGAGGAGGTGCACGAGGTTTTCCACATCGAGTCCTAGGTGTAGAGGAGCCTGTAGAATTCCTCGACAGACTCCCGGATGTACTTCTCGTCGACCTGACCGAGGGGAGACGGCGTCTCGAAGACTCGGGCGGGTATCCTCAACTCTTTGGCGTTGAAGCCCTCCCTCTCCTTGAAGCGGTTCTTCTCCCTGAGTATCTGCATACCGATGACCTCGAGCTGCTCGGGCGCGACCTTGTGCCCTGCGGTGGCGAGGGTCTTCAGCACGGTGTCCTTGTCGTAGATGCCCCTTGCGAAGAAGCAGACAACGAGGCTGCTGAGTATCTGGCGCCAAGCCTCCTCCTTCAGAAGCTTCACGGCGGCCGCTTTGGGGTCGGGGAGCGCTTTTTCCTTGAGTGCGGTCTGGTCGATGCTGTAACCAGCGGCGTCTAGGTGGCTGTGTCGGCTCCCCGTGAGGTGGCCGATGTGGCTGACGGGGCCTGTGTGGTAGCCGGGCATCTCGTTGCCGCCGAAAGCCATCGCGTACTCCTCGCCGCCATAGCGCTTCGACGCCTGATCCACGCCCTGAGCGAGAGCCGAGTAGAACTCGTTAGGCTGCTTAACTATGTACTCGACTGCCTTTGCGTAGCTGGGCTCGTCACCCCACCTGAGGCTGAGGCCGAGTGTCTCGCCCTGCCCGATTAGTCCCTTCTCCATCGCCTCCGTAGCCCATGAGAGGACGACGCCCGTGCTCATCGCGTCGAGCCCCCATATCTCCACCGCGTCTATGAGGTGGAGCATAGCCTTCTCGTCGAAGACTCCGACCATGGAGCCGAGGGCGTAGATGAGCTCGTAGTCATAGGGGATCATGGTGGTCTTGTAGAAGTAGGGCTCATTGGCGTATGGCTCGCGGAGGGCGGCGATGTGTATGCAAGCGACGGGGCAGTGGGCGCAGGCGACGCGACGCCCGAGGTAGTTCTCCGCCAGCTTCTCCCCCGATATCTTCTCCGCCTCCAGCGAAGTCGTCGCCTTAAGGTTCATAGTGGGCAATCCCTTCTGCAGGTTGAGCGGCATGATGTTTGAGGCAGTACCGATGTCATGGTACTTCTTCATCACCGGTGAGGAGACGGCGCGCTTGTAGACGTCGTCGTATGCCTCGCGGTACAGTTTCCTGTTGCTGACCTCGAAGCCGTGGTCGCCTGATACTGTGACAGCCTTGAGCTTCTTGCTTCCGAAGACGGCGCCGAGGCCGAGGCGGCCGAAGTGACGGTAGGTCTCTGTGATGACGGATGCGTATCTGACCAGATGCTCGCCGGCGCCGCCTATCCTCATGATGGTGCGGGTACCCGCCCCCGGCTCGAGTTCCCTGATTATCCTCCCCGTGGTGACGCTGCTCGCGATCCCCCAGATGCCCGAGGCGTCACGGAACTGGACCCCCTTGCCGTTAATTGATAGGTAGACGGGGGACTCGCTCGCGCCTTTGATGACTATCGCGCCGTAGCCCGCCGACCTTATTGCGACGGCGCTGCGCCCTCCAGCGTGGCTCTCCCCGAGGTTCCCAGTGAGGGGTGACTTGAACATCGCAACTGTCTTCGAGGCGAGTGGGTAGAGCCCCACGAGCGGCCCAACGGCGAAGATTATTGGGTTGTCTGGCCCTAGGGGGTCCGCGCTCTTGGGGCAGTACTCGCTCAACAGGTTGATGGCGACGCCCGCGCCGCCGATGTAGTACTGGAAGAGGTCGGCTCTGTCCTCGACCTCGAAGCGGCGTGCCGTAAGGTCGGCGATGAGTACACGCGTCGGCAGCCTCAAATCGGCTCTGCCTCCCTCATCGCCAGCACCTCGTGCGGGCAGTAGCCTACGCAGTAGCCGCAGTGAACGCAGATGTCGGGCTTGTTTGCCTCGTCGTCCCAGAAGACGGCGTGCATGGGGCAAGCCTCCTCGCAGCGGTGGCAGCCGATGCAGGTGCTCGCTTTCAGTACCACGCCTCCGCCCTTACGTTGGGTTAGGGCGTTTACTGGGCAGACCTTCATGCAAGGCGGGTCAGGGCAAGCCCTGCAGGCGACGACGACGAATCCCCTTTCGAAGCCCCCCGCAGACTTGACCCTTATCGCCGACTTGGCGAGCCCGCCTTCCCCGAAGCGCCTGTTGCAGGCGAACATGCAGAGCTGGCAGCCCACGCATCTGTCGGCGTCGACCACGGTGAGCCTCGTCATGACTCATTCTGACGGTGAGGTTACTCATTTATGTTATGCATGTATGGGGGCTACACATAGCTACTGTTTCTCGCCGCAGAAGCGGCGGATGACAAGCTCCTGCACCTTCGCCGCGTCGACAATGGAGTCGAGGTCGACCCACTCGACGGCGGCGTGAGCGCCATCGCCCGACGGGCCGTAGGCGACGGCGGGTATCCCCTTCTCCCACATGATCTGCGTGTCCATCCACCCCGAGCCCCCGATGAAGCCGGGAGTAAGTCCTATCGCCTCCTTGCTGCAGGTGGCGATGGTCTGGCAGATGTCCGCGGACTCGGGGACATCCATGGGACCTCGGTAGAAGGTTATCTCGTAGCTCGCTTTGAAGTGGGGGTCTTTGTCCGCGATGCCCCTTAGGAGTGCCTCCATCTCCTGCTCGACGTCCTTCCTCTCCTCCCCGGGGATGGTGCGCCTCTCTATGGATAGAAGACACTTGTCTGGGTAGGTGCTGAGCTCGAGGCCGCCCTTTATGAAGCCGGCGTGTACGCTAGCGGGGCCGAGGACGGGGTGCTTCCTCTTCTGCAGCTTTATGCCTACGGTTTCGAGCCCTGTGAGGACGCCGCCCATCTTGGCGATGGCGTCTACCCCCGTCTGCCACATGCTTCCGTGTGCGGCGAGGCCCTTCGTCTCGACGTCTATCCACGCGAAGCCCTTGTGGCACCTCTCGATCTGTAAGGCGCTAGGCTCGCCGATTATAGCGGCGTCGACGCGCGTCTTCTCCATCACCCTCTCCGTGCCGATGCTTGCGAACTCCTCGTCGCAGACACCAGCGACGACCACGTCTCCATTAAGCTGTGTGCCCGAGTCAACTACCGCCTTCAGCGCCGCGAGGCTGGCAACGAAGCCACCCTTCATGTCGAATGTGCCGCGGCCGTACATCCTGCCCTCCTTGATGACGGGTTTGAGGGGGTCGATAGTCATATAGTCGTAGCCGACGGTGTCGATGTGGCCATTGAGCATCAGGCTCCGACCCCCGCCGGTGCCCTTCAGAGTGCCCACGGCGTTCGCCCTCTTCGCCTCGATCTTATCGATCTTAGTCTTGAGGCCCAGCGCCTTGAGCCATTGGGCGACGTACTCCGCTATCTCCTCCTCCCCCTTAGCCCCCGGAACGAGCGTCGGGTTAACCGAGTCGATCTTCACAAGCTCCTTGAGCAGCTCCGTGGCCGCCTTCCCGTCCACGCTGGATTTAAACATAGGTTAGAAGACGACACCATCCGGTTAAAAGAGTGGAGGTTGCTCGCCTAGTGGGCCGCGGGCCTTACCCATCCGCCGTAGACGGGATATCGGCAGCATATGACCTCTATGAAGGCGGGGCGCCCCTTCTTGTTCTCTTTGAGCGCCACCTTGAGGGCGGGTGCCACGTCGTCGGGGTTCTCAACCCTCTCCGCGTGCATACCAATCGCCTCCGCCATCTTCGCCGTCTGATAGACGTCCGCCTTCGTCACCTCGCAGGCGAACGGTGTGTGGCCGCTGCCCCAGAAGCCAGGGCCGTAACCGCTGAAGCCGCCGTTGTTTATGTGGACAGTAGTAATTCCCATCTTGTGCCTGACGAGCGCCTCGTAGTCACCCATCTGGTAGCTCACACCCGCGTCCCCCGTAACGCTTACCACCTGTCTCTTCGGGTAGGCAAGCTTCGCCCCCATCGCTGCGGCTAGGCCGAAGCCGAGCGTCGACACGTTGCCCCAAGCCATGAAGCCGTGCTCAATCACCGAATCGTAGATCGTGGTCAGCTGGTCGCGGGTGTTCCCCGACTCGTGCGTGACAACGCTGTTCATCGGGTCAAGGGCATTGATGATCTCAGCGTAGACCCTGTAGGGGTTTATCGGCTTCTCGCTCGACTCCATGAATGTGCGATACTTCGTCATCTTCTCCTCCTTCGCCGTCGCGACCTCAGTTTCGACACCTTTCCTCGGCTTCGCCTTCTGTTTCTCGGCCTCGGCTATCATCTGTGTGAGCACCAGTTTGGAGTCGCCGACGATGGCGTGGTCGGTGCGGGTCGCCCTGTTCAGGTCCTGCTCGTCGATCGTGCACTGTATTACGGTCTTTCCCCTCGTGGGCACCTCGTGGCCGAAGCTCGTTGGCCCAAGGCTCGCGCCGATGGCGAGGACGAGGTCGGATCCCTTCAGCCATCTCTCCGCCGGTACGTCGCGGACGCCGAGGCTAAGCGGGTGGTTCTCGGGGAAGCAGCTTTTCCCCATCAGCGTCGTGAGCACCGGCGTCCCTGTCAGCTCCGCGAATCGCATCAGCTCGGCGCACGCGTCACCGAAGAATACGCCCTGCCCGGCATAGATCATAGGCATCTTCGCGTGAAGAAGCGCCTTCACCGCCTTCTCGACATCAGCTGGGTCACCCGAAGGCCTCCAGCCCTTCACGGGGGTGTAGGGGTGCTCGGCTGGATCGTAGTCCTCGAGGCCGCGTGGTAGCTGGAGCATGACCGGACTCGGGCGACCGCTGCGCAGCTGCGTGTAGGCTCGGCGGACGAACTCTGGGACGCGCCGCCCCTGGTTTATGAAGCCACTCCACTTCGTGACGCCGCGGAAACCGTCCTCGATGTTGAAACGCTCACGCGCCGCAGCGGCATTGGGCACTCCGTCGGTTAAGCATAGGACGGGGGACGAGTCCTCGTACGCCTGAGCAAGCGCGCCATAGGCCATCTCAGTTCCAGCCGCGTTCAGCCCACCCATCACGGCGGAGACACCGATCTTCCTTCCGCTTGTCGCCCTGCTGTACGCGTCGGCAACGGCGACCGCAAATCTCTCCGTCCTCACCATGATAAGTGGCATCCCCTCCTCACCACAGGCGTTGACGAAGATATTCGTCGGGAAAGTGCATATCCATTCGGTCCCCTCCTCGCGGAGGAGTTTGACCAACCCGTTTACAGCTTTGACCAAGACAAACCACTTGGTCAGAGATGGGTTTAGATGGGTAAAAAATGCTCGACTACATCTGGCGCAAGCGCTGAATGCGGTCCTCAAGGGGGGGATGCGTGGCGAAGAGGTTGTCGAGGGCGGTATGGTTCGGGTCGCTAATGAAGAGGGGGCTGACCGCCTCGTCAACCTTCATCTTGCCCGGGTTAGAGTGCTTTATCTTCTCCAGTGCTGAGGCGAGACCTTCGGGGAACCGGGTCAGCTCTGCGCCGCTCGCATCGGCCAGGTACTCCCTCCTACGGTTTATCGCGTACTGGACGAGCGCGACGGCGATCGGCGCGATTATCGCCAGAATCAAGCCGAGGAGCATCACGGCGACCTCGAAGCCCCCTCCGCCGCGGTCCCTGCTCTTGCGCCGGGAACCACCCATCCAGCTCCACTGCCTAATAATGCTGCTGAGTATCGAGACGAGACCGACGAGTACAGCGACGAAGGTCATGAACTGTATGTCCCTGTTGCGTATGTGGCTCATCTCGTGGGCGACGACGCCTTCAAGCTCCGCCCTGTTGAGCTTCTGGAGAGCCCCCGTAGTGACCGCTATGCTAGAGTGCTCGGGGTCCTTCCCGGTGGCGAAGGCGTTGATCTCGGGGCTGTCCATCACGTAGACCTTGGGCATCGGCATCCCCGCGGCAATCGAGAGGCCCTCTGAGACGTTGTTGAGGTAGATGTACTCGTTGCCTTCAGCGGGGTGAGCTCCCGTAGCGGCGATGACTATCTGGTCGCCGTACTGGTAACTGCCCCACGTGTAGACAATAATCAGAATGGCGCTTATGGGGAGGACGATGATTAGGTCCTGTGGCGCGAAGATGTAAGCAAACGAGTAAACGAGGCCGAAGAGGATTAGCGACACCACTATCGCTAGGAGGATGCTGTCCCTCCGGTTCCTCCTCTGCTCCTCGAAGAACGTCCGCCGCTGCTCCATCAGAACTGTACCTTCGGTGCCTGCCTCTCGCCCTCAGGTATAGCGATGAACTCGCGCTTGCTGCGCCCGCCCGCAAACCAGATGCCGGGTATAGTCGTGATCAGGTTGTTGAAGTTGAGCACGCTAGTGTTGAAGAACTGGCGCGCGTAGGCGATCTTATCCTCGATGCCCTGAAGCTGCTCCTGAAGTAGCTTGAAGTTCTCGTTCGCCTTGAGCTGCGGATACGCCTCGGCCACGGCGAAGAGCTGACGGAGCGTCGAGGTGAGCATGTTGCTCGCCTCCATCCTCTCCTGTGGGGTGCCGCTGATCATGCCAGCGCGGGCCATGGCGACCTTCTCGAAGATCTCCCTCTCATGCTTTGCATACCCCTTGACCGTCTCGACGAGGTTCGGGATCAGATCGTACCTCTTCTTGAGCTGGACGTCGATCTGGCTCCAGGCCTCATCGATCTGGTTCTCGTACATCCTTATCCTGTTGTAGTACGAGAAGTAGAGCCCTACGAGGATCAGGGCGACGACTACTACCGCCCCGATCAAACCGATCGTGAAGATGTCCATTTTTCTTCCCATTGAAGTAAAGAAAGCTAACCCTAAAAGGTTATTGAATATAGTCTAAATAGTTCTATGCGCGGGGCTTCACGCCGTTCTTCCCCGGGAGGGTCTCGACTCCGAACATGTGGGTTGCTGCTGCGACGAGTAGGATTATGCCGCTCATGACATAGAAGGGGGCTGCTAAGCCGAAGCCGTCGGCGACGGCGCCGAGCATTATTGGCCCGATTAGGCTTCCGATGTCTCCGAAGAAGCGGAATATGCCCATGCTTGTGCCGCGTGGCTCACCGATGGTGGCGTCGGTCGCCATAGCGAGGGGAGCCTGCTGCATTCCGCTCGTCCCAATGCCCATTACGAAGGATACGGCGCAGAGTAGTGTGAAGGAGTTGAACTGCGGGAATAGCGCCATGGAGATGGCGGAGACTATGAGACCGAAGACCACGATGGGCTTCCTGCCTATGAGGTCGATGCCGTAACCGATGGGTATGGTTAGTATTAGGTTAGCGATCGTTGCCACGCTGAGTATCATGCCTATTTCCGCGGGGCCTAAGCCCGCCTCCGCCGTGTAGAAGGGCAGTATATCCTGCCTGATGCCTGAGACTAGGAAGAACGCAGTCGCGCTGGCTAGCGAGGCGAATATGAAGCCCTTGTTCTTTAGGAGCCTGAGCGTCAGGTCCTTGGGGAAGGCGAGTTCGCCGCTGTGCGCCTTTCCGCTTTCAGTCTCCTTGATGAAGACGTAGGTTAGCGCGAGGCTAACCAAGCCTGTAGCGGCGTAGAAGTAGAAGTTGGCCTGAGCCCCGTACCACGTGGCTATGAAGCCGCCTATCGTCGGCCCCGCAGCCTGCCCTATGGTCTGGAAGCTCTGGAAGTAGCCTAGGACGCGTCCCCTCTCCTCCGGCTTGAGTATGTCGGCGAGGAGCGTCGTCCGGCTCGTCATCCACATGCTCGCGCCCATACCCTGTATGAAGCGATAGAACAGGAAGAGCCAGAAGTTGTCTGCTGTGGCGTTTAGGAATGCGCAGATCGCTATCAGCGCGGTCCCGATGATCATGAGGGGTCTGCGCCCTATCTTGTCCGCGAGGACCCCGGCGGGGAAGTCCATGATGAGACGCCCGACGCTGTAGACGGTGATGACCATCCCTGCGAGGAAGATGCTGACGCCGAAGCTCTGCGCGTAGAGGGTCAACACGGGGGAGACTATCCCCATGCCCACGAAGATGAAGAACGAAGGTACATAGATCGAGAGGATGTCGCTTGTCCTTGACCTGTCCGCCAACATCGCGCCTTCTAGATTCCTACGCAGAACCGTCCACAGCGATTTAAAGTTGCCTTAGGAGATACTACGATCCTATCTCGTCGGGAGCTTGCGGGGATTATATCGAGGGGAAGAGCGATAATGTGAAGGTTTAACCCGAGCCTTAAACCGATGCGCTTCTGCTGAATCTCGTCCGTATTATCTCCTTGGCGAATAAAGCGACCATCAGAGCGCTGAAAACAAGGAGGGCGTCCATCGCCCAGAAGGGCGCGTGCAGGTCGGATGCATCTGCTATCGCGCTGAGCGCCACGGGGCCGATCATCGAACCGAGGTCACCCATGAGCCTATAGACGCCCATGGCTAAGCCTCGGCGCTCGTTCTGCGTCGCATCCGTCGCGAGGGCGAGGGGCGCCTGGCCCGCTCCGCCTGATGCTAACCCCATCACGAGGGCAGCGATTACGAGCCCCCAGTAATCCTTGGCGTAGACGAAGCCGATGTCGGCAGCAGCCATTATCAGAATGTTCCAAATTATCACTGGCTTCCTCCCGAGGAGGTCGATAGCGTAGCCGATCGGGACTGTGATGATCAGGTTAGTTATCGTCGCGTAGCCGAGGATAGTCCCGATCGCGGCGGGATCCATACCGAGCTCGTTCGCCGCGTAGAGGGGAAGTATGTCGGTGCGTATACCCGAGCGCTGGAAGAAGACAACGAACGTGGCGAAGCAAGCCATCGCGTAGGTCTGGTTCTTCAGCAGGCGGACGACATCACCCAGCTTGAAGAGGTGCTCGCCCCCGACCTTCACCTTAACAATTCCCTTGGGCTCGAAGATGAGGAAGTATGTCAGCAGGACGCAGATGGCGCCTGTGACGGTGTAGGCGTAGAACGGGGCGGCTATCCCCCATGCGGCGGCGACGAAGCCGCCGATGACCGGCCCCGCGCTCTGTCCTATGAGCATGAAGGCTTGGAAGTAGCCCATGATGCGCCCCCTCTCTTCGGGCTTGAGGATGTCGGCTAGCAGCGTTTGTCTGCTCGTCATCCACATACCGCTTCCAACGCCTTCTAGGAACCTGTAGACGAGGTAAAGGCCGAAGTCCGATGCCGAGGCGTTTAGGAAGGCGGTGATCATGACGAGGATGCTGCCGATTATCATGACGGGTCTGCGCCCGTACCTGTCGGCGGCTATACCCGCGGGGATGTCGGCGATGAACCTCCCGAAGGCGTGCGCGGTGATGGCGAGGCTCGCCACGGCGAGGCTGACGCCGAAGCTCTGCGCGTAGAGGCTGATGATGGGGCTGACGATGCTCATCCCCACCATATTGAAGAAGCTGGGGACGTAGATGCTCAGGATGTCGTTAATGACGGTTCTTCTCTGAGTTTCTTCCCCAGCCGTGGCCCAGCCCTCGTATAGGGATCGTGGGTGAATATTGGTTGGTTAAAGCTTATCGGCGATGCCCAGCCGCTTCAGCATCCTGATGGCGCGCAGGGTTATCCACTTCGAGGGCTTCCCCTTCTCCTCGATGTCCACCCACATCTTGCCGTTATACGTGTTTTCGAGCAGCCACCTTCCATCCGGCTGCCTCGCCTCGAGGACGATGTCAATCGCTGGCTGCATCCTGTCGTCGTGAACGCCGAGTCTCGTCAAGGTGTCGAGCACCTCGAGGACGTCGGACTGGTAGAAGAGGGGGAATCCGAGCTTCTTCCACCCTGTCTTGTCCTTGCGGGAGCCGTCAGGGTTCCGTAGATATCTGTATACCAAGTTCTCGAGGATGTTCCGCGTCTCGCGGTCGATGACGGCCTGCATGTCCTTGCCCCGTTTCTCCGGGGGGATCGCGGAGAGAGAGCGGAGCATCTTGGTTGCGCCCATGTAGCAGTTCTTGGGGAAGACGGTAGACTCGTTTATCGGGTAGCTCCGGCACCGCCAACCGGCGTTCTCATCGTCATGGTAGCCATTGGTAAAGTCGATGAGGCGCCTCGTCCGGGGGTCGTCGAGGTAGCCAAAGTGAACGAGGTAGCGGAGTACGTTTCCGTCGATGCAGCAGCCGTCCTTGATAATGCTAGCCTGACCCTTCTTCGTCGCGGGTAACTCGATTAGGAAGTGGCCGGAGTCCCTTTGGAACCGGTAGATGTGCTCGATGGCCCTCTCGATCGCGGGCGTCCTCTTCGTCCCGAGCTCGGCGAGGATGAGGAGCGAGTGTGTTGTCGCCGTGTACTTGGGCAGATACATGTCCCCCTCTTTGACCCACCAGCCGCCCGGCTCCTGGTTATCGAATATCGCCTTCACCGGCGGCGAACTCATGATCATCTCCTGCGCCTCAAGCACAGCCGGATCATCTTGTGGCTTGCCTTTAACGTCCTGGAGTGCCCAGAACCTAACGCTGGGGTCATCCGATTCGAGAAGCCAGGTCTCCACATCCATAGGAAATGCCTCTGATCAGATTCCTCGTTTTAAAGATAAAGGCTAACTGGGCACAATCGGCATGGCTATTTCATGCCTTGAGCTTGAAGTGGACTATCTTCTTCCCCTTCTTCGCGTCCTCTAGGCGCAGCTCCGCAAGGTGCCCGATCTCCCTTGTGTTCTTTACGTGGGTGCCGAAGCAGAAGGTCGAAGCGTAGGTGCCGATGTCGACTATTCGCAGGCGGTCGACGCTCCGCGGTATTTTTTGGAGGAAGCTGATCTTACGCGGGTCGCCGGAGGCGTCTATCTTGGCGCGGTCCTCGAAGTAGACGCGAACAGGGGCGTCCTCGTTGACTATATCGTCGAAGCGGCGTCCCACGGCGGCTATCTGCTCCGCGGTGAGGCTGGATGGTTGGTACTCCAGTTTCTCAAGGTCGCTGAATATCTTCGGCGGCTCCCCCTGCGCCTCGATTAGGCCGGTGAGGAGGTGCTCGGCCGAGTGGCGCCGCATGTTCCAGCTGCGCGTCGGCCAGTCAATGGCGCCGTGAACCAGAGTGCCGGTGGGAATGTCGGTATTGAGATAGTGGTATATCTCAATCCCCCTCTTCACGACCTTGCCCACCTTCGCCTCGCCCCCCGCGTGACGCAGGGCGCCTACGTCGCTGGGTTGCCCGCCAGAGTCCGGGTAGAAGGCGGTTCTGTCGAGGACAACGAATCTCGGTCCCGCCTTCACGACCGTCGCGTCGAATTCTGTAAGATGACTGTCATCGGCATAGAGTGGAAGGCTGTTGGCGCTCATGCCGGATAAGGGGACCCGCCCCCGAATCAGCTTTACGCCGCTGCCTTCGCCTTCACTCGGTTCTTGCGGGCAAACAGTTGGATCTGAGACATGATCGCGTGCGCGGCGGGTTCCGGAATAAGGGTTGTACCGGCAATTGACGGAAACTAGAATGCTAAAAAATGGAGAAAAATTGTTACTTCCGCTTCAGCTTCTTGTATAGGAGCCAGAAGAGGCCACCACCGGCAGCCAATAGCAGTAACCCGTAAATGCTCCACGAGGACTCGACGTTCACCGTGACTCTTATAGACTGCTCATCCGTCGACACCTCATCTGAGGTGGCGGAAACCTTCACGAGGTAGTCCTTTGCGGATGTGCCAGTAGGCGGCGTTATCGATAGTGTAAAGATTGCCTTCTCGTTGGGTTCTAGAGTTGTGACCTTAATCGGCGAGGGCACGACATCCCATCCGTCAGGGCTCGTTATCTCCAACTCGAGGTTGTTTATCGACGAGTAGCCCGTGTTTGTGAGGGTGACTACGTCCGTCGTTGTCGTGGCTGCGTTCGTCTCGAAGTACAGGGAGTCGACACTGATGTCGAGGCTGAATGAGCCGCCTATGTTCGCCGCAAGAGTGATCGTGCCGGATGTGTAGTCGCTGTACGCCGTCACGTCGAAGGCGTGTTCCGCGTTCGTGCTATCGAGGGAGGGGGTGACGACGACTTGGACCTCCTCGGACGAGTCCCCTGCGATCAGGAGAGAGTTGATACGTACGCCGGCGGATGACTTGAACGCGACGGTCCACCCGCTCGGGACGCCTTCGGCCTTGATTTTGACAAGTTGAGTCGCCCCGGGATTGGTTATTGTCACCGAGTAGGTGGCTGAGCCGCCCAGCGAGAGGGTTTGTGATGGATACTTTGAGGTTATGGAGAACTCAGGGCTCGTCACGTTTACCGTCACAGTGAGCGGGAGGGAGTCGGTCTTGCTGTCATAGGTCGCCTTCACGGAGAGCTATATAATCCCCCGTTGCGGCATCGTTCGGCACGTCACCGATGACGTGCAGGTTAACGCTCTCCCCAGCCCCGAGTGTTACAGCGTTGATCCTCTGCCCTTCCCCGTTCTCGACGTAGAACACCCATAACTCAGGCGAGTTAACGGAGAGCTGGAAGGTCTTCGAGTAGTAGAGAGGGTTCTTCAGTACCACCGTGAAGTCGACAGACTCGTCCGGAAGAACGCTCCTGCCGGTGTAAGTGCTGCTTAGTGCCTCGCCGTTCACGCCAACAACGTGGAGGTGGACGACATAGTCGACCTCAACCGCACTCGCCACTGTAACGACGATGTCGGCGTCTGAAGCGTTCATAGGAGCGATGACTTTGACAGTTAGTGAAGCCGAGCCTCCAGCTGGGATCAGGACACGAGATACTTGCTGATTCGCCGAGTTTAAGACGGTTGCACTGTAGCCATCAACAGTGGCAGCGGTGATGGATACAGCGTCGTCCTCACCGTTGTTCGATACGGTGATGGGGATGCTGAATGTCTCGCCGTCGTGGATGAGAAGCGTGGAGGCTGTGGAGGATATGCCTAGGCTCTTCTCCATTGTAATCTTCCCCAGAGAGTATGTGAGTTCCGTCGCCACTCCGAGGTTGATATTAAGGGTAATCGTCTCGTATCCGGCCTTCTTGAAGACGACCGTGTAGGACGCCCGTTCCAAGCCCAACTTGAAGTTGCCGTAGGCGTCGCTCGTGGTCGTGCTCACTATGTTACCTTGCAGAGAATCCCCGCTTACGATGGCAAGCTCGGAGTAGACGGTGATTAGGACATTACTCAGATACGAGTCATCCCCATCGATTATCGTGCCGGTTATCGAGTAGGAAGATGCCTGAACGGCGACCATAGGGCCGCAAAGCATGGCTACGATAATCGCTAGTGCAAAAATCCGTGCCTTGATGTTATTCTTCTGCATCTCGGTCACCTGATCTCCTGGCGCATGAAGATGACGTAGGCAGCCGCGAAGATGGCAACAAGTAGTCCAACGAAGTATAGGAGGCTTGGAAGCGATGTCATCAGCGCGTCCATCACGCTAATCGACGTGACTGTCGGGGCGCCGCTCGTGAACTCGAGGGAGCTCGTTGTCAGCACTGAGTTGACTATGTTCTCGTATGCGGTGGAAGGGGAGAGGCCGGAGATGATCGTCCTCAGGCTGTCGAAGCCCGTCTGCTGCTGGAAGGACGGCCCCCCGGCGTCGGTGAACGTCATCCTGACGGGGTAGAGTATTTGCCCGATAGCGTAGCCAATGTTAGGTATTAGCTGGATCGACGCAAGCCAGACGATGACGGAAGCGAGCAGGGAGGTCGATGGAGAGGGAAGAACGATTGAGAGCAGGAGCCCGATGGCGAGGAAGATTGCCATGTACACGAGAGACACGACGAAGAACATCGAGAGGCGTATCACTGTGTCCATCGTCATCTCGATTCCCGTGACGCTGATGAAGAGGCCCATACCGCCGAGGAATGTAACGACGGCGACCATCGTAACGGCGAGGAGGCCGCCCAGGTACTTGCCGTAGACAATAGAGTCGCGATAGATGGGGTAGCTGAGCAGCGTCTTCAGTGAGCCCCTCTGACGCTCATTGTTGATCGTATCGAAACTGATAGCGATGGCGAGGACTCCGCCAACTAGGCTAAAGTTCGTGATCATACTGTCAAGTGATCTGGAGAGGCTCTGCGCCGAGCCGAAGACCTGGATGGGTGCAGTTGTGAAGTTACCCGGGCGACCTGTGCCGCCCTGACCAGACGGGATGGTTATGGTTCCCACGGCGCCCTGCGACTCGCTGTAGCTGAGCCCGCCCTGATAGGCCGAGACGAGTATGACTATGAGGAGAGTGGCGAAGATGAGCATGAACTTTTTCTCCCCGATTATATCGAGGAATTCCTTTTTCGCCATCGACATCATGCCGGCCATCTAGACGACCCCCTGGTATCGGAGGAAGACGCTCTCGAAGTCCTCCCCCTCATCAGCGTTGACCTGCCTGCGCAGCTCGTCAATGGTGCCTATGCCGGCTATCATCCCCTGCTTCATGATCGCGACCCGGTCGCAGAGCTTGTTGACCTCGTAGAGGACATGTGTCGTGAAGATGACGGTCTTGCCGTCCCGCTTGGAGAGGTTTCTAATCAGCTCGCGTAGGTCCCGTGTACCCTCGGGGTCGATACCCTGCGTGGGCTCGTCTAGAATGAGTATTTTAGGATCCCTAACGAGTGACTGGGCGATGCCGAGCCTCTGCCTCATTCCACGGGAGTAGGCAGCAACCTTTACTGCCCTCTTGCTACCGAGGCCGACCTGGTCAATCAGTTTCTCTATCCTCTCGGAGGCCGTCTTCTCAGGGACATCCGCTAATTCCGCGTAGAACTGGAGGTTCTGGCGCGCCGTCAGGTTCTCGTAGAAGCCTGCGTTTTCTGGGAGTAGCCCTACGTTCCTCCTGGACTGGAGCGGCTGATCGATTACGTCTACACCGTTAACGACGGCGGTACCCTCTGTTGGGGCTATGAGCCCGAGGAGCATCAGGATCGTGGTCGTTTTCCCGGCGCCGTTGTGGCCGAGTAGTCCGAATATCTCTCCATCCTCGACTGCATAGTTCACGTGGTCTACGACGGTTAAGCCGCCGTACTTCTTTGTGAGATTCTTCACCTCTATAACAGGTGCCAAACATTTACCTCCTAAGCCATTTAGTAGCTACTACATGGCTGTGGGGGAAAGGAATATAAATGTTCTTATAGCCCATAGTAATTACGGAGCCAGATAGTAAGGAAGATGTCTGATGACAACTACGCGCCCTCGGGCTACAGGGTCGACGGCAAGGACCTCGAAGCCATCCTCGGGCCACTAGAAGCCGACGTGCTCATCGCCGTCTACGATATGGGCAAGCCCGTCCGCGTTAGGGAGGTCTACGAAAGGATGAAGGGGGAGCGGAAGATTGCCTACACCACAGTCATGTCTACGATGAACACTCTCTACGAGAAGGGCATACTCGACCGGAGGGTGACTGAGGGGAGGGGGGGTCTCCTGTACGTCTACTGGCCGAAGATGACGAGGACGGAGATAGAGCGTTCCGCCGTGAAGCACATCATGGACAGCCTCATGAAGAACTTCGGTGAGGCTGTAACGTCTTATCTTGTCGACATGGATAACACGAAGAAGCGTAAAGGCGAGGCCTAAGGGGGGGCTGGTATGTGGGAGAATGATTTTGTGATGCAGCTCTTTACTGCGCCGTTCCCGCAGATGCTGCTCGTCTCCACCGCGACGCTAGTTATAAGTTACGTCCTCCTAACCCTGACACAGATCAGAGACCCAAAGATCAGGGGCTTCTTCCACGGCCTCACACTGATAGCCCCGATAATCGTCTACATGTTTTACACGCCCTCGGTCTGGTTGATGGGACCGATGATACAACACGGCTACACGGACGGGGGATCTTTCATCATCTCGCAGGTCAGCCCCGCTGTGGGGGGAGCGATCGTGGGCTACGCGGGTATTCCACCCGCCTTCTCCACCGTGTTTATGGCGGAGGAGGCTGCGCGCCTCAGCTATACCGGCCTTCTATGCGTAATCGGGCTCGTGTTTGGGACGGCGACGCTCGCGTTATCGTACATCTTCGGAGTCAGGATAGTCAAGAGGTGTCAAGGCGTAATCGATGTCACCCCCGAAGATGAACCGAGGCTATACAAGTCAGTAGACAAGCTGGCACAGAGGGTAGGTGTCCCCGTGCCTAAGATTGGGTTAACGGAGAGTCTTCAGCCAAACGCCTTCACAATAGGGTACGGTAAGAGCGCCATGATCGTCTTTTCGAGCGGACTCATAACAGCACTAAACCAGGTCGAACTTGAGGCCGTCGTAGCCCACGAGCTCGCCCACATCAAGAACAGGGATTTTCACCTCATGGCCCTCGTCTCGTCGCTAAGAGTCGTCTCCTTCTTCAACCCAGCCGCCTACCTATCAGCGTCGATGTTTGCGAGGGAGAGGGAGTACCTCGCCGACGACGTGGGCTCCAAGGCGACGGGGAGGAGGAGCACGCTCAAGAGGGCGCTGATCAAGATCGCATCAATCCCGGCTCCGAAGCGCCGAGCCCACATCCCCGAGCTGGTCTCAGGGCTGTTCATCTACTCGCAGATAGGCTCCCTGAAGGCGGCCTTCACGTCACACCCGTCGCTCGACATGCGCCTAGACCGCATAGGCAGCGGCCGGTCGGGTTCCGTAGGGGACGTTTACAAGGCGCTGCTCGTAGCCCTCCTACTCATTGGCTCGATGGCGCTGCTTAGCTCCTACATCATGCAGCCGATTCGCCTCTTCGACACTTTCCTGAGGCTCGGTCCAGCAGTCAGGGTGCCAATGAGTGGCGTGATGTTCTCCCGCGGGCCATGGATCGATGGCGTGAACACGTTCACTTTCTCATTCGAGAACGTCAGAGAAGTCGCCGTCCGGGAACTGCCGGATGTGTTGGCCCTTAGCAAGCTAAGGGTACATTAGAGTCACTAGACGGGGGCGAACTTTTGTATACGCTGCCCTTGCAGTACTTCCCCCACGTAAAGTGCGCCATGGCTGTCCTTCCAGAGGCAGTGTGGGGCTACGAACTGGCCTGAGGCGGAGCTCTCCTCGCCTCCAATCCTCGCTAAGGCCTCGCCTCGCTTGTTCATGATGCTCACCCTGTGGGTTAGCTCCGCAATGTAGACGCGGCCACGCTTGTCGAAGTATATGTCGCAGGGGCGTAGGAGGTTGTCCCACTCCTCGACGTATGCGCCATCGAGGGTGAATATCTGGACCCTA
Source organism: Candidatus Bathyarchaeota archaeon (assembly GCA_963771885.1). Taxonomy (GTDB): domain Archaea; phylum Thermoproteota; class Bathyarchaeia; order TCS64; family TCS64; genus UBA8941. The sequence continues at coordinate 230,997 of CAVYVF010000023.1, forward strand.
TTATTCTGGCGATCGGCGACGTAGACTTTCTTTTCGTCGACCCATACGCCGTGGGGGAGGTTGAATTGACCCGGGCCAATGCCAGGCCCGCCCCAGCTCTGAATGAGCTCACCCTCGGCTGTGAAGCGGTGGACGCTGCTGTTACCATAGCCGTCGGTGACGTAGAGGTCGCCGTTCGAGGCCTGCGCGAGGTCGGTGGGCTTGTTGAAGGGCTTGCCGGGTGGCGCAGGCCTGTTCTTCTCACCCAGCGTGAGTACGAGCTCCCCGTCCTTAGCGTACTTGCGGACGGTGTGGTCGGCGCTATCGACGCAGTAGAAGTTGTCTTCCCCGTCTATGTAGGCGCCGTGGGCGTTTGAGAAGGTGCCCTCGCCCCAACTCTCGATGAACTCCCCCTCGCGGGTGAAGACTATGATGGGGTGTTCACCCCTGCAGAGTATGAGGACTCGGTCCTTGGAGTCGACGGCGACGCCAGCGACCTGCGTGTAGACCCAGCCCTTGGGGAGCCTTCCCCAGCCCTTTACGACCTCGTACTCTAGACCCTGCCTTATCATCCCGACTCAGATTCAGGTCGGCGTCAGCGTACTTATCACTTGAGGCGGACGAGCTCAGCCTCCGCGAGTAGGTGGACGCCTGCAGACCACTCACCCGTCGCATGTATCTCCCTGAAAACCCTCTCGGCCTTCTTCGGCTCGTCACGTGTCAGGTAGAGGTTGCCCACGGCGTGGGCCCGCGTCAATAAGCGTACGCCGCCCTCTGACCGCGCCCTCTCCAGCAGCGCCTCCGGCATCTCGACGCCCTTGTACATGAGAAGAGTCTCATAATAGTCGCCGACCTCGACGAGCTTCTCTTCGGATTTTATCCCTTCGAGGAGCTTGGCGGCCTCACCCCAGCGCTTGAGGCGTATTAGGGGCATGTATAGCCAGTGAGTGGTCGCGACTGTGCTTTCGCGGACGTCACAGACATCCAGGCAGCGGCGATACGCATCGACGGCGCCCTCAAGGTCACCAGCGGCGAACCTCGCGAAGCCGAGGTGGTAGTAGACGTTCCAGTGGAAGCTGCTGAAGCCCAGCTTATCGCTGCTCGGGCCGCCGCTGGCGTAGACCTCGGGCTCGTCTGGTCTACCCTTAATCAGCTCTGATGCCATTTCGAGGTCGGCGACGGCGAGGTCGAGGCGGCGGAGGAGAGCGAAGCGGTGTCCTCTGAATCGGGGGAACCTTGGATCCTCGGGCCAGCGCTTAATCCCCTCCGTGTAGGCGGCGCAGGCCTCGTTGAAGTTGCCGACTATCTCCGTCCGGCGCGCATACCATAGGAGCTTCTCAGGATCATCAGGATCCACTCGCCATTCGTCGGCCGCCTTTTCGCGACTCTCCGTGAGGTCTTGAAGTTTGGACTCATACTCCTCCGGGTTTTTGGGCAGCCATAACTTGATCGGGGTCGGGTAGAGGGGCTCACCTAGGAGGCTATACGTCTCTGGGAGACGGAGAGATTTCGACACGAGTTTATCATACTAGGGAGAGTCTTAACATCTTCGCGCGATTGATCTTATAACAAATTAAGCCATTTTGCATAAATAAAATTTCATCTGTAATTAGTTCGTTGCAGTAGCGCGTGAAGAACGTGCACATGCATCTCTGGTGGCATCTTCCGCTGTGCTGGTTACATCCATTTTTGCCTTGTGTGCGAGCGCTATATGGAAGAATATTTACCTATGGTTGATTCTTGGATTATTGATGGGAAATGGCTGTGGCACCGGTTGAGAATAAGAAGGTGAGAAAGCCGAAGAAGTATCTCGAGAAACTGATTAATAAGAAGGGGCTGAAGCGTTAATCTAGTTTAGCACCATCTACCTGTTCTTGGCAAACTCCGTAAGATAAATGACGTGAGTAGTTTACACTGAGAAAGCTTTTGAGGTTAGGCTTCGCACGCGCAAGGCTTGAAAAGGGGCTGCTGGTGGAGATTGGTGTATGCCTATCATTCTCGTGCGTCATGGTGAGTCGGAGGGTAACATCGGTGAAATGACGGGGGGCTGGACGGACACTCCGCTGACGGCGCTCGGGCTCAGACAGGCTGAGGCAGTGGCTCGCAGGCTCGAGGCTGAGCTTGGTGGTCAACCCTGCAGGTTGGTCTCAAGTGACCTGAGGAGGGCGATGCAGACCGCTGAGGCCATCGGCGAGGCTTTGGGCGTGAAGCCTTCACCCGAGCCGGGCCTAAGGGAGATCTACAACGGCGAGGCGACGGGCAAAACGAAGACAGAGGCGAAGGCCATCTACACGCCGCCGACGAGGCCACTGATCGAGTGGGTTGCGTACCCCGGCGCGGAGAACTGGCTGCAGCTAAACAGGCGCGTATCGTCGACGATGGACAGGCTCTATAAGGACCCCGTGGAGAACCTTGTGCTAGTCGCCCACGGCGGTAGCCTCCACCACGTGCTGTTCTGGTGGCTCAGACTCCCATCGACCATAATCGACGATATTAACTTCAGGCTAGACAACGCGTGCCTCTCACGGCTCTCAATCTCACCCCTGGAGCAGAGGCTCGTTGAGAAGCTCAACGATACTAGCCACCTCGAGGGCCTCGGTTAATCCGCCTTCGTCTTGGGTTCCTTCACGAAGATGGTGAAGACTAGGAAGGCGGCGAGGCCGGAGCATGCGGCGACGTAGAAGGGCGTCTCGGGCGATACGTTGTCGTAAAGGTAGCCGCCGAGTGTGCTGCCGGGTAGGCTCAAAAGCCCCGCCATGGTGCCTATGAGGCCCATGACCATTCCGCGCTGGCCAGCAGGTACCATGTCGGCGACGAGTGCGAGCCAAGCGGAGCCGCCCTCTATGCCGGTGACAGCGCCGCCGAATCCCTCGCTTACGCCGCCGAGGAATCGGGCACCCATGAGACCCATGAAGCCTCCCGCTATTGTGAAGCCGAAGAACTGGGCGGGGAGGAGACCGAGGCTTGCCATGATCCCCGGCTTGCGTCCCATCCGGTCGCTGATTATGCTCCCGGGTATGGTTAGTGCTGTGGAGACGAGCATGACCATCGTGGTGACTATGCCCCACTGTGTGTTCGTGAGGCGTAGCTCCTCAGTCGCGTAGATGGCCATGAAGTTGTTGGCGAGGCGGAAGGCGAATGCGCTGAAGGCTGCGACGACTATGAGGTACCAGATGCTCTTCGGGACCTTGCCCATGTTTCTTAGGGCGTCTATTGGGCTGTGGCGTTGTGTGCTGACGACTTTCATCGGGTCATAGGTGTCGGTGAGGTACTTCCACCGTATGAAGACGTTGATCCAGGTGGCGGCGAGGGTGAGGGCGATGGTGAGTCGTACGCCGGGTATTATCCCGACCCAATCCATGATGACGCCCCCGATGAAGGCGGTGAATATCTGCGGGAGGAGGGTCATCATCCTGAAGGCGCCGAAGCCTAATCCGCGGTTCTCCTTGGTCACGCTCTCCGCGATCAGTGCGTCTATGGCGGGTATCATCATGTTCGACGCCTGCGTGAAGAACATGCCGACGACGACCCACTCCCAGCTCCCCGTGAGAAGGTAGATCACCGGGCTTACACCTCTGCATATGGAGCCTAGGACGATCACCTTCTTTCGCCCGAGGCGGTCGGTGAGGTAGCCGCCGGGTAACTGGAAGATGAGTTGGAAGATCATCTCTGACATGAAGATTACGCCGAGGAGGGTGACGGATGCGCCTAGGTGTTGAATGTAGAGGCTCCAGTAGGGCCACCAGAGACTCGCGGTGAGCATGAAGAGGCTCTGTGTGAGTGTGATGACCATTAGGTTGCGGTTGCTGAACGCCTGTTTCATAGAGGAGAAGATGGCGGTCATTAGGGGTCAGGGGTCGTTGCCTATCGTGGCGCCTGCCCCGCTATAAGAAGGGTTCCCCGGCACATGCTAGGGGTTGTCGACGCGGCAGCGTAACATAGCTTTGCCGAAGACCGCCTCGGTCTCGCAGGCGTCGCAGCGGAGGCAGGACGCCTCCTCCTGTCCGGCCTTGAGGTTGTTCACGAGGTCGGGCTCCCTGATGAGGGGGCGGCTCATGCTGATCAAGTCGGCTATCCCCCTATCGACTACGGCCTGCATGGCAGCTTTTGTGCGGAAGCCGTTAACGAGGGCGAGGGGCTTGGGCCTAGTCGTTGCGCGTATCTTCTCACAGTGGCCGCCGAAATTCGGCTCACCTAGGGCGGGGTCGCTGTGCCTCGCCCTCTCGCGGTACTTGTCCTCGCGGCCGATGCCTCCGCCGCTAACCTCTATCATGCCGATGCCAAGTGAGGCGAGGGCGTGGCAGACCTGTGCCGAGTCCTCGACTGTGAAGCCGTCCTCGCTGAAATCGTCGCCATTGATCTTCATCGATATGACGGCGTCGGGGCCGAGGCGGCCGCGTATGTCGAGGTAGACCTCCCTGAGCAGCCTCATCCTGTTCCTGAGCTCACCACCCCACTCGTCTGTCCGCCTGTTGGCGTATTTGCTGAGGAACTCGCTCACGAGGTAGCCGTGGGCGGCGTGTATCTGGACGCCGTCAAAGCCCGCCTTAATGGCGCGCTCCGCGGCTGCGCCGAACTTATCGACGACATCCCAAATCTCGCTGGTTGTCATGGCGCGCGACTTCCAGCCCTCGCCATTGAATTCGCTGGGGCCCATCCGCTCGCCGGCGCTTGCCTGGTAGCCGCCGAAGTTGATCTGGGCGATGATGGCTCCGCCGCGCCTGTGTACGGCGTCGGTTAGCTCGGTCAGCCTTGGGACGACGGCGTCGTCGTGTATACCCGCCATGCCCTCATGAGCCTTGCCGCGGGGGTCGACGTACATGTGCCCCTTTATGATGAGGCCGACGCCCCCCTCGGCGAGCTGCTCGTAGTAGCGTATCATTTCGTCCCTGATTATTCCGTTCTCGTCGCTCCAGGCGGAGGTGGTTGCGCTCCTTACGAAGCGGTTCCTGATCTCCAGCTCGCCTATCCTGTAGGGTTTGAAGAGGTCGACCATGGAGGAGGCTGGTGCCCGGGGGTTTTTGAAGGCATCGGACACGGGCTCAAATGCTGGTGTCCGTTACTCGGCACTCCAGTTGGTCACACGCGTGTCGGGGTAGTAGTTCCCCGCTAAGGCGCTCACACTTGGGGCTGTGGTGCCCGGGGCGTAGTACCAGATGTCGTACGTCGGCGGCGCCCGGTCTCCATACTCATCCAATCTGCACCAACCGGTCACCCCATAATGGTTCTCGCAAACGCTGGGTAGGGCTGCCGCGACACGAGTCGCGTCGTCGGAGCCCGTCTCTAGTATCGTTTTGGCGAGCACCCAAGCGGCGTCGTAGAGGTATGCCCTATGTATGGAGAAGTCCTTTCCTGTGGCCTCCTCGTACCGCGCCTTCAAGTCGTTGTACCTCGTGGAGTTAGGCGTCTGGGCGAGCAAGCTGTAGAGCTTGAGGTGATTTGCCTCGATTGGGGCGTTAGCCGTTATGTTTGCTGAACGAGCAGTACCATCCGCCCCGAACCACGTCAGGTTGTATAGTATCTCGCACTGGCTCACCGCTTTTAGTATCTGGGAGGCCTCGTCGAATGCGAGGAGGAGCACGCCGACCTTGCTCGTGTCCCCTCCCATGCGGGCTATCGCCTCCTCGCCGAGTGTCCTCGCCGCCATCAGGGAGGGGCAGAAATCGGTCGTCTCAGCGGGGTACCTGACGATCTCGCTGACGGCCCCCCCGTTCGCTATGAATGTGGGTTTGAAGAGGTTGATTATACCGTCTCCCCACGAGTCGCCGCGCTGGATGACTACGACCTCCCTGATCCCGTAGTCCCAGAGGACATCGGCGAGAGTCGGTGGTAGGGCGGTGTCGGCTGGGCACATGCGGAAGAAGCTGTCGCGGGCGATCGCGAGGGTAGGGCTCGTCGAGCTAGGACTCATCATGAGCATCTTGTTCGCGTTGGCGTAGCTCAGTGTGGCACAGCCCTGAGACGACCAGCCAGCACCGATGAAAATGCTCACACCTTCGCTGCGGAGCTGCTGGACATGCTCGAGGTGCTTTTGCGCCTGCCCCTGCGCGTCTAAAATAATGAACTCGAAGCCCACGTCAAGGCCGAGACCCGACGCGTAGGCGTTGATGTCGGGTTGGACAACCTGCTCCATGAAGGCCTTCGTCGCGGAATAGGTCGTCGTGTCAGATGCGATGTAGCCGATCTTCACGGTTTTTCCGGCTATTCTCGACACCGATTTCCTCAAAGCGTCGTTCTCAGCGGTTATGTTTGCGTTCGTCTCCATCAGCGTCTGTATCTCGGAGACCATCCTCTCCTGGTCGGGGTTCGTCGACTGTACCGAGTCGGCGTATCCCCTCAGATAGCCTACATACGTTCCTCCGGCTAAGGAGGAAACCACGAGTACAGCTATGATAGCCGTCATCAGCGTCTTTGAAAGGGCCATTATCTAACTCAGTACTCCCGTTTCGAACCTCTCTCCGGATAGTTTTAACCATTTTTGAAAAGAAAACTTTACAACACATTCTTGAAATAAGTTTACAACGCCTGATCGTAGTCCAGGCGCCAATCTTTTCACCCGAGACTCGACAATGTATGTGAGGTAGGTTAGGGTGGTCGACGAGGAGAGGCGCCGCAGGATAATCAAGGCGCTCAACCACGACTTCAGGAAGAGGATACTGGGGAGAGTCACCGCTGGGAAGGTGACTTATACCGAGCTTCTGAAGTCGACCGGCGTCGAGTCCGGCTACCTCGCCTACCACCTCAGGATGATGGGTGACTTGATCGAGAAGGGGGAGGACGGGTACACCCTGACGCCCCTCGGTGTGGAGGCGCACTCGATGCTCCACGGCAACGTGGAGAAGCCCAAGCAACCCATCACCCTGCCAAGGCTTGTGGCGGTGGTCCTCCTAGTAGTCATACTCGCTTCAGCGATAGGCTACGCATACTCGGTAAACGAGAGGGAATCGGTCGAAGGCAGGAGGATGGCGAACAGACAGGTGCTCCTCAACCACACGTCAGCAATGATGGAGGTCATAGTGAACGCCTTCGAGTACGTCGACGTCCCCCGCTCCGTCTGGACGAACATACTAATACACTCGACCCTGCTCCAGAAGGACCTCGAAGCTATGCGAGATGATGGCGACCCCCTGACGCCGACCCAAATGATGCCCAAGATCGACGATGTTGGTCAAAGAAGCGAAGAACACTCTAAGTGGCTCCGATGCAGAGTACCTAGCCCTGAGCCGCGAGAGCCGGCTTCTCCTAAGGGATCTCTACGGGGAGCTGTTCGATCTCAAGAAGAGTCTCCGGTAGCTGTGTTGTAGATGGTCTTTTACCTACATTCGCCGTGATTCTCTATCGGTGTGTTCTTGGCATTTTCAAAGTTGGTTGATGGGGAGCAGCGCATCTACTTCAAGGCGGGTGGGGAGTGGTGCTACCTCTGGACGCCGAAGGCTTTCAAGGTCGGCGGGAAGACGCCTGTGCTGATGCATCACCACGGGGCGAACGGATGGGTGCGTGAGGGGTCGGCGGACTGGCCCGATACGGAGTCGAAGGCCGCCTTCCTCAAGGCGATCATGACCAACGGGATAGCAGTGGCAGGTAGCCACGCCTGCGGCAATCACTGGGGTAACCCATGCGCAGTCGATGCGAACACCGCGTTACTCAAGGAGCTAGACGGTGTGAAGGGGTTGGATACCTCGCGCCTTGGACTGATGGGTGGCGGGCTTGGCGGGACGCTCATCTGGAACTCAGTCCTCGGCCCCCTCGCTGGTAGGGCGAAGCTCGCAGCTGTCCTGCAGGCGGTCGCAAACCTAGACGCAACGATTAAGGAGAACAAGTTCAGGGACGTCACTCTCCAGGCTTATGGCTTTCCGCCAGAGACGTCAGATGCGGAGGCGTACAAGGTGATCAAGCCAAGCGACCCGATGCCGAAGCTTAAGGCGATGAAGAAGGGCATGAAGCTGCCCCACGTCGCCATCTTCCACGGGTCGAAGGACAACAACATCCCGGCGGAGACGAACGCGATCCCGCTCGCCGAGGCCCTGCGTAGAGCCGGAGGTGAGGTTGAGCTGAATGTCTTCCCGAGCGTCGAGCATAACGTTTACGCGATGGGGAAGGAGATGGAGGAGCGGCTCAGGGTCTTCTTCTCAGCCCTTTAGCTTGTCGCGGTACTTCTTCTCCAACTTCTCTATCTTCGGGGCGATAACGAATTGAGCGTAGCCCGTGCCCCGATTCCGCTCGTAGTACTTCTCATGGTACTCCTCAGCGGGGTAGAACGCCTTGAAGGGTTCGACTCTTGTGACGATGGGGGCGTCGAAGGCCTTCTTCTCCGTGAGCTCACTGATGTACGTCTCGGCCTCGAGGCGTTGCTCATCGGTGTGGTAGAAGATGACGCTGCGGTACTGTGTGCCGACGTCAGCGCCTTGTCTGTTTAGGGTCGTCGGGTCATGCGTCGCGAAGAATATCTCGAGGAGCTGGCGGAAGGAGATCACGTCGGGGTCGTATGTGAGATGCGTCACCTCGGCGTGGCCCGTCCTTCCGGTCGACACCTGCTCGTATGTCGGGTTCTCGACGCTGCCGCCGCTGTAGCCGGGGAAGGCGCTCGTCACGCCCTTCAGCCGGGCAAATACCGCCTCTGTGCACCAGAAGCAGCCTCCACCGAGGGTCGCTGTCTCCTCTCGTCCGTCCATGTGGCAGCGTGGGGAACCGGTGTTGTTATAGGTTCCCTAGCCTCGGCGCTTCTTCGCCTGGGGCGTGAGGTAGTAGTCGGGGAGGAAGTTGGGCTCTTGGTCGACGCCGCCGAAGGGGATTGGTGTGGGGAGGAGGTGCTTTGTCTTCTCGAACCCTCGATGACGGCGGGGAGGGAGGCGTATGGGATGGTTATGGATAGCTCTTGGTCCTGGACGATGCTTGAGACGCGTTCGCCGCGGCATGGGAAGCCGACGGCGGGCTTGCCGGTTACGTATGCTTGCGCCATACCCTCGACGCAGACGCCGTACTTGGCGCAGGTCGTGATTGTGAAGCGGGGCTCCTCGGCGTAGACGTAGCCCTGTATGAGCTTGAGCATCTGGAGGGGGTTGCCGTAGACGATGACTTGGTCTGGCTCGAGGTCCATCTTGTCGAGGGGGGCGAAGGCGATGGCTTTGACTTCGCCGAAGGGGACGCGTGGGAGCGTCTGGAACATCTCTTCGCAGCACTGGGGGGTCTTTCTTACGCCGTCCTTCTTCGCAATCTCGCCGTGCTCCATGTCCTCGTCGAACGGGTAGGCGCCTGTGACGAGTGCGCCGATGTTGCAGACCTGGTCTTCTGCGGTGGCGACGACCTTCCTGCCGTGGTGGCGTGCTTGACCTACGAATTGGCAGACGTTTAAGGGTGCCTTGGGGCGGTAGAAGCCGGCGTCAGCGAGTTCCCACTCCTTGTCCTCGCTCCACTCCCTGAGGTACTTGACTGCGACTGGTGGGGTCTGTAGACCTAGTGTCCTAGCGAGCCACTCATGCTGCTGCTTCGCGTCCATGCATGCCCCTCGTCGTTGAATGATTTATTCCTTACCAGTTTTGGCGTGCAAAGTTTTTTTAACGTGGGTGGCGTGCCTCTCGTTCACGCATGTGGAGTTGAACGTGATGGGGTATCGCTTTATCGCGTCCCTCTTGGAGGGGTAAGACATGGGGTATTGTTTTATTAGTTAAGCAAACCAGCTACTCGAACTTCTCAGGCTTGTGCCTGAAATCAATAGAATCTTGGGAGGCTTCGCCGCTTGGCTGACCTCGTGCCGCCGACTCTACTAGACGTCGTCGCCGCGCGTAAGAGGATCGCGGCTTACCTGCTGAAGACGCCGCTCACCTATTACCATGGCCTCTCGAGTTACCTCGGCTGCGAGGTCTGGGTGAAGCATGAGAACCACCAGCCAATCGGGGCCTTCAAGGTAAGGGGTGGCATTAACCTGCTCAGTCGTATGAGCGAGGGGGATCGTGCGAGGGGGGTGATAACCGCTTCGACGGGGAACCATGGGCAGAGCATCGCCTACGCGTCCCGCCTATTTGGAGTTAAGGCAACGGTCTGCGTCCAGAGGGGTGCCAATCCTGACAAGGTCGCGGCTATGAGGGCGCTGGGTGCGGACATCGTCGAGGGACAGGGCGACTTCGACGAAGCGGTGCTTCTTGCCGTCGAGCTCGCGAAGGAGAGGAGGCTACGCTACGTGCACACGGCGAACGAGCCTGACCTCATAGCAGGTGTGGGGACGCTCGCCCTTGAGATGGTGGAGGACCGCCCCGACCTCGACGTGGTCATAGTCGCCGCGGGTGCTGGAACACTTAGTAGCGGTGTATCCATCGTCTACAAAACGCTTAGCCCCAAGACGCGGGTCGTCGCTGTCCAGACGGAGGCTGCCCCGAGCCTTTCCATGAGCTGGAGGAGCGGTGTTGTCGAGCATACCAACTCGGCGAACACACTCGCTGATGGCCTTGCGGTCAAGCAGAGCTTTGAGCTACCCGTCAAGATCGTGCACGAGCTTGTGGATGACTTCAGACTCGTCTCCGAGGAGGAGCTTCGCTCTGCGATCAAGCTCTACGTTGAGAAGGCGCACACGATCGCGGAGGGCGCCGGTGCGGCTCCCCTGGCGGCGGCGATCAAGATGAGGGAAGAGCTCGCGGGGAAGAAGGTGGGGCTCGTCCTGAGCGGGGGGAACCTGACGGCCTCGATGCTTAGGCAGATACTCGCTGAGCCGACTTTTTAGATCTAAGGCAGCAGCTTTTCTCTGCGTATTAGCTTTGGAGCGGAGAGAACGGCGAGCAATGAAACAATGAAAACTGCCACCGCCATGACGAGTTGTGCGGTGGCTGCCACCGCGGGGAGGAGCATGGGTATGAACATGAACCCCAGAAGGATGAAGGCGCCGATGGCGATCCCGAGGGGCTGGTTCATCCCGATAGGCTGCCTCTGCAGCGAGGCGAAGGACATCATCAGGACGTTAACCAGGCATATCACGGAGAGCCCCATGAAAATGGATAATGCGAGCGAGATCAACACAGTAGCGCTGAACACCCCGACGTAGAGCATGGCCCCAACTATGCCAACAGCGCTCAGGGCGAGCATGACGCCTCCCACGGCGAGTGAGGCTAGCAGATACCCCATGAATATGTCCACCTGATCCATCCCGAGGGAGAGCAGGTACTCGAGCGTCCCGTTCTCGCGGTCGTGCACGAAAAGGAGCATGACGGGGATCGTGCCGAGAAGGCCGACTATGCCCATCAGCGAGAGTGACTGTGTGACGAATATGCTGCTCAGCCTCGCCTGTAGAGGCACGATGATGTTTATGGCGAGAACAAAGAGCCCGATGCCTATGTACATCTTCCCAACGCTGACGCTCCGCTTTACTATCGATAGGCTGAACATGCCATCACTCCTTGAATAGGTCCTCGAGCGGGTTGTCCAGCTCCTTGACCTCTGTGACCGTGACGCCCTCGGCGATGAGTTTCTTGAGGATGTCGCCGACCTCCTCGCGGCCCTTGACCTTGATGACGTAGAGGCCGTTCTCACTGACGGTAGGGATGACGCGGGAGACGTCCCCCGTGGCCCTTATGCCCATTCGATACTCCTTGGGCCTCAGGTTCTCTATCCTATCGAAGAAACGGACGGCGCCATCCCTGATTAGAATTAGGTAGGTGCCTATCTCCCTCGCCTCGTAGAGGTTGTGGGAGGAGTATAGTACGATCTTCCTCTTGCTCAGGTCGAGGAGCATGTCCCTGATCTGCCTCGCAGTCGTGGGGTCGAGGTTGCTCGTCGGCTCGTCGAGGAGGTAGAGGTCCCTCTCGCTGAGGAGGACCTTGGCGATGGCGACGCGTTTCTTTTGGCCTTGGGAGAGGTCCGAGACCTTCCGGTCGCGTAGCTCCACGAGGGAGAGTTTCTCGATGACCTCCTCCACGTCACCTCCCTCGATGTCTGAGAAGAATCTGAGGGCGTTATATACCGTCATCTCCTCAGGGAGCGCGTTGTAGTGGGATAGGTAACATACCTTTCTCCGTGTCTCTTTGGAAGTGTTTAGGTCTGCGCCTCCGAAGCTCACCGAGCCGCTTAGCGGCTCTAGTATGCCTCCGACGGTCCTGAGTAGGGTCGTCTTCCCGGCGCCGTTAGGGCCGAGGACGACGTAGATGGATGGCTCGGAGATGGTGAGGGTGATGTCTTTGAGCACAGCTTTCCCGTTGTACCCGGAGCTGACGCCTAGAATTTCCAGCTTTGTTCCATCCATGTCCCAGAAACTCCTTTTAACGGTCATATAAGGCGACTGGAGAAGCCAATCGAGTTGTTTTCCAGCGACTACTTCTGTTTTCGGAAGTAGGTGACCCAGTCAGGGAGGATGGTGAAAAGGCTGGAGATTACCTTCTTCGTCGCCTCGAACCAGGCGGTGGCTGTGCCGTCGTATGCTTCGCCGCCGCTCTTGTCGACTAGGTCGCTGACACCGCGTAGGATGAGCGTCTTTGTGTTGTTGCGGGCACAAACCCAGGCGGTAGGGGCGGATTCGTAATCGTTGACCATGCCGTTGAACTTCTCGCGTAGGCGGGGGATGTCCTCGGGGATGAGGTCCCTGTCGCCGCTGAGGATGTGGACGCGTTTGACGGGGGTCGGGGGCTTCTTGACCCAGCCGAGGTCAATCTCCGTTGTGAACTTCTTTATCCCTTCGTCGGGTGGCCCGATGAGGCTGACGAAGTCGTATACTATAGCCTTCTCGACGAGTACGATGTCGAATCTGTTGACCTGGCCTTTGAAGCCGCCACATGTGCCGAAGTTGACGACTAGGTCGGGGTGCCATTTCTCGATGACGTACTCGGCGCTGGCGGCGGAGTGCACTTTGCCCCAGCCGCCGTGGAAGACTATGACTTCCTCGCCGGCGACGGGGATGGTGAACCACTCGCCGAGCGGCGTGTTGTTCATCTTCGCGTTTGGGAAGAGGGGGGTGGTGGCTCTCCACTCGCCGTCGGCTGAGACGATGACGACTATGCAGCCCATTTCAGTTCAGGTTTCCATGTGCCAGAGGGAGGGATAAGCGTTGGCTCCATGGATTACTTATATTTTGGTTCATCCATTGATGAGACTCGTCAGGTGTCTTCCTTGGACGTCTCAACCTCCGCCTTAGCCGCGATCGTCAGGGGCTGGGTAGATTTTCTGAGGAAGCAAGAGAGCCCCTTCAAGGTCAACATTATTCGTAACTTCGTTCAGCGCTTCGCCACGAACCTGAGCTACCAGTTCCAGCCGCTCTTTCTTACGAGCCTCGGGGCGAGCCCCCTCATACTCGGCTATCTGAACAGCATGAACGGTGTCGTAAATACGATTCTCGCTATACCGACGGGGATGGCTGCTGACCGGATCGGGATAAAAAAGGTCCTCGTCTTCACGATGCTGCTCTCGGTGGCGAGTTCGGTGGTCTTCGCCCTCGCGAACAGCTGGGAGGTGGCGGCGATCGCCTTAGTCATCTCGGGAGCAGTTATGATCCTCGACAGGACGGTGTGCCCGATGATCTGCGGCTCGGCACTCGCTAGCGGCGAGAGGCTGACGGGGATGGGGATATGCGACACGATCTCCTTCTTCCCCCAGCTCATCGCCCCCATCCTCGGCGCCGCCCTCATCACGATCTTCGGCGGGATGAACGCAGAGGGGATACGCCCCCTCTTCTACCTCCAGACGGCTTTCCTGCTCGTCGCAGTTGCCATCATCCAGTTCTGGTTCAAGAATCCCGCGGCTCAGTCCGGTGGCGCTCGCGGGAACGTCTTCGCCGACATAAGCGGCCTCTTCAAGGAAGGGAGGATAATCAAGAGGTGGCTACTGCTGACTGTAGCGGCGGCGTTCCCCTGGCAGGTGGCCTTCTATACGCCGCTCTTCGCGGCGCAGATCAAGGGGGCAGACGCCTTCATTGTAGGCGGTATCAGCGCTGCGGCGACGATAGTCTTCGTCTTCTTTGCCATACCGCTTGGCAGGCTCAGCGACACGATGGGGCGGAAGAAGATAGGAGCATTGGCGGGGCTGTTGATGATAAGCTCCTACCTTGTGCTCGTCCTCGCACCGAATAATGCGACTCTTCTACTCGCAGGGTTTCTCAGCGGCTTCAGCATGTCGTTCACCCAGAACCTGATGGCGATCTCGGTCGAACTCGTACCGCCGAAGAGGCTTGGGAGCTGGGTCGGCATTCAGGGCTTCTGCAGGGGGCTCGTTGGGATCGCTTCGCCGATTATCTGCGGCTACCTCTGGTCTTTTGTCTTCCCGGGGAGTGTCTTCTACTTCCTCGCCGCGACCCAGATCGTGGCGCTGATAATGTTTGTCCTCGTGCCGACGGAGATAACCCGTTAAGCCGCTGCGATCCTCGCCCTAATCTTCTCGGCTGTCCCGGCTAGGTCGCCTCCGCCCCCTGGACCGAGTTGCTGCACTATTCCACCGTGATCTCCCTTCCGTCGGGGGAGTATGTGAATGTGGACGTGAGGTATCTCCTGCCCGCTACCAGGCCCGTTGTTGATGCCGACAGTTGTTGCGTCAGCCTCCACGGCGTCCCTGATGGGGGAGAGTATCTTGTGGAGGGCGGAGAAGAGCGCCTACGCCTGCTCGGGGGTCAGGTCCTCGACGCGGGAGACGTGCGCCTTCGGGACCAGCATCGTGTGGCCTGGGGCTACCGGGCGTATGTCGAGGAAGGCGAGGCAGTGCTCGTCCTCGTAGACGCTTCTGCGCTGGGATGCGTCCTTCGAATATGGAGCAGATGACGCAGGGAGACATGGTAGGATAGTTGGCGGAGGCGGTTTATTGGTCTTTTTAGCCGTGGCTGACGAAGTCGACCCTGCCGCCGTCGGCGACGATGACCTGGCCGGTGACGAAGCCGGACTCCTCGGAGGCGAGGAAGAGGGCGACTCGGGCGATGTCGTCGGGCTCACCTATGCGGCGCAGTGCTGCTAGGCCTGCCTTCCTCTTGTTGACTGCCTCGGCAGCGGCTCCGCTCTTGCCGGCTGTCATGTCGGTTTTGATCCAGCCGGGGGCGATGCAGTTGACGTTTATGCCGTGTGGTCCGAGGTCCTGGGCTGCGACGGCGGTGAGCATTATGAGGCCCGCCTTGCTGCAGCCGTAGGAGCCCTCGCCGGTTGGGGCGCAGCCGAGGCCGGAGATGCTGGAGGTGCTTATGATCCTGCCCCCGCCCTGCTTGATCATCTGCTTCGACGCCTCCTGCATGCAGATGAAGGGGCCCTTGAGGTTGACGTCCATGACCTTGTCCCACTGCTCGTCGGTCGTCTCCATGAGGTTTGTGGGTATGAGTATGCCCGCGTTGTTGACGAGTATGTCGAGACTGCCGAATGCCTTGATTGTGGCGGCGACCATCTTCTTTACTTGAGCCCTCTGGGAGACGTCGGCCTGCACGGCTATCGCCCTGCCGCCCATTGCCTGTATCTCGGTGACGACCGCCTCAGCCTCGGCAGCGCCTTTCGTGTAGTTCACGGCGACGCTCGCGCCTTCGGCGGCATACATAAGACAGATCGCTTTACCTATTCCCCTGCTGCCCCCTGTGACGAGGGCGACCTTACCGTCTAGTTTCATGATTGATGGACGTTGTGGAGGGGATTTAACGCTTCCCGGGTGTGCTAATTTCAGTTGGCGGGCTTTCGGAAGCTGTTCATCTTCTCCACGATGGCGTGGTAGGCCTGCACGGGGTTGTCTATGCCCTGCACCATCGCCTCGAAGGGGCAGTATATCCTGCCGTCGACGGTCTTGATGTGATCTATCTCCTTGTCGAAGCTTAGTCTGACGCCAGCATCCTCGATCAGCTTTCGCCCACCGGGGTTGATCACCCCCGCGTGGACCTCTGCTGCTCCACTGTAA
Source organism: Candidatus Bathyarchaeota archaeon (assembly GCA_963771885.1). Lineage (GTDB taxonomy): Archaea > Thermoproteota > Bathyarchaeia > TCS64 > TCS64 > UBA8941. The sequence continues at coordinate 246,804 of CAVYVF010000023.1, forward strand.
AGTATGAGTAGTGCGGCGGCGCGTCCGACTATCTTGTCGACCATCGTCGTGCTCCTTAGGTGTGCGCCGAGGGCGTCTATCGCCTCAAGGTGCGGTCGGACGCCCTTGCTGGCGCTCCGGAAGAGTACGGTTCTGCCCTCATAGACCATGAGGCTGAGCCCAAGCTCGTCGAGTTTCTTAACGTATTCGTCCAAAATCCTCAACCTAGTTCTTCAGTATGGCTATCTTCGACTGTTTTACCCCGCGGCAGCTTGACAGCTTCTCCGCGAGGATTTTTATGCGCTGCGTCTCCCCTCGCACGGCGACTATTTCGAGGCAGTTGTTGTGGTCGAGGTGGATGTGGGTGGTCGTCGTTATCTCGCCGGTGTGGTCGTGCTGTATCTCGGTTAGGGCTTCCGTCACGTCGCCCCTGTGGTGGTCGTAGAGTAGCGTGATGGCGCCGACGACCTCGCCGCCCTCTCCCTCCCAGACGCGGTCGGTTATGAAGTTCCTCATCGCGGCCACGATAGCGGTTGAGCGGTTGTAGCCGAGCCTTACCGTCATCTCGTCGAACTCTTTGAGTAGGACTGGGTCGACCGAGGCGCTGAACCTCGCGACTCCCTGTCTCTCCTCGTCGCGACTTGAATCGGCTCTTGCAGTCATCGCAGCCACAGGGGTTACGTTGCGGGGCGGGTAATAATGTTAACCGCGCGCCACGGTGGAAAGGTTAAGTACATTTGCTTTCTTGTATACCCCGTAGGGTGTTCTTGGAACATCCCTACATCGGTGTCAGTGTGGACCGCGTTAAGAAGCTGAGGTACAAGGCGGTTCCCGTGAGGGAGACCCTTGTCGAGATGAAGGATCTGAGCGAGATCATGATTGACCTCGCCTACAGCGCCGCAGTTATGGATAACAAGGCGCTCGCGGAGGAGGTCGTGCAGCTCGAGAAGAGGATGGACGACCTCATTTATGTGCTCAACATGAACCTGATGCTCTCCGCGCGTACGGCGCGGGACGTCGAGGCGCTGGCGGGGGTGCAGAGGGTTGGGGCGCTCACGAACGTGATAAGCGACGCGGCGGGCGACATATCCGCCCTCGTCTTACGCGGTATAAAGATACACCCCGTCGCCAGGGAGGTATTCGAGAGGACGGAGGAGAACCTCGATCACGGTTCAATAGTCGAGGGCTCGATCCTGGAGGGTAAGAGCGTCGACGATCTCCACCTCGCCCGGAGGATAGGCGCGGACATCATCGCCATCAGGAGGGGGGAGCACTGGCTCATCAACCCCGGCAAGGAAATCGTCATGCCTGAGGACGTCATAGTCGCGAGGGGAAACCAGGAGGGACTCGAGACTCTTCTCAAGGCGGCGAAGGGGGAGGTGGAGACACTTGAGTGACAAGGAGACGCTTGAGCACATAACGAACCAGCTCGTCGAGATGAAGAACACATCCGAGCTGGCTATCGACCTCTCCTACTCGGCGCTGCTCCTGAACAACGCCTTCCTAGCCGAGGAAGTCCAGCTGCTCCATGCCAAGATTGAGAACATGAACGTCGACTTCGAGCAGCTCCTACTGAGTTGCCCGCTGAGCGGCGAGGACTCCCGGGGTCTCGTAAGCCTCATCAGGATGGGGATAGCTGCGGAGAGGATCTCACTCGCGGCGTCGAAGATCGCCCAGGTGGTGCTGCGCGGCATCGAGCCACATCCTGTGTTGAAGATGGTGATACAGGCTGCGGACGAGACCGTCGACCGCATAGTGGTCCCCGAGGAGTCGCCGCTCATCGGGAGGACGCTGAAGGACGCCCAGCTCCCCGAGGAGACGGGGTGGTGGGTTCTCGTCATAAAGAGGGGGGACCGCTGGGTGCGCCCGAAGGCCTCGACGGTCGTCGAGTTGGGGGACCTTCTCGTCGCCTCAGGTTACGCGGATGGTGAGGAGGACTTCAAGCAGGTGGTCTCCGGCGCTAGGTACCACAGCTAGGTCCCCGGACGTTTTGGGAAATAGCATCGATCTGCACTTTTTTTGAGTGGATCCTCTAGAAACCCTTAAACCGGATGTGTGCCCCGCCGATAGATTAGGAACACAGGGTGAAGGGAGGTGGCCTGCTGCGACGAGGACGGAGACGGGGACAAAGCGATTCGCACTGGCTACGGGGCAGGCGCTCTTCTCCCTTCTGTTTAACTTCACCGGCTTATTCGCGGGGGGTCTAGTCGCCTCTAGCCTTGGCCTCTTCGACAGGATACCCTGGGCGCTCGTCATCTATCCGGGTATTCTCAGTATAAGAGGGGCGATCGGCGGCCTCTACTCGGGGCGTCTCAGCACAGCGCTCCATCTGGGCACGATAAAGCCGAGGCTCTTCGGCAACACGGAGGAGGCGTACGTCCTCTTCAATACGGTCAACACGTTGACGCTTGTGAGCGCCCTTCTTATGGGGTCGTTCGGATCGCTGGTCGGCGTCGTCGTGACTGGGACGTCTCTCGCTGAGTTCCCGGTGATCATGTCGGTCATCGTCGCCTCGATGGGGCTTAGCATACTCGTAATCGCCCCGCTCACCTTCTGGGTCTCCGTTATCTCCTACAAGAGGGGGCTCGACCCGGATGTCCTCGTCTACCCCGTCGTCTCGACGCTGGCTGACCTGATAATCACCGGGCTCTACATCGGCGTCCTATCCCTTGTCGCATACGCGCCGGGGAGGAGCCTGCTCATCCTCAATATCATCAACCTCGTCTTCGTTGCTGCCATCTTGTTCTCGGTGAGGAAGATATACAGGAATAGGGAGTTCGTCACGACCGTTAAGGAGTTCATGTTGACGCTCGCGATAGTGACGGTCATCGTCAATATCACGGGGACGGCGCTGAACAGGATTACCGAGGTAATCGGTAGGAGGCCGGAGGTTTTCATGATCTATCCTGCCCTCATCGACACCGTAGGGGACGTCGGGTCGATTATAGGGTCGACGGCGACGACGAAGATGGCGCTCGGCGTGATGGCGACGGAGTTCAAGGCGATCATCTCCCACTGGGTCGAGATCGGGAGCGCCTGGGCGGCGTCCCTGATTATGTTCGTGTTATACGCCTTGACCAGTAGCGCCGTCTACGGGATCTGGATGTTCCCCGGCCTCCTCGCCGAGGCGCTGACCACAAATCTCCTCGTCGTGCCAATCATAATCGTGATCAGCTTCGCAACGGCGATAATCACACGTAGGAGGGGGCTTGACCCGGATAACTTCATTATACCTATCGAGACGAGCATAAGCGACGGCTTGACGACCATAGGGCTTCTGGTCGCGATCACAATCATCCTGCACTGATCAGCCTCCCTCAGGCTTTGGAGGGGGTGATAAAGGGCATGTGTTTGTTACTGTTGACGCGCGCGAATTAGCGCTCGGGCCTAGTCACGAGAATGGTACCATTTGCATATTTGGCAGGCGCCTCGTACCCGCCGCCTTGGACGGGGAGCATGTTCTGGTCGTGCCTCCGCATGCGCTCGATCTTCTTTACGTAGGCTGTCTCCAGCCCGTCCTGCGAGCCAACGATCATCGGCTTGTCCCTCCAATGGGGTAGCTCCTGACTCTTGGTGAGCTTAACGAGGGGGGTGGGGATTCACTTCAGGGCACCCCCTGCCTGCTTAGCAGGGGTCACCGTGGACTTCGCAGCCTTCCGCAACCCCTCTTTAGAGGGGTTAATACCCCCTCCCTAGAGGGGGGGGGGTGGGGTGGGCTAGGGGTGCCTTTTTCTTAGGGGTGGGGGGTGGGTGATTCGCAGTTTGCTTACCTATACTAGGCTTAACAAGGGGTGCAGGGACGTGGGGCTGCGTATCAGACCCCTCATAGGCCCCCCCTCCCTCCCTCATCCATGGACCCCTCCCCTACCTCCTCATCACCCTCATCGTCTTCCATGACATTAGAGACATCCAGCCCTGCCTTGCTAAGAATCTCCGGATACCCCCCCTCCATCAAGGTCACCCACCCAGTCTGGGATTTGATCAGTTGGGTACTGGCTTGCTAGCGCTGAGGCCGTATCACAATCGCCTTCGCAACCATCTTACCCATGGCTTTCTGGGGTGGGTGTGGGTGGGGTATTTTCACCCCCATCGGACCCCACCCTATCCACTGGCTCAGATAAGGCACCACCTGATTTTTTGGGTCGATTAGGGGGTAGTTTGAGGGGTGGGTAATGGTGCCATTGTTTTGTTAAGGAAAGGTACCATTGTTAACATTCTTGCATTAGGTCATTGTTTCAGAGAGATGCGCGTGACGCCAAAAACGGTACCATTTGCATCCTTGGCGAGCACCCCGTACCCACCGCTCTCCATGGGGATCAGGCTGGGGTCGTGCCTCTGCATGCGCTCAACCTCCTGCAGGATAGCCGTCTCCAAGCCATCATGAGAGCCTACAATCTCCGGCATCTCCTTCCTCCGAGGCAGCTCGTGACCCTTGGTGAGCTTCACAGGAGGGAGGGGATAGACTTCAGAGGCTGTGTCACGGCTTCCTTCGAAGCCTTCTTCAGACTCTCCTTAGAGGGATTTACTGCAGGGGAGACGTCACTAGGTGACGGTGAGGTGACAGAGAGGTGAGGGTGACCCCCCTTTTTCTTGGGGGTGACGGGTGAGTGATTTTCCGTTTGCTTACTACTACTAGGCTTAGCAGAGGGTGTAGGCACGTGCTCCTGCACATCAGGCTCATTCACGTCACTCACCTCACTACCCTCTAGTGACGTCTCCCCTCTCTCCTCGTCACCCTCTCCCCCCTCTGCATCCATGGCACCAGGGACGTAGATGCCAGCGTTGTTCAGAATCTGTGACCTTGCCGCCCTTGATGTTCCCCCGGGGGACTTGTTCTGGGGAAGCTAGCTTCTAATTTACGCGATTACCTTATGCTGTTTCTGAACGAACCTAATACGCGCGCCCGGGGGTACTTGTTCCTCGCGCAGATCGAGTTGTCCCCTAGGAGGTCTTCAACGCGGGAATATAAGCGGTTAAACAACGGTACCAATATCAAGGGTTGTTAAGAATATGAGAAAAGGTACCATTAATCTTTGGAGGAGCCGCGCGCGAGAGGCTGTAACGAGAGACCGGCCTAGTAGGCGGATTTTCTTCGGGGGGTGTAGCGTCGGCCGGCGGGGGCCCGGTTTGCGTCAGTGTTGGGGCGGCGCCTGTTCTGGTGGTTCTTGTAGCACTGTGGGCAGTAGACAGGAGTGTTTGGGGGCGGGGTGAAGGCGGGGGTGAAGTGTTTTCCGCATTTGGCGCACTCGGCCTCGGGGGGTGCCTCGGCGGGAGTGATCTCCATACCGAGGGGGTCTATGCGGGTCTTGGTCATGGCCATGATCTGTCTGAGGTCCTTGAGCTCGTCTGGTGAGACGAGGCTTATGGCGGTGCCTGTGGCCATCATACGGGCGGTTCTGCCGATGCGGTGGAAGTAGTTGGCGGGGTCCTCGGGGATGTTGTGGTTTATGATGTGGGTGACGTCGTGGATGTCGAGGCCACGGGCTGCGACGTCGGTTGCGACTAGTATGCGTAGCTTTCCTGCGCGGAACTGCTCTGTGACGTTGTCTCGCTGGGGCTGTGTGAGGCCGCCGTGGAGCGGCTTGGCGTCGTATCTGCGGTCCTTGAGCATCTTCGCGAGTCGCTGGGCGCCACGCTGGGTGCGGGCGAAGACTATGGCGCGTTCGACGCGCTCGGTGTCGAGTATCTTTGTGAGTGCCTGGAACTTGTCGCGTGGCTCTACTTGGATGTAGAACTGCTTGATCTGGACGACGGCGATCTCGTCGCGGCTGACGAGTAGCTTGAGTGGGTGGTGCATGAACTCCTTGCTGAGCTGGGTGGCGTTGGCGTCGATTGTGGCGCTGAAGAGGCTCATCTGCTTGTCCTTGGGGGTGTTGCTGAGGATTCTCTTGATGTCGGGGATGAAGCCCATGTCGAGCATCCTGTCGGCCTCGTCGAGGACGACTATCTTGATGTTTCGTAGGGTGAGTGTGCCCTGTTGTAGATGGTCGAGTATTCTGCCGGGGGTGCCGACGACTATGTGTGTGCCCTGCTTGAGGGCCTTTACCTGGCGCTGGATGGGTTCGCCGCCGTAGATGGCGGTGGTGTTGATTCCCTTATGTGCCGCGAGGGCGTTGAGGTGGTCTGCGATCTGGACGGCGAGCTCCCGGGTGGGGGCTAGTACTAGTCCCTGGACGGTCTTGAGGTAGGGGTCGACGCGCTCTATCATGGGTATACCGAATGCGGCGGTCTTGCCGGTTCCGGTCTGTGCCTGTCCGAGGACGTCCCTGCCGTCGAGGAGGGGGCCCATGGCCTCGGCTTGTATGGGTGTGGGGTTCTCCCAGCCCATGTCCGCGATTGCCTTCATGACTGGTGGGCTGAGGTGTAGTTGATCAAACGTGGTTATCTGCATGTTTTGGTCTCCTTTGTCACTGGAATTCGGCTTGTAGTTGTCGTCGGTGCCTCTTGGGCTTCGAGCCAAAACATGCGGGATTCTCTTGTGACTGGGGAATGGGTCAGGTTGCGGGTTAAAAGGGTTTACTTTTATTAACGAGTTGGCGTGCGCATAGAATCCGCGGAGAAATTGGTTAAGATTACGATTTCTTACGGCTAATATGTATTTTCTATTCACAATGATTATGATGGGTGAAAACAAGATAGTTTAGGATTCGTGGTTAATGAGGGGTAGGATTGTCTGGTTCGATAGCGGTTCAGATCATCGGGGTCTTTTTCGGCTTATTCGCAATGATCGTGGCAGTCGTCCTGTGGTTTACGAGAAAGATATCTAAGGATAAAGTCGACGCTGAGGTGAGGAAGAAGAAGCTGGAGGTTTATGACAAGCACTTCGGCGAGATGGTTAGAGTCGAATGCCCCTACTGCAAGACCCTTTACCCGGTGGATAAGGAAGTGTGCCCCAACTGTGGCGCCCAAACCCAGAACATCCGGTATCCGAACCTACCCGAGTGATCTCGGCGATTATTCACCCCGAAGTTTTAGGTCATAAAATTCTACAGCATTCCTAGAGGTTGTATCTATTACCTCCTCCACCGAGATTTTCTTTATCTCCGCAATCTTTTCAGCGACCTCTCGAACGTGCGTAGGGTCGTTCCGCTTATCCCTGTCAAGAGTTGGGTGAAGCCACGGAGCATCAGTCTCAAGCATAAGCCTCTCGAGCGGCGTGTCACGCACGACCTTCTGGTAGGTCTTGCTGTGCAGCACGATGGCGTTCGTAGAGATGTAATACCCGAGCCCGATTGCCTCCTCGACGAGTCGCCTGCACCCAAACATATGAAGATGCACTCTACGAGCGTCGCTCATCCTCAAAATCTTGAAGGCATCGTCAAAGACGTCAGACTCATCTCTCCCATTCCGTAAGTGAACGACTATTGGTAGACTCAACTCTTTACCCAGATCTATGAATCTGACAAATAGCTGCCTCTGCTGCTCCCTCTGAGCCGCATCCTGAATGTATGCGTAATCTAGACCCGTCTCTCCGACTCCGACCAATCTATGTCTATTTTCCCTGAGCTTGTTGACGGCTTCGTTGACCTCATCATCAGAAAATGTTCCCACGTATTCCGGGTGAATACCCGCTACCGCGAAGAGAAAACCCTGATTTTTATTAACCATATCGAAGGTGACATCATAGTAACGAGGATCAGGGGCGTCGGTGATGACAGCAGACATTTTCCTCCTCAATTGTGTTATTAGATCTTCCCTGTCTTCATCGTATATTTGCTGTTCAAGGTGGCAATGAGTGTCTATCAAATTGAGAGCCTCCATTAGATTATCCGTATTTTTCTATTCCTATGAAGGGGGGAGTAATAGGAATCTCTTTCTATTGATAGCATGCTCGACGGATTCATAGCCTACGATGGTGTAAATAACGCCTTTAACCTCGCCTACGAGATGTTAGGCTGGAAGGTACATCGTGCCCTCATCAAGGCACACCTTGAGCCCTGTCTCGGCTTTCTGCATGTTAGCACTCAACATGGCACGATGAGTCTTGTATGCGATTTTCAGGAACTGTACCGAGCCTACATCGACGACTGGGTTATCAGTTATTTACAAGGCGTGTCCAAGCGCGATTTCACTACAAAGCGCGCGCGACTTCGCTTTGGAGCCGGCGTCTCTGTCGAGTTAGCTCTGGGAGCTGGTTTGCGGTCTCGGTTTTTAGGTGTTCTCGGTAGCGTATGTTTCTCACTGCGGCTTCGGTTCTGCCGAGTCTCTCAGCGATCTCTCTGTTCGTTAAACCCTCAGAGACGTAGCTATTAATCTGCTCTTTTTCTGACCCGACGAGCCTTCTGCCCATATATTCTCAATATTATCTCAATATCGTCTTAAATAAGTCTTATTTCTGTCTCAAACGTCCAAATATTTAGTAAATATATATGTAATATGTAATAACATGTAGCTTTCTGAAATTGAGATGAAAATAAGATAGTCGAAATAGAAGATTTTTTCAGATAGTTCTCAAACTTCTATCCATGGATAAGAAGGGTATTCTCTGTATCCTTCTTCTCGCACTCGCCTTAGAGATACCTGGTGTATATGGATGGGAGATAGATCTAACCTCCACTTCGACCCTTATCCACGACGGAGACTCTTTTCATATCATCAACGATGAAGTACGCCTAGCCGACATAAACGCACCCGCATGGAACGCAACTGGGGGACCAGAGGCAACAAGCGCATTAACTAGTCTAATATCGGGGGAAATCCTCTACATCGACACCGACCAGAAAGGCGGCAGAGATCCCTATGAGAGATTGGTTGTAGTTGTCTACGTAGAATACAACTCTACGCACTACCTGAATGTCAATAAAAGACTCCTGATACTCGATGTGGTTGACCTATGGGACTTCTCAGATAATGAGTTTGATCCAGCTACTTGGACAGAATATGTTCCTAAAACTCAGAAATACTTTCTTACTATCATAACCCCGCAAGGATCGGGGGTAACAAACCCACCTATCGGAAAGTGGGACTATAAAGCCGGAACCATTGTGCCAATGACCGCCACCCCCAACACGAACTACATTTTTGACCACTGGATCATAGACGGCGCAAACGGCGGCACATCCTCATCGATATCAATCACAATGAATCAAGCACATCAAGTACAAGCGGTTTTCAGACTAATCTCCAGTCCCCCACCGACTACATACACTTTACAAATACAGCCACCAGAGGGAGAAGGGACAACTAGCCCGAGCCAAAACACATACTCATACGAAGCAGGTATAAGCATAACAATCACGGCCACAGCCACTGAAGACTGGCGTTTTAGCCACTGGATCTTAGATGGAAGCAACTCTGGTACAACCCCTAGCAAAGTCATTCACATGAACACGGATCATATTGTACTCGCAGTCTTTACGCAGGAGACACAACCTCCACCAAACCCAACGCCGGTCTTTTATTCATGCCAAATTGAAGCACAAGGATCCGGAACAACAAATCCGGCACCTGGAACCTATATCTACACTAAAAATGCTGAATTCAGCGTTCAGGCAATGCCCGATACAGGATGGCATTTTGAACAATGGTACCTCGACGGGATTAGCGCAGGGATAGCGAACCCATTCACAGTCACTATGAATACTGATCACCGACTGAAGGCAGTCTTCACCCAGAATAATCCACCATCAACACTGATAGTTGTCGATGATTCGGAGATAAGTGACTCGAGGTGTGATATCAACAGCGTACAGACTGTGAGGATTCACTTCTCATGGGATAACGGGACAAGCGTATCCAGCGGAACAGCCACAGTCGGAGAACACAACATCTACGGGTACAATAGCTTATTCAAAAGGCTCGAAGTGGGGAGTGACGGATGGGTATCGTTCCAAGTGGAAAACCCAAGCCATAACGAGAAGACATGGGATGTATCAGAGGTAAACTGTACAGGTGTAACAGTTTTTTCCATGAATATTCAGCCACTGAGGATTATATGGGATTTCGTCAATGTTACTTTGAGTATAATTGATGGTAGAATCGATGTTAACTCGAAGCCTGAGGTTAATTGGTCAGCCACATACGCATATGATAATTCACCCTTCGACGGTGAAGTTGTTCTCAAGATCATCAATAGTCAGGCTTCTATGCCGAATCTTGTTGGGAAAGCTTCCTACTATGTTGAATCAGTGACCGACAACGTGTATAATTTGACTGCGATGAAGTCGAACAGCGTTGACTGTGTTTGGGACCGGGTTAAGATCGTTCAAGGCGGTGTGGCGAGTCCGCGATCTAAGACGGGGGAAGTTGTGGGTGTTTGGTTCAAGGCTGTCTATGAGTATGACTTGGAGGAGTTAACTGGCGATGTGAATGCGGACGGCGGCATCAACAAGATATTCCTGAACGGGGTTCCGATGGTTTGGTTTTCCACAGACAGAATTTGGAGGTATGACGCGAAGTCGGACTTTGGCGGTAATTTTACCTACATTATTACGGGGGTTGAGGATACGCGGTACAAGCTATCGACTTATGTGAATGCCGCCGGTCCACGGTTCATTATTTGGGAAAAGCCGTTCTTTGAAACCCCTCTGGGTGTTCTATCAATAATGTTGTTCATCGCTGCTACGATCTTGGTAGCTGCTTTCTTTTTCCTGAATAAGTCGACGTCTAACATGGCCGGGAAACCCGGTGAAAGGCCTTCGCCAACGTTAGTCGTTGATAAGGAGCCTACCCTGAATGACTTTAAGGATCCTGAGGATGTAGAAAAAAAGCAAGTCACTGAAATTCGCGGCTCTGCAAACGTTGTGCCTATAGTTTCAAAGGCAGCTCCTAGGAATCCGGGTGCTAGTCCATATTGGAGTTTCCAAGAAATTAAGAAAAAACCAGTTAGAGATGCTCCCAAAGTTGCCCATGTAAGAGCATCTAGTGAAGTTCCTGCTTTGTATCAAGGTAAGCTGGAACGTTCCCGCGCCTATGAGCCTTGGAGCAAGGAGGAAGATGCGGAGCTAATCAAGGAATGCGAAGCGGGTAAAACTATTCTAGAAATCGCCCTCGCTCATCAAAGGAATGAAGATGGTATCCGCTCACGGATCAACAAGCTATACGAGTACAGGTAACTTGTTTTAGTACAATAGTCTTATTTTTTTATTAAGTCAATTTTCTCGTTTCTAAGAGAACAGAATCTATCATCAGTTGGTCTGAACATGATTAAATATTTATTTCAAGGCTAAGAGTTCGATTATATAATTTGGGTAAAAAGATGGAACCCTTCTCATAAAATCTTTAAATAATCTCTCTTCATATTCTTTTGCATAAATCACTTTAAAACCTGAGTTTTCTACATGATGAGTGATTGACTCGATTGAGTGGAAGTAACGCTTAATTACATTTCCAGTCAAATGACCATTATCATCGTAGGCTGGATAAGATGTCAGACAGCTTTCTTCATCATAAGTAGCCCCTTCAAGACTTGCTTCTGGGCATTTATTTGAACGGACTACGATGAAAAGTCTGCTTTTTGGTTTTAAAACTCGGTGGAATTCCTTAAGCGTTTTATCAAGACTATGTTTCTTCAAGTAATGCAATATCAACCGTGCGTATATGAAGTCGAATGAGTTATCTGAATATTGAAGCGGTTCCTGAACGTCTTCCAACCTCAATTCTATTCTTTTAGAAAGCCCAAGTTGCTTGATCTGGTTCTTAACTTCCTCTAAGCCCTTCTCATCGATTGTTGTTGCGACAATTCTTCTCTCAGAGTTGTCTAGTATCATGCGTATCTCTGCTCGGCCTCCGGTGCTCATTCCGGGGGAAAAAACCATTTTACAATCTTTACTAATTAGAGTGAGACCATTTTCTTCGCTCTCGGAGAATCCACTCACCATAGATAATTATTAATGTTTCTTTCTTAAATTGTATTTGTCTCAATTATTTCCAGATTTTTATTTTTCTTTGTGATGCGTGCTTAGGGTAATAAGAGTAAATTTGGTGGATTATCTCTGTTTGTTTGTTTTCCTCTATCTTGTGCGTTGCGGTGTGGTGTGGCGTGGTATGGTGTTGTAGAGTGTGTGTGGGGGAAAAGACTTTACCCCAAAAATGCCCGAGCGTTCTAGGTGTATTTTCCTCGCGCCGTGATTGGCCAAACGGCAGCTACACGTCCACCTTTCACCACCAGCATCTCCTCGTGCTGATTCACACAAGTGCAGCAGTGGCTGGGGGTGAGCTGCAGCTTGTTACCCCACTTTATCCTCTTCCTCTCCGGGTCCCCCTCTTTGAAGCGGAGGGTGCAGTGCTCCTCACTAAGCCCCGCCCGTTCGAAGTGTATGGGCTCCCCGTCCTTGCTGGCAAGCACCGCTGGCTTGGCGTCCGGGTCACCCCCACTCAGCACCTTCAGCCCTGCGTCCAGCACAACCCTATCCGAGAAGTTGTCGCTGATTACCTGGGACAGCACCGTTAGGCTGCTCTTGAAGTAGACGTTATTGTTGGTGCTCCACCCGTACCCGGACCCTTCGGGGCCGGCGCCGAAGACGAAACTCCCCGGCTCGATCTCCGTTATGCCCGGATAGCTCCCTGTCACCTCGTAGGTGTCCGTCGACCCAGCAGACACGATCTCCACGGGTATCCCCGCCTCACGGATCATGTTCGCCGTGTCCACCGTCAGCTTGTCCCTCTCCAGCGCCGTCTCGCGGGGCACCGGGTTCTCATACCCGTAGATCCCCCTGAAGACGATCCCCTTCTTCTTGGCGATGTACTTCGCCAGGTCGACGGTGGGCTTCCCCGGCGCCGTGCCGCAGCGCCCGTGGCTCATCTCGATCACCACGTGCTGCTTCACTTTCCACTTGCTCGCCGCCTCATCAATCATATCGACCTCGCGTGCATCATCAACGCTGGTGAGCACCTTACCCTCACCCATCGCCACGTTGTATCCGATGAGCCTCTCGACCTTCCCCGGGTCCGTCAACTCCTGGCTCACCAGGATGTTCTTATCACCATACAGAATACCACTATTGAGCAGCGCCTCAGCCTCGCTCAGCTTCTGAGTCATAATGCCGATCGCCCCCGCCGCGATCAACCGGTTACAGATGGCTGCAGCCTTGAACGTCTTCGCATGTGGACGAACATTCACCTTAGCCTTCTTAGCAAAGGTGAACATTTTGTCAACATTCCACTCGAACTTGTCCAGGTCCAGCACTAGCGCCGGAGTTGGAACCTCCTCCAAAGACTTGCCAACAAGCGACATCTTAGATCAAACAGCGTACACCCCAAACATATGTTAAACCTTCCCCAGCACAGATCAGTCAAATTCAAAAATTCCCCATAGCAGAACATGATAAGAAGGAAGGGTGATCCCCCTCTCCACCGAAGTCGCCTGTGGTTCCATCGGCTAAGCCACCCAAGCCACACTGAAAATAATACACGCTCTCCAAGACAGACAACCAACGCCGGGAAAGCCGAGTGCATATTAGGCTCAACCCCTAAACAACACACATGTCCACCGACGAGGAAGCCCTTCAAGCAATAATCGAAAAAGCCGCCCAGGAACTACAGGGGCGAGAGAAAGCCAGGGACGAGGTACTGGCGAGGGCGCGCAAGGCACGCCAGCTCTCGAAGCAGGCCATACTCCTCGACCACAACAACCAGCGAGAGAAGGCGGCGACGAACCTTGCCGAGGCGCGCCGCCTTATAGATGAGATACGCCCACACGCAGAGTCCTGCCCCGAGCTCGAGCAATATGAGGAGGTCGAGGCAGCCCATGAGGAGCACGCCGAGGCGACAATCCTGCACTCCCTCCTCACGAAGAACAAATATCCAACAATCGAACAGGCAGCCGCTTCCCCGACGAGATACTTGATGGGACTCGGCGATGTCCCTGGTGAGCTGCGGCGCGAGGCCCTCGACGCCCTCAGAACTGGTGACTTGGAGAAGGCGGAGGAATATCTCGACCGAATGGAGCAGATCTACCTACAACTCATGGCGATGGAGGACTCGGGGCTTCTCAAGGGGCTGAGGCGCAAACTCGACATAGCCCGAGCCGTCATCGAGGCGACGCGCAGCGAGGTCACCGCCGAGACCGGTCGGAAGCGACTCAGTGACCAGCTAAAGGAACTGAAACGCCCCTAAAACAGGGTGCAAAACCCTCAACCCTTATAAATGTCAAAACCCACCCAAACCCAGCTAGAAGGGAAGAATGAGACTATTGTGTACAGTAGTCCAAGTCTGAATATTCGACCCAGCCTAGCGGAGCATAGATTCTGGAGGAGAACAATGTGACCCCAGCCCACCTTGAACTATACGACACGATGACACGCTCGAAGCGCCCCTTCGAGCCACTTGAGCCAGGGAAGGTCAAAATGTACGCATGTGGCCCAACCGTCTACGGCGACCCACACATAGGAAACTTCCGCAGCTTCATCTCAACCGACCTGCTCCGCCGCTGGCTCGAATACAGTGGCTACGACGTCACCATGGTAATGAACGTCACAGACATCGACGACAAGACCATTCGCGACTCGGCCAAGGCGGGTGAACCCATCAAGCAGTTCACCCAGAAGTATACACGAAGCTTCCTACGCGGACTAGACGCGATGAACATACGCCGAGCCACGACCAACCCACGCGCCACCGAGTACATCCCACAGATGATCACCTTCATACAAGCCCTCATCGACAAAGGCGCCGCCTACGTCGCAGAGGACGGCGTCTACTTCGACATAGACAAGTACCCCGGCTACGGGCGCCTTAGCGGCATGGACCTCGCCCAAGCCCAGACCACCGAGCGAATGGCCAAAGACGAGTACGACAAGGAGGCGGCTCAGGACTTCGCCCTCTGGAAGAAGAGCACCCCCGAGGAGCTGAAGCGGAGCGAGACGGAGCCCGGCCTCGCCTGGGACAGCCCATGGGGCATGGGGCGCCCCGGCTGGCACATTGAGTGCAGCGTCATGACACGCGACCTCCTTGGAGACACCCTGGACATACACGCCGGCGGAGAGGACCTCGTATTCCCACACCACACAAACGAGATCGCCCAGTCGGAGACCCTCACGGAGAAGCAGTTCGTCCGCTACTGGGTCCACATACGCCACCTCATGATCAACGGCAAGAAGATGAGCAAGAGCCTCGGCAACTACGTTAGCTTCGACGAGGTCCTCGCCAAGTACAGCGCCGACGCCTTCCGCTACTTCTACCTAGGCACCCACTACAGGCGCCCCCTCGACTACACAGACGACGCCATGAAGGGCGCCGAGGGCTCCGCCAAACGCCTCGAGAACACACTGGACCTCCTCGACGCCGCCATGAAGGGGGCTGACGAGAACCTCGACCTTGGGCCGAGCGAGCGCAAGCTACTAGAGGAAGTTGAGAAGTACCGCGCCGACTTCGAGGCGGCGATGAACGACGACCTTGACAGCCACACAGCCCTAGACTCCCTTCACGCGATGAGTGGTGCAATAAACGAGTACCTAACCGGAGCGCCGAACAAAGGAGTCGTACTCAAGGCACACATGACCTATCGAAGCCTGCTCGACTCCCTCGGCCTATTCGAGAAGCGGGGAGGAGGAGCCGACAAACTCACCGAGGATCTCATCAAGTTCCTCATCGACCTACGCAACCAGTTCAGGAAGGAGAAGAACTACAAGGCAGCAGACGAGGTCAGAAACAAGCTCACCGCCCTCGGAGTCACGCTAGCGGACAGCGCCGGGTCGACGACGTGGAAGATAGAGAAAAAGTAAAGAAAATCTTGACGCCCCGTAATCTGAGGCTAGTTGGGTCAATTTATAAAGTTGTATAGTTGAAGGGGGCAGACTACTTTTTCAGGTACTCGAAGGCGGAGAGCAGGTGCACCTTCGTGAGGTGAATGAGTTCCTCGACCTCGACGTACTCGTCTATGGTTCCCATTCCGTGGTTGGTAGGGCCGTAGTAGTAGCTTGGTATGCCGCGTTCTCGCCAGAACTTGAGGTCCGAGCCTCCTAGGCTGATTATCGGCTTCGGGTCGATGCCTAGGAGGCGGGCGTTCCCCCTAATTATCTCCGCCATCTCCCCCGCCGGCGGGCTCCAGAGCGGCCCATCGTACCGGATTTCCTCGACCTCGGCACCAGGGTAGCGGGAGACAATCTGCCTGACGTGAGGCATAATGTCGTCCTTGGACAGGCCGGGAGGGAGGCGCAGATCGAGCTCGAACGTGCAGTCCCTCGGTATCATGTTGATCTTAAGGCCACCACTGATCACACCAATATTGACCGAGACGCGAGACATCACGTCGGCGCCGCCGGGGCCAAGCGCCTTCTCAGCGGCTTCCCGCCCCTCGCTTATCGCCTCGGCGAGGTCAGAGGGGTACGGGACGGGCACGTCCTTTAATGCCTCGAGGTCGGTGGCAAGCTTCGCGGCTATCTTGATCGGGTTCGGGCTCAGGTGCGTGTAGGCTCCATGCGCTCCGGGGGCTCGAACTATGACTCGTAGCCAGAGTATTCCCTTCTCGCCGAAGCGGAGCGTATACGGGCTGCTCGGCTCCCCGTTTATGACAGCAGTCCCCCTTGACCTCGGGGACGTTCTCGACAAGCCAGCCCGAGCCGAGGCGCCCACCCGACTCCTCGTCGCTGACGACTGTGAGTGTAGCGCTGCCTGATAGTTCCTCCCCCAACTCGTTTAGGACGGCGTAAGCATAGATTGAGGCGGTCGTCCCCGCCTTCATGTCACATGCTCCCCTCCCATAGATGCGACCGTCGACGAGCGCCCCATCCCATGGAGGATGATTCCACCCTGCACCATCCCCTACGGGGAAGACGTCGATGTGCCCGTTCATGACGAGGTTTCTCCCCGGCTTTCCGAACTTTACGTTGGAGACGATGTTCGGCTTCTCTGCGTCAGGGCCAACCGTCCAGTACCTTATTCCCCGCTCATCGAGGAACTTCCCCACGTAGCTTGCCGCCTCACGCGTGTCGCCCGGCGGGTTCGGGCTCTTCGCCGCAATGAGCCCCCTCAGGAAACTGATGATGGTCTCCCTATCCGCCTCTACCCTCTCGATGAGCTGATTCTTCGTCGCCAAGCAGTATCCGTAGCAATTACTACGCTTTGAGGATAAAACGATGGACAGAACAATGGCTGTCCTACGAGGTTTTTTCCACCCTCGTAACAACCACGTATCCATGAATCCTTACAACGAGTACGGTAAGAGGATCGAAGAGCAATTACGCCCAGCTAGCTACCCACTCGCAGTGAAGATGCTGAGAAGCGCCGATGAGGTGCCGACTGAAGCCGAGAGGCCTCTTCGCAACTACGGCGTCTGCATGTCTACTTGCCAGTGCTTCTCACTGGCAAGGAAGTTTGGCAAAACCGTGGCGCAGCTCTTCGAGGACATGTGGTGCCCCGAGCCAGTCATTGGATTCGGCTTAGCAGATCCACCAAAGGTCTTCCTCGAAGGCCTTACGAGGCACCCCGACGGCGTTTCCTCGGCTGAGGCCGGGGCGAATTGGGCGAGGGAGTTTCCAAGGTTTAAGCCGGGAGAGTACGCGGGGATCGCGATAGCGCCGCTCAAGACGGCGAGTTTCGAGCCTGACGCAGCTGTCATCTACTGCAACTCGGCCCAACTACTGAGGCTTCTTCTAGGCATCGCCTACAGGGATGGTAGGGATATCACAACGGTCCTGGGAGGCCACTCCGCCTGCGTATACGCCGTCGTCCCCAGCATGGTCAAGGGGGAGTGCCAGGTATCCGTCCCGTGCCGGGGAGACAGGGGCTATGCTGGAGCGCAGGACGATGAGATGATATTCACAGCGCCGAAGGAGAAGATAGGTGAGCTCGTCCATGGCCTTGAGCAGAGGGGCACAAGCAGCATGCCGACCCGCTACACCATGGCACCGGAGTACAAGCTCTCGAAAGGCTACGCCGAGGCCGCCCGACAAATGGGGCAGAAGCGGTCGGACGGCTCTAGGATCGAGGGATTCGACGAGAAGGAGCGCCTTCTCTCCCTCCAGTATAGGTAAGCCTCAATACCGAAGCGGCGTATCAGACCCCCATGAACGTGTTTAACCCGGATGTGCTTGTGATCGGGAGTGGTGCAGCTGGGCTACGAGCCGCCATCGAGGCTGAGAGACTCGGCGCCCACACACTCGTTTTATCCAAAGCCCCAGCGGGCATGAGGACGGCGAGTGCCGTGACAAACGGTTCCTTCAGGGCTGCGGTGG
This sequence comes from Candidatus Bathyarchaeota archaeon, assembly GCA_963771885.1. Taxonomy (GTDB): domain Archaea; phylum Thermoproteota; class Bathyarchaeia; order TCS64; family TCS64; genus UBA8941. The sequence goes on from CAVYVF010000023.1 coordinate 264,896, forward strand.
GTGGCGCTTCGAAGGAGGAGCACTTCAAGGCGACCCTTGACGCTGGGAAGGGTCTATGCGACCCCGCCCTCGTTAACGTGCTCGTCGAGGAGGGTCCGGAGAGGATCGCGGAGCTTGAGCGCTTCGGTATGGCAATACAGATCCGTAAGGGTTCTGCCACATGTGGAGACGATCCGCAGGCTCGCGGAATGGGCTTCGTCAAGCCCCTCGTCGCCTACGCCAAGGAGCAGGGAGTGGAGTTCCTCGAAAACTGCGCTGTGTCAAGCCTCCTGCAGGACCACGGCAGGGTCGTTGGGGCTGTGGGATATGCTGGTGAACCCGTCACAATCTACGCCAAGGCGACCATACTCGCAACGGGGGGTTGCGCCGCACTGTACCTTAGGACGGACGCCCCTCTCCCCCTCCTCGGTGACGGCTACTCACTTGCCTACGAGGCTGGCGCAACACTCAGGGACATGGAGTTCAGCCAGTTCGTACCAGTCGGCCTCGCCGAGAAAGGCCTGCCCCTCGTCGTCATCTACGGCGACCTAGTCGACAAGGGCGTCGTACTCAACTCTGAGGGCGAGGACATCGTGAAGAAGTACAACATCACGGCACGCCCTCTCACTACCATGGCCCGGGACCAATTCAGCGCCGCCATGATGAGGGAGGTCACCGAGGGCAGAGGCGTGGACGGCGCCGTCCTCCTGGACGCGACCAAGGTAGTCAAGGAGGTTGGCCTTGAGGCGCTCATCACCGTCAATGCGCAGAGGAAGGCCCTAGAGGACGCCGGGGTCAGGGAGAGACCCATCAAGATCGCCCCCGTCAGCCACTTCACCATGGGCGGAGTAGTAATCACCCCAGAATGCTCCACAAGCCTACCCGGACTCTTCGCAGCTGGCGAAGTCACGGGTGGACTTCACGGCGCTAACCGCATCGGCGGCAACGCAATGACTGAGATCATTGTTTTCGGCGCCAGAGCAGGTGCGAACGCCGCAGCCGAGGCGAAGAAAGCTCAGAAGCCCAACGCCGTGAAGCAGACAGAGGCCGAGATCGACTCGTACATAAAGACCCTGACCGGTGAGACATGCAACAGCCCACTCCCTGATCTGAGAAAGACGATGTGGGACAAGGTCGGCATCGTTAGAAGTGAAGGATCTCTAGAGGAAGCACTCAAACAGATAGTGGGCTACCAAAAGACCGTAGAAACACTGACGGCGGCTGACGACTCTGCACTCCGAACAATAATAGAGACGAAGCTTGCCGCCAAGGCAGCAGGGCTAGTAACAGCCTCCGCATTGAGGAGGAAGGAGAGCCGCGGTACACATTACCGTAACGACTTTCCCAACCAGTCAGAACAATATGCCCAGTCAATCACCGTCAAGAAATAACAAGCACGTGTTTGCGATTTCAAATACAATTATTAATCAATTCAGAAGCTGCGAACCACAAGTTGCCTAAAAGGAGGGCCTAATCGGTTTAACCCGGCCATTCCCCTGGACTTTTTCGCCTAGGACATGTCTGAGAATTCCTAGATCCTGGGGATCTGCATCAATTACATACTCATTCTTCCCCGCCGGGTAGAGGATGGTCATGGTGTATTTGTCCATCCGAATGTGAGAGTCCTTATCCTTGGGCTCGACAATACGATCTATGTAGATTTTACTAACCTCTTCAACTGGTATCGCGTAATTATCAGGTGACTCCACGAGGATGCTGTCTGGTGGCATGGAGAAGTAGCGGCGACAGTACTCGACTATATCCTTCGGTGTCAACACCCTTCCGGCGGCAAGCTTTTCAATAAAGCCCTTGGCTCTCGCTTTCGACTGAGCCATAGCCTCCTGCATCTGAGTAGCTCCGAGACGCGCAAATATTAGACGAGCACTCGTGACAACAAGTGTGTACTGCATCGACTGGATTCGACCGGTCGCCACTAAAACGTGTGGTATTACTCCTATGAGTCTCTCCGACATGTATGTGAATTTCTATGTAAGAGTTATATTATTTCCCCCTAATGGATTTTAAAAAAAAGGCAGATTTGCATCTTTTATTAATAAAAAAATGAGAAAAAGTCAGAGTATGATTATTCAAAGCATAATAACATATACTGGAAAAGTGGTCAAAATAGTTGAACAATATGTCTAAAGTGACAAAGTTTTGCCCAAATTGTGGTGCATCATTGGAGGAGGGAAAGGCCTTCTGCCCTCAATGCGGGAACAAGGTAGGCGAACAAGCCGCCCCTCCATCACCAAACACATCGCCACCAGCAATTCCAATAAGTACACCGAGTGAATCAAAAAGAGGTGCAGTCGAGCACCTAACAATCGGTTATAGTATCGCCTTTGGGAACCCAATGGTGTTTCTCCCCTCTCTGATAAGCGGCGTCGTAGGCTTGCTGGTTGGCTCAACACAAGGTATTCTAGGACCAAGTGGTTTCGTTATTATCCAGCTATTAAGTGCACTCGTATCATTCATACTCGGCTTCGCATCAACGGACATGTCGCGAGACGCTTACAATAAGCAGCCACTAGATCTGGGACAAAGCATTGGGTACGTCTTAAAACGATTAATCCCATTCTTCATCGCATCGATAATTGGCGCGTTACTATCAATAACTATAGTGCTCATACCAGCCGTCACCCTAGCCTTCGTCATAATGGTTATCGACGAAACGGGGATAATGGATGCATTCTCAAAGGCATTCAAGGTCATATTTGCAGATCTTGGCGACATAATCATAGTTCTGATTGTATCCATCGTAGGTTTCTTTATCATAGGTTATATACCCTACATCTCGACACTCGTCTACTCTATACTTAACGTGATAATCGGTTTAGCCTTCATCGACATCTACATAAATTATAAGAATTCATAGATCCAGGCGAGCCCGTACTAGTTTTTCCGATCATTATGTTCGATTAAATACTAACTTTTTCAGGTATAATGAGTTTAAGTGATATATACACATCCCAATCTAATATCAAAGAGGCGTTGAAATGTCATACATCGTCTATGCGAAGGGATTGTCAGCCAAGTATAAGCCATTCACAGATGAGATGCTCAGTAACCTCGCCAGAAAGGGAGTTAACATATCAAATCATCGCATCATAGAAAATGGACAGGCTATGACCGTCCAATATACTGACGAGACTGGAGATATGACGATAATACCGGAAGGCGACAATATCCGTGTAGCCTACACAGCCTCCGGCGGGCCAGAGACGCTTAAAGGCACGGTGACGGGAGGAGCCGCCGGTTTGGGAATAGGGGTTTTAACCGGAGTACTAACGGGAAAAGCCAATAAGGACAAGATGCTCGCGGGGGTAGCGGGTGCAATATCCGGGGGAGCCATCGGAGCCTACAAAGGACACGAGAAGGGACAGAGGGAGAAAATAACATTCGCAAAACTACTAGCATTCGACCGTCACAGACACCGAAAGACACCTCCAAAATCTGGATAAGCAGGTGGCGCTAGCTCAGGCCAGGCAAGCGGTAACAGACAAAAACAAGAACATGGAGCGAATAAGGCTCGACTCGCATCTTTCTCAGCTTAGAGGACAGCTCGAGTCTAGTGAGATAGAGGAGGGCTCAAAGAAGATAGCTGCCGAGTCCAGGCACATTGAACGAGTATCGGAGCTGGAGGAAAAGTATGCCAATAAAGCTGAGACTCTACAGAAACTTCTCGCAAGCGAAGACAAACGTTACGAATCGGAAATAAAGATGGTCGAAGCCAACTATTCTCGAATAAAGTCAAATCTCTCAGCCAAAATAGCTGAGACCGAAGCGAAGCTAAATCTGCTAACAAGCCTCAGCGACACATAGTTGCGACCGGCAACAGATCTGCAAAACCAAAGCGTGATGCAATAACTCTTTATTTGAAAATCATAATCACAAATGATAAACATTGAAGACCAAGAAATTCACAATTTTACACTCTAACGATATGCATGGTGACTTCGCTGCCGAGACCCGAGCTGGTGAGACCAAGCTAGTAGGAGGTCTCTCGCTGCTGAGCGGCTATATAAACAAAGTAAGACGCGAGGAAGAGAACGTAATATACGTCATCGCGGGCGACATGGTTCAGGGCTCCCTCATCGACTCCGAGTACAAGGGACTGTCAACAATGGGGTTAATGAACTACCTCGCCCCAGACGTGGTCAGCCTCGGCAACCACGAATTTGACTACGGGTTATCGCACCTACTCTTCCTCGAAAAAGTGGCCAACTTCCCAATCGTAAACGCAAACCTCTACATCAAACCCTATGGAAAACGATTGATGAAGCCATACCTGATCATGCCCAAGGCAGGGTTCGAGATACTCTTCACAGGAATAATTACCGAAAAAGTCATGGACACGATAAGGAACGACTCCTTAGTCAGTAGCTTCGTCACACTCGAAGAAGCAAGCAACGAAGTAGGGAAAATCTGTAACGCCTACAAGAGCGACGACATCGACCTCACGATTCTTCTCACTCATATCGGCTTCGATTCAGATATCGAACTGGCGAGGATGCTGAAGCCCGAATGGGGAGTCGACATAATAATCGGTGGCCACTCTCACACAATACTTGAGAAACCAGCAAAGGAGAACGGGATACTTATCGTACAGGCGGGTGTTGGAACCGATCAGATAGGACGATTTGACATAATCGTTGACGATGATACAAACTCGATCATCGAATACAAGTGGACTCTGATCCCAATAGATGGAACCATCGCGGAACCCGACCAACAACTCCAACAATACCTAGAGAAGTACCAACACGAAGTAGACGACAAATACAACGCAATCATCGGAAAACTAGCCTTTGAACACACTCATCCAAAACGCGAGATCGAAACATCCACCGGAAACCTGTTCGCCGACGCCTTCGCAGACCACGCTCAAAGCAACGTGATGTTCGTAGCAAGCGGCTCAATCAGAAAGCCAACACTTGGACCACTTGTCACCATGAGGGACCTCATCCAAAGTTTCCCCTACAACGACGTACTCACTAGGTACACTATCACCGGCGAGCAACTAACAAGCACTTTCAAGCATATCATGAGGCCCGAAAATAGGAACGGGGAAGGAGAATGCTACCAAGTCAACTCTAGTGTCAGGGCAGTATACAGTGATAGCATGAAGGACCTCGTCTCCTTAAACATCAGCGGAGAGGAGGTAGATCCGAACAAGAATTATACGATCTGTATGCAGGGGTATCACGCCAAGAACGCTAACTCATACTTCAACCTCTCACCCGAGCAATTAAGCGCCCATAAAAGCAAGGTCGTTTCAACTTCCTCCTTTGAAATTCTGGAGGAGTTCATCCGGAACAACCAGAACACCAGTAGACGGGTCGAAGGCAGACTCGTCTATCTACCATAATCTGTCTCGCCGCACCAACTATTTCTATCATAAAACAGATAACATCTAACCACCGATTACAATCCGACGAATATGAAGAGAACAATGATAGCGGTTCTACTATCCTTCATACTGATAGCCACCATCACTTCATCGTGGCCAACCCAAGCGATCTATCAGAACACGAGCAGCGTCGTGATAAATGAGGATGGATCGGTTACACCCACATCGGCTCCGGTGACACGGAACGGGGACACCTACACTCTTACCGATGACATCTATATCCCCGCATCAACGAACGAGGGAATAATAATCGAGAAGAATGACATTACACTCGACGGCGCTGGACACAAAATTCGGGGCCATGGAGAGAGTTCTTCAATATTTTTAGAGAATAGAAGCGGGGTCACGATTAGAAACGTGCTCCTTGAAAACTTCTACTGGGGTATCGAGCTTCAAAACAGCACGAAATGCATTGTCTCGAACAGCAACCTCACGGCAGTCATGTATCCCATCTACTTAGGAAGCTCATCAGGGAACAAGTTCTACCACAACAACATCTTCCGAATCCCATACTACACAGACGGCTCCGACAATACATGGGACAACGGCTACCCATCGGGAGGCAATTTCTGGGACGGATACCCCTATCCCGATACTAAACAGGGGCCGAACCAAGACCAAGTGGGAGGTGACGGCATAGGCGATGTTGCCGTCCGTGAGGAAATATTCAGTCAAGGCGGGGAAAACGTAGACAGATATCCACTGATGGTAAGACAAACGTTCGAAGCTGGGTCAACAACCAGCCTTAAGATAGCCCTCGTAGACTCCTCGGACAAGCCGGTTCAGGGAGCAACTGTTGAGTCGACAGCCCAGCCATTGGGGCAGCAACCTCTGAGTGGGACAACCAACGAGGAGGGCGTAGTTCTATTTAACGACGTTAAACCGGGGAGCTATACAATAAAAGCCTCAAAGACTGGATTTCCAGAGGCTACATCCACCGTCAGCACAACTGAGGGCACGACAGCCAACCTACCAATCACCTTCCAACCCACTCAACCAACTTGCACCCTTAAGGTGACGGTTAAGGACAAAGACGGCGCCGCAATAAGTGGAGCGAGCATCTCCTCAACCACGCAGCCGAGTGGGCAAGCAACACTGACTGCGACCACTGGGGCGGATGGCGTAGCGACTTTCTCGGATATAAAACCCGGCGGCTACACTTTCCAAGCGTCAAAGAATGGATACGCTCAGAAATCCGGGTCTTCAAACGTAGCTGACGGCGAAACCGCTAACCTCGGATTGACCCTCCAAGCTGCTGGGGACACCGCTGGAGGCGGCGGAATACCCGGGTTCCCAGTAGAAGCGATGGCATCGGGGGTAATATTGGTACTGATACTTCTTCACACAACAAGGAAACAGACCCGGGTTAGCCAACCGTAAAATTATTGGGCATCTTCAAACTCACGACCGCAGCTAGCTGTCGGTTGCAGGGCCTATCCTCGCATACATGGAATAGTAGTGGCTAAGAAGGGTCAAGTATAGGAAGGGCTCGACGAGGGCATACGCGGCGGCCCCATTCATCATCAGGATGAACAGTGTGACGACGTAGCCCTGAACCCCGATCAAGACGAAGCTAAGCGTAGCAAGGGATACCCATATCACGATAAAAGTCACAGCTGCAACTAGGCCCGCAGATGTGAATAAGAATAGGGTCTTCAGCCATCGGCCCTTCACAAGTTTGTATCCCTGTATAATGGAGCCTGTTACGTCGGTCTTTTCGATGAGATGAGAGGGTATGGATAAGGGCAGGAGAATGAATGCTATGACTCCGGGAACCCACAGCATCATGGATCCCACAACCACCCCGACATAGACCGTGAGAAATAGCAGTAGCGTCCCGGTAGCACCCCTTAGTGAGAAACGCAGAAATCGGTCAGGGGCCTTTCCAGCGACTATTTCGTCGCCAACACCCAAATTATATCCCGTGATTATTGATGCTCCAACCATATACAGTAGAGATAATACTCAGAATGTAGAGGGACATGGAGAAAAACTGGGAAATCATGCCCATTGCAGAGTCGTAGAATGTGGGGTTTCCCTGAACCACGCTTACCTGATACATTAGAACGACTGTGAGCAGCCCGAACATTATGACGGAGAGCAGGAGAGATGATGTGAAGAAGAAGCGAAAACCTCTCCGGTATAGGTTAGCGGCGTAAGATAGTGTCTTGAATAGAGACATCTCTGACGCCGGTCTATCTCGGGGCATCATACATTATGGTATTAATAGGATCGGCAGTTAATTCTTCTGTATAACTAAAGCCTAGGGCGGACTAGGCTATTTTTTCGCCACAGCTTCCGCAGAACTTTTGCCCATTCTGGTTGGCGGACCCACACTTCGGGCAGGTTACGCTAGAGGGAGCCATTGTTTTCCCGCAGTTGCTGCAGAACTTGTTCGACGGCGGGTTTTCGGTACCGCAGCTCGGACACTTGGCTCCCTTCGGCTGTAAACTGCCTCCGCACTGGGCGCAGAACTTGTTCCCCTCGGGGTTCTGGAATCCACAGGACGGACAGACAACGACTCTCTGCGGCGCCGACTCGGGTTGCATCCCCCTCATCATCTGTGCGCCCATCCCCAGGCCAAGCCCCGCACCGAGGCCGGCACCGGCGGCGCCTCCGCCTCCGTCGGGGAGGACCTGGGCGGTCTCCTTAGCGTACTGCATGGCCATAGCCTGCTGGCCCATACCTGAGGCGAATCTCCTCGCCTCCTCGGGTATCTTCACCCCCTCGAAGACCGCGTCAACCACTGCGAGCCCCGCTCTCCTGGCCTCGTTGTTGATGACGAGCGCGGTCTTGTCGGTCACCTCATCCACGTTTCTCACGAGGTTCGGTATCTGGTACTCCCCGAAGGCGTCGATTACCCTCTCAACTACGAATCCCCTGATGTAGTTTTCAACGTCCTCCGAGGTGGATGAATTTCTGTTTCCGAAGAACTCGGTGACGAAGAGCTTTGGTTCCTCAACCTTGTAGAGCAGATAGCCGAAGAAGCTGATCTCTGCCTGATAGGCGATCTGGCCACTCGGAGCGGAGTAGGCTTGCCCGCCGAAGTTGGCCCTCATCTGGCTGTTGCTGACGTAGACCACCTCGCATTCGAAGATGTCCCCGATTAGCCCTATCCTCTTAACGAGGTCGGTGAGAATTGGGATGTTCGCGCTCGTGATAGTGTGGCGACCCGGCCCTAATACATCGAGGGCCTTCCCGTCGCGGAAGAATACTGCCCACTGGTTTTCCATAACAATAACTTGACTCCCATACTTGAGGGAGACCTTTGGGAACCTGTGAGCGATTTGATTGGGTTTCGCATCCATCCATTGGACTGCTTCAATTATCGGCAACTTTTCCATCTCCAAGAATCTTAACTACTTATAACCTGTTTCCGCTTATCCCAGTTTTCCTCAAACGTTCTGAGGTCCTCGTTGAGTGTATCTACCAGGGCTCCCAGCGTGGACCAGTCACCCGATTTGAGCGCTGCCTTGGCATCGACCATGTCTTGATCGAGCTTGACCAGATGAACTGCTAATCCCCTGTCATGTTCTAGGACACTGGTCAGAGCTTTCTCCTGGATCTTTTCCACGCGGTCGAAGAGCCCAGCGTAGCCGTAATCAGCCCGGTTAACTGCCGCCGCCAGACGATCGATCGTCTGCATGGCCAGCTTGCAGTCTCTACCTATGCCGGCCTGCCCAGCATCGAGTACGCCGAGGTTGACCAGCTCCCACTTGTGACGAAGCCTCATGAGCTCCGAGTGATACTTCTCTCGCAGGTTTTTATCGAGGGCTCTGAGGTCCTCCTTCTTCCCGTAGCCCGCCGTCACGAAGTTCTCGATGTCGTCGAGTAATCCGCTTCGGACGGGTTTCCTCTGCTCATTAGGTCCACTCATAACAATTCACCATCATTAGCTCATCTGTTGTTTTATCATTATTGAACGGTGATAGAGGTGCTACAGTACTTGCATTGCACCGTCATCTGTCCCCTGTAGACCTCGTCCGTGTAAGGGGCGCCGCATTTCGGGCAGGAGATGATCCTTTTTTCGACTTTCCCCGACGCTGTGGGCGTCAGCTTAGCTAGTTCTTCATCGACTTGCCCAGAGGTGATCAGGCCGTGGTACTTCAAGACGCGATCCGCCTCCTCGCTCTTGGTGTCAAGCTTGAGTTCCGAGTCTCCCTGCTTGAACTCGATAAAGAGCCCCGCCCCCGCTAGGAGCCCTACCCTCCCCTTCGTGATTTTACTGATCGATCCTATTGGGCGTTCGAGAATCGGGGTCCTCTCGATCTTCTTCTCCGTGACTATGAAGAGCGTCTTCTTCAAGATGATCTCCTTCTCCCCCTCGTAGATTATCCTCTGGTTTGTGAGCGTGAGGATCCCCTCCATCTTCGCGTTCATATCCTTGGCGTGGACAGCTACGACCGGGGTCTCGCCCTCCTTCCACTGGAAGCTAGCAGTGGAAGTGATCTTCACGACCTCTTCGGCGTTTGAGACCCCCTGCTCGAGAGGCGTCAAAATGCTCTCGAGCGGAACCATCTCCCAATCAATTCGTGAGCTAAAGTCGTAGACGAGGGTCCTCAGCGTATTTATCCTCAAGTCCAAGCCGGATAACCCAACCAAGTCGTATGACGCCGAAATCCTGCGGGAGTTGATGTCCCTCTCAAGATTATTCAACTCCATTTTGATGGTTCCCGCCCGGCTGGATGCCTCCGTCTTTACCGACGGCCCTATCTCCGCCCAACGCTGCGCAGCTGTGCCCTGGTCGCCCTCGAAGTTCGTCTGTATCCGGTAATTCATCTGGCGTACCGCGGCTATCCTAGCCGGCAACTTCGATATTGTGTCGTCTACCCTGTTGATTTTCCCCTCGGTTCCACCTAGCTGCAGCCTGAGACCATTCACTTCGTTGATTAACGTGTTAATTTTCTGTTGATAGATATTCTGCCTCGTGTTTTGAGAAGACATCTCATCCACATCGACATTGATATTTTTAGTTAAATATTTTTGGTCACAGTAATACAGTTCTGCTAAAAAAATTCAGGGAATCATTTGTGGGTGATCCATAAGAAAAAGAGAGTAAGCGATTTCTTAAGTGCTTGAAACGATTGAGGATGAGGGTATTCCTTGACAGCAAGGGCTAGTAATGAACCGAGAGCTGGACCACCGCTAATTATTTCAGTTCTTACGGGAGGCGAAAAAGCCTCTGACCACTAAAGAACTTCAGCAGGAGGTCCATAAGAGGGTGGAATTCTGCCTCTTCGACAGCGTCGTTGCATTGAACATGATGAGGCTAAGTGGCACGATCAAAGCAGAGCGCAACGAGGATGGGGCATGGGTATGGTGGGTTGAGGATAAGGAAGAAGACTCATCACATAATTGAATGAGTTTATTGATTTCATTACGTATTTGTGTCGCGTATTTTGACGAGTTACTTGCGCGAAAAAGAGATTTGAAACACTCCCCATTATTCAAACTTGGGACAAACAAGAGATGTGAATACGGATTTTTTAATACCATATACTGCGTTGACACGGGAGACTTGAAAACACCTCCTTTTCATAGACGCACATAAACACACAAATCAGCCAGATATGGACGTGGAAAACCGAAGTTCCGAGGAAATCAGCGGCTTCCCATCTTCTGGAGCATCATCGCCCCAGCTTCACGAACTTTCACAGCCAGCAGGTCAAAGTCCTCCCGCCTGCTCCTATGGTTGACGACGCAGACCCTGAGCGCCGTCTTCCCCCCGAGCTTCGTGTCGCTTATCACCGCGACTCCCATCCCCATAAGCATCCGCGGTAACCCAGCGTTTAACTCGTTCAGCGCAGCCTCCGGCAGACCCGTCGCCCTGAACCTGAAGCAGACAACGTTCGACGCAACTGGGGCGAGGAGCTCCAGCTCGGACGTAGCCCTCACCAAACCCGCGAAGTACTGTGCCTGGTCGCAGTTCTGCTGCACGAGCCGCCCAAACTTGGCCAAGCCATGCTCTTTGAGTCCCATCCACACCTTAAGGCTCCTGAAGTAGCGGCTCACCTGCAACCCATAGTCGGTCCTCATCTTCATCGTCGCCGCGTTGCCGAAGTAGTCGGGATGCTCCGCGAAGGTTTTGAAATGGTCCTCCTCGCGGCGGATCAGGGTGCAGGCGACGTCGAAGGGCATGTACATCCACTTGTGAAGGTCGAAGGCGAGTGAATCAGCCCTTTCGATGCCCTTCACGAGCGGCTCAGTCCCATTCGCTATCTTCGCCCAGGCGCCGAAGGCGCCGTCGACGTGGAGCCAGAGCCCCTCCCTCTGACACACATCAGCGAGCGCATCCAAGTCGTCGAATGCTCCCGTGTTCGTCGTGCCCGCCGTACCGATGACGAGGAAGGGCTGTAGGCCGGCTGCCTTATCCTTACTGATCTCCGCTTCGAGCAGATCGACCCTCATCCGGTAATCATCGTCGACAGGTATCTTCCGGTAGCTATCCTCCCCGAGCCCAAGGAGCTGCACCGCCTTGTCGATGCAGACATGCGTCTCAGTCGAGCCATAGAGAACCATCCTCTTCGACGCGGCGGCCTGACCAAGCTTCCTCACGTCGAAGCCCGCCTTCGTGTTCCTCGCCACGGCGATGCCCAGCAGGTTCGCCTCCGATCCGCCGCCGACGAGCAGCCCGCTCGCGCCTCGGGGGAAGCCGAATACGCCCTTGAACCACTCGAGCACCTGAGTCTCCACTAGCACCGGGGCGAATGGGCCGCCGGGCATGTTGAAGTTGATCCCCGCTGCGAGCATCTCGGCAAGCGCCCCCTGTGCCGTCCCCGTGCCGACGACCCAGCCCCAGAAACGGGGATGGGTGTTTAGTCCCCCGTGGGTGTCGAGCACACCGGCCTTGAAGTCCCCATATGCAGCCTCGAGCCCCTCCGCCTCAACGGGCAGGGGTTTCATGAACGCGGCCGCCGTCTGCTCGTTGACGAACATCGCGGGGGGCCTCTGCCTCACGGACGCGATGTGGTCGACCATGTCGTCGACCATCTTGTGACCTAGTGCCTTCAGCTCGTCCCAGTTCTCCGGGTCCAGCGACTCCTCTACACGCCGTTCGTCGACCATGAAATCACGATCGAATCAACGTGTGGGTAATTTATTAATCGATGAGGTTAGCAGCCGCACCCTGGGGCAATGTGGTTAAAGCCCCGCGGGCAGATCTAACCATGGAACCCACGCAACTCCATTTCCCCAAGGGCTTCTACATCGGGACCGCAAGCGCCTCCTACCAGATCGAGGGAGCCGTCGCCGAGGACGGCAGGGGGCCTAGCATCTGGGACACCTACAGCCACACACCCGGCAAGATAGAGGACGGCACGAACGGCGACATAGCCGACGACCACTACTACAGGTGGCGAGAGGACGTCGAACTCATGCAGGAGCTGGGCGTAAACGCCTACCGCTTCAGCATAAGCTGGAGCCGCGTCCTCCCCAGGGGCAGGGGCAAGGTAAACAACAAGGGGCTCCAGTTCTACAGCGCTCTCGTCGACGAGCTCCTAGACGCGGGCATCACCCCATTCGTCACCCTATACCACTTCGACCTCCCGCAGGCTCTCCAAGACGACGGCGGCGGCTGGCTCAGGCGGGGAATAGTCGACGACTTCGAGGCATACGTCGACGCCGTCAGCGTCGAGCTGGGCGACCGCGTCAAGCACTGGATGACCATAAACGAGCCTTGGGAGCTCGCCTGGCAGGGCTACGTCACCGGCGAGGACGCGCCCGGCGTGAAACTTGGTAACAAGGAGGCGCTCAAGGCGAGCCACAACGTCCTCCTCGCCCACGGCGCAGCCGTCAGGACCCTGCGCGAAAACTCACAGGACGCAAAAGTGGGCATAGTCCTCCACCTAAACATGGTCGAGCCCGCCACCACGCGCCCCGAAGATGTCGCCGCCGCCCACAGGTGGGAGCTCCACCAGAACAGGTGGTACCTCGACGCCCTCTACCGCGAGGGCTACCCGGCCGAGATGGTCAAGCTCTTCGGCGCCGACGCCCCCGATGTCATCCCAGGCGACATGGAGCTGATACAGGCGCCAATCGACTTCCTCGGCGTAAACAACTACAGGCGCAGCGTCGTCGCCGAGGGCACAGACCTACCACCAGTCAATATGAAGCGCGTAAGCCCGCCCGGGGAGTACACGGAGATGGGCTGGGAGGTCCACCCCGAGGGGCTCTACAGGATACTCAAGTGGATCCACACGAACTACCCCGTCTCGAAGATCCTCGTGACTGAGAACGGCGCCTCCTTCACCGACACCGTCTCCCCCGACGGGAAGGTGCACGACGAACGCCGCGTCGCATACCTCCGCGAGCACATAAAGCAAGCACACAGGGCTATGCGCGAGGGCGTGCCCCTCGGAGGCTACTTCGCGTGGAGCACCCTCGACAACTTCGAGTGGGCATACGGCTACAGCCGCCGCTTCGGCCTCATCCACGTCGACTACAAGACGCAGAAGAGGACGATAAAGGACAGCGGCTACTTCCTCGCCGAGGTCGCCAAGGGCGTCAAACAATGATCCAAGGTTTTTAATCGCCAGCCACCCCATCGGTTCCCGACTGCCAAATGGGAGACTGGACCGGGGAGAAGGGGACCGCCGCCAAGTGGGTAGACGACAACGCCCACGAGATGGCGGAGATGAGCGACAAGATATTCGGCTACGCCGAGCCGGGGCTCCGCGAATACAAGTCATCGAAGCTGCTCATCGAGTACCTGAAGCGGAACGGCTTCGCCGTCGAGACGGGAGTCAGCGAGATGCCAACGGCCTTCGACGCGACTTGGGGGGAGAAGGGGCCAGTCATCGGCTTCTTCGCCGAGTATGACGCGACTCCGGGGCACAGCCAGAAACCCGTCCCTTGGGACGAGCCCGCGGTACCCTACGGCGCAGGGTTCACAGACGCCCACAACATGCTGGGGACCGCCGCGTGCTTCGCCGCCACAGCATTCAAGGCGGCGCTCGAGCGCCACAGCATACCCGCCAGGATCAAACTCCTCGGCACCCCCGCGGAGAAGCTCTGCGTGGGCAAGCCATTCATGGCGCGCGACGGACTCTTCGAGGGCATGGACGCCCTCCTCGCCTGGCACCCGGGCGGACCCACAAGCGTCCTCGGCGACGTCTGGCCCCTCACCTACATGAGCATGGTCTTCGAGTTCAAGGTCGAGTCCGCCTCAGGCGGACAGAGCGGCGACGTCAGCTACCCGGGTGCCCTCGACGCCGCGATGCTCATGTACAACAACGTCAACACGATGAAGGAGCACATGCCCGCCCTCATGCGCCGCGGAGGCAGCATAAACGAGTTCATTATGACCGGCGGACAGTGCACCGTCTCCACCCCCGAGTTCAGCCAGCTCGTCTACGCGTGGAGGACCGAGAACCTCCCAGACCAGGACGCGATCAGGAAGGTGATAGAGCGCTGCGCACAGGGAGCCGCCATCGCCGCCGACTGCAAGGTCGAGCCACGCATCATCACCGCCGTAAGGACTGGGCTACCCAACACGACGATGACCAACCTCGTCATGGCGAACCTCACCGAGCACGGCCCGCCCAGGTACACGGAGGAGGACAAGGCATTCGCACGCGAGATACAGCGGAACCTCGGCCAGAAGGAGACGGAGCAGCCCTACGACGTCACCATCGTACCGCCTGAGAAGGCGTACGGCGCCTTCCACCCAGCCGACGACGTCAACGAGTTCACATGGCACGCCCCAACGGCGCGCCTCTACGTGAGCAAAGCGATGATACGGGGCTTCAGGTACCCGCGCTGGGTCGAGTCCGCCCTCTGCGGCATGGGAGCCACACATCGCATGGGCGAGACAGCCGCCAAGGTACTAGCCGCGAGCGCCATCGACCTCGTCAAGAAGCCCGAGTCACTGAAGACGGCGAAGGCAGAGTTCGACAGGAGACGCGCCGAGCACTGGGAGAAACCCCTCATGCCCCAGGGAGTCAAACCCCCAGTCGGCCTCCGCTGGCCCGAATGGGTCGACCGCCCCGGCTCCGAGTGGTGGATACCACCCCCCAGCTAAATTCGGGTCGATGCTTATTTCCGCGGAGCCCCACACCCTCAGTTGGGGGCGCTATGTATCCCGATCTCGTTCTGGTAAACGCGAATGTTGTGACGCTTGACGCCGCCAAGCCGCGCGCCGAGGCTGTGACGGTCATGTTCGGCAGGATCGCGCAGGTAGGCACCACCAAGGATGTTGAGAAGACCATCAGTACCAAAACAAAGGTGCTCGACCTCGGAGGCAAGACAGTCCTGCCCGGCTTCATCGACACCCACGTCCATCTAGACGACTTCGGCCTGACGCTACGCACAATCAACATGGAGGGCGCCACATCCATCGCCGAGGTGCAGAGGATCCTCGCAGAGAGGGTGAAGAAGACGTCCAAAGGCGAGTGGGTCATGGGGCGCGGATGGAATGAGAACCTCCTCAAGGAGAGGCGCTTCCTCACCCGCTGGGACATCGACGACGTGTCGCCGAACAATCCCGTCTATCTCCACCACTACTCCTGTCACGCTACACTCCTCAACAGCAGGGGGCTCGAGGCATCGCACATCGACAGGAACACGAAGGAGCCCGCAGGAGGCTGGATCATCAAAGACGAGAGGGGCGAGCCGACGGGCTTCCTCCGCTCCAACGCGCGCTTCATGGGCCCCGTCGGACTCAACGGCGTCCGCCCCCGCCCAGACCTCGCCACACTAAGGGAGGCAATACTCATCGGCGTAAACGAGGCGATCAAGTACGGCCTTACCGCGATACACGTCCCATACGCCGACCACGACGAGATCAAGGTCACACAGGAGCTCTCCGCCGAGGGGAAAATCCCCCTACGCATCAACCTCCTCCCAAAGGTCGAGCTACTCGACAACGTCCTAAAGCTAGGCATAAACTCGGGGCTCGGCGACGAGATGCTCAGACTCGGAGCAATCAAGATATTCAGCGACGGCTCCCTCATCGCGAGGACCGCAGCCGTCAAAGAGCACTTCGATGGCGAGCCCGAGAACAAGGGGATACTGAACAACCGCGAGGTCTTCGAGATCCAGATAATGCAGGCCCACAAAGCGGGTATGCAGATCGCCGTCCACGCCGTCGGCGACAGGGCGATCGAGGCCGTCCTCGACGCCTATGAAGCAGCACTTAAGGAAACGCCCCGAGCCGACCACAGGCACAGGATAGAGCACGCGAGCATCGCCGACAAGGACCTCCGAGACAGGGCGAGAAAACTCGGCGTCGTCGTCTCCACTCAACCCGAACTCGTCACCCGCAACGGTGACGGCTTCATCGCCTCCCTCGGCGACGAGAGGATGGAGTACACTTACCCGATCAGGTCAATGCTCGACGAGGGCGTAATGGTCGCTGGGAGCAGCGACTGCCCCCTCACATACCCCAACCCACTCAAGGGCATCTGGTCGGCCACGACACGTGCATCCGAAGTGACGGGGAATCCCATCACGCCCAAGCAGCGCGTAACCATGGACCAGGCTATCCGCATGTACACGACCAACGCAGCCTACATCGGCTTCGACGAAAAGAGGAAGGGCACTATCGAGGAGGGAAAGCTCGCCGACTTCACCGTCCTCAGCGGCGACCCCTATGCGGTCGGCCCCGATAAGGTGAGGGACCTCAAAGTCGAGATGACCATCGTCGGCGGAAAAGTCGTCTACAAGCGTTAGCCTACCAACGGTTTAATTCCCCCCGAATCCCCCTATGCGGGAGTGGCTCAGATGCAGGTAGCCGACGGCGTCCACCAGTTCAAGATTCCAATGAGGCACAACCCCCTCGGATACACATACTCATACTTCCTCAAGGAGGCGAAGACGCTCATCGACGCCGGCATACCCTCAAGGGACTCACTCGCCGCCCTCGAGAAGCAGCTAGGGGAACAGGGCACCCGAGTCAAAGACCTCGAGCGGATAATCATCACCCACATGCACAACGACCACGTCGGCCTCATAGAGTACATCAGGGAGAGCGCCAATGTCGAGACCGTCGCCCACAGGATAGCCGAGGAACACCAGCAAGCCCAAATCAGGTGGTACAAAGACATGTACAGAAACATCTCCGAGGAGCTCCAACTCCTAGGCGGTGGCTCCTTCCAACAGTTCCTCAGCCGCTTCGAACACGCCTTCAGGGAGGACCCCAAGCCCCTCAAACTCAACACGCTCATCGAGGACGACGCGGTCATCGACCTCCCCGGCGCCAAGCTAAGGGTGATCTGGACACCTGGACACGCAGCCGAGCACATTTGCCTCCACGACGCTGAGAAGCAGATACTCTTCAGCGGCGACCACGTCCTCCCCAAGATCACAAGCCACGTCAGCGAACACACCTGGGAGAAACGCGACCCACTCGGAGACTACCTCGCCAGCCTCGTCAAGGTCCGCGACCTCCCCGTCAACCTCATCCTCCCAGGACACGAGACAAGCTTCACAAACCTCCCCGACCGCATCACGCAGCTCTTCAAACACCACGAAGCCCGCCTAGAAGAGGTAAGATCCGCGTTGAAGAACGGTAAGAGCACCGTCTTCGAGGTAGCAAGCGTGATCCACTGGGACAGCCGCCCATGGCTAGTAATGGACTTCTGGACGAAGCGCATGGCCGCGACCGAGACCTACGCACACCTCATATACCTTCGGAACAAGGGCGAGATAACCGAAAAGACGGTCGACGATACACTGTACTACACTCTGGCTTAACGCCAGACCTTGACGCCCTTCTCGACCAGGTACTGAGCAGCAAGGTCCGCGATGTCAGGCGCCTTAAAGGGAATACGCATCTCCTTGATCTGCTCGAGCAGATCACGGTACGTGATCTCCTCACGCCCCCTCTTGACGTACTGATCCATGATGGTCTGAGCAACCTCCTCCGCAACCCTATACTTAGGACTGAGAGTCCTATAGTGGTGACGCAACGCAGCAGCGATCTCGTCGCCACTCGCACTGCTAAGAGCCCAGACAGTGGGGCGTGGACCACCCTTACTCGACTGAACCTTCGACACCTTCAACGCGGGACTGATAAGTCCGACGGCCCTAAGCCTCTTAAGAGTCCTGTAAACAGTCGCCTCAGGCTGATTAAGCTCAGTCTGCAGCACCCACGCCGTACCCGCTCCATGAAGGCAAAAGTAAAGGAACGTCTCAGCAACGGCCGGAGAACTGAATATATTCTCGCTAAAGTTAAGGAGCTCCTGAATATTCTTGAGGGTAGTAGCTAGGTCATTCTTCTCATTGAGAAGGAGCAGCTGACGGAAGATCTGGGTGTATTTGACGAAATTACTCTCGTCTGGCCGCGACCTGATAACCGATCGACTTTTATCGAGGTTTAACGCATCTCTCAAGGGCACAACTCGAGCCATAGTGTCGTCACATAACCTAGCCTTTCGTCGGCGAAAGAAAAACGGACGCGATAAGCTTATAAGATTACTTGTTAACAAGTAAACATGTAAACAAGTAATCAGGTCGCACCGTAAACAATGACACGCAAGACAGTCGCCATCCGAGGCCTCGACACGGGGCTTTACAACGAGGTCTTCTCAATGGCGAAGAAGGATGGCAAGCGCGTCAGCGACCTGGTGAACTCTGCGCTCAAGGCCTATATCGATGGGGACGTTGCTCCTGTTAAACTGGGGGAGCCAGTCATCGAGGCAGGGGCGACACAGTCTGCCGGCAGCTTCGTCCTCAGCGTGGAGGATGAGGGTGAGGTCACGCTCTCGAAGAACGATGTGCTTGACATCAGCAGGGACATGGGTCCCTTTAAGATCGAGAGCAGCGGGACGCTGACGTTCGAGAAGGACGTGGACTCTGAGGCACTCAGGGGCATAGAGAAGATCGTTATCCTCTCGGGTGAGGTCAGGGTGCCGAAGAAGACCTATCCACAGTTCCTTATTAAGTGCCAGATCAAGGGTAAGCTCGACAAGTATTGAGCACCCAACGCCTCGTGGGCGTCGAGGACGGCAGCTTCGACGCGTTTCTCCCCGGGCAGACGACGCTCCTGTGCGCGGTCTGCATGGCTGGAGACCGAGTCGAGTGGGTGAAGCTAGGGAGGGTCAGGGTTGACGGGCGCGAAGCCACGGGTGTATTACTCGGCATGCTCCGGGGCGAGAGATTCGACGCCCTCATCCTCGGCGGCGTGAGCTTCGCCGGCTTCGATGTCGTCGACCCGCAAGTGTTACGCGAGGAACTTGGTGTCCCTGTCATCGTTTACTCGTCTAAGCTGCCCGACAGCACTTCGACGTTATCTGCTCTTAAAGCGAACTTCTCAGACTGGGCGGAGAGGTGGGCACCCATCGAGCGTGATGGGGAGTGTTTACAGCACCATCACAAAAGATGGGGAGCCACCGGTCTTCTTCGAGGTCACTGGGTGTACACAGGAGGAAGCAGAAGGAATTCTTCGAACCTCGGTCTCCCTAACCAGAACGCCGGAACCCGTAAGGGTGGCGGGAATCATCGCGCGCGGGCTCTCTAGAAGCGCTTGAAGTCCAGATCGATCGTCTGGTGGGTCTGCAGGTCGAAGATAGTCGCGACACCGGTCGTGGGCTCGATCTGCATCCTCTTCTGGAAGGGGGTCTGGTCCTGCCAGCTCCCCGCAGAGACGAGTGTGACGCCTTTGTAGCGCTTTGTCTCGCCAATATGGACGTGCCCCATCAGTGCGACATCTGGAATGCTGCTTATGACGAGGCGGTCAGTGCGCTCCGGGGCTATTGGCGTGCTCTGCCCGTAGCGGGGCGCGAGGTGGCGGCATCTAAAGAGGAGCTCCATCGCCTTCAGTGGGTGGTTGAACTCGTAGCCGGGGGTACTACTGAGTATGTCATCCATTCCCTTACCATGCTCGGCGAGGAGCTCTACCCCGTTGAGGTTAAGCCTACAGGGGCTGGGGAGCATCTTGACGCGTGGATTCTCGTGTAGCTCCTTCGCGTATTCCTTTGGAATCGAGGGCTGGGGCATGCTGTGGCGCGTCGCGTCGTGGTTGCCCGGTGTAACGACGATCTCAACGTAGTCGGGGAGTCGTTTCAGGAGCTCAGCGGCGGCTCTGTACTGTTCGCGGATGTCAGTTATAGTTAACTCGGTGAGCTGATCCGGATAGATGCCCACACCGTCGACGAGGTCGCCGGCAATAACGACGTACTTGACCTTGGCTGCCGCGTCACGGCTCTGTGAGGGTCCTAGTTCGAGGTTCATCCAGTCGATGAACTTGTCGAAGAGGTCGCCTCGGAAGTACTTTGAGCCTACATGGACGTCGGCGAGGAGGACGGCATAGAGCGGGTCGGGGCTCCGGCGGGCAGTGTTGGATGGAACATCGGGCCAGATCCAGTCGTTTGCGACGAGTAGGTCGTCAGTATATTTGACGGCGTCGACGGCGACGACCTGGTCCTCCTGCAATTCGAGCCCTCTGCGCATGACCTCGTCGTCACTAGCCATGACGCTGATGGATGATTGGCGGTCCTCGAGCTCGATGAAGAGCTTGGAGCCGCGGGTTCGCTTCTCGGTGACGATACCGATTGTCTTGAGCTTGGTCTTTATAGGGAGCTTTAACGCCTGCTCGATCGCGACTGCTTCTCGTACGTCTACTCGGCGTTTGAGGATGGTTTCGAGGCGGTCGTATCTGCTCTGGAAGTAGTTGAGAAAGCCCTCGGCGTTACTTGCAGGTTCGGCAGGTTCCTCGTCGAGGACCTTGAGGGGGGTGCCTTTGTCCCTAGCGGGGATCGGGCGGTTTTTTATGGGGAGTGGTTCGGGTCGGGTGGTCTCGACGAGGGCGAATAAGAAGCCCTTATCGAGAACGAAAAGGGGTGGAGAGGCGGAGTCAGCCTTTATGATTGCCTTCTGGGTGATGGTCTCGGCGATCTCAGCGGATAGCCCGTAGAGGTACGAGTATGCTTCGGGGCTTAGTTGGTAGCCCGCTGTGATGATGTGCTGTAGGAACGGTGGCATCCGCTGACTCAATCTGGGTTTCTCACTTCGCCTTTGCTAAGTAGTCTTCGCGAGGCGGGGCGAAGGTCTCGATGAGTATGGTCTCGCCTTTACTAGTGTTTACCCAGTCGTGGCTCTCGCCTCCGGGTATCTGCCAGCTGGCGCCGGCGACGGTCTTGAACTTCTTCCCGTCGCTAGTTAGAACGCCTTCGCCCTTGATGCATGTGCCAATCTGCTCATGGGGGTGTTTGTGATCGGGGACGACCGCGCCTGGCTGGGCGATTATGTAGGTGAGCATCGTCTTCTCGCCGCTTCCTATGATCCTGATCTCGACGCCTGGTGCGGGCGTCATGCGTGGTGCCTTCTCCCAACTATTGGTCTTCATGTCGTATCTCTGGGGGATTGTGAGGGTATAAAGGATACTCGGCTTGTGGCTGCTACCACAATGCACGTACATTAATAGACAAAATCAGAGGCATTTAGTTCGGTTACGTGTCCGAAAAACGTCGTTTTCGCTACACTTTTCGTGCATGAAGATAGAGATCGGGGTGAACGTCACTGTTAGAACTAGAGACTCGGCTGCTGCTCGAGCTGCTGCTGGATGAGGTCGCGTATTTCCTTGCGGACACTGTAGCGGTAGGGCATAGCGTTTGTGCTGCGGTCGACAAAGCCCGACTCATAGAGCTTCTTGAGCATGCGCGCCGTATGCTCGCGTGTTGTGCCGAGGTGCTCCCTGATCTCGGGGACGGCGCCCTCGCCTACTTCAGCGATCTTCTTCAGGGCGCTGAGCTCCGTCTCGGTTAGCTGGCTGAGTATGTTACCCTGCTGGACGGGTATGGGTGCCACTATGTCCTGGCGGACAACAATGCGCTGCTTGGGCGCCGTGGCGAGCTTTTGGACCTCCTTGCGGAGGGACTCCATCGAGGTCTCGTTTGTCTCGACGCGGTTCTGAAGGCTCTTGACGGCTTCGAGGCCCTTGAGTGTTGCTTCCTTTGCCTCGCCGCTGTTGCGTAGCGCCTCAGATGCGACTATCTTGGCGGTGGTCGCCTCGTTCTCAGCCTTGGCGACGTCCTGCTGGAGTCTGTTCACCTGACGCGTGAAGCCGAATGTGATGTTGCGCACTGACTCGCGGGCGTCGTCGTACTCGGTAGTGGCCTCCTGAATCTTACGATAGAAAATGATGGAGGCGGCTACGGTTACTAGGAGTAGTGCAGCCGCGGTGAATGATAACTCCAAGGTATCGCCGTCGAGTTTGCTCTGAGTGCATTGAGGCGTGCCGTGCTTTTTACTCCTCCGGTTACCCTCGCCGGGTGGCTGCAACCGGGGAACTGACTATTTAAAAGACTCCGCCCACCATAGCTTTGAATCCGCTTGGCCGCCGAGCGAGTCGAGGCAGAGGTGCACGTCACCGGGAGGGTGCAGGGGGTGGGCTTCCGCCCCTTCATCTATCGCCTCGCCGTCCGCCACGGCCTAAGTGGTTACGTCATTAACCTCGGTGACGCCGGCGTAGAAGTCGTGGTCGAAGGCGCAGCCGAGGACGTGGGCGACTTCATAAACGCAATCAAGGCCGAGGCGCCCACGGTCTCCGAGGTTAGCGGTGTACACGCCCACCACAAGCCCTACAGGGGCAGGTTCACAGGGTTCGTCATCGACAAGAGCAGGACCATAGGGCAGTCGGCCTCGGGTATCTTCCCTCCCGACATCGGCATCTGCCCCGATTGCCTCATGGATATGGAGGACAGGAAAGGACGCTGGTTCGAGTACCCGTTCACAGCCTGCGCCTGGTGCGGGCCACGCTTCACAGGCGTTAGGGAACTCCCCTACGACAGGGAAAGGACCCACATGCGCGGCTTCCCTATGTGCGAGGACTGTGTGACCGACTACAGGAACCCACTTGACAGGCGGTTCGACGCCCAGGGGATAACCTGCAGTGTCTGCGGCCCAAAGATGAGTCTGCTCGACGCCTCGGGGCAGCGAATGGGAGTCACCGACGTCTTCTCAGAGGCCTCGAAGCTACTAAGAGAAGGGCACGTCGTCGCCGTCAAGGGCATTGGGGGCTTCCATATCGCCGCCCTAGCCACCGAGGATGACACTGTGGCAAAGCTCAGGGCACGGAAGAACCGTCCCTACCAGCCATTCGCCCTGATGGCACCCGACATAAGCGCCGTCAGGAGATTCGCCGAACCCGACGAGAACGAGTCGAAGGCGCTAGTCTCTTGGCAGAAGCCGATAGTCCTCATCAGGAGGAAAGAGGAGGTCATTTCGGAGCTCGTCGCCCCCGGATTGAGCCGTGTTGGCGTAATGTTGCCCTACACAGGGATACAGGTGATGCTCTTCAAGCGTCTGGGGTTGCCCGCTCTCATTATGACGAGTGGCAACAGGTCGGGATTGCCTATGGCGACGACGAACGAAGCCGCGCTGAGCGAGCTGCGGGGCATCGCCGACTATTTCCTCGTTCACGAAAGGGAGATCGTGAACAGGTGTGACGATTCGCTTTTGAGGATTAATGGAGAAAGAGTCGCCTTCATACGCAGATCGCGTGGATACGTACCTGATCCTGTGGAAATTCCAATCAAAAAAGGGGTATCATTCGCAGTCGGGACCGAGCAGAGTAACGTCGCCGCGATCACTCTCAACGGTAAATGTTATCAAACGCAATATTTAGGTGATATATCCAACCTCGAGTCCTTCGACTACGAGAAAACAGCCATCTACACTATGCGTGACCTTCTGAAAATCACATGTAACCCCGATGTGATTGCCTGTGACCAACATCCAGGTTACATGACATCACAGTTGGCCGAGGTGATATCACAAGAGACAGGGTCGCAAATCACAAAGTCACAGCACCATCACGCCCACATAGTCTCAGTGTGCGCTGAGAACGGAGTAAAACCAGACGAAACAGTCGTGGGAATAGCGCTAGATGGTGCGGGATACGGTCCTGACGGTACGATCTGGGGTGGAGAAGTGCTAATTTCGACGTATTTTAGCTATAAAAGGGCAGGTCATCTGCAAAATCTACCTATGCCGGGAGGCGATCAATGCGCATACAGCCCATACAGGATGCTGATCTCAGCCCTGACCCTCACCTTGAGTGACGAAGAGATACGTGATATCACGAAGAATCACATATCACAAGCGTTAGTTAACGGTCATGATGAGCTCAACGTGATACTCCATGAGGCACGGACGAAAAACGTTTCAAAAACTTCGAGTTCTGGCCGTTATCTCGACTCAATTGCTTCACTTCTTGGCTTGACATATCGCAGAACCTACGAAGGTGAACCCGCGATGAGACTAGAGTCACTGGCTGAACTTGGAAACCCTGAAAACATACAAATAGAACCGAAAATCAGTCTCAACAAGGATATTCGAGTGCTTAACACGGCTAATATCCTCAATTACCTGACAATATACCAAAATAAGCTTAAAAAACAAGATATTGCGGCATTTGCCCAAAAATATCTCGCCGTTGGTATATCGAATATTGCAATCGAGATAGCACAAGCAGAACACATAGATACAGTGGTAATATCTGGCGGAGTCTTCGTAAACCAGTACATATCTAATACAATCGTCAAAACTCTCGAAAAAAACGGAGTAAAAGTATTAGTTAATAAAAAAACCGCACCTGGAGATGGTGGTTCAGCTTTAGGACAATCGTGTATAGCCCTTGCATCTGTGATTTAGTGTGATATCACACCACTTTAAGCTTCGTCGGCCGTGCCATCAACTCGATTCCTTCAGTTAACTCATCCTCGATCCGCTTGAGCAATCGCCCTAGAAACCTTAGGACCCGATTTTTCTACAGCCGTAAGATAATCCCTCAATTTTTCGACGAGATTTTGGTACTCCTCAAAGGGTTTTGCATCGAAGACCCCAACGTAGCTAAGTAAAACTATAGTGAATATTGAAGATATCACTCGCCTCCTTCCCTGCCCTAATGTACGGCTAAATGAGCCCCGACTCACCTTTTTGTTCCTATAAATGACCTTATTTTTAAATGGTACCTTTTCCTCAGACATTACGTCAATTAAAAGATCAATCATCAGTGTTTCAAATTGAATCTTCGTTAAATTGCTGTTTTTAAGTAACAAGTCTGTAATTGGGTCTTGAAACGCTTTTTGGATTATATTTTGGGCTTCTTCAGGTGATTCCATTGCATCGCCTCAATACAGAGTTGATTACGCCAAATGATACCATTGTATACAATACTGTATGCCGTATCAATCTTTTGTTTTCACCAGTCAACAACGTCTATTACTGCTTTAAGGAAAGCGGATCGCGTTTTCTAGGTATATAACATAAAAAATCATTATAAATTAGCTAAAAATACATCAGGCACTGTTTAAATCCGCCAAATAACACCCTCACAAACAATGATCACTATAGAGCAATTACAGATCGACCCCGACAAAACCCTGGCAAAGATCGCTAAATTCATAAAAAATGCTTTAAAAAGAGCACACCAAGACGGTGTTGTCATAGCTGTAAGCGGCGGAATCGACTCAGCAGTAGCACTAGCCGCATCTGTAAGAGTCCTGGGACCGGACAAGATCACGGCGCTCACCCTTCCCGAACGTGATATCACGCCTCAGGCAGACGTACAGGATGTGATGGAACTCTGTGAGGCATTTGAAGTCACGTGTGAGCACGTTGAAATCACGCCGATGTTACACGTGATGCGGAAAAACATCCCCAAATTCGACCCAGACGACCGCGTCGTCTACGGAAACATGAAAGCGCGCCTTAGGATGCTCCTCGCCTACTACTACGCCAACAAACGCAAGTCCATGGTCATGGGAACATCAAATAAAACCGAGCTTTACCTAGGCTATTTCACTAAATACGGTGACGGCGGAGTCGACATCATGCCTTTCGCCGACCTCTACAAGTGCCAGATCAGGACACTGGGCAGGCACCTGGGAGTACCAAAGAGTATCACCGAAAAGCCGGCTTCGGCTCGCCTCTGGGCAGGACAGGACACAGAGAAGGACATCGGACTACCCTACAACAGCATGGACCTTATCGTCCACACCCACTTGTTGGGCTGGGAACCAGCCAAGATTGCCGCCGAGATAGGCATAGACCAGCGCAGTGTAGAGGGGATAATAACCAGGATAGCAGCCAACAAGCACAAACGTCGCTCTCCGGCAATCTTAAGACTAAGCTAACCCCCTACGATAACACTTAGGAGACACGTCCATGGGAAGAAGAAGGAAGAAAGAAGAGAAGATCATCAGGAAGACGCTGCCGGAGCTCTTCCTCTGCCCCAACTGCGCCAAAAACTCCATAAAAGTCACCATAGATCCCAAGAACAACCTCGCCGGCATCCGCTGCAGCGCATGCGGCCTCCATGGACGAATAGTAATCGAGCCGAACACCGCCCCCGTGGACGCCTACAGCACCTTCGTCGACAAGTACTACGAGGAAGGGGCGACCCAGAAGGTTGGCTAAGGTAGAGGAATACCTCCAGAAGCGCATCAGGGAGGAGGGCTGCATACACATGACCCTCCTCGACCCCGAGAAAAAGTCGGGCTACGACTGCGCGGCCATCGCAAAGCAGGCCGAGACAGGTGGTACTGCAGCCATAATGGTTGGCGGGAGCACCGTCGCCTCAGGCGTCGAGATGGAGGACGCTGTCAAGCGCATCAAAGCTATAGTTAAGCTCCCCGTCATCATCTTCCCCAACAACATCGCCAGCATCACCGGAGCAGCCGACGCCATCTGGTTCATGAGCCTCCTCAACAGCTCCAACACATACTACCTCATCGACAGCCAAGCTATCGGCGCACCCATGGTGAAGAAACTCGGCATCGAGTCTCTGCCGATGGGCTACATAATCATAGGCTACGGTGGCGCAGCAGGCTACGTCGGCCAGGCACGCGTCATCCCATACGAGCGCCCAGAACTCGCCGTCGCTTATGCTTCGGCAGCAGAGCTTCTAGGTATGCGCTACATCTACCTCGAAGCCGGCTCAGGGGCGCCACAGCCAGTAACGCCACAGATGATAGCCGCCGTCCGTAAATACTGCAGCGGCACACTCATCGTCGGCGGGGGCATACGCGACCCCAAGGCTGCGGTAGCCGCCAAGAAGGCGGGGGCACAAATAATCGTCACCGGCACGCTCGTCGAGGAAGAGGCGAAGGTCACGGAGCGCATCTCCGAGATCACCAAGGCCCTCAAGGCCTAAGCCTATTATCCCGCCGACGCAGTTACCTTTTCGATTTGAGCCAGCTCCGCATGACCCCAGAGTACAGGGCATACTTCGACGAGTTAGAGGCGAAGCTGGCTAAGCTATACGAGATCGCAGGCGAGGCGAGGAAAAAGGGCTTCGATGCCTCCACCGAGGTCGAGGCTCAGATCACGCGGGACATCGCGGAGCGAGTCGAGAAGATGCTCGGCCCACCTGGCCTCACGGCGCGCATGCGCGAGCTTGAGGGCATGGACCGCCGAGAGATGGCCTTCAAGATCGCGGAGGAGATCACCCTCGGACGCTTCGGCAGCTTAGAGAAGGAAAAGGCCGCCGACCAGGCGATACGCACCGCCCTCGCCATAATGACTGAGGGCGTAACCGTCGCCCCAATCGAGGGCCTCCCAAAGATATGCATAAAGCCCAACCCCGACCGCACACAATACCTGAGCCTCTACTTCGCCGGCCCCATACGCCCCGCCGGAGGCACAGCCCAGGCGATGACCCTCGTCGTCGCTGACCATGTCCGCAAGAAGCTCGGCCTAGAGAAGTTCCAGCCAAGCGAGAACCAGGTCCAGCGCTTCGTCGAGGAAGTGCGCCTCTACGAGCGCACCGTTCGCCGCTTCCAGTACCACACCACCGACGAGGACCTCGAGGCAGCAATACGCCAGATACCTGTCGAGGCCACGGGAGTCGCCACCGATCCCTTCGAGGTGAGCAACTACCGAGACGTCGCCGGTATTGAGACGAACAGGCTCCGCGGCGGCGCCCTCATCGTCGTCGTGGATGGCGTCGTTGGACGCGCAAGGAAACTCCACGGCGCCTGCGACAAGCTCGGCATCACCGGCTGGGAGTGGCTCCTCAAGATGGGGAGGAAGAAGAAGGTCGAGGGTGAGGTCAAGGCGGAGCCCACTGCCGCCTTCATGGATGAGATAATTGTTGGTCGCCCTGTCTTCAGCTTCCCCGGGGCGATAGGGGGTTTCCGACTCCGCTACGGCAGGGCGCGCAACACGGGGCTCGCAGCCTCTGGCGTACACCCAGCAGCCATGGTCGTGCTCAACAAGTTCCTCGCCACGGGCGTTCAAATGAGAACAGAGCTACCGGGTAAGTCCGCCGCCACTTGCCCCGTCGACTCAATAGAGCCGCCAGTAGTGCGCCTCAAAGACGGCTCGGTACAGAGAGTAGAGACAGAAGCCGAGGCCGAGCTCCTCCTCCCCCAGATAAACAGGATAATCTTCCTCGGCGACTACCTCAGCAACGCCGGTGACTTCATCCAGAACAACAAGGCCCTACTCCCAACGGGGTACGACGAGAACCAGTGGGTGCAGGACCTCAACGCCTCATGCGCGAGGCTCGGCGAGGACGCCGCCATAAGCCTCACGGGGCTCCTCTCAGAGAGGATTAGGTTCCTCAAGTCGAGCCCCCTCAACCGCCCGACTGTGGATGAGGCGCTCGCAGTCACGGCTATGGACGTCCCCATACACCCGAGGTGGAACTATCACTGGTCCGCCCTCACGAAAGACGAATCTACTAGCCTTCCGCAACACACTCGCCACCGAGTACAACCCTGAGTCCACCGAGTACCCAAACATCCCCGAGATCAAAGCGCCCCTCGAGGCACTGCTCCTGCCCCACAAGGTTCGCGGCGGCAAACTCGACCTCGGTGAGGACGCCCGCGTGTTAGCGAGGACCCTCAACCTAGGCCAGAGATACACGGAGGTCAAGGGCGAGAAGCCGATTGAGGTCGTGAACTACTTCGCCGGGTTCCCCGTACGGGAGAAGGTAGGGGTATTTGTCGGAGCCCGCATGGGGCGCCCTGAGAAGGCGAAGGAGCGTCGCATGGCCCCCTACGTCCACAGCCTCTACCCCGTCGGTGAGGCAGGCGGCCCCCAGAGGGACATACTCAAGGCAGAGAAGGGCAAAACGGTCAGGATCGAGCTCAGTCAGCGGGAGTGCCTCACCTGTGGCGAGATAGGCAGCACCACCGTCTGCCAGAACTGCGGGGGAGAGACCAAAGAGATACGCAGGTGCAGCCGCTGCGGACTCCGATTCGAGGGTGAGCGGTGCCCCCAGTGCCGATCCGAGATCGTCTCCTACACAGGCGTCGATGTAGACCTGAAGGACGAGCTCGAGGCGGCGCGCAAAGCGATCGGCGGACAGCTACCGGCGCGCGTCAAGTGCGTGAAGAGGCTAATGAACGCGACGAGGACGCCAGAGAACCTCGCCAAAGGCATACTCCGTGCCCGTTACGACCTTAGCGTCTTCAAGGACGGCACGCTCCGCTTCGACCTTACCGATATACCCCTCACACACTTCAGACCCAACGAGGTCTTCGT
Organism: Candidatus Bathyarchaeota archaeon; assembly: GCA_963771885.1. GTDB lineage: Archaea > Thermoproteota > Bathyarchaeia > TCS64 > TCS64 > UBA8941. The sequence continues at coordinate 294,714 of CAVYVF010000023.1, forward strand.
CCCCGTTGAGAGGCTCAGGAGCCTCGGCTACACCCATGACACGCATGGCGCACCCCTAGAGCGCCCCGACCAGATGCTTGAGCTCAAGGTGCAGGACGTAATACTCCCCGAGGACTGCGGCGACTACCTCCTCAAGGCATCCAAGTTCCTCGATGACCAGCTACGCGACTTCTACGGGATGCAGCCGTACTACAACGCAAAGAGTCGGAACGACCTCGTGGGCTGCCTGCTCCTTGGCCTGGCGCCGCACACCTCCGCCGCCATAACAGGGCGCCTCATTGGCTTCACGAAGGTACGCAACCAGTACGCTCACCCCCTTTGGCACGCTGCGAAGAGGAGGAACTGCGACGGCGATGAGGACGCAGTCATGTTAGCGCTCGACCCGCTGCTCAACTTCAGTAAAGCCTACCTGCCACAGCAGAGCGGTGGCCAGATGGACGCGCCTCTATTTATCATCCCCACGATGAACCCGAGCGAGGTTGATAAGGAGGCGCACAACGTCGACGTGAACAGCAGCTACCCACCGGAGTTCTACAAGCTTTGCTCGGAGGGGGCGGGGAGCGGCCAGTACGGCGCCTTAGTCGACACGATCGGGGCACGCCTCGGCACCGAGGCCCAGTTCGAGGGTATAAGTTACACCGAGGAGTGCAGCGACATAAACCTCGGCAGCTTCCACGGCGCTTATAACACACTCACCACGATGGTGGAGAAGCTCGACAGCCAGCTAGAGCTCGCCCAGAAGCTACGCGCCGTCGACGCCAAGCAGGTTGCCCTTAAGATCCTCAACAGTCACTTCATGAAGGACATCGTCGGGAACCTTCGTGCTTTCACCAGCCAGACCTTCCGCTGCACAAAGTGCAACAGGAAGTATAGGCGTCCCCCGCTCGCCGGGAAGTGCCTGCGCTGCGGCGGCACCATACAGATGACCGTCCACAAGGGCGGCATCGAGAAGTACCTCAAGCCCGCCCTCGACATGGTGAAGAAGTACGAGCTCGACCCATACTACGTCGACCGCCTCGAGCTAGTAAAGCTGGAGATGAGCCAGATATTCGTCGAAGAGGCTGTCCCCGAGGAGACATCGAAGCAGTTCAGCCTCACCGACTTCATGCGGTCGTCTGCAAAGAAGCCCGCACAGTAACCCTTTTAGGGGGAATTGCCTGTATCTGGGACGATAATCCATGAGCGGTAGGAAGAAGAAAGATGGCTCAGCTGGAATGCCTCAAAGCAGCGCTGGACTAATGAGGTTCTTCCAGGATGAGACGAACGGCCCCAAGATCAGGCCAGAGTTCGTCGTCGGCGGCGCAGCTGTACTCATCGTCGTCGTGCTCGTCGCAAGAATATTCTTCGCCGGACTCGTCTTTTAGGGCGAGACTTTTAACCACCACCCGGCATACAACTTCCAGCTAGGTAGGGTCGACTCTGTCGGAAAGCCGGGAAGCAATCAGCAACATCGTCGACTACTACTCATACCTTGTGACGTTTCCTTCCCGCCTCGTGATGGTCGCATCCGTCCTCGCCGCGACGAGCGTCACGGGGGCCGCGAGCTTCACACTCGCGATGGGCTGGACGGCGGCGCGGCAGGGTTTCATTTTCGGCCTCCTCGGACTCGCCGTGCCCCTCATCGCATCCGACGTGCTAACGGGGCTGTTCTACAGGGACGACCCCCTCCTTTCGCCGAGGCGTGTGAACATAGTGTCTTTCGTCTGGAGCATCGCCGGTGGCGCCTTACTAGTGGCTGTAGGGGCGATCGCCGGCTTCCTTGATGCACCCGACCTACTCCTGCGGGGCATACTCCTGACGATATACTCCTCGGCCTCACTTCGTTTTCTCATCTACGCCGTCTTCTCAACCCGCGGAGCCGGGAGGACAGCGTTGGGTATATCCATCCAACCGGTACTCCTCGCTGCGGTATCATACATGCTCATACCCTCCATCTGGGAGGCGCCGCCATTCGTCATCGTGGCGGTACTGGGACTGACACTGCTCGGCCCCGCGATTTTGTTGATCCAGATCAGGAAGTGGGTCTTCGGCGATGGCTCGATAAAGATAATCCCTCTCTTCCGGGCATTTATCTACGCTTGGGCTGAGCAGCACAGTGAGCCCCTTGAGGAGCAGCTCGCCGCCGTATCGGAGACGGCGCGACTTGAGATCGATGAGTTGACGTTCACGGACTCGTCCGGGGCGTCCGTAGGGAGTCTTGTCGCCCCATATATTCACCCTGGCCCCTTCAGGAACGTCGGTAGCAGCGGCCTGAGCCTCTCACTCACGGAGGGACTCGGGGAGGGGGCGGTCGTAATCCACGGCGTGTCAAGCCACGAGAAGGACGTAACACGCAGTGACGATATAGCGAGACTGGTCTCAGCTGTGATGTCTGCTGAGAGAGGAGCCGCGTCTCCAACCTGCACGCCGATGGCACTCGCCGAGGTCGAGGGAGCAAAAGCGTCCTGCCAGATATTCGGTGAAGCCGCCGTATTCACCCTCACGCTCAGCCCTAAGAGCCACGACGACATACCCGACGCCGCGAAGGACCGCATAAGGGAAGCTACATCGACCCGCGGACTTGTGGCGGTCGTCGCCGACGCCCACAACTGCTTTAATCACGACGACCTACTCGATGACGCTGATATCGAGAACCTCGTCGCTGCCGCCGCGACGGCGCTGGAGAAGGCTTTGAGTCTACCAAAGGCGCACTTCAGGGTTGGCGTCGCGCGTGTGCGCCCCGAGGAGTGGGGGCTTAACGAGGGCATGGGCCCCTGCGGGATCGCGGTCGTCATCATTGAGACGACCGTAGGAAAGAATGCCTACATCGTCTTCGATACTAACAACATGATCCCGGGCTTCCGCGAGGAGATACTCACCCACGTTTCCAAACTCGGCTTCTACTCCGAGGCGATGACCTCGGATACGCACCTCGTGAACGCGATAGGCGCCACAGACAGGGGTTACCATCCCGCTGGCGAAGTTATGGATCACAGCAGAGTGTTATTTTACATCGATGAGTTACTCAAAGTGGAGACGGAGCCGGCACAGGCGGCTTTCACTCGTGTCGTCGTGGACGGAGTGCCGATTATTGGGCACAGGGGTATAGAGCTGCTCAGAGGGGTGGTGAAGACGAGTTTCAGGGTCTTCATAAGGACCGCCGCCGCAGCGCTCCCTCTGACCTTCCTTGCCGCCATCGCCGTGGCCCTTCTCGCCTAGCGCTTCGGCGGTAAGTACTCCCACGTGCGGCAACCGTCACTCCTTTTATCCTAGGTGGAGCAGACTAGACCTCGAAGAGGGTGAAGTGGTTGAGTTACCCGAAGATCGTAGTCACGCCTCCAGGTCCTAAGGCGCAGAAGGCCGTCGCAAGGGACCAGAGGTACATCTCCCCCTCCTTCGGCAGGGCTTATCCCCTAGTCGTTAAGGAGGCGAAGGGCTGTATAGTAACCGATGTCGACGGTAACCAGTTCATCGACATGAACTCGGGCCTCGCCGTCATGAGCGTCGGACACAGCCACCCCAAGGTCTTAAAGGCGATCCACGAGCAGACGGATAAGTTCCTCAGCTACAGCTACACAGACTTCTTTTATGAAAACTACCTAGATCTCGGCGAGCAACTCCACAGCATCGTGCCTGGGAACTTCGAGAAGAAGTTCTTCATGGGAAACAGCGGCGCTGAAGCGAATGAGGCGGCGATAAAACTCTCACGCTGGCACTCGAAGCGACAGCTCATCCTCGCGTACATAAGTAGCTTCCACGGACGCACAATGGGCGCCGTCAGCCTAACGGCTAGCCGCCCGGCTCAGCGCCGATACTTTCACCCACTCGTACCCGGTGTAGAGCATATCTTCTACCCATACTGCTACAGGTGCCCATTCCACCTAGAGTGTCCAAGCTGCGACTACTACTGTGTAGACTACATCGAGGAGTACCTTTTCAGTAAATTCGTGCCACCAGAAGAGGTTGCGATGCTCATCGCAGAAGCGGTGCAAGGCGAAGGCGGATACATCGTTCCACCTGCGGGTTACTTCAAGAAGCTCAAGAAATTACTTGATAAGTACGGCATACTCTTCGCGGTCGATGAAGTGCAGTCGGGCATGGGCAGGACGGGAAAGTGGTTCGCTATAGAGCACTTCGGTGTCACACCCGACATCGTCACAATCGCCAAGGCCATTGCCGCGGGCCTCCCGTTGGGCGTCATGGCCTCACGGGCTGACCTACAGGACTGGACCCCTGGCAGCCACGCATCCACGTTCGGGGCGAACCCCGTTGCCTGCGCTGCGGCAAACGCCGTTATCAAGGCGATGAAGGAGGAAAAGATGCTCGAGAACGCCACAAAGCAGGGCATACACATCATGAAGAGGCTCAACGAGATGAAGGAGAGCCACCCCATGGTCGGTGACGTTCGCGGACTTGGCCTCATGTGCGGCCTCGAGTTGGTCAAGGATAAGAAGAGCAAGATCCCCGCCAGCCAAGAAACAGAGGACGTGATGATGGACTGCTTCAGGAAGGGCATCGCCGTCGTCAACTGCGGGAAGAGTGTCATACGCCTCATGCCACCGCTCGCCATCACGCAGGATCTAGTTGATAAGAGCCTCGACGTCCTCGATGCGAGCATAGGCGTGATGGAGAAGGCCCACAAATAACCGGGCACTCCAACAGCCTACTTTTTCCTCTTAACAAACTCGGCAACGGCAGCGAAGCTGTTCCTCAATCTTTCAGCAAGAGGCCTACCAGGTATCTTCGACCTATCAAAGATCCCCATGAGGCCCTCCGGCTGAAGGAACAGAACGAGAACGACGAGCACCATGGGGAAGAGCGACTCGTAGGCGAAGATGTCTACCCCCACGAATGTGACGCCGAGGGCGGTGAATATCTTCTGGGAGGCGACGACGAGAACGCCCCCAACGATGGCTCCCGCAACCGTGTTAAGTCCACCTAAGACGCTGCCAGTCATTACGAGTATGAGGAACTGATCGTTCGCGTCGAGTCCCGTGTATCTCCAAAGGGGAATTAGCCCGCCCGCCAGCCCCGCAAGCAGACCCGTGATAAACCAGCTCAGGAGGTGTATTCCCTCAACGTTGACGCCTAGGCTGGAAGAGAGGGTCTCGTCCTCGGCGACCGCCCTGAAGGCTATGCCCTGCTTGACACGTGTAAGGAAGAACCATAATGAGAAGACGAGGAGTAGGCACGTCGGTACTGCGACAAGAAGCACGCCGGGGTAACCTTCCCACGTGAAGTCGCCGCTGAAGAAGTAAAAGCCGCTAGTTGGGGCACGCATCTCGTAGAGGTACCAGTAGCTGTAGATGTTGATGAGACTGGCGAGGACCTGCGCCATAACGAAGAACGCGAAGGTAAGGGTGATCTCCCGCGCTCCCGTCGCCTTTATCGGGCGTACAACGAGCCTGTAAAGCCCCAACCCGAGCAGCCCACAGAAGAGCATCGAAACGGGGATCGCTCTGTAGGGATCGAAGCCGCTGAACTTCACTAGGGTGAAGGAGACGACGGTTCCGACTGTAGCAAACGCGGCGTGGGCGAAGTTCGGGAACTTCTCCATCATGTACGTGAAGGTGAAGCCGACGCAGAGGATGACAACAACACTGACTTGGATCAGCGTGCTGACGGTGAGAGGGGAGAGCATTCTCACCTTCCCCCCACGATAACGTCCACTAACACAGGAAGGCGCAGAACCCAGACCGAGCACGCGTCTCGCTTGTTGACCATCGTTCAATAATGCCTTTGGCAACAACCATATTAAAGCCTTATGAACATTGTTCAACAGTGGTGTGTTTGGCGGCGTATACGCGCGACGCGGAGGCCAAGAAGAGGCAGATACTGGATGCCTTCGCCGACCTCGTTAGGAAGAAAGGCTACCCCACTATCACCATGCGCGATATAGCAGACGCTGCCGGCGTTAGCGTCGGCATCATCTACAGGTACTTCCCCGCCGGTAAGCCCGAGGTGACGAGCAAGCTCTACGAGAGCTATCTCCTTACAACTACCCCATCCGAGATAGATCCAGACACCCCTGGGACCCTCGAGGAGGAAATACGCCGCCATATCAAGACCCATAGGGATAACGCAGCCCTCTACAGGGCCTTCGATGTCGCAAACCTTGAGGACCACGACATCTTCGCAGGGAGCAAGAGGACACGCGACGCCGTCCTTGCCGAAAGGTACAAGGACAATAAGAGGCTCAGGAGGATATCGCTGAACTACGCTATAGTGGACGCCATCGTCCACAGGCACGTACTCCTAGAGAAGATAACAGAGACGGATGAGGATCTGGTCCAGTTGCTCGTCGGGCTCTTTCTGCCTACTTCTTGAGGACAGTTATCTTCGTGAACTGGGTGCTCGTCACCTGCATGAGCCCGTCGAAGGGCTCGCGGATGTTGCAGTTCTCAAGCCTTATGCGGGCTCCTGCGGTGAGGCCCTCAACGGCCTTGCCGTGATCCCTCCAGAGGCTTATACGCGCCTCTCCTGTGCCGTCGTCGACACGGAAGCTAACCACATTGGTCGGCCCCCTCATCGTGTTCACCTCGCGGCTGATCGGGTCGTCGAGCAACTGACCTTCAATAGTTATGTTTTTTGTGCCTTCACGCAGGTCCTTGATCTGTGTGACGCGCTCCGAGGCGTCCACCATCTCAACCATGACGCCGTCGGGGTTGATCTTCATGGCACCCATTCGACCCACGTTCAAGTCGATAGTGTTCCCGAATCCGGCGCGCGTGTAGCCATTCTCCACGGCAACGACCGTGCCAATGGGCATGTCGCCGAGGGCGTTTACATCATCGTCCCAGAGGCTTAGGCGTACAATGCCCGTCTCGTCCTCTAAGACAACGGAGGCTACTCGCCCCTTCGTGCCGTCTTTCCTCGTGAACTCGCGTGGCTCGTTGACGCTCATCACCCTGCCGGCGACGCTGACGCTGCGCATTCCGTCACGTAGCTCGCCGATCTTCGTCCACATACTGAGCGGCTCATGTGGGAGGACGCCCTCCTCTAGGACCTCGACTTCGCTGCTCCTGTTAAGGTGGACTTCAAAGCCTCCTCCTTGACGGACTTTAGAGTTGGCGCCGATGATCCGGACACGTGTGCCGTCGCCCCACTTGGCGGCTTCGTCCACTTTCTCGTCCCAGAGGACTGTGGTTATCTGTCTGCCACCCTCCTCGAGTGTGAGTCGGGCGACCTTGCCCTCGGTACCGTCCTTCCTGCTGAAGGTTGAGGGCTGGGACCTGCCCATGATTACTCCCTCGACGTTGACGGGGCCCGTGGAGCTTACCTGCCCCGGAGATTTGAAGAAGGAATCCATCTTGGGGAACTCGGAGTCGGTGACGTCGAGTGGCTCCATGTAGACGGTACCCCTGTTGCCGACGTTGACCTCGATCTCTCCGGTCCCCTGCCTCTCGCGGCTGTAGCCATGGAGAACCCTGATGATCTTGCCCCTGCCGACCTTGCTAGCGACTACGTGGTCCGCCTTATCATCCCAGAAGACGACGGCGACGATGCCCGTGGTATCCCCGATTAGCATGCGTAGCACCTTGCCCTGTCTGCCGTCGGCGCGTTGGAAGGTCCGGGGGGGCAGAAAAACATGCAGAACACGCCCCGTGAGGCTGACGTCGTTGAGCCCAGAGGTGAGGGCACCTATTTTGAGCTTGGCCTCAATGCGCTCCCCGGCGCCGTCCATGCCGAGGCTAGATGCCACGAGGTGCGCCGCGGCCTCGTCGGTGAGGAGCCCTGCAGCCTTCGCCTTCTCCTCCTGTATGAGGCGCTCAACCGCCTCACGTGTAAGGGTCGGCTTCGTAGCAAGAATCCTCTTTATGACGTCCTCAGTGGCGGACATGGCTGTAACGCCCCTAACTGAGAATCGGAGCTATAAAAGTGCGTTTATGGCCTAAGTTCGTTTACTGCTTCTTATCCTCGGGCTTCGAAATGAGGACGTAGACGACGCCGAGGACTATGACCGCCGTAGAGAGCACCCATGAGAGGTCAACGAGGATCGTATAGTAACTGGCGATGTCCATACCGATCATAGATGTTGAGGGCGAGGGTATTTAGGCTTAGTCTTCCTCTGCGCGGACCTGGGCTCGCCACTCCCCGGTGAGTAATCTGTACGCCTCGTCCTCCTCATCGACCCTGTCGTAGTTGCCGAGGGCGTCGGCAATCCTCTGGCCGAGGAGGTGGTAGCATAGTCCCGCCTCGCCGTCCACGACGCGGAAGTAGAAGTCGTCGCAACCGCAGTAACCAGCTGTCGGGTATATCTGGTACTCCCCGCCCTGGCCGACAACCACCCACGTCACCCTTCCCGATGGGCGGAACGTGTACCTCTTTACACGCCTCTCCTGCACAAGGCGCCACGCCTTATCGAATCGGTCCCCAAATGTGCCCTTGAGCCTCTCCCAGTTGCTGCGGCTAAGCTGCCTCTCCGTGCGCACCTCGTCTAGCACACGCTCAAGGATGAGGCGCTCCTCGGTCACCATTCGGGATCAGGGGTATTCCACGGCACGCCTTTTCACGGTTGCGGAAGGGAACCGGTTTAAATCCGGCGGGCAGAGGAGGTTTCAGGGATCCCTTGATACGCCTGCTCACCCCCTGGCCCGCGCTGCTGGCGGACATAGGCGAAAGGGTACTCATCGTGGCCGACCTCCATATCGGACTAGAGTACGAGCTGAGTAAGGCAGGCGTGAACATCCCCTACCAAACAGAGCGCATACAAGGGGAACTCGTAGCACTCTGCAAAGAACATAAGCCGGATCGACTCGTTATCGCCGGTGATGTGAAACACGGCGTCCCAGTAACCAGCTTCCAGGAAAAACGTGAGCTGCCCCGACTCTTCGAGGTGTTGCGAGAAGTCGTTTCAAAGATCGACGTGACCCGAGGCAACCACGATGGAAACATACAGGACCTCGCCACCAAGGAGGTGGAGATACACAGTAGCAAGGGCATAATCCTTGGCGACGACTTCAAGATCGCCGTCTTTCATGGCCACGCCTGGCCAAAAGCGAAGGCACTAGAGGCTGACTGTCTCATAGCGGGGCATAACCATCCCACGGTGCTCCTTCGCACACCCCTAGGCATCAGGATGGTGCAACGGGCATGGGTCAAGGGCGTCGCCGAGCCCGAGAAGCTTGCCAAGGCTTTCCTGGAACAGGACGCCGTCAGGTATGAGGGCAACCCGGTTACAGCCTTCAACGACAACTATGAAGCAGAGATCGGTGCCCCTGAGATGATACTCATGCCCACCTTCAACGACCTCCTCGGTGGCCTACCCGTAAACGGCGAGGCACCACAGAGCCTTTTAGGCCCCATGCTCAGGAGGAACGCAATAAACACAGAGGACTTCGAGGTCTTCCTCCTCGACGGCACGTTCCTAGGCAGGGTAGGCTTCCTGCGCGAGCTGAACGCGCGGTAGGTTCAGATATATCTATCAGGCTTTTCCAAGGGAGCCCGTGGGAGAAATTGCTGCATCGAAGTTAAACCAGCCTCATGAAGCACAGATTTTTGATCTACCGATAATACTAGTCGAGGACTGATGGAGACCTCGACGAGGTGTGCGCCGAGGCGCACTTATGACGACGCCATTAGAAGCAGGTGGATGAGCTAGGCAAGCAGCCTGCCGAAGACCTCGCTGCAGAGGTGGCACTTGTTCACGTAGACGCCCTTAGGCGGCCCATTGAGTAGCCCTATGGGTCCTTTCTCGCTTAGAATATTGAACACATCGGCATCCCACGCCTTGTCCAGCATCTCACCAAGCTCAAAGTCATCGAGTTTACCTAGACTGAATCCGGGTATCGTCGCCGAGGCGGAACAGCATGGGAGCACCTCGCCGCTCGGCTTCACGCCCAGGTCGCGGAGCACGGCCTTACACCCACCTGTGAGAGGGGAGGCTTCGGGGTGCCACTCTCCCCGGGGCAGGGACGCGCCTCTACCGACGGGTGTGAAGCCCGATTCGATCCCGATGGCGGCGTGGCCGTCCATCTCACCCGGCGGCGGAACCTCGTCCCCGAGTTTAGTAGCGATGTCCGCGAGTCGGGAACTCCCACAGCTCAATGCAGACATCACAACCATCTTCAGCCCTAACCGCTTCGCGGCGGCGTAGACGTGCCCGACCCTCTCGAAGGGGACATAAGCCTGGTGGAAGTCGTCAGCGCTTATGTTCACGACGTCCAGCCCGGCGTCTCTGAGGACCCTCAGCGTGTCTGACGCCTTTTCGTGCGACTCGGCCCAGTTACAGTTGGTGACAAGCTCGGTCCTAAGGCCCCGCCCCGAGGCATAGGCGACGAGGTTCTCGACAAGTGAGGGGTAGAGCATCGGCTCGCCCCCCGTAAGGCTAATCCATTCCACCCCCGCTCTCGACACCTTATCCACGTAGTCGTACGCGTTGTAGCTACTGATCGTCGCCGTCTTCTCGGGGCCGCAGCTGAACCAGCAGTGGGCGCAGGAAGCGTCGCACTGCTCCGTTAGTATTAACCCGACCCTGAATGGCTGGAGGCGGACAGGCATCCTAGAGCTTCCCCAAAGTAGCCCTGATCAACTCGTTCGCCTGATAGAAACCGTCCTCCACGAGGTTCCGCTCCCGGACTAGTTTCGTGTAGAGAAACTTGAACTCGGGGCTCTGGTGGAGCGTCATGTTGGCGAGCTCCGAGATCTGGCTTATCCTCGGGAAGGGCTGGGCGCCGAACGTCTCCATGCTTACCTGATTGGCGATGTCCGCGTCGCTGTGAGCGATGGGATTGACGTTACGCCCCACCCACATGAGACACCTGTTCAGGTCTGCCACCTTCACCGAGTCGCCCTCTTTCGCGACTCGCTTCGCGGCCTCCTCAAGCTTCTCGGAAAGCTCCACGAACGTCTTCGCCTCCCCAATCAAGACGTGGAGGTTGTAGAAGTCTACTATCTTGTCCGACTTCCTCTGCATGTCTTCGAGTATCTCGACCATCCTCTTCGCGTACTTCGTATAGTTGAAGGGGAGGACCTGGCAGTTGACGAGGCGCCAAATGAGGTTGAGCTCAATCTTTACATCAGTTACGAGTATGTCGAGGTCCATCTTATCATGGGTCTCGAAGGGTGTGTGCCACCACCAGCCTCCACCCGAGTAGTTGACGTGTGGATCGTAGGTCTCCTTTGGGCGGCTTGTCGTAACGCCAAAGTGAGGAAGCCCGGTGCCCCAAAAGCTGCCATCGCCAGCACGCGTTGGCCAGCGATAATGCTCCACCGCTATCCCGGTAGCGTCTTTGATGCTCTCGAGGACAACCTCCAATACCTCGCTGTACGGCGCCTCGCGGACAGTCGTTGCGCCCTGGCAGCCGGGGGAGTCGATGTTGTAACTCGCCACGCAGTTGTAGCGGAGGTCATGCCAGAAAGCGTCGTTGAACCACGTCGAGCCGGCGTACTTGCCGATCTCGTGGCCCGTCCAGTAGGCGATCCTGACACTGCGGCGGAGCTTATCCCTGTGCTTGTTTAGTATGCGGGCGACCTCCATGATGGCTGTGTCGCCACTGATGTTGTCGGTTGCGCCCATGCAATAGGGTGGCGTATCGACGTGGCCGTTGACGAGTATGAACTTCTCAGGCTCTACGCTACCCCTGATCTCGGTGACAAGCAGTGGCAGCTTCTTCCATTTTGTCTCGGCGAAACTGACGATGTGTACTCTCATGCCGCCGCATTGCGCCATTTTGCGTAGCTTGGCGCCATCCCTGTTCGAAACGTGGAGTATCGCGGGTATCTTGGGTATTAGGTGGAAGTTCTCCGGAGTTGGGTTGCCGGAGACGGAGAAATCAGCCCTCTGATGGCAGACGCTCGGCATGAAGTCGTCCTGCTCGATGACGATGAGCCCGGCGACGCCCATCTCCTGAAGTGTGAGCAGCAACTTACCCTGCAGTCCCATCCAGTCTCCGCTCGTCTTCTGCTCACAGAGCACGATCTTGTCTCGGCATTCCTGATAGCCGATCATATCTGGGGGTACGTAGATGACCTCGGCCTCGAAGCCATCCGGCGTCGTGGAGCCAGCTTGCCTGTAGGGGGTGGTCTGTATCTCCATGACCTGCGGCGCCGTCACCGTCAGCTTGGCAGTCTTCGGGTCGGTAATATACGCCTCGTACCGGAGCACCTTTACCTCGAGCCCATACACCTCGAGCTTCCCCTTCATCACCTGTATGACCTTCTCCTCCTCGGGACTGCCCGAGTGGAGGGGTGGGTACTGCATCAGCTCGTCGAAGTTGGCGCCGAGCGTCTCTTTCGAGATCTCAGACTCCATCTTCCTCAGGAGCTTTACGTCGTCTTTGCCTAGGAGAATCATGGTTATCGGGTATCACGGCTGCGGAAAGTGGGTATAACACTATCGAGGGAGAGGAATAGCGGCGTGATTTGGCGATAGTTTGATTTCCGCTGAGGCTCAGATGCGATTGGAATGATCACGAGAGGTAGGGCGGTGAAGTTCGCCGAGGAGTGGATCGACGCCTGGAACTCTCACGACCTCGACTTGATCCTCTCACACTACTCCGACGACTTCGAGATGAGCAGCCCCCGAATCGTCCAGGTTATGAACGTGCCCTCGGGGACGCTGAAGGGAAAGAATAACGTCCGCATGTACTGGGAGAAGTCGCTAAGCCAGTCCCCCAATCTAAGGTTCGAGCTTATCGAGGTACTGGTGGGCGTAGAGAGCCTCGTCGTCTACTACCACAACGTGACCCGGGACAAGAAGGCAGCAGAGGTCTTTGTCTTCGGCCCCGATGGACTTGTAGTCAAGTCGATGGCCCACTACGATTGATTCCCAAAGGCGATGGTGGGACCGCCCGGATTTGAACCGGGGATCACGTGGTCCCGAACCACGTATCCTAGCCAAGCTAGACCACGATCCCAGCCGTATTAGGCGGGGTGCGGCTATACTTAAAAACGATGTGGGCTAGGCCTCGACGACGGCGTCGTTCACCGTCATGTTTAGCACAGCCTCCGCGATGTCTGCGCCGTACTCCGATGTTCTGACGATGCTCTCGACGATGAGCCTAAGCTGAGGCACGTCCTCGACCGGGGCGAGCTTGACTATCTTGTGGATAACCTCGTCTTCCATCCCGCTTGTGTCCTCAGCGGCATCCATCGTCGAGTCGGCCTCGGAGTAATCCTCGTCGAAGAGCGCCTCCATCGAGGCCTCGAAGACCTTGATGGCTGAACCGCTTATCCCGTTGAGCTCCGCGAGTATCTCATCGTTGATCGGCACGAGGTGCAGGGCGAGGCGGTTCTCGGCGATGTTCGTCGCGTGGTCCGCCATGCGCTCGACCGACTTCGTGATGAGGCGGTACCCGAGCAGCTGCCGGGGCGTGTTTATGCCGCTCTCCTTTAGCACATGGGCGTCCATCGAAGCCACGTTGAGCAGTCTGATCACGTAGAAGCTGAAGCGGTCAACCTCGTCATCCATCGCTACTATCTCCTTGGCGATGCGGGGGTTGTCGGTGCTCAGCGTCTGCACCGCGTCCCTGTGCATCGAGGCGGCGATGATCGACATCCGCCTGAGCGCGTCCTTTACGGATAGCTCCGAGTAACTCAGCAATATCTGGAGTGTAAGCTCGTTGGGCAGATCGCTCAGGATCTCTGTGCCGACGAGCTTCTTCCGCACGAAGTCCTTTATGGCGAAGCGGGTCTCAAGGTCGATCCTCTTCTCGTTGGAGCGTATCTGCAGGATGTTGTAGCCGTTGACATAGGCGGAGACCATGCGGCGCACCACACTATCCGGCTTCTCCCCCTGCTCTATCGATATTATGACCTTACGGACCCTATCGGGGGACACGAGGCCCTTCGGCTGCAGGCATAGGGACATATCGTCACGCTGGCTCATGCTCACGACGCTGCCCTTCTTGAGGCCGAGCTGGTCGACCCAGTCCTTTGGCAATGAGATTATGTATGTGGATCCGCCTGTAACCTGTATCTTACGAAGCTCTTCCTGTTCCTGAACAGACATCTGCTTCTCCCCCTCCGTTTTTCTCTTGGTTGGAATATAGGTCACACCCTATTTATGTTATCCAACGTAAAAACAATAATAAAAATATAGCTATAGTATCTCTATATAATCTATAAGTAAGTTATATAATCGGCGCACTTCATGCAGTAATCGAGAAAATGAGACAAACAGCAATAATTGGGTTAGTTGCCGCTATTCTATTAGTGGCGGCCGGATATTGGTGGTGGTCAAATCAGCAGGCCACCGGCATAGGATTATCGGGCACGATTGAAATCGATGGCTCAAGCACGGTTTTCCCAATAACCCAGGCAATGGCCGAGGAGTTCCAGAACATACACCCGGGCGTTAAGATCAACGTCGGCATAAGTGGGACGGGGGGCGGCTTCAAGCGATTCACAAAGGGTGAAACCGACATAAGCGACGCCTCGAGACCGATCTCTACCTCGGAAGTCGATGCGGCACACACTAACAACATTAACTATGTCGAGTTTAAGATAGCCCTCGACGGGATAGCGGTCGTCGTAAACCCCCAGAATATTTGGGTGGACTACCTCACGACCGCAGAACTGAAGGCGATATGGGAGACGAACAGCACTGTCATGAGTTGGTCGGATGTAAGGGCGGGTTGGCCAAATCAGCCCTTACACCTCTACGGCCCGGGTACGGACAGCGGGACATTTGACTACTTCACAGAGGTTATCAACGGTAAGACAAAGGCGAGCAGGGCAGACTTCACCGCGAGTGAGGACGACAACATTCTCGTCCAAGGCGTGAGCGGCGACGCGAATAGCCTAGGATACTTCGGCTACGCGTACTATGTTGAGAACTCGGATAATGTGAAGATTGTGCCTATAGATTCGGGCTCAGGACCAGTGACGCCGGACGACTCTACCATCACCAATAATGAGTACACGCCCCTCAGCCGGCCGTTATTCATCTACGTGAATACCGCCTCGCTCCAGAGAGAAGGGGTGAAGGCGTTCGCCGAGTTCTACATGGAGAACGGCGAGATCCTCGTGCACGAAGTCGGATATACGCCGTTAGACGCGCTGGTCTACGAAAACAACCTGTTAAAAATTAATAGTATGCCATAATTTTATACATATTATGCAGGAGGGGTCACCTTGAAGGGTCAGGATAGTAAAACAAAGCGATCGCAGAAGCTCAGAGAGGGGTTGATTGAGAAGCTTCTCTTCGGGAGTGCCATCCTCTCCGTCTTCACGACACTCGGCATCCTCGGGCTCTTCGTCTTCGAGGCATTCGATTTCTTCGGGGAGGTTTCGATAGTTGAGTTCCTCACGGGCACCCTGTGGACGCCGCTGTTTGAGCCGAAACACTTCGGAGTTCTCCCCCTCGTTGCGGGTACGCTGATGGTGACGGCGATAGCGCTTCTCGTCGCGGTACCGATAGGTTTACTCACTGCAGTCTTCCTCAGTGAGTACGCGTCCGATAGGCTCAGGCGCATGTTGAAGCCCGTCCTGGAGATACTGGCGGGCATCCCCACAGTTGTCTACGGCTACTTCGCTTTGACATACGTCACGCCTCTGCTCCGGCTTGTTTTCCCGGAGATCATTGTGTTTAACGCTCTGAGCGCGGGGCTCGTTATGGGTATAATGATCATCCCAATGGTCTCATCCCTGAGCGAGGACGCCATGATCGCGGTGCCGAAGTCGCTTAGGGAGGGGGCGTACGCGCTAGGGAGCCAGAAGCATGAAGTGGCGCTCAAGATTGTGTTCCCGTCGGCGCTCTCGGGGATAATAGCGTCTGTGATCCTCGCGATAAGTCGCGCTATCGGCGAGACAATGATAGTGAGCATCGCCGCCGGCTCCACGCCTAGGTTCACGTTAAATCCGCTTGAGAGCATCCAGACAATGACGGGCTATATCACCCAGATCAGCCTCGGTGAGGCACCCTTCGGTAGCATCGAGTACAACACCATCTTCGCTGTGGGGCTCACCCTCTTCGTCATGGTAATAATTGTCAACACCCTCGGCAACTGGGCAACCAAGAGATACTGGAGGAGCTACTGATGGCGGACAATAATATTCGGAGGCACCTCACAGGTAGGCTTCTGCTCTCCGCCGCCATCATCGCCGTGTCCATCAGCCTCCTGAGCCTCGTCGTACTCCTCGTAGACGCGTTCTCAGACGGCCTCACATACCTCGACTGGGATTTCATAACGAGCTATCCTAGTAGGTTCCCCGATCAGGCGGGGATACTTCCGGCGCTCTTCGGCACGGTCTGGGTCGTGGGGCTGACCGCGCTCTTGTCCTTCCCCATCGGCGTCTTCGCTGCGATATACCTCGAGGAGTATGCTCTGAAGAACAGACTCACCGAGCTGATCCAGCTCAACATCGCGAACCTCGCAGGTGTTCCCTCCATAGTTTACGGCCTGTTGGGGCTAGGGCTCTTCGTGGAGGCCCTCGCGATGGGGCGCGTCGTCCTAGCCGGAGCCCTGACGATGACACTTCTAATCCTCCCCGTGATAATCATCACATCGCGAGAGGCGATCCGTAGTGTTCCTAAGGAGTACCGAGAGGGTGCGTTTGCCCTTGGGGCAAGCAAGTGGCAGGTGACTCGCCGGGTCGTCCTCCCAGAGGCATTTCCCGGCATTCTGACGGGTACCATCCTATCGCTGTCGAGGGCGATCGGCGAGGCTGCGCCTATGATCGCCATCGCAGCCCTCGCCTACGTCAGGTTTGTGCCCACGAGCCCACTAGACCGCTTCACCGTAATGCCCATCCAGATTTACAACTGGATCAATATGCCGAGGACCGAGTTTAGGGACCTAGCGGCCTCCGGTATAATCGTACTGCTGATCGTGCTTCTGGCGATGAACAGCGTCGCCATCCTGATCAGAAACAAGTACCAGAAAAGAGGAGTAGGCTAAAAATGGCTCAAAACGTAGTTAAGAACCCGTTCACATACAGCGACGCGGATGAGATGCCGCAGGAAACAAAGGGACTCGGCTCCATGGGGAGAAACGACAAGATCAGCTTCAGGGAATATAACCTCTGGTACGGGACGAAGCACGCCCTCAAGAAGATCAATATCGACATCAAGAACAACCTCGTCACCGCCATCATGGGGCCCTCAGGCTGCGGCAAGAGCAGCCTCCTCCGGAGCATTAACAGGATAAACGACCTGATACCGACCTGCCGGACCGAAGGCGCGCTCCTCATCGACGGCGAGAACATCTATGAAGCGAAGGTCGACGTCGACGACCTCCGGCGGCGCGTCGGGATGGTCTTCCAGAAGCCGAACCCTTTCCCGAAGAGCATCTACGAGAACGTCGCTTTCGGCCCCAAGATACACGGCACAACTGAGAAAGCGGATCTCGACGCTATAGTCGAGAAGAGCCTAAAAGGCGCGGCGCTCTGGGAAGAGGTAAAGGACCGCCTGAACGACAACGCCTACAGCCTCTCGGGCGGCCAGCAGCAACGCCTCTGCATAGCAAGGGCCCTCTCCATCGAGCCAGAGATTATTCTAATGGACGAGCCATGCAGCGCCTTAGACCCTATCGCCACCACAAAGATTGAAACGCTGATGAGGCAGCTCAAGGACAGCTATACGGTGGTGCTGGTCACTCATAACCTTCAGCAGGCCGCGAGGGTGAGCGATATGACCGCCTTCATGTACATAGGCGAGGTAGTAGAGTTTGGGAACACGCGGGGTGTCTTCGAAAACCCCCGAAACGAGCTGACGGAGAACTACATAACTGGGAAGTTCGGGTGACGATGATGGCACGACCACTGGATCAGGGGATAGTGAGGATCAAGAGCCTCATCATAAAGATGGGTAGGCTCACCGAGGAAACACTCAAACTAGCCATGGAGGGATTCACGAAGAGGGAGGACGTCCACGTCCAGGTTCAGGCGTGGTCGAACACCATTCTCATGCTCTCCGAGGAAGTCGAGGACAGGGCCACGGAGTTGATCGCCCTCCAACAGCCGATGGCGGGGGACCTGCGCACCCTCAAGGCCTACATTAAGATCGCTTACGACATCGAGCGCTACAGCAGGTACGCCCTCGACATCTCCGATGTGCTCAACAGACTCGAGGACTGGCCACCGTTCCCGGGGGAGTTAAAGTTAGACGAGATGGCTGAAAAGACCCTCACCACGATGGGCATCTCCATACACCTCATAGAGGCGATGGACGAGAAACTCGTCTTCGAGCTATCCCGCCTCGAGGCGGAAACGGACGAGCTCTACCTGAAGAACCTCGCAGCCTTGGCGGCAGCGAAGGGCACAGACCACAGGACGATAATCGCCTACACCCTCACCATTAGGTACCTCGAGAGAATCGCCGACCACGCGAGCTACATAGCCGAGTCGCTAACATATGCCTCTACCGGGCGGCGCCTCACCCTCCGCTAAACCGTTTTAACCCCTCGGGGATCCATTCAGATTGATACGCTCTTGAAGTACGACGTCGAGAAGATTAGGAAGAGCTCGGAGTCGGTCCACGACTACGTCTCGGAGCCGAGTAAGGCGAAGGAGGCCTTCGACAAGAGACGCATTGAGTACAAGCTCGACACTGCTGCGGTTAAGGAACTCAAAAAGAAGACTAGGGATTATTTCGTGGTCGCCTTCAGCGCCGAGTGGTGCCCAGACTGCATGAGGAACATTCCCGTCCTCGAAATTCTAGCCGAGGCGACGGGGCTCGAGGTCAGGGTCTTCGGCCATATAATGAGGGACGCTAAGAGCAACACGAGGAAGTGGGCGGTACCGCCGAGCCCGCCGGAGGTCTACGAGTTTAACGTCTCAAAGATACCTCTCATAGTCGTTCTACGTAAGGACGGTGAGTTGACTGGGGAGATAGTTGAGAACCCTCCCTCTGGAGTCACCGTTGAGAAGGCGCTGCTCGACCTTATGAAATAGCCCAAATTTTTAACGCTAGTTAAACATACTCTCCAGCGATAAGCCATGAGGGAAGGCACGGTCTACCGCCGCTTCAAGGCCCGCGATGGCAGGAAAGTCACGTTGCGCGCCCCGAAGTGGAGCGATGTCGATGACATGCTCGACTTCATCAACGGCCTCGTCGAAGAGAGGGCGATGATCATGATGAACGAGAGGCAGACCCGGGACCAGGAGGTTGACTGGATCGGTAAACTGCTGTCGAACGTCGAGAGGGATAAGATGGTCGCCGTTGTCGCTGAGGTCGAGGGCAGATTCGCGGGGAGCTGCGAGATAACGCCTAAGAGAGGCTACTCAAGCCACCTCGGAAGCCTCGGAATAAGCCTCGTCGCTGAGTTCCGCGACCTTGGCATAGGGCAGGAGATGATGCTCGAGGCTGAGAAGCAAGTCAAGCACCTAGGTGTCGAGGTCGTCGACCTCGAGGTCTTCGACAGCAACGCGCGCGCCATACACACTTATGAGAAGGTCGGCTACAAGATTACGGGTAAGATACCCGAGGCACTCAAGTACGGCGGTGGGTATGTCGACGCCCTCATCATGACGAAGCGCATAGCCTAATCAGGCAACCTTTTTATCCCGTCTAAACCATCTTGGGGCTGGGAATAGGGATGGTCGTGTATCAGCCGGACTGGGCATTAGCCTAGACGAGGCAAACAACAGCCTAGACCCTAGAAACCTTCTAAACCGCGTGGCGATGGTTGATAGCCAATACGTCACCGGCGGGAGGCGAATGTATTGAGTGCAGAGAACAAGAACGACAACATGGTAGTAACCCCGTGGGAGGTCAAGGGTGACATAGACTACGGAACGCTCATACAGCGCTTCGGTACCCAGCCGCTCACGGAGGAGCTCAAGGAGAGGATCGCCAAACACGCGGGCTACATGCATATGCAGCTCCGCCGCAACGTCTACTTCAGCCACAGGGATCTAGATTGGTGGCTGAACCAGTATGACGCGGGGCACCCCGTGGGCCTTTACACGGGCCGCGGCCCGTCCGGCGGCGTCCACCTCGGGCACCTGCTGCCGTGGTTCTTCTGTGCCTACCTCCAGAAGGCATACAACGCGGAGCTCTACTTCCAGATGACAGACGACGAGAAATTCCTACACCGCGAAGACCTCACACTAGACGAAACCATCGCCTACTCTTACGACAATGCTCTGGATGTGATCGCCTGCGGCGTCCAGCCCAAGCTGACGCACATCTTCAGCGACACAGACCACATAGATCACATCTACAAGCTGGGACTTCAGGTGTCGAAGAGGATAACGATGAGCACGGTGAAGGCTGTCTTCGGCTTCACCGACTCGGATAACATCGGGTTGACGTGGTACCCAGCGCTTCAGGCGATGACTTGCTTCCTGCAGAGCTACCGCGAGGGCAGGAAAGTCGCGTGCCTCATACCCGCCGCAATCGACCAGGACCCCTACTGGCGCATGACCCGCGACATCGCAGAGAAGATGGGCTACACGAAGCCTACGCAAATACACAACAAGTTCCTACCACCCCTCACGCAGGGGGGTAAAATGAGCGCTAGTCAGCCAGAGTCCGCCATCTTCACCACGGACGTACCGGAGAAGGCAGCAAAGAAAGTTATGGCGGCATTCACCGGCGGACGGGAGACAATAAAGCTCCAGAAGGAGCTCGGCGGCCGCCCCGAGGTCTGTAACATCTACGCCTACTACTACTACATCTTCGAGGAGGAGGATAAGAACCTCGCCGAGATAGAGCAGCAGTGCCGATCAGGCGCCCTAGTCTGCGGGGACTGCAAAGCGCGCCTAGCCTTGATGGTTAAAACCTTCCTCATAGACTTTCAGGCTAAGAGGAAGAAGGCGAAGGACAACCTCCAGGACTACCTCATAAAGTAGCACCTTTTTTTGAAAAAGGATAAAGCCTCGACGCAAGAATTATTCCACCATGAATTCTAACCTGAAGAGTGAATACGACCAACTCCTGTCGAAGGCGAAGGATCTCGCAATCATCCAGTCGACGACGGCGATAGTGAGCTGGGACATGGAGACCAAGATGCCTCCGAAGGCGCTCAACCTCCGCAGCCAGCAGATCGCCCAACTCGAGGTCATAGGGCACAAGATGCTCACAGACCCCGCCATCGGCAAGACAATAGAGGACATAGAGAAAGACCCGGGATACTACGAGCTCGACAAGGCGCAGAAGAGAAACGTCTACCTCACCAAAAAGGCATACGACGAGTCAACGAAGCTCCCCGAGGAACTCGTCTTCGAAACGGCTAAGCAGCAGACCATCTCCGTGGGCGTCTGGAAGAAGGCCAAGGCGGCCAAGGACTACAAAATGTTCAAGCCGGAGTTGAAGAAGATGATAGAGCTCCGCATGAAGGCGGCGGATATACTCATGGGTGTTAAGGGTACGAAAACGCCCTACGATGCCTTGCTCGACATATTCGAGTCAAAGATGACCGCGGATAAGACGACTAAGATCTTCGACGCCATGCGCGTCGGCCTCATGGGCATCATGAAGAAGGTGGAGAAATCAGGCGAAAAACCCGACACCTCGATGCTCCGTCGCCCCGTCCCCGTCGAGGTCCAGAAGAAGATCAGCGATGCCGCTATGGAGTTCATCGGCTACGACACGAAGAGCCCCAACGCAGGCGGTCGCCTCGACGAGACGGAGCACCCCTTCACAACCGGCTACTACGACGACGTCCGCATTACCACGCACTACCATGAGGACAGGTGGCCCTCTAGCCTCTATAGCGTCCTCCACGAGGGCGGCCACGCCATGTACGAGCAGGGACTCCCCCACGACTGGATGTACCAGCCCATCGGCAGCTCCGCGAGCTTCGGAATACACGAGAGCCAGAGCCGATTCGTCGAGAACATGGTAGGCCACAGCCCCGATTTCCTCAGCTACATGCTACCACGTCTAAAGAAGATCGTCGGTAAGCCTCTTAGGGGCGTCAAGCTCGCCGACTTCGTCACAGCCGTCAACGTCGTTGAGCCTAGCAAGATCAGAATAGAGGCCGACGAGGTCACCTACGGGCTCCACATCATAATCCGCTTCGAGATGGAGAGGGACATCTTCTCCGGCAAGCTCAAGGTCGATGAGCTGCCACACGCGTGGAATGAGAAGTACGACAAGTACCTCGGGGTTGAGATAGAAAACGACTCGGAGGGCGTCATGCAGGATACCCACTGGGCGAGCGGCTACTACGGCTACTTCCCCAGCTACGCCTTGGGCAACATCTACGGCGGCATGTTCCTCAAGAAGCTAAAGAAGGACCAGCCGGCATGGAAGAAGGAACTCAAGAAGGGCAACTTCACCCCCGTTAAGAGCTGGATGATTGAGAACGTACACAGCAAGGGCAACCTCTACGACCCTGCCGACCTAGTCAAGGAGGTCACCGGCGAGAGCCTCACCGTGAAGCCCTTCATAGCCTACCTCGAGAAAAAGTACTCCAAGATATATGGCTTCTAACACACCAACCTTGATTCCGGATCCCGATTTTTATTAACTCGTGTTTTTACGATATTCGACTCAGATATAAGCCGCCGCGCCCCCTTTTTGTGCCGTGAGTGTCCCGGAGGAACTTCGCAATCGCTACTTGAGGCAGCGCTACAGACTGGTGGGCGGGCACAGCGCGGTCAAGACGTGCACGTGGCTCGCAAAGTCTCTGCGTTCCTCGGGGGCTGAGCACTGCTACAAGCAGAAGTTCTACGGTGTCCCCACGCACCGTTGCCTGCAGATGACGCCGGGCCTCGGCCACTGCACGCAGAGCTGCGTCTTCTGCTGGCGCGCCACGCCGGAGACACTCGGCGTCAGCTGGGAGCAGACGCAGCCCATAAGCTATGGGGACGACCCAGACGCGATAGTCGAAGGCGCAATCGCCGCCCACAAAAAGCTCATCTACGGCTGGGGAGGCAACGAGAAAGTAACCGAACAGTTCTCCAAGGAGGCCCTCAACCCTGTGCATGCCGCCATAAGCCTCGAGGGGGAACCGACACTCTATGACAGACTCGGCGAACTCGTGGCGAGCTTCAAGGCCCACGGATTCCGAAGCGTCTTCATAGTCACTAACGGCACAAAGCCGGAGGCTCTAGCCAACCTTGGCACTGAGCCCAGCCAGCTCTATGTCAGCCTATGCGCTCCTGATGAGGAGACCTATAACCGGACTTGCCGTCCTATGATCCCTGGCGCTTGGGGAAAGGTAATGGAGACCCTCGACATCCTCCAGAGCTTCAGGTGCCCCACCGTAATACGTCAGACTCTCGTCCCTAAGCTCAATATGGGTAACATCCCCGGCTACGCCGAGCTCGTTCTCCGCGGTGAGCCCACCTACGTAGAACCTAAGGGGGCCATGAGCGTCGGCTTCGCCAGGAAGCGCTTCTCCTACGAGGAGATGGCGAGCTACAAACAGATCAAGGAATTCGCCGAGAACCTCAGCGCTCTCACAGGATACAACCAGATAGACGAGCAGTACGAGAGCAATATAGTGCTCCTCAGCCGCCTAACCAAACCGATAAACCTCTACGCCTAAAGGTTTTAAGCCCCCGCGAACTGTAGCCTCCCCAATGATAGTAAAGATCGGAGTCAGAACCCTCAACGAGGACCTCGTCGCTTATAAAGAGCTTAAGCCAGATGAGAGCGAAGCCGAGGCATTCGCCAAGCTCAACGCCGAGGCACACGAGAAGGGCGTGAGGGTGAAGGACCCCACCATGGTCATCTACTACGACCCCAAGGAAGCGAACAGCTGCCGTAGGGAGGTCCTCGTACCCGTCGACCGCGACGCCCCGGGACTCAAGACCAAGAAACTAAATCCCCTTAGGGCCGGCTTCATAGTATACTCAGGCGTCAGCCACCCACCAGAGTACTACTACGATGAGCTGATGAATCACCTAAAAGCGAGGGGCCTAAAACCGGTTACGGGTAACTTCTGCAGTATGGAGGCAGTATACCAACCCGACAACTTCAACCTCAGCTCCGGGAGCTTTGTCGACGAGGACAGCCAGGACACGTGGACGACGGAGATACTCGTCCCCGTCGAGGGCTAAACATTTTAACGGAGCTCCGCACCATCTGAGTCGAGCGACTGTAGTCTAGTGGTTAGGATTCTGGCCTTCCAAGCCAGTAACCCGGGTTCAAATCCCGGCGGTCGCACCAACACACTGTAGTAATCACCCAAATACACATCGTAATTGTGGCAATCTTCAAACCACTCTCAGATAACAGCCAAGAGTTGGGTCGAGCAGAAAGAGCCCGTCAGAAGCATGATCAAGTAACCACCCATCCCCGAGATTCTCGGGTACCGCACGGCAAATGCTGATTTCCTTGGGTTCCTTACGAAGCCGGAGTCAAAGGGGGAGCTCACCTACTATACCCTAACAAAGTTAACTGAAATCCTCGAATTCAATCTAAGAAGGAAAGACTCTAGTTACTTGCCGCTGACCTTGACGGATATCCTTTCTTCGTCGAACGTATATGGGTAGCCCGCTTTGTTCAACTCGGCGCATGCCAGCTTCAGCCAGTCCCCAAAGGAGCCCTTCATCATATTATCCGGGTCGAAGAGCACCGGGTCAACGTTGTACCGCGATTTGGATATCTGGCAGAGTATGTTCTTGGATGCCCAATAGTCAAGGGCGATGGGGTCGATACCCGCGGCGAGGATACCCGCCTGGGTCGCGCCTTCGAATGGGGTCTTGGGGCCGGTGCCCGGCTTCGCGTTGACGCGTATGGCGTCAATGACACTCAGAGTTGGTACGCGTGTCTCCGCCATAAGAGTGCCCATGCCCCCCTTGCCAACTGACGCGTGCGGTCGGTGCCCGCGGGCGGCTGAGAGCTTGTCGCTTGGGATGCCCATGTAGTGCTTCACAGCCCCAGTCACGCCGTATATGAAGTGCGACTTGAGGACGGGGACATTAATCACCTTGAGGCGTTCAGCGTCATATCTTTTCGCTGCCGGGTCCCAGACCCCCCTCTTGAAGCTGACGAATGAGCCGTGTAGTGTCCTGAACTTTGGGTAACTAGTGAGCATCCCAGTGATGGGATCCGCCCGCTCCGCGACGACGTAGCCGTCGTTCGCATCCCCCTCCGAGTACTCGCCTACAAGCGTCTCCGTAATCTCGTCCCAGAGATACGTCGAGACCTTTCCAAACCCGCCGAGGGAGTCGGCGGCCTTTTGTGTCGACTGGGACCTGTCCTCGGCGTTGTTGACCTCGTAGTCGAAGCTGCCACCGTGACCCGTGCTACCATACTGTGCCTGACCGTTGTCAGCAACGACGACCTCCCCGGTGAAGCCCTCGGGGTGAGCGAGGACAGCAGCGGCGACAGCCTTGACGAGATCGGTGTTGGTCATGCCGCACTCGTCCCACTGGCTGTTGACCTTGACGATGACGACGTCGTTCTTGGCGATCAGTCCCTTAGGGCCCTGCAGAAGCCCCTTCGCCTTCGACCTGTAGAAAGCAAGGCCGTTCGCGTCCATGAGTTCGAGGAGCGCATTGAAGGCTCCGTCGTTTTCTCCGGCGCCCTCGACTGCATAGATGGTGGAAACGGGCTTTACCGATGCCTCCCTCGCCTCTAGCGATAACATGTACGAATCACTGCTTCACGCCCTCATCAACCTTCGCAAATAGCTTGATATCCCACGTCAAATTCCTAGAAGACTATTCGGAGGCATAGAGACACGAAGTCAAAGATAGGCATCGAGGTCATAGACGCGCACGCCCACTTCATGACAGCGAACTCCATCAAGGCGTGGAGCCAGCGCGGGCGCAGCATGGCGAGCTTCACTAAAAGAACGCAGACGCGCACCGATATGAAGACCATAGAGCTACCCGACGAAGACTACGATGCGGGGCAAAAGTGGGCAGGTGAGCTCGATCGCTACGGCGTAAGCAGCGTCGGCTTGATGATCGGCCCCGAGACCTATGATGAGTTCATCGAGGCGAGAAAGAGGTTTCCAGGGTACTTCCTCGGCTACCTAAATGTCCAGCCAGCTGACCCGGAGGCTCCGAAAAAGATCAGGCAGGCAGCGAAGGACGGCTTCTACGGCATCAAGCTCTACCCTTCGACGTGGAGGGACATGCACGTCTACGACCAACAGCTCTACCCGATCTACGAGGAGGTACAGAGGAACAAGATGGTCGTCTTCTGCCACTTCGGAGTCAGCATCGGCGGCGACGCCGACCTGCGAAGCGGCAACCCCATCGACATACAAATACCAGCACGCGACTTCCCCGACACCAATTTCATAATCGCCCACTTCGGCGCCGGCTGGTTCCGAGAGGTCCTCCTCCTGCAGTACCAGGCTGACAACGTCTACATGGACAGCAGCGGCAGCAACATCTGGTACAAGTACCTCCCCGAGGACCTCAGCGTTAGGGACATCTTCCGACACGCTCTGCGTGCCGGAGGACCCGACAAGATACTCTTCGGAACAGACTCCACTTTCTTCCCACGCGGCTTCCGCTACAACATCCTAGAGGAGCAGTTCAACGCCCTGCAGAGCCTGAAGAAGGACGGCTTCGTAAACGACGAGGGCATCGCAAAGATATTCGCTGACAACCACAAGCGTCTTACCGGATACAAGCCAAGGGAATAACCATGCCACGAAAGAGGTCGAAGGGGATACCCGACCGCAATCCTCATCGGCCTCGACAATCAGTCCGCCAACCTCTGGCTCGTCTACAGTGAATCGCTGAAACAGGGAAAGACGATAACGAAGATAGGCAACGACGAAAAAACGGCCTATAAGCACTACGAAGAGATTGTGGAAGCTATTAGAACACTGCTGCCTGAGGGCTTCAACCAACTCCTCATCGCCTCAACGGAGAAATACACGAGAAAATCCGGATTCATAGAATATATCAACCGCAGCCACAGCTGGCTCACAAAGAAACTCACAGTAAAGTTGCTAGACAAGAAAGCGGTGACGAAAATGGATGTCCTCCAGCTCGTCAAGATGAACATTATACAGGAGAGTGTCGCCGAGGCGGCAGTTGAATCTAATGAGAATGTCATGGAGATGCTAGAGAAAGCCCTGAACAGCGGCGACGTTATGTTCACAATAGAAGAATTATCTTACGCCCTCCGCGACGAGGCTGTGCCTGAGTTCATCCTCGTCACCGAAAAATTCGACAACTCATGGAGGGGAAACCGCCGCTACCAAAGCATGATCCAACGCGTTAAGAACATGAAAGCAACATTCACAATAGTAAAGCACGATACCCCTGCTAACGTACGCCTTGAACAGCTCGGCGGATTCGTCAGTGTAATTCGGCGGTAACCTGAAACCAAATATGCCTTTTCGCCGCAAGGTGGAAATAACCCCCTTACTAAATTATACAATGAAATAGTTATTTATATCAACATAGAGTAACATCGACGACCACGACGCAGCAAAAAGATATAGATGCTCTCAGATTAAGAGAGGAAGAAACGTTAAATCTCGTCTAAGAAAGCATGCGCCTTTTCTAAGAATTGACTTGGTATGTAAGTATCAGCTGTCGGTACGCCCATCTTCCTCAGTTTTTCGATCGCTGAAGCTGTATATGGTCTAAATATTTCCTTATGCGCTAGGGGACTTATCCCGGCGAATACTCTGATGCCGTCGTCAAGCATCCGTCCGATTACCTCATAGTTCTGTCTGTTTTCTACGTCGTCCTTCCCTGGATCGGTGAGGACGAAGTCACTGAAGTAGAAACATATGCGGTCGCTACGCTCCGAGGCCTCAGCGAGCTGGTCGTAGGCCCACTGTATGCTCTTGTTCGGCACGGTACCGCCCCAGGTGGAGCCCTCGACTGTTCCGCGGAACCTGAACTCCATCTGCGTCGTCGTCATCGTAATCATATCGAGAAGCTGCTCAAGGACGGGCTCAAGGTCAATCTCATCGCTCAAGTCCTTGATGACGTGGCTGTTGCTCTCGTAGAGAATGAGGCCCCACTTATCGTTGCGCAGCCCCCACATGAGTGGTATGAGGCTCAGTATACTGTAGTTGACAGAATTAATGCCCTCAAAGTCGTAGAACATAGTGTTACTGATATCTTGGATGTAGACGATGCTCCTGTTCTTCTTCTTGCGCTTGAGCATCATGAAGTCATCAGGGCGTATCTCCTCGAGCTTCCTGCCGAGGTCAATGATATTCTCGAGACTCCGGTCTTCATCGATGGAGTCTGTGTCCTCGCCGGGCTGGAACGGGCGCACCGAGGCTACCCTGCTCCAGTCATCCTTCCTCTCAAGCTCCCTTCCGAGCTTCATGAGGCGCTCCTTGAGGAGGTGGGCGAGGAGCTTACGCATCTTCTCGTCCCTCTCCTCCTTGAAGGTCTTGGCGCCGAACTTCAGTATCTTGTCCTCGCCGGGGCCAACGCCGATGTCGGGTTTGTTGCTCAGTTTCTTGAACTGATCTGGCCCTGTGATACTGGGGTTGTCGTTGACAATGTTCTGTTCAAGCCCCTTCGCATGTGGTGTGACGTAGACCTCCTGGCTCTTCTTGCTGAGAAGGCTGAGGAGCTGGTCGCCGTCCATCTCGTCTTGGGGCTCCTCCTCGTACTCGTCAATGTTAGTGAGGATATCGAGGGCGATCTTCTCCGCCATCTTCTGATTGTCGACCTGGCTCGTGATCACCGCAGCGCGGAGCAGATCACGTGAATGTTAGACAACCGTTACGCATGTAGCCGGGGAGCAGAATTTTCCCCATGTTTATGCTCTGGCGGGGGCTCGGTTTCTCGACCACCTCCCTGCTCTTCCGCATACGCTGAATGAACTCGGGTATGAAGTAGTTCGCGTAGTGGAAGGGGTACTCCAGGGAGGAGGTGGACATCTCAGCCCAGTACCTTCTTGATTATCTCATCGACGACCTTCGACACCGTCTTACCCTCTTCACCCCTCACCTTCATCTCCTTGGCGAGCACCGCGGGGGCGAAGAACCTGATGGTGGCGTCCTCGGTCTCGAAGCGGTCGATATACTTGTTGACGAGGCGGGTAAGATAGATTCCGCTGCGTGGCGATGCGGGGATCTCAAGCACCGGGCTCTCTCGAGTAGCCTTGACAATCTCGTAAATTTTATCAAGGGCGCTTATGGGGAGGCTGAAGGCGGGGGTGTTCTCTTTGAGTATCTCGAGCTCCGTCTCCTTCGTCGGGTATGTGAGCCTGATCCAGCAGCCTATACGGTCGACGAGGACCTTACTGAGCCTGTAGGTTCCGGAGGTCTCAATAGGGTTCTGGGTTGCGACGAAGGCGAAGCTCTCCTGCGCCTTGACCATGCCAAGGGGGAAGAGGTGGTAATGGCGCTCCTCCAGCGGCGCGATGAGGCTGTTCTGACAGAACTCTGTTGCGCGGTTAAGCTCATGGGCGACGAAGAGGCCCCCCTCGACCATAGCGCGGATGAGTGGACCCGGCTCGAAGCTGCTGATGTTCCTACCACTACGTACAACGAGTGCAGGGTCGAAGCTTCCGATGAGGCGGCTCGGCGTCACGTTCTCGTCGAAGAAGACCTCGTGGAAGCTACGTTGCGTGTCTTCGGCGACTTTTCGGGCTAGGAGGCTCTTGCCTACACCGGGTGGGCCGACGAGACAAGGGGTGATGCCTGTGTCTAGGGCATCCTTCAATAAGCTGTAGGCGGTCTCGTACTGTCCCTTGAGTACAACTGGATGCTCTATGCGAATGTTCTCGACGATGCTCTTCTCCAGCATCTTGCGGAAGCCCTGCTCCTTCTCCGCCATGGTTTAGTCCATCAACCATTAACTAGCCTTAATTTAAATCTTCAACCCCGGCAGCGTTAACACTCTAATCAAAGATTGACGATTCAAATAGGCGGTATTGGCTGAATAAAATAATTGCTTGAGTGAGCAGATATTTACGGTACTATTTAACCAATTGAAGTAATTACAACACCTGTTTTTAGGCTGCTTGACTGTATATTACCCATTTTTTTGGTCGTTTAAAGTGTATTTCTGCCTGTTTATGGGCATATTATCTATTTTTCGAGCAATGGAGAGAGTATTTTTCATCAAATGAATATTTCATAGTCAACCTTTAAATCCTCCTTCGCTGACTCTTTACGGAATCGTTACTCTTTTAACAGTCAAGGTTAGAGTGGTAACGAATCACTGAGGGATAAATGACCCGTGATTGAGATAAGGTTGCACGGCAGGGGCGGCCAAGGGGCCGTCACCGCCTCTAGGATCATCGCCACGGCAGCCTATGAGGAAGGCAAATACAGTCAGGCCATCCCCATGTACGGCACCGAGAGGCGAGGAGCACCTCTCACCGCGTACGTCCGCATCGACAACGTACGTGTTAGGGAGAGGGAGCTTGTTCATACTCCCGGCATCAGTCTCTGCTTCGACCCACTGATCAGCCTGCAGCAGGCTGTCGCAAACGACCTACTGCCCGGTGGCCAGGTCCTGCTCAACGCCCCGTTCTCGCCTGAGAAGAGCGAGCTAGCGGGCGACATCAACATTGCCACGGTCGACGCCACCAGCATCGCGCTCGAGACGCTCGGCAGGCCCATCACGAACACCGCCCTTCTGGGCGCCTTTGCGAAGGCGACCGGCGTCGTCAAGCTTGAGTCCATCGAGAAGGCCATCAAGAAGTACTTCCCAGGCAGACTAGGCGATATGAACATCGCCGCTGTCAGGAAGAGCTACGAGAAGGTCTCCCCCTGGGTCCCCGCGAAGAACAAGGTCGCCCCCAAGATGCAGGTTGACCTCAACGTCGGCGGGTACGGCACCCTTAAGGACGTCAGTAGCTGGCGTGTCTTCTACCCCGAGGTAAACGAGGAGAAGTGCATCGGCTGTAAAACGTGCTGGATCTTCTGCCCTGAGGCCGCTCTTGAGTGGAAGGAGAACAACAAGCCAGCGATGGTCGACCGCGCCTGCAAGGGTTGTGGAGTCTGTGCAAATGAGTGCCCAGTCAAGGCCATCGAGATGAAGAGGGTGGAGATCAAGTAGGAGGATAATGAAATGTCATACGAAGTAATGGTCGGTAACAAGGCGACGGCCGTCGGCTGTAAACTCGCACGCGTTAAGGTAGCCGCAGTCTTCCCAATCACACCGCAGACGACGATCACCGAGTACCTCTCGGAGATCCACGCCTCGGGTGAGCTACCCAACTTTGAGTTCATCAACGCTGAGGGAGAGCTCGCCAGCCAGGTCATCGCCCAAGCGGCGGAGGCCACCGGCGCGCGTAGCTTCACATGCACCTCAGGTCCCGGTCTCCTATACATGCACCACCCGATGCAGGAAACTGCCAGCAAAAGGCTACCCCTCGTCATGGCGGTCGTCCACCGCGGCGTCAAGAGCATGCAGCCTGACCACAGCGACCTAATGTCGCAGCAGTGGCAGGGCTGGCTCCACATATATGTGGAGAACGCCCAGGAGATACTAGACACGACAATTATGGCGTACAAGATCGCCGAGGACAAGAGGATACGACTCCCAGTCGCAATGGGCTATGACGGCTACGTCCTCAGCTACACGGCTGAGCCCGTCGAGATTCCATCGCAGGAGGAGATAGATGCCTTCTTGCCGCCCTACAAGCCAATGCCAGGAATACTCCCCGTATCGGATGATGCGAAGTGGAAGGACTTTGAAGTCAACCCTAATACCTTCGGCGCCGGATGGGGCGAGGGTGACCCCATGAAGCCGTGGCAGGTCCACAACGAAGCGGTCCTTAACGGTGAGAAGGTCATCAAAGAGGTCTTCGCCGAGTGGAGTAAAAAATTCGGCCGCACATACGGTAACGGCATGATTGAGCAGTACCGCGTCGAGGGAGCTGACTGCGTCATCACCGCGATGGGCACGATCGCCGGAACCGCGATGGCAGCCATCGACAAGCTCTGGGCGGACGGCAAGAAGGTCGGGCTCGTGAAGATCAGGAGCTTCCTGCCCTTCCCGAGGACCGACTTCCAGGAGATCGCCAAGAATGTGAAGGCCATAGGTGTCTTCGACCGCAGCTGCCAGCCTGGCATGTGGGGCCCCGTCTATCACCAGATGAGGAGCACCCTCTACGACGAGGCGAAGCAGACCCCCGTCATCGGTTTCATCGGTGGCCTCAGTGGAAAGGAGGTGCGCGTAGGCGACATGTACAAGATCGGCGAGAAGACCCTAAAGGTCGCTCAGGGTGGGAAGCCGGATGCTCCCATCCAGTGGGTGTAGGAGAGGTAATGTGAAATGAGTGCAAGCATGAAGATGACGAGAGCCCAGGTCCCCATGGATGAGATGATTCTTGCGCCGGGTAGCACCTGCCAGGGTTGCGGTGCCGCCATGGCCGCGAGGCTCACCTTCAAGGTCTTAGGCTCCAACCTCATCAGGCACGGAATCCCGTGCTGCCCCGACCACGTCTCGAAGCACCCCCGCGCGGGCTCGGTCTTCGAGGCAGGAGGCGCATCCCTGACTGGTACCTCCCGAGCCCTAAAGGCTCTGGGAAGGACCGACGTCAAGGCCGTAGCCTTCTACGGAGACGGCGGAACCTACGACATAGGCTTCCAGGCGCTATCGGCCGCTGCTGAGCGCAACGAGAACATCCTTGTGATAACGAAGGACAACGAGGCCTATATGAACACGGGCGGACAGAGGAGTGGAGGAACCCCCAAGTACGCGGAGACCACCACTAACCCGGTTGGCCCGAACAGCAGGGGTAAGAACGAGCCAAAGAAGAACATACCCATGATCTTTGCGGCCCACTACGTTCCCTACATCGCCACCGCCTCAGTCGCCTTCCCCGAGGACCTCATGCAGAAGGTCAAGTACGCCAAGGACATCGAGGGTTTCAGGATGATACTCATCCAGGCCCCGTGCCCCGTCGGTTGGCGCTTCGACCCAGCAAAGACGATCGAACTCGCGCGCTCCGGCGTCCAGGCGGGCGTCTGGCCGCTCTACGAGATCGAGCACGGCACAAGCTTCAAGCTCAACTATAAGCCGAAGGAGCTGAAGCCCGTGAGCGAGTACCTCAAGCCTCAGAGCCGCTTCCGCCACATGACGGAGGCCGAGGTCAACGAGGTACAAGGCAACGTCACGACCAACTGGGCGAGACTCCTTAAGGCAGACGAGCTGAAGACGGTAGTCCTGTAAGACTACCAAGCCCTTTTTTCATATCTAGCTCCGCCCAGCGGATGCTGGATTTTTTCTCCTAAAGTTTATCCCCTGATGTGCCCCCCGTCTCTGCGTCTTGTCGACTCTGGATCGGCTGAGAGGGGGACTACCGGGGAGCTTCTACGCAGTCGCCTTCGCGGGCTTCCTCTGGGAGATGGGCCTCTTCATGACGCAGCCGATACTGACTCTCCACTACCTAAACATCGGTGCGTCAATCCTATTCATAGGTGTGATATTGGGGCTGCAGGCCTTCCTACTAATCTTCCTCAGGCTGCCGCTGACTATTCTAGCGACGCGTGTGGGGGAGAGGAGGATGCTCGCTGTGAGCTTCGGGGCTCAAGCTCTGCAGCTTGCCCTCATCGGGTTCGCGCCAAGCCCAGCATGGCTCTACTTCATACCTATCGTGCAGCTTGTGGCCACGGGGACTTTCTTCCAGCTCATCACGGCGATGAACAGCGAGCAGGCGCCGCCGGATAGGCAGGGAGACGCCCTCGGGAGGCACATGACGATCGTCTCGTCTGGGATGTTCATAGGGCCGGCTCTCTGCGGGGTACTTGTTGCCCCCCTCGGCTACCCGCGGGTGTTCCTTATCGCCTCGTTATTTCCCCTAGCGGGGTTGGCGATACTGCTCCGGGTGACTGGCCTCGGGGCGGGTAGGAACCTGCGTAGCCATGAGCTGCCCTCCCTTACGTCGCTCAAGACGCTGCTGGGGCAGAGGAACGTCGTTGCCCTCGCCGTGATACGCACACTCTACTCGACCTCGAACAACCTCTTCCTCACCCTCTTCAGCATCTACGCCGTGCAGAGTCTAGGCTTCAACCCGTCACTGGTCGCTATCCTATACTCGATCCAAGGCGTCGCTAACGCGTTCGTGAAGGTGCCGATGGGCTGGGCGTCGGATAAGTGGGGTCGCAAGACTGTGCTCCTGGTGACCTTCTCGGGGATCGTTCTCAGTTATGTTGGCTTCGCGTCGCTGACCGCCTACCCGCTTATCGCGGCTGTGATGCTCTTCTTCGGCGCCTGTTGGGGGGCTCGCGCCGTGACTGAGTGGGCGTTCCTCGCCGTCATAGTGCCCCCCGAGTCGCGTACGATTGCCATCGGCTACATGGAAAGCTTCTGGGACATCGGCAGCAGCGCCGGGAGCCTCCTCGCCGGCGTCGCCATCGGGCTCCTACCCTACCAGACTATCTTCCTGCTTCTCGCAGCGCTTAACCTCCCAGCGATACCCTCCATACTCTTGATGAGGGAGGAGCGGAAATGAGAGTCAACAGCTTGCTCAGGCACTCGGGCGATCCTCTTCGGCGGCTTCCTAGCCCTCACCGTCCTCGCCATCATGAACTCCGCCTACAGCTACGTTTTAGGTTCCATCAAGGATGAGATGGCGCTAAGCTACACTGAGAGCGGGGCGCTTATGTCGGCGTACTTCAGTGGGTACACTGTAGGGCAGATCCCGTGGGGGCTCCTCGCAGATCGCTTTGGGAGCAAGCGTATTATGTCGGTGAGCGTTCTCGGCGTCTCCGCGGCGACGGTTCTCTTCGGCTTCGGAGACGACTTCCTCGGGCTGGCTGCGGCACGCTTCGCGGCGGGGCTTCTCGGGGCAGGCGTCTTCGTCCCGGCGGTTAGGCTTATCGCAGGGTGGTACGAGGCGCGTGAGAGGGGAACGGCGCTGGGCATTCTGAACATCGGCGGCAGCATCGGGCTAATAATTGTCACCTGGTCGTCGCCTCTACTCGCCCTCGCCTACGGGTGGAGGTTCTCAATAATAGTACAGGGCGCCGTAGGCGTGGCGGCGTCAGTGCCTAGTCTGGCTCAGCCTCAAGGACGGGACTCGGAGCGGCAAGGTCTCAGGCGGCGCCGTCGTCTCAGCGATGAAACGCGGTAGCTTCTGGGTGCTCGCCCTGTCCCAGTTCATACGCTTAGGTAGCTACTATACGTTCCTCGCCTGGCTCCCCCTTCTGCTCAAAGAAGACTACGGGTTAGATATGGTGCTCGTCGGCACCGCGATGAGCCTCTTCAACTTCGCTGGTATGGTGTCGAATCCCGCCGGTGGGATTCTCGCGGACTTCATCGGGGAGAAGAAGGTCCTCGCTGCCAGCTTCGTTCTTCTGTCTATGAACGTCTACGCCCTCACGGTGCTGCCGGATGGAACATGGATACTTGTAGCCTCCTTCCTGCTTGGGTGGCTGATCAACTTCGTCAGGAGCCCGGCTTTCACGATAATCCCGCGCTTATTTGGGGCTGAGACTGCGGGGAGCCTCTCAGGTTTCCACAACACTTTCGCGAGTCTCGGGGCACTTACATTGCCACTTGTTCTCGGGATAGTCAGAGATGCTACAGCGAGCTATGACATAGGCTGGTTTGCGCTGAGCACTCTTATGCTCGTCGGCACAGGCCTGATAGCCGTCATTCGGGTTCCGGATAGCTGACAAAACTATACCCTTTTAAGCTGATTTTTCAACTCCACCATGAAGTGAACCGTATGCCGTACTGCCCTAAGTGTGGTAAGGAAGTCAAAGAGGACGCTGTCTTCTGCCCCTACTGCGGTGAAACCATGAAAGCTGGGGAGCGCGTGGTTTACGCGCGTGCCCGTGACGAGAAGGATGAGAGAGGCGAGAAGGGGGAGAAGAACGAGAAGAATGAAAAGTCTGAGAAGAACGAAGGCGCCGGCGGCATGTGGAGCGGCGTCATGGGCGGCCTCATACTGCTCTGGCTGGGCGTGACCTTCCTGCTCCGCCAGTACAACTACATCGCATCAAACGATTGGTGGAACATATTCCTCATTGGTCTGGGAGCTATCATAATCCTCCGCGGCCTCGCCCTGTACATGCAGCTTAACAACTGGCGCGCAGCAAGCGGCTTCATAATCGGCGGAGGCATAGTTGCGCTGATAGGCGCGGCGACATTCGTCGGCCTCAGGGACTGGTGGGCTGTGCTACTCGTCCTCGCTGGCCTATGGATAATCCTCAACGCCTACATGAACAGGAATAAGCACCCGCGCCCCTAAACCGCCCAGCCGACAAACAATTTCCATAATAGATGTTCTAGGACCACCTCGGGCTTGTCTCGCCCGAATATCCTGAAGTGGTTCTTCCCCATCGCCTCGACAAGGTCTCCGATGCGGTATCGGGGCAGCATGACGGTGGAGATTATTATCCGCCCCCATTCCCCCCGCTTCATCTCATGGAGCATCTTCAGGCCCGAGGCCGTCTCGACCTCGAAGAGGTAAACATCGTAGTTGGGTGAGACGTAGGGGAGTTCGTTCCTCTGCTGGGCGAAGGCGCCCTCGGTCGCGCTGTATAGCTCCACCACAGGGACGTCGCCGTAGAGGGCTCGCAGCCGCGGCGCGTACTCCTGCTGTATCTTCGCCACACTCGTGCTGTAGATGACCTTGAGCTTCCAGATGTCCTTGGGTGCGACGCCGTGCTTCTTTTTGACGTATCTCGCGAAGCCCATCTCGACGGGTGCGACGCCTATTATGCTGGTGACCTCTTTCTCTTTCGCTTTCTGGTAGATGAACTCGTAGCGCTTTTCCCATCCCTCTGAGGTGAGGTCGGTCTTGAGGGCGTCTATCTCCTCCTGCCGTGGCACCAATGCGAGCCCCATCATCATCGGGTTGAGCTTCGCGTATGTCCCCGAACTGAAGCCGTAGACCACCTCCTTACTCCCCTGGGTGAGGACTCGCATGTTGCTGGGAAACTGCAGGTTCAAAACACCGCCAGCAAGCAGGTCTAGCCCACCATTGTTCATCGAAAAGTTGAGAACCGCCCTGGAGCCGCACCTGATGAGATCTTGTAAGTGCTTCGGTGTAACTGGGATGACCTTTGATTCCCCGGTGGAGCCGCGGGTCATAACCCACGTTATAGGCTCCTCGTCGAGGAAGACGAGGTGCCCCTCGCTGCGCACCCTTTCAAACCACGGCTCTAGATCTCGATACCTGACGGCGGGGAACCTCTCCCTGTACTCGGCGATGGATGAGATGCCCTCGACGCCGTATGTCCGTCCGTACTCCGTCTTTGCGTAGCCATCTAGCAGTTTGCGCAGAACCTTGTCCTGCGCTGCGGCGGGGTCGGCGAGCCCCTGCTCCCATGCGGCGAGGTTCCTTGTGATCCGTCCTATAGGGTCCTCGAACAAATTCTGACGAGCCAATATTGCGAACTCATCGTTATAGAGATTCGCCCACGCTCAACCCGCGCCGCACACGCTAAAAGAGGGAGGAGTACACAAAATAACTAGAAAAAGATCCCGTTGGTTGAAAGAAGCTAAACAAATAAGCTTGTTAGAGATCGAAAGTGTACATTTTACACAATGACGCTAAACTATACAAAAAGTGCACTCAAAACGACGTTTTCGGACACGCTGCCCTACATCGCTGCGAAATAACCCGTTTTCCATATGAACTACAAGCACACCGGTTATAAAAACGGGGTCATCCCAATCGGCAAAAAAACACGCCGTTCCCTTAGAGGGTTCCGGAAACACCACCAATCTCAACAAAAGAAGCATATACACCCTACAAATCCCCGCAGAGAATCACCCGCACATTCGACCCAAAATAAAGGCTCCACTTTTTATTCGGAGACCCACCCGATACCCCAGTGAAACCCATGAAGAAACAAGTCATCCTCACAGTAGCCGAGTCGAAGAGGCTAATCGCAAAGGGAGTCGCCGCCCTACCCGAGGTACAAGGCGCAATGCAAGAGGGATACGTCGTAGTCGCCACGGGTACAACTAACGCCTACATCCTCCAGGAGCTAAAGGGCGAGAAGTTCGACCTACGCAGATACCGTAGCGGAATCACAACCCCACAGGTACCCGAGAAACAGCCAGAGAAACAGGGCGAGCCCATCCCCGACGTCGTCTTCCGAAAAGGCGAGGTCGCCAAGGAGCTCGACCGCTACAACGCCGTCAAGGTAATGGGCAAGAACGACGTCTACATCAAAGGCGCCAACGCCCTCGACTACGTCGGGCAGATGGCAGGGGTCCTCATCGCAGGCGAATCCGGCGGCACAGTCGGCGCCGTCCTAGGCACAATAATCGGCAAGAAGATCACACTCCTTATCCCCATCGGGCTCGAAAAGCTCGTCTACGAGGACATGAACGAGCTACACATGCTAACCATGGACCCCGACAGCGAGGGACCAGCCATCTGGCCCATAACCGGCCTCATCTTCACCGAGATCGAGGCACTCGAGGTCCTCTGCGGTGTACAGGCTACCCTCATCTCAGCCGGCGGAGTCGCCGGAGCCGAGGGGAGCGTCCGCCTCCTCATTGAGGGCATCGACGAGGACGTGGAGGCCGCCGCTGAGCTCGTCAAGGGCATCAAGGGCGAGCCCCGCTACCTACTCTAAACGGTGCTCACGGTGCTCAGAGACGAGACCTTAAACCGCCTTGCGAAGCACAGACTAACCGCCGAGGCTACACTCGACGAGCAGCAGCTCATCGACGCTGGGGTAATAACTGCCCTCATCGACGCTTCTGGTCTCAAAGCGGAGGATACCGCACTGGAGATCGGACCAGGCGCGGGCAACATCACCGTCGAGCTGGCGAAGAGGAGTAAAAAAGTCTACACAGTTGAGAAGAACCCAAAGTTCCTCCCACTCCTCAAGGAGAGGCTAGAGGGGAGCAACGTTGAGGTCATACTCGGCGACGCCCTCACAATCTACCTCCCACAGTTTGACGTCCTCGTCTCAAACCTACCCTATGCAATAATCGAGGCAGTCATGCAAAGGCTAAAGTATCTACATTTCCGAGCCGCATCCCTTCTAGTTCCGATCTCACTCGCCAATATTCTCACCGCGAGACACGGCGAGCTACAATACAGCAAGCTAACCCTCGAAGCTAACCTCTTCTTCCACGTCTCTCTAGTGAAGGTGGTCAAGCAGTCCGCTTACCACCCTGAGCCGAAAACGGAGACCGCCATAATCAACCTGAAGCCTAGGAAGGCAACCGAAAAAGGCGAAGCCGTCATCTGGCACCTCCTCAAGCAGAGGGACAAGAAAGTAACTAACGCGCTGCGGGAAGCTCTCATCTCCATAGAGGGGTATCCCCAAACGAAGAATGCGGCTAAGGAAGCGATCACAATGCTCCAATTGAACAATCAACTACTCGAGAAACGTGTCTACTCCCTCAGCCTCGCAGACGTCGAGTTGATACGCAGCCGTTTAGACGAGGACGCCGCTAAACACCCGCCAGGCGAGCACCGATATAGCGGGTAGACAGAGCGCACCCAAAACTAGGGCAAGCTTTGCGATACTCTTCACCGGCATATTCTTCACACATAACAGCCCCGCAGCCACAGTCTTAATCCTAGGGAACCGAACAACCGTTCTAAAACCCCGAACGCTATGGCGAAATTGAAATAGTACAGATGCGAAGTGCCTATTGAGAGACCTTGAAGGCATACGTACTCTTGAATACTGAGCTAGGGAAGGAACCCGAGGTCATCAAGGCGATGAAGGGCGCTAAGGAGGTCAAAAACATATACAGCCTCTACGGCATCTACGACGTAATCGTCGAGGTCGAGGCCGAGACGATGGAGAAAGTGAAGGAGGTCGTCTTCAACCGCATAAGGCGGCTTGACAACGTGAAGAGCACCATCACCCTGATCACTTACGGCGAACCTGTAACTAACCCGTAGATGTCTACATCTAGACCGCCGACCTCCACACGTTTCTTAGACGACCGACAATACACGCCCGCGAGCCCTCTATAGAGACAATACTCGCAATAAGATACGGTTTTATCTCTGTTTGAGAGTCTCCATCGCGGTAAAGAACATGAGCAACGGTGGAGCAATAGGCTTCGGCGGATTCCTCCTCGGACTTGGGGCCGGATACCTTGTGTTCAGGGAGCTCAACCTCGCGGTGAATAGCCTCGCGTGGATACTGATGATAATCGGGGCGACCATCATACTCTCAGCCTTGATACGCTATGCAAGTCCAAACCTCGGGATACACAGGATAGTCGGCGGACTCGCCGGCGGACTCGTCTTTGCCCTATTCCTCACCCAGGGATTCAACTTCTTCTCAGGAATATTCAACACAGGCAACACCCTCCTACCCTACTCGACGACAGAGGTAAAGACCTATACGGGACCCAGCCCAAGCGACTCCATCTACCTCCGCCTCGGCTCGATAAACGGGCAGATCATGCTCAGCACATGGGACAAGCCCGAGTACAGCATCGAGGCGACAATCATCGCCCGCGGCGCCACCCAGTCTGAGGCAGATAGCAACCTCGCCGCCCTTAACAAGGAGCTCACAACGGAGGAGACTACCGCCCAGCAGAAGCTCACACTCCTCTACACATCCAACCTCCTCAACAACCCTCACCAGATCAACGTTGTAGTCACGCTCCCCGCATCAGCTACCCTCGATCTCGACCTCACGAGCAGCAACGGCGACATCACTCTCACAGATGTAGACGGAGGTTCCGTTGTCGTCCACACGAGCAACGCAGCGCTACAGCTCGACAACGTGCGCGCTGACACCATCCGCGCATCGACATCCAACGGTGCTATAACGGGCACAGTCGACGCCTCAAACTGCATACTCGACACCAGCAACGCACGCATCAACATACAGGTCCTTTCTACCACCAGCGGGTCATACACACTTGACACGAGCAACGGCGCGGTGAATCTCACAGTCGGCTCATCAGCCTCCTACAGGCTCAATGCCGAGACAAGTAACGCCGACGTCACTTTCACCCTCCCCAACTTGACATACACACGCGACACCAGAACATCCAAGGTAGCCCAGACAGTCGGCTACGACACTGCGGACACTAAGATAACCGTGAACATCCAAACCAGCAACAGCGACGTAACAGTGAACAGGAACGTCGCTGGCATCTAGACAACGTCACGATAAGTTCCACGCACCGCCTCGATCACGCCCAGAGGAGGCTGATAGCGTAGAGAACAAGTATGGGACAATTTTAGGTAACGTTTTTATGTTCAACAGTTACAAACTGTCGGGAGATTTCCGCAGTGTCAAGGGAATTCAACTATATAGTAAGGCTACACGGGACCAACCTCGACGGTACAAAGGCGGTCCCCTATGCCATCTCCGCCATCAAGGGAGTTGGCAGCCGTATGGCTTTATCCTTGACCAAGGCGGTTGGCGTAGATCCGACCCAAAGGTTGGGGAGCCTCTCCGACGCCGAAGTCAAGCGTCTGGAGGAAGCACTCGACAACCCAGTCAAAGTAGGGCTGCCGACGTGGATGCTCAATCACAGGAAGGATCCAATAACAGGCGGTGACCACCACCACCTCGCCTCCGACTTGGACATAAGGACCAAGGACGAACTCGAGCTCATGAGGGAAACCCGGAGCTGGAAGGGAGAACGCCACGCAAGAGGCATCAAAGTCCGTGGACAACACACAAAGACCACGGCGCGCAAGGGCCGTAGCGTAGGTGTCACCAAGAAGCAGCTGCAGCAGCCAGGCGGCGCAGCAGCCGCGAAGAAGGAGGAATAAACGCATGGGAGACCCAAAGAAGCAGCATAAGACGTACACGACTCCACGCGTTCCCTACGACACCGAGATGTTCATGGAGGAGCTAAAACTCCTCGGCGCATACGGACTACGCAACAAGCACGAGCTCTGGCGAGTCAGGACACACCTGAGTGACCTCCGCCGCAGAGCACGCAACCTCCTCGCCCAGACTGCCACCGAGCGCGAAAAGCAGGAGAAGGAGATGATCTCCAAGCTCCACAAGATGGGGCTCGTCCAAGAAAACGGAACACTAGACGACATACTCACCCTCAGCATAGAGGATCTCATGGAGCGCAGACTCCAAACCTACATCTTCAGGAAAGGCATGGTAAAGAGCCTATGGCAGGCACGCCAATTCATCACACACGGACACATCAGCATAAACGGCAATGAAATAAAAGTACCCGGCTACCACGTCCTCATAGACGACGAGAAAACCATCGAGTTCACAAACGTCAGCCCATTCAACAACAAAGACCACCCCCTCCGCAAGGAGATGTCAGTAAACGAGATCGCAGGAGGAAACAGAGTTGAGTAACGAAACTGAAGCCACTCCGAGCCCGAACGCAACTCCAGCGCCGACACCAGTCACGACGCCTCCGCCAGCAGGCGACAAGTGGGCAATAGTCCACGTCTTCAGCAGCTTCAACAATACTATCATACACATGACAGATCTCACTGGCGCCGAGACCTTCGGCTTCGCAACCGGCGGAATGTTCGTCAAGGCAGATAGGCTCAAACCGAGCCCCTACGCCGCGATGAAGGCCGCCCAGCAGATAGCCGACTGGGGCCGTGACAAGGGCGTCACAGGCATACACATTAAGGTTCGCGCGCCTGGAGGCAGCGGGTCCAAGACCCCCGGCCCAGGAGCGCAGGCAGCGATCCGTATCCTCGCCCGAAGCGGCTTCAGGATCGGTCGCATCGAAGAGGTCACCCCCGTCCCCCACGATGGCACACGCAAGCCCGGAGGAAGGAGAGGCAGAAGGCCGTAAGCTGGTGGTGCTGCAATGAAGGTAACAGTGCTAAGCGTAAACGAGGACACCATCCGCTTCACGGTAGATGGAATAGACAACGCATTCGCTAACGCACTACGCAGAACCATGGTCAGCGAAGTCCCAACAATGTCCATTGAGGACATCTTCTACTACGACAACACGAGCGTCGTCCCCGACGAGGTTCTTGCACACAGGATAGGCATGGTCCCCCTCAAGACCGATCTAGAACACTATAGGCTTCCATCTGAGTGCGACTGCAAGGCCGACCTCGGCTGTCCCAAGTGTCGAGTCACCCTCAGCCTCAGCGTGAAGGCGGAAGACGAGAAGAGGACAGTCTACTCCGGCGATCTGCAGCCAGTGGACCCCGCCATCACACCCGTCAGCCCCTATATACCTCTGGCGAAGCTGGCCGCGGGCCAGTCGATAAGCCTCGAGGCGTACGCACAGCTCGGGAAGGGGCGCTTCCACACCAAGTGGAGTCCCGTTGCGATGGCGATCTACCAGAACGTAGCAGAGATAAAGACGGATGCGGCGACCGCCGCAAAGTGCGCGGAGGAGTCGCCCAAGGGCGTAGTTCTAGCCAAGAAGGACACAATAAAAGTCGTTGACATTCAGGCCTTCAACCGCAGCCCCACATGTGCCAGCCTCCTGAAGGAGGAAACCCTCAAGAGCCACATGAAGATGGACGAATTCGTCTTCATCGTGGAGTCGACTGGCGCACTCGCACCCGAGAAGATAGTCACAGAGGCTGTAAAGATCCTCAACGCGAAGCTCGAGGAGCTCAAGCGGAAGGTAGACGCGGGCGAGCTGCACGAGGAGATTGAGGACTTTGAGGCTCCCACAGAGGTGGGCAGGCGCCTCTACAGCATAGGCTCCGGTGAGTTCGACGAGGAGGAAGAGGGAGAGGAAGGCGGCGGCGCAGCAACAGGAAGTGAACCAACATATGATGAACAGTGAACTTGAGAAGACTATAAGGGAGTTAAAGACGGCGAAGAAGAAGACGGGTCAGCCCATATGGGGTGCCCTCGCCGAGGAGCTCGACAAGCCGAAGAGGATCAGGGTAGACGTCAACCTGAGCAGTATAAACAGGCTCACAAAGGAAGGTGAGGTAGCCGCTGTACCCGGCAAAGTCCTCGCAACAGGCAAGCTAGAGCACCCCGTAACCGTCGCAGCGTTCTCCTTCAGCGACGCAGCCAAGGAGAAGATCGAGGCGGCGGGCGGAGTCGTCAAGTCCCTCACTCAACTGGCCGGTGAAGGCGTCGAGCCCTCAAAGGTCAAGTTGATCAAGTAACCTACCCCACTTTTACCGGCCTTCGGGCTGAAACGTTTAAATTTGGACGCTTGCATGAGTGTTGGCGGTTGGGTTCGTAGCTCAGCAAGGTAGAGCGGCGGCCTCTTAAGCCGTTGGCCGAGGGTCCGAATCCCTCCGAACCCGCCATTCTTATACACTCTCGCTTATGCCGTGATACTGCGCATATGCCAAAACTATTCGTAATATTTAGGGACTCGGCGATAAGAGTCTATATTATGATATAAGAGCCGGCTTTTAAAAAGGCAAATGAGAATATTGGGGAGGTATTGCACGTCTATTTCCAGCGCCAAATCTTCCTGCCGTAGAAGACCTCGGGCAGTATCAGCAGCCCCGTCATGGATGCTGCAAATACTATGACCCAGTCCATCGGGTTGGTCAGCCAGACCATACCGAAGACGCCGAAGTAGGGCAGGAAGACGGTCAACACCATCGAGACCACCACCGCGCCGAGCAGGAACTTGTTCGACGTGAACCCGGTCACGAAGGCGTTGTGCTTTTCAGACCTGCAGTTCCAGACGACGAAGAGCTCCTGTAGCGAGGCGCGCATGAACGCCATCGTCCTCGCGTATGCGAGCTTGTCG
The DNA here is from genome assembly GCA_963771885.1 of Candidatus Bathyarchaeota archaeon. Classification (GTDB taxonomy): domain Archaea; phylum Thermoproteota; class Bathyarchaeia; order TCS64; family TCS64; genus UBA8941. The sequence goes on from CAVYVF010000023.1 coordinate 339,009, forward strand.
GGCGTGAGCGGCCCAGGCGCTATGTAATACTGATAGTAGAACAGCCCACCGGTGAGGGATAGCTGCAGTATGAAGGTCACGATTATCGAAGCCATCCGGCCGTGTAAGATTCCCTCGTTGGGGTCGCGCGGCGGGCGCTGCATTACGTCTTTCTGCGGTGGATCCATCGTCAGTGCGAGGGCGGGTCCTCCGTCCGTGACTAGGTTTAGCCATAGAATCATTGCAGCCGTGAGAGGTAGCTCCAAACCTGCGAGCGCAAAGACGCCTATGATGGCGAGTTCGTCGAAGTTGCACCTCATGAGGAAGAACGTGAACTTCCTGATGTTGTCGTAGATGGTTCTGCCGCCCTCGATCGCGCTCACGATTGTGGCGAAGTTGTCGTCGGCGAGGACCATATGGGATGCCTCCCTCGTGACGTCGGTGCCGGTGATGCCCATGGCGATACCGATGTCGGACTGCTTGAGCGCGGGGGCGTCGTTTACGCCGTCGCCGCTCATGGCGACGATATTGCCCTTCGCTTTCAAGGCCCTAACTATCTTGATCTTGTGCTCAGGCGAGACCCTAGCGTAGACATTGACGTCCGAGACAATCTTCTGGTAGGTCTCGTCGTCCATAGCGTCTAGCTCGGCACCCGTCAGGACCTTGCCCTCCTTGAGGATTCCGAGCTCCTTCGCCACCGCCTCGGCGGTCAACTTGTGGTCGCCGGTGATCATCACCGTCTTGATGCCCGCCTCGTCGCACTTCCTGACGGCGTCCTTGACCTCCGCCCTAGGCGGGTCGATCATGCCGATGAGTCCGACGAATGTGAGCGTCGCCTCAATCTCGTCCTCGCTTAGCTCGTCAACCTTTGAGTCGGGGAGGTTACGGTACGCAACGCCGAGGACGCGTAGCGCCTTGTGTGCCATCCTCTCGTTTGCCTGCAGGATCTCCTTCCTCTTCTCGTCAGTGAGCTTTACCGATTTTCCGTTCACCATCACCGCCGAGCAGCGTTCGAGCACGAGCTCTGTCGCACCCTTGACATTGCACACGAGGGTATCTCCCTCGTGCTTGTGGATTGTGGACATCCTCTTCCTCTCAGAGGAGAACGTGATCTCGTGGACGCGTGGAGCCTCCTTGTCCAGTTCAGGTTTGTTCAGCCCGAGCTTCGCCGCCGCAACGATCAGCGCGCCCTCCGTGGTATCTCCGATGACCTTTGTCCCATCGAGGATCGCGTTAGAGCATAGAGTCGAAGCCCTCAGGATAAGGTCCAGACTGGGCTTCTCACCCTTCTTCAGGCTTTTACCCTCGAGGAGGAACTCGCCCTTCTGCTCGTAGCCCACGCCGGTGACCTCTATCGTGTCATGGTCGACGTAGATCTCGCGCACCGTCATCTCTCCCTTCGTCAGCGTACCCGTCTTGTCCGAACAGACTACTGTGACGGCGCCAAGCGTCTCAGCGGACGAGAGCTTCCTAAGAACCGCGTTCCTCTTCGCCAGCTCCCTCGCACCGAGTGCGAGCGAGATCGTGACGACAGCAGGTAAGCCCTCTGGGACCGCCGATACAGCTAGTGACACAGAGACCATTAGGGAGTCAAGTATCGACTCGATTCCGAAACCGCTCCTGAAGATCTCGACTACAAAGATGAGTATGACGATGCCGATGATGATCTTACCGAGCTTAGTAGCGAAACTCTCCAGCTTCTGTTGTAGGGGGGTGTCCCCCTCCTCAACACTCTGGACGAGCTCTGCGATCTTTCCGAACTCGGTCGTCATACCTGTCCCGGTTACGACCGCTTTGGCACGCCCATATGTTGCGTAGGTCCCCATGTACACCATGTTCTTCCTGTCGGCCACAGGGGTGTTATCGGACATCACGCCGCGCTTCTTGCTAACTGGCGAGGATTCACCCGTGAGGGCAGCCTCCGCCGTCATAAGATCGGTCGACTCGATCAGCACGGCGTCGGCTGGGATATGGTCGCCGGCTTCCAGGATCAGGATGTCGCCGGGGACTACTTCCCTCGCTGCCAGTACCGTTGGTTTACCATCCCTCAGTACATGGGCGCGCGGGGCCTGGAGCTTCTTCATAGCCTCGATCGCCTTCTCCGAACGATACTCCTGGACGAAGCCGACCGCCGCGTTTAGGACTACAATGAGACCGATGGTTATGGCATCGATGTACTCGTTCATCGACTCCTCGCCGCCGCTCTTGTACCAACCGATGGCGACCGAGACAACTATAGCTACGAGGAGCATTATGACGAAGATGTCCTTAAACTGGTTGAGCAGTATCTGGAGTGGGGTTATCCGCTTCTTCTCAACGAGTTCGTTGTAGCCGTATTGTTTGATTTTTGCCTCGGCTTCGGAGGATGTGATGCCGTTCTCATTGGTTTTTAGATCACTCAGTATTTCATGAACATCTCTTGTGTACCATTGCTTCTTCTCCAAGCAATCACCGCGTGTCCCTTTCCTAGAAATTCAGTACCCCTAAAAAGATTTGGGCTGATATTTTTCGTGGATAAAATCTGTTATAGGCTGTAACTGCATCGTTATTCTGACTGTCTTGGTTAAGAAAGCGAAAGTCGATTTGGCTCTGATCAGGGAGAAACTAAACTCAAGCCTACTTAGCGACGTACTCGACGGAATGGGTATAAGGAATCAATGTATGTCTCAGGGGATCCGTCCCGCCTACCCGGGCGCAAAGGTCGTTGGGTGGGCGCACACGATGCTCATGGTCGACCAGCACGAGCCGGAGCAGGACACATTCAAGCTGCAGCTTGAGGGGATCGACTCCCTGAAGGGCGACGACTTAATGATCGTCGCTTCGAACGGCTCGACCTCCGCAGCACTCTGGGGCGAGCTTCTCTCCACAGCCGCACGGTGCAGGGGTGCGACAGGCGCAGTCATCGACGGTCTCGTCCGCGACATAAGCCAGATCGAGGAGATGAAGTTCCCCGTCTTCGCCTCGGGGATTCGCCCGATCAGCAGCAAGGGGCGTGTCATCGCGATAGGCTATGGTTGCAGAATAAGGTGCGGGGGTGTAAACGTCGAAGAGGGTGACCTCATCGTCGGTGACGTCGACGGGGTGACCGTCGTCCCGGACACGGCGGTTGAAGAGGTGGTGAAACGGGCATTTGAGAGGGCAAGCAGCGAGAGAAAGACGCGCAAGGAACTCCTCGCCGGATCCACGCTCAGCGCCGTGTACCAGAAGTACGGCACGATCTAGCCGAAGCCGAGAAATACCAGAACCCGGAAGATTACACCTCCCAGAGCAACAGCTAGAAAAACCTCTACCAAGCTTATCACCGCAGCTGTCCTCGTACCGAACTCCTTGGCGAGCACCGCAATGGTCGCGAGGCAGGGTAAGTAGAGCATCACGACAAAGGCGAAGACGAACATCTGTGCCGGTGTCAAGATAAGGGCAAAGTTCGTAGTCCCCATGATAGACGCGAGGAGGATGAGTGTCAGCTCTTTTCTAAGGACGCCAAAGATAAGCACGACGCCAGTCGCGGCGGGTAGCCCGAGCCACCACACCGTGACCGGGCTGAACAAATCCTGCACCACATTAAGTAGCCCCAACGTGTTTGCGACATAGATCACAAGGTTCCCAGCGACCATAATCGGGAACGCCTCATAGACAAAGTCCTTGACCCTGAACCAAGTCCGCTGCGCCGTAATCTTCGATGAAGGGAGCTTGTAAACAGGCATTTCCATTATCAACCCAACTGGTTCCCCGGGGAGCACCTTGAAGGCAACCCTACCCAGCGCAAAGATGATGATGAAGTCGATGAGGTAGAGGGCGACCGCCCACTCGAAGCCGAGGTACGTTGCGACGAGACCCATGATGACGATGCTCCTCGCAGCGCAGGGCACGAGGCTTGATACAAAGGCGCAGATTAGGCGTTCCCTCTCCGTCTCCATAATGCTACAGCCGAGGCACGCTGGTACGTTGCACCCGAAGCCAAGCATCATTGGGATGAAGCCCTTCCCGTGCAACCCGATCTTATGCATAAGAGAATCCATTAGGAAGGCTATTCTAGCGAGGTAGCCCGAGTCCTCGAGGAGGCTCAGGACGAGGAAGAACGGGACGATGTATGGGAGCGCAATCGAAACGCCGGCTATCACGCCCTCAATCAGACCCGTCCATATGAACGCTTGAATCACGCCGTCACCCAGCGAGGCGAAGTACACGTTTTTGAATGTCTCGAAGACATTGCCAAGTATTCCTGTCACAAAGTCCCCGACCGCGAAGATCGAGAGAAATGTCGCTAAGACGACGCTGATCATGATTGCGTATCCGATAACCGGGTGGCTCGTCGCGTCCTCAAGTTCCCTCAGGATATTTCTCCTCGACTCGACGTGTATCGAAGCCTCGGCTGCTATCCTGCTCGCTTGGATGTACCGCTCCGAAGTTATGACACTGGCTGCGTCGTGACCGTGTATTTCCTCCATCTTGCGCCTCGCGGCTGCGACCCGCCCTTCACATGCGGGGCAGTTTGGGTAGACGAGCTTCTCAATCTCATCATCGCCCTCAAGGAGCTTTATCGCGACCCAACGCCGGGGGTAGGGGGACTCGACGCCCTCGAGTATCGTCATTATTTCACTGACGGTCTTCTCTACCTCGGTGCCGAAGGGGAGCGGTCGGGAAACCGGGGAGTCGTTAACATGTATCTTAATCGCCTCGTCCATTAACTCGTGCAGCCCAAGGTTCTTCACCGCCGTCGTAGCGACGACAGGGACTCCGAGGAGGGTGGAGAGCCTTTGAGCGTTGACGCGTATGCCCCGCTTCTCGGCAACGTCAACAAGATTCAACGCGACGACGAGGTGTGGCTCAAGCTCGAGGAGCTGGGCCGTGAAGAAGAGGTTCCTCTCTAGCGCTGAGGCGTCGACGACGTTTATGAGGGCGTCGGGGTGCTCTACAGCGATGTATTCCCTGCTGACCTGCTCCTCTAGGCTGTAAGTGCTCAGGCTGTAGATGCCGGGAAGATCGACTACATCGATCGTGTAACCATCATGTACAAGTGTCCCCTCAGCCCGTTTCACTGTCTTACCCGGCCAGTTGCCGACATGTTGGTGGAGTCCCGTGAGCTGGTTGAAGATAACGCTCTTGCCGACGTTCGCGTTACCCGCAAGGGCGACGGTCAGCAACCATTCATCTTTGTGGATTATATTCGACAAGTTGACCGCCTCAGTGGATTACATGGTGGGGACCGTGTGGGTGTGTGGTCGGCGCGGTTGCCTCACCGACCTCGATGTAGACTTTGTCGGCAAGCCCCCTTCCAATTGCGAGTCGGGTTCCCCTGACCTCTATTTCGACGGGTCCTTGAAATGGTGCGGCATTTATTACCTTGACCTCAGCGCCGGGGCAGAGGCCCATGTCACCAATCCTCTGGCAGGCGGTGCCACCGCCTTTCGTGAATGCGACCTTGCCTGAGTCCCTCGGTCTCATCCGCGACAGCTGCGCGAGGAGGCGCGGACGCCCGCTCTCCCTCTCCCTTAGGTTCTTGCAGTCCTCACAGCTACTGTAGTCGAGTGTACAGGGGGGGATTGGGTTGCCGTCGTCTGGACACGTCGAAGGATTGTTGAGTTTCTCGCAGAGCGCACAAGCAACCTCGTCACTCACACTGTGCTCGAGCCTGCAAGCCTCGTCATGCACCTTTTCCTTGGAGAACCCGAGAGAGTCGTGTAGGAACCTCTCGAGGAGCCTGTGCTTCCTGACGACCTTCTGAGCCCTCGCGTTGCCTACGCCAGTGAGTAGAACGCCCTTGTATGGCTCATATGTTACGAGTCCCTCGTCGGCTAGCTTTTTTATCATCTGTGTGACGCTGGCAGGGGAGACATGAAGCTTCTCGGCGAGGTCCTGGTTTTTAGCTAGTTCGCCTTTTTCATTGAAAGTGTAGATTGCTTCTAGGTATTCCTCGACGCTGTCGCTCATCACGCCTCAGTCTTTTTAGGCATGCCTAAAATATAAAGTTTAGGCTTGCCTAAGAAAGAAGGTGATATAAGAAGCGAGGCGTCCTTAGGCAGCAGCCCTCCGCTCGGTAGTCGATCTTCTTAGATATCCTGCCCGCTGCGATCAGCTCATCGAGCACCTCGATGAAGGGATTGACTATGCTGACTCCGTAGTCGCGGCGTAAGGCCCTCCATTCATCCAGCTCTATGCCGTATGCCTTCGCCCAGTGCGTCCTGTCGAGTGCGTACCAGAGGCGATAGAAGTCGAGGTCGCTTGCGCCGAGGATGCTCGTGATGCCCTCCTTGAGTACCCTTTTGTTTAGCTTCATGTCATGCATCTTATAGTTCGTGTCGAGGACGGAGACCTCCGCCTTGCCCCGAGTAAGCTTAATGAGGCTGTTCTTCGGCGGCTGGTAGACCTTCTTCAATTCGTCCTTTATCGGTTCCATGCCGGCAAGGCTACTAGTCCAAATGACCTCGTCCTTGCCTATTCCTATGCAGCAGGGCTGCCACCTATTAGCGAGCCAGATGGTATCAGGCTCGGACTCGCTTATGAGGCAGAGGAGGACTTGCCCCGTGAGCTTGGGCATGACTGTATGTAGCGCCTCGTCGAAGCCTGCGCCTTTCTTGATTTCGTCGTCGATCATATGGACGGCGACCTCGCTATCTGTGATCCAGTCGATGGCGGGGTTGTACGCCTTGAACTTGTGGCTCGGCTTGAGGCGCGCCCAGTGCTCCTTGAAGTTGGAGATGTCTCCGTTGTGCATCATAGCGATGTCGCCAGCGTCGTTGGTGAAGGGGTGGCACATGTTGTCTGCGTCGTACCGGGGGTCCTCGCGGGCGTAGGCGCTGTACCGGCTGTGACCAATCCCGATGCTGCCCCTTAGCTTTGCGATCTTGGTGGTTTTCTTGACCATGGCGACTGGACCGGTCGCCTTCTGGAGTTGTATCTTACCCTTGGCGTCGATGACGCCTATACCCGTCGCGTGGGCGGCGAAGTAGGGTTCTTGGATTTCTAGGGCCTTGAGAACCAGAGACGCTATGGGTCTGTCCCCTATGTATCCGACAAGTTGGCACATTGGGGGAGAGTACGCCTCTGCGTGTATTAAAAACTGAGTATAATCGGAGCAAAACTATGAATAAAAATGGCTAATTTTTTTATCTAACTGCGCTAGGCGAGCCTCATATTTCCCCGCTCGATGGCGGCTGCGCCGGTCCTGCTCATCTCCTCTATGCCGATGGGCGCGATCTTCTTGAGGAACTCATCGATCTCGTCGGTGGGTCCCGTGACCTCTGCGATGAGTATGTCCGGCTCCACATCGAGGATGAGTCCGTGGTATGCGTTTACAGTGTTGACTGCCTCGATCCTTGCGATCGGGTCCGATGTCTTCATTTTAATAAGCAGTAATTCCCTGCTGAGTGTCCTGATTGGGTCGAGGCGTTTCACCTTGACGACATCAACCATCTTGTCGAGCTGTTCGACTATCTGGTTCAGTATCTTGCTCTCAGCGTCTACTACGACCGTCATTCTACTTAGCGGGCTACCCTCAACTGGGCCGACTGTGAGGCTCTGGATGTTGTAGCCTCGGCGCCGGAAGAGGTTGGCGACTTTGAAGAGGACTCCCGGTTTGTTTTCGACGAGGAAGCTGACTGTGTGTAGTGGCATCTTAGACGCCTCCTAGGAGGATGTCCTTTAGCCCCATGCCCGGCGGGATCATAGGGTAGACGTTCTCCTCTGGGTCGATAGGGACCTCGATGACGGTCGTCTGCTTGTCTTTGATGCTCCTCTTTATGGCTGACTCTATCTGCTTCGTGGACTCTGCCTTGATACCTACGGCTCCGTAGGTCTCGGCGAGCTTGGCGAAGTCGGGGTGCTTCGGTCTCGTTATTGTGCTGTATCTGCGGTCGTAGAATAGGCGCTGCCACTGTGCGACCATGCCGAGGACGCCGTTGTTTAGTATGACGACGGTTATGGGGAAACCCTCATCCACAGCGAGTGCGAGGTTGTTCTCCGTCATGGCGAAGCTGCCGTCGCCGCTGATGTTGAGGACGGGGAGGTCAGGGCGCGCTGCCTTGGCGCCGATGGCTGCTGGCGTCCCCCAGCCCATCGTACCGAGACCGCCACTTGTGAAGAACTCGCCGGCGCCGTGTACGTCGTAGTGCTGGGCCGCCCACATCTGGTGCTGGCCCACGTCGGTCACGACTATGCTCTTCGCGGGCATAGCTCTCCGTATCGCACGGATAACCTCTGGGCCAGAGAGTGGCGAGGTGTTGAGTGTGTTCGTCTGCGCCCGTAACTCAGCGATCCTCTTTATGAGCGCCTCGTCCTTCTTGCCGGTCTTCCTCTGCTGGGCGACCTTATCTCCTATCCCGCGTAGGGCGAGCCTTGCGTCGCCCGACTATCCTCGTGATGCTGTCGACGTTCTTGTCTATCTCACTCCTGTCGACGTCGACATGGATGATACGAGCGTTCGGGGCGAAGCCCCTGAGCGAGCCGGTTGTGCGGTCGCTGAAGCGCGCGCCGACGACTAGGAGGACATCCGCCTCAGGGACCACATAATTCGCCTCGCAGCGCCCGTGCATCCCGCAGAGCCCGAGGCTGAGCGGGTGGTCGCTGGGTATGGCGCCCTTTCCCATGAGGCTGTGGGCTACGGGTGCCTGCAGCATCTCGGCAAGCTCGATAAGCTCCGACGTTGCCCCTGCTGCGACGGCTCCTCCACCGGCGATGATGACGGGTCGGTGCGCCTTCGAAAGAAGCGTCGCGGCCCAGTGTATCTCCTGAGGGTTGGGCTCAGCGCTCGGGTGGTACCCGCGGAACTCGACCTTGTCCGGGAAGACCATCTCAGCCCTATCCGTCTGGGTGTCCTTTGGGATGTCGACTAGGACAGCGCCCTTCCTGCCGGTCGATGAGATGTGGAAGGCGGACTTGATCGCGTGCGGTATCTCCGCCGCCTCCATGACCTGTATGTTGTGCTTAGTGACGGAGGCGGTGATGCCTATGATGTCGACCTCTTGGAAGGCGTCGGTTCCCACCATGCTGAGTGGGACCTGCCCCGTGAGGGCGACGACGGGCGACGAGTCGAGCTGCGCCGTTGCGAGCCCAGTCACGATGTTGGTCGCGCCGGGTCCGCTGGTCACCTGCACGACGCCAGGTCTCCCGGAGACGCGCGCGTAGCCGTCCGCCATGTGGGTGGAGCCCTGCTCGTGGACGCCGCCCACGTAGCGGATCTTCGACTTGAGCAGCTCGTCGCATATCGGGATAATAGCGGCGCCGGTTATACCGAACAGGTACTCGACGCCCTCCTTTTCAAGCGCCTTGACGTAAGCCTCGGCGCCAGTCATCTCAGGCATGCATGGAATCCTCCAGTTGTTGAATTTTCTAGGATCATTGATCCAGTTGTCTCTGACGGGAATCTAGGGACTAAGAATACGATTCCCCATTCAGCTCTCCCCCGCGCTCGGGGGCTCGACAAAGCAATACCCCATGTTCCATCCTCCCTTGCGGGATGTAAGCTAACCAAACTACGGATCGAATAAAAAGGTTTGGAGTAACAAAAACCCAACAAAATTTGACTTGTAGTCACTTCAGGTTTTTCAGGATCGATGAGATGAGACCCTCCTCGGTCTCAGCGTATAAAACGTGTATCTGGTAGAGTTCAGCGAGCCTAAGCTCCTCCGAATTAGGCGGTATTAGGGAGGCGAGGACGAATCTAGCCGACTTCAGGTCAGAATGAAGGCTACTTCTCTCCACTATCCTGTTGAAAACGGAGCCGTCCGTCAGTACGTCTATGCAGAGGCTTGCCTCCATCTTCGGGTTCTTGGCGAACACGTCAAAGAGGTAGGACTTCGATGCACCTTGCAGTGTGCCCGGCACTTCGACGGACCATTTCTTGTCTTCTAGGGCGTCCCTGATCTTGGTGGCGAGCGTTTCCACCTTGATGCGTTGGGCGACCTGCTTCAACTTTTCCTGTATCGGCTGCCCGAGCTGCCAATAGTCCCTGAACATCAGGAGCATCGTCTCGACGTAGGCGCTGATGTTTGACCATACTGTGCGTTTCTGGAGATCCATGTAGGGGACGTTCATCAGCGCCTCCTTTGCGTCGATGGTAAGGAGGATGAGGTCGGTCGAGGCGGCGTTCTCCGCGATGATCATGTCTTCGCCGGCGATGTTGGCGAGGTAGGGTAGGTTCTTCGGGTTAGTCTTTGTCAGCACCCTCGTCTTTACACCCTTGACCGTGATGTCATCGATCTCATCGAGAGGCAACGGTAAGGCAGTCGAGTCGTTCGCCATGATATCAACTGCTTTGGTGGCTCTCCCTATCATGTCTCTGAAGAGCTTGGTGTACTCCTCGTTCGTCATGTAGGTGATTATTTCCTGACTTGGTTCCCCGGTCTGGATGGATTTTATCATGGACTCCGCCTCGGGGGCGAGGCTCCAGAGGGCGTCGAAGAATATCCTCATCGCCGCGACATAGCTCGAGGCGTTTGTCCAGAGCCCGGTGTCTGCCTTCGTCGTCATGCTCATCGAGTCGTCCATGGCGACTGTCGTGAGGGTCTCCCTCCCGTCGATTATTGCGAACCTTATTGGCGCCGAGAGGATCACGTGGCGGGCCTCGACCAGCCCCAGATATGGCTCGACATTTTTCAGGCCTTCCACATCGATCTGCGTGAGCACTCTAACCTTCTTCCCATTCTGAGTGAGCGCCTTGAACCTATCGTCAACCCCCCAGAGCGAGAGACGTGCTAGGTCACGCGTCGTCGTGACGAGTCGCACCTCTTCCTCCGCCTTGTCACACATCTCCAGTAGGAGGTCGAAAACCTGCTGTCTGCCTTGGAATATTCGGAACTTGAACTCCTCGTCTGTTGGCTGTGCGGCACCACTTGCGAGGTTCTTCCACTCCTCAACGAGGGTACCGCTGTTCTGTTCGAGGTCCGTTAGGCGCTGCTTAAGCCCACCTTTCTGCCTGTTTAGTACGTCGATGAGTGGTGTCGCGACGTACCTTATGGGACGCCCAATGAGGCTTTGCACGAGCCCCTTGTCCTCGAGCGTCTTCAGGCTCCTGTATGCCTTCATCCTGTTGAGGTTGAATCGGCGGGAGACTATGCGGGCGGGTGACGGCCCCATCGCCGAGAGGAAAACGTATAGCTCCGCTTCGTTTTTTTCAAGCCCAAGTTCCTGTAGGCGCTTCGTTAGCCTCTCGGTGGACATTATGTGAGGGTTGGATCTCTATATTTTTAAATGTTCGTTCATTGAGTGCAAGCATTCTGCACGTGCATTTGTTACACACCGATCGTTTTCCCCTACACGTAGGACCTTGGATGCAGAGGTGTGTAGGTCATGAAGAGGCTCATTATAAAGGGGAAGGATCGAATGTGGCCTACCGTGATCTGGCAGGGGTCGCAGCTCGTCGTCTACTATCTAGGCGAGGACGAGAGCGATGTTAAGGTGAAGGAGGCGAACGGCATCGATTTCGAGGAGTTCTTCCTTCACCTCGATCGCGGGGGCTCTGTGTTCGTTACAATGAAGCCCAGCGACAGCAATGTGATCGACAACGCCCACGCTGCAGAGGTAGCTGCCGACGACCTCTATGAATACGCATAATATGGGAGAGATGAAAAATGGAACAGGAATATAATCACGAGTGTCCAAAGTGTCACAGTTCGCAGATAATTAGAGACAACGAGGCGGGTGAGGAGGTCTGTAGTCAATGCGGCCTCGTCATCTCCAACATGGTTGACTCGGGCGCTGAGTGGAGGGCCTTCGAGTTCAGCGAGATGGGCAGGTCGCGCGCGGGTCAGGCACTAACCCCCTCCCTCTGGGACCAAGGCATGTCTACGAGCTTCAACTGCCTCAGAGACGGCACTGGGAAGCCACTCAAACTCGACGCGATCGACAAGATGTACCGCCTAAAGAAGTACGATAATAGGTCGAAGGTCAATGACACTCAGGCGAGGAACCTCAGCATCGCTATGGCGGAGCTGAGCAGGCTCTCGACTGCGATCCACCTCCCGGAGAACGCGAAGAACGATGCAGCGACCCTTTACAGGAAGGCCCTCAACAAGGATATGATTAGGGGGCGCAGCATTGACTCCTTCATTGCGGCGTGCGTCTATGCGACGTGCAGGCTACGCGGGATACCACGCCCACTAAAGTCAATAGCCACGGAGAGCCGCAGAGACATGGGTGACGTCGCGAGGACCTACCGTCTCCTAATCCAGGAGATGGGTCTCAAGATGCCCATCAACGAGTCCGAGAAGTTCATCCCTGGGATCGCCGCCAAGCTGGGGCTGAGGAGGCAGACCGAGCAGCAGGCGGTCGAGATACTCCGCGAGGCAAGGGCGAAGAATCAACTATCGGGCAAGGACCCAAGAGGCTTGGCTGCGGCGTCCCTGTACCTATCGTGCATCCGCAACCACGACAAGAGGACGCAGAAGGACGTCGCCGAGGCAGCCGGCACAACCGAGGTTACCCTCCGCAACAGAGTGAAGGGGCTCGAGGAGTCGATGAACAGGGACGCGATGAACGCGATGCGCCCCGAGGACCAGCCGGCGATGATGGTAGATCCCCTATACAGCAAGGCCGACTAAACAATACCCTTTTTTTTAGATTTGACGGAAGACCTCGTCTCGGAGAACCGCGCAAGTCTCCTTCATCTCGGAAAGCTTTCCGCTTCTCGGGATGGCTATCATCATCTTGTAGCCGCCATCCTCTACGGCTCGCAACTTTTCGATGAGGACCTCTGGGGTGCCTACGAAGACATCTTCGGCGACCTCCTTGATGGGCTTGTCCTTGGCGATCTTCTTGACTATCTCCTCGGTCTCCACGTCGTTCTTTGTGGGGGTTATCGTTGCGAATCCGTGGAGGTAGAAATCCTTCATTTTCCGCCCGTTCTTCTCAAGCTCGGGCTCCAGTATCTTGAGGTAGCCTTTTATCGCGTTTTTATTGCCGCTCCCGTTCATGCCGTCGGCGTACTTGGCGGCGATGCTTATCATGCGCTGCTGGCGGGCACCGACGCTGAGCCTCATCGGTTTCTGGACGGTACCGGGGACGTTGACTGCGTCCTTGAGCTTCCAGTACTTCCCCTCGTAGCTGAAGACTTCTTTGTCGAACATGCCTCGGAGTATCTGGACGGCTTCCTTAAGGCGAGTAACGCGCTCGCCTGCCTCGGGTATCCCCCTGCCTTTCTCCATGAGGTCATAGCCCTTGTACTCGGGGTCGTTCCAGCCAGCGCCGATGATGGTCTCGTATCGGCCCCCTGTCATGATGTCGAGTGTCGTGATCATCTTGGCGAGGACGGCAGGGTTGCGCATACTGTTGAAGAGGGTTATATGCCCGACCCTGATCTTCTTGGTCTGCATCGCTATCCCTGCAATCGTTGTCCACGCCTCGAGGGTGGGTTCCTTGCGGTCTCCACCAAGCCCCTCGAAGTGGTCGTTCAGGAAGACGCCGAATAGCCCGAGCTCCTCCGCGTAGCGGGACACCTCGAGCATCGCCGGGTATGTGCCGGCTGGTCTTATGTATAGTCCGAAGTCCATGGGGGCATGAATCCAGTTCGCCGTATTTAGGGATAACCAGTGGATAGGTGACACTGGTATACGGCTCCTCAATCTCCTTAAACGGCTGCGCCAAGCGTCACCCGACCAACTTTGTGCAGTCATGATGTTTATGCAGCTAAAAAAGTAAAGCCGAGAAAGTCAGCGAAGATACGCAACCCCGTCGAGGACAAAGTGGTGGATGTGGAGTACATTAGCGCCTCCGCGAGACTTACCGAGGCTGTGGAGATTCTGCGTAAGTAGCTATTCCGCGCAGTCAGAGATAATGCTCCAAGCGGCGTGCGCGAGCAATTTCACTTCTATCATTGGTGAAATGGGAAAGATAGTCAAGTTTCCCATCACCTCGTTTCTCGGCATAATAATCTATTTACACTAGTCTAAAATTTGCGAAAGGGACATGGGAAACGGGGAAACCAGGGGAAACATCACAGATCTGGGAAAAATGTATCTTTCGGAGGGAAAAATGGGAAACATACCTCTTAGGCGTGGGAAAAACGGGAAAAGGCAAACCGAGTTGTTCGCGCGATAAAATGTGGCGCGCGCAGCTCCTCCTACCTAAGCTGTGAAGATCTTGGGTATGTGGTCGCTCCTACGCCGTCAGGGATATAGCTCCTAGCGGAGTCTTTGAATCAGACAGACATTGGCAAGAAAGCCGCACCCCTATATCCCAAACTCGGTCCCAGGCGTAAAGGCGGAGATGCTTCATGCCGTTGGAGCATCGAGCGCCGACGAACTCTACGCGGAGATGATACCAAACAGACTGCTCTTCAAGGGAAAGTTGGATCTACCCGAGGCTCTCCCAGCCGAGTACGACCTGAAGAGACATGTCGCCGGGATGCTGTCTCGCGACAAGACAACGAGGGACACAGTCATATTCCTAGGTGGAGGCTGCTGGAACCACTTCGTGCCTCAGATTTGTGATGATATCGCTGGGAGAAGCGAGTTCCTCACCGCTTATACAGGGGGGTACTATAGCGACCTCGGGCGCTTCCAGGCAAACTGGGAGTTTCAGAGCCTCATCTGCGAGCTCGTAGGGATGGAGGTCAGCGGGATCCCCACATATGATTGGGGGAGTGCTGCGGGGAACGCGGTGAGAATGGCTTCACGCCTCACGGGTAGGCGCGAGGTAATCGTACCCGCGCACATGAGCCCAGCGCGCCTCAGCATCGTCTCCAACTTCTGCAACCCAACTAGGATGCCTGATGCAATCAAGGTCATCAAGGTAGCATATGATAATACGACGGGAACACTCGACATCAATGACTTGAAGAAGAGGATCAGTGATAAGTCGGCGTGCATCTACTTCGAAAACCCCGGCTACCTCGGCACCATTGAGGACCAGGGCGAGGAGATTTCTGAGATTGCTCACAGGGCTGGAGCGGAGGTTGTCGTAGGAGTTGATCCGATAAGCCTCGGTGTCCTGTCCCCACCGAGCGATTACGGAGCTGACATAGTCTGCGGTGAGGTTCAGCCGCTGGGCGTTCACATGAGCGCAGGCGGGGGACTTGCAGGCTTTATAGCAAGCAGGGACGAGGAGAGGTACGTGGCGGAGTACCCGCTGCGCCTAATCAGCGTCACCGGCACCACTGTGGAGGGGGAGCGCGGCTTCGGTCAGGCAAAGTACGAGCGCACAAGCTACATGGCGCGAGAGAAGGCGAAGGATTGGGTCGGTACCACCACCGCCCTTCACGGCATTATTGCGGCGGTTTATATGAGTCTACTCGGACCCGATGGGATGAGAGATGTCGGGGAGGCGATTCTACAGAAGAGCCATTACGCGGCGAGGAGACTCAGCGAAATAGCCGAGGTTAAGTTCCCTGGCTTCTTCAAAGAGTTCCCTCTGTGCTTCGATGCGTCGAAGAAGAAAGTCGGACAAGTGAATAAGGCCTTACTCAAGAGGGGAATCCTCGGGGGAAAAGATGTCTCCCGAGAGTTCCCAGAACTAGGACAGTCGGCGCTAACGTGCTTCACCGAGGTGCACTCAAAAGCGGACATAGATGGATTCGCCGACGCGCTAGAGGCGATACTATGATGACTTGTCCGAAGGTTCGACCATATCACGCAACGGTCTGGAGCGAGCCCCTCATCCACGAACTCGGACGCGAGGGGGAGAGAGGCGTCATCCTCCCAGCCGTCGAGGCGGAGATAACGGAGAGCGTCGGTGAAGTCGAGTCGCTCATTCCCAAGAAGATGAGGCGGAGGGGGAAGCCGGAGCTCCCCGAGCTCAGCCAGCCCCAGGTCCTTCGCCACTGGCTACACCTGAGCCAGATGACGCTTGGCATGGAGGGGGACATCGACCTCGGCGTCGGCACATGCACTATGAAGTACAGCCCCAAGGTGAACGAGGAGCTCGCCGCAATGATCTCGGGGATGCATCCCGACCAGCCCGAGGAGACGATGCAGGGGCTACTGGAGTTAGCGTGGCGCTTCGGCGACGTCTACCTCCGGGAGATCAGCGGGATGGAGGCGTTTACGTTCCAGCCTCCGGGCGGCTCGGCGGGTGCCTTCAACAATGCCGCCATCATGAGGAAGTACCACGAGCTGAACGGTGAGTTGGGGCAGCGGGACGAGGTCATCACGACAATCTTCAGCCACCCGTGCGACGCTGCGTGCCCCGCGACGGCGGGCTTCAAGGTGGTTACTCTGTATCCGGACGAGGAAACGGGACACCCCAGCGTCGAGGCGCTTAAGGCGGCGGTCAGCAAGCACACAGCGGGGATATTCGTCACCAACCCCGAGGACACGGGCATATTCAACCGCGACATTGACGAGTGGACGAGGATAGTCCACGAGGCAGGTGGACTCTGCGCCTACGACCAGGCGAACCTCAACGCGGTGATGGGCGTAACACGGGCGAGGGAAGCGGGCTTCGACATGAGCTTCTTCAACTTGCACAAAACGTTCAGCAGCCCACACGGTTCGTCTGGGCCGGGGTCGGGGGCGGTAGGCGTTACCAAGGAGTTGGAGGACCTGCTTCCCATCCCCGTAATCGTGAAGAAGAAGGAAAAGTTTCACCTCGACTATAATCGCCCGAAGAGCATCGGGCGTGTACGCGACTTTCTCGGTAACCTGCAGGTTGTCGTACGCGCCTACGCGTGGGCGGTGGCGATGGGCGCCGAGGGGCTCAGGGAAGCGGCTGAGGTCAGCATGATAAACAACCAGTACCTCAGCGAGAAGATGAGGGAGGTTCCTGGGGTCTCTAAGCCCTACGGTGGGATGCGACTCGACCAAGCGCGGTGGAGCCTCGAGAAGCTCAAGAAGGAGACGGGCTGCGGGATTGGCGACGTAAACAAGCGTGTCATCGACTATGGTGTACAGAGCTTCTTCACTAGCCATCATCCCTGGATAGTGCCCGAGCCATTCACCCCGGAGCCATGCGAGACCTACAGCAAAGCTGACATCGACTACTGGGTTACCGTGCTTAAGCGGGTCTGCGAGGAGGCTTACGAAGACCCGAAGATATTGAAGAATGCGCCGCACAACTCGTCGATACACACGATCGACGTGGCGCCGTTAGACGATCCGATGCGTTGGGCGATGAGCTGGAGGGCGTACAGGAGGAAAATGAAGTGAATAGGCTTGAGGGCAAAGTTGTGGTTGTTACGGGTTCGGCGCAGGGCATAGGCGCCGGTATTGCGAGGGTGCTCGCCTCACACGGAGCGACCGTCTGCCTCGCCGACATACAGGAGAGCGTCGAGCAGACGGCGGAAACTATCCGCATGGTTGGAGGTAAGGCGAGCGCATACAGGATCGACGTGACTAAGTCAGAGAGCGTCGAGGCGACCTTCGAGAAGATATCAACAGACCACGCACGCATCGACGTACTCGTCAACAACGCGGGCATCTACCCCCGGCGCAGGCTGTTGGAGATGGACGAGGAGTTCCTTCACCGCCTCTTCGAGATAAATGTCTTCGGTATGTTCCGCTGCGCGAAGGCGGTGCTTCCCGGGATGATGGAGAGGCGCTACGGGAAAATCGTGAACATGAGCAGTGTAACGGGACCGATGGTGGGGACACCGGCGGGGGGTCAGACTGCATACGGCTCCTCGAAAGCGGCTGTGATAGGCTTTACGAAGGCCCTCGCCCTCGAGACGGCACAGTACATGATCAACGTCAACTGCATACTCCCCGGCTACGTCTACAGCCCGAGCGCATTCGGTATAAGGGGAAGCGCGGGAGGTGAGGATGCTGAGGCGGCAATGCACGAGTTCGGGCGCAAGATACCCATGTGCAGGCAGGGAAACCCCGAGGACGTCGGAAACCTCGTCCTATTCCTCGCGAGCGACGAGGCGAGCTACCTCACCGGCTCTGAAGTAGTAATCGACGGGGGGAACATTCTACAGGAGGAGTACCTGGGACCCTACTCCCAAAAGTAGGGTAGTTGCGAATACATGTCTCGTGGCTTGTATAGAGCCACCAGGAGCTTTTCCTCAACTACCCAGATTGCATCGTTTTCGACTTGTTTCATTTTTTGAAGCTTTTTAATAGTAGTTTATTGGTGGTTGGCGACGGAGGTTCGGTGGCGTAGCTGTCAATGCGTGGCGCGCAGCCGCTTCCTCTGGGATAGCGACGATAATTACTAGCTTTATTTACTGAGTTGGGGGGGGGCGAACGCGTCATACTCCTATAGCCACACTATCACGTTTTATATCCTTCACGGGAAAGTTACACTCGGGTTGTCCCCGGATCCCATTCTGGCTCAGACCCTTTGCTGGTCGGGGCTTCTCTCTTTGCTTGGGTTAGCAGTAGTCTTGAGGCATAGGGCGTCAGGAATACCTGATTTCTCGATCACTGTGTACATCGGGTTGGGGGTGGTGATGTCTGCCGTCGCTGTGACTATCGGGCTAAACCTTTACGTCGGGCCGGTGTTCGCCTTCGCGGCAGGTTGCCTCCTGGGTCTCGGCCACTACCGTGGAGTTATTGGGATGATGGAGCGGAGGGGCGATGATGCGGTGAGGCGCTCCTTGGGGGCGATCGGCTTCCAGATCATTGGCAGCGCGCTCCTCGCCTGCATAGCTTATGGGTTCGACACGCGTCCGGGGGAACGCCTTTACATTTTCCACAGCTTGCAACAGTACGACTTCACGGTAATCGATACAAAGGGCATCTTCCTAGTCGTGCCACTCGTCTGCATAGCCGTATACTTCGTGATTCTGGCGCTGTCTCGGAGGACTATATTGGGGTCGCTGATCACCGCCTCGGGTGAGGCTCCCGAACTGGCGATGATTCAGGGTGTGAATCCGTGGAGGGTGAAACTCAACGTATGGGTTTTCTCGGGTGGTCTAGCGGCGCTCGCTGGCTCGCTATTCCCGCCGTTCTGGCATATAGATCCTGGATGGGAGGCCCCGTTCCTTTTACCGATCTTCGCCGTCGGCGTTCTAAGCGGCTTTGAGTACCTGCTCGTCGCTGTCATCGCATCTTACATCGTCGGCATCACTGAGATAATGGGCACACTCTGGGGGCAGGTCAACTTCGGTACATGGGTTGGGGCGTTCAGGCCGCTCTTCTCTATGGCGTTCATCTACTTCGGGATGCTGCTCATCCCCCGCGGCCTCGTCGAGGTGAAGGAATTATACACGGACATAAGGGGAGGCGTCAAGCCCATCAGGCGAAGGCTTTTCGTTGTCTACCTCATCGTACTGGCGCTCGTAGGGATGGCTATCGTATCCGACGTCGTCTACGTTAACTCCAAGGAGGCCTCGATGGTGGATACAACGGCGGGCTGGGTGAACGCCGCTAACAGGGTGGGTGTCGCCGGGGCGAGAATCTATCCGGATACTCAAGACCCCCGTCTACTTAACAGCCAATACTTCGAGAACGTCTACCCGCCGGATCAGGTGTACACGATCTACTCTATCCGAGAGTTCATGGAGATCATCAAGGTCAGGGAAGCAACCATCGTCTATATGCATGATAACGCCCTCTACCTCATCGTCGACCAAACACTCGGCTACGTCTACTACCCAAGCTACGACAACTTCGGGCGCTAGATGGTCTTGATGCGGTAGACGACGCGTCTGCCGTAGTCGGTGACGACCTTCGCGTAACCGGTGAGCTCGGTGTCGAGTGCCGGGTCGCCCGTGTCAACTAGGAGTGGCTTGCCGTGGAGAGTGGCGAGCTTCGCCGGCGTCGCCGCTATGACTATGTTCTTCAGACCTACGGCGCGTATGACGCGTGGGCTTATTTGCTGATTGCCTCGTCCGAAGACGAATCCCTGGCCTCCGATGGCAGTAACTATAATCTTAGCTTTCTTCCCCGAGACCAGCTTGAGGAGCTGCTCCTCGTTCACGTCCGAGGCGACTATCCTGCGATCTTTCACGACGTCGACGCCGAGGAGCGTCTTCACGAGTCCGAGGTGCTCGGCGACGCTGCTTACCGTAGAGCCAGGACCGAGGACATATAACGTCTCAGCGTCCATCTCGTCGGTGAGGTCCACCGCGATCGCCCTGAGGTTCTCCCCCTCGTCGACGGGGTTCGCCTCCTTACTCCCTTGAATGTACGCCTCATCCCGGGGTACGCGTAGGTAGCCGTAGAGGCGGGCGCTTAGCCGGTTGTCCCTGAAGGCGTCTTCATCGATGTCCATGACCTCTGCAAGCTGGACAGACCTCACCTCTTCGCGTAAGTACTTGGTTGCGAGGTCGCCAGCGGCGGCCGGCGAAACGGCGTAGACACCCGAGTGAATCTTGACACCTGTGGGTATACCGAGGGCTACTACCCTGCCGTCCACTACCTCGCAGATGTCCCGCGCCGTGCCGTCGCCACCAGCGAATAGGAGAAGATCGACGCCAAGCCCCATCATCTCTGATGCAGCGGCCTTAGTGTCGGCAGAGGTCGTCTTGCCCGCTATTATCTTGCCTATGACCCTGGGTGCGAAGCCCGCCGTGCGCGCTTCGTCCTCCCCCATCTCCCTAGGGTAGGTGACAATTTCGACATCCTTCACGGTAGCGAGGTGCCTGAGTGCTTCCGTAGCCCTCCCCGGCGAGGTCTCAATGGCGCCCAGCTCCCTCGCCATCCTCAGTGTCTCCGCGCCGTCACTACCCTTAAGCCCGACGCGTCCACCCATCCCCGCAACTGGGTTAACGATCAATCCGAGGCGCTTCAACTACCCCTCAAGGAACAGTGGAGGCGGGAATTTAAACTCCACCCGCCCCAATTATTGAGTATATAGAAACTATTTGGGTTGCACTTATACACCCAGAAATGTGACTCTTAACTGAAGATAGGAGGAATTAAAAACCATGTCGCTATTCGGTTCGGCAGGTGGTTCAATGGTCACATGGCTAATTATAGCCATAGTGTTACTCGTATTGCTACTGATCTTCATCCTACCCGGCTTCGCCCTGGTCCGGGACAACGAGGTAGGCATACTAACAAAGAAGATGTCTGGAAAGAAGCTCCCGCAGGGTAAAATTATCGCCTCGGAGGGCGAGATCGGTGTCCAGGCTGACACCCTGATGCCTGGGCTATACTGGCGATTCCCAATAATCTGGAAAATAAACAAGAGCCGGGTCACCCAGATACCCCAGGGCAGCATTGGCATAATCGAGTCAATAGACGGCCAACCCCTACAGAAGGGCAGACTCCTCGCCGACGACGTCGAGTGCAACTCCTTCCAGGACGCGAGGGCATTCCTGAGGAATGGGGGTAGGAAGGGGCCGCAGGTAGCCATCCTCCTCCCCGGTACCTACCGCATCAACACGGCGGTCTTCAGGATAGAGCTCACCCCAGCCCTTCAAGTGCCGAAGGAGATGGTAGGCGTAGTAGTCGCAATGGATGGCACGCCGCTCCCATCCGGTTACATTGTCGCACCCGCGCCAAAAGGGGATCATAAGCACTTCCAGGACGGCCAGGCTTTCATCAGTGCTGAGGGATATAGGGGGCCACAGCTTGAGACCCTCCAGCCCGGTGAGTACTACATTAACAAGCGTCTATTCGCAGTCACCCTCTATAGCGTCGCCGTCGTCCCGCCGGGCTACGTCGCTGTGGTGATCTCCAGTGTCGGCAAGGAGCTCGCCAGCTCCCCCATGGCGCCCAGTATAACTATCACGCCCGACCTCAGTCAGCCCCTACACGAGGCCGTTGAGTCCCTGCTCATCACCGACAGGAACGAGCGCGGTATATTCAGGGATCCCATCGCCCCGGGCACGTACAACCTCAACATGATCGCCTACAAGGCTGAGCTAGTACCAACCAGCGCCATCACCATCGACTGGGCCAGCTCGCAGGGACCCGCCGAGACGAAGATAATTGGCCACCAGAAGGAGGAGGTGGGCCAGAGCGCCAAGATAACCGAGTTCTTCAAGTTCAGCCAGCTCAAGGTCACATCGAAAGACGGCTTCCAGTTAGACGTCGACGTAAGGCTCATCATACGCATCCCACCACCGAACGCCCCATTCGTCATCGCCCGCTTCGGAACCGTGAGCAACCTCATCGAGCAGGTCGCCCACCCACTCATCGACAGCAGCTTCCGTAACGAAGCAGGCAAGAAAGCGGCGATGGAGTTCGTGCACAGCCGCACCGAACTCCAGCTGCAGGCCCTCGAGAAAGCGCGTGAGGAGTTCAGCAAGTACCACGTCGAGGTCCAGGGACTGCTCATCGCCTATATCAACGTCGACACGCAGCTCCTCGAGACCCAGACAAAAAAGGAGATCGCTGTACAGCAGCAGAAGCAGTACGAGCAGGAGGCGCTTGCTCAGGAGCAGCGCATCGCCGTTGCCGAAAAAACCGCTAGGGCTAACCAGCAGGAGAATGTCATCTCTGCCAAACTCAGCATCGAGATCGCTGCGGACCGCGCCGAAGCAGCGCGCCGCGAGGCCGAAGGCATACGCGATGCAACCAAGACCAAGGCCGACGGTACCGCCTACGAGAATGAGCAGGTAGGCGAAGGTCTAGCTGCCGCGTACAGGGCGCAAACCGAGGTGCTCGGGCAGCAGAACGTCGCCGCACTCAAGCTCTTCGAGGAGATAGCCAACGGCAAGATAGTGATAACCCCCGAGGTACAGGTCACTGGGGGTGGA
Organism: Candidatus Bathyarchaeota archaeon; assembly: GCA_963771885.1. GTDB lineage: Archaea > Thermoproteota > Bathyarchaeia > TCS64 > TCS64 > UBA8941. The sequence goes on from CAVYVF010000023.1 coordinate 361,507, forward strand.
GAGAACTCGGGCAACCTCGTAAACGCCTTACTAGCTACGATGCTCAAAAAGAGCAAGACGACTACCCAATAATTTTTTTAACCCTTCTCGGGGGCTTACCCGTGAAAACGTTGACACCTGTTACTGGGCTCCCTGCGAGCCTCTTGAAGCTGTTTATCTGCCCCGTAAACGTCAGGGCGTCCGAGAACGGACCATTTACCATGTTCCCGAACGGCTTATCACGTATACGGAGCCTGTTAAGTCCTCGTCGCTTATCGCCAGCGCGCACGCGAGGCGCTCACCCAGTTCACGAGTTCCCAGATGTATAAGACGAGTTCCCCAACACTCATCATGTCATCGGCGGGGCGAAAGGAGAAGTCATCTGGGCGTAGCCATTTAGTGGCTCAATAGAAGCGGAACCCGAGACCGTCGAGCATTCGCTGAAGCACAGATGTGCCCGAAATGTGATCAGGGTGTTCAGGAATTCTATAGTAATCGTCCATCTTTCTCACGTTCGCGCCTTTCCCTAAAAATTTGAGTGGCTACTGCTTATTGCACCAGCGGAGTATACTGATGGCGTAAGTCTTCGCTGCCGCCTTGAGGCTGTCGATGCTCACGGACTCGTTAGCGGTGTGCGCCTGCCGCAGTTCTCCTGGGCCGAAGATCATCGTTGGTGTATTTCCAAGGTTGACGAGTAGGCGCATATCGCTACTGTACGTTTTCCCCTCGACCTTCGGCGTGGAGCCTGAGACGTCCCTGTACGCCGCCTTGACAGTCTCCATAATCGGGTGGTCGCTAGGTATCTTGGCGGGGTCGAAACGGTAGCCGTTCCAGTCGACCACTGGCTGGTGTGTCTTGAGCCAAGGGTCAGCGTCAGCCGCCCTCTTCACCGCGGACTCTACCTGCCTCTTGACCAGATCGCAGGTCTCGTCGGTGTGGACACCGACGCGTCCCTCGAAGTAGAGGTTCTCGGGGACGGTACCAGGCCACTCGCCGCCTACTATCTTGCCTATGCTGAGGGGGGAGGGTACGTCGAAGCTGGCGTATAGGGGGTCCTTGATGCGGGCATTCCTCTCTGCCTCGAGCCTCTTCAGTGCCTCGTAGAGGGGGAGGAACTTGTCAATGGCACTTACGCCGTCTGTGCGGAGGCTGGCGTGCGCTGCTTTGCCCTGGACGGTGACGCGGAATGCCATGACGCCGGCGTGGGCTGGGACGGCACTGAGCTCGCTGGGTTCGGGGACTATCGCAGCGTCCGCCCTGTAGCCCCTGAGAACCGCGTCTAGTGCGCCTACGCCGCCGTCCTCCTCGCCGATGACAGTCTCAAGCATCATCTTACCCTTAAGAGGCGTGCCCGAGTCTACGATTGCCTTCATAGCATATAGTGCGGCGACTATTCCTCCTTTCATGTCGGCGGAGCCTCGCCCGTAGACACGCCCTTCGGAGATAGTTCCCTTCCACGGCGGGTACCTCCACTTCGACTCGTCGCCGGGGGAGACTACATCTATGTGCCCATTGACCATCAGGCTTGGTCCCTTTCCCTCGCCGTAGCTTGCGAGTACCCCGATGCCCTCCTTCCGGGGGATCGGCATGCTGAATGCGGGGTGGTGCTTGATCTTCTCGAAGTCGACGTCCCACGTCTCAACGGCAAGTCCCAACTCCCTCATGTTAGCGGCGATGTTCCTCTGAGCGGCCGTCTCCTGCCCTCCAACGCTAGGCACCGAAATCAGCTCGCAGAGATACTCAACGAGTCCGTCGACGTCGATTGAGTCCAGAACCCGCCTCTCAACTTCCCTCATAAGCTTCAGGAGTATGGGCGCCGCCTAAGCATTATAGCCTTACCCGACGTGCGCGAAGCGTTAAAACCGGCACGAAGACTCATTCATGGTATAGGTGCCACGAGATGCGCACAGTTGTTAAGAGCAAACCCGCCCCCGGCGTTGAGTTCGCCGAGGTACCCAAACCAGAGATCGCCCCCGACGAGGTGCTAATAGAAGTAAAGGCAGCCGCCATTTGCGGCAGTGACCTCGGCATCTACGACTACACCCCCGCCTACTCGAAGATGAGGCTCCCCGTCGTTATGGGACATGAGTTCTCGGGCAGGGTCACCGAGGTGGGGAAGGAGGTAAAGGGTTACAAGGCGGGCGACAGGGTCCTCGCCGAATCCGTAAAGGCATGCGGAGTATGCATCTACTGCCGCTCGGGGTACGAGAACCTCTGCGACGCCTCTACCCTATTCGGCATACACGTCGACGGCGGAATGGCGGAGTACGTCGCCGTCCCCTGCAAGCTCCTGCACAGGCTCCCTGACGAGCTCGACTATGACATCGGCGCCTTAATCGAGCCTCTGAGCAACGCCCTCCACTTCGTAAAGGACTGTACCCCCGTCAAGCTCGGCGATCAAGTCGTCGTCCAAGGTTGTGGCCCCATCGGCCTATTCAGTGCCCAGCTCTTCCGATTAGCAGGGGCTGAGGTCATCGTCACGGGCGTCAACGTAGATACGGAGCGGTTCAAGATTGCGGAGGGGCTCGGCTTAGAGACAGTGAACGTGGAAAAGGAGGATCTCGCTAAAATCGTGTTGGAGAAGACGGGTGGGCGTGGTGCCGACACAGCCTTCGTCGCCACCGGTGCGCCACCCGCTGTCGCACAGGCAGCCCAGATAGTAAAGAAGAGAGGCCAGATTACCGTCATAGGAATATTCGGGCGCCCCGTCGAGCTCCCCCTAACCCAGATGGTGCGGAGAGAGATCACCCTAAGCGGCGCATATGACGCGAAGCCAGAGAACTTTGACCAATCCATAGAGCTCGCGAAGAGCGGCGCCGTTAAGGTCGAGGATCTCATCACACACCGCTTCCCCCTCGAAAATGCAAATGAGGCGTTCGAGGCGGCAAAGAGCCGCGTCGGTTGCAAGGTCCTCTTCGTTCCCTAGACCTAATTAGCGCCATTTTCAGCCTCGAATCGGTCACGTTGTTCAGGATCGAGAGGTCGATAGCCGCCTGAGGTGACGGATGGGCGTCGCGTCCTCATCGACCGGTTCAGACCCATAGGTGTCAGTAAGGAGAGGGCAAGGATAGACTAGTGGCTCAAGGAGACGGCGCTAGACAACCAAGCTGTCGCCTTTAAAGCACTCCTCCTAACTTCCAAAAGTATATCACCTGCAGGGCAGAGATCCTCTTCCCATTCTTGACGAACCTACTCGCCAGTTGACTATATATCCTATATTTTCTACGTCGCCAAACCCTATAGCCCAAGGAAAGCACGTCTATATTAGGTGAATGAAATGGACGCGGCGACTACTGCGGCGGTTGCGGCTGAGGCCCACGCTAGCGGCTACAGGCTCAAGTTTGACAGGGAGGATTTCCTCCAACTCGTCGACATAGCCAAGCCCCGTATCATCTATCGGCGAGGCAAAAACCACCTATTCTCCTACGACGGCTTCGTCATGTATAGCCAGAAGTGCAGCGACGAGGACTTAAAGGCCAAGATAATCCACGCCATCGAGTTCAGCAACTACAGCTGGGAGACCTAGTACCCGTTCTGTCCCATCGGGGCGTGACCATCACCGCCCCGATGCGAGCATCAGCCGTTGGAAAACCTTTATAATATCAGACGTGATGTAGGCAGGGTGCATCAGGCAGCCTGAGCCGATGAAAGTGGTTGAATCACCGATGAGTACAAGGACAGTCATAGACGCCGACGGCCTCATATTGGGTAGGATGGCCAGCGTCATAGCCAAGAGGCTTCTAGCCGGCGAAACGATTGAGCTAGTGAATGCGCAGAACGTCGTCATCTCCGGTAACAAGGGCAAGCTGGTCGAGGAGTGGAAGGAGTTCGTCCACGTCGGAGGATTCGGCAAGGGCCCGGTCCATCACAGGAGGCCCCACGAGATCGTCCGCAGGACCGTACGCGGTATGCTCCCATACAGGATCCCGAAGGGCGAGGCCGCCTACAAGAGGCTGCACGTCCACCTCGGCATCCCCGATGAGTTCGCTAAGGCGGAGATGGAGAAGATGCCCGAGTACCACAGCAGTAAGCTCAACCACAGAGGAGTCACAGTCGGCGAGCTCGCGGAGAGCATCGGCTGGAACAAGATGGGAGTAGAGTAAGATGTCCGCAGCACCAGCAGCAGTCCCCAAGAAAAAGTCCACGATCACAACCGGCAAGCGCAAGACCGCGAAGGCACGCGTCGCTGTAACCGAGGGCAAGGGCAGGGTAAGGATCAACAACATTCCCGTCCACCTACACCAGCCCATAATGGCACGCGAGATGGTTCTCGAACCATTCCTCATCGCGGGTGACATCGGGACCAAGCTCGATGTTGACATTCAGGTCCAGGGCGGCGGCCCCCTCAGTCAGGCGGAGGCGGCGCGCATGGGGCTAGCACAGGGGCTCGTTAAGTACACGAAGAGCAAGAGGCTCAAGAGCACATTCATCGAGCACGACCGCACGATGCTCAGCGGAGACGCGCGCAGGAAGGAGCCGAAGAAGTTCGGTGGACCAAGCGCACGCAGGCGTAAGCAGAAGAGCTACAGGTGACCTGAATGCCCAGCTTTATTTCGCCTATGGTTTTCCGCCCCGAGACTGTTCGTGAGGGTCGAGGCTTTAGTCTCGCAGAGATTCAGGCCGCTGGTTTGAACGCTGGCGAGGCGAAGATCCTCGGCGTCCCAGTGGACTTGCGCAGGAAGTCGAACCATGAGGAGAATGTCGAGATTCTCAAGGACTTCGCCGCACAGGCGAAGGAGAGCGGCGTAAAGATGCCGAAGCCGAAGCAAACCTCGAAGGGTCAGCGTGGCAGGGCGCAGCGCAGCGTCACCAAGGCCGGACACAAGAGTAGGGGCATCTAAACCCCCTTATCTTCTCGAAAGCATCTACACCCTCTACGGTGTAGTGGGTTGAAAATGAAAAAATGAGCCTCTTCGGCTCTACTTGTTCTTTACTGCTTTCTCAATCCTGTCGAGGGCCTCGCCGAGGATGGACTCGCTTGTAGCGATGGTCATCCTCATGTGCATCTCGCCCTCTGGACCGAACTCTGTTCCTGTGCCGAGGCCGACTTTCGCCGTCTCCATCATGAGCTTCTCGAGTTCCTTGTGGGTCATCTTCACGTTGAATTTGGGGAACATTAGGTAGGTGCCCTGCAGCTCGGGTACGGTGCAGCCCATCTCGGTGAAGCGCTTCGTAGCGATTCCCCTGATCTTGTGGAGGTGGTTCATGATGTCCTTGACCCAGTACTCGCTGTGCCTATCGAGTGCAGCTTGGGCGGCGACGAGGCTGAGCGTTGTGGTGCCGCGGAGCACGCCCTTGGCGCGCTTCTTGAGGCTCTCCATCACATTCGGGGTGGCGGTCAGGTAGCCGCACTGGAGGCCGGGGAGGCCCCACGTCTTACTGATGCCCCAGCTCGTCACCGTGAGGTCAGCGACCTCGGGGCTGAGCGTTGCGAGGCTGACGTGCTGCCTGCCGTCGAAGACTATGTCGTCCCAGAGCTCGTCGACCATGATGTTGATCTTGTTGTCGACTGCGATGTCGGCAATGCCCTTGAGCTCTTCCTTTGTCATGACACGGCCACTGGGGTTGTGGGGGTTGCAGACGAAGATGAGCTTCGTCTTATTCGTGACAGCTTTCTTGAGTCCTTCGATGTCGAACTTGTAGCCGTCCTCCTCATGGATCTTCCAGTAGCTGGGCTTCATCTGGCAGGTTTCAACGGCGGTGAAGAATGGGTAATACATGGGGTCGGTGACTACGATCTCATCACCGGGCTTCGCTCCGCTGTTCTGGATGGAGAGCCACATCGCTGGGATGACGCCCTGCGTGACGTAGATGTCATCCTTGGTGAGCTTGAAGCCATTCTTCTTGTTGACCCTCTCCGCCATCGCGGCGCGGGCCTTGTCGTCGGTGTTGTAGAGCAGGTCCTCGTCCTGAACCGCGTTGATGAGCGCCTTCTTGATCATGGGTGCAGTCGCGAAGTCGGGGTCCGCGAGCCACATGCCGATGACATCTGGGGGGTCGCGGTGCCACTTTATGCCGGGCGCCGCGAGCATGCCCTCGATGGTTGATGAGTTGAGTACATCCTCGTTGTACATAATCCGTTCACTCTTAGCGATTGAAGTGTCCAGCGGATGGTAATAATCGTTTTGATGGGTTTTCAATCATCTTTGAAGGGCGGAAAACGATAACGATATAAGAGTAATGGCAAACGCTTACGGGAGAATGGTATGAAGATTCTCCTCTACTTCGACTGGGCGGGCAGCAGAAAGGAGCTTAGGGAGCATGATAAGAGGATGCAGAAGGCCGCCAAGGAAGTCGGCGTCGAGTACATGGGTATCCACGGCTCCATGAATCAGAAGTGGAACTACTGCTGGCTCTTCGACGCCCGCAGCTATGACCATTTCATGGAGATGACCGCCAAGATTCCGAGGCCACCTCAGATGACTCACTACGTTACAGAGCACCTCATTCCCGTAAAACTCCCAGTCGACGAGCCAAACATGTAGGAGCCCCGCTTTCTCACGGGCTATTAGCAGTTACCCTTGCACCTACTTCATCGATCCCCACTACCACCGACTCTGAGCCGGGGAACCTTTTCTCGATCAGTGTCGCTGCTTCGAGGGCCCTGCTCCTCTCCATGATGGCGAAGGCGACCTCTCCGAACATCGCCATCGTGAACGTGTAGCCCTCAGCGTCCATCACGTCAAAGACGGCGCGGAGACGCGGCGTGACCAATCCAACGTGCTCGGTGAAGGCGCGGCTCAGCCTCATGAACCTCTCCGCCTCCGGGTGCGAGGCGAGTTCGTCGACGGATTTGCCGCCGAGCTTGTTTATCTTTGCCCTTAAGGCGGGGTTGCTCAGCGCCTCCTTCGTCGGTATGGGACCGTAGTAGATGTAGACGACACGGAACCTCTTGGCGCCGGGGTAGCTTAACGCCTCGCCGATGCCGGGGGCGCCTGGTTTCGTAAGTATGCCGAATCCTCCCCTCTCCGCGGCGAAGACACTGCCGAGGCCCGTCTTGCACTCGATCTCCGCGACGTGAGCAATCTGAGCCGCCTCGACCTTCGTGAGCCCCGCGTCTGCAGCCTCGTTTAGGGCAAGGGCAAGACTGAGAGCTCCCCCGCCGCTACTGCCAAAGCCGGCGACTGAGGGCGTCTCGACGACGTGTTCAACTGCGAGCTCCTGCGGCTTGATACGCCCCTTAAACTTGTTGAGGACGTACTCGGAGACGAACGCTTCTCTCGTCTGATTACCGTTGATCTTGACTTTCCAGTTAGTCGCCACGGCGGGTTTAACAGTGACCGTGGTGTAGACACCGAGATCGAGGCTGATGCCTGAGCCCCGTGCGCCTCTCTGGAGGAGGTCAGCGGCCTGGTCGCATATCTGGAATAAGCCGGTGAGGTGTCCGGGGGCGAATGCCGTGGCTCTTCCCATAGCGAATCGCGTCAGGGGTGTTGCCCGGCCGGGATAAGCGTTGCTACTTGAGGGAGTGATAGTCGAAGGGCTTCTTCGGGTCGGCGACAGGCGCCTCGACGGTGAAGAGGTCCGTGTACTTGAGGCCGGAGCCAGTGTTGAAGAGGACGACGCGCTCGTCCCTGTCGACGTGGCCCTGCTCAACCATCTTCCTGAGCGCCGAAATTGTTGCCGCGCCTTCTGGGCACGCGAATATTCCCTCAAGGCGGCTGATAAGGCGAACATCCGCTATCAACTCCTCATCGCTGACCGCTATCGCCTCGCCTCCGCTCTCCCGAACAGCCTTTAGGATGAGGAAGTCGCCTAGTGCCTTGGGGACGCGCAGCCCAGCGGCGACTGTATTCGCTCCGGTGAAGAACTCGCTCTCCTCCTTTCCCTCCTTGTACGCCTTGACAATTGGGCTGCAGCCCTCCGCCTGTACGCTTATCATGCGTGGGCGCTCGCCGCCTATCCAGCCCATCTCCTCGAGCTCGTCGAAGACCTTCCACATGCCGATGATGCCCGTGCCGCCGCCGGTGGGGTAGATGATGACATCTGGGAGCTTCCAGTCGAGCTGCTCTGCGACCTCGAGGCCCATCGTCTTCTTTCCCTCGACCCTGTAGGGCTCACCGAGGGTGGCGACGCTGAACCAACCCATCTCGGGTATGCCGTCTTTAACGAGCTTGCCAGCGTCGCTGATGAGCCCCTTTACTAGGACGACCTTTGCGCCGACTACGTCGGACTCGACAGCGTTGACCTTGGGGGCGTCTTCGGGCATGAAGACATAGACCTCGAGGCCTGCGCGTGCGCCGTATGTAGCCATGGCGCCCGCTGCGTTGCCGGCGGAGGGAAGGGCGACGCGCTTCACGCCGAGCTCCTTCGCTTTACTGATCGCCGATGATAGGCCTCTCGCCTTGAAGCTGCCCGTCGGGATAATTCCCTCGTCCTTGACGAGCAGGTTCTTCAGACCGAGCGACTCGCCGAGCTTGGGCGTCGGCGTGAGGGGGGTCCAACCCTCGCCAAGGGTGACGACGTTCTCCGCCCTTCTAACGGGGAGTATCTCCCTGTACCTCCACATCGAGGCGACCCTACCCACCAGCTCACGCTTCGTGATCGTCTCCTTCGCCGCCTCAAGGTCGTACCTAGGAAAGAGCGGTTTCCCACACTTACTGCAGACCGTCTGCACGACATCCGCGTCGTGGTGGGTGCAGCACTTCGAGCACTCTAGGTGTGTCATCTTACTCAACGGGGCTCAACCTACGTGTTACAGACGGTCCGCGGGGGTGTTAAGCGTAGCGCAGCGGCGTTGTGTGTACCGTGAATATTTTCACAAACCTTTTATTCGGAGGTGCGGCTGTTCCCCCTACATACCGTTGGAGATTGGTGTTATGGGGTATCGCTTTATCATGGCCGCCGAGTGGAGGGTGGCGTAGATGGGGAATTGCTTTATTCGGTAGTTCAAGCCCAGCGAAGGACTCTCAAATAGCGGTTTGGAAACGTTTCTCGACACAGGAACCATCCTCGACAGGGATGGGTTCCCGATACTATGCCTCGGAGGTGCAAGCGCTTGGTTGAGATGCCCGGTACTCGTGCCGTCGTAAGGTCACTCGAATTGGAGGGCGTCAAGCACCTCTTCGGGCTTCCAGGCGGCGTCGTAATCCCGCTTTGCGACGAGATGTTGAAGGCGGACTTCCGCTTCATACTCGCGCGCCATGAGCAGGGTGCGGCGCACATGGCGGACGGCTACGCGCGGGCCACTGGCGGCGTCGGCGTCTGCCTCGCGACATCGGGGCCAGGCGCCACGAACCTCGTCACAGGCGTCGCGACTGCGAACATCGACTCAAGCGCAGTCGTCGCACTCACGGGGCAGGTCACACGCGCCACGATTGGTACAGATGCCTTCCAGGAAGTCGACATCATCGGCTGCAGCGCCTCCGTCACCAAGTACAACATGCAGGTCAGGAAGGCGAGCGAGATTCCACGCGCCGTCAAGTCGGCTTTCCGCATCGCCTCGACGGGTCGCAGGGGCGCGGTGCTCCTCGACCTACCCAAGGACGTAACAACGGACGTCGAGGACATCGTCTTCCCCGAGAACGTTAAACTCAGGGGCTACCGCCCTAACCACCAACCCGACCCGCGTGAGGTCGAGTGGGCGTCGACGCTCCTCGCCAAGGCTCAGAGGCCGGTCGTCGTCGCGGGTGGAGGCGTGATCAACGCTGGGGCGACACGTGAACTGGTGGCTCTCAGCGAGTACCTAATGGCTCCGACGGCGACCACCCTCATGGGCAAGGGCGCGTTCCCCGCCGACCACCCGCTCAGCCTCGGGCTCTGCGGGATGCATGGAACTCAGGCGGCGAACAACCTCGTCCCCGAGGCGGACGTCCTCCTCATAGTGGGGGCACGCCTCAGCGACAGGACAACTGGCGCGGTGAAGAGCTTCGCCCCCAACGCCAAGGTCATACACCTCGACATCGACAAGAGCGAGATAGACAAGAACGTGGAGACGGTGACGCGCGTCGTCGGAGACGCTGCCCTCGGGCTCCGCGGGCTCCTCTACAACGTCAGCAAACTCCGCGCGCAGGGCGACGCGGGCGCACAGTGGAGCAAGAAGGTCTCCGAGTTCAGGTGCCAGGTCCAGCCAAACGGGAACGGGCACAAGTCCGGCTACCTGCGCGCCCCCGACGTAGTCAAGACCATCCGCAAGACGCTGCCCCGCGAGTCCGTCGTCACGACGGAGGTCGGGCAATGCCAGATGTGGGCGGCGCTACACTACGACGCATACGACCCGCGCACGTTCTTCACAAGCGGTGGCCTCGGCACGATGGGCTGGGGCTTCCCCGCAGCAATCGGCGTCAAGGCTGCTCGCCCGGACGTACCCGTCCTCGACATCGCGGGCGACGGCAGCTTCGGCATGACCGAGAACAACATGGCAACCAGCATCGAGGAGGGGCTCCCCGTCATCGTCGTCGTGCTCAACAACCAGATGCTCGGCATGGTCGCACAGTGGCAGCGCCTCTTCTTCGACCACCGCTACTCCGCGGTCAAGCTCAAGGGCAACCCCGACATGGTCAAGCTCGCTGAGGCGTACGGCGCCGAGGGAGTCAGGGTCGACACCCTCGAGGGGCTCGAGGCGGCGATACAGACGCGCTACGAAGAGCGACGTCTCAACCGTTATCGACGTCCCCATCGACCCGGAGGAGAACGTCTACCCAATAGTGCCGCCCGGCGCGGGGCTCAAAGACGCGCTACTGGAGGCATAAGAGATGAGCGAGAGACACGTAGTCGCGTTCCTCGTCGAGAACAGGCCAGGGGTGCTATTCAACATAAGCAACCTGTTCCGGCGCAAGAACTTCAACATACACAGCATCACCGCCGGCACCGTCCTCGACGATGACACCGTGAGGATCACAATCGTCGTCCAGGCGGACGCCCACGGAGTCAACCAGGTAGTCGAGCAGCTCGACAAGATGGTCGACGTAGTTGAGGTCAAGCGACTCGACCCGCTCCGCACGGTCAACAGGGAACTGATGCTGGTCAAGCTCACTACAACTGACCCGATGGCACGGGAGGAGGCGCTCAAGTTGGTAAACGATTACCATGGGCTCATCCTGAACATCGAGCCGGACAACCTTATAGCCGAGGTCACTGGTGAGTCTGAGGATGTAGACGCCTTCCTCGAGGCAGTCAAGCCCATAGGGGTCGAGGAGGTCTCGAGGACAGGAGTGACAGCCGTCGAGAAGGGGCGGCTCAAGCTGGAGAAGTGAATGAATATGGTGAAGGTATATCACGAGAAGGACATAGACGACAAAGTTCTGAAGGGCAAGACCGTCGCCGTCATCGGCTATGGAAGCCAGGGCAGGGCTCAAGCCCTTAACATGAAGGACAGCGGGGTCGACGTCGTGGTCGGCCTCCGCCCCGGAGGTAAGAGTTGGAAGAAGGCCGAGGCTGACGGCGTCAAGGTGACGACAGTCCTCGAAGCGGCGCAGGAGGGCGACATCGTGCTGATGCTCGTCCCCGATATGGCGCAGCCGACCGTTTGGAAGGAGGAGGTCGCCCTCGCGATGAAGAAGGGTAAGACCCTCCAGTTTGCCCACGGCTTCAACATCCTCTACGGCGCCATCAAGCCGCCGAAGGACGTCGACGTCATCATGGTCGCGCCGAAGAGCCCAGGCGCCGAGCTGCGCCGCCAATACGAGGCGGGCTTCGGAGTGCCGGCGCTTGTCAGCGTCCAGCAGGACGCCTCGGGCAAGGCGCTACAGACAGCGCTTGCCATCGCTAAGGCGCTGGGGAGCGGAAAGGCGGGCGTCCTCGAGACCTCGTTCAAGGATGAGACCGAGGAGGACCTATTCGGCGAGCAAGCTGTCCTCTGCGGAGGCGCCGACCAGCTGATCAGGCGCGGTTTCAAGGTGCTCGTGGACGCCGGCTATCCACCGGAGCTCGCGTACTTCGAGGTCTGCAACGAGCTCAAGCTCATCGTCGACCTGATCTATACATCGGGTATCGGTGGCATGTACCGTGCAGTCTCCGACACGGCGAAGTGGGGCGGACTCACTGTCGGCCCGGTGATCGTCGATGACCGCGTCGAGGAGAACATGAGGAAAGTGCTCAAGGACGTCCAGAGCGGCAAGTTCGCGAAGGCGTGGATGCAGGAGTACAAGGACGGCTCCAAGCACTTCAAAGCCCTCATGGATGAGGTCGACGGGCTCGAGATCGAGAAGGTTGGCAAGCAGATCAGGAAGATGAGCGGGCTCGAGAAGTAGCATACTCTTCTTGAATCGTTTAATTGTCTCAGAAATTTCCTTTTTCTGTACTACTACTAGTTACGCCGTACCCTGCTACTAGGTACAACGTTTTTTTCCCCTTTTTTGTCGCGGTGACTGGGGCGGGCTTGGTGTTAGCGGGGGAGGGGTTTTTGTTGCCATTCGTCGTGGGTGGTAATTTTTTCCCTGCTATACTTGATAAGGAAAAAACTATTTTTACTGTAACTGGGAGCAGGGTTTTATACTCTTCGCAGGGCTGCTTATCCTTATTATTACCGTAAGTCTTAGGAGCATTTGTGGTAAGGGCATTTGGATTTCTATGAAGCGATAGACCGGAGGCGGAGCGTAAGGGAGTTCCAGTCGAGGCCCGTTGAGGAGGAAAAGATTCGGAGGATCCTGGAGGCGGGGCTCAAGGCCCCCTCGAACAACCACCTGAGGCAGTGGGAGTTCATCCTCGTCCGGGATCCCGAGCAGAGGGAGAGGGTCGCGGAGCTGGTCTCGAAGGGGAAGAACATTTCGAACGAGATGGAGCTCGAGAAAGCACTCCATAACTGGTCGGATGAGACGCAGAGGGAGATGTATCGCAAGGCTCTGCCGGTCCAGGTGGAGATGCTGGTGAGCCCGCCCGAGCTCCTCGTCATCTGTTACAGGCTGAGGAAGCCTCTGAAGGAATGCGAGATATTGTACGACCTCAACGACTTGGCTTCAGTATGGATGTGCATCGAGAACCTTTTGCTTGCGATGGCGGCGGAGGGGCTATACGGGGTCACCGCCGTGCCCCGCGAGACGGCTGTACTCAAGAGGGTGCTGGGCGTGCCAGAGGGTTATGAGGTGGCGGCAGCGATCCCGATAGGCTACCCCTTGGACTACTCCGTGAAGCAGAACGCCGTGTACCTCGAGAAGAAGCTGCACATCGATAGATGGGTTTCCTAGGCATCGGTTATATCTGGATTGGCTTGTGTGTGTATCCATGCCTGAAAGGGGTCTCCACGCGGAGCTGAAGGAGTGGCTGCGTGAGCCGGGGGACCTCGTTGAGGGCACTGTCTGGGGCTACCGGGCGGACATCATCCGGGGCGACCTGCTCATCGAGATCCAGACGGGAAACTTTCCCCAGATCAGGGCGAAGCTAACGAAGCTGCTCAAGGGGTACCGCGTCAGGCTCGTCCATCCCGTCCCGGAGAGACGCTGGATCATTCGGGACGTCGACGGCAGGAGGCAGCGCCGCGTCTCGCCGCGCGTCGGCCGCGTCGAGGAGGTCTTCAACGAGCTCGTCTACTGCCCCACCCTTCCCCTTGACCCAAACTTCTCCCTGGAGGTGTTGATGGTCCATGCCGAGGAGGCGCAGGCTGTCAGGTGGAGGGGAAAAAGGAGGACACGCTACACAGTCACCGAGAGGCACTTCGTCAAGGTCGTGGGCAGGGAGGTCTTTGAGAAGCCCGTAGATTACCTTCGGTTGATCCCCAACATGCACGGCGCCTTCACGGCGCGCCAGCTCAGCAAAGCGTCCAAACTCAGGATCACACTCGCCCGCCGCATGGTCTACTGTCTATCCAAGATGGGTGTTATAGAAGAGGTCGGTAGTGTCGCTAGGGCGAAGCTATATCGCGTGAAGCCTTAGCGGGGTATGTCTAGGTGGTCGATGGGTGCTTCGTATGGGCCGAGGCTGCTCTTCTGTTTGACTAGTATGGTCTTGTCTAACGTTTTCGGGTGTTTGCCGTCAAGCTCGTCGCGGAGCCAGTCGGCGATATAAGGGTATATCTCGATGCCGCCGATGCCCTCCCGGAGACTGATGCGGTGGAACTCGTTCTCGAGGACCCAGAGCTCCTTGGGGCACTTGAGCTCCTTGAAGAAGTCTTCGGCTGCCTCTAGGTGACAGAGGGGGTCATACTCGCCCATCGTAAGTAGGGTTGGGCACTTGATCCTCTCGGCGAAGCCCGCGGTGTCCATCTTCTCAGCCATCGCGTCGAAGTCGGCCTCGTCGGTCTGCCCCGCCATGTACATGAACATCTGCTTGAAGCGGGGCGACGCTTCGCCGAAGATGGCTTTCTTGGGACCGACGACGGCGTATGTGGTCGCGAGGGCGCGGACGCGCTTGTCGACCGCCGCTACGCGTACTCCCCAGTGGCAGCCGAAGCTGATACCAACGATAACGATGTTGTCGGGGTCGACCTCGGGGCGGGAGACGAGCCAGTCGATAGCCGCTGATGCGGCGCGCTCGTAGTTGTCAGCGGTGACCCTGATCTTGCGGAGGTTGCTTATGCCCTGCCCAGGGCCGTCGATGCTGAGTACGTGGAAGCCCCTCCTGGCGAAGGAGTTGGCGAGGGGGTTGGGGATCGCCTCCTTAGTCATGTCCATGCCGGGGAGGAAGAGGATCGCCGGCGCCCTCCGCCTGTCCCTCAGGAGGTGCCACCTGCCCTGGATCTGGGCTCTCTCCCAGGGTATCTCCACCTTTTCGACGGGGTAGTCGGCGTACTGCGCTACCTTGTCGGCGCATTCTACGTGCTTCCCATGGAGGAAAATCTTCTCAGTGTTGTCGTCCTCGAAGATGCTGTGCTGCGCCTCGTGGTAGACTGCCTGTGCGCGACGGTACAGCTGGCGAGCCGTGTCGGTGTGCCCCGCCGCTTCCGCCGCCTTGGCGATGCCCTCGATGTGGCTCGCCTCCTTGTATAGGACACGCGGTATCATCCTGTACGACTTGACCTCGGGGGGTAGGTCCCTCTCGTCGTTGGCGAGGTTCTGCACCCTCCCTGAAGTCTTCACAATCCAGTCCAGCACCCACTGCTGGTCGTCCCTCTTGAGCTTAGGTCTAGTCAATTCTATCGGGGCATAAGCGCCTCGCCCCCGTGAAGAAACTTTCGACGCCTCCGACATAGGCTTAAAACCCCTCGACTACAGCCCCCTCAGTTCGGCGAGGTATTTCGAGCCCATGACGGCGCTGCTCACCCCCCTCGGCTACGAGCAGGGGAGGGGGACAGGCATAGGCTTCAGGATAACCGAGGCCTAGTTGCCCCTTTTGCGACATTCTACACCTTTTCCACGACATCTATGCCGCTAAATTAATAATGGGCACGTCTCACCGGGAGAAGCATCGAAGGGTACTATATGGTCAGCAGATACACGGCAGCCATCGTCCAGTATATGCGCGTAAACCCCGAGGAGATCCCGGACATTAACGAGAGGAAGAAGGTCAACCTCGCCAAGGTCCTCGCCTGCTTCCAGAGTCTCGAGACGTGGGAGGAGACGATCCCGGTGAAGCTCACCGTCTTCCCCGAGAACATCCTCCGCCACGAGTACGACGAGGCGGATCCCAAGCAGGACCAGAAGGCGAGGGTCGCCTCGGCGATCGAGATGCCCGGGCCTGAGACGGACGCCATCGCGGGCATGGCGAAGAAGTGGAGCACCTACATCTCCGCGTCGCTGCATGAGCGGGACCCCGAGTTCCCCGACTACTACTTCAACACCGCATTCATCATGAACCCAAAGGGCAAGATAATCCTCAAATACAGAAAGGTCAACCCGTGGATTCCCCTCGAGCTGACGACGAGCCCCCATGACGTGCTTGATGACTACAAGGCGCCCCTCTTCCCCGTGGCGAAGACGGAGCTCGGCAACCTAGCCTGCATGGTATGTTACGACCAGTTCTTCCCCGAGGTGGCGAGGCAACTTGCCTTCAACGGCGCCGAGGTCATCCTAAAACCCACCGTCTTTCCCCCATACCCGCAGGAGCTCATGTTCGAACCATACGACTGGTACACGGTCGTGAACAAGATGAGGAGTATTGAGAACATGGTCTATGGCGTCAACGCGAATGAGGCCAAGTACGGCAATAGCATGATAGTCGACTTCATGGGCAGGACCATCGCTGTCGCCGCGAAGGGGCGTCAGATGACGATAGGCGCAGTCATCGACGTCGATGAACTCCGCGATTACCGCAAGACGACGAAGCTCCACAACCCCCTCCAGCAGAGCCGAAGCGAGTGCTACACCTACCTCCAGAAGCCGATGTGGCCGAAGAACAAGCCCCTGCTCAGGAAGGTCGATTACCCGGCGTGGGCGCCGAAGCCCGATTTTTACAAGTAAGGCGCAGGCTAGATAAGGCATAGAGCCGCCTTCATTCCTATGACAGACGTCCTCGCACGCGTCAAGTGGGGCGCACCCGCGCTTAGCCTCCTCGCCGATGCTAAGCGGCTCGCGCCGGGGAAGCCGGCGATCATCCACATCCGCCACACAGAGCGCCCCGGGGTTACGGGGCCGAACAGCAACATGCTCCTCTCGACGCCGAACGGTAAAGCGGCCGCCATCGAGTTCGGCGAGAACTTGCCCGCGGAGAGGAGTTACCGTCTCTACTATACAGCCGTCAGCCGCTCAAAGGAGTCGGCGCAATCCATAATCGAGGGGATCAGGAGCAGCAATGGGAAAGCGGAGATCGTTGGTGAGTTCCCATTCCGCACATCATTCGACCCGCAGGCCCTCGATGACTATATTGACCGCGTGATTAAGAAGTGCGGGGACGAGGACGCCGCCGTGGCGGAGATGATGAACAGGTGGCTCTCGGGCCTCGCGCCGCCGGACGTGTTCCGCCCCAGCGACGAGTTCGCCAGGCTTGTCGCAGACTACGCCATCGCTCGCCTCGACACCGCGACGCCGGACACAGTCGACGTATATGTGACCCACGACACGTGGGTTGGTTCATGCCTCTTCCACTGGTTCGGGATACCGATGCCTCTGGACGGCGTCAGGTTCCTTGACGGCTACCTGCTGCAGCCCCTCGACAGGGAGATGGCTGTGTGGTTCAGGGGCAAGGCGATGAGGATTGAGTACCCCCACTGGTGGGCTTAGAGACCCTTCCTCAGCGCCTCGACGTCGGATGGCGGGTAGCCCGAGTAGAACTTGCTGAAGTAGCCGTAGGCGTCACGCCCCTCTCCGAGGTGTCTTTTCACCTTCCCCGCCCACTCGGCGGTCTCCGCCGCCTTGTCCACCTGCACCTCCCCCCTCTCGGCGACCACCGCCTTCCTATCTCCTTCCCAGCGGAAGTAGGCGAAGCCCGCCGTATCCACCTTGGGCGCCTCCGCCCTGTTTGTCGAGGCGAGGGCGACGCCGTGGTCGCGCAGCAGCTTGTACGTCTCCTCTGAGAACCAGCCCCGGTTCCTGAATTCGGCGGCGACCAGGCGCTTCCTCGGCAGGGCTTCGAGCAGGTCGTTGAGGGCTTTGTACTCGGGCTTGAGGAAGGGCGGGAACTGTAGGAGGAGTGGCCCCAGCTTGTTGCCCATCACCTCCATGTGGCGGAGGAAGACGTAGAGCCTCTCAGCGTCGTATCTGAGGCCGGGAACATGAGTCACGGTCTGGGGGAACTTGGCTGCGAACCTGAACTCCTCGGGTACCGAGTCTCTCCACGCCTCGATGGTGAAGACGCTTGGTATCCTGTAGAACGTGGCGTCTATCTCGACCGAGTTCATAGTCTTCGCGTACTCGGCGAGGTACCTCGTCGGCTTCGTGCCTTCGGGGTAGAGTTTGCCTACCCAGAACCTGTAGCTCCACCCCATCGTGCCGAGGTAGGCTACTCCCGGCGCTTGAAGAGGAGCCAGTTCTTCTCACCAGCCTTAGTGAAGTGGACGAGCTCGTAGCCGCCCCTGAGACGCTCCCCGTGGATGACTATGGAGACCTTCTCCGGCGTCCACTCGACGGTCTCGTAGGTGCCCCTGTCCCAAATCTTGACGGTGCCCGCACCGTACTCACCCTTCGGGATCTCTCCCTCGAAGCCACCATAGTCTAGGGGGTGATCCTCCACAGCGACGGCGAGGCGCCTCTCCCCCGACTTCTCGGGCGGCCCCTTCGGCACCGCCCAGCTCTTCAGCGCACCGTCCCGCTCCAACCTGAAGTCCCAGTGCAGGTGGCTCGCGTGGTGCTCCTGGACGACATACATGTTTCCCTTCAGTTTCGTGCCTTCGCCGACGGGCTCGGGGCTCTTCGAGAAGTTCCTCTTAGAATTGTACTCTTCGAGGGTCAAGGGCTTCACCTGCGATAGTGTGCAGTCGCGGGGGGTTTTATCGGTTCTCAGTCTGATGAACCGGGGGGCACGCAGGCGGTCGTCGTCGGTTAGGTTCTGGTAACCGACCTCGGCGACGACGCTTGGTTTGAGCCATGTGGAGTACGCGGGGATGTCTGGGGCGTCGACCTGTTTCTCCTGCGTCTCGTATGGGCGGAAGGCGGCGATCAACTCGCGGAGCTTCTTCTCAGTGAAACCCGTACCCACCCTGCCAACGAAGGTCAGCTTATCCCCTTCGTAGAGCCCGAGTAGCAGCGCCCCGAAGGAGTCCGCCCTGTTACCCGTCCCCCTCGTGTAACCAACGACGACGCAGTCCGCCGTCTTCACCCTCTTCACCTTTAGCCATTCCTTGCTCCTCTCCCCCGGGCGGTAGAGGCTGCGTAGCTTCTTAGCGACGACGCCTTCTAGCCCTTTCGCGGCGGCCGCCTCGTAGTAGGCCTCCCCCTTCTCCTCGACGTAGCTTGAGACGACGACATGCTCCCCGTCCCGGAGCGATTCTCTGAGTATCTTCTTACGCTCGTTCAGTGGCTTCGAGGTTAGGGGTTTTCCGTCCTTTTCGAGTATGTCGAAGACGACGTATGTGCTCGGCGTCTCCCTTGCCTCCCTTTCTATGTCGCGGGGCTTGGACGCCTGCACCCGCTTAGCGACCGCTTGGAAATCAGGGCGCCCGCCCTTCATGACGATAATCTCGCCGTCGACGACGACGTTCGACGCCAGCTTGGTGAGCTCGGCGAGTTCGGGAAACTTCATCGTGATGTCGTTGTCATTCCTACTAAGTATCTGTAGTTTCTCGCCGATGTGGGCTATGGCGCGTATGCCGTCCCACTTTACCTCGAAGAGCCATCCACCCCGGCTAAAGGGGGCGTCGGCGGGCTCCGCGAGCATCGGCTGGTACTTCATCACTTCTTCATCTGCGCCAGTGTCTGCTCTAAGGCTACCATCAGTTCCTTGACCTCCTCCTTCTTCTCGGGTTTTTCGACGTGGATAGTCTCGCCTTTGAGCTTCTTCTTGATCAGCTTCTCAACGTTCTCGCGGTAGGTGTCCTTGTACTCGGTTATGTCGAATTCGCCAGTAAGGTTATCAAGTATCTTGTAGGCGAGCTCCAGTTCCTTCTTGCTCGGCTGCTTCAGCTCCTTCAGGTCCTTGACCGTCATCGGCTCTATGACCTCGTTTGGGTAGCGTAGCGTCGTGAGTATGAGGGCGCCTTTGTAGCTGTGTATAAGGACGGGGTACTCCTTCGTACGCATTGTGTAGCGCCCCACCCCCGCCATGCCTTTCTTCTCCAAAGCTGAGTAGAGGAGCCCGTAGGCGTCCACGCTCTTGTCGGGGCCGAGGATGTAACTGCTAAGGAAGTAGAGGGGATCGACGCCCAAGTACTGGACGAACTTGTCAATCTTAATGCGGCGGTCGGACTCGGGGCGTATGGCGTCGAGCTCCTCCTTCGTGAAGGTGACGAACTCCCCCTTCTCAACCTCGTAGCCGCGTGCCACGTCCGACCATTCCACGACCTCGTTGTCGTAGGTGCAGACCCTCTGGTACCTCAGCGGACACCCGTCCTTCTTACGTAGGAAGTGGAAGCTGTAGCTCTTGTCCCTGATCATCGTGTATAGCTTCACGGGCACGTTCACGAGCCCGATGCTTATCATGCCACTCCAAAAGCTCCGTCCGGCTGGCGCCTGCTCCTCATCGCTCAATGGTAACCCCGGTTTGAACCTCGGAAGCCATGAGTTTAACCTTTTCACACAATGAAACTGAATAGGGTATTTGTCCGCCCCATCGCGAATGAGAAGATTACGAGCCCAGAGAGTATTATTGCGACTACATCCATCAGTGTCTGGTACCTCGCGTCTAACTTGCTGAACCACCGCCACCAGATGAACCAGGAGAAGACAAACGCTAGCAACACGAAGATCGAAATGTCGCTAACGTCGATGAATATTGTGTCACTCACCGGGTGTCAAGCTGGTTCTTAGAACTCGCCGCTTTAACGGTTTTCTTTGCTTTGGGAAATTATTGGGTGTGTTATTTGGGATGGGTTATCAGCCGCCGTTCACTCGGACCTCTGAAGGCGTGGAAGCGTGAAGAAGCCGACGAAGGAGCAACTGAAGAAGGGATGCGTCATCTGCGTGAAGTTGATGACGGGTGACTATCACGGCGCGGTCATTGACCTTAGCCACGATGCAGGCTTCTTTGACAAGCTCATGAGGATGCCTTGGATTCGCGGCTCTTCCACTTCTTAGAAGCCCAGAAGTCCTTCCAGTGGTCCTGCCTCTCCGGGACGTTCTTCAGAGTGAATCTTATGGGATCGAGGTCGTCTAGCTCCTCCCACGTGATGGGTGTTGAAACAGTCGCCGATGGCGTTGCTCTAAGGCTGTAGGGGCACGCCATCGTCCGCCCCCTCCCGTTCTGCGGGTAGTCTATGTAGATCGTCCCCGGCTTCTTCTGCCCCTTTTCAGAGGAGACTATGCCCGTCTCCTTTGCGAGCTCCACTCCGACGCTGTGGGCGTATGCGCGGGTCGCCTCGTAGGTCTCGCTGCGGTCGAGGCGGGCGACGACGTGGAGCCCCCTCTTCCCCGAGGTCTTCACACACGCCTCGAAACCCCTATCCTTTAGCTTACCTCTGATGAGGCGTGCCACCTTGACCATCTCTGGGATGCCCGCGGGGGGCTGAGGGTCGAGGTCGAAGAGCACCATGTCGGGGTGATCAGGTTTATCGATCCTCGCTAGGGGGATGTGAAGCTCAAGTGCTGCGAGGTTCGCGAGCCAGATGAGTGTGTCGAGGTCGTCGCAGATAATGTAGTCGAGCTCCCTCCCCGCCGCCTCGGAATAGGTATGATGGAGGCGGACCCAGTCCGGCGTCCCCTGAGGCGCGTCCTTCCCGTAGAAGCCCTCCGTCTCGACTCCGTCGGGGTAACGCGTCACAACAAGCGCCCGCTCCTCGAGGAAGGGCAGCATCCTAGGCGCAACGATGATGTAGTACTTCACGATGTCGAGCTTTCTCACCTCCGCGGCGGGGTAGAGGACCTTGTCTAAGTTAGAGAACTGGACCTTGGTGAGCTTCTCCATCAATAGGGCTATTGGAACGGTGGCTGATAAGAAGCTAGGCTAGGGTTATCTCCGGCTCGAGTGTGACCTTCGCCTTTATTGACTGCCAGATTAGGCTGTACTTCTCCGCCAGCTCCAGGGCGCGCCTCACCTTCTCTTCGGTGCAGCCGCGTATAACGATCTTCGGCCTGAGGGTAACTGCGTCGAACGTAGATGTCCTGTCTAGGAACTCCTCGACGTGCCCCTCGGCCTCGCATGTGTAGCTTATGAGGTCAATCTTGAGCCTCTCGACACTCCAGATGAACATTAAGGCGTAGCATGTGTTCAGGGCAGCAACGAAAGCGTCCTCGGGAGTAAGCACCCCTACCACTCCCTTGATGTCGGCGGGCGCCGAGAAGGGGAGAACGGGGCCGTTACTCAGCGATACCTCGCCGCTGTGACCCCCCGTCCACCTGGCTGTGGTCCTGTAGGTCACCAACTACGCGGCCTCCTGAATCTCACCAATCTTCAGGGCGAGCAACTCGGCTATTCGACGTGCCGCTTTCAATCCTTCGGAGTCGAGTGTCCTCCTCCCCTTCGGTAGCTCGGCCCCCCACTCATTGAGGAGCGCCTCGACGTCAACGCCCGCGGCGGGCTCCTTGCTGTATTTTGTTATCGCCTTGTAAGCGCAGTGCTTCCCGCAACCGTCCACCGCGATCGTCGGGTGATCCTTGGCGAAGCTGTGCTCCTGCTCCTCCCCTGCGAAAAAGAGGGGCAGGCAAATGGTCACGGTCTGATCTGATCCCTCAAGTGCTAGGCGCGTCGCGACCCTGCTTAACGTCCCCAGACCGCAGCACTCTCCACTGCAGGAGACGACGCCTATCTTCGGCTTTATCTTCATGGCTGTGCCTCCCAGAGCTCGTCGACCTTCACCGCTAACTTTTCGGCGAGTATCTTGGAGAGCTTCTCACCGTCCTCGTCGAGTGTGGTGACTGTGCGTGGGCGTAAGCCGCGGTTCTCCCTAAGCAGGTCCATGACTCGGAAGTGGGCAGCGATCCTGCCCCCACTATGCTCGACGTTGTTGCCGGAGCATTCGAGGGTGCATCCGTCTACGGCGATGCATGTGCTCCCTGCTACCTTGCGTCTCGCCTCCTCGTCGCCCATGACGAGCAGCGAGAGGCAGAGCGTATCCGCCTTCCCCGGGCGCAGTTCATCGCAGACACGGAAAACGGCGTCTCGGCTTATCGAGCCGAAGGACTTCCCTATGCCGCTGCAGGGGATGACGAGTATCGGCTTCTTCAAGTTACATCCCCTTTATCTTCCTAAGCTCCTCGACGACCTTGATCTTCATCGACTCAAAGTAATCTTCCGCGGAGATGAGGACGCTCAATCCGGAAGCTGGTTTGATGACCGCCACCCAGCCCCCACCGTAGGGGTCACGGTTGATGACCTCGGGCTTTGACTCGATGGTGGGGTTGACTTCAACTATCTCTCCGTCGGTTGGGCTCAGTATGTCCTGCACCATCTTCACTGTCTCGTAGCTGCCGATGAAACCCCCGTTAGTGATCTTGGTTCCGACTGGCCGAGCCTCCGCGAAGACAAGGTCGCCAGCTCTCCTCTGCGCGAAGTCGGTTAATCCAACCCTGATGCTTTCATCGGCTTCGCGTTTCACCCAGACCTCATCCCGGGAGTATAGTAGGCCCTTCTTGGCCTTGAACACGAACTTGTCAGCAGTTGTCTCGTAGTATTCACTCATCACTTCTTCTCCTCCACCTTCCCAATTCCTTTCCGGTTGCGGGGGAAGTAGCCGCATGTGTGCAGCCCGAAGCGCACTAGGCTGAGCATCAGCGGGACCTCGAAGAGGGGTCCGATGACGGTTGCCAGTGCAGCGCCACTGCCGATGCCGTACAGCGTTGTTGCCACGGCTATGGCGACTTCGAAGTGGCTGCTCGAGCCGATGATTGTACAGTCAATGGCCGTGGGGTAGTCCCAGCGCATATACCAGGCGAGGGCGTAGGTCCATACTATCATAACGGCGTAGTGGATGAGGTTGGGTACGGCGATGAAGAGGACGAGCAGGGGATCGCTGAGTATTATATTGCCCTGGAGGCTGAAGAGGACGATGAGAGTGACGAGGAGGGCGAGGAAACTGACCTTACCCGCCTTGGCGCGGAATACGTCGTCGAACCACTCCTTGCCCTTGGCTGGGATGAGTATCTTCCTCGTGAGTGCGCCAGCGGCTACGGGTACGAGTATGAAGAATACGACACTCATGACGATGAGGTCCCAAGGTACAGGGATGCCACTGACGCCTAGGTAGAACGCCGCCATAGGTGCGTAGAGGAGTATCATGAGTACCGCGTTTACAGCCGTGTTAATGAGCCCCTGCGCCATATCTCCCTTGGCGAGGAGCATCCACCACATCACCATCGCTGTGCACGGCGACAAGCCAAGCAGTATGACGCCGGCTATGTAGTCGGGGTGCCCCGCGAGGAAGACGTTGGCGAGCAGCGTCATCAGCGCCGGCGCGATGACCCAGTTTGCGAAGACCGTGAACATTATCGGCTTCGGGTTTTTCGCCGCTTTCTTCACATCCATGAAATCGATACCGAGGATCGTCGGGTACATCATGAAGAAGAGGCAGATTCCGATGGGGATCGATATCTGGGCAAACTTTAGCGAGTCGAGGTACTGCCCGAAGCCGGGGGCGAACTTGCCTAGGAGTAGTCCGATCGCTATGCATATTCCGATCCAGACTGTTAGGTACTTTTCTATTATGCCGAGTTTCTTCTCCGACACGGCGATCACTTTTCATCAACGTTACTACACCCTAACATATTAAGTTATGTGGATATGTGGATGGATGTATGTTTAAACACCTCGCCTCCCAAGGGACGCCTATGGTCAGCGTACTGTTCATATGCGTCCACAACGCGGGCAGGAGCCAGATAGCGGAGGCGATCTTCAACAGCCTCGCAGACGGGCGCCACCTCGCCAAGAGCGCTGGCAGCAAACCAGCAGACCAAGTTAACCCCGTCGCAGTCGAGGCTCTGAAGGAGATAGGTATAGACATCAGCGGCAGGAAGCCAAAGAAGCTGGACGCCGACCTCGCCCTCGGGGCGGACCTAGCTATCACAATGGGCTGCGGTGACGAGCCCTGTCCCGTAGTCACCGGCGAGTTAAGGGACTGGGACCTCGAGGACCCCCATGGGCAGCCCATCGAGAAAGTCAGGGAGATCAGGGACGAGATACGACGGAGGGTCGAAGCTCTCGTCGAGGAACTCGATAAATGGTCTATACCCTCCCCGGATTAAATCCTCCTCAACCATCTCCCAATTAACACAGTATTACCAACGCATGCCCCAGTTATGGCAGCTTTTATATCGCGCCAAACCTTTCCATCAAACGTTATGGTCAAGAAAGCGATAATCATGGGCGCCGCGGGCCGCGACTTCCACAACTTCAACACCCACTTCCGGGACAACCCCGCCTACGAAGTTGTCGCCTTCACGGCTGCCCAGATAAGCGAACTCGACGCTACCGCAGGAATCGAGAAGAGGATCTATCCCCCGGAGCTCGCTGGGAAGAGGTACCCGAAGGGAATACCCATCTACCCAGAGTCCCAGCTCGAGAAGCTCGTCGAGGATCTCGACGCCGACGAGGTCTTCTTCAGCTACAGTGACGTGAGCCATCAGTTCCTCATGAACGAGGGAAGTAGAGCTCTCGCCTCGGGCGCTAGTTTCACCCTCCTCGGCCCTAAGGAAACCATGATCACTTCGCAGAAGCCGGTGATCAGCGTCTGCGCCAGCAGGACGGGGAGCGGCAAGAGCCCCACGAGCAGATGGCTCGTCGACCGACTCAAGGCGCAGGGCAAGAAGGTCGTCGTCATCCGCCACCCGATGCCCTACGGTGACCTTGTAAAGCAGCGTGTCCAGCGCTTCGCCACCCTAGCGGACCTCGACAAGCACGACTGCACGATCGAGGAGCGGGAGGACTACGAACCACACATTGAGAGAGGTGCTATCGTCTACGCGGGCGTAGACTACGAAGCAATCATCCGGGAGGCGGAGAAGGAGACTGATATCGTAGTCTGGGACGGCGGCAACAACGACTACCCCTTCTACTGGCCAAAGGTACATATCTGCATCGTTGATCCCCACAGGGCTGGCAACGAGTTGACCTACTACCCTGGCGAGGTTAACGTTCGCATGGCGAACGTCGTCGTGATAAGCAAAGTCAACACGGCGCCGCCGGGGAGCGTTGAGCTGGTTCGGAAAAACGTCCAATCAGTCAACCCTTGGGCGCAGGTTGTGGAGACCGATATGGTCATCACCGCTGACGACGAGGCTCGGCTCCTCGGCAGGCGCGTGCTTGTCGTGGAGGATGGTCCCACCGTCACCCATGGGGGAATGGGCTACGGCGCAGCAACGATAAAAGCGCGTGAGTTGGAGGCGACCATCGTCGACCCACGCCCCTACGCTAAGGGTACCATCAAGAGCGTCTACGAGCAGTACCCCCACCTCAAGAACGTGCTCCCTGCAGTCGGCTACAGCCCCAACCAGGTGAGGGAACTCGAGAAAATTATCAACGATACGCCCTGTGATCTTGTCCTCCTTGGCACACCTACCGACCTCCGCAGGTACCTGAAGCTGAACAAGCCCGCTATACGGGTTCGCTACGAACTAAGGGAGCGTAAGAAGGGCGAACTTGAAAAAGCTGTACTTGGCAGGATGGAGTCCTAGAGGACGTCGCTGGCGTCGTAGACCTTGACGCGTTGGAGACGCTCTACCTCGGTCAGTTCCCTCGCGTGTTTGACGGCGTGTTTCTCGTCCTCGTCCGACCAATACTTGCGTTCATCAAGCTATCGCAGTCTCGAGCTGCCTTAGGTACACCACTGATACCAATAGAAAACCGAGAGCCCGAGCGCCGCTAATTTATAGCGTTAATCGAGTGAAAATATGGATTAGTTCGGCTTCCACAAGCCCCTCGCCACGGCGGGGACGAAACCACGGACGGAGTCGGGGCTGAACTTCAGCGTCTTTCCCTCCTCCGCCGACTTATAGGCGTGCATCATAAGCCTGGTAACGAGCAGTCCGTCGTGCCACGTCTCCTCAGGCCGCTCACCCTCCGCGAAGCACTCGACCATATGCCTACACTCCGCAGCGTAGCCGTAGGCCGCCGCCTCATCTGGCACAATGGGCATGAGCCCCTGCTCGGCCGCCTGCTTCTCGACGAAGTCCTCGCCCTGTTTGGCTTGGATGTTCCTGCTCAGGAAGACGCTGAGTTCCTGCTGGAGGCTGTTCATGGCGACGCTATACTCGGGTCCGAAGACTTCCATGCTGAGGCGGAGCCCGGGGCCCGTGTAGCACCAGCTTACCTTCGCCTCGGAGAGCACCTGATCCTCTCCGTCCTGGTAGGTGATGTTGACGCTGGCGTAGTCCTCGGCGGGGGCGACGGAGTAGTCGACGCCATACTGCTTCTTAAGCTGGCCCATGGCTGGCTCGTGCGTCCATTTGAGGCTCCGAATGTCCCCCTGAACTGAGACTGGCTTGAGGCTTCCTGGCCTCTCGGGGTCTGTGAGCAGGTATCGTGATGCCTCGATGCTGTGGCACGCCATGTCTAGGAGGACACCACCGCCGCTCCGACGCGGGTCCCAAAACCATGGCATGTGCGGTCCGCCGTGCTCCTCTGCTGCGCGCCCAAGGTAGGGCCTACCTGCCTTTCGGGCGCCGTGGCGCCAGAGCGCGTCGCGTCCCCTGACGACGCTTGGCGAAAAGACCTGGTTCTCGAGGTAGCCGTGGAGGAGCTCCGTCTTCTCGACGAGCTTGACCATCTCCTCGGCCTCGTCAGCGGTTCTGCCTAGTGGCTTTTCGCAGGCGACTCCGATGAGGTTGCCCTTGCCCTGCAGCGCCTCCTCGGCGATCACCTTTACAGTATCTAGGCGCGCGTAGTTGGGGTTCATCACCCAGACGGCGTTGACCGCCTTGTCAGCAAGCATCCTGTGCAGATCGGTGTAGATGTTCGGGTTTCCTATGCCGAGGCCGTTGCAGTACGCGGCAAGCTTTCTCGCCCCCTCGGGGTGTGGGTTGTATATCGCGGTGATGTCGGCGCCCCTGACCGATGTCCATCCTTGGGCCATGAACCTGGCGATGAAGCCCGAGCCGATGAATCCGACTCCCAGCTTGTCCATGCCTGAGAATCCGCCCGTGGCTCGGATAAGACTACCCACTACGCTTGCCTACGCGAAGGAGCCTACCATCCCTGACCCTGCCGAGGTCGAGGGCGTGCCCCGCGGAGAAGACGATGTGGTGCTCCTCAGTCGCCTCGACCACAATCGGCTTTCTGTCGATGAAGGCAGCGGCGTCTCCGTGTGTGAGAATTATCGAGTCGCTCCGGGAGCTGGCGAAGAGCTGCAGCCCCGCGACTGTAGGCACTGTTTCAGCGCCACGTGCAACCAGTATGCCGACAGAGTCCGTCTTCAGCTTCCGTAACGGCAGCGTAATGACTTTAGGCGAGACCGCCCAGATTCCCTCCTCGCCCTCAAGCACCTCGCATCCGGCTAATGCATCGACATCGAACCCATATCGCTCGACTAGGTGGGCCAGCAGCAGGCGCCTCTCTTCCCCAGCGATCAGCCTCAGCGACATCTCTGTATCCTCGCTACGAAGAATCCCTGCGTCTTATGGTGGTGAGGGTAGAGGCGGACGCATCTCGACACTCTATCGTCATATCTTATGCCTCTCCACTCCGTTTCCCCCTCGGTATGCCTGAGGGGATTGATTGAGATCTCTTTTACGTCAGCGTCCCTATGCCTTCTCAACAGAGAATCTACGACCCCCTCGTTCTCCTCCGGCGACAACGTGCAAGTCGAGTAGATCAACATACCCCCGGGGGCGAGAAGACCGAAGCAGCTCTCGATGAGCTTTTCCTGTAGTCGGCTGCACCTCTGCACCCTGGAGGGCTTCCAGAGAGCGAGCGCCTCGGCATCATCTCCTATGCGTCCCTCGCAGCTACACGGCGCATCGAGCAGCACCTTATCGAATATCTGTCCCACGTCGGGGTGTACACTCATGTCGAGCGTCGTCACCGCTGCATTCAGGACGCCCATGCGGCTTAGATTGAACCGGAGGACACGCGTCCTGTGCACGTCCACCTCATTCGCGGCAACGGCGCCACCGTTTTCCATGAGAGCGGATATGTGCGTCGTCTTCCCTCCGGGGGCTGCTGCAGCGTCCAACACAACACTCTCAGGGCTCGGGTCGAGTACCTCGGGTGGAAGGAGAGAGGCGGCGTCCTCGAGGTAGAATAGGCCTTGGAAGTGGGCGACTGAGTCGCCGAGACCATGCCCACGTTCACTTATCCAGAAACCAGTCGGGCACCAGGGCACGGGGTCGAGTGCGAGTCCCGCTTCCCCTGCGAGCCCCTTCACCTCCCCCACAGTCGCTTTGAGCGTGTTCACCCGTAGGCAGGGCCGCGGCGGTGAGGCCAGAGCATCTTTGTATTCGCTGTACTCGTCGCCAAGAATTTCGGCGAGGCGACCGGCGAGGGTGGGAGGGAGCGTCAAGCTGTCCTAAGAATGGATTAATGTGCTTAAAGGTGCCTCGGCTAGCGGACCATCCGTTTAAGCTCCTTCGAATTTATCGCGACCCTGTAGGCGTCTCGCATCTGCATCTGCTTGTAATCCTCGTAACTCATGTGGGTGTTAGGGTAGAGCTGCTTGTACCTCTTGTAGGGGAGCCTTATATCCCCCTCATGCTGCTGGATGAGCCGGTCCCTGGGGCGCGCAGAGATGGCTAGGGCTACGAACTCTAGCACGAGGATTGGTATGGCGATCCAGAGCAGGGTCGCTGTGATGTCCCCGCTCACTGCTTCGCCGCCTCCCCACTGGTCTTCTTGAGGGGGAGGACCGGCGTCCCCTCGAGGCCGAGGACGTTGAGCACATCTGAGTTCGACGGAACGACGATCTTCGTCTGGTTGGCGAATGTGTCCCTGATGACGTCGAGCTTCTTGTTGATCTGGGCGTTCTCCTTGAAGTACTCGTTGGCGGCCTCGGAGACGAGCTTTATCGCCTTGGCGTCCGCCTCGGCGACGAGGAGTATGCTCTGGCTCCTGCCCTCCGCGACGAGGATCGTCGCCTCCTTGTCCTGCTCGGCGGCCTCCTTACGGCCCGTAGCCTGCAGCCTCGCCTGGCGGCGCTCCTGCTCGGCTGTCTTCTGTTTGTGCATCGCCTCCTGTATGTCCTTGGGCGGGTCGATGCGCTGCACCTCGATCCTGTTCACCTTGGTGCCCCACTTGTCCGTTGCCTCATCGAGGATCTGCCTCAGATCCGTGTTGATCTTCTCACGGCTCGTCAGGCAGGTGTCGAGCGTCATCTCGCCGACGACGTTCCTCAGCGTCGTCTGGGCGAGCTTGACTATCGCCATCTCGAAGTCCTCGATCTCGTATATGGCGCGCTTCGGGTCCATTATCTGGTAGTAGACTACAGCATCAACGTTGACGACGACGTTGTCCTCTGTGATGATCTCCTGGGGGGGCACGTCGATGACTTGTTCCCTCATGTTTACGCGGTATAACCTCTGCATGATCGGCACGATGGTCCTGAGGCCGGGGCCTACGGTCTTGCTGTATGCGCCCCAACTCTCAACGAGACCCCTCTCGTACTGACCGACCACCTTTATGCCCGCAACGGCGAAGGTGATTACACCTAGGACAACGACTAGCGCTATCACCGCTACCTGTATCTCGAACACAGTTAACCCCAAATTAACAATCATTCTTCATCTCCCCCTTCTACCTGCTCCACGATGAGGCTAACCCCCTCGACCCTAAGGACTCTGACGGCGGAGCCCTTGGGTATCAGGTCGTCCCCTTCGGCGCGTGCGAACCACTTCTCTCCAAAGAGCTTGATCAGCCCGCCCTCCACAGGCTTGATGTCGGTCTGCGCCAGCGTCTCACGCCCGATGAGCGAGTCGACGTTCGTCGGGGTGAAGTTGGCCTTCGCGTCCCGGACGTGGGGATTACCCACCATCTCGACAATCTGGTACTTCGACCCCTTGATCAGGTTAATGCGCCTAACGAGTTCGCCGAAGTCGTCGGTTTTAATTCTGAGCGTGAATCCCTCGTCGCATCTGACGAGGCTGTAGCTCGCCTCGTGCTGCTGGCTGAACTTGTCGAGGACTTGGTAGAGCTTGAACTCGTCGGCCTCTACCTTGAGCGCGACCATCGTGGACATATCCAAATGATCCTTTGTAAAGGGATGTATATAGGGTTATCGAGGGTTATCTATTATCATTTATTGTGGTCTATGTGGGCTCAGTACTTTATAGGGGGACAGCGAGTATCCCCCAATGGTCAGGAGCATCGTAATCGAGTTCCCATCCGTGCACTCTTCCGTGTGCGCCGACCTATGGGAGGAAGTGGAGCCAGAGCTCTGTGAGACCCTTTGGGGAAACCTCGCGGAGCCCATTAAGATGGTGTGCAGACACCCGGTTAGCAGCGGACAGGAGTTCAGTGCCGAAGCGCGCCCTCCGAGGCACCCCGTCAAGTCAGGCCTCGGCGTCGGGCGGAAGAGGTATCTTTACACGACGGTGCCTCTCGGCGGCGTCGTCTACGCCGTCACCGGCGGCTTCGGCGGCCTCAGCCTCTACTACGGGCCATGCACAGAACCCCTCCAGATCAGGGGAAGCGTCGTTGCACAGGTAATCCCCGAAGACCTCCCAAAGGCTGCGAAGGCGGGCAAGGCGGTCTGGGACGCTCAAGCGCTGGAGCACAAACCGATGACGATAGTCGTGAGGAGGGCACAGTAATGAGGGACTGGCGAACGGTCAAGGACGAGATTGAGAAGGACCTAGACCGCATCTTCTGGGACGAGCCCGTCGAGGTGGAGATGTGCCGTCTCGGAGTCTTCCCGAGCGGGGCGGAGGTACACGGTCAAGTGCTTGGCAACCTCCTCTTCCTCGTAGGGGACACCTCAGCGATGGGGTGGAAATGCGCTCAGCCGACCATCAACGCGGCGCTGAGGGACCCGAGGTTCACGGTGGAGCAGGTAGAGGCGATCTGGCTCGCGGCGACGATGCCGATAGCCAAGCTGGTCGGCGACGTCGACCCGCCGAGGTGCCCCGCGCCATGGCTCAACCTTCCCAAAGTCCTAAGGTTCGCCAAGGAGATCGAGGAGTCCTTCTCTAGCATCAAGACCAAAGAGGAGCTCGAGGACTTGCTCTGGAGTTGGTTCAACTACATCAACACACTGAACCGGTGGTTCACCGTGGCGTTCCCGTTCGAGATGGGAGCGCTCTTACCCCTGAGGAGCGGCGCGAATATTGAGCACCTCCGCGAGCTCAACGAGAAGGGTCTACGCGATTAGTTACATATTGCGGTTTTTTCCCGCCTGGTTCGGCGCAAGTCTAGAGGCCGTGGATTATGTGCAGGATGATGCTCATCAGGAGCGTCATCGCAGCGGCTGGATGGAGGAACTTGTAGTATCTGATCCATACGGGCTTGACTGCGAAGAATGTTGTGAGCCCCGTCGCCACGAGGATAAGCACGGCAACGTACTGCACGACGCCGGTGCCGAGGTCGGGGTAACTCGTCGGGGAGCGGGATATCTGGTGTGCGAGGTGGGTAGAGACTAGAAGGAAGCCTAGTAGGTTCCCGAAGGCGTGTAGTCTAAGGGTGTTTGCCGTGGTAGCGTGGCGCGCCCTCTTGGCGTAGACGTACCACGCGGTAACGGCAAATATGATGATTGAGCCGATCCACCCCGTCCAGTGCTGTGGGGAGTTGACGACGCCGAGTATGTCGATGGGTGTGAAGGGCAGCCTTACCAGGTGCAGGAGTACCGCCGTCATCACGATGGCGGTCGCCGCGACAATGGCTAGAGCTAACCATAACGTTGTCCTCCTGCTGACCATACTTGATCCATGAAAACCGGGGTATTTATTACATCTTACATGGGGGAGTGTCGCGTCAAGACGAGTTGGCCTTGAGGCGTGCTCCCCTCATAACGAGAAAAATTTTACTTCAGCTTCAGGTCGGCGAGTATCTGGAAGAGGCGTATTCGTCCCTCGTCGGTGAGTGGGACCTTTGGGCTCCTGCTGGTCGCCGTCTCGATAACGCCGCGGTACTTGAGAGTCTCCTTCTCGATCTCGGCGGTAGCGCCGGGGCTGGCGTGGAAGAGGTCGACCCAGGGCTTGTACTTGACGTAAGCCTTCTCAGCCGCCTTCGCATTGCCCTTCTTGGCGGGCGTCCATATCTCCCTGATGAGGTCTGTGAGGCACCCGCTCGGGATCGTGCCGTCAGCGCCGAGGGCCGCCTCCTGGAGGATGAGTTTGGCTGCCATGCCGCCGAAGACGGAGACCCGCTTGGGCATGAGGCGGTTGATATCGCGTAGCTTGTCGAGTGTCCCTGGCCCCTCGAGCTTGATACTGACGAGGTTGCTGTATTCGTCGGCGAGGTCGAGGTAGGTTGTGGGGCAGATGTGTATCCCCGTCGCGTCCTCGGCGTCCTGGAGCATGACGGGTAGGTTTGTGGAGCCGCAGATGGCACCTATGTGGCTCTTGACTATCGCCTTGCTCGGCGTGTGGCTGAAGTAGGGCACCATGGCGATGACGCCGTCGGCGCCCCTGTCATCCGCGTGCTTCGCGAGGCGTATCGCTAGCTCGGTGCCGCTGTGGCTCACCCCGTAGAGTACCGGCACCCTCCCGTCCGCTGCTTCAATCGTTGCGTCGAGGATATCCATCCGCTCCTCCTCGCTGAACTTGAAGAACTCCCCCGCGATTATCCCCGGGCAGACCCCATCCGCCCCCCACTCGATGTTCGCCTCGACCTGGGCGCGCATGCCAGCCACGTCGAGGTCGCCCTTCGCATCCGTCACTGTGCAGAGGGCTGGATAAACCCCGGCCCAATCAGGCTTGACCATGTTCCACTATGGGGAATCTATCCCCTTAACCGTTGCCACGGCAAGTGTTTTCTTAACAGTCGACGGAAGTCTCACCAGTGGTTCAGATGGCGAGGCTACCCTACTCCAAAAAGACCCTGAGAGCGACGGGATCCCAGTACAGCTACGGCCCCGAGGCGACTCAGGCGGCGTTCCTCCTCGGTGGCATTGGCACGGGCAACGTGAGCGTCGGTGCGCGCGGCGATCTGCGCGACTGGGAGATATTCAACAGGTCGGCGAAGGGGCAGAGGATGCCCTACGGCTTCTTCAGCATAGCCGTCAAGCAGGGTGACGAGGTCGACGCACGCGTCCTCGAGTCGCGTCTGCAACCACCGTTCGCTGAGAGTCACGGCTTCCACCCGAGCACAACCGCGGGGCTTCCCCGATTCGCCCATAGCGAGATGCGTGGCGAGTATCCCCTCTGCTGGGTCGACATCTGGGATGAGGAGCTCCCCATCGAGGTGACGCTCGAGGCATATACGCCGCTTATCCCCCATGAGCCTGACGACTCAGGCATCCCCGTTGCTGCCCTTACATATACCGTCAGGAACGTCGGCACGACGTCAATCGATGTCACGATAGTAGGCAGTCTCACCAACGCCGTCGGCCATACAGGGGTCGACCAGTTCGGCGCAATAAAAACCCAGGGCTTCGGAGGCAACTCGAACGAGTTGCGTGTAGAGCAGGAGCTAATCGGCGTCTACCTCCACTCGCAGAAACACCCGGCCGACGACATCCTCCACGGCAGTCTTGCTCTCGCCACGACTAACAAGAGGACGACGGTTAAGCCCCATTGGCTGAGAAGCGGCTGGTGGGACGCTCTGCGTGAGTTCTGGGATGACATGCAGGACGGGACGCTAACCTCCCACGGCTACACGACGCCCAGCGAGGAGGGAAAGACAGATGTAGCCAGTGTCGGCGCCACCGAGGCTATCAAACCCGGTGAGGAGAAGACGTTCCGATTCATACTCGCGTGGCACTTCCCCAACAGGGTCCGCCACTGGGACCAGCGCCTCTGCGCCTGCGGCGGCGACTGCGAGCAGGAGGTAATCCGAAACCGCTACGCGTTGCGCTTCGATAACGCGTGGGAGGTCGCCCGCTACATGGTTGAAACGTGGGACCACCTCGACGGGATGACCCACACATTCCACGACGCCCTATTCC
Organism: Candidatus Bathyarchaeota archaeon; assembly: GCA_963771885.1. Taxonomy (GTDB): domain Archaea; phylum Thermoproteota; class Bathyarchaeia; order TCS64; family TCS64; genus UBA8941. The sequence goes on from CAVYVF010000023.1 coordinate 395,843, forward strand.
AAAGCACGCTACCTGCACACGTCCTCGACGCCGCCTCCGCAAACATAATTGCGCTCCGCAGCAACACTTGCTTCTGGCTCGAGGACGGCACATTCCTCGCCTACGAGGGGTGCTTCGACGACGCCGGCTGTTGCAGTGGTAGTTGCACGCACGTTTGGAACTACGAGCAGACCCTCGCCTACCTCTTCCCCACTCTTGAGCGGAACATGAGAGAAGTCGAGTTCCGGAGTGAGACCCACCCGGACGGTGAGATGAACTTCCGTGTAAGGAACGCATTCCCGGGCACGATCAACTCTGACACTAAAGAGGCGGCGAGCGACGGGCAGCTCGGCAGCATAACGCGCGTCTATCGTGAGTGGAAGCTATCGGGGGACACGGACTGGATGACTGGGCTCTGGCCCCAAGTCAAGCTATCGATGGAATACAGCATCAGGACGTGGGACCCTGACAAAGACGGCGTCACAGACGGGCGCCAGCACAACACCTACGACATCCAGTTCTACGGCCCTAATCCACTCACCGGCGTCATCTACCTCGCCGCCCTGCGTGCCTCCGCGAAAATGGCGGAGGCAGCGGGTGATTACGACGCCGCCGAGCGCTATGCCAGCTTACTCGCTAAGGGTGGTAGGAAGCTCGATAAAGTACTCTGGAACGGCGAGTACTACGAGCAGCGCCTCCCCGACGTGGACGCCTACAAGTACCAGCACGGCGTCGGGTGCCTAGCCGACCAACTCCTCGGGCAGCTGAACGCCCACCTAGCTGGCCTCGGCTACGTGCTCCCCCCGAGGAAGGTAAAGAAGGCGATCAGCGCCGTCTTCAGGCACAACCTGCTCACGGACTTCACTCACCACGACAACTGCCAGCGTACATACGCCCTCAACGACGAGGTTGGGCTCTTGCTATGCACGTGGCCTAATGGGGGCAGACCTAAGATTCCCTTCCCATACAGTCACGAGGTATGGACGGGTATAGAGTACCAAGTCGCCGCCCACCTTATCTGGGAGGGGCTGGTCGACGAGGGGCTCGCAGTCGTTAAGGCGGTGCGGGACAGGCACGACGGCATCAAGCGAAGCCCGTGGAACGAGTTCGAATGTGGCCACCACTACGCCCGAGCCATGTCAAGTTGGGGCCTTATTATCGCTCTTAGCGGCTATAGCTGCGACATGGTTGAGAAGAAGATCAGCTTCAGCCCTCGCATCAACGGAGACGACTTCCGCTGCTTCTGGAGCACCGGCACCGCCTGGGGTGTATATACACAGAAGTGGGACGCCGAGGGAAAGCTCAGGCAGTGCATCGAGGTCATCCACGGCTCCCTCAAGGGCGTCAGGGTGAACGACAACCCCCAGCAACCCATATAACCCTGAACGCCCCAACCACGGGGAACAATGTCTTGGGACGCCGAGTACAACAAGTACAGGCAGATCTGGGGTGAGAGACCAAGCGAGCTTACCCTTGAGGCGGCAAAAAGGCTTATCTACTCAAAGGGGAAGCCGCTGCGAGTCCTCGACATCGGCTGCGGCTACGGACGCGACTCGGTGTTTATAACGAAGAGCCTCGGCTTTAGGGTCCTCGGCATCGATATCTCCGAGAAGGCCGTCGAGATGGCTAAGGAGAACGCCCTAAAGGCGCAGGCAGGCAAGGCCGAGTTCAAGATCTCCGACTTCCGCGACCTTAACAGTTACTTCGACGTCATTATAGTCTCTAATCTCTACCACCTGCTGCCTCCCGAGGGGCGCAGAGACCTTGCGTACCACGTGGCGCGTCTACTGGGCCCGGAGGGCAGATTGTATCTGAACGCCATCTCGGTCAATGACGGCGAGCACTTCGGCGTTGGGACACCGGTGGAGAGCGAGGAGAACTCGTGGGTCGATAAAGGCAGGTACATACACCTCAGTGCTGAGGAGGAGTTACGCGGGGCCTTCCACGCATTAAAGGTCAAGGAGCTTTACGAGCATGAGTACGAGGAGCCCCACCCGGGGGCACGTACTCACTACCACAAGGCATGGATTCTGGTAGCTGAGAAGTTAATTTGAGAAGGGTTGGTGCGGTCGCCGGGATTCGGACCCGGGTTTCCTGCGTGGCAGGCAGGTATCCTACCAGGCTAGACTACAACCGCGCGCATCCAGAAATGTCAAGGGGCTCCTATTAATCTCTTACCCCGAGAGCTCAGCCCTCGCGTTTCCTGAGGATCATCTCGGCCGCGACCTCGGCGGCGATTCCGCAGACCTTGAGGCAACCCTCGTCGCCGTGGCCGCCCGAGTTGATGAAGTCGGTTCTTTGGGCGGCGTCGGCTAGGTTCCAACTCCTCCCATAGAGCGCTTGCTGTATGTCCCGGCAGAGCGTCGAGGGGAGTGGCTTCTCGAGCGCCCACTCCTTCTCGAGGCGGTGCATGAACTCGTTGCTCAGGGCGTAGCCGTCGGCGACCGTACCCTGTAGCTTTGGCAGGTCTTCGAGCTTCTCCCTTCCCTCCTCGAGGCCGAGGGCCATGAGTGCGCCGACGAGTGCTCCACAAGACTCGCCTCTCCTCGCCATGCCGCCGGCGAAGGCAGTCGCGGCTTTCAGGCTCTGGGCGTCTCCGATGTTCAAGCCTTCCTGTAAAGCGGCTATTACTGCCTGGCTGCAGCCGCTCATGTTCTCGTTGGCGTGTGCCTTGGCGCGTATAGCCTTGACCTTATTGTAATCAACCATTAATGAGACGTGGTCCAGCCCCGATTTAAACCCTGAGCCGAGCTACATAACCCGTGGGAGGAGCCTCTCCGCAGCTACCTCGGCTGCGATCTTGCACACCTTGGGGCATCCCTCGTCGCCATGGCCCCCACAGGCGTAGAACGCCTCCCTCTGCGCCGTGTCGCGGAGGTCGTAGCTCCTCCCATAGATGCCCCTCTGGATGTCCCAGCAGATCGTAGACTTCAGCGGCTCCTTGAGGTTGAACTCCTTCTCGACTCGGCGCTGGAACTCGGTGGCCACCGTGTCGGCCTCGGCGCAGGCGGCGGCGTAGACCGTAGTGTCGGGCATTCTACTCCTACCCTCCACGAGCCCTACAGCCATCAACGCGCCTAACAACGCGCCGCAGGTCTCACCCCGCCTGGCGACTCCGCCGCTGAGAACCGTCGCTGCCTTGAACGAGTTTTGATCACCGATCATGAGCCCCTCCTGGAGCGCGAGGAGCACGGACTGACTGCAGCCGCTGTACTTGTCGTAGAAGAGGGCGCGCCTGCCGATCTCCTTCACGAGAACATCATCTACCATGATAACAAGTCGCCTCGTAGCCGATTTAAGACGTGACCCTAGTCGACATCAACATTTATACGGGGGCAAACCAGCATCCAGCAACGAAATGATAGGTCTACACCTCATGCTCGACGGCATAATGCGTGTGCCGGTTACGCGTGATACCGTAGACGCCATCCTAAGCGAGCTTCCCGGCAATATCGGTATGAAGATACTTGCGGGCCCCATCGTCGTGGCGGGCCATGACTGTAACCCCGGGTGGACAGGTTTCGTCGTCATCGACAAGAGCCACATAGCTATCCACACCTTCACCGATGGCAATAGGATAAGCATCGACGTCTACAGCTGCCAGCCGTTCGACACCGACGAAGTGGAGCGCTACCTCAACAAAAAGATCGGTATTACGCACGTGAACAAGAGCGTAGTCAACCGCTCCGAGGCTTAGACCGACTTTTAGCGAAGGCGTACGCCTCGTCCAACCACCTCCGGACGTCGCCATCCAGGTCAGCCTCCTTCTCAATGATAAGGTGGTGAGTCCAGAAGCCAGCTCGGGGCTCGACCGACTGCTTTATCCTCGGGTGCTCGACCCGATGCGGGAGGTCGAAAGTGAGAGTAATGGTGGCCTCGGGCCTCCTTACCCACATCTGGGGGAGCCAGATCCATACGAACTTTCTCCCGGCGCTGAATGAGACCTGCGTTTTCATCACCTCCATCTTGACGGGTCCGAGCGTTTCGATGTATTCTCTCACGTGATGGAAGAGGCGCAGGGATTCGTGTCGGCCCTCGAAGAAGCCCTCAATCGTCCAGATCCCGGGTGCCTTCACGGTGAAGCCATGGAGTCACTACAATTTAGTTGTTTATCACGCCTAGTTGAGCTCGAAAGTCTCCTCTAGCTGCCTCGTGGCGCGTAACGCCGCACGCCCCGCGACTATGAAGAAGACAACTATCACCACCAGCACGACGAGGCCGCTGCCGAGGTCGCCGAAGACGCTGCTGAATGTCCTCGCGATGAGGGGGAAGCTCACGAGGAGCACCGTCGTCGCCACTAGGGCGAGGGTCGTGAAGTAGAGAAAGCTCTCGATCCTGTCGTTTGCGCTTCTGTGGCGCTTGCCGAGCCTCGATGCGACGCCTTGCACGAGCTTCGTATAGACGCGGCGCATTCTGACGCTCACGATGAGGACGATGATGACGGTGAAGCTGGCTATAGTAAGGTCAACACCGTTTCTGATGAAGGGTGTGGAAATTAGGGGAGTCACGTAGGTTATGGCGAGGTTCCCGACACCGACAACGAGTAGTATGATCGCCACGCGTCTCGCTAGCTCCCAGAATGCGGAGCGTATCTCCTCGAAGACAGCTGTCTCCTTCCCAAATGCCTCCCCAACGATCCTGAAGATGTTCTCTAATCTTGTCCTGAGCTGCCTCGGGAAAACTCCGGCGAGTCGCTCGGGGAGCGTCTTCTCGAACATTATTAGACCGCTGGACATGACCGCGGAGCCGGCGAGGGCTATGACGCTGATGAGGTAGAGCTCCTCGCTTCCGAAGCCGAGGTCGACGGCGTTGCGCGCCATGATAACACCGAACTCGCTTATTGCCAGCATGTAGAGTCCGAGTCGGAGCCCCTGCTCTAGCTTAACCCCCATTATCCAACTGCTTAGACTGAAGCCGACGAACTTCACGAGGACGACGAATAGTGAGACTAATATGGCGACGGTTATCAGGCCGGCGTCGTTGACAAGTGGGAGGCTCGCTCCGATGCTTGAGAAGAAGATCAGGCTACTCAGATCGCGGAGGCTCCTCATCTTCTCCTCGACCGCTTCCTGTACGCCGAGGTTGCTGACGACTAAACCGGCGATGAATGCGCCGAAGGCGGTGCTGAGTCCTGAGAGGACGCCGACGTAAGCATATGTCAAGACGACTGCGAGACTGAGGGCGAGAAATATCTCGCTCTCTTTGCCCGCCGCCCAGCGCAGGGGTCCCCTCAGTAGGCGTAGTCCAAGATAGACCATGAAGATCACACTCAAGAGGATACCGAGAAGGAGTTGGACGATGCCGCTGACGCTAGGCCTCCCCGCAGCGGCGAGTATAGGGAAGATGCTCAGCCCGACGATGGCGATGATGTCCTCGAAGGCGCCTACGCCCAGTATAATGCTCCTCGTCCCCGGGTCTTCTATCCCCCTCTCCTCAAGCATCTTGAATGTGATCGCGGTGCTCGTGTTCATCGCCATAAAGACTAGGACGAGTGTCTCACCCCAGCTTAGGTCGAGGACCGTGGCGAAGAATATGGTGAGGAGCGAGACGACTACAACCTCAACGGCAACTATGCCTCCGGACTTGAGGCCGCCCCGGCTCAGGAAGTCAAGCTTCACAACGAGTCCGATCTCGAATGCTATCAGTATAACCCCCAACTCGGCGAGGAAAGTCAACAACGGACTCTCAGTGTCGACGAGGTGGAGGAGAGGCCCGACTATCATGCCTCCTAGGATGTAGCCAGCGATTGCGGAGAAGCCGAGACGCCTAGCAAGAATGCCGCAGACGGCAGCCGCCACCAGCGGCACAACCAACAGTAAAATCGCGTCTTCGGCCAAATCCATCACCTACGCCATTCAGCGCCTCCCATAGCTAACCCCGTGCAACCAAAAACGTTGTGGGGCGAGTCAAGGTTTATCTCGATTGTTTCCCCAGCCAAACACGACCAGAATGAGCAAAAAGGACACGAAGATGGCAGAGAAGTTCAGGCAGCTCGCGGTCGTCGAGGACGACTACGCAGTCAAGCTCGAGGGCGAGGTACGCGGCTACGGAAACGAGGTTCTCCGCGACATCGTCGGCTCAGTCGCCGTCGACAGTAAAAAGCACGCGGGCCTCTTCAAGGCATGCGCCGCGATAAGCGCCGGCGAGAGCCTCAGCTTGACTGAAGACGAGTACAACGAGCTCGTCGACAGCTTCGAGAAGCACACAGTCGTCGAGGGCAACATGATCAAGCAGGTCGACGACATTCTCGCCAAGACGAAGGATGACCGCATTAAAATGATGCTCAACCACATAAAGAGCGATGAGATCAGGCATCACCTCCTCCTCAAGGCGCTGACCAAGATGGTCGTGAAGAGGGAGATCGTCCTCGAGAAGGAAGTCTGGAACCAGCTCTTCCGCGACGTGCTGACGCACGGCCACGCTCCACCGGACCAGTGGGAAGAGCCCGAGTGACATAAACCAACGCGTAAATTGGACACCTAAGGGGTAAAAAGAGGCGAAATATCCCCCCTTTTCCCACAAGGGGATTTTTTAATGGCAAAAACTCATTTCGCCAAGTTCTGAGGGTTAAATTTAAATAAATTCCTCCGATGACATACTCGTGCCCGGAAAAGCTCACGGTGAAGTATGCAGCTGAAGAGTGAGGATTATCTACGCGTTGACGCGGATTTCGACGAGAATGGATTAGAGATCAGGCTGGACGATAGAACGTATAGGGTCGACTACCCTGAAGCGGTCTGGAAACCACTTCCAGACGATGCGAAGAAGCTAATCGTCGACCATGTTGCCTTCATGTCGACGAACTATCTGCCCATCGTCCTCGGGAAGAAGGGAATAATCTACGGTACCAGGCAGCCGATGCTCGAGAGCCTCGCCTTCGAGAGCATGATCTACGACATACCGAGCAGCGCCCTTCTCGACGGGAGGTCTGCGACAGACACACTGCGCAGCTACTATAACGCAGACTTCCGTTTTGAGGGTGGCGAGACGGTCGTCTGGAGTGGAGGATACCGGCCGAGGAACCGCGCGATAATCAGCTTCACGAGCGGCAAGGAAAGCCTTCTCACACTCGCAGTCTGCCGGGAGCTCGGTATCGAGCCCGTCCTCGTCAACGTCGTCGAGCCAAGCAACATCTACGAGGAAAAGCACCGGCGCGGGCTCCTCCGTGGGATGGCAGATGAGTTCGGCTACGAGTGGTACATGATACACCACGAGCCCGGCGTCTTCCACGACGGTAAAAGGATGGGCTACAAGCCGAGCAGCCTCGGCTGGGGAACCCAACTCCTCTATTACTTGCTCCTTTACCTGCCCTTCATGATCAAGTTTGATGCACGTTACATCTTCTTCGGGAACGAGAACAGCTGCGATAAGGAGGCGCCTCCTACGGAGGGGTTCCGCACAAACTACTGCTTCGACCAGAGCAGCCGGTGGACCATGCAGATGGATAACGCGGCGCGACTCCTAACGAGGGACTCGGCGCGCGTAGGCAGCTTAGTGGGACCCCTCAACGAGATAGCGGTCACGAAGGTGCTCCACGACGGCTACCCCGAGCTTGCGAAGTACCAGATGAGCTGCTTCTGCGAGGACCCGCCCGCCGAGGAACATAGGTGGTGCTGTAGCTGCAGCAAGTGCGCACGCACCTACGCTTTCATCAGAGGACTAGGGGTACGACCCAGCGACCGTGGGATTCTGGAGGGACATGTTCACGGAGGAGCACACCGACCTCTTCCCGGCCCTCGGCGGAACTAAGACCTTCGGCTTCGACAAGTCTGGTTTGGGCCGGGAGGAGCAGGAGCTCTCACTTTACATGGCGGCCCAGAGGGAGCCCGACAACCCCTTCCTGCAGAGGTATATGAAGACGAGTATGTACAACGGCGTCGCAGGGGAGGGCGGGGCAGGCAACGAGAGGTTCCGCCGCGACTACGAGTTATACATGACTCCGCAGCACTACAAGGCTATGCCACCTGAGCTGCGAGAGAAGGTATACGCGATCTACAACAGGGTTCTGCGCGGCTAGTCGGATGCCCACCAATACTTATATCCCCTCCCCCTGGATAGGATGACTATGTCGTCCGTCCACAGACAGAGGAAAAACGCAAGGGACCGCCTCATGAGGGCAGAGGGCCACCTCAGGGGCATCATAAAGATGATCGACGAGGACAAGGAGTGCCCCGACGTGCTCCTCCAGATCGCCGCTGTCAAGGCGGCTCTCGACAAGGCGGGGCTCGTCATACTCGAGGACCACATAGAGCACTGCCTCGTCGAGGCCGTCAAATCGGGGGATGTTAAGCCCCAGCTCGACGAGCTCAAAGCGGCGTTGGGGAAGCTCCTTTAGGTGCCTGCTTTGGTTGACAAGGTCAAGGCGGGGGTGCTCGTAGCCTCAGTCGGGCTCGGCATCGTCAGCTGGGTGTCGCAGACCTTCGGACTGCTACCCCCTCAGATATGCAATATACTCTCACTCGTAGGTGCCATCCTCGGCGTTCTCTTCATCGGGCACAGTGCCATCAGAACACTGCTTGGCGGCGTATTTGGGATAGACTTGCTGGCGACGGTCGCGATCATCGCATCGATAGTCCTCGGGGAGAACCTCGCCGCTATTGTTGTCGTACTCATGCTCGGCGGCGGCGAGATTCTCGAGGAATATATCAGCGGGCGCGCCAACAAGGCGATAGAGGAGCTTGTTGACGCCTTTCCGAAGAACACAATAGTCGTTCGCAATGGTGCCGAGGTTGAGGTACCCGTCTCCGAGGTTAAGCCGGGGGACGTGGTAGCTGTTAAGCCTGGGGGCATTATCCCGGTCGACGGCGTCGTCTCCTCGGGGCGCGCCACAGTCAACCAGAGCAGTGTCACAGGTGAGCCCCTCCCAGTCGAGAAGGCGGAGGGAGACGACGTGCTCAGCGGCTCGATCGTTGAGCTGGGCGCCGTCTACATCCGGACACGCGTAGTTGGAGACGACAGCACCTACGGCAGGATCATCGCGATGGTGAAGGAGGCGGAGGAGAACCAGGCCCCCATCGTTCGGTTGGCCGACCGCTTCGCTGGCTACTACATACCGATCATCCTCCTACTCGGCCTCGCCGTCTACTGGATGACTGGCGATCCGCTGAGGATGGCGGCTGTCTTCATCATCAGCTGCCCATGCGCATTGACGCTAGCGACGCCTATGGCGGTCGCGGCGAGCATTGGGAACAGCGCCCGCAAGGGGATACTCATCAGGAACGGAGAGAGTCTGCAGAAGCTCGCTTCAGTGGACACCGTGGTGCTTGATAAGACGGGGACGCTCACCCTCGGTCGTCCCGAGGTGTCTGATGTGAAGGGTTTCAACGGCACGACGGGAGCAGAGGTACTCGCCCTCGCCGCGGGAGCGGAGCGCCACTCCGAGCACCCAGTCGCACACGCCATCCTTAAGAGAGCCGAGAAGGAGGGCATAAGCCCAACCGACTGCTCCGAAGTAGAGACGCTCCCCGGCCTCGGCATCTGCGTCATCCACGAGTCGACGCGCGTCGCCGTTGGCAGCGAGAAGCTCCTCCGTCAGGAGGGCGTGGAGGTCACTGAGGAGGCGAACGCCTACCTCGCGGCGCAGAAGACGAATCAGTCTACGATATTCGTGGCCATGAACGGAACACTCGTCGGTGCAATCACAATCTCTGACACCATCCGCGAGAATGTGAAAGAGGTCATCGCGGACGCCAGGAGAAGCGGCGCCAAAAAGGTCGTCATCCTCACGGGTGACAAGAAGGACGTGGCCGAGGACGTCGCAGCGCGTGCCGGCGTCGACGAGGTAGTGGCCGACCTGCTCCCCGCCGAGAAGGTGGCGCACATCAAGCGCCTCAAGAAAGAGGGCGGTGTCCTCATGGTCGGCGACGGCATCAACGACGCCCCCGCCCTCGCGACTGCGGACGTCGGCGCCGCCATGGGGCTAACTGGCACCGACATAGCCATTGAGACGGCTGGCATCACCCTTGCAAACAACCGCTTAGAGGGCGTCCCTAGGCTCCTCAGGATTGGCCGCGAGACGATGAAGAACGTGAAGCTGAATATCGCCTTCGCCCTCACGGTGAACGCGATAGGCATCGCCCTCTCCGCGATGGGTCTAGTCACCCCGCTGACGGCGAGCATCATACACGAGAGCAATGCGTTGCTTGTGATGTTGAACAGCCTGAGGCTCCTGAGGGTAGATTAGTTAGTTTTCGTCCCTTTTTGCTCCATCTAGGGCTAGTAGATTGAGCCTATATGTTATTAAATTTAGCTAAAAGACTCGATTTAAAAATGTTTTTAAATAATGGTCGTTTCGAAAACAATGGACATGTCTGACGACGATAAGAAGTATAAGTATCACACCGTCAACCTCCCCGAGAACCTTGCCTCAAAGATCGAGGAGGTCATCTCGAGTGGTAAGCACGGCTACACTAGCGTCCCAGACTTCGTCAAAAGTGCGGTCCGGAGGTATCTCCGAGACCTAGGTTATCTGGTTTGAATTTGCGCGCACACGCTCGTTGCCGACATCCCCCAATCTCGAAATTCTCCTGATGGGAGTTTTAACCGCAACATTCAGACTCAAAGCATTAAAACAGCCTCACCTCTGCACTCGTGATCGGTATGATGGGCGAGGATGAGATGTGGCACGCCGTCGAGGCGCGCGACTCGTCGGCGGACGGAAAATTCGTTACAGCGGTACGTACAACCGGTATCTACTGCCGACCCTCGTGTCCAAGCAGGCATCCAAAAAGAGAGAACGTCGAATTCTACCCAACCGCCGACGCTGCGGAGGTCGCTGGCTATCGCCCATGCAAGCGCTGTAAGCCACAGGATGTAGATGCGCCGCAGGTCGCCTGGGTCAAGAATATATGCGACTACATACGTCGCCACCCCGAGGCGAAGATCACACTCGACAATCTCGCCGCCGAGGCGGGTGTCTCCGCCTACCACCTGCAGCGTATCTTCAAGCGCGTTATGGGTGTGAGCCCACGACAGTACCAAGAAGCGTGTCGAATAGAGCGCCTTAAGGGGCAGCTCCGAGAGGGTGAGTCAGTCACCAAGGCTATTTACGGCGCTGGCTACGGTTCGACTAGCTGGCTCTACAGGGACTCACATACAAAGCTAGGGATGACCCCGGGGGCATACCGGCGCAAGGGTGAGGGCATGGCGATAAAGTACAGGATACTCGACAGCCCCCTAGGGAAACTCATCGTCGCCCGCACGGCACACGGCGTCTGCTACGTTGGACTCTGGGACGAAGAGGCGACACTCGAGGCGTCTCTGCGCACCGAGTATCCCCGGGCGGAACTGACCCGCGACGCAGACGGGAATGATCCCTGGACACAGGGAATACTCGCCTACCTCGAGGGAAGGGCGGCGGAGCTAGGAGGCATACCCGTCGACGCGCACGGAACCGAGTTCCAGCGGAAAGTCTGGAGGGAGCTTCAGGCGATCCCCCGTGGTAAGACGCGCTCATACGGCGAGGTGGCCAGCAGAATAGGCCGCCCAAAGGCAGTCCGCGCCGTAGGCAGGGCATGCGCAACTAACCCCGTCTCCCTGCTCATCCCCTGCCACCGAGTCCTCGGAGGCGCTGGCGACCTCCACGGCTACCATTGGGGACTCGAGCGAAAGAAGAAACTCCTTGAGGCCGAGAACGCACTAGGGGTGTAGCCGGAGCCCTTTGATGACGGTATCTATCTGCCTCTTGGTGCTCCTGATCGCCATGCCGACGAGGTTGAGGTCTTTCCTCCTTCACTGAGGCGACGGCGGCGCGGTTGTCCGCGTCGTTGTAGGTTTTGAAGAGCTCCTCAGTATAAATAGTAAACCTTCATGTTCCTTTTCTTGGCACGCTCGTAGACTTCTTTTATCTGATCTCGGTTTGCGGCGAAGACGAGAATGGGCTGTACACTCATGGGGAGATACTTGTTGCCGCTTGCGTCGACGTAGGGTTCGCCCACGATCTTCTCAGTGCCGGCTATCCCACTTACAGTGAAGGCGGTTACGTTTAGCTTCTGCCAGATGGCGAGATCCTCCCTAACGATTACGACTATCTTCGTGTCAAAATCCATGCCCTGATCTAGTTCGGCTCTGAGAAAAGCATTAGGGGACGCCGCCGAGGTACTCGAACCACGCGATTCGGGCTGCTACGGACCGCCAGGGGCGCCACAGCTCGCCGATCTCCTCGAACTCCTCGGCCGACGGAGGACGGGGGAGCCCCTTGATGCGGGTTACTGCGGAGATGAGTGCGAGATCGCCCCTAGGCCAAACGTCGAGGCGGCGCAGCGCCATGAGGAGATATATGTCAGCGCTCCAGCGCCCGATGCCCTTCAAATCCATAAGCCTGAGCCTGGCCTCGTCGTCGCCGAGTCCATTCAGTTCATCGAACCTGAACGAACCGTCAAGTACTCTCTCCGAGAGGAGCCGTACGTAGTGGATCTTTTGGCGGCTGAAGCCTATTCTCTTCAGCTCCATGTCGCTGAGGGTGAGGAACACCTCTGGAACCGGTTCACCTATCCTCTCGGCAAGACGGCCGTATGCGGCTCGGGCGGATGAGAGGGAGACTTGCTGTTCCAAGATAATGCGTGTGAGTGTGGAGAACCCGGGTGGACGCGCCCAGAGAGGCGGAGGGCCGTGGCGCGCCACGACAGCGGCAAGGTCAGAATCTCGTTCGGTGAGAGCCCTTACCGCGCTGTGCAGAGTTTCCTCGTCGAGCAGCCCCATACAAAGTCAAACAGCACGGCACCTGGAGGCTGATAATCCTTGCCAGAAAAATTTGGGCCCTATTCCTTTACGTTTGTTATTTCGGCGTCCTCATGTAGTGCAGACGGGAACTTGGCGAGGTATTGAACCCAATCTTGGAGCTGCGTCTCCGGGTGCGCAGCAACGAATGCCTCGTGCTTCTTGCAGTGCCGGCCTACAAACTTAGGGTCGGCCTTTATGACCATGTGCATTCTCAACGCTCCGGGGCCCTGATCGGTCTGGAAGCCACACCCCTCAACAGGGCACGTAAACAGGCTTATGCTCCCCCTCTGCTTGTCGAGGAGGTAATATCTCTTGTACCTTTCATCTATTTCCAACGATTACTCCTCCCGACTGTGGCCCCGGCGGCCCTCGCCATCTGGGGTGTTTGAAGAATGTGTCCGCCGCTTTACGCGGTCAGGTTCGGCCTCTGCCCGGGCCGCCGGGTGGGCGATGGGGGATCCGCCCAACTCTGGATTCTAAATGGCTTAGTTGTATGATCTCCGCGGCTCACCGGGCCGCTCAGAGCCATGTTAGTCTTGCATAAAGGGTGTAATAAGCTTACTGCACGCCGACGCTAACGGTTCAACACATATCCCTATTTAACAGAGCTTTTTCATACCTTCGGCATTTAACTGGAAAACAGCCCCAGATCGGTAGTCAACCTTTAAGTAGACTCTTTCCCAACGACGAAATGAGGGAATCCACCAATGAAGTACACGATAGAGGTAGACAGGAACAATTGCATTGCATGCAGTGTCTGCTATGGTACTGACCCAACACACTTCGAGAGCGACGCCTCCGGCAAATCCCGGGTCATAGGAGGAACTACAAACGGCACATCCGTCGGCGCCTTCGAGGACCTTAAAGAGGACGCCCAGAGAGCCTCGGACTCCTGTCCGGTCACAGCCATTACTATAAAGTAGCCCGTAGCAGACTTATGCCAAACGCAACCTCTGATCCGCTTCATTATGCTTAACCAACATCTCCTAGAAAGTGCAGATTTGGGAAGCGGGTATACAGGTCCCTCGAAGTTCATCGACTCAAATCACTAGGCTGAGAACGCCCCACAATCATTAAAGCGTCCGTAGGCGATCTGAGACGCGACCCGCTGTGGAAGTAATATGCGCAGGAAGCTGGATGGTCGATATTGTTGCCCCCCACCTACCCGCGATAACGCCTCCGGGCGGACTCATCTATGCCCCGCATGGAATATCAGTAAACATAGGCGGACACGCCGCCAATGTATCAATAGATCTCACTCAGCTTGGACAGAGCGGGGTAGCATCGACGGGATGCGTCGGCTCCGACATGCTTGGCGACTATATACGCGAGACGCTGAGGAAGGCGGGCGTTGACCCTCGCCCGCAGATCCTGAATGATATACAGACCGCGAAGAATATTGCTCTCACCGTCGAGGGGGAGGACAGGCGATTCATCGCCGAACTTGCCGCGAACACTCTTCTCAGCCACGAACATGTTATGGGGCAGCTCAAGGACCGCCCACGGATTCTCTACCTAGGGACCGTCGGCGGGCTTAGGCACATCGACGCGAACCTCGCCAAGTTGCTCGACGCCGCACACAGCGTCGGTGCGTTGACGCTCGTTGATGTCATTCAGCCGACGAAACCCGACTGGAGCCACCTCATCCCCGCACTCCCATACATCGATGTCCTCCACCTCAATACTCTCGAAGCGCGTCTCGCCACTGGCATCAGTAACTCCCTCAGCGCTGCTGAGACTCTGCACAAACAAGGAGTAAAAACAGTCATAATCACCGGGGGCTCTCAAGGGCTTACCGCAATCCACGGGGAGGAGAAGATTAGGATGCCCGCCTTTGCAGTCGAGGAAGTCGATTCGACAGGCGCTGGCGACGCTCTATGTGCCGGCTTAATCCACAGCCTGTTAAACCTACGCGAACCTTCGGATGTGACGCACAGTGAATTCAAGGATGCACTCCTCGAGGGACAAGCCGCAGGTGCCGCCTGCGTCACAGCCCCAGGGGCGACTACGGCGGTGACAGCGAACAACGTGAAACGGCTGATACGCGAGCAAGGCGCAGGGATTCTCTCCTCTACCTCAAGTCTATAAGAGTGGGCGGCGGAGAGCCATACCATGGAGATGCGGCGAAGGATACCCACGGGCTCTCAGGGTCTCGACGCCCAACTCCTCGGCGGCATCCCTCTGGGAGAGCTCACACTCGTCTATGGTGAGCCGGGCTCTGGGAAGACCACCCTCGCCCTCTGTGCCGCCGCTCAACTCCTCCGCCTCGACCACGCCGCAAGAGTTGTCTACCTCGATTCCGACGCCAAGTTCGCACCATCGCGCCTAATTCAGATCGCAGGCTCGGAAGAGCACCTCAGGCGTCTATCTTACACTCGCCCAACAACCTTCGAGGAGCAGGCCGAGGCACTCGACCGCCTCCCCGAGCAGCTCCAACATGGTGACCTCGCCGTTGTCGACTCAGTTACGGGGCTCTACCGCGTCGAGACAGGGGACACCCAGAAGACCTTCACTGAGAACAAGGAGCTCAATAGGCAGCTTGGGGCGTTAAAGGAGGTCGCCGTTTCGACGCGTGCCGCAGTCATCCTAACTGGGCAGGTGAGAAGCGTCCTCGACTCTCCCTTCCCTGCCGTCGAACCTGTCGCCCAGCGCCTACTTCGCTACTGGAGCGACAAAGTGATAAAGGTGGAGAACACAGCGACGCCGGGGGTAAAGCAGGCGACCGTTGAGAAGCCCCCCGAGATGCGCGGCGCCACTCGGTTCAGGATAACACAGGGCGGTTTGGAGGACTAGGCTTGGACGTGGTTGAATGGTTCCTGGGCACGGTGTGGCTCTTCCTCCCCGCGTACTTCGCCAACGCTGCCCCCGTCCTCCTCCATGGCGGAGGAGTCCTCGACGGCGGAAAGAATTGGAGCGACGGGAAAAGAATCCTCGGCGACCACAAGACGGTCTACGGGACACTTGTCGGTATAGCAGTCGGCAGCGTCTTCGGCATCATCCAGGGGAACGCTGTTCAGGGGGTTCTCTTCTCAATAGGCGCCATACTTGGCGACCTACTATTCGCGTTCATAAAGAGGCGCCTCGGCATCCCTCCAGGTAAGCCCCTCCCCCTTTGGGACCAAGTTGGCTTCATAATCCTAGCTATAGCTCTCGGAAGCCTAGTCGAGCCACGTCCAACGTGGCAACAGGACGTCGCTATGATCCTCACCACGATCCCCGTCCACTACGTCTCAAACCTGTTTGCATGGGGCCTAAGCTGGAAAAAGGAGCCATGGTAACTCTAACCGTTCTAGGCTGTAGAACAATTGTTCTAAACCCTGATTTTAATAAGTTCAAATCACCCGCTACAGGGTATAGAACCTCGTTCGGCAAAGGTTTTAGACCGGTAGGAGTATTAATCGAATCAGAAGCTTGACGGAGGCTCAAAGTGTCTAAGAGGAAGATGCTCGCAGCGGAGGAGGACCTCGCGAACAGGGTCGCCCAGCTAGCAGAAAAGAAGGGCCTCACCGTCTACCAGACAGTCAACGACATCCTCGAGCAAGCGTTACGCGCCGAAGGTCAAGGCGTCAACCTCAAGGAGGCACTAGATCGCCGAGGCGACATGGAGCGCGCCCGAGACATGGGCCTCACATTCACAGTCGAGCACCTATACTACCAAGTCGTCGATGCCGCCTATAGGGAGGACAAGGAGAAGATCCATGACCTCTGGCGTGACATGGGCTTCTGGTACGGAAAATACTTCAAGGGCAAGAGTAGTGACCCCGTGAAGGAACTCACGGACGCCCTCGGTTTCCTAACCCACGGAAGCCAGTTCACGGCCGAGAAGGGAAAGGGCGACGAGCTCATTGTCAGCTGCATTAACGAGCGCTACACACGGGGTTATACTGAAGTTTTTGCCACATTCATTGAGGCGGCTTTCAGCGTCCTCGGCTATAAGAAGCTCGAGAACGAGGCGAGCCGTGGTATAATTAGGATGAGGTTGGTGAAGGCGTGACGAAGAGGCAGCCCGACGATACGAAGCTGCTTATGCTCCCAAGTGATCTCGTTGATCGCCTCAAAGAAGTCTCTAATAAGAGAGGCACAAGTCTTTCCGGCTACGCTATGGAGGTCTTCGAGGAGGCTCTCAAGGCTGATAAAATGGGGGCTTCTCTCGGTGATGCTGTGGATGCGTTTAGAATGAAGGAGATACACCGAGGTGCGGGCGCTGTCATCGTTCCCCGGCGCGGTCTCGGCCAGATTATTAAGAGCCTTGGCGATGAGCATACCGAAGACATTGTGAAGTTATGGGACGAGGCCGGGCGCTGGTATGGTAAGTATCTACTTGGCAAACTCAGTTCTGATGACATACTTGCTTTTTTCCGTCAGGACCTCCTAACGAGTTGGAACCTCGACGAGGTCGAGTTCACGGATGGGGATCACCCGGCGCTTCGCTTCACCGGCTTCATGATGTCCGAAGAGTTCACGGGAATGCTCTTGAGCTACGTTCACGGAGTTATGGATTCCCTTGGCTACAAGGAGATTGAGAGAGATAGCCTTCGAGGAATGGCGACGATCAGGTATCTCCGACTTAAAAACGCTTAATTTTAACAAGTTTATGTCAAATAAATTATTTGTAAATTAAATTTTTAACATTTTTAATTTTTAATACTTATCACACATTTTTAACATTATTCACTAGTTTGATGAATCTACACATGTAAGAAAAATTGATGGTAAAAAGAGCCCGTTTTCTTGTTCTTTTTTTTTGAGACAATCCCTTTCTTTGTATACATTGTCCCAAGTCTGTATACAGCAGCGGGTGGCTGTAGACATACGCTTATTAGGATACTAAGGCTCGTCTTCTCAATCGTCCGTGTGGAGTAGGTTTGAGACTCCTCTTACCCTCCACGAGACGATGAACAAGGAGAAAAATGGAAAAATGAATGGTAAAAAAACACTACCATTGATAGTAATTGCTTCTCTAATGCTGTCAATTCTACCTTCAATGATGTTCGCTAGCGCTGCCCTCAGTGCTCCAATTCTATCCTCTGGCTCTGGTTTAAAGGGACAGACAATAGAGGTCACTGGTGGTACAGTTCCTGCAGGCACAGTAGTGTATCTCTACTGGGATGACTCCACCATTCCATGGAATGGTGTAAAGGGGCTTCTAAACAGCACAACGGCTGCTGCTGCCGGTACCTATGAGGTCTGGTTTGATGTCCCTGAGGCAACTGGTGGTAACCACTACCTCTGGATAAAGACTACAACTGGCGGAATAGCCGATGTTGTTTCAATTGTCTTCGTAGTCAACTCAAGTTTGGAGGTCAGTCCCAGCAGGGGTCAACCTCTCGACACAGTGACTGTATCTCTATCTGGCTTTGGAAATGCTGCTAAAGTCCAAGTTCTATTCAATGGAGTTCTAGTCGTAACTCCCACCACTAAACTCTATCGGTTCCGCGAGTACAACTTTCAAGGTACCTGATCTAGCCGATGGTACTTACTCCATCACTAACAACGGAACAGCTCCAGCTGTAGACTTTCATAATTGGCCCAACGATCACAGTGACCCCAACCTCCGGCCCAGTTGGAACAGTTGTTTCAATCACGGGAAGAGGATTTACTCCAATGGCCAATGGTGTCGTTCAGGGTAACCTATTTGTCGATGATGGCATTAGATCCTGCTTGCTGGATTACCACTACTGTTCCAATGACTGTTGATGCAACTGGCAGAATAAGATTCAATGCTGTAATTGCACAAACAAGCGATGATGGCGACTTCGTACTTGTCCTTGATTCTGCTGCTGGTTACGCTCAGGTCGACTTCGAGGTTACGGCCCTTGCAAAGACTACTGTAACTCCCGGCTTTGGTGCACAGGCATCTACACTCACGGTCTCAGGTGTAAACTTCCCCAAGATCGCAGGTGAGGATGTAACCTTACAACTTACTGATGGCCTTACAACGTTACACTTGGTACTGTTACTACTTTGGCTGATGGTACCTGGAGTAAGAATGTCAAGGTACCTGCCGTTGCTGATGGAAAGTATGACGTAGTGGCAAATGCTGCTGGTTACAACATCGCGGATATTGCAGCCTTCAAGGTAGGCACGATGAACATTATCCTCGGTGAAGATGAAGGTCCTACGGGTCTTCTCGTCTGGTTAACCGCCAACGGCTTTGAACCAAACGAAGCCTGGAACGCAACCATCGGCGATGAAGAGATCGGCAGCGGAACCGTATCCGCAACTGGTACAATCAGCGCTACATGGAGAGTTCCACAGTTAGCGGTCGGTACATACACAATAACTGTATGGGATATATTCAACGAGATCGCATTAACCACAACCTTCACGGTAACAAAGACCACGACAGTGACCCTTAGCGTAGCAAGCGCTCCAGTGGACTTCAAGGTTGGAATCGCTGGATATGGATTCTCAGACGATCTCACTAACACACTCACCTTCGTAATTTACAACAAGACCAGCACAGGTGCACTAGACTTCTGGTGGACCCCAACAACCATCACTGACGCTACTCTAGAAGATGGCGTGATCCACGAGGACGCCGCCTGGGTAGTCGATGATGTACTCAGCAAGGGCAACTACTGGATGAACGTCACTGACATAGATGACTACGCCGTAACGGTACCCTTCACAGTTGGCGATGTACACGCAGTTGCACAGACTCGCAAAGCTTCATTCGCGCTCGGCGAAACTATCTCCTTCCTACTTGAGCACAGCTTCGGTAACCAGGATCCAATCTGGGGCAGTGTCCTCAAGATCTACAACCCCAGTGGGGTTCTAGTCTTTGACGGAGACATGCTCACAACCTGGACCAAGACTGGTCTCTGGTACACGGCTCCATACTCCAGCCAGACCGCTGGTGGTAACCCAATGATCATCCCACAGGATGCAGCAATTGGCACTTGGAGTTGGAAGTGGGTAGACGCCGACGATGAAACCGCCGCAACTGGCACTTTCGCAGTGACTGAGATCGCAGCTGGATCAGTTGACGAGAAGATCGCTGCTCTCACAACCCAGATCGCAGCAGTCACTACAAACGTGAACAACCTACAGACCACAGTCGCCAGCGTAGCGACGACCGCGACGGCAGCCTCGAACGCCGCCACGGCAGCCTCGACGGCAGCAAGCGCAGCCGCCACGGCAGCCACGGCAGCCTCCGCGGCAGCCACCGCAGCAGGCGCAAAGGCTGACGCAGCCAAGACTGCAGCAGAGAGCGCAGCGGCCGCAGCAAACGGCCTCACGACGCTAGTCTATGCAGCCATCGGTGCAAGCCTCATAGCCGCGCTCGCCGCAATCGTCGCGCTGATGCAGATCAGCCGCAAGATCGCGTAAGACAAAACCAATCCTTTTTTATTTTTTTTCATTTCTGGCACCCAGCGGAAGCTGGGGTTGCCTACCACATTTTTTAAACCCGTAGACATAGGTGGACTGCATGCTCGCCCCCGCCGCGATCAGCGCCCTCATACAGACGGGGGTCGTCATCATACTCTGCGTTGGCTTCACCTTCACGTATATGGTTGAAAAGTTCCCCAATTTTGCGCACACGGCCCTCGCCACCTTCGGGACAGTGCTGAGTTACACCCTCGTGAGGATACTTGGCTTCGACCCATACGTTGCTCTGCCTTTCTCCGTGTTGTTCTGCGGGCTGCTAAGTATGGGGCTTTACTTGCTCATTGTGCGCCCGATAAAGGCAACTGGGGCGAGGGAGATCACGATGACCTTTGCTTTCTTCGCACTGGCTCAGGTCATGTCCTCCAGTGGTCAACGTCTACAGTTACTGGTTCATGCTCAGTCAGGGGCACCCCACTCAGGGATTCAGTCTCGTCTCCTGGGACTTCAAGTACCAGGGCTACCCTGGCGTGCTCCTAATCATACTTCCCTTATGCGCGGTCCTTGTTTTCTCGCTCTGGGTCTTCCTCACCAGAGTCAAGCAGGGCATCGCCTTCCGCGCCGTTGCTGAGGACGAGGCGCTCGCAGCGAGCCTCGGCATAAACACCCCAAACGTTCACCTCCTAACATGGCTGCTCACCGGCGCGCTCGCCGGCCTCGCAGGCGGGCTGATACCCCTCTGGAGGTACACGGGCCTCGGATATAACGACGAGTTTCTCATGCTCGTTATGGCTGGAAGCGTAGTGGGTGGAATAAACAGCGTAACAGGCGCCGTCGTTGGCGGGCTACTCGCCGCCACCTCGCAGAAGGTGCTCGGTGCCCTCGCCATCGCCATCTACGGCGTCGACGCCTCCGCATACGAGTCCATCTACCCGACCATACTCATCGCAACCATACTCATGCTGCAGCCCGAGGGTATAATGGGCTTCTTCGGCCACTCCAACAACATCCTCGCCACGCTCAAGCGCAGGTATGAACGTATCCGCGCTTCACCTACGAGAGTGACCCACGCCACTTAAATCCGGGGCCGAAACCTAGAAGGCGATGCCCGAGCCGAGCGCAGGGTGGAGGAGCCTATTCCCCTACGATCCCTACCCCCAGCAGGTCGACTTCATGGGGGACACCGAGTCGACCCTCGGCTCAGGTGGCACACTAATCGCCGAGGCATGCAACGGCTTCGGAAAGACCGTCTCCGCCCTCAGCGCCCTCCTCCCCCTCGGAAAGCCCATCACATACGCTACACGCACCCACGACCAGGTGAGGCAGGTCCTCGCCGAGGTCGAGAAGATAAACACCCACGCCGGTACAGCTTACACCGCCGTCAACCTCGCGAGCAGGGACCACCTCTGCCTAAATCCAGACTGCCGAGGCAGGCCAAGCAGGGAGGCGCAGGAGCTCTGCGGGGTACTCCGGAAGGAGGAACGATGTCCATACCGATCCGAGTTCAATGACGCGCCAACCGGGTTACCGCGAGTCCTCTCAGTTGACACCCTCGTCTCGACGGGGCGCCGCGCGAGGCTCTGCCCCTACTTCCTCGCCCGCCGCGTCGCCAAGACTCGGAGCCTCACGGTCTGCCCCTACCCCTACGTCTTCGACCACAAGATCAGAATGATGACCGGACTCGACCTAGAGGGTCGTCTGCTCGTCCTCGACGAGGGACACAACGCCGATCAGGTGGGGCAGGAGACGCTTAGTGACACCCTCAGCGACAGGAGCCTCGCAGCCGCCTCGGACGAACTCAAGTCCATTGGCATGAACAGGGCTCCTCTGAGGCGGCTGGAGGACCACCTCGCCGAGGTCATCGGGGACGAGCCTACACTTGTCAAGGCGGAGGATGCATACGACAATGTGGCCCACGCCCTAGGCGGAGATCTCATCGCCTTCACCGAGAACCACGCACCCGCCGTCGAGGCGATAAGGGGTAGGAAGGAGAAGGCCGGAGAGCCACCCCTCAGCTACCTGAATGGCGTCCTCGGCTTCCTCGAGCTGCTGATGGAGAGCAGGAAGGACAAGTACGTCGCCATCTATCAGAAGGCTAGCTACGGGTCGAACATGCTCGAGTACAGGTGTCTAGACCCAAGCCTAGCAATACGCCCAATCGTCGACTCCGCCGCGGGCACACTGATAATGTCTGGCACACTCAGCCCCCTGCCTCTCTTCGCCGAGGTCATCGGGCTCAACAGGGCCCAGCTGCGCAGCTACCCCGCAATACAGACGAGTGACAAGATCAAGATGACGATAGACCCCAGCGTCACAACTACATACCGCGATAGAGGGCCTGAGATGCAAAAAAAGATAGGGTCAGCAGTCGCCGCCGCCCTCAAGGGAGTCCCGAACGGGGCACTCGTCTTCTTCCCACAACGCACACTCATGGAGAACAGCCTCGAGGCGTGGACGCAGGCGGGACTCATACAAGTCAGCGGTGGCAGGCCCTACCTTGCCGGTAAGCTACTTTTCAGGGAGGGGCGTGATGCTAAGGCGAATCAGGACACTGTCGCACGCTACAAGGCAGCGGCGGTGACACCTCAGGGCGCTGTTCTAACATGCGTCTTCCGCGGCAGGAACTCGGAGGGGAGCAACTTCCCCGACGACCAGTGCCGCGGCATAGCTCTCGTTGGCGTCCCATACGCCAACTACGGGGATCCCCTAGTCCGCGCTCAGATTGCCTACTATGACAGGAGGAGCATGGGCCTCGGCCACAGGTGGTACACGATGGACGCCTTCCGGGCCGCAAACCAAGCCCTCGGCAGGGGCATCAGGAGCCGCGAGGACTGGTGCCACTACTGGCTCCTCGACCAGCGGTACGCCCAGCACAGCGACCTAATAAGCGCGTGGGCGAAAGGTGCGGGGCCCACTATAGTCGAACCCGAGACGCTATAAACGCCGCCGGGCACCATAACTCGAAGTATTATGCCCACACTGGACGAGGCACTCGGGATGATAAGCCGCGAAGAGGTCGTCGAGACGGCGAAGAGGCTCATACGTGTCCCCAGCATCACGGGGGACGAGAGGAAGGTCGTGCTCCTAGCCCGCGATATAATCGAGAGCTTAGGGATCGAGACGCGCCTTTATGGAACCGAGGAGCGTCCAATACTCACAGCGACTCTAAATCCCGAGGCGAAGCGCCTCGTTGCTTTCAACGGTCACCTCGACGTGGTCCCCCCCGCCAGCCTCGACGCCTGGAGTGGTGACCCTTGGAATCCACAGCTCATCGGCAACAATCTCACCGGGAGGGGGAGCTGCGACATGAAGTCCGCCTGTGCTGTGATGATACACGTGGCGGGCATAATCAATGAGCAAAAGCTACCCCTCGGCGTGGCGCTGCACCTCGTGCCCGATGAGGAGAAGGGGGCGGCGCACGGCACCAAGGTGCTGATCGAGGAGATGAAGAGGGGGAATCTGCGTCGCCCAGACTACGTCGTCATAGGGGAGAAGAGCAACCTCAAGCTTCGTGTCGCCGAGCGAGGTGGTTGGAGCTTCAAGATCAAGTTCAAAGGAAGGGCGTCTCACACAGCCTTCGCGCGGGTTGACGGGATAAACGCCATAGCAAAGGCGTCGAAAGGTGTGCTAGCGTTGGAGAAGCACATCGATAAATGGCACCCGTGGATCGGCGCCCCTGTTCTCAGCGTCAACTCGGTACAGGCTGGCACAGCGGGCAACCAGGTCCCAGACGAGTGCACTATAAGTATCGACCGTCGCCTCATCCCCGGTGAGACTCCCGACACAGTAGCCGCAGAGGTAAAGCAGATCCTCGACGAGGCGGGTAGAGGAGACTCCGACTGGCGCTGGGAGATAGACGCGCCTAAGGACGGCCACGGCAATTGGATCTTCAACCCTGCCAACTTCACCGACCCAGACACCGAGCTCGGAACAGCCTTCAAAGCGGCGGTGAAGGCAGCCCTAGGAAAGGAGGCCGAGCTCTTCGTCGAGTGGGCGGGCGGGACGGACGGCGCATACTACCGCGAAGCCGGAATACCCACGATAGGCTTTGGCCCCACCGGCGAGCACATGCATGGGCCAAACGAGCTCGTCTATGTAGACACACTCATCGACCAGGCGCGCGTCTATGTCGCCCTCGCCCTCCAGCTCTCCAAGTAAGATCGACCATGGGAAAGTATCACACCGTGCGCGCTCTACACACTGGAAGCGCGTCCCGGAGTGACCCCATCGCTTTTAGGCTCATACCCCTATATGTTATCGAGAACGATGCCCAAGCCAGCCATACCCGAAGCACCTGAGGCGTTTAGTCTATTTGGAGAACCTCTTAATCAGCAACCCCCTCGCCCTGAGGTCGTGGAGATGCAGAAAACCCTCTACGAGAAGGCGCTAAGAGACTGGGAGAAGAACCCAAACGATGCCGAAGCCATTATTTGGCTTGGGAGGCGCACAGCCTACCTCGGACGCATAAGGGAGGCGGCTGCTATCTTCAGCAAGGGGATAGAAGTGCACCCCGAGGACTCGCGGATGTACCGCCACAGGGGCCACCGATTCCTCAGTCTCCGCCTATTCGACCAGGCGATCGACGACCTCGAGAAGGCGGCGGAGCTCATCGAGGGGAAGCCGGACGAGGTCGAGCCTGACGGCATCCCGAACGAGCGGGGCATCCCCGTAAGCAGCCTCCAATTCAACATCTGGTACCATCTGGGTCTCGCGTACTACCTTATAGGCGACTACGAGTCCGCCCTCAGCTGTTACGAGGACTGTCTCAAGGTGAGTGAGATACCCGACAAGCTCGTCGCTACGGTGCACTGGACATATATGACCCTCCGCCTCCTCGAGCGCAAGGAGGAAGCCGATGAGCTGATCAACCCGATCACCGCGGATATGGATATCATCGAGAATCAGCACTACCACCGGCTCCTCCTCATGTACAAGGGGGATACGACACCCGATGAGGTCATGAAGGAGGCGAGAAAGCAGGGACCTCTCGCCGTGGCGACGGTCGGCTATGGCGTCGGCAACTGGTACCTCTATAACGCGAAAGAGGAAAAGGCAGTCGAGGTCTACAATGAGATACTCGACACCCGCGGCTGGTCGGGCTTCGGATACATCGCCGCCGAGGCTGACCTCAAGTGGCTCAGCCTACCGAAGGAGTAACCCTATTTCTCAGGAAGAGTGACATCGAGACGACCGCAGCGCTCGCTGTCACCATACTGTACAATGAGGCAGCCGACGATCCATAACTGTTCCACAGCCACCCAGTAGCAGCGTTGCTGATGAAGAACGACACTCCAACGACCAAATAGTAAACACCATAAGCTGTACCCCTCAACCCCGTCTTAGCGTAGTGAGGCACCATCGCTCTCTGCACCGTCTCGACGACGCCTTGATACAGGCCATAGACGGCCGCGATGACGTAGGCGAGGAATAGACTCCTCGAGCCAAGAAAGATCAGGGTGGTGGAGGTGAGGAATAAGATATAGCCGCCTGCGAGCACTTTCTCCTTGCCTATTCTATCTGACAGCCTCCCTGCTGGTATGGCTATGAGCGTATGCGCTACGTTAACTAAGGCGTAGACGACGGGGATTAGATCCGCCCCAACTCCGAGGTCTTGGGCGTTAAGAAGGATGAAGCTGAAGTTGAAGGCACCCACGCTGAACAAGGCGACGACGATGAGCAGCCTCCTATAGTCGGCTGTAAGTGTGTCCCTTATCCCCTTCAGTAGCTCGAATTTGGCGCTAGCCTTCGGGATCGTCTCCTTCACGAAGAAAACGAGGATGATGAGGGCGATCGCCCCCGGGATGAAGCTGATCCAGAATATGTCCCTCACAGTGTAGCCGAGGAAGATGAGCAACCCTGAGGCGAGGAGGGGGCCTACGATGGCGCCGGACTGGTCGAGGGTGCGGTGCAGCCCAAAGGCGGCGCCGCTCCTCTCACTCGAAACAGATTCGCTGATCAATGCGTCCCGAGGGGCGGTCCTTATCCCCTTCCCAACCCTGTCCCCGACCCTTACCCACAGCGTATCCCACGCCGTCGAGGCGACCGCGAAGAAAGGCTTCACGACGTTGCTGAACCCGTACCCAATAAGTACGAGGAGCTTTCTCCTCCTGAACTTGTCGCTCCAGAACCCTGAGACGGAGCGGAGGCTGTAGCTGAGAGCCTCCGCGACGCCTTCGATGAGACCGAGGAATGCGGGGCTCGACCCTGGCAGGCTCAGGATGAAGACGGGGAGGACGCTAAAGACCATCTCGCTAGAGATGTCCGTGAAAAAGCTGACGAGCCCGAGGGCGTAGATGTTACGCATCCCACCCTTCTCTTTCTCTGAGGACACACCAGACTCGATGCCTTGGGTCTATTTACGCCTGTGGACCAAATTCGATAAGTAACCTATGAGCCCTGTATGGTCTTGGGGACGCACCGTGAAGAGCAGGGAGACCTATTCGAGAGACTACATAGACTCGGCGAAAAGACTGGGGATCGACCTAGAGATTCCGACGCAGCATATTACGAAGACGGCGGAAGCTGCATGGGCGGTCGATAATTTTCCGATCGAACCCGGAGACGAGCCAGCCAAGGAAAGTCCCACGAGGAGGTAAAGTGATGACGGAGCCCCACCAGCTAACTGTCGCTCAGGCCGCCAAGAAGATTAGGCTCGACCAGTTGACTCCTCTTGAACTCGTGGATTCCCTCCTCGCGAGAATCGAGGAGTTGGAGCCCAAACTCGATGCATGGGTTACAGTTGACGCTGAAGGCGCCCGAAAGACAGCGAAGACATTGACCGCAGAGGCTAAGAGAGGAAAACTTAGAGGGCCTCTCCACGGTATCCCCGTCGGCATCAAAGACATCTACGACACAAAGGGGCTCAAGACCACGATGGGGTCCCCCCTCTTCGCCAACAACGTCCCGAATACGGACTCAGCAGTCGTGGCGCGCCTCAGGGAGGCCGGCGCCATTATACTCGGGAAGACCGAGACCACCGAGTTCGCCTACCTCGACCCAGCCCCAACAAGGAACCCCTGGAACACTGAGCACACCCCCGGGGGCTCGAGCAGCGGCTCCGCTGCGGCGGTCTCGGCACAGATGTGCGCCCTCGCCTTTGGCACACAGACCGGAGGCTCGGTCATGCGCCCCGCCTCCTTTTGCGGCATCACCGCAATCAAGCCAACCCACGACTTGCTGAGCAGGGAGGGGATCTACCCCCAGTCCTGGAGCCTCGACCACGCTGGCTTCATGGCGAGGAGCGTCGAGGACCTGAGGCTAACCCTCGGGGCGCTCACAGGCGCCGAGTTCAAAACGAAGGTGCGGAAGCCCAGATTAGGTATCCCCACCACGTACTTCAAAGAGGCGGGAACCAAAGAGGTCACGGTGAACTACGAGGACGCCGTGGCGAAGCTCAGGGGCGCTGGAGCCGAGGTAATCGACTTCAAGCTTCCCGAGTCGTTCAATGTGATCCACTCCGCCCATAGGATAATCATGTTCGCCGAGGCCGCTGCGGTCCACGAGGCGAAGTTCAGGGAGAACCCGCGACTCTACCGCCCCCATATGCAAGGCGAGGTCTACTCGGGGCTCATTATCCCCTCCTCTACATACCTGCATGCCCAGAGAATACGAGGCAAGTTCAGAAGCGAGCTAACTGTCTCCATGGAAGATGTAGACGCGCTGCTCATACCCTCGGCGCCAACACCGGCGTTAAAGGGGCTCGCGTCGACAGGGGATGCTGCGTTCAACGCCCCGTGGAGCCTCGCCGGGTTCCCAACAGTGACAATACCCTCAGGCTTAACCGGAGACTGCCTACCTCTAGGGGTTCAGCTAATAGCGAAGCCGTACGAGGAGGCGAAACTACTCGGGGACGCAGCCTGGTGCGAATCTGCTCTGTCCTTCAAAGCGGAGCCGCCGCTCTAGCCGACTGTCTTTATCTCTCTGCCGTTCTCGATGGCGACGAGTTCGACGTACTTCGACAGTCCCGATGTCTCAACCTTTTTCCCTATGACCTCCTCGATCTGGAAGACACCCGCGGGGTTATCCATATAGATCCTTATTGAGACTGGCTTGTCGTCACCAACTGCGATATCAACCCTCTTTATCGAGATTGCGGAGAGGCTGTGCATGTCCACCTTCCCACCCTTGTAGGGTATACGGGCGCGCCCCTCCGCCATGTCCGTGCCGTCCGCCACCTTAGCGCAACCCGCCTCGATGCTCAACGCCTTGATCGGGTCCTCGTGTGCATATATCGCGTGAAGAGTCTCGCACTTCAACTTCATGACGAGCTCTGGAGACTCTGCATAAACTGTGGAATAGATCCTATCGAGGATCGGGGCTGCTAGGTAACAGCTATGCATGATGTGTTCAGTTCTGTGGACGCTGTTGCCGATGTCGTGGAGGTAGCTACCCACCATGGCAACTAGTTTCGCCCCCTCAATGTCGCAGATGCCGTTAGCGACCGTCGTCGGCTCCACCACGCGGGAGATATGGTCTAAGATCTCAAGACTGCTCCCCGCCGCGATACGCGCGTGAACAGGGCCGTGGTCGTTGTAGTTTAGACGCTTCACCACCATCTCGTTAGACATACGTAGGTGGGCCTGGACCTCAGCATCGCCCTCGAGGATGTCGAAGACACGGCGCACACGCGGCTCCGCGAGGTGGCTGAATATGAGCCTGTTTGAGACAGTAACCATTTGGCATCCGATGTGAATAGGCGCGTCGAGCCATAAACATCTATCTGGGTCACGCGACGAGGGGTACAAGCAGAACCGCTGAGACGAAGGCTAACAGTCCCGCCGTCACTGCGATTGTCGCAGCTAGGATAATCGGCTTAGGCCCCAGCTTGAGTATGCTACTGAAGCTCACCTTCGACCCCACGCCGGCGAACGCCGTCGCGAAAGTGAATGGGAGGATCGTGCTTGAGAAGTAAGCCTTAATGGCGACCCAGTCGACTCCCGCTCCGAGAAGCTGCGCCACGTTGAGGTCAAGGAAAGCGCACACTATTGAGCCGATTGTAAAGGCAACCGCAAAGAGAGGCACTGTGAATTTCGCCTTTCCGCTCCCTCCCTCACAGCGCTGGCAGTACCATGACATGGCGAAGACGACTGGCCCAATCATGAATATCCTCACCGACTTGATCAACATCGCTGTCTGGACCACTGAGGCGTCCACGGCCCCCGCAGCAGCTATCACCTGCGCAGTCTCGTGTATGCCCGCCCCTACCCACACACCGTAGGCGTCCAGACTACCTCCTAACAACCCGTTAACTGGCGTACTCAGGAAGAGGAACGGGTACAGGAGCATCGAGATGAGTCCAAATAGTGTAATTCCGGACACAGCCAGCCCAGCCTCCTCCTCCTTAGCGTTGACCGCGGGGGTGAGCGCAGCGATCGCAGAGGCCCCGCAGATCGCTGTCCCGGCGCCGATGAGTGCAGCCAACCGTCTGTCGAGCCCAAGTCTCCCCCCGAGCCATAGGCTCAAGCCTAGAGCAGCAAAGATGACGGCGAATGCCGCGACGACGCCGACGCCCACACGCGTCCAGATGAGTGCACTCGTTACGAAGCCGAGCACCGCCACTCCCAAGCGAAGCAGTTGCCCAGAGCAGAAGCCAACACCGCTCTTGAACGCACTGCGAAGACCCATTGTGTTCGCAACAAGTATCCCGAAAATGAAAGCCCAGAGCATCGGGCTTACGGGCTTATAGTATCCCCATATCAGGAAGGAGATTGAGGCGATGCCTATACAGTAGACGAATCCGGGTAAAGCAGCTGTTACTCCCCTAGACGATGCGACCAATAGGCACCTCCACTTCCGTTCGGACTTCTAAAGATTTCTCAGCTACTTAATGGGCAAGTATATCGTGAAGGTCGTTCCCTTTCCCGTCTCGGTTTCGAACGAGATCGACCCGCCCATCGCCTCAAGGTTCCTCTTGGCCGCGGCGAGAGCTAGACCATAGCCGCCCCTCTTCTTCGCGCCGAAGGCGATGAAAACCTTGCTGCGGATCGCCTCAGGGATGCCCGAGCCGGTGTCGCTTATGCGAACCAAAATGTTCCCTCCGTCAACATATGAAGAGACCGTTAAATTACCACCGTTCGGCATAGCCTCAACGGCGTTTTTAATTAGGACAGCGAAGTCCCGCTTAATTTTTCCTAGGTCAAGCATTGTGTCAGGTATTGCGGGGTCGAGGCTCTTCGAGACGACTATGCCCCCGGGCACCATGACGTCCTCAAAGCTCTTCTCGATGATCTTGTTGACGTTTCCCTTCATCAACATTATCTCGTGGCCGCGATAGTATTCCCTGAAGGCGTCGAGAATCCCGGTTGCCTGCTTGAGGGCATCTCCAATCTTCGGGTAGTAAGTCGTGTCCCCGGGCTTTCGCTCCATCAGAAACAGACTATTAGTTATAATTTGGAGGGGTCCCCTTAGGTCGTGGGCGAGTTCCGATGAGACGCGGGTCATCTCCGCTTGGAATTCCGCCTTCGCGACCTCACGCACCCGTTCGTCTATCGAGTCCTTTAGCTCAGCGTACCTCTTCTCGCTCTCAGCAAGGGCACACCGAAGTTCCTCAATCGACTGTGCCTCCGTCATGCCCATTCCCAGCATTCTATAGGCGCGAGAAAGGGTATATCCCTCTTTTGGATTTGAAGCACGATAACCCTTAAACCGGAGCTCTAGGTGATTCTAACCCACCCATCGGGGGTCGGAACTCCTGAGTAAGAAACAGTCGGCGTCTGCATCAGTGATAGGCGGCTTCCTAGTCTTTTGCCTAAAGCTCGCCGCATTCTTCATCTCGGGTTCCGTTGCCCTCCTCTCCGACGCGCTTGAATCCATCGTGAACATAGTCGCCTCTCTTATGATGTTCATATCGGTCAAGGTATCGGGTGAGCCGGCCGATGTCGACCACCCATACGGGCATGAGAAGGTTGAGAACATCTCTGCCTTCGTCGAAGGCGCTCTCATTTTGGTGGCGGGACTCCTAATCGCCTATACCGCCATTGGGAGACTCTTTAACCCCGTCGAACTCGGCAGCCTCGATCTCGCCCTCATAGTATCGTTAGTCGCCACGGGGATAAACGGGGGGCTATCTCTTTACCTTGCCAGATCCGCGAAGGCACATGGTTCCTTAGCTCTCGAAGGCGACGCTAAGCACCTACTCTCCGACGTTCTATCTTCTGTGGGCGTAGTCGTAGGGTTATTCATCGCCAAGCTAACAGGGTGGACTATACTTGATCCGCTCATCGCACTCCTCATGGCCCTCATAGTCTTCCGCATGGGCACCGAACTCGTCACAAAGGCGGGAAACGGGCTGCTCGATCAAGCCGCTGACGACGAGCAGAAACAGATCGAGGCGCTCCTAAACGCACATCAACCCCAATTCATCGACTACCACAACGTCAAGACACGCCGAAGCGGGAACAAGGTATTCGCAGAGCTACACTTGACCGTCGACCCCAACCTCACCGTCCAGAAGGCGCACGACTTGACGAAGCATCTCGAGGAGAGGCTGAATATGGAGATGCCTAAGGTCAGCCTAACCATCCACGTCGAGCCGCCGAAGGCGCACGGCGACGCCGACTGACTTTTTCAACCCGAAGCCACACAGAGTAGGCGGGTGTAACAGTGGGCAACATCATCGACAAATTCTCATTAAAGAACCAGGTGGGCATCGTCACTGGCGGAGGACAGGGGCTGGGCAAGGTCTTCAGCCTTGCATTTGCCGAAGCCGGGGCCGACGTCGTCATAGCTGAACTCAACCACAAAACCGGACCTGAGACCGCCAAGGAGGTAGAGGCCCTTGGACGCAAATCACTTTTTATCGAAACAGACGTTACAAACCGCCTAAACCTCGAAACCCTAGTATCGAAAACCGTCGAACACTTCGGACGCCTCGACTTCATCATGAATAATGCAGGCATAGTCAAGTGGTGCCCTGCCGAGGACGTCACTGAGAAAGACTGGCGCGCCGTCATCGACGTCAACCTTAACGGCCTCTTTTATTGTTGCCAGGCGGCGGCGAGGCAAATGATCAAGCAGAAGAGCGGACGCATAATCAACATAGCTTCCATGTCCGGTTATATTGTCAACCGTCCGCAGCCGCAGGCTAGCTATAACGCCTCAAAGGCAGCTGTCATACACCTCACGCGGAGCCTCGCCGCGGAGTGGGCGCAGCATAACATACGCGTAAACGCGATCGCTCCCGGCTACATGGACACTGCTATGACCCACAAGGCCTTCGAGGACCCCGCATACGGCCCCATCTGGACAGACGGTATACCCATGCACCGGCCTGGACGCCCTGAGGAACTTGCCCCGCTCGCTGTCTTCCTTGCGAGCGAGGCTTCGAGCTACGTCACGGGCTCCACGATCCTTATAGACGGCGGATACACGGCCTGGTAGACTCAGCTATGATAATTCCCCATCTCTACACCTTAACGAGCTAAAGGCGCGCGCTAACAGGAACTCGACGAGGGGTAACCATTTTTATTCAAGAGATCGGCTACAAGCGCGTGCCCGCCACCTTAGGGCTGGTTCCGCTCTTTCAGCTGCAGCACGAGGAGCAAGTTGATCACTAGCATCGCGGCGCCGACATAGAAGGAGGCGACGTAGCCGAAGGGCACACCAGCGAATGTGAGCACGCCGCTGAAGAATAGGGGGCCGACGACACCGCCGAAGTCGAAAAAGGTCCTGTAGGTCCCGATCGCCATACCTCGGCTCTCCCCCGGTACCGAGTCTGCGATGAAAGCCGGCGTCACCCCGTAGACTATGCCCCAGAAGAAGCCGTTGAGGAACATGAGTGGCAGCATTAACTCGAACAACCCCGTGAGGCTGAGCCCGATGAGACTCACGACACCCACTATAAAGCCTAGGGCTAGCACCCTCTTCCTACCCAGCCTATCAGAGAGTGTCCCACCAAGGAGATTTCCTGTGATGTTGCCAGCAGTGCTCAGCGAGACGAGTAACCCATATCCTGCGAGGGTGAAGGCGAGCTCCTCTGTCACGTAGAGGGGCATCAGTGTCCCCATCAGACCGTTGTTCATCATCATGCAGACGAAGTTGATGAGGCAGCACGCGATTAGTGTCCTATTCATAAGCCCATTGAGCACTAAGCGGCTCGGGAGGATCGACGAGAGCTTCACGGGCCCCGCTTGCTTTCCACCGCCCTTAACTAGTAATACAACACCGAGTGCAGCGAAACCGACAGCTGCGCAGAGCAGGAAGATCGAGCGAAGTCCCAGTCCCACGGCGAGAAAGCCGCTCACGGTCTGACCGAGAAAGCTCCCCGTAAGCTCCACCGCTTGGAAAAGTCCAAGGTAGCGCCCCCTAGTTTTATTCGGGAAGAGGCTGCTAACGTAGGTCATACCAATGCAAAAGAAGCTCGCGTCTCCCACCCCCCAGAGTGCGCGGGCGACGATTAACACCCAGATGTCGTTCGTTAAGTAGCAGGCGAGAGCACCGAAGATGCCGAAGAACCGCCCCGCGATGAGGAGTCTACGAATCGCCACCTTGTCGCTGAGTACGCCTATCGGGAACTCGGCGAGCATCCTGACGACGAAGTAGCCGGAGACGGCGAGACCGACGAGGAATATGGGTGCCGTGAAGCTCTGCCTGACGAATGGGGCGAATATGGGGTAGATGAGCCCGCCGGCGAACATCGTCAGCGTGCCGCCGACGACCATGAGAAGGTACTCGCGGCTCTCCGGCTTCAATCTGGGTCCGCCCGATACCCACGCACCGCGGGGATTTAAACACCGACCCCGCCCTCAGATAAGTTTTTCAGCCCACGCCCCCCGGGTTCAAGGCGGTGGGGTTCTACGAGCAAAAGGGAGCTTCTCGTCAGTAAGATAGAGAACGGAATAGTCATAGACCACATCCCCTCGGGGAAGGCTTTCCAAGTCCTCCGACTCCTAAAGGTGGAGCCGGATGCCCAGGCGCTCATCGCCCAGAACGTGGAAAGCAAGACGATGGGGCGGAAGGATCTCATAAAGATCGAGGGAACCTATCTCACGAGCAAACAGATAGACCTCATAGCCTTCCTCGCACCCGACGCCACCCTCAACATTATACAGGACTGGGACGTGAAGGAAAAGAGGCGGATACAGCTCCCGAAACAGGTCGAGGGTATATTCAGGTGCCCTAACCCCCTCTGCCAAACGAACGCCCCCTTCAGTACATTCAAGACAAACTTCAAGGTCGAGAAGGGGGAGCGCATCGAGGCGACCAAGCTCAATTGCACCTACTGCTCAAGCGTAAGCTACTACGGCCCCGTGCTAGAGCAGCTCACGCGTGACGACTTCACTATCGAGGGTAGCGGGCTCGTCAGCCAGGAGAAGATAGAGCGTGTCCTCCTAGACGCCCTCATCAAGGGCGGAGCCCTGCGCTTCCCTACAAGCTCCAAGGAGCTCTTCCTGCTTAAGAGCGGGCGCAAGAGCCCCTACTTCGTCAACCTCGGCGCCCTCACAGATGGCGAGAGCCTCGGCAAGCTCAAGTGGGCCTTCGCCAGCTACATCGCCCTCCAGATGGAGAAGGGAGAGTTACCAGACTTCGACTACGTTTTCGGCCCGAGCTACAAGGGCATCAGTCTCGCTGCTCTCACCTGCGAGGGACTCCGCGAACTATACGGCATGAAGAAGCGCTTCATGTACGACAGGAAGGAGGAGAAGAGCTACGGCGACATGACCGCCGACAAGGTAATCGTCGGCGCTGGCTACTACAAGCCGGGTCAGCGTATACTCGTTGTCGATGACACTATTACTACGGGCGCCACGAAGGTGGACACTTTCGAGAAGCTCCACTTACTTGAGGACCACAAGGTAGTCGGACTCGTAATTGCAGTCGACAGGCAGGAGAAGATGGGCGACGCCGAGCACATAGAGGCGAAGACCCCCACTGAAAACATACAGGACGAGCTAGGCATTAGGGTCTTCAGTATTCAGAATATCAAGAGCATCTACGGACTCATCAAGGATGGGCTCGACCCCGAGATGAAGAAGCTCTGGCTCGACTACTACAACAAATTCGGGATAGTCAAACTGGAGTAGCCGTTTTTATTCCGCAACTCCGCTTCCCCATCCATGGAGCGGTTTGATGTACTCGTCGTCGGCTCGGGTTCGGGTATGACGATAGTCGAGGGTGCCCTCAACAAGGGGTTGAGGGTTGCACTCGTCGAGAAGGATGAGCTAGGAGGAACCTGCCTCAACAGGGGGTGTATACCGAGCAAGATGGTAATATACCCCGCAGACGTCGTCGAGGAAATTAAGCGCGCCGCCGCCCTCGGGGTCAAGGTGACCATAGACAGGATCGACTTCCAGACGATAATGGCGCGTATGAGGCGTAGCGTTGAGGAGGACCGTCGCCACATGGAGGAGAGCGTGGCGCGCATCAATACTCTCCGTTATTACCACGCGGTTGGCGAGTTCACGGGCGACTACAGGATGACGGTCGCCGGCGATGAGATCGAGGCGAAGAACGTTTTCCTAGTCTCGGGTGCGCGTCCCGACATTCCAGCCATCAATGGCCTCGACAAGGTACCCTACCACACAAGCAGGGACATTTGGGAACTAAATAGCCCCCCCGAGAGCCTGATAATCATAGGTGGAGGCTATATCGCAGCAGAAATGGCTCACTTCTTCAGCGGCATCGGCGTCGATGTTAAGGTACTTAGCCGGAGTCCCCGACTTCTTAGACGTGTCGAGCCCGAGATCGGTGAGACTCTTACGCAGGCTCTTAGGGCGAGGATGACTGTTAAAACCGGAGTCGAGTTCCTTGGCGTGACTGAGTCGGGCGGTATCAAGGAGGTCACGGTCAAGGAAGGTAGCGAGGAGCAAGTCTATCGGGCTGACAATATACTCGTCGCTACCGGGGAGAGGGGAAACGCTGACCTGCTCAGGGTTGAGAAGACCGGCGTTGCCGCCGATGAGAGGGGCTACATAAAGGTGAATGAGTTCTATGAGACTGGCAAGCCCCGCATCTGGGCCTTCGGCGATGCCATCGGCAGGGCGATGTTCAAGCACGTCGCCAACAGAGAAGCTGAGATTGTCTGGCACATCTTCGACCATGGCCACAAGCAAGTTCTCGACTACGACAAGGTCCCCTACGCTGTTTTCACCTCACCGCAGGTAGCTGGCGTCGGCATTACTGAGGATGAGGCCAAACGCCGCGGGCTCGGCTACCTCGTGGGCAGCTACGCCTACGCGGATACCGCATATGGCGCCGCGATGGGTGAGAAGGTTGGCTTCGTCAAGCTCATCGCAGAGGAGAAGAAACACTTCATACTCGGCTGCCATATAGTTGGGCCTCAAGCGGCGACGCTGATACACGAGGTCATCATCGCCATGAACGCCGGAGACGGATCAGTCTACCCATTGCTTGACTCCATGCATATCCACCCCGCCCTCAGCGAGGTCGTCCAGCGCGCTGTCTGGCGCCTTCAGAAGCCTATCCACAACAACGAATAGCCGAGACCGTTTATATCCAGAGCCACCCAAACCCAACGTGGAGATGCATCGCGGTGAACGTCGTCGACGCTATTGAGAAACGCAGGGCATACCGATCACTGGATCCAGTTGAGATAACAGACGAGGTTGTACGGGACCTCGCGATCCACGCCGACCTCGCTCCAAGCTGCAACAACAACCAACCCTGGAGATTCATTTTTGTCAGGGACCCCGCGCAGCTGGCGAAGATACATCTCGGCTTGTCGAAGAGTAATAAGTGGATCCAACTGGCGAGCATGATAGTCGCCGTGTTCAGTCGTGTCGAGGACGACTGCACCGACAGGGGTAGGGTATACCATCAATTTGACACAGGTATGGGTGTCGCATTCCTCATTCTGCGCGCAACCGAGCTGGGTCTAGTGGCTCACCCTGTCTCCGGATACGACGAGACGATAGTGAAACAGGCACTCGACGTCCCCGAGAACTACCAGTTGATAACACTTGTCAACATTGGCAAGCACTCGGAAAAGATCCACCCCTTCCTCACCGAAAAGCAGGCCCTGAGAGAGGTCGAGCGTCCCGCTAGGTTTCCCTTCGAGAGATACGCTTTCTTCGACAGATACACGTCTCCCGAGCCCCCGCAGTCAATATGAGTATCACCTAGGAGTTGAGTGGAAAAAAACGCGCGTGGAAGCAGTTACTTCGTCGTTATGGTGTACTGAACGCCGAGAGGCGCAAGGATCTCATCGATCTGCTCGATGAGCATGTTGATCTGCTCCATCTTCGGCTCCTTGAACCACTCGAAGATAAAGTCATAGTCACCCAACTTAGTGCTGCTCTTACTAATGATCGTTCCACAACGCTTCTCTGGGATTCCACCCATCGTGGAGAAGTAGTTCATAACGCCCTCTTGGGCATTAAACTGGGGCATAGCCGACTCGATCATGGTATCCATGATGCAGACCTCGGGCATGTTGACGGCGAGCTTCTCGAGTGCCTTGATCGCCTTGAGGAGCGGTGGGCCGTAGATCCTAACATAGCTCTTCATTAACAGACCTCACATAGGTTGATGAAAGCGTAGTTTATTAA
This sequence comes from Candidatus Bathyarchaeota archaeon, assembly GCA_963771885.1. Classification (GTDB taxonomy): domain Archaea; phylum Thermoproteota; class Bathyarchaeia; order TCS64; family TCS64; genus UBA8941. The sequence continues at coordinate 433,375 of CAVYVF010000023.1, forward strand.
AATTTAGCATTCCGACCTCAGATTGTCGCCAGCTGTCGCTCAATATCAGCATATTTAGGCTCCACGCCGGGGTCGTCGGACACCCACTTCCACTTGAGAACGCCGTCCGCGTCAGCTATGAAGACGCTTCTTTTGGCCACATTGTAGCCCTTAAGACCGGCGAAGTTCCTAAGTTCGACACCGTACTCCTTCACGGTGTCACGTGTGTAGTCGCTGAGTAGGGGGAAGTTCAGGGCATTATCGTCGTGAAAACCCTTGAGGCTGAAGGGGTCGTTCACGCTGATGCCCACAATTTGGGCTTCTAGCTTCTCGAGCTTTGCTAGGTCGTCGCGGAGAGTGCACATCTCCTTCTTGCAGGTACCTGTAAAGGCACCGGGGAAGAAGGCAAGCACGAGTTTTCGCCCCTTCCACTCCTTGAGGCTGCGCTTCCTGAAGTTCATGTCAACGAGCGTGAAGTCGGGTAGCTTTTCCCCTATCTCAACCATTATTCATCGTCTGATTATTGGGAGAAACCGGTTTTTAAACTGACTGGGGAGACGCATCTGACGCTCTTCACCCTCAGCGAGTCGATGTTTATTATCTCCTTTCTGGTCAGATTGTAGCCAACGAATTTTTGGGGGGCTGTTATTTTTAAGGCAGATCTCGGTGCCGGCCTCTTCCGTCAGTGCCAGCGCGCGCAGTCAATGAGGGGTGGCACGTCAAGTCTCATTAACCCGCAGACGCATACCTCCCCGGTGCATGTTATGCCGAAGATTGACGGGCTTGTTACCTTCCTTTACTATGACGACCTCGCCAAAGCAGCGAAGTTCTACACCGAGGTTATGGGTCTAAAAGTGATAGTGGATCAGGGCTGGGCGAAGATACTGCGGCTCACCGATACGGCGAACGTGGGCCTTGTTGACGGTAAAAAAGGGAGTCTCCGCCCCAGTAAAGATAAACCGGTGATGTTAACTATCCTCGTCCCCGACGTCGACGCGTGGTACACTCACTTCAAAAAGCTCGGCGTTCCTACTATGAGCGAGCCCCACGACGAGCCTGGAATGAACCTACGCCAGTTCATGCTCAAAGACCCTGAAGGCTACGTCATCGAGATGCAGCACTTCTACTAAGCCTACCCACCTTGTTTTGGTAAAGCATAAATCCCCGTCTTCATGGCTCATCAGGATACGCGATGAGCGCAAAGACGCCGCGACAGTACTATGATGAGGTCCTCACCGCCCTGCAGGACCATCACAGGGCGTTCAACCGGTACATTCCCCTCATAGCGAGTGAGAACGTGCCGAGCCCCGCTGTGCGAGAGGCGATGACCACCGACTTCGGTAACCGCTACGCGGAGGGCTGGGTCGGGGAGCGCGTCTATGCTGGCTGCGAGTGGATAGACAAAGTCGAGTACGCCTGCATAGAGCTTGAGAAGAAGCTGTTTAAGGCGGAGTTCGTCGATCCTCGCCCAATCTCAGGCGTTGTCTCAAACCTCGTAGTCTACACCGCCTTCACGGAGCCCGGGGACACCATAATGGCGCTCCCCATCACCTGCGGCGGGCACATCACATATGGACGAAAAAACCTCGGAGGTACAGCCGGCGCGGTCACCGGTCTCGAGGTTGAGTACCTTCCCCTCGACTATGAGGAGCTGAACATTGATGTTGATAAGACGGCGCAGAGGCTCATGAAGCTTGTCGAGGAGGGCAAAGCGCCGAAACTCGTAATCTTCGGCGGTAGCGTCTTCCCGTTCCCGCACCCCGTCGAGGAGCTCGCGGGAGTCTTTCATGACGCAGGCGCATTGATCCACTACGATAGCGCGCACGTCAGTGGCCTCATCGCAGGGGGCAAGTTCCAGGACCCGCTACGGGAAGGCGTCGACACAGTTACCGTAAGCACGCACAAGACGTTCTTCGGCCCCCAACACGGCACTGTACTCAGCTGGGACAAGTACGCCGAGCCAATCAAGAAGGCGACACTACCCGGCCTAGTCAGCAACCACCACCTACACGCGCTCGCCGGCGTCGCAATCGCCTGCGCTGAGATGCTCCAGTTCGGAGAGGCTTATGCCGAGCAGGTCATCAGGAACAGTAAGGCGCTAGGACAGGCACTCTATGAGCGGGGCTTCAAGGTCCTCGCCGAGCACAAAGGATTCACCGAGAGCCACATTCTTCTCATCGACATAACCAAGTTCGGCCTCGGCGGCGACATCGAGAAGAAGCTTGAGAAGGCGGGCATCATCATAAACCGCAATCTCCTCCCCTGGGACGTAAAGGAGGGGCGCCACTACATGAATCCCGGTGGCATACGCCTAGGCACCTCGGAACTCACACGCCTTGGCATGAAGGAGGGCGAGATGGTCGAGGTCGCCGAGCTCATGAAGCGCGTAGTCGTCGACGGTGAGGACCCTGCGAAGGTCGGCGCCGACGCTGCCGAGCTCCGCAGCGACTACGAGAAGGTCCAGTACTGCTTCGAGAACTCTACCAAGGCCTACGAGTATGTCAAAATCAGGTAGCCGGGCATAGTTTCTTAACACCCGGTCATGACTAATTCTACAGTTCTAGGGAGAGATGCATCCATGGATGAGACACAAATCAGGAGGCTCGTCGAGGCGAGCGGCTGCGCCGCCTTTGTCGTCTTCGGGGCCGACAACTTCCGTTACGTAACCGGCGCGACACTGCCCTTCGCGGAGAACTACCCGGAGAGGCAGGCCGCGGCTGTGATCCCCGCCGATGGGAACACATGCGCCGTAGTCACCCCAGTAGACTGGATCCAGGCTGTGAAAGACCAAGGCTGGAAGGAGGCGGCGGTCGCCTATGACGAGAACGAGGGACCTCACCCTGCAGCATTCGCAAAGACCCTCGCGAAGACGTTGGCGGGCATGGGATTAACAAAGGGCAATATCGGGTACGACTCTGAGCGCGCCTCCGCCGGCCTCGTCGAGGCGGTGAAGGCGGTGTCGAAGGCGAAGCTCGTCGCCATCGACTCTACCCTCGCGGGGGCACGTGCCGTAAAGACTCCCGCCGAGGTCGCCCTCATCGAGCAGAGCTGCGAGTTCGCTGACAGGGGCATCATACACGCCCTCAACCACCTAGAGGGCACACTCTGGGGGCCAGGCTACACAGTGCCCGAGTTCGCGGAGAGGGTGAGAGTGCACGCCTTCGAGAGCGGCGCTAGCGGCATCGGCCACATGGCGGTCACGATGGGCGACGACACGCGCCTCGCCTACACGCCCCACCGCGGCGACGTCGACGAGGGCCTCGTCATAAGGAGCGACATCACGTGCCACACGATGGGTTACTGGTGCAGCATAAGCCGTATGGCGTACACCGGCTACGCGCCTCCCGAGGTTGAGGATGCCTACGCCGACAACCAGTACCTTAAACGCGTCGCCGAGGACATGCTCAAGCCCGGCGCCCGCTGCGACAAGATCCATGTCAAGGTTGCCTCCGAGGCTGAGAAGGCCGGCATTAAGCTACACAGCCCCCTCATAGGGGTGGGTGTCGGCTGTAGCCACTTCGAGGCGCCATACATCGTAGCCGGCAACCCCGCCGAGCTAAAGACGGGCAACGTCGTCGCCCTCGGCGTCGAGACGCTCGGTCCACGCAGGGAGATAATCGTCGACCGAGACGTCTACGAGATCACGCATGAAGGTGCGCGCAAGCTCAGTTGGTACAGGTGCTGGGATAGCATATACGAGGTGACGGGCTTCAGGGCCGTCCACTAGGAGGAATATGGAATGGAACTGTACGACAGGATCGAAGCAGCGGTCAAGGGAGGCACGTTCGACTACGTACTCGTGACGGGGGCGGACAACTTCGCCTACATGGCTGGGGCGGCTGTGCCGTTCCTCGCCCTCTACCCGAAGAGCCCCGTAGCGGTATTATGGCCGAAAAGGGGCGACCCGACGATAATAGTCCCCGAGGAGTGGGAGGAGACCATAGTCACGCTCAGCAGCGTCAAGAAAGCAGTCACGTACAGCGGAGGCGTCGACGCCTTCACTGCGGCTGCCACAAGTCTGCTCAAGCATAAGAAGGAAGCACGAGTGGGCGTCGACCTCCTACGCATCTCCGACGCGACGCTCCAGAAGCTAAGGAAGCTTCTTCCCGACGCCGTGTGGGCGCCGGCGGACGGACTCATCCGAGAGCTACGCGCCGTTAAGACCGACGAGGAGCTAGAACTCCTCGAGGACGTCGCATACAGGGTCGACCACGGTATCTTCGGCACACAGCACCACGTACTCATCACGAGTACACGCAGTGAGATGAGCCTCGGCGAGGAGGTACGCGTACACTGCCTTGAAAGGGGTCTCGATGTGGTCGCGGGGCACAGCGTCAGCCAAGGCGCGAGCGGAGTAAACGCTACCAAGTTCTGGCCAAGGGCTCCCTACTATGGCATCGGCCACGAGAAGAAACTCGCAGCGGGCGAATACGTCCGTATGGAAGCCCGGTACAGCATAGACGGTTACTGGGGCACAGGGAGCCGCCTGATGACTCAGGGCTACCCGACCGCTGAGCAGAGGGAGGCCTATAACACCTTGGTCGCCCTTAGGGAAGCAGCCCTCGCGGCGATAAAGCCCGGCGCCAAGTGCAGCTCCGTCTACAAGGAGATGAAGGCAGAGGCGAAAAGGCGTAGCGCCAAGCTCGTCGAGGGACTAGCACTCGGACACGGTATAGGAGTCGCCGACGTCGAGGCGCCGTACCTCTCCGCCAAGGACGACACTGTGCTCTGTCCAGGGATGGCCATCGTCATCCGCCCCGTCATCGAGGGGCCGAAGGGAGAGCTGCTGTGGAGCAGTGACACCGTCGTCGTCGAGGAGGATGGTCCACGCGTCGTGGGCTGGTACAAGGATTGGCGCGCCCCCTACGTAGCCAACTACACCCTATAGGTGCTACGGCGTGTCACTGAACGTAGCCGGCGCGGAAGTTCAGCCGGGAACCAGGGCTAGGGGATACCTCCGCGTCTCGGAGGCATCCACACACGAGGTCACGGTTCCATGGGTCGCCTTCAACGGCCTCTTCCCGGGGCCAACCCTCTGCGTCATTGGAGGCGTCCATAGCCTCGAATCCACCCCCATTGAGGGGCTCTTCAGGATAATCGACGAGCTTGACCCGTCGAATATGATGGGGAGGCTCTTAATCGTCCCATTCGTCAACTCCACTGGGTTCAACGCCCGCACGCCATACGATAACCCGTGGGACCACCTCAACCAGAACAGGGTCTGGCCCGGCGACGCAGAGGGACCGTTGACAAAGCGGGTGGCGCACGCCGTCTGGAGCGAGTTCCTCGCGAAGGCTGATGCGGTTGTCGACGCCCACTCCGCCGACCTCGGCGAGGATGCAACACGCAGTGTCTTCATCTTCAAAACGGGGGATGAGGCGCTGAGGGGCAGGATGCTGGACATGGCGGGGTGCTGGGATGTCGACTACATCGAGACCGCGGCGGTGGCGGGCAACACGGGCGAAGTCGTGCCCCGCCTAGGCGTCCCATGCGTCATGACAGAGTCCGGCGCCCCATACCCTCTCAGGGAGAAGGACGCCTGGTGGTTCGCCAAGGGCATCTACAACCTCATGCGCCACCTCGGCATAACCCCCGGCGACCCGGTCGTCAGGAAGGTGCCCGTCGACCCAGAGTCCCGCCGACTCTATGCCACTCGGGGAGGGGCCTGGAGAAAGCTAGTCGAGGCTGGCACAAAGGTGAAGGAGGGACAGCGCCTAGGCACCGTCTATAGCCTCGTAGGGGAGAACCTGCAGGAGGTCCACGCCCCATTCGACGGCACCGTGACTTTCCTACGCACCCACTTCAGTGTCAACGAGGGCGACACTCTCCTCTGGCTGACCCGAGTGTGAGCAGGTTGGCAGCCCACCTGCGGCTATAGCGTCATGGAATGTGTAACAAGGGCTCTTGGATTGGAGCTTCCGCTCCTGATGTGCCCAGTATCGAAGCGTGTAAAATAGCCTGGAGTTAACAGAACTCGGCGACAGTTCTTTAATACACCAAACGTAGGTTTCTGTGAGGCAACCCTACGAGGAGTGCCCATAATGTACGACTTTCTAACTTTAGACGACGTAGAGGTGAAGGGGAAGAGAGTCTTCCTCCGCGTAGATATCAACAGCCCCCTCGACCCGGCGTCGAAGAGGATACTAGACGATGCAAGGATAAGGGCGACGGAGGCAACCCTCAGAGGATCTCAAGGAGGCGAAGGTTGTAATAGGCGCGCACCAGAGCCGCCCCGGCAAGTACGACTTCACCAACCTCGAGGCCCACACCCGTGTGATTCAGATGTACCACGGGAACAAGGTAAAGTTCGTTGAGGACATCGACGGTCCCAAGGCGCAGGACGCCATAAAGGCGTTAAAGGTCGGAGAGGTCCTCGTCTTAAACAACATGCGTATGCACAAGGACGAGAATCTCGACGCGCCTCCGGAGAATCTCGCCGAGACGGGGCTCGTCAAGACACTCGCTCCCCTCTTCGACCTCTGCGTAAACGATGCCTTCGCCGCGGCACACAGGGGTTCGGCGAGCCTCACGGCCTTCGGCGAGGTCATGCCGATGGCGGCTGGCAGGCTCATGGAGAAGGAGCTTACGGCCCTCAACAAGGTCATCTACAACCCATCGCGCCCCACTGTCTACCTCCTCGGAGGCGCCAAGGTCGACGACCGCATCCCCGTAATCAATAGGGTCCTCAAGGACAAGATAGCCGACCATATACTCATCGGCGGCCTCATCAGGGACAGCTTCCACATGGCAAGTGGCGCTATGCCCGAGCGTTATCGCCAAGCTCAAGGAGGAGGATAAAAAGCTCGTCGCCGAGGCAGGCGTGATTCTAAAGAAGTACAAGAAAAACATCGAGCTCCCCGTTGGACGTCGCCCTCGATACGAAGGGCGGACGCATCGAGGTCCTCACAAGCCAGATCACGGACGAGACCAACATCTACGATGTAGGCCTGAACACGGTGGCGAAGTTCAGCAAGTTCATCCGCGAGGCGGGCACAGTCGTCGCCGAGGGCCCACTCGGCATGTTCGAGCGCCGCGGCTTCGACGTCGGCACGAAGGAGCTGCTGCGCGTCATGGCTGAGGCTCCCGGCTACACCGTCGTAGGGGGAGGCCATATGGGCGGGCTCGCCAGCATGCTCGGCATCGACGTCAAGATGAAGCACGTCAGCACCGGCGGCGGAGCCATGCTGAGCCTCCTCGCGGGTGAGGAGCTGCCAGTCATCGAGGCGATGGCTAAGGCGAAGAAGCGCTGGGGCTAGATGCGGCGAAGGACCTGCAACTGCATCTGGGCGTAGATGGGTTGTTCGTTGTACTTTATGAGAGGCACATAGTTCCATGGCAGCTTGTCGTAGCTTCCGAACAGCCTATCCATCTTCAGGGCTAGGTAGCTCTCACCGAGGTCCTCGATGGCGTATGTCAGGTCAGTGAGTGCCTCGTTGAGCCAGCCCGTCCTCGGAGGCGCCGCGAGTCGTTGGTACTGTATCCCGTACTTGATTAGATCGGGTTCCTTGAACTTGGTGAAGACCTGGTCCCTGCCTGTTGACCATGCAGTCGAGGATAGGCTCGCCTGCTTCTCGGAGAGTCCCGCTTGTCTGGCTATCTTCTTGACGCTGAGCGGCTCGATGACGGGCTTAGTCGTAACCTCGTAGAGGATCTTCCTCGAGTGGCGACCGAACTGCATATCCTCGAGCTCGTCCTTCGTCTTGAGCTTGAATGTGCCCTCGTTGAGCATCCTTATCGCTTCAACGCCAATTATCGGAGCCAACTAGCCGTCTTCACCGTTATGGGCGGACGCCAAGGCGTCCCAATAGACACTTCTACACCGTTCCTTTTAGCTTCACCGCCTAGCAAACCGTAGGTAAAACGTCGTAATCGGTCTTTTTCATGCGTTTTTTATTCGCCCTTGGGGGATAAAGATAAAACGAAGCCCCGCGATTAACCGGGTGCGGGATCGTAGTCTAGCTTGGTTAGGATACGCGGCTTGGGCCCGCGTGGTCCCCGGTTCAAGTCCGGGCGATCCCACCACCTTCACCTACCGGGGTACTTCGGGGCTTCGAACCATTTTTAAGGACTCTCGGCGACGTGGCGATCGGTGTGAGCTATGGTGAAGACGATGATGAGTCCCTGCGGGCTGGACTGCGGCGGATGCGAGTGGTATACCGGTGGGAAGCAGCCGAAATGCGCCGGCTGCTTAGCGATAGAGGGTAAGCCCTTCTGGGGCACGTGTCCGACCTACACCTGTGTTCAGGATCATAAGGCTAAGCATTGCGGCGCATGCGCCGAGTTTCCTTGCGAGAAATTCGTGAACGCTTTCGACCCGAACGACGCCGAGGGTAAAAGGAGCGCCGTCTACCGCGCCGGCGTCGAGGCATACCGTGCCCGCCACGGCGACGAGAAGGCTACTGAACTGGTCAAGGCTACCTCGAAGTCTCACTGAGCCGACCGCGCGCCGCCGTGAAGATTTAAATCCATCTCCCCCGCTAAGTTGTTGCGCGCCGGGTTGGCTGAGCGGTTTAGGCGGCTGCCTGCAGAGCAGCTCTACGGGGGTTCGAATCCCTCGCCCGGCTCTTTTACTTATTTGTGAAAGATTTGATTTTATAGCATTGTTTATCCGAATAATCGTTTTTGCAGCAGCGCGGGTGGGTGGCTTCGTAGGCCAGCTGCTTCGGAACAAGAAGATAATCGAGGAGCTGGATAGGGGAGGCTGGTCTAAGAAAGACCTCCCCTCATGGGTGGGCTCCAGAGATCGCTGAGGCTGAGAAGGCAGGGGCAGAGACCGCTGGAGGTGGCTCAAAGACCGCTGGAGGTGGCTCAGCAACCGCTGGAGGGGGCTCAGCACCCCTGAAGACCCTCGAAACGCTGGCTGAGGGCGCTGGCTCGGAGCGACAGCCCCTGGAACTGCTCCCTACGCCTAAGCCGGCCCAGGGAGAAAGCTCAGCGCAGCGCAGCGGAGCTCAGCCAGCTCAGCGCAGCGCAGCGGAGCGCAGCGCAGCGGCTCAGCCAGCCTCAGCCAGCTCAGCGCAGCCCAGGCCCTCTCAGCCGCCTCCAGGGGAGCTGAGCCAGATGCCTGCCGAGGGTGAGGCCCCCCTAGGGGGTGACCCCAGGGGTGACTGAGCCCGCCGCGAGGGGCCTCCTCATTTCAGGTGGCAGGTACTACAAGCAGGTGCAGGCGGCCGACGGCGGCACCGCCTTCCGCGAAGTGAAGGTCCCCACGGAGGTTCTTCTCGCGGAGAAGATGGCCGCCCCCGGGAACGCGGCTGAGATGGTTATGAAGACGATGGAGGCGGAGAGCCAGGCCCTCATCAGGAAGGTGGCCCTCAACCCCAACGTCTACACCAGCTTCAACTGGATGAGGGCCAAGGGGTACCTCGAGGAGAAGGCTTACATGGGCGACTTCATCAACGACGCGGTGATCTTCTATATGGACAAGGGCTTCGGCATGAGGGTCGCCGTCATCACGGACCCCCGCAGAAGCATCATGGGCCTCCTCAACGAGGCGCGCGCATAGCTGTGTCCAACGATTTTATAGCCAGCCCATACGCTCCCGGAGACCTAGAATGTGAGCCATATGGTGCCGACCATGCCATGCATATGCCCCAATATTCAAACCCTTGCTCCAGAAGTAGTAGTTCCGCCGAGTCGTGAAGCCGGTGGCCTCGTAGAGCCGGTTTGCCGCTGGGGTATCCGCAGCACCGCCTATGTAGAGGAGAGTTGGTTCGTACACGTTGAGGCGCTTGAAGCCTTCGCAGAGGAGCGCCTTAGCGAGCCCGAGGTCCTGATACCTTGGCAGCGTGCCCATCGGCTCAAGCTCCGCTATACCGCTCGGCTCGTCCAGCCTGAATGTGCAGAAGGCTGCTATCTCGTCACGACTATCCACCGCGACGAGGTCTAGATTATCGTGGTAGAATGACGCGCTTGAAATTTCCTTAATCATGTCTCCGTTGAACCACTCGCCATGGCCAAAGACAATTCTAACGGCGCGCGCTAGTTCATCAAAATCCCCGGGGTCGACTGAGCGGATCGTGAAGCCATCCGGGAGTCGATACACCGGTATTGGTGCATTAACGTCTCGGAGGCGAAGTACACCGTAGACCTTGCCCTTCTCGAATCCATGTCGGCGCAGAGTGTTCTCCCTCTCCGGATCCCCTTCGAGTGTAATGATCGATAGCCTCTCCTCCTCGGCGTAGTGTCCATCGATCCAGCCAATGATCTCGGTGTAGAGGTGGGTGTGATTAGGATGAACTTGTATGAAGAAGCGAAGCTTCTCCTCCGGCGTCACAGCGGCGACTATCCGGCCACTTCGGGTCTTCCAGATGCGTGTGTCCGCCTCATTTCCTTTAGCGCTGTTCTCAAATCGGGGTGGCAGCCAGTTCTGCAGGCTCCCGTCTCAACGTATGTCTCGCGGAGGAACCCCATAACTGCCTCAAAGTCCTCTGAGTGCCTGTATGGTCGCGAGTTATACTCGGAGGCTAAATGGCGCATCTCAACCACCTAAATATGCCCTCTTAGAGGGATGAAACTTATGTGGATCGCTTACGTCTCAATGAACACCATGACGATAAAGATCACGCGGATAAAAGGTCTTAAACTGAAGGCTGAGATTGACGGCTTCGAGATAATCGCCGGAAGGATTGATGATAACACGCCTCCGGAGGGTCCCTCCCCTTCGAAGTTGATGATTGCCTCGCTAGGCCTCTGCGTAGGGCTTTACGCGGCGCACTACTTGAAGAGGCATAACATCAGTGACGATGGCCTCACCGTTGACGTTGATACAGAGGACGCGAACGACCCAAGCCGGGTGGTCAAATTCGATGTAAGAGTCAACCTCAAGGCGGAACTCACTGAGCAGGAGAAGGCGGGGCTCCTCGCCTCGGTCAGTAGGTGCTACGTTGGCAACACCCTGAAGGCGACGCCCGATATCAACTACTCTCTCAACTTGATGACGCCGTGATGCGGATCGATTTCCCCGTCTCTTAAATAACCTGAGACGCTTTTTTTACCCGTTACAAATGTCAGGAGCCTCCAACCGCATAGTCATCATCGGTCTCGGCACAGGTGGCCTCCACGCGATAAGGTCGGCCCAGAAGCAGGACCGGAACGTCGATATTTCCGTTGTTGAGCGGCGGAGCTACGACATGTTCAGTCCCTGCGGCCTCCCTTACGCGGTAGGCAAGATGGTCGAGAGCTTCGAGGCCCTCAAGCACACGATACCCACGACGAGGAGGATGAAGAAGCTTCTACGCCACGAGGCACGCCGAATCGACTTGAAGGGCCGCTATGTGGAGGTAGCCGACCTCGAAGGCGGCGAGGCGAAGAGACTGGACTACGACCACCTCATCATAGCCACTGGGAGTAGACCAATTCTACTTGAGGTTCCAGGGACACGCGAGTTATGGGGTAAGGGTGTCCACGTCGTTTCGAACCCTGAGAATGCCCGAGTTCTCCAAGAGCACGCCCTGAGGAGCAAACGAGCAGTCATCATCGGCGGAGGCGCAATAGGGCTTGAGATAGCTGCTGCCCTCAAATCCCTTGGCCTCGACGTAATAGTCACGAAGAGGAGCCTCCCACCATTTCCGCGCAACCTCGACCCAGATATGGGGGAGGTCGTCGGAGAGCACCTCGGAGCGCACGGATGCCGACTCCTCTTCGGTCAGGACGTCGACAGTATAAACGGCGTCGAGTATGTAGAGAGCGTCACCATTGGCGGTGAGGACATCCCGACAGACATCGTCGTACTCGCCTTAGGCGTTGAGCCCGAGTCGACGCTTGCAGCTGAAGCGGGACTGCGTATAGTCGACGGCGCCGTCTGGACGAATGAGAAGATGGAGACGAGTGCCCCCGGCGTCTACGCCGTCGGTGAGTGCGCTCAGACCTTCAGTGGCATCGACGGCTCTAAAATCAAGATAGACCTCGCAACCACCGCGTTTAAGCAGGCCGTGGTAGCGGGTGCGAACGCAGCGGGAGGAAGCCAGGTCTTCCCTGGCGCCTTCGGCACATTCGTATCACACATCGGCACTCTCGAGGTCGCCTCAACGGGCCTAAACACACCCGCAGCTGAGGCGAAGGGGTTCAAAGTCGTCTCTGGGAGGGCACGCCTAAGCAGCAAGCCTAAGTGGATGCCCGACTCCAAGGAGGTGACAATAAAAGTCATCGCCGAAGCGAGGACGGGGAGGATAATTGGGGGGCAGGCGATAGGTGGGGAAGGCGCAGCGTGGAGGGTCAACATGATAGCTGAGGCACTCAGGATGCGTATGACGCTTCAGGAGTTCGCCTCGCTTGAACTCGCGTACTGCCCTGCAGTTTCGGAGCTGTACGACCCGCTGCTAGCGGCGGTCGACGTCGCTTTGCAGAGGGTGGGGGCTACTTGACGACCTTGCCGTCCTCGAGGTAGACGATGTCCTCCTCAGGGGGTGCCCAGATCTCTATCATCTTGAAGCCCTTTGGGCCCGATCCGATGACACCATGAATGTCCTTCGGGGACAGGTAGGCGATGTCACCCGCGTGGAGAAGGTGCTCCTCACTGTTCAAGTGGATGCGCGCCTCCCCCTCGAGGACGATGTAGGCGCTCTCCCTCTTCTCATGATAATGTACACGCTTCGTAGAGAAGCCGGGGTGGTACTCGTACTCGAGGGCCACCAGCTTCGACGCGCCTAGGTCCTTGTTCACGAGGACGTAGGTATCGCTGACGCCGGGACGCGACGTCTTCTTCGCTTCCTTAATGTTGAAAATCTTCGACATGGGCTTCTAATAGTGCCTATTCGTGTTTAAGGCTGCGCCTAAGCCCATTTAAGTCGGATCCGACTGGAAATTATTCCGTGGACCGGCGATGAGGTCGGGTGTAATTCTGGCGGGAGGTAGGTCTAGCCGCATGGGCGCGGACAAGGGCCTCATCCCTCTGTCAGGTAAACCCATAGTCTCTCATGTCGCCGAGCGCCTGGCACAGGCTGTCGATGAGGTCATAATCGTCGTCTGCACGGTCTCACAGGCGGAGGCATACCGCGCCCTCGGGTTACACGTCTTAACCGACATCACCCCCAGCAACACGCCCCTCGTCGGCGCCTACACAGGGCTAGCAACAGCCAAGGGTAGCTACACATTTCTTGCCGCCGGTGACCAGCCGCTCCTCGATCCACGCGTCGTCGAGCTACTCTTCGCAGAGGCCGAGGGGTACGACGCGGCAACGCCAATATGGCCAAACGGTTGGGTCGAGCCGCTCCATAGTGTCTACGCGACTGAGCCTACCGCTGATCTCGCACGGCGCCTAATTGACGCGGACGAGAAGAGGCTCCGACTCCTCATAGACGGACTCAGAAATGTCAATAGGGTGCCAATCGAAGCCGTGAAGGCGATTGACCCGGAGCTGCGCACGCTAATGGATGTAGACACGGCTGAAGAACTTGAGCGGATCAAGTGCCTTATAGAAAACTAGCAAAATGTGGCGGAAGTCAATAAGCTTAGAATATGACCCTTTCGTGGAAAGAAGCCCGTTTACTTGTCTGTTCGCAGATTACTATATACTAGGCGGGTACTTTACACCCTGCTTTAATTGGCCGTCCCCTACTCCCTTGAAGCCAACTTCCACTTAACAAGATTGTGTCAACATATAGTGATCAACGAAACCAAAAGTATATAAGACGCGTAAGGTGAGATGGCTTTTAAAATGTAGGTGTCAGTGATGGTTTTCCGTGACAAGTTCAAGAACGCGGACACCGCCTTCACCTTCAACGACGTGATTCTCCTCCCCGGCTGGACGACCCTCGAGCCCAACGAGGCGACAACGAAGACCCAGCTTACGAGTAAGATCACGCTAAATATGCCGTTCCTGAGCAGTCCGATGGACACAGTCACCGAGTCCGACATGGCGATCGCCATGGCGCGTAACGGTGCACTCGGCGTCCTCCACAGGAACTGCAGCGCGGAGGAGGAGGTGGACATGGCGCGCCGCGTGAAACGCGCCGAGGCAGTCATAATCAGGGACGTGGTGACGGTCACCCCCGACACCACGGTAGGTGAGCTCCTCAAGCTTATGGAGGAACATCACATCAAAGGCTTCCCCGTCGTCGGTAGGGGCAGCAAGCTCGTGGGTATCGCAACTTGGCGCGACGTGCGCCTCGCCGAGCAGACCCTCAAGGTCAGGGACATAATGACTAAGAAGGTCGTCACAGGCGCGGAGGATATAACCCTCGACGAGGCGAAGCAGGTCCTCCACAAGCACAAAATTGAGAAGCTCCCCATCGTCGACGCGGAGAAGCACGTCAAGGGGCTGATAACGATGAAGGACATCACCCTCAAGGGCGACTTCCCCGACGCGATACGCGACGAGGAGGGACGCCTAATCTGCGCCGCCGCAGTGAGCCCCTTCGACCTCGAACGCGCCAAGGTTCTCGACAAGTATGTCGATATAATCTTCACCGACGTCGCCCACTTCCACAACAAAAACTGCTTCGACGCTGCCAAGAAACTCATCAAGGAGGTAAACGCCGAGGTCATCGTAGGCAACATTGGTACATACGAAGCCGCGGTGGACTGTATCACTAAACTCGATGGTTTAGCGGGCGTCAAGTGTGGCATCGGCTCCGGCTCCATATGCTCTACCAGCGTCGTGACCCGCGCAGGTGCGCCTACGCTTTTCGCCACGAGCAACGCCGCGGACGCGGTGCGGGACCACAAGTCGAAGATTAGCATCATCGCAGACGGCGGGCTCCGCAACCCCGGAGACATCGCCGTCGCCTTAAGCGTCGGCGCGAACGCAGCTATGATGGGCAACGTCTTTGCCGGCTGTAGCGAGTCCCCTGGACGCCTCGTCGCCATGGAGGGACGCTACTATAAGGAGTACTATGGGATGGGTAGCGCACGTGCACGCAAGAAGCGGTTCGCACAGGACCGCTATAGCCAGCCCAGTAAGGCAATAAATGAGGGCGTCGAGGGCTGGGTCCCTTACAGGGGCCCTGTAGCCGACATCATTCACGAGTACGTTGGCGGGCTCAAGGCGGCGATGGGCTACATTGGGGCAGCGGACCTCCCCCAGATGTGGGAGAAGGCTCGCCTCGCACTCGTCACCGAGCGCGGAGCACAGGAGATCGCTCCACATGATGTTATGACCCCCGGCCCCAATCGCCTCCTCTAGTGTTTCTTTAAACGTGTAAATCCTACCCCCAGTTTGGGGGCAAGTTCTAATACCGAGACACGGAGCCAATCCCAGCAAGGGAGTCATAGGCATGATCAAGCGCGCCCTCATCAGTGTCTCCGACAAATCAGGCCTCGAGGAACTAGTCAAGGCTCTCGGCGCCATTGGCGCAGAGATCGTTAGCAGCGGTGGGACCGCTAAGAAGATCAAGGAACTCGGCCACGGGAAGCTCACAGAGGTAGGCGACTACACAGGCCACCCCGAGAGCCCCGGGGGGCTCCTCAAGACGCTCCACCCACGCGTCCACGGAGGACTCCTCCTCAGCAGAGACGTCACCGAGCATAGAGAGTTCATGGATAAGCACGGCATCAAGCCCTTCGAGATGGTCGTCGTCAACCTCTACCCATTCGAGGCTACGGTTGCTAAAGGAGCAGGTTTCCTCGAAGCGGCGGAGAACATCGACATCGGGGGCCCCACCATGATACGAAGCGCGGCGAAGGCGGCGCTCCTCTACGGGAAGGTCGCCGTCGTCACCGACCCAAAGCAGTATCCACAGATCATCAAGGCACTTAATGATAACAAGGGCGAGATAGGGAAAGCGCTTATTAGAGAATTGGCTGAGGCTGCCTTCCGCAGAACAGCAGCCTACGACTCAGCTATCACAGCATACCTGGAGAAGGAGGGTAAGATGAAGTGAGCATAAAGAAGCTATATCGGACGAAAGTTGAGGAGACATTCCCCGAGAAGATCAAGATCACAATCGGTGATAGGGAGATGGAGTACCACAAGGCGCAGAGCCTCAGGTACGGCGAGAACCCGCACCAGCCGGCAGCCTACTACGCCCCCGTCGAGGGAAAACTGACTGTTGGCGCCATGAAGATACTCAAGACGGGCAAGGGCGGGCTCAGCAGGACGAACATCGAGGACATGAACAACGCGATGAACATCGTCCGCTACTTCGACGACGCCGCGTGTGCCATCATGAAGCACGTCAATCCAAGCGGCGTAGCTGCCGCCCGCAAAGGCGACAGCCTCAAGAATGTCTTTAAGCGAGCTTGGGACAGCGACCCTGTCGCCGCATTCGGTTGTGTTGCAGGCTTCAACAAACCCGTAGACGTCGAGACAGCCACCGAGATCATGAATAACTACTGCGAGGCAGTCGTCGCCCCCGGCTTTGCCCCCGAGACGATGCCCATCTTCGAGCAGAAGAAGGATATACGAATCATCCAGATCGACAACATCTACGCTGGGAGCAGATTTGTCGGAGAGCCCCCCGAACCTCTAGTCATCAGTACCATGGCTGACGGTAGCTTCGTCCTCAGCACCCCCATGCTTACAAGGATCAAGAGCGTCAACGACCTCCGCTGGGTCACCGAGAGGAAGGGAACTGAGAAGGAGACGAAGGACCTAATCTTCTCATGGTATGTGAACCTCAACGTCAGGAGCAACGGCGTCGTCCTCGCAGATGACCGCCAGACGCTCGGAGTCGGCACGGGGCAGCAGGACCGCGTCATCGCTGTTAGGCAGGCGCTGCAGAAGGCGGAGGAGCGCGGACACAAGGACAGACTCAAGGACGCCGTCCTAGCCAGCGACGGCTTCTTCCCATTCCGCGACAGCATCGACGCCCTAGCCAAGCACGGCATCAAAGCATGCTGCCAACCCGGGGGAAGTGTAAAAGACGATGAGGTCATAGCCGCCTGCAACGAGCACGGCATCGCCATGGCATTCACCGACGAGCGGTGCTTCCGCCACTTTTAGCCCCCATTTTAAAATACTTCCCCTAGCACCCGCTAGCTATGAAGAGCGAATCCATCAAAGCAGGTCAATACAATCTCTCATACACCTACCATCAGGGCAAGAAGCCACTCACGATCCTGCCCATCCACGGGCTCGGCGGCTCCAAGGATTACTGGCAGCTCATCCACAACTACTCCGAGCTGACACAGTACAACATACTAGTCCCCGACCTCGTCGGCTACGGCGACTCCCAGCCTCCGCCGAAAGGTTTCAATTACACGATGAGGGAGCAGGCTGCCGCTATCAAGGCTCTCATTGACGTACTCGCCGTCAAGGGTGACCTCCTCCTCATCCCCCATAGCATGGGTGGGCCCATAGGCATCTACACCGCGGAGCTGCTCGGCTCACGCGTCAAGGGCATCGTCTACTGTGAGGGCAACATCGACTTCGATGACTGCTTCGGAAGCAACCTCGTCATAACCAAGTACACCTTTGAAGAGTACATAGCGACGGGCTTCGAGAAAGGTCTGAACGCGATGAGGAAAAGGGGTGAGCACCCTGGTATAATCCAGAGCCAGGCTAAAGCGGGAGCCGTTACAATTTACCGCAGCAGCGAGGACCTAGTTAAAGTGTCTAAAGAGGACAAGCTCGCGGGCGAGCTAAAAGCGCTCAACGTTCCGACGCTCGTTGTCTACGGAGAGAAGAACAAAGGACTCTGGACGAGCGAGGCTAAGATGGCAGCCCTCTTCCCTCTCGTCTACACACCGGGGGCAGCCCACGTGATGATGGTGGACAACCCCGACCACTTCTATAGCGAGGTCGCTAGGTTCGCCAAGGGACTCTAAGCCCTCGAAAGCGGGCTCGTGCTACAGTGTGGCCCACCAAGTAGGTCGAGGTAACTGTCCTCCCACTCACGCACCTTTATCCCATTCTCTCGGAGAATGGCGATGGTCTTTCTATTCCTCTCGTAGGCGATGACCGTCTTCGGGCGTGTTGCGACGATGTTACCCGCTCCGCGTGCCTGCTCAAGGAATGCGGAGTAGAGGTGATTCACGTCGTTCTCCTTCTCAGGCAACCCGCCGACGTACATCAACCCGTCAGCGTCGAGCTTTCCCTCCTTGACGAGGAAGTCTATTAGGCTCACCTCGGTGCGCAGTGATTCGGGCTTACCACCCTTGTTGACATATATGGTGGTCCTGCCGCTGTGCCTGAAGCCGTCGGGGTGGATCAACGGTCCCATGGGGCGGTAGTCAGCGTCGCTCTGTGCTCGTAGCGCCTCTAGCGTCTTGAGCAGCAGCCTCTTAGGCGGCATCCCCTTGACGACATCAGTGTCCCAGACGTAGGGCATCACAAGCGCGCGCCTCTCATCGGGGTAGTTGATGGTGACGTCGAGGTGCATGTAGTCGAGGGCGGGGTAGTCGGGGAGCTGAACTGCGCAGACGTATCTTATCTTTCCCTCGCGGTCGTGCCTGAACAGTTCCTCGGCGCAGCGCTTGATTCCGGTGAGGGTGCTTCTCTGCCCCATGCCGATTGCCACAGTCTCATGGTCAACGATGTGGGTATCCCCGCCCTCCACGTTCGGCGGCTCAGTTGAGACGCTCTCCGCCTCATTCGCATCCCATACTATCTCCACGTGCTTGGAGAGTGTCGGGTCGAGTTCATAGGCGAGCTTTACGACCTTGACCTCGTGGCGCCTGCTGTATCGACGCATGTTGCAGATGACTGTCCCAACCTGTGTTGTGAAGCTGGTGTCCCTGCTGTAGGGCCAGGCAACTCGGCGGAAGTCAGGGAGGACGACCCTGTCGCCTTTCGCGTCGTAGTAGGGTGCCTCGGGGTAGCCGTAGATTAGGTGCTCGAGTTTCAGCTCTTCGGGCTTAGGCTCGGAGGGGAAGCCCTCCCATATCTCGTTGATTATCTCCTTCTTCTCCTTGAGCGTCGCCTTCCCCAGCGCCTTGGCGAGGATATCCTTAACCTCGAAGACCTTTACACCCTCCTCCCCTAGAATCTTCGGCAACTGAAGCCATTGTTCGTGCCCGCCCTCCATCTGGGGGTGCACGCACCGCGGGAGGTACTGCAGATTAGACTCTATGCCCTCGAAGGGGAGCCTCTTCTCCCAGAAGGACTCGACACTATCCTGGATGAGCACCGCGTCGAGCTTTCCGCACTCGGAGTTGACCGTCCACATGCACTAGAATCGGGTGACTCCCGGTAAAACGGTTTGCAGCCTAGTCTATCACGACGTTGCCATAGGTCTCCCTCGTGTAGCGGAGGAGGACGACGAACGTCACCGAGGCTATGGCTATGCTGAGGAGACCAGGTATGAAGAAGCTACCAGTTACGTCGACGAGGCTCCCGTAGAGGGGCGTCATTATGCTGCTGAATATGATGCTTAAGCCGTTGAGGAGGCCGAGTCCTATGGTCGCCTTCTTCGAGGGCAGAACCTCGCCCACCATCGTGAAGTAGAGTACCCAGATGCTGTTGCCGACGCCCATTAGGAACCAGACCGCAGCGTAAACGGCGAATGGGTACCCTGCAGGGACGAGGACTATCGAGACGAGTGCGAGCACGAATAGGCCAAAGAAGACGACGAGGGGTGTCTTCCTCTTCCTGAGCCTGTCACTTACAAAGCCCATAACGAGGCAGCCAATGAATCCGGCGACTGTGCCTAAGCTAGATATGAAGCCCGCCTCGACATATGTCAGTCCCTTCGCCTCAATGAGGAACTGCGTGCCCCATGATAGTATGACGTAGTTAAACGCAAGCAGAGTGTAGGCGACGAGCATCGGCTGGAACCGCCGGTCAGATAGTGTTTCCTTGAAGGAGGCGATGACGTCCCTAATGGTCCTCTTAACCAATGTCACGGGAACGGGGCTGTCCTTGAGGACGAATATGTTGAGGATCCAGTTGATGACGAGCACTGCGAGCATGACCAGGTATAAGTCTCTCCAGTTGCCCCAGATGGAGGCGGCGAGTGGAAAGCCCATGTAACTTGTGAAGGCTCCTATGCCGCTCGCGGCACTGAGGACGCTTATCGCAGTCGCCTTCTTCTCTGGTGGGAACCAGCGTGCTACAATTGTGACGGCGTTTATGTAAAAGACGCTCGTGCCGACCCCCATTATCATCTGAGCCGCTAGGAGCAGCTCGTACCGGTAGCTCATCCAGAAGAGGCCTCCACCGATGCAGGTTAGAGCGGTGAACCAGAGTATCGCCTTGCGTGGTCCCAGAACGTCGGCTAGGACTCCCGATGGGAACTGCATGATGCCGTAGATTAGGAAGTAACCTGTGATTAGGAGCCCCATCGAGCCGCGGCTGATCCCGAGCTCGGTGATGAGCACTGGGGTGAGCGCCGAGGCGGCACTTCGCAGGAAGTTCTCCACGTAGTATGTGAGGCACACTGCCGCGAGTATGGTGAGCGCTAGACGCCTATTCAGCTCCAAGGTCTCAAGTAGGTATCAGCCACTCCGATAAATACGGATCGAAAAAAGTAATTGTCAACCTTACCCGTGAGGTCGAACCTTCTTATCTTCCGATCAAGTAGAATCAATTATGGAGGATCTATCCTACACCCGGGTCCTCGCGGATGACGCGGCGGAGCACGAGGCGTGTCCCCTTAAGTGGGACTGCGAGAACTGCACGAAGACACTCTGCGTCCACCTAGTCTCGGTCGCTGACTTCCCCAGCCTCTTTGGCCACTTCAGGATCCTCGGTTTCACAAACAACAAGGACGGCAGGGACCACACGATGGTCGTCAAGGGCGATGTCTCAGGTAAGGAGAATGTGCTGACGCGTGTGCATAGCAGCTGCCTCACCGGTGACGCCCTCGGTAGCTTGCGCTGCGACTGCGGTCCACAGCTCCGGCGGAGCCTCGCCATGATCGAGGAGGAGGGCCTCGGCGCGGTCGTCTATATGCAGCAGGAGGGGCGTGGAATAGGGTTGACGAACAAACTGCGCGCCTACATGCTGCAGGACGGGGGTCTCGACACGTACGATGCGAATATTGCCCTCGGCTTCCCCGCCGACGAGAGGGACTACGAGGTCACCGCCGCGATGCTGGCGAAGGTGGGCGTCGGCGACATACGCCTTATAACAAACAATCCAACCAAGGTCGACTCCCTCCGCAGGTACGGCGTCAGAATAAGAGACATCGTGCCAATCCAGGTTGAGTTAAACAAGTACAATGAGCGCTACTTCGACACGAAGAGGGAGCGCTTTGGGCACAGCCTCGACCTTGACGGTAAGCGTGTCCGTGACCCATGCGGCTGCAATCAATAGCCAGCCACACCTACCCGCAGACGTTAAACCCCGAAACCGTCCCGTCTAAGCCATGAGTCAGGGCAGGAGGAGTGCCATCAGGGTCAGGAGGGTGGACAAGCCCCCTTATACTATCGATCCGGAGAAGGTCAGGAGGTACGACCAGAGGAACCTGATTTTCAACCGCGTTGGCAAGGACTCGAGTTGGGGCGGGTATATGAGGAGCGAGGAGGAGGTGGGGCTCCGCAACATAGCCAAAGGAAAGCCCGGCTACACCCGTGTCGACTACGCCCTCGCTGAGGCAGCTTGGACTGTCCACGAGTGCTTCCAGGAGGCGTGGAGCTGGGAGAGGATGGCGCGCCCGCTCGGTCCCAGTCTCATGGGGGATAAGTGGTATGGTAAAAAGTACCGCGTCAGGGATCCCGCTGAGATGGCGTCGAAGGTAAAGAAGGCTGCTAAGCTCTACGGCGCTAGCCTCGTCGGGGTGGCGGCGTATAACCCGCTTTGGATGCAGGTGAATAATAGGTTTGACCTATCCCCTCTGGATATGCCCCAAGAGGTGAAGTGGGTCATCGTGGGCGCCATAGAGATGGATGAGTTAGGGATAGCCACGAGCCCCGAGTCACCCGCTGGTGCGGCGACCGGTACCGGTTACTCACGTATGGCATTTGTAGCTGCGACGCTTGCGGAGTTCATAAGAAATCTCGGCTATACGGCGGTACCCGCGGGGAACAACGTGGGGCTCAGCGTGCCGATGGCGATAGATGCAGGGTTGGGGCAGCTTGGGCGCCACGGGCTCCTCATTACCCCCGAGTATGGGCCGAGAGTACGCCTCTTCAAGGTCTTCACGGACCTGCCACTCGTCACCTGACAAGCCCGATCGACTTCGGCGTAACCCAGTTCTGCAGGAGCTGCAAGCGCTGCGCCGAGGTATGCGAGGTCGACGCCATCAGCTTCAAGGACGACCCCGATTGGGAGCCGGCGACGAAGAGTAGCAGTCCCGGGGCGCTCAAGTGGTACATGGATGCGGAGAAGTGCTTCGAGTACTGGTGCGATAACGGGATGGACTGCAGCACCTGCATAAGCGTCTGCCCCTACACAAAGGGTAGGAGCGAGGCGCACGCCAAGGATTTCTGGGGCTCCCAGTAGCCTTATAGACCTCCCTTCTCTCTACCCTCTTGGTCGGTGAGCCGGTGGGCGGCTGCCGGGCCCGTGAGGGTCTGAGGAAACTCCATCCACCGAGCAGGGCTGCGACGCTGAAAGGCGTGGCGCGAGAGCGTCGGCTCCGGACAGAAACGACACCTCCCCCGGCAAATGCCGTGAGCCCCGGTCAGGGGTGAGGACGCCGTGGGGCAGGGGTGAGACGGCCGACCCGCAGGGTGAAAGGGCGAATAGGCGCCGGGTCCCTCCTGCAGGGGGCGCGGGTAGCCCGTATAGCTGAATGCTGCCTAGAACAGAAGGTGGGTTACGACCGGCACACCGACCACATCATACTGAATACCACTAAAACGTGTTTGGAGAATCAAGCGCGCGACAACTTCACGAGTACGCTTCTACCCCTTGTTCGGAACTCGCCTCAGCCGCAAAGCAACGAGATAAAAAATGATTGGAGCCACAACCCAAACAAGCTGCGGTAAAAGCGTGATATCCGCATCGTTGAAACGGAAGATCACCGGGTTCCACCAATGTGGGACAAATACCCAGCCTGAGTTGCCGACCGCTAGGAGTTCCAAGACCAGTTCCTGCAGTCCCCCCCAGATCAGTAACACGACTATTTCTGAAATGCGAAAATGGACGAAATGCGGTGGCCGACAGAGCTTCTTAACTAGGAAGTAGCCCGCGATGAACAGGCCACCATCCCAGAAACAATGCACTACATGGAGGAGTAAGAGGGGATATGGTATCGGCGTCTTAAGCACATACAAAGGAGTGGTAGAGAAATTCGGGCCGATGAAGTAGAATGGTATCTCCCAAAGTGAACCAATTATGCATCCAGCCCAATACAGCGTATAGCTGTAAGAGTCTATCTTACCCATTTGGCGCAGAAACACTATTAGTAACGGTATGAAGAGGGCGATCGTAATATCAATCCAATAGAAAGTTTGGTCTGCCATCATTGACCAATGTTCATATGCGGATTAAAGTCTGTCATGTTGAACCCGCGCGCGCGTCGTCGACAAGTAGAACTATGATTGAAGAGCCAATCCAAGGTACAAGTTAACCTTCGAATGTGATTCATCTGGCTTTATGAGCCTCCGCCTTTCCGTGGAGAGGTGTCTAGTGAATGGATGATTAACAATTATGCGTTATAGCGTGGATCTCGCTTTCCTTTCTTTCATAACACGTGCTTATATTAGCTCTGAGGGTCTTGCACGTATGCTCGGGTTCGGTTCATTAACTGCGCTTCCCTGAGTTGATTTAGAGTGTAGATAATTATGAAGGATAAAACGGAGAAGAAGGGCCGCCGATTACCAACCGAATCGGAGAAACAGGACGACAAACTACGCGATGGGTTGAAGGCGGTTCGTGGGACAAAGAAGCATTCCCTATCACGGTCTAACTATTAACATGCACACGCCACTCCTATAGGATGAAGAAGACGTGCAGGTTGTAGGCCCGAAGAGTCCGCGATCCTCTACGACAACTACGCGAGTAACTATGCTAGATTGAGAACGGGTAAGGAGCGGATTTATCCTAGAATATTGCGTTCACCCAGCGTGCTGCGTCGACTCTGATCTGCCCCTGGCCTTCACCGTCGCGCCCCTGAAGCATCCCTCAGGTCTATAAGTCTCCGCGAAAAGGATTACTGATTAAATGCGTTCAGCTTGGATTACTACCTTGAAGGCATTATGCTGTGCAGAGTTAAACGGTATGAGCGAAGAAGCCGCTATTAGAAAGACCTGCAAGCAGATCGGAATTAAGGACCATATAAATATACAAAAAGCTAGCGAATTATTATACGCTGTATCGAAGAGGAGAAATGCACTCGATTATCGTATCAACCAAGCACTATTACCAGGCGACGTCGAAGCACTTGATGTCGGTGTAAGAAGCTTCCTCCGTATCTACACATACCTAGTACACTATGGTGGCTGTTCTCTCGCGGAGGCCCACAAATTTGTCGAGCACTCAAGAGAGATCCTTGGTAAAAAGACTCTCAGAGCCGTTGAGGAAGTGATTGACATAATTCCCCATCAGAAGATCCCGTGGGAGAATCTCAGTAGAGTTGAGGCGCTGGCATTTGAGAATTTTTTACCCCCTTGGTATGTCGAGTACATCAGCGACAACTTCGAGAAGGAGTTAGCGGCTGATCTCATGTCCCCCGTTGAGATCCCCAAGTATATTCGGATCAACTCTCTTCGTGGGGGTGAGTCAGTGATCCCCAAGTTAAGTGCTGATGGCTACCAACTCGAAGCTGTACCTGGAGTCCCCTACGCTTACAAGGTTCAAGGATACTCAGTAGGGTTGACCGACACCGCCTCATACCGAGAAGGTGATTTCATGATGCAGGACAAGGCGAGTATGCTTGTCAGCGAGGTGGCGGCGCCGATGGCGGGAAATGTTGTGCTGGATGTATGTGCTGCGCCAGGGGCGAAGACAAGTCACCTCGCTCAGATCATGGGTAACCGAGGGAGAATAGTATCGGTAGATATCAACGTAGCCAGATTGGCGTCCTGGAAAGGGATAATGGAGAGACTTGGTGTTTCGATCGGAGAGGCAGTGATTGGTGACGCGTCTAAAGCTGATGGGCTCCCTGATGTTATCGCCGACTTGGTTTTGCTGGATCCCCCCTGCTCGGGTACGGGCACCTTCAATAAAATTCCGTCCCTGAAATGGAGGGTAACTCACTCTTCAATCCTCGATTTTGCATCTCTCCAGAGTAGACTCTTGGAGAATGTGGCGGCGCATGTGAGGAGCGGAGGGTGGCTTGTTTACAGCACATGCAGTGTATCTGTGGAAGAGAATGAGTTTGTTGTCAAGGGTTTTCTTGAGGGGCACCCGGAATTCAAGATTGTGGAGGCAAGTCCGAGATTGGGTTCACCGGGGTTACTTGGGCTGGTAGAGGCTCAGAGGCTATTCCCTAAAAGGCATGAGTGTGAGGGTTTCTTCATAGCTAAACTACGGAACAGTCCGGCTTTTGATTAATTTGCGCACACGTTGCCTTGTCCCTAAATTCAGAACAAGCTTATTTTGACAGTTAGAGTCTCGTCATCCCATGGCGCCAACCAGAGGAGGTCCGATCTATAAGACAGGACGAACACGAGACCCTTGAGACACACGCGCGCCAAGTAACCTACCTCTAGAAGTCGGTAACGACCGGCACACCGACCACCTCAGACTGAAAGCCACTAAAACGTGTTCGATGGTCTTTTCTGAAAGCTTCTTTATGAAGAACTAAAGTAATCTAGTGATCCAGAGCTTGAGTCCTCAGGATAAAATATCTGTAATCATGGCCATCCATAACGAGGAGACATATCTCCCAAAATCTCTAACTTGTTTGAAAAATGAGGACATAAAACTAATTGTTATATTAGATCGTTGCACCGATAATTCAAAAAAAATTGTTGAAAACCTTTTTCCAGAAGCAATAATCGTGGAAAAAAAAGCAACAAGGTGGGTGAATAGCTACGCTGAGAATCTTCAAATTGGGTATGAAAAAACCACGGGAAAATACGTAGGGATACTCGACGCTGATATTTGTTGTCCTCCTGACACATTCGCATGTTTACAAAAGGAGTTGAACTTGCAGACAGCTTCGATTAGTGCAAATATTGTAACGGATAAGACAGCGTCTTTTATGAATCATCTTTATTATTTTTGGGAGAAAACCCACGATTGGGGAGTTAAGGAAAGAGAACCTAGAGGCGCTATTCGAGTTATTCTAAGAGAGGCGTTAAATAATGTTGGGGGTTTTAAAGACACTCCTACTCCTGATACCCAACTTGATTTAGATCTTAGAAAAGCCGGGTACATGTCAAATTTATCAAGAGATGTAGTATGTCTACACCTTAGGAAATTCTCCTTTAAAAAATCTATTCAAACGCAAATTATCTCTGGTAGAACGAGGAGAAAGATGAAGATGCCTTTAATTAAGGTACTCGGCCACTCAATAGTCCGACTTAGACCTTTTGTTTTTTATGGATATTTAATTTCATAATTGAGTTTTTTAGAATCGTTTTTTACTCTTCCCTTCCTTAATTTCTTCTAATGTTTTTTCCCACTTTAATGATGTTTCTTCTACAGAGAATTTTTTTACCCACAATCTACCTTGTTCAGATATTTGTTGATAGTATTTTTCGTCTGTAATTAATTGTTTTACATATTTTGCGAATTCATTTGGGCCGTTTATTCTAAAGCCCGTTTCATTATGAATAACAGTTTCTTGTTGACCCCCGCCGTCAGCAACTATCGGAATACAACCTGCAGCTTGTGCTTCAATTGGGACAATACCAAAATGCTCCTCAGGGTTATAAGATAACAAAAATTTTGAATAGACTAACGTATCAATTATTTCATCGTAGGTAACATTCGTTTTTAACTCAATTGGATAAGACTTATTTTTTAATTCGTCAACTTTTTTAGTTATTTTTTCTGCATATAAAATACTCTCCGTTTTTTTAGACACTCCGCCTACAATTTTTAAACTGCATTTATAATCGTCATATAAATCAAGATAAGCGTCGATAACATGATCAATTCCTTTAAAAGCATCTATTCTTCCAACATAGCATAACTGGTTAATTTTTTCTTTTTTAATATTAAATTTGTTTATATCGACTGTTGGATATATCATTTTAAACGAAGATAAATTTACGTAATTACCCCATAATATTTTACAAATTTTCTCTGTATAATGAGAATTACATATAATGCAATCTAATCTAGATAATTGTTTATAATGCTGATACCAGTATGGTACTCTGTAAACCAGATAAGGTAAAGTATTTTTTCTTATTTTTAGCTCTGTCGGAAAATGACAATAATGAATTTTAATTATGTTATTAGGAACAGAATAAAAAACTCCTGGTTCAAGATCAGCGGAAATTATTACATTAGGGTTAAACTCTTTAATGCATTTATTAATTGATGAACCAGAAGTCAGTAATGTTTTCCAAACAGTACCTTTAATATGATTCCCAACCCATGAGGGTAAAAAAATATTTTCGATTCCATGAAATCCTTCAAAACTCTGTTCCTCTGGCCTTTCCCATGAACATAATGCAATTTTATGGTCAAATTTACTTAGCATCTGACATAGATCGGAAGCAAATTTATTTCCACCGCCTAGAATATTTGGATTTGTCACGGCAATAGCAATTTTCATTATAATTAATTCATACTAAGATCCATTTAAAGATAATATTGAATCATGTAAAGTTAGTAATTCAAATCACCTGTGTATAGTGGCCTATCTTTTATCTCTGTAAATAGTCCCTATTTTTATAATTTACATGAATTAACCTAAAACGCGTACATTAAAAGGAATTTACCGTTTACGTAACTCGTCGAGGGAGACTATCGGGCAATCATTATACTTGAAGCCCCCCGGAGGCATCCATCCCCCGAAGCGCTTCATCGCCTCTCCCAACTGCTTACCCGCAGGGTTCTCGGGCTTAAGCAGGGGATGGGTGAAGGCTGCCTCATCCCCTGATACCTCCGGGATGACCAGCTCATAGTCCTTAGAGCCCGCGCCGAGCAGGCTGCACGCGTTCGGGCTAATCCACTGACTCATCCCGTTTATCACAGTGAACTTTTCCTGGCCGGGCTCCATAACGTGCTTCTCTTCCGCGACGGAGCCGTGGATGCCATGTGCCTGAACAGACATATCGAGGGCCGCCACGTCGATAGCGACCATGTCTCGGGAAGCGAAGACGCCGAGGTTCGGCAGCACCGCCCTATCGGTGCCGGGGACGCAGTCACAGGCGGGGGTCAGATCGAGGGCGTAGGTTAGGTATCCGATGCGCTCCTTACCGATGTGGCGCACGTAGCCCGCAGCGGCGTCTGCCATCGCAACGAGGAACCAGTTACTCCAGTCATCATACTTCTCCCTACCCCAGAGCCCACACCTGAAGAGCGGCCTCTGATGGCCGAAGCACCCTATGCACTTGGAGCCATCATAGGTCGCCCCGTCCTTCCCGATCTTGAGCGCGCCGGCTGGGCAGAGGTTATTGCAGACCACGTGGTTGGGGCACTCTTCCCCCTTGCACTTCTTGCCGTCGAAGCTCCAGCCGTTCCAGCCCACCTTCTGGTGGGTGCAGAGGTGCACGTTGAACTTTCCCCTCTTCGAGCTGCAGCCTATGGCGACGTTCTTTATGCTGCCCCCGTAGACGCCGTTGCCGTGCCCCTTGAAGTGGCTGACAACAATCACCGAGTCCGCGTCGGCGATCCCCCTCGCCAGGTACCCCTCCTTGAGCAGGAGACCATCGGGCAGGTCGACCCTGACGTCGTCCGTCCCGTACATGCCGTCGCTTATGATGATGGGGCACCCCATCGTCTCCGCCGTGAAGCCGTTGCGCGCTGCGTTCTCGAGGTAAAAGGACGCCGTGCAGCGGGCTCCATAGAAGTAGTAGGGCGCCGTCGTCGTGTCGGTCACGAAGGGCCTGCCCCCGAGCTCCTTCACCTTGTCGACTATCACCCTGATAAGTATTGGGCGAAGGTATCCCGTGTTGAACCACTCACCCATGTGGCACTTTATAGCGACTGAGTCGCCGGGCTTGAAGCAGTCACCGAGGCCCGCGTGGTCAAACAGCTGCATCGCCTTCGCGGGTATGCTGGAGGACAGCGCCTTGTAGCGGTCATCCATGAAGTAGACTTTGCTCTTCATCATCAGCCACCAGATAATCGAGTATGAGTTGGCTCACGCTATTTAAAACAGGGCTGCGCTTAGACGGGACGGGTATCAGGCATCAATCCAATGGCTTGGAGGGGGCCTGCGAGGCACTTCCCTTGTCGAATAGCACGCGCCATCGTCCCGGCGCCTCGAGCCGCCATATCGAGTTGAACCTACCTGTGACGTTCCCCGCCGGGTCACGTACAGGACCCGTACTAAGAGCCAGGGTCCCCGAGGCGATGACCTCCACCTGATCCGGTTCCCAAGAGAACGGCGCCTCCTTCGAGGCGAAGTACCGAGACCACCAGCTCAGCACAGCGGCTTTCCCCCGCAGCGGCGTCGGCCCGGTGAAGAATATGGCCTCCTCCGAAAGCCAGCTGGCGAAGGCTTCGACGTCACGGTCCGCCATCGACTTGGCGAACGCCCGCTCCGCGGCGATCACCGCTCTGCGTGCTTCCTCCAGTGCGCTACCCATCTCGGTCTGTTGGCATGTTTTGCGTTTGGTTGCCTCGATTATTTAGCCTTGTCACTCTGTCGTCCACTTATCTTGGTGAGCCTATACGAAGAATCAGCCGCCGCTTATCATGTGGATGACTGATACGGCTGCGTCTTCAGGGATATGGGTATCGCCGTACCTCTCCCTGGGTACGAGTTCCCCGTTTATAGCTACGTGGACGAGTGGGAACTTGTACCTCAGGCGGGCCAGCAGCTCGGTAACCGTCTCGTCCTCGACGTAGTCGATCTCATTCTTGTTGACGGTTATCTCCGTGGCCCTTCACCTGCCTGATTCTACCACTTCTCCCAGTACCTTCGGTCGGCTGCGGGTGGCTTCTCGCTTCCGGCGTATTTTCCCCCCCAATTGTTCAGCCCCTTTTCCTCATCCTCGTCTATCTTCGTCTGCAGCATCGAGAGCATCCTCTCATCGGTGCAGCCTAGGCTCCTCATCTTCTGCGGCGTCGGCACACCATTCTGCGTCCAGCCGCGTCGGTGGTAGACGGCGTCAGCGAGCCTCTGGTACTGGTCCTGTCTGTACCCATAGAGCCTACTAATCTTCTCCTCGACTGGCATAGCCTTCATCGCGTCCTTCGTTAAGCCGAGCTTCTCGATTAGCTGGGAGTCGTAGCGGTCTTTCCTAGACACGTACTCGAGGGTCGTCACTGGACCCATGGACCTGTAGGGTATCCAGTCGTCCTTCCTCCTGCCCCTACCCAGCCAGACGTTCATGGCGCGTTGCCAGTTGTAAGCTCTCTCGCTCTGATTGATCAGGTCGCTGGGACCCACTTTCATCCCGGTTACAGCAGAGAAGACTTCGGCGTAGTTCTGCACGTGCTCGGGCACCTTCGCAGGCTCGCTTGTCTTCGCGTTGTCGACTGGCTCGATGTCATTCCACGGCAGCTTGCAGAGGCCATTGAGACCGAACCACGTCCTCCACATCGGGAAGTAGTGAAGGGCCTCCGCCTTGTCCTTGAAGGTGGGGATCTGGTTGTTGACCATATCCATGAAGATGAGCCAAGCCTCGTCGTGCTGCGGTCCTTTAAGCGTCAGCCCGTAGCCGCCTTGCATGGCGAGTGACTCCTTCGTCACGTACTGACTGTACTCGAGGCCCTTGCTCTCCATGCCGCACTCCTCAATGAGGTAGGGGTCTCCCCAGCCCTTCGTCTTGAGCCAGTCCTTTACGCGGCGTGCGCCTTTTGCGGCGACGCGTATGAACTCGCCCTCGTCCCCAGCGGCGATGCGGTGGAGTAGTTGGAGCGCCGCCTCGCCGTTGCCGAAGCATAGCTCGAGCCCGTCGCACCGCTCCTTGTTTAGGATGCCGTACTCGTACATCTCCATGTAGAAGGCGGTGGCCGTCCCCGCTGAGATAGTGTCCAGCCCATAGGTGTCACAGTAGAAGTTGAACTCGAGAATCCACAGCGGGTCCCAGAGGCTCATGTTTGATCCGGAGCCAAGGGTCTCGTACTCGGGGCCATCCACCGTGACTCGCTGCCCCTTGTATGGCCCCGTCATGACGGTGTAGTTGTCGACTGTCTTGGCGCACGCCATCGTGCAGCCGTGCCAGCAGCCGTCGGGGATGATCTTTGTGAATAACTTGTAGAGTTCGGGTGAGTAGAGGTTGGGTGCCTTTGGGAAGCTGCCGAAGCGATAGTTCTCCGTGGGGAGGAGGTCGTAGGCGTCCATGATCTCGACGAGGTGGGCGGTGCCGACTGTCCTCATGTTGCACTGGAACTTATCCTGGTCCCTGATCTCCCTGTGTATCTTCACGCCTACCTCCGCAAGGGCATCTGGGTCGGCCGGGTGGTTGCTGACACCGTCGACCTTCTCGACTTTGACAACGATTGCCTTGACGCCCTTATCGCGCAGGACGGTGCCGAGTCCACCGCGCCCCGCCTGCTTAAGTCTAGGGGTCTTCCGGCGTATGTCGTAGAAGGAGAAGTTCATGCAGCCCCAGTAACTGTGCTCAGCGCCCTTCCCCGAGGAGACCGTTGACACCTTCTGGCGTGAGAGGTCTGTGTCCTCGGAGGCAGTACATGTGTGTGAGCTGCTCCGCGAGGAGGTGTGTGTTCGTCTCCTCGAGGGGCGCTGTCTCAATCGACACCGTGCCCTTCTCGCCGTCGATGACGATGAGTACATCCTCCTTTGACTTGCCCTGTATTTCGAGGGCGTCGAATCCGGCGAATTTTAGGTAAGGTCCGAAGAAGCCGCCGACGTTGCTGTCGCAGATGATATTCGTCGCTGGGGACACGGTGAGGCAGAGGCTCTTGCCTGAGCCTGGGTACTGCGTGGTACCGCAGAGAGGCCCGGTGGTTATGACGAGCTCGTTCTCTGGGCTGTCCCAGCGTGTATCTGGTTTAACGGCGTCCCAGAGGAGCTTGAGGCCGAAGCCCCTGCCACCAGTGAAGTACGCCTTCATCTCCTCGGGGACCCTCTTCTCACTGATCTCGCGAGTCGTGAGGTTGACGTAGAGTGTCCTGTTTGCGTAACCCTTTTCGACCATCCCCTTGGCATAACTATACTGTACTAGCTCCCGGTGGGCAGAGCGAATCTTCGCGTAGTCCCATGAGTGCTTCGTGTTCTTTGCGTCGTATTCCTTGACGGGTACCTGTCCAACTGTCATCTTTAGACCCCCAACTTGTGGTAGACAACTTTCTTTTGGTCGTCCACGCTCTTGTCGGCGAGCTCCAACGCGTTCTCCGGGCAGGCGCGGACACATGAGCCGCATGATATGCACTTGAACGGCTCTATCCTCGCAGGCGCCTTCCTCATGGCGGCGCTGGGACAGAATGCGACGCATGCCTGGCACCCGACGCAGAGCTTCGCGTCCAGCGTGACGACACCCTTCGCGTTGCGCGACAGTGCACCCACGGAGCACATGTCGATGCAGAGGCCGCACTGGTTGCAGACGTTTGCACTTACGAACCCCCTTCTTCTCTGTTATCCGTATTGCTGACCTTTCCCCACCGCCCCCGGTGTTGAAGTGCACACTGGAGCAAGCTCCCTCACATGTGAGGCAGCCGGTACACTTCTCGGGGTGGAACTCGACGACCTTGACGCTCATTTCGAAGACTATTGTCGGAACTCCTGAATAAAGTTTAACAACTGGGGCTTTCTAGCCGTAGAAGCCAGCGGTTAGACCACCGTCTACGAAGAGTATGTGGCCGTTGACGTAGCTGGACTCGTCGGAGGCGAGGAAGAGCGCCCCCTTGGCGATGTCCTCTGGCTGGGCGAAGCGCCCCATGGGTATTTTCTTGATTAGGAAGCTCTTAGTCTCCTCCGGGTTTGGCGCCGCCTCTATGGAGGCCGTCCACTGCGGCGTTACTGTCTCACCGGGGACGAGGCCGTTGACCCTGATGCCATACTTACCGTAGTCGAGGCACATGCTACGCGTCAGCTCGCGCAGGCCTCCCTTAGAGGTACCGTAGGCGTGGTTGCCCATGTAGTTCATGTAGGCGTTGGTCGTGATGGTGTTGATTATCGAGCCGCCGCCCCTCTTGATCATAGCCGGTACGACCTCCTTGCTTACGAGGAAGGTGCCGCGGAGGTTGAGGTTGATGAGCCTGTCCCACTCCTGCTCAGAGTCGTTGACGACGGTGTCGTTGTTCTCCTTCTGCCAGCCGCCGACGTTGTTGTGGAGGACGTCAACGCCGCCGTAGCGGTCGAGTACCTGCGCAACCATAGCCTTGACCTCGGCGTGCTTCGTGACATCTGCCCTGTAGAATGTGGCTTCTCCATTTTCCTTCTTGATGAGGCGCACAGTCTCTTCGCCGCCCCTCTCGCTGACGTCGTTTACAGCGACCTTAGCACCCTCCGAGGCGAAGAGTATGGCCACCGCCCTGCCTATTCCCGACCCCGCCCCCGTGATGAGGGCGGTCTTCCCCTGTAATCTGTTCATGACGGTTCTTCTTCCGCTGCGACGGTTAATATGTTTAAGGAGTCGCTTGCCCCCCGTGGGTCGCACTCATTAAATCACCGACGGCACTCATACACCTCGATCGTCCATGGTGAAGCCGTCTAGATTCAGCGAAATCGTCCCTGAACCGAGGGTCGAGAAGATCATCGGTGGGTTCCAATTCACCGAGGGGCCACTCTGGGCAGGTGGTAGGCTGCTCTTCTCCGACATCCCCGCGAGCACAATCTACAGTTGGACCCCCAGCGCCGATCACGCCGAGGTCTACAGGAGGCCTAGCGGGCGTAGCAACGGGCTCACCCTCGACGGTAGCGGCCGCCTCATAGCCTGCGAGCACGACAGGCGACTCACCCGAACCGAGCCCGACGGCACCGTTGAGGTGCTCGCCGAGAGCTACAGGGGAAAGAAACTCAACAGCCCAAACGACGCCGTCGTAGCGAGGAGTGGAGCCATCTACTTCACCGACCCACCCTACGGCCTCGGCGACAAATGTGAGGGGAAGGAGCTACCCTACCAGGGCGTCTTCAGACTCGGCACCCGAGGGAAGCTCACCCTGCTAGACGATTCTTTCGAGCGCCCAAACGGCCTCGCTTTCAGCCCCGACGAGTCAAGGCTCTACATCGACGACACGGCGAAGCGCCACATCAGGGTCTTCGACGTGAGAAAAGACGGGTCGATTAGCGGAGGCGAGGTCTTCGCCGAGCTGAAGGGACCTAAGCGTGGTAACCCCGATGGCATGAAAGTCGACACTCATGGCAACGTCTTCTGCACAGGCTCGGGCGGCGTCTGGGTCATCGCACCCTCCGGGGAACCGCTCGGCGTCATCGAGAGCCCCGAGGTCACAACAAACGTTGCGTGGGGCGACGCAGACCTCAAGACCCTATACATAACCGCGCAGACGAGTGTATACAGAGTGAGGACGACAACAGGCGGTATTCATTCGCCTAATCTTATGCGTGCATCTTAGAAAATTAGTAAAACTCAGGTATCGATCGCTTCATTAACCCTCTGCTCTGTTGCTCAGATTAGTGTAATGAGCCGCCCGAACCCGACATTTAGCTGCTTGATTCCGCCGTAGGAGTTTATGTAGCCCTTCTCAACCCTGAGGCGCGCTCCAACCTTTACAACCTCGAACTGCTTGTCCCAGAGGACCATGACCACCCTACCTGTGGCGTCCTCGAGCGCGGCGTTGGCGACAGTGAGTTCTCCACCCGTCTTCTTCGACCGTACGGAGCGGGGGTACGACTTCTCCGTCACCTTGCCCTCGACTGTGACATTGCTCTGCCCGTCCCTTAGAGAGCCGATCGGCGCGATAGCCTCGTCGCCTGTGCGCTTCTCGAACCACCTAGTCTTGATCTTTGGGTCGCCATGCTCCCACCCGATCTGCCTGAAGCCCAACGACTCTACGAAGGGCGGCACGCGTGTGTTCCACTCGGGAGTACCTAACGTCCAGATCGTCGCCTCAGGGTACCTCTCTCCGAGGAGTCCCACAACTTCGGAACCTATTCCCTCTCGTTGGTGATCAGGGTCGACGAAGAGTCTCTCGATGGTCGCGAGTGCCCCGCCTGCGCTTACCATGGCACCGCCGACGACCTCCTCCCCCTGAAGGACCGTGTAGCAGCCTAGGTACTTCAGTGAGCGCGTATAGAACGCGGGGGAGTCATATCCCTGTGGACCGCCAGGAGTTGGCGCACCATATTCATCATCTGATCCGAAAGCCCTCTTCGCGATCTCGGCAAGGCGCTCTGAGTCTATCTCGGATGCCTCGACTAAGGTAACATCTGCGACCATACGCTCACACGACTATTACTTTTCTGCCTCTATATCTCGTGTCTGGTAGGAGAACGTTATGTCCCTTTTCATGTCCTATAAGGGCTAGGTCGCTGGTCGCTATGTCACTTAGTAGCGCTTGGATGGTGGGCATATGAACGTGCAGTTCACGCGCGCGACAATGCATATAGTGATCTCTACCGCCAACGCTAAAGCCAGATCGCGACAAGATTGAAACGGTAATCATGTCGGGAAGACTTGCCGATAGGACAGCCCTCGTCACGGGCGCTAGCAGGGGAATAGGGGAGGCCATAGCACTCGCACTGGGAGAGGCAGGTGCGGTGATCGCCCTTGTAGCGCGTGAACCTATACAGCTTAGGCATGTCGCAGAGAAGGCGGAGAAGATGGGGATACGGGCCGAGACATTTGTAGCCGACGTCTCAAACGAGGATGACGTAGAACGCCTTAGGGGCGAGGTCCTCGGTAGCCTCGGAACCGTTGACATTGTAGTCAACAACGCTGGCATCAACATACGAAAGCCAATCACCGACTTCCCTGTCGAGGAGTGGCGTCGAGTCATAGACACTAACCTAGTCGGACCCTTCCTCGTCTGCAGAGCCTTCGTGCCTCAAATGAAGGGCCGGGGCTACGGGCGCGTAATAAACACGACATCGACCATGAGCCACGTCGCCACCGCTAATCGTACAGCCTACGCAGCGAGCAAGGCTGGGCTCCTTGGCTTCACACGAGCACTCGCCATTGAGCTTGCTCCCGAGAAGATCACTGTCAACGGAATCAGCCCCGGTTGGTTCGAGACAGAGCTAACCAAGCCCATCTGGAGCGACCCTGCAAAGAACGACGACCTCATCTCTAAGATACCCCTTGGACGCTGGGGTGACGTCGCCGATGTCGCGAAGCTCGCCGTCTATCTATGCACAGAGGAGGCTGGCTACATAACCGGCACCGACGTAAGGATCGACGGCGGATACACGGCGCAGTAGCTATCCAATGTACCTGTCGTAGAGCGCCTTGACGTTCTCGGAGGTGAGTTCCAGCCTCATCTCCACCCCGATACTCGGATCTCTGTTCGTGACGCGGAAACCGAACTTACCCCAATACTCTACGAGCCTCCGCCCCGACTCGTCCTCGTCCTCCGTGATGCATTTTACCGCCTTGTACCCCGCCTCGTAGCTGTAGAGCGCGTCAAGCGCGGTCAGCACGGCTCCAACGCCCTTTCTCTCGATTAGGGTCGCGGCGCTGTCTCCGAAGTACGCGTCCTCCGCGGAGTCTGTATAGCCAAGGTCGAAGGCGAAAGGTTTGCCGTCGAGTGTGAAGAGTATTACCGTGAAACCCTTTTTCTTTGACCTCTCGACGAGTTCATTTACGTTGTATTGCAGCTCCTGGCGGAATTTCCTGTTCTCTATCTCTTCGACTATGCGAGCTAGCCCCGAGGGAAACTCGTGATGGACAGTTATCCTGCACTCTCCTCCGAGAACCCCGCTAAGCTTCGCCTCAGCCCTTGCCAGCGCGTCTCGTAGATTTGGAACACTCATTAAATCTGGAACTGTCGATGGTGTTTTTATAATGTCGTACTCCCCGGGGTCTAGATTCTATCTGGGTAGTCGGAGATGATGCCATCCACATCGAGCTTTGATAATCTCTGGATATCCGCAGGAATGTTCACGGTCCACGGATAAACCCGGAGACCAGCTTCGTGTGCGCGATTCATATATGCAGTGTTGATTCTGCTGTGATGAGGATTGACACAAAAAGCATCGAGCTCAGCTGCGGTGGTTAGTGCTCCCTCCATGTCCTCGTAAGTGAGTGGACCGAGACGTGTCTCCTCCGACAGCTCACGCATCCTCCCGAGCATCCTCCAATCGAAGGATGTAATGAGCACGTCGTCTAGGCGCCATTCCCCCCTCTTGAACGCACGGGTTATGAAGTCGTGGACAGAGTCGGAAGTTCCTTTCCCCTTCAGTTCAATGTTGATGCCTACACTCCCCCTCATCGTGGAGAACACCTCCGCGAGTGTTGGTATCTTCTCGCCGATCCCCGCGTCGAGAGCCTTCAGTTCGTTAAGGGTCAAGTTGGCTATGGTTCCTGAGCCGTTTGTCGTTCGATTTACGGTTTCGTCGTGGATGACCACGATTTCACTCGAGGCACAAACATGCACGTCCAACTCAACCATATCAGCGCCGAGGGAGACTGCCGCTTTAAAGCTACGAAGGGTGTTCTCAGGCTCGTATCCAGCAGCTCCCCTATGCCCTATCTTGAGGACCATGATGTGAACTTGACGCGAAGCCTAATGAAGGAAACGGATAACCTAGGGTAAGTACTTGGCCAGAAGTCCCTGTACGACGGCGGGTGTGAGTTCTAGTCTCATCTCGACGCCTATCTTCGGGTTGCGGTTCGTGACGAGAAACCCGAAGCGCCCCCAGTATTCTACTAGCCTGCGCCCTGACTCGTCCAGGTCCTCGGTTATCATTTTTTCTGACTTGTACCCGTTCTCGATGCAGTAGAGTGTCTCGAGGGCCGTGAGAACCGAGGCTATACCCTTTCTCTCGATTAGGGTGGCGGCGCTGTCAGAGAAGTAGGCGCCACTCTCAGGGTCGTCGAATCCGAAGACGAAGGCGATGGGCCTCTCCTCGAGGTAGACTATGAAGCAGGTGAAACCTTTCTTCTTGGAGCGATTCGTGATTTCGCGCTCGCTGTATCTGAGCTCGCTCCTGAAGCGCTCGTCCTCGATCTCGCTTATGATCTTGAGGAGATCCTTGTTGATCTCGTGGTAGACCGCTATCCTACATGTACCGCCGAGGGCGCTGCCGAGCTTTGCCTCGGCTCGCTTGACGTATTCGCTAAAAACAGGCGCCCCTGAATCCATTTCGACCCATATCACTTCCGACGGTTTTTATATCTATCTCCTCCATAGGGGCAACTCGCAGGTTTTAAGAGGCGCCGAAGCCATGCGCCCCTGATAGGCGAGGGCGGTGAGGCTAGACAGAAGGGACGCGGCGATCGCTGTGGCGATCACGGTTATCTTCTTCGTCTCCGCCGCCTACAACGTTGGGTTCAGAGAGATACCTTCGACACCGTGGCGGGTCAGGCAGGGGGACATCATCCTAACCCTCGCCGAGCCTGCGAGTGTATCAACTATCTACATCTACGCATCCTCCGACACCGATATCACGGCGAGCTTCTCGGTGCCGATCGAGGGTATGTGGAGGGACAGGGCGTGGATGAACAACCACACATACTACAAGTGGATACCCGTCGAATTCAACCAGACAATCACCGAAAGAATACGGATGCGCCTCTACTTCAACGCGGGGGACATCTTCGAGATCGCCGCGGTCGACACGAACTTGAACCAGATCATCTTCACCAAAGCGGAGTCCACCAACCTCGAAAATACCCCCATTGGTAATCTCATCGACGAGCAGGGACTCTTCGAAAACCCCCCGACCTACAGGTCGGAGTCTATGTTCGACGAGGAGCTATTCGTCCGAGCCTCCCAGCAGCTCCTGAACGGCGAGGAGCCTACAGCTGAGGAGACGCATCCTCCGCTGGGCAAGCTCATCATAGCCGCGAGCATCTCGATCCTCGGCTTCAACCCATTCGCCTGGAGGATACCCGCCGTGCTCTTCGCGTCGCTGATGATTCCGATCATCTACGCTCTCGGGCTGGGACTGTTCAAGACGCGCGCCGCGGCAACGATCGCCTCCACCCTACTAGCTCTCGACTTCATGCACTTCACCATGGGGCGTGTGGGGACCGTTGACACCTATCTAGTCTTCTTCATATTACTCTCGACTCTCCTCTTCTATCTCAACTACGAGAAGATGACACTAGGTGCAGAACCCGACTATCGACTAATCGCATTAGCCCTTGTCTCCTTCAGCCTCGCATTCTCCGTCAAATGGATTGCGATATTCGGCTTCATAGGCGAGGCTGTGCTTTTCTTAATCGCCGGCGTCTACAGCGCGGACCGCAGGGGAAACGTAGTAGCACGGCT
The DNA here is from genome assembly GCA_963771885.1 of Candidatus Bathyarchaeota archaeon. Classification (GTDB taxonomy): domain Archaea; phylum Thermoproteota; class Bathyarchaeia; order TCS64; family TCS64; genus UBA8941. The sequence continues at coordinate 472,487 of CAVYVF010000023.1, forward strand.
CAAGTCACTCGCCAAGCCGATCGCGGTTATCGCCTGCCTCACCCCCCTAATCGGCGCAGGCGTCTACTTCGCCACATGGATCCCATACGCGGGGCTTGGGCACGACCTGGGCGATATCTGGGCGGCACAGTGGGGGATGCTCGGCTACCACTCCGAGATGGGCCAATACTCGCACCCGAACGCCTCAGGCTGGTACGAGTGGCCCCTCGCCCTCAAGTTCCTCCCATTCACATCCGATAGACTCCAAGGCGATTTATACTCAGGCATCTCCGCACTCGGGAACCCCGTCCTCTGGTGGATCGGGCTAGTCGCGATAATACTCTCAATACTAGACGCCGCCAAGCTGAAGTGGCCCCAACTCTTCCTCGGGGCTCTCTACCTCGCCCAGCTCATCCCCTACGCCCTCATCTCCCGCTACCTATTCATCTACCACTACTACGCGGAGGTCCCCCTACTCGCTCTAGCCACAGCGGGGCTCACCCACGAGCTATGGTACGCCCCAAAACAGAGGAAATACATCTTATTACTCGTCGCGATCGCGGCGATAGTATTCGTCGCATTCTACCCCGTCATCTCGGGGCAGATCGTCCCACGCTGGTATATCGATTACCTGCGGGTCCTCGGATGGAGGTTCTAACATGAATGATATTGAGGTAAGCCTCGTGTTCCCCGCCTACAACGAGGCTGGGGACATAGAACGCTCTGTCAACGCAGCGCTTGAGGAGCTAAAGCAGATCACGCCACGCTTCGAGGTCATAGTCGCAGAGGACGGAAGTACGGACGGCACCGCCGAGATCGCTAAGCGGCTCGCCCGGGAGCACCCTGAGGTGCGACACATCCACAGCGCGGATCGCCTAGGTCGGGGTGAGGCTCTGAAAAGGGCGTTCAAGGAGGCGAGTGGGTGCATCCTCGTCTATATGGACGTCGACCTCGCCACAGACATACACAAACTCGGCGAGCTCATAGACGCGATACGCGGCGGAGCAGACATCGCGACGGGCTCACGCCTTCTCCCAGATAGCAGGGTGAAACGCTCGGCGCGCAGAAGCTTCGCATCGCAATCCTACAACACCCTCATCAAGGTGCTCTTCAACACGCCCGTGCACGACCACCAGTGCGGCTTCAAGGCCTTCAAGCGAGAGAGCCTCATGGGCTTCATCGACGATGTCGAGGACAGGCACTGGTTCTGGGACACAGAGGTGCTCATCAGAGGGGCGAGAAAGGGTCTCAAGGTCGTCGAGATACCCGTCGACTGGTCAGAGGCGAGGGGGACGAAGGTCAAGCTCCTCAGGGACTCGTGGAGGATGGGCTCTAAGGCCCTGAGCCTCTGGTGGAGCCTGCACACCTCGTAGCGGGCAACGGCTGTTATTAACGCAGTGCGACAAGATAGACCGATACACATGCCTAGGAAGAACCTCTTCAACTCCTCAACCGTGGAATCGATGCTACGCGCACCGGGATTGAAGTGGCACACGAACCCTCCCGACGTCATTCCAATGTGGATTGCCGCCCCCGACTTCCCAATCGCACCTGAAGTCAAGCAGGCTCTCCGCGACGCCGTCGAAGCGGAGGACGTATTCTACAACACCGACACAGCCGCGAAGGCGGCAATGGCTGAGAAGATCATCCGATTCAACAAGATCAGCGTCACACCAGACGATATTCAAGTCATACAGGGAGTCGATCCCAGCCTCTGGCTCGCAGCGAAATACGCATGCAAGCCGGGCGACGAGGTCATACTCACGGACCCTATGTACACGCCCTTCAAGAATGGACTCGACGCAGCAGGCGCCAAGGCGGTCTACTGGAAGCTCGACGAAGACGATGGTTACCGCTTCGACGAGGAGACGCTGAAGAAACTCGATCACAAAGAGGACGCGCCTCATCGGCGTCTGCAACCCACACAACCCCACCGGACGCGTCATGACGAAAAAGGAGCTCAAGGCGATAGCCGACGTAGCCGCCGAGAAGAAGATCAACATCGTCTCCGACGAGCTTTGGGAGGACATCGTCTTCGACGACCACCAGCACCTCAGCATAGCGAGCCTCAGCCCCGAGGTCAGCGACCTCACACTCACAAGCTGGGGCTTCAGCAAGACGTTCGGAGTCGCAGGGCTACAGCTAGGTTACATGGCTACTACGAACAAGGCGATGATGGCTGAGATGCGTAAAGCCTCGACGGGGATACAGCGAGGCTCAAACACCCTTGCCAAAGCAATAGCACCCGTCATGCTCGGCTCAAAGACCAACTACTGGCGCCGCGACATGATGAAACACCTCACAAAGATCAGGAACCTCTGCGCCAAGAGGATGAACGCGATGAACGGAGTCACATTCCCCGACCTCGAAGGCACATACGTCCCCTTCCCACGCTTCGACCTCGGCATCCCCAGTAAGGAACTCGCTGAGCGTCTCATCAAGGAGTACAAGGTCGGTCTCAGCGCAGGCATCGGCTTCGGACCCCTCGGCGAGAACCACCTCCGGATATGCATCGCCACGAGCGAGGCGATAATGCTGGAGGGCCTCAACAGGATCGAGTCTGCTACAAAGAAGCTCGGTTGATCCCTTTTTTAGCCCGTCAGTTATACTCAATCTCATGATCCCCGCCGTCATTACGAAGATCACGCAGGCGACACCCACCATAAGAGCTCTCAGGATTGAGCCACGAGGCAGCTTTTCATTCAAAGCAGGGCAGTGGATCGACTTCTACGCCGACGTAGCCGGGGAGAGGCGCGTCGCAGGCTACTCGATGACGAGCTCCCCGCTTTCAAAGGACTTCTTCGACCTCGCCGTGAAGAACGTGGGCGAGAACCCCGTGACGAGGCACATTCACGCCGACGCCCGAGAGGGGGAGATCGTCCACGTCGACGGCGGGAACGGGGAAATATTCTACGAGGCGGGCGCCGCGAAGAACGTAGTACTTCTCGCCGGGGGAATCGGCATCTCCCCCCACATGAGCATATTCAGGTACATCGACGAAGGCGACCCCGCCGCCCAGGCCACACTAATCTACAGCGCCGCGAGCGGAGACGAGTTAATCTTCCGTAGCGAGATCGAGGAGATCACGCGCCGCAACCCACGCATGAAGGCGCTGCTAACTGTCACCGACGACGCCTCAGGCTGGATTGGGCGTGTGGGAAAAATTGACGAGGCGACTCATACGCGAGGCTGGGGTCGACCCCGAGGCACTCTACTACATCTGCGGGCCACCCCCTATGATCCACGGGCTCGTCGACACCCTACGCGAGCTCGGCATTCGCAGGAAGCAGATGCGCTACGAGCTCTGGTGGTAGGGCGGGTAACCTCTTATCCCCCCGCCACCGCCATTCAAGGCGAAGCTAAGTTGGACAACCGCCGTAGGCTCATGGACGTAGCCCTCGGGAAGACCCACCCCGACACCATCATAACAAATGGAGTCCTCATCGACGTCTCTACGAGGAGGCTCGTCGAAGGCGTCAACATCTCGATAAGCGGAGGAAGAATCGCATCCATATCGAAGGAGAGGCAGAGGGCGGGTCCCAGCACCAAAATCATCGACGCCGGCGGCACCTACCTCGCCCCCGGGCTCGTCGACGCCCACTACCACATCGAGAGCAGCCGCCTAACCCCCCGCCGCCACGCACAGATCACCCTCCCACACGGAACAACAACACTATTCGAGGGTAGCCACGAGATATGCAACCCCCTCGGGCTCGACGGCGTCAGGTACATCCTCGATGAGGCGGAGGGACTCCCCCAGAAGATATTCGTCGGGCTAAGCTCCGCCACGCCCCCGACCCCTTTCGAGACTGCGGGCGCATACATCGGGGGCAAGGAAGCGGAGCAGGCGCTCAAGCTACCGGGGGTAGCGGGCGTAGACGAGGTCATGGACTACACCGCCCTCTTCAACGGGGAAGCGCGCCTACACGAGGTCATAGAAGCGGGTCTTGCCTCCGGCAAAGTTGTCGAGGGACACGGCGTCCCCCCACCGCCTCAGGCTGATGCCTTCCTCGCAACCGGAGTCTCCTCAACACACTTCAGCGGAGACGGAGCAAAAGCAATCGCTCTACTCGAGCGCGGCTGCTTCCTCGAGCTCAAGCCACGCGACGCGCGCCAGGCTATACGGGAACTCGTCGCCGCCGGGATAGACTGGCAGATGGTCGGCATGTGCGTCGACGACCGCCCCGCCGAGAGAATAAGCCAGCTCGGTCACCTCGACTACGAGTTGAGAATATGCATCGAAGAGGGCCTTGACCCCATCATAGCGATACAACTGGCGACGTTGAACAACGCCCGTCACTGGCGGAAAGAACACGAGGTTGGCATCATTGCACCCGGGCGACACGCCGATATCCTCTTCCTGAGGAATCTCACCGCCTTCGAGATCGATAAAGTGATGGCTGAAGGAGTGATCGTTGCTGAGGGTGGTAGGCTGACCGCGGACATACCGATACGTCCTGCCCCCGCATACGTGCTCAACTCGATCAAGCTCACCAAGCCCATGGTAGCGAAAGACTTCGAGGTGAAGACGGCGAAAGATGTGACGAAGGTCAGCGCCGCTGTGCTCCGCCCATTCTACTATAGTGCTGACCTCCCGCCGATTACGCGTGAACTCCTCGTAAAAGACGGGCTCGTCCAACGCGACCTCGCCAACGAAGTAAACAAAGTCGCCATCGTGCGTCGCGATGGGGGAGGCGTCGGCATAAGCTTCTGGGAACTCGGCTACCAACACGGCGCAGTAGCCATGAGCGTACTCCATGACACCCACAACATAAGCGTCGTCGGCGCCACAGACTCAGACATGGCGGCCGCCGTGAACCGCGTCGCCGAAATAGGCGGTGGAATAGTCGTCGTCAGGGACGGCGTTGTAAAGGCGGAGGTGGCCCTACCCATCGCAGGGCTCATGACTGATAGACCTCTGCCCGAGGTCATCGCAGGCCTCGACAAGATTAACGAGGAGGCGGCGAAGTTGCGCCCTGGAAAACTACTCGGCTCCAACCCCGTGGACACACAGACCTTCATCTTTCTCACCTGCTTCCCCTGGGGGATAGTTCTGACCGACCGCGGGCTCGTGAATGTGAGAAGTGGCGAGGCTGTCCCCGCCGTCTGGTGACCGCAAACTAATTCACCCGGTTACTCCATAGACGCGTGTATGTTGTCTAAGGAAGAGACCCTCAACTTAGCCCAGTCATACGCAGACCAGCACTTCCTCTGCTCCGAGTCCTGCCTTCTAGCGCTAGCTAAGGCTCAGGGTGTCGAAAGTTCACTCATTCCCCGCATCGCCACAGGCTTCGGTGCAGGAATTGGTAGAAGCGGAGAGACCTGCGGCGCCGTCACAGGGGCTGTCCTCGGTCTCGGTATCAAATACGGGCGTGACAAGGTTGAGCCGATCCAAAGATCGGCGCCCATACTGGTATGCAACGGAGTTCCTCGAGCGATTCAAGCGGGAGCACGGGGAGCTCACCTGCCCCGCCCTGTTGGAACTCGACATAGCCAAACCTGCAGATTATGAGGAGTATAACCGGAGGAACCTCTGGGTCCACAAGTGTACGAAGTATATCCTCGGGGCTACAGGAATCGCGTGGGATATTCTGAATGAAGAGAAGTGACTCTCAACTCTTGTAGCCGAGGAGATCTAGCGTCGACTTCGTCAACACCCGCGTTGTAGGTAGTAGTGAATCAATGTCCACCCACTCATTCGCCTCACACGTGTTTCCCCCTGTGGGGCCGCATATTAGAGTCGGGACGCCGCCGTGGCCGGCGATATGGTTCGTGTCCGCCACGCTCCTCGCGAGCACGTGCTTGACGCACCAGCCTGTCTCCTCGGCTAGGTTTCTCGTGACAGTTTTAACCAGTTTTGAGTCTTTTGGTACTATGAAGCTGGGAGGCGCGGGTGTCGGGCGTTCGTCCCACTTCAACTCGTAGCTCCCCTCTATACCCGCAGCGTCTACGATTGACTTGATCTGCTCTGCAGCCCAGTTAGCGGTCTGTCCCGGGAGAACGTGTCTATCGATCCATAGCTCTGCGGTCTCTGGGACATAGATCATCGTTCCGCCGCCGCGTAGACCAATAATGCATAGGCTTCCTCCGAGGTCGAACTCCTCGTTGTGTCCTAACTCAGCCTTCCCAAGACTCGCCAGCGCAACCGCCGCCTTCGACGCGTCCACGACGGCGTTTACACCCTTGTCGTAGGCGGCGCTTACCGATTCGCCGTGGAAGGTGAGGTGGAAGACGTGTCTGCCACGCTCTCCGATTGTCAGTGTCTCAGCAGCTGAAGGCTCGGGCACTATGCAGTAGTCGCAGCCCTTCAAGTAGCCCCCGTTTATGAGGGCGTGTGCGCCGCGGCTCCAGTTCTCTTCGTCCGATGTCCCCGAAACTATTAGCTTACCCCCGAGCTTCACGCCGGACTCCACGATTGCCTCAACAGCAGCAATCAGGCAGGCACCGCCCCCCTTCATATCGTGAGCACCGAGCCCGTATATCCTCCCATTCTTGACCACCGGATTGAATGGCTCGGTGTCCCAGCCCCTGAAGGCGTCGAATGTGTCCATGTGGAAGTTCAGCATCATTGAAGAGCCAGTGCGTGGGCCGTCGAGCCACCCGACGATGGTGTCCCCCGACTCCTCGACGGGGAGCCTCTTCACATTCAGCCCTAGTAACCTGAGCTTGTCATAGGTCCAATCACTCATCGCGCCTTCCTTGTTCGTGGTCGAGGGAATAGCGACCATCTCCTTGACAAGCTCGACGACTCTTTCCTTCCTAAGCAGACTCAGCGGATCGGTCATTGGATGTACCTAGACGGATCACCCCCCTATACCAGTGAAAAGACTTGGGAATCAGAAACCTTGAAACCCTCCTCTACCCAAGTGATAATTGCATGAAGGGAGAAAGGGAGAGCCACGTTTGTCCCCGCCGTCGTCGCGGTCGCAGGCGTCGTAGCCTTCACCATCCTTGTCTACCTGCTCCTCACCGGGGCAGACTGGCTACTCAAACGTCTGCTCGGCTCGAACGTGGGTACGCCGTTCTGATAGCCGTTTTAAGCCCCGAGGGCAACCATCTTCCATGAGACTCGAAAATCAGATCGCCCTCGTATTCGGGGGAGGCAGGGGGCTCGGCAGGGCGACGGCTCTTGTCTTCGCCGCGGAAGGTGCTGACATCGCCGTTGCAGCCCGTACAAAGAAGGAGATTGACGCTGTCGCCAAAGAAGTGCAGAAACTCGGCAGACGCGCCATAGCCATCAGAGCTGACGCAACCAAGCCACAAGAAGTTCAGAACGCTGTAGACAAGACGATAGAATCCTATGGCAAGATAGACGTACTCATCAACAGCCAGGGCGACTGGCTTATCAAGCCCACACTCAAGACCACGGAGGATGACTGGAACCACATAATCGACACCAACCTCAAGTCCGTCTACCTGACCTGCAAGGCGGTCCTTCCGCACATGATCACCCAAAAGAGTGGGCATATCTTCAACATAGGCTCCGCCTCAGGCCTTTGGTACCCCGGAGGAGGCATCATAACCATCTACAAGGCATCGAAAATGGGGCTCGCCGGGTTTAGCAAGGCACTCGCAGAAGAACAAGCGCCGAACGGGATAGGCGTTCATCTGATCTCTCCCCACCCTATGGACACGCCTATGCGCTGGGAGTCGACGCCGAACGCGGACAAACCCGCACTTATACGGCCCGAGATCGTTGCCGATCTCATGGCGACCATCGCCAGCCACCCCGAGCTCCGCATAAGCGAGGCGATCGTCCCGGAGATCAACCTTCCCTATACGAGCAGCTACAAGAAGCGTTAGGCGGCTTTTTCTAACACATTTGTCTAGTCCTTTGGGTGGATGCCCATTTTTTTTTCACGAGTATCGAAGCGATTCAAAAATTCACGCCACATGAAGCGTTGAACAATCCACTCATTTCTGAAGCCTAGACTCAAAAAAACTGGATTACTCGGGTTGCTCAATCTCCTCGATGATGTGGAGGAGGGCACGAGCAATTATTGCATTTTCCCAGTTCTCCGTCTCGGACACCATCAGGAGACCTAGCTTGACCGCCTCGACACCGCTCTCAGGCGGCGCCACTGGGTCGACGATGATATAGTTCTGAGCAATGAAGCTGACCCTGACCTCGACGAGCATACCGGGTTCAAGGTCGCTGAAGATAGGGTTCTCGCGATTGAATAGGATGACTCTTCCATCACGCATGCGGCTAATTAGGCTGTCCGCCTTCCCCTTCAATACGAGGACCGTGAATTGGTCCCCGAGACTCACTTCGGGCTTGGTTTCAATATTAGACAATTCAAATCCCGTTTCATATTAATTCTCATCATTTTATTAAATCTACTGCCTTCTCCGTCCAACAAACCCCGGAAACAGGCCGATTTTAGCCACTCAGGTTTTTGCTTGTATCATGCGAAGTAGGGGTCGCAGATCTACCTATACTACCATCGTTTAATCAATTTTCTACTATGTGGAAACAATCGGCTGAATCATCCTAGAACTTTTTAGGTCAAGACTCTGCGGCTCCAATGGTCCCTCATTTATAATCTTTCCGTGGCAAATCATAAACTGGCATAAAAATACTTCGAGATCAAATTACCCACATTCAGCTTCACAGACGTCCCCGGGTAACTACACCTTGTTTAGAAAACATAACGTTTTTAACTACACACAGATGTATGGCTGTTGGCGCGTCGAGCGTCTTCCGCCCATAGTCGGCGGCTTCGATCCGACGGAGGCGTTTGGCCTCAGGATGAAGGATCGGCTCCAGTGGCGGAAACAGGTATGACGACCTGAGCAAAGGGGTCACACCCTTCGGGTCGGATATGGGTCGAGTAGGTACGTTAGAACTCCTCCGCATTCCTGTGTAGAACAGCATTTGCGGTATATCATTCCGATTGATCCCGTCGGACCCCACTGCTATCGAGATGGGACTAAGCCATGCTAGTCGTGCGCGTCTAACCATGAGGACGAGCGGCAGACCGCTCAGTAACACGTAGCTAACCTACCCTCAGGACGTGGATAACCCCGGGAAACTGGGGCTAATCCGCGATAGGTATGAAGGCCTGGAATGGTTTCATGCCCAACGGCACAGCGATCATGTTTGTTGTGTGCCTGAGGATGGGGCTGCGGCTGATCAGGCAGTTGGCGAGGTAACGGCTCACCAAACCTTTGACCAGTACGGGCCATGAAAGTGGTAGCCCGGAGATGGGCACTGAGACAGGGGCCCAGGCCCTACGGGGCGCAGCAGGCGCGAAAACTCCACACTGTACGAAAGTACGATGGGGTTATCTCGAGTGCAGTCCGATAAGGGCTGCTTTTCCATAGAGTAATATCCTGTGGGAATAAGAGGGGGGCAAGACTGGTGTCAGCCGCCGCGGTAACACCAGCCCCTCGAGTGGTGGGGACTTTTATTTGGCCTAAAGCGTCCGTAGCTGGCTGTATCCGTCCCCCGTTAAATCCAGCGTCCTAAACGTTGGACTGCGGGTGATACCATACAGCTAGAGGGTGGGATAGGTGAGCGGTATTTCTGGGGTAGGGGCGAAATCCTTTGATCCCAGGAGGACCACCAGTGGCGAAGGCTGCTCACTAGAACACGCCTGACGGTCAGGGACGAAAGCTGGGGCAGCGAACCGGATTAGATACCCGGGTAGTCCCAGCTGTAAACGATGCTAGCTAGGTGTTGGGTCGGCCACGTGCCGCCCCAGTGCCGCAGGGAAGCCGTTAAGCTAGCCGCCTGGGGAGTACGGCCGCAAGGCTGAAACTTAAAGGAATTGGCGGGGGAGCACCACCAGGCGTGAAGCCTGCGGTTTAATTGGAGTCAACGCCGGAAATCTTACCAGGATCGACAGCAGAGTGAAGGCCAGATTGAAGGTCTTGCTAGACGAGCTGAGAGGAGGTGCATGGCCATCGCCAGTTCGTGCCGTGAGGTGTCCTCTTAAGTGAGGTAACGAACGAGACCCCCACCCCATGTTGCCATCAGGATCTAAAGGATCGCTGGGCACTCTTGGGGGACCGCTGCCGACAAGGCTGAGGAAGGTGGGGGCCACGGTAGGTCAGTATGCCCCGAATATCCTGGGCCACACGCGGGCTGCAATGGTAGGGACAGAGGGCTGCAACATCGAGAGATGAAGCCAATCCCTAAACCCTACCTCAGTTGGGATCGAGGGCTGCAACCCGCCCTCGTGAACATGGAATGCCTAGTAACCGCGCGTCATCATCGCGCAGTGAATACGTCCCTGCTCCTTGCACACACTGCCCGTCGAACCACCCGAATGAGTTTCGGGTGAGGCGTGATCGTATGTTGGTCGCGTCGAACCTGGGGCTCGTAAGGAGGGTTAAGTCGTAACAAGGTGGCCGTACCGGAAGGTGCGGCCGGATCACCTCCTAAGACAAAAAATTCGACGCAGTGAATGCGGAGGAAGTATCTACTCGACCCAAATCAAACTCACAATATGCGGCTCCCGAGCGTAAGCTTGCGGGGCTAAGGGCGAGCCAGGGGGGATGGAATCCCCTGAAGTGGCTATGAAGCCGTGCACAGGTTCCGACTCCAGCTGTGGGACCGGGTCAATGCTGATATACTACGCTACGTGGTGGATGGTTTGGCTTGAGTGCCGAAGAAGGGCGTGGCAAGCTGCGATAAGCCTCGGGTAGACGCACGCAGTCCGAGATCCGAGGATGCCCGAATTGGACTTCCTAACACCTTCGGGTGTTGCTCCGTGAGGAGCGGGAACCCCCTGAACCGAAACATCCTATTAAGGGGAGGAAAAGAAACCAACTGGGATCTCCTTACTAGCAGCGAGCGAAAAGGAGAAAGCCTAAACTGAATTCTCCAGCGATGAGCTGGCGAAGATGTGGTGTATGGGACAAGGTTGTCTCTAGTCGACGAAGTAGAAATGTTCTGGAAAGCTCTGCCATAGAGGGTGATAGCCCCTTATACGAAAGTCGAAAGTGACTGCTTTGTTTCCGGAGTAGCACGCCTTGGGATTGGCGTGTGAAACTGGGAGACATCAGCTTCCAAGGCTAAATACAACTCAAGACCGATAGCGTACTAGTACGGTGACGGAAAAATGAAAAGTCCCCCGAGAGGGGCGTCAAAAGTGCCTGAACCCACGTAGTTATAGACGATTGAGGCCCGTAAGGTAATCCACACGAAGGAGGCTAGGGTAACCTAGCGTTACGAGTGTGGCTAATCCGGGGTCTCATGCTTCGTTTAGAATCACGAGCCGGGGAGTTTACCGTAGTGGCAAGCTTAAGGGCGAGACGCCCGCAAGCGCAGGGAAACCAAAATGCGAGCAGCCGCAAGGCAAGTCGCTGGGTCTGAAAGGGCCCGAAGTCACGACGGTCAGACTAGAAAGCAGATGATCTATGCCAGGACAAGGTGAAGTCAGGCGAAAGCCTGATGGAGGCCTGCAAGGGTGCTAATATGCAAATTGCTCCCCTGATCTTGGTATAGGGGCAAAAGACCAATCTAATCTGCTGATAGCTAGTTCCCATCGAAGTATGTCGCAGCATAGTCTCCAGGGAGGCATCTGGCGGGGTAGAGCACCAATCGGAAAACACGGAGGGGAAACCCTTCACTTTCCTTTTGAACTCCGAATACGCCAGAGCCGTGGAACTGGGGAGACGGAACGCACGGGTTAAGCTCGTGCTTCGTGAGGGGAGCAACCCGGACTGGGGTTAAGGCCCCCAAGTGCTGGCTAAGTGACAAACTAAAGAGCGTCGCAAGCCTAAGACAGCGGGGAGGTAGGCTTAGAAGCAGCCACCCTTCAAAGAAATCGTAACAGATCACCCGCCGAGGCTTGGGGCCTCCAAGATGGACGGGTCTTAAGCCAGCCGCCGATACCCTAGAGGTCCGCGTAAGCGTATTCTGGTAGATGGGCGTCCCGATTGGGCAGAAGCAGGGCTGTGAAGTCCTGTGGACCGGTCGGGAGTGAGTATCCCGGTGGTAGTAACAGCATAGTCGAGTGGGAATCTCGATCGCCGAAAGAGCAAGGGTTTCCCGGCAACGCGTCGTCAGCCGGGAGTTAGTCGATCCTAAGGCCAGCGTTAACATGCCTGGTCGAATGGGAAACAGGTTAACATTCCTGTACTACGATAATACTTGTGGCGACACTAGGTCCGCAGCGTAACACTTCGGGGTAAGTGGAGCAGAACTGTCATTCTGTCTAACTGTCCAAATCTGGGGAGTACCGTAATGGTGAGAACCAGATGAAAACAGGAATGGCCTCCCGTTTAGGGGGGTTCCGCTGATCCCTGGAGTCCATGAAAAGCGCTGCGGAATGGATTTATCGTATTCGTACCCAGAACCAACACCGGTGCTCAGGGTGAGTAGCCCAAGGCGTGTCGGGTAACTCTACGCGAGGGAACTCGGCAAATTAGCCCCGTATCTTTGGTATAAGGGGTGCCTACGGCATTCCCGCAAGGGGGTGCGGTAGGTCGCAGTGACTAGGGGGTTCCGGCTGTTTAATAAAAACATAGGTAGCCGCTAGCCCGTAAGGGTGTGTACGGCTATTGAATCCTGTCCAGTGGTGGTACCTCAAACTTGATTTCAACCGAGCTAAGGGCCGCTAAACGACGGGAGTAACTCTGACTCTCTCAAGGTAGCCAAATGCCTTGTCGTGTAAGTTACGACGTGCATGAATGGATCCACGAGGACCCCGCTGTCCCCGCGTATAACCCGGTGAACCCACCTGCTGGACGAACAGTCCAGCGTCTCCCAGTGGGACAAGAAGACCCCGTAGAGCTTTACTGCAGTCAGTCGCTGGGGTGAAGTTGCTTTTGCAGAGCGTATGTAGGAGCCGATGAATACGAATCTCCGGGTTCGTAGGAGGCAATAATGGAACACTACACATTTGTGACTTCCCCCCTCACCGAGGCCATGTTGCCCGGTACAACGGCTGATGGGCAGTTCGGCTGGGGCGGCACCCCCTTGAAAAGGAATCGAGGGGGCCCAAAGGCTAGCTCAGGAGGGACAGAAACCCTCCGTAGAGGGTAAAGCCAAAAGCTAGCCTGACCGGAATCATCCACACTAAGTGTTCCGGAGGCGAAAGCCGGGCTTAACGAGCTATCGTGTCCTTACAGATGAGGGCCGGTAGTGCCAGAAAAGTTACCTCGGGGATAACAGGCTTGTCGCGGGCGAGAGTTCGCATCGACCTCGCGGTTCGGTACCTCGATGTCGGCTCTTCCTATCCTGGCCTTGCATAAGGGGCCAAGGGTGAGGCTGCTCGCCTATCAAAAGGGATCGTGAGCTGGGTTTAGACCGTCGCGAGACAGGTCGGTTTTTATCTACTGGGAGTGCAGGATGTCTGAGGGGAAAGGGCCTTCAGTACGAGAGGAACGAGGCGCTGGAGCCAATAGTTTACCGGTTGTCTGACAAGGCATGCCGGGCAGCCACGCTCCTGCGGATAAGGGCTGAAAGCATCTAAGTCCGAAGCCGCTCCCAAAAATAGACATCCGTCCGGGTCGTAAGACCTGGTGAAGGGCACCCGTAAAAGACGGGTTTGATGGAGAGGCGGTGTACGTGCCAAGACTTCGGTCGAGACACTCAGCCGGCCTCCCCCAACAGCCCGAAATATCAGCAATCAAGTACTCGATCCCACAGGAGAATTCGGAACCTATGTCCACGGCTTCACAGTTTTATTTGAAGCAACCAACCCCAGTGGGTACTGGGTTTATGTTTTCCATATTCGCGTTCGGAGTCGGAACCAGTTTCTTCCATCGAGTTTCTCGTAACAGTGTTATACCCTTACCTGCTGTATCTCCCATTCAAGGGTGAAGTAATGGTGCATGGAGCGGACCGTATTCATCTCCTCATGGGGAACGAGGCCGCTGCGAGGGGCGCCGTCGAAGCCGGGGTGAGGTTCGCGATAGGATACCCCGGGACGCCTTCGACCGAGGTAATAGAGACGCTGATTCAGGGATCTAGGGAGATCGGGGTTGCGCGCCGAGTGGGCGGTCAACGAGAAGGTTGCCTTCGACATAGCCACGGGTGTGAGCTTCGGAGGGCACCGCTGCCTCGTCACCATGAAGAGCGCTGGGCCTCAACGTTGCCAGCGACTCCATCCTGTCGGTGGCCTACGGGGACGTGATAGGCGGTCTCGTCCTCTACGTCGCCGACGACGCGGGCGCCCACGCGGGGATGGAGGAGCAGGACGCGAGGACCTTCACCGCGACCTGCCCCCTGCCGATGTTCGACGCCTCCGACCCGCAGACGAGTAAGGACATGGTTGCGGCGGCGTTCAAGTTATCGGAGGAGAGCCGCCTCCCCGTGATGGTGCGAACAACCTCCCGAGTAGCCCATGGCAAGGCCCCCGTCGCCTACGGCGCCGTCAAGGTGGCTGAGCCTAAGCCGCCGATGGTGAAGGACATCGCCCGATTCACGAGGGCTTCACCCGTCTGGGTGAAGAGCCAGCACCGAATCCTCAACGAGCGGGTTGAGGCTATCCGGGAGGGGTTCGAGTCCTCGCCCTTCAACGAGTGCGTCATCAAGCCGCGGTCACGGCTCGGCGTCATCGCCTCGGGTGCGCCGCTGGCCTACCTTCAGGACGTCGTCGCGTCGCAGGGATACCAGGTGTCCACGCTCAGGATCGGGACCGTGCATCCCCTTCCGTTGAAGTTGGTGAGGCGGCTCCTCGAATCCGTCGACTCCGTCCTCGTCCTGGAGGAGCTTGAGCCGTTCATCGAGCTTCAGGTGAAGGCCCTCATCGCGGATATGGGGAAGCAGGTCAGGGTCATCGGCAAGATGGATGGGACGCTGTCACGTGTCGGGAGAGTACGACAGCGAGATAGTCGCCGCGGCGCTGGCGAAGCTCGTCGGTGAGACCCCGCGTCTACCCGACCCCGCGCTCGAGGCGGCGCGTGCGGAGGCGAAGGCCCTTGCACCGGGTCGCAGCCTGCCCTTCTGCCCCGGGTGCCCCCACAGGGGAACCTACACCGCCCTGACACGCGCATTGAGGGAGCTCGGGTACAGGAAGGACGAGGTCATAGTCACCGGCGACATCGGCTGCACCATCCTCGGCATGTACCCGCCGTGGAGCAGCTGCTGGAACGAGGTCAGCATGGGCGCCAGCATAGGGAACGCCATCGGCTTCAAGTACGCGGGCGTCAAGCTGCCCGTCGTCGCCACGATAGGGGACTCGACCTTCTTCCACGCCGGCATCCAGCCAGCCGTCAACGCGGCTTGGAACGGCACACCAGTCGTCATAGCGGTCCTCGACAACGAGATCACAGGCATGACGGGGCATCAGCCCTCGCCGGCGTCGGGGAGAACAGCTGTGAGCTCCGAGGCGCCAAGGATCAGCATCGAGGGCATGCTTAGGGCCGCGGGTATAGCCAACGTCGCTGTGGTCGACCCCTACGACCTCAAGGCGAGCACGGCGGCGCTAAAGGAGGCGCTATCCTCTGACGGTCCCTCGGGCGTCGTCCTGAGGAGGGTCTGCTCACTCGTCGCGAGGAGGATGGGCACACTCGGCAAGCCTCTGAAGGTTGACGCTGACAAGTGCACGGGGTGCCTAGCCTGCATAAGGACACTCAGCTGCCCCGCGATGCTCGTCGAGGAGGGCAGGATGGTGATAGATGGGGCTGCCTGCGCGGGCTGCGGCATGTGCGCTCAGGTCTGCCCCAGCGGGGCGATTGGAGGCGACTGACGTGGAGCATAACATACTCATCACAAGCGTCGGGGGACAGGGCGGGATCACCCTCGCCCGGGTCATCGCACACGCGGCGCTCAAGCAGAGGCTCAACGTCCGCGTCGGTGAGACCCTCGGCATGGCTCAGCGCGGAGGCTCCGTTCAGAGCCACGTCAGGATAGGGAAGAGCGTCCACTCCTCCCTGATCCCGCGGGGCGAGTGCGATGTGCTGCTCAGCCTAGAGCCCAGCGAGGCGGTCAGGGTCCCAGAGTACCTCGGCCCCGGAGCAGTCGCCATCATCAACACCACTCCGGTGTTGCCGATGCCCGTTCTACTGGGTGAGGCCAGGTACCCGCCGCTCCAAGTCATCACCTCGGCGCTGGAGAAGATTGGCTGCACAGTCTACACCATAGACGCGAAGCGTATCGCTGAGGAGGTTGAGGCGCCGACGAGCCTCAACGTCGTCGTCCTCGGAGCGTATTCTGCTATGTCGAGTGTCCTCAGCTCGGAGTCCCTCCGCTATGCGCTGGGCGAAGCACTCAACAAAAGGTTCCTGGACGCCAACCTGCGCGCCTTCAACGCGGGCTACGCCGAGATGAAGAAGAGAAAATAGCCCGAAGACTATACGCCGATGCAGGGGGCGAGGTAGTAGACGAGCTTACCCTTCGGGAGCTCGAAATCCATCTTGATGGGCATGTCGGTGCTCAGCTCGATGGTGGCGACCTCACTGCTGTTACCCGCCGCGTTCGCGATCTCGTTCAGGTAGCTCAGCGTGAATGTGGCGCTGCTGTCCTCCTCCACCTTGAGGTCGATGAGGTCGTCGCTGCCCTTCTCCCACTCGCTGTGGGCGCTCCCCATGTCCCCGGTTGCGCTGATCTTGAGCACCTCGCCCTCGACGGCGACCTTGACGTGCTCGCTGACGAGGTTCGCGTCCCTGATAGCGTTGCGGAGGCTGTCCGTTATGAGGCGGGCCTTCGCCTTGAAGAATATCTTCGGCTGAGGCACCTCGTCGTCCATCGGCTCGAGGACGGGCATCTCGAAGCGCCTGCTGTGGCCGCCCCGCTTGCAGAGGATAACGAGCCTCGCCTTCTCCTCGTCGAGGCGTATCCGGGTCTCCTCATCCTTGTCGACGCGGTCGAGGAACTTGAGGAACTCCTTTATGTTTATGCTTAGGCGGGGCTCGCCCTCGCACTTGTAGGCGTCGAAGAAGTCGGCGGGGAGCTCGAAGTCGACCATCGCGACGTGGCTTGGGTCCATCGCGAGGAGCTTTATCTGTGCCTCGTTCATCACGAATGTGCCCTCCTCGACTATGACGCTGAGGGCTTTGATCAGGTTGCGGAATGGGTCTATGCGGCTTACCTCTACCTCGAACAAATCACTGTCTCCTTAGGTTATGGATTGGTTGTCTTAGCCTAGGAGCAGGCGGATAAAAGCGTATTCACGGGTTCAAATAGGCTTCAGTGGATGTGGCTGAAACAGCTATGGAGGTGGGATGGTGGAACCTTTTTACGTGCCTGGGGTGGCTAAAGGATTGGGCGGGGGTACCCGAGACTGGCCAAAGGGGCGGGACTTAAGATCAGGCAGTCCCTGGGTAGAGATCCCGTAGCTCAGGCTTTCGAGGGTTCAAGTCCCTCCCCCCGCACCAAACCTCAGGCTTGAATGGGACGGTTTTACGGGGTGTTTTACCCGTTTAAGCCATTTTCTGCCCCGTTGTTTGCCGGGTGAGTGTCGATTTCTCTGCTGCGTTTTTATGCTTGTTTCAAGAGTGTAAAATTTGCTGTTACACGCGCGCATTAGCTCGCAGCCTAATCCATTTTCCCTCACGTCCCACCTCTCACAACCTGAATCCGGTTTAAATCCCCCACAGGGCAGGGCAACATGCCTTGTCAGGTTTCACCCCCGCAAGCCAAATCGCCGTCGCCGCCGAGACGACAACAGTCTCCACCGGCAGCAGCGAGCTTGACGCACTAATCGGGGGCATCGCCGGCGGCGTCTTCTACCTATTCTACGGCGAGGAGGAGCTAGTCGAGGAACTATTCCCCCGACTCATGGTCTCATCCCTAACCCCACGAAAACACAACACACACCCCAGAGTGGTCTACGGCGTCTGCGGCAACTACAGAGTCGAGAGAAACATCATCGACGTAGAACCCCTAATGCGCCTCCTCGAATCAGCAGGACTCACACCCGAAGAAGCCCTGAGACGAGTCAGGATACTGACCGCCTCATCCGCAGACCAGCAGTCACTGCTCGCCGACTCTCTCGAGGCCGACCTCCATCGAGGCGGGGTCGCACTGGCGATGATCCGGGGCATCTACAAGCTCCAGCTAGACGACGCCCGCAAACGGGGCAGGGAGAAGGTCGCCATAGAGATGCAGACAAGCATCGCCAAGATGAAGCGAGCCTGCTCGACACACGGCGTCCCACTCGTCGCCTCCGCACGCGCCGTAGAAGCCAAGAGGATGCCCCGCCCAGAGGCGAGCAGCTACCTCGACCACCTCGCCAACGTCATCGTCTACCTCCGCAGACGCGACAAGAAGGCCACCTACAACAAGGCGTTCCTTCTCAAGAGCCCGACAAGGCCGATGCAGTCAACAGAGTACAGGTTCAAGGAGGTGAAAGAAACGGGAAGAATAACGCCGCCGATAAGGATGAGCTTCAACGACCAAGTCGCAAGACTCCGCACCGAGTACAGGGAAGCCATAGTCAAACCCGCGAGAAAAGAGGCATTCGACAGACTCATCGAAGCCTGGTCGAGCGAACTAGGGGCAATCACATACGCCGAGTCCATCAGCATGTTCGACCTGATGCTCCTAACCGCCATCGTCGAAAACCGCCGACTCATCGATGACCTCACGGACAAGCTCCAAAACCGCACAGGATGACCCACATGATCCACCGCGGCTGGCTCCTCGACCCCTACCTCGACGGCAACCACGCCTACCTCTGGTTCAAAACCGAGGATGGGGAAACACTCAGGATAAAGGAAAGATACAGGCCCCACATCCTCGCCGAGCCAAAGGGGGAAGCCAACACAGACGAGCTAAACGCAGCACTGGAAAGCCACCCCTACATCCACTCCGTAAAAACCGTCGAACGATACACCGACCTACGCCGAGAAATACCCAAGAAACTCATCGAGGTACGAGCCGACTCCATCAACTCCTACCACAAAGTCGAGGAGTACACCCGGGGACTCCGACAGGTCAGAGAGGTCTACAACACCGGCCTCGCACCCATCCAGTGGTACATGATAGAGAGGAGAGTCGCACCCAGCAGCCTATGCGAATTCAACGAGCAGGACGGATTACTCCAGACCCTAAAAACACTCGACGACTCAGGGGAGGTCGCCCCGCCCCCATTCAAAGTACTCCGATTCCAAGCACCCGAAGACGGAGACAATCGACACAATCAAGATCTACAACACCGATGGAAAAGAAACCGCCGCACACACCGGCTCCGAGAAGGATGTCCTCGAAGCCTTCAACCAGACCCTAACAACGGAGGACCCCGACGTAATCATCACCGACAACGTCGCCCAGACGACGAAGCGGCTACTGAGGCGAGCACAGGGAAACGATATCAAGCTCAGCCTCGGCCGCGGAGGCGACCCCAGACGCGGCAGGATACTCCTCGGCCTATACAGCTACCTCGACATGGGCCTAGCCGGCCTCGTAGAGAGCGCCCGCTTCACACTCGCCCCAATGGGAATAAGCAGCGACTGGGAAGCCGGAAAAACAATCGACAGCCGCCAATGCTACGAGGCACACCGCCTCGACATCGCCGTCCCCGACATGAAGGGAGGAGTAGCCTACGAGTCCGACGCCTGGGACATGGTCCGCAGGGACCGGGGCGGGATGCTCTTCAGCCCACAGCCCGGCCTCCACGAGAACGTCGGCTGCCTCGACTTCGAATCCATGTTCCCCAACCTCATAGTGAGGAGAAACATCAGCTACGAGACCGTCACAGACTCCGAAGTCGACACAAGCAGACCCGGCTTCATGGGAGGATTCACACGCGAGTTCCTGGAGAGGCGCCTCCGGTTCAAACACCTCCGAGGCGAATACCCCCAGGGGAGCCAAGAGTGGGAGTGGTGCGAGCAGCGGCAGAGCAGCCTCAAACTCATGCTCGTGGTCATCTACGGCTACAGCGGCTGCTACGCCAACAGGTTCGCAAACGTCCGCGTCTTCCAAGAGATAAACAGGCAGGCACGCCGAACCCTCGTCAGAGCCATGAACATCGCCTCAGATAGGGGCTACGAGGTCGTCTACGGCGACACCGACTCTCTATTCGTAAAGAAGCTAAACGCCACAAAGAGGGACTACGAGAACCTGGCCGCCGAGATCAGGGAAGACGTAGACCTCCCCATCAAGCTGGACAAGCACTTCAAGTTCCTCGTTCTCCTCCACAAGAAACAGGACCCCCAGCAAGCGGCAACCCGCAGATACTATGGCCGACTCACGGACGGCTCCCTCTTCTGCCGCGGCATCGAGGTCCGAAAACACGACACACCCCCCTACATCAAGGCTATGCAGGAGAAGACGATGACCGCTCTCCTCGACGCCGCCGACTCAGACGACGTAATACGGCACGGCGTCCCACGCGCCAGAGCCATCGTCAACAGGGCTCTCGGCGAAATAAAAGCGAGGAAGATCGAGTCGCGAGAACTCGTCGTCTCCAAGAGGCTGCGCAGGGAGCTAAGTGAATACAGGAGCCTCCAAGCCCACGTCGTCTCCGCCCTAGTCGAGGGTGTTGAGGATGGGGACTCCCGCTTCATCTACATGGGCGCAACGAGAAGTAACCCATACACCCGGGTAACCCCGGCCTCAATGCTTGGCGAAGATGCGAGGAATTACGACTGGCGGAGATACGTCGCGCTGGCGAGGCGAGCCGCATCCAACGTCCTCGAACCATTCACAGACGAATACGATGTTGAGGGGAGCGTGCTCAGGATGACTCAGCTGACGATGTACACCTAGCCAGATACGAGGAATTCTTTAGAGTAGTTCTTCTACGCCTCTTAAGCGCCGCGCACGCGTCAAGCTGCTTCAGGTTCGTCGCCTGGAGAACAAGCTTCTGAAGCTGCAAGCGCATTCTGGGGAAAACTCAAGCAACACCGAAGATACATTAAAGAATCTAAAATCGACGGCACGCGCGGTCCTATTCCTAGCATCTTTCCGTTCTAAAAAGTAGTCTTAAGTCGGAGCAGACCCTAGTTTAGTCCCATGAATACAAAGTATCTCGTCATAATGATTGCGTGCATCATTGGAGGCCTCGCGGGTGGCTACCTGATCGCGAACAACCTAATGCAGAACCAGCTAGCCTCATACGATCTTCAGCTACAGAGCGCCGAGGCAGCGCTGAATGCGAGCCAGGCACAACTCCTAGCGAAGGACGCCCTCCTGCAGGCGCAGGAGGCGCAGCTCCAAGCCCAGTACGCCGTCATACAGGCAAACCTGGCTCAGTCCGACGCACTGACCGCCCAGATACAGCAATTACTTGCACTCACCCAGAGCCAGGACGCACTAATCAAGCTCCTGCAGGCTCAACTGGGCATCCCATAGCCATCTCATTCGTCACGAGTCACCGCTATATAATCAAAATGAAAAATGATTCGCGAGCGCCCTCACCTACTCTATGTGCGCATAAGCAGATAGTCGACGCGATCACATGCCCCGAGTCACTCGGTGATCATGCTAACTCTTTTGAGGCACGAATAAACGTGTTCTCCATAGGATGCTATGAGCGCCAGCGAGAACTATATGCGCGTCGAGGCGGCACTGACTGAAGAGGGTGCACGACGAGGACTCCGACACGCCATGGGCGTCGCCCCCTTCAAGGCAGTGCATGATACGTTGCTGTCGGCACAGAAGGAGACACTCAAAGGCATCTCCGAAAACGGCTTCGAGGAGCTGATGCGCGACGGCTCCGTCATAAGCATCGCCTACGCCTATCCTCACTACGCAGTGGAGGCCATCGCCTCCGGGGCAGAGGGCAAGTGGAACAAGGAGCGCTGGAACATCTACTCTAGGGCATACGCCCGCCTAAACAAGGCGCTCAACGAGACGTCCTCCGCCATAGCAGCGGTCGTCGGCGGCATCGCCATCCCCGCTACCATCGAGGGCATAGCCAGCAAGGTCGACACCGTCGAGGAGTACTACGCCTCGCGTGTCAGCCACCGCGTCGCCGCAGAGCTTAGCGGCGTCGGCTGGAGGGGGCGGCACGAGCTGATCATCCACCCCGTCTACGGCCCCGCGATAAGGCTCGCCAGCATCCTGACCCCACAACCCATAACCCGCACGCAGCCTCTCAATAAGAGCTGCAACGGGTGCCACGCCTGTGAGGATGCTTGCAAGTTCCTGAAGCACAAGGACAAGCTCGACAACTACCGGGAGCAATGCCGCAGGTACATCAACTACCTCGGCCTCGAGGACGAGGTCTGCGGCAAGTGCATAAAAGCATGCGTCAGGGACGGCGTATACGCGGCGAGCTTCAATCTCTAACGCCACCAAACGGTTTGGTTCATAAATCAACGTTCCCATAAATAATTCCGGAGATCGCTTTGCAGGAGATACCCGGGCTCAAGGAGAGCTTCAAGAAGGCCAAGATAGTTTTACTCACGACGTTCTCGCCAGCTGGCGAGAAGCATATCAGACAGATGACGAACCTTAACGAGGACCCCTACTCGGTAATGTGGTTCACGAGCTACACCGACTCACGGAAGGTCGCGGACGTGAAAGGCGACCCAAGGGTCGTCATATCGTTCCCCTCCGGGAGACCCGGTGAGGTCTTCGAGATAGAAGGAAAGGCGAGCCTGGAGAGTCAGAACGTCGTGAATAATAGGTGGAGCTGGTGGTACCTCTACTGGCGACCCGAGCAGTCAGATAGGTTCTGGTTCCCCCGTGGTGGTGACCACCCAGAGTGGGCTATCCTAAACGTAGAGCCTGTCTCTGCAAATCGGGTTCTGCGTGGCTAGAATGTCACTACCCTATCTGCTTCCTTGACCCAGTTAGCGAGGATCATCATTGTGCCCCTCTGGGCGCCACCTACGAGTTCCTCGTCCTTTATTCCGCGTGCCTTGAGGCAGGTGCCGCAGAGCTTGACCTCGACGCCCTTCGCGACGAGGTCGGCTGTCATCTTCTCGAGGTTGTAGTAGCCCTCGGGTGTGACCTGACCCTTCTTTGCTGCACCGACGGAGTCCCCCATGAGGAAGACCCTGACCTGCATCCCTATCTCGGCCGTCGCGGATGCCCCGGCGAGGCGCAGGGCGTTCCACGTCTTCTCGCCTCCATAGGGGGCGTCATTCGCGATAATCAGTAGCTTTACCATGGATGTACGGAGGCACCTTTAGCGTAAAACGGTAACTATTTGCGCCCGACGAAGAGTGTTATCATCTCATCGTTACGGATAGGCTCATCGGGGTGTTCTGCCTTCCATTTCCTGAGCATCGCGACGCCCCTCTCCAGCCCCTCCTTTGTGATGGGGCGGAACATACTCCACAACTTCCCCTCAGCGATCTCTATGAACTCGTCCGCCGTCTGGTACCTCTCAATGAGGTAGGGGTGTACCTCAATTTTCAAGCCTGCGGCGGCGAAACACTTCTTGAACTCCTCGTCGCTCGGGTAGGCGTCGAGTTGGCCTTGCTTTATCTCGGGGAAGAACTTGAAGACTACCTTTTCGTGCAACTGCGCATGACCGATGGTGTGGGCGATCTTCGTCCCACCCCTCCTGAGCACTCGCCCGCATTCCTTCGCTGCGAGCGCTCTGTCGCGTACGTGGTGCCAGACCTGTGCCGCGTAAATGAGGTCGACAACGTCATCCCTGTAGGGCATATACTCGCCCACCGCCTGCACAATAGGAAAATCTGGCGTCTTCTCATGCGCCTGCTTGAGCATCCCTATGCTAGGGTCGAAGCCGACGACAGTGCAGCCCGTTCGTGCCTGTATACCAAGGCCGTAATTGCCCGTACCGCAGCCCATATCGACGACAAGTGAACCCGCGTCGAGTCGCGCAATCTTCTCCGCCTCACCCGCCCAGAACCAGATGTCTTCGCTCACGCGTCCCCGGTCGTAGTTCCCACTCACCTTGTTGAAGTGTGGGTTGCTGATGGCCATGCAGGTAGAGTTGCACTCAAGTGGGATAAATCCTGGCACTGCGCGTGCGAGAATAGTTTAGCGTACCATCGCCTAATCCTACAATATTCTAAATACCGAGGCGGAGAGAGTTAATTCATGCCTGACTACGGAGTACGCGGCACGATAACTTGGCTCTACTACCGGGACCTACCCCGGGCGATGAGGTTCTACGAGGATGTCATGGGCTTCAAGATGACAGTCGATCAGGGCTGGAGTAAAATTTACAAGACTTCACAAGACGGTTATCTTGGCCTCGTCGATGGCGCCCATGGGCACCACAAAGCAAACAACATCAAGCCAGTCATCTTCTGCCTCAACGTTGTTGACGCCGAGGCGTGGTACAAGCGGGTCACCAAGGCGGGTGTTGAGATAGAGGAGAAGCTACAGGAGTCGCAGCGCCTCAAGGTCAGGGTCTTCATGTTCAAGGACCCCGAGGGCTACGTCGTCGAGATACAACAGAGCCTACCCGGGGCGCTGAGCATCTAGCCGGGTGCATCCAAACCTTAATATTTCAATCCGGGGGATTCCTGTTGTCGTGCCGCCGTAGCTTAGTCAGGTGGAGCGTCTGGCTGTTAACCAGTTGGTCAACGGTTCAAGTCCGTTCGGCGGCGCCAACCTCCTAAAAAGGAATCATTTATAGCCCCAAGCACCCGCATGAAGTAACTAAGTTTCAGAAAACCTGTTAAGGAGTATGTGAGCGGTGGATGGACCTTATTCTTCTGGCGTTCTCAGTCGGGCTTCTATCGTTGCTTGTCGTCGCCTATCTTAGTCACTGGATTCTCAAACAGTCCGACGGTCCGCCCGAGATGCGTGAGGTCGCCTCCGCCATACAGATCGGCGCAAACGCGTTCATCAAGAGGCAGTACACAACAATCGCAATCGTAACCGCAATCGTAGCCATCCCCATCGGCTACTTCTACAGGGACCCACGCGTCGTCGCCACGTTCCTCGCAGGCGTCGCCATGAGCCTCTCCGCCGCCTACGTCGGCATGAACATCGCAGTCAGGGCCAACGTGCGCACAACCGCCGCGGCGCAGACCTCCTCCTCACTCGCCTTCAAGATCGCCTTCAGGGGCGGAGGCGTCATGGGGCTGCTTGTCACGGGGCTCAGCCTCACCGGCATCAGCCTGCTCACGTGGCTCTGGGGCGACCCGAACGCCATAATCGGCTTCGGCTTCGGCGCAAGCCTCGCAGCCCTCTTCGCGCAGCTCGGCGGCGGCATATTCACGAAAGCCGCCGACATAGGCGCCGACCTCGTCGGTAAGATAGAGCAGAGAATACCCGAGGACGACCCACGAAACCCCGCCGTGATAGCTGATCAGGTCGGGGACAACGTCGGCGACTGCGCCGGCAGAGGCTCAGACCTCTTCGAGTCGATAAGCGACGACTACATCACCGCGATGCTTCTCGGAACCACCGTCATGAGCCTCATGGGGGGCCTGGCACTCATCTTCCCGCTGCTGCTCGGCGCCGTCGGCATCATAGCCACAATCGTAGGCGTCTTCGTCACGACAGCCCTCTCAGGTAAGCCCATGAGAAGCTTCAACCTCGGACTGGGCACATCATCCCTCCTCAGCATCATAGGGGCTTACATCGTGTGCACGATGGTGCTCGGGGACATTCACGTATTCTACGCCGTGACCGCGGGGCTGCTCGCGAGCCTCGCCGTCGGACTAACCGTGCAGTACTACATAGGAATCAACAGCGGCCCCATAAAGGACGTAGCATCCTCCAGCCAATATGGCCCCGCGATAAACATAATCACCGGCCTCGGATACGCCCTCCAGAGCCCCTTCCTACCACACATATTCGTCCTCGCCACCATAGTCTTCGCCCTCTGGGTGACCGGCGGGAGCCTCTACGGACTCGTCGGCGCCAACATAGGCACAGACCTCGCCATCGGCATGATCATGTCAAGCGACGCCTTCGGGCCAATAAGCGACAACGCCGCCGGCATCGCTGAGATGAGCAAGGCAAAGGTGAACAACGACGCCCTCGAGGAGCTCGACGCTATGGGGAACACGACGAAGGCGATCACAAAGGCCTTCGCCTCTGGCAGCGGCACGTTCTCGACACTCGTCATCTTCATGACCTACGCCGAGCTCGTCGGCCTGACGAAGGCGAGCGTTGGGCTAACCGACCCGATACTCATCATCGGCCTGCTGCTCGGCGGCGCCTTCCCCTTCCTCTTCAGCAGCTTCGCGATACAGGCGACCGCAAAAAGCGCCTACAAGATAATGGAGGAGGTTAGGCGCCAGTTCGCGGAGAACCCACGCATAATCAAGGGTGAGGATAAGCCAGACTACGCTACCTGCGTCGATATAGCGACGAAGGAGGCCCTGCGCCAGATGGTCGCTCCTGGCCTGCTCGCCGTCGTCGCCCCAATAGCAGTCGGACTCCTCCTTGGTAAGTTCGCCCTCGGCGCCATGTTGCTCGGCGGCCTCGGCACCTCGGCGCTGCTCGCCCCCTTCTTCACCTTCGGCGGCGGCATCTGGGACAACGCCAAGAAGCAAATTGAGCGCGAGTTCTGGATGAAGGGCACGCCCACCCACGAGGCGGCCGTAGTCGGTGACACCGTCGGCGACCCACTCAAGGACGTGGCAGGTCCGAGCCTCAACATCTTCATGAAGCTCACGAACATGACGGCGCTCATCCTCGTGCCTCTACTTCTCCTGCTCTAAGAGGCCTAATCCTTATAGCGGCTGGGCTTGGAACGAGTCTGGATCGTGGCTTGCTCGACGGCGTCCTGCTCCTGAAGATAGGGCTCGCCCCCCTTCTCATCGTCGCAGCTAGTGTTGCTGGGCACCGTTGGGGCAACACGGTCGGCGGCTGGGTAGTGGGGCTCCCCCTAGTCTCCGCCCCCGTCATATTGCTCCTCGCCATTGAGAGGGGGAGCGAGTTCGCAGCCGCGTCGGCGCAGGGTTCCCTGCTGGGAATAGTATCGCTGTCGGCATTCAGCCTCGCCTACGCTTGGCTATCGCTACGCAAAAGCCTAAACTGGCTCCCCTCAATGCTTCTCGGCTGGGGCGTCTACTTTGTCACCACGTTTGTCCTCGGCTTCTCGGCGGTTTCCATCATTGCGGCGTTCATCGTGGTCGCCGCATGGCTGCGCCTCGTAACAAGAGTCTTCCCGGAGACGCACGCATCCTTGGCGCCGAAGCCCAGTGGGTTCCCGTGGGGCGACGTCGCGGTAAGGATAGTCGCGGCGGTCGGGCTGATATTCGCAATAACCGAGTATGCCCCAGCGCTGGGGCCGACGCTCAGCGGGCTACTCACACCCTTCCCTATATACACGAGCGTAATGGTGACATCTATACATCGCCGGCAAGGCGCCGAGTCGGCGTCGCAGTTTGTGCGCGGAGCCATAGTAAGCTCATACACACCCGCGTTGTTCTGGCTGATAGTCGGCTCGACGATCATTTCGTGGGGCATCGGCTTCTCATACGCCCTCGCCATAGCTGCGTCGGTTGTACTGCACTATGTTCTTCTCAGAACGCTCAGAAAGAGCGTTACTTGAGCCCCTTGAAGTGCTCCCAACCGCCCTTGCCGACTGGCTTCTCCACCCCATCCTCGATGTATACGATCCTCTTTTCCTTCGTGACGACCCCGATTTCCAATAGATCGGCACCCGCGCCTCGCAGTGCCCTCTTCGCCTCCTCAACCATCCCCGGCTTGACGGTGAAGACCAGTTCGTACTCCTCGCCGCCGTAGAGGGCAAGGCAGGCGCGGTCCACGCCGATCTCCTCGGCGAACCTCTCCGCATCCATCGTCAGCGGGACGTCGGTGAGTCTAAAACCGTTCCCGCTGCTCCTCTGGAGATCGTGAAGACTTACGGCGAGTCCATCGCTCGAGTCCATACTGCTCGTGGCAGCCCCGGATTGGGCGAGAGCGATGCCCGCTTTGACGCGTGCATGGGGCATGTATACGGATTCTACAAGGCGATCCCGGAGCAGTTTCGATACCTCCATGTTCTCTAAGATTATCTTGAAGGCTGAGGTCGTGTTTCCGAAACCACCCGTCGTGGCCAGTACGTCACCGGGCTTGGATGTGCCCCTGAGGACGAGCCTCCTCTCCTCGGCAAGGCCGTATGCCATCCCTGAGATTACTATGTCGCATGCCTCATTCGTGTCGCCGCCAACCATGTAGCCGCCGTACTCCCGGGCGCCGGCCTCGAAGCCGCGGGCGATGTCTTCGACCCAGTCGGCTGGGGTTGTATCGGGGGCACCTAGGGCTGCGAGGAATGCTTGGGGCTGGACGCCCTTTGAGCCGAGGTCGCTAAAGTTCATCACCACCGCTTTGCGCCCCGCTTGGAAGGGGGTCATGCCCTTGGGTATGTCGGTCTTCCAGACGAGCATATCCGTCTTGAGGACGACGCAGCGCCCGTCGCCGAGGCTTATCGCGTTTACATCGTCCCAGTTGGGCACGGGCATCCCCGGCATGATCGTAAGGTGTTTCATTATACGGCTGATGAGCTCCCGCTCCCCGACTTCGGCTATGGTCGCCACGTCTAAGGCTAATGACTATGCCATTATAAGCATCTGCCCGCGCTAATTGTTCTATAAACCTTAAACCAGATCTAAGGGTTATCATGATCAGAGGTCAGCATGGTCCTCGGACTTCAATACCTGGAAAACACCATTCTCTTAGGCGGAATGGTCGTCATCGTCGCCTTAGCGTTCGACCACATGCTGAACCACGCTGGCATCCCCGCCTTCGTCAACAGGATACCCGTCATGCTCGGCGCATTTTCGGTCAGCGCCGTGTCGATGAGGCTCGTGTTCGCCGTCGCCGCGTCAGCGGGGGTGCAGCTGCTCGACTGGGGCAGCATGCAGGGCTGGATCTACAACAATAAGGAGAACACGCAGCTCGTGAACTTCTTCCTAGCTGATAACCCTGCGCTCTGCATAGGGTTGATCCTGTTCACATTCGCCGCCTCTATGGTGCTCGGGGGACTGGGCGGTTGGCTACTGGCTAGGGTCGCCATTGGGTTAAGCCCCGCCTTGATGCTAATGGTGACACTTAGCTTAACCGACCTGGGTTGCATCTTCGGGAGGAACGTCACATGGTTAAGCGCCGGCACTCTGGGGCTTTTCGTGCCTGACTTTCTCGCCTTCGCACAGGGGTATCAGGGCATCTTACTCATGGGCATCACGGCCGCCGTCGTCGCCGCTATCTACCTTCTCTTGGATAGGCTGGAGGCTTCTCCCTGGGGGCGGCTTGTCGCCGCGGTCGCAGACGACCCGGTCGCCGCGGCGAGCCTCGGGAAGGACATATTGTCCGTGAGGGGGCAGGTCGTGTTCTTAACATCCGGTTTGATGGCTCTCGCGGGGGGGCTTTGGAGCTTTTACACTTTGTTCGTAGTCGAGTCGTCCTTCCATAACGGGTTGTGGCTCTTCTGGCCCATGATGGCCGCCATCCTCATAGGGGGATCGGGTGGCAGGTGGAGGATCATATTCGGAACAGGTGTGTTTTACTCCGTTAACTTACTCATCATATCCTTCAAGTTTGAGATACAGAACGTTTTACCCTTTCCCGTCAGCTACGTTCAGGACATTCTACTCTCACTGATCATTCTTCTCGCCCTTACCCGGCTGCCCCGTATCATGGCTCGGCGCAGAACCATGAGCATGAGAGGCATCTGGTACGAGGACGAAGTTGGCAGCGCAGCCTGAAAAATATCTTATACGCCCATCCAGATGGATATAGAACCACCCGGTGAATGGCTTGATGCGTAAACCCCTCGAAGACATAAGGGTCGTCGACATGACCCACGTCTGGTTCGGCCCTTGGGCTACCATGAACCTCGCGGACATGGGCGCCGAGGTTATAAGAGTCGAGCCACCGTGGGGCGCCATAGATAGGATCAGTGAGGGCATGCTCTACGGTAGAGCCCCCTATACCTTCCACCACCTAAACCAGAACAAGAAGGACCTCACCCTAAACCTGAAGAGCCCAGAAGGTATGCGCCTCCTCAAGGAGCTCATAAAGAAGAGCGACGTTGTCGTCCAGAACATGAGCACAGGCACCATGGAGAAGCTAGGCCTCGGCTACGAGGACCTGAAGAAGCTCAACCCAGGCATCATCTACGCGGCGCTGAGCGGCTTCGGCCAATACGGGCCCTACAAGAACAGGAACTGCTACGCCGTCTTCGCGGAGGCGATGAGCGGCCACACACGTATGACGGGGGACGGTGTCGACCCAGAGGGTCCGCCGATCGAGATGGCGATGGCTCTCGGTGATACGCTGCCGGGGAGCCTCGCCGCGATGGCGATCCTCGGCGCAATCCGCTACCGCGACAAGACTGGCCTCGGCCAGATGATCGACGTCGCCCAACTCGACTGCATGGTCGCCGTCAACCCAGGCATAACAGGCTACTTCCTCAGCGGTTTGACTAACTGGGAGATGAGGAAGAAGTTCCCCACCGGAGGCATAGGCGGTATTTTCAAGGCTAAGGACGGCGGCTGGGTCCGCATCGGGGCATATAGCCCGAGCGCGTTGGAGAACCTGAAGAACTTCCTCGGAGTCGAGGAGCCGACGAAGGAGGACTGCGCCAAGTACATCGCCACGAAGAATAGGGACGAGGCGGTTACCGAATTCGTAGCCGCCGACCTCCCCTCCTCACCCATCTACCAGATCGACGAAACGGTGAAGGACCCCCACCTCGCGGCAAGGGGCATGTTCATCGAGGTCGACCACCCCCTCGCAGGGAAGTATAAGACGGTGAACAACCCCATCAAGTTCAGCCTTACCCCCGTCGAGAGGAAGACCGCGGCGCCGACGCTAGGACAACACAGCAGGGAAATTCTCACGAATGTGCTGGGGCTCACCGACGCGCAGGTAGACGAACTGATCAACGCCGGTGTCGTAGCACCCACATAGACACCGATTTTCTTAAAAACAGGGGCTTCACCCGTATGGTGGAGTGGCCCGGTAGCTCAGCGGTCAGAGCGGCAGCCTCGTAAGTTGTAGGTCGCGGGTCCGAATCCCGCTCGGGCCTCCATCTTTTAACCAACTTGCCTCCAATCAGTTTGGGCCGCGTTGAGCGTCACTATCGTTAATGCCAGGGTTTTCACAGGTGGGGGACTCAGGGAAGGCACAGTCGTCGCCGAGGACGGCGTGATCACGGCGATCGGGCGGAACCCGAGCCCCGTCGGTGAAGTAATCGACGCCAGAGGAAACCTCCTACTCCCCGGGCTCGTTGACCTGCACGTCCACTTCCGCGAGCCCGGTGCGACGCAGAAAGAGGACTTCTACACAGGTGGCTGCGCCGCGGTCGCAGGTGGCGTTACCACAGTACTCGACGAACCAAACAACACACCTGTCATCGAAACCCCCCAAGCGCTCAAGCTGAAGCTTGACACGATCCGAGGCAAGTCGCTCATTGATTACGGTGTCACCGTAGCCCTCAACGACCACAACCTCGACGTCCTCACCGAGTTCGTAAGGCTGGGCGCCACGGCCTTCGCCGAGTTCGACGAGCTGGGGGACAAGCCCACAGGACTCACCAACGCCGGCGCCTTGCTCGACGCGATGAAAGCTGTCAAGGCGGTCAGCGGACTCCTACTGATGAACTGCAGGGAGGCTGAGATCGTAGACCACGAGATGGCGAAGATACGGCGTGAGGGAAGGAAGGGCTTCAGAGACTACAACGCGTCCTTCCCACGAGTCGCAGAGTCAGCCGCCGCGGCGAAGAGGCTGATCATGGCAGAGAGCGTCGGCGTCCGCGCGCATCTCCGCGAGGTATCTACCATCGAGACTCTCCGCGTCATCGGTGCGTTAAAGGGCAATGTTACAACTGAGGCAAGGCCCGACCACCTGTTCCTAAACGATGAGGACTCTGCGCAACTCGGACCACTAGCCCAGCAGTGGACACCGATACGGGGAAGAAGTGATAATAACGTATTGCTCAAGGCGCTCTCAGCAGGCCTCGTTGATGCCGTAGCCTCCGACCACGCCCCGCACACCCTCGAGGAGAAGCAGCCCGGCTACCAGAACATTTGGGGCTCTCCTCCAGGCATACCAGCGGTCGAGACGATGCTCCCTCTGCTGCTCACCGAGATCAACCGGGGCACGCTCACACTGGCGCGCCTTGTTGAAGCGTCTTCCATAACACCTGCGAGAATTCTTGGCATCCACCCGCGAAAGGGGGAGATAGCTGTCGGCTCGGACGCTGACCTCGTCATCGTTGATCTGAACGAGGAGTGGACTATCAGGGGCGAGGTGTTGCATGGGAAGACCCGCTGGACGCCCTACGAGGGGCGCAAGGTCAAGGGAAGGGTCCTTAATACAATCGTTCGGGGCATGCCCGCCTACGACCACGGCGAGGTCATCGGCAAGCCAGGTCAGGGCAGACATCTCAAACTCGAAACCCATTAAACGTGGTCTATTAAACAATAGAGTGAAGCTCCATGGGCGTCGACTTGGGCATCGAACCGGTCTGGCAGTTCATAGCCCGCGCATCATCCGCGAGGGACAAGGGCGACTACCCGGAGGCGGAGTTCTACGCGAGAAAGGCAGTCTTCTCCGACCAGAGCCTCGGCGCTGCATACGTCCTCCTCTGCGAGATACTCGAAAAGGAGGGGAAGAAGGACGAGGCAGAGAGGTGCCTAAGAGCGGGCCTTGATTAATGCCCCGGAGATGTCGCACTCACAAGCATGGGGGCGCAGTTCCTCATTAGGAACGGCCGCCTCGACGACGCCGAGAGGTTCCTCCGCAACGCGATAGCAGCCGAGGCGGACGTCGCCGGCTACAGGCTCCTCCTCTCCGTCGTCCTCCAGCAGAAGGGGGACATCGAGCACGCAGAGGAAGCAGTCCGTAGGGCAATACTCCTCGACGATACGAGTGGGGACGCCTACTCGATGTACGGTGTCATACTCTGGAAGAAGGGACTGCACGAGCAGGCTATGAAGTACGTTGCCCACGCCCTCGAGCTCAAGCCGGAGGACGCGACAATCCACCTAAACCTCGCCATAATCATGGAGGGCGCCGGCAAGTTCGCCGACTCCGAGGGGCATTACAAGAAGGCGCTAGAGCTCCACCCCAACTGGCCCGAGGTACAGGCACGCTACGACAAACTCAGGTACAGGCTCAACGACCCCGCGGAGACGCTCAAGAAGGCAGCCGCCATCAAGGCAACGAGCCCAGAGGAGGCCGAGGCCCTCTATAAGAAGGCGCTTGAGATGCGCGCTGACTCCCCCGATGCCCACAACGAATACGGCGTCTTCCTCTGGGAGAGGAAAAGGCTCCCAGAGTCGGAGGAGCACCTCAAGAAGGCGGCGGATCTCAAGCCTAGCTGGGTAACGCCCCAGTACAACACTGCCCTCAACCTCATCAACCAGGGCAGGCTCTCCGACGCCGAGGTATACCTGAAGCGGACACTCGGCCTCTACCCCACCTTCACCGACGGACACCTCGTCTACGCCAACACCCTCTTCAAGCTCCGCCGCCTCCCCGAGGCCGAGGAGCACTACAAGAAGGCGATCGAGCTAAAGCCCGACAACAAGAAGGCGCACGAGAACTACGCCCAGCTATTAAAGGCGCTGGGAAGGCTCCCCGAGTCCGAGGATCAGGCGAAACTCGCTCAGTAGAAGGTAGGCTGCCCCTCGTAGACGAGCTTGGGGGGCTGCATCTTCGCCGTCACGGCCGGCGGGAGCACCTCGACGAGCCTATACTTCCTTGTGCCGAGACCCAACTCCTCAGCATACTCTATCTGATCGTATGGATTCTTCATCGAGCCGAAGATGCGTTGGAACGGGTGAAGCCTTGGATCACGGCTGAAGTCAGAGATGTAAGGGGGGATCATCTCAGTTAGGAAGGGGGCCTTGGCTATGAGGTCGAGAGTCGCCTGCTCCACGGCGCAGATGTCCCTGCTCGCCGTGACGCCGATGTCGGGGACTAACTGGGGCTGGATCATGCCGAGGCAGTTGCACTGCGGCGTCACATCCATGGCGAAGTTGAAGTAGAACCTCTTATCGCGGTCGAAGTGGCTAAGGATCTCCTCCGTCGTGAAAGCCATGAGCCTGTTAAAGGCCTGGAAGAACTCTGGCTTGATTTCGAGGCAACCGATACCCTTGTCCACCTCGAGGCACTTGAGGCAGTTCGTGTTCGTGCATGTTCCCTCGGCGAGGCTCAGCTTGTGCTTTTTCTCATCGTACTTTAAGGCACCCTTAGGGCAGGACTTGACGAGTTCCTCGGCGTGAGCGGGGGTGCACTTCTCGGCGTCCCACCACTTAACACTGTTCTCGACGCCGTGAATCTTATGCCAACGGCTCCCCGCAACGAGTCCGCCTAATGCTAGGTTCTTGATGGCGCCACCGTACCCACTACATGCGTGCCCCTTAGCGTGGCTCACGTCAATCAGCACATCCGCGTCGCGGAGCACTCCGGCAAACCCTATGTCACCTACGCCGCCGAACTCGATGTCACGGTGATAGACGTACCTGTCCTTGATCCCCGCAATGGGAACGAGAGGGCAGCCGCAGGTCTCGCTCGTGTAGCCGCGGTCGACTGCGTTGTAGATGGCTGTGGGATTATCGGTGACGAAGGGGTAGCCTCCCACCTCCTTGACCGCCTTCACTATCTTGCGGACGAAGAAGACGGGGATGGTCTGGAAGTCATCCGCGAAGCCCAAATGCATCTTTAAGGCTACCTTGTCCCCCTTACCGATCGTGCAGAAGTCGAGCTGCTTAATCATCTCGTCGAACTTTGCGCCTAGACTGGCGAAACGCGCTGCCTGACCGTGTATCATAGAACCGTACCAGACGGTTGAAGTCTTGACCATAGAGACACCTGAAGTTAAGGAATGGACATGTCGGACCTTATTAAACGAAACCAAGTCGCTGCTAGACGAGCTTCAGCTCCACCCTGAAATCGGGGGTGTTCTTTATGGTGTTGCTTACGAAGCAGCGCCCCGCCTCCCTAAGCATCTCCTGCCTCTGCTCCTCAGTGAGGTCCGCCTCCATCTCAACCTCCATGGCGATCTCGGTGGCGCGGTTCATATCCTTGCTCACCTTGGGCCTGATGTTGACGCGGACGGCGCCCACCTCCCAACCCCGTCTTTCCATCTGCTCGACGAGGCGCGTCCCCGTACAGAGCCCTATCGCAGCGAATAGGACCTGCCCCGCTGCCATACCCGACGGGGGCGAGTCCGCTCCCTCCCGGCCCGTGACGATCTCGAACCCACCTACGTTCGCCTTAAACTTGGTTCCCTTTACTCGTCTCAATCTTGGCACTCATAGCTCTACGAAAAAGTATCGGGCTGTAAGAACCTTTCCAGTCCCGCTAATCGGGCTATACCTTGGCGAGTGCCTGTTCGAGATCAGCTATTATATCGTCCACATCCTCGATGCCTACACTGAAGCGGACTAGGCCGTCAGTGATTCCCGCCTTTACGCGGTCCTCTTTGGGAACGACGGCGTGGGTCATCGTGGCTGGGTGGCTGATTAGGGACTCCACAGCGCCGAGGCTAACGGCAAGGCTACAAAGCCTGACGTTGTTCATAACCTTGCGACCTGCCTCTACTCCGCCCTTGAGCTCGAAGCTCATCATGCTGCCGAAGCCGTCCATCTGCCTCTTGGCAAGGGTGTGCTGCGGGTGGCTCTTGAGGCCGGGGTATTTTACCCACTCGACCTTGGGATGACCCTCCAGCCACTTTGCGATTTTCTCGGCACTCTCCGTCTGGCGCTGCATCCTGACGTGCAGCGTCTTTATGCCACGCAGGGTGAGCCACGCCTCGAAGGGGCCGAGGTTGGCGCCCATGTTCTTATACATGGGATCCATCGCCTTCAGGAACGCATTCGTGCTGACGATTGCTCCGCCGAGGACGTCGCTATGCCCGCTCAGGCTCTTCGTGATGCTGTGTACGACGACGTCAATACCATGCTCTATGGGGCGCTGTAGGTATGGGCTCATGAAGGTGTTGTCCGCCATCGTCGTGATGCTCTTCTTCTTCGCTATCTTGGCGACGGCTTTCATGTCGGTGAGTTTCATCATCGGGTTCGACGGCGTCTCGATGTAAATGAGCTTCGTGTTCGGCTTGATAGCCTCCTCGACGGCGGCTAGGTTACTGGTGTCGACGAGCGTGCACTGAACGCCGTAACCCTTGAGTATGTCAGTGAAGACTTTGTGGGTGCCACCGTAGAGAGCATCCCCCGCCAGAATGTGATCGCCACTTTTACAGACCGCCATTGCGGCCGTGCTAATCGCCGCCATACCTGACGCGGTTACCCTACAGTCCTCGCCCCCCTCGAGATCTGCTATGCTCTCCTCGAGTGCTCGAACAGTTGGGTTGCCGAGCCTACTGTATATGTAACCCGGCTCCTTCCCCTGAAACCTCGCGGCCCCCTGCTCAGCATTCTTGAACACGAAGGTGCTCGAAGCGTAGATAGGGACCGAGACCGCCCCCGTCGCGGGGTCAGGGTGCTGCCCTGCGTGTACGGCTCTAGTAGCGAACTTATCCTTTGACCATACCAACACTACCTAGATTCCTATAGTAACTCGATTATCCTTCAGATAACGGCTTCTAAAAATTTGATGCTTGACACACTCTTATACGGGCAAGGTCAGATGAAAATGGGATCGGTATGAAGGTTCTCGGCATCGTAGGCGGTTCAAAGGGTAACGGCAACACAGTCAAGCTAGTGGAGGAGGTGCTCGCCGGGGCGCGTGAGGCGGGGCACGAGACCATCCTCTTCAAGTTGGCGGAGATGAGAATCGGCCACATCGGAGACAGGGGCGGCGAGGTCACCTTCCCCAAGGACGACTTCAATGATATAATGCCCCACATTGAGTCGATGGGTGCACTCGTCCTAGGAGCGCCCAATCTGGTTCAGCACAGTCGACTCACGCACCCACGCCTTCATCCAACGCCTCTACTACTATAGCAGCTACTACAGCGAAGAGAACAGAAAGAAGTGGCCAGCTGGCGCCAAGGCGGTCAACGTCATCACATACGGCTGGGACGACCCTCACATCTACGATGGCGTACTCGAGTGGCTCAAGGACATGGAGAAGGGTTACGGTATGAAAAACATCCAGGGCATAGCCGCCGAGAACACCGGCGAGAAACCTGTAGAAACCCGCATTGCCCTCCTCAAGAAGGCACATGACGCAGGAAAAAAACTCTGAAAAGAATAATTAGACTGTCTTTACCTCGTAGCTGAACCGCGGGTAGCCGCGCATCGTGTTTCCTACGTAGCACCGCCTGACCTCGGTGAGAAGCCCCTCAATCTGCTTCTGGTCCAGTTTTGCTCCAACCTTCAGGGTGATGAGGAACCCTGCCGCTCTGCTCGGCTCCTTGTCATTTGTCTCATCCACCTCTATCTCTAAGCGGGAGGCCTCTATGCTGTTCCTTTTCAGGAACCAGGCGGCGTGGAAGGCACTGCAGAGCCCCAGGCTCGCAACCATGAGCTTCCCCGGGGACATCCCCACAGGTGGGCTCTGCTCATTCAACCTACCGCTGACGACGACGTACCCGTCCGACTCGGCACGGAACGTGTCACCTTCGGTGCGCACTATCTTGACTGTCATATCGTGGACATGGGGGCGAGCCGGGATAAGTACCTTCCCGACACGGTATAAGGTGAAACATTTATGTGGGCTTCGAGTGTTTTGTGGTGGTGTGCCCTGGTAGCTCAGCCTGGCCAGAGCGGCAGCCTTGTAAGCTGTAGGTCGCGGGTCCGAATCCCGCCCGGGGCTCCAAACAAGTGGTATCAGAATCAAGATGTTTTTTGGCGGGGCTACTTCGCCGCCTTTAGCGCCTGCTCGGCGCCGTAGGCAAGGAAGCCGTCGGCCTCGCCGACGGTGTTATAGATGAAGCCCTTCTCCACCGCCCACTTGATATTGCCCATATTCGAGTATAAGCCGGGCGCCTTGTCGTACTTGTCGCAGGCGTGGAGCACAGCCTCGATTGCTCCGAGGAAGCGGGGGTTATCCCACTGCGGCGGGATGCCGATGCCCATGTTGTTGCTCAGGTCATAAGGCCCGATGAAGAGAGCGTCGATACCATCGACGGATGCGATCTCCTCAAGGTTGTCAACCGCTGTCTGGGTCTCCACCTGCACGCTGACAAGTATCTCGTCGTTTGCCGTGGCACGGTAGTCGGGGTCGAAGCGCGCCGCCCTACGGGGACCCCAGCCCCTGATGCCCTTCGGCGGGTACTTGCACGCCTGCACTACTGCCTCAGCCTCCTCCTTCGTGTTGACCCACGGGACGAGTACGCCATATGCGCCAATGTCGAGGACACGCTTGATGATGACTGGGTCGTTCCACTGGACGCGGACTATAGGGGTGCAGTTGCTCCCATTCATCGCCATGAGCATCGTCTGCATTGTCTCGAGTCCCAGCGGCCCATGCTCGCCGTCGATGAGCAGCCAGTCGAATCCCGCCCTGCTCAGCGTCTCAGTCACGTCTGGGTGTCCGAGTCCTACGAAAGCACCTACAACGGCCTTCCCCTTCTGCAGTTTATCCTTGAGTGGGTTCTTCA
Source organism: Candidatus Bathyarchaeota archaeon (assembly GCA_963771885.1). Lineage (GTDB taxonomy): Archaea > Thermoproteota > Bathyarchaeia > TCS64 > TCS64 > UBA8941. Next base: position 510,712 of record CAVYVF010000023.1, read on the forward strand.
TCCTATCATCAATCCCCTGAATGGAGGAGGGTTGGCGATATAAGCACTCAGTCAAGGACTGCGTACAGGGCGGAGACGCGCCCCGGGTACTTTTTAGCTATCCTTGCCTTTCCGAGATTCTCCTTGACGATGCTCCTCCAAGGCTTGACACCCGCCCTGATCCACACCTCGAACTGGTCCAGGTAGCTCTCGTCGGCTTCCGCCGCTACGGAGAGGGTAAAGCCCAGGCTCTTGGCCAGAACCTCTAGATTGGCTGTCTTCTCTGAGCTTGCGACAAGTTCCATTCCGATATGATTGTATTTTTTCAATGCGTCGAGTTGCTCTACGCTATCGATTAACTGGTTTGGGTGGGCGAGGGCGACTATGGCGTTCCTAACGACGATGGGATTCGTTTCGGTGCACCACTTATCGATCAGGGTGAGGGAGAAGTTCCGCCTCCTGGATAGAAGTTCTTCTAGTGCGAAAGTTACGCCCTCGCGCGCCCTCCAGAGCTTGCTGAAGTTACCCTCATAGAGTATCGGCACCGCCCAAGGCTCTTCGGCGGGACACACCGAGAGTATATAACCAAGCGCCATGTGGGCGGTAAACAACAAATATTCGTCGCCTGATGAGACCCAACTCTCGATTAGTGCACGTAGGAACCGCTCCTCAGCGCCCCAGCCACCAGCTATGAGCCTTGAAGCCTCTGTAGCGAGGGTGATATTCCCCCTTGGACCGGGTAGACCCGAGTGCCTCGACATAAAATCAGTCAGCGGCTCTGAACGACGATCAGCTACAAGCCTGCTCCACGAGCGTCGTAGTTCCTCCGCCGACTCTATCTCCCCCATAGACACCACAAACCAGTGAGGACAATCTATTTAATAAGAGACCGCAACCATTACTCGAAACACTAGGGTGAAATAGAATGGTACAGTATCTGAGCCTCGACTTCTGGAAGAAGGTCCAGGAACTAGCCAACGTCGATCAGGAGTTCGGTATCAAGGCGAAACTCTTCGCCGCCACATTCACGTTCAAGGTCAGCGACAAAGCCGACCTCAAACCCGTCTACGTAAAGTTCGCCGACGGCAAGATAGCCGAGCTACGCAACGTCAACGAGGGAGAGAAGACAGACTTCAGCCTTGAGGGCACATACGATGTCTGGAGCAAGGTCAACAAGGGCGAGCTAGATGGCAGCAACGCCATCATGCAGCGCCAGCTACAGTTCAAGGGTAACATGAGTAACATCATCCGCTATAGCAAGAGCTTCCTCAGGCTCTTCCAGCTGATGCAAAAGGTCCCTGTCGAGTACTAGATTTTTTTAAAAGCTTTTTCAGCCCCATGGGGCTCTTCATTTCCCTGCCGCGCACCGTGAGCACACCGATTCCGTATGCGCAATGAGGCTGGTGGATAAGGGCAAGATAGTGATAGAGGTCGCATACTGAGCCTCACTGCTCAACTTACTGGTCATAGCCTTGATCACCCCATAATTTTTCTTCTAGTTGAGACGCCTTTTCGCCAATCGTCAACTTTAACCGTCGCTGAATCATCATTTGATGGGACCAGGTTTGTCCGACGATGTTACTGCTAGGGTGCTCGAGGAGTACCTGAAGGACTCCCGCCAGTCAATAAGGGAGGTGGCGAGGAAGGTGGGCGTCTCCTCGGGGACCGTCGCCAGCCGTCTCAAGGAGATGCAGGATGCGGGTGTCATACGCCGCTACTCCGCCATACTTGATTATGAAAAACTCGGCTACGAACTTACCGCCATAACTGAAGTGACCGTCTCCGATGGCAAGATGATAGAAGTCTGCGAGACTGTTGCCAAGATGAGCCAGGCTACCGGCGTTTACAACGTCACCGGCGACGCCGATATAATGATCGTCGGCAAGTTCAAGAACAGGAGGGAACTCAGCGACTTCACCAAGAAACTCCTCACAATCCCCCACGTGCAGAGGACGAAGACCCACCTCGTCCTCAACACGATGAAGGAAGACTTCAGCTTAATACCTTAGTCTTGGGGTTAATGGGGCGCCGCGCCGTGAGGCGCGGCAGAGAGAGTGCCCAGGCGTCGTCGCCGCGGGTGACCCCGTGTCTTCTTCCCGCCTCCGTTACCGGGGGCGGCCATGCATGCACCGGATTTCACCCGGGGAGTGCTCGTTCCTCGGCAAGCCAAAGCCAACCTTGGTCTTCGCGGCCCACTCCCCGCAGCTCTTCGGTTTCGGGGTTTTTCACCGCTTTTCCCCTTACCCGACTCCACCTGAGCAATATTTCCACGGAACCGCCAAATAAATACCTAATCCGGCACACACGGGCGCTCAGATCCCTTACCACTAATGAAGGAAGCTTCTAGGTGCAGAAAACTGGAATATATGTTCTAGGGCTTAAGGTAGCCCTTGAGGTACTGCTTCATGGGCCTGCCTAGTGCGGCCTCGACGGGGTCGTATATCTCGGGGTACCTGTTGCCGTCGCCCACTTTTATCCGCTCCTTGGGCACGGTGACGACGTAGACGGTGTCGCCCTTCCTTAGAGCGGCGCTGGTGACGGGGTCGCCGTCGCCGTTGAATGTCGTCATGAGGTCGGGGAACGTCATTATGCGTTTCCCACCCTTCTCGAGGGTCATGTACTCATTAACGTAGCCAAGCTCCCACGTCTCCTTGCCCTTAACCGTCATGAAGCCGACGTCGAAGCCGCCGCGGGCCTCGTTAGTCATCTCCGTGATCTTGCCCTTCTCGAGGAGCTGGCCGCCGAGGAACTTTGCAGCAGCCTTGACGGCTGCCTCGCCCTTCTTCTCCTTTAGGTAGACGTTGCCGAGGTCTATCGCCTGCTGTATTGCACCAGGTGCGCCGTGCTCTAGACACCACTCAACGGGTATTGGGTCGCGCGCCATAGCGATGAGGGCCTTACAGTCCCCAGCCATAAAGCGTATCTGGTTACTCGTCCTCTGCAGGGTGCCCCAAGCTACCATTTCGGCTCCCTCCGTGGCGCCCGCCTTGACGGAATTGTACTCTATGCGGTGCATGCCCATGCTACCCATCATCGCGGTCGGGTGGGCGCGGCCGTCGCCGGGTATGTCGACGACCGGCAGCCCGAGCGCCGCGGCGGGTATCCAGCCTCCGAAGCTGTTCTGGCCCCCGTTCTCCGCGGCGATGACGCCATCGAACTCGACGCCCGCCTCCCAGAGCATCTGGACTGCGCGTATGAAGTGGCGAGACTTGGTCTCACCTTTCTGGGTCGGGGCGCCGAGAGCGGCGACGGTGATCACATTCCACTCGGGTGGCGTCTCCTCTGGGCTCCAAAGCTCGACTCCGCCGAGCTCCATCGCGAGCTTGCCCGAAGCGCGCCCCTCGTCTGGCCAACCTCCTCCGCCGCCTCCCAGTATGGTGCCGCCGATCGTGAGTGCCTCAACATCTTCATATGTGATCTTTCTTGGCAATGCTATCAGGGTAGAAGACCCCTATTGTGGATATAACGTCAACCATCGAATACGCTAAACGCGCGTGAGGCACAGAATCCTTCATGGTCGGCACACGTAGGTACGTCGTCATTGATGACCGCGACAACGTCGCCACGGTCGTTGAGACGCTCAGGAAAGGTGAGGTCGTCGAGGTTGGCGGCGCCAGGCTCAGGCTGCTAAGGGACATCCCTGAAGGGCACAAGTTCGCGCTCGCCAAGATACCGAAGGGCGACTACGTCGTCAAGTACGGCGAGTGGATTGGTAGAGCGACCGCAGACATAGCCGCAGGCGACCACGCACACGTCCAGAACGTCGAGGACATAGTCGACGAGGTGAGGAAGCTATGAGAACCACATTCAAAGGCTATCGCCGTGCAGACGGGCGGGTAGGCGTCCGCAACTACGTTGCTGTGGTACCAACTGTCCTCTGTAGCGTCTCAGTCGCGAGAAGCATCGCCGAGGCGACGAAGACAAACGCCTTCCCACACGAGGGGGGATGTGGGCAGGTCGGCCCAGAAAAGGATCACACCCTACGGGTACTGCAGGGCGTGGTCAGCCACCCCAACATCGGTGCTGTCCTCACCGTCGGGCTGAGCTGCGAGCAGATAGATGCCAAAAAACTCGCCGAGGCGGCAGGGGATAAGCCGACCCGCAATATCAGGATACATGACGCCGGCGGCAACATGAAGGCGGTTAAGAAGGGTATAGAACTCGTCAAGGAGCTCAAGACGGAGATATGCGGGCGCCAAAAGGACGCGGATAGACGTCGCGGAGCTCACCATCGCCACACAGTGCGGGAGCAGCGACACCGGCTCAGGCATCGCCTCCAACCCTGCGGTAGGTGCCATGGCGGACAGGCACATCGAGCATGGAGGCGCCGTAATCCTCGGGGAGACCGGTGGACTCTACGGCGCAGCAGGCCTCATGGCGAGGAGGGCCGCCACCAAGGAGATAGGAGACGAGATAATCGCGATGACCGACAGGCTCGAGGAGTACTACAGGCGGATGGGTCGCAGCCTCCGTGAGGGTAACCCGACTCCAGGCAACATCGCAGGCGGCCTCACGACGCTAGTGGAGAAGAGTCTCGGCGGCGTCAGGAAGGGCGGTACAACCATGATACAGGGCGTCCTCGGCCCCGGCGAGAGGATAACGGGCAAGGGGCTCTGGGTGATGAACACTAGCCACGGCATCGGCAGCTGCGCCGCCGCTGACATGCTCGCTTCAGGGGCACAGCTACTCGCCTACACGACAGGCGGCGGAAACCCCATAGGTAACCCACTCGCCCCCGTCGTCAAGATCACAGCCACGAGGCGGACCATAGAACGCCTCGACGACATAATCGACTTCGACGCGAGCCCGGTCCTCCGAGGAGATGAGACAGTCAAGCAATGTGGCGACCGCCTCCTGAACTCCATAATAACATTCGCAAATGGGAGGAAGGTGCAGGCTGAGAAGACGCGCCACACAGCCTTCGCAATCGGCGACGTGACGCTATAAGAAAAATGAGTCAGCTAGTAGCCGGGGAAGCGTCCCCTTTTTTCGAGCTCGAGGAGGGCCGCCCACTCCGTCGCGGCGTCCTTCTGCAGGAACTCAAGCTGCCCCTCGGTCAGGTGACGGAAACGCCCCTGAGGTTTAAGGTACTCCGCGATTGGGCGGAGCTCCTTAGGCTTAAGGTTGAGCTTGAAATTGCCCTCATCGATCTCCATCAGTGGCCAGGCCCCCGTCTGGACGGCGAGCTTGCCGATCTCCACGGTCTTGTTCTCTGGGAAGTACCAGCCGGTCGCGCATGGTTGGTGGACATGGAGGAAGGCGAGGCCTTTCCCCGCCTTCGTCACCTCGACCGCCTTCTTTATCTTCCTCTCTAGGTCGGGGAGGTAACTGAGACTCGCGGTGGCGATGTAGGGGATTCTGTGTGCCGCCATTATCATCTCGAGGTTCTTGCGCCTCACCTGCTTTCCGAGAATCACCTTGCCCGCCGGCGTCGTCGTGGTGGCGCTGAAGAGAGGCGTAGAGCCGCTGCGCTGTATGCCCGTGTTCATGTAGGCCTCGTTGTCGTAGCAGAGCCACATGATTGGCTCACCGCGCTCCGCTGCGCCGGATAGACTCTGTAGCCCGATGTCCGCGGTTCCGCCGTCTCCAGCGAAGCTGGTTATATAGACCTTGTCCGCCTTGCCCTTCTTCTTCATGGCGCGATAGACGCCTGTCTCGTAGGCTGCCGCTGCCGCGAAGTTTGCGAGTATCCAGGGGACGCGTACGGCTTGGCCGTAGTTGACTCCGCTGCAACTCGGTGGGTTGATGACTATCGTGTTGGGGCCGAGTACCTTGAGGAGGTGTCTGACGATTATGCTGGCTCCGCAGCCCGCGCAGCCATCGCTTGCAGGGTATATGGGCTCGTCCCAGTCGAGCTGGACGGGCTTGTTCATCGGCGACATCTTGTGCTCGATGAACTCGACCTCCCTCTCGACCTTCTTCGCTTTGGCGACCGCGAGAACCTTCTTACCCATAAGGTACATGTCATCGATTGGTATGTCCTCGCCGCCCATGCCGGTGACGAAACCCTGTATCGGGATCTTGACGCCGCTGTTGTAGAGGGCACCTTTAACATCCTGGAATGCTCCTCCACCGCGGGTGCCGTGGTTCATCATGCGGTCGACAACGCCTATCGCCTTGGCATTGCTTGCGATCTCCCTGATCTCTGTGTCGGGGAACGGACGCATGAAGCGGAGCTTGACTAGGCCTATCTTCTCGCCCTCGGCGCGTAGCTTGTCAATGGCGCGGCGACCTGCGGTCGTCATGCTGCCCATCGTTACGAGTAACGCCTCGGCGCCCTCAGTCTTATACTCCTCAACGAGTCCGCCGTAGCTACGACCGAAGGTCTTGGCGAAGCTCGCATCTACCTCCTTGATCACTTGCCTACTGTCCTGGAGTATCTCCTCGTAGATGCGCCTCATCGGGGTGTGCATCGTCGGTGGGATGCTGGCGGTGGGGAATTTGTCATTGATTGTGGGGTCAATTGGGTACGGCGCCTTGTAGGGTGGGAGCCACTTGTCGACGACCTCCTGGTCGGGCATCCAGACTCTCTCCTGGCTGTAGCTAAGGAAGAAACCGTCAAGGCTCATCATCGTCGGGAGCAATACGCGATAATCCTCCGCAATCTTGTAGAGCTGGAGGGTCATATCTAGAACCTCCTGGTTGCTCTCGGCGAAGTTTACTAGGTAGCCGAGGTTTAACTCGGGCATGATGTCGCTGTAATCAGGGCCTAGGCTCCAGTACCAACCGAGAGTCCTGTTGCTTACGCCTAGCAGTAGCGGGGTGCGGTAGTTGACCGCCTGCGCCACGCACTCATGCATGTAGGCGAGGCCTTGGCTGCAGGTGCTGGTAAAGACACGCGCCCCAGCAAGGGCGGCGCCCACCGCCATCGCCATACAGCTATGCTCGCCGTCTGCATGTATGTACTCGGCGTCGAGCTCACCGTTGGCGACGAACTCGGCTAGGTACTCAATGATCGTTGTCTGGGGCGTGATTGGGTAGGCGGGTATGACCTCCACCCTCGCGAGCTTGACGCCGTATGCCAGTGCCTTGTTGCCCTGTATTACGTCAAAGTCTGCCATCTACGCAACCTCCTTCTTCATTTCTATCGCCTTTGAGGGACACTCGTTGGCGCATACGCCGCAGCCCTTGCAGAAGCGCATGTCGATCTTGGGCTTGACCTTCGGCTTGCCAGTGATGGCTGCCTCGGGGCAAATGGTGGCGCATAAGCCACATGCGACGCACTTCGACTCATCGATCACTGGCATTAGCACACGCCAGTTCCCAACGTACTGGCCTCCCCTAATGGATGTGTCCATCAGGGCGAATCCCTTGATTACACTCTTATCCTGGCTCACAGCGTCTTCACCTCAACCGTATCGTACCCCATCTTTACCGCGCCCTTGTTCGTCGCGGCGAGCTTCGCGGGGAACCTCTTATCTATCGCCTTGTCGATGGACTCAATTTTCAGGAGACCGGTCGCTTTGGCGAATGCACCTAGCATCACCGTGTTAGGGATGGGGCGCCCTATGACGCGCTGGGCTATCCCCGTCGCATCCACGACGGCAATCTTTCCTAGCTTCGCTTTGAATAGCTTCACAGCCTCGTCCGCTTTCTTCGTAGTATTGTAGATAACAACACCACCTGGGACTAAGCCAGTTGTGACGTCCATGATCTCCGGCATCGGTGGGTCAAGCACAATAAGGTACTTGGGGTAGTAGATCATGGATCGGGTCGCCTCTGACTCATCCCCTATCTGGGCGAAGGCGAGCACCGGGGCGCCACGCCTCGCGGACCCGTACATGGGGAAAGCTCTGCAGAACTTGCCCTCGTAAGAGGCGGCAATCGCGATGAGCTCACCGGCAGCGACGACGCCTTGGCCGCCCTGACCGTGGAGCCTAATTTCCTCTACCATGGTTCAAACCTCATAAACAGATACGGGTCGAGGCACAGGACACGGCGAGGCTATGCGGGGCTGCCTTGACCATCCTCGACTCCTTGTGACTTCGATTGTAGGGGTTATAAGGTTTCTCAGAGTCTGAATATACACTAATTATTCCTAGAGGACTTATGAGGTGGGCGTAACCGTTATTATCGCGGCGGCGTTAGCGTCTTCGATCGCCTTGCTAGACTCCAAGAAGTTCTACTCGAAGCTCGGCAACATGTTCCCGCCTGGTGAGATGAATTCGATACTCCTCCCCAAGCCCGGGGTGAAGATGATCAGGTTCACCGGCGGCAGCTATGACGTCCCCAGCCTCCCCACGGCGGAGGTTAAGCAAATATTCGCCGAAGCCTCGCCGCAGGCGTGGGCCGAGATGCTCCAGTACGGAGGCACAGCGGGCATGCCCTCCCTCCTAAAGGAGCTATCAACGTTTATGGCGGGTCACAAGATCAAGGCCGACCCAGCAAAGGAGATCATAGTCACGACGGGCAGCCAGGAGGCGATCGAGCTCGTCAGCAGAGTCTTCGTCAACAAGGGGGACAACATACTCATCGGCGCCCCCACATACCTGCAGGCGCTATCCGCCTTCAAGGCCGAGTACCCAAAGTTCGTCGACATACCCATCGATGCCGACGGCATGGACACACAAGTGCTCGAGGAGAAGCTGAAAAAACTCAAGGCGAACGGCAAGAAGGCAAAGCTCCTCTACATAATACCCAGCTTCCAGAACCCGGACAGCAGCCTCATGACGATGGAGCGCCGTAAGGCGGTGCTAGAGCTCGCCGAGGCGCACGACTTCATAATCTTCGAGGACAACCCCTACGGCTACATTAGCTTCGAGGGGCCGATGCCGACGCCCCTTTCGGGGATGGACAAGTCGGGCCGAGTCATGTACACGAGCACGTTCAGTAAGATGGTGTCACCGGGAATGAGGATCGGGTGGATCACGGCTAACCCCGACTTCACAGGTCACATGATAGAGGCGAAGAACAATATCAGCATCTGCAACGACGGGCTAAGCCAGTACGCCGCCGCAGAGCTCTTCAAGCGCGGCGATGTCGACCGCCAGATACCTAAGGTCACAAAGGTCTACAGAAAGAAGAGGGACGTAATGCTCGAGGCTATGGAGACGAGCTTTCCCAGGAAAGCTAAGTGGGAGACGCCAAAGGGTGGCCTCTTCCTCTGGGTCAAGACGCCGAGGAGCTTCAACGCCTCGGCCATGCTGAAGGACGCCGTCGCCAAGGGCGTCGCATTCGTCCCCGGGAGCCTGTTCTTCTCCAAGCCTGTCCACAACTACATGCGTCTCAACTACAGTCTCCCCACCGAAGAGGAGATAGTGACGGGCATACAGGTGTTAGGCAGGCTCCTCAAGGAGAAGCTCCAGTAGAGTCGGGGGGTGTTTCCCTTGGTAAGCGCCCTTATCGTCTATGGGACCCGCCTCGGCACGACGGCTGGCACCTCCGAGGAGATCGCCAATGTTCTCCGCGAGGAGGGGCTTGAGGTAAGCGTTGTTGACGCCAAGAAAGAGAAAGTCAAGGTGGTTGCCGAGTACGACCTCGTTATCGTCGGCAGCGGGATAGCGATGGGCAAGTGGACGAGCGAGCCCGAGGACTTCCTGAAGAGGTTCAGAGGGGAGTTAGCTAGTAAGAAAGTGGCGCTATTCGTCTCATGTGGTTCCGCATCTCCTTCGCCCACCGCTAAGCCCGAGGCACTTGCGCTTGCGAAGAAGAATTATCTCGACGACAAGGCAGCCCTGTACGGGCTGAACCCCGTCGCACTCGGCTTCTTCGGGGCCGCCTACGACTACAACAACATGCCATGGTGGGCGAGTATGTTCATGAACGCCGCAAAGAAGGACTTTATTGCATCCGGCGCAAAGGAGACGAAACCCGGCTTCTACGACTCAAGGGACTGGGACGCCATCCGAAGCTGGGCGCGCGAACTCGCGGCTAAGGCACGCTCCCGCTAACATCCTGATAAGCAACATAGAACCCTTTTCTCGCATGGTCAAGGTCCTAGGTATATCTGGCAGCCCGCGAAAGGGCGGGAACACGGAGATTCTCGTCAAGACCGCACTCGAAGCGGCGAAGGGCATGGGTGCAGAGACGGAGATGATCAGGCTCAGCGAGAAGATCGTCGCGCCTTGCGACGGCTGCGCCAGCTGCGCCAAAACGAAGAAGTGTAAGACAAAGGACGACTTCGCCGAGGTCTTCGAAAAAATGACGGCCGCCGATGCGATCCTCTTCGCGAGCCCGAGCTACTTCGAGTCCGTCACCCCACAGATGAAGGCACTCATCGACAGGGCGGGCTTCTTCAACAACCGCGCCACGGGGAGGCACGCTTTCGACGGAAAGGTCGGAGGCGCCATGGCGGTCGCCTATAGGACCGGCCTCGCCACGACGTGGTGCCAGATGCTCATCTTCATACTCGCCCAGAGGATGATCGTCCCCGGAATAGCCAGCTTCCCAAACGCCATCGCCAGCGAGCCCGGCGACGTCCTAAAGGACAAGGAGGGCATGGATAAGGCAAAGGAGATCGGTGAAGCTATGGCCAAGCTGGCTCAGAGACTCGCCAAAGATTAGTTACTTCTCGACCTCGAATTGCGGCTCAGGAATAGGAGCAGAGCGATAAGGACCCATCTTATCATAGAGGTCAACCACCGCATTCCTCAGGGCGAGGTCAAGCCTCGTGAACGGCTTAGCCTCCTTCTGGTACAGAACGGCGCGGTAGGGCTCCAACCTGGCGCTGAGGGTATCCGCGGCGACCTTCACCTCACCCCTCTCCCTCCACTGGTAGACCAGACTCCCAACCTCATGCGGTGTCGTCAAGACAGTGACCCTGAAGGAGCCGCTTAGCATCGACTTCGTCCTCTCCAGATCGAGTGGCGTGTTCCACCTGAATCTGACATGATGATAGGGCTCCATAACCTTCAAGTGATTCTTCTCGTCAAGGCGGGATAGGCTTTTCGGTGTCCCGCCCCTCAACCTCGTATCTGGGCTCGGAGTCTCCGCCCCAGGGGAAGGGTGTCGGAGTCGTCTTATCGTAGTTCTTGAGAACCCAGGCCCGGAGGCGGAGATCCTTCTCCGTGAACGGCCTGCGCTCCCTCTGGTAGAGGACCGCCCTGTAGGGGCTCACGGCGGCGGAGAGCGTGTCGGCGTGGGCGATGACCTCGTCCCTCTGGTCGCCGTAGAGTGTGAGCTCGACGGCGTCCTTTGGCCGGACTCTCTTCGTGGCTGCGAAGTCGGCGCCCAGCTCCGCCGTGGCGGCCTCGAGGTCGAGGGGCCTCATCCAGCGGAACCTCGAGTAGTGGTATGGTCTCGACAAGATCATCTCCGTGATCCCTCAGAAGCGCTGCGTATAGGGATGACGCCTCTCTATATGCTAAACCATTTATCGCATGCATCACACAGCGTATCCGTGTGAGGGTTTTGAAGTACGACATTTTATTCAAGGGTGGCAGAGTCGTCGACGGCTCGGGGAACACTTGGTTCCGCGCCGACGTCGGCGTAGTTGGGGACAAGATCGAGGCCGTGGGCGACCTGGGCAGCGCATCAGCGGCGAGGAAGGTGAACGTCAAGGGACACATAGTCGCCCCGGGCTTTATGGACATACACAGCCATAGCGACGTCCCACTCCTAGTCGATCCGCACGTCGAGTCCAAAGTCTACCAGGGCATCACTGTCGAGGTCGTCGGCAACTGCGGCAGCAGCGCAGCGCCGATGAACATGTCAGTGAAAGCGTACCGGGAGAAGTACGGCCGCGGCGGCGTCCCCGACGACTTCCAGTACGATTGGTCCACGATGAAGAGCTACATGGACAGGGTTGACAGGCAGGGATGCTCTTTCAACGTTGCGACGTGGGTGGGTCACGGCACTGTGCGCCAGAACGTCATGGGATACGAGGACAGAGTACCCACTGACACCGAGTTGATGAAGATGAGGAAGCTGGTCGCCGACGCGATGCGGGACGGTGCCTACGGCATGAGCACCGGCCTCATCTACCCGCCAAGCGTCTACGGGAAGACCCCCGAAATAATTGAGCTGGCGAAGGAGTCGGCAAAGCGCGGCGGCATCTACGCGAGCCACATTAGGGGTGAAGAGGACTACTCCCTCATACCCGCAGTCAAGGAGGCTATTGAGATTGGCGAGAAGGCGAGTCTGCCCGTTCAAATAGCCCACTTCAAGGCATCCGGTAAGAAGGCGTGGGGTATGGTGAAGCAAAGTCTCGCACTCGTCGAGGAGGCGCGCGCCAGAGGCGTCGACGTCACATACGACCAGTATCCATATATCGCATCTAGCACGGGGCTCGCCGCGGTGCTCCCCCACTGGGCGCACGAGGGGGGACCCGAGAAGATGATGGAGCGCCTACGCGACCCCGAGCTCCGGAAGAGGATGTGGAAGGAGCAGAGGATTGACCGCGACTGGGATGGCGTCCTAGTCGTCTTCGCCAAGAACAACCCACAGTACAACGGCAAGACCATCGCCGAGATCGCCAAGGAGCAGAAGAAGGCTCCGCAGGAGGCGGCATATGATCTGTTGCTCGCGGAGAACACGGTTGTCCCAGCCGTAATGTTCGGGATGAGTGAGGAAGACGTGAAGTACGTCATGAGTAGCCCCATCGGGATGATTGGGAGCGACGGCTCCGCCATCAGCCCGAAGGGCATCCTCGGCATAGGTAGACCGCACCCACGCTTCTACGGCACCTTCCCCCGCGTCCTCGGCAAGTACGCGCGAGACGAGAAGGTCATCAGCATTGAAGAGGCGGTCCGTAAGATGACGAGCGCCCCCGCCCAGCGCCTCGGCCTCAAGAACCGCGGCCTGCTCCGCGAGGGCTTCAAGGCGGACATTGTCGTCTTCAACCCGGAGACGGTCAGGGACGAGGCGACCTTCGCCGACCCCCACAGATTCGCGTCGGGGATACCTTTCGTCGTCTGCAACGGCGTCTTCACCATCGACAAGGGGAGGCACACCGGCGCACTCCCAGGGAAGATGCTTAGGAAGGGACAGTGAGCAAGCGCCTTTTACTCCGGCGCGCCCCCCTTTCTCACAGGTACTTATCATGCCTAGAGTCGAGTTTGACGACCGCCTCCTCGGTAGAATACACGGCTGCCTCGCCGGAGTGGCTGTCGGTGACGCCCTCGGGATGCCTATGGCGGGGTGGACGCCCGGGGAGGTCAGGCGCCGATATGGAAAGGTCACAACCCTCATCGCTCCCGCCAAGGACCACCCGCTTCACGGTAACCTCCCCCTCGGCTCGATAACAGACGACACCCAACTCACATTGGCGATAGTCGACATGATACTCGTCGACGGCGCTGTGAGCCGCAGAGGCATGGCGGACCGCATAGTCAACTGGGTCGCCCAGAACAACCTCCTCGAGACACGCATACTCGGCCCGAGCACGAAGGCGGCAGTACGCGACTTGATAGCGGGACGCGACCCCTCCGAGACGGGGCGGATGGGAACGACGAACGGCGGGGCTATGAAGATAACCCCCATCGGGGTAATCAACGTCGCCCGCCCCATGGCTAAACTCGTCGACGACGTCGAGGAGACCTGCATGCCCACCCACTACACGGGCGTCGCGATAGCTGCCTCCTGTGCCGTCGCGGCAGCCGTCGCCGAGGCACTCAGACCCGGCGCCACTGTGACTTCAGTAATCTCATCCTCAAGGCGCGCCGCGAGGCTCGGCGAGGGGCGAGGCGCGCAACTCGCCTACCCCAGTGTTGAGAAGAGGATCACAATGGCGACACGCATCGCACAGAGTAAGACGCCTGAGAGGGCGGCCGAGGAGCTATACGACAGGATAGGCGCTGACATCTCGAGCAGCGACGCGATACCCACCGCCCTCGGCCTATTCGTAGCCGGCGGGGGAGACCCTATGAAGACGATCACACTTACCGCGAACATGGGTGGGGACACCGACACAATAGGCGCCATGGCCGGCGGTATAGCCGGGGCATACGCGGGCATCGGCGACTTCCCGAGGAGCATCCTCGACACCGTCGAGCGCGTCAACGGCCTCGACCTCGCCGATAAGTCGCGGCACCTACTCGAATACGCGAGGCGATACAGGTGACCCTGGAACTCGTAGCCGTCGGCGACAGCACTGTCGACGTCCTCATCCCTGTCCCCCGCTTCCCCACGGCGAACGAGGACAGCGTCCACAGTAGCGGCATGGAGCGGCATATGGGGGGTTCGAGCAACTACCTGATAATGGCGAGTCGCCTCGGTCTAAGGGTGGGGATCGCCGACGCGGTGGGAGACGACGACCTTGGCACCTACTATGTGGCAGGCCTCGAGGCGGAGGGCGTAGACACGACATGCATCAAGACGAGGCGAGGTGGAAGGACGACGGGCTGCGTCGTCCTACTCACCAACACAGGGCAGCACGCCTACATTGGGCTCGAAGGAGCCTCGCGGACATTCACACCAGCCGAGCTAGACGAGTGCTATATAGCCTCCGCGGGGGCGTTCTTCATGAGCGGCTATCCGCTCGCCGAGGAGCCAATCTCCGGCGCGGTGATGAAGGCGCTCAAGGCCGCTAAGGGTGCGGGGAGGCACGTCTTCTTCGACCCCAGCCCCGTTGCCGACGCAATCAAAGGGGAAGCGCTCCGCGAAGCCGTGAGGTCCACCGATACGCTTATGCTGAATAACAGGGAGCTCGGCCTCGTCGCCTCCGTGCTCGGCGTAAAACCTGAACCGGGGAGCCTGCTCCGCCTCGGGGTCGGCACAGTCGTGTTGAAGATGGGCGCCGACGGCTGCTCCTTCCACACACAATCGGGTTCCAAGCACTACGCCGGGTTTAATGTGGACGTCGTAGACACGACCGGGGCGGGCGACTCTTTTGATGCCGCCATCGTCTATGGCACCGTCAAGGACTGGCCGCACGTCGACATGGCTACCCTCGCGAATGCCGTGGGCGCCATAAAGGTCGGGAAACGCGGCGCGGGTAGGAACGTGCCGACGCTCGCCGAGGTCAGGGAGTTCCTGCGGGAACGCGGAGCTTTACCGGACAGGCTTTAGCTCCTAAACTGGAGCTTGTCCTGTATTGCGCGGGCGAAGTCGCTACGTGTGATAATGCCGACGAGCTTGCCTTCCTCTATGACGGGTAGTCTGCCGACGCCAGCCTTCGCCAGTTTTATCAGGGCATCCACGGCAGCGTCCCCTGGCCTCGCCCAGATGAGAACATCTGTCCTCTTCATGATGTCACTCACCTTCTTCTCATCCCAGAGCTCCGGTTTGACGCCCCTGAGGTCCTCGTCGGTGATTATACCAAATAGTTCTCCGCCCTTCATGACCGGAAAGCCGTGGTGCTTCAGCGGCGTAAGGGCGTAGTCCTGAACCTGCTGCAGAGTCATGTCGGGGTCGACCGTCTTGACGTCCCGTGTCATTATCTCGCCGACTGTGACGCCCGTCAGCGCCTGACTGATGCGGGTCTCATTCATACTCGCCTGAGCGCTACTGTTGATGAAGAGGCCGATGAAGAGTAGCCAGATGCCGCTAAAGTCGGCGTAGAAGAGTGTCTGGGCTAGGCCGAGGCCTATGAAGCCGAAGCTAATGAGCCTCGAGATGCCGGTGACCGTCCTCGTCGCCTTCAGCACGTCCTTGTTCCGGCCCCAGATGAAGCCCCTAAGGACTCTACCGCCGTCCATGGGAAAGGCGGGGATGAGGTTGAAAAGCGCGAGAATTATGTTAATGTAACCGGCGTACTCGATAACCGCCGAGACGGCGATGGGAAGGATGCTCCCAGCATACGTATGGATGGCTGTGAAAACGACGCTGAGAAGGACGCTTGTGAGCGGCCCAGCCGCGGCCATCCGGAGTTCGGCCCCTGGCTCGTGGGCTTCCTCCGCTATCTCGGAGACTCCGCCTAGGAAGTAGAGGGTGATGCTGTTTACGGGTATCTTGTACCTCTGAGCCACGACGCTGTGGGCGACCTCATGAATGAGCACGGATATGAATAGCATGAGGGCGGATGCGGCGCCGACGCCCCAATAAAAGGTGTCGCTCTGCCCAGGGTAACCAAGGGGAAGGTAGCCCCACGCCAGTGACCACGTCAGGAAGGCGAAGATTAGGAACCACGAGTAGTGTAGGCGAACTTCGACACCTGCGAGGCGGCCGATCTTCAACGACAATGGGATCGTGGGCTGGTTTGGAAGCGATTATTATGAACCTTACCCGGTGCGCCGGGCGTACTCGTAAATGTCTTATCCGCGAAAAGGCGAGTATCAACCGGATTTTCATGGCAAAGATCGTGATGCGCAAGGATGCCCCGAGACTGGAGACGGTGAAGGGGCGCCACGGCGAGATACTCATCGCCGGCGAGAAATGTATGATGATGATCAACACAATAGAGCCAAACCTCCCCACGCCGCCTCACAGTCACCCCCACGAGCAGATAGGCTACCTACAGGAAGGCGAGGGCGACCTCTACATAGGCGACGAGAAGATACACATCAAGGCGCAGTGCAGCTTCGTCGCTCCCGGAGGCGTCCCCCACAACTTCGACGCAACCGGCAACAAACCCGCCGTCCTCATAGAGTGCTTCGCGCCCCCGAGGGAGGACTACCTCGAACGAGTAGCGAAAGATGCTAAGAAGAAAAAGTAGCTACTTCAGGTTGCCCAGCATCCTGAAGTCCTCCTTCACGGTATTGAGGACGACGTGGGTGTTCGTCCTCTCGATGTCCGGCATGCTTAGTAGGGCCTTGGGGAACTCGCTTAACTCCTGCCTGTTCTTGAACTTGGCTATAGCTATGCTATCTATCTCGCCGGTGATGTCGTAGACGGCGCAGACGTAGGGTAGCTTGCTGATCGACTTTTGGACCTCGATGAGCTTGCCGCGAGCCACTGTGATCTCTATGATTACAGTGAGCTCGTAGCCTAGGCGCTCCCAGTCCACCATAACCGTGTAGTCCTTGACGACCCCCGCCGACTCCAGCCGGCTGATATGGTTGATCACTGTGGCCGTAGAGACGCCTATCGCCTTAGCCAGCTCCCTCTGGCTTCTCTTCGAGTCCTTGAGCAGTTCCCCTAGGAGCTTCCTGTCTATCTCGTCGAGCATGAACATTGCTGTTTTACACCTTTAAGGGTGTACAAGTATACACATGTATATGAAACTTGTCATAAGTTTAATATATGTAGATGATAGAAGCGCTTTTCATTAATGGGTGTCGTCTTGGCGTCTGAGAGAGGTTACGGAACCGCGACCGCGATAACTGTCGCCATCATCTGGGGTCTGAGCTTCGTCGCGGCGAGCGCTATCCTTACGACGATCGCGCCGCTGATACTGGCCACTATCCGCTTCATCATAGCAGCGTCTCTCTTCTCACCCGTCATCATCTGGGAGTACCGTAGGGGCAACAGGCCATCTATAACGGACCTGAAGGAGTTAGCGCTCCTCGGCCTCCTAAGCATGAGCATCTACTTCTGGCTCCAGTACACGGGGGTGCAGTACGCAGGAGCGGGTATCTCGGCGGTGCTCGCTACGGGTTTCACACCCGTCCTCACCGGAATAGCCGGCACCGTACTGTTGAAGGAGAGAGTCACCGCCAAGAAGGGGGCGGGAATTGCCCTCGGGCTCACGGGAGTCGCGCTCATAGCCCTACCGAAGATCGTCATCGGCAGCGTCGACTGGCTCTTCCTCCTCGGGGTCGCGTGCCTGCTCGGAAACGCAGTCTGCTGGAGCATGTACTCAACGCTGAGTAGGCGGCTGATGAAGAGGATCGGCAACCCCCTCATGGTGACGGCATACACAACCATGTTCGGCCTCCTGTTCCTCATACCGCTCAGCCTCACCTCGGACTGGGGCGCCGTGGCGCGGCTGACGACGGATCAGTGGTTGAGCATACTATACCTCGCCGTCGTCTGCAGCTGTGTCGGCTACTTCCTCTGGAACTACACCCTAAGTAAGCTCGAGGCTGTCAAGGCGACGGTGTGGCTCTACCTCGAGCCCGTCGCAGCCTTCATCGGTTCCTTCGCCCTCTTCGGGCAGGTCCCCACCGCCTTGACCATAGTAGGGGGAGCCGCTATCATCATCGGCGCGTTCCTCACGAACAGGTCCAAGTAAAGCCGATTTAAACAACACTATTATCCTATACAAATGTATAGATAAAACGGGATAAAGTATATATTAAACGTCCGCAACGTACAGGTATTATGACCAAGTCCGATTTGACCCACCCGGACAGCATCGAGTCCATCATGTCCGAGGTGAAGAGGCGCGATATCCGATACATTCGTCTAATAATCGTCGACCTGAATGGCATGCCGCGCGCCATGCTGATCCCCGAGTACCAGCTGCCCACCGCCCTCAAGGAGGGTATAGGTTTCGACGGCTCTAGCATGGGACTGGTCAACATCGAGCACAGTGACCTGACCCTACACCCAGATCCAGCGCACCTTCATCGCGCCGATGTGGGAAACCCCCGGCGTCGCCGTCATGTTCACCTACCTTAGTAACCCGGACGGCACCCACTTCGAGGGCGACTGCCGTGGCCGCCTCAAGATGACCCTCGACGAGCTCGAGGAGAAGAACATGGGCCTCAACACGGGTCCGGAGCTCGAGTACTTCTACATCAGCAGGAGCAATGGCAGCGTCGCCCCTTACGGGGCGGGCGGCTACTTCTACATACCCCCCATGGACCCGACGGAGGACCTCAAGCTCGACACAATGATCAACCTCGAGGCCGCTGGGTTCCAGCTCGACAAGATACACCACGAGGTGGGTCAAGGGCAACAGGAGATTAACTTTCGCTATGCCGACGCCCTTAAGACGGCGGATAATGTCGTCCTCTACAAGCTCGTGGTAAAGACGATCGCTGAGAAGAAGGGCGTCTCCGCGACCTTCATGCCGAAACCATTCTGGGGGATGAATGGGAGCGGCAGCCACTACCACCAGAGCATGTTCGACCTGAAGAACGGCAGGAATCTCTTCGGTGACAGGGACAGCGATACAGGTCTGAGCAAGATGGCGTTCCAGTACGTGGCGGGCATACTCAGCCACGCGAGGGGTATGAGCATGGTCGTCGCCCCCATAGTCAACAGCTACAAGAGGCTCGTGCCCCACTACGAGGCGCCCGTCTACATAGCCTGGGGCCTCGGCAACAGGTCCGCCATAGTACGCGTGCCCCTCTACCCCGGTGACAAGGCGAAGGTCAGCCGCATCGAGTACAGGCACCCTGACCCAAGTTGCAATCCCTACCTAGCCACGACCGTTATGCTCAGGGCGGGACTCGACGGCCTGAAGAGGAAGGCGGATCCCCCGGAGATATTCGACGAAAACGTATACAACGCATCGGGGCTGGAGACGCTGCCAGAGCACCTCGGCGAGGCCGTCAACGTCTTCGAGAAGGATAAGGTCCTCACGGACGCCCTCGGCGACTACATAAGCAACAACCTCGTCAAGGCGAAGAGGGCGGAACACGAGGCGTACCTCAAGTACGTGGGCACCGACTGGACCTCGAGCCGCCCACGCATCACACCGTGGGAGATAGACCGATACCTCGTCACCTGCTAAATCTGCGGGGGCATCCCATCTCCTCAATCTTCGAGGGGAGATCCTCCAGCTCCCCAACCATCTTTGAATACCACTTGTCAAGCATGCCCTTGATAGCCGCCTTGAGCTTCTCCGGGGGCACCGCCGCGTAGACAAATTTGTAGCCTCCGAGGCCTATGAGCTCCTCCTCACGCGTCGCGAGCCCTTTCTCCACGAGCGACTGTAGGAGCCTCTGCGTTGTGGGACGGCTCTTGTCGAGACGGTCTGCAACCTCCTGGACTGTAGTCTTGCCGAGACCGGAGAGGGCGCAATATGCCTCGACCTCCGCCGTTTTGACACCGAGGGCGCACCTCATCAGCTCATCGGCGCCTAGCTCGGGGGCGTTTATTATGCTGCTAAGCTCCCTGAGACTCATCATGTTCAATGATGTTGAACACCTTAAAATATCTTTATATCGTCGTATCCCTCTGAGGAAATACGAGAAGAAATGGCAGAACACAAAACAGTAGAGGTAACCGACGCCTCATTCGACGAGTTCGTCGCGAAGAACAAATTCGCCGTCATAGACTGCTGGGCGGCGTGGTGCGGTCCATGCAATATGCTCAGCCCAGTCATCGAGCAGCTCGCAGGCGAGAAGCCCAATATAACCTTCGCCAAGCTAAACGTCGACCAGAACCGGAGCATACCCAT
This sequence comes from Candidatus Bathyarchaeota archaeon, assembly GCA_963771885.1. Classification (GTDB taxonomy): domain Archaea; phylum Thermoproteota; class Bathyarchaeia; order TCS64; family TCS64; genus UBA8941. The sequence goes on from CAVYVF010000023.1 coordinate 530,798, forward strand.
GAGATACGGAATCATGAGCATACCTACTCTCCTCTACTTCAAGGACGGCAAGCTCGCAGACAAGACCCTCGGCGCCCTGCCGAAAAAGATGCTTGAGGGTAGGTTAGAGAAACTTACCTCGTAACCCTACATATTCGCACTCGACAGAGGGGTATAGTCGACGATTAGTATCCACGTATCAGGTATGCACACATGGGTTTCTTAGTGTGCTAGTTGTTCCAAATATATGATATGTTAATGGATAATTGATGCAACTTATCAGGGATGTCAAGAGCCAAGAGTATCTCCTGAGTGCTCAATACACCCTTGTACGGCTTACCATTTATGAGTAAGGCGGGCACTGTAAGGAGACCGCTCCTCTGGGCGAGCCCTATGTGGTCGGGAAGGGTGTAAATCTGGACCTTGACGGCAGGGCGATCTTTCTTCACCTGAGCTAAGTTTGCGACGACCTGCTTACACTTCCCGCAGAGTGGGATCCTGAATAGGACTATGTCAGCGTTCTCCGTCATGGATATAGGATCTCGGAGGGGAAATAAAACGGCATCCACGGCGGTAAGGGTTTAATAGAGACACGATCGATTCGAGTGGATAGCTGGCGCAGGCATGATTGAGCTGCTCGGTTTACTACTCGCCTTCATCGTAATCTTCTATCTCCGGTTCAAGGAATTCGACTTCGCCGCGAGCATACTGATCGCCGCGGGGATAATCGGCATAACCTCGGGGAAGCCTCTCGGAATCTTCGTCGACGCCTTGCTTGAGACTGTTGGGGACAAGACGACGTGGGAGCTCTGCGCCGCCGTGGGTTTCATCACTGTATTCGGCTACGCGTTGAAGGAGACGGGTCATATGGTGGAGCTGATCGACAAGCTCCGCGGCTTTGTGCCGAGTAGGTTCCTGTTGGCGCTAATTCCGGCGCTTTTTGGGATACTCTCGATGCCTGGTGGGGCGCTCATGTCGGCGCCTTTCAACGAGCCCGAGTCGGAGCGCCTCAAGTTGAAGCCCGAGCACAGGACATTCATCAATGTCTGGTTCCGTCACGTCTGGTACTGGGCGAGTCCTATCAGCCCCTCGACGCTCGTCGCCTGTAGCATCGCTGGCATCGCCATCACCGACTTCATCAGGGTCAACTTCCCCCTCTTCATCGCGACATGGGTCATAGGCTTCGCGATAAGTTGGAAGTGGATTCAAAAGGAGGAGACGTTGGTGGGCGGCACCAAGGACTACGTGGGCAGCCTCGTGGGGCTATCCCCGATACTCATAACGGTCTTCCTCACGCTTATCGCAATACCCGTCTGGATATGCGTGGCCATCGGCATCGCCATGTTAATAGTGATGAGGAAGGTGAGCCTCAGCCGAGCCAAGACCTATGTAACCAAAGGGTTGAAACTTGACCTCGTCGCTGCCGTCTTCGCCACTCTCTATTTCAGGTACATGGTTGTCTCATCGGGGAGTGTGAGCACCCTCCTCAGCAACATACTAAACATGGGCGTGCCGCTTCTCGCACTCTTCATCGTTGTGCCCCTACTCGTCGGCGCCATCTCGGCCCAACCCACGCTGGGCATCGGTATCGTCTTCCCCATTCTCATGCCCCTCGTCGCCCCCATCGACGTAAACTGGATGACAATCATGTTCGCCGGCATAGTCGCAGGTTACACGGCATCCCCCCTCCATCTCTGCCTCATATTAACCAACCAGTACTACAAGTCCGACCTCAACAAGGTCTACAAATACCTCATACCGGGTCTGCTGATCCTCGTCTCGGCGATGGTTCTCTACCACGTCGCCCTCGGTGGCCTGTGGTAACCATTTAAACCCCCTCTACCACTCCTTATCCGATTCATTTGGGCGTAAACCTCACCCCGATAGTCGAGAGGAGGGTGGTCACCCTCGACGACCTGAGGGGGAGGAGCTTCGCCGTCGACGGCTTCGTCGTGCTACATCAGTTCCTCGCCCTCATCAGGGCGCGTGACGGGACGCCACTGATGGATAATAAGGGCAGGACGACGAGCCACCTCGTCGGACTCGCCTTCCGAACTACGCGACTAATCGCTGACTACGGTATGAGGCTCGCCTTCGTCTTCGATGGGTGCCCGCCACAGCTCAAGCGCGCCGAGGTCGAGAAGCGCCGAGAGATCAGGCAGAGGTATGAGAAGGAGTACAGGGAGGCGATCGCCACTGGAGACTACAAGACCGCCATGTCCAAGGCAGTTATGACGAGTCGCCTCACTGGAGAGGCGATCGCCGACGCGAAGAGGCTCCTCGACCTACTCGGTATCCCCTGGGTACAGGCACCGAGCGAGGGGGAGGCCCAGGCAGCATACATGGCGGTGAAGGGAGATGTCTGGGCGGTCAACAGCCAAGACTACGACAGCCTGCTCTTCGGTACGCCGCGGCTTGTCCGCTACATAACAATACAGGGGGAGGAATGGCTCCCAAGCAAGGGGCGCGCACGAAAACTCCAACCCGAGATAATCGACCTCGACGCCCTCTCCCAGGCGTGGGGACTGACGCGCCTCCAGATGATTGACCTCGGCATACTCATCGGCACCGACTTCAACACCGGCATCAGAGGCATTGGCCCCAAGACAGCGCTCAAACTCATCAGGAAGCACGGGCATCTCGAGGAGCTGCCCCCCGAGATAAGGGAACAGTTGACCCCGGACATCGACGCGATCCGCGATCTCTATTTGCATCCCCCAGCCACAGACGACTACATACTGGAGGAGAAGCCGCTCCAAGAGGACGAGTTCGTAAGGTTTCTCTGTGGCGAGCACGACTTCAGCAGAGAGCGGGTCGAGACGGTTATACAGAGGATGAGGAAGGCGAGGGGGCAGAAGAGCCTTCGCGACTGGTTCGGAGGCGTATGAGTTGGTGACACCCTTCTCTAAACTCGTACAGCTCTGCAAGGCGCTCGAGGCCACCACGAAGCGAACCGAGAAGACGCGTCTCATCTCTGAGTTCCTTAGATTGCTCGAGCCCGAGGAGATAGCCCCCGCCGTCCTCCTAGTCGTCGGCCAGATCTTCCCAGAGTTCGACCCCCGGACACTAGACGTCGGCTGGAACACTATGAAGCGCGTCCTCGAGAAAGCGAAGCAGACCACGCTTCTAAGGGACCAGCTCACGATACGCCGCGTCCACTCGACCCTCGGAGAGATAGCAGTATCACGCGGCGCCCAGTCGCGGAAGCAGAAGGAGCGCCTTCTCACCGGTCTCCTCAGCGACGCGGGGCGGGACGAGGTAGAGATACTCGCACGGATCATCTTCGGGGAGATGAGGATAGGCGTCAACGAGGGGGTTATGCTCGATGCCCTCGCCGTGACATCAAACGTGAAGCTCAGTGTTGTTCGCCGGGCGCTCATGCTCACGGGGAATCTCGGCGAGGTCGCATTAGTCGCCCTCACCCAGGGCGAGAAGGGGCTGGAGGGCATAAAGCCGGAGCTATTCGTCCCCCTGAAGCCGATGCTCGCCGAGACCGCAGACGACCCCGAGGAGGCGATAAAGGAGCATGGGGGCAGGACCGTCTTCGAGTACAAGTTCGACGGTGCGCGCGTCCAGATTCACCGCCTCGGCGAAGAGGTCCGCGTCTACAGCAGACGCCTCAGCGACGTCACCGAGAGTGTACCCGACATCGTCAGTCTCGTGCAGAGGTTCCTCCCCAAGGTGGGTACCATCGTCGAGGGGGAAATAACCGCCGTCGGCCCCGGGGGAAAGCCCCTCCCCTTCCAGGACCTAATGCGCCGATTCACACGCGTTAAGGACGTCCAACAGGCGACGGAGCAGATACCCCTCAGGCTCCACCTTTTCGATATCCTCTACCTCGACGGCACCCTGCTCATCGACGAGCCCTACGAGACCCGATGGGCCATACTCGTCAAGATCACGCCCTCGGAGCTCCTCGCCGAGCACACCATCACAAACAGCGTGAAGGAGGCGTCTGCATTCCTCAAGGCGGCGATGAAGGCAGGACACGAGGGTCTGATGGCGAAGCGCCTCGACAGCCACTACAACCCCGGCGCACGCGGCAAGGACTGGCTCAAGCTTAAGCCAGTCGAAACCGTTGACCTAGCCATAGTCGCCGCGGACTGGGGCTCGGGGCGCCGCAGGGGCTGGCTCAGTAACTACCACCTCGCGGCCCGCGACGGTGACGAGTGGAAGGTCGTGGGGAAGACCTTCAAGGGGTTGACAGACGAGGAGTTCCGCTACATGACAAAGCGGCTACAGGTCCTCAAGGTGAGCGAGACCGACTACACGGTCTCTGTGCGCTCCGAGGTCATCGTCGAAGTCGCCTTCAACGAAGTACAGCGTAGCCCACACTACAAGAGTGGATTTGCCCTACGCTTCGCACGCATAACGAGGATACGCGACGACAAAGGGCCTCAGGATGCAGATACACTCGACCAGATAAGGGCACTCTACAAGAGGCAGTTCAGGGTCAAGGACCAACTATAGACGCGTGTCGGTCAAATTATTCTTAGTTCATTGGGTGGTATAAGGAAAACAACATGGTTAGGGAGTCAGGAGTGGTATCTTTGACTGAGCCTTGAGCTTCTCGTAGACGGGGCCCAGCATCTTCCCACCCGTACCCGTGGTACCGATGGCTATCGCATCGAAGCCCTCCTTCTGGGCGACGGCGAGTATCCCTTCGGGTATGTCGCGCTGCTGCTCGACACGCATATCATACTCCAGCTTGCTCCTCTTGAGTATGGGCTCGATGTCCCTGAATATCCTGCTCCCCGCGTCCTGCTCCGCATTCTCGACACTGTGCATGAGAAGGTCGCTCTTCCTCTCCTCGGGATCCCAATAGACGTGTAGCAGAGTCACTGAGCCCTTTGGCTTCGCCGCCTCTATCGCCTTAACGACCGCGGCGTCGGCGCTCTCTGAGCCGTCGTATGCGACCAGAATCTTTTTTCCTTCCATTTCCAACACCAGAAGTGGGTGGGGAAGCTCTGTTAATAGAGGTTACCCGCGGCGCGAACGCGCCGGGTCATTGGGGCTTTAAAACTGCTTAAGCGGTGGCTTCAGGTCGAGCGGGATCGGGGGCTTGTACTTCCTCCCCGCGAGGCGTGTCTTGAACTCGGCCTTTACGTCCTTGAGAAGCTTTGGCTTCGTCATGAGGTCGAGTGCGGAGCCCGCCATCGTCTTCGTGGCGAATAGCAGCCCCTTGTGGCCGATGCTCATGCCACCTTGGGCGGTGAACTGCCAGCTATGCCCCGGGGTGCCGAGCATACATGTGACTGTGCTGAACTCCTTCGTCGGCGTGACCCAACTGACGTCCGAGACGTCCGTGCTGCCAGCGCCGACCATGCCGGCCTGATAGTCGTCGAGGATGCGCTCGTCGAACAGCTCGTCTACGAGCTTCTCCCAGCCGGGCCGATTGCCCTTGCGGAGGCCCTCCTTCTTCTGGGCGGGATCGATGCTTTTGTTCATCTCCTTTGCGAACTTGAGGTCGGACTCGTCGTGGACGGGTGCACCGACCTCGCGCATATTAGCAACGATTGTTTCACAGAGTTTACCGTTGGGTAACTCATTGTAGCACCCGGTTAGGAATTCTACCTTGTGGGTGGTGCGCGCCATCTTGTCGGCGCCGTCTGCGATCTGTAAGACCCAGTTGTAGATGGGCTCCATCTGCTCCCTCTCGGGGGCACGTGTGTAGTACCAGACGCGTGCGTATGCGGGGACAACGTTCGGCTGGCCTCCACCGACCTCAGTGACGTAGTGGACGCGAGCCTTCTCGATTATGTGCTCGCGCATGAAGTTGACACCGTTACTCATGAGTTCTACAGCGTCCAGTGCGCTGACGCCATTCTCGGGGTCACCAGCGCTGTGCGCGGTCTTACCGTAGAAATGGAGCTTGAAACTGTTCATCGAGTTGCTGCTGCCGGTGCCCGCGGTGTTGGCACCACCAGGGTGGTGGCTGAGGCAGGCATCGACACCCTTGAAAAGGTTGTGGCGGGTCATCCAGACCTTGCCAACCAGCGTCTCCTCGGCGGGGCACCCATACATCTTGATGGTGCCCTTGATCTTCTTGTCTTCCATGGCCGACTTGAGGGCGACGGCGGCGGTGAGTGCGGTTGTGCCGTGCATATTATGGCCGCAGCCATGTCCTGGAGCGCCCTCTTTGATGGGCTCCTTATAGGGGACAGCCTTCTGGCTGAGCCCCGCTAAGGCGTCTAGCTCTCCCATGAGACCAATCGTTGGGCCATCCCCGTTGCTCCACGTCGCCACGAATGCGGTGGGCATGTCAGCGACACCGCGCTCAAGTTTGAAGCCCTTCTTCTCAATCCAGTCTGCGAAGAGCTTGCTGGTCTTCGTCTCCTGAAGGCCGACCTCGGCATATTCCCAGGCGGAGTTGCTGAGTCTTGATTATCTCCTTCTCGTTCTCGTCTACCCAGTTCCAGGCTGTCTTCTTCGGCATGATAATCGGTCTCTAGTTGCCTTTAGGGTGTATAAAACCAGCGACTAGGCTTGGGGAGCGGGGAACCTGCGCTTTATCGCCTCGTGTAGTGTAGCACCGAGGAGGATGGTGATAGCACCAGAGACGACGTTGAAGGCGGCTATGAGGGGGAGCATGCCGTAGACGACGAGGTCAGGGTAGCCGTAGAGAGGGAGGACAAGTATGTTGGCGGCGCTCATGGCAACGACTCGGAATGCGACTCCGAGTGCAAGACCCGCACCCTTCTGTACGAGGGGCGCGAATCGCTCCGCCGCCTTCATGCCTAGCCCCAGCCCGAGTACCGTCGAGAACTCCGCTGCGAACTTCATCGAGGCGCCAATCACATCTCCGCTCCTCGCCAAAATGCCGACAAAGGCGACGAGGCTCGTCGTCAGCGCCGAGGGCGGTCCATACATAAAGAGGCTAAGGGCGATGGGTATCCCTGTGAAGTCGAACTTGAGCGTCGGCATCCAGGGGAACGGTATCTTGAGCCCGCTGAACTTGAGGGCGTAGTCGAAGACGATGACTAGCGCCGCGAGTAGAGCGGTGCCGGTCAGCTTCGATGACTTCGAGGCAGACAAAGAGACACCGGGAAGAACCCGCCACCGGATAAAAACATAGCTACCTGCATGAAAGGGAGGGAGGGATTAAGACAATCCGAGTAAAACAACTCATTCCCGAAAACAAGCCCGAAATCGAGCTCAATCAGGGGTGCAAAGTGATTACGAAAAAGCACATTAAAAGGACGATTTACGCTCGAATCATTACCTAAAAGGAACACAATAACTAAATAGGCAGCAGTATCCCTGCCCAAAGGGCTTTTTAACATTAGGCAACACTCGCGTTGGTGAACTGGGGAATGACGCACCTCCAATATCTACAGGCGGAGTGGAAGACCTCCGCAGACTCCTTCTAAGGACCCTAAACGATAACCAACTCCTGATACTCAGCCGGGTGGCTGCGAATGAACGTCCACTGACGGGGCTGCTGATCAATCTCTCCCGGGAGACAGGTGTTCCGCTATCGACACTGAAGCTGAACGCCCGCATCCTCCGCGAGTTAAATCTGATCAGCTATGGCTCAGTCGGCGAGAGACGGCAGGCTGAGGTAGAGCCAGTGGGAAACCTTGTGCTGCGCCTAATGGATGCTCCTGATAACGCGAAGATACGGCTTTATGATTAGCCGGTGCCGGTCCTAGCCACCCTTCACCCCGTTTTAACCCTCACCCATTTAAGCCCGTGGGGTAAATATCCGTTACTCTCGGCTGGTGAGGATATGGGCGAGATCAAGATACTCCTGGGCTTCGAGGTCGGAACCGGCAAGGAGGTAAACATGGGACTCCACCACACAATAATCACCGGAATGACCCAGTTATCGGGCAAAACGACCACCATGGAGGCTATCATCAGCCGCGCCAATAGGCGCGCCATCGCCTTCAAGACCAAGCGCGGCGAGTCCGGCTTTAACAACTACCGCGAGATACCCCCATTCTTCGAGGAGCGCGCTGACTGGCAATACGTATCCACACTCCTCGAAGCCGTGATGCGGGAGAAGATGAAGTTCGAGCGTCCATGGATCATGAAGGCGACCCAGGGCACAAATAGTCTCCGCGAGGTCCTCGAGAACGTTCAGATGCTACGCGCTGAGACGACCACAGTCACTACCCGAGAATGTCTACACCGCCCTCGAGGAGTACCTTAAGATTGTCGTCCCCCAGATAGAGAAGTTCAGGTTCAGCAAGAACCTCAGCCTCATTGACGGAATCAATGTTATGGACCTCACCGAGATGACGCTGGAGCTCCAGGGGCTCGTCATCCAGAGCACCATGGAGTACGTCATTAACAACCTCCACGAGACTATACTCATCGTCCCGGAGGCTTGGGAACACATCCCACAGGGGCGCAACACACCGGTGAAGCTCTACGCGGAGACATTCATCCGCAAAGGAGCCGCCATCGGCAACTATCTCTTCATCGACTCCCAGGACATCGCGGGCATCGACAAGATGCCCCTCCGCCAGTGCAACAACTGGATACTCGGGCGCCAGCGCGAGGGGCACGAGGTGGAGCGGGTACGCGAGCAGATAGGACGCAACAAGATAGACGCCGAGGAGATCAGGACACTCCCCTCGGCCACTTCCTCGCCATACTCGGCGACGACATGAAGAAGGTCTACGTTCTCCCCGCTGGCGTTCCATCGAAGATAGGGCGTCAGCGTTGCGATGGGCGAGATTAGCCGCCACGGAAGCGGGCAAGTACATGAACAACACCGGCAGCAATGAAGAGGAGCACATCCGGACCAGCAGACGGGTATCCGCAGCTTCCTCCAGGTGCCGACGAGCGACCGCACAATGCGCCGCATAGAGGAACTCGACATGAAGCTCGACCCGCCGCGACAACGAGATATCCTTACTGCGCATCCGAGCTCGACGGACTCAGAACTGAGTTCATCACGAATACAGCAAAGCTTGAGCAGTTAATCCATCAGCAGGAGGCGCGGAGCAACGCGCCGCAAAGAGTCAGGTACCCGCGGTCCGCCCCGGTTTCACAGTAGACGACCTCAACCAACTCATCGACCAGCGAATGCACCAGATAATCCAGTACGATAAGCCCACGTTCTTCACCCAGACCGATGTCTCAGGAGCGGTTCAAGGAGATAGTTAAGGAGCGCTTCGTCCGGGAGCTGGGGCTTCAGGATAAGGGGCTGCCCGCCGCACGTTGATACATACGGCTATGATCGTCCACGAGAGAAAGGGCATCAAACGCGGCGAGCTCTACAGCTTCCTCCACGGAGGAAACACGAGGATCACCGACGACTTCTACTCTGACCTTCAGAGGCTGGAAGAGGTTCGCCTCGTCGTCTATAGCAAGGAGACGGGCATCGTCCACTGGGCGCTGGGCGAGTACCTGAAGCATGAGCTCGGGAACATGTACGACGAGGCGGCGGTGAAGCAGGCGGAGGACTACCTCGCGAGCCTGCTCCTGCCCTCTAGCTGACCCTGTGGTCGTACTCCATGTCGGGGGTGACGACGGGGCGCGTCGTTAGGGAACCGTCCTCTATGTTCCACTCGCGGAGACCAGCGTACTCGATCTTATTATCTTCAAGGAGCTTCCGCGCCTTCGCGCCTTCCCCGGCTGGGACATAGACGAAGAACTTCTTGAACTTCTCACCCATACTCGTCTTCTCGGAAAGCAGCCTCCACTTCTCAACGAGGTCCGGAGTGACCTCCATCTCGACCTCACCTATCTCCCTGACCCTGCCATCGGGATTGAGGACGATGACGCTCGGGTAGACGTCGCCCATCGATCCATTTATCGGAAAAGACCTCTCTTTCATGGTGTTGACGAGTGTCTTCCTTTCTTCGTCCCATGTGATCTGGTCTACGAAAGGGAATCGTGTTGCTGCTATGATTCGTGCAATGCGGTCCCTGAGAACTTCCTTTGGCGGGAGCATGGAGGATAAACGCGTGGGTTGCTTATGATTTCTGCGTCCCTTGCTCAGGGGCGTAGTCTTCCATAGCCTTCTGAACGCGACGCTCGATCTCCGCCTCGACGGCAACGCGGTCGACCTTTCCCATGCCCGTCATCGGTAGACTAGAAACTATTTCTATCCTCCCAGGGACTTCGTAGGGCTCCAGCTTCTCCCTGCAAAGTTGTATCAGCTTCGCCTCGACTCCCACCTTTGGGGAACCTCTCCTGAGGACGACGAGCGCTTGTATGTCTGTGTTGCATCTGAGCGGGTCGGGAGCGCCGACAGCAACCGCCGCCTCCACCTCGGGACTGCCGAGGAGAACTTCCTCGACCTCCGTGGGCCAGACTATATGACCGCTAGCGACTATCCGGTCCCGCTTGCGCCCGACGACGTAGAGCCAGCCTGCCTCGTCGACGCGGACGACATCGCCAGTGTGGAGCCAGCCGTCTGCGAGGACTTTCGCCGTTTCCTCGGGTGCCTTCCAGTAACCCTTCATGATCTGGGGACCACGAACGAGGAGCTCACCCTCCTTGCCGACAGGGACCTCTACCTCGCTGATCTGGGTGTCGACTACCCTGATCTCGGTGTCGGGGTAAGCCATGCCCGGGCTGAGGTAGTTGCGATCTCCCTCGATGGGCGTCGCGTGGGTCGCGGGTCCTGCCTCGGTGAGCCCATAGCCCTGGTAGAACTTGGCGCCAGTGATCGCCTCGAATCTCTTCATGAGCTCGGGGCTAATCGCCGCGCCTCCACTCGACGCGGTCGTTACGCTGTTAAGGTCATAGCTGTTGATCTTTGGATGTGCTAGTATCTCGGAGACGAAGCGGGGGATAAGGGGCATGTGTGTAACCCTATGCCTCTGGGCCGCCTCTAGGATCGCCTCCGCCTTCGGGTCGGGCACCAGCACGAGGGTGCAGCCGAAGCTCACGGCCTCGTTCATAATGTTCAGTCCATAGCTGTGGAAGAATGGAACGGCGCATAGGATGAGAGGCCAGCCTGCGGGCTGAGGTTTGGCACTGTAGCCCCAGCCGCGGAGCCAGTAGTAACTCTGCAGCGCGTTCGCGGTGAGCGAGTAGTGGGTGAGCATAACACCCTTGGGCTGTCCTGTTGTGCCGGATGTGTAGAGTATGGCAGCGAGGTCCTCTCTCCCCTCAATCCCTACTGGATTCGCCTCCTCCCCCGAGGTCGCCTCTGCCGAAACCAATAGCTCCAGCGGGGCTTGTCCCCCTGTAGGCTATTGAACCCAGCAGTCTCAGACCTGCAGGCGCATACTCCGCCGCGTCTGCGACGACGACCTTCCCCGCGAAGCCGGAGGGCAGCGTACCGAGCAGCCTGTCGAGCACGACGAGCACCTTGCACTCCGTCTCGGCGAGCTCCCGCCCTATCTCCTCGACAGGGTTGAGTGGGTTCACGGCTACGACGACTCCCCCCGCGGCGAGGACGCCATTGAAGGCGATGATGAACTGTGGTGTGTTGGCGAGGAGTAGCCCGACGCGGTCACCCTTCTCCACTCCTAGTTGCCTCAGGTACCCAGCGAAGCGGAGCGTCCTACTCCAAAGCGTCGAGTAGGTTATCCCGTTGCCGATGTAGACTGCCCCAACCCTCCTGGGGAACTTGCGGGCGCTGTTCTCCAGAAAGCTGTAGAGGGGCATCACTGGGTACTCTATGCTCCGGGGCACTCCGGGGGGGAAGAAACGGGTCATCGTGGATCGGATTTATGCAGGACGCCTATAAACCTCGGCCTCCGAATCCAGTTTTAACCACGACTCCCCAATCACTACCCATGGCTAGGCTGAAGCTAGAGGGTGTCTACGTCCCAAACGTCACACCCTTCGACGCGAAGGGAGAGGTACAATACGATGCACTCGCCGACCTTATCGAGTACTGGATACAGGCGGGCGTCTCCGGCGTCGTCGCGAACGCGAGCACGGGAGAGTCCCCATACCTGAGCAGAGGCGAGCTGCAGGAGGTTCTTCGCTTCGTCATCGATCACATAGACGGGCGCGTGCAGGTCCTAGCCGGGACAGGCGCCATGGCAACCCGTGAGACCATAGAGCTCACACGGGATGCCTCCAACGAGGGAGCTGACGCCGCTCTCATCACATCGCCGTGGTTCTTCCGACCAAGTGAGGAGGAGCTATATCGCCACTATTACACCGTGCTCAACGCAGTCGACCTCCCCGTCGTCCTATACAACGTCCCAAAGTTCACAGGCTACAGCATCGCCCCCAAGACCATCGCTCGCCTCGCCGAGGACTGCAGTGGTCTCGTCGGTGTCAAAGACAGCAGTGGGGCTCCCGGCAACATGGCGGAAATAATACGCCTCTGCGGCGACAAGATAGCCTCTCTCAGCGGCGCCGCCGACATGTTCCTCCCCACACTCAGCCTCGGAGGCAAGGGCGCAGTCCTCGCAATCGCCAACGTTGTCCCCGGCACATGCGTCGAGTTATTAAACGCGTTCAAAGCTGGCGACATCGCCACGGCGGGGAGGAGGCAGCGCACTGCCAGCCACGTAAACAACGTCCTCGTCGCAAGCCACCCACAGGTCGCTGCCATAAAGAGCGCGCTCAACCACATGGGTTACAATGCAGGGATCCCCCGCCCCCCACTCGGGCCACTCAACGAGGCACAGGAGAAATCGTCTACCGAAGCCCTCAAAAACACGAAGCTGTACTGATTGGAAAAATGAGATCAGCCGAATAAGCTGTTCCATCGAATATTTTTCCAAAGAAGACTAGAAATCGCCCTTATCGTGATCAGATCTATTCAAGAGGAGCACGTGTTCGCTACATAACCCGCGTATCGAAAAAAAGAGGGAGTATTATGGATGCATGGAAAAGGCGCGACTCTGAAACGAAGCCGCAAGTTCGGTCAGCTCGCCGATCATTGAGCTATAACTGAGACACTTCGAGTCTAATCACCCTGAACTTCCCGACACAGTCACTTCTACCCCATACGAACAACGCCGAACCCACCTCCCCCAACTTTTTAATATGGAAGACAGCAGAGTTACACGAACTATCTCCGAGATGATCGTGATGGATACGAAGGAGTCTCTAAACGCCATCTTCAACCCCAAGAGCGTAGCACTCATCGGCGCCACCGCCGACTCGAGTAAGTGGGGCTACATGTTCGTAAACGCCGTCAAAGTAGGCGGCTACCAGGGTAAAGTCTACCCCGTCAACCCCAAGGCTGCTGAGATCGGCAGCATCCTCGACTACAAGGTGTACCCGAGCCTCAGCTCTATCCCAGACGAGGTCGACTGCGCCATCATACTCGTCCCTGCCCGGGTCGTCCCCAACGTATTTGACGAGATGATCCAGAAGAAAGTCAAGGGCGCCGTCGTCATCACAAGCGGTTTCGGCGAGACCGGCGAGGAAGGCGCGAAGCTCATCGCTAGTGTCAAGGAGAAGGCTGCTGGCAATTTCCGCTTCGTCGGACCAAACTGCATGGGTGTAAGCAGCAGCGAGTCCAAGTTCAGCGCCCTCATGGTCCCCCTCGTAAGCAAGGAGGGCGAGGTCGCTTTCATTAGTCAGAGCGGAGGCTACGGGCTACAGCTCTTCCTACGTGCAAACGCATTGGGAGTTGGAATAAGCAAATTCGTCAGCAGCGGAAACGAGACCGACCTCAAGGGCTGGGAGTACTGCAACCATTTCGCCGAGGATCCAACCACGAAGGTCCTCTGTATGTACATCGAAGGTCTCAAGGAGGGACGCAAGTGGTTCGAAGCAGCCAAGCAGATCACTAAGAGGAAGCCGATAGTCGCCATCAAGGTTGGCGTAACTGAGGCTGGCAGCAAGGCAGCAGCCAGTCACACCGGCTCCATCGCTGGTAGTGACAAGGTCTACGACGCAGCTTTCAGGCAGGCGGGTGTCATACGAGCGGGAGACGCAGCCGAGATGTTCGACTACGTCAAGGGACTCCTTTACTGTCCACTCCCGAAGGGACCGAATATCGGCATCGTCAGCAACTCTGGAGGAGTAGCCGTTGAGACGGCCGATAGGCTCATCATGAACAACCTTAAGGTCCCCACACTCAGCGAGGCGGCGCAAAGCGAGATCAAGACCGTCATCCCCGCCTTCGGTAGTGCGAGGAACCCCGTCGACCTCACAGCCAACCTCGACGTCTGGAAGCTCGGCCAGGTAGCCGAGATGGTCCTCAAGCAGCCGGAGATCGACGGGCTCATTACAATCGGGCTGGGCACCGCGATGGTCAAGGCGATGTTCCCCGACGTCGACCAGGAGACACTCACGGGACTCATCAAGATGATCGATAACAACCTTATCTCGACCTACAAGAAGTTCGAGAAGCCAACTATCATCATCGAGCCATCTGCCGACGTCGAGCCCGAGTCAGCGAAGATGTTGGAGGCGGCGAGGGTCCCCGTCTATACCACCCCAGAGAGGGCGGCGGACGTCATGGGAGTCCTCTACAGGCGCAAGCTCTACCTAGATAAGGTAGGCTCCGCCTAATCATTACCTAATTCGGTTCATTAATCTGGTTTATTGATCCTTTAGGGTCTTATACGGGGGTTCCCGATTTTTTCGCTGGGATGTCGAGGAACAAGGTTGTAGAGGTCGGCGGGAAAAGGTACACGGTCAGGGGGATCACCTTCGAGGAGTTCGTCAAGCTTGGGTCCATGGGCTCAGAGTCGAAGGATAGCAAGGAGATCGTCGCCGAGGTTATCCAGAGGTGCCTCATAGAGCCAAAGCTCAAGTCCGAGCAGATAACTGGGCTTGACAATAAGACCCTCGTTATACTCGTTACTATCGCGCTCGACATCGCTAAGAGTGGTCTCGAGGGCATAGGGGTCGTCTCGATGCCGAGCGCTCCCTCCGCTACGTGACCTTCTGCGATTTTTACTTGAGCTTCTTCCTCGCCCAGTCGGCGAGCTCCTTCCCTGTCGGGAACCAGACGTCGCCGCCCTCTTTCGCCTCGGAGACGAGCCTTTCTAGTACTTTGAGTCGGCTGAGTTTACCGATGCACTCGGGGTGACAGGTGAGCCCAAAGTATAGACCCGCTTCGTGTATCGCCTCCCACTCCGGCTTCCAGAGTTGGTACACCTGCTCAGGTGCGCTCCTGTCCATCTCGAAGTGGGGCCAGTCGTCGAGCAGCCACTCGACTGGAAGTTCCACGAACCCGTGGGTTTACCTTTATGGTCGAGCATGTAAGGCATATCATCGTCCATCATGTTACTGCTATACTTGAAGCCAAGGCGCTTCATGTGGTTGATGCTGCGGTCGCCGAACATCCAGTAAGGGGCGCGGTATCCATCCGGCTTTACGCCCACCTTCTCCAGCGCAGCCATGCTCCTTTCCCAGACGTCTGCCTCCTTCTCGGCGGTGAGGTCGGTCATCTTCTCGTGTGCGTAGCTGTGCGCACCGATCTCGTGCTCCCTGCTCAGAATTTCCTTGACCGAGTCGGGGTGGTTGTCGCACGTCCAACCCGGAATGAAGAACGTCGTCTTCAACTCGTACCTATCAAGCAGGTCGAGTATACGGGGGATCGCGACACGCGGCGCGTAGCGCCCCTTGCTCAGCGATGAGAGATCGTCCGGGGTCTTCCATGTCTCCGCGCTAGAAGCGTCGTAGTCGAAGCTCAGGAAGAAGCAACTCTTGTAGCCCTTGGGCCAGAAACCCATCAATACACCGGTTGGATACCCGTGCCGAAACAGATTTTAAACCTTCTACCCAACGCGGGGAAACCCTCATCACCCGCACCCGCAGAGTGGATCGGGATGAAAAGCGGCGCTCTCGAACGTGCATTCACCACCCGCTTACTGGCGATGACGAATGGCGAGCCACTTGAGGTGAACGCACTACGCGACTCCCTGCGTATAACCGCCGAGGCTTTCGACTCGTTGATGCAGAGCTTCTCCGACAGCGGGCTACTCTCGATCCAGAATGGATCCATCTTTCTTAGTTTGGAGCAGAGGCTCGACATCGCCATGAGGGCGATCGAGGTAGGCGCCGACCCTGAGGCGGTTAGCAGGTGCCTCGGCTGGCTTGAGTTCGAGGAACTCTCGGCGAGGGTATTCGAGTCTAACGGGTTCCGCGTCATGCGCCGGTTCAGGTTCACGGCCGAGGGGAGACGTTGGGAGCTCGATCTCCTAGCCGTCTGCACCCCCTACCTCGTCTGCTGCGAATGCAAACACTGGGGCAAGGGAATGGGGAACCAGACAGCGAGGAGTATCATAGAGATACACCTTGAGAAAGTGGAGGTATTTTCCAAGCACATCGAGGGACTAAGGGAGCGTATAGGTATCTGTGGCTGGTCGCGAGCTGTAGCACTGCCGATGGCTCTAACTCTATCCGCGACGCCGATGGAGCTATACCGACGCGTCCCCTCCGTTTCTGTCCTATCCCTCCCAAGCTTCATAAACGAATTCAGGGGCCAACTCGAACGCCTCGCTAACTTCAAGCTAGAGTTGACCCCAGTAAAAACCAAAAATAAACAGACTAAACCGAAGAATGGGGTCAGCGGCTCCAGGCGAGCTCGCCGTCGATGATTACCTTCTCGACCTTCGTCTTGAGTTCGAGTGGGTCACCACTTAGAATGCGTATATCGGCATCCTTGCCCTTCTCGAGACTTCCAACGCGTTCACCGACCCCAATTATCTTGGCGGGGTTGATGGTTATCGCCTTCAGCGCCTCCTCGTAGGGCAGACCCTCCCTGCAGGCGAGACCCGCGCAGATGGGGAGGAACGCGATCGTGCTACCCACTGCATCCGTCTGGATGGCGAAGAAGACGCCAGCGTCGAAAAGCGCCTTTGGCGTCTCGAAGCTGAGTTCCCTCATCTCCCACTTGCCCCTCGCTGTGAGGCTAGGTCCCCAGATGGCGGGCACCTTCTTCTCCGCGAGCCACTTTGCTACGCGGTGTCCCTCCGTCGCATGCTCCCAGCTCATCTGGAGCCCGAATTCCTCGCATATCCTGATTGCTGTGGCGACGTCGTCCGCCCTGTGGGCGTGTGCCCTTAGGGGTATCTGTTTCTTCACGACTGGCATGAGTGCTTCGAGGCGTGGGTCTCTCTCCGGCATCTTGATCGGATCTTTCTGCTGTCTCGCGGACTCCGTCTTCTCCGCGTAGAGAAGTGCCTTGTTTAGCCACTCCCTCATGAGGGCGGCTACGCCCATGCGTGTGCTGGGCATCTTCTTGTACTCGACGCCATAGACGCGGCGCGGGTTCTCCCCGAAGGCGACTTTCATCCCTGAGGGGTTCTTTATCACCATTTCGTCGACTGTGACCTTGCGCGCTGTCTTTACGACTACGCCGGTGCCGCCGATCACGTTGGCGCTCCCCGGTAGTATCTGTGCCGTTGTGACCCCCGTGCAGAGAGCCGCTGCAAGCCCCGACTCGTCCGCATTAGCCTTGATGCCGTCGATCGCCCTCATGTGGGGCGTAATCGGCTCCGTCGCCTCGTTACCGTCGCTGCCGTACCACCCAACGGACTCCTCCCAGATCCCTATGTGGCAGTGAGCCTCGACCAGTCCAGGCATCACTACCTTCCTGTTAGCGTTGATGACCTTCGCGTCGGCGGGGATCTTGACGTCCTTGCCAACCGCCTTTATCTTTCCCTTCTCGATGAGTATCACGCCGCCGTCGATGACGCCGTTCGTGATTGTGAGAACCTTGCCACCTTTTATCGCGAGCATTTGAACCACGGCTTACACTTAGGGTGATTTGATATTTTAGCCTTAAACCATTAAGCCGCAGCACCTATTGAGCCGAAAGAAGGCTGAAACGAACACCGTGCCAACTAACCTGTCGAAAAAATGGGAAAAAGAAAGGAAAGGTGGGTTAGGGTTACTGCTTCTTGTTCCTCTGCATGAGGTCGTAGCCGATCATCGTCGCGAGCATTATCAACGCGATGACGATGAAGGCTGGTACTGCTTCCGCGTGGGTTCGGAGTGATGCCCAGCAGGAACTGTGCGCGTCCGATGAACATGCTGTACCTTGTGAGTATCGTGTAGCCGAAGCCAGCTCCGAAGCCGGCCATCATCGTGTACCTCGCAACCCTGTCGATGACCTTCATTGGGGTGGAGTCCCTGTAACTTCCAGTGAACCAGAAGTATAGGACTACACATGGCACCATTATGAAGATCATGATGTTGTTGAAGGATTTCATCAGGTCGCCTGCGACCCATAGGTTGAGCTTCGCTTGGGCGATTATCTGCGTCGTGAACTGGGCGAAGATGACCGTCCTGAGTGCAGCGCCTATGCCTGTGCCTACGATGATGGCGAGTGGCCAGCGGTAGAGGTAGAAGTATTGCTTCGTGAAACGGAAGTACCAGAGCAGCCCAACCAGAATTGCTAGGGCGTAGCCGATCATCATTATCGATGATGATGACCATTGCCCCGCCCACTGGTCGCGGACGTACTTCATGTCGAGGGCGACTTGGTACCCTACGGCGAGCCCTAGGAATACTGACTCTGCGAACCTATACCATGGGTTCTCCTTGTATAGGATAGTGTAGATGGCTAGTGTGAAGAAGACTGCTGAGTATACGCCTAGTAGCTGTATTAGTTCCATTATTTCTTCTTCCCCCTGTTGACGAAGTAGGCTATGTTACCCAGGACTACCAGTGCGACGACGAGTATGTGGCTCATAGAGACGGCGTCTACGCCTGCGATGGCGAGTCCCTTTCTGTTGAGCAGGAGCTCATACTCTGCGCTCGACGTAAGGCCGGGCAGCAGGGCGTTGAGTTGTCCTGACTGGAGGAAGGGTGCCATTCCAGGTGCTGAGACTCCGATGCAGCCGACGACGATGGGTGTCTTGTATGGCTCGTTCCACTGGCGGAGCCACTCGGTGAGCCCGGGTGTACCAGTCTCGATGCTGATGATGAGGTCGATGTCGTTTGCGCTGTTTACAGTCTGCATTATCGGGAACTCGCTAAGGTTCTTGCCCTCGATATAGTCCTTAGCGACAGCCTTCGCCATGTCGTCACCGAACGCCCTCATGGCGGGTTCGCTTCCGGGGATGTAGCCGAGGTTGATCCAGTCCTCGCCGTAGACCTTACCGTAGCTGGTCGGGTCCATCTGGGCGAGGAGCTGCGTGAAAACAAGCGGTCCCTCCGCCCAGAAACTCACGACGATGACCTTGACGTCTTTGCTCCATAACTGGTGCATGGTGGCTAGGGTCATCGGGAAGAGCTCAGGCATCCCGGATGTGCCGTACATGGGTGCGAATACAACTGTGCTCCCGTCTGGTATGTCGCTGATCGCCTTGAACCACTGCTGTGATTCCTTGTTGATTGGGACGGGGAGTCCTAGTGGGTAGATGAGTGGGAAGAGTACGAAGAGCCATGAGAGAAGATAGACCCAGCGTCTATCTAGGTTCTCAAACTTGTCGAAGAACGACATTAGTCACTGCCTCCCCTGAGGTAGCCACGCTCGATGCCCATCAGAGTCCTGACGGCGAGGGCGATAGCCCCCAGCGCCGCACCGATTGTAACCGCCCTGTTAGTCGCCATGTTGGGTACATCGTAGATCCACTGGCCGATTATCCTAAAACCAGGCCACGACGCCGTGAATACTGGTGCATTGTACATGACCATGGCTAAACCAGCTACGAGTACGAGGGTCGCCTCGATATTCTTAGCTCTGAAGGCGCGGTAAGCCGCCGACGTAATGAAGAAGGCGATGATTCCGTACATCGTGCCCGAGAGCGGGGTTTGGCCGTATGTGAACAACCACTGGTAAACAGCGTTAGTAGTTCCTAGGCCGACCTCTGCGAATGGCAGGCCCGTTATGGACATTATCACCGTAGCGATTAGTACAACCACACTGAAGTACCACCCCTTGCCTCTTTTCTGGACCGCCTTGCCGTGGACCTGCATCAGGCTGAGTGGCCCGATGAAGGTGGCCCACGCGACAACTAGAATGACCCAGAGGTTTACTGTGTTAGCCGTGTCGTTGATGACGGGTATGTTGATGTAGTAGGGTATGACCTGAAGCAGCGTAGCGATAATCGTGAGGAAGATGGGTATCTCGATTCTTCTAAGCACGTTACTCATAGTATCACCACGACATTACTGTCAGGAGCGGGTTCCCAGCGGCGGTGAGTGCCGTCGTGAGTAGCGCCCCGACTATGCCGAGTATGACGGCGATTATCCTTCCGAAGTCCTGGCCAGCGAGGCTCGCGATGAGTGGCGCCTCGTTCGTCAGGTATGCTCCGGCGGCGTAGATCTCCTCGCCAATAAGGCAATAGTCTGTGGAGACGAGGAAGAAGGGTATCTGGCTGGTCTGGGCCGTGCCACTGATCTGCATTGCGCCGACGCGGCTGCCGGTCTCGGCTAGCTGCATCGATTCGGCCCAGTAGGCGCCGATCATGATGTTGGCGCCGGGTTTCTCCCTCATGAGAAGGCCGATGTAGTTGCTTGAGAATCCGAACTGTTCGCTGCTGAGGTACATGATGTCACTCTGCTGGTACTCCTCTCCCTTGCCCGCCATCTTGTAGGCGGTCTCGACGACATCAGCGGCGATGGGCCACACCTCCGGTTGGCGTACCGGAACGATTAGGCGTGTGCTGACCTCGGCACACTTCTTGGCCACGTAGCTGAGGACGCTGAGACCGGCGATGGTTTGCGGGCCGGTTGTCGAGTCCCTGAGGTTGGCGATGCCGTGGCTGGCTATCACGGGGCGGCCCATCTCGACGGCTCGGCCTATCGCCTCGTCGATGGCGTCTATGCCGGGAATCCGTCGGACCTTGGGAACCTTGCCCCCCTGAGCCCGCCTGATGAAATAAGCGACTGCCAACATGATCGCTAGTAGGCAGACAAATCCGAACATCCTATTTGCTATCAGAATTGAAGCCAATCTTTAGCCTCCGTTTAGGCAAAAATTAATCAGTCCTAAAGCGTATTTAAGATTTAATTCGATGGAAACTAAATAAAAGCAATAATTATGGGATAATACTGATAATTTTCTTACAAACAATATAACTATTTGGAATTCTCTATAGATGCGATTGAGGCATACGCGGGTCAAGTTGACGTGTTTGCGGCGGTTACTGCGGAGGGAATTCTCCTTCTCTTCCTCATTTAGGGCGAGCCTCTGCTCCATGGTTGTCTCGTAGTACTCGATTTCGTTTGCCCATAGTCCCTTTGACCCTCCTGCGCTCTGTCCGAGTGGTGACGGAAATCGCCTCCCCCGAAGCCATGAACCTCGGACTTGGTAGCTCTTCTAAAGACCTTGGCTCGAAGCCAGCGCCTCGAAGATTATTATGAAGAGAACCAAGTTATTGACAGTCCAATTCTATGTAACAGTATTGGGTGCGGGGATAAAGTGTGGCTACTTGAGCCTGACGACCTTGTTAAGGGCTTCAGCTTCCTGCTCGAGGCCTAGCTTCCTCATCGTCGCCTTCGTCGGTATGCCCCTAACGTCCCAGCCCCGCTTCTCGTAGTAGTCCGAGAGGAGGCCATCATACTTTGCCTTGTCGAGCTTCTTCCCTGCGAGTGGTCCCTCGGTTAGTGGCTCCTTGAACCAGCGCTCCGGCGGATAGTCCTGAGCACAATCCCACTTACCGTTGAACTCACGTACCCAAAATGCGCGTATAAGGGCATAGACGCGGTCACCAAGCGTCCACATGTCGTCGAGGCTCCACTTGAGCCCGGTCGCCGCCTCCATATAACGTGGGTAATGATCGACCTCAAATCCCAACTCGATCCAAGGGAACCTACAAGCGACGAGGCTCTCAAACATACCACCGCGTATCCGCTGGAACTCAATGACTTTATCGGCCTTCTCTGGTCCATACTCCTCACGCTTCCCCGTGCTTATCTCCCAGCTTATCACCCATGCGTCTTTATGGTGGGCGCCTATGGGGCTGGTTCCGAAGCTTAGGCTCATCCCCGGGCAGAGGTGGCAGTCGTATGCGCTGCACTCGAGGCCCTTAACCTGCATCGCGAAGTCTATGGAGCCCTTTCCGATAATGTCGGCAGCAGCCTTCGTGCCGAGGCCGAAGACGGCGCCATGGCCCCGCATGTAAGCCATGTCCTCGAGGAGCCTCTGGGATCCCTCGAAGTCGCCCCAGCTGAGCTTGAGGTCCTTAACCATATTCTTCTCACTGCACTCCATGGCGAAGCCGATAGCGCTGCCGGCACTGATGGTGTCGAGGCCAAGCATGTCACACATCCTGTTGAGGCGACCGACCTGTTTGAGGTCGCCGACACCGATGTTGCTGCCGAGCATTACGACGTTCTCGTAGTCGAGTTCGGACTCCTCGCCGTTTGTGTCGAGGATGACGTTTCCACATATCATATTGCAGTTGGGGCAACCTCGCTGCTTGACAGTCGACGCCTCCATGGTGTTGCCGTCGATCTCCTTGCTGTGATCGAAGACGCCCTCGCGGAAGTTACGGGTAGGAAGGGTAGAAGCTGCCTGACACCATTCGACTGTCGCCATCGTACCCTGTGCCTTCCAGTGTTTGTAGTTGGGTCGCTTAAGTAGGTCAAGGAAGTCCTCCTTACCCATCTTCTTGAGGGCGTCCATGTCTGCGACGGGTATCTCACCGGTGCCGTGGATGACGACCGCTTTCAGGTTCTTGCTGCCCATGACGGCGCCCATCCCGGGGCGGCCGCCAGCACGTCCCTCCTGAGACACCACGGTGGCGAACCTACAGAGATTCTCGCCGCTCTGCCCAATGCTGAGGACGCCGGCGGTGGCTCCGTGTTCCGCCTTAAGGCGCTTCTCCGTCTCGTAGCTGTCTTTGCCCCAGAGGTCCTCGGCGATCCTGAGCTGGACCTCATCGTCGCTTATCCAGACATAGGTGGGCTTCTTCGCCTTGCCGGTGACTACGATGCCGTCCAAGCCCGCCTTGCGCATATTGGGAGAAGCCATGGTGCCGAGGTTGCCGTCCCCGTAGCCCCCGGTGAGGGGGCTCTTGGCAGCGACGACCATCTTACCGCTATTCACTGCGGGCAACCCCGCATAGAGTCCGCCAGCGAAGACGAGGATATTCTTGGGACCGAGCGGGTCGATGCCGGGTTCCATTTCATCCCAGAGCAGCTTAACGGCGAGTCCGCGCCCGCCTATGAACTTCTTGGCGAGTTCCTCCGAGTACTCGGCGTGAACCGCTTTTCCTTTCGTGAGATCGACCCTTAGTAGGCGCCCAGTCCACCCCTTCATGTGACACACCTGAAGGCTGTTGAGATTGAAGGTTGATAAAGATTGAGCCATCGAGATGTTTAGTAATTCATATCGTTTTATGGTGTGAGGAAAATGCACAACTGAAAATCAGGGGGTGTATCAGGGCTTATATCCCCACGCGGGTAGACCGATAGAGACAATCTATGTCGATTGAAGCAAGGTTGAGAGAGCTTGGCATATCACTCCCTGAGCCAACAAAGGCGCCGCCCACGTTTCGCCAGACCTTCCCGTTCGTGAGGGTTCACGGCGACAGGGCGTACGTATCGGGGCACGGACCAACTGGTCCAGATGGCTCAATTGTGAAGTATACCGGTAAGGTAGGCGCGGGGGTCACGCAGGACGACGCATATAAGGCTGCGCGCCTTACGGGTCTGGCCATCCTGTCCGACCTCAGGCAAGAGCTGGGTGACCTCGACAGGGTAGAGAAGTGGTTAAAAGTGCTTGGGCTGGTCAACGCTGCGCCAGGCTTCACGAACATGCCTGCCGTTGTGAACGGGTTCAGCGACCTCATCATCGAGGTCTGGGGAAAAGAGGCGGGCAGGCACGGGAGATCAGCAATAGGCGTGGCGGAACTACCCTTCGGAATACCCGTGGAAATAGAGGCAGAGGTTCTAATTCAGCCCTAGCCGCCAGCTGTAGGCTGCATTACAACTATCTCGTCCCCGTCCCTCAGCATTGTGCCGGGGCCGTCGATCATATCGATGTTCTTCCCGTTTACAAGCACTGCGAGGTCCTTGCCTCCGACCTGGAACTCGCCTAAGAAGCCCATACGCTGACCCGACTTCTCCCCTACCTTGTTTGTCACGGTTGATACGGTGGAGCCTTCTGGGACGTCGATCTCATGGCGCTTGCCGATTATCTGAGAGACATCGCCGAAGACGCGTACGAGTATCTTCATTGATAAAAGCCCGGGGCTCGAGGAAAATAAGGGTTGAGAGGATTTCCGTTTCCTTTGATGACACTTTACGTCGGAAAATGCATCGGTTCAAGTGAATTTCTAAACAAAAAAAAGGTCAGCGCGCGATCCCACTGGTGCCGTACTCACTCTATTTGGGTGTAGGATAAACTACAAATTTTCGCTGTGGAGAAGGCAACTCTACTACGAGGGCGTGAAATGGCTCTTGTTCTCGAATGAGGATGTACTCGACGCACTCGGAATCTTACACGGTTATCGTACCGCTGTTTCTATTTGCTTCACTCTGGGAGTTTTTCCCACTGTTAGGAGGTTATGCCCTCAGCTTCTTCATCTGTGGCTCACAGTCGCCCAGCCCCATCTTGATGAGGGTCTTATTCGTCGGTATTCCACGCTCGTCCCAGCCTAGTGTGGCGAAGTAGGTTTGCAGTTTCTTGTCTACCTTCGCCTTGTCGGTAGTCTTGCCCTTGTACGGGCCGTTGGGTAGTGGTTCGTAGAAGCGTGGTGGGTTGTCGTCGTCCTTGATTGGCTCCCAAGTCACGTCGGGGCCGCCGAGCAGTAGTAGCACCTTCTGGAGGGTCACTATGCGTGGTCCGGTGACCCTACGCCAGCTCTCAAGTGTGATTGGGAACCCGGTTATTGCCTTGGCGAAGTCGATGACAAGGTCCTGTGGGACGCCGTTGTAGGCGAAGCTGCAGAAGACGCCGCAGTCCGCAAATATGCTCCCTGACATGTCCGTGTAGCCGTCGTAGACGAGGCTCGTATGGTCGCCACCCTGAACCGAAGCGGCGTAGCCGATGTCGTGAGCGAAGTCAGCGTCGCTACGCGTGCCGTGGGCGCCGACCTCGATTCCCTTAACGACGATTGCGTACTTGAGGAGTTCCTCGGGCTTCATGCCCTTCATCTCAGCGATCTTCAAGGCGGCGCGGTAAGTACCCTCGGCGATGACGTCGCCGATGCCCTCTCTCTTCGCCACCATGCGCATGAGGCGATCGAATGCGTCAACGTTACCCCATTCCAGCTTGAAGCCGATGTCCTCCTCGGTGAGTATGCCCCTCTGGTAGAGCTCAGCCGCGTAGCTCATGGCGCTCATACCGTTGATGCCGGAGTGGCCGAGGAGGTCGCATAGGGTGCTCAGGTGCACGATTTCGCCAGCGTCGAATATGCCGAAGTTGGTACCGCAGTGGCTCTCCAACTCGTAATCAGGCATGTCGGTGATGTCGCCCTTGAAGCGGCCCGATTTAATGCAGCTGACCTTCATGCAGTTTGTCGTGCAGTTAAAGTCGGTCCACTTCTTCTTGACCCAGAACCGGGTCTCAAACATGGGACCGCCGATGCTCCTCTCGTCATGCCACTCCTCCTGCCAGTTCCTTATGGGCTCGCTGCTCGTGTTGTTGCCGAAACTGTAGCCACCGTAGCCTGTACCCCATCGGCGGAACTGGGTACGGGCTATCAGGTGCTCGTGGGTCCTCTTCCAGATGAGCTTGGCCGCCTCGGGTGCGTTCGGCCTCGGCATCATGGCGCGCCCCTTGGCGACGATCGCCTTGAGGTTCTTCGACCCCATCACGGAGCCGTAGCCGCCGTAGCCGCAGGCGTGGCAGAGCTTCGTCATCACCGCGGCATTGCGGACCAGGTTCTCCCCCGCGGGGCCGATGTATATCTGCCCGGGCTCGCGCCACAGCCCGACGCTCGGCTTCCTCTTCGAGAAGTATGCGTCCGTCTCCCTGTTGAGAGCGATGAGGGTCTTCTCCCCGTCCAGCCCCCAGAGGTGTTTCGCCGACACGATCTCGCTGCCGTCGTTTGTGACCCTTATATAGACGGGCTCGTCCGCCCTTCCTGAGACAATCACGCCGTCATAGCCGGCGCACTTGAGCTCGTGGGCGAACTCGGTGGATGCTGTGGAGCCGACTGTGCCGTTGCTCATGGGGCTCTTACCGGAGACGCATATTCTGCCCCCGGGGTAGATGCCCGTCATCGGCCCCGTGAGGGCGATGAGGAGGTTATCAGGGCTGAGGGCGTCGACCTTACTCCAGCGCTTCCCCAGTCTGTCCCAGAGTATTTTCGCGGCGAGCCCCCTGCCGCCGAAGAACATCTCAAGCGTCTCGTCACCGAAGATAATGTCCTTGATCTTCCCCCTCGTGAGGTCTACATCAAGAAACTTCCCCGCGTATCCGCCGGGCATGTCTTTCACTCCAAAAAATTTGAGGGAGTCCTACTCCCTGAACTTCTTCATCGTGGACTCGCAGTCGCTGAGCCCGAGCTTCTTCAGCGTCTCTTTGGTCGGGATGCCCCTAGCGTCCCAGCCGAGGGTGTTGAAGTAGGCCTGGAGCTTCTCATCCACCTTCTTGTGGTCGGTTGTCTTCCCCTTGAATGGGCCGGTTGGCAGCGGCTCGTAGAAGCGCGGAGGGTTGTCGTCGTCCTTGATGGGGTCCCAGGTCACGTCGGGGCCGCCCATGAGGAGGAGCACCTTCTGCAGGGTCACTATGCGAGGGCCGGTAACCTTGCGCCAGCTCTCGACTGTGATGGGGAAGCCCGTGATCCCCTTGGCGTAGTCGAAGGCGAGCACCTGCGGGACAGCGTAGTAGCAGAAGTTGCAGAAGACCGCGGAGTCGGTGAATACGTTTGTGCTCATCTCCGAGTACCCGTCGACAGCGACCGAGGTGTGGTCCCCACCCTGTACGCTCGCCGCGTAGGCGATGTCGTGCGTGTAGTCGGCGTCGCTGCGGGTCCCGTGGGCACCGATCTCGATGCCTTTCACGTGGACGGCGTACTTGAGGAGCTCCTCTGGCTTCATCTTCTTCATCTTGGCGATCTTGACCGCCGCCCTGTAGGTGCCCTCGGCGAGTACGTCGCCTATCTTCTGCCTCTTGGCGATGAGCCAAGCGAGCTTTTCCATCGACTCGGCGTCGCCCCAGATCGGCTTGAAGCCGAAGTCCTTCTCCTTGAGTATGCCCCTCTGGTATAGCTCGGCGGCGAAGCCCATCGTGTTGGGACCGTTGATGCCGGAGTGCCCCAGTTTATCGATTATTGTGCTTATGTGAATGGTGTCAGCGGCGTCGAATATGCCGAGGTTCGTGCCACAGTAGGCCTCGAGCTCGTAGTCGGGCATGTCGGTGATGTCGCCCTTCCACTTGCCCGACTTGATACAGGTGACCTTCATGCAGTTTGTCGTGCAGTTGAAGTCAGCCCACTTCTTCTTGACCCAGAACTTGTTCTCGAACTTTGGGCCGCCCATGTTCTTCTCGTCGTGCCACTCCTCCTGCCAGTTCTTGACGGGCTCTGAGCTCGTGTCGGCCCCTACGGCGTAGCCGCCGTAGCCGGTACCCCAGCGGCGCATCCTCGTCTGGGCGATGAGGTACTCGTGCGTCCTCTTCCACATGACCTTGACCGCCTCGGGGGCATCGACTACTGGGAGCCTGCCCCTGCCCTTTGCGACGATCGCCTTCAGGTTCTTCGAGCCCATGAGGGCGCCGTAGCCTCCGTACCCAGCGGCGTGGCACACCTTCGTCATAACGGCGGCGTTGCGGACCATGTTCTCCCCTGCGGGGCCCGTGTAAATGATGCCGGGCTCCTTCCAGAGGCCAACGAGGGGTTTCTTCTTTGTCAGGTCTGCCGTGACCTCCTTGTTGAGGAGCTTTATCGTGTCCTCGCCAACAGTACCCCATAGGTGCTTCGCAGGCTTGATCTCGCCTCCGGTATTCGTGATCTGGATGTAGACGGGCTCGTCCGCCTTTCCCGTGACGATGACGCCGTCGTAGCCCGCCATCTTGATCTCGGATGCGAACTCTGTCGAAGCGGTCGAGCCGACGACGCCGTTACTCGTCGGGCTCTTACCCGAGCACATTATGCGTGCGCCAGGGTAGATCGCCGTCATCGGCCCAGTAAGGGCGAGGAAGATGTTCTCCGGATCGAGTGCGTCGATCTCCCCCCACTTCTTGCCAATACGGTCCCAGAGAATCTTCGACGCAAGACCCCTACCGCCGAAGTACATCTCAAGCGATCTCATCGTCAAACGTTGTGTCCTTTATCTTCCTCTTCGTGAGGTCGACGTCAAGGAACTTGCCCGCGTATCCTCCGGGCATCTAGATTACCTCCTCGCCCTTCTCGCCGAAGAAGAAGACCGCGAGCTCCTTCGCCACCTCGAGCGGCGGCCTGCTGAACAGCTTCTTGTTAACGTTCGGCCCCTCGGGAACCACGGTCAATGCGTTATAACCCGCCTCGACGCAGACCTTTACGCACTCAGGGTCGCCGTTGCATAGGTTACAGATGACCGCCTTGTTTGTCTCGGGGTGCAGGTAGGGCACTTGGCCAGGGCACGCCCTGATGCAGCTGCCACAGCTTATGCACTTCTCCTTATCCACTATGACCGCCGTCGTGACGGGGTCGACGCTCAGTGCCTTCGGGGCGCAGGACGCCACGCATGGGTAGTCATTGCACTGTGCGCAGAGGTGCGGCACCTCGACGCCAGGGAAGGGCATGAAAACCCTCACCATCGACGCCTCGGGGAACATCCACCCCTCCCACTTCATGCTGCATGCCAGCTCACAGCGCTTGCAACCACTGCAGGCGGCGTAGTCTCGGGCGATCCAGATCGGTTTGCTCATTCGTTCACCAGAATAGGTACTCTGAGCCAACGAAGCGATAAAAAAGCTTCGAAAAACAGGGGAACCCGCCGAAATACACAGTAAAACATATCGAATCGGGGAAAAACCGAGAAAAATGCCTGAAATTATCGAAAACGGTTTAAAACCCGGCTATATGACTACCGGTGCCCCTTTGAGCAATTTATCTGCAAATGACTCTATTATAAAACGCTTCGAGAGCCCAGAGACCAACCCGGCGGGTATCGCATCGACGCCGTAGTAGGCGCCTGCCAATTGTCCATAGACTGCTCCCACCGTATCCGCGTCGTCCCCGAGATTCACAGCGAGCAGGCAGCCCTCCTCGAATGTGCTCGTCTTGTTGAATGCCCACAGGGCGGCCTCAAGCGTCTTCACCGCCGTACCGAGGGCCTGTATATCGGGCGGCTCAGCCCCCCTGTAGGAGCCCCGTGCAACAACCGCGACCTCGGACGACAGAGGCGCTCTGCTCCATATTCCCCTAGCCGGTTCGTACATGTCGGTGAGGAGTCGTTCCTTTCTCTCTCCGATGAGCGCCCCCACAATAAGTGCACCAAGGTACCTGCACGAGTCAACAGCCGCAGGGGCGCCGTGAGTCGTCTTCGAGCTCAGCCCGGAGTACTTCACCGCATCTTCCGGATGGGCGTGGAAGAAGAGCGGGACGGGGGCGAGCCTCATCAGGCTCCCGTTGCTCGCCTTCGAGGGATCAGTCGGCCCAGAGTAGGGGTCTCCCGTGTCGAGGAACCTCTGCAGGCTCCACCTCGTCGTGTTGCCGATGTCGAAGCAGTTGCCGGTACAGCTCAGGTGACCCTCTCTCCACCATGCTATGTACCTCTCCGCCTGGTCACGTGGGTCGAAACCGAGCTTCTCGACGAGGCTCTCAGCGAGGCAGAGAGCAAGGCTCGTGTCATCCGTCCAGTCTCCCGCCCCGAGGTTGAATGGGCCGCCGCCCCGGTAGTCGGTTATCGGCGGGAAGCTGCCCCGGGGCTCGAACTCAACCGGAGCACCTAGGGCGTCCCCGACAGCCAATCCGAGGAGGCACCCCCTGAACCTGCTGAGAGATCCATCGAGGAAAAGAGAGAATTTGGAAATAAAAGGAGGAGGGGCTACGCACGGAGCTTCTTCATGGAGGACTCAACATCGGCTAGATCCAGCCTCTTAAGCGTCTCTTTCGTGGGTACGCCGCGCTCATCCCAGCCCACCGCCTCGAAGTATGCCTGCAGCTTCTGGTCTGTGAGCTTCTTGTCGGTGGTCCTGCCCTTGTAGGGCCCCTCTGGGAGGGGCTCGTAGAAGCGCGGCGGGTTGTCGTCGTCCTTGAGTGGCTCCCACTTCATGTCTGGGCCACCGAGCAGGAGGAGCGCCCTCTGGAGGGTGACTATCCTTGGTCCGGTCTCCTTTCTCCACGACTCGACCGTAATCGGGAAGCCGGTGATGGCCTTGGCAAAGTCGAACTCTAACTCGCGTGTCGTCCTGCAGAAGTCGCAGAAGACGCCCGAGTCGGCGAAGACGGCGTCGCTCATGTCCGTGTAGCCGTCGCTGATCGTCGAGGTGTGGTCTCCTCCCTGAACGTTGCCTGCGTAGCTTGCGTCGTGGACGTAGTCGAGGTCACTGCGAGTGCCGTGGGCGCCGATCTCGATGCCCTTGACGTGGACGACGTACTTGAGCAGCTCTTCCTTCGGTAGCCCCTTCATCTCGGCGATCTTGATGGCTGCGCGGTATGTGCCCTCTGCGAGGACATCGCCTATGCCCTCACGTTTCGCCATCATCCACGCCAACTTCGTGAATGCGTCAGTGTCTCCCCACTTTAACTCGAAACCTATGTCCTTCTTGGTGAGTATCTTGCGCTGGTAGAGCTCCGCGGCGAATCCCATCGTGTTTGGGCCATTGATGCCGCTGTGGCCGAGGTTATCGATGAGGGCGCTCATGTGTATGTTCTCGACTGGCTCGAAAATGCCGAGGTTGGTCCCGCAGTAGGCCTGCAGCTCGTAGTCTGGGAGGTCGGTTATATCCCCCTTCCACTTGCCGTTCTTTATGCAGCTTACCTTCATGCAGTTTGTGGTGCAGTTCCAGTCCGACCACTTCTTCTTGACCCAGTAGGCCTCGAAGCGTGGGCCGGCGTAGCTCTTCTCGTCATGCCATTCGGTCTGCCAGTTCTTGATCGGCTCGCTGCTTCTATCCGCTCCCACCGTGTAGCCGAGGTAGCCTGTACCATAGCGGCGCATCTCGCTGTTAGCGATGAGAATCTGGTGGGCCTTCTTCCAAAGGAGCTTCGCCGCCTCAGGCGCGTCTGGTGCAGGCATCTTTCCCCTGCCCTTGGCGACGACGGCCTTGAGCTTCTTGCTGCCCATGAGGGCTCCATAACCACCGTAGCCCGCCGCATGACATATCTTGCTCATGACGCCGCTGTTTCGGACCATGTTCTCGCCAGCGGGGCCGATGTAGATGCTTCCCGGCTCACGCCAGATTCCGACGTTCGGCTTCTTCTTTCTCAGCGCTTCGGTGACTTCCCTGTTAAGTACCTTGATGGTCTCCTCGCCGACTTTACCCCAAAGGTGCTCCGCGGGTCTGATCTCAGCACCTTCGTCTGTGATAAGGAGGTAGACAGGCTTCTCGGCCTTGCCGGAGAGTATGACGCCGTCGTATCCGGCGCAGCGCATCTCGTGTGCGAATTCGGTGGCTGCTGTTGATCCGACGGTGCCCATGCTTACCGGGCTCTTCCCGGAGACGCATATTCTGCCACCCGGATAAATGCCCGTCATTGGGCCGCCGAGGACGATGAGCGGGCTCTCAGGCGCGTAGGGGTCGAGGCTGTCCCACTTCTTTCCGACGCGATCCCAGAGGATCTTCGCCGCGAGGCCCCTGCCTCCGAAGTACTGCTGGAGGATCTTGTCGTCGAAACTGATCTCCTTAACCTTCTCCTTGGTGAGGTCGATGTCGAGGAACTTGCCTGCGTATCCGCCGGGCATTTTAGATTACCTCCTCGCCCTTCTCGCCGAAGAAGTATACAGCAAGCTCCTTCGCCACTTCTACCGGGTGCCTACTGAAGAGCTTCCTGTTGGGGCCTGGTCCCTCGTCTACGAGCATAAGGGCATTATAGCCGGCCTCCTTGCAGACCTTTACGCACTCGGGGTCGCCGTTGCATAGGTTGCAGATGGTGGCTTTGTTCGTCTCTGGGTGGAGGATCGGCACGTTGCCGGGGCAAGCGCGTATGCAGTTGCCGCAACTTGTGCACTTCTCCTTGTCCACGATGACTGCCTTCGTGTTTGGGTCTACTGAGAGGGCGACAGTGGGGCAGCTACCCACACATGGGTAGTCTGCACACTGTGCGCAGAGATGTGGTACCTCGACGCCGGGGAAGGGCATGAATACTCTGACCATAGACGCCTCGGGCCATATCCAACCCTCGAACTTCATGCTGCACGCTATCTCGCACCGTTTGCAGCCGCTGCAGGCGGCGTAGTCGCGGGCGATCCAGATGTTTGCCATTGAACCACTGATCTCTGAAAGACGATTGCCTCATAAAGAACGCTTCGAAGCGCAATTTTGTGCATATCGCGTGTTTTCGGTCCGCAACCCGAAGGATTATTGAGAAACTAAGCGTCCCTTATTTCATGAAGACCGGCGAAGCCTTGAAGTATGCGTTTACCGGCCTTACTTTTCTCATCTTCGGCTACCTCGCTCTCGGTGGGATCGAGTCGCAGATACTAGGTGTCGTCTTACTCGCCCTCGTCGTCTGGAGTCTCTACCCAAAGAGGCACCTCGAGTCGAGTATAGTGATAATCTCCCTGATCGCCTTTTTCGAAGCTAGCCTCAACATCCAGGAGTTCATCAACGGGCTTTTGGGCACCTACGGTGGGAGCGGGCTCTGGATTATCCTCGCGGGCTTTGTCCTCGCGAAGGGTATGGAGGTCAGCGGTCTTGGGAAGCGTGTCGCTCTGCTTATTGCGACGTCGATGGGATGCAACCCCAGGAACATCGTTCTCGCCGTCGCCGTGGCGAGCATGGCGATAAGTCCTCTCAGCCCAAGCACGACAGCAAAGGCATTCATCATGCTCCCAATATGCATCGGCCTCATAGAGGCATTCGGCGTCGAGAAGGGGAAGAGCCGTTTCGGCGCTTGCGTGATGCTCATGGCGATGGCTGGAAATAACATCTGCAGCACCGCCTTCCTCACGGGCACGATACCAAACCCAATCAGCGCCGACTACCTCTCGGCCATCGGCATCAACCTAGACTGGGGCGGCTGGTTCAAGATGGCGTTTCCCGTCACACTGATGCTCCTATTCGCCAGCTATGTCCTCGTAGTCTGGATGTTCAAGCCTGAAGTATCCGCCTCAAAGGAGACGACTGATAAGGTGTACGCTATTAGGGACAGGCTCGGGCCTCTGTCGTGGAGAGAGAAGGTAGTCGCTGTAACGTTCGGCCTCTCGCTGGTTCTCTGGATTACGGAGCGGTACCTCCAGTTCAATGCCGGCATCGTGAGCCTCGCTCTGAGCCTTCTCCTATTCCTCCCCTGGACCAAGGTCATGGAGGTGGGAAAGTTCGGCGGTAGCGTTCCATGGGGAAGTATCATGCTGTTCGCGGCGAGCATGTTCCTCGCTAAGGCGGTGGGACAGTACAGGGCCCTCGACACCGTCGCCGTGGGGATATTCAACGCCCTAGGGCTCGGACAGCTCCCCACCTACCTCTTCGTGGTGGGGACCGTGCTCATCGCAATGATTCTTCACGTCATCTTCACGAGCACGACGGTCTACGCTACGGTCATGGTGCCCGTCATCATCGGGTTGACGAGGATCGCCGGCGTGAATCCCACTTTAACGGCGCTACCGACAGCCCTACTAGCACCCATCGCCGTTATACTCCCCGTCAACACGATACCCAACATCATCTTCCACACAGAGGGCTGGTTCACTGAGAGGCAGATTATATCGTACGGGATTGTGCTGAGCCTAGCCTCTGTCGCTATCGTGCTACTCCTCGGCGTACCCTACTGGCAGCTGATCAGCCTCATCTAGCCGCGCGCGCCACGCGCCGAATTTATGCTTCATTGCGTGCGGATAATACTCTTGAGGGTAAGGGCCTCTTCGGTCCTCTCGTGCACGTGCGGATCTTATTCAAGTTGTTTATGTGTAGTGTGTATTGGGTGATGTGTGGTCGTTGGAGATTGGTTTGAGGGGCGTTTGATTGTTGTTTGAAAGTCGTTGGAAACGTGTTGGAATTTTTTATTCAAATGTTCCTCCATATTGCTATGAGAGTGTATATGCGTGTATCCCTGGTGGGGTTTTGTGGGGTCCATGGTGTTGGTGTCCACGCTCTCTCTATGTCTCGCTCCAATTTCTTGGGTCACTTCAGGTCTCACTTAATTGCGGTAGCGTCTTGTGTCTGAGCGCTGGCGTCGCGCGCGGGTTTCCTCGCGACCTTGCCGGGGTACAGACG
The DNA here is from genome assembly GCA_963771885.1 of Candidatus Bathyarchaeota archaeon. Lineage (GTDB taxonomy): Archaea > Thermoproteota > Bathyarchaeia > TCS64 > TCS64 > UBA8941. The sequence continues at coordinate 564,813 of CAVYVF010000023.1, forward strand.
GAGGAGGGCACACGGCAAAGGCAGCCTACAGTTGTCAGAGTCCGGATGCGTGAATACGTAAAAGACTCGCTGGTGGGGCGCGTTGCTGTGGCTATCATGTCTCTGTTATCCGGCTGATGCGCCTTTCCAGCGCCGTCTAGCTTCACCGACGACGAAGACGGATCCTGCAACTAGGACCATGTCCTCATCCCTAGCCTTCGCGATGGCGCGGTCGACAGCGTCGGACACCTTCTCCACGGACTCCCAGGGCCTTCCGTAATTTCCTATTTCACCGCCGAGCGCCTCCCTCTCCGCGGCGCGTCCCATTACGCTGTGGCTCGTGACGACGAACTCGTCTGAGACGCGGGCGAGGTTGGCTATCATTCCGGGTATGTTCTTGTCGCTGCTTATGCTGACGACTGTGATGAGCCTGCGGTGCGGGAGCTCCTCAACCGCCTCGGCGAGGGCGCGCGTCGCCTCGGTGTCCTTGGCGGAGTCTAGTACGACGAGTGGGCTTCTCTGCATGATCTCGAGTCGCCCCGGCCACTCGACGGAGGCGAGCCCCTCCTTGATCGCAGAGCCTGATATGTCGATATCATAGTTGCTTAGGCACTCGATAGCGCCTACAGCGGTGGCAGCGTTGTAGAGCTGGTAGCCCCCTAGGAGGGGGGTGAAGAGCTTGTAACTCCCCCTGAGGCCGTCGACAGTGAAGCTCTGCCCGTCGAGATCCTCCTTAAGCCTCTTGAATCGGATGTCCCCGCCTACACGGTGGATTTCTGTGCCGAGCTTGCGGCAAGTCTCCTCGAAGAATGCATAGACGGAGTCGTCCCGCGTCGCCGTCACCAGAACGCCGTTTGGCTTGATTATCCCCGCCTTCTCGTAGGCGATCTTTAGTATGGTGTCGCCTAGGACCTGCATGTGCTCGAGGCTGATGTTTGTGATGATGGAGACGAGTGGCTGGACGACGTTCGTGGCGTCGAGTCTGCCTCCCATTCCGACCTCCAGCACGGCGAAGTCGACGTTCCTCTCCTCGAAGTATTTGAAGGCGATTGCAGTGACTATGTCGAAGAAGAGGGGGTGAATGCGTTCGGGCTCGGAATCAAGCCTTTCGACGAGGGGGCGGATGAGCTTGGTGAGTCTGACGACGTCCGATCCATGTATCTCCTCGCCATCGACCATTATGCGCTCGGTGAAGCGCTCGAGGTGTGGACTGGTGAAAAGGCCGACACTGTAGCCTGCGGCGCGGAGTATGCTGGCGATCATCGCGGATGTGCTGCCCTTACCGTTAGTGCCAGTGATGTGGATAGCCTTGAAGCTCTTTTGAGGGTCACCTAAGAGCCCCACTAGTCGGATTATCGGCTCGAGCGTCCTCTCGGGGCCGAACCTCCGCACCTGGAAGAGCCAGTCGACGGCCTCCCTGTATCCGCTGGTCGCCAAGGTCGGGTGCATCTACACCTGCCTCCGATAAAGGGTTATTCACGCATCGCCGGATCGCTAGAGGAAGTAACTGAGTATGATTGAGGTAGTGTAGACGAGCATGGCGAGGTGGAAGAGGGGTAGTACCTTCAATGCTGATGATGGCGTGGGATCCCTCTGCACGGCTATGTTTGCAGATAAGAGGAGTAGAAGTCCCACGGTGACTCCGATGACTGCGGTAGGGCGGAGGACGGAGGTGAAGAAGAGGGCGGCGATGATGTGGAGGACGGTGAAGCCGATTACCCAGTATCCCGTTCCCTTGAGCCCATAGAGCGTCGCCGGCGTTTTCATCCTGCGCGTCTCGTCGTTCGTCACATCTATGAGGTCGTTCATCCCGAGGTGAGCCTGCGCGTAGGGGTAGAAGAAGAGGAAGTAGAGCACGGGCACGATGTCCAGCTGCCCGTTGACGAGGTAACCAGCGATGGGGAAGAGGCTGAAGTCGGTGCGCCCGATGAGCTGGGCGAGTGGTAACTTCTGTTTTCTTTTCCTTATCTGGTAGAATACCTCGACGACGTAACTGTAAGCCATTATGGCGAGAACCCATAAGCTGTGGGGGGAGGGGAGGGTGAGTACGAGCGCGGCCGCGGAGGCGGCGAGGACGACAAACAGGATAAGGGCTCCCCTGAGCGAGACTCTCCCCGTCGGAAGCGGACGCCTCCCGAAGACGCGCCAGTACTTTGTCAGTTTATCATGCTCCACGTCCCGGGAGTCGGGGCCCCTGTCGATGATGTCGTTAAGGATGAAGCCCGCTTCGAACCCGAGGAGGGCAATCGCCGCCGCTTTGGCGACGAGCAGCCAGTCAAAACCACCGTAAGTCTGGAAGCTGAGAAAGAGCCCGGAGAGGAAGAGGAGTGGCCAGACGAAGAAGAACTGGATGCGCGTGAGGTCGACGTACGCCTTTAGGGTCTGCATCTTTAGCCTCGGTTGGATTCAATAGGTGTCTTTAAAATACCTTACCTCCCGGCTCTATTCAACGGGTGGTGGCTGCGTTGGGTGGGTATTTCGACCTGCTGAGGGTTGTGAGGGTGCCCATACTCGTCGGCGGGGCTCTCGGATACATTCTCGGCGTCCTCCTCGGCGTAGCCATGGGTGGTGTCGTGGACGCCGGACTCGTCGCCCTCTGCTATATCGTGGTCGCCCTCGGCGACCTCTCCACCCACTTCAGCAACGACTACTACGACGTCGAATGCGATCGGCTTTCTCTGGGGAAGACGTTCGGGGGGAGCAACGTACTCGTGGCGCGTGGCGACCTCGTTCCCTATGCGCTTGTGTCAGCCGAGGTTCTTTCAACTACGTCGGTCGCCTTGTCGTTCGTCGCGGTTCTCTTCGGGGTGTCAGTCCTCCTCATACCTCTCGCCGTCGGCGCCAACATCCTCGGCTGGTCCTACTCGGCTAGGTTGAGGCTCGCGCATCGTGGGCTGGGTGAGGCGGCGATAGCAATTGGTACTGGTTTCGGCGTCCCAGCTGCGGGGTACCTCGCGGTTAAAGGCGCATTGGATACAGGTTTCATGGCGACGTCTGCCGCACTCGTCCTCCTCGGTTTCGTTCTCAGTCTCTGCCTCGAGCTCCCGGACGGGGAGGCGGACAAGGCTTGCGGAAAGATGAACCTAGTCGCCCGCTTCGGCGCGGTTGCCTGCACTCGACTTGCATTGTTTCTGTGTTTGGGCTCCACAACCATGCTGCTGCTTTTCGGTAGCACCGCTTTGTGTTCAGCGAGCCTTGTTCCGCTTGCGACAGTGGCTCTTGGCAACCTGATTTTGTTTAGAAGGTGTCAGCCGAACCCCATATCGACGGTCTGCATACTCTCCCTCTATGCCTTCCTAATTGTATCCGTCGTATTGTTGGTTATCCAACTGTAGCCCAACTTGCCCCGCCCTATCTTTCCGAGGACACCGGGGATGTGGGGGACGAAGAGTGTGAGCCCTCGCCTATGCGCGTCCTCGACGAGCATAGTCCTGCTTGCTATCGCTGTCTTCTTGTCCGTCTCGAATGAGGGTATCCATTCGAGATGCTCGACGTGGGCTTGGTGTATAATGAGGTCTGATGTGTAGACGAGCGTCTCCCCGCCTGAGGATAACTCAGTGAGGGTTATCCCCGGGGTGTGGCCGGGGGATACCCTGACCGTGACTCCGGGGCTGGCTTCCGTGACATCTGGGAGTAGCCTCAGCCTATCACCTAAAAACGTGCATAGTATTCGGATGCCCAGCCCTCGGGCTTTCCCCTTGATGTGCTCCGCCTCACGAGCGCTCATCAGGTACTCCGCTTTGGGGAATGTCGGCTTCCCTCCAGTGACGGCTCCGCCGAAGTGGTCCCAATGACAGTGGGAGATGATGACTGCGTTCACGTCACCAACGTCGAAGCCCGCCTCTCCGAGGCTCGCCACGAGCAGCCCAGCGGTCTCGTTGGGGTTTTTCTCGTTCTCTGCTTGGTCCCCGCAGCCGGTATCAATGAGGGTCGCGTACTCGTCCCTTTCGGCGAGGAGATAGTTGAATTGTATCTCTGTCCTTGGGCTGATTCCACCATAGGACTTGAGGGCAGCCTCGACCTCAGCCTCGGGAGCGTCGCCGAATATGAATTTCCTCGCCGGGTCCCTCGTCATCGATCCGATGCTTCGCGAGCCGTCATATAGAGTGTGGCAGGTAAAGTCGCCGAGTCGGAAGCGTTGGTGAGCCATGGTTATCCCTGACCCATCAAGGGTATGGGGTTTACGACGAAAAAAAGGCGTCGCCGTCACGCCATTTTCTTGAATCTAGGCTCGAGTTGCTTGAGGACAGTGGGGAGCGTCGTATACTCCATAGCCTCTGGTCCAAGCCTCGCTGGCTCAAACTCGCCCATACGACGGAGGAATTGGCTCATCTGTATCGCCTCCTGGCGCGCGCCGTCGAAGGCGACGTCCTCGAAGAAGTCGACCACAAGTGGGTTACCGTCGTCGTCTGCGGCGAGCTTGCCGTTGCTAATCTGGACGCCGAGGCAGACAATCCTCGGGGGGCCGTCGAATACTGTGCACTTGCTGTCCTTGAGCCCAACCGGCATGAATGGTCCCCAGTGGCTTCCTCTCATCCAACCCGCTACTAGATAGGTATGTTGGAAGGGGGCGATGACCTCGCCGACGCTCGGGAAGCCGCTCTGGCCCCTGACTAGGCAGACTGGGTCGTCCTTGCCCACGTAGCTGCCTGCGATGAGGCTTAGCTTTGTGGTGCTGCTTGTGGATGCGATCTCATTGTCGCTCGTGCGCCAGACCTTGCTGACCATGTACCTGCTCGTGGCGCCGATGAGGGCGATGAGCTGGTAGAGCTCCTTGGGGCTCTCTAGGACGACGCTCTTGTCCTCGTATGCGTCGAAGACCTCGAACTTGAATCCGCCCGTCATCTTGGGGTCGATGACGAGTCCGGCTGTGTTGCTCGGGTCTGCGAAGACGCGGTAGAGGAGGTAGTTGAAGGCGCTAGGCTCGGTCTTGTCGGCAGCGAAGATGACGAGGGGGTCGCTTCCGCGTTCCTCAAACTCCATCTCGGCGACGCCTGGGCCCATGCCCTTAACATTTCCACTGAAGGCGTCGTGGAGCAGGTCCTGCCCCGCGCCGTAGAGCTTGAGCTCCTTCGCCTTCTTCGTGCATGCGAGGAACGTGTCCCAAGCGAGCTTGTGTATCTCCTCGTTGTCAACACCTTTGAAGTGGGTCATAAGCAGCTCTAGGTCGTCTCCTGCGTTGAAGACGAAGTAGCTGTTTATGATGCCCTGCTTCTGGGCCTCCTTGAGTCTGCTCTTCGCTATTTCGAAGAGGGGCTGGGCCACTACGGAGTGGCCGGCTACGCTTCCTATATCGGCTTTTATGAGTGATACCGTGGTCTTGACCATCGGGTTGTGCCTCACATCTTGGGATGTTAGTAGCATATTTAATGATTGGTCTCCGCCTCGTTGCAGGTATATGCGTCACTTTTTGGGCGACTAATTGTGCTCCTCGGGCTTTATGTCGATGACGGGGGAGCCCTCGAAGGCGTCGAGACCCCTCACACTGAGGCGTTCGCCCTCTATCTTTACGAGGTCTACTGTCGTGAGCCCTATTGGGTTTGGGCGGTGCGGGCTGTGCGTTGAGAATACGCCTCGCTCCTCGGTGGCGCCGTGGCGGCGGGGCACGACCCTTAGCGTCGCCCTCCTCTCCGGATTGTCTCCCTTGTGCATCCAATAGATTATGTAGAGCCGCTTGTATTCGTCGAGCCCGTCAAGTCCGGGGGCGAACTGGGGATAGATGAGGATCGTCGATGTGTCATCCTCGACTTTCTCGACGAAGCCGATGAAGTTGATGACCCCGCTCAAATTGACCAGAATTAGAGACTCTCGTCGGTTATTTACCGCTTGCTCGTGAGGGATATGATAATTATTTGTCCGTTTTGGGACTTAATGTTGATTCAACGGGGCTTTTTTTCAATCTTCTTTGACCAGACGGTAACCTGTTTTCTGGTTGGATGGTCCACTCCTTTTTTTAAGGTGGGGCTGCTCACCGGTGAAGTAATTATGGCCGCAAACGGGGACAGTTTCATATCCCCTCGATGGCTTGTTGACTCGATGACTCATGGGTAAGGTCTCCATAGTTAAGAGCGCCAGGGCTCCGAGCGACGTAGAGGTCGCGGGGCTCGTCAAGAAGGCCGTCGACCTCGTTGGCGGGATAAAGAGCGTCGTGAAGAAGGGCGACGTTGTCGCCTTGAAGCCGAACGTCGTCACGGGTAGGGTGTCGAAGCCCGGCGTCATCACGGACAAGCGCGTCGTCGAGGCGATGATCAGGATGTGCCAGGGAGCAGGGGCTTCCAAGGTGCTCGTCGTCGAGGGCTCAGGTTACTTCACGCCCACAGACGTTGCGCTTGAGAAGAGCGGGATAAAGGCGGCGGCCGAGTCTCTCGGTGCCGAGGTTATCGACGTAGACAAGGACAAGCTGGTGGAGCTGCCTGTTCCCGGCCACCTCATCGTCGACAAGATCCCCATCTCCAAGGCGTTCATGGATGCCGACGTTAGGATAAACATGCCCGTCATGAAGACCCACGACCAGCTCCTCGTTACTCTCGGCGTCAAGAACCTCAAGGGGGTCATCCCCAAGCCTTGGAAGAGGAACTTTCACAAGATTGGTGTTGTGAAGGCTATCGTGGACTTGAACCGCGTCGTGCCCATCGATCTCACAGTGCTCGACGCTATAGCTGCGATGGAAGGGCTTGGCCCCAGCTTCGGGGATATTGTTCCCCTGAATATGATCATGGCGTCGAAAGATGTCTGGAGCCTCGACCTCGCCGCCAGTCGGGTGATGGGTTTCGAGATAGAAGAGCTAGACTACATGAAGGAGGGGCTGAGGCTCGGCCTATACGACCCTAAGGAACTCGAAGTGGTCGGAGAGCCCATCGAGGCGGTTGCCCGTAAGTTCAAGAGGCCGCCCACAGACCTCGAGTTCGGCGAGGGTATTACCGTCGTGAGCGACGGCGCGTGTAGCGCCTGTCGCGGCACGATACACAGCGTCCTTTACGACCTTGAGATGGCGAAGAAGATGGGTGAGATACGTGACCTCACAATCGTCGTCGGTGCAAACGCGAAGGTGCCCAAGGGGTTGAAGTGCACGCCCCTTGTTATGGGCACGTGCCTCAAGGCGCGGGAGCAGGAGGGCATTTACGTCGTCGGCTGCCCCCCAAACAACGACGGCATGCTCGCTGCGATAAAAAAGATCTGTAAAATTGAGTAAGGTTACTCGTCGAGGGACTCGACTAGCTTGGCGATGTCTAGCCCCTCCTCTTCTTCCTTCGGGTTGATCGCACGCGCTGACGACGACGCTGTTCGCCTAATGGTGCTGTCGCGCGCACTCTCTGCCCCCATACAGAGATTTTTTTCGGCGGGGCATATCCGCGGCTGCTCGGTCTTTTAAGCTTCAACACCCAGTTTCAAGTGATGGCGGGGATCACCGAGGGGGAGGCCCACCGCCTGCTGGAGGGTTCCAGCAAGAAATTTCATTCTATCCTAGTCGGTCGTCTTATGGAGGTTCTCGCGCCCACATTCGGAGCTACCTCCCAGGAATGGAGCCTCGTTGGCTTACTCCACGACCTCGACCACGACGCAACGGAGAACGATCCCGCCCGACACGGGCATAGGACCGCCGAGACGTTATCTGGCCGGCTTTCAGACGCGAGCCTGCACGCCATCAAGGCGCACGACTACAGGTCAGGTGTCAAGCCCATAACGATCCTCGACCGCGCCTTAATTTTCGCCGACAACCTTGCCATACTTATCGAGAACCAGAAGCTTAAGACACCCTGCACACCGACGGCGCTTTTCGAGGCGGTGAGGAACGAGTGCCAGAATAAGCCATGGATAGCGGAGAACGTCCTCGGCTTCGCAGAAAGGGAGGGAATCGCCATCTGGGACGTCGTCAACAGGATAGGCCCCGGATAGGGGCACCCACCATGCGGGAAACCTCTCAAATAGACTCGGAACACATTTAACTCGTGGACAAAGACGGGCTTATAGACTTCATAACTGAAGCGGGCAAATTGAAAAGGCTCCCACGGACGGGTTGGGTGGAGTCCGGCATACCGGACCCAGAGTCTGTCGCCGATCACAGCTTCCGCGTCGCACTGATCACGCTTGTCCTCGCCGACCGGAGGGGGCTCGACTCCCTCAAAGCCGTTAGGATGGCGCTGCTCCATGACCTCGCTGAGGCTGAGACGGGTGACCTCACACCGACCCAGAAAGAGGCGGACCCAGCTGCGTCGAGACACGCCGAAGAGGAAGCTATGGAGAAGCTACTAACAAAACTCCCCGTGGGTATCAGACACTCATACTCGGAAGCCTGGCGAGAGTTCGCCGAATCCTCCACCGAAGAGGCGCGCCTCGTCCGGGACGCCGACAAGCTCGACATGGTCGTGCAGGCGTCCGAGTACCAGAGGGAAGGTGGCGACCGATCTAGGCTGATGCGATTCTGGCACGCGGAAATAATTGGGGAGGACGCCCGAGCCATCCGGGACGCGGTCAGGAGCCGGGAACGAGCCCTCTGAATTTCCTGAGATTCTCGCGTTTTCTCCGCAGGCACCGCGTATGACTCCACATGCCTAATAGGTGCTCCTCGTACGCCCTCATGTCGAATTAGCCATGGCATTGAGCAAGAAGCGTATTGTCTTCTCCTCCTTTGCCCCAGCAGGCTTGCAGCCGATACATTCTCATTGCCTCTCAACTGGCAGAAGAACGAAGGTGCTGCGTGCAGATAGATGCGGCTAATCAGCATCGATTATTAGCAGAGGAACTCGGCGACTTCGTCAACGGGGAGCCTCGGCGGCCCCTTCTTACCCATCATCTTCTCTGAGGGGTAGCCGAATCCTACGCCGGCGATGAGCTCCCAGTCCTCGTGGGCGTACTTCGCCATAATCTCGTTCTTGCTCCACCTGACTGCGGCGACCCAGAGTGAGCCGACGCCAATGCCATGTGCCTTAAGCATCATCGTCTGTATGCACGCCCCGATGCCCTGCTGGCTTACCATGCCCTTTTCCTTGTCCCAGACGAGTACGATGATATCCGACTTCTCAAGGCTGGTGCAACTCCAAAAGGCAATGTTCGCCGACTGTTCGGACATGCCGGATTTCTTTTTCTCGAGGTCTGCCCGGTGGAATGTGATGAAGTCATCCTTTGCTTTTCCGCTGAGGACAGTGAACCTCCAGGGCTGGCTGTTCGTGCCAGAAGGCGCCCAAGTCCCGTAGTGGAGGATCTCCCTCATCTGCTCCACAGTGACGTGCTTGGATGGGTCGTAGCTTCGGCAGCTACGTCTGCTGAGTATTGCCTCGTCGAGTTCCATGGCGATCCAGATAAATTCCACTCCGGGTAGCTTTAAGGGACTCGCATGAGGCTTCTCGCTGTCGGAGATAACTGCATTGACAACTACTCAGAGCTTGGGAAGCGCTTCCCCGGCGGCAACGCCCTAAACGTCGCCGTCTACTCCCACAGGGTCCCCGGCGTCGAGTCCGACTACATAGGCGTCATGGGGGACGACGAGGCGGGTGACTTCATGGTCGACCAGATGAAACGCGAGGGACTGCGCACCGATGGTGTCATACGCCTCCACGGGGAGTCCGCGGTCACCACCATACTCATTCGAAACGGCGACCGCGTCTTCGCCAGCTACGTCGAGGGAGTACAGAAGGACGCGAAGTTCCCATCCAGACTCCTCCCCAGGGTTAGAACGTACGACCTCGTCCACTTCAGCGTCTGGGGCTTCGGTAGGAACCACATCCCCTGGATAAAGCAAGGGAACCGCCCGCTCCTCAGCTTCGACTTCAGCAACCAGCACAATCACAACGCCCTCAGCGTCCTCCCCCACCTCGACTACAGCTTCTTCAGCGGCAAAGAGCTCGTCTCGAAGGGCGCAGACATCGAGGCGATGCTCAGGGGCTACAAGGCGAGGACGCCTGGGCTCGTTGCCATGACCCTCGGTGAGCACGGCTCTATTGTCTACGACGGCAAGAAGTTCTACCGCGGGGAAGCGAAACCTGTTGAGGTTGTGGACACCCTAGGCGCCGGCGACAGCTACATCGCCACATTCCTCTGCGCATGCATGAGCGGTGCCACGATACCCGAAGCCATCGAGAAGGGTCACGCCGCCGCCACCGAGATATGCAAGCGCTTAGGCGGGTGGGGCGGCGCCTAAAAAATTTGCATACTGGCTCTGATTGGGCTACCACTCGACTTTGTCGTAGTAGCGCCACTGCGCCATATCCCTGTTCTTAGCTAGGCTCAGGTAGTAGCTCAGCCACTCTAGCTCGATGAAGAGGGTGAAGGGCGTGATGAGGTTGTCCACCTCGCTCCCCTGGCTGTCGAGTACTATGCCCCTGACGCCGTTCTGTGTGCTCCAGTTTACTACCGCCTTCTCAAGCTCTCCCTCGTTTCCCCTGCTGCGCAGGAAGATCGCGGGCGTCCCCGGTGCAAACATCTCCACGGGGCCATGGCGGAACTCAGAGTAGTTGATTGGGGTCGCGTGGACCCAGCACATCTCCTGCAGCGTGCAAATCGCATACTGGTAGGCGAGGCCCCAGTTAATGCCGCCGCCGAGGACGTACATCTCCCTCTCATCTTTGAACCTGATCGCCGTCTTCTTGGCGAACTCCCTCGCCTTCGGTATCATGGGCAGGAGCACTGTCGGCAGTGACTCCGCTGCCTTGATCATTCTGCCGCCGACCTCGAACCCCTTCTCCTTGAGCACGGTACCGAAGAGCAAGTAGAGGGTGGTGAGCTTGCCCATGGTAACGCCGCGGGCTTCAGTGCCGAAACCGATGTCCGCCGTCTTATTGACGACAGAGTCCTGCTTCTGGCTAAGCCCCATCGTGAATGCGCCGTTCTTCTTCGCCCATTCAAGGGCGCGCACTACCTCCTTCGTCTTACCGCTCTGGGTGATGAAGACGCAGGCAGCGCCCTCGTTCGCCGCCCACGGCATACGCTCGAGGAACTCCCAGCCGCTGTACTGGAGGACGGGTATGTCCGAGTACTTTTCGGCGAGGTATCTAGCGGGAAACTGGACGCTGTAACTTCCCCCGCTGCCGACGAGGTAGAACCTCTCCGCCTTAGACAGCTCCCTTCCAAGCCGCTGTATCTCCACCTTCGCGCCGAGTACGGCCTTGAGGCTCGCCTCAGTCACGCCGTCCTTCAGCCAGTCTGGGCGATAAGTATCCTCGGTAAGATATGAAATCGGTTCACCCATGCACCATCAAAGGGTAAACCGACCAGTTTAGGATATAGACTTGGCGACGGGGGCGGCCGCCTCCACATAAACAATATGAGGCATCGAGTATCTGAATATTCATGGAGAGTTGGGTTCCAGTCGCACTCGTCGCTATGCTCCTAGTTGGAGGCGGTGGTGGCTACTTCGTATCATCAGGTATGTACACCCCACAGATAACATCCTTACAGGGGCAACTCACCGCCTCCCAGCAGGAGACGACCTCCCTGAACACGAACAATCAGGGTCTGTCGCAGGAGAAGGCGATGCTCCAGACTAGCCTCGCGCAGCTCCAGTCTGACTACGCCTCCCTCCAGAGCACGCACACGAACCTGCAGGCGGACTACGCGACCCTGTCATCCCAGTATGACACCCTGAGTGCGGGCGTAGATACCGGCTTTGCATCCCTCTCCTCAGACTACATCCAGCTCCAGAAAGACTACAATGACCTCTCGACCCTCGTCAGCAACAACGTCTACGGTACGCCCGGGGACACCCAGATGCTCAACCACCTCAAGACCTTAACCCTCGCCGTCCGTGGCCTCAACTCTACCCTCTGGAACTACTGCAACGAGGTATCCAGTTTCAGAAGGACCTTAACGACGGGTGAGGTACTGAAGATGGAGACCCCGGTCAGGGCCGTAATTGGTTCAACCACAGACTCTTGGGCCATCTATCAGAAGATACACGATTACGTCACCTCGAACGTCGAGTACGTCTATGATGTTGATATCCCATACGTCTCATTCTACACATACCTTGACGTCAATGGGGTCCGCTATCTCACCGACTTCGAAGTGGAGACTATAGCCAACTATGTGCAGACGCCCGAGTGGACGCTCACACAGAAGCAGGGCGACTGTGACGACCAAGCCGCCCTCGAATACGCGATGCTACGATACTACAATAAGTACATCGCCGGAACAGACTACCACATATACCTCACAGAGCTAGACTTCTCCGACGGCTCAAGCCACGTGGCGGTCTTCATGCCCGTCACAGGTGGAAAACTGACTATCCTCGACCCCGCAGGTAATTACCTTACGAAGACCGGCTCCACGATAGCGTCGAAGGCGGCTGTCTCGGAGCTCGACGCGTATAATACCCACTGGTCGAAGAACGGCCAGATCACGAGGATCAGGCTCTATTCCATCGACATGACGGATGGAAGCTACACGAAGGTCTCCGAGGGAACGCGGGCGCAGGTAGCCTCATTCTTGGCTACCGGCTAAAAAAATGTAATTTAAAAAGCTGATCTAGATGTCGAGCTTAAGGGCTTCCTTGAGGCCCTTATAGCGGTTTCTGATGGTGACCTCGGTAACGCCGGCGGCGTCCGCGATCATCTTCTGCGTCCTCTTCTCCTCGTTCATCACACAGGCTATGTAGAGGGCTGCAGCGGCTAGACCCATGGGGTCCTTGCCTGCTGTGGTGCGCTTCTTCTCCGCCTGTTCGAGGAGGTTGACGGCTGTCTGCTGTGTGCGCTCGCCGATGTTGACCTTGGCGGCGATCTTTGGGACCCTGTACTGTGCCTTCGGGATGGGCATCTGGATGGTTAGTTCCCTTAATAGTAGCCTGTAGCAGCGGGCGAGGTCCTTCTTGTCGATGGTGGAGACACGTGCGAGTTCGCGTAGTGTCCTGGGTGTGCCTGTTGCACGGCATGCTGCGTAGAGGCTGGCTGCGGCGATGGCTGAGATGCTACGGCCCCTGACGAGGCCCTTCTCGAGAGCCTTCCTGTAGATGACTGCGGCGCGCTCCTTGACCTGCTTCGGGATGTGTAGCTTGTCGCAGAGCCTGCTGAGTTCGGTCATGGCGTGGCTGAGGTTGCGGTCGACGCTGCTCTGGTAGCTGCTCCTGATGTGCCACTTCTTGAGGCGGAGCATCTGGAACATTGTCTTGCTGGGTATGGTTCGGCCGAAGGCGTCCTTGCCGACCTGGCCGATCATCGTGCTAAGGCCCTTGTCGTGCACTGAGAAGCTTAGGGGCATGCCCACACGGCTTCGGCTCTCCCTCTCGTCTTGGCTGAACGCTCTCCACTCTGGGCCGTCGTTCATGAGATTGTCCGCCATGACGAGCCCGCACCCTCCGCAGATCTTCTCGCCTGTATCGTTGTCGATAATGAGGTTCTTGGATCCACACTCTGGGCACGAATCGCTGTTTGACGCCTGCTCCGTCTTGACTATCATCGTTTCATACTTCCTCGTCTGCTTCGGGGGCGGAATATTCCGATTATTACCGGAATGGGGCTCCGCTGACCCATAGAGTATGGCATCACCCCGCCACTAGTATTTAATCTTTCCCACTATATTTACTATATGGCTCCGATAAATAGCTGAGGTTATAGCATTTACTAGTATTGATGGTAATCAAAAATGGGTAACTTTAATCCCTTGGGGAATAATATGGGCTCCCTGGTCTCACATTTAACCGTTTCGGAGTCTAGCTCCTTTTTCTTGTTTTTTACCCGCGCGCGGGCAACCCTTTAATGGCGCGGGGGCGGAATACGCGTCCATGAGCGAGATTCCGAGAGCGCCGATCGCCGTTATTGGCGGCTCTGCCAACATGAACGCAAGGTTCCCCGAGGACTTTCCCGGCGTCGAGGTTATCACGAAGGACGTCGTATACGACACGCCCTTCGGGCCTTCCGCCCCCTTCACACACGCGAAAATCAACGGCCGAGAGTTCCTAAGTGTTCCCTTCCACGGGATCACGAAGACGATCAGAAACATTGAGCCCAACAGTGCGGGTGAGCGTGTCTTCTACGTCCTCTGGAAGGCGGGGGTCAAAAAGATACTCGGCACAGCCCTCTGTGGCTCCTCTAACAGGCTCCTCGATCCCGCTGACGCTGTTATACCTGACGGCTTCGTCGACTATACGACGAAGAGGTGTCAGGCCTTCTTCAGGGCGCTAGAATCGAAGGGCGTTGAAGGGGAGAGGACTAGCTACCGTCTCCACCAGAGCTTCTGCCCCGAGCTTAGTAGGGGACTCTACATGAACGTGAAGAAAGCGGGTTTTCCGCGTGTCTTCCAGCGCGGCGTCGTAGGCGTTGCCGAGGGTCCCCACCTCGAGTCACCGGACGAGATCAGGATCAGGTACACGAACGCGGGGATTGACGTGGTCACGATGAACCTCGTGCCAGAGGTTTTCTTCGCACGAGAGATCGGCGCCTGCTACGCCTGCGTAGAAGTCGTCTCCAACTACGGCGAGGGCTGCGTATCCACGACATGGGAGGGTAAGATGGCCTTCAGCGACTTCCAGGCCAAGTGGGCGCGCCCCACGGGGCAGGCTCTCCTCGACACCGTCGCCGAGATTGAACCCGAAGAGCGATGAGTGTGGCTGCCACACTTACCGGTGGAAGTCCATCTTCGGCTAGTCGTCACGCTCACAACATTTAAGTTCGCCAAGCCGGTTTACAACTTCTGGTTTACAACCGTGTCGAACAAGAAGAGGACCCAAGGAAGGACTTCGAAGCCGTCGTAGGCGTCCTCGGGAACCCCGTTCGACGCAATATCATAAAGAAGCTCAGCGAGGGCCCCGACTACACCCTACGACTCAGCAACGAGCTAAATATCCACCAGCAGCTCGCCGCCAAGCACCTCAAGGTAATACAGGACGCCGAGCTCGTCGACGTGGTACGCCAGAAGAGCACCGCCGGCGCCGACAAGAACGTATTCCACCTCAACAAGTTCTACAGCCTCCAGATAGACTTCAGCCCCAGCCTCTACAACGAGAGGCTGATCAGCTTCAACAACCCCCACCAGTGGATACAAGAGGACAACTACATGGAGCGGCTGGAGGAGCAGGTTAAGGACATCGAGGAGGAGAAGCTCAACGTCGAGGATGTCTCCCCACTAAGGCAGGTTGTCGAGTTGATAGACGAGGAGCTTGACGGCCTCGAGAAGAGGCGCGCCAGACTGCTCTACATACGCAACCTCGCCCTCGGCGCAGCTCAAGGCGCGGTCGAGGATCTCGATCGGAGGAAGCAGCATATAATCCAGCGCCTCATGGACCTCGGCCCCACGAGCATAGATGCACTAAGCAAGACGCTTCAGCTCAAGGAGGCCGACGTCCGCGACATCGTGTCCGAGCTGGAGAAGGAGGGCCTCGTCAGTAGGGACGAGGAAGTTATAAGCCTGAACACGTGACCTATTCTAGACCATCGAAAGGTTTTTTATTACCGCCGGTATACAACTGTCGGTTTACAACCAGAAGTGGTACACCGTGATGTATGACAGATTGACCCTGAGCGCCGTCTCGACGGGTGAGGGGGCACGCGGTTGTATCCCTTGTATTTCAATGGAGATGAATGAATGAGCGCACAAGGTGGAGGAAATCAGCCCATATATATCCTCAAGGAAGGAACTGAGAGGAACACGGGCAATGACGCTCGCGGTAACAATATCATGGCCGCGAAGATCGTCGCCGAGGCCGTAAAGACGAGCCTCGGCCCCAAGGGCATGGACAAGATGCTCGTCGACAGCTTCGGCGACGTCACCATTACGAACGATGGCGCTACGATGCTGAAGGAGATGGATATCCAGCACCCTGCCGCCAAGATGATGGTAGAGGTGTCGAAGACCCAGGACTCTGAGGTCGGCGACGGTACAACCAGCGTCGTGGTTCTCGCGGGCGAACTCCTCGGTAAAGCCACGGACCTAATGGACAAGAAGGTCCACCCAACCGTCATCATCGACGGCTACAGGGCGGCTCAGGAGGAGGCGCTGAAGATCCTCGACGACATAGCTATCAAGGTCAAGCCTAAGGACAAGGAGATCCTGAAGAAGGTCGCCAAGACCACGATGTCGACGAAGCTCGTCAGCAGCCACAGTGGCTACCTCTCCGAGATCGCCGTCGACGCGGTTCTCCAGGTCGCCGAAGAGGCGAACGGCGGAATGAAGGTCGACCTCGACATGATCAAGGTCGAGAAGAAGCCCGGAGGCTCGATGACCGACACGGTCCTCGTCAAGGGACTCATCATCGACAAGGAGGTCGCCCACAGCGACATGCCCAAGCTCGTTAAGAAGGCGAAGATCGGGCTCCTCGACGCCGCTATGGAGATCGAGAAGACCGAGTTCACCAGCAAGATCAGCATCGAGACGCCCGACGAGATGCAGGCCTACCTCGACGAGGAGGAGAAGATGCTCCGCGACATGGTAAAGAAGGTGAAGGACGCCGGCGTCAACGTGCTCCTCTGCCAGAAGGGCATCGACGACATGGTCCAGCACTTCCTCGCACGCGAGGGTATAATGGCCGCTCGCAGGCTCAAGAAGAGCGACATGGAGGCCCTCGCTAAGGCGACGGGCGCCAAGGTCGTCAGCAGTGTAGACGAGCTGAGCGCATCTGACCTAGGCTACGCCGACGCCGTTGAGGAGAAGAAGATCGGCTCGGACAAGCTCATCTTCGTCGAGGGCTGCAAGAACCCGAAGGCCGTCAGCATACTCATACGCGGCGGAACGGAGAGGATCGTTGATGAGGCCGAGAGGAGCATCCACGATGCTCTCTGCGTCGTCAAGGACGTCGTGGAGACGCCCAAGATCGTCGCCGGCGGAGGCGCCGTCGACATCGAGATCGCGAGGAAGCTCCGCGCCTACGCTGAGAAGCTCAAGGGCAGGGAAAGACTCGCGGTGGCAGCCTTCGCGGACGCCATCGAGGTACTCCCGCACGACCCTCGCCGAGAACGCCGGCATGGACCCCATAGACGCGATGGCCGAGCTTCAGAGCCGCCACGCAAAGGGCGAGAAATGGGCTGGAGTCGAGGCGATGGAGGCGAAGATAGCCGACATGGAGAAGCTCGAGATCATCGAGCCCATGGTAGTCAAGGCACAGGCAATCAAGTCCGCTACTGAGGCGGCAACGATGCTTACTGAAGATCGACGACGTGATCGCGTTCGACGAAGAGCAAGGGCCCACCGCCAGGCGCAGAGGGCATGGGCGGTATGGGTGGAATGGGCGGAATGGGAGGCATGGGTGGCATGCCCCCCATGATGTAGGTGAATCAACATGGCATACCAAGGTAACCAGCAGGTAATCGTCCTCAAGGAGGACACGAAGAGGAGCCGCGGACGGGACGCCCGCCGCAGCAACATGATGGCGGGACAGATCATAGCCGAGGTACTCAAGACGACCCTCGGCCCCCGCGGCATGGACAAGATGCTCGTCGACAGCCTAGGAGACATAACCATCACAAGCGACGGCGCAAAGGTGCTCGAGGAGATCGACGTACAGCACCCAGCGGCCAAGATGATAATCGAGGTCGCAAAGACCCAGGACAAGGAGGTCGGCGACGGCACAACGACGTCCGTCGTCTTCGCCGGCGAGCTGCTGAAGAAGGCAGGAGAGCTCCTCGAGCAGGAGATTCACCCAAGCATCGTCATCAGCGGCTACCAGAAGGCGGCTGACAAGGCCCTCGAGGTCCTGAACAGCGTCGCCATACCCGTCGACATGGATGACAGGGAGACCCTGCTCAAGCTGGCGAGCACCTCGATGAGGAGCAAGACCGTCAGTCAGTGAGAGGGCGCACCTCGCAGAGGTCGTCGTCGACGCGGTGAAGCAGATCATGGAGACGCGCGATGGCGATCGTAATCGCCGACGTCGACAACATCCAGATCGTGAAGAAGGAGGGCAAGAGCCTCAAGGAGACCCAGATGATCAAGGGGATCATCGTCGACAAGGAGGTCGTCCACGAGGGGATGCCGAAGAAGCTCAAGAACGCCAAGATCGCCCTCCTCAACGCTGCGATGGAGATCGAGAAGACCGAGATCGACGCGGAGATCAGGATAAAGACCCCCGACGGCGTCAAGGCCTTCCTGGACCAGGAGACCGAGATGCTGAAGAAGATGGTCGACCAGGTCTCAGCCTCAGGCGCCAACGTGCTCCTCTGCCAGAAGGGTATCGACGACATGGCCCAGCACTTCCTCGCGAAGGCGGGGATCATGGCCGCCCGCCGCCTCAAGGAGAGCGACATGGAGAAGCTCGCCAAGGCGACTGGAGGCAAGGTCGTCAACAACCTCAAGGACCTCAAGAAGACCGACCTCGGAGTCTGCGGTCTCGTCGAGGAGAGGAAGGTCGGAAACGACAAGATGATCTTCGTCGAGGAGTGCAAGAACCCCGCGAGCGTCGCCATCTTCATCCGCGCAGGACTGGAGAGGATGATCGACGAGGCTGAGAGGAGCCTCAACGACGCGCTCTACGTCGTGAGCGACGTCGCCGAGGTGCCCAAGATGGTGCCAGGCGGCGGCGCGATCGAGATGGAGCTCGCAAAGGAGGTACGCAGCTACGCGCGCCAGGTCGGCGGGCGGGAGCAGCTAGCCATCGAGGCCTTCGCTGATGCACTCGAGGTCATCCCGAGGACGCTCGCTGAGAACGCGGGCCTAGACCTCCTCGACACCATGGTGGCGATGAAGGCAGCCCACGAGAAGAAGAATGGCCTCAAGATGGGGGTCAACGTCTTCGAGGGCGGCGTCATCGACATGCTCAAGGAGGGAGTCATCGAGCCAATGGTGGTCAAGCAGCAGGCGATCAAGAGCAGTATCGAGGTCGCCAGCATGATCCTGAGGATCGACGACGTCGTCGCCGCGAAGAGCGGCGGCGGCCCCGGTGGCCCAGGCGGCCACGGTGGTATGCCCCCGAGCGGCGGCGACGACGAGTAAACCCGTTTCTTAGAGCCCCTAGGAACGGGGCTAGCCTATTTTTAAATACGATGCGTTCGTAGTCGAGTCCATGAATGAGACCCTACTTACCGCTTTTCTCGATTGTCGGTCTGGTCACTGTGATAACTACATTTATGACGCCGTACATGATTAAGGCGGGTCAGAGCATCACGATTGCAGGTGATAAGGCTTAGACCACCTGCGCGGCTTTACATCATTGTGCTGGCGAGCCGTTGCGCTACTATCTTACCGACAAGAATGCCAGTGATGACGAGCCCGTTTGTCGCGAGCAAGTACGATGCGAATCGAAATGTGTTCCCCTGCTCAAGCAATCTGAATGATTCGTAGCCGAAAGTGCTCATAGTCGTATAGGCGCCTAGGACGCCGACCGTGAGCATGGTTCTAGCCTCCAGCGGGACACCTGCGCTGTACTCGGAGAGGTACATTATGGTCCCAAGGATGAGTGTGCCCGTAAAGTTGACTGCGAGCGTGCCAGTAGGAAAACCATCCGGGCTGCTGCCTACCCAGCCGCCGACGATATAGCGGAGGACGGCGCCAATCATCCCGCCGAGGGCAATTAGTATGAGCGTATTTACGTTGATCGTCAAACTAACTCACACTTGAAATGTAATGCAGACCCTAGCTGCATCGCGGGTTTTAAGGGTTGATAGTCAGCCAACAACCTGCTTTATGAGGCGAAGGTGGTTGCCGCCGAGGATTAATCGAATATAGTCCTCCGAATACTCGCGTCTGACGAGTTCCTCGGTGATGGCGGGCATCTTCGTGACGTCTTCGAGTCCCATGGGTGTAGAGGGGATGCCGTCGAAGTCGCTCCCCAGCCCAACATGCTCGGGACCGACGAGGTCGACTATGTGATCAATGTGGTCCGCGAGGGTCGAGACACTCGGCTTCGTCTTATGGACGAAGTCGGGGGCGAAGTTCATCCCCATGACGCCGCCTTTCTCAGCGAGCACTTTAATCATTTCGTCTGTCATGTTTCGGGCGTGGGCGCAGACAGCGCGGGCGTTGCTGTGGGTCGCTACGACGGGGTCCTTCGAGATCTCCATTACGTCCCAGAAGCCCGCGTCGCTCAAGTGGCTTACATCCACGATCATGCCGAGCCTATTCAGCTCCTCGACAGCCTCGACGCCAATGTTGCTGAGACCGCCCTTTGTGCGGTTATCGGCGACGCCGTCGGCGAGCAGGTTGCGAAGGCTATGGACGAGGCCGACTATCCTGACACCAAGGCGGTGGTAGACGCGAAGCATGCTGATGCGCCCCTCGATAACGTCGGATCCCTCGATGCTGAGCATCGCGGCTATCTTCCCTTCCTCGTTCGCCTGAATTATCTCAGCATGGCTAGTGACGGGGGCAACTAACTTCGGATACTTCTCGCACTCCGTGTAGAATGCCTCTATCATCTCCATCGCGGTGCGGAGGGAGTAGGCCGGTGTGGGGTCGCGCTCGCCGCTTATGGCGAAGACCTGCAGGTCAACTCCCCCCTCTCTCAGTCGGGGGAGGTCGATGTGGCCAAGCTCGGAGCGCCTGCCGAACCCTACCTTACTCCTGTCCTGCCACATGCTATCGCGAGGGCGCGTGAACTGTGGGAGTAGACACTTCAACGTGTCGCAGTGGGTGTCGACGACTAGTGCCTGCCTGTGAAGCCTGAGGGGGTAATCATCCAAGCCGGATCAATAGAACCCGGTTCCCCGCGTTTAAAAGGTGGGTTAGATGACGAAGTGGTTGCTCTGCTGCCCGAGCTCGTCCTGCTCGCGCTGCTTAGCGACGCCTTTCTTCATGCCCTCATCCGTGATCTCTATGTCGTACTCGATGAACTTTTCAACCATGCCGAGGATTGTCTGGCTCATCTCCTCAAGCTCCTCCTTCGTGAAGTTGCTCATCACCTCGGGGCTGTTGACCCATTGCATCCACCCCGCGAGGCTCTGGCCGAGCGCCATGAAGCCGAAGCGCATCGCCCTGACCCTGTCGAGGCGGTCCTGATCCTTTTTCTCCCTGAGCTTCCGCAGCTCCTCCAGGGTCTTCTCACTGCGCTCGACCCAGTTGACGTTGAGGGCTTCCATTTCGTAGAAGCCTCTTCGCTCGCCCCTAAAAACGTCTCCGGTCAGCCCTCCGGGTAGGGTTTAAATCGGTCATGCCTCGGGTATTTGGTGGGGCCGGGGTCTCCTAGCTCGGTAGGGAGCCAGCCTGGAAAGCTGGTGTCCTTATGGACTCGAGGGTTCAAATCCCTCTCCCGGCGCCAAATCATCTAAACTCCTGCTGCGTCGAGAAAATATATACACACTCGGAAAAATTTGAGGCGATTGATGCCATGGTATGAGTATGGCATCGTCGATTATTAGTTCTAGCTATTTTTCTCGATGTTAAGAAGAATGAATTTCCCCACGATGTGTATCTGTTAGCTCTCTTCTGGATTCCATGGGACTATCTTGATTGATGGGTCGTGTAGCTTATTGAGAATAGACGCATTGAGTAGTAAGGGTGTCAGTGACTCTATCCACTTCGAATTCTCCAACGGCCCGACTTTTAGAGGCCTTAGGCCGGGTATTTCCTTGATGAGCGCCATCACCTTCTCGACTGAGGCGTTGTCGTCGCCCGCAACGAGCACGTCGAGGTCGAGGACGCCGCCTATGTCGTTAAGGTACTGGGCGGGTATTGTCTGAAAGGCGGAGACCACCTTTACGGGCGATGCGGCGTCCTGTATCAGTTCGGCGGCCGATTGCGATTCTTCGCATGATGCGACTACCACAGGGTGACCAGATGAAGAGCTTTCCCTTCTTCTTCATGGGGACGACGCAGGAGACAATTATCTGTTCTGGGGTTAGCCTATCCTGTAACGTGTAGAGCGAGGATACCGCGGCGGACGCGGGGAGCGTCTCCAGAATGATCTCTCTGCCCTCAACAGCGTCCTCGTTCAGGGTGCCCGTGATGCTGCCGTTCATCTTCGGACCGTAAAAGTTCCTCGCCTTCGCTGTCAATGCAGCGGCTGCTTCGACCGCCTTCTCGACGCTCCTGGAGCCTATTGTCACCTCGTGATTAATTGAGAGGCGGAGAGCGAGCCCTCTACCCATGTTACCCGTGCCGCCGAGAATGCCAATCCTCATCTTGTATCCCTTTTATTCGTCGCGCACCGGCGAATATCAATCAGACTCGCGCCGCGACTCTTAATAGGAGATATGGGGGTTTTTTAGAACTATGGCGAACATAGGGCGCCTCCTCTCGGAGGGCATCATAGTACTCCTCGTGATGGCGCTTGAGTACTTCACGTTACTTCCCGTCTTCGGCTCACTCTTTGGCTGGGGACTCCTCGGCGTAACCGGGATCATCCTCGGCTTCGTCGTGCTGAGAAACATCCTCTGAGCAACCCACGTTTTTGAGCTAGCATCGCGACGATCCTCCTATTCGGCGCGTCAACTGAGCTTCATGTGAGTTGTTTTGGGGGAGATATGGTGCTTTCATGTAAATGGTTACCTCTAGTAGTGCAGCCGGGATTAATTTGAGGTGACGCTTGTTAAACCCTATGACGTTTTCCTACTTCATTACGCGGCGCATGAAGCGCCCTATACGCTCAAGTCCATCGGCGAGGGTATCCCCCTTGGTGCCTATGTTTATCCTTAGATGCCTCTCGACGCCGAACTGCTCGCCGGGACTGATCATTACACCCTCCTCCTTGAGTAACCTCTCCGCAAATTTGCCAGAACCTAGGCGGTTCTTATAGCGGGGGAAGACGGTGAAGCCGGCCGGCGGGCTGGAGCACTTCACGAGGTCGGGGTTGTCGGCGCACCACTTGTCCCATGTTGAGATGTTAGTCTGCCTGATCGTTTGGTTGCGCCTGAGGTACCGCGCCTTATTCGTGAGGAGCTTCTCGGCGATCTGCTCACCGATGCCGCAGTGGCTGATAGTCGTGTAGTCCTTCATCACCCAACAGCGCTCAATGATCTCTCTGTCAGCTACTATCCAGCCTATGCGTGGGCTTGTTGCGCCGAGCTTACTTATGCTTCCCGTGATTATGCCCTTCTCGTAGAACTCTGGCGTCGCCGCGGGATTTCCATCCGACTCGGAGCCCCGGAGGGCGTTGTCGCAGTGGACATATGCGCTTACCCGCTCCGCCATCTCACAGAGCGTCTGCATCTCCTCATGAGTCATGACTGCACCCGTCGGGTTGTTTGGGTTGTCGAGGGAGATCATCTTTGTGTGCCTGTTGATCTTCTCCTTGAGATCCTTGAAGTCGGGTTCCCATCCCTTCTCCTCGACTAGGTGGAATGGCTTCACCTTGACGCCGAGCATGCGCGCGAGGCCTGTGGTCTGCTCATATTTTGGCTCCTCGGCGAAGTACTCGTCGCCCTGTTCGAGTAGGGAGAGATTAACGAGAAGGTTCGCCTCGCTGGTGCCGGAGGTGATGAGGACGTTCTCGGGTTCAACCCTGTACCAGTCTGCGACAAGAGCTCTCAGCGCATCGGAGCCATGCGTAGCCCCGTACTTCATGGCGGTGTCCTGTGGGAGTTGTGGCATGACCTCCCTTAGCTGAAGCTTCGCGACGCCTCCGCCCGCAAGGTTGATCTCGCACTTCTCCTGAAGCCAGCGCTCGAGCCTGAAAGGGTCGATCTTCACACACCGGACCCCCTTACATCTGATGTGAGGGGTTTTGCTTAAAACATAAATGGAGAAAAAGTAATGGTTACTTCCTCTTTGTGAGACTGAGGTACTTGACAGCTAGCTCCTCGCTCATGCTCTTCAGGTTATAGCCGACATCGTCCGTTGTGATTATACCGGCAACATGGTCGAGGTCGTCGACGACGACGAGGCGCCTAATCTTATATTCATTCATGGTCTCGACGGCATCCTCTACCTCACTGTGGTGGGAGACGGCGATGACGGGTTTCGTGCAAATATCCGCCGCCATGAGCTTCTTCGGGTCCTTGCCGGGAGCCATCACCCTGTGCACGAGGTCTCGCTCGGTGACGATGCCTATGGGTTTGCCGTTTGTTACGAGGATTACGCTGCTTATCCCCTTCTCGCGCATTATATGTGCGACCTCGTCGACACTTGCCGAGGGGGAAAGGACAATGGGTGTTTTCGTCATTATGTCGGAGACCCTCATGAGAATCGAGTAAATGTTGGGCGGGGAGGTAGTAAAGACTGCCGATCAGGCTTTTTCTATCTTCATAGGCGGCCCTCTGTCGACCTTGAGGGCGAAGGGGAACCTGTCGAGGCTCATTGCGGCATGGAAGTCGCCCTCGCGGAATGTGGTCTGGCTCCTGTCGAAGAACTTGGCGCCTTGGGGGTCCTCCCTGATGCGGCGAGCCATATCCGAAAAGTCGGGGCATTCCCCACGGAGGCGTGCCTCGAAGGTAGTCGGCGCAGAGTTCGTCCTCGATAGCCTCGTAATCCCCCTCCCAACCCATGGCGACGATAGAGACGACGTCAGGGTTCCTCCGTTTGATGTACTTGACAGTTGCCTCAGCTAGGACGAAGCTGCCGAGTATTATCTCGTCGGCGCCTGAGGCGGCGAGTATGCCTTGCACACCGCTGCTGGTGCGCTGGATAACCGTCTTGCCCTTAAAGTCGACGTTGCTCACCTCATCGGGGCTGTTTCCGTAGTCGAAACCTGGGACCTTGTGGCCATGGACCTCGCCCATGATGAGCCAGTCGGGGTGATTGCGGCGGAGCGTGAGGGCTTCCTCGACGCCTCCAACGGGGAGGATGGTTTCCGCGCCGTTCGCCACGACGAAGGCGGCGGTCGTGAATGCGCGAAAGACATCTATGATGACCGCTGTGCCTGCCGCCCTGCGCGCGCCATCGAGGAGGCTGAGCCGCCTTATCTCCATTGGCTAGATGCCCCTGTTTATCTCTACTGTGCCCGCCTTCATGACGAGGCGTATCCTCGCCTTGTCCTGTAGTATCTTGATGTCGGTCGTCGGGTCGCCCTCGACGATTATTAGGTCAGCCCACTTGCCCTTCTCCAGCGTGCCGGTTTTTTCTGCAAGGTAGCATGCCTCGGCGCCGACCTTTGTGGCGCAGGTGATCGCCTCGATTGGCTTGAGGCCGGCGTTTACCATGAGCTCCAGCTCCTTGGCATTCTCGCCGTGGCGGTTGAACGGAGTGCCCGCGTCCGTGCCCGCAGCGACCTTCACTCCAGCCCTGTGGCTGAGCATGAGGCTCTTGGGCGGGTACTCAGCTATCTCAGTAGCCTTGGCGACGGCCCAGTCGGGTATCCCCGCCGCAGTGCCCTTCATGACTATGTTCCACGAGGCGGTGAGGGTCGGCACCTGTATCACGTCGTGTTCCAGCATTGCCTTCACGGTCTCTTTGGTCTGTATGCTGCCATGCTCGATGCTCTTGACGCCGCCCTCTATCGCGTTCATTATGCCCTTGGGACCATGGGCGTGGCTGGCTACGCACTTGCCGACATGGTGTGCCTCGTCACAGACCGCCTCGATCTCCTCAAGGGTGTACTGTGGCGTATCGACGGGGTCAGTCGGGCTCATCACGCCGCCCGTCGTCGTTATCTTGATAAAATCAGCGCCTTCGCGCAGGTTGATCCTCGCAGACCTGCGGGTCTCGATGGGGCCGTCGCTTATCAGGCTCATCTCGTGATAGCAGATGCCGCTCGGAAGGTAGAAATCGGCGTGGCCGCCCGTCATGCTTATGATCCTGCCAGGGGCAACGATGCGTGGCCCCCTGGCGATGCCGATCTCTATCGCCTTCTTGAGGGCGAGGGCGTAGCCGTTCGGTGCACCCATGTCGCGTATCGTCGTGTAGCCTGCGTCGAGTGTTCGGGCGGCGTTGTAGGCGCCGTAGAGCTGAACTAGGCCGGGTTGGAAGCCCATGATTGCCATGACGTTCGGGTCACCGTTGCTACAGACATGGACATGAGCGTCGATGAGGCCGGGCATCACAGTCTTGCCAGCGGCGTCGATGACCTCTGCACCCCTAGGGGCATCGAGGGTCTTCCCGACCTCCTCGATTACGTTACCCTTGATGATGATTGATGCGTCCTTGACGGGCCTCTTGCCAGTCCCGTCTATGATTGTGGCGTTCCTTACCACTTTCACCTGCGCGTTCTGAGCCATATGGTAGAAAACGGTGGTTGGTGGTTAATGGCTTTCCGGCTCTGGTTTACTGGAGGCGGTTTATCTCCTTACGGAAGTCGACGTCTCCGCCCTTACCGACTTTAGCTAGGAGGTCCTGGACCGTGGAATACGCCTCGTCGACTGTGCCGCTGTGCTCCTTCTGCGTCTTCAGCATGTGCCACGCCCATTCTAGGGCCTCGAATGCGCCCATCTGGTAACTCGCAGCGGTCTCCAAACCCTTCACCGCTGCTCCACACCTCATCTGCGTTAAAAGGAGTTGCGCACCCCCTCGAAGGGGGGACGCGGGTGAAACTGAGCTACTTGATCGGGAATGTCGAGTTTCTGGAAGAGCTCGGCGCTGATCTTGGACTCCCAGATGGGGACGACCTCGACACTCGCCACCCGGCTATACTCGGTCACGTAGTGCATTAGCTCCTCCTCCTTGTCGGTCTCAAATATCGTGAAGCCCGAGTAGCCCTTCGCGGTGTTCGCCATAGTGTGCGGCGGGAGAATGGTCTTGACGACGTGCCCCGCCTTCGTCCTCCTGTGCCATATCTCAATCATGTCTTCCAGGTCCTCCGCGGCGCACTCAAGGAATGCAATATACTTCAAACAGGTCACCGTGGCTTCGATAGGATCAGTGGAAGATAAACGTGACCCGACCCGCGTGGCAACTCCTAAATTCCCCTTCAATGCACCTGATAGTTGCGTGACTGCATTTGCTTGACATCAAGCTGATCAGGGAGAACCCTGAGTTGGTGCGCGCCAACCTGGAGAGGAGGCAGCAGCCCGAGAAGGTCGCCCTCCTCCATCAGGTAATTGACGCCGATATGCGCTGGCGCGAACTCACCGGATTGGTGAACAAACTACGAAAGAGGCGCAACGAGGTAAGCGCCGAGATAGCCCAAGTGATGAAGGCTGGAGGCGACGCCTCGTCACTCAGAAAGGAAGTGGGCAACATCCCCGAGCAGATAAAAACGCTCGAGTCCGAGCTCGAAGAGAAACAGGTCTTTGTGCGCAACAGCCTCATGAGGCTACCAAACCTCCTACACGAGTCGGTGCCTTATGGCAGGGACGAGCACGATAACGTGGTCGTCAAGGTCTGGGGTGAGCCGCCCAAGTTCGGGTTCTCGCCGAGCAGTCACGCTGAGCTTTCCCAGAACCTAGGCATCGCCGACTTCGAGAGGGGCGCCAAGGTGACCGGCTCCGGCTTTTACTACCTGCGCAACGAGATGGTACTCCTCGACTATTCGATAATGCGGTACGCAATGGATCTGCTCATTAGCAGGGGGTACAGCATCATCGAACCGCCTTACATGATCAGAAAGAGCTTCTACGAGGGCGTCACCGACTTGAGCGACTTCGAGAACGTCATGTACAGGATTGACGACTCGGAGAACGTTAAGGACCCCCTCTACCTCATCGCAACAAGCGAGCACCCGATGGGCGCAATGCTAAAGGACGAGGTGGTTAACGCCGACCAGCTGCCCATTAAGATGTGCGGAGTATCCCCGTGCTTCCGCCGCGAGGTCGGCAGCCACGGCAAGTACACAAAGGGTATATTCCGTGTCCACCAATTCAACAAGATAGAACAGTTCATCTTTTGCCTTCCCGAGCAGAGCTGGGCTCTCCACGAGGAGCTACAGCGCAACTGCGAGGCCCTCTACGAGGGACTCGGCATCCACTACCGTGTCGTCAACGTCTGTACTGGTGACATAGGTAGCATCGCTGCGAAGAAGTACGACACGGAGGCGTGGATGGCGGATGGCGAATACCGCGAGGTCGGCAGTAATAGCAACTGCACAGACTACCAGGCGAGGAGGCTGAATGCCCGCTATAGGATGAAGGAGGGGCAAGCCCCCGTCGGCTTCCTGCACACCCTCAACAACACGGCAATCGCAACGAGCCGCACCATGATAATGGTGATGGAGCAGTACCAACAGGAGGATGGCACGATCAAGGTACCGAAGGCGCTCCAGAAGTACATGGGCATGGAAGTCATCGAGGGTAAGCTAAATAAGATGAGTATCTAGAAGCCATTTCAGCCTCTAGTCGTTTCTCTCGAAACTTTTAAGGACCTTACATATGGCTAGGCTCACCCAGAGCCTTCCCTCAGCAGCGCTTTCCGTTTCGTACTTCTTTGCTCCTTTCTTGTAGTTGTTCTCCCATAGCCCGTCCGGAGACTGGTGCTCGATGAGCCATTCGAGCCCCTCGCATACTTTGCTATGGTAGGAGGTAAAGCCGATTCTATGGAGGGAGTCGAGGGCCATGATGAGATTGTTCCACCACCAGGGGTAGAGGAACCTGACCCAGTAGTCTGCCGCCTCGTATGACTTATAGGAGTCGGGTTGGAAGAAGCGGGATGCGAGGAACTCTCCTGCCCTCTTTGCCTCGGGTGTGTTAGCGAATCGTGAATTGGCTAACCCGCGGAGTGCCATACCTGTAACGTTGTGGCTCGAGACATGGTTCGGGTCGAACGGCACAGGCTCGGCGTGGTGACAGGAGATGTAGACCTCATCCGTCCAGCTCATCTTCTCGCCAAGGGGTGGGTAGAGCCATCCACCGTCCCCCTGCCTGTGGGCGAGGAGCCACTCGACCGCTTTCTCAACGCGGGGGTCGCCGCCGTAACCCGCCTTAGCTAGCAGCTCCACATAAAGCCCCGTGTAGTGGGGGGCGAACTGGTCGACGTAGAAGCCCCTTATGTCCCCCTCAAGGGTCTGGCAGTCAAAGACGAACTCCGCCGCGGCGGTGATCTGGGGATGCGACCTATCCATCTCATATTTACCGATCAGCTCCCTGAGGCGCCTGAATGTCTCAATGAGGGGATAGTTGACGTCCGGGTACTTCTCTGAGTAGCTCCGCGGGACCGTCCAGGAGCCGTCATCCCGCTGGTGTTGGAGCAGCTTCTTTGGCTCAGGCAACCCCCAGAGAGTCTGGATGGGCTCCATCTTCTCGGCGAGTAGATCACGCTTGGAGTGGTATCTGATGGCGGGGTACGCGCAGTTGACCAGTGGCGTAACGGGGTCATGCCTCAGCCTCTCCCTCCACATATTCATCCGCATCGCCTACAGCCCAGATGTTCTAAGAGCGTTTGAAGTTTGGGAGTTGACGGATTGTTCGTCACCGAGTCGATTCGAGCGGCGTAGCGCGCGGGGTCATCGTCTTCCCTGCCTCGTTAGGCCTGAGGAATCCGTAGATCTGCCCCTGCTTCACGACGTATTTGACATGGTCCACGGCAGTTGATCTATGTTCGAAAAACGGGATTAGTGGAGGCGTTCGGCGTGATTGTCGAGTTTGCCCTCAATGTATGCCTTGACGGCCTCGTCCGCGGACTCCACATCAGTTATGTATGGTTTGATGCCCGCCCTCTCGATCGCGTCATGTGCCCCCCAACCCATGCCGCGGGCAATCAGCACCTGGCAGTCGGCTATATTCGCCAGCATACTGTTGTGTGTCGCCGCGTCGCCGTGGTGGTGGCCGTGTGGCTCCGCCCCGTGTTCCTGGTGGGCTGCGCCTTCGACGTGGTGGCCTGCCTTGGGCCTCTGCTCCGAGCCCACGATAGCACCATCCTTGATCTCATAGACCTTGTAGAACCTGGCTCTCCCAAAGTGTTGGGAGATAGTCTTAGCATCATCCGTTACGACTGCTACCTTCATTGTTTTTCACCTTTATCGAATATTACGGCCGCCATGTGCTTCTTTGCGTCGGCGAGTATCTCCTGAATCTTTTTCATCTTCTCGTCGTCGACGGCGTCGCTCATGAGGGCCATAGCCTGCATATCCCGCAGCTCCTTCATGAATCCGAATCTGCCGACTGCGTCGGCGTGCTCCTTACCTGCCGTTAGCCTCGCGACTACCTCGTTGTTCTCGTCGAGGTGCTTCTTTCCATCGGGGGTGAGCGTGTAGACCTTTTTGCCCTCCTTTTCCTCAGAGGAGACTAGGCCCATGTCGCTGAGCTCCTGTAGCGTAGGGTAGACTATGCCGGCGCTTACGGGGCGCAGGTAGGTCTTGCCTATCTCTTGTATGAGGGCGTATCCGTGCATCGGCTTCTCACCGAGAGCCATGAGTACGAGGAACCTGAAGTCTCCTCTCCTCACGCCAAACGGTGGGTGCCTCGGGGGCCAGCCCTCGTGTGAATGGCGTCCGCCAGCGCAGCAGTGGTGCCCCTTTCTTTCACTACAACCTTCTTGCATGTATATCGGAAGATATATCTATAGACATACTAATATGCCTTCAGTCAGGAAAAAGGCAGTTAAAAAAACCTACCGGAAAATGTATAGCTCTTCATCGTAGCGCCTGTCGATGATCTGCCCCGGTGGCAGTTTCTCAAGCTTCCTCGCGGCGAGGTGCTCGCGGAGGCGCCTGTTAACTTCCTCGATGCTGAGGTCGCCTCTGAGCCATGAGATAGGGACGTTGACATTCATCGGCCTCGCGGGGATTATGTGTCGCGTCGTCTTCTGGGCGAAGACCCTTCCGGCGAGGGCTGTCTCCACGACTTCCCTCTTAGTCGCTGTTGGCGTCATGAGGCCGGCGGCGTACTCCCCAGAATCGACGTGTATCCGCGCCTCCTTGTCGGTGCTGTAGCTCATCTGGTGGCCCAACTGGAGTATCTTCTCTATCTTCTTGACTGCGTCGTAGCGCGCCTTGATGTCGGGGGCGTCGCCGAGGGCCGCGAGGCACCAGCGCGCCGAGAAGAGCGCCGTCACCGCCTTGCGCTCCTCGACCAAGCGGTGTGCCTCATCGTAGCTGCTTTTCACCGGCCTGAGGCCTACCTCTGTGATTGCGTCTACTGCCTCCTCCTCGCTGAGTTTATCGAACATCCTGTACCAGCCCCCGAGCAGAACATGGGGGTTGGAGTAGTCGACAAGGCAGAGGGGGATGTAGCGGAACCCTATCTCCTTCGCCGCTGCGACGCGGTGCATACCATCAAGGACGACGAGGCTCGCTGAGTCGACTATTATAGGGTGTATGAAGACTCCGTCTCCCGGCATCTTTGCCACGAGCTCCATCATCTTGACTGATATGATCTCCTCGTGTATGTGGAGGTTTGACAGCTCCTCGAGGGCGATCTCCAGCTTCATCTGGGGCGTCTTGAGCGTGTATCCGAGGCCTCGACTCCCCAAGCCGCCTCACTCCTTGAAGAGGCCGGCTGCGCCAACTTGGCGTGCATCGACGGTCTTCAAGCGTTGATTCCTCACAGAGAATCACGAGGCGCGGTGATAAGTATATTCCCCAACTCTTCGTGTAGGACTCCGTTTTTACCGGAGTTCGACATATCCTACGAGTTCGAGGAATGGCGTTATCCGTATCCTCTATAGAATAATAGTACGCCATCTAGGCACAATCGGTGAGGATGCCTACTATTTAGTCTCCTCCTTGACCCTGAACTCGACTATCCGTTTGATGAGATTGTACGGGATAGGCTTGTTTAGGGGGAACCGTATTGAGCCTTTCCCCGACTCGTAGGGCTCCAACTCATTGGCGAAGGCTCCCGTCGCGGAGGGCGTCGGGTAGAGCCCGATATGCTCCTTGAAGGCGGCGAAGTGGACTAGGTTTCTTTTCATCTTGTATGTGGGCATCCCGTAGGCGATCCTCTCCTCGGCGCCCGGCGCAGCCTTCCTCACGATGTCCCTGATCTTCTCGAGGATGACGCGTACCTCAGGCGGGTTTGAGGCGATGTACTCGTCGACTGTGTTGAACTTCCTCTCCATGGTTCTCCAAGGCGAACTGGGTTTAATAAACCACTGACCACTGGTGAAAAACGGGTTTAAGAAAAAACCGATAAATGATCCATTCGGAAAAAGGCACTAGTTTATTTCCCTTATTACGATCTGATCTATGCAAAAAGGCATATACTCACTACAGAGGTTTGAACTCTCCTTTCTCTAGCACCGACGCGAACAGACAAATACAACACACGCGTCTGACTAGATCACCTTGACCGAGCCGAGCATGAGGGAGATGGCGGAGATGCTCCGCAAAGGCGCAAAAATGCTCAGCATGAGCTGCCCGGAGTGCGGGACGCCACTCTTCCAGTTAAAGACTGGTGAGATATTCTGCCCCCATGAGAAGCGCGAGGTCAAGATAGTCAAGGAAGGGGAGACGCCGGAGACGCTAAGGCAGGAAGCCACGCTTGAGCATACCATACAATCGAAGCTCGTCCTACTTCAGACGAGGCTCGAGTCGGCGAATGAACCTGCTGAGATAAGGGAACTGGCGCAGACAATAAACGCCCTTCTAGACACTCTCAGCAGGCTGCGATCCTAGAGTTCCAGCCCCGTAAGTTCCTCGACGAGCCTTTGAACCTCAGCCTCAACCTCGTCCACGGGCTTGCTCGTGTCAACCACCTTCATCTCGCCCTCGCGCGCGAAGCCAAGGTAGAGATCCCGCACCCTACTCAGGTAGTCCCTGTTCTCGAAGACGGTTAGCGTCCTCCCCGAGACGCGCATTAGGCTCCGCCCTGGGTCAACGTC
Source organism: Candidatus Bathyarchaeota archaeon (assembly GCA_963771885.1). Taxonomy (GTDB): domain Archaea; phylum Thermoproteota; class Bathyarchaeia; order TCS64; family TCS64; genus UBA8941. The sequence goes on from CAVYVF010000023.1 coordinate 597,204, forward strand.
GAGGAGGATGACGAGGTCGGGCTTCAATGCGAAGCGCTGCAGATCGCCCAGCCAGCCCACGTCCACACCTGCCGCGCCTTGGTAGGCGAGCGTCGAGTGGTAGTACCTGTCACAGACCACAGTGACGCCCTGATCGAGGGTCTGCGCAATCCGCCTGCTGTGCTCGAACCTGTCCGCCGTGAATAGGAGGGCCTCGGATTCTGGCTGCAGATAGCGGTCACCCGCCTCCGCGTAGGCGCGTATGAATCGCCCTATGCCCCCGTCGCTCGGCTCCCTCTCGAGGACGTGATCCACCCCCTGGTCACGCAGCTTCATATCAAGAAGCTCTATCTGGGTGCTCTTGCCGCTTCCGTCGACGCCTTCGAAGACTATGAACCAGCCAGTGGGAGCCATCACTGGGGTATGAGGTGCGTGGACCGTAAATGCGTTGCTAGACCTGGAACTGGTCACGCGAGTAGGTGGTCAGGAACTCCGCCTTCCCATTCCGGATCATTATCATGTCCTCGACGCGCAGATAGTACTCCCCTTTACTCCAGAGCTTCGGTTCTAGGCAGAATACCATACCGTCAATCAGTGGCTGGGTGACGTCCGGCTTAAGCCACGGGTCCTCGTGTACCTCGACGCCTATCTGGTGCCCGACAACACCTGTTTTGAGCCTGTTCCTGAGAAAGTTGCCGTAACCCTGCTGGTCTAGCACCTTCTCTATGAATGGGTAGAAGTCACAGAGGCGTATTATCGCTCCCCCAACAGCGTCCACCGCCTGCACGACGGCAAGCTGCAGAGCCTGGTATGCCTGCAGTATGTCCTGACGGGGCGTCCCGTAGTAAAAGCTCCTCCCCCAGTCACTGCAATAGCCGTCGACGACGAGCCCGAAGTCGAAGGCTATGCTCGTCCCCTTTGCGAGCCCCGCCTCCCTCGGATAGATGAAGGGATCCTCCGAGGGTATCGTCCCCGTTTTAAGGTAGCCACCAGTCGGGGGGAAGCTCGCGTCCGTGGCGCCGAGGCCTCGCCCCATCATCTCCATCATTATCTGGAGGTTCCTCTGCGTTAGTCCGTCAACTATCCGGGGCGATATGAGCGACATGACCGCCTCGGTGACCTCAGCCGCCTTCTTCAGCTTTGCCACCTCCTCCGGCTCCTTGATCATCCTGAGCGAGTCGAGGAGCCCTTCGCCGACGCGAAACCGAGAACCCGCACAGGACTTCGCCACCTCTAAGCTTGTGCTCCCCCAACAATAGTCGCCGATTGCGACGCGCCCTGGCTTGACGCCTAGGTCGGTTACGACCTTCTTAACCATCTCACCGTAGGGTTGGGTCTTCTCGGCGACGCGGACGTCCTTTATCCACGTCCCCTGCGCACGCGTCACGTTCTCGGGGTTAATCGTGAGGACGGGCTCGCCGCTCCGGGGCACGAAAACGTTGTCCTGCGGGTTGAGGAGGTCCCTCCCCCTGCGCCACTCCAGGTTTACGCCTGTAAGGTACTGGAGGTCCGGGCTCCCCCCGTAGACTACTAGGTCGAGTCCCTGCTCCTCCATCTTCGCCTGGAGCCCTGTGAGCCTCCTCTTAAAATCCATATTGAACCTAGAGTGGCGTCAGGCGATAAATCGGTTGCCCCTTACCTGATCTCTACGAGCCCCTTGTCACCGTTGACGCGAAGCCTCATTCCCGTTTTCAGGGTCTTAATCGGATCCGCGTCGAGTTTATCCACCAATGGAATGCTAGCGATCACGCATCCGGTGGCTAGTATCGCCTCCGTCTCCACGTTGATTATCGCCGCTGGGGCGGTTCCCTGCTTTTTCATCCTGTAGATGACGTAACTTCCCACTGTGCTCCCCTTCCCGCTGGGGAAGACGAAGACCTTGCCCGTGACGCACTTGCCGCATAAGGCATGTCCGGGCTCGGTTATGATGCCCGTGTCAGGGTCGACTGCCCCCGTAGAAGCTGACGGGGTCGCTGCTGACGAGTGCCTCGCCCTCGGCGGTGCCGCCGACTACCTTGCGTCCCTTTAGGATCACTTCAAGGCCTCCTTCACAAGCTCTCGTGCTGTTCCAACTCTTGTCTTCAGTCCCATATTGGCGCTGTACTGTGCCCCCTTGAAGCTGTTGAGAGCTACCTCCTTCCACCCCATCTCCTTAAGTGGGGCGACAACCATGCAAGAGTCGACGAAGACCTTCCCGCCGGCGCCCTCGATCTGTCTCACGTAGCCCTTCTTCTCCGCCTCCGCGTAGACGCCCCGGCTCGTGAAGACCATGAGGCGCTTAGCCAATTCCTTCCCCTTGCAGATACTGGCGACTTCGCCCACCTCATGCAGGCTGCAGTGGGGGCAGCCGATGCATGTGATCGGGTCCGCGACCTCGCATGTGAACTTCTCCCGCGCCTCCCTGAGGTCCTTCTCGGTGACTGTGACCTTCTCGACCTCTCTGAGGTGGGGCTTGACCTTCTCCGCCTCGGGCGTGACACCTTCGCCGTGCCAGAGTGCAACGCCTCCGCTGGTGGCGAGAGCAGCACCCAGCGTCTTCAGCGACTCAAGGCTGGGCTTACCGAGCCCCCTGAAGTATGGGACTGTCGTGCCGACCATCTTCCCCGTAACGTATCCCAAGGCGCTGTAGTCGAGCGGGTCGGATAGCTTCGCCTCGATCTCCACAAGCTTCCCAGGGCGCCTGTTCTCGTCGAGCCTGTACTCGTAGAGGGGGGTGAGCCCCGTGATGGCGCTTGCGATCGTGGTGGGTCCTGACTCCCTGTTCGTCCGCGCCCCGATGACGGAGTTCGAGTAGCAAATCGCCGAAGACTCTGCCCAAGCGATCTGGGCGCCGAAGCGGGGGACATGCCCGACGAGGTAGGGTGTACATGTACACGTGGGCTCTATCCCCAGTGCCTCGAAGGCACGTATAACGCGGGTCTGTCCATCGGCAAACTTCTCAGGGACGTTCATGTCTCGCCAACGATCCATATCCATGCCGGCGGGGTTGAGGGTAGCCCTCACCTTTACGCGGGCACCCATCTTCGCCTGATCCTCCAGCCACTCAAGCCCAGCGTCGCCAAGGTTCTTATAGCTAACACCCGAGACGTGTGCACCCTCCACGGGTACGAGCTTCTCAGCGCCGAAGACATCTCCTAGCGCCACGAGTAACTCAAGCGACTTCGCAACGCCTTCGCCGTACTCCCCGGCGAGCATACGCTCCTCCTCCCTCGACAGGTACAAGAGACTTCACAGGAAAAGGAAAACCGGGGCATAAAAGGTGTCCCGTCTACTCGTACTTTTCAAGTATCTTACTGACGCGTTCGCTGACGGTGAGCTGAGCCTTCATGAACTTCTCCTTCGGCTTACCGAGGGGGCGGGTCGCGTCGAATCCGACCTTGCAGCCCATCTCCGTCTGCTGGTCCGCTGTCGGGTCGAGGCTACTGACCCTGACACCGGGGACGATGAGGAGGTCCTCGTCACCCTTGAAACGGGTGGCGATCGCCCACTCGACCTCCTGCATGTTCGTAGGATCGATGTCACCGTCAACGACGACGGCGTGCTTCATGCTCGGGTGAGCCGCGAACATCGCCATGAGCACGTTCTTCGGGTCACCCTCACGCACCTTGTCGAAGGAGACGACGCAGTGGAGCCACCCGTTGCCCCCGAGCGTCATGTTAACGCCCTTCACCGTGGGCACAACGTTCATGCAGTACTCCCAGATACGCACCTCCGGTGGCATACCCATCAGCAGCATGTGCTCGCTCCCTGCCGGGAGCAATCCTTGATAGAGGTAGTCCCTCCTGTGCATGACGCCTATGACCTCGATGACCGGTTGCTTCCTCTTCACGTCGAACGTGCCAGAGAGGTCAACGAATGGCCCCTCATCCACATCCTCATCCAGCCTGATCCTGCACTCAAGCACAAGCTCCGCGTCGGCTGGTGCAAGGGCATCAACGTTCGGACACCTGACCAGCTTCAGCTCCGCCGCCGAGGAGGTTGTTGGCGACGTCGTACTCGCAGACCCCCCAGCCGACAGGCATACTCGCCGCAAGCAACACGGCCGGGTGCAGCCCGATGGACACGCAGCAGTCAAGTGACTTCTTGCCCCGATTGACGAGCGAGCTGCGTCAGCCTGTGCAGGTGCCGGGGCACTATCCTAATCGTCATCCGTTTGGCGTCTATAACCATGAGCCTGTGAAAGCTCACGTTCTCCACCTTCCCGTCAGGGCTCTTCGCGTAGAGGATGCCTGAGGTTATGAATGGGCCCGGGTCGCCGTCGAAGTGGGTGAGAATCGGTATCTTCGTTAGGTCGCCTTCCTCGACGACCTCTAGAACGGGGCCTTTCTCCGCTACCTCACACTTCTTCGGGTTTTTTATCGCTTGCTGAAGGCGTGTGTAGAGGTCTTTCGCCTCGATCCCCAGCCCCTGCAGGATGCGCCCACGCGTCCCACAGACGCCACCGACTACCTTTGTATCGAAGCCCTTGGTCTTCTCGAACATTATCGCCTTGCCGGCGTCGAACCGCTGGAGCGCCGCAGCCATCTCCAGCCTTGGGCTCAGTGGCTCCTTGATCTTGATGATGTCTCCACTCTTCTCCAAGTTGTTTCAAGAATGCTCTAAGGTCGCTCAACTCTTCTCCTCCATCACGCGCTTGGCGAGATCTATCAGGGTCTTGCCGATTGCCTCAGAGTAGCCCTGCGAGATGTGGGTCGAGACTAGGCTCAGTTTCCCCGTCTTCGCCGAGATGTGCGTCCCAAGCATCCTGCCCAGCATCTGGTCCCTGTCGCCGAGCAGCTGCGAGGAGGCCATCCCGGGGACTGTCGCCGTCGTAGAGCCAAGCCTCGGCTCCTCCCCCTCCCAGAAGAGGGCGATGACAGCGTTCTCGAGCTCAAGCACCCCGCAGTGGAGCACCTTTCCCTCCAGCTCCGCCTCCCCGACCCTGAAAGCTAGGCTCATTACCCGAAACTACCCCCGGCATGAGTTAAGCCTATCCCACGGTATTCCCTACTTACAGATCAGACAAAATGAGGCTCCTCGTACGTCTCCGACATACACAGCAACCTCGCCGCCCTCGAAGCGGTGCTCGAAGACGCGGGGCGCTGGGACGCCGCCATATCCGCCGGCGACGTCGTCGGCTACGGCCCAAACCCCGAGGAGTGCGTCGACAACTCTCATGTTCAAGGGCTTTAGGTGTGCCAGGGGGAACCACGACAACGCCGTTTTATGACGGAGACCGACATGGTTCAATGACGATGCTCAGGACGCGATCAATATCAACAGGGGCCAGCTATCAACTAGGAGCATGAGGTGGCTCGGCTCGCAGCCCAAGGAGCTGCGGCTCAAACTCCAAGGGCTTGACATCGCAGTCTACCACGGCAGCCCGACCGAGCCCCTGACTAGCTACATATACCCACAGGACGCCAAGACGCGGGGCGATAGCCTGCTGGCACATACGGGCGCCGACGTCATCATCCTCGGCCACACCCACATCCCTTACATAGTCGAGAGGAAGGGTAAATTCATCATAAATCCCGGTTCTGTTGGGCAACCAGGGACGGCGACGTCCGCGCAAGCTACATAATCCTCGAAACAGACCGCACTTACTGCTGAGCTGAGACGCAGTGAGTACAGCATAGACGCTACCGCTGAGGCGATAGACGCCGTTGGGCTCCCTCACAGGTTCGCGACCCGCCTGTACAGGGGCATTTAACCCGGCAATGTTACTTAAATAAAAGCGGAAACCCCTAATGGGTGACAAGCCATGGCAGCGAAGGGGAAACCCGCCGAAATAAAACCCGCGGAGGAGAAGACCGGCGGATTCCTATCCAACATAAGGCTGACGAGGACCACCGCTATAGAGATCGCTGCCCTCGTCACCATACTCGCCGTCGCAATCATACTCAGGATTATGCCCCTACGCTGGGGAGAATACTTCAACGAGTACGACCCATATCTTCTGGTACAGGATCACGGAGTACATCGCCCAGAACGGTTACGCCAGCTACTTCACATGGCACGATACACTAAGCTGGTACCCGCAGGGACGCGACATAGCGCTAAGCAGCTACCCCGGTAACCCCTTCTCAGCCCTCTTCCTCTACCAGCTACTAAACACGATACAGATCAAAGTATCCGTCTTCAGCGTCGCCATGTACTTTCCCGTCTTCATGGCAATAATAGTCTGTATTCTCTCCTACTTCTTCGGAAAGGACTTCGGCGGCCGAGCCGTTGGCATATTCACCGCCCTCTTCATGGCGATCAGCCCCACCTACCTCAGCAGGACGGTCGCGGGCTTCTTCGACACCGAGAATATAGGTATATTCGGAATAATCGCGACCCCTTTCTTCTTCCTCCGAAGCATACGTAAAGAGAACTCGATGCTGTGAGCGTCGCATACGCGGTCGCCGGCGGGCTATCTATGGGTTACGCCTTCGCCTCTTGGGGCGCCGCTCGCTACATCTCCAGCATGCTCCTCCTCTACGTCGGCGTCCTGCTCGCCATGGGTAAGATCGAGAGGCGCCACATCATCTCCTACAGTATCACAACCCTACTAGGCTTCCTCATCGCCCTGCCCATTCCCCGCCTCGGCATCGACTACATCATGAACATCGAGAACCTCGCCGCCATAGGCGCAATAGGCCTCCTCGTCCTCTATGAGGCGGTGAAGACGCGGCTTCCGGAGCGGAACGCCCGCATGGTCACAGTCGGCCTCGTCGTTCTCGGCGTAGCCGCCATAATCGTGCTACCAATCTTCGGCATCGGGAACCCTATCACAGGCAAGTTCGCCAAGGTCCTCAACCCATTCCAGGAGACAACCTTCCTATACACGTCCGTCGGCGAGAACAAGGTCTCAAGCTGGGATGTTTTCTTCACGGACTTCGGCATAACTATAATGCTCGCGACTCTCGGCGCCTATCTCATACTCAAGGAGGGCGGAGAGGACAGGAACTATATGCTCCTCTTCTTCCTAACCTCCGTCTACTTCACGGGCACCGTCGTCAGGATAAGCCTCATACTCGCCTTCCCAGCCTCTCTCCTCGCCGCATACGCCCTCGTAAAACTCGTTGGGTCATTCCGCCCCGCCATAATGAGTGCGAGTGAGACCCAGAGCAAGAGGCGTAAGGCTCAAGCCTTCGTCGTCAGCAAGGGGCTCGCAATAATTTTCATAGTCTTACTCGCCGGCTCCCTCATTCCCCATACACTCAACGCCTCCGCCTCAGCCACAAGCCCCGGACCAATCGTTTACAGCGGAGTCCCCGTCCTAATCGGAGGCGACTACGCGACGGACTGGAGGGACGCCCTAGCTTGGATGAAGGCGAACACGACGCAGGACTCCATTATCTGCTCGTGGTGGGACTACGGGTATTGGATAGAGACGATGGCGAACCGTACGACGCTCGCCGACGGCTCGACGATGAACTGGACGCAGATAATCAACATCGCTGACATGATGATGCTACCCCAGAACGAGTCACTCCCACTAATGCAGAAGTACGATGTGGACTACGTAGTCGTCTTCTTCAGTTATAACCCCAACACAGGTGAGGAGTGGCCATTCGGAGATAACGCGAAGTGGCCCCAGATGGCCCTCATCACGGGCCTCGACGTCAACTCCTACTATACGTATAACTCGACTTCGGGTCAATACCAGTACTCACAGAAATTCGCTCAGACGACCATCTACAAACTCATGACTGGAAATGTCGATGAAAACCACTACGAACTCGCTTATGAGTCTGAACTCGGCTGGGTACTCATCTACAAGGTCAAGTACTAGCCCACCCAACACTTATCTCGGGGCGAGTCCCGATAATTTTGACATGTCCACAAAGGTAAGGGCATCGCATATACTCGTCGAGAAGCAGTCGCAGGCACTGAAGGTGCTCGAGGAGTTGAAGGCTGGCGCCGACTTCGGGGGACTCGCGAAGAAGTACAGTACATGTCCTTCGGGGAAGAGGGGCGGTGACCTCGGCCAGTTCGGCAGGGGTCAGATGGTCCGCGAGTTCGAACAGGCGGCATTCGCGCTGAAGCCGGGGCAGGTGACCGAGCAGCCGATAAAAACGCAGTTCGGTTACCATATCATAAAGAGGACGGGTTAAGGCCGAGGCTGAATATAGCCCATGTATGGCGGCCGACGCAAGACTGAATCGGTCTCTTCTCTTGTCTCTCACCATTTCGCATTCCCTTATACACCCGGGGCAATGCCCGCTTGCGATCTTTTTCTAGATTTCAGCGGCGTCAGTTGATCGCCACACCTCACTCAGTTGAGTATCTCTAATATCCCGATCTCCCTATTTACGAATAGGTGGGGTCAGACGGCACCGGGGGTCGAGGTAGAGGCTTCACAGAGATTACAGGTTGTGCACCTGCTGTAGCACAGGTATGCTACTGCCTAGTTGGCGATCATCCTCAGGCGGGGAGGGTCCGACGAACCTTACACCCCCCCACAAATCTGTTAGAAATATATAAAAGCACTGTTGTTGCGCTTTCAAGCAGTTTTCTGCATAATCTTTAATACTACTCAGTGGCTTGAAACTGAAACAATAGGTGTAACCATGTCATACAAGAACTCAAGGGCGGGCGACCTAAAGATCGGCAGCTATGCCCTCATCGATAATGAGCCCTGCCAGATCGTCGACATCGATAAGAGCAAGCCTGGCAAGCACGGCAGCGCTAAGATACGTGCCAGCGGTATTAGTCTCTTCGACGGGAAGAAGAAAACCTACCTCGGCCAAGCTGACGCGGGTATACAAGTTCCCATCGTCGATAAGAGGAGCGCCCAGATCGTCTCAATAACCCCCGGCCAGGGTGTGCAGTTAATGGACCTCGAGACCTACGAGACTATCGACATCGCAACGCCGACGGACGAAGAGATCACGGGCAAGATCGCCGCCGGGAAAGAGGTCGAGTACTGGATCATAATGGGCCGGTACAAGATCAACCGCGTCAAGAGTTGAGCGGCTGGTTGAAGCGCGTCCACCAGATGCGCCTCCGAGCCGGGATGACCGTCGGCGAGCTAACTGACGAGATGCGAAAGACCGGCGTCATGCAGGCGGGCAGAGTCGGCAAAGCGACAGAAATCGTCGCCGAAATGTTCTCCGACCCCGAATACACGACTTGGATTACCCTCTCTGGCCCACTCTGTCACGGCGGGCTGCGCGTTGTATTTTCTGATCTAATCAAGAACGGCTACGTGGACGCCGTCGTGACAAACGGCGCGAACATGGTCGGCGACCTCATCGAGGCTATAGGCGCTCATCACTACATTGGGAAGGTCGACGCGGACGACGAGGAGCTTTACGAGAAGGGCATCAACCGCGCCTACGATATCTACTTCGAGGGCAAGGTCTTCGAGGACCTCGAGAAACACGTCTACAAGCTTCTTGACGACATCCCCGAGAAGACTCGTGACGGTATCGCCATCAACGAGATGTTGAAGGAAATAGGTCTCAGGCTCAATGACGAGGATTCGATACTCTACAACGCGGCGAAGAGGGACGTCCCAATCTTCAGCCCCGGGTTCCTTGACTGCATGCTCGGTATACCCCTCTACATGTACTCTAAGCAGAGAAAGCTCGTGATCAATCCCCTGAAGGACTTTGACAGATTCATGGACATGGTTTACGAGGCGAAGAAGGCAGGGGCAATTATACTCGGCGGCGGGACGCCGAAGCACCACACACAGTACATGCACACTCTCAGGGAGGGCCTCGACGCGGCGATCCAGATAGGCTCCGCACGGGTCGAGGACGGGAGCCTGAGCGGCGCGCCGTTGAAGGAGTCAATAAGCTGGGGTAAGCTCAAGGGTGAGAGGATGGACATGACCGCCACGATATTCGGGGAGGTCACGAGTATACTGCCCATAATCATCGCAGGTGCCCTCGAGAAGGTCGAGGGCAAGAAGAAAACGTAGGATTAGTACGCCTTACGAGCTAGTTCTGCGCCTTTGACAAGGTTGTCAAGCTTCTTGTAGGTGACCTCCCAAGTCCGGGTTCTAAGTCCGCAGTCAGGCGCCACGAAGACTCTCTCGGCGCCAGCGATGTCGGCGACGCAGAGTATGCGGTCCCTGATGACCTCTGGTGTGGCGATCTCGTCGGTGTGGACGTGTATGAAGCCGGGGGCATAGGCACCCTCGTAGCCGTGGTCCTCAAAGCTCCTGATGAGGTCGTAGGCGGGGCGCCTTCTTCCGGGTGCCTTCGTGTCCCTATTGGCGAACTCTAGGCTTAGCTGGTGGCACCCCTTGAGGTCGGGGGCGTAGCGTGCAAGGAGCCCATAGTCGCTGTAGCAGTTGTGTAGGCTGAATCGGCAGGGGAGCCCAGCGACGAGCCTGTTCCACGCCTCGACGAAGAGGCTCATCTCCTCCGCGGTGGGCTGGGTGGTGAGGGCGGGCTCATCTATCTGTATCCACTTCGTTCCTGCGGCGATGAGCTTCTCGAACTCGGGGCGTAGAACGTTGTCGACGATGTCGAGCATCAGCTCTCTTCGTGCGCGGTTCTTCCTCTCTTTTAGGCTCTTGACTTTGCCTAGCTTGCGCCAGTAGTGCTCGTTGAAGCTCCAGTCCGTCATAGTGTATGGACCGGTTATTGGGACCTTGAGCTGCGCCTCTGTATGGGGCTTGATGTACTCGTACTCGTTGATGTAGAAGGGGTCGCGATACTTGATCTCGCCCACGACCGCTGCCTTCCGGTAGTAGCGATAGTCGAAGCTCTTTATCCACCCCGTGAACTCGAAACCCTCAACGTTCTTGGCGACGTGAGCGTACATCTCCTCACGCCACTGCTCGCCTGTGTAGACATAGTCTAGACCGAGCTTCTCAAACATCTTGACAGCATATAGTGCGCTCCAGTTGACGACTTGCTGGCGCTTTTCTGGGGAGTCGCCCTTGAGCAGCTTGATCAGTGGATTGTAGTCGATGTCCGAGCCTCTTCCCCCACATCTCCGCCTCGGAGATGTCCGCCTCAGTTATCTTCGCGCCGCTGTAGCCCTTGAGCCTCCATGCGTGCTTGGCCAGGCTGCCTATCTCATAGGTCTCGAAGAGCTTCGCCATCAAGCGTCCCTCCTGAGGTTCTCCGCCACTTGAACTAGTAGACTAATCTTCTGCTCCGTCTTCTCCCATGTGAGGAAGTCGGCGTCGCAGTTCGTCGAGACGTAGACGTCTTTTTGCTTCAGGGTCTTTAATATCTGCCTAGCGGCTGCTGTGATCTCTCCCGCGTCCTCGATGGTCGAGTTCCTTGCATCAACTATGCCGAGTGAAATTCCACCCCTCAGCTTGAGCCCCTTCAGAGTCTCTGGCGCAGTCTCGTAGAAGTCGAATCCGAGGTCAGAGACTGGGTAGGCGAGTGCCTCCGGGAGTATGTCTGCGGCGTCTCCGAAGAATGTCTGCAGGCAAGTTTTCGCATTTAACCCCGCCGTGGCGACCTCGAGCACCTTCCCGTATGCCTTGAGTTCCTTCTTCAATGGCTTCGTAGTGACGTAGACGAGGGCGGGGTCACTGAGCTGGATGTAACCGTAGCCCTGTTTTTCGAGATGTTTCGCCTCCCTGTTGAGTGCCTCGGCGTAGGCGATCTGTAGCTTGATTTTGTCGCCGTAGTGTCGATCGTCGGCGAGTGAGGCGAAAGTGTAGGGTGCCGGGAGGACCGCCTTCAGAGTCGCCCCCTTAGGCAGCAGTCTCCTATATCCAAGCCTCTCCGTCACAGATCCCTTGTAGGTGATCGGTTCCTCGATGATGGGGACTCTGTAGAATGTGTTGTTGTTGAACCACCGCGCCATGGGGCCGAGTGAGACGCCCCCCAGCCCCATGGTGAACGGGCGGAGAAGGTCCTGCCATTTGAGAAGCCCATCGGTGACATGGGTTAGCCCCGCCTGTCCCTCAATTAACTTCTTCGTGGCTTCGAAGTACGCTGCTTCCAGCTCCTCCTCCGCTAGCTTCGCCCTGTCGTAGGCTCGCGTCTTGGCGATGAGTTCCTGCGGTCTCGGCAGGTTCCCGGATACGCTTGCTCCAATCATGTTATTTCCTCCACTAGTCTATTCGTCGCCTCGTCGCTGCCTATCGGCATGAGGTGGAAGCCTATGCTGTAGGTTGAGAGGCTCGACTTTAAGTCGTCTACGACGCCTGCAAGTTGTTGGACGACGCCGCCGATGAAGTCGGGGCTATTCTCTAGTTTCTCGAGGGTTGTTTCCCTGATCTTTATGCCGGGCATCTGTGAGACGGCTCGCAGCCGCCGCGGCGTCGATGTGGGGGCAAGCCCTATCTGTACGTGGCGGTCTACCCTATCGCCACGCTCCTCGGCCTCGACGAAGAAGTCGAGGGCTTGCCCCGAGTCGTAGCTTATCTGGCTGATGAAGTAGTCGAACCCAGCGTCGACCTTCTTCCTGAGGGTGTCCTGCTCGTTGGGGCGGTCGAAGACGAGTGCACCCCCGATGGTGAATCGGGTGCTCCCCTTGATGGCTTGTTTCCCTCTCCCCACATGGGCGTTTCCGTCGTTGAGTCTTTTCACGACGCCGCAGAGCTCCATGCTGTTGACCTCCCAAACGGGTCTGAAGCCGTCCCGGTCTTGAGGCGCGTCCCCGGTTATTATGAAGAGGTTGTGGTGTCCCAGCATGTCCGCTCCTATGATCTCGGACTGAAGGGCGAGCAGGTTCCTGTCCCTGCAACTGAGGTTGGGTATGACGTCGACGTGCAGGCTGTCCTTCGCCAGTGAGCCGTAGGCTATGCTGCTTGCGCGTAGCGTCGCCATGGGGTTGTCAGTGACGGTTACGGCGTCCAGCCTGTCGACTATCGGTGCGATGGCATCGAAGCCGTTCGTCTCGCATCCCCGCGGGGGGAGCAGCTCAAGGGTCAGAGGGTGGCGCTTCTCGAAGAGCGGCTATCACCTTTTCTTGAGCTTGTCCGGCCCAATCCGCGTGTCGACGTATTCACCGAATATGGGCTGGCACTCCTGGTCGACGAAGTCGCCGTCCCACCACTCGAAGGCGAAGCAGTCCTCCTCGGGTACCATAACGTGCGGTACTCCCGCCTCGACCCTGAAGACTCTCCCCTCGGACGAGGGGCATCTCAGTTATCGAGCCGTCGTCGTATCTGACGTACTTACCTTTGCCCGATAGGAGCAGGGTATACTGGTTGTATGGGTGCTTGTGGTTGCCCCTGTAGGCCCCCACCTTTGTCTCAAGGATGGAGTAGAATCGCCCATCCTTGTGGAATCCTTGCCCGGCACCGACTGGTGCGAAGGTGCCCCATTCCTTTATTTCTATGAGTTTTGGTTTCCTCCGATGCGTAGGCGTAAGGAAGCTATTCCTATATATGAGTATTCTTGACTGATGATATTCCTAAAAGAATTAGTTTGGTGCTTGTCTATTAGCAGAAGCTTAAGCAGCTACTCATCTGTCGCCCTCCACTGCCAACAAACCTAGAAAAAGGCCTTAAACACGAAAACAAGACGATAATAGGGGAAACGCGATGGCGGCGGAGGAGGAAACGGGAAACATGACGCACGAGCCTTGCAGATGAGGGGCGCCCCTCTAGCGCCAGGGAACAGGTGCTGAAAATCCCTTGGCTACTTAAACCTACCCAAATAGTATCCCGCAAAGAATATATTACTACCTAGCTTTCCTATCCCTCTATGCTGCCCGCACTCGAAATAATCCCCGAGAGGAGGCGCAAGCTCGGGCTGACACAGAGCCAGCTAGCTGAGCTCGCTGGCGTTAGCCAGAGCTACATCGCCAAGCTGGAAGCCGGAAACATCGAGCCAAGCTACGTCAAGGTCAAGGCGCTCTTTGAGGCGCTCGATCGGCTAGAGCAGGAGAAGCAGGTCTCGGCGGGGCAGATTATGAACCGCTCTGTCGTCGGCATACAGAAGGATATGCACATCTCCGACGCGATCGACTTGATGAGAAGGAACGGCTTCAGCCAGCTACCCGTCATGGATGGGGAGAGGAGCATCGGCAGTATAAGTGAGGGGACACTACTCGACCATATGCTCGCCTCGAAGAAGAACGAGAGCCAAGCGATGACCGTCTCCGAGATAATGGACGAGCCCTTCCCCCAGGTCGGTGAGGACGCCCCCGTCAGTCTGCTCACCAACCTACTCAAGTTCTACCCCGCCGTCCTCGTCCAGAGGAAGGGGACGATCGCCGGAATAGTCACGAAGGCAGACCTGCTCGGGATCCTAGCCTAGGTGACAAACCTTTTAGAGTGACCCGGGCGTCTTCCTGAACCATGAAGCTCAGCCGCAAGGCTATTACTGTCCATACTCGCCGCAGTCGTCCTACTCACCTCGGGCGTCGTAGCCTGGACCCAATTCTTCCAGCCAAAGGAGGTCGTCGTCATCGAGACCACGATGGGGACGATAGAGGTGGAGCTCGACCGCCAGCACGCCCCGGTTACCGTCGATAACTTCGTCCAGTACGTAAAGGACGGCTTCTACGACGGCACGATATTCCATCGCGTCTACGCGGGCTTCGTCGTGCAGGCTGGAGGATACACTCCGGATGAGAGCGAGAAGACGACACGCGCCGCGATAAAACTGGAGACGAACGTCGGGCTCTCCAACACTGTGGGTACTATCGCGATGGCACGCCAGACCGCACCCGACTCCGCAACCAGCCAGTTCTACATAAATCTCGTAGACAACGCCTTACTCGACTACAAATCCGCCTCGAGCCCCGGTTACGCAGTCTTCGGCAAAGTAGTCTCGGGCATGGATGTGGTGAACAACATCGCCAAGGTCCCAGTCGAGACGCGTATGGTCAACATCCCCGGCTACGGAGAGTATCCCTTCGAGAAGTGGCCCGTCGAGGACATAGTCATAACTCGCGCCTACATGAAGCCGTAATCTTCAAACGGCTCTCAACAGCTTATCAAGCCATGGACGGCGAATCACCCTACACTAGCTGGATGTATAGGGGCAAGAGGCCACCGAGCGACTCCGCCTACTTCGAGAACATGAGTAGATGCGTCTTCCAATCCGGGCTCAACTGGGTGACTATCGCTGACCGTTGGCCCGCCTTCAGGAAAGCGTTCGACGACTTCGACATCACACGCGTCGCCGGTTACGGCGCCGATGATATTGCGCGCCTCATGGGGGACGCCAGTATAATCCGGAACAGGAACAAGATACTCGCCACAATCCACAACGCCCGAGAGTTCGAGAGGATCGTCAAGGAGAGCGGCGGCATCCCCGCATGGCTCGACGGCCTCGACAAGTCGAACAACTACCAGGGCGTCATCAAGAGGATAGCGTCACGCTTCAAGCACGTCGGCGCCACATCCATACCCCTCTGGCTCCACTCCGTTGGCGAGGACATAGACATCACAGACCTCGTCGAGAACCGGTTCAAGTGCCCCAAGTGACAGGGATAACAGGTATCATGGCTCCATAAACCCCTATAAGAGCGAATCCACAGGCAGAATTACGGGGGAGGTGGTGTCCCGACTAATTGGCCAATTTTAAGCCTCGAGATACACACCCTGCCCATTTTTTATAAGTGACTTCAACGGATTGTCCTAAATGCTGAGGATCTCCTTCTTAGACCACAGGTAATCCTCCACCAACGCCTCGCCGAGGTTCCCCGGGTCGGTGAAGAAGACGCGCCCATTGTTGACCTGGGCAATCCTCTTCGCCATCTCGCGTAGCTCGGGGTCGTCATCAAGCATGACGACGTTGAGAAGTATGTCATGGAGGCGGTAGAGGCGTACCTCCTCGATGATGGCTTCCATAGCTCGCTTAAAGCCGACGAACTCGCCGTCGAGGAAGTTAGGTGCGGAGTCTGTGATGAGGTGCGCCTGCTTGTTGCCGGGTTCCATCGCGACGGCGAGTCGGAAGGCGCGGAGGGGTCGCCGTATGTCGGTGAACTGCTGCGGGACAGCGACGCCAGGCAGTTCATAAGGCTCCACCCTCTTCGTCTCCTCGCTGAAGGCGTATACCCTGAGCCTGTCCTCGGGGAACTCCAGCCTCATGAGCTCGCTAAGCGCGAGCGCCGTCTCCACAGCCGCCTCCATCTTCCCCTTCTTCTTCATCGAGGCGCTCTGGTCGACGAGTACGCCGAAGTGTACCTCCGTGGCGTGGCGGCTCTCATGTATGCGGAAGTCGCTCATCTTCATCTCTTTGAAGCCGCCTCCGCGTTCGATCGCCGCCATGAGGCTGCGCTCTATGTTGATCCTGTCGTAGGGGTCGCCGGGCTCGTATGGGCGGTAGGTTGCGGCGAGCCATGGACCGTGCCCGATGTCCTCGATGCGATGGGCACCCAGCCCCTTCCGGGCAAGGTTCGCAAGAATTTTGTTCAGGAAGCCCCTGCCGAGAAGCTGCGCGCCCTTACTCGTGAGAACGACGCCCTTGCCCCGCCCGTCGAGGAGCCCCCTCCTCTCCAGGTCACTCAACGCCTCGTCGAAGTCCTCCTCGCTTATAGTACCGGGGTCTGCGTCGAGCTCCTCTATCTGCTCACTCAGCCCATCCATCTCCCCCGTCGTCTCAATCTCGCTGAGGGCTTCCTCCTCGCTGCCTCCCTCGAGGAGCTTCTGGACGGCTTTCATCATCATCTGCGCCTTGAGATGCTCGAGCTGCTCCTTGAGCTCCTCCTTCTTCTGCTTGTTGGCCTTGAGGCGCTCCTCCGCCTTCTCCCTGACCCTCTCCATCATCTGGGAGTCCTGGTCTAGCCCCTTACCCATCTGCATTTTCGCGGCGTCCCGTAGAAGGTCCAGGGTGTTATCCACGATGTCGCTGCAGGGGTTTTGGGATTGCACGGTTACTCCATCCGCTTGGGGGCGTAGGCGTTCTCGATCTTGGCGTCTACGAGATTACCAGCGTGGAGGGCGTGGGCGATGAGTTCGAGTGCACTGCCCCTGTAGTCCCTTAGCGTCTCGGGGTCGACCGCCTCGGGGCTGTCCCTGATTAGGTCACCGAGACCGCTAACGAGGCTCGGGCTCTCCCAAGGCTGATTCTCCTCCATAAAGCGGACGACGCGGTATGCGCCTTCATGGTCCTGCAGGTTATCGAGGACATCGCCGCCCGAGAGGACGGCGTTTACCTCGCCGGCGAGCTGACGCGGGTCGACGTCAACTCCCTTCAACACTGCGACGCCCACGTCGCGAGCAGCGTACCAGAGGACGTCCTCGACAACCTCATCGTTTTTCACCATAAAGGCAGCGGGGCTGTCGTCGAATCCGACGAGGTCTGCCCTGAGTCTTATCCTGCCTCTTAGGGCGAGTTTGAGCCCGTCAGCCGCCTCGTGAAGCCCAGAGACGCGCTTCCCGGACCGCTCGGTTGAGCTGATCGTGTGGTCGAGGCTCTTGATCGAGCCCCTGATGCTGCTACCCCTGTCGATGTTGGGGCAGTCGCGCGTATATCTGACCGTCTTCTCGACGGCGTCGACTATCCACCACGGCGCGGACGCCCTACGCTTGAGCTCCTCCGGCTTCGCGTATATGGGCTCCTCCTCACCCCTCCGTGTCCTGTCGAGGAAGAACTCCTCCCTGACCTTGAAGCCCTCCTTAAGCATGATCTCGCGCTCTATATCCTCCTCGGGGAGCGCCATCGGGATTAGTTCGAGGCGGTCGAGGAGCGGTTCGGGGACCCTGTTGACGTGGCTGAAGCCAGTGGGATTGCCTGTGGCGACAAAGAATATGTCGATGGGGCGCACCCAGTTGTACTCCTCGAGGACGACCTTGCCCTCCTGCAGCATGGGGTGGAATAGGACCTGTACCTTGGTGGGTATAGCGGGTAGCTCGTCTACGCAGACAACGCCGCGGTTGCCCCTAAGTACACCTGTGCCGATGAAGGCGCGTGGATCTGTTGGACTCTCACCCTGTACGATGGCTTGTATGTCCTTTACGCCGAGTATCTTCGCCTCGTTTGTGTATTCGTTGCCCTGAATCCTGCTGTAGCGCTGGATGCCCGAGATGATCTCAATCTCCGGGTCCTCCTCGCCCTGGCAGCTCGGACACTTCCACTCCTCGGGCCACTTAGGGTCGCAGTTGTAGGGGCAGCCCTTGATCTTCGGCACGGGTGGGAGGAGCTTAGCGAGGCTCTCTGCGAGACGCGTCTTACCCGTACCCTCCCTACTTACTAGGTATGGATAGCCGTTGCTCAGCACGGCCCTTATCACGTCCGCCTTCGTCCCTTCCCTGCCTTCTATATCTGGGAGGGGGTCCTCGCCGTCGTGGAGCTTCTTGAGCATCATGTAACGTAGCTCATAGGCGACTGGCATTGGGGTGTACCGTTCGATATCGAAGTCCAAGGCTGATCCCCGTGTTCTGATACAGTCGAGTTGCCAGCCTTAAAAAGCATCCCGGCATTCCCAACTGGCGACTGTCAAGTCTTTTCAACTCACTTCGACGACTTCTACTCGATTGGCATGGTGAAAACCTACGCGGAGATAGACCGGCGCATCATCGGTGAAGCCTACAGGAGCGTCGAGACACTGGAGAACGTGACGACGCTCTGTGACGACTATGACTCGCGGTGGCCTGGCTCCGGGGACGACAAGGCGTCATGCGAGTACATGGCTGGCAAACTGGAGGATTACGGGCTGGAGAGCGTTCACCTCGAGAAATTTATGATACCTGGCTGGAAGAGGGGGCCAGCGAAGATAACCGTTCTCGAACCTCGGCGAAAGGAGATTCCGTGCATCGGACTCCCAATGACCGCCGAGGGTACCATCGAGGCAGAGTTAGTCGACCTTGGCGAAGGCGCTGTCGACGTTTATGAAAAGAGGCGTAAGGAGATTGAGGGTAAGATCGTGCTCGTCAGCAGCGCCCAGCCACCGACTATGGCACGCTACCTGCATAGGAGTGAGAGGTACCAGCGCAGTGTCATGGCGGGCGCGGTGGGTTGGATCTTCATGACACACTACCCCGCCTACGGGCCACCGACGGGCGGCATAAGTCCGATAATTCCCGGGGTCGGCGTCAGCTACGAGGACGGTGCATACCTCGCACGAGTTCTTCACCGCAAGGGGCGTGTCAAACTCCGTCTAGAGGTCGACTGCGAGAACTTACAGGTTGACACGTGGAATGTCGTCGCCGACCTCCCAGGTAAGGTTGAGGGAGAGAACGTCGTCTACGGCGCCCACTACGAGGGGCACGACATCGCTGTCGGAGCGCTCGACGACGCGACAGGGGCCGCTGTTGTCATGGAGACCGCCCGCATACTCGCCAATGAGAAGCAGATGAAGCGGGGGATGAGGTTCCTTCTCTTCGGCGCCGAGGAGATCGGCCTATACGGGAGTAAGGCGTACGTCCGCGATCACCCAGCGGACGTCGCTAACACCCGATTCATGATGAACTTCGACGCTGCTGCCCGTTATGGTAAGCAGGGATTCCAACTCCACGGCTGGCCTCAGCTAGAGCCGTTCTTCAGGGAGATCACTTCAGCGATCGGCCCCGACATCCCCCTCTGGCAGGGCGTCAGTCCCTACAGTGACCACTGGCCCTTCTTCCTAAAAGGCGTACCCACAGCTGGAATGGGTGACCCTGAGGAAAACAAACGATTAGGCGGACGGGGCTTCGGTCACACGAGCTACGACACCGTCGATAAGGTCAACCTGCGTGCCATGCGTGAATGCGCTGCGAACGCGTCCATCGCTGCAATGAGGATATCAAACGCCGATGATTGGCCCGTCACCCTCCGACCCCAGTTGGAGGTCGAAGCCTTCGTCCAATCGCAGGGTTCAAGGACACTGTTGGACTCGGGGAAAAACTCAAGGCATACCTTAACAAGAAGCGCGAGTCCCTCAAACCCGAGACACGTGACTACCTTGACCGCCTCACGGGCGGCTGGGACGAGGTAATCTAGCTCGGGAATTTTTTCCCTTTTATGTAGCTTATCATTAACTACCTGTCCGACTCGAAGACTTGCCCCGCTCCGCGTAGCAGGTTCCTTATGGGCAGGTGCTGAGGGCACAGTTCCTCGCATCGCCCGCAGCTCACGCAGTTCTTCGCGTACTGCTCCTTCTTGAGCTGTGAGGCATACTTCGTCTTGACGGCGTTGTCCCTGTCCTTCATGTAGTACTCGTTGAAGAGGCTGAATATCTCGGGTATTGCGACACCACTCGGGCAGGGTGTGCAGTACCTGCAGCCCGTGCAGCCGACGAAGCCCATCTCCCTGTACTTCTTTGCCACTTGGTCGACAAGCTTTAGGTCCTCTTTGGTGAGCTTGCCGACTCCGCTTCGCCCCGCCGCCTTGACGTTCTCGACGGTCTGCTCCATGTTGCTCATACCGCTGAGAACGAGGCTGACCTCAGGGTGGTTCCAGACCCACTGGAGTGCCCACTCGGCCGGCTTCCACCTGTGGTGTCCCTCCCTCCAGAGTGCCTTTATTGGTGCTGGGGGCTCGATGGCGAGGCGTCCTCCAGCGATGGGCTCCATGATGACTACTGCGAGCCCCTTCTTCGCCGCGTACTTGAGGCCCTCTGTGCCTGCCTGGTAGCCTGTGTCCATGTAGTTGTACTGAATCTGGCAGAAGTCCCAATCGCGGTAGTCAACTATCTCCTTGAAGAGGGGGAGCTCGTCGTGGAAGCTGAATCCGAGGTGCCTTATCTTGCCCTCCGCGAGTTTCTTCTCGGCCCACTCGAAGACGCCGAGGTCTCTGACGACGCCCCAGCGCTCCACCCTAAGCCCGTGGAGGAGGTAGAAGTCTATATGGTCAGTCTGGAGCTTCTGGAGTTGCTCCTGGAAGTACTTGTCGAAGTCCTCCGCCTTGTTAATGAGCCAGCAGGGCATCTTGGTTGCGAGCTTCACTTTCTCCCTGTAACCATCCCTCAGGGCCTTACCGACGACTATCTCGCTCTGCCCCTTGTGGTAGGGATAGGCTGAGTCGACGTAGTTGACGCCGTTGTCGATGGCGTATCTGATCATCTTGATCGCTTGGGGCTCATCGATCTTCGCAGTGTCACCGCCGATGATGGGGAGCCTCATCGCGCCGAAGCCGAGCGCCGATGGCTCATATTCGAGCCTGCCGAACTTTCTGTACTTCATATTTGGGCACCAGAACAAGGGTTGCAGGGGAGCAGGCGCTTATAGGATTTCCCTCGCATATGGACGTCTTTTTATCGTCAATACAACGCTATCCTTTTACGATCCGAGATGGAATCCGAGAGGTACGACCGCATACTTGCAGTAATGAATCGCAAGGTCCCTGACCGCGTCCCCTGGGCGCTCTGGGGCCACTTCCCCGCTTGTAAGTGGCTTAACGGCTACAGCTGGGAGAAGACGCTCCGCGACGGCGAGGAGTCTGCCAAGGCGCACATGGCGCTGCTCCGCGAGCTCGACTACAACATGGACCTGCTCAAGGTCACGCCCTACTACCGCTTCATGGCGATGCAGTGGGGGAGTAAGTTCGAGTTCATAAACAACGAGGAGGAGGCTCCCACTAAGGAGGTCATAGTAAAGAAGACGAAGGATTGGGAGAAGCTCTGGGTCCTCGACCCTAGGAAAGAGCTACGAGAGTTCGTTAGGTGCAACGAGATACTTGCCCGCGACCTGAGGCGTGTGCCCTTCATCTACACTATCCCAAGCCCAATAATCCAAGCGATGAACGGTGTCTCAACACCCGATCAGGTCCTTAAGGATATGAAGGAGAACCCCGACGCCCTTAAGCAAGGGCTCGAGACGATCACGCAGACGACGATTGACTTCGCAAAGGCGTGTGTCGACGCTGGCGCGTCGGGTATCTTTTTCGGCATCGGAGGCGGTGGCCGCATCTGGAAAGCGCTCGATAAGATACAGCTCGAGAATTACGCCCTAGGCTACGACAAGAGGGTGCTCGACGCAGTAAAGTGCCCGATCAAGCTTATGCATATGTGTAGCACATCCGCGGGCAATCCAGAGAAGCTGATGGAGGAGGGTTGGTTCAAGAACTACCCCGTTGACGCAATCAACTGGGCGAGCCACAGCTGGACTTCAGTCAAGAAGGGCAAGGAGCTGTATGGGGACAAGTTCTGCATCTGTGGCGGGCTCGACCACGAGGCTGTGCTCCTGAAAGGGACACCAAAGCAGGTCGAAGATGCGGTGAAGAAGGCGATCGATGACTGCGCTGAGGGCGGCGGCTTCATGCTTGGTCCAGGCTGCACAGTCTACTCAGGATACCCCCATCGCCAACTACAACGCTGTCGGCAGGGCGGTCTGGAAATACGGCGCCTACAAGAAGTAGGCTCGCAACAGCCCCCTTTCAACAACTATTCCCCCTAGAATGGATTGTCCCAAGAACGGAACCGAATTTGGGACAGTCTCATTAAAGGACACACTTTTAAGCCCTAAGCCTAATTCCTACCCAGACTAGTTTCTGAAGGGAGCAGGGTGGCGGACGACCTCAAGCTGAAGGGCCCAGTAAGGGAGATCGGCATCATTCGGGACAAGGACAGGCACGACTCCTTCAACATCACCATCGGGATCACGATAAAGACCGAGGGGAAGGTCACCTACGAGGAGGCGGAGCGCATATCCACAAAGTTCCGTCGCGAGTACCTCGGAAAGGACGTCGAGTTCCGCGCGATACACATACCCTGCCCGCACTGCAAAAAGATAGTTAACAGTGAGACGGGGCTCAAGCAGCACATATTAAAGATTCACCCGGAGAAGGCGGAGTTGCTCACTCCTCCCAAGGTGGCGGCGAAGGTAGAGGAGCCGAAGAAGAAGACCCGTGGTAGAAAAGCTGAGAAGCCTGTCAAGAAGGTCACTAAGAGTAAGGCTCGCGCGACGAAGCGAGTTAAAACGGCCAAGTCTAAAGCGGTGAATGCCAAGGCGGAACCTGCGTTGAAGAAGATGCGTTCGCCCCCGAAGGTGGAGGTACCAGTGCCCATCAAGCGCAAGGTGAAATCTGAGTTAAATAAACCAGCGCCTTCACTCAGGGAACCCACTGCGAAGACACGATCCAAGACTCCGCAGAAAGCTAGGCAGTTAACCCTCGCCTAGATATCCGATAATTCTCGCTCTGAAAATTACTTCTTATCCGTGATGGAGAGAAGCACCGTCACCACCAACGAAAGTGGTATGCTCACTATTCCCGGATTTTCCAATGGGAATATGGCGCCTGCACCCATCACCGTCGGGCTGATTAAGATGAGCAACGTGGATGACACGAGCCCGGTCCATATTCCCGCCACGATGCCCCGCTCCTTCGCCCCCTTCCAGAATATCGTGCACAGGAGCGCTGGAAGATTCGCGGAAGCTGCGATGGCAAAAGCGAGCCCAACGAGGAAGGCGACGTTCTGGCCTTTCGCAACTATTCCGAGGATTATAGCCAGGATTCCCACGCCTACCGCGGTCATCTTCGACATTCGGAGCGTCGCTGCATCGCTTCTCTCGTTACCGAGGTACTCCGTATAGATGTCGTGGGCGATGGCACCAGCAGCCGCCATGATGAGTCCCGCAACTGTCCCTAGGATGGTCGCGAAGGCTATGCTGCTTATGAAGGCGAAGAATAGCTCACCACCTATGAAGTTCGCCAGCAGCGGGGCGGACAGGTTCTGGTTCGTCGCGTCGTAGGTCCTGAAATAGTTCGCGCCAAGCCCGAGGAAGAGGGTGAGGACATAGAAGACACCGATTGCGCCAATGGCGATGACCGTCGACTTTCGAGCGTCTGCCGGCGTTGGTACGGTGTAGTACCTGATGAGGACGTGGGGCAAGGCCGCAGTCCCGAGGATGAGTCCCAAGGCGAGGCTCGCAAAGTCGATTGGGTTCTTGTACTTCAGTCCCGGCGAGAGGAAGACATCGCCGCTCACCGTCGCCCCATTAGGGAGCAGGACGGTGGAGTCGAGTATGCTTGAGATGAAGCCGACGGGGTCCTTGCCTGCCATGATAAGTACCCCAATCGTCAGCCCTAGGGCGGCGAGAAGGAGCAGGAACCCCTTGATGAACTGCACGTAGGTTGTTGATACCATCCCTGCGGTCGCGACTATTAATATGACGAGGGCGCCGACAATCACGACTCCTACTTCATACTGCAAGCCTAACAGTGGTTGGACGATGCTGCCTGCCCCCACGATCTGGGGGATGAGATAGAATATGCTGACGACGAGTGTGCTCACCGCGGCGGCGAGCCTAACCCTCTTGCTCTTGAAGACGCTCACTAGGGCGTCGCCAAAGGTGTACTTACCCATTCTGCGCAGAGGCTCAGCCACGAGAAGCAGAGCCACGACCCAGCCTGCGAGGAAACCGATGCTGTACATGAAGCCGTCGAAGCCAGAGAACGCGATCAGCCCAGCTATCCCAAGGAAACTCGCTGCGCTCAGGTAGTCACCCGCGAAGGCTATACCGTTCATCAGCCACTTGACGCCGCCTCCTGCGACGTAGTAATGGCTCGAGGTCTTCACCCGCCGGGCTGCCCAGAAGCTTATGCCGAGGGTAACGCCGACGATGACTGCGAATAGCAGGAAGGCAAGGGGCTGGAAAGCATACTGCATCTAGTCTTCCTCCATTTTCCCCGCGAACCAGTTGTATAGGACGGCGATCAGGATCGCAGAGATGATTATCACCATTCCGCTCACGATCCCGAGGTTGAGACCCCAGATTCTGATCATCAGCACCCCTTTGAAGAAGGTTCCCGCCAGCGTGAAGAGGACATAGCCGACGATGTAAACGGCAAAGAGGATCAGACCCAGCCTGAACTTGCGCTTCTCGGCTTCACGCCGATCCATGGAGTCACTTAGACGGTCATTAGCCATACAATTCACCGTAAAGAGAGTAAATACACTAAAGACCCTCTATCGCGAGTGTCGCGGTTATAGAACTTTCTCCATCAGGTTATCCCGACAGTTTCGTACCCAATTTGAGCCACATCGTGGCTACCAAGAAATGGGATGCCCTTTGAACTACCTTAAATCTAAAGACGACAATGTGAATATCGAGGACAATGTTCGACCCCGTTTTCAGCAAGGTACTAGTAGCCTACGACGGCTCCGAGCCCTCTAAGAGGGCGCTAGACCACGCCGCCAAGATGGCAGCCATGTTCGAGGGGGAACTAGCCATACTCACTGTCGTGCCGAAGGTGTCGATACCCGTTTACTCAAACGCTGAGCTCGGCGCGCAAGCGATGGACATCGCCAGCCTACAGGACAGGATGCGTGAGAACTACAGCCAATCCATGAAGAAGGCCGAGGAGGAGATCAAGGGCCTATACCCCCACCTGAAGGTCGAGACGATCCTGCAGGAGGGGCGTCCAGCCTCGCTTATTGTCTCAGAGGCGGACCGGCTCGGAGTCAGCCTCATAGTGATGGGGAGCAGGGGATTAGGCGGCATCAGCGGCTGGATACTCGGAAGCACGAGTCGACAGGTGGTCGACCTCTGCACGAAGGGCATCCTCATCGTCAAGTAGTCTTTTTTTTCGTCTCGGCGTGTCTACGGCAACCTTTAATCCCCTCGCCGGGGGATACATTACGAAAACCGATGGTCCTTGAGAAGTTAGGCTCCAGCCTCTACGACGCACTGCGCAAGGTCATAAAGGCGCCAGTAGTGGACGAGGCACTCGTCAAGGAACTAATCAAGGACTTCCAACGCGCTCTACTGCAGGCTGACGTGAACGTCGCTCTCGTCATGCAGCTCAGCCAGAACATCGAGAAGAGGGCGTTAAACGAGGAGCTGCCGCCCGGCATCAGCCGCCGTGAACATATAGTCAAGGTCGTCTATGACGAGCTGACCAAGTTCGTGGGAGAGAAGCAGGAGGACATAAAGATCCAGCCAGGGCGCCAGAATATCATCATGCTCATTGGCATACAGGGCTCCGGCAAGACGACGACGGCGGGGAAGCTCGCCCGATACTATCAGAAGAGAGGCCTCAAGACGGGTCTCATCACCTGTGACACCTTCCGCCCCGGCGCCTACAACCAGCTCAAGCAATTATCGGAGCAGATTAAGGTCGATTTCTACGGCGAACCCGACTCCAAGGACCCCGTCTCAGTCGCCAAGCACGGCGCGGAGCGCTTCAAGGGCTACGAGGTCGTTATTCTAGACACCTCGGGGCGTCACAAGGAAGAGAAGGGGCTCATCGAGGAGATGCAGCAGATTGCCGCAGCCGTCCAGCCTCAGGAGATAGTGCTCGTACTCGACGGCACAATCGGCCAGCAGGCATCCGCTCAGGCTCAGGCCTTCAAGGAGGCGACGCCCATCGGTAGTATCATCGTCTCCAAGCTCGACGGGACCGCGAGAGGCGGCGGAGCTCTCAGCGGAGTAGCCGCGACTGGCGCACCCATCAAGTTCATCGGTACTGGTGAGAAGATTGAGGACATCGAGCCATTCGCCCCAAGCCGCTTCGTCGGGCGCCTCCTAGGTATGGGCGACATTGACGGACTCGTCGCCAAGGTCAAGGAAGCCGAGATACAGCCATCGGAGAAAGACATCCGTCAGATGATGAGCGGCAAGTTCAGCCTTCAGGACATGTACGACCAGTTCGAGGCGATGAGCAAGATGGGCCCCCTCCAAAAGGTCCTCGGCATGATCCCCGGCATGAGTTACCAACTCCCCGAAGCTGACATGGAGAAGGCAGAGGAGCGCCTCGATAAGTGGAAGGTCATAATCAGAAGCATGACCATCGAAGAGAAGGAAGACCCCAAGGTCATTAACTCAAGCCGTATGAAGCGTATAGCTCGCGGCTCAGGCACATCGGAGGCGGACGTGAGGGAGCTAATCAAGAATCACGAGAACATGAAGAAAATGTTCAAGCAGATGAAGGGGAACCGCCGTCTCAGAAACATGCCGTTCAAGATGCTACAGCGATAGTGGCTACCTGATGAGACCCCTGGGCTCCAGCTTCTCTATTACTTCGGGGAGACCGATCTCCTCTAGAGTGCTTTTCTTCTGCAGCCCCGTATCAATGTCCCAGCCCTGCAGGGTGTAGTACTCGTCAAGCATCCTCTCCCATATCCCGTGGTCGATGCGCGCTCCTTGATACGGGCCCGACTTGACAGGCTCCTCCCAGAACCTCTTCGGCGGGTAGTCGTCCCTCCGAGTAAAGCCTCCGTGGAGTGCGTTGAAAGCTTTCTCGAGGTTGTTGACCCTCCTCCCTATCTCCATAAATCGGTCGACGGGGAGGTTCATCCCCGTGAGGCTGGTGGCTAGCTCGCATAAGTACCTAGCCGCGTCAGGGGAGGCCTTGCTCTCCCATGACAGGAGGCCGTTGTTGTAGAGGCATGTTCCCGTCATATCGACTATCGCCTTCGCCTGCTCCTGCATGTAGACACTACGTGGGACGCCCTCGTAACTGAGGAACTCCTCAGGAGTGAAGCTGTGCGTTGCGCCTCTTAGGTGGCGACCAGCCGCGGGTGAGGTTACGACGCCGAAGCCCCACCCCTTCGATATGCGGACGCCGTCGACCGTGTCCTGGCCCTTGATATGCAGCGCGAACTCCTCTGAACCCTTGCCCAGCTTCTCAGCCGCCACCTTGACTCCGTCAGCGAGGAAGTCTCCGAAGCCCTCGCGGTACGCTATCTTGTCGATGAGGGCGAGGACGGCGTCGTGGTTACCCCACGTTAGCTCCAAGCCATCCGTATCCTCCTTCGTCAGCAGTCTCTTCTCGTAGCACTCGAATGCCCAAGCGATTGCTACAGAGACATTGTCGCCGTCAAGACCAAGCTGGTTTGTCCGAAGGTGCGCCTTTATTGCGGCTTCAGGATTCGTACAGTCGACGCGTGTGCAGAAGCTGTTGCTGCTGTTGTTCCACCATCCCTCACCCTCGGCGCCATAAGGGCCGTCGGGGACGAGCATCCAGGGCATGCATCCGACTGGGCAACCATAGCAAGCGAGTATTTTAGTCCTGTACTTCTTCATAGCGTCTCCTGAGACGAGTTTGATCTTCTCGGGGTCCCAGTAGTCATCCTGCCCGTTCCTAACGGGGCGAAAGCCAGCTTCCCAGGCGGGGCTCCCGAGGGGGCTCTCGACACCGTAGTAGCCGTCTTGGCGGTACTTCGCCGCCTTTGGGAACTGCTCTATCTTGGCGCGGGCTGCATCGACCGCCTTGAGGTACCTTTCGGGCTCAGCTATTGCTATAGACTGTGTGCCTCTGGCGGCGATCGCCTTCAAGTTCTTTGAGCCCATTACGGCGCCGACGCCGGAGCCCCCCGCCGCCTTAGCCCTGTCCGAGATGATGCAGGCATGCTTTACCTGGTTCTCCCCCGCGGGGCCGATGCCGATTACACGTATTTCGTCGTCGTTGTGCTCTGCTCTTATGGCGCGCTCAGTCTCCCACGTAGTCTTCCCCCAGACGCCGTCCGCATCTCGTAGCTCCGCCTCGCCCTCGTTAAGCCAGAGGTAGACGGGCTCCTCAGCGCGTCCAGTGACGACGAGGGTATCGAAGCCCGCATACTTCATCTCGGCGCCGAAGTGACCGCCACAGTTGGCGGAGCCGACGCCTCCAGTGAATGCGTTCTTCGTGTCGATGGACACTCGGCTGCCGAACGGGGAGAGTGTCCCGACAAGGGGACCGACGCCGAAGAGTAACATGTTCGCTGGGTCTAGCGGTTTCACGGCTGGGTCCAACTCGTTGAATAGTATCCACGCGTTGATGCCCCTGCCCCCGACGAACCTCTCCGCGTACCTCGCCGTTGGCTCGACGGTGAGGGTTGCGCTGGTCAGGTTGACGCGGAGCAGTTTGCCACCATAGCCCGGGTGTCTCACTGTGCGACCCTCCTCGCGCCGTATGCACAGTACTTTACACAGAGCGGCACTTCCTCTCCCACGCATAGGTCGCAGGTCGAGTCGATACTCATCGTTATTCTTCGCGGAGTCGTTGTCCCTGTGTATGCGTGTGCTGGTCAAGGAGGGGTTGAATGCATTATGCCCTGTCTTGTGGAGGGAGCAAGCCGCCTCGCATAGCCTGCAGCCCTTGCAGCGGGTTGGGTCAAGGAGCATCAACGGGATTCTAGAGAAAAGCGTCCTGGCGGTAGATGAACCTGTGCCTAGAGGTATTTGTTGAACCAGCGGAGCACGTGCCCGAGGCGCGCCTCCCTGTGCTTCGGCTTCCCACTTCGACTTAGTTCGTGGTTCTCGCCGGGGAACCTGACGAACTCAGTTGGCACCCCGAGGTATTTGAGGGCGGTGTAGAACTGCTCCCCCTGCTCCATGGGGCACCTGTAGTCCTCCTCGCTGTGGAGGACGAGTGTGGGTGTAGTTACGTTCTTCACGTATCTTATCGGGCTCTTCTCCATGAACGCCTCCTCGTTCTCCCACGGTGTACCCATCATCTCACGCTTCCCGAATGTCCACCCGATGTCCGAGGTGCCAAAGAAGCTGACCCAGTTGCTTATGCTCCTCATCGTCACAGCCGCCTTGAAGCGTGTGGTGTGGGTGACGATCCAGTTTGTCATGAATCCGCCGTAGCTGCCACCGAGGCACGCTAGGCGCTCGCCGTCGATCCACGGGTAGTTCTTGGCGCAGTAGTCGACCGCTTCCATGATGTCCGCGTAGTCCTGCTCTCCGTAGTGGCCGGGGAGGTTAGCCTGGTAGTCCTCTGTGTAACCGCCGCTACCCCACGGGTTGATGTACATAACGGTATAGCCCTTGCCGGCGAGTACCTGATGCTCGTGCATCATTGCGTTCCCAAAGACGCCTCGGGGTCCGCCGTGGATCTCGACCGCCATAGGGTACTTCTTACCCTTTTTGAAGCCCGACGGCTTCATGATCCAGCCCTCGACGACGTGTCCACCGCTCGACTTGAATGTGAAGCGCTCGTGTGGTCGGAGGTCTAGCCCGTCTATCCACTTTTTATTGAAGTCGGTGACGCGCCTGTCCTTGCCCTCAATTCTGACCCATAGGTCCGAGGGGCGTGTTGTGTGTAGGGTGGTATAGACTATGTGGTCCATGTCAGTGAGGCTCCAAGACTCGACGCCATGGTCGACTTCGCCGAGAAGCTTTTCGACTTTCCCCCCCTTCGCCTTTACCCTGTTGAGGCTGCTTACACCGCCAAAATTGCTGGTGAAGTAGATGTATCCATCGACTCGCCACTGAGGCGTTGGGTCGAGAGAGCTGACGCGAACGTCGCTGCTTATCTTCACGCCTAGGTCGGGCTCGAAGCCCTCGGTCAGCTTCCTCGCAGCCCCACCCTCGGCTGGCATGATCCAGATATCCGCTTTCGTAGCACCTCCCCTCCTGTAGTCGTGCCCGGCGAAGGCGATTTCCCTGCCGTCGGGGGACGGGCAGACACCGACCATACCTCCGCCGGCGCCGCTTATACTCCAAGTACCCGCCGTGAGTTGGATCGGTTCACCCTTTGGGCCGACGCGATAGATGTGATCGTAGTCGTCGAGGTCGGCGTCAGGCTCGACGTTACCATAGAATAGAATCTCCGAGCCTATCCACTCAGCGCCGTCGATCTTCCATTCCCCTCTCGTCACCTGCTTTGGCTTACCGCCCCGAAGGGGCAGCGTGAATACATGCTTGAAGACACCGGGGAAAAAGCCGCGCCCGTTGAACTTGTAGCTAAGGCGGGTTATGTGTTTCTCGTCCCCCTTCGGCGCCTCTTGCTGAGTCGGACTCACAAAGAGTACCTGTCGCCCGTCGGGGCTCCACTTCGGAGCCTCAATTCCAAGTTTTACGTCAGTCAGCTTTCTCGCCTCTCCGCCAGCGACCTCTATGACGTAGAGCTGGGGCTTCTTCTTCTCCTCTCCCTCCTTTGCCTGAGGTGTCGAGGTGAAGAGCAGACTACTCCCGTCTGGCGACCAACGTGGCCCTTTATCCTTTCCCCTCCCCGATGTGAACTGCTGTGCCACGCCGGATATGACGTCAGCGAGCCAGATGTCGCTCATGTATTCATCCTTCTCGTTGTTGAGGGTCGTATGTACGAACGCCACGCGCTTCCCATCGGGGGAGACACGCACATCGGACACAAGCCTCAGTCTGAAAAGGTCCTTGATATCAACCGGTTTCCTATTCGCCAAGAAGCACCACGAGTGTAAGTTTCCCTATACCCTTTAAAAATATCCGCAGGATATCCCTGCAAAAATTAATAGAACTTATAAAAGAGTGCGTTGATTAGGTGTGGTGCTCAGCCGGGGATAATACCCTGGAGATGGGGCGAATAATATGGGAAAGAGTCAAGGTCCACGCAGGAAGAGCAGAGCGGCCCTCACTAAAAAAGTAAGGGAGCGCGGCAAGCTACCGCTAAGTAGACTACTAACGGAGTACTTACCCGGCGAGAAGGTCATCATAAAGATCGACCCCGCCATACACAAAGGGATGCCCCACAAGAGATTCGCGGGTCAGGTCGCCACAGTGAAGGCAAAGCGCGGGAAGGCATATGTTGTAGAGATTCCGCAGACGAAGATAGTTAAAACCATCATAGCCTTACCCCAGCACCTTAGGAAGCACGTCGACTAGAGGGGTTTTCTACATGTCCGTAGTTGAGAAGAAGGAGATAACCGTCGCCGAGGCAAAGGCGCTTCTCGAAGCCAAGGCGGAGGAACTCGACCCGCTCCAGCGCAGGGTGCTCGACTACACCGTCCGCTTCGCTAAGACGAGCGGTGAGGAGTCAGATAAGCTCGTCACTGAGCTCATGGCGAAGGGGGGTATCGAGAGGCAGCTGGCCGTCCAACTCGCGAATTGTATGCCCGGCAGTGTAGCGGAGATTCGTACCTTCCTCGGTCGCCAGAGGATCATATCTGAGGAAGCGGTAAACGACATTCTAACAATAATTAAGAAATACAGGGCCGCGCCATAGGCTACTGTAGCTCTCCCGGGTGAACGACTTGTATAGGGATCAGAAGAAATACGAAGAGTATGCATACGTCTTGGACTATCTCTCACACGGTCGACCCGGCGCGCCGAGGACGCCACATACATCGAGCGGCGTCGTACAGATGGTGGGCGAGTCCTACTTTACCCTCCTTGAGGCCTCCCCGAAGAAGGACGCCGACTACAGCCCGCGGGACAGGATATTTGTGGGCAAAGGGGACAGGGCGCTCGTATCCCACATAATCGGCAGGGTCGCATACAATGACCTCACTAGCTCGGCGAGGGCAGAGCTACCCGGCCTTATCGAGGTCGTCGTCAGAGCAAACGAGCCCTTCTTCGTCAACTTCTTCAACACGAGTCAACCGGTTACGCCGAGGATGCACAGCCTCGAGCTTATTCCCGGCATCGGGAAGAGGCTCATGTTCCATATACTTGACATACGGGAAAAGTCGCCATTCAAGAGCTTCAAGGACATTGAGGAGCGCGCAAACCTGAAGGACGTGGCGGGGCTTCTCACTAAGCGCGTGCTCGAGGAGCTCAGTCAGGAGGAAAAATACCTCCTCTTCACCCGCCCGAGTGCGGAGCACACA
This sequence comes from Candidatus Bathyarchaeota archaeon, assembly GCA_963771885.1. Taxonomy (GTDB): domain Archaea; phylum Thermoproteota; class Bathyarchaeia; order TCS64; family TCS64; genus UBA8941. Next base: position 629,403 of record CAVYVF010000023.1, read on the forward strand.
TACCCCATATAGGGATAATCTTTTTACCTTCAGGTGTAGACTAATAACCCGATTAGGGTTGAGGCTGGACGAGGAGATGGGGGAACTCCGGAAGGAGCTGCAGAGCTTCCGCACGGAGACGAGGCACCGCCTCGAGCTCATTGAGAGCGAGGTGACCAAGCAGGTCAGCCTCAATTACAACCGCGCCATAATCGACTATCTACAAGGCGCGACGCTCGACTTCATTGACTCCCTCAAGTGCGCCAAGGGCGAGAACGAGGCGAGATGCAAGCATGGTATGAAGGAGGTCCAGAAGCAGTATCTTGAGCTGCTCAAAACGGGTAGGATCAGGGACAGCCTCGGCGCACTTAGAGGTGCCGTTGAAGCTACAGTGAAGATGGAGGCCAAGCTCACCGCGGGGGGTCAGACATCTTGTGCCGAGTGTATGAGGAAGGAGGTGGAGTTCCTTGAGATCAATGGCGGGCTTCTCAACCAACTCACGATGCTCCAGGAACCGAGGTCAGTTGTAGTCGATGAGAGGAGTTCTATCTCATCTCTCGATGCCGTCGCAATGGAGGAGGGCATACTCGACCCGGTCGCCCATAGGGCTCGGCTCCAGATAATGCTCAGCATCTTTAAAGGGGAAAACAGGTTCGCCGACTTTACCTCCGCCACAGGCCTTAGGGGTGGTCACCTCCTATATCACATAAACAAGCTCCTTGACGGTGGACTCGTCCAACAGTACGAGTCGAAGGACTATGTCCTGACGCGCAAGGGGTTGAAGACGCTCGTCCTCCTCGCTCAGATGGGGGAGGAGCTTGCCCCCGCGGCGGAATAGCCGGCTTCAGTCCCTTTATATTATTATGCGCCGATCCCGGCATCAGGAGCCATTATGTTTTTAAGAATCCTGATGTGCATGTCTGTGGATAAACCTTGAACGCCAGGAACTTCAGGAACCCAGACCGCATGGCTTACACGCGGCGCAAGTTCATGGGCGGCATACCCGGAAACAAAATCGTCAAATTCACAATGGGCAACACGGGCAAGAAGTTCCCGGTGAGGGTAGAGCTGATCAACCTCGAGCACAGCCAGATCAGGAACAACAGCCTTGAGGCGGCGCGCATCGCGGCCAACAGGCAGCTTGAGCTTCAGCTCGGCACTGACTACTCTATGAAAGTGATACCCTTCCCCCACATTGTGCTCAGGGAGCACAAGCGTGTCAACGTCGCCCAGGCTGACCGTTTCCAGGAGGGCATGAAGCGCCCGTATGGTAAGCCTACAGGCACAGCGGCCCGCGTCAAACGCGGTGAGCCCCTGATAGTCATCGAAGTCGAGCAGGCGGGCGTCGAGGTGGCGAAGGAAGCCCTTAAAAGGGCAATGGACAAGTTCCCTATTCCGAGCAGGATCTTCGTAAAAGAGAACACAGAGTAGACCCGGGATTTATCCCGGTTTGTTTTCTACGACGGTATGTATGAAATGGTTTTTTCACAGATCGACGTGTAAATAATATTATTTTTTGGTTACTTTCGGTGAAATTGGTTTAGAAACTATGTATTTAACGTATACCATTTTTCCTGGTTCAAATGGTTGGTTAGATTTTACCGTATTCCCAGAGGAAGGCGGCACACATCTTTGCCGTAGTGATGAACTCCTCGATGCCTATCCACTCGTTAGGCGCATGGGCGTAGTGAGGTGGCATCCCGTCGCTGCCCGAGGAGGCGGAGACCATCTTGAGCGGTGGGGCCGTGTAGTACATGCTTGGCCCCGTGCCGCCGCTCATGGGATAGATGAGTGGCTCGTTGAAGCCGAGGTCTTGTATAGCTGCCCTGTGTGCAGCGACTATGCGAGTGTCAGAGGGGCTCCTGTGGGCATTCGCCTTCCAGCCGTTGAGCTTTAACTCGACGTCTGTGAAGCCGTGGCTCTTGAGGTGAGTCTCGACCTTGTACCAGACGTCATCGGCGTCCATGCCAGGGACGAGGCGTATATCCATATTTGCCTTCGCCCACGGCGGATTGATGGTGTAGGCGGCAGGTCCGACGTAGCCGGACTGGAGCCCGTTTATCGTGAGGGTTGGCTCGAACATATATGCCTCGATGAGGTCGGCGCCGTGTAGCCCCCTCATGAAGCCCTTGACGCCCCACTGCCTCTTCATCTTATCCTCCTCACCTGTCGCCGCTAACATTTCAAGGAGTTTTCTATCGCCGTGCTCAGGCCCCTTGACGTTGTCGTAAAAGCCCTCAACAGCAATCCTGTCGTCCTCGCCCTTCATGCTCTCGAGGGCCCAGACGAGGCGCCAAGCCGGGTTCTCGACGACGGGGGCACAGCTGCTGTGAACAGGGCCGCGGCTATGGTCGCAGACGAGTTGCAGGTCTATGCAGCCCTTGCCTCCCAGGGTGATCCTCGTGTCTCTATGCTGTGTGCTGAATGTTCCCGGGCACCACTCGGCCTCGGCTTTTAACATCTTCTCTGGGTGCTCTCGGAGGAAGCGGCGGAGTTGCCAGCTTCCAACCTCCTCCTCGCCATCGAATGTGAAAACGATGTTGACGGGGACACCTATGGTCTCCCTCAGAGCTTTTATCGCCAATAGTTCAGCGACTAGAGCGCCTTTGCTATTGATTGCTCCTCGGGCAACAATCCTACCGTCGATCATCTTCGCCTCGAAGGGAGGGCTCGCCCACTCGTCGAGCTCGCCGACGGGTTGAGTGTCATACATCTGGTACGCCGTTAGGGTATGATGCGAGTCAGGGCTGAGCAGCTTGCCGTATATCACCGGGTTTCCTTCTCCCTCGACTGGCACGAGTTCGGCCTGGGCTCCGGTCTCCCTGATCATGTCGCGTACCATCTCGGCGCACTTGTAGACGTTCTCCCGCTCCCCCGAGACACTTGGCTGCCTTAAGAGCTCCTGGCAGCGTTTGATGTACTCGTCGCGGTTGGCGTCTATTTGTTTGAACACCTTTTCTAGGGACATCGCATTCCCGATGGCATCCTCCCCCGGAGCCTATTTTAATGTTACAACACACCGTCTAATCGCATGTACGAGCTCGAGCTTGAGCGAGTCATCTCCGAGATCAAGAAGAGAGGTGCTAGGAGGGTGCTCCTTCAGCTCCCGGACGGGATGCGCCCCTACGCCTTCGAGATTGCGGAGCACATAAGGGGGGAGACGCCCACCGAGGTCATGATCAGCGGTGACTCCTGCTACGGCGCCTGCGATATAGCCTCCCGGCAGGCGCTTGACCTGAACGTCGACCTTCTCATCCACTACGGCCACGCCTGCTTCGTTCAGTCCCCCGGCGTCCCCGTACTCTACATTGAAGCGCGGATACAAATCGACGTCTCTAAAATGGTCGAAGCTGTCACTCCGAGCATATCGGATTGGGCTAGGGTCGGACTCACAAGCACTATCCAGCACACGCAGCAGCTGAGAGAGGTTGCTGAGGCGCTATCAAAGAAAGGCGTTAAGGCGCTTGTCGGCGAAGGAGGCGGACTTACGCCGGAGCCCGGGCAGGTGCTCGGCTGCAGTTACGCCGCCGCTACGAGGCTCCCAGAAGACGTCGACGGCTACATATTCATAGGCGGAGGCAGGTTCCACCCGCTCGGCCTCGCCCTGAAGACGGGAAAACCCGTCATAGTAGCCAACCCATACAACGGCTCTGTAACTCGACTCGACGAGGGTGAACTAATGCAGCTCGCCAAGAGGCGCGTGGCACTCATCGAGGTTGCGAAGGCAGCGAAAAAGATTGGAATCATCGTAAGCTCAAAACTTGGGCAACGTGCTCTTGCGGATGCGATGGTCCTCGCCGAGAAACTCGGAGACAGGGAGAAGACCGCCTTCCTCATCTACGTCGACGAGGTCCGCGCCGACCAACTCAACAACTTCACCGAACCCGAGGCATTCGTCGAGACAGCATGCCCCCGTATCGCCCTTGACGGCGTCGCGGGAATCAATCGCCCCATACTCACAATAGCCGAGGCGCGCATCCTACTCGGCGAGAAGACATGGGAGCAGACCTGGGGCGCCGCCTACCTAGGCTAGGAAAGCTTCACCAATCAGTTTATTAAAAAGCGGAGGCATAACAGGAACGGTCCCCAGAGGACCGGCTCGATAAGCGGCGGTTGCCGACACAGGCGCAACGAAATGTCAAAGGCAAAAATAATCAAGAAGAACGTCTTCCCCGGCGAGGAGCTCGCGGTCATCGAGGAGTACAACAAGGGGGAGGGCAGCTACCAGGAAAACGGGCTGGTTCGCTCAGAGGAGCTCGGCGAGACGAGGCTCAACGCGGAGAGGAGGGCGATAGAGGTCAAGAAAGCGACAAAGAAGCTCAACCTCCCGCTCGAGGGCGTCGTCGTCATAGCCCAGACGGGCTCCGTGACGCGCCGGGACGCACGCGTCGACATCTTCCGCGTCGCAGGCAAGAGGATCGCGCCGACCTACACTGGCGTTGTGCACATCAACGACGTTGCCCGTGAGTTCGGTAGGAACCTCGAGCAGGCGATACGCCCCGGTGATATAGTACGGGCTGTCGTCGCGAACACGAAGAACCGGATCATACAGCTCAGCATGGCGGGGCCGGAGTATGGCGTCGTCTACGCCTACTGTAGCAGGTGCGGCGGCATCATGGAGAATGATAAGGGCCGCCTGACGTGCCCCAAGTGTAAGCGCGTCGAGCGCCGGCAGATGGCGAGGAGCTACGGCAAGGAGGATATCTCATCATGAAGCTTAACATTGTAAAGGAAGAGGAAGGATACGTCGAGGTGGAGTTCGGCAGTGAGGGCCACACGCTTCTTAACCTGTTGCAGACTAGTCTGCTGGAGGACGCCGCCGTTGAGATGGCGGGTTATACGCGTCCTCATCCTTTGATGGATAGGAGTAGGCTCTTTATCCGCTTTAAGGGTAAGAAGGTGAATCCTATGGAGGTTCTTAAGAAGGCGGCGGATAATGCTGAGGCTAAGCTCGCTGAGTTTGATGAGGGCTTCAAGCAGGGTGTCTCCAACCTTAAGAAGTAAGCCGCGTAGCATTTTCACTAGGCTTGACTTTCCAGAGGATACGCCAGGTAAAGAGGGAGATACGAGTCCTCGGCGTAGCGGCGAGACGCGACGTTAAGGGATACATTATTATCGGCATTGTTTACCGGGGGAACCTCTGGCTTGACGGCGCCCTCATGGCGAATTCAGACAGTGACGATCTCACAACCGCCATCGCGGACATGCTGGCGGGCTCCACCCACTCGGGGCAGGTACGCGTCATCCTCCTTAGCCGACACAACCTCCCATCCGAAGCTAGGCTAGATGCATCTGAACTCTATGCTAAGGCCGGGAAACCCGTCATCATACTCGGCGACGGCACTTTATGGGTCTGGAAAACCGGGGGCAAGGAGATACACTACACTGCCGAGGGACTTGACCGCTGGACAGCCGAGGCCGTTCTTAGGGCTTCCACACGTGAATGTGTAACCCCTGAAGCCCTCAGGGTGGCTGCGTTAACACTATCCGCTTTAGCTTGAGGGTTAGATGCATAAGGTATTAATAGAACCAGTCGGGGTTAAGGGCTGTTGATGGAGGAGTAAAAAATGAAGTTTTGCTCTAAATGCGGGACAATGTGCACCCTCGACCACAAGAAGAGGTGCTACATATGCCCCAAGTGCGGCGCCGAGCAGCCCATGACCGAGGCGATAAAGATAGAGCGCGAGGTAAAGGGTGAGGATAAGATCGTCGTAATCGGCAAGAAGGAGCAGAACCTCCGCACGACGGCGCAGACTAAGGCGGAATGCCCTAAATGCGGGAACGACAAGGCGTCCTGGTGGCAAGTCCAGACGCGCGGCATTGATGAGTCGGCAACCCAGTTCTATAGGTGCACAAAGTGCGGCCACACGTGGCGCGACTACAGCTAAGCCCTTAACTCGGTCCTTTTACCCCCTACCACTGGAACACATTTTATTACCATCGAACCCACGGCTACGCCCATGCTCGATAACAGGAAACTTGCTGGTCTGCTCTTCTATACCGCCTAGGCGCAGTGCGTGCGCATGCGGAAGTTCCTGTTTTCTAACCCTATTCGCTTAAAGAACACATAAAACGGTCCCAATTACCCACCGATCCACCCACAAGAGGTGTGTATCTTTACAAAATGTGATCATGCCCGCGAATGCGGGTAGACTGAGATGTTAAATGAGGCGGTGGGTGCGTTGGAGATCCTTGCGCATCCAGTTATAGTGCCTCAGAGTCTTTGTCTCACCGAAACCACACGCGGCACACACCTTGAGCCTCATGTGATAAGCCCTGCGTCCGCAGCGCCTACACCTCATGTGAGTCCGCTTCCCTGTATGAAGAGCATGCTTAGTCGGCATTCAAATACACCTAACCCTCGGGCGGCGGAGAGATCATGATCACGTTGTCGCCGCGGAGCACTATCGTCCCAATCATCTCGTTCTTCATCGGGTCGCTGACGTTCTCCGCGTCCTTGAGTACAAGGTTGACGTGCTGGTCGAAACCTTCGAGGGTACCCCTCAGCGTCTTGCCGCCCCTCACCTTTATGAGGACGGTCTTTCCAAGACTGCGCTCAAGGACCCGCTCAATCATCTCAGCCAAATTAACTATCTCCTATTTTCCCCGTCGGGCTCTAATCGAATAACCGAGTTCCCCTATTAAATGTTTGGTATAGTCATGGTTTCCACCGTACCTATGATACAACGTCGAAAAAATATGCCGATTCAGGACGCTCTAACCCTCAAAAACGTTTATTAGCGAGTTCACGCCCTACATTGCAGCCTCTGCAGGGTCGTGGCTTCTAAGATATGTTCCGAGAAAGAGGAGGGATACCGTTCGATTAGTAATTCAACCCATATAGAGAGCCGCGCAGCCCTGCAGTCAAACACCCCCCTTGAGGATTGATGTAATGCTTCTCGCAGAGGAAAACAATTGGGACCTCATGAAGACCTTCTTCGCAGACGAGGGTCTCGTGAAGCAGCACCTCGACAGCTACAACGAGTTTGTCGAGAGGACGCTGCAGCAGATCATCGATGAGATAGGTGGCATCACGATAGAGGTGCCGAACCACACATACGAGATCAAGTTCGGCAGCATAGAGGTTGGCGACCCCGTCATCACCGAGGTCGACGGGACGCAGCGCCCCGTCTACCCACGCGAGGCGAGGATACGTAACCTCACCTACTCGGCGCCGCTCTACCTCGAAATCATGCTCGAAGACGAGGGCAAGGAGACCTACGAGAAGGTCAACATAGGTGACCTCCCGATAATGGTAAAGTCCAAGCTCTGCCTTCTGAGCCGCCACACCCCCGACGAGATAATGGCTCGCGGGGAAGACCCTGAGGAGGTCGGAGGATACTTTATAATCAATGGTTCTGAGCGCGTCATCGTTAGCCTCGAAGACCTAGCGCCCAACCGCGTGCTCGTCGAGATCGACGACCGTGGCACAAACCCAGTCTACAGGGGCAAGGTCTTCTCAACAACCGTTGGGTTCCGTGCGAGGATCGAGGCGAACCTTAAGGCGAAGGGCGAGATGAGCGTCACCATCCCTGGCGTCCCGGTGCCTGTACCCTATGTCGTCCTCATGAGGGCGTTAGGCGTAGAGACCGACAAGATGGTTGCCGACATGGTCAGCCTGGACACCAAGATACTCGCCGAGCTCGAGCCCAGCTTCCGCGAAGCAGGCAACGTCCACAACAGAGAGGACGCGGTGCTCTACATCGGTAACCGCGTAGCCTTCGGTCAGGTCAAGGAGTTCCGCATGAAGCGCGCCGAGGCAATCCTCGACCGAAACCTCCTCCCCCACATCGGTAGAGGGGCAGACCAACGTAAGGACAAGGCCATCTTCCTCGGAGAGATGTGCGCACGCATCATCGAGCTCAAGCTACAGAAGCGGAAAGAGGACGACAAAGACCACCTCCGCAACAAGCGCATTAAGCTCGCGGGTCCTCTGCTTGCTGAGCTCTTCCGCAGCGCATTCTGGAGCCTCTACCGCGACATGAGGTACCAGTTCAGGCGGATGAGCACACGCCGCAAAGGCGTACTCATCAGCGCAGCCGTAAGACCAGGCATAATCACGAGCCGCATCCAACACGCCCTCGCCACTGGGAACTGGCGCAGAGGACGCGTCGGCATGACGCAGCTTCTTGACCGCACAAATACGCTCAGCACACTCAGCCACCTACGTAGGCTGCAATCTCCACTCAGTAGGAGCCAGCCAAACTTCGAGGCACGTGACCTTCACAGCACACACTGGGGCAGACTATGCCCGAACGAGACACCCGAAGGCGCTAACTGTGGGCTGGTAAAAAACCTCAGCCTAACAGCAAGCGTCTCCAGCGGCACCGACGCGGACAAGATCAAGCGCACCCTCGAGTTCATGGGAGTCGTCAAGGCAAAGGACGCCGACGATGTGCTCCGCCACGAGGGCGCCAAGATATTCGTCGAAGGCTACCTCCTAGGCTACACCACGACGCCCCAGGAACTCGTCCAGAAGGTCAGGGACATGAGGCGCCGCAATGAGATGAGCGGTGAAGTAAACACCTGCTACTACAAAACCTACAACGAGATCTACGTCAACTGTGACGAGGGACGCATTAGGCGCCCGCTCATCGTCGTCAGCGAGGGCAAGAGCCTTCTAAAGCAGCGCCACGCCAGGCAGCTCCGCGAGGGGCGCTGGCAGTGGAGCGACCTGGTACGTGAGGGAATAATCGAGTACCTCGACGCCGAGGAGGAGGAGAACGCCTACGTCGCCATCGACCCCAACAACATCAACAACGACCATACACATCTCGAGATCTGCCCCTTCGCCATCCTGGGCGTAGTTGCCAGTATCATCCCGTATCCAGAGCACAACCAATCACCCCGTAACACATACCAGGCAGCCATGGCCAAGCAGGCACCCGGCCTCTACGTACTCAACTACAGGGACCGTAGCGATACGCGCGGCCACCTCCTACATTATCCACAGAAACCCGCCGTAGGTACCAAACCGATGGAGGTCATCGGCTTCGACAAGAGGCCGAGCGGACAGAACTACATCGTAGCAGTGCTGAGCAGCAGCGGCTACAACATGGAGGACGCTATTATCTTCAACAGGGCAGCCGTTGAGCGCGGCCTCGGCCACAGCAGCTTCTACCGCATCTACAAGGCGGAGTGCAAACAGTACCTAGGCGGCGCTAAAGACAAGCTCGTCATCCCCGAGGAGGGCATACGCGGCTACCACGGCGCGGAGGCGTACCGCCAGCTAGAGCACGACGGTCTCATAGCCGACGAGTCCGAGGTAAAAGGCGGAGACATACTCATCGGCCGCACAAGCCCCCCCAGGTTCATGGAGGAGTACGGCGGCCTAGAGGTCAGAGGACCGCAGCTCCGCGACACCGTCGATCGGCGTACGCCCCACCGAGGAGGGCACCGTAGACGGTGTCTTCATCACCAAGGACATCGAGGGCAGCCAGCTAGTGAAGGTCAAGGTCAGAAGCAACCGCGTCCCAGAACTCGGCGACAAGTTCGTCAGCCGTCACGGCCAGAAGGGAGTCATCGGTATGCTCGTAGCACCCGAAGACATGCCTTTCAGCGTCCACGGTACCATCCCAGACATCATCATCAACCCACACGCCTTCCCAAGCCGCATGACCGTTGGTCAGTTCATGGAAAGCCTCGCCGGTAAGACCGGAAGCCTCCGCGGCGAGCCGGTCGATGGCACGCCCTTCGACAACGAGGACGCTAAGAGCCTCGCTGAGTCGCTCATCAAGATGGGCTACCACCCAGGTGGCAAGGAGATCATGTACGACGGCCAGAGCGGACGCATGTTCGAGGCCGACGTATTCGTCGGAGTCGTCTACTACCAGAAGCTACACCACATGGTCGTCGACAAGATACACGCACGCGCACGTGGGCAGGTACAGATGCTCACCCGCCAACCCACCGAAGGCCGCGCAAGAGGCGGAGGCCTCAGGTTCGGAGAGATGGAGCGCGACTGCCTAGTAGGCCACGGTGCCGCCATGCTTCTCAAGGATAGGCTCCTCGAAGAGTCGGACGCCTACAGCATCTACGTCTGCGAGAAGTGTGGAAAGCAAGCATACTACGACATACGCCAGCGCAAGTACGTCTGCCCAATCTGCGAGAGCAAGGGCGAGATTGAACCCGTCACCATAAGCTATGCATTCAAACTACTGCTGCAGGAGATGCAGAGTCTCTGCCTATCCCCAAGCCTCCAGCTAACCAAGGAGTTCGAGTAAAATGAGCAAGATCATCGACAGCATCAAGTTCGGCCTGCTGCCACCCGACGAGGTCAGGAAGCTCAGCGCCGTCGAGATTCAGACGAGCGACACATACGACGAAGACGGCGCGCCTATCGCGGGGGGTCTCATGGACCACCGCCTGGGCACTCTCGAGCCCCGCCAGCGCTGCCAGACCTGTGGAAACATCGCACTAAACTGCCCAGGCCACTTCGGCCACATCGAACTAGCGGTACCAGTAATACACGTAGAATTCGCTAAGCAGATCTACAGGCTGCTCACCGCCACATGCAGGGGATGCGGGCGCATACTCCTCCCTGACGAGGGCAACGAGAGCATAACGTCCTTCCAGAGAAAGAGGGAGGAGGACCTCAAACTCTTCGGCAAGGTCACCGACGACACGATCAACGACATACTAAAGGTTGCGAAGAAGTACAAGCGCGGCAAGGAGTGCCCACACTGCGGTATGCCGCAGACGAACGTCACGCTTCGCCAAGCCCACAACCTTCTTCGAGTCAGAGTCAGCTGAAGAGGAGGAAGAAGTCGTGGTCGGTGTTGAGGGCGCAGGCGCCATCGCCGTCGAGGGCGAGGAGGCCGCCAGTAGGCTCACCGCCAACATGATCAGGGAGTGGTTCGAAAGGATACCCGACGATGACCTACGCCTCGTGGACTTCGAGCCAGAGGTCGCACGCCCGGAGTGGATGGTGCTACAGGTTCTCCCCGTCCCACCAGTGGACGTTAGGCCTAGCATCATCCTTGAATCCGGCATCAGGGCAGAGGACGATCTCACCCATAAGCTCGTAGACATCATCAGGATCAACCAGCGTCTCCGCGAGAACATCGACGCAGGCGCACCGACCCTCATCATCGAGGACCTATCGGAGCTCCTCCAGTACCACGTCACAACCTACTTCAACAACGAGGTTTCCGGCATCCCACCCGCCCGCCACAGAAGCGGCAGGACCCTCAAGAGCCTCGCCCAACGCCTCAAGGGCAAAGAGGGCAGGTTCAGGGGTAACCTATCCGGTAAGCGTGTAGACTACAGCGCACGCACGGTCATCAGCCCAGACCCGAACCTCGACATCAACGAGGTCGGTGTACCCGTCGCGATCGCAGTCAGGCTCACTGTCCCCGACGTAGTCACGCCGAGGAACCTCGACGAGATGAAGAGGCTCGTACTGAACGGACCATACAAGCACCCAGGCGCCCTCTACGTTGTGCGCCCGGACCAGAAGAGGATCAGGCTCGAGTTCGTGCAAGATAGGCACGGCATAGCCGACACCCTCGAGTCAGGCTTCGTCATCGAGCGCCACCTCAAGGACGGCGACATCGCCCTCTTCAACAGGCAGCCCTCGCTGCATAGGATGAGCATCATGGCCCACAGGGTCAGGGTACTCCCCTTCAAGACCTTCCGCATGCACCTCGCGGTCTGCCCGCCCTACAACGCGGACTTCGACGGGGACGAGATGAACCTACACATCCCCCAGAGCAAGGAGGCGCAGACTGAGGCACGCATGCTCATGCAGGTACAGGACCAGATCCTCAGCCCACGCTACGGCGCACCAATCATCGGTGCAACCAAGGACTTCATCAGCGGAGCCTACCTGCTCACCCGTAAGGAGACACTCCTCACGGCGAAGGAGGTCGGCAAGCTCCTCGCACATGCCAACTACGTTGGCGAGATACCCACGCCAATAATCGAGAAGCCCGTGAAGCAGTGGAGCGGGAAGCAGGTCTTCAGCCTCTTCCTCCCCAAGGACTTCAGCTTCGTCAGCCGCGCCAACGTCTGCCGCCACTGCCCGACGTGCGACAAGGAGGCGTGCCAATACGACTCATACGTCCTCATCCAGGGCGGAGAGCTTCTCAACGGCGTCATCGATAAGAACAGCATCGGAGCAGAGCGCGCCGAAACCATCTTCCACCGCATCATCAAGGACTACGGCACCGACATCGGACACGACTTCCTAAACAACATCACGCGCCTCATCAACGGCTTCCTCACAATACGCGGCTTCAGCTACAGCTACGACGAGCTAAACATCGCCGAGAAGGAGCGCAACACCATCAACTCCGTCATGAGAAGAATGGAGAAGAGTGTTGAAAACCTCATAGACCAGGCTGAGACAGGCCAACTCGAGCGTCTCCCCGGGCAGACGATGACCGAGACCTTCGAGATCAAGGTCATGAATGAACTCGCCCAAGCCCGTGATAAGGCGGGTGAAACAGTCGAGCAGGGGCTGGGAATGGGCAACTCGGGCATCATCATGACCCGTAGCGGAGCCCGCGGCTCAAGCCTCAACATCGGCCAGATGATGGGCAGCGTAGGACAGCAGTCTATTCGTGGCAAGCGCATCATGAGGGGTTACGAGAACCGCACGCTGCCTCACTTTAAGGATGGGGACCCGACGCCCCAGGCAAGAGGATTCGTCTACAACTGCTACCGCGACGGCCTCACGCCTCTGGAGTACTTCTTCCACAGCATGGGCGGCCGCGAGGGGCTGGTCGACACGGCTGTACGCACTCAGCAGAGCGGGTACATGCAGCGCCGCCTCATCAACGCCCTCGAGCACCTTCGCGTCGAATACGACGGCACTGTCCGCAACAGCATAGGCGACATCATCCAATTCCAATACGGAGAGGACGGTATCGACCCGAGCAAGAGCGACCACGGCAAGGCCGTAAACGTCGTCCAGCTCATCGACCGCGCCAAACTAACCGAGAAGAAGGGCACAGCCGCCTCCGACGACTACGTGGAGAAGAAAATCGACCAACTAACCATACTGCCGCAGAGCCTCATAATCGAGTTGAAGGCGCAGCTCAAAGCATCCGGACTCACGAAGGCGGGCGTCGACCGCCTCATAGACTCGGCGATGAAGAACTACGACTACAGCCTCGTCGAACCGGGCGAGGCCGTCGGCATACTCGCCGCCCAGAGCATAGGCGAGCCCGGCACGCAGATGACGCTCCGTACATTCCACTACGCAGGTGTCGCTGAGCAGAACGTAACACTCGGCCTCCCACGTCTCATCGAGATCGTCGACGCAAGGAGGACCCCATCGACGCCAGTCATGGAGATCTGCCTCGACGCAAAGCACAGGAAGAGCGAGAAGCTCGCACGCGAGGTCGCTCAGAAGCTAACCTACACTACACTCGACGACGTCGTCAGCGGGGTCAACGTCGACTTCAACGCCAATGTCGTGCGCATCGAGATCAACGCGGCGCAGCTCGAGGCCCTCAGCGTCTCTGAGAAGGAAATCGAGGACGCATTCCCGACGAAGTTCGAGAAGGAAGGCGACCTCATCTACACCGTCAGCCTCGACGAGGAGAAGAGCGGCAACCCCGAGGTCCTAACTCATACCATCGGATCCGCGAAGATCAGGGGCATCCTCGAGATCAAGCGTGTCCTCACCCTCCAGGAGGGCGGCGAGTGGATAATCAGGACTGATGGCAGCAACCTCGAGGAGGTCATTAAGATAGACGGCGTCGACGCCATGAGGACCACTACGAACAACATACACGAGATAGCGGAGATATTCGGCATCGAGGCGGCGCGCAACGCCCTCATCAAGGAGGCCCACAACGTACTCGAGGAGCAGGGCCTAGACGTCGACATAAGGCACGTCATGCTCGTCTCCGACATCATGACCAAGATGGGCGAGGTGCAGCAGATTGGTCGCCACGGCATCAGCGGCGAGAAGAGCAGTGTCCTAGCGAGGGCGGCCTTCGAGCTCACGATACAGCACCTCGTATCCGCGGCAATCCGCGGAGAAATCGATCCGCTTAAAGGCGTGATCGAGAACATCATCGTCGGACAGTCGATGCCGCTCGGAACGGGCAGCGTCGAGCTGTTCATGACAATGGGTGGTAAACGCGATGAGTAGCATAGACCAAGAGCTGAGACTCGCACTCTCCACCGGCAAGGTCCAAGTAGGATCAAAGGTTGCCGTCAGGGAGCTGCGCAGAGGAAGAGCAAAGCTGGCGATAGTCAGCAGCAACTGTCCCCGCGAGGCGAGGGAGACAATCGTAAATTATGGGAAGCTCGGGGAGGTTCCCCTCATGGAGCATCCCAAGGACAGCGTAGACCTAGGAACGCTCTGTGGAAAGCCGTTTCCGGTCAGCGCCATGGTCATCCTTGAGCCGGGAGACTGCCAAGATCCTCGAATTGGTGAAGAAGAAAGATGCTTAGCAACGTCAAGATAACGGAGAACGAGATGAAGTTCATCCAGTTGCTCCAGAACATGACGGGGGCGACTGTGGTGGACTGCATTATCGAGGAGGAGAGCCTCATCTTCACCGTTAAGAAGGGTGAGGTTGGCTTGGCTGTCGGCAAGGGCGGGGAGAAGATCAAGCGGTTCCGCGCCATGACTAACAAGCAGGTTGAGATCTTCGAGTACATGGAGGACCCTGACAAGTTCTTGAGGAATGCCCTGAAGCCGGCGCAGGTGAAGGACATACGCCTTATCGACAGGATGGACGGCCACAAGATCGCTATGGTGACTGTCGACCCCCACGACAAGGGGATAGCCATCGGTAAGAACGGCGAGAACATAAAGAAGATACGCTTCCTAGCGAAGCGCTACTTCAGCCTCGAGAACGTCGTAGTCAACTAAGGCTCGTATATTTCTTCTCTTGTCATGATGGGGAAATCCTTCTTTTCAGCCATTTGCGTTAGTTGTTCAATGGTGTATCTGCCGGGTTTCTCGCCATTCTTGGCCATGTTCTCGGCGACGTGCCACAGCGTCTCGTTGTAGGGGCACGGGATGCCGAGGGCTCGACCCATCTTGACGACATCGCCATTTATTGCCTCAGCCTCGGTGTTGCCGGTGCCCCTGACCATGCTCTGCCAGGTTGAGCTGCGTTTCACATCGGCGCCCTGGTAGTCCTTTGGCATCTTGTTGGTGCCACGTATAGCCTTGACTCGTGCCTCGAATTCGTGAAGGTCCTCCCACTCTACTCCCGCTTGCCTCCAGACGGTCTCGGCTTCGGTCCTGACTGCGCGGTTGTATGCGTTAGCGTCTCCCCGCGCGTCTGTTATCGCCTCGAGTGCGTTGTTCAGGTTTATGAGTGTCTTGGCGGCCTTGGCACGCATGACGTTGTGTGTTGGATTTTGAAGCGAAGCCCGCTTCGAGGAGGGCTGAGACTATTCTAGTTACTAGTTCGTCTGTGCCGCTGGGGTAGCGCCCGACCTCTATGAAGCCGCCGTTGCCGGTGATTGGGTGGATTACCTCGCCGGGTGTGAGGAATATGGCTGGCATGTTAATCATGGCGCCGTATACTTTGTCGAAGACCCGGGTCGTGTAGGGCTCGTTAATTATGGAGTTCTGGGCGCAGACTATGGGGAGGCTTCTCGGGGCGCCAGCGTTCTTGAGCTGGCCGATGCACGTGGCGGTGTGCTGGCTCTTAGAGGTGAGTAAGACGACGTCGTCTCCGCGGAACGGCGCTAGCTCTGACGCCTCCTTGAACGCCGGAATCTTGAGGATGTAGGTCTCGTCGGGGGTCAGTAGCCTGAGACCCGACTCCCTGATCTTCTCGACGTGTCTAGGACTACCGACTAGGACCGCGTCGTGCCCTGTTCTGAATAGATGCCCGGCGATGGAGCTGCCGATGCCTCCAGCTGCATAGACGATGAAGCGCATGCTTGTCATTGTATGAGTTATAATGTGACGTATAAACGGGGATGAGCGCGAGATTCTAATAGTCACAATTTAGCCCTGATATCCCTTGCGCGCACGCTCATCTACCTTTTCCCAAATTTCACCTCCAGTTACTACATCCATGGATCACGCGCTAGGGAATGCTAGGTGCGCTCAAACACTCCGGTAAATGCCGTTCGAAGTAGTCGATATAGAAAAGCATCAGTCCCCGGTGATCTGTTTTGTTTTCGGTCTTCCGGGCTTCGGCTTGATCAGCCGATCCAGACACCTCACTACTATCGTGGCTTGCTCAAGCTGCTCCCGTTTCTCGTTGAGCTGCTTCAGGCGAAGAATAAGGCCGTGGGCGACTGGGATCTCCTCCTCGGTGAGGCGGGTCTGCGTATCTTCAATGGTACCAATTTCTCCACGTGTTTGGTTGCGCCGCTAGTGCTAAGAATTGTGGATAGGTTAGGTAGTGCACGCGAAAGTATCACTTCCGGGGACTCAGCATGTTTGGTATCAGGAAGGTATATGAGGAGTATCATTTTGGTATCTATGACGTATCTGTAAGGTATCAGTTGGTCCAAAATATGGGCTGAAAGAGCATGCTAGCTACTGTAGGGAGGTATGGCCATATTGAGTACTTTTGCAGGAATCGTCCATGGTTAATAGAGGGTGAAGATACCGAAGGTACACTGCAGATGCCTTTTGAGCATGAGTTGATCCCTGAGTATTCGATTCTGATACCTTGTTTTGACGAGGCTTAAACACTTTAAGCGTATAGCGTCGCATCTTTGATCGTCCATGATACTCCCTCTAATCAAGGAGCTGGGAGAGCTCTCGAGGGCGCCCAAGATTGCTGAGGCGCAGAGGGAAAAGGCAAGGCTTGATTCGAAACTGCGGGGATACGGGTTTACGATTCACGATTGCTTCGTGTTGTTCCGAGGCAGGTGTCCGAGATTTCAATCAAGAGGAACACTGTGTGTGTGGGGGTAAAGACTTTACCCCCTCGATATATATAGAAGGCATTGGCATGACCACTATCAAACCGACCGGTGGACAAGGGCGCGACCGCTTAGAACACCGGCTCTGGCTCGAGCAACAGATGCGAGGCTGGAGAAAATATACTAACATGACGATGCATGAGTCGGACGTCCAGCCGATGAAGATGAGTGAGGTCCTAGCCCTCGCCGATGAAGAGCTTCGGAGTGATTGGGAGAACCTCACACTCAAGTACACTGAGACGAACGGCGGCACAAAGCTGCGCACGGAGATAGCCAAGCTCTACAAAGACGTCGATCCAAACCAGGTAATAGTCTTCGCTGGCGCCGACGAGGCGATCTGGGTCTTCTTCACCGCCATGCTCAAGCCAAGCGACCACGTCGTCGTACTATGGCCCGCTTACGAGGCACTCTACCAACTAGCAAGACTTGCCGGAGCTGAGGTCACGCTTGTACCCCTTGAGCCAGACAGTTGGCGTGTCGACGTGGACGCAGTTGCCAAAGCAATGCGACCAAACACCAAATTCCTAGTCACCAACTTCCCCCACAACCCAACTGGCTCGACCGTCGACCAAGCCACCTACAAGGCGCTTATCAACCTCTGCCACGAGAAAGGCGTAACCTTCGTCGGGGACGAAGTCTACCACCTCCTCGAGCACAAGCCCGAGTACCGTCTCCCACCCGCCGTGGACGCCGACGAGACCGCCGTGAGCTTCGGAGTCATGTCAAAAGCCTACGCACTCTCAGGACTCAGAATAGGCTGGATTACAATCAAGGAACCGACCCTGCTTAAGAAGCTCGACGAGATGAACGGCCTCGCCACCCCATGTAAGCCAGCGCCCAGCGAACTACTCGCCACCATGGCGCTCCGCTCCAGAGACAAGGTCCTCGCCCGCAGCCACAAGATAATCGAGGACAACATGCCCCTCATGGAGGAGTTCTTCGAGGACTACGGCGACCACTTCAGATGGGTACACCCTAAAGGTTCCACTGTAGGCTTCCCCGAGCTCATCGGGATGAACGTCGAAAAGTTCACGGAAGAATACGCGAAGCAGGAGCACGTAATGGTCTGGCCAGGGATGATCTTCAACTACCCGGGGAACAACTTCCGCATAAGCTACGGGCGGACATGGGTCCCCGAGGGGCTACGCCGCCTCAGGCACTTCGCCGACAAGAACCTCAAGCCCTAGGCTTGTAGGCGACAGCCTCTATCTCTACTAGAATCTCATCCATGACTAGCTTCGTAACGATGGTCGACCTCGCCGGCGTCGGTCCCTCAAAGAAGGTCATATAGACTTCGTTCATCTTCTCATAGTAGTCAATGTCGGCGATGAAGACCGTCGCCTTCACAATATCATCCATGGTGGCGCCGGCTGCAGCCAGCGTTTTTCGGAGATCGGCGAGCGTCGCCCTCGTCTGGTCCTCGATAGTGGTCAGCTCCCGCCCCTGCTCGTCCTCGAGCCCAATATGACCACATGTATAGATGAAGTCGCCAGCACGGACCGCCGGGTTATAGTGCGCGTCCGCTGGATAATCGAGCCTTATCGTCTCTTTACGATTCATGACCCGCATCTACCCATGTATCTATAATAAACCCTGTGGGGGAAGCCTTTTCACAGCCGAAACACAGTGGAGGCTGATAGGTATGCTGGAGAGGGAGGCGGCGAAGTACCCGTTCCTCACTGAGGCGGCGAAGCTAGTCGACGCCCTCAACCTCCAGCTCGACGACCTCGCTAATCCTCTCTACGATAAGGTGCTCGACCGCGCCGCCGAGCGCGTAATCCAAGCAATCGAGGACGGCGCAGTAGACGACAAGCTCGACGACTACATGACGGAGCTGCTCAGCTTCCCAGTCGCCGTCATGTTCGTCTCGGTCGCGGGTGAGCAGTTCCTAAGCAGACGCTACGCCCTCTCTGAGGCGGTGCGCGTCTACTTCCTCCTGCAGGATGAGGATCGGGAGAAGCTCGCCCAGATAGCCCGGGAAGACTTCAGCTGGGACCTCAAGGACTCAGGAGAGCGTTATGACGGTGTGCTCCACGACTTCCGCCTCCACTTCCACGACTACCTCCGTAGCTCCAGTAGCTTCCACGAGGACAAGTGGAAGCTCGTCAACCGCATAGTCAAGAATGGTTACGTTCTCCTCACCCAGCGCGAGGTGGCTCGCCTAATACAGGGGGAGGTGGAGACGCTCATCAAAGAGCGGTTGAAACCTGTTAAGATCAATCTTCCTGAGCCTCTGCAGAGGCGCCTCGACCGAGTCTCCAAGGTCTTCGAGGAGAACCGGCGCCGCCTAGGCGGCGAGGACCTACCAAGCGAGGTGCTCAACGAGGCTTTCCCACCCTGCATCCGCTTCTGCATGGAGGGGCTCCTCGCAGGGCGCCGCGCCAGCCACATGGAGCGCTTCGCCCTCACCAGCTTCCTAGTCACCATCGGGATGCCCCTCGACAGCCTCATAGACCTCTACACGAGCGTCAGCGACTTCGACCCCGCCATGACAAAGTACCAGGTCGAGCACATCGCAGGCGTCAAGGGGAACAGGACGAAGTACACTCCGCCCCTCTGCGACACGCTCCGCACACACGGTATATGCCGGAATAAGGACGACATCTGCGAGCGAGTAAAGCACCCCCTCAGCTACTACCGCGCCAAAGCGCGCCGCCTAGCCTACCAGAGACCCTCACCCCAACCTCAAGCCTCAAATACGACTCCCCCCAGCCCATAGATCACCACATTGGCGGACGTAAACGAGTCCATTAAGAACACGGGGCTACACTTCTGCACCCAGTATAACAACCTCGTCAGGTTCAACCCCAAGTTCTGCGGCAAGTGCCCACACAACGGCCTGAAGAAGTAGCCCGCGTCGAAGCAAACCAGTTTTTAAAACGGGGAGATCACATCTACCTGATACCTATGGAGTCGGACTGGGGTAGCCCAAAATTCGTAGCGGAACAGTTCCATAGGTGGTACCAGTCAAACGCGAGGACGATTCCCGCCCCAACAGAGATCAGGCAGAGGGAGTTCGCCTTCCTCCAGTTCGGGGGGAAGACGATGTTCCGCCACATAGGCTTCCCAGACGAGGGCTCGTTCCGCCGCTACCTAGCAGAAAACAGCCCCGCCCACAGCTACCACAGCAGCAGCTACTATCAGCGCCCCGAGGCAGACATGGCGGGGAAGGGCTGGACAGGCGCAGACCTCGTCTTCGACATAGACGCCGACCACTTCGATCTCCCATGCCAGCACGAACACGACAAGTGGAAGTGCAAAAACTGCGGCGAATCAGGAACCGGGAAGCACCCCGAGATATGCAAGTGCGGCAAGGCCGCATTCGAGGAGGAGACCTGGCTCTGCGAACGCTGTCTACAGGCGGCGAAACATGAGACCCAGAAACTCCTCGACATGCTCATACAGGACCTTGGATTCAGCCCCGCGGGAGACTTAGTCGTCAACTTCTCAGGCAACAGGGGCTACCACGTTCACGTCAGGAGCACCAAGATAAGGAAGCTCGACCAGTACGGGCGCCGAGAGGTCGTCGACTACATCCTAGGCACCGGGCTCAAGCCGGAGTACCTCGGCTTCAACCCCCGCGCCAAGGGCGGGCGATCCACGCTCGCCGACGAGGGCTGGAGAGGCAGGGCGGGGAGAGCACTCTACGACTTCATCGCCTCGACTCCACCAGAGGAGATCAAGGCTCTAAAGATGGGACGCAAGATCACGAGCCTCCTAGTCAACGAGCGAGACAAAGCACTCACAATATTGGAGGAGAGCCACCCAAGCGTCCTCCTCAAGACCGTCGACGTAAGTGACGAGGACAAGCTAATGACCGACCTCTCCAAGCTGATGGAGATCGCCGTCAAAGAGCAAGCTGCGGACATAGATACCGTTGTCACCACTGACATCCACCGCCTAATTCGCCTACCCAACACCCTCCACGGGAAGACGGGCTGGCAGGTCCAGACGATCGACCTCGACGGTCTCCCCGACTACGACCCGATGACGAGCGCCATAGCGTTCCGCACGGGGGAGGCGAAGGTATATGTCAGACACGCGCCGAAGGTACATATCGCCGACGCCGAGTGGGGGCCCTACACGCAGGAGTCCGTCACCGTGCCCACCGCTGTGGCGCTGTTCCTCCTCTGCAAGAAGGGGGCGAGGATAGACCAATGACAGACGAATACAGGATACTTTACGAGTCATGGAGGCGGGAAAAACAGCGCCCCGACATACAACCCCTTCCCGAGGGCTTCTACGCCGCCATAACAGCCTACGCCACGCAGCTAAAGGAGCAGACGAGGAGCACCGACAAGTCCACGGTCAAGGGCAAACTCGTCGAGAAGGAGCGCGACCACGCCGACAAGTTGGTAGCCGACCTCAACAAGCTACGCCTAGGCAAGCTCGTATCGGCTGAGCTGAACGGCGTACCAGTCGAACCGCTCAACCTCACAGCGGAGGAGAAGCGGCTACAGGTCGAGCTGCGACGCCTCATCGCAGCCCACACTCAGGGGCTGAAGCAGAGCCTTCAGGGGAGGGAGCCGAGGCCCGAGATTCAGGCGGCCGCCCCGCCTGATGTAACCCCCCGCCCCGCGCCACCTATACACGTCGTCGAAACAGGTGAACACGCTCTCAAAGTGGTTCGATTCACCCAGCCACTATCCGCTATAATGGGTGTAGACATGAAAACATATGGCCCATTCAAGGCCGAGGACGTCGCGAGCCTCCCAACCCAGAACGCGGATAACCTAATAAGGAAGGGCATAGCGAAGGTAGTGGAGACAGAGCCATGAAAGTTCCAAAGATACTCAGGACCTTCTGCCCAAAGTGCAAGACGCACACTGAGTTCACTGTCACCATACACAAGGCAGGCAAGCGCCGCGGCGCCCGCAAAGGCGAGCGCGACCAAGCCATACGCAAGCAGGGCTACGGTGGCCAAAAGTTCCCGATGCAGCACAACCAGGCAAAGGTCACAAAGAAGACCACGCTGCAACTTCAGTGCAAGGAGTGCAAGCACAGTCTGATGCGCGAGGGACTACGGCTCAAGAAGGCGGAGTTGGAGTAAAATGGCGGAATGGGATAACTTGATTCCGAGGCCCACATCGCGTTTCCTACGCGTCAAGTGCCTCAGCTGCGAATCCGAGCAGATAGTTTTCAGCAACGCGACCCACGAGGTAAAGTGCCGCACGTGCGGAGAGGTACTCGCGAGGCCAACAGGTGGTAAAGCCGAGATAAACGGCTCCATCATGGCAGTTCTAGGGTGACCAACCCGATGAGTCTAGGGCGCGCCGAGTGGCCTGAAACTGGCGAGATGGTCGTCGCTACCGTCAGCCGCCTCGAGTCCTACGGCGCATATGTAACCCTGGACGAGTACGAGAACAAGGAAGCACTACTGCACATCTCAGAGATCAGCTCTCGCTGGGTCAGAAACATACGCAACCACGTGCGCGAGAACCAGAAGGTCGTGCTACAGGTTCTCAGGGTTGACCCGTCCAAGAACCAGGTCGATCTCAGTCTGCGCAGGGTCAACAAGGATGACCGCAGGAAGAAGATCGAGGACTGGAAGAAGACCCGTAAGGGTGAGACTCTCCTCAAGCTAGCCGCCACAGAGCTTAAGATGACTCCCGGCGACCTGTTCGCGGAGATAAGCCCCAAGCTCAACGAGGCAAACATCAACCTCTACGACGCCCTCGAACAGGCGGCGAAGAAGGGCGTCAAGATATTCACGGACCTCGGCATTAAGGAGAAGATCGCGGACACCCTAGCGAACGTGGCGAAGGACAAGATAGTCGTCAAGGGCGTAACCGTCCAGGGAGTATTCGAGGTCACCGCCATGGGCAGCAGGGGAATCGAGGAGATCAAAGAGTACTTCCAGGGCGTCAAAGAGCTCGGCGAGGAATCCGAGTCGACAGTAAACCTATACACCCTCGGCTCACCAAAGTACCGCGTCGAAGTAACCGCCGAGGATTACAAGAAGGCCGAGTTCGCGCTAGACAAGGTCGTAAAGCACGCCGAGAAGGAGTGGGCCAAACACGAGGGTACCTTCTCCTTCAAGAGGGAGTAATCGACTTTGGTATGGCTACTCCGCAAATGCGAAAAGTGCGGCACCTACACGCTTCACGAGGACGCCTGCCCCAAATGCGGAGGGCACGTAATAGCCACCCCACCCAGCCAAGTTCTCTATGGATGACAAGTACCGCAGGTACCGCCTCATAATGAAGCGGATGTCAAACCACGAAGAAACCGCAAGTTAGCGCCTTTAGGCTAATTTTTCCTAAAAAAGATTTTATATTATCCTTCCGTCATGGATTCTTAGGCGACTACATTGGCGAAAACATATGTACGCATCTACGGTCCACCCGTAATGAAAGCTCTCCAGGCACTCGAGGGCGTAGCGGTCGAGATGTCCCGAGAGAAGGAAGTCAAGTTCAGCCACAAGTGCATACCCTACCCGACAAGGATGCAGGCCGACAACCGCGACTGGCAGAACTACCTAGCTAACCTCAAGAGCACATACGTCGACTGCTACGAACCCGCGAAGATCATCAGCGACGCGAAGCAGCTCCTAGGCGAGTACGACTTCATGTTCGAGTGGGTCGACAAGAAGCCCACGATGAAGCAACTCGAAACGCTCATCGAGAAGATCGACAAGGCACTCACGGGCATGGGTGTACACTACACCCTGACCACCGAGTAAGCCCAAGACCCCCTTTTACAACTGCAGAGCCCACTCTGGGCTGGCGTTTTATTACATAAAAAAGACTAGTTGAAAGTGGGTTCGTTTAGGCTGTTGCCTGCTCTTCGGTTGCCTTCTCGGCTTCCCTGAGCGCCTTTCGTTCGTTGAGCTCCTCGTAGACGATGAAGGCCGGCATGATGACCCACAATGCGATCATGAGCCAGAACAGCATATTATCATACGTGTCCGCAGCCTCACCGACTAGCCTGAGCAGGCTTGCCATCACTAGTAGTCCGTTCATCACTTCTTCGCCTCCTTCTTACCCGCCTTTGGCGCTGCGCGCCAGTCTACCTTCACATCCTCATGAATCATCTTGGTGTAGTTGACTCCAGGGATGTAGAGGAGCTTCTCGGGGATCAGCCCGTTGGGTCTGAAGATCATGACGCCGACCAGCAGACCGCCGAGGATGATGTCCTCGAGGTATGAGATGGGGAAGAAGAACACGGTCTGTAGCTGGAACTTGAACACTATGATGACACGCCTGAGGGCGATGATCAAAGCCGCACCGAGGAAGGTTCCGGCGTTGTTGCCGGGGCCGCCCAAGATGAGCATCAGCCATGGCCAGTACGTCCAGTAGGCGCGCTGGTAGCCGTTCTCGTTCGAGAACTGTAGGTAGTAAACATTGAGGACGCCTGCGATCGCGGTGACGCCCGACGCGAACATGAGGATGTTGCGGCGGATACCTACGACGTTCTTACCGATGCTGCCCAGGGTGACCTCGTTCTCCCTCATGGCGCGCATCAACCTGCCGTAGGGCGAGTTGAGCATCGTCCTGAAGATGAAGAAACTGATCAGCCCAAGCAGCAATGTGACGACGGCCAAGATGACACCGATGTCACCCGGATACCAGGCAAAGACGTTGGGGATCCAGACTCCGAGCGTACCGCCGGAGATGAATGTAACGTTCCTGCCTATGATCTGGGAGGCGTCCGAGATGGTGATGAGGACGATCATAAGGTAAGTTGCCCTGAGGCGGATGGCCGGTAGGGCGAGCAGGTAACCGATAACCGCCCCCAGTATGACCGCCAGCCCGAGACTTAGTAGGAAGAAGCCGATAGCCGTTGGCGCGTTGACCTCTAGCAACTTGTTGGCGAGTCCGACGTTCTTCGGGTTGCTGTAGATCCACTTGAAGGGATCGTTCCAATCGTCAAGTGGGACCCCCGCCGATGAGATGACCGTGAACATGATCCTCATGACGATTGCGCTGACCGTGAAGGCTCCAATGATGACCTGTACTGCGCACCCCATGTTAGGGATGCCGGCGTTACCGTATTGGAAGTTAAGTGCCATAGCTACAATGACGAGCATGCCGAAGAACATGGCGATGTCTACGACGAGTCTGTTCGTGCCCTCGATAGCCATAGGCATCGAGCTTAGTATCCCAAGAGCTATGTTAGCGTACATTACTTCTTCTCCTCCGTTATCTCGGCCTGCTTCTCAGGCTCCTTCGGGATCGGCTTTGCCCTCGACCTCTGCCAACTCTCATAGAATCCCTGTATTCCCCTCGGCTCGATGAGAAGCACTATGATGAGGAAGACCATTGGGATGAGCGGCCTGTACTCGCCGAACCATGTGCCAATCAGCAGCTGCCCGGCGTATGTCAACATAATCTCCGCTATACCGATCGTGAAGCCACCAATGACTGCACCGTAGACGCTGTCGAAGCCTCCGAGAAGGCTTCCCGCCATGATGCTCGTAATGATGCCTGAGCCAGTACCCGGGTTGCTCTGCAGCCACATCGGGATCATAGCGCCGGCGAGACACGCGAGTCCGCCGGTCAGGAACCACGAGAAGAGCTGAACATTGTTGATGTTGATGCCGAGGACCGACGCAAGTTCGGGGTCCTCAGCGGTCGCCCTCATGGCGATGCCCGTCTTTGTCTTTGTAAGCAGATAGTGGAGCATGATGACTGTGGCGATGCTGATGCCGATCGAGACGAAGAATATACCCGAGATGTCTCCAACCTTGAAGTCCCACTCCTTGAGTAGGAAGCCCGACGCATATTGGTGGTAGAACGTGATGAAGATGTAGGAATAGATGAAGAGCAGGGCTCCCAAGAAGATCTGGATAGCGAGGGTCGCGATCGTCAAGACGATCGAGCCGCTACCCATCTTCGTCAGGGTACTGATGACCAGCTTGTAAACGATTACACTGATCACGCCGCCTATGATAAAGGCGAAGGGCAGCCCATAGTACGGGTTGATGCCCCAGAACTTGGCGAACGTGTAACTCACGTAAATGCCAATGCCTGCGTAAGTTCCGTGGGCGAAGTTTGGAATCTTGGCGGTGAGGTAAGTTAGTGTGAAACCGACACTTAGGAGAGTCAGCTCACTAGCGAAAGTGATTGCCATAATCCATAATGTAAGATCCATTTTTTCTCCGCAGACCTCAACAACCTGTTTTATTTATAATAGTTTTCATCGAAAAACCCTTGAGTACAGGAATGGTATAAAAAGAGTCGATAATATATATCATTTTTAACAGGTCTATGTGATTCTCTCTAGAGTTATTGTGTTAAACTTTGAGATAAGCCATAGATCTGGCACTTTACGGCACATTATGTCAAGTCTTAAATATAATGGTAGGAAGTCTACTAACTGCGACAACAAAGGTGTAAAAAATGGCAGATAAAGGAATGACATTAGCAATAGTGCTACTAGTCGCGGGATTGATCGTAGGCGGAGGCATCGGCTACTTCGCCGCCCCACAGGGTGGCGACGGCCAGACGGTGACAGTCACTGTCCCCGGTTCAGTAGTCAAAGAAGCACCGCTCAAGGGCGCGACTGTGAAGTTTGGATACATCGCAGCCTCGACGACAAGTCTCGAAACTGGTAAGCCATATCACGAGCAGATTATCGCCCCAGGACTCAACGACTACGCGGAGCTTATGGGCTATGACGTATCGTTCGAGTACCTCATTGACGACGCCACAGGACAGGCCCAGGTCCACCTCGAAAAGGTCCAGGGCTTCAAGTCCACCGGCGTCACCATCTTCGAGGGTGGCGGCTGGTCAAGCCAGGCGCAGTCTGCTCTCAGCTACTGCAACGCAAACGAGGTCCTCATGTGGAGCAGCTCCTCCACATCCCCGACGCTCGCAATCGCCGATGACTATCTCTTCCGTATGTGTACCGCTGACACGGCTCTCGCCCCAGCGCTCGCTAACGTTATGTGGGCAGCGGGTGTCAAGTCGATCGTCATCTTCCAGCGCGGCGACTCGTGGGGAGACGGCATCGTCAACCTCCTTGTTCCCATCTGGGAGCAGAAGGGCGGTAACGTAGCTGGCGACATCGTCAGGTACGCGGCTGAGTCAACGGAGTTCTCCAACTACCTAACCCTAGCCGACGCGACGGTGGCCGCTGCGGTCACCGCGAACGGCGGCGAGAAGCAGAGGGTTGGCGTGATCATACTCTCGTTCGACGAGATCCCCGTGATACTCAAGCAGGCAAGCAGTTACGACAACATCTACAACGTCCACTGGTGGGGCAGCGACGGTACTGCGAAGAGCCAGCGCGCTATGGATGATGCGCCTGAGGAGGCTAACCACATTGGAATCTACAGCTTCCTCTCTCGTGAGACCATTACGTCGAGGTACCTAGATCTTCAGGCAAGGTACACGGCTCTGACTGCTCAGCAGTTCAGCACATACTCCGCGTACTCCTACGACATCGGTTCTGTCCTAGCAACCTCGGTGCTGCAGGCTCAGAGCCAAGCTGGTAAGGACATCCTCGACCTACAGGATCCGATATGCCTTAACACGTTCGGTGTTGCAGGCTGGTCTCGTCTCGACGAGTTCGGCGACAGGTTCGCTCCTCCATACGATGTCTGGGGCTTCTTCCCTGGTACCAACGTTGGTAGTCCGAACACCGAGAAGGCTTCAGTCAGCATCATAATGGCGCAGTACGACCCTGACACACTGGTCACGGTCTTCAGACCGGATGTCCTGGGCTACACACCCATCGGACCATAAGCCTCTAGACAAACCATACATCCTTTTCTTTTTTCTTCATTTATTTCTGACTCCTAGATGCCTGACTGCGTTTTTTTTTCAAAATTACCGCTTAGCCATATCTGTGCTTCACCAAATATTCGTAAATATACCCGAGCTACTAAGAATGGTCAGTGAACTTTTATTGTAACATCGAAGCTAAATCTAAGACACTATTACTGCTACTCGGCCGGTGAACAGGGGCGATTCAAGGCGTAGATGAAGCTTCAACGGGGTGGAAACCTCGTTTTTTCTTTACTTCTAAAATTTTTGAATAAATATTTGCCTTTAAAAGGCACTCTGCAAAACTATTTAAACTCTATACTGGGTACAGATACGGTAGTTGATGCTGGTATGTCGGAGATTCTCAGAATCGAAAACGTAAGTAAGTATTTCGGTCGATTCGCCGCCGTTGATGGCATCAGCATCGGCCTCAAGGAAGGCGGAATATACCTCCTTGTCGGCCCTAACGGCTGCGGAAAATCGACCCTCACAAACTGCATTTCAGGTCTATTCCACCCAGAAGAGGGACACATCTACTACAGGGACGTAGACATTACGAAAGAGGAGATGTACAAGATCTCTAGGATGGGCCTCGTCAGGACCTTCCAGATCGCATCCCCTTTCCTCAGGCTCACGACCCTCGAGAATATGCTCGTCGCCCTCCCCGATAACGCGGGTGAGAACCTCTTCAAGTCACTTGCAAAGCCAACGTGGGTCGACAGCGAGATCAGTGCCGTCAGAAGGGCTTCTGAGCTCCTCAAGGTCCTCGGGCTCAAGCATGTCTGGAACAAGCCCGCTAACACGCTGAGCGGAGGTGAGCTCAAGCTCCTCGAGATCGGCAGGACGCTGATGTCGGGGGCCGAGACAATACTTCTTGACGAGCCCGTGGGCAGCATCGACCCCAAGCTCTGCCACCAGATCTTCAACCACGTCCTCCGACTCCGTGACGAGCTAGGCATCACCTTCCTTGTCATCGAGCACAGGCTCGAGGTCGCGGCGCAGTACGCGGATCACGTCTTTGCAATGGACCGCGGTAAGCTGGTTGTCGAAGGCACTGCAGAAGAGGTGTTCGAGGACCCACGCGTCATCGAAGCCTATCTAGGTGAGTAATATGGGTAATATACTAGAGACAAAGGGACTTAACGTCGGCTACGGCCCCATCCACGTTATCTACGACCTAGACTTCGAGGTCCCAGACGGGGAGGTTACGGTCATCGTCGGCCCCAACGGCGTCGGCAAGACGACCCTCCTTAAGGCCATCATGGGCCTCGCTACGGTCTACTCCGGGCAGGTCTTCTTCCAGGGTAAGGACATCACGAACATGCCTCCCTATGAGAGGACGAAACTCGGCATCGGCTACATGCCACAGACGGGTAACATCTTCAGCAAGCTAACGGTCGAGGACAACCTAAAGATGGCCGCCTACACCGTCAACAGCGCGACGGTCTACAAGGACAAGCTCGAGTTCGTCTGGAACCTCTTCCCAAGGCTCAAGGAGTACATGCCCCGCGCAGCGGGTACGCTGAGTGGCGGTGAACGCCAGATGCTCGCCGAGGGTATGGTCCTGATGAGGGAGCCAAAGCTCATGATGGTGGACGAGCCCACAGCCGGTCTTATGCCCAAGTTGGTCAACGATGTCATGAAGCAGCTCGAGCAGATGGCTGAGACGACTGGTCTCCCAATCGTGTTGGTTGAACAGCGTGCCAAGCGCGCTCTGCAGGTCGGTGACAAGGCATACATGATGCGCGGCGGTAAGTTCACGTTCTCCGGATCCGCGGAGGCGCTTGCGAACCACCCACAGCTCAACGAGATGTATCTGGGTGCTGTCGACACCGTCCAGTCCGTCAAGGAGTAAAACTCCTACCCTTTTTTACTCAAATTCTCCGGCATCGCGTCTTTTTTCCACGCTCAATTTAAATCGGGGCGTTACCCGGCTCAATGTATGGACAAGTACGAGTGCAGTGTCTGCGGTTACATTTACGACCCCGCGGAGGGTGATCCCGCCTCGGGCGTCGCCCCCGGTACCCCCTTCGAGGCTCTACCAGCTAACTGGGTCTGCCCGATATGCGGGGCAGCGAAGAGCGCCTTCGTTAAAAAGGCCTAGAGGCTGTAATCTACCCAGTAGAAGCAGTGGCCGTGGTAGACGTTATCCTTACCGAAACTTGACGCGTGTGCGCCGAATATTTTCACAAGCTCCTCGACCGAATAGTAATTCTTCATGACCGTGTGTTGGCTGCCGTCCTTGAGTGTGCGGAGCTTGTAAGTGTTCTCATCTCTCTCCTTGGTGACGATGGGTCCACCGATGCCGGGGATATTCGTGTTCTCGGCTACGAAGACATGTGAACCCGGCTTGAGAATGGAGTGGAGTGTGTCGATCCACTCGTGCAGCCTCGCCTTGGGTATGTGGCTGAGCCAGAACGTGGCGAGGGCGCCGTCGAAGGTGGGTCCGTTGAAGGGCGGCTTGTAAGCGTCGCCGATCAGGAACTTCGTGGGGCATCTGTACTCCTTTGACCGCGCAACCTCTAGGACGTCCTCGTTGATATCGAGACCTGTGATGCTCTTCGCCGTATCTGAGAGTAAGCGGTCCCACCAGCCGGTGCCGCAGGCGAAGTCGACGACGTCCCGCCCCGAGAGGGAGGCCTTGATAGCGTCCGCCATCACGCGCTGTTCCTCCTGTCTGTATGTGTCGGTCCAGTAGTATACGTCCTCGTACTCTCTGGCGCGTTTGCGGTAGTAATCCACAAGTTCGCTCATGGGGCTTATGCTTGTGCGCCACGCTGAAAAGGCTCTCTCTAGTAGACGCCGGGGATGAGGCGCTTCGGGACTCTCTCCTGGTAGTCCCTGTACTTCTTACCGTACTTCTTGATGAGTTCCTCCTCCTCGTTCTTGATCTGGCTAATAATGACTGTCCACGAGATGAAGGCAAGTCCAGCCGTCTCGATCTGGGGAACGAGGACGACGAGCCCCGTGGCGAGTGAGAGGAAGCCGAAGTAGTAGGGGTGACGCACTATCATATACGGGCCACCCGTGACGAGACCCCCCTTATAGTTGGTCTTCCAGTAGCTCCACCAGAAGACTATGTAGTAAAGGCCAAGAAGGATGAGCGCGGCGCCGAGTATCGTTGTGGGGGCGAGGAGGTCTATCATCTTTAGTCCTTCACGGGGTATGCGACGAGGTCCCTTTTGAACTTGGTGAGGCTCTCGCAGCCAGTCTGTGTGCAGGTGACTGTGTCCTCGACCCTAATACCTACCTCGCCGACTATGTAGATGCCGGGCTCATCGCTGAAGACCATCCCTGGCTCCAGCCTCATCGAGTTGTTCCGGACCAAGTAGGGGTATTCGTGTATCTGCAGCCCGATGCCGTGGCCGAGGCGGTGTATAAACTGCTTCCCGTACCCCGCGTCTTCGATAACTCTCCTCGCTGCGACGTCTATGGATTCGCATGTTGCACCCGGCTTGACGGCGGTGAAGGCTGCCCTGTTCGCCTTGAGGACGATGTCGTACAGCTCCCTCTGCCTCTCACTTGGCTCCCCGTAGAAGACGGTCCTCGTGATGTCGCTCCAGTAGCCGTGGAAGGTACATCCCATGTCGACGAGCACGCCGTCGCCTGGTTTCAGTCGTCGGTCCCCCGGGTTTCCATGGGGCAGCGCCGCGCGTTCCCCGAATAGCACCCCCGGGAATGATTGGCCCCCACCGAGGTGGCGCATCTCCGATGTCAGTACGTCGGCGAGCTCCGCCTCGGTCATGCCTGTGTGGAGTCTGCTGAAGCCAGTTTCTAGGGCGCGGTCGGCGATGTGGCACGCCATCCTGATCCAGTCGAGCTCCTGCGGCGTCTTGATCATGCGCGTGTGGCCGATCTGCTCTGAGGCATCGACGAGTCGGGTCTCCGGCAGGGCTGCTTGTAGCCTGTTGACCCAGCCCCAGGGCGCCTCCTCGGGTATCCCGATCTTGGAGGCGCCAAGCCCCCTCTCCCTTATCGTCTTCGCGAGGATCTGGATAGGGTCGTCATGCTCCAACCATATCGCCTTCTCGCTGAACCAGGGGCTCTGCCCCCTGAGCTCCTCCTCCAGCTGGTTCACGATGAAGACGGGGTCGCCGTTTACTGGGATGAGGGCGGCGGCGGGACGCTCACTCAGCCCAATGCTGAATCCAGTGTAGTAGCTGATGTTTGGACCAGGGAAGAGCAGGAGTGCATCGAAGCCATCCCTCCTGAGATGTTCGATAAGCTCACTTGCCCTCTGTCGATTGAACTCACTCATGAGAGTAATACTGTGCCCTCGACCGTTAATGGTTTTACGGACAAAGATGGGACTCAAAAGATGATTGGGGTGGTGGGGGGCCTATAACTTGGCTAGGAACTCGCCCATCATCTTGTTGACGTCGGTTCCATCCTCGTACTTTACCGATGCCTTCGTCCTACCGAAGGTGTCGATACTGTGACCCTCGTATGCGACTTTTCTCTTCAGAACCAACTCGCCTAACTTTGCCATCGCCTTCTTCTCCTGCTCACTGCCCTTGGCTGGAGAGGTGAGGCCTTCGAGAATGACGATCTGGTCGGTCCTTAGACGGAAGCTGACTCCGTCGACTATCTCGACCGGTGTTGCGACTTTTACTACCATGTCGTTCTGATAGGCAACTCATCCATCTATTTTAAACTTATCTCCTCTTTTTCCTCTGAGTATAAAAGGGTGTGGCGATTGTTCGGCTGCTGCATGTCCCCCTGTTATAATTTCCCTTTGATTGTTTGGCGCGGGTCGGAGTATTCAGCGAGGGAGCGATGAACGTCGCCATACGGCGAAAAGGATTTTATTGCCTCTGGCTCCCTAGTGGGTGCGTGGGCCGGTAGTCTAGCTTGGTGGAACGCCGCGTTCACACCGCGGAGGTCGCCGGTTCAAGTCCGGCCCGGCCCACCATTCACGATTCTATTCTGCGGTCTTTCTCGCGTACGAGCGCCATGAAGACGAGCGCCGCAGCCGCGCAAGCAGTCAAGAACCACCACGCGGGGGAGTAGGAACCGGTAGTATCGATGATATATCCAAAGATAGGTGGCCCTACTATGTTGCCGATCATGAGGATCATAAGCGAGTAGCCCATGGCGAGTCCCATAGACTCCCTGCGGCTAAACTCGGAGACGAGTATGAGATTTAGGCCGCCCCAGCCTATCGCGGCGAAGCCGAAGACGCCGAACACGAGGGCGAGCACCCAGAGCGAGGCCCCCGGTGTGATGAATTGCATCACAATCGTCATGGCGAGCATGATGCTGCAAGCGATGAGCAGGGGCTTGCGCCTGCTCCCACCTAGAACCCTGTCGCTCAAGGCGCCGAAGGTGAGCTTACCAATAACGCCACCCACGTTGGCTATGGCGAGGTAGACACCCGCCGTCGTAACTGTCAACCCCACAGCGTCCTTCAGAAAGATAATGAGGTATGTGGTGAAGGAGTAGTCGACAGCCATGAAGCCTATGCAGGAGACGCTCACGAGGAGCACGTTACGGTCTAGGACGACCTCCCGTATAGCCACCCAGTTTCGAGAAGCACCTGCTACACTCGGCTTCTCGGCGACAGTCGGAGGATCCCTGTAGACTATCGAGGCTATTACGGCCGCCACCATCGAGACGACACCCACAGCAACGAAGCCATACCTCCAGCCGAGGCCTACGGCGATGACAGGCAAAGTTATTGCAGTCATTATGCCCGCGACGGTGATCGACGTCTGGTGAAGGCCGATGGCAGTGCCTCTCTCTTTTACGGGGAACCACTGTAATATCGCCTTAGTAGCTACAGCGGGGAAGCAGCCGCACCCTATTCCTCCAAGGAAGAGGACGGCGGAGGCACCGGGGAGCGTCTCAGTAAAATACATTGTAACTATAAGCGCCCCGGCTATGAAGGTGCCTGCGAAGAGCATCCTGCGAATACCCACTTTGTCTATCAGCCAGCCAGCGGGGACCTGGAATATCGAGTAGCCGAGGGCCGCTGCAGATACGAGAAGACCTATCTCCGTGTTTGAGAGGTGGAGCTCGTCGACTATGAAGGGGGAGAGTGGGGGGACCGTCACTCTGACCGCGTAGACTGCGAAATATGTCACCCAGGAGATGCCGAGGACTACCCAGCGGAAACCCTCCGCCTTTTCGGCTCCCTTCTTCTCCATCAATTCCTCCCAACAATTCTCCTACACTGTTAAACCTGTTGGGGCGCAGGGTCGGGTATTCTAAAGCTACAAATTTTCTCTGGTGTTCTCGCTCACCCTATCTAAAGAACTACCCTTCGCTACTCGGCGAAATTCAGTTTGACATGCTTTGACACAAATAATCACCAAGGCAGGCTTCCTCGGTAAACCCTTATCACGGATACACGGCGAACACCATATGGCATGGAGCATCAAAGGATCGGTTCACGGGGTCATCTCTTCACCTGGATGGAGCCCTACCACACGAATGTCTACGCGATAATCTCCCCCAAGCGCGTCTTCATCGTCGACACCTTCCTCGGCCCCGAGCCAATGGAGGAGGTGAAATCCCAGCTAACCAAGGAGGGCGTCACTGGGAGGCCCTTCGTCATCTTCAACACACACGCAGATTACGACCACTACTGGGGCAACCAATCCTTCGAGGGCTCAATAATCATCGCCCATGACCAGTCGTTCAAGCGAATACACACACAGGGGGAGGAGGGGCTCCACCAGTACGCCGCTCAGGCGATGGGCTCAGTCAAGCTAACACCCCCGAACCTCGTCTTCAGGAAAAAGATAGCCTTCATGGAGGAGGGGGTCGAGTTCTTCTACACCCCCGGCCACACAGGCGATAGCTCAAGCTGCTATGACTCCGTAGACCATGTACTGCTCCCCGGCGATAACCTCGAGGCACCCTACCCCTACGTCAACCTGCTCAATCTCAAGGAATACACACAGAGCCTCGAGGAGTACAAACGCCTCGAGGCGAAGGTGATAATCCCGGGGCACGACCCGCCACAGCATGATGGTGCGCTCCTCAACGAGAACCTCGCTTACATCCGCGATGTCGCATCAGGGCACATCGACCTCGACACTATAGACCAGCGAAGGCTACGCGCCCACTACCCCAACACCATTCGCCTCGCTGAGCTATACCTCGAAAAGGCAGACACCAAGAAGGCAAGAAGCTACTACGAGGAGGCGCTCAAGGTACTCTCCCTCCTTGAGTCAAGCCCCGAGAACAACGAGCGTAGCAAGAAGATCACAGCCCGCCTAACCGAGTTATCTACATAACACCACGCTCAAGGGAGGCGGGATAGATCCAACTGGATTAACCGCGCGCAAGCAAGAAAACAGCTCCATTGGCAATCTTAAATGATCAAAAACAAATACGTAGTAACCCGCAAGTGCACTAAATGACGCTGAAATGGCTCATTTTCAGTCACGAAAAACGCTTAAAGCGTCCCGAAAAGAGCCAAAAAGAAGCTCAAACCAAGTCTCTCTTTTACCTCGATAGAGCCCTTAGCGCGTCGAAGGAGCGCCCAGCGTCGTCCTCCCTGAGTACGAGGCTGATCTCTCCATCCGCCTCGTGGGCCTCTATCGCATGGACGCCGTTCTGCGAGAGGACGTCAACGATCATAGTGAGCGCCCCCGCGAGCCCCTCCATAGCGGCGGGGAGGCGGAGATGGAGTTCCGCGAATCCTTCTTGTATCTCGACCTTGTGATCCCTCAACCCCTCCTTGATCCTCTCCGCGTCGGACTGGTTTGTGTAGATCCTTATCCCCAACTGAGTCTGGTGGAGGCTGAGCATGTAACTGTCGAAGGCGCCGAGCTTGAGCACGTCGGCGACTATCATTCTATGACTCACTGGGGGCGCCATGATTAGGACCTCCGAGATGCCGGTAACAAGGTTGAGCCTGCTACCCGCCAGGGGGCTCTTCGGCACCTGCGGCTCCTCAAGCTGGTTGCTCAGGCGCATTATGGCGGTGACTATGGTGTTAGGGTCCACCTCGTCGCCGAAGGTACTCTGCACCTCCCCCTGAATATAGCGGGCGAGGGCGCTGTAGTTGACCACTCTCATCCGCAGCCCCCTGTACAGGTAGGGGTTTCGAGTGACTATGATTCTGACGACGTCCTGTACGCTTGAGCGCCCAGACATATGTTTCTCACCAGCCCTCGAGGCGGATTTAACCCTTCTGACACCGTTTTAAAAACATTACTATATGTCAAATACATGACATATTGACATAATATTTATAAGAGAGCCACACCCAACCCAGAACAGTGAAAGACATGACATGGAACAACAGGCGGAGACCTTTCAGGGGAATCTTCGAGGAGATGTTTGGCGACCTCTGGGGATTCGAAACCGACATGGGAAAGATGCTCGACGAGATGCAGAGCAGTCCCAACGCCCAGACGTGGTACTACGGTTACCAGGTCAACATCGGCCCCGACGGTAAGCCCCACGTCAAGGAGTTCGGGAACGTCCGCCCACACGGAGGCAAGATGCAGCTGGGAGTACGCGAGCCTCTCGTAGACGTATCAGTCGACGAGAAGCAGGGTAACGTCAAGGTAGTCGTCGAGATGCCCGGCGCCGACAAGGACAGTATAAAGATCAACGCAACCGAGGAGCACATCATAATAACTGCGAACAACTCGGGCAAGCCCTACAACGCCGAGGTACCACTCAGCGTGAAGGTGGACCCGAACACCGCCGACGCGAGCTACACGAACGGGATACTCCAGGTCATCTTCAAGACCAAGGGACCTGAGCCGCCGAAGGGCGTCAATGTCAGGATAAAGTAGACTAGTTTTCTGGGAAAAACATGGAGGATAGAACATGGAGAACATAACACTAAGAGTATCCGAGGCGCCACAGAACGTCGCGGGCCGAGGAATAGCCGTCGTCGACCCCGAGCTCGTCAACAGGCTCGGCTGGCGCGCCGGCGAGGCGATAGAGATAACCGGGAAGAAGAAGGCCTACGCCTTAATCTGGCCCGGGCAGATGAGCGACTACGGTCGCAGCATAATCAGAATAGACGGTATCCTACGCAACGACGCCGGCGTCGGACTCGACGACCGCGTCACCGTCCGGAGGGTCGAGGCGAAGCCCGCCGAGAGGCTCACACTCTACCCCACCGAGCCCCTCCGCATCGAAGGCGGTGAGGGTTACCTGACCCAGCTCCTAGTCGGGCGCGTCGTCTCGAAGGGAAGCGTCATACCAATAAACATCATGGGGCGTCGCGTCGACCTAATGGTAACCTCGGCGCAACCCCCAGCGGACGCTGTAATAATCGGCGAAGACACCGCGATCGAGTTCACCGAGAAGGCACCCAAGACGCAGGGGAGCATCCCAAAGATCAGCTATGAGGACATCGGCGGCCTCAACAGGGAGATCGCCAAGGTCAGAGAGATGATAGAGCTCCCCCTAAAGCACCCCGAGATATTCGAGCGCCTCGGAGTAGAGGCGCCAAAGGGCGTACTCCTACACGGTCCCCCGGGCACAGGTAAGACACTACTCGCGAAGGCGGTCGCCAACGAGACGCAGGCAAACTTCTACACCATCGGCGGACCTGAGATCATGAGCAAGTTCTACGGCGAGTCCGAAGAGAGGCTCCGCGAGGTCTTCAAGGAGGCACAGGAAAATGCCCCCAGCATCATCTTCATCGACGAGATAGACAGCATCGCCCCCAAGAGGGAGGAGGTCTCGGGTGAAGTTGAGAAGAGAGTCGTCTCCCAGCTTCTCACGATCATGGACGGGCTTGAGGGACGCGGTAAGGTCGTAGTCATCGGCGCAACGAACCGCCCTAACGCTCTCGATCCCGCGCTTCGCCGCCCAGGTCGGTTCGACAGGGAGATAGAGATAGGCCTCCCAGACCGCACCGGGCGCCTACAGGTACTACAGATACACACCCGCGGGATGCCTCTCACCAAGGACGTTAAGCTCGACGCGATCGCCGACAAGACACACGGATTTGTCGGCGCCGACCTAGAGGCGGTGAGCAAGGAGGCGGCTATGAGCAGCCTTCGCCGAATCCTGCCCGAGATAGACCTCAGCCAAGCTAGCATCCCCGCCGAGCTGCTCAACAAGATAACTGTCACCATGCGTGACTTTGAGGACGCCCTCAAGGAGGTCCACCCGAGCAGCCTTCGCGAGGTACTAGTCGAGAGCCCCAACGTCCACTGGGACGACGTCGGCGGACTCATGGAGGCGAAGCAGGAGCTAAAGGAGGCAGTCGAATGGCCCTTACGCTTCAGGGAGCTCTTCGAGTACGCCGCCGCGAGGCCGCCGAAGGGCATACTCCTCTACGGTCCACCCGGCACAGGGAAAACACTCATAGCGAAGGCGGTCGCCACCGAGAGCGGGGTCAACTTCATCAGCATAAAGGGCCCCGAACTCCTCAGCAAGTGGGTTGGAGAGTCAGAGAAAGGCGTCAGGGAGATATTCAGGAAGGCGCGCACCGCCGCACCCTGCATAATCTTCTTCGATGAGGTCGACGCTATGGCGCCGGGCAGAGGAAGCAGCCTAGGCGACTCCGGTGTAACAGAGAGGATGGTCAGCCAGATACTCACCGAGCTCGACGGGCTGCAGGAGCTGAAGGACGTGACGGTGTTGGGCGCGACGAACCGCGCCGACATGGTCGACCCCGCCCTCCTCCGCCCCGGGCGCTTCGACAGAATGCTCTACATACCCGCCCCCGATATGGAGGCGCGCAAGGCTATACTCCGCATCCACACCAAGGGTATGCCCCTAGCTGAAGAGGTCAGCATCGACCACCTCGCAGAGCAGACCGAGACCTACACGGGCGCAGAGATCGCCGCTCTCTGCAGTGCGGCGAGCATAATGGCGATCAACGACTACCTAGCCGAACACCCCGACGAGGCGGAGGCGAAGGCGCATAAGGAGGAGCTAAAGGTCCATAACACCAACTTCGAGGCAGCCTTCGACAAGGTCAAGCCCACGAGCCTCCAGTCCGTTATGTTCGGTAAGACCCCTCCGCCCTCGCCGATGAAGGTCGCATAAACGCCGCCATTTTCTACCATAGGGATAGGTTAATACGGGGAGCCGCCGGCGGTTTAGACGGGTACCCATTATGCCCATCCGCCAACCAATCGTCTGCATGCTCGGACACGTAGACACCGGGAAGACAAGCCTCCTCGACAAGATCAGGGGTACCGCTGTCCAGCTACGCGAGGCGGGGGGCTTGACCCAGCAGATAGGCGCTAGCTATTTCCCCCTGGAAACGCTCGTCGCCATCACCCAGAAGCTCGTCAAAGGCTTCAAGGTCAACATCCAGATTCCCGGCCTCCTAGTCGTCGACACCCCCGGACACGAGGCCTTTGCAAATCTCCGCCGCCGCGGTGGAAGTGTAGCCGACATAGCCATACTCGTCGTCGATGTCATGCACGGCTTCGAGAACCAGACCTACGAGAGCCTACGAATACTCAAGAGCCGAAAAACCCCTTTCATCATCGCCGCCAATAAAATTGACCGCATCGAAGGGTGGCGCCCAAAAGAAGGCATAGCTTTCCTCCAAACCTACGCCGAGCAGCAGCAACTCGTACAAGAGGATCTCGACAATAGACTCTACAGCATGATGGGCGTCCTAAGCAGGGAGGCCATAAGCTCCGAGCGCTTCGACAGGGTCCGAGACTTCACGAGAAACGTCGCCATCGTACCGGTCAGCGCCAAGACCGGCGAGGGGGTGGGAGAGCTACTCGCCGTACTCATCGGCCTCACACAGCAGTATATGCAGGACAAGCTCAAGGTGACCGAGGGTAGGGCACAGGGCACCGTCTTAGAGGTCCGCGAGGAGGTCGGGCTCGGACACACCCTTAACGCGATAATCTACGATGGCGTTCTCAAGGCTGAGGACACAATAGTCATCGGCGGTAAAAACGGGCCGCTCGCCACGAAGATACGCGCCCTTCTCATGCCGCAGCCCCTTGACGAGATCAGGGACCCGAAGAAAAAGTTCACAACTATAATGGAGGTCCCAGCCGCGGCGGGTATCAAGATAGCGGCGCCCGACATCGAGGAGGCACTCCCTGGCTCACCCCTCATCGTCCTTGGTGAGGGCATGACGCAGGAGCAGGCTTTCGCCGACATCCGGCGTGAGATGGAGAGCGTCAAGGTCCAGACCGATAAAACCGGCATCATAGTTAAGACAGACACACTCGGCAGCCTCGAGGTTCTCGTGGAGAGTCTCCGAGCCCGAGACATCCCCATCCGCCTCGCCGACATCGGCGACATCAGCCGCCGAGACGTCATGGAGGCATCCTCCGTCCGTTTCGAGGAACCCCTCTACGGCGCGGTGCTTGCCTTCAACGTCAAGATACTCCCAGACGCCGAGACCGAGGCAGAGGAGCAGCGCGTGAAGATCTTCAGGAATGACATCATCTACAACCTCATGGAGGAGTACGTCAAGTGGATGGAGGGTGAGCGTGAGGCGAAGGCTCGGAAGGAGTTCGAGACGCTCGTCCACCCGGTGAAGATCCAGATCATGGACGGCTTCATCTTCCGCCGCGCAAAGCCAGCCATCTTTGGTGTACGCGTTGAGGCTGGCGTCCTCATACCCAACTCCCTCATGGTCAACAGGGAAAACGAGGGCCTGGGGCGCCTGACGCAGATTCAGGACCAGGGAGCCGCCGTCAGCAAAGCGGAGGAGGGTAAGGAGGTCGCCGTCTCGATGCCCGCACCGATCGTCGGTAGACATATAAAAGAGCGAGATGTTCTCTACGTGGACGTTCCGGAGAAAGACGCCAGAGTGCTGCGAAACAAATTCGCAACCCGCCTGACGGAAAACGCCAACAAGGCACTCCAGGAACTAATAGAAGTAAAGAGAAAGAAGGACCCACTCTGGGCTATATAGGAGAATAGAAACAATGCCACTGCTAATCGTCTCCGACCCCTCAACCGGAAAGAGCCAGAAGGTAGAGCTCGAGGACGCTAGGATGACCCCCCTCATTGGAAAAAAGATCGGTGACGTAGTCGACGGCGCCGTCGCCAACATGGCCGGTTACAAGCTTAAGATAACGGGCGGGACCGACAAGGACGGCATACCCATGCGCCCAGACATACACGGCTCCGCCAAGAGTCATATCATCCTCAGTGGAGGCGTCGGCTTTCACCCAAAGTCGGAGGGTGAAAGGAGGCGCAAGGTCATCCGTGGGAACACTATTAGCTCCGAGTCGAAGTTCCTCAACCTCTCCATCGTGGGTCAGCCAAAGGGTAAGAAGCCAGTGGAGAAGAAGGTAGCCGACGAGAAGCCCGCGGAAGAGAAGACCGAGTAAACCTCGTCTCACATTTATGAACACCGGGAAAACCCCGGTTATCTTTTCTTAATCATATTAAGCCCAAGTTACTATATTATCATTAGTAGAATGAGGTTATTATCAGACGAAACTTCAAGCGACAGGCGTTATTGGCTTCGACGAGAAATTTAGCGGAGGCATACTGGAGGGCAAGGTGATCTTCGTATGCAGCGCGCATGAGCGATCTATTCATGATACTGGAACCTATGTTGAACGCTCATGACCGTGACTCTGGAAACCCCGTTCATCAATTCCGCGCTTACATCAAGCGATAATCGACTCTGTATAGCTTCAGATAGTCCTGTGGACCATCCGCGCCTCTCATAACTGTACCGTCGACGTAGGACAAATTCACTCTGTTAAGGATACCGAGGAACTCCTCTTCGGATATCCTTGTGCGCGCGCCAATTGTAAGCCCTCGCACCTCTCGTGGAAGGCGCTTCGATAAATGTATTTAAGAGGGGGCGGGTCAATGTTTGAGTCCAGCGCAGGGGATAATCATACCTAAGTTAGTAAAGCAGCCCGAGGTAAACATCGGCACGATCGGTCACGTAGACCACGGAAAGACGACGCTCGTACAGGCGATCACGGGCCAGTGGGCATCAAAGCACAGCGAGGAGCTGAAGAGGGGCATCACCATCAAACTCGGATACGCCGACTTCGCCATCTACAAATGCCCCGACTGCGAGGAGCCCAAGTGCTTCTGTTCGTCCCCCGAATGCGCCGGCTGCGGCAAGAAGGCCGAGTTCCAGCGCGCCATCAGCTTCGTAGACGCCCCCGGTCACGAGATACTGATGGCGACGATGCTCTCAGGTGCAGCTGTCATGGATGGAGCCAT
This sequence comes from Candidatus Bathyarchaeota archaeon, assembly GCA_963771885.1. Taxonomy (GTDB): domain Archaea; phylum Thermoproteota; class Bathyarchaeia; order TCS64; family TCS64; genus UBA8941. Next base: position 671,054 of record CAVYVF010000023.1, read on the forward strand.
ACTGGTCATCGCGGCCAACGAGAAGTGCCCACAGCCTCAGACGCGCGAGCACCTCGCCGCCATCGACACGCTAGGCCTTAAGAACCTGATAATCGTCCAGAACAAGATTGACCTCGTTAAACGCGAGGACGCGGTAAAAAGCTACAACGATATAGTGAAATTCGTAGATGGCACAGTGGCGGAGGAAGCCCCTATAATCCCCGTCTCTGCGCAGCACCAGCTCAACATAGACATGCTCCTACAGGCGATACAGGAGTACTTGCCCACGCCGAAGCGGGACCCCAAAAAACCCGGGCGTATGCACATCGTAAGGAGCTTCGACGTCAACAACCCCGGCACATTCATCGAGGACCTCAGCGGAGGCGTCCTCGGCGGCAGCATCTACCAGGGTAGCTTCAAGGTAGGCGACGAGGTCGAGATAAAACCCGGTCTCCCAACACGCGACAAAAACAAGCTCAAAATGAAGGAACTCGTGACCGAGATCACCAGCCTGCACATCGGGGGAACGACCCTTGAAGAAGCAATACCTGGTGGACTAGTCGGCATCGGAACCCTACTCGACCCGAGCATCAGTAAGAGCGACGGCCTCGTAGGTAGCCTCCTCGGAAAACCAGGTACGCTCCCCGAGGTGAGGGACGAGCTATCCATGAAGGTCAAGCTGTTCGGAAGCGTCATCGGGAGCAAGGATCAGGAGAAGGTGGCGGGCATCGCCAAAGGTGAAAAACTTCTCCTCAACGTCGGCACAGCCAAGACCATGGCGGACGTCACCGCTGTAAAGAAAGACTACCTCGAGGCAAAGCTCACGATCCCCATCTGCGGCGAAGAGACCGACAGAGTGGCACTGAGCAGAAGAGTAGATGGACGCTGGCGCCTAATCGGAGCCGGAGTCCTGACCAACTGATGACGCCCCGGAAACCTATCCGGGTCTTATTGGACACTAACTTCCTCATGCTACCGATAAGATTCGGCGTGGATCTCCGCCCCGAGCTCGGGCGTGTACTCGAGGCATCGTTTTCACTCGCAACAACCCCCGCCGTCCTCGACGAGTTACGGCGGCTCAAAACGAACGTGAAGACGCGCGAGCTGAAGAACATCGAGTACGCGCTGACTATAGCGGAGGGAGTGGAGAAGATCGACGACGTCCTCTGCCCCGGGGAGGATGTCGATGATCAACTAGTACGCCTCGCAGATATGGAGGGTGTAATAGTCGCGACGACGGACTCAGAGCTCCGCCGGAGAATCAGGCAGAAGTACCGGCCGGTCGTGTTCATGAGGCAGAGGCGCTACCTCTCAATCGACGGCATAATCTAGTATTTCTGTTCTATGTAGACCATCTGGGTTTTTATACAAAAAGCTGGTTATTCCTTGCGGTCTCAAGAGACCGAAATAGGAGGCTGAAGGTTGGCTTTCGAGAATGTTTGGTTGATAGCGCCCGCGGTGGCGATTTTGTCAATATTCACAGGCATCTACATACTCCGGTGGGTAAAGTCTCAGGACCCCGGGAGTGAGAGGACCCGATTCATAGGTGGCGCCATCAAGCAAGGCAGCCAGGCCTTCCTGAATCGTATGTATCGCACACTCGCTGTCTTCGTCGGCATCATGGCGGCCGTGCTATTTGTCTTCCTCCCCCACCCCATCTGGCTCACGAGCACGCCGATGAGCAACGTATTGCTCGCGGCTGCATACATCTTCGGTTCAATTTGTTCTGGAGTTGCTGGCTTCATCGGGATGGACGTGGCCACTGACAGCAACATGAGGAGCGCTACGGCGGCTCAGACGGGCATCTCCAAGGCGTTCCAGATCAGCTACCGCGGCGGAGCAGTCATGGGCCTCGCCGTCGTCGGCCTCGCCCTCGCAGGCGTTAGCGTCGTCTACTTCATCACGAAGGATCCCACATTCATAGTTGGGTTCAGCTTCGGCGCGAGCGCTATGGCGCTCTTCGCCAAGGCGGGTGGAGGCATCTTCACTAAGACCGCCGACATCGCAGCAGACCTCGTCGGCAAGGTCGAGATGAACCTCGAGGAGGACGACCCCCGCAACCCCGCCGTCATAGCCGACAACGTCGGAGACAACGTCGGAGACTGCGCCGGCATGGGCGCCGACTTATTCGATAGCTACGTTGCCAGCCTCATGGCGGTCATGCTCCTCGGAGTCATACTTGGAGGCTACTACGTCGAGCTGCCCCTCGTCTTTGCCGGTATAGGTGTCCTCACATCAATCATCGGGGTCTTCCTCGTTAACGTAAAGGAGGGCCAGGAACCGGGACCAATACTCAACAACGGAACCTACACAGCGACAGCGATCTATCTCGCCCTGAGCGGCATCGCCACCTACCTGCTCGGATATGAGTGGAGGATCTGGGGAGCAGCCGCATGCGGCCTAATCGTAGGCGTAGTGATCGGGCTCACCACTGACTTCTTCACGAGCGGTGACAAGGGTCCAACGCAGAAGACCGCCGAGGCGAGCGCAACCGGTCCCGCCGTGACGATAATCACCGGGTTCAGCTATGGCCTCCTCAGCGTTTTGCCTCCGCTCGTAGGTATAGGCGTCGGCTCATGGCTCGCCTACTCCCTCTGTGAAGGCATAGGCCCCGGGTACGGTGTCTACGGCGTCGGAATCGCCGCTTTCGGTATGCTCAGCATCGTCGGCATGGTCATTGCGAGCGACAGCTTCGGCCCCATCGGCGACAACGCAAAAGGCATCGCCGAGATGAGCGGCATGAAAAGCGAGACCGTCGACATCCTCGACAAGCTCGACGCAGCCGGTAACACGAGCAAAGCGATCACAAAGGGCTTCGCCATCGGCGCAGCCGGCTTGACCGTCATCAGCATACTCGCCGCCTACAAGGAAGTGGCAGACGCGCAGCTACACGGTAACCTTACGTTTGACCTGATGAACCCCGTCGTCATGGCGGGCGCATTCATAGGAGTCGCCATGCCTCCGGTCTTCAGCGCCCTTCTCATGCTCGGCGTCGGAAGGAACGCGCAGAGGATGATCGAGGAGGTCCGCCGCCAGTTCCGTGAGATACCCGGTCTACGCGAAGCCAAGCCCGGCGTCAACCCGGACTATGCCAAGTGTGTCGACATCGCCACGATCGGCGCGCTAAAGGAGCTCATGCCTGCGACGGTCCTCATTATCGTAGCCACGCTCGCTGTGGGCTTCGTATTTGGTATACAAGGCCTCGGTGGCTATCTCGCGGGCACCATCTTCAGCGGCCTCGTCTTCGCGCTACTAATGAGCAACGCGGGTGGCCTCTGGGACAACGCCAAGAAGTACATCGAGGCGGGCAACATGGGTGGCAAGCACAGCGAAGCCCATAAGGCAGCGGTTATAGGCGACACAGTTGGTGACCCCTTCAAGGACACCGCCGGCCCGAGCCTGAACACGATGGTGACCGTCATAGGGCTCGTAGCCAACATCTTCCTGCCTCTATTCCTCCTCTACGCCCTCATCCACTGAGGCTAGAGGCGGATCCCATTACATTTATTAGACCGTACCCGCTTTCTACGTCTTCGCATAGGAGAATCCGTCAATGTACCGGCACCTCGAAGAGGCTTGGAAACGTCCGGCGAAGAGCTACGTGCAGGATCTCATGCGCCAGCGCGTCATCGCTTGGAGGCGGCAGCCCGCCGTCAACCGGGTCGAGAAGCCGACGCGTCTAGACCGCGCCCACAGGCTTGGCTACAAGGCCAAGAAGGGCATAGTGGTGGTTCGCGTACGCGTCCGCCGCGGTGGCGCCCACAAGCTCAGAGCCATACTCGGCCGCAGGCCGAAGAAGATGGGTGTGACAAAGTACACCCCCGCGAAGAGCATACAACTCATAGCAGAGCAGCGAGCTTCGAAAAAGTTCATCAACCTTGAGGTCCTGAACAGCTACTGGGTCTGGCAGGATGGTGTGAATAAGTGGTACGAGGTCATTATGGTTGACCCTGCGAGCCCCCACATCAAGGCCGACAAGAACCTGAACTGGGTCTGCAGAAAGTAGGCCAATTCTGGGGTTTTTTATAACCCCTAAATTAATAGATACAAGCTTGAAACAGGTTGTTTTGAGTCTATCACATAATCATTAAGGATGTATAATTTAGCTAAATTCAGTAATTCCTACGAATAGGGGATTAATATATTTCTACCAAAAGGAACTGTTTCGAGTATTTCTTGTATAAACTACATATTATTCTATAAAAATAACTAATTTCAATGATGATCCTTAGAGTTGAATGATTTAGCGGGACTCATCATGGACGACTCCTAAGATTGGTGTTTTCGATTTACAACTAAAAAATATACTTTCTGCAATTTTATCTGAATTCACACGCACTTCAGTTGTAATCCTGCTTGGCGTAGTTACCTTTAATGGGCTTCTTACCGAGGAGCATGACGTTGAAGTCATTCTTCATTATCATCCACGTATACCTAGCGATACCGAGCTTCTGGATGCGACGGATGCTGTAGTCGACCTGGATGCGGTCGTCCATGGCCATTCTGCCATGTGCGCTGAGCCTCTTGGCTATCTCGACATCGTCGCTGTAGGCGAGGTCGCTGTAGCCCTTTACCTGTAGGAAGGCTTCGCGGCGGAACGCTGTGTTGGCGCCGCAGAGGTGGTGGTAGCCCATTTTGGATCCCGTCCAGCGGAGCCCGTTCGCCACCCAGAAGGCGCCCTTGTATGCCCCCGCCTCGAGGGCGTGCATCTCCTTCGGTATCATGGGGTCTAGGTAGCCGGTGACGGCGACAACGCGATCGTCGCTGAAATCCTCGCGTATGACCTCAAGCCAATTCTCGTCAGGTAGGCAATCAGCGTCAGTTGTGGCTATGATCTCGCCCCGGGCAGCCATCGCGCCGTCGTTACGTGCGCCTCCAACACCGTGGCTCACCTGCTGGATTACCATATCGGCGTACTTCGCCGCTATTTCGGTGGTCTTATCCTTACTGTTGCCATCGACGACGATGATCTCATAGGTGTTCCGGGGGATGCTCTGCTTAGTGAGCGCTTCTAGGCAGAGCTCTATGTTCTTTTCCTCATTGTACGTTGGGACTACTACCGAGATCATTTCTTCGCCAGCTCCTCCGCGGCCTTCTTCCCGGAGAGTATAGACTTGTCCATGTTGAGGTACTCCCACTCGCCGAAGCGCCCTATGGGTGTTACCCTGAGGGCTTTAAGGTACGCTTGGATGAGATTAACGTTACGACGGTGGTTTAAGTCGTAGATTACGTAGGCGTACTTGAAGTCGAGGTCGTCAAAGACCTCAAACTTGTCCTTCTCGTGGAGGATGTCTGCGTCGACGAGGCCTTCCCTGACCCTCTCCTTGGTCTCCTTCACCTCTGGCTTGCTGCCCCTGTAGGTAACCTCTACGACGATGCTACTTTTACCCCTCGGCACGGTCTCGGGGGAGAGGTTCATCGGGAAGCTGATCCTGTTGAATGGATATTTCTGCTCGGGGAAGTAGAGCCAGTGTTTGTCGCTGATTGCCTCCCTGTCGACGCCGATGTTGAAGCAGGCGAGGCTGTTATAGATGAGCGCCTCGGATGCCTTGATGACGTCCTCGGGGGCTGTCTTGATCATCTTGACAAGCTCTGGGAGAGGTACTGATGAGAACACCCTGTCGACCTCCTGCCGTTTCAACTCCCCCTTTTGGGTGTAGGTCACTTCGAGTCGTTTACCTTTCTGGCTTATCTCGGATACGTTTGATTCGAGTGTAATGTTACCGACCCTCTTGGCAAGGGCGTTTGGTATTGCACCAATGCCCCCGACTCGGGGGTAGAGGAAGTAGGCATTTGGGCCGTATTCCCTCTCTACCTTGCCCTGGGCCCCCTTAACCATCTCCTCGATGCTCGGGGCGGGAACTCTACCGGCGACCCACTCTGGGCTCATCTTCTCAAGCGGGTACTTCCATATCTTCTCGTTGTAGGGCACCATGTAGTGCTTAGCGACGCCCTCGCCCATCGTTGTGCGTATCCAGTCCAGGAAGTTGATAGGCTCCAGCTCAGGCCTGTGACGTGCGCCCTCTATACACTCGTCTATAACGTCTTGTGGGAGCCCATGGAGGTTGACCTCGAAAGGGTACTCGACGTATATGCCTCTAATATAGATGTAGGCTCGTCGTCTCTGTCTGATCAGATCGCCGCTGAGAAGCCCATCTACGAGGCTGTTGACGTACTGGCTTCCAGAGAAGAAGATATGTGGTGCGAGGTCGAACGTGTAGCCCTTCGCCTTGATGCTTCTGCTGAGGCCGCCGACCTCGCCGTCGCGTTCGAGGACAATGTAGTCTTTACCGAGGTGGTAGGCTGCGCTCAGACCGGAGAGGCCAGCTCCGATTATTATATTCATTAAATTCAACTCGCTTGGAGTTGCTTAGTGGTTGTGTGAGCGCCCTTTAAACCCTGCGTGGAGGTCAGCCGAGAGCCTTGATGAGCTTCTCTGCGACGATCGTGCTATTGCCCAACTGCGCCTCTTTGGACTCGGCACCTATGTGGGGGGTGCAGATGACGTTCTCCATCTTGACGAGGTCCATGTTCTTCGTGGGCTCCTCTTCGTAGACATCGAGGGCGGCGCCAGCGAGGTGGCCCGTCTTCAGAGCGTCGACAAGCGCCTTCTCCTCTATGATTCCTCCGCGGGCGGCGTTGATAATATATGAGCCCTTTTTCATCTTCTCGATGGTAGGGGCGTTGAACATATGCTTCGTCTGTGGGAGTAGTGGGACATGGATTGTGACAAAGTCTGACTCAGCGAGCAGCTTGTCGAGCGGCACAGACTCGGCCCCAACCTCGTTTACGAAGTTCATCATCTTATCGATCATGACGTCGAAGCAGAGGACGCGCATGCCGAGGGCCTTCGTCTTCTTGCCGACGAGGTAGCCGATACGGCCGAAACCGACGATTCCCATCGTCTTGCCACTGAGTTCAAAGCCTGTGAGCTTGTTCTTAGCCCACTCGCCTCTCTTCATTGAGGCGTCACCTCTGGCGATATTGCGGCTAAGGCTGAGCATGTAGCCGAGGACCAGCTCGGCGACGGCGTTGCTCGGCGCCTCAGCGCTGTTTACTACCTGTATGCCGAGCACCTTGGCTGTCTCGGTGTCGACATTATCGAGGCCAACGCCGCTGCGTGCTACTATCTTGAGCTTGGGCTTACCCGCCTGGAGAACCTCCTTGGTGACTTTGGTGCGGCTCCTTACGACGAGTGCATCGTAGGCTCCTGCGACCTTAACAAGGTCGGGGGCGGTTATCTCGGTCTTGAGGTCGACCTGATAGTCGGCTTCCTTGAGCAACTTGACCCCCACATCGTCGATGGGGTCGCAGACCAGAACTTTAACGTCCTTCATGGCATTCACCCTTTCTTCGCGGCTACGATCTGTATAACGTCTCTGTCCTTGAGTACTTGAGCTTCTCCAAGGCGGCGCTTTGTGCGTGCATCAACGGCGAATAGGAAACTCTTGGCGAGGTCGGTGTGGACGACGCCCGCGAACTGGCGCGCCGTTGTGCCCCGTGGGACGAGGAAGCAGTCCGGGAGAACCCTACCCTTACCATCCATGAGCTTCTCGGCGTCCTCGACTGGGTAGACCACAATCATGTCGAGGAGCCCGAAGAAGGCTTCGTTTATCGCCTCCTGGAGCCCAGTGCCGCCCCACGCCTTGAAGACCTTCTCCCTGATACTCTCCAGCCCCTTGATCTGGCTGGGGTTGAGCTTCTCGGGGTGGAGTATCGTGAAGTCCTTGTCGCCAGGCGTGTATTTAATGAGCCCTGCCTCGGAGGCCCGGCGGAGCGCCAGCTCGGCCTCGGCGCAGGTTGGGACGACCTTATAGCCCGCTGCCCGTATGCGCTCGATGTTCGCCTTGGCTGGCTCCTTATCCGCCTTGTTAGCGGCGACGATGAGGGGCTTTGACGCCTTGCGGAGCTCGGTGGAGAACCTCGACCTGTCCTCCCGTGTCCATTGGGCCCCCTTGAATGGGTTGAGCTTCGCCTTCTCGCAGGCAGCCTGTATATGATTGCGTGTAATACCTAGCCCGCTGAGCTTCTCGTCTATGTGCTTCCATATCTCCTCATGCTTCATCTCGGCGGTGCGGGCTGGGCGCTCCCAGTCCTTACTGACTATGGCGTTGATCCAGGCGTCGAACTCCTCCTCGAAGAGGCGTATATCGTCGATAGGGTCATGTGTGCCCGGGGGGCAGCTCTGCCCGCCCTCGTCTGTGCAGCCGGCGGCGTCGCAGACCACAATGAGGGCGTCGGCCCTTCGGACCTCGTCTAGGAACTGGTTTCCCAGACCCTTTCCCTCGTGGGCGCCTCGGATTAAGCCAGGGGTGTCGATGAGGTCAATCGGGACGAGGCGGGTTCCGTCGACGCAAGCGCTGTTGTTCGGCTGGTCCTGTACGTTGAACTCGGCGTGGACACAGGGTGTGCGGAGGTAACCAACTCCCCTGTTCGCCTTGATCGTTGTGAATGGGAAGTTGGCTATCTCGACGGGTTTGAGTGTAGCGGCGGCGAAGAACGTGCTCTTGCCGACGTTTGCCTTGCCTACGAGTCCTACGAGGGGCGGCATATGTACCGGGCTATCCTTCGTGTGTGGCTCTAAAACCCTTTTCGGCTCAACTTATGCTATAATGCTTATCATAACTGAGTTTTTTTCTCAGGAGCTATTAGCTGCATCCTTGGGTTGGGTGCCCTGTGCGCTCTAATCGATCTTCAGGATGCCTTTCTGCTTTAGCTCCTCGACCTGCCCCTGAGTGTAGCGCCAGAATATCTCTCCACGCTCCTCGCTCTGAAAGTCCCATGGGCTGACGAGGACTATGTCTCCCTCGCGTATCCACGTGCGGCGCTTCATCTTGCCCCTGATGCGGCAGACGCGCACGAATCCGTCTTGGCACTTGACGCTCACCCTGTCGAAGCCGAGCATCTTCTGGGCGATACCTAGGACGTCGTTCTTCGAGGGGTAGACCATCGTGTGCAGGCTCTTCTCGCTGAGCACCTTCTTTTTACCCAAATACCTACCTTCTGTCTCTTTCCACGCGGCGCCGCTTAAAAAGTGGACTGTTAAAAGGAGGGTACAACAATGATTTTCCCCCCTCTAAGCGAGGGCGTCAAAACCTAATAGTGGCGGTGAGATCCCTCTTCAGCTTCACTTTTTCGTTCTGTAGGCTGTCTATCATGTCGACGTTGCATTTCATTTTCGCCTTGTACTTGTTAATGCAGTCGTCAACGTCGGAGCTGTTCTTTCTCATCTCGATAGTGCGAGTAAGGTCGTCGGGAGAATTCACGACGATTATGCCACCGCCTCCGCCGGCGCGGGCGGTCTCCAGAGCCTTGAGTCCCCTCTTCATTGTCAGGTACTCCTGGCTGTGCTCTATGTCCTTAATGTCCTCCTCAATCTTGAGGAGCCTGAGGAGGGTTGCCTGCCGATCGGAGAAGGACATCGGGGTATAATGGGTATCCGGCGCTTATATTTCTTTTAAACCCGGCTAGGTGCCTTATTTCTCGTAGAATCCGGGTCCCTTGTGGGGTCCAAAGCTCCTGAGCCCGTTCTGCTTGAGCTGCCCCCGAAGCGCGTTCGCCTCGGCCTTAGTGATGTCGCCCTTCTTCTCGAGAAAGTTTATAATTTCCTCGGCCTCCTTTGGCTTCCTACATCTCCTTATGAAGTCGACGGCACCGGGGGTGAATCCCGTGTACTTGCGGTCCTCGGCGTAGCCGGGTTCGGTGGAGGGCGGCAGCTCGGTCGCCGCTTCTAGGTCGACCTTTGAGGTTCCCGTCTCCATCTCCTCGGCTATGTGTGGGAAGAGCCTCTTGAAGTCCTTCTTCTCCATCGGTGGAAGACGCTGTGGAGCCTGAATATTAACCTGACTTCTGCTTCTTCTGAGCGCCGGATTGGGTTAGGAGGACGCCCTCGGGGACGTCCTTATCGACGGTAACCCCCGGAGCTATCCATGCTCCGGCGCCTACCTTGACGCCGGGGTAGAGGCTGACGTTAACACCAGTTTGGCAGTCGTCGCCGAAGACAGCGCCGAGCTTCCTGTGTCCTGTGTCGACGCGTTTGTCCTTAACAGTCATCTTAACGTTCTTGTGGTCGAAGCGGAGGTTGGCGGTTATTGTGCCGGCGCCGAGGTTGCAGCGCTCGCCGATGATGGAGTCACCGATGTAGCTGAGGTGGGGGACGGCCGCCTTCTCCATGAATATGGTGTTCTTTACCTCGCAGCTCGCGCCGACGCGGTTGCTGCCTACGAGTGTCGTGCCGGCCCGAATGTAGTTGTTGGGGCCGACGTCGCAGTCGGGACCGATGTATACGGGTCCCTCTATGTAGACGCCACTGCGAATGCGGGCGCTGGGCGCCACGTAAACTGGTCCAGTTAGGTGTGCGCCGTCTTCGACTGTGCCCTCGATGCGGGGTTCCATTCGTGCGAGGGCGCGTGTGTTAGCCTCGAGAATGTGCCATGGGTGGCCGATATCAAGCCAATCCTCCTCTCCGAGCATGTGGACGCGTGCCGTAACCCCCGATGATATGAGACGGTTCACCGAGTCGGTTACCTCGATCTCACCCCGCGGGCTGAGATTCGTCGCCTTGATGGCGTCGAATACGCTGGGAGGGAAGACGTAGATGCCGGCATTTGTGACGTTACTCGGCGCCGTGCCTGGCGCAGGCTTCTCAACTATGCCCTGCACCCTGTCTCCCTGCAGCCTAAGGGCGCCATAGAGGTAGGGGTCACGCTCCAGCCCCGTAACGGTGAGCTCTCCTTTCCCATGTGCCTTGACGACCTCCTTTAGTATGCCGGGGCTGAGGTATAGGTCGCCATTCATGCCGAGAAAGTCCTCCTTCCCGGCGAACTTCTCGGCGTACCTGAAGGCGTCGCCTGTGCCCCTCATCTCCTCCTGCCGAGTATAGTGCAGCTTGACGCCGAGTTCTTCGCCGTCGCCGAATCTGGACTTGATCTGTCTCTTCCATATAGTTGGTGATTAGGAGTACATCCTTGATGCCTGAATCGACTACCCCCCTGAGGAGCCATTCCAGCTGGGGCTTACCCCCTATGGGTATGAGTTGCTTCGGTTTCGTGGATGTTAGTGGCCTGAGCCTCTCGGCCTTGCCCGCGGCTATGATAACTGCCTTCACTTAGTTGCCTCCTTTACGAGTCTCTGACCACGCTCCAGCAGGAAGGTGGTCGCCTTCTCGTCTCGTCCCTCTGCTGTGAGCCTTATGAGGGGCTCGGTGCCTGAGGCACGTATGAGTATCCAACCTTCTGGGAGCTGGAGCCTGAGGCCGTCGACGCGGTTGACCTCAGCGCCACCGAATGCTCCCCTGTAGCCCTGCTCCACTCCCTTCATCGTCTTAGCCCTATCCTTAACCTCTATCTTAGCACTTCGTGTTGGGTATTCGGGTGCCTCGGATACGAACTGTGATAGTGTCTGGTCGCGTTCTTCGAGTGCCCGGAGCAGTTTCAGGGCGCCGAGGATACCGTCGGGACACATATGGACCTCTGGGAAGATCCATGCGCCAATGGGCTCGCCGCCGAAGACCGCCTTTCTCCGCTCCATCTCTTCTGTGATGTAGGCATCGCCTACGCGGACGCGAACTACCTTACCATTAGAGGCTTCGACGACGTCCTCGATGCACATCGAGGCACCGACGTGTGTGACCACGGTTCCGCCGCCGTTTTGCTCAACGGCGTACCCAGCATACGCTGCTAGGAGCCTGTCTCCGCTGACCGACGCGCCTTTCTCGTCAACCGCCATGAACCTGTCTCCGTCCCCGTCGAAGCCAAAACCCGCTTCGGCTCCCGTCGCCGTCATATAGGCGCCGAGTCTGCCAAGGTTCTCAGTAGTAGGCTCCGGGTCGCCGGCGGGAAAGTGGCCATCGGGGTGGCCGTTTATGATCGATGCGTGAAGTCCAACCGTCTCGAACGCCTGGGAAGCGATAATGCTAGTGGCGCCGCAGTAGCAATCACAGGCGATCTTCCACTCCTTGCTCAATTCTAGACTTTCTTGTAATACGTCGAGGTACATCCACGTGGCGTCAACCTCCTCTGCCGAACCTACGCCGTCCCAAGGGGCGAAGTCGATTTCGTCGCCCTGGAGAAGGGACTCGACAGGCCCCTGCTCCTTCTCGGTGAGGCTCATGCCCCGGGAATTGAAGACCTTTAGCCCGTTGTACTGAGGCGGGTTATGGCTCGCGGATATTGCTACGCCTGCGTTTGCCTCGAGTTCTCGGGTTAGCCACGCAATGACTGGCGTCGGCAAGAGACCGATGAGCTTGGCGTCGCCCCCACAGGAAGTGATGCCTGATGACAGTGCTGATTCTAGCATTGGTCCAGTGACGCGTGCGTCCATGCCGACGACGAACTCTCCGCCCTCGTGTATCGTGGCGAGAGCCGAGCCGAGCCTCTGGGCGAGTAGGGGCGTGATCTCGACGTTCGCCAGTCCGCGTATGCCTGATGAGCCGAATAGTTTCACCTAGAATGCCTCCTGGGGACGAATCTGCGTATAGGGTCAACCCTCAAAAACCTTTCCAACTCGTGTATGGTGACACCCCGCTTGACGTCGCCGAAGATGTCACATCGCTCCTCCACGTACTCGGCAGGGCTCCTGACGACGACCTCGACCTCATCCGGCGGCACGTCAATCTTGAAGTGGTAGGCGTGGACGCCGCCCTTGAATGTGACGTCCCCCTTCTCCTTGATGACGTATCCTCCGAGAGCTGCCTCGACGTCCTTAGAGCTACGAGCTAGGGCGATGAGGTCGATGTCGCTCCCCCTCCTCGCGGTACCCCTCCACACGCTCCCGATGAGCCTGGGGCTGAAGCTTGAGAGACTACTCATGACGCGCAGGGCTGTCCGCCTCATTTCGACTAGACGCCTTCGCCTCTCGCCTCCCTCCTCCTCGTCCGCTATCCGGTCAAGCTCGATGGCAACTTCGTAGTTGCTCGGCATCGCTCTCAATCCGAGGCTGGCGGCCGCCATCTCCTTCGCCTGAATGTACTCCTCGGCGGCGCCTGAATAGAGAAGCCTCGCCGCCTCAGCGGCCACAGATGATCTGTCACCCAACTTGCAGTAGAATTGAACTGAGGGGATTAAACCCCACCGGGAGTAAAACGGTCACTTGTTGTCCTGTAGGACCTTCTTGGTCACTGTTAGGAGGCTGTTCGGGCTGACGGGCTTCATCAGGATCTCCCTTACGTCCACAGGCTCCTCCTTGAGGCCCTCGGCGAGTTTCTCGTAACCTGTTATCATGACGATCTTTGTTTTCTTGCCCTGCTTCTTCATGATACGAGCTACCTCGTCACCGTTGATGTCTGGGAGTTTTATGTCGAGGATGATTAGGTCGTAGTTCTTGTCCCTCGTCTTGTGGATCGCCTGCATGCCAGAAGCGGCGATATCGACGTGGTAGCCGACGGTCTCGAGTATTACCTTGAAGGTCTCAGTGAGGAACTCATCGTCGTCGACGATGAGGATACTCGACTTACTAGAGACCACCTCTTCCGCCTCCCTCTTTGCCTCCTCAATTAGCTTCTTATCCTCTGGTTTGATGTCCCCCGACTCGAGCTTCTCAGAGAGCTTCTCCAACCTCTGTGTGATATCATATAGGCTCTCCTCATGCTCCTTGAGTATGCTAATTAGGAAGTCCAGGACGTCTATTTTCTCCTTAAGCGACATTATACGAGACCTGTAGTCTCCTCTGCGCCCGTGATAAAAGCGGTTGTGGATTTCTGATCCATATATTTTATAGGATTTTATGAGGTTTCCCACATTTTTTTTCCGGTATGGGTTAGTGGAAGGTGAGGAGAGGTCCGACTGAATAGTCATAGTTCTTGGTCGCGCATTTGGATGTCTTGGGTTGCAGGTTTTTTTTGGCTTTCTTGGGCGGCGGCTAGAACAACTGCGGGTGATCCTAAGGTGTTGTATGGGGTTCCATTTACTATCGTAGCGCTGGGCTAATGCATCCGCGCCGGCTGGTTGACTTGGCTGGTCTATCTCTTAACCCTGTCTGCTACTCTACCTGGCCCACCCGCTCCGTTTTTTAAAGGATTGAGCAGGCGTACAGATGCCTAGGTGAAGTCTCAAACTCATATCAGTAAATAGCTTGGAAAACCTTATGTTTGCGCCCCCCAAGTGTGTGCTTAATATGCCTAGGAGAGGAAAGGTCGAGATCTATATTGAGGTCCTCGAAATTGTAATGAAGGGTGAGGCAAAGCCCACGAGGATCATGTATAGCGCCAACCTCTCCTGGAAGGTTTTCCAGAATGTCCTCACCAACCTGATTACTCAGGGGCTGATTAACGAGAATGAGGAACCGGCAGGCAAGGACAGGGATGTGAAGAGATACGAGATCACCGAGTCTGGGATGAACGTGCTAAAGTACTTCCGGAAGGCGACGACTGCTCTCCCGAAGTAGGACTTCGTTTATATCGAGTGGGCATTCACTGCCTGTCAATGGACTACTCGGGGCCTCTCGACGCCGGTTCGCTCTTCAGCGAGATTAATGCTGTTTTTAAGAAGTATGGCGTCGGGAAGGGCGTCGGCTTCGTGCCGGATCGGCTTGAGGTCGTAATGGACCGTGCCACCTCAGGGGCATGTACACTCATTTATAGGGAGTTCTTCACCTACCTGCCCCCTGACGTGATGGAGCTGGCGATGGGGAACGCCGTCGAGTTCCTCGGGGGCCTCGGCGTTCCGAGGGAGAGGATTAAGAAGCTAGATAGAGGCGTCGAGGTCACCCTTGAGGGCGACGCCCGGATCGCCTACTTCCCTATGCTGGAGATGCTCATACAGGATCGGGGTGTTGCGGGGAATGTAGACGCCGCCCTCGACTCCCTAAAGGGATCGATACGATCACTGATGGAGCTCTTCAACTTTACATGGGGCTGGGACAGAGAGTCTGAGACGATATGGAGGAGCAACGTAGCGAGACTCAACGAAGTCATCGAGGCCAACCCTGGTATGCAGGGGGAGATAGAAGAAATAGTCAAGAGACATTCACAGAGTCGGGCTTAGTTTTTCCCTTTGGGAAAATGTGGCTCTCCAATTGTTGAATAGCCGCTTGATGTGGATATTCCGCTAAATGGTATGGCGTAATATCCCCATCTGAGTCGCTGTTGCTTGAGCGCTGGTTTGGGATTTTCTTCATCGTTGACGTCCCCGAGACGGCATCGTGAACTCGAATATTTTACAGGGAACGGTTTTTTTCCGCGTCGGTGGCTGACACCAGGGATGAAGTTGAGGGGATGAATGAAGAGGCACTCGACGCAGGCTTAGAATGTAATCTCTTTGCTTTTCTTCCCCGTCATTCCGGTTATTGTTATTCTACCAACCATGGCTCGAGTCAGGTTCGCGTCTAGCACCCTCTTCAGTCCCTCGGAGGGGGCGCCGAGCCCCTCGTTTGTGGCGATGAAGGCGTGCAGCTTCTCCACGGGATCGTCTATGAAGGTGAATGTGCCTTCAAACATCACAGAGGAAAAGTTCTGCCTACAGTCGTCTGCCCCGCCGTAGAAGCCATGATCTATTACGGCCTGCCCCCAGACGTTTGGGTTCTCTCTGAGTATGTTGAGCTTCTTTCCTTCTGGCGCGGAATGGACGTAGATGCAGTTCCTCTCTTCGTCGTAGGCGTGCGTTTAAGGAGACGAGATAAGGCTTTTCGCCGGCACATAGCGAGGGTTATGTACTTGGCCTGCCGGAGGACGCGGCGGAGTTGGGCTGGGTCACTGAACTGTTTGTCACCTCTCCTCATATGGAAGTCATGGTATCATAAGCGTCCCTCTGTGGATTAATACCGGCGGTCGATCGCCCCCACCTCGATAATGGTATATAGGCGTGGACCCCCGAGCATGGGAAATGGAAGGCGGTTCCTCGGGGCCGGGTGGGTTCAAGTGGGCGGTCCTCGGCATAAGCTGGATGGCTTACATGAGTGCCTATCTCGTCAGAACTTCGGTGGCGCCGCTGTCTCCCTTCATAATCGAGGGTCTGAGCCTGAGCAAGTTCCAGGTCGGGCTCTTAGTTTCAGCCTCCGCCCTTGGCTACATGGCGTTCCAACTACCGGCGGGATGGCTCGTTGACCGAGTGGGTGTCCGGAAGATGCTCTTCGTGGGGCCCCTCGTGGCGGGGATATTCGCCCTCGGGATGTACTTCGCGGCGGGCTTCCCTATGGCGCTCGCTGTGATGGTGTTGGCGGGCTTCGGTTGTGGCTGCTTCCCCACCGTGGCGACGAAGGCTGTGCTCCAATGGTTCCCGCTGCGTGAGCGGGCAACCGCGATAGGAATCAACCAGACATCTCTGAACATGGCGGGCGTTATCACAGCATCAATACTGCCAACACTGGCACTCGCATACGGCTGGCGCGCCGCCTTCATCCCCGTCGGGCTGATACCCATCGCGGCCTCGATTGCCGCCTACACGCTCTACCGCGAGCCCGCTGGTTCGGAGCAGAAGGTGAACGCAGGGGGCGGTGCCTCGTGGGAGTCGATACGCGGCGTCTTCTTTGACAGGAACATCGTGCTTGTCGCCCTCGCGTGCATGGGGCTCTGCGTCTGCGAGTTCGCATTCATCGGCTACCTTGTAATCTACCTGAAGGAGGTCGTTGGAGTCTCCGTCGCCGTAGCTGGCGGATACTTAGCACTCGCAAACATGGGTGGGGCAGTGGGCAAACCCTTCTTCGGCGCCTTAAGCGACAGAGTCTTTGCCGGGAGCAGGAGAAAGCCCCTCATAATCGTGGGCGTCCTCATCCTTGTGCTGACGGTCGCCATGCAGGTGGTCAGTGCCTCGACACCGGGTTGGCTACTGTTCGGCGTTATCGTACTCTTCGGATTCACCGCCATCGGGTGGGGCGGGATGAACCTCGTCCTCGCCTCCGAGTTCGCGGGGAGGGAGAACGCTGGCCTCGCTGTCGGATACGCCGCGACCATATCCCTCATCGGCAATCTCGCTGGGCCACCGCTCTTCGGTTGGCTAGCTGACGCCTCCGGCTCATACACGCTAAGCTGGTGGCTACTCACGGCCTCCGCAATAGTTGCTGTGATTCTGCTCCTCCTCGTACAGGAGAGCAAGCGTAAGGCCGGCTGAGACCCGTCGTAAAGGTTTTTATCGGTTCTCCTCACGATGCTGTTGAAGGATGCGGGGATGGATCCACAAATCTGCCTAGGCATAGAGTCCACTGCTGACAACCTAGGTGTGGGTATTGCCTCAAGCGACGGTAAGATCCTCGCAAACGAGGTGAAGGTGCACGTCCCCGACCTCGGTGGGATACACCCACGGGAGGCGGCACGCCACCACTCCGAGAATATAGGTGCCGTTATCACCGCCGCGTTGAACAAGGCACAGATCACGGCGAAGGACATCAACTTCGTCTCATTTGCTCAGGGCCCCGGTCTGGGTCCTTGCCTGCGCACCGGAGCAACGGGGGCACGTGCACTCGCCAGTTACCTAAAGGTTCCCCTCGTCGGCGTCAACCACTGCATAAGCCACATCGAGGTGGGACGACTTGCCACCGGCGCCAAGGACCCACTCACGCTCTATGTCTCGGGTGGCAATACTATCGTCTCGGGTTTCGAATCGGGGCGCTACCGCGTCTTCGGGGAGACCCTCGACATCGCCATCGGCAACTGCCTCGACACCTTCGCCCGCCTGGTTGGGCTGGAGTATCCCGGCGGACCCGCAATCGAGAAATTCGCCGCTGAGGGCAAGAAGCTCATCCCCCTCCCATACGCCGTCAAGGGCATGGACATGAGCTTCAGTGGCCTCCTCACTGCCGTGAGCAACGAATTCCGCTCCGGCGAGCATAGCATATCCGACCTCTGCTACAGCCTCCAGGAGACGGGTTACGCGATGCTTGGGTGAGGTCACTGAGAGGGCTCTCGCCCACACTCGCAAGCCCGAGCTACTGCTCACAGGCGGCGTAGGAGCCAACAAGAGGCTCCGCGGAGTCATAAAAGAGATAGCAGAGGAGCAGGGCGCCCAACCATACTATGTGCCCATCAGCCTCGCAACCGATAACGGCGCCATGATCGCGTGGACTGGCATACTCGCTTACCAGAACGGCGTCAGGACCCCCATAGAGACGAGCTACGTCGACCCTAAGTGGAGGCTTGACGAGGTGGATATACCATGGCGCTGAAAACCATCGCGAAGGGTGCGGAGGCAGACCTCATTCTCGACACCGACTGGAACGGGAGGAAGGCGCTCTTAAAGCGCCGAGGCGTGAAGAAGTATCGGCATCCACAGATCGACAGGGACATACGCCGTTACCGGACTCTCCATGAGGCGGACCTCATTCACCGAGCGAAGGAGGCTGGCGTGCCTACACCCCTCATCTACCAACTCGATCCTGAGGGCGCCACCATAGTCATGGAGTATATCGAGGGAATAAAGGTCAGAGACGCCGTTCCAATGCTGAGCCTTGAGGAGAACCGTTCCCTCTTCCGCCTCATCGGTGAGGAGTCTGGCAGACTCCACAAGGCGTCCCTCATCCACGGCGACCTCACAACCAGCAACCTGATCAAGGACGGCGACCGCGTTGTCTTCATCGACTTTGGACTCGGCGAGGTCAGCAAGGAGGTCGAGAAGCGTGGCGTCGACTTCAACCTCATGGTGCGCATGCTTGCGAGCACCCACTACACCATCATGGAGCCCCTCCTCGAGTCATTCATGGAGGGCTACCGAAAATCTATGGGCGCGGAGGCGGAGGGGGTATTCCAGCGCGCCGACGAGATCAGGCGCAGGGGACGCTACATTGATAAAGACTAGCATCTGGTTCGCCACGGGAAACAGGCACAAGGTCCAGGAGGCGGCGGAGGTCCTCGCCTCATATGGCATAAGGCTCGAACACTACCCCCTCGAGCGCGTCGAGATACAGGCAGACGACCCGGCAGAGATAGCCGCCTACAGCCTCGCGCAGGTAGACGACCCTCGCCCCATGTGTGTCGAGGACGCAGGTGTCGCCGTGGACCGATGGGGAGGATTCCCCGGCCCCTACAGCAGCTACGTCCTCGAGCGCCTCGGAAACCCGGGGATACTCAGGCTCATGGAGGGCGAGGCGAACCGGAAGGCGCACTACGTCTCCGCCGTCGCCTACCGCGACGAGTCCGGTGAAATCCACACATTCTACGGCTACGTCCATGGCGAGATAGCCCACAGCATCCGTGGCACCAACGGCTTCGGCTACGACCCCATATTCATCCCCGCCGAGGGCGACGGCAGCACCTTCGGGGAGATGCCGCCGGAGGCCAAGAACGCGATCAGCCACCGGGCGCGCGCCTTCAGGGCCCTCGCCGAGTGGTTAAATACCTAGTCCGTTTCGACCATGAAGTAAGCCATCTGCGGCTCGCTGAAAATTAGTAAAGTTTTTTAAACCACTCGGAGCCTTACACTGACGCATTCCAGCAAAGGCGAACGCAATGGTCGGCAAACTAACTAGCATGCGGGGGCGCTCCCTCAGCCAGAGGCCCGTCTCCAAGAGGCCACCCACCTGGGTGGTCTACCAGCCAGACGAGGTCAAGGCGCTCATAATCAACCTAGCGAGGGAAGGGCGCAAGCAGAGTGAGATCGGCAATGTCCTCCGCGACGAGCACGGCATCCCGCTCGTGAAGCCGATAGTCGGCTACGGCATCCGCAAGGTGCTCACAGAGGCCGGCCTCGCCACAACTATCCCCGAGGACCTGTACAACCTCATGGTTCGCGCCACGAAGATGAAGCGCCACATGGAGCGTAACAAGAAGGACTACGGCAACAAGCGTGGCCTCCAGCTCACGGAGTCGATGATCTACAGGCTCACGAAGTATTACAAGAGCAAGAACATCCTGCCGAAGGACTGGAACTACAGGGACGAGATCGTCACCATCTAGTCTGAGCAGGTATGGAGCCTCCAAGGGAGTTTTTATCCTCCTTTAAGCCCGCCGCCGATCTTTTCAGGGCACACGTGGAGAAGGGCTCCATCATCCGTATCCTCACACATAACGACGCGGACGGCGTCGCCAGCGGGGGCATACTGAGCAGGGCTACAAAGAGAGCGGGCGTCCCCTTCAAGATCACGATAGAGAAGCGCCTCGACGAGCAGATACTTAGGGGGGTCGCCGAGGAGAAGCCGTCACTCGTCGTCCTCACCGATTTCGGCTCCGGGTACCTTGAGCTCGTGGGCAAGGCGCTGCAGGGCGTCGATGCTATCATCCTTGACCACCATATGCCGATGGGGGACGCCCCCCCGCGTGTCGTTCAGGTCAACCCCCTACTTCACGGCATCGACGGCAGCCGGGATCTCGCCGCCAGCGGTGTAAGCTACTTCTTCGCCAGGACGCTCGACGCTAAGAATGTCGACCTCTCGCCACTTGGCCTCGTTGGGGCGCTCGGCGACCAGCAGGACAAGGGGGAGAAGAAGAGTCTCAAGGGCGTAAACACCTTCATCGAGGAGGAAGCGACAGCTGCGGGGCTCCTATCGAAGAGTGTCGACCTCATCTTCTACGGCCATGAGACACGCCCCGTCGCGCGCGCAATCGCGAACACGACCACACCCTTCATCCCCGGCCTAAGCGGGAGGGAAGATAGCACAGTTGCTTTCCTAGACCATATAGGAATCCCACTCAAGACGGGCGACCGTATGAGGAGCCTAAGCGACCTCGACGAGGAGGAGAAGAGGAAGCTCTTCAGCTCCCTGAGTAGCCACATGGTGGCGCAGGGTTGTGACGCCAAAACCGTCCACAACCTCATCGGCACAGTCTACACGTTCACGAAAGAGGAGGCGACCACCCCCATGCGGGATGGGCGCGAGTACTCGAGTCTCCTCAACGCGTGTGCACGCATGAGACGCCCCAGCCTTGGTATTGGTATTTGTCTCGGCGACCGCGGGGAGGCCATGCGGGACGCGGAGAAGACCGTCGACGAGTACCGCCGAAAGATCGGCGGCTACCTCGACTGGGTGAGGGCCGGCGATAGGATCAGGGAGATGAAGGCGATCTACGTCCTGAGCGCGGGTGGGGACATAGACGAGAACATAGTCGGCGTCGTCTCTAGTATACTACTCGGGCAGGGGATACTCAAGAGCACGAAGCCCATCGTCTCCGCAGCTAACAGCGACGACGGCACCGTAAAGATCAGCTCTCGCATCGCCGAGGGGACCGCCTACATGGGCATTCACCTCGGCAAGGTGATGCAGGAGGCGGCGGGAGGCGTCGGCGGGGCCGGTGGGGGGCATGACAACGCCGCCGGAGCATTCATACCTCAGGGCAGGGAGGAGGATTTCATGAGGAGGGTCGACGATCTTGTCGCCGAGAAGTGGAGCGGAAGCTGAGCTTACCCTGCGTTATCCGGACGAGGAGATGGCGAGGGCGGTCGCCGAGGCTGTCAGCCCCGACAACTATCAGGCTCCTCAAGGTATGGAGGTTACTATAAAGAGGATGGACTCGCAAGTCGATGTCAGTATTAGATGCCCCAAGGGGGTTGGCAGTCTCATCTCGACTCTCGACGATCTGCTCAGCTGCTTCGCCGCGGCGGAGAAGGCCCTCGGTTGTATGGCCTGAGGCGTAGGGTTTTCCACCCGCGACGATTTCTACCGGGCAAGGTTAATAAAAATGATGGTCACTTAGTCGTGACCTTATTCGCCGCCGTTTTCCATCGGAGCGTATTTCGGGTTTTTTTTCGTGATCAGGGTAACGGATCGGATTATTCAATGTATTTTTTTTTCGTTAATAATCTATTATTACCTAATTTTTTCTATTTTTTTAATTTTAGTTTATTCGTATTTTTACGTATTATTTTCTCTTTTTCATATTTTTTTTCTCGCTTACCTTAAGGTTAGCTTTGATTGATTTCGACTTGTCCTTGCTGAGTGCTCACGGTTCCCACCGCCGCTTGAGCGGCACCTCTCCCCTAGAGAAAGGTATAAATGAGCGCCGAGCAGTTGCATGGTGCTGAAAATAGGAGAGATTCGATAGATTGTCTAAGGCCGTCAAGGACAAATGGCGTAGGAAGGAGTGGTACGACATCATCCTCCCACGCTACTTCGGCGAGACCAAGGTTGGTGAGACACCCGCCGAGGAGGATAAACTCCTCAACGGCCGCGTCTTCGAGACTACGCTCGCCCAGATCACGGGAGACTTCAGCCAGGAGTACATCAAGATGTACTTCCAGATCACCGGCGCTGAGGACCACAAGGCTACCACCGTATTCAAGGGACACGAGTACTTACGCGACTACCTCCGCAGCCTCGTCCGCCGCAGGAGCACGAAGGTCGACGGGATATACAGGATCACGACGACTGACGGCTACAAGGTTAAGGTCATAGTCACCGCCCTTACACAGATCAGGATCAAGTCGAGCCAGGAGCACGAGATACGCGCCCTCATGACAGGCATAATCGAGGAGAAGGCGAAGACCCTCACCTTCGACCAGCTCGCGCACGAGATGGTGCTAGGTAAGCTCGCCAGCGATATCTACAGCCAGGTGAAGAACGTGACGGCGCTCCGCCACGTAGGCGTCAGGAAGAGTGAACTCCTCTCTGAGCCAGTCGGTGGCCCAGTCACGGCGACCGTAGAGGTCGTCGCGGAACCAACCGAGACGGCTTAAACTCATAATTGGGGCACATAGTCCCCCTATCATTTCTAGTAACTTACAAGGGGCTGAGTGCCTTTATTTCGTCATTTTTTGGGCTTCGTTCGCCGAAATAGCCTCTAGAACCCGCTGAATCGGTATCAAAAATGAATATAAAGTGATAAAAAAGCACTGAAATGTACGTAAAAGAGAGGTTTTAGGCGACGTAGATCGCTGGGCGGTAGGGCTTGGCGCGGCTCGCCCTCTTCGCGGGGTCATCGATCCAGGGGTCGCTCTCGCCAGAGACTGTGACGTCGCAGCCGAACTCGGCGCGCAGGAACCTCTCGGCGTCCTGTAATAGGGTGGTCTCATTTACATGTCCCATTCCACGGCGGATATTCAAGGTCTCCTCCGGGAGCTTCTTGACCTCGT
Organism: Candidatus Bathyarchaeota archaeon; assembly: GCA_963771885.1. Classification (GTDB taxonomy): domain Archaea; phylum Thermoproteota; class Bathyarchaeia; order TCS64; family TCS64; genus UBA8941. The sequence continues at coordinate 693,961 of CAVYVF010000023.1, forward strand.
CGAGGAGCGTCCTAGCGTAGGTGGGGACCTCCTTCTGTTTGGTCTTCATCTCCTCGTCCTTGAAGGCCTCGCGGATCATGGTGCCTATGTCTACGGCGCCCTTCGTCTGCGCCTCCATCGCTTTCTCGAGCATCTTCCACTTCCAGTTGTCCGCGGTGTAGAAGTGGATTATCGTGGGCTTGATACCGGTGACTTTGGTGATGTTGGCGACGTCCTCGGCGCAGGTCTTAATGATGGTCTCTAGCTGCTCGGCGTCCTCCCTAATGAGTGCGCTGTCGACCTCGGGCCAGGGGGCGAAGGCGACGAAACCCTCGTTGCCCATCTGCTCCCATAACTCCTCGCAGAGGTGGGGCGTGAATGGTGCCAGCATCCTGACCTGGGCGTCCAGCACCGTCCACTCGACGTGGCTTATCGCCCTGCGCCGCTCCTCGTGGTCCCTGTCGAAGGCGACGCGTTTGAGGTACCAGTTCATGTCACCCTCTATGTCATATGTGGCGGCATGGATGGTCTTCCTGACCTTCAGCTCGGTCATCGCCTCGTTCGCGTCCGCGATGTGGCTCTGCAGCCTGCTCAGCATCCAGAGGTCTATCTCATGCAGCTCGTATGCGCCTTCCTGCTTCTCGCCTATTATCCTCTGGGCGCGGGAGTTGAGCCCCTCCAGTAGCCCGCTCATGCTCTTTGCTAAGTCAGGGCTGAAGTCGGCGTCCTTCAGCGGCTCGGCGGTGATCATTAGGCTGAGTCTCAATGGGTCGGCGCCGAAGCGGTCGATGGCGTTTACGAGGGGGATGATGTTGTTCATGCTCTTACTCATTTTCGCCCCCTCCATGAGTACGGAGCCGTTGACGAAGATGCCCTGTGGCCAGTTCTCCCTCCCCCAGATGGCGTCGTGGATGAAGATCATGAAGGTGAGGTGGTTGGGGATCAGGTCCCTGCCGCTGTGACGGGCGTCTAGTGGGTAGAAGTAGCTGAACTCGTTGTGCAGTTCCTCTATCTTCTCCATTGGGATGCCTGTGGATGCCTCGACCTTGACTGGGGTGCCGATTCCCAGGAAGACGTAGTCCCAGAAGGCTTCGCTCAGCTGCTCGGGCTTTGGCTTGATCTGATTTAGTCCCTTGATGATCGTGTAGTATGCCATGTAGATGGTGGAGTCGCTCAGGGATTCGATGATCCAGTCAGGTGCCCATGGTAGGCGGGTTCCCATTCCGGCCTTGCGTGCGCATGCCTTCGCCTTGAGCCAGTCGACGACGTTGATGAACTCCTGCTTGAGCTCGCGGGGAACTATCTCCGCTTCATCGATGTTCTCCTTGGCGAGCTTCTTCCAGGCCTCGTCTCCGTAGTTGATGAACCACTGGTTTTCGAATATCTTGACGACGACCTCGGTTCCGCATCTGCACTTGACTGGCTCGATCATCTCGTACATGGTGGCAGCGTTGTTGTTAGCGACCAGATCGTTCTTGACTGCCTCCTTCGCCGCCTGCACCGACAATCCGACGTATTGTTTTCCCATGCCTCTCATTTTGCCGGCGTGGAACTCGGCGCTGTAGATTTCCTTGGTGGCTTTTTCGAGGTCGGGGCTGTTCTGGTCGGTGATGTGCATCTTCTTTGCGATGTCGACGGCTGGTGACTCGCCGTAGCCGGGGAGCTCGATGACGCTGATGGGCTCGAGGCCGGCGACGTCGCCGTGCTTGATTGTGTAGGCGTCTGGGTTTGCCTTTACTTCGCGTTTTAGCTGTTCTAGTGCTACGTAGTCGAATGGGGCGTGTGCGGGGACGCTCATGACGACGCCTGTGGCGTTCTTCGGGTCGACGAAGGGGGCGGGGAGGATCATGATCTCCTTGCCAGTTCCGGGGTTGGTGAGTGTTTGCCCTATTAGCCGGGCACCCTGAAACTCGGTGACGACTTGTACCTTGTGCCCCAGCATCTCAAGCTTCTTCGCTGCCTCGGCGCTGACGATCCACGTCTCACCGTCGACGTCGGCCTCGACGTATAGGGCGTCGGGGTTTAGCCACATATTGGTGACGCCGTAGACGGTCTCGGGGCGGAGGGTGGCGGCTGGGAAGACGGTGTCGCCATTCCTGAACTTGATGAGTGTAAACTCCTCTATCTCGGGCTCCTTGTCACCGATGGTGTCGTGTTGGCCGACGGGGTTGCCGCAGTGTGGGCACCAGCCGACTGGGTGGCTTCCCTGTGTGATGTAGCCCTTCTGGCGGAGCTTGGCGAACTGCCACTCGATGAACTTGCTATAGTATGGGTCGACTGTGGTGAATGTTCTGCGCCAGTCGATGCTGTAGCCGATCTTCTTCATGCCTGTCTGGATCTCGTTTGCGAAGTAGTCGGCCATGGCGGTGGGGGTTTCGAGCTGCTTGAGTTTGCGCTTGGGGATATTGTATAGCTTGGTGAATGTCTCGATTAGGGCTGGGTCCTGCTCTTTGAGGCGCTCGACCATGGCGAATAGGGGTGTGCCTGTGTAGTGCCAGGCCATTGGGTATAGGACATTGTATCCCCTCATGCGCATGTGGCGGGCGTGTACGTCAGTTAGGGTGTAGGTGCGTCCGTGCCCTATGTGTTGAGGGCTGTTGGGGTATGGGTAGGCGACGGTGAGGTAGTACTTTGGCTTGTCTGGGTCTGGGTCCGTCTCGAATGCTGAGGCTTCCGCCCAGCGTGTCTGCCACTTGTTCTCGATTTGTTTCCAGTCGACCATTCGGTGTAGCCTCTGTCCTTATGTTCTCCTTGGCGGCTTTGTGGTTAAAGGTTATGAGCAAAAAAACTTGCGGAAAGTGTTAAACTATTTTTCTCCGTTGATCGCCAACGTCCTCATCATCTACTTCGGGCATCCTGTTCACGAATATCGCGTCGCGGTCGCCGAGACCACGTTTAAGTTCGTGGCCAGAACTTGCACGAGGCGAAGGAGATCCCGGAGAAGTCGATCACTATCCTTTCACTGCACTTTTTGGGCACTTTTTCCAGTGTTGTCCTCGCTGTACTTCTATGACGGAGGGTATACGTTTGGAAAACCTCGTACAGCTTGATCTCTATAACCCTCGCTATACTATCCCCGTGTTTCGTATTTTAGAACGCTTCAAGATGAAGCATTAAAACGATTCTGTTACTCGACAACGGCTCTAATCCTTCGGATTCCGGCGGCGACCGCCTCTTCCTTTGTTATCTCAATCCTGCCGATCTTGCCTGTGCGGTCGATGTGTGGGCCTCCGCAGAACTCCTTGCTAATAGCTTCCTTGATGTTTAAGCCCACATAGTAAACCTTGACGACGTCACCATACTTAGCCTTGAAGAAGGATAAGGCGCCGCTCTTCTCCGCCTCAATCCGAGGCATCTCCTCGCACTCCACTTTTAGGTCCTGCCTAACGATGTCATTGGCGATCTCTTCGACCCTCCTGATCTCCTCGTCGGTGAGCTTGCGGGGATAGGAGAAGTCGAAGCGGAGCCTCTCGGTGGTTATATCCGAGCCGGACTGCTTGACCTCGTCTCCGAGGACCTGGCGCAGAGCCGCGTGAAGGATATGAGTCGCTGTGTGCAGGCGTATCACCCTGTCCATCTCGGCCTGATCCTTTGCTTTCAGCTCCCCCGTGTCGAGAATGAGCCCGTGACCCCCGAACTTCTTCTCAGCTCCGGCGCGACTCGCTTGCCTGTGAGCCTCCAGCTTCTGCTCGAATGCCTCCCGTGTGAGGGACGCTGTCTTGGCGCCACCGAACTCCTTTATCACCTCGTAGGGAAGCCCGAAGCTCTCGTAGAGGGTGAAGGCGGTGTCCGTGTCGATGGCCTCGAGGCGCTCGAGGCGGCGCATGCCGTTCACGAAGGTCTTGTTGAACTTGTCTGACTCAGCGCGGAAGACCGTCAGTATACGTTCCCTGTTCAGTACGTAGGTACCGTCGTACTCGTCGCAGACGACGCCGAAGAGCTTCTCGAGCGTGTCACAGTACACGGTGCCGAGGTCGCATGTCGGGTCGACACCCCTCGCCAGCATCCCGGCGTGGACGATGGACCTTCTCAGAACTTTTCGGAGCATGTAGCCCCTGTCTTTGTTCGAGGGCTCGACGCCGTCGGTGATGAGGAACGCCGCGGCGCGGAGATGATCTGCAATTATCCTCTTCGAGCGCATATCTGAGCCGGGTAGCCCGTCGATGAGCGCCTTCAGTGTATCGATCTGGAACATATCAGCGTTCCCCGTGACCGCCGCGCTTATCCTCTCAAGCCCACCGCCGAAGTCGACGTTCCTCTGAGGTAGCTTCTCGAAGCGCCCATCCTCAGTCTTTGTGTACTCCATGAAGACGGAGTTGCCTATCTCCATGAAGCGCCCGCAATCGCAGTTCGGGTGGCAGTGTGGCCCATACTTGGGGTCGTGGGGGGTACCGAAGTCGTAGAATATCTCCGAGTCGGGGCCACCCGGCTCCCTCGCCGGCATCTTCTCCGGGGGACCCGCCCTGCTCCACCAGTTCTTCTTCGAGCTGTAGGCGAATATCCTGCCGCCCTGCATACCGACCTCGTTTCCCCTATTCGGGTCGCCGATGAGGACCGCCTTCGAGTCGACGCCAGCCTTCGAAAAGATGGATTTCCATATTTGGACGGACTCTTCGTCCTTCGGAATGCCGTACTTCTCCTCCCCCGCGAAGACCGAGACGTAGAGCCGTGACGGGTTAACCCCCAGCTCCTTCACGAGGAACTCGAAGACCCAGGGCAGCTGCTCCGCCTTGAAGTAGTCGCCCAGCGACCAGTTCCCCAGCATCTCGAAGAAGGTCGTATGTCTGTTGTCCCCCACCTCGTCGATATCCTCCGACCTGAAGCACTTCTGCGAGTCCACGATACGCGTCCCACTTGGATGTGGCTCCCCGAGCAGGTACTTGATGAGAGGCTGCATACCAGAGCCGGTGAAGAGTGTCGTTACATCCCCCTCGGGCAGGAGGGAGGCTGACGGGACCACCGCGTGCCCTCGCTGTCTGTAGTATTCGAGGAACTTGCTGCGAATCTCGTCGGAGGTGAGCATTACATGTGAATGGACTGGGCTCACCTCAAAAACCTTTTTTGAAATTAACAACGGTCACCGCCAGATGCGGCTAGGCTGGCTGCGCGTAGAATAACGAAACTAGAAACTGAATATGGAATGAATAAGGTTGTGAGGTTAACCGAAGAGGGCGCCCAGACCTTGGAGGTCCTCTTCCTTCTTTTCCTCAACCTTCGGCTTAGCGGCTGCCTTCTTCTCTTCCTTCGCTTCAGCTGGCGCGGCGGCTGGGGCTGCGGCGGCGGCGAAGACCGGCGCCTTCAACGCCTCGTCGATGTTGACCTCCGCGAGGGCTGCGACGAGTGCCTTGACGCGTACACCGTCGGCGGCTACACCGGCGGCTGCGAGTATGGCGGTGACCGCCTCCTCTGTGATGGGCTTCTTAGCGCTGTGGAGAAGCATAGCGGCGTACATGTACTCCATTTTAATACACCTATTCCTTGAACTGCTATGAAAGGAACAATATATCCTGCATTTAATCTTTCCTATCTCCGCTGTGGCAACCGTTAAAGCGGGACAGGTGCCAGTAGAACCGATTGTAATGGTCACTAGGATACCAAAGGTGCCCTTCGATAGGCTTACCCCCTCGGGCACGTCGACCCTCAGCCCCTTCAACAAGTCCATCGCAAGGGTCAAGCCCGGCGACGAGGTCGAGATAGAGACCTGGGACGCCTTTGGCGGCTGCATAACCGAGACGCAAACCCGCCAGCAGGCGTTGGAGAAGGGCGTCAAGGTCCCCGTCAACCCCATAACCGGCCCTGTCTACGTCGAGGGCGCCGAGCCCGGCGACACACTCACAGTCGAGATACTAGGCATAGAGCTCCCCGACAGCGGCACCACAACAATCAGCCCCGGCTTCGGCAGCCTCGAGGGCTGGCTAAACCTAATGGCGCCACGTACCAAGATCAGCAAGATCAAAGCCGGTAAGGTCCTCTACAAGACCGACTCGGGAAAGGTCGTCGAGGTGCCCGCCGACCCGTTCATCGGCACCATCGGCAACTCACCCGTTTACGAGGCGATAAACACACTCACTCCTGGCCCCCACGGCGGCAACATGGACTGCCCAGACATACGCCCCGGCAACACACTCCACCTCCCAGTCAACCAGCCCGGAGCCCTCTTCGGCCTCGGAGACGTCCACGCAGTACAAGGAGACGGCGAGGTCGGAGGCTCAGCAATAGAGGTCCCTGCCGTCGTAAAGCTCCGCTTCGGCATCAAGAAAGGTTACGCCATCGCTTGGCCCCGCGTAGAGTCAAGCGATGAGATAATGACCGTCTGCAGCGCCAAGCCCCTTGAGGACGCCGCCCGCCTCGCCTACCGCGAACTCGTAAACTGGATGGTTAGAGACTACGGCTGGAACCGCGACGACGCCTACATGTTCCTCAGCATCGCCGCCAAGTCGAGGATAGCACAAATAGTCGACCCACTATACACAGTCGTAGCGAAGCTACCGAAGAAGTACCTCAGGTGACCACCATGGACGAGAAGTGCCCCAAGTGCGGCGGAGAGATGAAGCCCGGCGAAATTCGATTTGACAGCGACACCGTCATGCCAAGCCAGATGAACTCATACATGACGGGCATCCCCAGCAGCCCCCTCCCGAACGTCTACCAGAGCAGCACGAGCCGCCCCTACTGGGAGGAGAAGACGGGGAGAAAGACCGGTTTCATAATCAAGAGCGACGAGAAGCTCCGTCTTAAGGTGAGCGGCCTCCGCTGCGCCTTATGCGGCTACGTAGAGCTATACGCGACCGAGAAGCGCGACGAGGACTAGCCCCGCCCCGAGGACGCGACGCGAAGCTCCTCCCAGTCCTCCGAATTCTCGAGCCCCGATCCAACGCTCGTGATCAACTCGGGGTACATGTAGAGGTTGTCCTCCGGCCCGATCAGCGCTAGCTTCTGCCCCCAATCCTGAGCGAGGCAGCCGATGTTGATTTCCCCGACCTTCAGCTTGTCGGTCGCCCCCTCCATCAAGTCGAACATCGAATAGAACAACTCCACGAGCTTCCTCATGATAGACTTGTGCAGCCTCTACCCCTAGGGGAAGGTTTTGACCTTCTTCGACATGAGCCCCAACTCTACGAGGAGCAGGTGGACTCATCCACCGACCCCCACGATGCAACGCGTCGCCTCGGCTAAACCTTTAAATTTGGAGGGCGTGGTTAACAGTTGCTAAAAAGCGGGAAAGGCACACACATATATGCCCGACCCGCACCGATAGAGTAGCATCTGGGAAAAGGGAAAAGCGATGACCACCGCCTACGACGTGCCGGCAGACGTGCTCATAGGAAAACTGAGCGCCTACATCAAGGAGAATATTAAAGAAATCACCCCGCCGGAGTGGGTAGCCCACGTGAAGACGGGGGCACACGTCGAGAGGGTGCCGCAGGTGCCCGACTTCTGGTACGTCAGGACCGCAAGCCTCCTCCGAAAACTCTACATGAATGGCGAAGCCATAGGCGTGCAGAGGCTCAGGAAGGAGTACGGCGGACGCAAGAGGGTCGGCGACCACCCAGCACACCACGCCAAAGCGGGCGGTTCGATCATACGCGCCAGCCTACAGCAGCTGGAGAAGGCGGGCCTCGTCGATAAGGTCGATAAAAGCGGCCGAGTCGTCAGCAAGAAGGGGCGCAGCCTTATCGATGCCATGAGCACCCAGATAAAGAAGGACCTGGACAGAGTGAATCCAGAATCTAAAGGCATACTAGGCGGAGACCGCCATGTCGAGGGACGAGGAGCTCGAAAGGCTCAAGGCTCAGCGGATGGCCGAACTTCAGGCACGCCAGCAGCAAGGCGCTGATCAGCAGCGCGCAGCCGCGGCGGCCGATGCGGAGGCTCAGAAGCAGGCCCTGATGCGCAGGCTTCTCACGCCCGAGGCGCGGCAGAGGCTCGCCAATATCAAGATGGTCCGGCCGGAGTTCGGGCAGCAACTCGAGCTCGAACTGGTCCAGCTCGCCCAGGCGGGCAGGGTGCCCCTCCCCATAACGGATGAGCAGCTGAAGAAGCTCCTCATCCAGATAGAGGGGCAGCAGAAGAAGAGGGACATAAGCATAAGGAGAGTATAACGATGGCAAGAAACAAGCCGCTCGCGTACAAGCTCCGCCTCATAAAGGCGGGCAAGTCCAACAGGTCGGTTCCCGCGTGGATAATAGCTAAGACCAACGGCACAGTACGCTGGAGCCCAAAGAGCGTGCGCGCATGGCGCACCAGGAAACTCAAGGACTGATGAACGATGTCTGAGACTGAGCGCATATACACGGTCCCTCTCAAGGAGGCCTGGAATGCCCAGCGCTACAGGCGAAGCGAGAAGGCCATGATGGTCCTCAAGGCGTTCGCCGTCCGCCACATGAAGGCGGGCACCGTAAAGGTCGACGCAGCCGTAAACGCCGCCGTCTGGGCCAGGGGCATAAAGAGTCCACCTCACAAGATCAGGGTCAAGATGACGAAGGACGATGAAGGCCTCGTCACTATCACCATGGCCGACATCGACCCTAAGGCCGAGGCCAGAAAAGCCCGCGCCGAGGCGAAGGCCGCGAAGAAGGAGAAGAAGCCGAAGGAGGCACCAGCGGCGGAGGCAAAGCCAACGGTGGCGGAGCCCAAGGCCGAGGAGCCTGCGGTTGAGGAGGAGAAGAAGGAATGAGTATCAAGGTCTTCCGCGTAACCGGCGAGATAAACAAGCAGAAGTTCTTCATCCCCATGAGCTTCAACCAGGAGATCAGGGCGGATAAGATGGAGCACGCCGTCGAGCGCGTCTACACCGAGATGGGGAGCCGCCACCGCGCCAAGCGGAACCAGATAACCATCTTCAGCGTCGAGGAAGTCCAGCCGGAGCAGGCGGGTTAACCGCCATGGCAGCTCCCCGACGTGAGGATCAGCTGCGCAGGATTCTATACGAGCTGCAGCTAATGGAGGGCACAGCCAACGTCCTCCAGCAGAGGATGCAAATACTCACACAGGCCCAGGCAGAGCTGCGCGTCAGCCAGCAGAGCCTCGGCGACCTCAAGGAGGTCCAGCCCGATACACCCATACTGATCCCGGTCGGCGGAGCCGCTTTCATACACGCGAAGACGGCGCCACTAGACAAGGTCATAGTCGGCGTCGGGGCAGACGTCTCCGTTGAGATGGACTACCAGAAGGCGGTCGACGACGTAAAAACACGTCTCGAGGAGGTTGAGAAGACCCTCACCTCCGTCGATGAGCAGCTTGGGCAGGTGCTCGCGCAGATGCAGAGCCACCAGGACGCAGGGAACAGGCTCTCAGCCGAGCTTCAGGGTGAGGGCAAGGTTGTTCGATAGGCTCAAGCAGGGCCTCAAAGGCATAGTTGACAAGATTTCTAAGACGGGGCTAACTGAGAAGGACCTCGAGCCCCTCGTCTGGGATCTCCAGATGCAGCTCATCGGCAATGATGTCTCCGTTCAGGTCGCTGAGAAGGTCTGCGAGGAGCTGAAGAAGCGCCTCGTGGGGCAGGAGGCGAGTCGATTCGGGGACAAGTCGGACGTCGTAAAGAAGGCGCTCAAGGAATCTATAGAATCGGTCATGCAGGCGGGTAAGGGTGTTGACCTCGTCGCCGCCGCTAGGGAGGTGAAGAAGCAGGGGCGCCCATTCCTCGTCATGTTCGTCGGTATAAACGGCACGGGCAAGACGACGACGATCGCAAAGGTCACCCACCTACTGCAGAAGAGTGGGCTCAGCGTCGTCCTCGCCTCAGGGGACACGTACCGCGCTGGGGCGATCGAGCAGCTGGAGGAGCACGCGCGGCGCCTCGACGTGAAGATCATAAAGCACCAATACGGGAGCGACGCCGCGGCGGTAGGCTACGATGCCGTGCAGCACGCGAAGGCGAAGGGGGTCGACGTCGTCCTCATAGACACCGCGGGGAGGATGCAGACCAACCGCAACCTCATGGACGAGCTCACAAAGATCAAGCGCATCGTCCAGCCCGACCTCACAATCATGATCCTCGACTCCCTCATCGGCAACGACGCGACAGAGCAGGCCCTCACCTTCAACAAGGCGGTCGGCTTCGACGCCGCCATCCTCACGAAGGTGGACGCCGACGCGAAGGGCGGCTCCAGCCTGAGCGTGAGCTTCCTCACAGGCAAGCCCGTAATCTACATTGGGGTAGGACAGGGCTACGACGACCTCCAGCCATTCGATGCTGGATGGTTCGCGGAGAAGCTGCTCGGGGATTCGTAAAGATTTTAAGGCTCACGCGTCTCTCAGTGGGCGTTAAGCCATGGGCGTAAACGAGTTCGTCGAGAGCGCAAAGCGCCTCCTAGTCACGCTGAACAAGCCCGACTGGAAGACCTTCAGCCTCAGCCTTAAGATCGTGCTGATTGGCGTGGGCATCCTCGGAGCGGTCGGCTACATCATACGCCTCATCGCCGTCGTCCTGCAGCCCGTCGGCTAAAGCTGCGACGTTTTCGACTTTTAGCCACTCAGCAACATTAATATTAGCCATCCACTTACGCTAACGGTGCAACCGGACGTGGCAGATGTGCCAGACAAGCCTGTATCCCAGCTCTACGCGGTAAAGGTCACAAACGGCCAGGAGAAGACTGTTGCAGAGATGCTCGCTGACAAGGCGAAGATCGAGCACATATCAGTCCTAGCCATACTCGCGCCGTCGGAGCTGAAGGGCTACATTATCGTTGAGAGCGTCAACCCTCATATGGTCGACGAGCTCATACGGGGCGTCAGGTATGCCAGGGAGCGCATACAAGGCACTGTTTCACCCGCTGAGGTGGATCACTACCTTGAGACGAAGCCAGCCATCGAGGGCCTGGCTGAGGGCACCCTGGTAGACGTCGTAGCCGGCCCCTTCAAGGGCATGCAGGCGAAAGTGGTGCGCGTGGATACCTCCAAGGAGGAAGTAACGATAGAGATCCTTGAGGCGGCATTTAGCCTGCCGATAACCGTCCACGCCGACTATGTCCGGGAGGTTAAAGGAGCTAGCTGAGATTGGTAGAAAAGAAGTTCAACTTTATCGTCCCGGGTGGTGGGGCGACAGGCGGTCCGCCGATTGGCCCAGCTTTGGGCCCGATGGGCGTCAACATCATGCAGATCGTCGCCGAGATCAACAAGCAGACCGGCGACTACAAGGGCACACCCGTCCCAGTGGACGTGTTGATTGACACGGACTCGAAGGAGTTCAAGGTCAAGGTCGGGATGCTCAGCACATTCGCCCTGCTAACGCAGGCGGCTGGCATAACGAAGGGCTCTGGCACTCCCCACTCCGCAAAGGTCGGGGACCTCGCCTTTGACCAGCTTGTGACGGTCGCCAAGAAGAAGAAGGCAGGCCTCTACGCTGCAAGCCTCAAGACTGCTGTACGCGAGGTGCTCGGCACATGCGTCAGCATGGGCGTCACCGTCGACGGCAAGCCAGCGAAGGACGTCGAGGCGCAGATAAAGGGCGGCGAGTACGACGCCCAGCTAAAGGAGGACTAGAAGCATGTCCCTACAGCGCAAAGATATCAACGAGGCTATCACGAAGGCGAGGCAGGCTTCCAAGAAGCGGAAGTTCGAGCAGACCTTCGAGATGGCGATCAACCTACGCGAGCTCGACATGAAGCGCCCCGAGAACAGGGTCAACCTGCGCGTCCAGCTTCCCAACGGGATCGGCGGGCAGAAGGTCCTCGTCTTCGCGGGCGGTGACCTCGCACTCAGGGCACGCAGGAGCGGAGCCGACGCCGTCATCGAGCCGCCGGAACTCGCCGAGCTAGCTAAGGACAAGAAGGCGGCTAAGAAGAAGCTCAAGGGTTTCGACATATTCATCAGCGAGGCGCCGTTGATGCCGACGGTGGGTCGTGTCGCAGGTCCCATCCTGGGCCCTCGCGGCAAGATGCCTACTCCGGTACCACCGCAGGCGCCCGTCGACACAGTCATCGAGCGCGAGCGCCGCGCCGTCGTTCTGAGGAGCAGGGACAAGATGTTCTGCCACGTCATGGTTGGTCGCGAGAACATGACCGACGAGCAGGTGGCCCAGAACATCGAGACCATACTCACCAACCTCATCGGCGCCACAAAGCGTGGCTATGGTAACATCAAGAGCATCTACCTGAAGACGACCATGGGAGAGGCCGTCAAGCTCTACTGAGGTGGCATGAATGACAAACGTATCTGAGCAGAAGGCAGCAATCGTCGAGAGCACAGTGAGCCTGCTGAAGAAGTACGAGGTCATCGCCGCCGCCGACCTGAACAAGGTGCAGAGCGGCATGCTGATGGACCTCAGGAAGAGCCTCAGGGGCCAGCTCGAGATCAAGACCGTGAAGAACACGCTGCTGAGGATCAGCATGGAGAAGGCGCAGAAGCCCGGTACGCCCGAGTTCATCAAGGCGATCGCTGGGCAGAACATGCTCCTCTTCACAAACGGCAACCCCTTCAAGCTGGCGATGAACCTCGAGAAGAGCAAGGTCGAGAGCTTCGCCAAGGCGGGAGACATCGCGCTCAAGGAGCTGACCATCCCCGCGGGCAACACGGGCATCAGTCCCGGCCCCATGATCAGCAAGTTCGGAGGACTCGGTATAAAGACCCGCATCGAGGCGGGCAACATCTGGGTCGTCGCCGACACCGTCATCGCCGAGAAGGGTGACACGATCACCGCCGATATGGCCGACCTCCTGCAGAGGCTGGGCATCAAGGCGGCTCAGAGTGGTCTAGGTCTCAAGGTCGTCTACGAGAAGGGCATGATCATACCCGGCAGGGACCTGATCATCGACGTCGCCGACTACAGGAAGCGGCTCATGGAGGCTGCTGGTGGAGCGTTCGCGGTCGCCCTCAAGGGCCCCTACGTCACTCCCACTACGGCACCGACGCTCCTGAGCATGGCGATGCAGCAGGCGAAGGCCGTCGCGGTCGAGGCGGGCTACCTCACGCCCGACACGGCTGCGGAGATCATCGCCAAGGCGAATGCCCAGGCGAAGTCGCTCCAGGATAAGGTCGACGCAAAGAAGACCGCGTAGACGAACTACGCGGCTCTTTTTCAGTTTTTTAAACGAATATTTTCGTTTTGATAGTGGTCATTCACATCGAGAATAGCTAATATATGCGGACGCATCCACCCCTCCTGTATGGACGTTCTCAAGACAATCGAGACACGCAGGAGTGTCAGGAAGTACAAACCCATCCCCGTGCCGGACGGCGACCTGAAGAAGATCCTTGAGGCTGGGCGCCTCGCCCCTTCGGCGGGTAACAAGCAGCCGTGGGGCTTCGTCGTTGTACGCGACGCTGAGGGCAAGAAGAAGCTCGCGGAGGCCGCGAGGAACCAGATGTGGACCGCGGACGCCGGCGCCTTCCTCGCCGTGTTTGGCGACGCCGCCAACAGCCCCGGCGGCTACTCCAAGTGGGTCGAGCGCGACCCCATGATCGCCGTCGAGAGCATGATCCTTGCTGCGTGGAGCCTAGGCTACGGCACATGTTGGATAGGAGCATTCGAGGAGGAGAAGGTCAAGCCCCTCCTCGGCATACCCGAGGACAAGAAGGTCATCTGCCTCCTACCCATAGGCGTCCCAGCGGAGACCCCCGACCCCAAGCCACGCAGGGCATTCGGCGAAGTCTTTCACGCCGAGAAGTACGGTAAGTCTCTAAACCTCTAGCTGCGAGGAAAGAATCAGCGACTACTTCTTCTCTTCCTTCTTCTGCGTCGGCTCTATCGTGAGGAACCTGAGGAGCTTCGTCCCAGTATTTACGATCTCGTGCAGCTCGTCCGGCCTAAGATAGATGAAGACGCCGGAGCCAAGCAGGCTCGTCCCGTTCTCGTCCCTCACCTCGCCGGTGCCTTCAACGATGTACATGGTGTGCTCGTAGGGGTGGCGGTGGCGGAGAGTGTGTCCCCCCGGCGCGACCTCGATCATCGCCGTGGAGACAGTTGACTCTACATCGTTGAGCTTGCGCTTCTTCGACCCGGGTGCCTCGCTGCCTATCGCCGCCTCGGGCATCTCGGTGTAGTGGTAGATTCTCATCGGTGAACGGTATAGAAGCGCCGTGGATAAGCCATCCGCCCCGGCAACTGTTTAACTGCCGCGGCGCGGAGACATCTGAGATGCTCAGCGGGATAAGGCTCGTCATATACGACCTCGACGGTACCCTCATCGACTCCACTGAGGCGATAGTCGACACGTTCAACGTCATCCTCGCTGAGGAGGGTATCGCGCCGCCCGCCCCTGGCGTCATCGCATCCCTAATCGGCGAGCCCATGCCCGAGATACTCAAGAGGCTCCTACCTCCCGAGAGGCGGGGTGAAGTCCAGCGCTTCTGGGACGCCTACATCCCCGTCTACGCCCGCATAAGCCCCGAGAAGACGCGGGTCCTCCCCGGCGCCGCTGAGACACTCCAAACATTCAAGGCGCGTAGCCTCCTCCAGAGCATAGCTACCCAGAAGAAGTGCGCCGTCGCAACACGAGTCCTCGGCGAGCTCGGCCTCCTCAGCGACATCGACCTCGTCTGCGGCATAGATGACGTGGTCCACCCGAAGCCGGCGCCTGACATCGTCGAACTCACCCTAAAGCGCCTCGGCGTGAAGCCCAACGAGGCGGTGATGATTGACGACACGACCATAGGGCTCTCGGCTGGAAAGAACGCTGGCGTCCGCACCGTCGGCGTCACCACGGGGACACATAGCCGGGAGAAGCTGCTGACCCTTGACCCTGACTACGTCATCGACGGGCTAGACGAGCTGCCCCGCCTCATCGTTCCTTGATGGCGTGCTGGAAAGCCGCCTCGGCGTGGATGGTCGTCGTGTCGAAGACGGGTATCTTTGTGTCGCTCTGCTTGATGAGCAAGGGGATCTCGGTGCAGCCAAGTATGACTCCCTGGGCGCCCTTCGCCTTGAGCCTCTCCATAATGGCGAGGTAGTTCCTTCGGCTCTGGTCCTTAAGGACGCCGTAGGCGAGCTCCTCGAAGATGACGCGCCCTACCTCCTTCTGGTCCTCCTCGTCGGGGACGACCACTTTGACACCGTACTTGGCGAGCCCCTCGCGGTAGTAGGGCTTATTCATAGCGAACCTCGTCCCTATGAGCCCGACCTTCTTTATCCCAGCCTTCTTAACCTCCAACCCCGTCGCATCCACGAGGCTCAGCAGGGGTATGATGTTCCTCCTGTCGAGCTTCTCGTAAAGGTTGTGCATCGTGTTGGTGGCGATGACTGCAAAGTCGGCACCTGCATCGTGGAGCGACTTCAGCCCCTTCGCGAGCTCAAGCTCCATGCTATCCCAGTCCTCCACCGCCATCCAATCCTCAAAGCGCTGGAAGCTGACACTGAACACGACCACCTCCGGGTAGGCGTGGCTGTGGTAGAGCTCCTCGTAGCGGTGGATTATGTGCATGTAGTAGGGTACGGTCGACTCGGGCGTGAGGCCCCCGAGGATCCCGATCCGCTTGTACATGGTTGAAGATGTGCTTCGGGCTATAAGAGAGGTGCGGGTCACTGGGCGACGTCGACGAAGTCACCGACCTGGCTTCGGAGTTGGGCAACCGAGAGATTAAGAACCGAGTTCGGTGTCCCCGCAGCAGCCCAGACCTTCTCGAACCGGGTGAGGCTCCCGTCGAGGAGCACTTTAACGGAGGGCTCGTGAGGGAATGGCGGCACACCGCCTATGACGTAGCCGGTGAGCACTTTCACGGCGTCAGCATCCGCGTTTCCCACCTTGGTGCCGAGGAGTGCACCGACCTTCTTCGCGTCGACGCGCCTGTCGCCGCTTATCACGACGACCACCGCCTGCTCCTCTGCCTTGAAGACTATGCTCTTGGCAATCTCGGCGACGGTGCAACCGAGGGCGTCTGCGGCGAGCTGGCTGGTACGGGTCGACTCATCGAGTGTGACGACGCGTGCCTCTATGCCCTTCTCCTTCAGGTAATCGGCGACACGCTTGGAAGCCTTCGTCGCAGACACTAGAGGCTCCTCCACCTCTCGATGAGTTCTAGGAGCTGTTCCCTAGTGGGTCCCCCACGTGTCTCCTTCCTCGTCGCCTTGAAGCTACCCCCTGCGTTGCCCCATCGGAGCGCGTCCTCATCGCTCAGCCCCTCCACCTTCGCCGAGGCGAAGCCGCCGATGAAGGCATCGCCACAGCCGACACGGTTGACGACGGTCATCCCCAGCTTCTCCAGGGGGACGGCGTCGACGTGTATCATGGCTCCGCCGCTATTCTGGGTGAGCGTGCAGCCCTCTGCGCCGTGCTTGATTATGCACTTGACCCCCCGGGCCCTCTCATGCATAATCCTAGCGATTTCATGCGCCGAGTCGGTGCCGAGGAGGTTCTCGTACTCCAGGTGGTTAAGTATGAAGTAGTCAGTGTTGGCGAGGGTAGGTATGAGTGCATCTAGCCCCTTCTCGGCGTAGACGCCGGGGTCCCAGATGACCATGACGCCCTTATCCTTGCACAACTCAGCGAGGCAACGCGCCGTCTCGATCGGCGGGTCCATGATGACACAGACCTTCGCCCCCTCGATTAGCTTCATCCTCTCCGGGTCGCGGAGGCACATCCCATCCAGCCGGAGGTTTGCGCCGAAGTAGGTATGAATCTCGTTCTCACCGTCGCCACCTATGCTGATGTACGCCTGCCCAGACTCCTCCCCCTGAACGAACAGCAGCCCAGAGTCGTCGACGCCCTCCTCCCAGAGTATGCTCCTCTGCTTGTCTCCTATCTCGTCCTTACCGAGGGCGCCTATGAAGGCGACACGCTTCTTCCCGAGTATCCGAGCCGAGGCTACGGCGACGTTCGCCGCCGTGCCTCCACTGACGCGCTGTATCTCGTTTACGGGCACCTCCTCCCCTGGGCGGGGCAGCCGGGGCATGAAAAGGTTGATGTCCCAGTTTATGGCGCCGCATGTGATCAGGTCAGCCACGACTAGGCCCCCTTCGCTACCCTGTCGACTATCATCTTATGGAAACGCTGGGCATCGACCTCGGCGACTATCTGGTGCGCCGCCTTAGCATTCACCTCGACAGCGAACCTACGTCGGTCGATCACCGTCATCCCCATAGTGTGCTCACCCCTCGTCTCCACCTCTACATTGTATCGCTGTAGCTTGAACATGGTCGGGTCAGCGACGTAGGCGAGTGCCATCGGGTCGTGGAGGCTGAAGCCGTTGTACCTCTCGATGAGGGTGCCACAGAGCCCCTCGATGAGCTTCGCCCTCTTTGTGTTACCCTTCGTCATCTCTGCGAACATCGCCCTGCTCATCCTGTAGGCGGGGAACATCGTTGTGTCGAGGCCTATGCAGACAGTGGGTATGCCACTGTTGAAGACGAGCTTCGCCGCGTCCGGGTCGTGCCACACGTTAAACTCGGCGACGGCGTTCGCGTTTCCTATTCCGGCGGGGGTGAGTCCGAAGCTCCCGCCCATGATGACGAGTCCGTCAACCTTCTCGGGTATCTCAGTGTCCGCGAGTATCGCCGCTGCGATGTTTGTTAGGGGGCCGATCGCCACGAGAGTAAGGTCCTTCCCCAGCCTCTCAACTTCGTCGAGTATGAGGTGGACGGCGCTACGCTCATCCAACTTCATCTTTGGCTCGGGGAGTTTCGCGTCCATAAGCCCCGTCTTGCCGTGGAAGTCCTCCGCGCTCCCCATCTCCTTAAGCATCGGGTGCGCTGCGCCCCGCGCGAGAGGCACGTCGGTCCTGCCGAGGAACTCGAGGAGCTGCCTTGCATTGCGGGTGCCCCTCTCAACGTCGACGTTGCCGTCGACCGTCGTGATGGCCTCGACGCTTATCTCTGGGCTAGAGAACGTGAGTAGGAAGGCTAAGGCGTCGTCTACGCCTGGGTCCGTGTCAAGCAGTATCCGCTTCAACGGTAACAACCTATGGAGTAGACGCCTCTGGGGGAATAAAACATCTATTTCTTAAGGAGCGCCCTTGTGTACTCCTCGGTGAGCACTCTCATCCTCTCCGCCTGAGGCATCTCCGCCAGCTTGGCGAGCTCGCCGCGGCGCTTCTCCGCCATGATCTTCAACTCCTCGGGGTGCTCCCTCCACATCTGCTCCTCGAGCACACGCTTCACAACGATCTCAGTGAGCAGCGGGTCAGCTATAGGACAACCTTCGAAGTTCTTCCCCTGCCCCATTGTGAGCAGCAGCTCGTTGACAGGGTAGCCGCGGCACGTACCTGGGCGGACGGGGTGTATGGCACAGAGGTTGCCCCTTAGGAAGGGGCAGGGCTGAGAGACGATGAACGTTCCGTCCCCCATGGGCACGGCATTTACCCTATCCTTCAGCTTCTTGTACTCCATGTGGAGGGTGTCAGCCACAGTCTGCAGTTCCTCCTTCTTCATCCTGATGCTACCCCTGCTCCTGCAGCAGTTGCCGCAGCGCTGGCAGAGCCTCTGCTGGAGCGCTATAATCATCGCGACCTCCGTCTCGAGTACGACGCCGAGGCTGCTGACCGCCTTGAGCACGTCCTCCTCCCTGACCGGGGGCATCTTGAGCCTCTTCTTAGCGAGATCGAGGACGCGAAAGGCGTGTGGGCCGGAGAATGGCTTGAAGTCGGGGCGCGCCAGGAGGCGGTCGAGGGGCGACTTCTCCTCGCTCATGGTACGCCAATCAGCTCACGGGGTTATAACCCCATCCATGGCGCGTGTCGCCAGCTACACCTGCCCAAACCATTTAAATAGAATATGGGGACCCAACACCGTAGTATCGAGAGAGGTGCAATAAATGCGCCAATTTACCGTAGCTTAAGCCGGAGCAGCGCTCCACACCTAGTTCTAACCACCCGGGTAGCATCCCCGGCGATTCAAACCCCAAGCCAAGACGAGTTCAGCTTCTTCGGCTTCCAGGCCAAGGGCCTGTGCTGAAGGAGACCCCGGAGGCACAGGTCTTGTCAAAGCTAGTGATATCTCAGAAGATCAGGCTCGCCGTCAAGAACGGGCACGGCGCCGTTAGAATCAGGGTCGGGGACGTAACAATCGGCGGTGACCAACTCACCGTCATGGCAGGGCCATGCAGCGTCGAGGGCAGGGAGCAGCTGCTCGAAGCGGCCCGCGCCGTAAAGGCGGCTGGTGGTCATATTCTCCGCGGCGGCGCATTCAAGCCCCGCACCCTCCCCTACAGCTTCCAGGGGCTTGGCGAGGAGGGACTCAAGATGCTCTCCGAGGCCCGCGACGAGACGGGGCTCCCAGTCATCACCGAGGTTATGGCCCCTGAAGACGTGGAGCTAGTCGCATCCTACGCCGACATCCTCCAGATCGGGGCGCGCAACATGCAGAACTTCACCCTCCTCAAGACAGTGGGGAAGTCGGAGAGGCCCGTGATGCTTAAGAGAGGAATGTCTGCAACCGTTGAGGAGTGGCTTGGATGCGCCGAGTACATCCTCAACGAGGGCAACCCCAACGTCATCCTCTGCGAGCGAGGCATACGCACATACGAGACAATCACGAGGAACACCCTCGACGTCTCAGCGGTGCCCGTGATCAAGCAGCTCAGCGACCTACCCGTCGTTGTTGACCCATCCCACGGCACGGGGATCAGGAGCCTCGTCGCTCCGATGGCGAAGGCTGGCGTAGCCGCTGGGGCGGACGGCCTCATCATAGAAGTACACCCCCACCCCGAGAAGGCGCTCAGCGACGGCGACCAAAGCCTCCACCCCGAAGAGTTCGCAGACCTCATGCGCGAGATCGCCCCAATCGCGGGCGCAGTCGGGAAAAGGATGTAGCCCATGAGCCTTGAGTCCATGAGGGCCGCCACGGTCCGCCTAGGCGGGAGGGACTACCCTGTCCTAGCTGGTGCAGAGCTTCTGGACCGGCTAGGAGAAGCGATCGCCGAGTACATCCCCGGCGCCACGGGGTGCGTGCTGGTCACCTCGCCCCAGGTCGACGCCCTCTACGGGGTGCGCGCCATGACTTCCCTCGAATCCCTACACCCGGGCAAGGTCACGATCCCCGAGGGAGAGGAGGCGAAGACATGGGACGCCACGGGTGAATTACTCGGGTCACTCATCAGGCAAGGTCTCGACCGAAAAGGCGTGGTTGTCGCTCTCGGTGGCGGCTCCGTAGGCGACTCCGCCGGCTTCGCCGCATCCCTCTATATGAGGGGAATACGTGTCGTCCAAGTACCCACGACGCTCCTCGGGCAGGTTGACAGCGGCGTCGGCGGCAAGACCGCCGTCAACCACCCCGCCGGCAAGAACCTCATAGGCACATTCCACCAGCCCAGCCTCGTCGCCTGCGACACTGGGCTACTCTCAACACTCCCGAGGCGTGAGCTGCTCTCTGGCCTCGCCGAGGTCGTTAAATACGGCGTCATCGCGGACGCCAAGCTCTACGTAGGCGTCGAGACAGAGGCGGAGAAGCTGCTCAGCGCCGACCCCCAGGCGCTGCGATGGGTCGTGGCGCGATGCGTCGCGGCGAAAGCCCGCCTAGTCGAATCCGACGAGCGGGACGAAAAGGGCGTCAGAGCAGCGCTAAACTACGGGCACACCATGGGACACGCGGTCGAGACACTCTCGGGGTACTCGATCCGCCACGGCGAGGCGGTGGCGATCGGCATGGTCGCCGCTTCGCGGGTCGCCATCGCACTCGGGCTGCTCAAGAAGCCCGACCTCGAACGACAGCTCATACTCCTCGAGAGGCTCGAGCTGCCACACGGAGTCGCCCTACGGCGTCGACGAGGTAATTCCCCTCATGAGGCGGGATAAGAAGGCGGAGCGTGGCTCGATACGCCTCGTCCTCCCGACGGGGATCGGCGGAGAGCCTGCTATCAGCACCGTCTCTGAGGTGGAGATACGGGGGGCGCTCGCCTAGATGGTCAGGATATGTGGCTCTGTCGCCGCAAGAACCACGGGTGCAGCCGTCGAGACGATTCGGGGGCTCGCGAAACCCGACATGGTCGAGCTACGCCTCGACTATGCCGAGGAGCGGTTAGACCTCGACAGACTTAGGGAATCAACAAGTACTATACTCGTCGCCACGGCGAGGCTGCCCTCTCAGGGCGGGCGTTGGGCGGGGGGCGAGGGCGAGCGACAGAGGCTGCTTCTCTCCGCTGCTAAGGCGGGCTTCGACTACGTCGACGTCGAGGACGACTCAAAACAGATCGAGACGCTCGTCGAGAAGCTACACGCCTCACGCGCCAGGGTCGTGGTCTCGCGCCACCTCCTCGATAGGACGCCGTACCTCGAAGAGATACTCGAAATGCACGGCGTGGCGGAGGAGGCGGGTGCCGACGTCGTCAAGATCGTCGGGACGGCATCGTGCCCCGCGGACAACCTGCCGTGCCTCAGCTACCTAGCTCAGAAGCCCGGCAACGTCAGCTTCGCGATGGGTTCTCACGGCGTTCCCTCTCGCGTACTTTCGCCGCTCATGGGTGGCGCGTGGACATACGCCTCCGCGAGTGAGGTCGTCGCACCGGGGCAGATGACACTCGAATCGCTGAGGGAGGCGTACCGCCTCATGGGGGCTGAGCCTTGAAACGCCTCTTCCTCCTTGGCTACCCCGTGGCCCACTCACTGAGCCCCGCGATGCAGAACGCCGCATTGAAGGCGCTGGGGCTTAACTACGAGTATGGTCTCATGCCCGTGCACCCTGGGGGACTCGCTACACGCGTAGGAGAACTCCGTAGCACGTCTGCAGGCTTCAACGTTACCATCCCACACAAGGTCGCGGTCATCCCTCTCCTTGACTGCCTCGACGAGTCTGCGTCGGCCGTCGGCGCCGTCAACACGGTCGTAAACCACTACGGCCGCCTCACGGGGTACAATACGGATTGCACAGCCTCAACAAGAGCACTCCGCGAGCGTAACGGTGACCTTGGCGGCTCCCGCGTCGTCGTCCTCGGCGCCGGCGGAGCGGCCCGAGCTGTCTCAATGGGGCTTGCGCGGCACGTGGAATGGATTAGGATACTCGCTAGGGACGAGGCGAAGGCCCGTGCACTTGCTGACGAGGTTCGCGCCCGGACGGGGGCAAATGTCGAGGGCGGAGGCATCGAAGACGCGGCGGAGGTCACGCGTGCCGCGGATATCCTAGTCAACGCGACGCCCGTCGGCATGTCACCGAACATAGGCGCCAGCCCAGTGGCTCCCGAGGCGCTCCATGGGGGGCTCCTCGTCTTCGATCTCGTCTACAATCCCGAGAAGACCCAACTTCTCGCCGACGCCGAGAGGGCGGGGGCGCACATTATCGGGGGGTTGCCTATGCTCGTCTACCAGGGGGCGGAGGCGTTACGCCTCTGGACCGGGATGGAGGCGCCCGAGGCGCTCATGATGGAGGCGGCGAGGCGCGCCATCGGAGGTGCGGCGACTTGAACGTCGTAGTATTCGGATTCATGGGCGTCGGCAAGACCACAGTCGGCAGACTGCTCTCCCCGCGCCTCGGTTACAGGTTCGTAGACTCCGACGCCGAGGCAGAGAGAGAGGCGGGGATGAGGATCGCCGAGGTCTTCGCCGAGAGGGGGGAACCCGCCTTCCGCGAGATAGAGCGACGAGTCATAACACGGCTTAGCCAAGACGACAAACAGGTGGTAGCCATCGGAGGCGGCGCCGTCCTCGACCCACGCAACGTCGAAGAACTCCGTAAAAACGGAAAGATGGTGCTCCTCACGGCTAGCCCCGAGGAGATCGGGCTGAGGACACGCGGGGACATCTCGAGACCCCTCCTCGCAGGCGCCGACAAGCTGACATGCATCCGGACACTCCTCGACGAGAGGCGGGACCGTTACCTCGCCGCGGCGGACATGGTAGTGGACACGAATGGCGTGCCGCCGATACGCGTCGCCGAGGCGATACAAGCCAGGCTGGAGGCACATCTATGAGTGTCAAGATACACCCCTCAACGGTGTCCGGCTCAGTCGCCGCCCCGCCCTCGAAGAGCATGACCCACCGCGCCTTCGTGCTCGCAGCGCTGGCTGATGGGAGGAGCATTATACGCAACCCGCTCACCGCCGACGACACCGAGGCCACCTCACGCGTGCTCGCGGGGCTCGGCGTGGAGACACACAGGGGCAGCGAGTGGGTTGTGGATGGTGGCCACCTCCACGCCCCCTCTGAAACACTTGACTGCGGCGAGTCCGGGACGACACTCCGCTTCATGGCGGCTGCCTGCGCCCTCGTCGACGGCAACTGTCAACTCGCCGGCGGCCCCTCACTCTCCTCGCGCCCCGTTGGTCCGTTGCTTGGCGCCCTCGAACAGATAGGCGTGCGCGGTGAAAGCCAAGGCGGATTGCCCCCAGTGACGATTAGGGGGACGGGGCACATCAGGGGAGGCGAAGCCCGGCTACCCGGAGACGTAAGCAGCCAGTTCGTCTCAGCGCTCCTAACCGTTGCCCCCCTCGCTGACGCCTCCGTGAAGATTACACTGACGACCCCGCTCGAGTCGCGCCCCTACGTGTCGATGACAGTGGACGCGATGCGCGCCTTCGGCGTCGAGGTTGAGCACACGCTGGACATGACGCGCCTGATGGCGCCTATAAGACCTTACAAGGCAACGACGGTCGTCGTCGAGGGGGACTGGTCGTCGGCATCCTACCCACTCGCAGCGGGAGCGATGGTTGGCGAAGCGAGGGTGACAGGGCTGAACCACGCGAGCTCGCAGGCCGACAAGGTGATAATCACGATACTCGCGCAGATGGGCGTCGAAGTGAGAGCGCGCAGTGACTCAGTAACCGTAAGGTCGTCGAAGTTGAAGTGCATCGAGTCTGACCTCAGCGACTGCCCCGACCTATTCCCCGTCGTCTCCGCGCTCTGCGCCGCCTCCGAGGGTAAGAGCCGCCTCACAGGGCTCGGGCGGCTCCGGTTCAAGGAGTCGGACAGGGTCGCTGCGATGGCGGAGGGTCTCACGCGGATGGGTGCCAAGGTGAGCTACGATGCAGACTCAGCGACGATAATGGGCGGGAGGCTGCGTGGTGCAGAGGTCGACCCGTGGGGCGACCACAGGATAGCCATGTCCCTCGCCGTCCTTGCGCTGAGGGCGGAGGGAGAAACAATCATCAAAAACGCGGGGTGCGTCTCAAAGTCCTACCCGGGATTTTGGAGCGACCTCGCGGCACTGGGAGGAAGAGTAGAGCATTGAGCAACAGCATTGGAACCGTTTTCAGGGTTACAAGCGTCGGTGAGAGCCACGGTAAGTGCGTAGGCACCGTCATAGACGGGTGCCCCGCAGGGCTCAAGCTGGATTACGACGCGCTCGACCGCGAGATGGCAAGGAGACGCCCAGGCGCCAGCGCGGTCACCACAAGCAGGAACGAGGAGGACGCCGTCGAAGTGCTCTCCGGCGTACACGAGGGGCATACCACCGGGGCGCCAATTCTCATGCTCACATGGAACCGCGACATCGACTCATCCAAGTACGACGCCATCAGGGATACGCCACGGCCAGGTCACGCCGACTACGCGACACGCGCCCGTTACGGCGGATTCGCCGACCACCGCGGGGGCGGTAGGGCATCCGGTAGGATAACCGCAGGATTCGTCATGGCGGGCGCTGTCGCTAAGCAGCTCATCGCCACGATAGGTGTTGAGGTGCACTCATACACGCGCGCCATAGGAGGCGTTGAAGCAACCGGCCCACTTGACTGGAGGGGCGCCGCGGGGAGCATAGTCCGCTGCCCAGACACCGCCTCTTCCACCAGGATGGTCGAGGTCATCGAGGAAGCGAGTCGCGGCGGCGACAGCGTCGGTGGTGAGGTGGAGTGCGTCGCAACTGGGCTCCCCGCGGGCGTCGGGCAGCCCGTCTTCGACACCATCGAGGGCGACATCGCCAAGGCCCTCTTCGCTGTCCCAGCCGTCAAGGCAGTCGAGTTCGGCGCAGGGTCACGTCTAGCTGCCATGAGAGGGAGCGAGGCGAACGACCCTTATGTGGTCGAGGGCGGGCGAGTCAACACCGCATCGAATAACTCGGGCGGCGTGCTCGGGGGGGTCACTAGCGGCGCACCCGTCGTCGTGCGCGCCTACTTCAAACCGACTCCAAGCATACCGCGTCCCCAGAGAACCGTCGACCTCGCATTGGTAAGGGAGGCCGAGATACGCATAGCGGGACGCCACGACCCATGCGTTGTCCCACGCGCCGTCCCCGTCGTCGAGGCGATGGTAGCCATCGTGCTCGCCGACCAAGCCCTGAGGAGGGGCATCATACCACAGGTTCTAGGTGAGGGAGTATGACGTACGAGGAAAAGATCGCACCCCACAGGAAAGAGATAGACCGGCTCAACGCCGAGATAATCGACAGGCTCGCCAAGCGCGTCGAGGTCGCGAGGGCCATCGCAGAGGTGAAGAGGCGCCACGGGAGACCTGTTGTCGACGCAGCTCGCGAGCGCATAGTACTGGATCAGGCTAGGGCGAGAGCCGCTGAGAGGGGACTCGACCCCGATGGCGCCGAGCGCGTCTTCCGCGCCATTATCGACGTGTGCGTCGAGGCGGAGGAACATTGATGAGGATCGCCTATCAAGGCGTCCCCGGCGCCTACAGCGAGGCGGCTATAATCCAGCACTGGGGCTTATCCGCCGAGCCCGTTCCCAGGCCCTACTTGGAGGATATATTCTCTATCGTCGAGTCCGGGGAGGTCGACGCCGGGTTAGTCCCGGTCGAGAACACCCTTGAGGGCAGCATAACCAGGACATACGACCTTCTTAACGAGCGTAGCCTCACGGTGCTCGGTGAAACCGTGTTCCGAGTAGTCCACTGCCTCATAGCGAACCCGGGGGTCAAACCCGGAGACGTGAGGCGGGTCTACTCCCACCCCCAAGCCCTCGGGCAGGTGCGTGGCTACCTCGCCGCACACGGCTACGAGGCGGTCAACTACTATGACACCGCCGGCGCCGTGAAGATGATCCGTGACGAGGGGCTGAGTGACGCCGCTGCAATAGCAAGCAGAAGTGCCGCCAAGATATACGGTGCGAACATCCTCGCCGAGGGCGTCGAGGATAAGAACGAGAACTATACCCGCTTCCTCCACGTGGGACGCGGCTCCACCGAGCCGACGGGGCGAGACAAGACGAGCCTCGCATTCACCGTAGACCATAGACCAGGCACACTCATAGCCGCGCTGCGCGCCTTCGCCGACAGGGACCTCAACCTCACCAAGATAGAGTCGCGCCCCTACCCCGGGAGGCCATGGGAATACTTCTTCTTCATAGACTTCGAGGGGCACATCGGTGACTCAGTCAGCGAGGAGGCGCTCAGCGAACTGGCGGATTACGCGGGCAGTCTCAAGGTCCTCGGCTCCTACCCTCGCGCATAGGCAGCAGGGCCTGCCCTCAAGGCAGAAATATGCTCCATCAGGGATACAATCGGACACGTCTTGAAGGCTGCGGTCGTAGGCGCGAAGGGGGGCATGGGCGGCTGGCTAGTACACCACCTCGCAACCCTAGGCCACGAAGTCGCCGCGGTCGACACACGCACCGATCCACTCGAACAGCTCCACGGGTTCGACCTTGTCGTCGTGTCTGTGCCGATCAGCGCGACGCCCGGCGTCATCCGTGTTGTTGCCACGAAGATGAGGCGCGGCACGATCCTTGCCGAGGTGGCCAGCCTCAAGGAAGAAAGCCACAAGGCACTCTCCATCGTGTCATGCTTAGGGCTCACGCCCCTCTGTATTCACCCCATATTCGGGCCATCGACGGATTCTCTCAGTGGTAGGGTGGTCGCGGTTGTCCCCGTTGTTGACGCCGAAGAGGAGGCAGGATTGGCCCGGTCGCTTTTCCCCGGCGCCGATGTCGTCACGCTCCCCGCGGCTCGCCACGACCGTTGCATGGCCGCCGTTCTCTCCCTCCCCTACGCTGTCAACCTCGCCCTCTCCCGCGTCCTCGGAGGCGAGGACCTAAAACTCGCATCACAGATGGCGGGCTCCACATTCGCAGTGCAGTACACGCTCGCCCAGAGCGTCGCGGGGGAGAGCCCCACACTTACACGCGACCTACTTAGCTGTAACGCCTCGCTTGTGCCGCTTCTGAGGGCGTTCGAGGATGCCCTGGGGGATGTTGTCTGGGCGTCGGGTGACGATGCTCGGTTCTCCTCACTCCACACCGAGATCATAGATGTGCTATCCCGAGACCATTCCTTCGCGGGGGCGAATGGGCGCAGGCAGCGTGCCCATATGGCGGTCGCTGGTGCCTAGATTCTTAAACAGACGCAGCCCATCATCAGCCATGATCACGATAGGCGACGTCTACGCGGCGCGCCGTAGGATGGGGCGCTGGGTCAGGCACACTCCCTTCGAGAGATCCCCTCTCCTCGGTGGCATAATTGGGGGTGAGGTCTGGCTCAAGCTCGAGAACAGGCAGCTCACCGGCTCATTCAAGATAAGGGGCGCATCGAATAGGATCGCCCTCCTCTCCGAGGACGAGCGGAGTCGGGGCGTCGTCGCCGCATCCTCGGGGAACCACGCGCAGGGCGTCGCCTACGCGGCGAGAGAACTCGGCGTGAAGGCCGCCATAGTCGTGCCTGGCAACACTCCTAACGTCAAGAGGGACGCGATAAAGGCGCTGGGTGCCGACCTTACAGTCCACGGCGACGAGTACATGGAGGCGGAGCGCCTCGCCCAGAAGATGGGCGTCGAGCGGGGCATGCCCTTCCTCAGTCCCTACAATGACGCCGACCTCATAGCGGGGCAAGGCACCGTCGGGCTGGAGATGGTCGAAGACGGCCCCGAGCTGGACGCCGTGCTCGTGCCCGTCAGCGGGGGTGGCCTCATCTCCGGCGTCGCCACGGTCATCAAAGGCGCCTCGAAGGCAGAGGTAATAGGCATCCAGACCGAGGCGAGCCCCGTCATGCACGCCAGCATAAAAGCGGGCAAGATCGTCGACATCCCCATGTACGACACAGTCGCTGAGGGGCTCCACGGCGGTATCGAGCAGGGCAGTGTCACCTTCCCCATCTGCCAGAGACTTGTAGACGACTGGATAGATGTCAAGGAGGCGACCATCGTCGAGGCGCTCCAACTCATGCTGGTGCGACACCACGAGGTCATCGAGGGAAGCGGGGCCGTCGGCATCGCCGCGCTGATGGAGAACCCCAAGCGTTTCAAGAACAAAAGCATCGGCGTCGTCATAAGCGGCGGAAACATCGACGAGGAACTCCTCCGCCGGTTGGTTCAATAGATTTATACACGACGCGCCTCCGCCCCCTATTGGGACCAGCAATGCCACTCTGCGAAATATGCGGGATGGACGCGCAGGAGCTCCACGACTGCAAGGAGTGCGACGCCAAGTACTGCTCCGAATGCGGCGACACCAAGAAGGGCCTCTGCTACGACTGCCTCGGCTGGAACGACGAAGAGATAGACGAAGAGTACAGCGAGGAGGAGTGGCAGCAGGACGACCTCAACTAGCCCACTCACCTTTTAAGACAAGCAAAGTGAATGATAGGCAATGGCAGCGGGGGAGAAACGGGTCCACCTCGGCTACTCCGAGGCCTTCAGACTCGGCTACAACCAGTTAGTAAGGCGGCTAGATCGCTCCATGCTAAACGTAGCCTCGATCGCCCTCGGGCTTAGCTTCTACGCGAGCCTCCTGCTCACGGACGCCTTCTACCGCGCATACACGGCCCTCGGCGGCGCCAGCCTCAGCGTCGACGCGACCTACTACTGGCTCGTCGCTATAGCCCTCGCCGTTAGCATCGTCGGCATCACCAACGCGATGCTCATCAGCGTACAGGAAAGAGTCAAGGAGATCGGCACTATGAAGTGCCTCGGCGCGATGAACAGGCACATTACACTTCTCTTTCTCGTCGAGGCACTGCTGCAAGGCGTCATCGGCGGCGTCATCGGCTTCTTCGGGGGAGTAGTAGCTGCGCTCCTCACGACGGGCGGCACGACGGGCTACAACATTATTCTACGCGTTCCCCTCTCGGAGACGCTGACCCTCCTCGTTACGAGCCTCGCCCTCGCAGTGGGGCTGAGCGTCGCCGCGACCATCTACCCTGCCTACAGGGCGTCCCGGCTCGACCCGGTGGTGGCACTACGATATGAGCTTTGACAACGTAATCGAACTAAAGGGGTTGAAGAGGCACTACGACATCGGCGGAGAGACGGTGAAGGCACTCGACGGCGTCGACCTCACCATCGGCCGCGGCGAGTACGTCAGCCTCGTCGGCCCAAGCGGCTCCGGGAAGACCACCCTCTTCAACATGATAGGCGGCCTCGACCGCCCAACTGAGGGAAGCGTCCTCATAGACGGCGTCGACATAAGCAAGCTCGACGCCTACGAGCTCGCCTGGCTCCGCTGCCGCCGAATCGGCTACATCTTCCAGAGCTTCAACCTCATAACAGTCCTCACGGCGCTTGAGAACGTCGCCCTCCCAACCGTCTTCGCGGGCACACCCCACGACGAGGGCATAAAGAAGGCGCAGAAGCTACTCGAAAGCGTCGGCCTCGGTGCCCGCCTCCACCACAAACCTACCCAACTCAGCGCTGGGCAGCAGCAGCGCGTCGCCATAGCCCGAGCCCTCGCAAACGACCCCGCCATAATACTCGCCGACGAGCCCACCGGCAACCTCGACCTCAACACGGGAACAGAGATCATAGACCTCCTCCACGGCCTCAACAAGACGCGGGGCCTAACCCTCGTCGCCGCCACGCACGACCTAAAGATGATCAAAGCCTCGGACCGCGTCGTATGGATGCGCGACGGTGCCATCGAGAAAATAGAGCGCGGCTAAGACAAACGGTGGCGAGGGATCACCCCTACTCACCGTGGGCGGTTGCTCCACTCCATCGTGATGAGACGAATCAGCGTCCCCGTCTCATGCGCCCAGTCCTCCCCACCGGCAGACTCTAGGCGCACAACGTAGACGCCGTCGCTTGGCTCGACGTAGACCGAGTTCTTCGTGTAGAAGTTGCCAGTCGTCGCCTGGTAGGACTTGTAGATGAACGAGATGATCCTCGCCTCACCCCTCCTCTCAATGGCGACTCTCGCCGTCAGCCTCACCTGGTCGTGCTCCAGCTCCTTGAGCCTATCCAACATGTAGTCTACATAGCTGTCGACGTCCGCCGCCTCCATCTTGACGGGGACGGGGATGATCCACGGTGCGTTGAAGCCGCCCTGTCCCTCGACCATTTTCCACTTGCGCGTCAGGCTCGGGGTGATAACGATGCTGCTCCTGAGGGCGGCGAAGGCGCCGACGAGGACCGCGGAGATGCTTATTCCGATCGCCGCGAGGGTCCACACGGCGGAGACCTTCTGGTGTACCTCAAGCGCCAGCCCCAGCGCCGGCATCAGCGTGTAGAGGCTGAGCCCTGCCAGGTAGCCAAGCCCGCCCGCTATGAAGCCGGTTATCGACGCCTCCGCCACGAAGATTGAGGCGATCTCCGCCGGGTTCAGCCCAACGGAGCTGAGTATGCTGATCTCGCGCCTCCTCTCGAAGAGGGAGTTGAGCATGGTGACCACTACGTTGAGCACGACTATCGCCCACGGGATTACGAGGGGCAGTCCCTTTCCCTCGAGGTAGCTGCCGAGGGCGGAGAAGACGACGCCCGTACCAGAGGCTGACCACGTCAGGTAGCCCCGCTGCAGGGCGAGCCTCTCGGCGAAGGCGTCCCGCCCCTCCTCTACCGCCAGCGCTATCCTCGTGACCCCGAGAGACCTCGTCAGCCTCGCTGTCGAGTAGTCGACGAGCGCCGCCTCAGACGCGAGGGTCGCCTGCCTCTCCCAGTAGGCTGGGTCGCCCGGCGGGCTCAGGTTCACCCACTTGTCGGGTATGTACGTGGTGCCGTCGAGGTCGGTTAATGCGGAGAAGGAGGCGTCGTCAAGCAACCCGGAGAGAGTCAGCACGCGGTCTCGTAGCCGGACAATATCGCCGAGATTGAGCCCCAGCTTCGTAGCGAGGGAGACACTAAGCGCCACTTCGCCGGGTCCCGGAAGAGTCCCAGAGGAGAGAGCCGAGCCCAGGGGGACGACCCGCGACTCGTTAGCGACGTTCACACCGATTATCGAGTATATCCTGTTCCCAGAGAGCGAGGTGAGCGGGGACTGCTGGGGGACATTCTCGATCTTCACCGAGACTCCCTCTACCTCCCCGTGCCCGAGAATCCACTCTACCTCCGAGTCGACGAACTCCATGAACGTGGGCTCCGCCAACGTCCACGTCGAGGCACGGAGCAGCACACCCTCGTGGGGCGTGAGCGTTGTTGACCTCACGACCATGAGCCCATAGCCCTCCGAGAGAGAAGTGAGTGAAACGAAGCTCATCACAAGTACTGTCAGCGAGATGAGTGTAAGGGCGAAGCGCAACCTACGCCTCTTTAAACTCCTCTTAGCTATGCTGAAAACCGGGACGAGGACGCCGCCGACGCTTACCCTCCCGTTCCCACCTCCACCGCCGATTAACCGGGGGATGAACACCGCCGCCACCACGACCACGACGTAGGACACGGCCGACGTCAGCAGCAGTCCCTGCAGGGGCGTCGCCCCGACTCCGGGGTAGACCTTCCATAGCAGTAGCAGGGAGGCGACGTAAACTACCGCCCCTAAAGCAATCTGCAGCCGCGTCGAGTCTACTAGCAGGAACCCAGCCGTGACCGAGGCTAGGGCAAGGAACCCTATGATTATGTAGACGCTGGACGTTGCGTCAAGTGCGAGGTTGCTCAACTCCCCGAGGGTGCTCCTCGCGTCAATGTAACTCCTCTTCGCGAAGTCGAAGCCCGCGGCGAAGTCTCCCTCCTCGTACCTCTGCTGCGCCGCCTCGTAGCCCGCGACGGCCCTCGCCAGTATCCCCTTCTCCCTGACTAGGTAGAAGCCCTGCCCCTCCATCGAGAGGATTCTAGCGGAGGCATCCGAGATGGCGGACGCGACGAGGCCGAGGTTATACTCAAGGGTGACCCCCATCACTGGGAACTCTGTGAGTGTGCCCGCGCCGAGGGGCTGCTGGACAACCGAGGAGGCGGCTTTTGTCGTCACCTTCGTCCCAACGAGTATCGACGCCCCGATCCAGACCCGATACTCAGCACCCGCGGGGGCTATCACCGTCGCGGCAGGAAGGTTCGGAACAGCGATCGAGTTCGTCGTCTTTGATCCAAAGACGAGCGGGTATCCACTCGGCGAGAGCAGCGTCCCGTTGGCACCCGAAACTTGGTAGCTGTAGGAGACTGGGATATTGTCAGTGTCCACGAAGAGGAGGTCGCCCTCCATGCGTAGGGATGCGGCGGGGAGAAGGGCGATTTCCACTGGGCCCTCTGAGACACCTATGAGGGCGGGGACGTAGTCGTACCCGGGCGTTGAGGGGTCGTCCAGGTAGACGAGGACCTTAGAGACTCCCGGGTCGAGGGGGAGCGTCCACGAGCCATCCGTTGAGGCTGTCACCGTCTTCACAATCTGGTTATTCGCTACGGTGGAGACGTTGGCCCGGAGCGGCTCGCCGCCTACACCGGTGACTTTCCCCGAGACCGTATCCTGAGCAGCAACACACGGCACCGAGAGGGTCATGGCGAACAAAAGCACTAGGGCGAGTGAAGCGAGCCTACGCGTCAATCCAGCGACCCCAATCCACCCATAATGCCGCGCCTCGGTAAAAAGCTTAAGCGGGCTCTGCAAAATACCGTGTGGTGCCCACAACGAGACTCAGGATAATCACGAAGAGCGCCGGCACGCTCACGGCGGAGCTAACGGGCGAGAACCCAGAGACCGCCAAGGCCTTCGTTTCCAAGCTCCCCATAGAGGGCAGGGCGAACACTTGGGGCGACGAGATCTATTTCACGATCCCCGTCGACGCTGGGGAAGAGTCACCGAAACAGGTTGTGGAGGTCGGCGACGTCGCCTACTGGCCCCCGGGGAAGGCCCTCTGCCTCTTCTTCGGCCCCACGCCCGCCAGCAGGGGCGGGGATATACGCCCAGCAAGCCCCGTCAACGTTTTCGCGAGGATAACAGGCGACCCCAAGCTCCTCAAACTCGTCCCCGCGAGTGAGAGGATACGCGTCGAGGGCGGCTAGTCCGCAGTGAGCCTAAACTTCTCGGCGAGGTTCCGCGACAGCTCGTCAGCACTGTATCCCACCTGTCAAAGGTACACATGTCAATAAGATCGCGGGCGCGAAATGTCGAGACGACTATCTCAAAGCCCTCCACGCCGCTCCGCTGTTATCCTGAAGGCCTCTACATTCAAGTTGCATCGGCGTAGACAAAGTTCTAGGATGGATATTATTTATTATATACTGAATGTATTCGGGGGATTTTATATGGCGGGTGGGCGTCTGGCTATGCGATGGGCAGAATAGGCGGCTTCCTACGGATAATACGTCCCGTGAACTCGGTTATGCTCGGGGCGGCGATCCTCGTGGGCGTCGCAATGGCAGGTGGCGCTAACGGTCCCCTCCTGAGCCTTGCCCTGGTCTTCCTCACTGGCTTCACCCTCACAGGCGCAGCCATGGTCATAAACGACTACTACGACCGCGACATCGACGCCGTCAACGAGCCGGGGCGCCCCATTCCGAGCGGCGAGGTGAAGCCACGCGAAGCCGTCGCCTACTCGATTCTCCTCAGCGCCGTCGGACTCGCAGCAGCCGGTCTTACGAGCATTTCAGCCCTTGGCGTCGCTGCCCTATCATGGATCCTGATGATGACCTACTCAGCGTGGGGGAAACGGATGGGCTTCTTCGGCAACCTGATGGTGAGCACCTGCATAGGACTACCCTTCGTCTACGGGGGTATAGTGGTTGGTAACGTCTCAACGTCACTGCTCTTCAGCGCCCTCGCATTCCTATCGAACACGGGACGGGAGGTGACGAAAGGGATAGTTGACACAGAGGGAGACTCCTCCCGGGGCGTGAATACGGTCGCCGTGGTATACGGCGTGGATCGGGCCGCACAGGTCGCCTCAGCATTCTACATCATCGCCGTCGCAGCCTCTACGCTTCCACTGATCCTGAACATCGTGAGCGTCTGGTATTTGCCCTTCGTCGTGGTGACCGACGCCGGCCTCATCTACAGCGCATACACCCTTCTCCGCGACCACAGTCGCGAGACGAGCAGGAGGGTGAAGAACCAGGTCTTGTATTGGATGCTTTTTGGGCTCCTCGCCTTCTCGGCGGGGACCCTGTTATAAAAAACTAGGCTTAACGTGAGGAGAGCGCTACGCGCTCCATCTCGCGCTTGCGGCGGACGCCGAAGCTGTTACCGTCGTTCTGCGCAGCGCCGATTATCTGGTCGGCGATGATCTCCTCGAAGGTCTTCCTGTTACCGAAGGTCTGCTCCTTTATGCCCCTCGAGATGAACCTGAGGGCGAGGTCGATCCTCCTCTGCGGGGAGATGTCGACCGCGAGGCGGTAGACGACGCCACCGTAGCCGATGCGCGTCGTGTCCTCGTTGGGGGCGCAGTTCTCAACGGCTCGGACCAGCATCTCGATCGGGTTCCTCCCGCTCTTGACATTGACTATCTTGAAGGCCGTCCTCACAGCGTTGGTCACGCGTGGCTTGTCGCCGCCGCTGCTCCCAGGCTTGAGTATGCCGTTCACGAGGCGCTCCACGATACTCATCTCGCTCTTCTGGAACTTCCTGGCCTCGTGGCGACCACCGGAGTGGGGCATGAAGACGGGGGCGACCTTTAGGTACCTCTTGAGGCCGGGGTCCCGGACCTCTATGTTCTCGAAGCTCCACTCGCCGAACAGCTTGATACCGCCTGTCCCCGCCGTAGTGGCCTCGATTGTTACTTCTGGTTCTTCGCTCACTTGGCCGAATCGCCTCGGATTGCAGAGGGGAAGAGTGGGAACGTGAATAAAAGGCTTACCGAAGCGTGAACAACCTTTTAACCCCGCGTCCGGTCCCACTAGGCGAAATGTCCCTCAAGGACTACAAGCTCTCCTACATACTTCTATGTGTCATCGGACTCGCCGCGATGTTCAGCACGAGCCTCGTAAACCCCCTGCTCTCGATATTCGCGAAGGAGATCGGCGCTGTCGGCGTCATGATAGGTTTCTCGGTCGCCGGTTACTGGGTCGCGAGGGTGCTCCTTGAAATACCGAGCGGCTTCATCTCGGCGCGCTACGGCTACTACATGCCTATGCTTCTGGGGCTTATCCTGACAACCGCTGGCACGTTCTGGAACGCCTTCGTCACAGACCCCTACCAACTCATCCTCGCGCGCGCCCTGCAGGGTCTCGGGGCACCGCTATTCTTCGCCGTCTCCATGACATTCATCGTCAACATGTTCAGCGCTGAAAAACGCGGCGCGGCGATGGGCCTCTTCCAAGGCGTCGAGTTCGGGGGCAGCATCCTCGGCTCGACGTTCAGCGGTTACATAATCACGGCGCTCGGCTTCCAAGGCGGCTTCTTCCTGTCAACGGCGCTCTGCGCCATAGCCGTCCTGCTCCTCGCCATACCCCCAAATGTGAGGCACGAATCCTCGACGATGCCTAAGATTCCCGCCATGAAGCTCTCCTCACTCCCCAAGGTTTTCAAGAACAAGATACTCATCATAGTCTCCTTCGCGACCCTCATGGAGTTCGTGCTCAGCAGCGGCGTCATCTACACTATCTACCCACTCTTCGCTAAGGAGAACCTCGGCATGTCACTTACCGATATCGGCCTCATAATGGGCGCCAGGTCACTCGGCTACGTCATCGCGATGCTGATAATGGGTTCAATAGCCGACAGGATCGGGAGGAAGCCCGTCCTACTCTTCGGCATGGCGAGCACCGCCGTCATGGCGGTCGTGCTCAACTTCGCCTCGGGGATCTTCATGACCGCCGCCGTCCTCTTCTGCATAGGTATCACGACGGGCGCCATCTGGATAGTCTGTCCCGTCATAGCCGCGGAGGCAGTTGAGCCCGAGAACAGGGGTGCAGCCATCGGCACCTATAGGACCTTCTTCGACTTAGGCTCCATCTTCGGCCCGATAATTATGACATACATCATGGGCGTATACGGCATAACGACATGCTTCTACCTCTCAGCTGTCCTGTTGGCGATAGCCTTCGTGCCGTGCCTCAAGGTTGAGGAGACGAAAAAGATCGGGACCGTCGTGGTCCATTAAGAACTTGAACGACCCGTTTTACCGGGTAGGCTTCTGAATCTTGCCGACGACCAAGAGGTTGAGCGGCACACCGTTCACTGCGTTCACCTTGTAGCGTACGCCGGGAATGTCGCCCATCGAGCGGCTGCGGGGGCCGCTGATGCCCTCGATCGTGACCTCGTCGTGCTCGTCGACGAAGTTCAGTGCGCCGTCGCCTGGCAGGAAAGCCGTGGCGAGGCGGCCGTTCTTGATGATCTGGATGCGAACACACTTGCGAATTGCGGAGTTTGGCTGCTTGGACTCGACGCCGACCTTTTGGAGTACGATACCCCTACCCATGGGTGCGCCCTGGAGTAGGTCCTTCTTCTGCGCCTTGCGCCTCATGCGTAGGACAAAGTCCTTGCTCTTGTACCGCATGTTTCTCCTGTTATTCTTGAGCCTGCGGCCGGCGAACATACCGTTAGTCAAGCGATTCTCCACCTTCCGGTGTCGGCTGGTATGTTTAAACTTTACGCATTAACGCTTGGACGCTCTCACGAGTGTGCTGAGCCGGGGGATAAGTTCCGAAACCGCGCGGATCAGTATGGTTTATACATGTGAACCGAACCTTTTTATCCACCATCCAAGTCGGATTGAGTAAGGAGATTAGATAAATGAGCGGAAAAGAGAAGCCACACATTAACCTGATCATCGTAGGACACGTTGATCACGGTAAGAGCACAAGCATCGGCCACCTGTTCTACGACGCCGGCGCGATCGACGAGAAGTACGCGAAGGACATGGAGGCAGAGGCGAAGTCCATCGGCAAGGAGTCCTTCAAGTACGCATGGCTCCTCGACAGGCTCAAGGAGGAGCGCGAACGTGGTATCACGATCGACCTCGCCTTCTACAAGCTCGAGACGGCGAAGAACTTCTTCACCGTCATCGACAGCCCCGGCCACCGCGACTTCGTCAAGAACATGGTCACGGGCGCGAGCCAGGCAGACGGCGCCATCCTCCTCATCTCCGCCAAGAAGGGCGAGTTTGAGGCAGGGACCAACCCAGGCGGCCAGACGCGTGAGCACGCCTTCCTCGCTAAGACGCTGGGCGTAAACCAGATCGTCGTCGCCGTCAACAAGATGGACGACCCCACCGTAGCCTGGAGCGAGCAGCGCTTCCAGGAGGTAAGGGACGGCGTCACGCGCCTCCTCCAGATGGTCGGCTACGACACCAGCAAGACCAACTTCGTCCCCACCAGCGGCTGGGGCGGCGACAACCTCGTCAAGAGGAGCGCCAACATGGCCTGGTACAAGGGCCCGACACTCATCGAGGCACTCGACAACTTCGTCATGCCCGCAAAGCCAACCGACAAGCCCCTCCGCCTGCCCGTTCAGGAAGTCTACACCATCCGTGGTGTCGGCACAACCCCAGTCGGGAAGGTAGAGACCGGCGTGCTCAAGGTAGGCGACGACATCGTCTTCATGCCCAGCGGCGAGAAGGGGAAGGTCAACAGCATCGAGACCCACTACACGCGCCTAGAGAAGGCGGGCCCAGGTGACAACATCGGCTTCAACGTCAAAGGCGTAGACCGCGAAAAGGTAAAGCGCGGCGAGGTCGCCAGTCACACCAACACCCCCTGCAAGGTCGCTAAGTCGTTCAAGGGCAGGATCTTCATAATCCACCACCCAACGGCGGTCGGCCCAGGCTACACCCCCGTACTACACATCCACACCGCCCAAGTCGCGGTCAAGTTCGAGGCAATCGAGGCCAAACTCGACCCTAGGACTGGACAGGTAGTGGAGCAGAACCCCACCTACCTCAGGACCGGTGAGGCGGCGATAGTAAAGTTCACGCCCCTCATCCCGATCGCCATCGAGGCGTTCAAGGACTTCCCACAGCTCGGCAGGTTCGCCCTGCGCGACATGGGCACGACCATCGGCGCCGGCATCGTCCTCGAAGTCGAGAGCTAAACCCTCTCGCAACCCCTTTTTCGATACATTTAAGTTCTCAGCCCACTGATGAGACGGGGAATAGGTATGGCGCGACGCGCACGCATCAAGCTCACGAGTGCCGACACCC
This sequence comes from Candidatus Bathyarchaeota archaeon, assembly GCA_963771885.1. Taxonomy (GTDB): domain Archaea; phylum Thermoproteota; class Bathyarchaeia; order TCS64; family TCS64; genus UBA8941. The sequence goes on from CAVYVF010000023.1 coordinate 731,884, forward strand.
AGAAACTCGAGGGTGTCTGCGACGAGATCAGGGACATCGCACAGAAGATAGGCGTCAAACTTGTAGGACCCATACCACTACCCACGAAGAAACTCCTCGTCCCCACAAGGAGGACGCCCTGCGGCGACGGCAGCAAGACGTGGGACAAGTACGAGATGAGGGTACACAAGAGGCTCATCGAGATCGACGCCCGCGACCGCGTCATGCGCAGCATAATGCGCATCCGTGTACCCAACGAAGTCTACATCGAGATGGAGATAAAGTAGCTCCACCTACGTCTTCTAGCGACGTTTTCTACCCCATTTAGGGCAAGTGTTTTTAACGACATTCGTTCAACGGTTATCCCTTCCAAGGAAGCGTCAAACTATGGGAAAGCGTGTCTTGGTCGCCCTCGGCGGGAACGCAATCAAGCAGCCCGACGAGAAAGGTACCTTCGAGGAACAGATGAAAAACGTCGAGACTGCCTCAAAACAGATAGCGCAGCTGGTGAGGCATGGCTACGAACTCGTCATCACACACGGCAACGGGCCTCAAGTGGGCAACCTCTCCATCCAACAAGAGGCGGCTGCTGACCAAGTGCCACCGCAGCCACTGGTCGTCCTCGGCGCGATGACGCAAGGCCAGATTGGCTACATGATGCAGCAGACCCTCCACAACATACTCGACGGCGACGGCAAGCAAGTCGCCACCATAGTCACGCAGGTGCTCGTCAGCCCAGAGGACCCCGACTTCCAGGACCCAACGAAGCCCGTCGGCCCATTCTACACGGAGGAGATCGCCAAGAAGCTCGCTGCTGAGCGCGGCTGGGTCGTCAAGAAGGTCCGCCCCACGGGTGACAAAACTTGGAGGCGTGTCGTGCCCTCACCCACGCCTCTCGGAATCGCCGAGGCGAAGGCGATCAGGACCATGGTCGAGGCGGGCATGATAGTTATAGCTTCGGGAGGAGGCGGCATACCCGTCTACAGGAACAAGTCGGGCAAACTGGAGGGCGTTGACGCAGTCATCGACAAAGACCGGGCGGGCGCAAAGCTCGCCGAAGAGGTCGGCTCAGACGTGCTCCTTATCCTCACCGACGTCGAGTATGCTATGATGGACTACGGTAAACCCACCCAGGCGCCGATACTAAAGATGACTGTCGCCGAGGCGAAGCAGCGCCTCAAGGAGGGTCACTTCGGCGCGGGCAGCATGGGCCCAAAGGTCGAGGCGGCGCTCGGCTTCGTAGAACGCGGCGGAGAGAGGGCGATAGTCACAAGCCTCGCCAAGGCAGTCGATGCCTTGGAGGGCAAGACCGGGACACACATAGTCCGCGCTTAGGCCTCCGTTGTATATCTAGCTAAAACCTCATTTTCAACCAATGAAACTAGGTTGAGATACTCACTCCCTTACTGACACAGCTCGGAGTAGGTGGCGTCGCGGGGCTCTGCACAGGGTATGCCCTGAAGAAGATGGGGAAGAACGTCGCCTTCATCGTTGGTATAATGTTCATAGGCCTAGAGCTGCTCGCCTACAAGGGTAAAATCAACATCAACTACGACGCGCTCCAGCAGTGAGGGAGCGAGCTGTTCGGTCAGGTCGGTGCACTCGAGGGCGTGTTGACCCTTATCATCGCCAACCTGCCGTTTGCCGCCATCTTCCTCGTTGGGCTAGCCATCGGCCTTAAGATGGGTTGAGCCGCGCGCAATAGATCGTCTCGAAGAACAGCCTCTTCTCACCCAGAATCTCCCAGTCGTAGTCGAACCTGTAACCCGTGAGCCCTGTCTCTGAGGAGTAGACTAGGAGTATGGAGCCGCCGGGTGAGAGGTGGTCGTGCGCCGCGGCGAGAAACCTCTCAATGACCTCGGCGCCCCTCTCGCCTCCTGCCCATGCTAAATCATCGAGACTTCCCTCCGAGGGGAGGTACGGCGCGTTGAATAGAATCCAGTCGAAGCTCCCCTCAACCTTCTCGAAGAGGTCCGACTGTACAAAAGTGATCTTAGCGAGGACCCCCGCCTCAGCCGCCCTCCTCCCGGCGGCTTTAAGCGCCTCGGGGTTGATGTCCACGGCTACCACCTGCGTGACACTAGTCTTCTCCGCTGCCGTCACCGCCTGTATACCACTCCCCGTCCCCATGTCGAGCACTCTCCCAGTGGCGAACCTTCCCACGAAGCCCTGGAGCAGGTACGAGTCCTCGCCGGGACGGTAGACGGAGTCCACGCAACCACATCCACGCAGGGCTAAATGGGCGTTGCGGCTGGTACTGTAAGCGTCTCACTACTTCATTTCATTAAAAAATAAACGTTGCGCACGCGAGCTCGGTGCCATAAAAGGGCCGTAGAGGCCCTCTACTAGGCTAATAGGTTCTCGAGACGTAGGCTACACTCTTAGCCGGATCACCGCAGACTATGCAGGGGCCCGTCGGCTCCTCCTTGTGGTCCCAGAGTGTGCCCCTGATCTCTCCGCTGACCTGCTCCTTGAGCCTCTCGGAGCAGTTCATGTCACCGCACCAGTTTATGCGGACGAGCTTTTTCTGCTCCATGTAGTCGCGCAGCTCCTCGGTGGTGTTCGCCGTAGCGAGGCGGTCCTCGAGGACCTTCCTGCTCCTCGTGGCGAGGTTCTCCTGTATCGCGGCGAAGAGCGCCCTCGTGGCGGCGGGGAGGTCTTTGAGCTCTGCCTTGCTCTTCTCGGAGGTGTCCCTCCTGACGAAGGTGACGGTCTTGGAGTCTGCCTCGCGGGGCCCTACCTCGATGCGGAGCGGGACGCCGAACATCTCCCACTTGTAGTACTTCTCGCCTGGGCGGAGGCGATCATCGTCGTCGAGCACAGCCCTGATTCCGGCGTCTATGAGCGTCTTGACGACCTCCTTCGCGTAGCCCCTTGCGATCTCCTCCTTGCCCTTGACGGGGATGGGTATGACTACGGCCTGCTTCGGTGCCACTATCGGCGGTAGGACGAGCCCGTGGTCGTCGCCGTGCTGGCTTATCACCGCGGCGAGGGTTCTACCGAAGCCCATTCCGTAGCAGGTGTTCGTCGCGTTGACCTGCTCGCCTTTCTCGTTCTCGTATGTGATCTCGAAGGCTTTGCCAAAGTTGTAGCCAAGCTGGTGGACAGTGCCGATCTGGTTAGACTTGCCGTCTGGGTTCCACGCGTCGAAGGCTACGCTGTAGTCTGCGCCGGCGAACTTGTCGAAGTCTGGGCGCTTGAGGCGTATGTAGGCGAGGCCGAGGGCGTCGTAGACCTGACTGTAGATGTCGATCGCCATCCTGACGTTTGCCTCCGCCTCCTCGTAGGTCGCGTGGGCGGTGTGCCCCTCGTTCCAGAGGAACTCTCGCCCTCTGTAGAGCGGGCGAGTCGCCTTAGTCTCATAGCGGTAGACGTTGCAGGTCTGGTTCATGCGTATCGGGAGGTCGGCGTGGCTCCTCGTCCAGAGCTTGAACATAGGGTAGATGGCGGTCTCGCTCGTCGGGCGAAGCACCAGCCTCCTCTCCAACTCGTTCTCTCCGGCGTGGGTGATCCAGAAGACCTCGGCGCTGAAGCCCTTGATGTGCTCCTCCTCCTTCTGGAAGCTGTCCTCGGGTATGACTACCGGGAACTGCATGGGGTCGTGCCCCGAGGCATCCAGCTTCTCCTCAAGCATCGCGATTATCCGCTTCGCCGTCGCGAAGCCCCACCCTGTGTAGACGGTGAAGCCCTTGACGGGGTAGCGGTCGTCCGCTATCTTTGCCTCTAGTAATATGTTATCGTACCACTCGCTGAAGTTCTCCTTCTTCACGAGTTCCTTCTTATCTGAGGATTTGTTCCCGGTCATTGTTCCTCAACCCTTCGAGGGGGATGGGGGTGATTAAAAAGGTGTTGCGTTTGCGACCTTTTTTAGTGAGAAAAACTTTAAAAAAACTGATTCTCGCGCGGGCTTGTCCCGCATGCAGCTCACTTGTCTGGCTTAGTACCTTCTCGGTGGCCTGTGCTTAGCGAAGCATTCGTTGCAGTAGACGGGCCTGCCCTCGGTCGGCTTGAAGGGAACATCACATTCCTTTCCGCAGTCCGAGCAGGTCGTCTTGTGCATCTCCCGTGGTCCACGGTCGAAGCTGCGCCTCTCGCGGTAATCCATTTCTTTTTACACTCCTTGTATAGTCGGCCACCTTACGGAGCCCGATTATACGGAGAATGGGGGAGTAATTTCTTACCTTTAAATCTATGTATGTTTTTAAGGCGTATTTCGTGAGATGTTTCATACTTTTTTTTCCTTCATTTATAAAAATAGTGGAAAAGCCGATACAGTTAGTTTCGGGAGTCTCTCGTAAGTGTATTAGATATTGTTTTTATCTGACCCGACTGAAGGTCTATCCGCCTTGGCCGAGGGAAACGTCTTCCAGCTGCTCTGCAGGCCCGTTCGGCGTCTCCTAGAGGAGCGTGGGTTCACTGAGCCGACTGAGCCGCAGAAGAGGATGATACCGCTCATCCTCGAGGGGAAGAACGTGCTCCTCATCTCGGCGACGGCAACGGGAAAGACCGAGGCGGCGATGTTGCCCGTCATGGATCGGTTCCTCATGTCGGGGCAGAGGAGGCCGGGGATAAGCATCCTCTACATAACGCCGCTCCGCGCCTTGAACCGGGACATACTCGACAGGATGACCTACTGGTGCAACCGACTGGACATTAAGCTGGGGATACGCCACGGGGACACGGGCACTCAGGAGAGGAACCGGCAGAGATCGAGTCCCCCTGACATGCTCATCACGACCCCCGAGACGCTCCAGGCGATTCTCCTTGGCAGGACTCTCAAGCAATACCTGAAGAGCGTCCGTTGGATAGTCATCGACGAGATACACGAGCTTGCCGACAACAAGAGAGGGAGCCAGCTCGCCGTCGCTCTGGAGAGACTCAGGGAGCTCACCCTCCAGCCACCCCAGATGATCGGGCTGAGCGCGACGATTGGTAGCCCAGAGAAGGTGGCGGCATTCCTAGCTGGCGCCAACAGGCCCGTGGAGACAGTCCAGGTCTCCGCCCTAAGGGAGACGAGGTTCGAGATAGTCTTCCCTGAGCCGGAGGCAGAGGACTTCGAGACAGCGACGACACTCTTCACGCATCCCGAGGTCTCGGCTCGTCTACGCGCTATACGGCGACTCATCGAGGAGCACCAAACTACCCTCGTCTTCACGAACACGCGCAGCACGAGCGAGATGCTTGCGAGCCGCTTCAACCTCTGGGACACGGATTTTCCAGTCAGCATCCACCACGGCTCCCTCGCCAAGTCAAGCAGGATAGCGGCGGAGCAGGGGCTCAAGGAGGGTAACCTGCGCACTGTCATCTGCACGAGCAGCCTCGAGCTTGGCATAGACATCGGTAGCATCGACCTCGTCATCCAATACAACAGCCCGAGGCAAGTCACACGCCTACTCCAGCGTGTTGGGCGAAGCGGCCACCGCCTCGGCAGGGTCAGTAAGGGAGTCATAATCAGCCTGAACAGCGATGACGCCTTCGAGTCGATGGTCATTTGCCGGCGTGCCCTCGGGGAGATAATGGAGCCGCTACGCGTCCCCGAGAAGCCCTACGACGTAATGGTCAACCAGATGACGGCGGAGCTCATGGCGCGGGGTAGGCTCTACTTCCTGCAGGTCGCCAACCTCTTCAAGGGCGCCTATCCATTCCGCGACGTCACAACCGAGGACGTGAAGTTCGTCGCGGGTTACATGCACAACCGGTTCCCCCGCCTCGCCTGGGTCAACCCCGAGGACGAGGTCATCATCCGACCGCGCGGCAGCCGCAAGACCATCTACACCTACTTCTTCAACAACCTTAGCATGATTCCCGACGAGAAGGACTACCTCGTACTAGAGGCGAAGGACGAGTCCCCCGTGGGTGTGCTCCAGGAGGCTTTCGTCGCGGAGTATGGAAAGCCAGGTGTTAAGTTCACCCTCAGAGGTAGGGCGTGGAAGATACTCAACGTCCACAACGACAAGATATACGTCAAGGCGGAGGATGACCCAACGGGCGCCATCCCGAGCTGGATCGGGGAGGAGATACCAGTGCCGATGGAAGTCGCTCTCGAGGTCGGCAGAGTCAAGGCGCAGATCGAGGACAGGCTCAACACCGGCGAGACGCCAAAGACAATAGCCGCGAAACTCGCCGAGGTCTACCCCGCCTCGCAGTCCACGATGGAGCGCGCCATCAGGGAGCAGGTCGACCACCACAAAGCCGGGTTCCCCGCCCCCACAGACAAGCGCGTACTCCTCGAGGAGTGGGAGGACAACGTCCTTATACACGCCAACTTTGGCACACTCGTCAATCGTACACTCGCCCGGGTCATCGGTCACATCATAAGCGAGGAGACAGGCTACCCCGTCGGTGTCCAGCAGGAGACGTACATGATGGCGACGCAGACCGTCGGCGAGATAGATACCCGATACGTAGCCCGGATGCTCAAAACCCTCGCCAACAAGGACGTAGAAAAGATCATCGAAGACGCCGTGACGAAGACGGGTCTATTCAAGAGGCGCCTCATCAACGTCGCCCGCAAAGCGGGGGCTCTCAGCAAGTTTGCCGACTTCAGCAACATCACCCTCGGCCGCCTGCTGAAGAGCTTCGAGAACTCGGCCGTATACGAGGAGGCGCTCAAGGACACGTACAGGCTCGACCTCGACGTTGAGGGTACCGCCACCCTTCTCCGGAAGATGGCGGAGGGGGAGATTGAGGTGGTCGTACTCGACACGGAGGGGCAGCTGACGCCGCTTGGCAAGATGGCAGTCGAGGGCATCAGCATGAAGACCGACATAGTCCCCCCCGAGAAGATGGACAGGATCATCATGGAGTCGGCCAAGGCGCGCCTATACGCCGAGACGCGAGTACTCGCCTGCCAGGGCAAGCACGACTGGGTCGACCAGCAGCGGGTACGCGACCTCCCCGAGAAGCTCGTCTGCCCCACCTGTGGCTCGACGGAGATCGCCGTCTACGACCGCCCCATCGAGGAGGTCCAAGAGCTGCTCGCCCAGGACCGGAGCCGAAGCACGAAGGAGAAACCAAAGTGGTGGACGAGGGGAAAGGACGTCTCCAAGCTCGTATCCATGTACGGGCGCAGAGCCGCCATCATAGGCTCGGCGAAGCGCGTCGACCTCACAGCCGCGTGGGACATACTCGCCCAGACCGAGGGCGAAACCGACGAGTTCTTCACAAAGATCGTCGAGGCGGAGCGGGACGCGCTGAAGAAGCGCTTCGTCTAGGGGCGAAGAGAAACCTTCCCCATATAGAACGTCGGCGTGTAAGACACCCACGTCATGGAGTCCTTCACAAACACGAGCGAGTCCCCGTGTCTGTAGATTATCTTCGCCCCACTCTCCTCTATCGCGTGTACGAAGGCGGTCAGCGAGTCGACGGTTATCACCTCCGTGGGTGTCGGCTGCTTGGTGAATCGCATCTGAGGCATGAGGTTTGGGTCGTCGCCTCTGTCCGTGAAGATGGTCGCGCCTGTCTTCCCTACCCAGTTGGATATCTGCATCCAGCCCATCTGGACGTTTTCAATAGGCGGCGTGTTGTAGAACGCGAGCAGCCCCCAGATGGCGACGAGCAGCCCGATGATTATTATGTCCTTCCTCCCGATCATCGTCAGCACCCTGTATTGTTTTCTCAGACCTAGAATTGAACCTATTTGTTTTGGGCTGAGCGAAGATTTTAACCCAACTGGTCACCCCTCTCTTCTCGACATGAAGAAGATAGGGATGCTCACGATCGGGCAGTCGCCCCGCACAGACATCCTCCCCGGACTCATGGAGATACTCGGGAAGGACATCGAGATAGTCGAGGCGGGTGCCCTCGACGGGAAGACGATGGAGGACGTCAAGAAGATACCCCTCCGTGTCGAGGACTACATACTCGTCAGCAGGATGAGGGACGGCACAGAGATCAAGATCACGAAGAAGTACATCCTCCCCCTAATGCAGGAGAAACTCGACTACCTAGAGAATCAGGGGATACGCCTCACAGTCGTCATGTGCACGGGCAACTTCCCACAGTTCAAGTCGAAGGGCCTCGTCATCACCCCGAAGGAGATCCTCAAGGGCGTTATGGAGGGTAGCATAAAGAAGGGACGCCTAGGAGTCGTCTACCCCACGGCAGAGCAGATGCCAATGGCTGAGGGAGAGTGGGGGAGACCAGGCGTCGAGATATACCCCGACACCGTCAGCCCATACGAGCCAAAGGACGTCGAGGGACTCTGCAAGCGCCTCGCCGCCGAGAAGCTAGACCTCGTCCTCTTAAACTGCTTCGGTTTCCCAACCGAGATAAAGAAGAAGATTCAGAAGGCGACCGGCAAACCGGTGGTCCAGGCGAACACGCTCGTAGCCCACGTACTCGCCGAGTTCATCAACTAGGGCTTCTTCTTCCCGTACTCCTCGGGCTCCCCGTAGTCGGGGAGGTTCTCACCCGGCAGGGGCCCTACCTCCCTCTCGGGAGGCTCGGGTTCCTCGCCGGTGAGCGACGGGGGGAGAACCCTGTCCTTGCGTAGGTTCTTTGCGACGACGTATACCTCGGCGCTCCCCTTCCGGGAGGCCAACGGCTTGACGATGAAGACTTTCTCGAACATCGCCCGCATCTCCCTGATGTAGGCCTCGTGCTCCTTCCCCTGGAATATCTTGACAACCATCCAGCCATCCGACCTGAGTAGCCTGTCGGCGATGCTGAGTGCCATGCGTGCGAGATGTATCTGGCGCAGGTCGTCCACCTCCCAGACACCCATAACGTTCTGCGCCATGTCGCTCATGACTACATCCGCCTTCTCCCCCTCGAACCGGGAGAGGATGTCCGCCTGCACCTCCGGGTCCCTTACGTCGCCGACGATGGTCTCGACGTTCTCCATATAGAGGGACTCTATCTCCTTGAGATCGACGCCGAGAACGAGCCCGCCCTCTATCGACTCGCCGGCGACCTGGAGCCAGCCCCCGGGTGCAGCGCCGAGGTCCAACACCCTCTTCGCGCCCTCGAAGAAGTGGAACTCGTCGTCGAGCTGCTTGAGCTTGTAGCTCGCCCTACTTCGGTAGCCCTCGGCCTTGGCCTTGTTGTAGTAGTGCTCGGTTTTGCGCTCGTGTAGCCATCTGCTAGGCATGGGCTTTCGATCCCCTTCGCGGGGCTTATCCTTTAATAACGTTTGTTAAGTCGGCGGCGGTGGCGCTCGTCCTTATACCACGGGGGTCGAAGTGTGTCCGCGCCACTCTGAACCCAGCGGTGGAGAGCCTCTCGAGGACTACCGCCATGTTGAGGCTCGACGTGCCCGCGCGCCTGCTGAACTCGTCGAGGTGAAAGTAGGTGGGTGGAAATCCGATCTCTCCCCTGATTGTCTCGACGAGATGGATGAGGCGCGGCTCCCAGCCCCCGATCTTGACCGCCTTTTCAAGCATTTTCCCCGTGAAGGCGTCGTCTGCGAGGTCACTGAGCCACATGGGGCCGCCGACGACCATCGGGCCGCCGCACGCGAGGCAGTTCCTCGACGCCTTGAGATAGGCACCTTTCACGGCCTCCCTATGCAGGCACCGGGGGCAGTGGACGATGTGGCCCATCTCGGTGAGTGCAGCGTCAGCGGGCTTCGCGCCGTGCTCAAGGGTGAGGTAGACGCGTATGTAGTGGTCGGCGTAGTAACTGAATAGGGGTCTTACACCCATCTCATGTATGGCTGCTGCCCGTACTGCTGCACCGACTAGGAGGCGGAGCGCTACCTCGTGGGTGTAGACCGTCCTCAGCGGCTTCCCTCCATACTTGCGTAGGCATGCCGTTGGGCTCACCCCGCATAGGGGCGCCATGTCCGTCGCGGTGAGCGCGATGATCCCCCCGTCCCTCATGGCGCGTACCGTCGAGTCGAGGAACTCCGACGGCGAGCCGAAGGGGTCGATGTCAACGTAGTCGAGCCTATTCATCGGGCTGCTGTGGAGGTTGAGCATGAGGTTCGCGTCCATGAAGCGGACGATCACCCTGTCGGCGACGCCGTTACGCAGGGCGTTCTCCTCGGATATCTGCACGCCGCTCGGATTCAGATCCCCCATGAGGACCTTTCCCGCCTCTGCCTCGAGGACGAGACGCACGCCCCGTACCCCGACGCCGCACATCGGTTCACACGCCTCGACGGGGCGCCCAAGCCTCTCCCCGAGGACGATGGCGGCGAGGACCGCGGTGTCTCTGTTGAGCCTCATGAGGGGGTTGTAGAAGACGGCTGCCCTGCTTCTGGCGTGGTCGAGCGGCTCCCCCTCCCCTCTCGCGATTGTTGGGACGAGGAGCTTCGCCGCGCCTTCCTGCGCCTCCTCGACGGGGAACCAGAAGCCCATGGCGGATGAGGTCGCGGGACCCCATTTAACCGTGTCCCCAACGCGAAGCCATAAACCCGCGGAGAACCGGACATTGCGCGCGCAGCAGTTGCCATCCTCGTAGTCGTAGCCGCAGCCATGATCATGCTCAACCGACCCGCTGCGCGCGCTCTACGACCAGGATGCACATCAGCCCTTCACGACGATGGGACTTTTCGGAAAAGACGACTCGACCTCCCCCACGTGGGAGGCGTGGCTCAAGCCTTGAGAGCGATCTTCTCGTCGAGGCCGAGCTCCCTGCTTATCCTCGTGATCTCCTTCCACGTATCCTCGGGGAGCTGTATACCGTCCTTGAGCCTCTGAGCCTTGCTTATCCTCTCCGGGTCACCGGGGACGAGTACCTGCTGCCCCTTCTCCGGCTTCCTGGACTTGACGATCTTGATGACCTCGCTCGACTTCTTCTTGAAGGCGTCGAGTCCGACGAATGCCTCGGGGTTTATGGCGATGCAGAAGACGCCGTTGGGGCTCGGTGGGTTCTGGCTGTCGTCCATGCTCGTCCTACTCCCCGTGAGGGCGGCGCCGAGTAGCTCCGATGCCATCTGTATACCGTAGCCCTTGTGCTCACCGAAGCCGACGAGGTAGCCGCCGTCGTAGAAGGCGTTCGGGTCGTCGGTGGGCTCCCCATTCTTGTCCCTTATCCAGTGATTGGGGACTTTAGCGTGCTTGGCTCGTGCGACGCTCAGTTTACCCGCGGCGGCGAGGCTCGTGGCGTAGTCCATCAGGAAGTTTTCACCCGTGGCGGTGGGGGTGCTTATGCTCGCCGGGTTTGTGCCGAATGTCCTGCCTGTCCCGTGGAAGGGAGACACAAGCGGGTTGCCCACGTTGGCGAACATCATACCCACCATGTCCTGCTCCGTAGCCCACGTCGTGTAGTAGCCGAGGCGGCCGATGTGGTTGATGTTGAAGCCCCCGACGGCTGCGACCATGCTGGTCTTCGCCTTCTCGACGGCGACCTCGATCATCTTCTTCGCCACTATCTGGCCGAAGCCCCAGCGCCCGTCGACGTAGGCGGAGGCGGGCGTCTCATTAACAATCTTGGGATTCTCCTTCGGGTGGATGTGCCCCACCTTTATCCTGTCCCCATAGACGGGGAAGTAGAAGACACCGTGGCTGTCGTGCCCGCAGAGGTTGGCCTCGACGAGGGTCTCGGCGACGAACTCGGCCTTCGCCTTCGGCGCGCCGAGTGAGACGAATATCTGGGTCCCGAGCTCCCTGAGCCCTTGGGCCTCGGTTACAATCATAAAGAAGGATGCGGGCTGAGGTTGTAGAAAAGGGTTCGGCTCACTTGATCTGCTTGGCGAGGCCGTCTAGGAAGGCCTTGATATCCTCGCGCTCGATGCCGTAGTGGGTGCATAGGCGCGTGCCGCCGCCGTGGCCCTGGCTCTTCCAGCCCAGCTTCTTGGTAGCCTTGTCCCAGTCGGCGTCCTTCCACCCGATGGCCGTGTAGTCGATGTAGACCATGTTGGTCTGGACCTCGTTGTTGATCTTTATACCCATCTTCTTGAGTCCCTCGGCGAGGAGCTTGGCGTTATCGTGGTCGTCCTTGAGCCTGTCGACCATCTTCGTCATAGCGATGATGCCGGGGGCCGCGATTATACCCGCCTGCCTCATGCCTCCGCCTAGCATCTTCCTGTATTTCCTCGCCTTCTTGATGACGTCGGCTGGGCCGACGACGACGCTGCCCACGGGGGCGGCGAGTCCCTTGCTGAGGCATATCTGGACGGTGTCGGAGTACTGTGTGAGCTCCTTGACGTCGACGCCTAGGGCGACCGACGCGTTGAAGACGCGGGCCCCGTCCATGTGGACGGCGAGTTTGTGCTTCTTTGCCACGTCCCAGTCGGCCTTCATCTGCTTGGTCGTGAGTGCGATGCCGCCCGCAGAGTTATGGGTGTTCTCGATGCAGACGAGGGTCGTCGGCGGGAAGTGGATATTGTCGGGCCTGATCGCCTTCTCTATGTCCTCGGGCTTCATCCAGCCCTTCTCGCCGGGGACGGTACGCGCCATGAGCTGCCCCATAACGGCGAGGCCGCCCACCTCGTTGTAGAAGATGTGGCTCCTCTGCTCGAGGATTATCTCGTCGCCGCGGTGCGTGTGGGCGAGCACCGCGACGGCGTTGCCCATGGTGCCGCTGGTGACGAAGAGCGCCGCCTCCTTACCCGTTATCTCAGCGGCGATCTTCTCAAGCTCGTTTACAGTGGGGTCGTCGCCGAATACGTCGTCCCCGACCTTCGCCTTGTAGGACGCCTCCCTCATCTCTGGGGAGGGCCATGTGACCGTGTCGCTCCTGAAGTCCAGGTTCTTCTCGACCATACGAAGTCGAGTACTAGGAACGCGTAACACGCTTAAGGAATTATGGGGCGATCTTGAATAAGCCTTAAAGGAGGGCAGATCCGGTAAGGTTTGAGAGCCATTGCCGGAGAAACAGAGGAAATTCGGTAAAAAGACGATAGTCGCCGTGCTGTTCATACTTCTGTTCACGCTCAGCCTAGCCGTCGTCTTCTTCTACCCGTCGCCAGAGGAGGAGAACGTCGGATACGTTAATGTCAGCCGTAGCGAGGGCTACTGGGAGAACACCCTCGGCAACGTCAGCGACACCAGGTACCTCATCAACTACGGCGTATACGCCCTCTCCGACGCCCCCAAGGTAACAATTAAGGACAAGACCGACGCTGGACTTACCGAGATCCAGGTCACGCAGGACACTGACAACGTCAAGGTCAGCTACGACAAGGCGACTGGCGCTATTACCGTGGTCGTGACGGACATCCCAGCCGAGGGGAAGGTATTCGCGCAGCTCGCTTTCGTCATGGACCCCGTAGATATCTTCGCCCCCGGCGAGCAGCCGACGACGACAGTGATCCCCGAGAAGATCTACTGGGGGGACAAGACGGAGGTCGGCGTCGACATTGCTCCTTTCACGGTGACGAGGACGACAAACATGACGGAGGTCGGCGTATATGCGTGGCTCACAGACGCAGTGACCGAGATATCCAACGTCACAACGGCGCCGCAGGCGGTCTGCGATCCTCCAATGTACCAGGCCATCTGGCAGTACAAGACCCCACAGGAGTACAGCTACACCAGACACAACGTCAACTACACGGTAAGACTGCCAGTGACAAGCCAGAGCGGTGACGTCCTCCTCAGGACATGGGTCGAGGTGAGGTACTATTCGCCGCTGCGCATGATGGTGGACGGTACGATTTCAGGTGCTGACGGCTACTTCTTTAAAGTCGACTCATCGATAAGCTACCAGTATGAGAAGGGTATAAGCGCCAGCGTGCTCGGCTAGGCGTAGAGCTCCGCATTCCTCAGGGCGAGCTTCAAGTTATCCTCGGCACCGCTTAGCACGGGGACGCCATGCCCCGAGAGCATTACGTCCACCCTAAGCTTTGCCAACTTACGCAGCGACTCTATGAGCTGCTCAATACTGCCAGATTCCCCGTCGAAGCGGCCGAAGTAGCCGTCGGGGAACGCCGTGTCGCCTGAGAAGAGTATCCGTTGCTCCCTCGCGTAGAGGCACATCCCGCCCTCAGTGTGGCCCGGCGTCCAGATGACCTCTAGCGGCCAAAGTTCAGTCTCGATGACGTCGCCTTCTTCTGCTTTGACAAGGGATTCGCCGAGGCTGGATGCTATGTATCCGGTATCCAGGGTCTGGACGTAAACCTTGGGGTGTGCCTTCTCCAGTATAAGGAAGGCCCCCATAGCGTGGTCGTGGTGGGCGTGGGTTAGGACGACCTTGTCGACGTTCTCCGGCTTCACGCCTATGGAGTCTAGCTGGGGCCAGACCGGGTTGAGCCTGTTACCGACGCCTGCGTCAATTATCGTTGCCTTCTCCCTGCCGACGACGTATATGTTGCTGCAGAGACCTTCACCGACAATCATGTGTACGCTGTGGAGGATAGTGGTGTCTTTTCCGAGGTCGATTACCAGAGGCATCGGGATCGCCTAGTCAAGGGTGCGCGTCTCTATAAGGATTCTAGGGTATGCGGACGAGGTGAAGGCGCAGAACCAGGTAGCCCTCCTCGTAGTCATAGTCGAGGCCCTCGAGATCGTGCCCCTCGGGTATCTTGTAGCTCTTGTCGAAGTTTTTGTCCGCCGTACTGTGCAGGTGGATGGAGGAGCCGGTTGACTCGACCATGATGGTTTTCTCGAGCTTCTTGGGGAGCTCGGCGGTGATAACGTATTCGACGTGCTCGAAATTGTCGCCACCGGTGAGGTTACCCTCCGTTATGGTGATGTCTTCGTCCTCCGATGGGGATGGTTTTTCCCTCGTGTGTATGTACCACGGGGCGAAGGAGGCAATAGATAGAGTGAGGAAGAAGAGTAGGCTGTAGAGGCCCGCGATCCAGGGGCTCACGTTACCAACTATGAATGGGAAGACGACGGTCACGTCCTCAGAGGGTATCCCCGCAACTATCCCCGCGGCAGCAGTTGAGAGCCCCACGATTATCATGAGGAGGCCGCCTGCTAGCATGAGCTTCTTCCGCCTCTCCTTGTTCGTGATGTCCTCCTCTATGCACTCAAGGCACCTGTGGGTGTCCTCATCGTAGCAGTCGCTGCAGACTAGGTGGCCACAGCCCGGGCATAAAATGTCGGCACCCTCGCCACCACAGACCCAGCAGTCCTTGCCCATGCCATTCACCAAGCTATCAGCCCTACGAAGCTCGCGGCGTAGAGGGCGAATGTGACGAGAATCCCTACGATTATGAAGAGTTTGATAATGCGTCTGCTCTCGTTTGCCTTCGCGAACGGTTTGTTAAGGAACCCGAGGTGTCTCTTCTCGAGCTCGGCGGGTTCGGCGCGGAGGCTCATGTAGACCATTACGACGCCTAACCACGCGATTATGAAGCCTAGCCCGATTACCGCGATGGATGAGTCCACTTGAACCTCTCACAGATGGCTTGGCCGATTGTCTTAAACCTTTCTAGCGGCGATCCGGCTTTCCAATATACTCACCGCATCTCTATAGGTGCTCTAGGTGTTCCAGAGGCTCGCCTTACCCATATACTCGTTGACCTCCCACTCCCGTATCGAGACACTGTCCACGTCCACTACGTAAATCGCGTGGAGGCGGGCGTTGCGTATCTCCTCAACGCTGACGGGGGGGTTTGTGTAATAGAGGTCGCAGAGCTTCTTTATCGAGGCGATTTCCTCCTCGGTGCGGAACCGGGGAGGCTTTGTGAGGCTGGGAGGTATCTGGAGGACGTAGTAGGGAGGCGTGGCGAGGACAAACTTGCTCGCGTAGCTGCTGTAGCGGACGATCTTGCTCGCGGCGCGTGCCCTGAGGTAGATGAGGGGGTCGACGGCGTTCTCGGGGGGCACGAATCCTGTTTCGGCCTCCACCATGAGGCTCCCAAGGCCCTTCTCGGCGTAGACGTCCGTGCTTATCCCATTGACAGCGGTCTCGAGCTTGACGTCGAAGCCTGCCTCGACGAGGTGAGAGGCGCAGACGAGTTCCATAACGCTGTGGTTGATCTTTACCCTGTTCTGTTTGTGCATGCGCTCGAGGTCGTCACGCAGTTGCCGTATCTTGGGGTGGTAGGCTGGGTCTAGTTTATCGAATATCTTGGAGACGACGGAGTCTACGTCTCGCATAAACTCCTCTGTAGACCCTTTTGCCCCCACTATCGGCACCGGTGCCCTTACCCTCACTCAGCGAAACTAACTATTAAAGTGTCCCGGTCAGCCCGGATGATGATAAATATGCCCGTGTGGCACCTTATACGCGACCGATAATGCCCGAGAAGAATGTTTGGGAGATATTCAGCACCGAGTGCCCTAGCGTCAGCGAGGCCTACATGAAGCTCAGCCAGGCGATCAGCGCCCACGGCGGGCTCGACGAGAAGACGAGGCTCCTCATCCTCGTCGGCATCCACTCTACAACCCGCGACCCGGTGGCTCTGCGCCACTTCGTAGGCCTCGCCCTCAAGGCAGGGATACCAAAGAAGCAGATAGAGTCCGCGGCGCTCCTCGCCTTCAACACCGGCGTCACAAACGCCGAGCTCGCCATCCCGATCATCGAGGAGATGGCGAAGAAGGCAAAGTAGACAGGTCCACCTTCTTCAGACCCGTTTCTTTTATGAATCCGAATGACTTGACCCTGAAGAGGTGGCTCCCGCAGGAGCAGTCACTGCAGCCGAAGTGGGGGATGGCTTCTCCCTTCTCCGCGACCTTCTCGGCTATCTCGCACTCCATCCTCACCGCCCAATCCGTAGCGTAGATCGCCTCGATCTCGACGCCGGGCTCGCGGAGCAGGTAGTCGATGTGCCAGTGGGTGACCTTTCCCTCCCCCCTCGCGGTGCGGAGGTGTCTCTCGAGGCGGGGGATGAGGCTGTTCAGGGCGGAGCCAACGTAGACGTAACGCCCCCGTGGGAAATCGATCTCACCCAGCGCGCCAACCTTGATCCTGCTGTCTCTGTCGACATTTATGCAGAGGCAGTAGCTCCCCCGGGTTACCATGAGGGAAGAGCCACGCCTCCGTTTAAAAAAATGGTCACTTGAGGTGCTGCGTTGAACCAGTCGACCATATCGTGTAGGCGTCGCTTCCTTATGGCGGGGCGTGCGAGGTTCCTGAACGTGTGGCTGCCCTCCGTGTAGAGGATGAGCTTCGTCTCGACGCCGAGGTACTTGAGCGCCGTGTACATCTGTATGCTCTGGTCCATCCAGCACCTGTTATCATTCATGCTGTGGATGAACATCGTCGGCGTCTTGGCGTTCTTGGCATAGGTGAGGGGCGACTTCTCCTCGTATGCCTCGGGGTTGGTCCAAGGGTCTCCGCCGATCTGGTCGGGGCCGAAGTGGAAGCCTATGTCGGTTGTGCCGAAGAAGCTGGTCCAGTTGCAGATGCTGTTCTGGCTCAGGGCGCACCTGAAGCGGTTCGTATGGCCGATAACCCAGTTCGTCATGAATCCGCCATAGCTTAGCCCCGTGACGGCGATGCGCGTCTCGTCTATCCAGTCATATGCGCCGAGGACGTGATCTACGAACTCCATGAAGTCGCGGTAGTCCCGAGTCCCGTACTTGAATCGGATGTCGGCGAATTCCTGGTCGTAGCCGTCGCTGCCCCTGATGTTTGCGTAGACGACTACGTAGCCCTCCGAAGCGTATATCTGGTGCTCAAACATGGGGGCGTAACCATACTTGCTCCGAGGCCCGCCGTGGATGTCGAAGATGGCCGGGTACTCCTTTCCCATCTTCCACCCGTAGGGCTTGAGGAGCCACCCCTCGATGGTGGCGCCGTCGCTCGCCTCGAAGCTGAAGTGCTCCCCGTCGATCATCGGTGCCTCCGCAAGCGGGGCTTCCGATAGGCGGGTGATCTTCGCCTCATTCTTCCCATTCTTGACGTAGACCTCGGCGGGCTCCGCGATCCCGGTGCGAGTGTAGGCGACGACTCCACCGCGGACGCTGAACTCCTCGACACAGAAGTCGCCCGAGGCGACCATGGCGACCTCACCGTCTTCCGGCTTAATACTGCGAAGCTCGTTCCTACCTCCGTCGCTCACGGGGAAGTATATCCTGTCGCCGTCCCAGACGGGGCTCGACGAGCCCGCGTACTGGCTACGGAGGTCGTTGTAGACGACGCGTCCGCTGCCCCTGTCGAGCTTTCCAGTGAGGTCTGTGGGCTCGCCGCCGATCGGGGGGATGACCCAGACCGTCGTGTGAGTCGGGTAGCCGTGGCTCAGGTCGTTCCCCGTGAAGAAGAGCAGCTCGTCATCGGGGGACCAGCCTATGCTCGCTATTGTATGCTTCTCTAGGAGCTTTAGGCACTCGCCCTTCTCCTCATCGAGTACGTAGAGAGTGGTCTCCCTTGGCGCCGACTCTGTCTCGGCGACGGCGTAGGCGACGCGCTTGCCTATGTTCGAAGGGGCGTGACAGGCGACGTCCACCTCACCCTTCGTGATCTGCCTCATACTGCCCGAGGCGACGTCGACGACGTGAAGGTGTTTCCTCCTGTAGTGGGTCCAGCCTACTCCGTCGTACCAGAAGGTGAGGTGCTCGATGACGCGTACGTCCTTAGGCTCCTCACCAACGTAGCCGAGGTAGTAGATGCGCTCTCCGTCGCCGCTCCAGACGGGCTGCTCGGCTCCCCCCGGCGCCCTGCAGACTAGGCGCGGCTCCCCCTGCGGGGTCGTCACCCATATCTCAGCGCCTTTCTCCCCCTCTTTTAGCCCCCTGTTGGAGACGAAGGCGAGCTGCGAGCCGTCGGGGCTCCACGTTGGGCTCCTCGCCTTCTCCCAGAACGTCTTCGGCGAGCCATTCTTCGGGTCGACGAGGTAGAGCGTAGATACGTATGCGTCTCCCTGCGCCCGGGTGATGACGTAGGCGAGGCTTCCCCCATCCGGCGAGAGCTGCGGGTGGGATGCAGCCACGAACTTTTCGAGGTCTTCTATCTCAAGCCTTCTCGGCAATGGAATCACTGGAATAGCATAGGGGTGATCCGGATTTAAGATTGGGCAGGTGGGGTTGCCTGCAAAGTTTTTTCGGCGTAAGGGGGTATCTGTACATATGGTTCTCAAGCTGAGGGACGAGTGGCCCCTGCTCAAGGGTAAGATTCACTTCGATACGGCTACGACGGGCGCGATGCCAGCGTCGACGATAAAGGTTCTCGGAGAGTACGTCGAGACAGTCCAGGCGATGTTCCGCGGAGACCTGCCCTGGCAGTCAGGCACGGGTGACTATGCAAACCGGCGCCTCAACTCGAAGAAGCTCTTCGCCGAGGTCATCGGGGGGAAGGAGGAGGAGATTGCCTTCATCCCGAACGCGACAGCGGGCATCAACACTGCGATCAACATGATCCCCGTCAAGAGGGGGCAGAATTTCGTCTGCACGAACCTCAGTTTCCCGATGGGGGCGACAATCGTCAATAAGCAGAGGGACCGCGGCGCCAAGCCCAAGTGGCTCAAGAATAAGAAGGGCATCGTCACCCTCGAGCAGTTCGAGAAGGCTGTGAACGACAAGACCGCAGCCGTTGTTGTGGACCAGCCGAGCTGGTTCAACGGTTACCTGCACGACCTCAAGGCGCTTAGCGAGGTCTGCCACAAGCATGGGGCGAAGCTCGTTGTCGACGGCACCCAAAGTATAGGCAGCCTCGCGTGGGAGGCGGACAGGTGGGGGGTCGACTTCGCGGCGACGAGCACCTATAAGTGGCTCATGGGTGGTCACTATGGGCAGTCGGCGGGCTTCCTCTTCGTCTCGAAGTCCAACATAGACGCGACTCAACCCGTCTACGTCGGTGAGAAGACACTGGAGCCGAAGGTCGGGGAGCAGAACACGTTCGATGAGTTCACTCTCTACGACTGGAAGCCCCGGAAGGGGCTGGAGCGGATCGAGGTCTTCGCCAGGCAGGAGATCAGCTACGTCGCCGTGGAGAACTCGATGAAGGTACTACTGGCCCACGGCAAGAAGGCGGTTGAAAGGCAGGTTAGGGACGTGGACAACACGCTCGTTGAGGAACTTACGAAGAGGCACTTCAAGCTGCAGACGCCGAAGGAGGAGGAGAAGCGCATATACGTCAACGTGCAGGTCCCCGACTTCAAGGCGGTGGGCGAGAAGTTGATGGCGAGAAACGTACACGTCGCCGCGAGGATCGGCGGGCTCCGCATCAGCCCCCACTTCTACAACACGGAGGAGGAGGCGGTCGCACTCGTCAAGGTGCTCCGCGAGGTCACAAAGCCCCGGTAAACGCTTTTACTCAAGCCTGGTACTTCTCAATCGATCCTGCATGAAGGTGCTAGTCGTCGGCAACGGGGCGAGGGAGCACGCGATCGCCAAGAAGCTTTACGCCGACGGAGCCGAGCTTACCTCCGCGATGGCGAAGAGGAACCCTGGAATAGCCTCAATAAGCAAACGCATCGAACTAATCGACATAAACAAGCCCGGCGACTACGACCGCTTCTCGGGCTTTGACATCGCATTCATTGGCCCCGAGGCGCCACTCGCCGCCGGCATCGCCGACGTATTGGTCGCAAAGGGGATACCAACGGTCGGTCCTATCAAGAGCCTCGCCCGCCTCGAGTGGAGCAAGAGCTACGCCCGCATGGTCCTCGAGGAGGCCGGCATCCCTGGCAACCCCGCCTTCAAGATATGCAGGAGCCTCACCGAGGTCAGGCTCTTCCTCAGGGACCATCCCGACGTCGCAGTCAAACCCGACGTCCTCACCGGCGGCAAGGGCGTAAAGCTCACAGGCGAGCACCTCAGAACCCAGAAGGAGATCGAGGACTACTGCGCTGAGTGCATAAAGAACGACGGCCTCGTAGTTCTCGAGGAGAAGCTCCTCGGCAAGGAGTTCACGCTGCAGGCTTTCGTCGACGGTAAGCATGTTGAGGTGATGCCGCTCGTCCGCGACTTCAAGAGGGCGTATGACGGCGACAAGGGCCCCAACACGGGGAGCATGGGGAGCTACAGTTGCCCCGACCACGGCATGCCCGACCTCTCCGCTGACGTCGTTAAGACGGGCGCTGACATCATGAAGCAGACTATCGCGAGCCTCACCGAGTCAGTAGGCGAGTACCACGGCTTCCTCTATGGAGGCTTCATGAACACCTCCAACGGTGTCTACCTCATCGAGTACAACTCGCGCCTTGGCGACCCCGAGGCGATAAATGTCCTCGCCCTCCTCGACGACTCGCTCATCGACACCGGGTTCAAGATGGTCGAGGGCAAGCTCAGTAAATCCAACTTCCGGAAGGAGGCGACGGTCTGCGTATACGTCGTCCCCGATGGCTACCCAGAGAACCCAAAGAAGGACCTGCCCATCACTATTGGGAAGCTCAAGCACTCGGAGCCCTACTATGCCTCGGTCTACGCGGAGGGAGGCGTCATAAGGACGACGACCAGCAGGGCGGTGGCGCTCCTCGCGAGGGGCAGGACCGTCGCCGAGGCACGCGAGCGCGTCTACGCAGACGCCAGCGCCGTTAAGGGCGCAGTCTTCTACCGCCGCGACATAGCCGCTGGTGCCTAATCCACACAAGTTATTAGGAAACGCCCCGAGGAATTAGTATTCAGGTGCTTCTATGAGCAACAGGGATGACAGACTGGCGAGGCTTGAGGCCATCCTCTACGCCTCTGGTCGTCCCCTGAGCCTCGCCACCATAGTAGCTCATTTAAAGTTGGAGAACGAGGTGGAGGCGAAGCAGCTCACGTTGCGTCTTGGGGACATCTACGAGCAGGGCGGAAGTCCTCTTGAGGTCAGATATCTCCCCGAGGACCGCGTAGTCATCCAGTTGAAGACTGACTACACGAAGGAGGCGCGCAAGTTCAGCATACGCCCCCTACTCACCGCGGGGCCACTCCGCACCCTCAGTTACATCGCCTACAACCAGCCCATCGAGCAAAGGGAGGTCGCCATCGCGAGGGGTAGCCAGAGCTACCAGCATATTAAACAGCTCGTCCAGATGGGGCTCGTTACAAAGGAGAAGGGTACTGGCAGGGCTAAGCTACTCAAGACGACGGACGACTTCGCGGACACCCTCGGACTCAGCAGGGATCGTGGCAACATGAAGCGCCAGCTTAGGAGCCTCTTCCACAAGTTGGAGACAGAGGACCTGCAGAACAAGCAGGCGAAGCAGTCGAAAGAGCAGTAGGCGACGGGCCCACGCTGCGATAAAATGATTTATCCTCATGCACGCGCGTACGAGAAGTACATTCTCTACTAGACTCCGCCATCATAACCTTTTATAGCCACCAGCATGGGGCAACCATAGAAGACCCATGGATGAGACCCTGCTCATAATCGCCACGCTCGTCAGCCTCATACCAGGCGCCTACTTCGCATGGAAAGTCATAAAGGGCGCTATTCTCGCCTTCCGACGGGGGAGCGACGACGATCTTTAGCTATATAGACTACGTTTTCTACATCCCTGAAACCTATAAGAAAGCTCAGCAATATTGGGAATCGAAGCCCAATGAAGTACGAGATAAAGTATGCACCGAGCTACTCGATGCTCGTCGTCAACCTAGAGCAGGGTGAGCAGATCACCGGCGAAGCCGGCGCCATGACCTACATGAGCCCAACCATGGATGTCAGGACCCGGAAGAGGGAACAGAGCATACTGGGGACGCTCGCTACCGCCCTCATTGGCGGCCAGAGCTTCTTCGTCAACGACTACGCCGCCGCGCGAGGACCCGGCGAGATAGCCCTCGTCGCCGCTCCTGTCGGGGACATCACTAAACTCGATGTCCAGCCAAGCAAGGGCTACATCATCCAGAAGGCGGGCTACCTCGCCTCCGGGCAGAACATCGACCTAGACATCCGCTGGGAGGGTTTCAGCAGGGGCCTTTTCGGTCAAGGTTTATTCATGATAAAGGTCACAGGGCAGGGTGACCTCTTCATAAACACCTTCGGCGCCATCGATAAGCACATCTTAGCGCCCGGAGAACAGTTGATCGTCGACAACTTCCATCTAGTCGCCTTCAGCGACACCTGCGCCTACCAGGTCGAGAAGGTAGGAGGATGGAAGGAGACCATCTTCAGCGGCGAGGGTTTCCTCACCCGTATAACCGGACCCGGCGAGGTTTACATCCAGACGAAGAACCTGCGAGAGTTCGCGGAGTGGATCTGGACCCTCATCGAGCCGATGGTCCAGGTCCGGGCTCGGGCGCGGTAGCCTAGTCGCTTGGCTCCGCGTCCCTCTCTAGGCTTCCGCAGGTGCAGTGGATGCTCCCGCTGTTACGGGGACGTACGAGGCTGCTGCACTCGACCTCGACGACGTCGACGCCTATGGACTCTAGCCACTTCGTGTTCTTAGGGTTGCCGACGGGGACCATGATCTTCATGGGTTCGAGGACGACGCCCGTGTTTGGCCCTATCTTGGCGCCGTGTGTATCCGTGTAGACGAGTTCGTCTGGGGGCGTGATGAACTTCCAGTTCATCGTCCTCTTCATCCATTCGACGAGGTGGGGCTCGAACCATTTGGGGTCGCCGACGCTTGTATGGCGGTCTATCATCGCGTAGTCGATCGTGCCCTTCGTGGAGCCGTAGCCGGGTTCGATCTTGATGTCGACCTCAGGGTCCTGCGTCTTGATGATGCGGGCGAGCTGCTCGTGGCCCCAGTCGTTAGCCTTCGATACCGCGGGGTCAGCCGTGTTGCCCCTTGCGAAGTGGACCTCCACGAGTAGGTGCTTCTCGTCGAGCCAGCCGATGGAGCCCCCCTCTGCCATGCCATCGCCGACGATCATACCCACGACGGGGCATCCAGCCTCTGCGAGGGTCTGGTAGGTCGGCAGCTCCTCCCCCTTCCTGATCCAATCGTACATGCGGAGGATGACCTGCCCGTAGACGGCTGGGTGGCAGACATCGTCGGTGAAGATCGCCTTCACCTGGTAGGGTGGGTCATGTGGGTCGGGCTTCCTGACGAGGACGCGTATCCCCTCGTCGTGGTACGCCTTGACGAGGTTCTCGTGGTGCTC
This sequence comes from Candidatus Bathyarchaeota archaeon, assembly GCA_963771885.1. Classification (GTDB taxonomy): domain Archaea; phylum Thermoproteota; class Bathyarchaeia; order TCS64; family TCS64; genus UBA8941. The sequence goes on from CAVYVF010000023.1 coordinate 755,613, forward strand.
AACCATCTCGTCGAGGTCCGGCTTGAAGGTCATGCGCCACGCTGCGAGGCTCGACTCGTGGGGGGGCCACGGCGTCTTATTACCCACGCTTAGGAACTCCTTCCCCGGACGATGGACGAGGACTGTCCTCAGCTTGCCGATGGTCGTATTCGCCTTCCACTTGCCGCCCCAGAACTTAGGCATGTCCTCCTCGAAGGTTGAGTGCACTTGCGGGTGGAGGCGGGTGTACATGTCGGTTAGCTGCTTGATGTTCTCCGCGCTGTTTGTCTGAGACATGGGTAAGGGGTAGCCGATCCCGGTAAAACAGTTGCCCCGGTTAGTGGTACTGGTCGTAGTAGGGGTCTTTGAGGTAGTAGCCCTGCCAGATAGTCTTGCCCGCGTCGACGAGCTGCTTGCCCTTAGCGTAGACCTTCTCGACGTGCAGCTCCTCCGGCTTGTCAGCGACGACGATGTCGGCGTCGTAGCCTTCGGCTATCCTGCCCTTCCTGTCGTCGATTCCGAGGCACTTGGCGGGGTTTGTCGTCACCATCCTGAGCGCCTCCTCGAATGGAAGGATGCTGTTGTGGACGATGTCCCTAATCTCGCGGCGAGTGAAGTCGACAGGAGCTATGTAGACCTTGACTTGCTTGCCCTTGGCGTCTCTTATTGCCATGGGACAGTTCGCGTCACTGCTGATCGTGATGTACTCGATAGGGCAGCCTGCGGCGAGCATCCGCTTCACAGCGAGGTCCGTCTTCAGACCCGTAAGGGTGCCTTCCTCCTTCCTCATCTGCGTCGTGAGGTCGACGTAGCCTCCCCTCTTCGCCCACTCCGTCGCCTGTGCCATAACGTCGGGCGTGAGGCGGTTCACATGCGTAGGCTGTATGAGCCTTGCTGGTAGTCCCGTGTTCTCTATGACCTCGAAGAGCATATCCATCCTCTGCGGGCGGCGACCTACATGGACATGGGTGACTGCGGTCTTCTTCACCGTCTCGGCGCCAAGCTCGACCTCGCTCACTAGCTCAGCCATCTCCCTCCAAGTGTGATGGCTTGTCGTAGCGTCAGAGATCGCCGTCTTGAGGCCGCGTACCTTGTCGATGAGCACGACGTCGCCCCTAACAGAGCCGGTGATGGTCGGCGGTGGGATGTGGAAGCACCCCGTGTACATGTAGGTTGTTATTCCCAGCATGTCCAGCTCGATGGTCTTCCAGTAGAGTTGCTCGAGGGTGCGCACCGCGTACTCGCCCCCGAGCGTGCCTACGGCGGTCGTCACGCCGCTTTCGACGATGTCTTGGAAGGAGACGTCGTATGTGTGCCCGAAGGGACCCTGGCTGTCGTCTGCGCCGGTGATGTGGATGTGTGGATCGACCCAGCCGGGGTAGACGATCTTACCCGTGGCGTCGATGGTCTCGCACTTGTATCCACCGGGAGCCTTGATGTCCTCCCCGACGGCGGCTATCTTGTCGCCGGCGATGAGGATATTCGCCTTACCGATCTTCTCGGGGGCGTAGACCTCCCCACCCTTAACGAGCTTAAACATGGCGCCTAGGTCCTGTGGTGGTCGTACTCCTGATCAGGAGTCTTAATGGGGATTACGGATAGTATGCGGTCGTTTATCGAGTAAACGCGCACCCCTGCGTAGCTGATCTTGTTGTCCTCAAGCAGCTTGATTGCCTTCTCCTCGCTGCCCGGCGGCACGTATAGGAAGAATTTCTTCTCCTTCTCGCCTATGTGTGCTGCATCAGAGAGGATTTTCCACCTCTTGACCGAGGCCTGCTTCACCTCCTTAGCGAGCGCCACGTCGGCGAGCTCCTGTATCCTGCCATCGGACCTGCAGATGACTATGCTCGGGTAGACCGGAGCTTCCTCCGTGTCTATCCCCCTCCTCTTCACCTCGTCGTTGACTATCGTCACGTAGCCCTCACCCCAGTCCTCCTGGTCGACGAAGGGGAATCGGGTCGCAGCTATTATCCTGATTACGCGGTTCCTAGCAATCTCCTCGGATACCATCTCGGGTCAGATACAAGGGTACATATTCGCCTTTTCAAACTTCATATGGCTAACCTTGATCGACACGATCCTATTCGATAACTGGAACACACTCGTGCAGGCGCCGGGGCTTATGAGGGGCGGCGCATCCGTCGAGATATTTCAGCGCAGCTTAAAGGAGCAGGGGTTCAACCCCAACACTGAGCAGTTCAGCGAGGTCTACCGCCCCATCGCCAGAAGGCAGGCGAAGGAGTCGGAGGCGGCCGGGTGGACCGAGATCGACTACATACAGCGACTACTGCTTACGCTCGAAGGTCTCGGCGTCAAGGAGCCACGACGGAGCCGCCTCGCGATAAGAGCCTGGGACGACTACCTAGCCGAGTGGCCTAAGCAGACGTGCTTCTACCCTGAGACGCCTGCGCTCCTCGAGAAACTGCGGGGGGAGTACAAGCTCGGCATCGTCACGAACTTCATGGATGGGCCTACGGCGAGGCGTGTCTTCGATAACCTAGGCTACGAGGCAGTGTTCGACAGCCTGATCGTCTCCGCCGAGGTGGGATACCTGAAGCCGTCGCCGGTGCTATTCAGGCAGGCGCTCGATGAGCTCGGCTCGATGCCCGAGAACGCGATCATGGTAGGCGACACATATGAGGCGGACGTCGTCGGGGCGCGTAAGGCGGGTATCCGTGGGGTCCTTGTGGACCTCTACGGTGCCACGCAGGAGCAGATCGGTGGCTCTGATGCCCTCATTAAAAACATAGGCGATCTCCCCCACGCCCTCAAAACACTGGTTTAAAGAGAGAATAACCAGCGACCCAACGACGCGACACTGGAACGCTTTATTCAGAGGTTCAGCTAGAAGTTCTCAGCGATGCCGACGAGGTCGATGAGGTCGTCGACCATTCTCTTGCACCCGGCGTCGATGAGCCTCTTCCCCCACTCCTCATCCCTCTTGTAGCCGATGAAGGCGACGTTAGCAGCATTCGCTGTCTCAAGATCGGTTGAGGTGTCCCCGACGTAGAAGACATCTCCGGGTCCGGCGCTCAGGTGAGTGACGACGTCGAGGAGGTGACGGGGGTCAGGCTTCGGGTAGGGCACGTCGTCGCGTGCTAAACACTTGTCGACGTAGCTGTGGATGCCGGTAAGCCTCATGCTCTCGGCGGCGTATTCCCTGCAGCCGCGGGTGGCTATCCCGATACCAAGGCCGCGCTCCTTCAGCGCCTTCAGCGTCTCGCCAGCGTTTCTCATTGGTTTTGACAGGTGGGCGCCGTCTAGCTCAACTTGGTTCATGATGTGTTCCATCTCCCTAGCGATCCGCATACGATCAGCGTGCGCTACGCCCAGCTCGGTGAGGACCTTATCCCCGCCCCTGATAATCTGATATATTTTCCGCCTATCTGTAAGGCGCTCCTCGGGGACGCCGCCCTCAGATAGCACAACTCGTATCATCCCCGCCATGCGCTCGTAGTCGATCTTCGAGTCCACGAGAGTCCCGTCTAGGTCGAACACAACAGCCTTGAGCCGCACGAAGAACCCTCCGGCGCATCAACTTATGAACCATGCGGCGGACCCACTTCAGCCTTCGGCACCAACCCCTTTTATCGCCAGATGGTGCCATCAGAGCCATGGGGATCGAGAAGCGTCCCTTCGGCACCCTTCCAGGCAGGCGAAGTGCGGCCCTCTACACACTCAAGGCGAGTGGCGTCGAGGCGCAGATCACAGACTACGGTGGCATAATCACGTCACTACGCGTCCCAGACGCGAGCGGTGTGTGGGGTGACGTCGTCCACGGCTTTGAGACTCTCGACGGCTACCTCGGCAAGCAGCCCTACTTCGGCTGCATAGTCGGCAGGTTCGCTAACCGGATTGGAGGCGCCAGGTTCAGGCTCGATGGTATCGAATACAAGTTGGCGAAGAACGACGGCGCGAACAGCCTGCACGGCGGGCTGAGGGGATTCGACAAGGTTCTCTGGGACGCTGAGGCGATGGGGAACTCGCTGAGGTTGACATACCACAGCCCCGACGGGGAGGAGGGCTACCCCGGCAACCTCGACGCAACAGTCACCTACACGTTGCGAGGCGCCGAACTGACCATCGACTACGAAGCGGCAACCGACAAACCCACCGTCGTCAACCTAACCAACCATACCTACTTCAACCTCGCATGTGGCGGCGACGTACTCTCCCACGAGTTGACACTCGACGCCGAGTACTACACGCCCGCGGGGATGGACCTCATACCAACTGGAAAGATCGAGAGCGTCGCCGGTACCCCACTCGACTTCAGGCAGCCTCACGTTATCGGGGAGCGGATCGAGGCGCACCACGACCAGATCAAATACGGCGGCGGCTACGACTGCAACTGGGTCATCGATGGCGAGGCGGGTAATCTCAGGAGAGCTGCGACCGTTCGGGAGCCGAGTAGTGGGCGATTCTTCGAGGTGCATACAACGCAGCCGGGTATACAGTTCTATACGGGCAACTTCCTCGACGGCACCCTGAGTGGCAAGGGGGGCGTCTACGGCAGGCGGAGCGGGCTCTGCCTCGAGACGCAGCACTACCCCGACTCCCCCAACAAGCCGAACTTTCCATCGACTGTTCTCCGCCCCGGTGAGATGTACCATGAGAAGACCGTGTTCCGGTTCGGTGTGACGAGATGACGGACGAGGCGGAGATACTCAGCATCTTCGAAAGCCTCTACGGCGTCAGAGAGGGCGTGGTCGTCGCCAGCGCCCCGGGGAGGGTCAACATCATCGGTGAGCACACTGACTATAACGAGGGTTACGTACTGCCCACGCCGCTGGGCAGTCGCGTCTGGGTCGCCGCCCGCAAGCGAGCCGACGACGAGTTTAGGCTCAACGCCTACGACTACCATGAAAAATACGAGTTCACGTTAGGCAAGCAGAGGCTCAGCGAGAAGAATCGGTGGGCTAACTACGTCATGGGCGTTGTATCTGCTTTACAGAGTCGCGGGTATACACTCAGCGGGGCAGAGCTCGCCATCAAGGGGGACGTTCCGCAAGGCGCGGGGCTTAGCTCGAGCGCCGCACTCGAGGTCGCCACAGCACGCGCTTTTAAGCAGCTCTTCAGTCTCGACATCGCCCCCGTCGAGCTCGCCTATGTGGGCAAGTCGGCTGAGAACGACTTCATCGGGCTGCAGAGCGGCATTATGGACCAGTTCTGCGCGAGTCTTGGCAGGCAGGGGCAGGCGCTGCTTATCGACTGCAGGGACAACGAGCATAGGAACGTCAAGCTGCCCTGGGGGACAACGCTCGTTGCCGTACACACAGGGGTGAAGAGGAAGCTTGACTCCTCAGCCTATAACGAACGGGTGGCTCAGTGCAAGGAGGGCGTCGTCGCGCTTAGGCGGCTGAATCCCCGTATCGCGTCACTGAGGGATGTGACGATGGGTGATCTCGAGACGGTTAGGGAAATGGTTCCCGACCTCATATTCAGGCGGTGCCGCCACGTGGTCCATGAGAACTCGCGCGTTCTCTCTGCCGTGGAGGCGATGGAGCTAAACCTCGGGTCGAAACTTGGGGCGCTAATGTACGAGTCGCATATGAGCCTTCGGGAGGACTATGGCGTGAGCTGCCCCGAACTGGATTCCCTTGTGAAAGTGGCGATGGAAACCGGGTACGTGCTTGGGGCGCGCCTGACGGGGGCTGGTTTCGGCGGGTGCACGATAAACCTCCTCTCCAAGCATAACTTGAGTCAGTTCCTCGATGAGGTCCCGGCTCGGTTACTATAAGGCGACGGGGCTCAGGCCCGAGGTTTACCCAGTACTGCCCCAATAGGTTAAAATCTGGATTCCATGCAGTGTATTCGGCTGGGCTGGTAGATCAGTGGTATGATCGCCTGACTTGCAATCAGGAAGTCGGGGGTTCAATTCCCCCCCAGTCCACCAAATAATCACCTAAACCGCTGAAGATAACCCGCATCGACGAGACCGAGTTCAAGGCAAAGGTCTCATCCAGATTATCCTCGAGCGAGCGCGCCGGTGGCGGTTCCCCCAGTGACACAGCCAGCGACAGTTGCGGCGCCGCACATACCGGCAGTATCAGCTCGAGTGGCCACTTGGCAGCACACTCCACAGGCGGAGGTCCCAGCTAGGGGGCTGCGAAGGGGTATCCCTAGGCTAGGTTTTGCCCAGACTGCGGCCAGCCTTCGGCTTGGATCGAGCAATATAAGCGCTGGTACTGCTACAGGTGCAAGAAGTATCTGCCCTAATCCCGTTTTTTGATATTTTTAAAATATTTACGTTAGTCCACTAGGCAATGTTTTAAATATTGACTATTTGAAGGAATGGGGAGTATCGCCGGCCCTGGAGAAAGGTTGCGACACCCGGGGGGCGGGACCTACCTGGCTAGGTTTTCGGTAGGGCGCGTGCAGGCGCCCTCCCCCTGCGATGATTTACCCGGCGTCCAGGATCCATACTCCATTAGGCCCCTGGCGCTCCCCATTTCTGTTCCTTTTCTCCTTGTCTTTGACTATTCTATTTTTTTAAAAAAGGGTGGATCGTTTTGTCTTAGCTAGTGGTCTTATGGCCCGATGGGCGTGTAGCCCAGGACATCCGGTTTGAAGACCGTGATCTGTGAGTCAGGGTCGTACTGCGCCATTATGATGCTGACTGAAGCCTTCTCGGGGTTCGGACTACCAACGTTGGTACCAGGGAAGAAGCCCCAGACATCGTATGGAGGAGCGAACCTGTCGCCGAACGCATCCAGACGAGACCAGCCAGCAACACCGAACGTGTTAAGGCATATCGGAGCCTGCAGGTCGAGGACGTCCTTACCCGCCTGGCTCTGAGCCTGCATTACTGAGGTTGCGAGAACCCAGCCGATGTCGTAGACGTACGCAGTGTATGTGCTGAACTGCTGAGCAGTCAGAGCCGTGTACCTTGTCTGAAGGTCGATGAACCTCGAAGTCGCATCCTCGCGTGAGAGGAGGCTGTAGATGCCAATGTGGTTAACTTCCTCAGGGGCGTCATCCATACCACGCTGGCTCTTCGCAGTACCGTCGCTGCCCCACCAGTGGACGTTGTAGATGTTGTCGTATTCCTTAGCCTGCTTGACTATCACGGGGATCTCGTCGAACGAGAGTATCACCACGCCGACCCTCTGCCTCTCGCCGCCGTTCGCGGTGACCGCAGCGGCCACCGTCGCGTCGGCTAGGGTTAGGTAGTTGGAGAACTCTGTGGACTCAGCCGCGTACCTGATGATGTCGCCAGCTACGTTACCGCCCTTCTGCGTCCAGATGGGCGTCAGGAGGTTGACGATGCCGTCTCCCCACGAGTCGCCGCGCTGGAAGATGACGATCGACTTGACACCCGCCGCCCACATCACGTTAGCGAGCGCGGGAGCTAGGGCTGTATCGGCTGTGCACATGCGATACAGGTAGTCGTCGGCGATTGCGAGCGTCGGGGATGTGGAGGAGCTGCTCCACATGAGAATTTCGTTTGCGTTGCAGTAGCTGAGGGCTGCCTGCGCCTGGCTTGACCAGCCGCCACCCTCGAAGATGGTGACGCCGGAGGACTTGAAGCCCTGGACCTTTTCGAGGTGGACCTGGGCCTGACCTGTGGCGTCGTCGATGAGGTACTCGAACGTTACGTCATAACCTATGAGGTCTGCGTATTCGTTGAGTCCTGGGGCGACGATCTGCTCGTGATATGGCTTGCCAGTCTCTAGGCCGGTTGTTGACGATGCGATGTATCCAAATTTGACCGTTGCACCCTTTAGGGGAGCCTCCTTTACAGTCGTGCCGCTTCCGGTGACCGTAACGGTTACGGATCCTCCTGGGGTCTGGGGTGCGGCGAAGTAACCGATGCCTCCGCCTACGATCAATCCTGCGACCAATAGCACTATTGCTAGTGTCATTCCTTTATCTGCCAAGTTTTACACTCCTTGAATTGCAGAATAACTGCAATTCGTAAAAATTGTTTTTGCGGATTTAAAACTTGGGGGTAATAATACACATTTCTATATATTCCGATCGTCATTTCTAGGTACTAATAATCTAGTACCATTGTTTTTTTCTAGGTTTTTTCGAATAATTTTTGGCTATTAGTTAATGTTATCAGAAGGCTGACGCTCCATATTCTGGATATATATACAATATATACTGATATAATATTTACTGTAGATACTATTCGTCATCACTGCTTGATGTACTGTGTGGCTGCTTCGAGGAGTATTACTATCGGGGCTGCCTCTGTGTCCTTTACTCCGATGGTTCAGTCTCTCATTCACTCGGAGTGCCCCGCTTTGGACCTGAGTTGGATTGTATCTCGGGTTTCTGGTTTTCTGACTCATAAAAAACTTAAACAAGGGTGGGCATTCTCATACTCGATACGTATGCCATCCAAACTCGATAAGGGTAAGAAGGTAGTCATCAGCCTCGACGAGGACATCGTCCGTAGCGATGGATCAAGGATCAAGATGCGCGAGTTCGTAAAGGAGATGCTCGCCTATAATCCGATGTTCAAGATCGAGACGAGTCCCAAGGGCGAGACGTGGTACCTTCGCAAGAAGGAGAAGTAGGCGCCTCAGTCTCCACGCGGTTGGCCCGTCGGATATAGTGGGTCGGTCGCGAAAACTTTTCTAGGGGTGGCATTGTTCAGAGTGTCGATGAAGCACATCGCCTTCGTCCTCTACCCTGGGTTGACGCTGCTCGACCTAGTTGGGCCGCTTCAGGTGATGAACAGCATGTGTCTGAGGAGGCCCGAGTACTCGGTTGTCGTCGTTGCGAAGGAGGCGTGTGCCGTCGACGTCGATGTGCCGCTCAAGCTCACCGCCGGTGCCACCTTCAGCGACGTTCCTGAGCCCGCGGTCGTCGTCGTGCCCGGTGGCGAGGCGCAGACAATCAAGGCGATGGGAGACGACACACTCATCAACTACCTCACGGATGTAGCGCCGAAGGCTGAGTACGTCTGCTCGGTCTGCACGGGTTCACTCATACTCGGCGCTGCCGGCCTCCTAAACGGCCGCAGGGCGACGACCCACTGGGGATGCTACAAGATACTGGAGGCGCTCGGTGCCAAGTACGAGAGGAAGCGCTGGGTGCAGGACGGCAAGTTCATCACCTCCGCCGGCGTCTCAGCGGGCATCGACATGGCCCTCTACCTAGTCTCAAAGCTCACCGACGAGTCGACGGCGAGGAACGTGCAGCTCGGCCTCGAGTACGACCCCGAGCCACCCTTCGGCGGAATAGCGTGGGCGAGCGTCGACAGGGACCGCCTCACTCCCTACTTCAGGGACCTGATCAGGGAGTACCATAAGGACAGGCCGGAACTCGTCTCCAAGTTCAAGGACCTCTGACCCTGCGAATTGGTTAAAGCCAGCCCTCCACTCAACTTAGCCGATTGAGTTGGCGATCAGAGCCACCTACCCTCCCGGCGCTGCCCATGAGGCCGCTGAGATTTGCCTGAGGTGCGGCGTCTGCTGCAACGTTGCGCACAGCTGTCACGTCATGTACGACAGGAAGTACACGCCCACGTACACCTTCGTTTACGACTGCCTCGCGTCCGAGAAGGGGGCGTCGAACCCGAACATCTGGATGTGCGTGAGCTGCCACAAGTGTGAGGAGACGTGCCCGTACGAAGTCTCCCCTGTGCACTTCATTGAGGTTCTCAAGGGGCAGGCGCTGAGGGGCGGATGGGTGCACCCGACGATCCGCGCTGAGGTGGCGCAGGTGATCGCCACGGGGTTCGCCTTCCCGGTCTCTGGGGCGACCGAGAGGCAGAGACAGGCACTCAACCTAAAGCCGCTGCCAACGAAGCCTTTAGGAGACTTGGCGAAGATCGCCGAGAAGACGGGGCTCGCCGAGAGCCTGAAGGAGGGCTCGCAGTGAGTTACGCCCTTTTCCTCGGCTGCTTCATACCTGTTCGTCTCCCACAGATTGAGGCGGTGGCGCGTGACATACTCCCCAGGCTCGGCATCGAGCTGGTTGACGTCGACGGCTTCACCTGCTGCCCCGAGCCAGTCGGCTTCCTTACGGATAGGATGACCGCCCTCTCAATCTCCGCGAGGAACATAGCGCTCGCTGAGGAGGCCGGTCTGGACATTCTGACTCTCTGCAACGGGTGCACCTATACGCTGAGGGCGGCGAACGCGGTGTTGAAGACCGACCCCGTCCTCAGGGCGAGGGTGAACGAGGTCATCGCTGAGACGGGCCACCAGTACAAGGGCACTATCGAGGTGAGGCACTTCGCACAGGTCCTCTCAAAGCAGGTAGGGGTCGAGGCGATCAAGGCGCAGGTAAAGAAGCCGTTGACGGGTCTTCGAGTCGCGTGCCACCCCGGCTGCCACATAATCAGCCCACCCGTCGTCATGGATTACGATGACGCCCTCGACCCCCTCGTCCTCGACGGCATGGTCGCGGCGCTAGGCGCGGAGCCCGTTGACTGGGACAAGAAGACGGGTTGCTGCGGCTGGACGCTCACCAACTATGGCGAGAAGGAGGGGGCGAACAGGCTCCTCGGCGCCAAGCTCGCCGCGATGCACGAGGCGAGGGCGGACTGCAGCGCTGTCATCTGCCCACAGTGCTTCTATCAGTTAGACACGGGCCAGATGCTCGCCGGAAGGGAGCTGAAGCTCGACTACAAGATCCCCACGATCTACTACCTGCAGCTCCTCGCCCTCGCCATGGGGAAGAGCATCGACGAGTCCGGCGTACGGCTACACAGGGTCAAGGACCCCGCGCTGGAGGAAAAGCTCGGGAGGCTCACGGCATGAATGTGACGACGGTCTGCCCGTACTGCGGCGTCGGCTGCATGCTCTACCTACACGTCAGGGACGGCAAGGTCGTCGGCGTTCTCCCCCATCCTAAGGGGCCGGGGGAAGGCCGCCTCTGCATAAAGGGGTGGAGCGCACACGAGTTCATCCACCACCCTGACCGCCTCAGGAAGCCGCTGATACGGGAAGGCTCAGGGTTCCGTGAGGCGGCTTGGGGTGAGGCGCTCGACCTCGTCGCGTCGAAGATGCTCGAGGCAAAGAGGCTGCATGGGCCGGACTCCGTCGCCTTCCTCGCCTCCGCCAAGGCGACGAACGAGGAGAACTACTTGATGCAGAAGCTCGCGCGTGCCGCCGTTGGCACAAACAACATCGACCACTGTGCCCGCCTCTGCCACAGCAGCACCGTCACGGGGATGAGCCGCGCCTTCGGCAGCGGCGCCATGACGAACAGCCAGGAGGACCTGGAGGACGCCGACGCCTTCCTAGTGATCGGCTCGAACACGACGGAGCAGCACCCTCTCCTCGCTAGGCGGCTATTGAAGGCCGTGAAGCGCGGCGCCAAGCTTGTGCTCGCCGACCCACGAGACATACCCCTCAAGGAGCACGCTGTCCTCCACCTCCGCCACAGGCCTGGGACGGATATCGCCCTCATCAACGCCATGATGAATGTCATCATAGCCGAGGGGCTTCAGGATGACGCCTTCATCGCGGCGAGGACCGAGGGCTACGAGGCCCTCAGGGAACATGTCGCCAAGTACACTCCCGAGTACGCCGAGGGGATAACCCAGGTCCCCGCCGACAAGATCAGGGATGCGGCGCGCATCTATGCCTCCGCCGAGAAGGCCGCCATACTCTTCAGCATGGGCATCACCCAGCACATCACTGGCGTAAACAACGTCCTAAGCACCGCGAACCTCGCCATGCTTACCGGCAACATAGGCAGGCGTGGCACCGGTGTCAACCCGCTGAGGGGGCAGAACAATGTCCAGGGCGCCTGCGATGTGGGGGCTCTCCCCGACCTCCTCCCCGGCTACCAGCGGGTGGCCGACCCCGAGGCGAGGAAGCGCATCGGCGAAGCGTGGGGCGCAGCGATGCCTACGGAGCCGGGGCTTACCCTCACCGAGAAGGTCAACGGCGCAGGTGACAAGGTCAGGGTCATGTTCGTCATGGGGGAGAACCCCCTCATGTCCGACCCCGACACAAACCACGTTAGGAAGCAGTTCGACAAGCTCGACTTCCTCGTCGTCTCCGAGTTATTCATGAGTGAGACGGCGGAGGTTGCAGACGTGGTGCTCCCCGCGGTAAGCTTCGCGGAGAAGGACGGCACATTCACGGCGACCGACCGACGTGTGCAGCTCCTCCACAAGGCCGTGGAACCCGAGGGGGACGCGAAGCCGGACTGGTGGATACTGAGCCAGCTCTCCACGCGCCTTGGCTACCCGATGAGCTACGCCGGACCCTCCGCGATCATGGAGGAGGTCGCATCGGTCTCCGCCATCTACCGCGGCGTCAGCTACGATCGCCTTGAGGGCGAGGGGCTACGATGGCCTGTCCCCACAAAGGGTCATCCGGGGACTCCTATACTCCACGTCGAAAAGTTCAGCAGAGGCCTCGGCAAGTTCCATGTAGTCGAGCACAGGCCCCCCGCCGAGGAGCCCGACGATGAGTACCCTCTTCTGCTGACGACAGGTCGGGTCCTCTGGCACTGGCACACTGGTACGATGACGAGGAGGAGCCCGACGCTCACTGACCAGATCAACGAGGCCTTCGTCGAGATAAACGAGCGCGACGCGGAGAGGCTCGGCGTTGGTTACGGTGACGTGGTCAGGGTGGCGAGCAGGAGGGGCGAGATCACCCTCAAGGCGCGCGTAACCCCTGGGATTCTGGAGGGCGTCGTCTTCATACCCTTCCATTTCCACGAGGCGCCGGCTAACGTCCTCACAAACAATGCGGTGGACGCTGAGTCTAAGATACCCGAATACAAGGCCTGCGCCGTGCGCGTCACGAAGGCTTAGTGTCACCAGCCGAGGGCGTAGCCGTCGCCCGTCCTCGGGCTCGCGCCCCCGTACTTCACCCCCGTGTGTGGGTCGAAGCGGATTGCGAGGCACCTGCCGTGGCTCCACGGCTTGTCCACGATGACCTTGTGCCCCCTCCCGCTGAGCCCCGCGAGGACGTCGTCTGGTACACCAGGCTCTGCCCTCAGCTCACCGGGGCGCACCATCTTCGGCCAGAAGGTACCTATGAAGTGATTCGTGTGGATGGTGGGCTTGTCGAGTGCGAGTTGGACGTCCATGCCGAAGTCGACATAGTTTATGAAGAACTGGCTCGTCCACTGATCCTGCCCGTCCCCACCCGGGGTGCCGTAGACCATGTAGGGCTCCCCCTCTTTCATTACGAGGCTAGGCGTCAGCGTGATGCGTGGCTTCTTCCCCGGCACAAGGCTGTTGGGGTGCCCCTCATCGAGGTTGAACTGCTGGCCGCGGGTGCCCATGGGGAAGCCGAGCCCGGGAACGAGTGGGCTCGTCCTTATCCAGCCCCCGCTCGGCGTCGCCGAGATCATGTTCCCCATCGGGTCGACTGCCTCGAGGTGCACCGTGTCGCCCTCGAATCCCCCCTTCAGCGTCGTCGCCACGAGCTCCACGGGTTCCGCCCTCCCCGGCCTCAGCAGCATGTTCGCCTCCTTTGGGTCGATGAGTTCCCTCCGCTCGTCGGCGTAGCTCTTTGAGAGAAGCATGTCGAGGGGCACGTCTGCGAAGTCCGGGTCCCCGTAGTAGTGCTCCCTGTCCGCGAAGGTGAGCTTCGCTGCCTCGGTCCACGTGTGCAGGTAGTCGACGGAGTTGTGCCCCATCTCAGCTAGGTCGAAGCCCTCCAGTAGGTTGTAGAGCTCCAGCTGGGCGGGGCCCTGCGTCCATGGGCCGCACTTGTAGACGTCGAGGCCGCGGTAGTTGCTGGTTATTGGCTTCTCGATGCGTGCCTCGTAGTCTGCGAAGTCCTCGAGGGTGATTAGGCCAGTGTTCTCCTTGCCGTAGACGTCGCGGCAGCGGAACGTGCTGGTGAAGCCGACTATCTTCTCGGCTATCGGCCCCCTGTAGAAGTGGTCGCGGCACGCTGTCAGCGCGGCGCTTCTTCCGACCCGCCGCTCACTCTTCTCGAGCTCGGCGACCTCCCTGAGAGTCCTCGCCCAGTCGGGGTTCCTGAAGACCTGCCCGACGACGGGTGGCTTCCCATCTGGGAGATAGATGGCTGCTGTCGTAGGCCACTCCCTGGCGAAGCGCTCCTGGGACGCGTTGATGCTCCTCACCATCGTTGGCTGGATTGGGTAGCCGTCCGCGGCGATGGCGATGCTGGGCTCCAGGCACTCGGCGAGGCTGAATGTGCCGTAGAGATCGAGTGCCATGAGCCATGCGTCGTATGCGCCGGGGACGACGGCGGGGGTGAAGCCGTCTTCGGGGATGAGGTCGTAGCCGTTGTCTCGGAACCAGCCTATCGAGGCGGCCTTCGGCGCGGGGCCGGAGCCGTTTATGGCGAGGACGGCCTCCTCATCTGCGAGGTAGATGAGGATAGGTACCTCGCCGGCGACGCCGACAAGGTCAGGCTTAGTCAGGGTAAGCGCGAACCACATGCTCACCGCGGCGTCGACGACGTTTCCGCCCCGCTTCAGGGCGTGGTGCCCTATCTCGGTGGCGAGGTAGTGGCTCGACGTGACCATCCCGTTCGTCCCCATGACGACGGGGCGGGTTGTGAAGGACATGGTTGAATTATCCCCCCGAGGTATTTAGAATATCCAGTAGGGAGAGTTTTTATTCACCGTAATTCACTACCCCCGCCGATCGAAGGCGCGCGATTTTGGGATTACGGAGTAGGATAGCCGACAGGCTCTCGCCGACGAAGATGTCAGCAGTATACTGGGAGCTCATCGTCGTCGGCTTCGCAATCATGATGGGGATGAGCCTCCCCGCCAGCTTCCTTCCCATACTCGCGAACAGTCTCGACCCCTCGGGAGTCCTCGTCGGCCTCGTCGTCTCGGCATGGTTCCTCAGCAGGATATTCCTGGAGCTACCTGCGGGGATCATCAGCGACAGGCTAGGCAGGAGGAGACTACTCATCTTCGGCATAGGCCTGAGCTGCCTCGGCCCCATACTCTGCAGCCAGGCGAATAACATCTGGCTTCTGATAATTGGGAGGGGCATCTGGGGTATGGGTACCGCGTTCTACTTCATGAGCAACACGGCGCTCCTCATGGACATCCTCCCCTCCAATACGCGTGGCCAGGCCCTCGGCCTCTTTCAGGGCATCGAGTTCGTTGGCAGCTTCATCGGTGCCCCAATCGGAGCTTTCCTCTCTATCTACATGAGCTTTAACCAGGTCTTCTACTTCACCCTCCTCCTCACCCTCGCCTCCCTCATTATCGCTTGGAAGTCGAGCGGCATGCGCGACTCCGATGTGAAAGAGGTGAAGAAGGAGCGGACCCCCCTCCGCGAGGTAGTTAAGATGATTGGCAACCGGGGCATACTCATCGTCTGCCTCAGCACCCTGCTCCGAATGTTCATCATGCAGGGCATATTCCAGACTATATTCCAGCTCTACCTCAACCAGAGCCTTGGCTTCGCCGTCTCCGTGATTGGGCTCATCCTCAGTGCTAGGATAGCGGGGCAGATAATCTCCCTCGTCTCCGCGGGGATACTCTCCGACAGGGTGGGGAGGATACCCGTCCTCATCGCCGGCTTCGTGATCACCGCCGTGACCCTTCTCGGCTTCACGCTGACGAATAACTTCGCCTTCCTCGTCATCATAGGCTTCGTCGAGGGCTTGGGAGAGGGCTTTGGCATGACGACTCTCATCGCCTTGCTCACCGACATAACCCCGCCGCCCGTGAGGGGGGGTGTAGTCGGCCTCTATAGGACGTTCCAGGACATCGGCGGCTTCTCAGGGCCAATACTCTTCATGATATTCTACGGCACCCTGGGTCCCGCCTCCGCCTTCTACATAGCGATCGTCGCGAATGTGGTGAATATCGCCCTACTCATGATGTTCAAGGCGCCCACGAAGAACTAGCGTTGGAACTTGGGTATCCATGCTCTGACGAGTACGACTATGGCCAGGCAAATCATGAAGACGGTGGCGATGTTTATGATGTGTAGAACCTCGGGCTGGACGTAGAAGGTGTCTATCTGTCGGCGTATGAGGACCGTCATGGCGAAGGCGAAGAGGGCGATGGCGGTAGTTCTGAACCTGTCCGCGAGCATAATGGGGGATTCACCCGCGCCGGGGTTTAACCGTTCCCCTCCCAAGCGTTAAAGGCTCCACGGGAGCTTGTATCTCCATGGCGAAGACATACCACATGCGCCGCGCTGACAAGGAGATCAAGGATAAGGCTAAACTCGCGAGGATACTCAAGGAGACGAAGTTCGTCACCCTTGCCCTGGCGAACGGCAACGAGCCCTATATTGTGACCCTAAGCCACTACTACGACGAGAAGGCGGGCTGCCTATATTTCCACAGCGCCCCAGAGGGGAAGAAGCTCGACTACATGCGCGCCAACCCCATCGTCTGGGGGCAGGCGCTCATAGACTATGGCTACTACGAGGGGAAGTGCACCCACAAGTTCGTGACAGCTGTCTTCAGGGGTCACATTGAGTGGGTTGAGTCGCTTGACGAGAAGAAGCACGCTATGAGGGGTATGATAGAGCGGCTGGAGCCCGATCCCGCCCCACATGTGAAGAGACTGCTAGGGGTTGAGAACGATGACGCCCTCGCCAAGACCGTCATGGGCAAGATCGTTGTAGAGGAACTCGTCGGCAAGAAGCACTCCGATGTGACTTTCTAGCCTATTTAGGTAACATTATAAACCCGCCTACTTTTCTCAGGACTAAGGAGAATCACCGTATGGCTAACTGTGTGAAGTGTGGTGCGGAGCTTCAGGAAGGTGCAGTGTTCTGCCAGAAGTGTGGTACACCCGTCGCCGCGGTCCCGACAGCGGCACCTATGGGCGAGAGGGTGATAAACCTCGCAGGGTGGGGCGATAGGATACTCGCCTACATAATCGACATGGTCCTCGCCGGGATAGTCCTCGGCATACTCAGGGCCATAATCTTCCTACCCAGCTGGGCCTTGGGTGACATGATGGGCGTGCCAAACTACGTCCCATGGAGCAACTGGGGCTTCGATAACCTGTTCTGGTTCGCCTACTTCCTCTTCATGGACCTCACATATGGGCAGAGCATCGGCAAGATGGTGATGAAGATCAGGGTGACGAATATGGACGGTGGTCCTATCGACATTACTCAGGCAGCCATCGAGGCCTTCGGCAAGGCATTCTTGCTACCCCTCGACGTGATTCTGGGCTGGATCTTCACGAACCAGAGGAGCCAGCGCATCTTCGCGTTCTTGGCTAAGACGCTTGTCGTGAAGAATAAGGAGTAGCCGCCATCAGGTCCCGAAGGGGCCTACCAGTTTCCTGATGAGCATCTTTATAATTCCCTCAACCTTCTAAAGATAATCTCGATGTCCCGTAAACCGGGTGAGGTAGCGGAGGTCATCTGCTCCCTGTACGAGGGGAAGACTAGGATCCCCTTGGCTAAGGTGTTTGTTCTCGCCATCCTCGCGGGGGCGTATGTCGGCTTCGGCAGCTATCTATACATGCTGGTGACTAGCGATTCGTCCGCTTACGTCGGGCGGGGGCTCTCCACGATGATCGGAGGAGTCGTATTCTCCCTCGGGCTCATACTCATCATCCTCGGCGGAGGTGAACTGTTCACGGGAAACGGGTTGATCACGACTGCCTGCCTCTCGGGGAAGGCGCGGGTTGTTGACCTCGTGAAGAATTGGGTCATCGTCTACTTGGGTAACTTTGTTGGCTCGATACTTCTCGCTGGCCTCATCTTCGCCGCGGGAAGCTACCTCGTCTTCGACGGTTCAGTTGCTGCCCGCACGCTACAGGTCGCAACGTCGAAGGCCAATCTCGGTTTCAGTGACGCCCTGTTTAGGGGGATACTCTGTAACTGGCTAGTCTGTCTGGCAGTGTGGATAGCCGCTTCGGCTGAGGATACGACGGGGAAGATACTCGCCATGATCTTCCCAGTATCTGCCTTCGTCGCCATGGGGTTCGAGCATAGCGTCGCGAACATGTTCATGATCCCCTTCGGCATGATGATAGGCGGCGACCCTGCCCTCGTTGCGAAGGCGGGAGTCGACATGGTGAACATGAATGTGGCGGGTTTAGTTGGTAACTTGATCCCTGTAACCATCGGAAACATAATCGGCGGCGCCTTCTTCGTCGCGACCGCATACTGGTACGTCTACCTCAGAAAGCAGTAGCTGTTCATTTTTTATCTCAAAAATATTCCTATATCGAATCGCCTTATTCCCGGTACTAGAGACGTTTTTATCTATGGGGCCTTCCCAACGGCTGTGCCTTCGCGGGAAAGTATCACAGAAGCCATCGTTAACATGGATGAGTCCGCGGCCTTGCGCCTAGTAGAGGAGAAACTGGCGTCGGGCGCTGACCCAGTTGATGTCCTTGAGGAGTGCCGCCGGGGCATGTTCGCCGTCGGCGAGCGTTTCGAAAAGGGTGAGATGTACCTCTCCGAGTTATTCATGGCTTCGGAGATGTTCAACCAGATCACAGCGAGGGTGAAGCCGCTCCTAGGGAAGGCCGAGCTGAAGCGGGGCAAGATAGTGATTGGCACGGTGGAGGGCGATGTCCACGACATCGGGAAGAACATCTTCACAAGCCTCCTCGAGGCTGAGGGATTCGAGGTCGTCGATCTAGGCGTCGACGTGCCCCCCTCACGATTCGTCGAGGCGATCCGCGAGCATTGCCCCGAGATAGTCGGCATGAGCAGCCTCCTCAGCACATCCCTCGACGCTGTGAAGAGGACAGTCGACGCCATTGAGGAGGCGGGGCTAAGGGGTAAGGTGAGAATCATAGTCGGCGGGGGTAGGATTGACGAGCAGGCCGCCGAGTACATAGTTCCTGACGCGTTCACGGACAACGCCTCACAGGGTGTCAAGCGGTGCCGGGTGCTCATAGGGGAGGAATAAACGTGGACAATGCGGAGCTGTTCAAGCAGCGCAGGGAGCGCATGAGGCGCGCTATTGATCTGAAGGAGCCCGACAGGGTTCCGCTCATTGAGAGCCATGGCTACTTCGCCGCTCGCAACGCGGGGATAACGAGCCAGGAGTTCCTCTTCGACTACGCCAAAGCGGGGGCTGCCTCTGTGAAGGCTGCTGTAGACTATGGGTACGACACGGCGAGCGGCATGAACAGCCTCGGCGCGCTTCCCCTCACTCTTGCCTTCGTCGGCGAGGGCGATGGGATCATGCCGGGGTGGATCAATGGCCCCGTACATGATATACTCGGGTGCCGGTACGCGAGGTTCCCCGGGAGGGAGCTCCCCGTCGACTCGCCCTTCCAGTTCATAGGCGAGGAGTACATGAAGGCTGAGGAGTACCCTGCACTCATCGACAACCCGAAGAAATACATCGCCGAGGTGCTCCTGCCCCGCTCCATGAGGGCACTTGAGAAGCCGGGCTCAGCCCATGCGATGGCTGCCCTGCACCGGTGGGGTGTCGAGTGCAGGAGGGGGGCCGAGGCGGGCGCCAAGCTGAGGGGTGAACTCAACGGGCTCGGGTTCCCAGGCTTCACCGAGGGCATGTCATACGCCCCACTCGACTTCATCGGCGACTTCGCCCGCGACATTAAGCACACACTCCTCGACTGCTACCGTAGGCCCGACGAGGTGAAGCAGGCGGCGGAGGCGCTCAAGGGGGTCATAATCGAGATGGGGCGGATAATGGCGAAGACCTCGTCGCCCGGCGCCGTCGTCTTCATCCCCCTACACCTAAACGAGTACTTCTCCCCCCAGCAGTACGCCGAGTTCTACTGGCCAACACTCAAGGCGGTCGTCGAGGACCTCGTTAGGCTCGGCTTCACCCCCGAGGTCTTCTACGAGGGGCAGCACGCGATGCACCTGGAGACAATCCTCGAGCTACCGAAGGGCAGGACGATCTCGCGCTTCGAGAAGACCGACCTCGTCAAGGCGAAGCGCATCATCGGCGACCACTCATGCATAGTGGGAGGCCCGCCCTCCTCCCTCTTCCTTACAACACCAGCGAAGGTCGACGCCTACGTGAAGGAGCTATTCGCCGAGGTTAAGCAGGGCGGAGGCTTCATGCTGAGCCCCGCCGTCCCCCTCCCCGCCGAGGCCCGCCCCGAGTGCGTCAAGGCGCTCATGGACGCCGTTAAAAGGTACGGCGCCTACTAGGGCACAACGCCCCTCCCGACCGGGTGAATGTCTTGAGCCAATTTATCAGGGTCTTCTTTGAACCGCTCGGGCGGAGGGCAGAGGCAAACCCTGGCGAGAGCATACTCGAAGTGGCGCTCCGTTGCGGTGCTGGGATCCGCGCGGACTGCGGGGGCGCCTGCAGCTGTGGTAAATGTCGAGTCGTTATAGAGAACCAGAATGGACTATCAGCGCCCGACAGCTCGGAGGCGAGCCTACTAACCCCAGAAGAATTAGCCAGAGGCTACAGGCTCGCATGCACCACCAGGTTCCTAACCAGTGCCCGAAAGGTCACCGTGACCATACCACCTGAGAGCAGGCAGCGGGCGAGGCGATTCGCGGGGAAGGACGCTGAGCGGAGGGTGAAGCTCGACCCAGTCGTAGGACATATGGGCATAACTCACACGGGGCTTACACTCGGGCTTGCCGTCGACATCGGCACATCCAGGATCACGGCGCGCCTCATCGACCTCGTTAATGGAGTAAACATCGCCTCCGAGTCGATCGAGAACCCGCAGATCGTCCACGGCGAGAATCTGATAACGCGCGCGTCATACGCTCAGGCGTCGGAACAGAACCTGCTGAGGCTCAGGGCTCTCCTAATCGACGGCGTGAACACACTCATCGGGCGCCTAGTTGAGGGGAGAGCCATGCCGGAGGACGTACTCCAGGCTGTGGTCGTCGGTAACACCGTAATGCACCACCTTTTCCTCGGCCTCGACACGAGCCGCCTCACGAGGGCTCCCTTCACGCCGATGACAAGGGAGACGGTTTGGCTCATGGGGATCGAGTCACGGCTCGACGTCAATCCCGCCGGGGTGGTCGTAGTTTTGCCCAACATCGACGCCTTCGTCGGGGCCGACGCGGTGGCGGACATCATCTCGAGCAACCTCCTGAGAAGAGCGGAGCCTACGCTTCTCGTCGACGTGGGTACAAACACCGAGATAATGCTGCGCGCCGGGGGAGAGACGCTTGCCTGCTCGTGCGCCTCGGGTCCCGCCTTCGAGGGGGAGCACATAGAATACGGCATGAAGGCCGTCGAGGGTGCCATTGAAAGAGTCAGGATCACCGGCAGCGCCGTCGAGTACAGGAGTCTCGGGGGCGGGAAGCCCGTGGGCATCTGCGGCTCAGGCATCGTCGACGCCGTCGCTGGGCTCCTCAGAAACAGGGCTCATAACCCCCGTCGGCAGGTTCACCGAGGACGCCGCTCCCCGGGTAATCCATGTCGGCAACCAGAGAAAATTCGTTATCGCTCCCCGGGCAGAGAGCGGCACCGGCGCTGACATCACCATCTCCGAGAGAGACATAAACGAGGTCATACTCGCCAAGGCCGCCATAGCCTCCGCGACGGGTGTCCTCATGGCGATGAAGCGCGTCGAACCGAGCGACCTCAGGCGAGTCCTCGTCGCCGGCGCATTCGGCGGCCACCTCGACAAGGCGAACGCGAGGGCTATCGGGCTCATCCCCCCCGTAGAGGGCAGGCGCATCGCCTTCCTCGGGAACGCCGCTCTCGAAGGCGCATCGATGGCGCTCAAGTCGAGGCGCATCATCGACCTAGCCACGCGCATCTCGGTGGAGACGCGCTACGTGGAGCTAGCATCCAACCCTGACTTCGACGCTGGCTTCAGGAAAGCCCTCCTACTCGCTGGCGCGAAACGATATTAGCCCCCGGGGCTAAGCAAGACAACTGGGGAGCACAACTTGAATTCACGCGAGAGAGTCGAAGCTGCACTCGCACACAGGGAGCCCGATAGGCCCCCAGTCGACCTTGGCGGCACGGTCTCGGGCATACACAACGAGGCCTACACGAAGCTGGTAGAGGCGCTCGGCCTCCGGCTCATGACTAGGGTCGACCCATGGGACGTGCAGCGGCTCGCAAAGCTCGATGAGGCAGTGCTCGAGAAGCTCGGCGTCGACTTCCGCCACATCTCCCTTAGGTCTGTGCCCGGCTCCGGCGGGTTAGAGCCGGATGCCTCCGGGAGGCCCTGCTTCGTAGACGAGTGGGGTATCAAGTGGGGGCGGAACCCGCACTACTATGACATGGTCGCCCATCCGCTGGCGAACGCGTCGATGGAGGACCTAGCGGACTACCCGTGGCCCGACCCCGGAGACCCGAGGAGGTTCGAGGGGCTCAGGGAAGAGGCGAAGCGTCTCCACCATGGCACCGACTTTGCGGTACAGGCAGATGCCTTCTTCGGAGGCATATATGAGTGCGCGTGGTGGATGAGAGGCTTCTCGGCTTTCACCGTCGACATGTATCGCCACCCTGAGTTCGCCAACCTGCTCCTCGACAAGATACAGGCCATCTACCTCGACTTTTACACCCGATATTTAGACGTCGTAGGCCCATACGTGCAGGTCTTCGACTATAATGACGATATTGGGATGCAGACTGGGCCGCTGCTCTCTCCCGCAGTGTTCCGGCGCTATCTCAAGCCTCGCTACGCGGAGATATTTAGGCTGATTCACTCGAAGTCGAAGGCGAGGATATTCATGCACACATGCGGAGCCGTGCGCCAGCTCATCCCAGACCTAATCGAGATCGGGCTCGACGTTCTCAACCCTGTCCAGCCTCTCGCGTCGGGCATGGAGATCAGCGGGCTCAAACGCGACTTCGGCGATAATCTAACGTTCCATGGCGGCGTCGACATTCAGAGACTCTTACCCAATGGGTCGATTGGGGAGGTGGAGACGGAGGTGCGACGCATCTGTGAGGTCGGTGGCGCAGGGGGAGGTCTCATACTCGCTGGCGCTCACAATATTCAGGCGGATGTTCCACCTGGAAACATTCTAGCGATGTTCAGAGCGGTGGGTAGTATGGGGGTTGAGTGACCTGGACAAGGCACAGATTCTGGATGAGATCTCCCGAGCCGTCGTCGAGTTTGACGGGGGGAAGGCGGAGAAGCTCTGCGGCGAGGCTATAGCCATGGGCATCCCGCCCTACGAGGTCATCGTCAAGGGCATGGCCAAGGGTATGGAGCAGGTCAGCAGACTCTACGAGGCGGGCGACTTCTTCCTATCCGAGCTCGTCATGGCGGGGGAGACTATGAATCAGGCACTCGCCGTAATAGAGCCATGCCTCTCCCGTGAGGGCGGGAAGGCGCGGGGCACCGTCGTCATCGGTACCGTCCACGGCGACCTGCACGACATCGGCAAGACCATATTCGGGAACCTGCTCCGCGGCGCCGGCTTCAGAGTCGTCGACCTCGGCTTCGATGTCTCGCCGAAGGCCTTCGCAGACGAGGTCGAGAAGACGCGCCCAGACATCCTCGGTATGTCAGCCCTCATCACGACGACGATGATCAGCATGGAGGAGACCATCAGGGAGCTGAGGCGAAGAGGGCTTATGGACGGAGTCAAGGTGATCATTGGCGGCGCCGCGGTTGACGCCGACTACGCTGCGAGGATAGGAGCAGACGCTGCAGCGAGGGATGCCATCGAGGGGGTCGCTATCTGCAGCGGCTGGACGAAGTCACGATGAGCCGAGGAATCCGTCGGCCGCTGTCTTCATGTTAGCTAGGATTGGCTCGACGATTGCAGGCGGCGTGGGTGCGAACCCGCAGTCCGGGTGAATGTAGGCGATGGACTCCACGCCAACAAGTTCGGCTATCCTGCGGAGCCTGGCGAGCGCAACTTCCGGTTCCTCTAGGTAGGTGTTGGAGATGAAGCCGGCGCCTAGCCTCTTGCCCCCGGGGAGCCTTTTCTCAGCGATGGTCTCCAGGTTTCTCGCCTCCTGAGCCCTGCTAAAGCCGAAGCTAAGGACGTTGACGCTTAGCCCAATCAGGTCATCCCAGACCTTGCCTACGTGGCCGCAGACGTGGAGGCTCACCTTCTCTCGGTCGATGGCGGAGTCGGGTAGCTGGGAGAGGAGCCTCTCCGTGTACTTGGGGGACTCGAACCTAGCAGATAATCCGGGCTCGTCTATCTGGAGGAGCGCCCCGACCTTAAGTGCCTCCTCGGCGAGGGGGGCTAGGGCGTCGGCGCAGTCGCCGTAGAGGGTGGGGTCGCGAAGCCCGGAGTAGCCGTTGATGCCCCCCATGGCGGCGGTCATGCCAAGTGTAACGGGGCCGGTGAGGGTTATCTTCGTCTTTACGCCGCCCCTGCCGGTTGAGGCTAGGTATGCCCTCATAGCAGAGTGGTCGACGAGCTTGTAGAAGCTGCGTGGATCATCCATCGGCTTAATCCTGCCAGATACCCTGAGGCCCCTGCTGCCCCTGTCAAAGCCTGTTATCTGCTCGAAGTAGGTGATCATGTCCGCCCTCTGCTCGCCGTCAGTGACGACCTCGACGCCGTGGCGTAGCTGCAGGTCCACAACGTCCCTTATGGCGACGTCGAGTGGCTTTTCACCCCGAGGGAAGCTGCCGATGGTGGTTCTCTCCAACACTTTTCAGGGGATAGGGGGCGTTCCCCCTGTTTAAAATGCGCTCCGGGGTTATTCGTTTAATCTGAAGACTCCCGACCCTCCCACATGCGTGTGCGTCGCTCAGGTTAGCAGGTAGAATAGGATCACAGACGTCGGTATTAGATGGAACACGGCCGTGATTATTAGTGTCAGTCTCGGCGAGGCGGCCACTTTCTCAGCGGTCAGCCTGACTACCTTACTGAAGGGCACCAGCAGCGCCATGAAGATGGCTGCGCCGACGACGTTGATCGTCAGCTGGACGAGCCAGACCCCCATTGCCAGGGGGTTACCCGTCGCAAGGGCGGCTAGCAGGACGCTGAAGCATGTCCCGATGTTCGCCCCGAGGATGTAGGGGAGGATGTAGAAGTCGGCCAGGAGCACGCCGCTCGAGGCGAGGGGGATTAGTAGCGACACCATGACAGTTGTGCTTGGGATGAGGAGGGTGAAGAGGAACCCAGCCGCGAAGGCCCTCAGGGGTTTTGAGAAGGTCGCCCTGATAAGGTTCCAGCTCCGGGGCATGTTGAATATCTCAGTCATGTACTTTTCTACGCCTGCGAGGGCGAGGAGGAGCATGCCGGCTCCGCCGATGAGGCCGCACCAAGCAGGGATGTATTGGAGCAGGAATGGTATCCACGGTGTCGCGGCGTCGAGTGTGTTCGGCACTGAGTTCAGCCACGAGGCGTCGACGAACATTGAGCTGCCTTGGTTCGCGATGTTTGTGAGGGTGCCGAAGAGTAGCTCAAGTGGGTAGAAGATTGCGAGGGTTCCGAGGTTGTAGAGGACGTGGGTTATGGTGACGTTGAACGTTGCCGTCTGGCGCTCCTTCCCCTGACCTGGTTAAGGACGGAGATGAGGAAGGGCGTTACCGTCGTCCCTATTTCGGCGCCTATAACGGTAGCGACGGCGAGGCTGTAGGGCATTATACCGGAGGAGACGAAGGCGAGTACGATCGAGTCGAACCCCCCGCTGCTATGGAGGAGTGCTGCGCCTATCCAGCCCGCCGAGACGCCGCTCGTAACGTCCCTGATGAGGAGCACTATGCCCTCGGCGAGAAAGTCCCCGAGGCGCCCGGCGGAAGACTTAATCAGCACGATCGCGGAAACGAAGAAATATAGCGATAGTAGCGACCCTGTGACGTGCCGTATTTTCGGGGGCAAACCACTCTTCTTAGTGCAATTGGGACGAGATTAAAACCTGAACTATATAGACTATAGTGATTATATAGATGAAGCCGTTTTCCGGGGCGTGGGCTTAGCTTCTAAATCAATTTTGTTATAAACCTGTTCGATCACCCAGTACATAGATTACTTATGATGACGAATTCACTGGTTGTGAATGTCCTTGTAGTGGCAGTCGCCCTGCTACTCGTGTTCGCAATATTTTACTCGTGGCAGCGGAGAAAGAAGCCTGCCGCATCTCCTCCCATGAAGCCTGTGCTCAAGAGTGCCGTGGTGGAGACGCCGAAACCAGAGCCGGTCCATCTATCTAAACCCGAGCCGGCTCCTCAACCAGAACCAGCGTCGGTTCCTCTACCTGAACCCGAGCCAGTCCCTCAACCAGAACCAGAGCCGGTAGCGGACGTAACGAAAGCGGAACCTGCCAAGATAATGTCTGAGGCCGTACCCCTAATCACAACAGTTGAAGCACAGGGAGTTGAAAACCCCGTTCTTGAGAAGGTGACAAAACCGAAGCCGCCGAAGCGTGCTACTGGTAAGAAGCAGGGTTTGAAGATCGCTGACATCGAGGGCATCGGTGAGAAGTACGCTGATACGCTTCACGCCGAAAACATTAGCTATACATCCGATCTACTCGCCGCCGGTGGGACCCCCCAGGGCAGACGAGAGTTATCCGAGAAGACCGGCATCTCGCATGACTTGATCCTTGAGTGGGTGAACCTCTCTGACCTCTTCAGGATAAAGGGAATCGGTTCTGAGTATTCGGATCTCCTCGAGGAGGCGGGTGTTGACACAGTCGTCGAGCTGTCTCGCAGGAACGCTGAGAACCTCCACGCGAAGATTCTGGAGGTGAATGAGGCGAAGAAGCTTGTAAGGCGCCCTCCGTCGCTCGCCGCGGTTCAGAGTTGGATAAGCGAGGCGAAGACGCTACCCCGCGCCGTAGAGTACTAGTCTATCCCTGACTCTATTTTGTTTCCCGCCGCAGTGGCCCAGACCATGCGTGGCGTCGTGTGGCTGTGCCCCGTGTTGCCTCTGTTGTCGAGGGCGATCACTCCACCCGTTCCGGCGACGCGGTTCTTCATATAGGCAAGTGCATTGTCGGTTGCCTGCTGCACGGGTGTGCCCGCCTCGACGTAGTTGAGGACGAGCCGTGCGAGGTTGACCTTCATTATTGCCTCGCCGTGGCCTGTTGAGGAGGTGCCGCCGACTATATTGTCCGCGTAGCCGCCGCTGCCGATTATCGGGACGTCTCCGACCCTGCCAACGAGCTTGCCAGTCATGCCGCCCGTCGACGTGGCTGCGGCGATGTTGCCCTTGTGGTCGAGGGCGACGGCGCCGACGGTGTCGTGCCCCAATTTGGCCTTTTTCGCTGCAAGCCACTCTGTGAGCTCGCGGCGCGCCTCATCGGTGACAAGCTTTTCCTGGGGCAGCCTCTCGACGTGGTACTTTTCGGCGAGCCTGCGCGCCCCCTCGCCGATCATGAGTACGTGGGGCGTCCTCTCCATTACTAGGCGGGCGAGGTCGACGGGGTGCCGAACGTCGCGTAGCCCGGCGACGGAGCCTGCGCCGAGCGTCGCGCCGTCCATTATTAGGGCGTCCATCTCGACGGTGCCGTCCTCAGTGAGGACTGAGCCTATGCCGGCGTCGAATGCGGGGTTGTCCTCGAGGGTGTTGACTGCGGCGACGACAGCGTCGAGGGCTGAGCCTCGCCCCTTGAGGGTGTTCCAACCCTTACCGACGGCCTCCTCGACTCCGAGGATGTTCAGGTCGACTAGACGGTCGGGGATGTCCCATGCCCCGCCGTGGATGATGATTACAGGGTCGGTCATGTCTGAGTATCTAGAATGGGCTCGGGTAAAAATAGTATGGCGGGGCTACTTCGCCTTCTCCTTGAGGACGGAGTCAAGATCGCTGTACTCCATCTTCTGGCAGGCGGCGCCTTCCTTGTGGACGAACTTTCCGTCCACGATGTTCAGCCCCGTCCTCAGTACGTCGTTCTCCTTGACTGCCTTCGCCCACCCCTTGTTGGCGACGTCGCGCACGTACGGCAGGATGGCGTTTGACAGCGCCTGGGATGCGGTCCTCGGCACGGCGCCGGGGACGTTCGGTACGCCGTAGTGTATGATGCCGTCGATGGTTGTCGTCGGGTGGTCGTGGTGGGTCTCAACGCATGTCTCGATGGGGCCGTCGGGGTCGCAGCCGATGTCGACTATGACGGATCCCTTCTTCATCTTGGCGACAATCTCCTTCGTGACTATCCTCTTACGCGTCCTCAGTGGGTTGAAGAAGACGCCGTTGATGACGAGGTCGGCCTTGACGACTGACTCCTCTACGTTCCGCCTGTCGGAGACGAGCGTCGTGAGTTTGTTGCCGAACAA
Source organism: Candidatus Bathyarchaeota archaeon (assembly GCA_963771885.1). Classification (GTDB taxonomy): domain Archaea; phylum Thermoproteota; class Bathyarchaeia; order TCS64; family TCS64; genus UBA8941. Next base: position 783,552 of record CAVYVF010000023.1, read on the forward strand.
GTCGTTGAGTTCGTTGAGTCTGCGGACGTTGACGTCGAGGACAGTTACGTTTGCGCTGAGTCCGATCGCCGCCTTGATGGCGCCTGTGCCGACGGAGCCGCCGCCGATGATGACTACCTCGGCTGGCTTGCAGCCCGGCATTCTACCGATCATGACCCCCTCGCCGCCGAGGTGGGTCTGGAGGTGGTAGGCACCCATTATGACGCCGTTGTGGCCCGCTATCTCGCTCATCGGGGCGAGCAGGGGTGTCAGGCCCCTCTCCTGGACGGTGTCGTAGCTGAATGCGGTGACCTTCGCCTTGATGAGTGCCTCGGCGAAGGCGCGCTTCGACCCGAGGAGCCCCTCTGTGAAGTGGAGGTAGGCCATGATGATGGTGCCCTCCTTGAGTAGGCTGTACTCCTTGGTTAGTACCTCCTTGACCTTGACGATGAGGTCGCAGCTGAATATCTTCTCGTGGCTAGCCTCAATCTCGGCTCCTGCTTGCTTGTATTCCTCATTGGAGTAGCCGCTGGCGACACCCGCGTCCTTCTCGACTACGACGCGGTGGCCGCCCTCCTTGAGTGCCTCAATTGCCTGTGGGGTGAGGGCCACGCGGTTCTCGCCCGACTTTACCTCGCTTGGGACTCCGATTATCATGGCTTGTCAGTATGGTCGGCGCATTGATTGGTATATAACCGTCGCGTGGAGTAGGGAAGAAAAGGAAAATTCGGGGGTATGAATGGGCGTCTTTACCACTTGATGTGTGGTGTCCAGTCGTAGGGCTTCGCCTTGGGGTGCTCGTCTTCGACGCGTGTGAGGAAGTTTATGCCGTAGACGCGTTCCCCGTTTTTGGGGGGTCCCTGCTTGGTGGCGGGGCAGCTGTAGGCGACGGCGAAGTCGAAGATGGGGTCGTCTGTGCAGCCGCCGGCGCGGACGCTGGGGATGGCGACTATGCCGTGGCTCTTGGCGTATTCAATGGCTTCCTTGCTCTCAGTCATCGTCCCCACCTGATTGGGTTTGAAGATGAACGCCTCGCAGACCTTCATCTTCGCAGCCTTCTTGAGCATCTCGATGTTCGTCACTGTCAGATCGTCGCCGACAATCATCGTCTTGTTAAGGATCTTGTTCGCTTTCTTCCAGCCGTCCCAGTCGTTCTCCTCGAGGGGGTCCTCGACGTAGAGGAAGTGGTACTTGGTCGTCAGCTCCTTGAGGTAGCCTAGGAGGGCGTCGGCGTCGATGTTCTCGCCCATGAAGTCGTATGTGCCTTTCTCCCGGTCGTAGAATTCGCTGGCGGCGACGTCGGTGGCGAAGGCGACCTTGTCCTCGATGCCGAGGCGTCTTGCGGCCTCGTACATTAGGTCGAATGCGACCGTTGGGTCCTGGCTTGGGGACTGCCATCCGGTTAGGCTGCCCGCCTTCGGTGCCTCGCCGTGCATGTAGTCCTTGATGACCGTTGGCGTGAGGGCGAACAGCTGATACATTATGTGCACCGCCTCCTTGATGGACTCGGCCTTGTAGGGGACGACGGTGATCTCCTGGAAGGGCATGGAGCCCTTCTGGTAGCTGCCGCCGCTGATGCAGTTGACTGTTGGGAAGGGGATGGTTTTGACGGGGGTGGGGTTGAGGTGGGTGTAGAGGGGGACGTTCTCGGTGTTTGCCGCGGCGCGTATGCAGGCGAGTGAGACGCTGCAGAGGGTGTTGCCGCCGAGCTTGGACTTGTTTGGCGTGCCGTCTAGGTCGATCATCGTCCTGTCGATGGCTTTTTGGTCATGCACGTCCATGCCTCTGAGCTTGGGGGCAATGGTTCTGTGGACGATTTCGGCGGCCTTGTAGACGCTGAGGCCGTCGTACCACTTTGGGTCGTTGTCGCGTAGGACGTATGCCTCGTGTTCGCCGGCTGAGACGCCGGAGGGGGCTGAGCCGCGGCCGAGGACTCCTGCCTCGGTGACGACGTCTACCTCCAGCATCGGCTTGCCTTTTGCGTCGAGGATTCTGTCTCGCCTTCACGGATTTTATGCTCGTGTTCGCCATGGTTTGCGCCACTTTCGCGAACTAATCTTTTCCGGGGATATATAAGACGTTGAAGTCGCAGAGGTTGGTGCCCGTGTTGCCTGTGTAGACGGTGCAGCCGAGCTTTTGTAGTGCCTCGTGTGTGGCGTGTCCGCGGAGTGCTTCTTGGAGGTCGATTCCCGCGGCTGCTGCCTGCTTGTAGGTCTCGGAGTCTGTGATGCCGCCTGCGACGTTCGTTGTGCCGTCTGTGCCCTCGGTGTCGATTGAGAGCATGCAGGCGCCTGGGACCTCCCTGGCGACGATGGCGAAGCCCGTCACGAGCTCCTGTGAGGGGCCGCCGTGGCCCCTGATCTCTCTGTTGTCGGGGATGCGTGTTGAGGTCTCTCCGGCGGAGAAGATTAGGCAGGGGGGCTGTATGGGGCGGTGGAAGCGCTGCGCCTCCTTGGCGACGGCAGCGTGGAACATGCCCGCGTCCCTGCTCTCGCCTTCGAGGCTCGTGGTGAGTATCGTGTGGCGGATGCCCATCTCCTCCGCGGCTTCGGCGGCGTACTTGCACGAGTCGGATAGGATGTTGAGCATGAAGTAGGTGGCGCGCTTGATTGCCTTGGGCGTCTCCTGTGCCTCGGTGCCGTTGAAGATGTAGTTCTCAACGCTTTTCGGTAGTTTTCCGACTAGGCCGTGCTCCCTGATTATCCTCTTGGCGTCGTCGAAGGTTGAGTAGTCTGGGCCGATTGGTGTGCCGCGCATGGTTACTGGTTCGCCGTAGTCTTCGATGGGGGGCCAGTCGAGGGCGTCCCAGATGTTAATGCCGATCATCTCGGCGCCCCTCGCCTCGATGCGTTGTCCGAGGCGTCCCCTGTTCATCTGTGAGATGTGGCCTCGGACCGTGTTGATGTCCATGACGCGGATGTTCGACTTGAGCATCGTGTCGGTCGCTGCCATCTTCTCCTCTAGCGTGATGCCGTCGACTGGGTAGGCGAGGAGAGCCGTGCTGCCTCCGCTCATGCAGAAGATGAAGAGGTCCTCGGGGCTGGACGAGTCGACGATATCCAGCATCCTCCTGCTACCCTTGACGCCTTCGTGGTTTGGCAGGGGGTGGCCGCCGATGAAGACCTCCGTGTTGGCGTAGTGGTCAGTCTCCTCGACGATCTTGACGGTGGCGACGCCGCGGGTCAAGCGGTTGCCGAGAATCTCATCCATAGCCATCGCCATGTGGTTCGCCGCCTTCCCTGCTGAGAAGACGTAGACGTGGCGATTGCGGGACAGGTTCCATCGTCGGTTGCCGACGTGGAGGATATCACCGTCGAGGCGAATGAAGGTCTTGAGTCGCTCGTAGGCGTCCAGTTGACGTAGCACCCTTTCGGTTATATCCAGTACTACGCGACGGGAGTCAGCTACACCGTGGGCGAGGAGTTCGTCTCTGTTGCGAATCTTCAACATGCCTTCGCCCCCTTCGCCTCTCCCTGAGAGTACTCAATTATTAAACATGCGCGAAACCAACGCGGGGGCGGGGAGTCTTCTTTTCAAATAGGGGGGCGCCGCACAATACACGTTGTTCAGCCTGATGCTCGCTCCCATGGAGGGCTACACGGACGCCGCCCTCCGAACACTCTGCTATAGGCACGGCGCCGACCTGACTTTCACTGAGATGGTGCACGTGGGGAGCCTGCTGCGGGGCAACAAGCAGAGCCTGGGAAGGGTGGCTGCACACGACGCGACGCCTGTTCAGATTCAGTTGCTGGCGGTGAACGATGAGGAGCTGAAGGCATACGTCGAGGGCTTCACGCCGTTCCCCGGCTTCATGGGTTTCAACCTCAACATGAGCTGCCCGAGCCCCGACGTCATCCGCCAGGGGAAAGGCGCGGCGCTAGTCAAGAGGGCGGCGAAGGCTGGCAGGCTCGCCTCCATCATCAGGAGCCGCGGCTACCCGGTCTCGGTGAAGATGAGGCTCGGCATCAACACACGCGAGAAGGCGCTGAAGGTCTACCTGAACACCATCAAGAGCGTCGACGCCGACTTCTTCGTAGTCCACGCGAAGGCGGCGTCTCAGGGCTCCTCCGAGCCCGCCGACGACTCCGTCTACCCCGAATGCGTCGACGCAGCCGGCGGGAAGCCATTGATTGCGAACGGTGACATAGACTCCGCCGATGAGATTGAGCGGCTCCGCGGGGTGGGCGTCTCCGGCGTCATGCTGGGTAGGGCCGCGCTCAGAGAGCCATCCATCTTCGACGCGGTGAAAAACCAGCTCAATATCAACTCACCGCCCAAACCTGTGCCCAGCCCAAGGGAGCTAATGGACGAGTACGATGAGCTATCGAATGCCCTCAGTGCCGATGGGTATCGGGCGGCATTCACCAAAGTGGTTGGTAGAGCTGGAAACGTCGTCTACTAGAACCTGCGGGGCCTCGACCTGTAGTGCACGATCTCGGGCGGGGCCTTCTTCTTGACGACTGGCTCCTCCTCTTGCTCCACGGGGGCATCCTCTAGGCAGTGGTGAATGAGTGTCAGTATGTAGGGGGTGTTGTAGCCGAGCTCGCCCCTCATCTTCTGCTTCACACCGGCGACGCCGTCGACGTAGTCGTTGTAGAACTTCGCTAGCTTCTCGAACTCGGGGAATGTGATGGTCCTTATCCCCTTGATGCTCTTTCCCTCGATGAACACCCTGTCTGAGACGCCGCGGGCGTAGAAGCTGCCCTCCCTTGGGGGTATAGCCCACGTCTCGAGCTCGATGGTCTTGCCCTTAAGCTCCGCCTGCAGCTTGTCCCAGCACTCTCTTATCTTCGTCTCTTGTAGGTGAATCAAACGCTTAGTTAAGGGGAGTGGGGGTTAAAAACGTGTGCTTCCGCGCCGAATCAGCGGGGAGGCGCTGTCTGCCTAGTGCTTCTTCACGTAGGGCTCTATCTGGTTGTACTCCCCGCATTTGGGGCACTTGTAGACGGCCTGCGTGATCTGTCGGGGTTGGAGTGATCTCAGTATTACGTGGCCGCACTGCCCGCAGTTGTAGTCGAGGACGCCTTCGCCGACAACGAATGGCTCGAGCGCCGTATTGCCGGGCGAGCTCCCCTTGCTGAAGACGGTGACGTCGCTGGGTCTTGAGGGTAGAAGCCTCATCTTGAACGTGTTTTGAGTGTTCATAATCATCATTACTATAACCCGCTGGGGTTATTTTAACCATGTTAAAAATGGGTGGTTGAGTGAAAATAAATTTAATAATTTAGGCAAAAGTGAGGTGCACCTCCCCCGTGTCATTTGGGCATTAGCGTATCCTTAATAGAGTCGTCCCGTATCTAATGGAAAGCTAGTATGAGGTATTCTGTATGAGAAAGATTGTTTTGCCAAAGAGCGATAGGAAGAAGAGAAAGCACCCGAAGGTCTAGACCTTTAGGGTTTGGCGTTCTGCTTACCGTTGGCTTCTTCGGCGTGGGTAACGGTCTGTGGCGCGTCTGGGGTGTAGGCACCCCCGAAAAATCGATTCTATAATTCGTAGACTGTTCCCGGGACCTTGGGGAATGGCTGAGTTTCACCTATGTGGCTCGCTCCCGTTATCCAGCTCACTATGCGCTCGATGCCGATGCCCGCGCCGGCGGTTGGCTTTATCCTGCCTTCCTTCGCCAGCTTCAGGATGAGGGCGAAGTTCTCCTTCCTTACGTTCTCCTTCTCCATCTTCGCCAGCATCTTGGGGTACTCGCACTCCCTTCGGGAGCCGGAGAGGACCTCGCCGAAGCCCGGCATCATGAGGTCGTAGTTGTCCCACCTGCCTGTCTCGAAGTCTTCGAAGTCGTAGAACTCGCGGGGTAGGTTGATGACCCATGCGGGTTCCTTGATTTCGGTGATCAGCTTCGCCTCCCAGCCGGCGCCGTACTTCTCTTCGAGCTTCGACTGCGTCGTAGGTGGCGAAGGGCTGCTTTGTGATCTTCAGCGCGTCGAGTCTGCCTAGGAGCTTGAGGTCTTCGGCTCTGTCTCTCTTCAGGCTCTCGACGAGGTCGGTGACGGCGCCTTCGACGAGCCTCATTATGTCGGAGGAGGAGGCGCCTCTCGCCTCGAAGTCGAGTTGGGTGAACTCGTAGACGTGTTTGCCTGTCTTTGCCCTCTCAGCTTTCTCTATCCTGATGTTTGGGCTGAGGATGAAGAGCTTGGGGTAGGCGAGGCTGGAGGCGATGAGCTTGTGGACGATCATGCTTGACGTTGTGCGCACGGTCTCGCCGTAGATGTCGACCTCGATCCGTTTGTCGATGGATGCGCTCGGGTCGGGCCAGAGGGGGTCAGTTGACTTGGAGAGCGCCACGGGGAGGAGCCACTGGAACCCGTTGACTGTGAAGTAATTGGTCAGGTTGCTGAGCGTGTAGGTCATGACCCTGCCTATGCAGGACTTTCTGTCAAGCTCCTCTTCTGAGAGCCTGTCGAGTGGCTTGGGGATGTCATCTGCGATGCGGCCTTCTGTTGCTAGTTCAGTCTTCAACGGTTCTTCCTCGATTCTGGGTGCGTTTTGACGCGTTTGTACTTGGCAACATGCGTAGACCTTGTTTATAAATTTATTATGAAAATAGTCATGATTATTACGAAAAGTCTTTCCATTGATGTTATTAATCCGTAATTATCACCGTTTACCTGGTGATTTTCTGTAACGCTTAGTATCGTATGTATTAACGTTGGATTCGCCTTTCAGATTAAAGCTGGGTTTCGATGATAGTTGTAAAGAATTCTTTTCAAAAAGGGCTAAAAACATACGCTGGAAGGATCGTGTGAGCGCATCAGTTAGGAACCGGAGTGTGAGGGTGTGGGGTTGAAATCTAGTTACGTTGGGTTAGCATCCGCCTTCACCATCTACTTCGTCTTACTTGGTGTCTTGTTATCGAGTCCGGCTGAGCATGTTGAGCCGTTCACTCAAACCTATGTCAACGGGCCGACGAATGTGACTGGGTTCATACAGCCTATGTTGTTTCCCGGGAGGCAATTCGTTTCCGTGGAGGCAGCCCACGGGAAGCCCCTCTTCGCAGAAGACTACTACATGGCGGTAGTTTGTAACCTCACGGAGAACGCGAAGCCCTTCTTCCTCTTCGACCCCGAACAAAACGGGACGATCTGGGAGACGATGATGGTCTGGCCCCGGAGTGGGAGTCACCTCGGTGGGTTGACCGGCTGGGACATCTACGGCGTGTACACGAGCATGTGCACGGTGACGGTCAAGGGCGACGCCTTCACAGTGAACCGGGGGAACTGGACATACCAATGTATAGTCCCTCGAGTCATCGAGGTGCATGACCGCGTCCACCTGCCTCTATTCATAGTGCAGTGGCGAATCTACGACAACGGCTTCCACGAAACGGGGCTTTACGGGAGTGGCACAAATTTCGCCGAGAACCAGATATTCGTTGACCGTTCCGACTACGGGAACTCGACTGAGTTCTACCGAGTCACCCTAGTCAAGGGTGAATCTCTTAGGTTCTCGGCCGAACAACCAAAGCCATTCAACCTGCGCGTATATTCCTCCGTCGGCGGGAGCCCACCCGAATACCTGAGCGTCCTCGGTTCAACACTGTATGAGTTCGAAAACGTTACTACTGTAAACCAGGAGTTCACTGCAGCCGAGAGCGGAGCATACAGCTTCGCATTCTATACGGACTACGAGGTAGACGGCCAGTTCACGGTCATCTTCAAGGCAGGAAGGGTAGAAGAGTCGAGCACGCCCTGACGCTAGGGCTTGATTGACTTCGCTATTCTGGCGAGGAGTCCGTTGACGAACTCTTCTCGCTGCTCTCTCGGCGGGTTGTCGTTTCCCATCCTCGCCACGACGAGGTCGAGGCTTGGGACGACGTAGCAGTCGTTGATGTTGTGCCCCCTTGAGCCGAAGGTGTCCGCGGGGATGCCTTCCACGTCGTCTTTGATCCAGAAGGTGTAGCCGTAGTTTACAGGGGTGCTGCCGTCGGTGCGTTTGTATCGTGTCGTCGCCTGTTTTATCCACTGCTCGGGGATGAGCTGCTTCCTCCCCCACTTGCCCCTGCGGAGCCAGAGGTAGCCGAGCCGTGCGAAGTCGCGGGCGCTGCACCTGAATGTGCTCCCGACGATTGTGTTGCATCCTATTGGGCTGCTGCCCCTGTCTGCGCCGTAGGCGTTGCAGCCCTCACCTCCGCCGAGGCCCCAACCGGGCACATCCGAGTAGTTGAGCTCCCGGTCGTCTGTGTAGGGTATATCAGTGTAGAAGTTCTCGCCGAGCTCAGCGGGCATCCCGATCTCCCTTAGGACCCTGTCCCACGCATAGCGCCCGACCTCGACGCCCGAGATGTTCCTCATCGCGAGGGCGAGCTGCTCGAGGCCGAAGTTGCTGTAGTTGAAGCCGGAGCCGGGATCGAAGAGGAGCCTGTGCTGGGAGGGAACGCCGTTGAAGCGCCACCAGCCGAAGCAGTACTCGTACATCTGGTAGGGACCGGCGTAGCCCGGGTAGCGGCGCCGCCTGCCGGGGGCGAGCCAGGGCTCGCGTGAGTCGTGCCCGGACGTCATCGACAGGACATGCTTGACGAGAATACGCATCTTGCGCTCGTCGGTTATGGGCTGCCCCCATATCTGAGGTATCAGCGATTCTTTGCGGCTCTCGCCGACGAGGGGCGCGTCGAGGGTGACCCGGTTGCTGTATTCCTTCAGGAAGGCGCCGACGACGGTCCCGAAGATCGACTTTGTGGACGACTTGATGTCGTTGCAGGTTTTTCTGCTCCACGGCTGGGGGCCGCCCTGCTCGCCCGTGACGTAGTTCTCCGCGATGACGTGTCCCTTGTGGACGATGACGAGTGCTCCTCCGTAGCTCCGTGTGGCGGCGTGGCCGTTATGGTAGCTGACGGCCTGTTTTAGTTGCTCGGCATCAATACTGAGCTTCGCGGGTTCTGTGATGCGCCAGCCCCCCTCTGCTTCGGGTGGGGGAGTGTAGTCGACGTCGGAAGGCATGTCGGTATCTGCGGTCTCTCGTTATTTCTCACTTATCATCGCCGTGCGTGCACACTATAGTGGCAGGTACTCGCGGAATAACTCGATGAAGATTCTGACAATCGTCGGCAAAATGATCAGTCCAGCGAGCTTGCCGATAAAGTCCATGTTGACCGGCCACTCTTGAGCGGTTTGCACATATTTTTCTTTCAGCTGCACCGCTTGAAGCCCTGCCATAATGACTAGGACCTGGTTTACTTCGCTTCCAACTGCCTTTGCCTTTTCAAGTTGTTGCAGGAGATTATCGGACTCTATTCTTAGTCTCTCCATTCTAACTCCCTTCAACTTCACCAGCGCGTCGTGGATGCTGTATAGTGGGAGGACTACGATTGCCGCTCCAATAATTACGAAGAGTAGGTATGGTGAAAATACGACCTCGGTCCAAAAGACGGAGCTGTCCTTAATGAGTGGCATTGCTACGGCGATGCTGATTGTGATAAAGTAAAAGAGAGCATAGTTTAGTATCAATCTCATAAGTTCATGAAAGCCTTCACCTGCTCTGTCAAGTAGCTCAGGTCGGAGTTTTTGGCGTGATACAGTGACGATTAGATAAAATATTCCGAGGAACATCCAGACTCCGGTATCGAAGTTCGAAGAATAATGCCCAGGCTATGTTCCCGATCACTCGCGCGCGCATCCAAACCGCTGTTAACCATAGCGACGGGCTGTTAACCCCCGATCACTGCAGCCCATGGTCTGTAAAGAAAAGTAGCGCCCCATTCAGCGCGTAATGCTATCAGAATAGGCTCTAGTCCCTCATCCTCCAGTACACGCCGTACCATGCTAGGAGGTGTTTTCCAGGAAAATTCGACTTAACACTTTTTACAGATTTAACACTACAACTAACACCCTTAACATGTTCATTTACACCACTTTACACGCTTAACAGCGCTTAACAGAGGACTTGATACTACTTAACACCTTGAACATGTAATTTTCTAGCGCACCTACATACATCTATACTCGCGTATGCGCGCGGTTCCACTAGGAAACATAGTTCAACCTGCCGCGATGAAAGGTCCCCCCTACTCGCGAGCGGGCCGACAAGTAACACCGTTTCTAGTAACGTGCGCGCTTCATGATGTACCAAGTTAATGATCGCCTCTGATAACGTTCATAACAGTTCTCAAGCATCAATGCTGGAGGCTCAAGAGTCTATTTGGAAGGTGACCCTTCTGCTGGTGACTCATTCGGCTTCATGATAGCTACCTGCGTGCGCGTAGTCTTCGCACGACAGGTTTTCCCATTTATAGGGCTAAGAAAATGCTGAGTATTATCGGGATATCCGTCCCGGCGTGAAAGAGGACCGATGCGAGCAGGCTGTCCGTCCTCTGCGCCACCCAACCCCACGCTAAGCCAAGGAAGAACGTTAGGACCACGAAGAGGTAAGGCTCAGGCGTGTAGGCTACGCTCAGGTGAATCGTGCAGAAGACGATCGCCTGCAACAAGTTGGCGGCCCTCGGCCCGAATAGCGCCTCGTACTTCTTCAGGAAGAGCCCGCGGTACATCGACTCCTCAAGCAGCCCGTTCGAGAGCACGAAGACCAATATCCACGGCGCCCATCCAATCACCCTCGAGTCCACGCTCTGTGCGCCGAACATGGATGTCGCCAACATCGGCGAGGCGACGGCGAAGAGCGCGAAAAGCGCCAACCCTATGAGGAGCCCCGTTCCTAGTTTGCCCCTTTTCACATATATTGACCCAAGATCGCCGCCGGAGAGCAGGGTAAACGCAGCTATTGGCGCAATCGTCAGGAGAGCTGCCAGCGCCTTCTCGAGGGCGACCGTCTCCACCGTCAACGGGTAGGATAAGAAGCCGAAGACAAGCCATTGGAGAAGGAACGCTGCCCCCCCGATGAAGTAGGCGAAGAAGACCCGCCAGTAGAGGCTGAACCGGCTGCTCCGGCGCATGTACAATGCGAGGATTAGGGAGACCAGCGGCACTGCGAACTTGTAGACCAGGCGGACATCCTCGCCGACCGGGATGTTATTCCACTGCAGAGGACCCAACGCGAATACGCCGAATAGTGTGAGGATCAGAAAAGTCCCCAATTTAGCCAACTGGTTTTCTGGGGATGTCGACATTCTGTCCACCTGTGAACTCATTTTCCTCGAATACAATGTAAACCTACCTGTATGGAAATTTTTTTTAAATAGTTGTAGATGAGGGGTAGTTTTAGTGGATTTCTCAGGCTTGATGAATAAATGAGTGACTCTGCACTACTATTGGAAAAGAAGATCGCCGGAGATCTTAGAAAAGCCCAGAACAACATGTTCAGCGGTAAAAATGATGACGCCTGGGGAATAATCGAGGCGGTGTCGTCGGATATTGAGCAGTTAAAAAGTATTAATCCCAACAGTCGCTCGATAGCCTCGTTTGAGCAACAATTCAATCGCCTAAGACAAGACTTGGAGAAGAAGCTGAAGAAAGGCGCCGGCTCAGCTCCGCCAACCTTCACAGCTCCGACACCACCTAAAATTTCGTCAACCCCTGTCGCGGCTCAACCGTCGACTCAGGTGAAGCCTTCGAGTGAAGCCAAGTTACCCGGCGGAGTGACTAAACGTCTCGAAGAGATGGAGAAGCGGCTTCAGCAGGCTGAGGATTCTTTGAATCAGGCTGAGAGCCGAGTGTCGATTGATAGGGCTAAGCACCATTTGGAGTATGTGCGGGGCTCCTATGAGGAGTTGGAGAGAATGTATAAAGAGCATACGAATCACCCCGATGTTCAAACTATTAAGGGAAAACTCTCCGCTTTAACGAGTAAAATAGATGCAATTCAGGAGAAGCTTGAATCCGGAGCGGCGTCAGCCGAGGAAAACAAGTCGCGTGTAGAGAGCCGCTCGAAGGATTGGGTGGAGAAGATACAGCCATACCTGCCGGGCGGTGCCCGTGAGAAGCAACTCGAGCTCTCGCGAATAAGGGGGAAGCAGAGCCTCATAAACCAAAAAAACCTGTTGAACGAGGCGAAGAACCTACTAAAGGAATTCGAGTCCTCGGATTGGTCAACCGGGAAGACTGAGGAACTTGAAAAAGCCGAAAAAGACCTCAAGCATAGAATAGATGAGGGACAAACGGCTCTTCGAGCAGAGCATCCAAAGCATTTTGGGTGACGCAGGGTCCATAATCGACGAAAAACTGGCGCAGTTCAAGAAGGATAGTGCCTGGCGTAAGGATGCGTCTCTCCGACCAAACTGGCTACTAAGAGGAGACCGTCAGAGCATCGATGAGAAGATGGGTCTAGTCGATGAACTTGTTCCGGAGATACTCCCCAAAAATAACCCGGAGCTACTCGACCTGAAGAACAGGCTCACCGAACTAGAAGAGGAGAACCGTGGACGCCTAGCTGAGTTGCCGAAGAGAACCTTCATGGCACCCTCAAAATATTCGGGGGCAGACGCGGATACCCTGAGGGAGAAAGCGGCGCAGTTGGTCAAGGACATCGTTCCTGAAGCCACGATCCTGAAGGTACATCTGATTCGTGAGGATTGGCGGGTGGAAGACGTTGTGGAGCATACCGACACCAGCAGAACGGCGATTCACCGCAGAGTAACATATCATATGCCAGCCCAGGTGGCGGCGCGTGTCGGTGACAAGGTACAACTGTATAATGCGCACGTCGCAAAAAACCAGCGCCCCGACGGTTCATTTGACCGCCTGTATGGAAACCTCGAGGAATACCCGAAGGAAATAGCGCCTGAAAACCTGCCGAAGTAACACAATATCTCCCCGCGACAGAATAAATCATTAAAAAGCTCTGTTTAACGAAAAGATGTGGTGGACTGGAGGGGAATTGAACCCCTGACCTCCGCCATGCCAAGGCGGCGATATACGGCTAATCTACCAGCCCAGCCAAAACAACACACCAGCACCAACCGTTTAAACATTACCCCGACTACGGAGAGGTCTCCTGAGTCGGGTCACTGATCAGCCCCGAGAACAGTATCGAACCCGAGCGGTCGTCCCTAATCACAAACATGTATGGACGGTCCACGATGAACTCGGTCCTAATCGGCGCACTCGTCAACCCGATGCCAACGTTCGTCGCCGCGGCGGCCTCGGTCCCCTCCTCATTCACCTCAACGACCGCCTTATGGTCCACGAAGGCGATGAAGAGGCGCTCAGGCGCCACGTCCGCTATCCCGCTAAAGTCAGCCGCGCTGCGGTCAAAGGCCAAGCCCATGCCCAGGCTCGTCAAGGCGTCCTTCAGGTCGACCTTCCCATACTCAAGCTTGAGCTTCGGCATACGGAGGTCAAGCTCCCTCTCCGACACATTGGTGATGTAGGACTCCAGTTCCTCGCCCGTGAGCCCAGAGGTGAACTCCTCGAGAGAGCTGCCCTCCGCTGGGAGGAAGACGTACATAGCGACCTTGTCCCTCCCATAGGGGAGGCGGGCAATCTGCACCTCGTCGTCGCCGTAGTAGGCGTAGTCCCCCACCCTGCTCATCATGTCGACCTGGACGGTTGATCCATCCACCGTCTTGAAGTCGGCGGCCCTCGTAAGGGCGGCGTCGAACTTGTCCACCCACGCCCCCTTGAAGTAGATTGCGTTGATGAGGAACATCACAATCTCCGCGTCGATGTCGTCGACCATCTTTGTGATCTTGCCGTTCGTCTCATCTTCTATCCAAGAGTTGACATCGGTGACGGTCGAGCCGTCGAAGGGCCTGACGTAGACCTCGCTCATGAAGTACTCCGAGAGTGCATCCGTGAACGTGGGCTTCACCCTGTCGGCGAAGCTCGACCTGATCCAGACCGAGTCCCCGATGTTGAGGCTCACATCCTTGTCCGCGTTCTCCAGGCTCTCGATGAGCGTCTTGAAGCCGGCGTTGACCTCCTCATCGCTCATCCACCCGAAGCCGAGTGCCTCGGCCATCGCCTGCTTCGTCGTAGTGTTCGCCCCGTTGTAAGCCATGCTCAGGGCAACGCTGACGCTGAGCGGCGAGATGAAGACGTTGCCCCCGCCCTGCGACCTCTGGAGCTGCCACAGCAGCCTGACGGCGAAGTCAGTGTTAGCGGCGACCAACGAAGCATCGACATCCGCGGCTTTAGCATCCGAGTCGGCGTAGGCGAGCCCCGCAGAGAGGAAGTTGAGCAGGACGCCCACCCCACCCATGATCAGGAGCAATACGACTCCAACGAGTAAGCGACGCCTTGAAGGATTCATCAACCATCTATTCGAAGCGGACGAATATTATTCTAGGGATTAGAACACCCTGCCTCACCACGAACTCCCGTTCGAATACGCAGCTTCGCCGAGGCAATCACGAACCCACCCAAAGTACTATATCGCGAATATGCCCATCTCCCATGAACCGACGTGAACGCCGTCAAGGACATGTTGAAGGCGGGTAAGACCGCCGTTGGAACGACCGGTGGGCCGACGAGCCCCGCAGACTGGCTAGCCGAATCGGGCTTCGACTTCATCCTATTCGACACCCAGCACTCCCCCGTGGAGATCAAGGAGCTGAAGGGGGCGGTCGAGGCGATGAAGGGCAAAAAAGCCATCCCCGTAATCAGGGTCGGGGAGAACAACCAGGCCCTCATCTGCTACGCCCTCGACATCGGCGCCAAGGGCATCATCGTGCCGATGGTCGACACAAGGAAGATGGCGGAGGACATGGTCAAGTGGTGCAAGTACCCGCCCGAGGGCGTGAGGAGCTCCGCAGGCGTCAGGGGCGAGTGGGGCAAGTACGACAAGTACCGCGACTACATGGACGCCTTCAACAGGGAGATACTCATCATCCCCATGATCGAGACCATCGAGTCGATGAACAACATCGACGAGATACTCTCCGTACCCGGAATCGACGTCCTCCTCGTCGGCCCCTCGGACCTCTCCATTAACCTAGGGATAACCCTCGACTACGGTAACCCGAAGTACGCTGAGGCGCTCCAGAAAATCGCCGACGCCTGCAAGAGACACAACGTCACGGCGGGCATGTACTTCATACCCCCCGGATGGGAGCCCGAACAGGCTCGTCGACATGGGCTTCAAGCTCTTCACGCTGCCCTGGAACAGCTGGGCGACCAACGGAGTGGCGAAGGGACTAGAAGCCATTAAGAGGTAAAAACCGCGCCATCGGGGGAACGATTCCTTCTCAGAACGACCCCGAATTCACGATTGATTCTGCAAATGTTTTCTACTTCATAAAGTGTCCGCCATCAACGAGCAGAGTCTGGCCGTGAACATAGCTTGCCTCATCAGAGGCCATGAAGACGATCACGTTCGCGATGTCCCCAGGGGTCCCCAGTCGCTTAGCGGGAACCGAGTCGATGAACTCCGCGTAATCGGCCTCTTCCTCCCGTGTCATGCCCCGTGAGTTGGCACCTCTACCTTTTCCTGTGTACACCAACCCCGGAGCGATGCAGTTGACGTTAATATTCTGTCCCGCGAGCTCCAGCGCAAGTTGTCTGGTTAAACCCCCGAGGCCGGCCTTCGAAGCAGCGTATGCATGAATTCCAGTCCTACTATAGACAACACCGGCACCAGAACCAACGTTCACGATCTTTCCATACTTCTGTCTCCTCATATATGGAGTCGCGAATCTGATGCAGTTGAATTGGCCGGTAAGATTAACATCGAGAACTCTGTCCCAGTCCTCCTTTTTCACATCTTCAACGTTCTGATGCTTTGGAACGTCCCACCAGCCGGCGTTATTGATCAGAATATCCAGCCTACCGAACCTTGCCGCCGTCTCTTCGACCATATTCTTCACCGCGTCGACGTCCGTGACATCGGCTATGAAGTATGTTGCTTTCCCGCCGGATGCGGCTATTTCTTCGGCAACATGTTTGCACGAGTCAGACTGGGAGTTACAGACTACTATGGCTCCTCTTTCCGCCAATAACTTTGCAGCGGCTTCACCGATACCATGGCCGGCTCCAGTTACTATCGCTACTTTATCCTTGAAAGACAAATTATTCTAAGCTTTAGAAATATACTATTTAAGACCTCATGAGTGCGCGCGCCAACGTTCTTTAAGCCGGATCGGTTTACTGACTCCACGAATGGTGAAAGTGTATGGCGAACATTGACGCAATAAAGGAATTCGCGGAACTAGGCTTCACGAGGCTAGACGGCTCACTGAAGGACCTCACCGAGGAACAACTCGACTGGACGAGCTGCTCACACGCAAACACGATCAGGAACATTCTGACGCACCTCATCAGCGAGTGGTATGGATTTGTTCCCAAAGTCATCGCTGGGGATAAGGACGCGAAGGTCAAGGGCGTAGCCGAGGGATACGTCGGAAACAAGGAGCTGAGCCTCGCGAAGATAATGACTGACCTTAAGGAGGGCAAGGAGCACCTCCGCTCGGAGCTTGGCAAGGTTAAGCAGGAGGATCTGGCTAAGGAGATGGATTGGTTCATGGGCAAGAAGCCCAGGGGCTTTTATCTCATGCTGGGGGTCAGCGAGATAATACATCACGAAGGCCAGATCGCCGCGATTCGGGGAGTCGAGAAGCGAATCAAGGGGCTCTAAGAGACTCCACTTTTTCCTTTTTCCACGCGAGCATCCGAAGTTATGCTGGGCATAAGCCTATGTGTATGGGGCTGTTGCTTGGCGAGTGTATCTCCACTTCCACCTATCAACATACGCGTATAACTGAAGACAATCCAATCCGAAAAGTAAGCAAAAAAACGTGGATAGAATACACACGCACATAAAACAAGAAAAAAATACCCCTCACCAAGGGGCTTACCTGGTTCTATGCCTTGAGCTTGCCGAGCTTCTCGTTAACGATCGCTAGCTTTCCCTCGAGGCGAGCCTTGACCGATTCGAGGAACTCAACTTCCTCATCGACGGTCAAAGAGGCAAAGTGCATCATCATGCGCTTATGCATCCAGTGACCACCGTGGTGGCCCCAGGGACCATGGTGTCCCCCACAGCCCACGTGCCGCTCATTGCCTTCGCAACACTCATTGCCTTGCTCTTCCGACTCTTCTCTAACTTCTGGCTTGTTTTCTTCACTCATCTTCATTCACTCCCTTGGTACCCTGGAAATGCTGCTTGTAGTAGGAGGCCAGGTCGTCCAAGAGGGCTTTGCGATGAAGCATTACCTTGAGACCATTCTCAAGGACCTCGGCGCCTAACGGCGTCACCGTATAGACCCGTCGGTCCACCCCCGTACCCTTCTCCTCCCACTCACTAGTAATTAGCCCGTGATGCTCCATCCTCCGTAGAATAGTGTACACCGATCCCGCCTCAAGTCTGTCCCTCTTCAGGAATCCTCGAGTGTTAAGCTCCTCCATGATCTGATAACCATGCATCGGCTTCTCGTGAATTAGACGTAGAAATAGGAACTGTGTCCAACCTCTCTCCGGGTTTGTTCTTATCATGTGGTGTCTGCAAGGGTGGTTTGTATTGCAGTCACTTCCAGAGTTACACATGGCGAAGTTATACGTAACAATGTTACATATAAACCGTTCTCGCGCACGTAATTCAACCTCTTCCTCACCGGAAAGAGAATCTTAGCATAGAAAATCGTCTCCCCCTTAACCACCTCGAGTTTCTTCGAATAGATCTCCAACTAAGGACCAGACAACTCGAAACTCTTTTTCTCAATCCATCCATCAACGTCTCAAAGGTCTTTTTGAACTCGGTCCCCGGTCCTTTATGAGAGAAGATGCACACTTCCTTGCTGCCCTTTCTCGAATCTTTACGCGCACGAGGGGGCATCCACTTAACCTTAAATCTCCCCGGGTTCAGGGAGACGAGATGCTCCTCGAGGACTCCTTCACGGCGCGAGGCCACGCCAACATCCGCGCGACCCACGAGAAGACCATAGAGGTCACCAGGGAGACGCACCTCACAACCCAGGGCGACTGTATCGCCGCCGTCGCCGCTGAGAAGGGGCTACGCGACCTCCCAAAAGAGATGAGGGAAGCTGCGAAACGCCCCGACTCCGTAATCTCGCTGAGCCTACGACTCGGTGACAGCGTCTTCACAACGACCGGTAGGGGGGATCCCGGAATCACTTGGGACCACCCCACCGACATGGTGGCGAGGATGAGCGGCTACACCTGCCCCAGAACCCTCATGGTTACGCCGATAAGGCGACGATCCATATGCCCCGCAGCCTAGTACAGCAGCTGAAGAACCCCGATGCCGTCGTACAGGATTACTGTCACCATCGAGGTCCTCGGGTAATACGATACCTATTTACAGCCCTAACCAAATTTACGCGGCATGATCCCATCTTAATAGTATAACAATAACCTAAAAAATAAAGCTCACAGAGGATTAATACATCATGACTGATATAGGGTCAGACCCATTCGGCTTCTTAGGGCATCTCGATAATGACACATTAATTATCATCGCGATTTGCATATTACTAATCTTCATTGAGATCGTCTTCGACAACCCCCTTTTATTGGTTGTAGGTTTGGTCGGCATCGTTGGGGCGATCGCCGTCCAAGCGTATAGGAATTATACTCGAAGAAAATCGCTCTACAAATACGATCCTGAAAAGGCCGCACCCACCGGTGAATGGGATTAGTTTCTCGTGGCTTCAGACCAGAGAACTGACGGAAGAACTAGAAAAAGGAATGAGTAGGGATCAATAAAATGCGAAAATGAGGTCATATTGAAACAGAACGTGCATAACCTACAAGCTCGGCGATGTTCTCCCTTCGCGTGCAGTCGAGAGGCTTCTCATAAGCCGCCAGCATTCCCTTCTCGTCAGGCGTCCTCTCCCTCTTCAGGCTAAGCCTAAGCCGCAGAAGCGTCATCAACACCTTGTTAACAAAGTCGAGCTTGGAATAGTCAAACCCTCCGCGGAGATAAAAGAACCTGATACCCTCCCGCTGCTGCGCGGTGAAGTTGGCGTCCCTCACCTCCTCGAGAAGCCCCTCCCGAGATGGGGAAGCGCCGACCATGAAGATAATGATCTTTTTCCCCGCGAGCCTCACGAGGTTATCCCTAATGAATGCAATCCCGTTGATTCCTGTAGCGTGGAGGCTCCCCCCAAACACGACCAGATCGTAGCCGAGGAGCCGATCAAGGCTCACTTCCCTCGCATCGAATAGATCTGCCTTCAACTCCTCCGCGATCCACCCGGCGTACCTGCTCGTAAAGCCTGAGATCGACCTGTAAACGACGACAGTCTTCATGAAATCTCAACTTTTCAGAAGACGTAAAAACGTTGTAGTCTATTAAAGGCGTTCGAGGTAGAGGCACCCGCCGGCGCAGCTCGCCTTAATCTTATCGGCGAGTCCCCTGCGCTCGATTCTCTTACCGATCACGAGCGAGAGGTACGCGGCGCTCCTCTCAACACCGTCCACCCTCATAACGGGGCTCCCCCGCTCCATGAACTGGTCAATCATGGCATCGTACTTGCTCCTTCGCGCCTTCCTACCCCTAGCCTTCTCCTCAACGGAGACCAGCGTGAACTCATCCAATAATATACACCTACCGGGAGTATGCGTCAACCACTATTTTACCCTTCACATTAATTCGATATAAACCGTCGATAAAATCAAAGTAAACATGCAGGTGCATCAACGATATTATTTTCGCTTTATGATATGCAACCTTCATAACGCTACCACCGATGTGCTCTACATCAAAACAATGATCCAGCCAACCCACATGAAAAATAGAAAGACACTAGCAGGGAATCCATTTCATGCCAGCCCAAATATATCCTATAAACGGGTTGTTTCAACCCCTTCACACGCACCAAACCAGCCACCCGCGGCGACCCCAAGCACAGCTTAAATAATCAGCGAAGCAACCACCACACCAATTCCCCCCAAGGACCGTGCAAAGATGTCTGGACACGAAGACCTCCGGAAGATATCCCAGAAGATACGCGCAGACGTCCTCCGAGCCACATCGGAGGCGGGCTCCGGCCACCCCGGCGGCAGCCTAAGCGCCACCGACATACTCGTCACCCTCTACTGGAGGGTCCTAAAGCACGACCCAAAGAACCCCAAGTGGCCCGAGAGGGACAGATTCATCCTCAGCAAAGGCCACGCCGCCCCCGCCCTCTACACCGTCCTCGCCGAACAGGGCTACTTCCCAAAGGCCGAGCTTCACAACCTACGCGTCCACGGTAGCCTCCTCCAAGGCCACCCCGATGCCACACGCACGCCAGGCGTCGAGGTCAGCAGCGGAAGCCTCGGCAACGGCCTCAGCATCGCATCAGGCATCGCCTCCGCGCTAAGAATCGACTGCAGCCCAAGCCGCGTCTACTGCCTCCTCGGCGACGGGGAGTGCGACGAGGGACTCGTCTGGGAGGCGGCAATGTTCGCCGCCCACCACCGCCTCGACAACCTAACCGCCATCGTCGACAGGAACGGACTGCAGATCGACGGCCCAACCGAGAGGGTAATCGCCCTCGAGCCTCTCAGCGACAAGTGGGCCGCCTTCGGCTGGAACGTCATAAAGGTCAGCGGCCACGACCACCAGAAGCTCCAGGAAGCCCTCGAGCAGGCAAAATGCACGACAGGCAAGCCAACAGTCATCATCGCAGACACCGTCAAGGGGAAGGGAGTCAGCTTCATGGAAGGCGTCGTCGGCTTCCACGGCAAGGCATGCACATCCGCAGAGCTTGACACCGCCTGCAGGGAACTGGAGGGATAAACTATGAGTGCAAAAGCAACACGCGAAGCCTACGGCGAGTGGCTCGTCGAGACCGGTAAAACAAACAAGGACATAGTCGTCGTCGACGCCGACCTCGCCGAGTCAACGAAGACCATACTCTTCGCCAAGGCATACCCCGACAGATTCTTCGACGTAGGCGCCGCAGAGCAGAACCTCATAGACGTCGCAGCTGGCCTCGCAATCGGCGGTAAACGCGCCTTCGCCAGTAGCTTCGCCTACTTCCTCACCGGGCGCGCGTGGGACCAGATAAGAAACATCGTCGCCCACGACAACCTCAACGTGTGTCTAGTCGCAAGCCACGGCGGATTCTCCGCCGCCGCCGACGGCGCCAGCCACCTAGCGCTGCAAGACGTAGCGCTCATGCGAGTCATACCCAACATGCGCGTCGTCATCCCCGCCGACGCTGAGGAGACACGCAACGCACTCGACGCAGCAATCGCCTCGGGTGGACCATTCTACCTCCGCCTCCGCAGGGACAAGGAACCCATCCTCCAGAAGGGCTACAGATTCAAACTCGGCAGGACTGAAACGATGCGCGACGGCACCGACGTCACCATCGCCGCCTACGGCTCAATGGTCGACGCCTCCCTCAAGGCAGCAGCCATCCTCAAGGAGAAGAAGATCGAGGCACGCGTCCTCAACGTCCACACAGTCAAGCCACTCGACACAGAGTCCCTAACCGCCGCTGCCAGGGCTACAGGCTCAGTCATCACGGTCGAGGACCACTCCATCCTCGGAGGCCTCGGCGGAGCCGTAGCTGAGGAACTCTCCGAGAGCTACCCCGTACCAGTCAAGCGCCTCGGCGCACCCGACGTCTACGGCGGATCGAGCAGGAACACAGACTCATTCCTCAAAGAGTTCGGCCTCACACCTGAGGGCATCGCCACCTCTGCGGAGCAGGTCTGCAGGCGCAGGTAGGCGCACACGTTTTTTAACCCCCTCCACCAAATCCAATCCCATGTTCTGGCTCGAAGTCGACTTCAAGACCCAGACGGCGACCCTCCACAGGGACGACTGCATCCACATCAAGCCCGAGGCGACCGACCGCAAAGGCGTAAACACGATGAAGGAGGACGGCGGCTGGCTCAGCTTCTCCTCCGTCGGCGAGGCGATGAGGTATCATAAGACACAGAGGCTCAACGGCGAGGTCCAGGCGTGCCTTCTCTGCAAACCACTCAACCACATCGCTGACGTCGCGATGGCTGGCCTCGACATAAACACGCCACGGACAGGATGCGACGCCTGTGGCACACGAGTCGATGTCCTAGACACGAAGTCAAGCTACCGCCGACTGATAGACAGGCTCCTCGGACCAAAGTAGCTACTCGACGCCGAGGACATCCCCTGCAAGAACGGCAAAGACGCGCGCCGCCTCCTCAACCTTACTCAAGGCGACGTGCTCGTCGGGCGTGTGGCTGAGCCGAGGATCGCCTGGGCCGTAGAGGACCGTCGGTATCTTCGCGTCCCTGACTAACCAAGCGGCGTCCGTCCCCGCCGCCTTACCGAAGAGCTTCGGCCTGAAGCCGGTCCTAGCCTCGACGACCTTGACGAGGCTCTGCACGACTAAGGCATCGGGATTGACCTCCATAGGAGGCCACTCCTCCTGTACCTTAAATGAGGCGTCGATCGTCGGGTCCTTCGCCTTAGCCCTAGCGATAGCGTCCTCTATCTGCCTCCGCGCGAACTCAGGCGTCTCACTCGGAAGTATCCGCCTGTCAATCTCAATCCTGCACTGGTCCGGGATGACATTATTCTTGGTCCCGCCGCCTATCGTCGTGACACTAAGGACGGGCTGGGGAACGTCGAAGAGCGGGTTCCAGCCCTCGAGCTCGATCTCCTTAAGGGCAGTCATGATTGTGTGCATTTTATCGATGGCGTTTACACCAAGGTGAGGGCGTGACGCGTGGCTCCCCTTCCCCCTCGTAGTTATCTCGGCCCAGATGATGCCCTTGTGAGCAATCTCGACGCGGAGGTCCGTGGGCTCTGAGACAACCGCCATATCGGCCTTGAGGCCCCTCTCGATCAGGTGGCGGGTGCCCTTCACACTTCCAGTCTCCTCGTCAGCGACCGCCGTTATCAGCAGGTCGCCCTTGAGCCTTGCACCGGATTTGACAATCGCCTCGGCGGCGGCGACCATCGAGGCGACGCCCGACTTCATATCCGCCGTTCCGCGCCCGTAGAGCTTCCCGTCCACAATCTCGCCGCCGAATGGGTCCCTCGTCCACCCATTCCCCGCCGGCACCACATCGATGTGACCATTGTAGAGGAGCACTGGCGACCCACGTGTCCCCTTGAGGCGAGCGATGACGTTTGTACGCCCCACCTCCTTCTCGACCAGCTCCACGTCGAGGCCAAGTTCCCTCAGCTTATTGGCGACCACCTCGGCGCACCCCCTCTCCCCTCCGGGCGGGTTGACGCTAGCCTCCCTGATCATGTCCCTCAGCAGATCCCTGACTGACGACCCGTCGACGAAATCAGCCAAACTCTTAGTGTCCAATTCCTCGCCCTCAGAAGTTTTAATCGATAAGCGTCCTCTATTAATAAAAAGTCGTTGAGGCGAGTGACTTGGCTGACGACGTTAAGATTCTAGGCATCGTAGGCAGCCCGAGGCGGGGCAACACGGAGATCCTTGTCAAAGAGGCGTTGAAGGCGGCGAGCGAGGTGGGGGGAGTTGAGACCGAGGTTCTCCACATATCGCCACTCAAGGTCCACCCATGCATCGCATGCTTCCGATGCTTCGATGAGAAGGACAGCCCGCGCGGCTGCCCGAGCTTCGACGATGACATGGAGAAGATTTACCCTAAGCTTGCGGGGTGCGACGGGCTGATAATCGCGAGCCCCGTCTACTTCGGCGGAATAACCGGGGAACTCAAGACCATACTCGACCGCACAGAGCCCTTCGTCCGCTACGCCCGCACAGGGTACGGCGGAGGCCTTTCCAACAAGGTGGGCGGCGCCATCGCCGTCGGCTACAACAGGAACGGCGGACAGGAGACGAGCATACAGATGATTCACAGCTACTTCCTCGTCCACGACATGATCGTCGTCGGATCGGGTCCCGCCGAGACACCTGGCTGCTACTACGGAGGCGGAGCGGTCACCCACCCGAAGAGGAGCAGGATACGCGACGCCGTTCTAGATGACGAGCTTGGTATAAGATCCTCGCGAGGACTCGGCAGAAAAGTCGCCGAGGTCGCTAAGATGGTGAAGGCAAGCCGAGCTAGCGTTTCTTAAGCCAAAACTCGGCGACATCCTTTCCGGTAGCGAACCAGACCCCCGGATCGCTCCTCATCCTCCTGATCAGCCTCTCAAGCATCACCGTCCTAGATGGGCGACCAGTGATCTGGGGGTGCATCGTCAGCACGAAGCATAGCCCCTCGTCGTAGAAGCCGCTGTACTCCTGCTCCCAGATCGAGTAGACGTGGTTCGGGTCCGTGATGGTGCGCCCGACGAGGCGGGTGCTATAGAGGAAGTAGGGGGCGTCGTCCATGATCCAGCTCACGGGCAGCTCAACGAGAGGTATCTCCTCCCCGTCGAGGCTGTGGAGGTATGGGAGGTCGGCGTTCATCATGTTGCTCGTGTACTTGAACCCATTCTCCTTGAGTAGGCGGACCGTATGCGGGGTGAACTCCCAGCTGGGCGACCTGTAGCCAGCGGGGCGCTCCGGGGTGAAGTCTTTGATGAGTGAGAGCCCCTTCGCCATGATCGCCTTCTCCTCTTCCAGCGTTACGTTGTCGAGCCACTCATGGTGGTAGCCGTGGTGGCCGACCTCGTGCCCGTCGGCGACTATCGACTCGACTGCCTCGGGGTGCTTCTCCATCGCCCAGCCGGTGACGAAGAACGTCGCCTTTAAGTCGTACTTCTTAAGCAGCTTTAGTATCCGGGGCACGCCGGCCCGAGGTCCGTATTCGCCCTGTGAGAGGGTCACGGGTCTCTCGAGGTTCTTCGCATCGCGCGCAGTCCAAAGGGACTCGGCGTCGAGGTCGAAGCTGAGGACAACAGCCATCTTCTTGGATTCCGGCCAGACACCCAATGTAATCATGTGATTCTAGGCGGATTCAGTATAACAATCTGAGCATCGGGGCATCCATTTTATTGGCTCCCGTTACGAGATACAGTTGATTGCGTTGAAGATCGACTTTGGGCTTCAGATTGAGCCTCAGTTCGGCTACGAGTACTCATACCTGCGAGACGTTGCGAAGCGTGTGGAGGCAGCAGGCTTCGAGAGCATGTGGGCGAGTGACCACTTCCTCATACGCCCAGACGCTGTGGACGTAGACTGCCTCGAGGCGTGGATGCTGCTGACGGCGCTCGCCGTTGAGACGGAGACGCTCCGCCTCGGCGCGATGGTGTCATGCCAGAACTACCGTAACCCCTGCCTCGCGGCGAAGATGGCGGCGACACTCGACAATATCAGCGGTGGTCGCCTATACTTCGGCGTAGGGGCGGGTTGGAAGGAGGTCGAGTACAAGGCGTACGGCTACGTCTTCCCGAGCCCCGGGGCGCGGGTACGTCAGCTCGACGAGGCGATCACCATCGCCAAAGAAATGTGGACGAAGCCACGCGCCAACTACCAGGGCAAGTACTACAGCGTCAACGACTGCGTGGCGATGCCCAAACCCATACAGGACCCGCTCCCGATCCTGGTCGGAGGCACAGGCGATCAGGTGCTAAAGGTCGCCGCGAGGCACGCACAGCTGGTCAACTTCGCGTGGAACACAGACCTCAAGGTCTACGCTGAGCGACTCGGCGTCCTTGAGAATCACTGTAAGAAGCTGGGCGTAGACTACGGCTCAATACGCAAGTCCGCGGGGCTCCACCTAGCCTTGAAAGACGTCGAGGCGGGCGAACCCGCTCCATACGAGAGGTACTCGGGAGCTAAGAAGTGGGAGAGGAAGACCGCTAAGGAGGCGGCGGAGTTCGTTAATGGCTACGTCGACCTAGGAGTGAGCCACTTCGTCACCGTCTTCCCCTACGGCTCCGAAGCGGAGTCGGCGGAGTACTTCATGGACGAGGTCGCACCCCTGATCACGGCACCCGAGGGACGGGAGAAAACGGAGCCGCAGGCACGCGAGAAACTCTAGAGTCACAGAATCTTGTTCTGCCAGAGCCCTACGACATTGCCCTCTGTGTCCTTGAAGTAGGCGGACCAACCCATGTCGCCGACCTCCATCTTCTTTACGATGGTCTTTCCGCCGTTCTTCTCGATCTTCGTGAGGGCGGCGTCGATATCTTCGACGCTTACCGTGACGACGGTATGCAGCACCTCCTTCGTCCTCTTCATCATGCCGCCGTTTATTGCGCCGGGTCTCTTCGGCATCTGCTTCTCGTCGACCTCGGTCGTGTGGATCATCGTGTAACCCAGCTCCTTAATATCGTTCGTCTTCCACCCGAAAGTGGACCTGTAGAACTTCTGCGCCCTCGCCACATCGTCGGCAAGGATCTCAAAGTGCACTATCTCGTTCATGCAACCGCCGTTGAATCATGGGGAAACTATCAATTTAAAGCGTATCGAATCTCGCGTACCTATGAAATACTAACCCATTTTTTATAAATGGGCTCACATCGGGGCTCTTGAACCTTATAATCGGTTTAAGAATCCTAGGTATTTGAGATTGGGGCTCCTCCCCCGTTATCATCTGCAATTGATATTCTATTCAGCCGACGAATAGGCGACTCATATGCGTCCTCTTGGCCAATTCCTCCATCTCGTCGTCACCCGGCTTGGGGAGATTGAGGCTTGCCGCTTCAAGCACCCTGGGAAGCAGCCTAACGTCTCCCGTGGTGTTCAGGAATATAGTGCCCTGCCCAAGTATCCACGAAACGGCCTTGTTGATGTCGAATTGATCCTCGAAGGGCTCATACCACGTCTTCGCCGTGTGGGTCTTCTCCCCCCAAGGGCCCTTGGTGAGGGACTTTATCGTCTGAACTGCTACGCCCCTGTCCCTGCACATCGCGAGGAGCTCCCCGAACTCCCTCCGGTACTTCTCGTCGCGGTGCAACACCCAGTTCCAGGGGAGGAGGACCGAGTCGAAGTCGTACCTGCCGAGGCTCCTCATATGCATGGCTGGGGCGAATAGACCGTGCCCCGTGACGCCTATGAAGCGTGTGAGGCCCTGCTCCTTCGCCTCAGTGAGCGCGTTCAAAGCCCCATGTTCACCCATCGCCGTCTCCCACTCGGAGGGGTGTGTGAGGTTGTGGAGCTGAATCAGGTCCACGCTCTTCACCCTGAGGCGCTCTAGCGACCTCTCGAACTCCGACTTCGCCTCGACGTAGGTCCGCATACCCGTCTTCGTGGCGAGGAAGAAGTCCCCCCTCCTCCTCTCCATCCACGGCCCTATGCGCAGCTCCGCGTCTCCATAACTCGCTGCCACGTCGATGTGGTTCACTCCGTGCCTATCGAGTACCTTGAGGGTCTCATCAGCGATCTCCTGTGTGACGTCGCCAAGTGCGGCGGCGCCGAAGAGCGTGGCGCTGCTCTGATGCCCCGTCATTCCGAACGGCTGCCTTCTAATCATGACAATCAATGAACGAATCAGTAGGCCGGTTTAAATAATCCACGCCCCCACCGCCGAAAGGGTTAAGCAAAAAGGGCGCAACATGAGACCAAACCGGGGACCTGAATGGAGTTCTTCATCGACACCGCCGACGTCGCCATGATCAAGAAGTACTACAGCATAGGCGTCGTAGACGGGGTGACAACAAATCCGACACTCATCGCCAAGAGTGGGCGCAAGTTCGAGGACGTGGTCAAAGAGATCGCCGAGGTCGTCAAAGGCCCGATAAGCGTCGAGGCCTGCAGCAACGCCTGCGACGACCTCGTCGCCGAGTCGAAGAAGATCGCTGCCTACGGGGAGAACATCGTCGTCAAGATACCGATGACAGCAGAGGGGCTCAAGGCGGTCAGGATACTCGACAAACTCGACATAAAGACGAACGTGACCCTCGTCTTCAGCGCCAACCAGGCTCTCCTAGCCGCCAAAGCTGGGGCGACATACGTCAGCGTCTTCGTGGGGCGCCTCGACGACAGGGGGCAGGACGGCATGGAGGTCATACAGGAGGTCATGGACATTCTCGACAACTACGACATGCCGAGCAAGCTCATCGTCGCTAGCATAAGGCACCCTCGCCACGTCACTGACTCCGCACGCATGGGTGCACACGTCGCCACCATCCCCCCGGACATCATCGAGAAGATGCTCAGCCACCCCCTCACTGACGACGGGCTCCGCATCTTCGCCAAGGACTGGGAGAAGGTACAGAAAGCCTAGATTCGTAAACTGTTTAAGCCGCGCACCCGCAGAGGAGACGAGCCAGAGATGAGGGCACGCACCGCTGCGCCGCTTCTAATCGCACTTCTACTCCTCGTACAGGTGGCACCGGCACAGGCCGCGACCTCCACCTACAAGTACACGGAGACCTACACCTTCGAGAACAGGGGCACCGCCCCCGCGACACTCATGCAAGACGACATCGCCGTACCCCTCTTCCTCAGCAACGAGTTCCAGACCATCACGATCACGTCAAGCAGCCCGAGCCTCGGCGCGCCGTACGCGGACGAGGACGGCAACATGCTCTCAGACCCGAATACCAGCCTGACCATACCCCCCGGGGGAGAGGTCGTCATCACCGTCACGTACCAGATCGTATCATCTGACGTCTCCGTCCCCGCCCTCAGCCTCTCATCAGCGGGAGTCGCAGGCGACATCCCCACTGGTCTCGTCTCCAATTACACGGGCACAACCAGCACGTTCTGGGCGGACGACCCCGAAATCGCGGACCTTGCCCGCAGCCTAACAGCAAACGAGCCGACTGTCCTCGCAAAAGTGGCGCGCCTAGTCCGCTGGTTCCACGCAAACGTCACCTACCAAAACCACGAGATACCCCTCATGCCCGACCAAACCCTAACCCAACTAGAAGGCGACTGCGATGACCAGTCCATCCTCCTCATCAGCATGCTAAGAAGCCTCGGCATACCCGCCTACCTCGAGATAGGCATCGTCTTCAACTCGGGGATAAGCGGGGAGGACACCTATTGGGACGGCCACCTCAGCATCAAGGAGACTGGGCTCGCGTGGCACGGCTGGGCGATGGTCTACACGCCACCCTGGGGCTGGATACCCGTCGACCTCACCCTCGTCAGCGACAACGACCCCCTCCAGATGATCAAGAAGGCCCCCCAGTACACGGCTCCCGTCGTCACCGCGATGAATATATCCGAACAGACCTACACCACCGCGGGCGAGGAAACCAGGCAGAGGATAATCGATTCCACCATCTACATCTCCTCCGTCGAGACCGCTGAAGGCATGCAGGCGGGATGGATCAACCAGACCATGATACTCCTCGCCGTCGGCATCTCCGCTGCTGTCGCCATCATGTTCTACGTGTCCCGGCGCAGGCAACAGCCAATATAAACCCGCATAACCAACCCTCACACGGTGAAGCTTTGGAGATACCCGAGGCCATACTGAAGAGAAAGAGCATACGCGCCTACGCCCCGAAGGGGCTCACAGATGAGGAGATCGAGACACTCATCAAGGCAGCCATAAGCGCCCCCAGCGCCGGCAACATGCAGCCCTGGGGCTTCGTCGCCGTCAGAGATAGAGATGTGAAGGAGAAGCTCGTCGAGGCGTCTCACGGCCAGTCATTCATAGCAACGGCGCCGGTTATCATTATCGTCTGCACGGAGGCGGCGAAGACGACGCCTCGCTACAAGGAACGGGGGGAGATGCTGTATTGTCTACAGGACACGGCAGCCGCCGTTGAGAACATCATGATCACCGCGACAGCTAACGGGCTCGGCACATGCTGGATCGGCGCCTTCGACGAGGGAATGGCCGCCGAGGCGGTCGGGCTTCCAGCTGGCATACGCCCGGTTGCCCTGATACCCGTCGGCTACCCCGCCCAGGACCCTACACCGAGACCCCGCCGCCCCGTCTCCGAGGTCCTCCACCAAGACCACTGGTGACTCCAACCCTTTTTATCGCCCCTGAGCCACCCTAGAAACCGAACAACCATGCCTCAGAGATTCAGGTTCCTCGACCTAAAGGTCAACGACGCCTACACGAACATGGCGGTGGATGAGGCTATAACAAAGGCGAGGGGAGAGGGAAAGGTTCCCGACACCCTCAGATTCTATATGTGGAAGCCGAGCGCCGTAACCCTCGGCTACTTCCAGAGCGTCGAGGACGAGGTCAACCTCGAGGCACTCAGCCGCTTCGGCTTCAACTTGAACAGGCGCATAAGCGGGGGCGGGGCCGTCCTGAACAGCGAAACGGGGGAGATAACTTACAGCGTCATACTCAAGGAGGACGACCCACGAGTCAGCACGGACCCCGTCGAGTCCTACCACCTCCTCTGCCAGGGAATAATCGAAGCCCTCGACGTCCTCGGCATAAAAGCCGACTTCAAGCCCATCAACGACATCGTCGTGGCTGGCAAAAAGATCAGCGGCAACGCACAGATCAGGCGCTACGGCGCCGTACTTCACCACGGCACCCTCCTCGTCGACTTCGACGCCAAACAGATGTTCGGCGTGTTGAAAATATCGAAGGAAAAACTCAGCGACAAGATGATACAGCAAGCGGAGGAGCGCGTCACGACGATACGCCGCCTCCTCGGGCGCCAGATAGGCTTCGCAGAAGTCCGCGACGCCCTCGAGAAGGGATACAAGAAGGCACTTAACGCCGAGCTCGTAAAGAGCGAACTGACGCCCTACGAGCAGGAGTTAGTAAAGCAGTTCAGGGAACGCTACGCGAGTAGGGCGTGGATTTACAGGAGGTAACCAACATGAAGAGATTCGAATTCAAAGTACCCGGCGGCAAGCTCCTCCGTGCCAAACTAGAGATCGTGAACGGTAGAATCACTTCCATCCAGCTCAGCGGCGACTTCTTCATGGAGCCCGAGACTGACCTAGAGGAGCTGGAGACCAAGCTCACCGGCTTCAAGGCGGAGCCCCTCTACATCGAGCAGACAGTAGTGAGCTTCTTCACGAGCCACAAGACGGTTATGACCGGCGCACGCCCCAAGGACTTCGCCTACGTGATCAACCAAGCCATAAAAGCCTAAAAAATAGGCTTATTTTCCTTGTAACCCATTATTATCATTTTATTTCCGAAATAATCCAAAGAAAAAATATTTTCAGACGAAAAGAGAACGTTTTTAACGCCTCCTCCCTCACATTAATACGTGATTCTGGAGCCACCCGACCACCGGTTAGACGAACCGTAGACGGGCGGAGAAGGAACATCCACGATCTAATTCGGGTCAAAGACCGACCCAACATCATAGTATAACGCGACGACTTCGACGAGGCCCCGACAGGGCACAAAATCATCGACATAAAGCAAAGGGAGGTGAAAAACAAATACCGACACACGGTTCGCTGACGAAGGCGGGAAAGGTGAGGGCACAGACGCCAAAGCTCGAGAAGTCCACCCTCAAAGTGGGTCACGGCTCAAGCCTGAAGGTGCGCAGCCACTACACGACACGCGTGATGCACCCAAAGCCCACAGATCGCAACGGCAGACCACAGAAGAGGTTCTAGCCTCTCCTCTGGTTTTTATTTTCTGAAATCGGGGATAGGCGGGACGCAGCGCCTAAGCCTAGTGAAGGCCCGCGTCTTCTCCTCATCCCTTACCTTCGAGGATGATATCCCATTTTTCAACACCTCGACGGCCTCATCCATGGCACACCTATCGACCGGGAACGGTACACCATCCTTGCCACCGAATGCGAAGTTGAAACGGACCGGGTCCTCCCAACTCGCCCTGTCACCGTAAATGAGCTCGGCGACGAGGCTAAGCCCCCTGACGGTCGATGGTCCAACGCCCCTGAAGGCGACCAGCTCCTCATATCCCCGTGGCTGGAACTCATAGACGTTGCGTAGCGTGTCCCAGTTGACGTTCCGGGGCATGACGAGTTGCTCCTCCTCAGGTTTCCCCGTCCACGAGTCGAGACGCCTCTGCTTCGCGGGCACTGGAGCTAGAATGCTCCTTCGGAGCCTCTCAGGGTTCTCCTTAACGAGGTCGACGCAGGCCTTCCGGTTCTCCTCGCTGGCGGAGTTAGTCATGTTGAGGACGTGGGGGAGGCGCGTGTCACATAGTATTGCACCCTGCGGCTCCTCGATGAACCCGTTATGCTCAAGCGGCCAGTGGTAGCGGCGTGCGTCTCCTCTCTTCTCGTTGATGCCTTGCTGGATCACAATCCACTCCCCCTTCTCGTCGAAGAGGAAGCAGTGGTGATAAAGTTGGTACCCATCCTGGACGAGGCTGTTGTCCACCTTCGCCGCCATACGGCTGCTGTAGGCGAGTTCATCGATCATATTCTCTGAGAGGTTGAACGCCTCCCCCCTATCCCTGATCTCGGTGGGGGTCTTGAGTGAGGTCTTGCCCTTGCCTCCGCAGATGGCGAGCCCAGTCTCTTCTGGGTCGATCGCCTCCTTGAGGGCGCCGCAGGTAACCGTCGTCGTCCCGCTGCTGTGCCAGTCATATCCTAGGACGCAGCTCAGGCTCTGGAAGAACCACGGGTCGCTGAGGCGCGCCATAAAGCCATCGCGCCCGTACTCGTCGATCACGATTCCCGTGATGCAGCGCGCGAGCTCGACCATCCTGCCGAATAGCCACCGAGGCGCCTTGCCGGGGTGCAGGGGCAGCAGAGCCGTCGCGTGGGCGCACATCGGCACCAAGCTAGCCGAGGCGTGGTTAAAACCGTGAGCTACTTCGCGTGGGTGGGGAGGCGCGTGAAAGTGTGCTAGAGGTTCCCCGCCACGTCCTCGGCGACCACCTCGAGGCCCCTAGCTATTAGGTCGAGGCTCATATGAGGCTCTTTTTTGTCGAGAACCTGCTCAGGGAGCTTGGGGACGTGAATAAATCCTGCAGGAATATTAAGTCGTTCCCTGGCGACGTAGTCCATCAGGTGGTAGAAAATCTGGTTGCATCCGAAGGCGCCAGCTGAATTGGATATCTCCGCTGGTACTCCAGCGGCGCGCACCTTGTCAAGCAGCCTCCTTATAGGAAGCCCCGTTAAGTAGGCGACGAGACCACCCTCCACGAGCACAGCGTCACGAGGCTTCTCGCCGCAGTTATAGGCGACCCTATTCGTGTCCGCGACGTTTACGGCGATGCGCTCAAGGTTGAGCCATGAGCCCCCACCCTGCCCCGTAGAGATGATTGCTGCGGGTTTATGCCTCTTGATATGCCTCTCCAGTGTCCCCCGTATCTCGGCGAACCTGAGCGGAATCTCTTCCACCCTCACCGTGTACCCATTGTACTTTCTCCCGTCGACTTTCTTACAGGCGAGTATGGATGGGTTGACCTTCTCGCCACCGAAGGGTTCGAACCCAGTAAGAAGAATGACCTTTGGCAACGTGTATCGTTTGAATCTGACGCATCGACTATTTGGGGCTTAGCCGATGAGGCGCCCGTACCTATCGACTTCCTGCCTGCGGACGCGGGTGCTGCTTATCGGCTTACCATCATCTGCGAGGACCATCTTCATGACGAAGATGAGCAAAGGCCTGTCACCCTTCTTCACCCTGATTTGATTGATAGCCTCAGCACCTTTCTCCGTCTCCTCGCTAACGAGAATGCCCTCTATGCCACCGTCTTTAATGGAGGGACCATATGGGTCGTCGAGCGGGAAGAAGGTCGCCCTCTCGAGGAGCCCCTTCTCGCAAAGATACTTTTCTACCTCGGCTAAGCGGACATCGTATGAGTCGATATCGTGCGGCTTCTTCATCGCAGCGGCGAAGCGGTCCGTCGTTATGCCTATGACGACCCTATCGGCGATGTTGAATGCCTCCTCGAGAAGGAACCAGTGTCCCTTATGCATGACATCGAAAGTGCCCGCGACGGTTACCGTCTTGAGCCGTTGTTCCGCCATGACAGGGTCCTCTGGAACTCTCTTATCCGAAACGTCATAGAAATTAAAGTTGTTGGGTGATTATGCTAGACGATGCCATACCTCATCGCGAGGAACCACTTGATCAGGGGCAGCCCGATGGCAATCAGAATCGCGAAGCGTATCACGTCCGCTATCATGCCGACCTTGATCATGTCCTTCATCTTGACGTACCCCGAGCTGTAAGCGATCGCCATCGCAGGCGTAGTGCTTGGCAGGGTACTTGGAATGGTCGTCGCGATAGCCGTGCCGATTATAGGCGCGATGGGGTTGATCCCCGCCGCGACGGAGAGGGACAGCGCCAGCGGGCAGGCTACCGAGGCGGCTCCCGTGTTCGACGCCGGGTAGCTCAGCAGGAAACCTATGAGGGCGCAGGCGCCGAAGATCACGAACTCGTTAGGAGAGTTGCCCATGAAGCCCTTGAAGATGATGCCCACCCAGTTGCTGAAGCCGCTCCTCATCAGGCCGAGGCCGAGGGTTATGCCCCCACCTACTAGGAAGACTATGTCCCAGTTGATCGACTCCTGAAGCAACTCGTCCCACTTTAGCAGGGGCCTGTCCCCCGCCCTTAGAAGCGGGAAGAGGAACATGGCGAGGACGGCCGGAGCCGCCTCGGGCATGACCTTGGCTAGAAGTTGGCTGAGAGGCTGGAGGCCCGCGTTGTCAACGGCGAAGTTGGCGACCATGCCGGGGATTATCCAGAGGAGGAGCGTGAAGAGCAGCATGCCAATCGTCATCTTCTCCCCCCTCGTGATGGGGCCAAGGTCGCTCAGCTCCTTCTTCAGCGTCGAGGCGTCGAATGGGAGAGTCTTCACCTCGGGCTTGATGACCCTGTAGACGATGACCCAGGTGAGGAACAGGCCGATTATGGCGTGGATAGTGCCAATGTAGAACCAGTCGACGAAGGTGATGTTGACGCCCGTCGCCTCGAGGACGGTCTTCTTCCCGATAAGGTTGGTTGTCGTGCTAGTCAGGAAGAGCAGGCTGCCCGCGGTCGCAGCCTGTCCGAGGGCGAGCATCGTCGCGGAGCCATAAGCACTCCCCTGCTTGAAGCCCTGCCTGAGGAGGAAGGCGATGACGAAGCCGTAGACGATACTCGTAGCGGCGGTCATCGAACCGGTCATGGTAAGGAGAAAGACGGGGAGGCAGGCTACGAAGAAGGCGGCGATGGCGGGGTTTCGAGTCTTTGTGAGGCTCGCCAGCGTAAGGGCGACCCTCTTGTCGAGTCCCCAGACCTGGAACGACTTTGCGAAGACGAAGCCTGAGATTATGACCCAGATGAGTGGGTCCATGAAGGGGGCAAGTGCCTCCTTCCATAGCATTAGTCCGACGATGCCGAAGAGTATCGGCGGAACGAGGGCAGCGAGTCCAAGTGCCGTCGTCTCAAAGACCCACCAGGTGGCGGTCCAGAGCAGGACACCGAGACCGTACTTCGGCCCCTCCATGAGGCCGATACCCGCGGCATTGGCGGCCTCCGTCATCGCCACGTCATTTGGTATGAGGAGACAGATGATGAAGAGCAGGGGTCCCAGGTAGAGGCTTATCCTCTTCATGGGCCATTTAGATGCGTTTTCCTTGCCAGCGTTCGAGCCCAAGCTGACTACCTTCAAAATGAGCCCGACAGCTACAAGAAAAAGATATCTCTCAGCTGTTCGCCGTCACTTGTAGTTGCCGAAGTTTGCGTGTGCAATGCGCCAGCCATCGCAGGTCTGCTCATAGACGAGCGTGACGGGGCCCTTCTGGGGAGTCTCGGACGTCGGGCGCTTGAAGAACCAGACCGCGCAGACCACCGCATTGTCGTCAAAGTCCTCCACGTCGACGCCCTCAAGCCACAGCTTGTTCGCCGCCTTCTTTCCGCCCTTTACGAAGCCGAATCCCTCGTGGTGCTTCACCAGAGCCTCGTAGCCCTTGATCACGCCCTGCTTCTCCGAGGAAAAGTATGTAACGCGGTCGTCTCTGAGGAAAAGCCTTTCAACCTCGTCGAGGTCGTAGGTGTTCCAGAACTTGACCCAGTCGTCGATTATCTTGGGGTTGAACTTTACCATGTATTCTCGTTGCGCCACGCGTTGAAGGGGTTTATGGTCGGAAGTATTTCTCCTCAATACAAGGTATTTTCTAGCCCTCGGGACACATGAAATGTGAATGGGGATGAGGATAGGGGTCCTGGCCGACGACCTCACCGGGGCGTTCGACACCGGTGTGCAGTTCAGGAACTGGGGTCTCTCAGTGGAGGTTCTCATCAGGGATGTCAAAGACGCCATGCTCTCGTGTGATGTCGTGGTAGTCGACACGGAGAGCCGGTTGCTGAACAGGGACGACGCCTACAGACGGGTCCGCACCGCCACAGAGAGACTCATGCAGCTCGGCGTCGAGAAGGTCTACAAGAAGGTGGACTCGACACTCCGCGGCAACATCGGGGCTGAGCTAGACGCCGCTATGGAGGCATCCAATGCAAGCTTCGCTTTCTTCGCCCCCGCCTACCCCACATACGGCCGCACGACCCTCTCAGGCAAGCAGCTAGTGGACAACACGCCTGTCGAGAAGACGGAGTACGTTGACGAACTCGGTGCGAAGACCTCAGACATCCCCGCGATAATTAGCATCCAGAGCAAGCGGCGGATCGGCCTCGTCAACCACAGCGCCGTCGAGGCAGGTGTCAACTCAATAAAGACGCGCGTCGATGCGCTGAAGACGGAGGGCTTCGAGGTTGCCGTCTTCGACGTGCTCACCGAGAAGCACCTAATAGACATAGCCCGATCCATCGGGGATACGAAGCTGCTGGTCGGCTCCGCCGGTCTCGCCAGCGAGGTGCCACTCGGCCTCGGGCTCCGCAGCCCCAAGCCCGTCCTCTCGGTCTGCGGCAGCACACGTCGCCTGAGCAGGACACAGGTCCACAATCTTCACGATCGCCTCGGCTTTCACGAGGTCGAAATTGGAATCACACAGCTAATAGATGGTGAGGCGGCGATGAAAGAGGAGGTTAGGCGCTGCGTCGGGGAGTCAATCGAGGCGCTCAAAGCCGGAGTCGACGTCTCTATAACGTCCGCCTCCAAAGAAAGCAGCATCGCCGAGTTCATTTCACACGCGGCAAGGCACGGGATAAAGGAAGCCGAGGCGAAGCTCTTCATCGAGGAGGCCCTTGGCGAGATAACCTCCGCCATACTCTCAGAGGCGGAAGTCCTCGGGCTGCTTCTCACAGGCGGCGCCACGGGACTCATGGTCTGCCAAAAGCTCGGTGCGGACCGCGCCTCAATAGTCGAGGAGATCGCGCCGGGAATTCCACTCCTAAGGCTGAGCACAGGCATGCCCGCCGTTACGAAAGCCGGAGGTTTTGGTGTTGATGACAGTCTCATACAGGCGACGCAGAGAATGAGGAGGCTGATGTCGAAGTGAAGCCGCTCCTCGCCATAACGATGGGGGACGCAGCCGGGATAGGCCCGGAGATAATTGCGAAGGCGCTCAGCCTCAACGAAGTGTACGATATTTGCCGCCCCTTCGTTATAGGAGACGCCTCAGCGATGGAGATGGGCGTCGAGGTCACCGGACTTAGCCTCAGGATCAACCGCGTCACATCACCCGAGGATGGACTCTACAGGAGGGGCGTCATCGACGTTCTTAGCCTAGATAACATCGATACTACCAGCCTCATCATGGGAAAAGCGCAGGAGATGGCTGGTCGCGCCTCCGTCGAGTTCGTCGTCAGGGCCGCCGAGATGGCGATGCGCGGCGAGGTCGACGGCATCGTCACCGCACCCCTAAACAAGGAGGCGATGCACATGGCCGGCTACAAGTACCCAGGACACACGGAGCTACTCGCCGAGATCGGGCGCACCCAGAACTACGCCATGATGCTCCTGGCCGGCGGCCTCAGAGTCATCCATGTCACCACACACGTCGCCCTCAGGGAGGTTCCCGACCTCATCACAAAGGACCGCGTCTTCAAGAAGATACGGGTCGCCCACGAAGCGGCGAGGAATCTCGGCTTCGACAGGCCCCGTATCGGCGTCGCGGGGCTCAACCCCCACTCGGGGGAGGGCGGCCTCTTTGGCAGGGAGGAGATAGAGGTGATCACACCAGCCATCGAGGAGGCGAGGAGGGCAGGCATGCTCGTCGAAGGCCCTATCCCACCGGACACCGTCTTCTCGAAGGCCCTCGGCGGCGTCTACGACGTCGTCGTCGCCATGTACCACGATCAGGGGCACATCCCAGTCAAGCTCCAAGGATTCCGACTCGACGAGGAGACGGGCAAGTGGGAGGACGTTAGCGGCGTCAACATGACCGTCGGGCTCCCCTTCATTAGGACGAGCGTCGACCACGGCACCGCCTACGGTAAAGCGGGGCGCAGAGAGGGCACCGCCAACCCGGAGAGCCTCGTCGACGCCATAAAGGTAGCCACCCAGATGGCCTCCGTCCGCCACGGGAAGAAAACGGCTTAATCCCACAAGCGCCTACGATCCGTCGATGAGCTTCCCCAAGATGATAGAGGCAAGGCAGGTATTCGACCAGCCGAAACTCGACGACTACGTCACCGAGGTGAGGCGCCAACTCAACTCGAAGGGGCTGGCGAAGAAGGTGAAAAAGGGGCAACGCATAGCGATCACGGCTGGGAGCCGCGGTATCGCGAATATCCGCCTGATTCTCAGGACCGTCGTCGAGGAGGTCAAGGCAACCGGCGGCGAGCCCTTCATCATTCCTGCGATGGGCAGCCACGGCGGCGCCACCGCGCACGGTCAAATCGAGACCCTCCGAACCCTCGGCATCACCGAGGAGAGCGTCTGTGCCCCCATCGTGAGCAGCATGGAAGTCGACCAAATTGGGGAGATCAAGGGCACCCCCGTCTACGTCGACAGGAACGCTCTACGCGCTGACGGCATCATTATCGTCGGCCGCGTCAAGCCGCACACCGACTTCAAGGGCACGATAGAGAGCGGCATCATGAAGATGATGGCCATCGGCCTCGGCAAGCAGAAGGGGGCAGAGATGATACACCACAACCTCTACGAGGGCTACCACAATCTCCTCCCCGCAGCGGCACGCCTCATAATGCAGAAAGTTCCCATAATCATGGGCCTCGCACTCCTCGAAAACGCCTACCACGAGACATGCAAAGTCGTCGCCCTCGAGCCGGGGGAGTTCGAGGCCGCCGAGCTGGAACTCCTAAAAGAGGCAAAAGCCCTGCTACCCCGTCTCCCCTTCAAGGAGATTGACCTCCTAATCGTCGAGGAGATCGGGAAAAACATCAGCGGCGTCGGCATGGATACGAACGTCACTGGAAGATTCTGGATGCCAGGCGAGTCCGACCCCGACGCGGCGAAGATAGACAAGATAGTCGTCCTCGACCTCTCCCCGGAGACACACGGCAACGCGATAGGCATCGGACTCGCGGACCTGACGACGCGCCGCGTCTTCGACAAGATCGACTACCCGTCGACATACGTCAACTGTCTAACCCAGGGAACCTGCGCAACTGGAAAAATACCCATCTGGCTCCCAAACGACCGGGACGCGATCGACACAGCCCTACGCATAATTGGCCCTATCGACAGATCCAAAGCACGCGCCATCTTGATAAAGAACACCCAAGAACTTGAGCACCTCTGGATAAGCGAGAGCCTCGCCGAGCAGGTGAGGAAGGACAAGAAGCTTGCTAAAAGAGTGGAGCTAATCGGCGAACCCCGCGAGGTCCAGTTCGACGTCCTCGGCACCCTCATAAAATAATCCCGCTTCAGTCAGTCGGGACCGGGTGTGTAATCTGTGCTTTTAGTCAGCCCACTTTGAGGAACTGTGCCTGGGGGGCCCCGCAGATTGTACACTTCTCGGGTGCCATCTTCTCCACGGTGTTGCCACATACCTTGCAGACGTAGTAGTCGACGCTTTGCAGCGGCTTCTTCGTTTTCAGCGTATCTAGCGCCTTCTGGTAAAGGCCGGCGTGGACCTCCTCGACCTTATTGGCGATCGTGAAGCTCCACTCGGCCTGCTTGTTCTTCTCGCGCTGGGCGATGGCTATGAAGTCGGGGTACATCTGGCGGAACTCATGCGTCTCGCCGTTTATCGCCTCGTCGAGGTTAGAGATGGTCATCCCGATCTTGCCCGCGACGCGCAGGTGGTTGTGAGCGTGTATCGTCTCCGCCTCAGCCGCGGCCCTGAAGAGCTTCGCGACCTGGGGCAACCCCTCCTCCTCAGCCTTCTTGGCAAAGGCGAGGTACTTCCTGTTCGCCTGAGACTCGCCAGCGAATGCTTCCATGAGCTTATCGAGTGTGTCAGTCATCAGAATCACTGAATGTCTCTCCGATTTCTGCGTTGATAAACATTGGGTGGGCTTTTATCCCCCAGGCGCGGGGCTCTGATCCATGAAGAGTGTAGTTCTGAAGATCGGCGGTCACCGCTTCGCGGCGAGACTACTTGAGGCGGAGGCGCCGAAAACCTGCGAGGCGTTTCTGTCACGCCTCCCCATCGAGGGCAAGGTAATACACGCCCGCTGGAGCGGGGAGTCCGTCTGGTTCCCCATGGACCCCGTCGGCATCGACGCACCTGCGGAGAACCAGACCTGCCACCCGAGTAGAGGAGACCTCCTCTACTATCCCGGCGGAGTCAGCGAGAAGGAGCTGCTCATCCCATATGGCTCAGCGATCTTCTCAAGCAAGGTTGGGCTGCTGCAGGGTAACCACTTCGCCGTTATCACAGAGGGGCAGGAGCGGCTCGCTGAGATGGGTAAGAAGGTCCTCTGGGAGGGTGCCCAGAAGATTAGGATTGAGGAAGCCTAGAACCCCAAGACCACATTCTTAACCGGATCGCCGATTGGCTTCCGTGACACATACACTACATTTCCCCTTTTACTCAGCGCGTTGAATATCTCCCCTCCCATGTCCTCTACCTTAGCCTTGATCTCTCCAGATTCGCCAAAATGAATCGCGTCTGTCAGGCAGTTGTGGACGCACGCAGGCCTCCTGCCCTCGGCCTGAAGCTGCGGACAGAGCGTGCATGCGCCGACGCCCCGCCTATCCATCTCAAAGACTGGGACGTAGAACCTGTTGAACTCGCCGGCATCGACGGTGCTAACCTTGACACGCCTTATTCCCGGGGCGAGGTCGTTCTCGTCCTTGCAGGCTATCTCGCACGCGTAACATCCTATGCACCTGTCTAGATCGACGAGGAAGGCCTTGGTCATGCCTTAGCCCTCCGTATGTTGCATAGGATGGTCCTGAATGCGGGCATCGCGGCGACGGGGTCGAGCTGGGTGTCGTCGGTGAGGTAGTTGATGTTTGCCTTCCCCTCCCAGCCGTGGGTGACGCTGACCACATCCTCGCGTATCCCGCACGTGAGCTTTGCCTTCATGGTCGCCTCCCCCCTGAGACCCTCTAAGATGACAGTGTCCCCCTCAGCGATGCCGAGGCTTGCCGCGGTTTTCTCATTCAACTCAGCGACGGCCTCTGGCACATACTCCCTGAGCCATGGGTAGTTACGTTGCTGCGAGTGGTGGTAGACAGCGGTCTTTGAGCCAGTGATCAAGGTGAATGGATACCTCTTCGCCGCGTCGGGCCTGCTCTTCACCGTTTCTGGTGGCTCGACGTAGCTTGGCAGGGGGTCGAATCCGAGCTTCTCCATCTGCTCCGAGTAAAGTTCAATCCTCCCTGATGGCGTGCAGAAGCCATTCTTCCTTAGAAGCCCGATCTCGAATGGCACAGAGTACACGCCAGAGTCACCTAGGTCAGATATTTTCACGCCGAGAGGCTTGATGATCTCGTCGATGATCTCATCCTCGTCCGCGTAGTCGAAGCCATCGAGTCCCATCCTCTTCGCGAGCAGGCAGATGTACTTCCAGTCGGGGAGGCTCTCGAATAGTGGCTCCATGACCTTGTGGCTTACTTGGAAGTACTTTGTGAGTGCGAGATTCTGCGTCTTGCAGAGCTCAGTCTTCTCGAAGAAGGTGGATGCGGGAAGCACGATGTCTGCGAGCTTAGCCGTCTCGGTCATGAAGAGGTCATCTACTACCAAGAAGTCGAGGCTGGCAAGTGCCTCCCTGACCTTGGTGGTGTTTGGGTACTCCTGTATCGGGTTGGCTATTGTGCACATCATCGCCCTGATGGGGTGGGGCTTGCCGGTGAGTATGGCCTCGGCGAAGATGGCGGTAGCATCCTCTACAAGTGGGAACCTCTCAGCCCAAATCGGCTTCGACTTGAGCCTCTCTTTACGCGTGATGTTGCCGAGCTTGTTCCCAGGGTTGAAGAGCAGTGCCCCTTTCTTATCGATGTTTCCCGTGATGGCGAGCAGAATCGCCATGGCGCGGAGCGTGTGGGTGGAGTTAGTGTGGTGGAGCACACCCTCACGCCTGTCGAGGCACGCCGGCTTAGCGGCGGCGAACTGCCTCGCTACCTCAACGATCTGCTCAGCGGGGATTCCCGTGACCTCTTCCGCATACTCTGGCGTATACTTCTGGACGTGCTCCGTCAACTTCTCAAAACCGATGGTGTATTTCTCGACGAACTCAGCGTCGTGCAGACCCTCGGCGATGATGGTACGAATCATGGCGAGGAGAAGCGCCGTGTCCGTCCCAGGTTTGATGGCGAGGTAGGTGTCTGCCTTCGACGCAGTCTCTGTGAAGCGGGGATCGACTACAACCAGCTTGGCCCCCGCCTCCTTCGCATCGAGGATGTCCGACATGATACGCGGATACCGGTGAATGAAACTTAGAGCCGGATTGGTGCCGAAGAGAATAATATATTTGGAGTTCTTGAAATCACTCCACGGCATATAGGGTTGACCTTGCGGCGCCTTCCCATATGTGTAGGTGTAACCTATCATCTTCGGACCGACACAGTAGCTCCAGTTCCCCGAATAATTCGGGGTCCCATAAGCGTAGCAGAAGCGTTGGAATATCTGCTCAATCATCTGCCGCGTGGGTCCCTTGACGAACGAAAGTGCTTCGGCTCCGTACTTCGCCTTAACTTCCAGCAAGTTTTCGGCGACGGTGTCTAATGCCTCGTCCCAAGTTATGCGCTCCCACTCTCCGCTCCCCCTCTCCCCCACCCGCTTAAGCGGGTACTTGAGCCGATCTGGGTTGTACAACATCTGCCGGGCGGAGCGGCCCTGCGCACAAAGGACGCCCCTGTTATGCGGGTTAGCTGGGTCTCCCTCGACCTTGATAACCCTGCCACCCTTCATGTAAGTAAGCATGCCACAGTCGCAGTAGCAGACCTGACACGCGTTCCTCTTGATCGTGACCCCATTCTCTGGCATTCTAAAACGCGCCTCTCGACGAGGGATATATGAGGCTCGTCGTTGCGGCGTATAAAATGTCGGTCGCCAAGGCGCGGCTAGGTCTTGGGCAGCCTATCCCTCATCCACTTCTTCAGAGTCTCCCTGGCTGGCATTCTCTTCTCCCAGTCGGGTTCCTCCCAGAATCCTTCGTGCCGGACGGTCACCATCTCCTCGATGCTTGTGGGCTTGCCGCACGTCGCATCCTCTCCGTATAAGTGGGTGGGATAGTTGTAAGTCGATGGTAGCTCGCGTAGCTCACCTCGGGTGAACTCAGCTAGGATAACCCCCGAGAGGACCGCCTGATGCATGAATATTCTGTACCTGCCATCGGCGTAGAACCTCTGGAACTCCGGCGCCTTGTATAGCTCAAGGAACGCTTCGCTCCACTTTCTTAGAAGCCGCTTCCCGGGGTGGACTGCGAGGTGGCCCGCGTTGAAATAGGGGCGTATAATGTTGCCGTCGACGTGAGTCTTCATAGGGAAGACACTGTCCTGGGTGACTCCGCATCTCTCGTAGATGAGGCTCCAGAAGTCGTCCACCGGGGCGTCTATGCGCGAGCCCACGTTCATTATATGGACGGGGCGGTAACCTACGCTCTTGCCAGCGGGTAGCAGAAAGTCTCGTGGCTCCTGCAGGACGAGGGTGTTGGCGCCCAGCCAGACCATGGTCTCGGCTTTGCCTTCAGTCCTCTCCTCTGCCTGCGCCGCGGCTGTGACCTCGGGGAGGAAGAAGAACTTTGCAGCCTCCTCATCCACCTCATAGTTGACGAACTCGACGTCCAGTGCCTTGAGTCGTTCCCCGACTACATGTGGTAGTACTGTGTTCGGCGTAACATAGAGCAGTATGGGGGAGCCTGAGAGACGACCAGCAAAGGCTCTGATGCTCTCCGCGAGGAGCAGAGCGCTCGTCCCCTTATCGCCGGGTGAGAGCGCCGCGGTGAAGACGATACTGGTGTCCAAATCGACCACAATTGTGAATCAGCGAATAGATACTTCAAACCTGCCCCTGAATTCTCCCACTTTCAGTCGAGTGGGTTACAAGGCGATTCGTATATCTTTTCAGTGCGCAGTGAATGCTGATAGTTGGTGTTACCATGGAGGAGAAGGAGTACCGCGAATACCTCAGTAAACGCGGCTTGAAGGGCAGGGCCGTCGAGAAGGCGGTCGCAGCCGTCGGGGAGTTCGAGCACTCCCTAAAAGACGCGGGGAAGGAGCTGGGGTCTGCCTCCGTCGCCGACCTGAAGACGTACATATCCGGATTAGTCTCCTCGGGAGCGAATACCGAGGATCGCCTCGTCGCCCTCTCCCGATACTTCTGGCTCACGAAGAGGAACGACCTATTCTCCCACTTCGCCGCCATCCTCGGCGGCAGAGGGGTCTACGCCAGCATAAGCGAGAGACTCGGCACAATCGCCGGAGAGGAGAAACGCGGCGAAGTCTTCGACGGCTTCGAGGAGCCGCCCCTGGGCGTAACACCTGACACATACCCCGCCTGCACAAAGGAGCTACTCGACAGGCTCGAGGCAGTACTACCTCCCGAGCAGGTGAAGACGGTGCTCGCGGGCAACCACCATAGGATACCAGTTGAGCACTTCGCAGAGATGATTAAGAGGTGGGAGAAGGCGCCGTCGATGGAGGATTTCTTAGAGGGCGAGCACGGCCGTCTCGTAGCTGAACTCGAGGAC
Organism: Candidatus Bathyarchaeota archaeon; assembly: GCA_963771885.1. Taxonomy (GTDB): domain Archaea; phylum Thermoproteota; class Bathyarchaeia; order TCS64; family TCS64; genus UBA8941. The sequence continues at coordinate 827,972 of CAVYVF010000023.1, forward strand.
GCCATGAAATCGGGACGCCTCTGGTACGAGCAGGTCATCACCCCCGAGGTCGTCGAGTATGTGAAGAAGGACCAAACCATCCAGAACGGCGTCGTGCAGGGCGACGTCGTCCTAAAGAGCAAGATACCCTTCGCCCCCGCCACGTGGCTCAAAGAGAAGGACCCAAAGATGCGCCGATACTACGCCTGCCACTGCCAGCTCGCAAGGGAGGCGATACTAGATGACACCGCCAACCCACTTGGTACATTCTGCTACTGCAGCGCTGGCTACGAGAAGCTGCCACTCGAGGTCGTACTCGGAGCCCCGCTGGAGGTGGAGGTACTGGAGAGCGCCCTCTCCGGCGACGAAAAATGCCGATTCGCCATAAAGATACCCAAGGATAAGCTGAAGGGTAAACCTCTAAAGAAGGCGCTGCGTCCCCGAAACTGATCCGGCTTGGTCGTTCTCAAGGCGATCTGCGGAAAGACATTCGAGGCGGTAAAGGTCGACGAGGAGCTCGCCGCCTATCCCGAGTACGTCTGCAGCAGGCTCTGCCCCGAGACCAGCTGTTCCAAGTACATGGACTATTTCTACGACGCCACCCACCACAACGACCCCCGCTAACGGGCTGATTCCGGGGAATGGTATAAAAATGGGTGTGCCTCCCCCAGATGTCATCGCCGGTGCATATATGGAGAAGAGGGTCTTCACGCCCGAGGGCGTCTGCTCGTCAAAGATATTCTTCACGCTCGACGCGGGGCGCGTCGTTCACGTCGATTTCCAAGACGGATGCGAAGGCAATCTGCAGGGTATAGCCTCACTTGTAGTGGGGATGGAGGTCAGTGAGGTCATACGACGGCTCAGAGGCATCGACTGCAACTACCGCGGCACCTCCTGCCCCGACCAGCTGGCCCGGGCTCTCGAAGAGGCGCGTGACTAGCGCGAGCCCACTTATACGGGCTAAGCGTAATCCTTCCGCATGAGTCACTCGCCCGGCGTAGGTAAATCAGGGAGAACTAGGGGCTTCGACAAGCCGAAGAAGGCGAAGACCAGGAAGGTCTCTAACCGCCAATCCACGGGTCCACGCCGAGGTGTAAGCGAGGCGCAGACCTTACGGGAGGTCGTCGACAGGACACTCGCCGGTCTCGATAACCTTGGCGCCCAGACATTCGCAACACCACCCTTCCATCAACACTATGATAGATGGCTCAAGAGCCTCATCACCGTCCTCGACGACTTCGAGGCGAGCTCCGCCGTGAAGGCAGATGACAGGTTCCACACTGACCGCGGCGAGCTCCTCACCGCCGTAGACGCGGTGCTAAAGGCGGAGCAGGTAAAGGAGGCGGAGCGAGAAAACAAGATACTCGGCACACGCGGCTCGAAAGACATGCTTCTGCAGGCGGAGCGCGAGCACGAGGCGCGGCAAAGAGAACTATCCGCCCGCAGAGACGAGAAGTTGAAGGAGCTAGGCAGCGCCGTCGAGGCACTCCGCTCCGAGCTAGCCGTGCTGGCGGAGGAGAAGCCGGGGCTCTTAGAGAGGTTCACGAAGAAGAAGGCGCAGAGCGAGGAAACCCTGAGGGCGAGAATCACATCCGCTGATGGAGTGCTCAACGATGCAAAGGCGTCGTTCATTGAAGAGGCGGCGCGAGTGCAGAGCGAGTACGCCGAAAGGAGGCGCGGCATCCTCGAGATAGTTGCTGAGGAGCGGAAGGAGATCGAGAAGCTGGATGCTGAGGCTCAGGTCGACGGCTCGGTCGAGGTGCGCCGCGTGGCCTGCGAGGAGCTCACCGAAGCGGTCAAAGACCTCGTCGAGCGGCTCAAAGCGCCTGGACCATCCTAATTTATGCTTCTTAGAGCTTTCGCGACGCCCGAATGCCCGGCTTTCTCAGCGGCGGAGGCCGCCTCCACGACGTCGACTTCACGCGGCTTACTGCCCCAGAGCCTACACAGGTTGCCCGAGTATATCTCGTTGAGAACAGCCCGGGGAAGGTCGAGACCCGTGAAAGGCTCCTCGTAGCGGGTGAGTAGCTCGTCCGCCTCGTCGGGTGTGTAGAAGTCTTCAACCTTCTCAAGGAAGGCACGCAGCATCCACACGCGTGCTAGGTGCTCCTCGACCGTCTTGCTCATGCCTATGTCAGTGCCGAGGAATATCCTGTCGGCATGGCGGGTGAAAAACCTCCTCCACTCCCCGCGCCTCCGACTAACCTCGTAGAGGAGCTCGACGCCGGGAGCAAGGTCCACGTGGGCGTTGGGGTATCTGGAGAAGAGATCGCCCAGTGTCTCTATGTGGGGTGAGAGGAAGAGCATGTGAGGGAAAACGACTTGGACGCCTGGGTGACGCGTGAGCACATTCTCCACCTCCGAGTAAAGCTCCCCCTGCGTGGGGTAATCGCCCCTGAAGTAACCCCAGCCCCTCGCCTTCGCCCAGTCAGGCGTCCGCTCCTCGCTCCAGAACTCCTCGGGGTCCCCGACGTGACAGACGACAGGGAACCGTTTGTCCTCGCAGGCTTCCCAGAGCCCCTCGTAGGCGGGGGAGTCTAGAGGCGTGTGCTTGTCCCGTGTCACCGGCTTCGCACCCATCTCCCCGATGCCGTCATAGCCGAGGCCCATGAGCGACTCGACGTAGCCGCCCCAGTCGACGCTCTTCCAGCTGCCCGCCTCGAAGCTCCACGGCGCATAACCACCGGCGTAGAACCGGCCCGGATTCACCGCCTTAAGGTAGAGTGAGGAGTGGTCAGGGTTCCCGTAGAGATGCATACCGCTCAGCTGCCCGAGCCTCATCGTCTCCTCGAGCTCCCGCGACTTCGCCCCGAGGGCAGCCTCGCCAAATCTGTTATCAGCCCTCCATGGGGGCCACGGGTGGACGTGGCAGTCTATCACCGGCATGTCCGTGAAGTCTGAAAACTCCATGGATCAACGGCTGGGCGTCAGCGGATAGAATTTGCGCCAAAAAAACCAATAATGACTCGTACCGATGTAGTCACCGTCTTTTCGGATAACCTATAAGCAACAACCGCATATAATATAACAATGGCTTTCTCACAGCGCAGAACAAACCTACTCAGGGTGCTCGAGATCGAGTCCAAAATCAAGGACATCGAACACGGCGAGGAGTACCTGAGAGTGAAGAGGGAGATCAGGGTCCTCGAGAACGCCCACGGGGGCGGCGGGATCCTCACGGTGACCTCACCGGACGACATAAACGAGGTAGTCGAAATCAGGAAGAACAGCGTCGATGTAACGGAGTACCTCACGAAGTATAAGGGGCAGATGAGGTCAGTGATGGAGAAGATCGACTCCCTCAACGACGAGAAGATGAGGCTGAAGAAATCCCTCATCAATGGATGAAGCGTAACCTGAACCATCTCACCGTTGGTGTCTCTTTAACATATTATGTTAAAATCGACCCAATATGAGACAATTTTTTAATATCTTTATATTAAGGCAGCCCCAAGATACTTTTGGGAGATTACATGGATCACATTTTCACGTTCAAGATGATTGTTCTAAACGATAGGCCGTCCGGGGGGAAGTTATTCAGCAAGGATAATCTCCCAGAGTCGAAGAAGATGGATCCCTACGTCTCGGGGAAAGGCGCGCTGAACTACAACTGTGGCAAGTGCGACCACCTGATGTTGAAGTCTATCCGCCGAATCCAGATAATAGATGCCATATACAAGTGCCCAAAGTGCGGGTCTTTTAACCGGGTCAAGGTCTAGCCGCGGGTGATCGAGAAAACGGCCGGTGGCTTTTTTGAGCGTCTACGAGAGGATAGAGAGGATGCAGGAAAAGGATCCCGACAAGATGTACTGTGGAAACTTCTCCGTATACCACAAGTCAGGCGGTAACCTTCCCCCGAGGAAAACACCTCGAGTTAACAAGATACGGGTCATGAAGAGCCCCGACGACGAGTAGGCATCCTCACCTTTTCTATCAGTGAATCCTACTAGTAAGATGCCGCCGAAGACAAAGACAATGGCGGCACTCAACTAAATACGTGTGCACACCGTGATCCCCCTGTGGAATTTTAGTAGTAGCCCAACTGCAATATCTGAAAATCTATACATTTAGCGGAGTTAATTGCGAAGAATGATGAGAACACCCTTGAATTAAATTCAAAACTCAATAATTGGATGTTTATACCAAAGCGAGTTGGTATTAGATTAATCGATTATCCAACGAGTGTGTGAAAAAAGGGAAAATGATTTACATTTGTTTACTTTTTAGACTTTATGTATAGTTCTATCGTCTTTGACGCCGCCATTATGGGTTCAAAAGACCAATTCATTGTATCCTTAAAGTGCAGAGAAACATTTGTCAACTGTTCCTCAGTGGTATCGTCACCATAGAGTATGAATCCCCTATACTCTCCAGGGAAAACAAAGTTATCAGACAAGGGATTAATTGGATATCTCGGGTCCTTTTTCTCTCTCGCATCAAGTAGTTCCTTGTACTTCTTGATGTTAACCTCGAAGGTTGTAGACTCCATCTCCCAGTGTGCTAACCATTTCACAGCCTTTCATCTCCTCATAATTTGAAAAAGATGGTTTCCGATCATCACGCAAAGAAATCATAGAAAAAGTTTGGCAGAATCTTGTAATCTCTAGTCCATTTAAAGGTCGCACCAGATTTTTCCCACGTAGCCCAGTCTTTTACTTCCCAGAAATATGCCCAATTATACACTTTAGTGACTGGTGCAAATTTTCCTAGGAACTTTACTCCTGGATGTTTTTCACAGTTCTTTTTGACGGCTTCGACATATTCTTCAAGTTGTTCATTCGTTCCTAGCCAATTGAAATATCCGATCACTATCATTTCGCTTCACCTACAAAACGCAAGTGATGTTTTATTTTAATTCATTATAAATTATGTATGTTTACACTTGTATACGTGCGCGGCTTTTTTTAAAACTCCAGTCAAAGATAAAGGCACTGCGCGCGCGAATACTCAACTCTTTAGTAAAATCAGTTTTGGATGGTAGCCCGGCTGAGATTCGAACTCAGGTCTAAGGGTCCAAAGCCCTCCATCCTTGTCCACTAGACGACCGGGCTCCGCAAACAAGACCACGCCGTTGCATCTATAAAGGCATCCCCGGAGGGGTAAACCCAAATACCCCGCCGTCGAGGCTAGATGAGGTGTAACCATTGGAGCTCACCTCGAAGCAGCGCGCCGAGCTGAAAGCGAAGGCGCATGAACTCGACCCCGTCGCCCACATAGGCAAATACGGCGTCACCCCCGAGTCGCTCGCCCACATAGACAAAGTCCTCACCGATCACGAATTGATCAAGGTCAAGTTCCTCGGCTTCAAGGAGCGCCGCGCCGAGCTGAGCGACGAGATAGCGGGCGCCACCAGCGCCGTCGTCATAGACGTTATCGGCAACGTCGCCATTTTGTACCGAGAGAAGCCGGAAACGTCCGAATAAGAGACACCATTTTAAGCCGGATAGCCCACCGTTCAGATAGACCCCCGATGAAGTTCGACGAGACCGACGTCAGGATAATCCGCAACCTCCAGAAGGACGCGAGGACAAGCTTCGCAGACATAGCCGCCGAGTGCAGCGTCAGCGTCGACACGATAATAAAGCGGTTCCAGCGCCTCCGCAGAAACGGAGTCGTACGCGGCACAACTATACTGCTCGACCCCCGCCGCTTCGGCCTCGATTGCCCAGCCAGCTTCGAGATAGGCGTCGAACCAGTCAAGGTCTCCTCCGTCGTCGAGGCACTACGGAGGCAACCCGGCGTCGTCTTCTGCACCCCAAGCGTCGGCATGCAAAACATCTTCGCCGTCGCAGTCCTCCCAGGAATGAAGGAACTCAACACACTCTTAGAAAACATAAAGACACTACCCGACGTCGTAGACGTAAAAACAAGCATCTGGGTCGAGGACATACTCCTATGCCCAGAGAACTTCGAACTCGAGGGCCTCAAGGGGGTCGTAGCCTGATGGACGAAGTAGACGAGCGAATAGTCACCATGATGACCGAGGACGCCCGCATCAGCTTCCGCAAGATGGCGAAAGAGCTCGACAAAAGCCCGGACACCATAATCAACAGGTACCAGCGCCTCAGAGACGCAGGCGACGTCAGGGGCTCAACTATCGTCGTAGAACCCCGCATGATAGGCTACGAGGGCATGGCAGTCTTCCACATAGACGTCTACACAAGCAGCGGCGCCAAAACTGACTCCACCAGCATACTAAAGACACTCATAAAGATGCCCAACATCATCGTCGCCACCAAGACGGTCGGCGACCACGACCTCCTCGCCATAGGCGTCATACACGACTTCGACCACCTCATGAAGCTCGGAAAGGAGATCGCGGCGCTGCCAGGCATCAAGAACATCCAGACCGCGCTCTGGGCGGGCGACGGGGAGATCTGCCCCAGATACTTCATAATTTAGCCGATAAAGATCAAGAGATAGTTCAAATATTCTTATTTCATCCGATTACTATACTCTATTCCATATATTCTAAGATAAAATCGCTTTCAGCATCTGTTATCTCTTAGAATTGATGTGTAAAATATGACCTATTTCCCTTATTATATCTATAAGACCTTTACAAGTTACGACAAATCCCCGGAAATACGTCTTTTTTATTCTAAAAAACTCTAAATATACTATTTCGAGTCCTTACAAGCTGGTGCCAATCTAGTGAATCCCGGTGATATCGCTTGGGTGGCTGTCGCCACTGCGCTCGTCATGTTGATGACTCCAGCCCTCGGCTTCTTCTACGCTGGACTTGTTAGGCGTAAGAACCTGTTATCGACGCTGGTTCAGTGCCTCATAATCTTCGCCGTTGTAAGCCTAGTCTGGACCCTCTATGGGTACAGCCTTGTCTTCGCACCGAGTATTAACGGTGTAATCGGTGACCTATCCCTCTTTGGACTAAACGGAGTAGGCGCTGCGCCAAACTTAATCTACGCCCCGCTCATACCCGAACTCCTCTTCTTCGCATTCCAACTCAAGTTCGCGGCTATTACCCCCGCGCTTATTATCGGGGCCTTCGCGGAGAGGATACACTTCAGGTCGCTACTCATATTCATCATCCTCTGGTCCACGCTCATCTACAGCCCGGTGGCTCACTGGGTGTGGAACTCCGGAGGATGGCTTAGGGCTCTAGGCGCCATCGACTTCGCCGGTGGGCTCGTGGTCCACATCACCGCTGGTCTTTCTGCCCTCGCCGCTGCGATCGTGATAGGGCGCAGGAAGGACATCGAGAAAAAGGAGACGATGAAGCCGAGCAACATCCCGTATGTCATCCTCGGCGCGGCTCTGCTCTGGTTCGGATGGTTCGGTTTCAATGCAGGCAGCGCGCTTGGCGCAGACAGCATCATGGTATACGCGCTTGTCAACACTAACATCGCCGCTGCGGCGGCAGCCTGTAGCTGGATGATAGTCGACTGGATAACGAAGGGTAAGCCCTCAGCGGTCGGAATGGCGGTAGGCGCCGTTTGCGGCCTCGTAGCTATTACCCCTGCTTCGGGATACGTAACTGTCATATCAGCACTCATCATTGGGCTCGTCGCCGGAATACTCTCGAACCTGATATCTGGTTGGAGGGCGACGAGGACTCGCGTCGATGACACACTCGACGTCTTCGCCTGCCACGGAGTAAGTGGCATTTGGGGATCGATAGCCACGGGCATCTTCGCCACACTTCTTATCAACCCAGCAGCGTTCAACGGCCTGCTCGCAGGCAACCCAGGCCTACTCTGGTCCCAAGCTATCGCAGTCGCCGTCATTGCCGCCTTCTCCTTCTTCGGCTCCTACATACTGCTTAAGATCATCAACCTCTTCTCCCCGCTGAGAGTATCCCCCGAGGATGAGGAGAAGGGGCTCGACCTCACTGAACATGGTGAGGAAGCCTACTCCCAGCAGGACTAGCCCGCCCTTCAGCTCAGTTTTTCAGAGCCCTTAAAACCCTATATCCCCCGCCCCTCGCGGCTACCTCAATGTTGCCGAAAGCCTCTTCTATAAGGGCGGAGACGGTTCGCCCCCCCTTGTTTGACTGTACAACGAGCTGGAGTGAACCTCCCGAGTTGAGGTGGAGCGGTGCGTCTTTTATGATGGGTTCGACGATCTTCGCCATCCCGGCGGAGATTGGGGGATTCGTGATTATGGCGTCGAAGGTTTCGCCTTGAACGGGCTCATAGAGACTCCCCTGTATTATTGTAGCCCGGACGCTGTTACGACGCATATTCTCCTCTGCTAGGGCAACGGCACGGGAGTTGACATCGGTCATCCAGACTCTGAGACCAGGATTCTTCTTTGCCGCTGCTATGCCTATGACGCCGTATCCGCAACCTAGGTCGAGGACCTTGCCTTCGGTTGGGAGCACCATCGACTCAACGAGGAGGCGTGTGCCGTTGTCGATCCTCTTGTGGCTAAAGACTCCGCTGCTTGTCATGAACTCCAGCTGGAAGCCATTGAGAGTAGCCCTTATGAGGCCGAGCTTCTCGGAGCTTGTAGGGTTCTCGGAAAAGTAGTGCTCGGACACCCCTACCACGACTTGGGGTAGGTGCCTCTCAGCATTATGACGCGCTCGGGGATGGCGGCGATGCCGTGCTCCTCCTTGACGATGGTGTCGGTGTTCATCTCCGCCTTCATAAGGGCGACTGCCTCCCCGCGCTGGGTCATCACGGCGATTAATCCCTTCGGCTCAATGCCGGACTCGAGGCGGAGTATGCCGGGGACAGCGAGCTGGGCGCCTGTGCAGAGGGCTTCGACAGCGGAGTCTCTGATCCAGATGTGCGGCAGGAGCGACAAGGCCTCCTCGACGGGGTGTATGAGCTTCTTCAGCGGCGTCTCGTCTCCCTCATGATAGAGGTCCATCGCGTCCGCGATATCGTAGAGTGTAACCGACTGCGCCTCGAGGAAGGGACCGCTGCGCGTCCTGCGTAGCTCATGCATATCAGCGCCGCAGCCGAGGACCTCGCCGACGTCAGCGCAAAGCTTCCTTATGTATGTACCACTCTGGCAGTCCACCTTGAAGAGCCAGTTCCTGCCACCGCCTTCTAGATACTCGATCTTGTAGATCCTGCGTGTGCGTAGCCTGCGGCTTACTGCCGATCTGAGGGGCGGCCTTTGGAATATCTCGCCCTCGAACTCCTTGAGGATTGGAACCAGGCGCTTCTCCTCAACGTCCTCGTGGGTACGCATTATGGTGACGTACTGCTTACCCGCGTCCAGGAGGGCTTGGACACATTTCGAAGAGTCTTCAAGTGTGACCGGGAGTACGCCAGTGACCTTGGGATCGAGTGTGCCACCGTGGCCGACGTGGTCGAGCTCCATGAGTTTCCTCACCCAGGCAACGACCTCGTGGCTCGTAGGACCGGGAACTTTGTCAACTATGACGACGCCGCGCTTGAGCATTTGCTGGAGGTTTCTATCCTCTGGTGGGAGGCCGAGGCTCGTGTTGAACTCCTCCTCGGCGCGCGTGTAGATGGTTCTCTTTATCTCCCAGGCGGGAATCTCCGGCATGACGTATCCCCCAGTGAATCTGTACCCGGGTCTATAAGCATGGTGCAGGCGGGCTGCTTCTTAGACGCTTTTTCCTCTGCCTGTATAACTCTAGCATTTCGGCGCCTTACGGGTATTGCGACATGCGCGCACGCATCCCGAGCAGACCCATCTATCTACTTTTCCTCTTTCTTCTCTTCCGAGTCTTTCTTTAGCTTCTCTCTGTATTGCGTCACATCTGGGTGCTCCCACTCCTTCCCAATCGCCTGAGCGGTATAATCCATTCCTCCGCCGTATAGGGGGAGGTTCGAGCGGGGCTGGGTCTCCTCTGAGAGCCTCTTGTCGGGCAACGGCGGCTCCCTTCCCTCCCGGTCCGTCGCCTTCTCTTTCCTAAACAGCACCCAGAGGAGCGGGACGAAGATGAAGGCGAGTATTATCAATAATAGCTTGAGGACGCTCGAAGTCCCAGATGATCACTTTCACCCACCTATGTTCCATCTCCGTAGGGGATGGCTTAAGTCTATGTGAAAAATGAAGGATTAAAGAACCACAAGGGGAGAGTTTGCGTTGATGGTCTCGGCTCGAAAGGTGTCCGTGGACGCAGTTCGCAGGCTTCAACTTGAGAAGCAGGGTGTAGGCGAGCCAACCAAGAAGGCGACTAAGAAGAGGATAAGGGAGACCATCGAGCGCCTCGGTTGCCTACAAATCGACACAATTAACGTCGTAGAGCGTGCCCACTACTTCACACTCTGGACGCGTCTCGGCCAGTACAGGAAGGATGATCTCTACAAGCTAGCGTACGAGGATCGGAGCGTCTTCGAGGGGTGGGGACATGCTATGTGCTACATGCCCATGGACCACTGGCGATACCTCATAGCCGCGAACAAGGAGCGGGCACACAGCAAGGTCATACACACCGGCTGGTTTAGCCGCGTCCCAGCCGACGTCGTCGACTCCGTCCTCGAACGTGTCAAGAATGAGGGGCCGCTTGGCAGCGCCGATTTTGAGGGGAAGAAGCCGAGCGGAGGCTGGTGGGGGTGGAAACCACAGAAGCGCGCCCTCGAGGCACTCTTCAGCGCGGGCGACCTTATGGTCACGCGTCGAGATGGCTTCCAGAGGATATACGACCTTACCGAGCGCGTGCTGCCCAGCGGCGTCGACGCGTCAGAGCCAACGGCGGAGGAGCGGAACAGGTTCTTCGCCAAGCGCACGCTGGGGTCGCTTGGTGCCACGAAGCCAACCGACGTAAAGTTCTACTACCACTCTTGGTGCGTAAAGTTCAAGCTGGCAACGAAGGATGTGCAAGCACTCCTCGATGGTCTCGCCGCGGAGGGCGTCGCCGAGAAGCTGAGCGTAGATGGGCTCAAGACTCCTTACTATTGCCTCGCCGAGGATGCGACCCGCCTCGAGGGGCTCGAGAAGGAGTGGCGATACGGTGGCGTTCGCCTCATCAACTACTTCGACAGCATGCTCTGGCACGCCGACAGGTTAAATTCCCTCTTCGGGTTCGAACGCGCCCTCGAGGTCTACCTCAAACCCGAGCAGAGGAAGTACGGCTACTACAGCGTGCCCATCCTCTACGGCGATAGACTCGTTGGGCGCCTTGACCCCAAGGCAGACCGCAAGGAGAAGAAGCTCATAGTGCGGGGTCTCTGGTACGAGGAAGGATTCAAACCCGACGAAGAATACAAGGACGCGTTCGGAAAGACGCTTGATGACTTCGCCAAGTTCAACGGCGCCGAGGAAATAGATTGGCGCCTAGAAAAGACGCCTACTTCTGCTTGATGATGCGGGTGGTGAGCTTCGGCTCGCCACGGACAGACTTTACGGCCTCGACCGCCTCCTTCACCGCCTCGTCATCGCCGTCGAGGAGGAAGAGCTTGGAGCCCTCTGCGCCGTCGATGCCGCCGCCCCCGATCGGGACGACCTCGACGCCGAAGAGCTCCTTGAACGCCTCCATCTCGGTGATTATGTAGCCGCCTACTACCATCATGCCGCACTTGACGTCGAGTGCTATGTCGACCTTGTTTATGCCCATGCGGTTTGCGGCGTCAGTGAGGTTGATAGGGACGAGCTTCTCGAGGCCAGCCGCGATAATGGTTGTTATTCCGTTGCTCGTGAGGTAGCCCCAGACGGCGCCGATTGTTCCGCCGCCAACTCCGCCTAGGAGGATGCCGGCCTGGCCGAAGGGATCGATGGCGTTGGCGCCTTTGATGAAGATGTCGCCTGGCCCCATGTCCTTGAGGTACTCGCCGAGCTCGGGAACCTTTGCCGTCTTGACCTTGCCCTTCTGGATGACGGTGTGGTCGCCGCGGCCCTTTGCCTCGGTGATCTGAAGGCCGTCCTTAGTGACGACGCCGGCTGTGAACATACCCTTTTCTTTGATCTCCTTGCCGAGGAGCTCCTCGAGGACGTAGGCATTCGTTGTGCTCGTGGCGACGATAATTGTTCCATTCTCCTTCGCGAGCTGGACTATCGGCATGTGGGCGATCGCCTTGGCGATCAGCCTCTTCCCCTCGGATGGGGTGAGTACTACCTCTGCTAGCAAGTCAAATACACCGGTTCTTATGGTAGCCTCGGGGCGATCCATTTAAAAACTTAGCTAAACAAAGCTCAGCAATGCCCCTTATCTTCGGTCTTCTGTAAAGGAAAGGTGCCCTAATACATAATCCGAATAATAATATCACATAATACTCGGGGAATGGTAGCCTCCACGCGAGCGACTTGAGGTAAACGGAAAACACCGGATGTAGTTAGATGCCGTTTTTAGCTGGAGCATGTAAATCGTCACAGCGCAACGGAGACGCACGTTATACTGCGCTCTGCTCCGCCAGCGCCTCGGCGAATATTTCGCCGAACTCGGTGAGGCTGATGACCTTCATCTTGCTCCCCTTCTCGGCGTCGATAAGTCCCTTCATCTCTAGCTTCGTGACGATGCGGCTGAACTTGTTTCGGAGGGTTGAGCTCGCCGCCTTGTGGCCGAACCAGCGGATGATATCGCTTATGGACTCTGCCTCGCCGCCGTTCTCTCGAAGGAGTATGAGGAGCTTCTTCTCCCTGTCCCATTCTTTCTCCTCATGCTTTGTATTTGGCTCGAGGCGGTAGCCGGGGAGCTGTATCTCCTTTGGCTCCTTGCTAGCCTGGTTTCGGGCGTTTTCGAACCACTTTTCGAACTGTGGGTCGCCTACTTTGCCCGTTACGTACCACGCGGAGCGCTCTGGGGGGACGCTGTAGACGCGTGCGTTACGGAACATGAGGGCGACTGTGAGGCTGACGCCCTGGGTGATGTCGGTTGTGCTGGTGACGTCGATGAGAACCTCCTCGCCCGAGGCTCTTGCCATATTTACAACGCCGTAGATTGCCTTGAACGCGCTGCGGTGGTCCATAGGGTCGAAGCCTATGAGCTCGGGGTCAAGTATCTCGAGCTTGTCGCGTAGCTCCTCAGCGTTCTTCTGGCTCATGTAACTGAATACTGCGGTCTCATCTGTAGCCTTGGCGTTACTGTAGAGCAGATATAGCTTGGTTATGCCGTGGTGTTTGCTCCAGTATCGTATGCCGTCGAAGGGGCGGCGGAAGTGTGTGCCCACGAGAGCGACTATAATTGTCATATTAACCCCGGCTTTCACTGTATATTATACGGATTGTAACTACATATGATTGAATATATAAAATGTTGTAGATATTTGAGATAATCATTAGACGATTACGTAATAATGGGACAATCCGTTTTTAGTTGAGCTAAAAGTGATTGTCACGTTTAATCGATATTCGGAGTATTATGAATGCTGTGGACACGTTCTTATAGCGCGCGGGTTCAGGATGTCTCTATCTATCTCAGTCAACTCCATCGGTGAATGATGCTATGAGTGAATCGAAGTCCGTCGCGAAGGTCTACTCCCTCCCAGATTGTAAAAAATGTGAGATTCTTAAGGCGTATATGAAGGAGAAAGGGATACCCTTTGAGGCCAAGTGGTTCGACACGGAGGCTCAGACGGAGTTCGTCATGTTGAACATGTTTGGCAACCCCCCGGTTCTCGTGATGGGTGATCGCTTGGCGTCGGCGGAGAACATGTTCCCCCTTGGGGAGCTGAGCGAGGAAGCGGTGAGGAGTGTTTTGAATGCTTAAGAGGGGCAGGGATCTTCCGGTCGGTCAGACTAACATGGAGCAGTTCTACAGGGCTGAGCGCCTGTGGAAGGGCATGCCGATGGTGCGCACCACCGACGGCTACCTTGTGGAGTGGAACAAGGCGAGGATAGTGGATCAGCTCGTCCGCGAGACTGAGCTGGCTGAGACCATGTTCGGCATCCAGCCTCTCAGCCCGTTGAAGGCGGAGAAGCTGAGCGCCGAGGTCGAGAGGCGCATCAAACTCTTCAAGCCCAAGGTCGTCTCCGGCCCAATGGTGAGGGAGATCACGAACAATGTGCTCCTCGAGTGGAGCGAGTCGGAGAACATGCCCGAGCTGCAGGTCTTCAGGAACATCCTGACTCGTGTCGGTGTGCCTGTGGTTGACGCGTACGAGATCGACACGGGCAGCGGCTTCGAGGCGAAGGAGAACGCGAATCTTCAGCCGAACCCGGAGACGGTGCATAAGAAGAAGGCGGACAGGCTCAGTAAGGAGCAGTACCTGCTTCTGATGGACCCGACGCTAGCGACGGCGCACCACCAGGGTGACATTCACATCCACACGCTGGAGTACTTCGGCAGCCGTCCCTTCTGTCAGGACTGGGACCTGAGGTACTTCCTCTACTACGGGCTCATCCCCGATGGCTCGGGCTTCAGGAGCAGCGTGGCTGGTCCGGCGAAGCAGCCGGAGGTCGCCATACTGCACAGCGTGAAGGTGTTGGCTGCGGGGCAGACGAACTTCAGCGGCGGGCAGGGCTTCATGTACTACACGATGTTCCTCGCCCCATTCCTACGCGGCTTGCCATATGAGAAGGTGAAGCAGCTCGCGCAGATGATGTTCTACGAGTTGACTCAGACCTACGTCACCCGCGGCGGGCAACTCGTCTTCAGCAACATTCAGCTGCCGATGGGCGTACCGGACATATGGAAGAACGTCCCCGTGGTCATGAAGGGAAAGATAGGTCCTGACACCTATGGCAGCTACGAGGATGAGGTTCAGATGTTCTTCCGCGCCATCACCGAGGTGGCGCTTGAGGGGGACTACTGGGGCAAGCCATTCAACTTCCCAAAGAACGAGAACTACGTCTCCCCCGAGTTCTTCAAGCCGGAGTACGACGACCTCTGGATGCTCGTCCACGAGAGCGTGGGCAAGTTCGGGGCACCTTACTTCGACAACATGCTCCCGACATACCGCGGCTACGGCAACGGCATCAGCTGCTACCAGTGCTGCGCGTACCAGTTCGCGAACACCCCTGAGACTGACCCCAAGTTCCACGAGAAGCTGAACTTCGATGAGGGGCAGCACTTCAGCATGGGTGGCTGGCAAGTCGTCAGCCTCAACATGCCCCGCATGGCATACCGCGCCAACGGCGACTACGATAAACTGCTGGAGGCGGCGCAAGAGAACATGCGTATGGCGATCGACGTCTTCAAAGCGAAGCAGTTCTGGATGAAGAAAGCCCTCGCCAATAACATGGTGCCTTTCGCCACGCAGACCCCGAGGGATCCACGCACGGGGAAGGTGGGGCCGCCGGCCGTCGACTTCAGCGAGCTGGTGAACGTCATCGGCGTCGTGGGAGTCAACGAGATGGTCCAGCACTTCACGGGGAAGCAGCTGCACGAGGACCCCGACTCCGTAAAGCTGGCGGTCAGGCTCCTGCTTGACATGGAGAAGTACCGGAAGGGGCTTGAGATGAGGAACGGGTTCAAGGTTATGCTAGCCCGTACGCCCGCGGAGTCCACAGCGCAGACCTTCGCCGTGGCCGACCTCGTCTCGCCGTCCTACAAAAAGTTCGCCGTGAGCACGGTGAAGGGCGACATGGAGGGCGCAGCCTCGATATACAAGGGGAAGCGCGACTTGCCCGTCTACTACAGCAACGGCACACACACCTACGTTGGCGCCAAGATCCCACTCGGGAAGAAGATAGACATCGAGCACAAGTTCTTCCCCATACTCAGCGGCGGCAACATCTTCCATGCCTGGCTCGGCGAGGCGTGCAGCGACCCGGAGGCTCTCTACAAGTTGACTCAGCGCATCTGCAGGAACAGCCAGATCGGGTACTTCAGCTACACGAAGGACCTGACGGTGTGCAGCAAGTGCGCGAGCACATCGGCGGGGATGCTCAAGACGTGCCCTAGTTGCGGCTCGGAGAACGTGCGCTGGTGGAGCAGAATCACTGGGTACTACACGGACGTGACGGGGTGGAATGAGGGCAAGCGCGCGGAGCTCATGGACCGCTATCGCGTCACCATCTAAACTTTAATACTTACTTTTCATCACCGCAAGACTACTTATTTTAGGAATTTAATCACTGTCGTCCTCGCTTCTGTCGATTCTCGCTTATCAATCAGAGAGTAGAGCAGCTCACGCCGCTGCCTCAGCTTATATCTGCTGAACCAGATCATTTTCCATGACCGACTTTTCGAAGGTTGATTGCTTCATCCTCGATAGGATGTCAGAGACGCGACTCCCCGGAGTGAGCCTCGCCGCCGTTGAGAACGGCAAGGTAGTCTACACCCGTGGCTATGGGTTGCGTGACGTGGCGAAGGGCAAGCCAGCGACTCCCGATACTATCTTCTGCATCGGGAGCATCACGAAGTCGTTCACCTGTATCGCTATAATGCAACTGGAGGAGAGGGGACTTCTTAGCGTCGACGACCCAGTGGAGAAGCACCTGCCAATCAGGCTCCACGCCAAAGGAAAGCCCGTTAAGATCAGGCACCTGATGAGTCATACCAGTGGCATTCCCGCGACGGCCTACGCGGAGGCGGCGATACGCAACGCGATGAAGTCGGCGGATACCTACCTACCCCTCGCGTCGGGGGCGGACATGTATACCTTCCTCGACGGCGCCGAGGAGTGGGCACACAACGAGCCAGGGGAACGCTGGTACTACCTCAATGAAGGCTTCCGCCTACTCGGCGAGATAGTGGAGAAGGTGAGCGGGGAGAAGTACGTCGACTACATCAAGGATCACAGTACTCGACCCCCTCGGCATGGCTCGCAGCACCTTCAGCCCAGACGCCGTTGATGCTGATCCCGACGCTGCAACCCCTTACATTGTCACACGCACCGGCGAACAACTACCTAGCACCTACCCCTACGGCATCGTCGGCAGCGACGGCGGCCTCGTTAGCAGCGCCAACGAGATGGCGGAGTACCTCAAGATGCTCCTCAACAAGGGCAAGACGGGCAGGAAGCAAGTGCTATCAGCCGCCTCCCTCGCCGAGATGACGAAACCACGCATAAAGACCCCCGACCAGCCTTGGATCACCAAGACCGTGCGCCACTACGGCTACGGCCTCGGCATCAATGTGGACCCGAGCGGCCCCACGGTCATCAGCCATGGAGGCAGTGTCTCCACCGCGACAGCCCAGATCGCCTTCGTCCCCGAGGAAGGCATCGGAGTCATCGTCCTCGCAAACGGCACCGGCTACCCCCTCGCCACCATCGCTGACTACGCCCTCGCCGCCCTAGCCGGCCGCAACCCCGACCAGCTTCCGGCTATACGCTTCGAAAACACACTCACCGACCTCACCGGCAACTACGAGACATACAAGCACACAATGAAGGGACGCGTCACCCGCCGCGGCAGCATCCTCCAGCTCGACACGGGCGACAAGTACCGCGACGTCGCCGTCCCACTCATACCCCTCGACTGGGAGTCACCCACCAAGACCTTCGAATCCCCCACCGGCGAGCGCAAACAGATCGCCGAGTTCTATAAGATGGACGGCGAACAATACTTAATCTACGAGCGATACAAGTTCAAGCGTGTAGGCAAGAACCCATAACTATACCGCCTTAGCCTCGACCGCCTTTTTTCAGAAGAGAAGACATAAGCCATCAATCGAATAGATCAACACCTCAATCTTTTAACCGACAAAACCGACAACAAGCCATGAGTCAGAAGACCCAATCCGGGGCGGAGCACCTGCTCGCCCTCATCAGGGAACGCTACGGCAACCGCCTCACACCCAAGGAGCTCGACGAGGTACGCGCTAGCCTCACCGCCATACTCGACGGAGCCGCCATCATGCGTGCCGTAAAACTCGAGAACGGCGACGAGCCCAACCAGACCTTCAAGCCGGAGGGCGACCCGGAGTGAAGTCCTCCGTCTTCGTCCCCATCTCCAAGCTATCCCGACAAATCAAGGCGGGGAGGGTATCCCCCGTGGAGCTCGCCGAGACCTTCCTCGACCGCCTCGAAAAGAAGGGTCCCCGCTTTAACTCCCTCGTCACGCTCACCCGGAGCCTTGCCCTAAAGCAGGCTAGGAAGGCGGAGAAGGAGATCGAGGAGGGCAACTATCGGGGACCTCTCCACGGTATACCTTGGGGCGCCAAGGACCTGCTGTCCACTAAGGGCATCCCCACTACGTGGGGCGCCGAGCCCTTCAGGAACCGCATCATTGACACGGACGCAACTGCCGTCGTAAAACTCCGCGAAGCGGGCGCCGTCCTCTGCGCCAAGCTCGCCATGATAGAGTTCGCCGGCGGAATGGGATACCGACAGCCCAATGCTTCACTTACCGGCCCCCCACGCAACCCATGGAACCCCGAAACCTGGACCGGCGGCTCCTCAAGCGGCTCCGGGGCTGCCGTTGCCGCGGGGCTCATCCCATTCGCCATAGGCTCCGAGACCTGGGGCAGCATCCTCAGTCCAGCCAACAACTGCGGCGTCTCCGGGCTCCGACCTACATACGGGCGAGTCAGCCGTCGCGGAGCCATGGCGCTTTGCTGGACTCTCGACAAGCTCGGGCCTCTCGCCCAGACGGCGGACGACTGTGGTGTTATACTCGAAGCCCTCGCGGGGCCCGACTCACTCGACACGACCACGATCCAGAAGCCGTGGCACTACAATCCACGTGCGCCTAAACGCAGACCACGTCTTGCTGTCCTCCGCGGAGTAGCCGACGACGCAAACCCCGAGGTCAAGGATAACTTCGAGAAGGCCCTCAAGGTTATTCGCAGTTACGCTAACGTCGAGGAGATCGAGTTACCTGATCTACCCTATGAGGCGATCACCCGCACCATCCTGAACGCGGAGGCGGCGAGCGCCTTCGAGGACCTCGTGGAAAACGGCACGGTAAGTAAACTCACTGCCCCCGAGGATCACTGGGGACCTTACGCGCGCACGGCTCTCCTCGCCACCGACTACCTGCGTGCTATGCGCCTCCGCACGAAGATGGTCAAGGTGACCGCGGAAGCAATGGCGTCCTACGACGCAGTCGCTGCACCGAGCGCCAAGAAGCCGGCGACCCCGATAACAGAGGAGTTCCGTAAGGTCGCCCCAGGCGCCACGAAGGACATCATGGGCGCGATCGGAAACGGCTGCGGACTCCCCGCCATAAGCGTCCCTGACGGTTTCACGGAGGCGGGGCTACCAACAGGAATCCAGTTCATGGGCAAGCCCTACCAGGAGAACACTGTCATAGCCATAGCCAGAGCCTACCAGAGCCTCACTGACTGGCACACGCGTCACCCGGAGGAGGACTAGATGACTCCCCCCGTCACGGGCTCTATCACCTTCTTCTACTACGACGACCTCGAACGCGCTGCCCGCTTCTACGGCGAGACACTTGGATTTCAGCTCGTCAATGACCCCGGCTTCGCCAAGGTCTACCATGCAGGCGCCGGGATACACGTGGGGCTCGTCGACGGGCACCGGGGCTCCATGAAGCCCACGAAGGACAAGCCAGTAATGCTAAGCCTCTTCGTAGACGACGTAGACGCATGGTACAGGCACCTCCTCGCCGGGGGCTAAAGCTCGACCCGCCCACTGAGCCCGGTTACAACCCGATGCGCGTCCTTATCTTCAAGGATCCCGAGGGCTACACCCTCGAGTTCCTCCAGTGGCTCACACCAAACGGAAAGATGGCGTAGCGCCGATTAGCCCCAACCTTAAACGCGGGGCGAACCACGCCCTAATGGGATGAAGGCTACTGGGTTCACCCTCAGGTACATAGCTATTTACGCGGTGGTTTTCGCCGCCGTTGTATGGGTGTTCGGCGTCATACCCTCCAGCGGAGTAGAAGCCGCCACAGCGCAGACCACAACTTGGTTCCTTGCACTCCTCGGGCACGCGACGATCTGGGTGCAAGCCGACGGGTATACGACGCTCACCCTCGCCGGGCAGCGCGACGTAACCGTAACCATCGTGCGCGAATGCACCGCCCTCAACGTCTTCGGCGTCATGGCCGGGCTCATACTCCCCCTACAGGCTAGCTGGATACGAAAAGCGAAGGGCATCACAGTTGCAGGACTCCTACTATTCGCCCTGAACATCCCCCGAATAGCCCTTACCGTCTACCTCACAGCCTACGATACCTGGCCCTTCACGCTAATCGCGGAGAGGAGCCTCGATACCTACCACTACCCCCTAAGCTTCGCCTTTGGCGTCATAGGCGTCGCCGTGACGATACTCGCCGTCTCGAGACTGACAACCCCCGAACTAGAAAAAACCCTGCTGGGGATCGTTGACAAGACCGTAGGCTCTAGCGACCGAGCTTCTCGAGACTCCCCTTGAGCCCTGCCCTCAATAACTCGGCGTCGGAACCGACTCGGCGGTAGCGCCACCCCGGGTTCACTAACTCGACTTAGTGGTCGACAGCCTCACGGCGTATCCGCGTTGACCCTCGGGCATACGCCAAGTCTATGTCTAGAATCGATTAACGCCTACTAGGCGGGGGTGGTCTGAAAACCTGGTTAAGAGGAGTTTACTCTTCCTCTTCCTTCTTCTTCTTCGGGGCCTTCTTGACCTCGACGTCCTCTTCCTTTCTGATGCTTATGGCGATGGTGGAGACGTTTCTCTTCCCGCCGTCCTGGCCCTCGAGTTCTTCTGTCCCGATTTCTACCTCGGGTTTTGTGACACCTGTTAGGAACCTGTTTCTACAGACCTCGGCGACATCGACCGCGGTGCTGATAGCTTGGCCTCTCGCCTTTAGGACGACGCCGTCTGCGCCCTTCTGGTTAAAGGCTGTGAGAACTGCCATTACGTAGGTCATTACGGGTTTGCTGCCGATGTAGATGATGCTGTCTTCTGTCATGTCGATCATGTAGACGTAGCTGCAGTGCTTAAAAAAGTATAGAGTCTCTCCCGTTGTATGGATGAAGACGCTGAATTGGTTCTAGCGTTGAAGAGGTACGGGATGCATCCAACTTTTTAGGAGTAAGATACAACATCTACCCGTGTCGGTTCACGACTCATTCATGAGGCGAGCGTTCGACCTCGCGGCTTCTGCAGCCTCCAAGGGTAACCACCCATTCGGCGCCGTCCTCGTCTACTCAGGCGAGGTCACACTCACCGCCGAGAACACTGTTAACACGAGCATGGACCAGACGCGCCACGCCGAATTAAACCTAGTCGCCGAGGCACGTAGAACCTATCCCCAGCGACCACCTCTCCGAGTGTACGCTCTATGCGAGCACCGCTCCCTGCCCCATGTGCGCCTACGCTATCTGGGAGGCAGGGATAAAGCGGATCGTCTACGGGGTAACATACGAAACATTCGCCAGACTCGTAACAAAGGGTGCCCCCTACATCACTGTAGAGGAAATCTATAAGCAACTCAAGACACCCGCCGAGATCATCGGTGGAGTGCTAGAGGAAGAAGGAACAAGGGTATATAGAAACTGGCCCAAGCCGAAGATCAATCACGCTTAGCTATCCCTGCTCGTGAGGTATTTCCTGACCTCATCTATGAGTAGGACTGTAGGGGCGAGAAGGGATAGTGTGAGCCAGTCCGCGGGTCCAGCGCTGCAGTGCCGAAGATAGGCTGTAGGAATGGCACGTAGACGATCGCCGCGAGCAGCGCGAGTTCGATAAGAATTCCGATTGGTATCCACCTGTTTGTAAATGGGTTCGATTTGAGGGCGGAGTGGAGCCCGACGCGTGTCGAGATCGAGGTTGCCGAGCTGCCCCGCCATTATGCCGACCATCACAGCGGTAGTCCCCATAGCGTAAACCCGCGGGTCGGCGATGGTCGGCAGAGCCATACTGCCACCCCCCGCGCGTCCAGACGTCAAAGGCGTAGAGCACCGAGACGGCGCCGACGACAACACCGATGATGGCTGCTCTCCCAACGTATCCCAAATCCATCAGCTTGACACTCCTCGCCCTCGGAGGCCTCTTCAGCACATCCGACTCGGGCGGCTCTGTGATGAGCGCGAGTGAGACGGGTATCTCAAGTATCAGGTCGATGGCGAGGACCTGGACCACGAGTAGGGGAAGCGGGATGCCCAGGATTATAAAGGCGACGAAGGTCACCAGCTCGGCGAAGTTGTGGGTGTAGACGTAGTAGACGAACTTGCGTAGGTTGTCGTACGTCGCCCTGCCGAGCCTGAGCCCCTCGACGATCGATGTGAAGTCGTTGTCGAGGAGCACCATGTCAGCGGACTCCCGCGCCACGTCGGTGCCGCCTGCCCCCATGGCGATGCCGACGTTCGCCTCAATCAGTGCAGGGGAGTCGTTCACACCGTCCCCGGTGACGGCGACCGTCTCCCCCTTTGCCATGAGTGCACTTACAACCCTCAGCTTATGCTCAGGGGTCGTCCTCGCAAACACGATATCCCCAGAGTCGAGAATCCGCGACAACTCCTCGTCGCTCATCTCGTTCAACTCGGCGCCGGTCACAGCCACGTGGCCCGAGTCGGGTAGGATGCCGACCCTTCTCGCGATAGCCTCCGCCGTTAACTCATGATCACCGGTGATCATGATGACCTTGACGCCGGCGCTCTTGGCCTGGCGTACGGCTGCCTCAGTCTTAGGCCTCGGAGGGTCGCGCAGGGCGGCGAGACCGAGTAGGGTCATCTCCTTCTCGACCTCGGGGCCCACATCGGTGCCGCTGGGTAACTCCCTAGAAGCCATAGCGAGCACCCTGTAACCCTCAGACGCGAAGGTGGTTATCTGGCGCGTTATCTCGGCAATCGTCGTGTCGGTTAGTGGCTCGACCTTACCGTCATTGAATATCGATGTGCAACGCGCTAACACGTCGTAACATGATCCCTTCGTGTATGCCTTACTTGAACCGCTATTAGTAGCATGGATAGAGGTCATCATCCTCCTCGCCGAGTCGAATGGGAGAAGTCCCGTACGGGGTTTCTCAGCCAACGCGATTGCGGCGTTGAAGTCGCCTTTGCCGGCGAAGACGAGGAAGGCGCCGTCCGTGGGGTCGCCTAGGACCGACCACCGCTCAATTCTATCAGTCGGGGCAACAAGTTTTGCGTTGGTACAGAAGGCGGAGACCTCGAAGAGGCTGACGAGGTGGGGCCTCTCCCCCGGGTTATGCGCCTGCCCTCGACGGTGACGAAACCCTCGGGGCTGTATCCATCGCCCGTGACCTCGAAGACCTTCCCCGTCGCCCAGAGCTTCTCCACCATCATCTCCCCGCTAGTTATCGTCCCCGTCTTGTCGACGCAGAGTACGGTCATCGAGCCGATGGTCTCTATCGCGGAGAGGCGTTTGACGACAACGTTCCTCTTCGCCATGCCAAGTGCGGTGATGGCGAGGCTCAGTGAGACGGTGAGCTGGAAGCCCTCGGGGACGAGGCTGATCATTACTCCGATTGCGAATAGTATGCTCTCGATTACTGTGAGGTTGACGAAGCTCTTGGCGACGAGGAAGAAAGAGTGCCCACGGCGACGGAGAGAATGAGATTGAGCTTCGCCGTTCTGTCGATGTCCCTCTGCAGGGGGCTGAGGGGTTCCTCGATCTGACTTGAGAGGGCGACGATTCTCCCGAACTGGGTATCCTTCCCAGTCGTTAAGAACTACTCCCTCGCTACACCTGAGACAATCGTGGTGCCCGCGAAGAGCAGGTTCTGATACTCCACCGCATTGTTAACAGTCATCCCCGGCGTCATGTCGACGAAGCGTCTAAGCGCCTCGGATTCGCCGGTGAGAATCGAGTTGTCGACGGAGACTTCGAAGGCGCTGACGAGGCGGAGGTCGGCAGGAACCCTGTCCCCCTCGTTGAGGACAACAATGTCCCCCGGCACTACATTACGGCACCTCGACTTCGACCTCGACGCATCGCGGAAGACCTTGGCTTTCGTCGGAATCATCTTGGTGATGGTCTGGACGGCCTGCTCGGCGCGGTACTCCTGGAAGATGCTGAATGCGACGTTGATTATCACGACCGCCAGTATTGCGGCCCCCATCTGGATCGAGCCCGGGTCGCTGTAGGCGTACCCACTAAAGAAGCTGAGTGCCGAGGCGAAGAGGAGCAGAAGGTTGAATGCGTTCCTGATCTGGAGGATTATTCTGCTCGTTAGGCTCCTTTTCTTGGCGTGGGAAGTGTATTGGGGCCGTATTTCTGCAGCCTATCCGCTGCCTTGTCCTCGGTTAACCCGTCTGGGCCTGACTGAAGGCGCCTGTAGACCTCATCGACCCTCGATAAAGCGTATTCGTCGTAGCCTGACCTCTCCCCCACCCACCATCCCCCCCGAAATAGCATAAACTAAATCTGTCTCTCTCTCAACCCCGAATCTCATTGAAGATAATCTTTAGTGATTATATCAGTGGTGCCGTTTGGCACCGTATCTAGAAGACGGGACCGAGTTACAACTCGGTCTTGGCGCAGGTGATCTTTGCTAGGACTTCGTCCGCCGCCTTCGCCTCGAGCTTTATGGTGAAGAGGTTGCCGGGAGTCCTCAGCTTGAGCTTGGTGACCTCGCCGAGCTTCTTGACTTTGCACTCGCTCGCCTTCTCGGATATCTTGAGGAACTCGTCTACGTTTGTGATCTCTTTCGGCATAGCCTACACCGTGTCTTGACAAATGAAATGGAGGAGGATATTTAGCCTTTCGGTCAGTGCTAGACCTCGAACTCTTCGCCCTGTTTGGGTGCGGTCGCCTTGAGGCCGACCTCGTCCTGCGCCCATTGGGCGAGGAAGTCGCAGCTGTCCGGCTCGCCGTGGATGACGTAGATGTCCGGCTTACCCTTGAGTCCCTTTATGAAGTTCTGGAGGGGCGTCGCTCCTGTGTGGCTGCTGAAGTCGAAGTGGCGAACCTTTGCGAGGACCTTCTCGTCCCTCTCGGCGACGTTGAAGGTGCCCTGCTCGAGGAGCTTGTTGCCGCCTGTGCCGGGGACCTGGAAGCTGACGAGGAAGATCGCGTTCTCTGGGCGGAAGCCCAGTTTCTCCATGTAGAAGACGGCCGTGCCTCCCTGAAGCATACCGCTCGGGGCGACGATGACGTCCGCCTGGCTGATCGCCTTGCGCCTGTCTCTCCAGCCCCTGACTTCTTGGACGCGCATGCACGCCTGCTCGAACTGTGCCGGAGTCTTTACCGAGTCCTGCTTGTCTAGCAGTATGCGGTCAACCGCACGCGCCATTCCGTCGATGACCATAGTGCCCTCGAAGCCGTGCGCGTGGAGAATGTTGAACATCTCCTGGCTCCTGCCCACCGCGAATGCGGGGACGAGGACCTTGCCGCCCTCGTTCACCACGTCCTTGACGGCTTTCACGAAGTCGATCTCTAACTGCTTTCTCTCTGGGTGATCGTGCGTCGCGTAAGTCGACTCGATTACTACGGCGTCATACTTCTTCTTCGGCACCTTCGCGGCGGTGCAGATCCTCGTCTCCACCGTGTTGAAGTCGCTCGTGTAGAGTATGTTCTTCCCGTTTGTCTCGATGTCGACCATTGCTGAGCCGGGGATGTGCCCCGCGTTCTGCAGGTTGAAGTTGATGTCCTTGAGCTTGACCTCCTGCCCGTAGGCGAGGTCGTTCTTCTGCTTCATCATGTTGTCAAGCTCGATGTACTCGAAGGGCAAGTAGTAGTTGTTGAGCTTGATCATGTCTTCGATGAGTAGCTTCGATATTTCGGCCGTCGTAGCCGTGCAGAAGAGTGGCTTCTTCTCGCTGAGGTAGAACATGGGAACCCCGCCGCTATGATCGAGGTGCGCGTGGGCGAGTACGATTCCGTCGAGGTCCTTCGCCCTTACGTGGGCGGGGAACTCGGTCGGCTCGCCGATCTTGACGCCGTATTCTAGTAGTAATTTGGCCTCATTCGTCTGAAGGAGAACCGCATTACGGCCTACCTCATGGGTTCCACCCATGAATCCTAACTTTACCATTGCTATCTATACCTATCCTAGGCAACGAAGCGACCCGCTTTTGTACAGGCATGTGCGCCTACGGATCGTCGAGTCCTTTCCCCGGCTACCTATCTGGTGTCCTGGGGGGACGGTGCATCTTTCCTTTTGGTGCACTTATACCTTGCTGCTTATTCATCACTTAAAAATCTGATGGACGGTGCAACCACCGATTTGGGCTCATTTCCGGGTCTTGAGGGTGTTGGATAGGGCTTGGTATGCGTCGCTTGTCCAGGGATCGTTGCTCCAGATTGTGGTGAGGTTTATGCGGGCTTGGTTGCAGGCGTCCATGAGGGTGGACTCGACCTCGTCGTCGAGGTCGCCTTTTCCTCTGTGTATGTAGACGGCTCTGTGTCCGCTCTTGGTCACGTATTCGGCGACGGCGCTGTGCGGTGTAGCGGATGGTCTCATGGTCTAGTGGGGTCGCTATCTCGAACTGGCTGAGGGGATAGGTCTCGGATAGGTCTGCGGGCACGACTCCGTATGGGGCGGCGTAGAAGCAGAAGTGGAGTCCATCGGTGTCCTTCCCCCATCTCGTTGTATAGGTGCTGGCGTAGGCGTCTGTACTCCTCACTTCCATCGAAGGGACGGTGGGGAGGCGTAGTTATGAGTAGTAGCGTATCAGCAGCTGTTGGTCTCTGGTAGTTGTCCTTGAGGAGGCGTTTGTATCGTGTCACCTCGGGGCGGGCTAGGCTGTGCTGGTCGTAGTAGAAGACGCCGTGACCCTTGAAAGCCGGGCTTCCCCTCTCGAGGTCGTCTCGGTACTCCCCGAGGTGCTTGAGGGCGGATGTCATCGCTGGGTGTCCCCTGGCGCGTCTCTCGACGAGGTCGTAGAGGCTCCCCTCGTGGATCGCCTGCTTGACGGCGTCGATCTCTGCCATGCAAACGTGTAGGTTGTGCTCGGCGAGGAGTCGCTCGCGCTCCGCTTTCGTCGCGTTCTTGAGTCCGTCGGCGCCGTGTTGCCTGCAGACTGGGCAGCTGCATGGGAGGTAGTTGACGTCCTCGAGGCGGAGAGTGCCATGGGGTGTCATGTAGCGCCCGTCCTTCGCGTAGAGTGCGTAGCTGGCGGAGTCGAATAGGTCGCAGCCCAGAGCCGCGGCGAGGCTGAACATCATTGGGTGTCCAGCACCGAAGAGGTGAAGGGGACGATCCGGGGGCAGGTTGCGCTTCGCTATCGCGATCATGTCGACGAGAACAGGAAACATGTAGCGCTCCATGACCTCAGTGGGGCTGCCAAGGGCATGTATCTGGAATGGCATCGCGCCGATGCTCTTTGCCGACTTTGCGACGAGATCCAGATGCTTGCCCCCCTGCACTGGTCCGACCCAGAGGGCGTCGCTGTCCTCGATGAGAGGTAGCGCCGCCTCGGCTCGGCGAAGCGTCTCGTCGACCGTGAACTCGACCTTCTCGCGGGGGACGTCCCAACCTGTGGGTATGTCGAGGATGACGGCTATGTCGCTCCCTATCTTCATCTGGTACTCGATGATCTCGGGTTGCGTGACCTCTACTCCGCCATAGACGAGTATCTGATAGGCTCCAGAGTCCGTCATGACGACCCCGTCATAGTCGAGAAGCTTGTGTATGTCGAGATTTGGGACGGAGCCGAAGTTACGCTTGGCGAGGTAACTGTTCGTGATGACTATGTCAGCGTGGAACTCCTTCCTCATCCTTTTCGGCGGGATGACCTGAGTGAGAGGGTTGATGACGGGCATGAAGGCGGGGGTCTCTACCGTGCCCCCCTTTGTCTTGAGGCGCCCGATCCTCCCCATGAGGTCCCTGTCCCTGAGCTCAAATGCCATATTGTGCTGGGGTGTGTGACGCCGGGTATTTCACCTTGGCGGAAAGAATGGATCGACCCACAGAGGAAAACGCCCACAATCTGCAGTTGAAAAAAATTGGGGCTCTTATCAGCCCTGTGTCTCTGCCTTGAACCTCGCGAAGATGTCTCTGACCCTGTCGGCGGCGGGACCCGTACCCTCGATGACGCCGGTCTCGTTGAGCCTTATCTTGCCCATGACGATGATTATCCTTGCCTCAGGGACGATCTGGACCATGTTGGGGAACACCTTCTCGAGCCTCTCCTTCAACCCCTCGAGGTTGAAGGGCCTCTCGGATGCGAGTATGCGGGCTACACTGGCGCCGGCGATGAAGACTCTGTGCGCCTTCCCGCGCTCCGTGTTCACATTGCCTAGGCAGATGCTCAGCGTGTTCTGGTCGTAGCCGAGTAGCTCGCCGTCGTAGGACTTGCCTGCGATGTCGAAGACCGCGACGGGCTTGCCCACAAGGAGGCCGAGTTCCTCGAAGAATTTCCTGCTGGTTACAGCCGCCATCTTCTCTAACCTCTAGACCACAGATACCCATCCCATATATAAAAATGCCAAAGTCTGCCGCTGGGTGGATTTGCTGTCAATCTACGGGTTGAGCCGCCTGAAGGTTGGAGTGTAGTCCTCGCCGCCGCCCTCCTTAGCCTTCATAGCCTTCATGAGGGCGGTTGCCTCGGCGGGCGTCTCGGCGCGCCCGTAAACGCGTAGGGTTCGGAGGTCTGTTCTGCCGTTGCAGTTAGGGCATGTGCGGGTCTGGTTCGCGGTGTTTGCGAGCATGAGTTCGCTGCAGCGCGGGCACCTCACGACTATATACATCATAGTTCCCTCAGTAGCGCCTCGGTCTCGGGGTGGCTCATCCAGTCTACCTCGCCGTGGGTAGGCTCGACCTCACCGTCGAGCGCCGCCATGATTAACCTTACAGTGTCCTCGGGATCTCCACTTGTTGTGTCTATCTCGAGCACCTTGATGGGTTCCTGCGCGGCGAGGGCGTCAGCGAGGCACGTGCCGAGCAACTCGGCCTCGACGTTCTCCCTGACTTTGCGGGTACTATAGCCGCGTGCCTTCAACTCCTCCCTCAGCACCCATGGTGCGCGCCGGAGGACAACCGTGAGGCTCGTATCATCGCGCGGCGCGACCTCGGGCGAGTAGTGGCCGTCTATAACTACGTCCCCCGAGGTGCTCGCGACTATGTTCAGTATAGCGTGCCTGAGCGCCCTCATGTCAGCGATCGTCGTGGCACGCCCTTGGTCCCAGCCCTGGCTGAGGCCACCATCCTTGACGAGGCGGGTCAACTCGATGTGCTCAGCGTGCAGTTCCGCGGCAAGGAGGGTAGAAACAGTCGTCTTGCCGGTGCCCGGTACTCCGGTGACGACGATGAGTTGCCGTTCGACCATTTCGGATTCCGCTTAGGGCTTTTCGCTTTCTGCCTTCATCTTTAGCATGTCGCCGATGGTCTTCGCGCCCGTCGCCTTCGCCAGAATCTTCCCTTTATCCGTGTCGATCCTCTCCACGATGTCGAGGCTGAGATACTTTTTGATCTTTGAGATCAGCCTGTTGTCAGGCGTTAGCTCCTGCTTCTCGAGGTTCTTTACGACGGACTCCTTTTCCTGCATCTTCTTCGCGAGATCCTTTTCGCTGAGACCTAGCTTCTGACGCGCCTTCCTGATCTCCTTGCCGTAGTCCTCGATAAGTTCGAGTGATTCGACTGTTTCGACGTCGTTTCGCACTCGTTTTCGTGGTGCGGGCTGGGGGCTCGTCTGAACCCAGCCGCTCGGCGCAGCCTTGACAGGCGCTGGCCTGCTAGTTCCCCACTCACTTGAGCCGAACTGAGCGCACTTACCACAAACCGTGAGTTTAGCGCCCTCTATCACTTGTTTCTGGGGTGGCCCCATTATCTCTTTTCCACAAACCTCGCATCTCATGGCGGAGCCTCACATATGAGGCGAGAAATCAACTTATAAAGGAAAGCGTCTCCGAAAAGCCGGACGATGCCGTCTCTCCACATCGTCCACTGCCCCATTCACCTTCTCGAAGAACTGCGCGCACAAGGAGTTGGAAAGCAACAACAGGGTCGATTCAAGTCTACTGCGGGACACTTACGCCAATTTTGAGGTGGCGCTCGATCCGGAGAGGTGGCGCGCAATGCTGGAGACCTCAACAAGGGACTTTAGAACCTCATCTAGAGCACGAAGACTAGGCTGAGAAGGAGCACACCAGCAACACCTAATAACGGATTGTTCACCCATCTGAGGTGAAATGGATGCTGACCTGAGGCGGATACGCGCCGTTGCCGATTTCCAGTATGGCCGGGGGGCTGGCGCCGCCCTCTTCCCAGACGAGGTGCGCATCGTCCACTCCCGTAATACGGGGAGGATCAGGCACATCTACATCGATAAGGAGCTTCAGGCGACCTTCCGTCCGACCGATGGCGTCTTCACACTCACGATGGCAGCCGCCAAACGCCTCATTGAGTTGGTCCCCGACCTCACCTATGTCGTCGAGGTGACCGAAGACGCTGCCGAGTTCGTGGCTCAGGGAAAGAACGTCTTCGCCAAACACGTTACATGCGCTGGGGATAAGTTACGCCCCGGAGACGAGGTCATAATAACCTCAAAGCAGGGCGTGATAGGCGTCGGAAAAGCGCTCCTCCTAGCCGAGGAAATGAAGGCGTTCAAGACCGGTGTCGCCGTAAGGACCCGCCGCGGATCGGAGACGGACGCCTAACTACTTCTCGAACTTGTCGCCGAGCTTCGTCTTCTTCCGCGTTTCACCCTTGCTGAAGTGGGCGAGGCGGGCAGCGGAGTCGTTTCCCTTCTCCATCTCCCTCGCCTCGTCGGCGGTCTTCGCCGCTTGTCGGAGCAGCTCGTGCGCTGCGGCGAGAATGGGTAGGTACCTCTCTGGCTCCTCGACCTTGAAGGTGCCCTCGGTGCTGAGATTCGCGACGCGGCGGCTTGCCTCGAATGCCGCCATCGCCTTACCCTGCGCAAAGGGATTCAAGATATGAGCTGCTGCGAGGGCCGCCTCCTTCTCGATAACCACCTGTGGCAGCGTCGGTTTCTCGCCCTTCCCAATCTGCTCGATGACCTTGTCAAGTTCCTGCTGAACTATCCTGAACGAGCCGGTGACGGCGAGGACCCTTATAGCGTCCGCGTTGAAGAGCGCCATCTCGACGGGATCGAGGAAGCTCTGCTTAGCGCCAATCATCGGGTCGTTGGTGACGACGATGTATCCGACGCCTTCAACTGGGTTCTCTTTCAGCGTTTTCCTGCTCGGCTCGTCGGAGACGACGATGATGGGTTTCCCTGCGACTCTGAGTGCCTCGCGCGCCTTTGTCGGCCCAGGCATAGCGGCGTTCGGTGAAACTACGACGTAGAGGTCCGAGGGGATGCCTAGTGCCAATTTCGCCACCTCCAGTGAGGCGTCCTCCTCCATACTAACACTCGAGGAGACGACCCTCATCTGAAGGTCCTTACGCCCACTCCTCTCGTCGAGCAAGGCGTCAATCAGCGTAGTAGTTGCGATGTACCCGATCTTCACGAAAGTGACCTTAACCACAGGAATCACGGCTCTGAATACGCTTCTCATAGACGATTATAAAAGAAATTCCTCGAAACATTGCGTATGCGACAAACTGCGAAAGGGCTCCGTATATTGAGGCGTATGGTGAACCATTAACCGAAACAGTATAAAAACTACCTGTATAACTCCGACATTTGACTTTTCCATACAAACATCTAGTGCTACAGTGATCATCGCATTGCTCGGATGATGTAAAACAGGATAGCCTAAACCCGGAAAGATAACCCGCCTGATAAAATGGTAATTGAAACATCTATCCAATCGACGCAGCATCTACACTTCAGAGGTATAGGGCATGTCATTCGATAAAAGGTGGGCAGGCTCAGATTCCCCGCCCCTTGGCAAGGCACTTAAGGATATGATTAATCCCCCGGGTGCGCTCAAGCCGCGCATGGAATACGCCACGAAGCGGATACAGACGCAGGTCCAGAAGCTGGACCGCGAGTCCCAGCGCATGGCCGAGAGGGACAAGAGTCTCTTTGCCAAGGTCGTCGATGCCTACCAGAAGCACGACACCCCACATGCAAACATCTACGCAAGGGAACTCGCCGAGCTCCGGAAAATGCAGAAGACGATACTCAACGCGAAACTCGCCCTCGACCAGATAATGATGCGCATTGAGGCGGTGAGCGAGCTAGGTGACATCGCTTACACGTTGCTGCCCGTAATCGGCGTCATGCGCGACGTCATGATTGGGATGTCAAGTGTCAACCCCCAGATAGCCAAGGAAATGGGTGAGATCAGCAACATCCTCAGCGGTATAGTAATGGATGCTGGGGCGACAGGTGGCATGACCCTCAACTTCGAGTCTGCGAATGAGGACTCCGCCAAGATAATGGAGGAGGCCGCTAGCGTCGCAGAGTCTAGGATGAAGGACACCTTCCCCGAACTACCTAAGGACGGCAGACTCCCTACCTAGGCAACCATTTTATCCGCCGAGGCGCAGCCGTTGGTGAGCCAGTTGAAGGTATCGATAAGCCTCGGCGGAAGCCTCCTCACCCGCACCATGGACGCCGCTTCCTATAGCCAATACGCGGACGTCCTCAGACGCTTACACGATGGGGGGCACACGGTTGTCGTTACCTGTGGAGGCGGCAGACCCGCCCGCCAATACATCTCGATAGCCAAGGATTTGAACTCCTCACGGAGTCTCCAGGACAACCTGGGGATACTGGCGACACACGTCAACGCCCTCCTACTCATTGCTGCGCTAGGCGACGCCGCAGATCCGCGGGTGCACCGCAGAGCCGATGAGGTGAGGCGCCACCTCGGTGAAAGGATACTAGTAGGCGGAGGCCACAAGCCGGGAAGCAGCACAGACTACAGGGCTGTGATATTCGCTGAAGCGATCTGCGCGGACCTGATTATCAACGCCACCGACGTCCCCGGTATCTACGATAAGAACCCCAAGACCAACCCAGACGCCCGCAAACTTGATACACTTAGCTACGCGGAACTTGAGATAATAGTCAAGGCGAACACTCGTCAGGCACCGGGCGAGTATGGACTTTTTGACCTTAAGGCGGTCGGGCTCGCTGGAAGGCTTGGCATACCCCTCATCTTCGTCGATGGCACAGACCCTGAGGAGATAATAAGAGCGGTTACGGGTGGGCATCATGGCTCGACGGTCCGCTGAGCCGTCGGTTAAACTGAGAAACGGTACTTAAATTACTGTTAATCCCGTTCATCGACCAAGAAAAAATGGTTATTATCGGTTCAGACTGAAAACACTAAAGATAGATGAAACGAAGTCTAAACTACCCATTTTCATTGGAAGGGTGCTGAAGCAACCATCAAGACAAGGTAACCTATATATGGCGTGATCCATAGAAGGTGCGTCGAGGCCGAGGAAACATGAGTGGAAACGCCCCCCTAGACAGGCTACGCGCGCAGAGGATGCTTGAGCAGCTCGAGAACCTGCAGGGGCGTGGCACCGAGCTCGTCAGCGTCTACGTACCCCCTGGCAAGCAGGTCTCTGAGGTCATGAATGACCTCGAAACGAGTGGGGCACCGCAGTAAACATCAAGTCTAAGACGACGCGAAAGAACGTGCAGGACGCCTTCACGAAGGTCATGGAGCGCCTCAAGCTCTTCAAGACCATACCCCCCACCGGTGTGGCCATATTCGCGGGCAACATCGCGAGCAACCAGCTCGGCGTTGGTGACATGCAGACCTTCGTCATCGTCCCCCCCGAGCCCATCAGCATCTACTACTACCGCTGCGAGCACCAGTTCCTGCTCGATCCACTATTCAACATGCTCGCCGCCAAGGACATCTACGGCCTCGTCGTCATAGACTCTAAGGACGCTATCTTCGGCTTCCTCAAGGGCAATCGAACCGAAATTATAAAGCAATACAGCAGCGGGGTTCAGGGCAAGACGCGCGCTGGAGGCCAGTCGAGCCGGCGCTACGAGCGCCTTCGGGACATGCATCTTAACGAGTGGTATATACGACTCGGCGGCTATTTCACCGAGCACTTCCGTGGTGTCCCCGGTCTAAAGGGTATGATCGTCGGTGGTCCCGGCCCCACGAAGGAGGACTTCATTAACGGTAATTATCTCCACTACGAGCTCAAGGACAAGGTGCTCGCCCAAATCGACACCGGCTATACGGGGCCTGAGGGCATAAAGGAGCTCGTCAACCGCAGCCGTGACATTATGAAGGACGCCCGCTACTACGAGGAGCGTAAGAACGTCCAGGAGTTCCTCAAGCACCTCGGTGCTGACGACGGCCTTGGAACATATGGTGAGCAGGAGATATTCCAGGCGCTCAAGGGGCAGAACGTCCAGCTCCTCCTCATAAGCGAGAACGTCCGTCGGACCCTATTCAGGCTCAAGTGCAAGGCGTGCGGTCACGTGGAGAACAAGGTAGTCGACAACGACAAGGCCGTCGATTTCGAGTCCAACCTCTCCTCATTCAAGTGCTTAAAGTGCGGCGGTGAAGTCGAGCTTCTTGAGAAGAAGGACCTCATCGAGGCGCTCATCGAGATGGCGGAGGTGGCGAACGCGCGCGCTGAGCTCATCTCCGGCAACACGGAGGAGGGTGACATGCTCCTCCGCAGTTTCGGAGGCCTAGCCGCGGTGACGAACTACCGGACCTTCTAGCCCTTTCTCTTCTTCAGGTAAACGTCTATTACTGGATCTACACACTCCCATTCCCCGTCCTCGGCAAGGACTTGCCTATCCTCTTCAGAGGTCGGTACGGTTTCGAAGCTGCATCCCTCGTCCCCAAGTATCATGTTCTTTGTATGTATCATCTTCTTCGAGGGGTCGGTGGCCATTGTCTTTGCGGGGTCAATTAGGCAGTAGAGGGCGCCGAGTTCAGGCTCGCCTAACTCCATCATTACCTTGCCTAGCTCGCATAGCTCCGGTTTGCCCTCCCTGCGCTCCCAGAAGCCGTACCGTGGGAGCCCCTGGTGACCTGCCGCTGTCCAGTTAGCGACGTTGACTCCGTACTTCTTTATCGACTTGAGTATCAGTCTCTTTCCCTCTTCCCAGCCAAACTCGTCTACGAGTGTCCGGGCGTAGGAGAGGTGTAACAGCGCGAGGCGCTGGGTGACGACCTTGACCTCGTTCTCCGCCTCGTTCAGCGGTACCATCTTCTCGGGCAACTTGATCGATCGACCCTGTGGACTGGGGCAATAAAATGGTTTAGCCTGCGGGGGTGGGTATCCACCACTCCTCACCACGCTCCGTGGTGATGTACTCGGGCCACCTCATGTCGACGGGGGCCTTGAAGTCCTTCGGGAGCAATGGTGGGACCCACTTGGAGCCGCCTATGCCTCCGCCTGTCCTCTCCTCGAACTCCTTCCTGCACTGGGCCAGCTCCGCCGGCTTAGTGAGGAGGTCCACCAGGGTCGCCCCGATCACCTTGCCTCCGGTGAATATCATGGGGTCGATCGTGGCGGGATAACCAGCCATGGCGTTGCCCGCCCAGTGGGGGTATGAGTATCCGGGTTTAGGTGCCTTGAGTACGGCCTTCGCCGTGAACATCCTTACGGACGGGCTGTGCCAGGTGTAGTCGACGTAGTCGTCGGCGCCGAAGTGCATCTGCCATGGCTCAAGTGTCTTCCTCTGCTCCGCCTCGTAGTCGGCGGGAGCTATTAGCTTCTGGCACGCCTCGGTGAATGGGTCCTCCATGGGTTCGAGGCCGAGGCTCTCCTGTATCTGGCGGCCGAACTTTTTCGCTTTGTCCCCGTACTTGGTTGGTCCCACGATCTCGTGGTTAGAGTAAGTTATGTCCGTCAATGCGTTGTTGGGTAGGCCGACGCGTGTCTTCGTCACCCACCTAGTTGTGAGCTTGCAGAAGGCTATCTCGGCGACGTGCTTGGCGTTGTTCTCGAGCACGTCGTATATCTGTTGCGCCATGGCGAGGGTGGGCGTCCTCCAGGCGTACTGTATCTGCCCAATTCTAGGCGGTAGGTTGTCGCTGGTGCACTGTCCCGCTACCATGACGAACTCGTTCAGCGTCCAGTAGCCGCCATGGGGGAGCATCGCCTCCTTCGTGTACTTGGTCGTCGTGTACATGAGGCAGATTGCGTCAAGGGCTGCTGGGCACCTCCCGCCCGCGTGCCCTCCAACCTTCATCGGCCCCATCGGTTTGAACCACTTCTCTGGCTCCAGACACTCGAAGGTGAAGACTACGCTCCAGTAAGCGCCCATCTGCGTCTCCTTGAGCGCCGTGTTGACAAATGACGGGTGGTAGCAGATGGAGGCGTCGTGGTCGTCGAAGTAGCCCCACGCGGCGTGGACGGGTTTGGAGCCGCAGACCTTCTCGGCCGGCTCACCGAATATCTTGAGGGTACCCTTGAGACCATGTTTGTCCATTGCCGCTTTGGCGGCTAGGATGCCAGCGAGCGCCGTAGTGCCCAGCGCAGAGTGGGGGTCGGTGTGTCCGGCTGCCCACCTGTTCAAGCCGTCCCGGGGTTCTTGCCTCGGCACGGGCTTCTGTGAAGTGCCAGGCACAGCGTCATACTCCGCGTATGTGGCTAGCACCGGCCGCCCTTCCCCGTATGTGGCTAGGAAGGCAGTTGGCATCCCGCCCGTGCCCCTCGTGACCTTGAATCCCTCCCCCTCAAGCAGCTTACAGTAAGCCGCAGAGGACTTGTACTCCCTCCACGCGGGCTCGGCGAAGCCCCATATCTTCTTGTCGAAGGACGATATCATCTTCTCGTTAGCGTCGACCCAGTCGAGCGCCGTCTGCTTCTCCCTAGAAACCTTGACCATGAACCCACACCTGGTTCAGATCAGATGAAAAGGCGATTTATAATTTGCCTAAACTAAGCGTGGGGGGAATGGACTCACTTGATGAAGCTGGTCTCGGTGACCGGGCCGCCCTGCGGTAGGGTGCCCTCCCAGCTGAATGTCGAGCCCTCGCCGACGTGGCTTATCGAGACCGTGTGCGTCGGCATCCAGACGACGGGGGCCGAGACTATGATTGTCCAGCCTCCGCTCTTGTACTCTATCTTCGTGGCGCCGACGATTCCCTCTGGGACGAGGTTCTTTTCCGTCCACTCGATGGGTATCTCACCAACTGCCTCTGGATGCTTCTCGACTAGATAATCGAGGCACATCTTGCGCGCAATGTCTGGGGTGTAGATGAGCCTTGGCATCGTGTCAGGGTCACCCTCGGGTGTCACCTCGCCGCTCTGATCTACCTTGCCCGTCCACACCGTCTCACCCTTCTCGATGGTTATGGTGTAGGTAGGCTTCCAGACGACGGCGTTCTCGACAGTAACCGTCCAGTCACCGCTAGTATATCGGGTCTTCTGTGCGCCGAGTATCCCCTCGGGAGTCAGGTCCTCAACCTTCCACTCTTGCGGGATTAGGTCCGTCATGCCGAGGCTCTCGATGAGCCGGAGAACTGCTGCATCCCTGGCGTCGTCGATCGTCAGGATTATCTCCTGGTTGCCTGTGGGCTGCTGCTTGAGCTCGTCCCACACGTCATCTATCTGGGCGAGGGTCACAACACCCTCAGTGACGTGTATGGTGACGACGTGGTGGGTGATGACCTGGGCGAGCATCTGGTCGGTCCTGTCGCCGAACCCTGCGTGGAGACAATCGAACTCTATTACGACTCCCCAAAATCCGGGGGCCACGAAGGTCTGAGCCAACCAGGAGTCGATTACCCTGACCGAGCCTTCGACGCCGTCAAACTTGAAGGTGGGTGCGTTGATGAGCCAGTTGAGAGCTATCGCCTCGGCGACTGCCTTGCCCTCGTCGGCGACCGGCTCCTGCTTGAGCTCATCCCACTTACCGTCGATGATGGTGCTTATGACCTCTCCATCTAGGATTGTCACAACCGCCTTGTGGGGGGTAAGCGCCTGAGTTACTGGTTGGCCAGTCCTGTCTCCGTAACCGCCGTGAAGGCAGACGAAACCAACGGTCACCACGTACTGTGGCGGATAGCTCTTGTTGAGCCAGACTTCCTCAACGATGAGGGACGATGGTATACCGTCGAAGCTGAAGGTTGGGCCGTCCTCGATGAAGCTCAGGGCTATCTCCTCGGGTGTCTTAATTCTAAAAGCGTCCCCGGGGTTCTGGAGCGCGTAGATGCTTGTTGGAACGATCATCAATGTGAGGATGACCGCTGTCAGTGTTACTATCTTGTTCATTTCTCCTCACCGATCAGTTGTGGAATGTTCGGTATAATCCCACAGTTTAGTACACTAGTTCTACTGTTTAGAACGGTGCTTATTGACGGTTTGCCAACTCGATAATTATTAATACGTTCTCGTCCCGAGCAGCACCAATATGTCTACTGAACCGGGGAGCAAGAGCGTCAAGCCGCTGGGGAACAGTGATCTGAATGATCACGGGAACGGTGGCCAGGTCACCGTCGCCCGCAGGGGTCACGAGTACTACGCCTACGTCGGGCACATGCAGGAGATGGGCACCACGATCGTAAAAGTCACCGATCCCCGGAAGCCTCAGGTGGTCTCCCAGATCCCTGCGCCAGAGGGCACACACTGCCACAAGGTCAGGGTCTGCGGCGACGTCATGCTCGTCAACAACGAGCAGCTAAGTGGTAAGAGGTGGGAGGCGGGGCTCCGCCTCTTCGATGTCTCCGACCCCGCGAAGCCGAGGGAGACCGGCTTCTTCCAGACCGCGGGAAAGGGCGTCCACCGATACTGGGTAGACTGCGAGAAGAAGCTGGCCTATATCTCAGCCGAAATGGATGGATACCACAAAGCGATATTTGTAGTCGTCGACTTCTCAGACCCGAGTAAGCCGAGGGAAGTCTCGCGCTGGTGGCTCCCCGGCCAGTGGACGGCGGGAGGCGAGGTGCCGACGTGGGACACGAAGAGGAAGTCCTTTTGGCATCACCACCCCGTCGTCCTCGGCGACAGGGCGTATCTCGGTTACTGGGACGCTGGGTTCATCATACTAGACATATCAAACATCAAGAAACCGCGCTTCGTGAGCCGCGGCGACTACAGCCCTTCCTACGGTGGCGTCTTCCACACCGCCCTCCCAGTCGACAGGCCCATCCTCGGCCGTAGATGGATGATAGGCACACAGGAGTCGCTCGCCCCGCCGAGCAAGGAGGGGAAGAAGCTCATGTGGGTAATCGACATCACCGCAGAGGAGAACCCCGTCCCCGTCGCTACGTTCGATGTGCCCATCGACGACCCAGCGAAGATCGAGGACAGGTTCGGTCCTCATCAGCCCCATGAGGATGTCCACCTGAAGGACGACCTCGTCTACGTCTCTTGGTTCGGCGGAGGGCTACGCGTCGTAGACGTCCATAACCCATACCAGCCACGCGAGGTCGGCTACTGGGTGCCCAAATGTGATAGTCAGAAGATGGTGCAGACGAACGACGTCTTCGTCGATGACAGGGGCTTCATCTACACAATCGACCGCTTCGAGAGGGGCCTCGATATTCTGGAGTACACGGGGCCTAGACGCGAGGTCTAGGTGACTCTGGAAAAACTGTTTTTCCTCTTAGGCGAGTGTGAGGGTCAGGCTTACGCCTGCGTGTCCCTCTACCTCTGCTTCGCCTGATCCCTGCTCGTAGGCGATCTCTTCTATCTTGAGGGTCTCCTTCACGTCTTTGTCCCCGAGGCGCGCGTCAGCTAGCGCCTTCTCGTCTGCGTAGACGATGAGCCTCTTCGCCGGCTTGTTGAGTGGGACACCCTGCTTGTTCTTCTGCTTCCTGACCTCGCCCATGATGGCGGTTACTAGGTCTCCCGCTCTCTCCGCCTCCTCGTCCACCATCGCCGCGTCGTACTCGGGCCACTTGCTGAGGTGGATGCTGTCCTTAGGGCCTGTTGAGTACATGGTGCTGTAAATCTCCTCGGTGATGTGTGGAGTCACCGGGGCGAGCATCTGGAGCATCCTTATTATCGTGTAGTTTAACGTCTGCTGCGCCGCCAGCTTGGCGTCGCCCTCTCCGTAGAGCCTGTACTTCGCGGCTTCTAGGTAGTCGTCGCAGAAGACGTGCCACGTGAAGTTGCGTGCCGCCTCGGTGGCGTTCATCCACTCGCAGTTCTCCATTGCGTCGGTTGACGCCTTCACTGTCTTTTGGAGCTTGGATAGTATCCAGCGGTCAAGGAGCATTGGCTCGGCTTGTTTGCTAGGGTCATGGTCTTCTAGCCTCATGGCGCTGAATCTGCACGCGTTCCAGAGCTTTGTCATGAAGCGGCGCCCGTACTCTACGTCCTCCCACCTGAAGGGGATGTCCGTGCCTGTGCTTCCGCCCGCTGCTGCCCACTGGCGCGCCGCGTCGGCGCCATGCTTGCTGAATACCTCGGGAGTGTTGACGAAGTTACCTAAGCTTTTACTCATCTTCCTCCCGTCGCCGCCAAGCACCATGCCGTTGATGAGGACTGATTTGTAGGCAGGCTCGTCGAAGAGGGCTAGGTGGCGGACCATGAGGTAATATGCCCAGGTCCTGATGATGTCCTGTCCGCTCGGGTGTATGCTCGCGGGGAAGAGGTTGTGCCAGTCCTTCCTGTCGGGCCAGCCCGCGTGGATGGCGCAGGTCATGCTGCTGTCAAACCACGTGTCCATGACATCGTAGTCGGGAATGAACTCTGAACCACCGCACTTGGCGCAAGTGCCCCGCGGCTGCGTCACTTTGGTATCTACTGGTAGCTCCTGGGGGTCGGCTAGGTGTATCTCGCCGCATTTTTTGCAGTACCACGCTGGCACCGGTGTGGCGAAGACGCGCTGTCTGCTGAGCACCCAGTCCCAGTCGAGGCTCTTCGTCCAGTCGATGAGCCTGTACCTCATGAAGTCTGGGTACCAGTCGATCTTCTTCGCCTGCTCGATGATCTTGTCGCTGAAGGCTGTGGTCTTCATGAACCACTGCTTGGCATTGACCACCTCGATGGGTGTGTCGCATCGCCAGCACGTGCCGACCTCCTGCTCGAGGGGCTTCTCCTCTTTGAGTAGGCCTTCCGCCTTGAGGTCTTCGACGATCACTCTCCGGCCCTCAGTGATGCCCATGCCGGCGTACTTGCCCGCGTTCTCGTTGAGTTTGCCCTTAGCGTCGAGGAGGTTGACTACAGGGAGCTTGAAGCGGGCAACGTCGATGACGTCGGCCTTGTCTCCGTAGGTGCAGATCATCATGGCGCCTGTGCCGAACTTGGTGTCGACGTCGTCCTTGGCGATGATGGGTATCTCCTTGTTGTAGAGGGGCGTCTTCGCCTTTTTGCCGATTAGCTTGTTGTAGCGCTCATCGGTGGGGTTGACACCGATCGCCACGCAGGCGGGGATGTATTCGGGCCGCGTCGTCGCGATTACGAGTTCGCCATCAGGCGTGCTGAATGTGAGGCTGTATATCTTCCCCGTCCTCTTGAGGCGCTCCACCTCCGCGTCCGCGATGGCCGTCTCGCATCTGGGGCAGTAGTTGATTGGGTGCTCACCCTTGTAGATGAGTCCCTTCCCGTAGAGCATTAGGAAGCTGAGCTGTACTTTCCTGATGTAGTCGGGGTCCATGGTGCGGTACTCGAGTTTCCAGTCGATGCTTATGCCGAGGCGTACTATGGCGGTCCTCATCTTGGCGATGTATTGAGCTACCCATTCCTCGCACATCTTCCGGAAGACGTCTGGAGGGACGTCGCTTCTGCGTATCTTCTTGTTCTTCTCCACGGCGACCTCGGTCGGCATACCGTGGCAGTCCCAGCCCTGCGGGAAGTGGACGTTGAAGCCACGCATACGCATGTAGCGTGCCCTCATGTCGAAGTACGTCCAGTTTAGGACGTTTCCCATATGGAAGTCGCCACTTGGGTAGGGGGGTGGTGTGTCGACGCTGTACCTGGGGCGGGCGTCTCCCTCGTCCCAGTTGTACCTGTACGTGCCCTGCTCCTCCCAGAGCCTCTCCCACTTTTCCTCCGTCTGGAGGAAGTCTATCTTGTTGGGTAGCTGTTTCAATGCTTTTCACCGTCTCCCGGACGTGGCTGAATAGGCTCAGGTGTGTGGTGGAGCCTTAAAACCTTGTCCGCGTGATGCAATCTTGCGTCTGGGTTATCCTCTTCTCTATGCCCCGCGTGGGGCGAGGACAAAACGATACCCCATAGACAGCCCTCGCATCCGATATAGCTGAAAGTGAAGGATAATAAAAAGATTTAGCCAGGTGGTGACGGCTCGGTGTTGAAGAAGATCGGTGGTGCACGCGCACTTCTAAGTGTAATCCCCTACCCATCGCCCTGTTTTCTGAGGCGCGCCGAGGCTGGGATTATAAGTAGTGTGACTAGGCCGAGGCCCACGTACGTGGCGGAGACCGGGTAGGTCTGGCTGACGTAGCCCGCGAGTATGGGGCTGACGCAGGTGAAGGCGCCGTAGATGCACTCGTAGAAGCTCATCGTGGCGCCGAGGCTGCCGTGGGGTGAACCGCGTGCGATGTAGCTAGCGATGATTGGCTCTATCACGCCGTTGCCGACGCCGAAGAGCAGCATAGGGAGTAGGAAGTCGAGGGCGGAGGAGGCGTAGGCGACGCCGACTAGGCTCAGGGCGAGGGTCACGGAGCCGGCGAGCATTCCCCTCCTGACGCCGAGTGCGACGACGCGCTCCGAGTAGAAGAAGCCGACGCCTTTCACCGCACTGTTGAGGGCGAGAAGGAAGCCGATG
This sequence comes from Candidatus Bathyarchaeota archaeon, assembly GCA_963771885.1. Classification (GTDB taxonomy): domain Archaea; phylum Thermoproteota; class Bathyarchaeia; order TCS64; family TCS64; genus UBA8941. Next base: position 870,102 of record CAVYVF010000023.1, read on the forward strand.
ACGGTGGCGCTGAGGCCCCTCTCAGCCATGTAGCCGGGGAGGATGTAGAAGTAGATGCCCAGCCCGAGGGCGTATGGTATCATAGTTATGTACGCCCACTTGAGCGAGCCGACGGCGGAGAAGTCGAACTTTATCACATCCGAGCCCGAGTCGAGCCGGATCCTCCTCGCCATCACGACGTTGACGGCTAGGCCAGCGAGCATGAAGACCGTGAGCATCCCCCAGAGTGTCGCGTAGCCGTATGAGTCGGCGATCCAACCCCCAGCGAGTGGGCCTATTACGAAGCCGAGTATCCAGCTCAGGTTGTATCGCCCGATGGCGTGGGTCAGCAACTCGGGCGGCGCGAGATCAGCCGTAATCGCCCCCGCAGCGGCCCAGAAGGCGCCACCGGCAACACCGATGAGTATCCTAGCTATGAACATCTGCTGGACGTCAGTGACGAAGATGAAGTAGACGAGGCAAGCCGTCGAGATGACGTTGAAGGCGAGGTAGAGGCGCACCTTCTCAAACCTGTCGAGGAGGGCACCCGCAACGAGCGTCACCACCGTGTAGACCGCCGCTGCAGCGGTACCCATGAGGCCAATCTCGAGGAGTGTGGCGCCGAGGTTCTCCGCCTGGACGGCGGCGAGCATCATCGGCGTGCCGATCGCGGTCGCGACGAGGAAGACGGAGGCATACAGGAGCCTTAGAAGCCCGCGTCGATCCTCGCTAGACATGGCGTTGAACGCTATCGTCGGAAACCGGATAAACCTACGCCTCGATGAGGCGGGGTTCATCGCCTTTCCGGGGACCCTTTATGACTATGTCGTCATCGAGTGTGATGGTCATGCCGTCAGCGGCAGATACTACCGGGATACCTGACTTCTCTTGGAGCCACGCCGCATCCTTCGCGGGGTCGGCGTTGAGCATTTTTATGCCATAGTGGGTTGTGACGGCGCACATCGGTTTAGCCTCCTCGATGACCCTGAGCGCGTCGTCCGTGCACATGTGGCCGACAAGTGGGCTGCCCCGGGGCCACATCGTGCCCAGTATGAGCATCCTGCATCCTCTAAGGGCCTCGCCGAGACCAGGGTACGCCTCGGTGTCACTCGTGTAGCCGAGGGCTCCGACGTTGGGCACCTCTAACTTGAGTAAAATCGCATCGTCGTCGCCGTGTATCGCCCTAAGTGCCTTGAAGTCGAGTTCGCCGATGGAGAAACGTGATCCGGGGACGAGTACCTCCACTTTTCCGGCGAGGCGCTGGTGGTATCTGCTGACGCTTGGGTCGAGGTCATTTCCGCCTTGGAGGACGCTCTTGGCAGCGGCGAGTATGCCCCGTTTTCTTGTCGTCCCACCGGTCATAGCCTCGACGAGCACCTCTGCGTCCGTGTAGTGGTCGGGGTGACAGTGGGTGACGACGACGCCGTCGAGCTTCATCGGGTTGAGCCCTCCGTAGATGCTGTGGACGAGGGCGCCTGGGCCGGGGTCAACATGTACCTGCGTGTCACCGTGCTCGAGCCTTATACCGGCTGTCCTGCGCCTCTGCGTGCACATGGTATGGCGCCCGCCGCCGGTGCCGAGGAAGTGGATAGTGAGCGGCTCCATGGGGGAGGCGTGTCGGGGGAGAGTTAAATATTTAACAGGGAGGCGCATCCAAAAAGGGTGCCGGGCCCGTGGCCTAGTTAGGCTAAGGCGTCTGACTGATAATCAGAAGATCAAGAGTTCAAATCTCTTCGGGCCCACCATTCCTAATATATACTTTTTTTCAACCCTATCTTTCGCAGTGTGAGTCTAGACACATTATAAAGCGCTGGGGTGATCACTTACCGATTATCATGGCGAAGAGAGGGCCATCGGAACACATCATAGAGAATGTAGATACTGCGACTCCCACTGGCTTAAGCTTCAGGGCATTTCTCGACAACATCGACGCGGACGCTGTGTGCGAAAAGTGCGGAGGCCTACCATACGATATAGTCTTCAGCCACCAAGGAACCCTCTACAAGTTCTGCCTCTACAAGATACAGAAGGGAAAAGAGGTGCTCGCGGAGACCGACTACGAGAAGCTCTACGAGTACACGAGGAAGGACGGGCCGATGATGGCTGAGAGGCATACGAAGAGAACTGGTGCTCCCGCCGGGATTTGAACCCGGGATCCCCGACTCGAAAGGCCGGTATGCTTGTCCGGTCTACACCACGGGAGCGCGCGCAGATGTAAGGCTCGGCGTCTTTATATCTGTTTTCTAACGGGTGCTCCGGTAGTGTTTTTATATCCTCTGATGGGTTTTCTGTGTTGCGTGGGCCCGTAGCTCAGTTTGGCTAGAGCACCCGGCTCATAACCGGGGGGTCATGGGTTCAAGTCCCTTCGGGCCCACCACTGACTCATAAGTTACCCGATTCTAATTGGATTTTTTCTCCTATAGTGGGCGTAGTATTTCCAGTAGTTCGCGTTTTGTCCAGAACTTTTCACCCTCGAGCTCGGAGTCTATGACGACGTTTATGATGCCGCGCTTACGCTTAATGAGGGCGTCTATCTTCTCCTCCAGGGTGTTCTGGACGAGTATCTTGTGGACGTAGACGGTTCGAGTCTGGCCTATTCGGTGGACGCGGTCGGTGGCCTGGTCCTCGACAGCCGGGCTGAACCAGTTATCGACGTGGATCACGTGGTTGGCGGCGGCTAAGTTGATACCGTGACCCGAGGCGAGGACGCTGCAGAGCGCCGCGGTGTAGCCTCCACCGTTGAAGGCGTCGATCAGCCCCTGGCGGTCCCGGGTCTGCCCGTCTATCCTGATGTAGCGGAGTCCTGCCTCGCCAAGGACGCGCTCAAGGAGGTTCAACGTCCCGAGGAAGTTGGTGAAGACGACGCAACTCTCCCCCGCCTCATGTATCTCCTGTATCTTCTCGACGACGAGGTCGAACTTCTCCGACCTGCCGAGCGGCGGGTCCCAAGCGTCGTTCGCCATAGCGGGGTGGTCGCATAGCTGGCGCAGCTTCATGATGACTGGGAGTATGCTGTCCACGTAGCCCACGTACTGGCCCGAGAGTAGGCGCTCCTCCATCGGTTTGACCTCAGCCTCCTGTATCCGTTTGTAGAGGAGCTTCTGCTCGCCGGAAAGCTCGACCCAGTACCTCATCTCTACCTTCGGGGGAAGGTCTTTTGCGACCTGTTCCTTCTTACGGCGGAGGATGAAGGGCTTGACGCGGCGCTTCAGCTCCGCAGTTTTATCCTTGTCCCCCTCGAAGATGGGCTTCTCGAAGACGTGCTGGAACTCGCTGTAGGTGCCGAGGTGGTCGCGCATGAGGAAGTCGAAGAGGCTCCAGAGCTCGGCGGGGCGGTTCTCAATGGGTGTGCCGCTGAGGCTGAGCTTGTGGGCGGCGTTCAGCGTCTTTATCGCGGCAGCGCGCTGGGTGCCCGGGTTCTTGATCTTCGTCCCCTCGTCGAGGACTACGAAGAACCACGCGACCTTACCAAGCTCCTCAGCGTCAGCGACAACAGTATCGTAGCTGCTGATGTACACCGTGCGTCTGCCCGTGGGCGGGTCAAGTTTCCTGTTCTGCCCATGGTAGATGTTGACGTCGATGCCTCTCCCGAAGACTGCCCTTATCTCGTTCTCCCAGTGCCGAATCACGGCGACGGGGCAGATCATGAGGCTCGGCTCAGTCGAGCCAGATTGTTCATACATGCAGCGCATCGAGGCGAGGCTTTGCAGCGTCTTGCCTAGGCCCATGTCGTCGGCGAGGAGGCCATGGAGGTTGTGGCTGAAGAGCCAGTTGAGCCACTGGATGCCGGTGCGCTGGTAGGGGAAGAGGCTCCTCCCGCTCTTCTCTAGCTGTTTCTCGATCTCCTCGGGGAGGCGGTAAGTCTCGTCGGTGCGGAAGTCGGTTATCTGGTCGAGGAACTGCTGGTACTCTTCGGACGCCTGCTTAAGGCCGCCGAGGTTCTCGATGAACTCCTCGAGGGTCTTGTAGGCGTGGAGTCCGAGGCGGTAACCCTTCTCTGTCTTGCGTGCGCCTAGGCCCTTGAGGCGCTGCTCATTCTCTGCCTTGCGCCGCTCGACCTTCCTGACCCATGTATAGTTGTCCGATTTTATGTACCCGCCATCATTGCTCTGGGGCAGCCCCGGGGTGTCCGTCTTGGGGTCGTAGACTATGTTAAAGTCTAGCCAGCCGGGCTCCTCATAGCTGATGAGGACGGTGGGAGGCTGATCCTCCTCGATGATCGTGACCTTCCTCGCCCCGTCGGTGAGCACAGCGTTAAAGCTGCTCTTGAGTAGGACGAGGTCACGCAGGAAGAACTCGGGTATGTCCCCGAGGGGTACGCCCCTCTCGGCGAGTGTTAGAGCCCTCTGAGACGCCTCGTCGAGGAGGTAGTATTCATCGTCGACTTTTAGGTAACCTGAGCCGCGCTGAACTGATGAGGGTGGTAAAGGGTTTCCGCTCTGGTCCTCGAACTCAGGTTTAACCGTGACACCTTTTGCAGGGTCGTAATCGACTGTGAGCATACTAATGGGGCTACCTGTCCGGGTCCGTATTCCACGGCTGCGTTGCGTCTCGTTGACCTTTAGGAGTCTGCGTAGGCTCTGGAGGGAGGCGGGGTTGAAGGCGAAAAAAATATCCCCCGCCTTGTAGACGGGCTTCAGGCTGAGTATGCTCTTGTAGACGCTGATGCTCTCAGGGGTAACGATCTTGGTGCCCCTGTCCGTCTTTGCATTGCCGGCTTCGATGTCTACTCCTGCTGCGTCTATTCGCTTGCCCTCTGCCTTTATGCTTATGATGTGGTTACTCGACTCATCGGTGTCGAGAGTGAACTGCAGGTCGAGCCCTCTTTCCCTCGGCGCCTTATCCTGGGATAGCTCGACGAGTAGGTCGCGGAAGTTCTGGGTGGGTCTTCTACGTGGGTCTTCGATTGCGACGGCGTTATCGCAGGGTGTCTGGCACCTAATGACTGTCTCGCTCCCCCGCATCCAATACATGTATCGCCTCTTGCACCTGATGCACCGTTCCCTGATTCGGGGAATGATAGTCTTTGGTGCTAGGTCGGGGGGCATCTCAGGGTAGACCCAGTGAGGCTCGTTAAAAACCGTACGGAGCAGAGCTGGCGAGGACAATAAATGTGCTCAAATAAACCTAGGTCTAGCAGTCAGGATTTACAGAAAGACTTTAAACCGGGCTCCGCATCTCCATGCGTGAATCCCCCGGAACGGGGGGCAATGACTCTCAGAGTGTTCAACCATGAGCGAAGAGAACAAGCCCATCGAAACGCCATCGGAGAAGCCAGTCGAGGAGCCGAAAGTAGAGGCGCCAGCAGCCGAGGCGAAGGTCGAGGAACCAGTCGCCGAGGCGGCGGTGCCTGCAGAGGCACCCGCACCGGCAGCAGAGGAAAAGCCCGCTGAGGAGCCCCGTATTAGAGGGCGCCGTGAACAAGGGCGACTTCGTCCTCATGGAGATGACGGGCAAGGCCGAGGAGACCGGCGAGGTATTCGACACAACGAACGAGGAAATCGCCAAGGAGAAGGGCATTCACCGCGAGGGCAATACATACGGCCCACGCCTCGTCGTCGTCGGCGAGGGATGGGTCCTACGCGGACTCGACGCCCGCCTACGCGGCATAAAGCCAAACGAGCAGACCGCCATCGAGGTCCCGCCAGCCGAAGCATTCGGCGAGCGCGACCCCTCACAGGTACAGCTAATCCCCTTCCGCATCCTTCGCAGCAAGGGCATCAACCCCGTCCCCGGCGCGGAGCTTGAGATCGACGGCCGCCAAGCCATCATCCGCAGCGTCGGCGCCGGCCGTGTCCAGGTAGACTACAACCACCCGCTCGCGGGCAGGAAGATCGTCTACGATGTAAAGGTGACGGAGATCATCGAGGAGGAGAAGGCGAAGGTCAAGGCCCTCATAGGGCGCCGCTTCACCGGCATCGACGCCGAGAAGTTCGGCCAGAAGATGGGTAAGAAGAAGATGGCCGTCACGATCCCCGACGAGATATTCTTCGGCGAGAACATACAGATCGCCAAGAGGGGCCTCGCGATGGACATCCTCAAGTTCTTCCCCGAGCTCGAGGACGTCGAGTTCCTGGAAATCGTTAAGCGCGCTTAGGCACCTTTTTCATCGGTGAACCGATGGGCTCCGACGCTCTAGTTGTTGGCGCGGGGCCCGCGGGACTTATTAGCAGCTAAAGAGATCGCGTCTAAGGGTTTCTCTGTCAAGCTTCTGGAAGAGCACAAGCAGATCGGCGTACCATGCCACTGCGCGGGGCTAGTAAGCGTCGAGGGACTAGCGAGAATCGGCGTCGAGGTTTCAAGCGACTTCGTCCAGAACGAGGTCTACGGCGGCAAGATTTTCTCCCCAGACGGGCAGTGCATCGAGGTCAGGGACAGGCGCCCGAGGGCATACGTCATAGCGCGGGCAGGCTTTGACCAGCATCTCGCGGAGCAGGCGACGGACGCAGGTGCCGAGATCGTGCCGGGTAGAAGAGTCGAGAGGCTCACGACCACAGGCGATGTCTTCACCGGAGCGTCCGGCCTCGGGTGGACGGAGGAGGCGAGCATCGTAGTCGACGCTGAGGGGCCTTCTAGGAGGCTCGCTAAGCAGGCAGGGATCTTAAACCACAGGCGCGAGCCGCTGCTCGGTGTAAACACCGAGGTGGAGACCAGCGTCGATCCCGAGATGGTTGAGGTCTGGTTCGGAGGTGAGACCGCCCCCGGCTTCTTCGCGTGGGTGATACCTACATCCGACGAGCAGACGCGGGTCGGACTCGCAGCCTCAGAGGGCGACCCGATGAAGCTCCTCGCGAGATTCATTGAGAAGCGCTTCGGCGACGCCAAGTACCCGTCTCCAAGGGCGGGGCAGGTTCTAGTCGACGGTCCTGTCGCAAGGACGTCGTATCCAGGGCTTCTCCTCGTCGGCGATGCAGCGGGGCACGTGAAGCCAACGACTGGCGGCGGAGTAGTGTTGGGCGGCCTCTGCGCCATCGAGGCGGGGAAGACCGCGGTGAAGGCACTGGAATCGAGGAATATGGAAGCGCTTTCCGAATACGACCAAGCGTGGAGGAGCATATACGGTTCTGAGTTCAGGAGCATGCAGTCTTTGAGAAACCTCGCCGACAGGCTCTCCGACGCCCGCATGAACAGGCTCTTCCGAGCCTTCAACAATGCGAGCCTAATTGCGAGGGTCAATGAACTCGTCGCCGAGGGGGACATGGACCTGCAGGATGGTGTCATAAGGCGCGGCCTCAGCGAGCCACGCCTCGTCAAGGCGGCGATCGGCGGCTTTGGCAGGCTCGCCCTTGACGAGCTCAGGAGCCTAGTCAACCTTTAAATATCGAGCCAAACTTGTATCTGGGCTGATAAGTATGTCCACATGCATCTCCTGTGGCAGGAAGGTCGCTCCCGAGGAGAAGGCCGTTAAGATGAACTGCCCCAACTGCGGCGCCGTCACAATCTGGCGCTGCGAGAAGTGCCGTCTCTTTGGCCGCACCTACAAGTGCCCCGCCTGCGGATTCCAGGGCCCATAAACAATTAATCGACGTTCTAGCCACCGTCATTATTTTAATGATCATAAATCCTAAAATTCATAAGATACAAAAAATCTTTAAAAAAGCTCCTATAATATGCCGATCTAAGTAAAGGCGGATGTATTCCCTATGGTCACTTCATCAAGGGGAGTCCGCCGGTGATCTTATCTATCTTGTCAGAACGGTCGGGTCCAATCCCTAGAACTGTTACCGTGCCAGGCGCGACCTCTGTCAGCCCTCTATCTTGAATCATAGAGTTGACGACATTGAGTTCGTCAGCCTTCTGAGCTAGCATCCCCAGCTCCTTAAGGTCGTCAGCTTGTACAACCACCTTCTTCTGCCCTTCGTCATGCCACTTCTTCCAGGCGGTGTGGTTCTCCTGCTTCGCCTTCTCTACGCAGTCGACGGCGGCGTGACAAGCCTGGGCGATGAGCTTACCAGTACTAAGCTTCAGGTCGACTCGTGTGACTATGACGAGCTTGTACTCGAACTGGCTCTGCCTGCTCATGGGGTGAGCCTCTCCCTGTCCCTCGGGAACATGCAGCACTCCCTGATGTTGTCCTTCCCCGTCACGATCATCGTGAGGCGCTCAAGCCCGATGCTCCACCCCGCGTGGGGAGGTGCACCGTAGGCGAATGCCTCGGTGTAGCTCTCGAAGTTCTCCGGGTGTAGCCCCTTCTTGCTGATCCTCTCCCTGAGAAGCTCGGGGATGTGGATGCGCTGCGTCCCGCTGCTGATCTCTATGCCCCCGTAGATGCAGTCGAAGGCGTGAACCATCTCCGGGTTCTCCGGGTAGGGCATCGAGTAGAACGCCTTCTGCGCTGCGGGCCAGTCCTTTAGGAAGAATGCTTGCTCGCCCACGAGCTCCATCATCCTCTTCTCCTGGGGTTTGGTGAAGTCGTCTCCCCAGTTGATCTGCTCGCCCGCCTTCTGGAGCATCTCGATCGCCTCCGTGTAGGTGACACGCCTGAAGGGCAGCTTCGGTACTACCAGGTCCCGCCCGAGCACCTTGAGCTCCTCGGCGCACTTCTCCTTCACGTCGCTCAGCATGTGGACGAGTATCTTCTCCAGCACCTTCATCACGGTCTCGTCGTCGGCGAACGCCTGCTCAATGTCCATCTGCCTGATCTCATTAAGGTGAGTCGGCGTGTTGAACTTCTCCGCCCTCCAAACCGGAGTCACCGTGAAGACCTTCTCGAAGCTGATGGCGCACATCTGCTTGTATAGCTGCGGGCTCTGCGCGAGGAACGCCTGCTTCTCAAAGTAGGGGAGACCAAAGAGATCGGCGCCGCCTTCGGAGGCGGAGGAGATTATGCAGGGGTTCTGTATCTCCGTGTAGCCGTTCTCCGTGAGCCAGCCGCGGAAGGTGGCGAGGAGCCTGTTCTGTATCGTGAATATTGCGCGTGTCTGCGGCGCCCTGAAGTCGAGGAAGCGCCAGTTAAGCCGCGTCTCCAACTCGCTCTGGCTCGTCTCCGCGATGTCTACGGGGAGGGGCTGCTTCGACTTGTTCACGACCTCGATGCCGTCTGGGAAGAACTCGACGCCCGCGTTGGCGATCTTGCTCTGCTGGGCCTTCCCCGTTACTGCTATGACGTCCTCACGCCCAAGGCCTTCCTTGGGGTAGAGGTCGAGGTTCTTCACCGTGACCTGGATCTCACCCGTCTTATCCCGCATAACTATGAACTTGATCTTCGCGAGATCACGGGTTCGCACGACCCAACCCGCGATCGTGACCTGCTCCCCGGCCCTCTGCTTAGCCTCTGCGATGTAGACCCTTTCAAACACGGCGGAAACCCCCTGTAAGCTACCCAGCTAGAAGAGGGGTGGGTATAAAAATACTTTCGACTAGTACGCGTACTCTACGCGCAGGTCCATTTTACGGACCTTCTTCGCTATCTCGGTGAGTGCCTGTATCCGCTTCTTGCTCAGCCTCTTCGCACCACGTGCACTAAGGACGACGCGCGTCTCGGTGCTACCGTCGGGGAGCCAGATGATGTTTATAGTCACTATCTGCTGACCCGAGAACAGGTCCTCGAGGAACTTGCGGTCGTTCATCCCCGCCTCGAGGATGACGACCTTCTTGTTCAGGGCGTCTCCTAGGTCGCGGACGGGCTGAGGGTTCGCGTTGAACTTTGCAGCGTCCCCCTTACCCACGACGAGGACGAGGAATCCCCCGGCGTCGACGACGTTGTCGAGGGTAATGGTCTGAAGGAACTGGTTCTTACCCTCGTAGCTTATGAGTTTCTTAGCCACTTCCATGTACTCGCTTGAAACGGCGCCAGTCTTGATCTTTGTCTGGCACTTCGAGCAGAACATGCCGCTCTTGAGACAGAACTCACACAGTTGCGTTTGCACTCAGTGGTCCTCCGGTCGCCCGGGGGAGCCTCTGCGAGAGCCTAATTGTTAGCGCCTTACGGCTTTAACACGATCTCGATCGTGCTGACGTTCGAAGGCGTGTTACGCTCCTCGGACTGGACCTGCTCGGTGCCTATCTTGATCGCCTCGACCTTGACACCAGGCATGAACCTGTTCCTTAGTACCTCTACGACATCGACAGCCCTGCTGATGGACTGTCCGCGTGCCTTGACTAGGACAGTCTCCTGGCCGCTCTTGAAGAGGGTCATGCAGGCGAGTACATAGTTGAGGACAGGTTTGCGTCCGATGAATACGGTGTTAGATCTCTCCACTTTGACTCCTCCAGACATTCGTTTTCTGTAGGTGTGCTTAAGTGAGTTATCTTTGGGTTAAAAGGTTATCGGGTTTTATCAAAAATCGCGGTTTTTACCGCTTTGCGCGCAGGTTTCTGGGTATAAAGTGGCTCCGCGACCAGAAGGAAGAGCTAAACCTAGGCATCTGCCCGATACCTGTCGTCCTTCCATACGTCGGCTGTGTTGCTGTAGTATCCCCTCTCCCAGAAGCCAGGGGTATCACGCGCCGCGAATGTGATTCTCGTGACCCACATAGGAGACTTGTACGCGTATTTCTGGGGGACGACTAGCCTCACGGGGCCGCCGAGAGGCTGACTCAAATCCTCGCCGTTGAGGCTATGCGCAAGCACTACGTCGCCTCCCTTGAGATCCGAAAGGGGGAGGCTCGTCGTGTAGCCGTCGGCGCAACCGAAGAGGGCGTACTCGACACCTGGCTTTGGTTTCGCCTGCTCCTGAATAGTCGCGAAGAGCACGCCTCGCCACCGCTGGGCTAGGACGCTCCAACCCTCGACGCAGTGGAAGTCGCTCACGGACTCGACCTGAGGCAGGGCGAGGAACTCTGCCCAGCCAAACTTTAATGGGTTCTCAACCTCACCGTCCACGACGAGGCTCCAGGAATCCCGCGACACGTTTGGGAGGATATTGGTTATCCCGGGATGGTCTATCCCCCACCTTAGTATCCCGGGTATCGGTGACTGTCCCGGAGGCATCTTACCCGCCGCGGGCTCAGCCTTCTTCCTCCTCCAGAACAAGGTCTAGTAAAACATTTCCAATGGGTGCTCATAAACCTGCGCACCGGCCCCCCGAACCGTTAAACGCACAGGCGCGGAATATACCACATGGAAGAGAGGGAGCGAGCTGAGAAGGTCATCGCCATACTCGAGAAGGCGTATCCCAACGAGGAGGGCACGATGCTCCACTGGAAGACGCCGCTGGAGCTACTCGTCGCCACCATACTCTCCGCCCAGAGCACTGACGAGCAGATCAACAGGCTCACCCCCGCCCTCTTCAAGCGCTACAAGACCGCGAAAGACTACGCTGAGTCGAACGTTGATGAACTTGAGCACTACATACACGCCTCTGGTTTCTACCACCGTAAAACCGAGCTCATCCAAGCCGCTTGCAGGCAGATAATAGAAGAATTCGGGGGGGAAGTCCCACACACCATGGACGAGCTGCTCAGGTTAAAAGGGGTCGCCAGGAAGACGGCGAACATCGTCCTCGGGAACGCCTACGGGATCATCGAGGGCATCGCCGTTGACACCCACGTGATGCGCCTAGCCCAACGACTAGAATGGTCCAAGGAGAAGGACAGAGACAAGATAGAGCAGGACCTTCTACGCCTCATACCGAGGGACAAGTGGTATGAGGTCAACTACCTCCTCATCGCCCACGGTCGTCGCATATGCGACGCGAAGAGGGCGGACTGCGAGCACTGCCAGGTTAACCACCTATGCCCCTCAGCCTTCACGTTCTCCCACAACAGGAAGTGACGGTGTAATCGGGGGCTTCCCCACCGGACCTCGGGACAAATGACACCCCTTTCCCTCACCCCCCCCAAGGACCACGAGAAGAACCTCTGCACCATGGTCGAGTGTGGGATGATCCTCGCCGACTACACCGTACATGTGAGTGACCCGAAATACGTCTGCTGGCTCCGGGAAAATGACAAACGAGAGGGACCAATTCTGTTACCCATTTCCACTTTAGATAGTTTCTGTTACCCCTCTACTCCATCTCTGTGGTTTGGGTTTATATGGCGCCGTTTAAGGTCAATCACATCGGAAGCCTACTATCCATACTCCCGTAGCTCCGATACCAGCATCGGGGGCTGAAGAAGCCCCTTCTTATCGCGCGCGAAGTTCTTCGACATAAACCCCGATTCTCACACTAACCCGACTTGGCGTAGATCTGCTTGTAGACTTTCGCCTTGCTGAGTGTCCTCTCATGCTCCTTCTTCATGTACTGGACGGTAGCCTCGGTGACCTCGCTCTTCGGCTCCGCAGGGATGCCGAGTGCGACCATCTTGGGTGGGATGACTTTGCGGGGGCTGACGAGAGCGCCTGATCCGACCATCGCCCCCTCACCTATCTCGGCGCGGTCGAGCACAACCGCCTGGATGCCTATGATAGCCTTGTTCCCGATCTTGGCGCCGTGAACCGTCGCGCCGTGGCTGATTATGACATCCGCGCCTATCGACACCGGATTACCAGTGGGCGCCTCGACTAGGCAACCCTCGAGGATTGTAGTGCGCGCCCCGATGATGACACTGTCGTCGTCGCCACGTATGACTGCGTTGGTCCAGATGTTAACATCCTCCTCGAGTGTGACGTCGCCGATTACCCAACTCCCGGGAGCGAGGAAGACGCTCGGGTGGATCTTTGGCTTCTTGCCTTCGAACTCGATTATTGACATGCTGAGGAAGACGTGGGTGGCGGGAAAAAGGATTGCTTGATTATTTTATGCAAAAAACCTCGAGCGGGTTCGTTACCCTCGGTAAACCAAATTTAGGGATCCTCACGCAATTTTGGAAAGTATGCGCGGGAACTAACGCACTGAGAAGCCCTTTTACGGGCAAGCCACGTGTATCCCGCCATGGACTACAGGCGTTACCTAGTTGAGATTGGTACTGGCGTCGACCTCCACGGTGAGGACGCGACTAAGGCGGCTCAGAGGGCGGTAAAGGACGCGATCAGCCACAGCAGCATGGTCGGGCTCGGGTCAACTCTTCAAGATAAAGAGCTTCTCCGAGATCGAGGATGCCCTGATGGTGGACGTCACCATCGCGGCTCCTGATCCCAGTAAGGTTGACGGCGAGGCCGTTCTATCCACTCTCCCAGAGGGGAAGAGGAGGATAAGCGTCGTGAAGGGTGGCTTCAGGTTCCCCGCCGAGTCGACGAAGGATGAGGCGAAGACCCACCCGATATTGATGGTCAACGCCGTCATAGTCGTCATGGTCGACGTGGATAAGGTGCCGAGAAAGTAGTTAGAGCGTCTTTCCGCACTTCGTGCAGAACTTTGCGTATTTCGTGTTCTCTGCGCCACAGTTCTTGCAGAAGACTGGACCGGTCTTCACTGACTCCCTCGCGGAGTGTACGCCCTTCTCGACCTCGCCGGCGACCTCTCGGAATGTTTCCTGCACTATCTTGACGCCTTCATCTATGGCGCGTGACGCCTTCTGGAGGGCCGCGTCCATCTCCTGTCTCCACTGTGGGTCGGACGCCCAGGGGATGGAAACCCCCTCATTGACTCCCTTGTCCGTCCTCACCCCGCACTTGGAGCAGAAGTTCGACTCGGGATCTATCTCCTTGCCACAGTTTGAACAATATGTCATCGTCTGTACCTGCTTGTGGTTGGGAACTTGTGTTGATTAATCTTTCCGAGCAGCCTCATCGATTCTTTCCATGATAGCCCTTATAGTGAGTAGATTGTTGTCCCAGGCGCCCATGTTGATGATGGTTATACCCTCTGGTACCTTCGCCCTGCGCACGAGGTCGGGCACATCACACTGGCTGTGTATAGTCTCAGCGCTTGTACTCGCGGAGTAGACGAGTATCCTCTCGACGCCGTTGGCGACCAGTTCCCCTACCTTCACGGCGGGCTTTGGCTCGTTTAACTCCATCCAGGCCGATGCGACGTTCTCCGCCCTATAGCCGGCGTCGACGAAGGCACTTTTTATACCTTCCCTGAAGGCGTTCTCCTGCTGGGTCTCGGAGGCGAACTCTTTATCCCACTCGTCGGGCTGCCCGTGCCCGACAAGCAGTATCCCCGCCTTCTCCTTTGGTGTTCCCTGCAGGGCTACATCGGCGCGCTCGACAAACATCTTGTGCATGAGCGCTGAGTCCCATAGAGGTTTCGTGAATGCTACGTGTGCGCCGTACTCCGCGGGGCGTAACGCCTCGACCCTCTTCTCCCCCTCGAGCGTGTGGTTCGACTGGGTCACGAACACCTCGGCGAGTATTATCCTGCTCGCTCCCTCGTTGAGCGCCTGTATCGCCGCCTCGTCGGGGCGCGGGTGGTAGTCGAGGAAGCTTAGGTAGAACCTCGTAGACTCGTCGCCTCGGCGCCGGTACTCCTGCTCGATCTCCCTGAGCCTCAGCGCGTGCACCATGTTGTGGTCGCTCTTACCGACCCTAAGGTACCTGTGTCTCAAGCTGTAGAGGAAGAGAGGGCGGATTAGCCAGGGCATAAACGGGATGTTTTGCTCGTCGAACTCCCTGAACTGCCTGATCCAGTTTATGGGCGTGTAGGTCGGCGACTCGCCGTGCGTGAAGTAGACGACTGCTGTGTGCCCGAGACCATGGTCTCCCTTGTGGCGGCGGATCGGAGGGAGGAACCGCTTCTCGTCGGTGGAGAGCACCCTCGCCGACATGACGACGTAGCCAGCCATAAACGAGGCGATTGATATGCCTGATGCTACCGCTCCGCCTGTCCAATCCCCCCAGAAACCTATGGCCACTGCCGCGCCCGAGGCGAACACCATTACTGACGTGAATAAGAGGTAGGAAGCCATTCTGAGTGGGTGGACGATGAGGTAGCCGAGGATGAGTACTCCCGCAAGGAAGGCGAAGGCGGAGGGAATCAGCAGTGAGGCAGCGTCCATGGTGGGAAAGGCTCGTCGCAAATGGATAAACGATGCCGAGGACCGAAATGAGTACCCTTAACACCTAGTACACGTCAGAGAGTACAACCAAGTGAATGAAAAATGACTGAGTATAGATATCCAAAGGTACCTATCATCGCGCCGATCGCCATCATCGTTCTCGTTGGCATCGGAGTCCTCGTAGTGCTCTCCGGCGCCAGTGTAGGCGTTGGAGACGTAGCACTCGTCGTTGACCCCCTCGGCGGAACAGTGAGCAACCCAGTTGTCGGGCCCCGCTGGTTCCTAAAGCTCCCCTACCAGAGCGTCATTAAGATGCCCTACTCGACACAGTATCTTATCCTAAGCGACAGCGATCCTAACGCCGACTTCGACAGCCTCATGTGCTTCAGCACGGAGGGCATCGAGGTGACCACTGACATAGTCGTCCGCTTCGGAATAGATGTGAACAAGGCGGCTGACCTCTATCAGAGCTACCCCGCCATGAATTGGGAGTTCACGACGATCAACAGCATAACCTCCGAGACGGCGAAGGGCATCACCAAGAACTACTCGTGGATCGAGATCAAGGACAAGCGCACCGAGCTCGCCACACAGATCCAGGGCGCTATCAGGGAAGCGCTCACGAACGAACCCTCGCTCAAGGGCGCTATAATTAACGTCGAAGTCGACCTTAAGAACATCTCCTTCCCGGAGAGACTGGTCGACGAGCTTCAGGCGACCGTTGCGGCGCAGCAGGCTGTCGTGACGGCTGAGAACCAGAGGAAGAGCGCTATAATCCTCGCGAATGCCACGGCGCAGACCGCCCTCATCCAGGCGGAGGGTGAGGCACGCGCTCAGATCGCTCGCGCGCAGGGTGAGGCGGACGCCATTGAGCAGATCATCGCCGTCGTCGGCCAGGATGGGTGGACGACCTACTACAACATGCAGAAGCTCAAGGAAATCAGCCCCAACATCGATACCCTGATAGTCGGGACGGACGGAAACTTCCTCATCCCATTAAAGTAAAGTCACTGTTTTTGGAGTAGGGGGCTTTGCCCCCGCTCACCACTCGCTCTTACCCTCGATCCACACCTTCGTCTCGGGGTGGATCTCGGGCCACGTCTTGACATATGCCTTAACCCTGTCGGCGAGTTGTACCGTCTGGTCGTATCCCTGCCTCTTTATGAAGTCCTGTATCTCCTTCTGCGTCTTCCTCTTCGCCATCCACTTGTCCTCGTTGGCGACGCGGAAGAGGAAGCGTGTGTAGTTGGCGGCGGCGAGGCGCAGGTACTCAAGGTCGACCTTGTCGACCGTGTCGTACTTGCTGTGTCCGAAGCCTCGCCCCGTGCTTGTGCGTATCGTCTCGGGATCGCCTCCGCTACCACATGGGACGCTGCGGAGGTAGAAAGGCCAGTGGTCGCTGTATGGACCGACACGCTGGTAGTAGGGTAGCTCCGCCTTCATCTCCTTGGCGCACCTGTCCATGAAGGGCTCGAGTTCGGGGAAGTCGTGGAGGATGACGCCCTTGCGACTCTTGCTCCCGCCGCTGTCGAGGTTTAGCATGAAGCGTGCGTCACCGAGCTCGTCGGCGTGCATCGCCGTGTAGGCGTAGCTCCCGAAGAGCCCGATCTCCTCTGCGCCGAAGCATATGCAGCGGACGCGGCGCTTGAGCTTGCTCTTGACCATCTGGAGGTTCCGCGCAATCTCCAAGACGGTGACGGCGCCGGAGGCGGGGTCCTCGGCGCCTTGGCTTATGTCGTGCCCGTCGTAGTGGCTTCCGACGACGACGTACTCCTTGCTCTTGCTTGTGCCGGGGATGTCGGCGATGACGTTGTAGGTCGTCACCTCCATGTTCTTGTCGCCGGTCTTAATCTTGAGGTTAACCTCTCCCTCTCGCTCTAGAGTGCGGACGAGGTACATGCCATCCTCGTAGCTGACGCTTATGCTTGGGATGATGGGGCTGATTCCGCCGGTCTGGGGTCCGTAGGCGGGGTACTGGTTCATGAATATCCAGCCCTTGGCGCCAGCAAGGACGCTTCTCATGAACTTCTCCGACCTGTGGAGGCTTCTCGTCATGCCGAGGGGGTTGGCGCTGCTAACCATCACTATGTTGCCCTCGATCTCCGCCTTCCTCTTCTCGTATGTGTCGACTGCGCCGTCGCCTAGCCAGACTAGCTTAGCCTCGACCTCCGCCCCAATGCTGTGGGGGAGGCTTATGCAGTCGATCTCCTTCTTGAATGGGCTCATCATCGTAAGCTTGGCTGGGGCGCGCTTCCACCCGGGTATCTTGTAGCTCTCGTAGTGGGCGTCCTCAATCCCGTAGCCCTTGAGCTTCTCGACCATGTACTTGACAGAGCCAAGGTCGCCGGGCGTTCCGGGGAACCTGCTCCCGTGGACATCGCATAGCATCTTCAGGTTGTCCATCGGCTCCGAGGAAGTGTATATCTCGGAGACGATCTTCTTGTCGATCTCGATCCAGGGGTTACTCAAAACTGATGCACCGGTGAATCTGTGCCCGGTGCGGATTTAAGACCTATCAGGCTGGCGGTTTTCGATTGTTCCTGAGCTGAGCGAGGATGCCTACGGCGCAGAGGATGGTCGAGATAATGAAGACGACCCTTATGCTCCCCGTAAGGGCGGGATATACCGCGGGTACGATCTCGACCCTGCCGATGAGAATGGCGAAAATTATCATGGTTATACCCATGCTAAGCATCTGCCCGGTCAGCCGCATCGTGCCTAGCGTAGATGAGGCGACTCCGTAGAGCCTCTTGTCGACGCTGCTCATTATCGCGTTCGTATTCGGGGAGGAGAAGAGGGATAATCCGAAGCCTAGGGCGGCAAGGCTCGCGGCGACGACCCATATCTCGGTCTGCTCGTTGATGAAGACGAACGGGATGAGCCCGATCATGGTGACAGCCATCCCGATTGCTGCGACCCTACTCGCCTCCATTCTGTCTGACAGCTTACCCGTTATGGGCGAGAAGATCGCCTGCACGATGGGGGAGGCGATGAGGACTAGCCCCGCGTTTTGGGCGCTAAGTCCCTTAACGTATTGGAGATAGAGGCTCATTAGGAAGGTGACCGCGTAGGTGGCGCTGAAATTGATGAGTGCAGCGATGTTTGAGAAGGTGAAGGTCTTGTTAGTTCTGAAGAGGTGTATGTCGAGGACTGGGTGCTTGGCGCGTGACTCAACATAGATGAGGACGCCAAATGCGACGAGTCCCAATACTATGGGGATCAGGCTGGTGGTGGATGGGACTAGGGAGAAGCCGTACATTAGAGAGAGGAGCATTAGACTGTAGACGAGCGAGCCTTTGAAGTCGAAGCTTTCGCCCCCTGCTTCCTTCCACTCGCCCTTAAGCCTCCATAGCATGAAGAGGACAGCGACTGCGCCGATCCCCGCTGTTGTGAGGAGTATGCTGCGCCACCCAAGTGTGTTTACAAGGAGCCCGCCGACGTACGGCCCAACTGAGAGTCCCACGTAGACCGCCGCGGCACTCATCCCGAGCGTGGCCCCCTTTTCTTTGGGGGGTGTGACGCTGACGAGTATAGCGACGCCTGTACCAAATATCATAGCAGACGAGACGCCCTGCAATGCCCTGAGCATGATTATCGTCGAGGCGGACGGGTAGATGCCGAGGAGCAGTGCAGATATTGAGAACGCAATGGTGCCATAGAGGAACACCCTACGTCGCCCGTAGATGTCTGCGAGGCGTCCAAATGGGACGAGGAACATTGCGGAGGCAAGCAAGTAGGCGAGGCTTGCCCAGCTCATCGTTATCGCGTCGAGGCCGAACTCCTTACTTATGCTCGGGAGGGCGATGTTGAAACTGCTCGATGCGAAGGGCGTCAGGAAGGAGGTCATAACAACGACTATCACAACGACTCGCCTGTCTACACCCTCCACGACTATTCCCCCGACCCGCCTTATGCGAGGAATCAGCCCTACTTATTAAAACCCATTGGGGCATGGGAAAGCTGTTTTAAGCGGACTCCCTGAACACGTATTGGCTGCCGACTTGAGCGTTCTCATATACACAGACAACCCCGGCGTGCATGAGGTCAGGCTCGTCGCGGAGGAGCTCAGGAGGAGAAGCATACGTGTCCGCCTCATGGCGCCCTGGGATTTTAGTCTCCCCAAGATGCCCGAGCTCGACGCAGGCGTCGTCTATGCCCCAAGCAACATGCTACACAGGGGAAGCACATACGAACTCACCCACAGGCTCATTATACTCAGGGAGCTTGAGAAGAAGGCGACTGTAGTAAACCCCGTCGAGTCGATGCTCGTATACTCGAAGGAGCAGCTCACCATGCGTCTCGCCGGTCTCGCCCTTCCACACCCCGAGACGATCGCCACCGAGAATGTCGAGGAGGCGTACAGCTTCTCGAAGAGGCTCCTCGACCAAGGCCGGGAGGTCGTGCTGAAGCCCACCTGCGGCGCACGGGGCGTAGGCGTCACGAAGCTCAGCGGCATCAGGAGGCGGGACGACCTCCTCCAGTTCCTAGTCTGGTACACTCGGGAGCATGCCCAGGGCGTCTACTACCTACAGGAGTTCATCCCCAACCTCGGCTACGACATCAGGTGCCTCGTCATAGACGGCAAGGTCGTGGGGAGGGAGCGTAGGTTCAACACGAAAGACTTCCGCTACAACGTCGCTGTCGGCGGCTCCGCGGAGGCGTTCAATGACCCTATCTACGACGATCTGAGCATCGAGGTGGCCGAGGCGAGCGGGCTCAAGATATGCGGCGTCGACATTCTCCCCGGCCAGGACGGTAAGCCATACGTGCTTGAGGCGAACTGCTACCCCGGTTACAAGGCATTGATGGACGCGACGGGGATGCCAATCCACGAGAAGATATCCGACTACCTACAGAGTCTTCTCCGCTAGCTCCTCTTCCTGCGTCGGCTTCTCAAAATACCTGTGCAGCGAAGCGGGCAGTGTCTTATAATCAGCGCCCTTGATGTTGGAAGTTAGATCAACGCTGTTGAAGGTGTCTATGAAGAGAACCACCTTGTCGGTCTCGCCTCGCGCCTTGAGATAGTCGAGGCCCCCGTAGAGAGTCTTCGACGTGTAGGTGGGATCAAGGGTTAGCCCCTCTAGCTCCTTCGCCTGCTTGAGGATGGAGATGCACTCGGGAGTGAAGTCGGCGTAGCACCTGCCGAGGTAGTCCCTTAGCATTATCAGCTCGTCGGGTCTCGGCTTGACCTCGGGGACGCTGGGGTCGGTCCTCCTCATGAAGGCATTGATGTTGGCGATCATACCCGCGAACTTATCGACTGTTATATACCAGGGCAAAGAGACCTGAACCGCGGCGACCCGCGTCTTCATACCTGCGAGCTCTGAAGCCGAGCTGAAGTCCCGAGGCGGTGCCGAGCAATCCGGCGGCGGCGAGCACGTAGTCGGGCTCTGGTAACTCGCCCTGTTCCACCTGCTTCCTGATCTCGAAAGCTGCGTTTACATATCCCATGTTGCCGACGGGACTGCTCGCACCCGCGGGGACATAGTAGGGCTTCCCGCCCCTGAGCGCCTCCCAGCCATAGGTGGCGGCAAAGAGGAGTAACTCCACCGGCGTATTCGGGGCGAACCGGAGCTCGGCGCCGTAGTGCTTGTCGAGGAGAAGGTTCCTCCGGACGTACTCTGCGTTGGGCTGGTCGAATACGACGCCGACAACGCGGAAGTCCATCTTCTTCCCGTAGATGGTTGTGGCGAGGACTTGGTTCAATCCGGAGCCGCCGATGCAAATCAGCGTCTTCCGCCCCTTAGCCTTCGCATCGGCGAGAACCCACTCCAGCTTGCGCACCTTGTTGCCGCCATAGACTGCGGAGCTCATGTCATCACGCTTGACGTAGAGGTCGGTAAACCCATATGCTTTCCCGAGTTTCTTGAGCCTCTGTATAGGAGTCGGAAAGTCTCCGAGACTAACCCACGGTATGGCTGAAAGACCCGTATACTCTTCAAATATGATGGGCTTCAAGGCGCCTCATATCATGGTTACCCAAGTTTGGATAAGATTAACTAGCACCACTTGCCCCGGCTAGTGTTAAATACCCTATCGCGGTGCTATCCATGAAAGGTGTTGTAGATGCCGAGCAAACCTTACATCAAGTTGAATGCCGGTGACCCCGACGTTGAGGCCCCGAAGTACGCCCTCGAGGCGGTTCAAGACGCCATAAAGAAGGGCGGTGACTGGACCCACTACGGCGGCGCGGAGATACCAAAACAGTTCCGCCTAGCTGTCGTCGACTACTACAAAAAGTTCATCGGCCCCGAGTACAAGGAGTCGCAGGTCCTCCCGGTGGCGGGTAGCAGCGCCGCGCTCTACATCGCGCTCTCCTCATGCCTCAAGGAGGGGGACGAGATCATGCTCTGGGAGCCCAGCTACAGCAACCACTACGTGATGCTCAAGGAGATGGGCATCAAGATGACTATCCCCGAGCTGCCGAGGGAGAAGAAGTACCATATGGACCTCGACAAGCTCTCCAGCTACATTTCGAAGAAGACGAAGGCCGTGCTTGTCTGCAACCCCAACAACCCCACGGGAAGCGTCTATACGAAGAAGGAAATTGAGGCAGTTGGCGACCTCGCGGAGGACCACGACCTCGCCATACTCAGCGACGAGATCTACCTCCACTACGTCTACGACAATAACAAGTTCGTTGCCCCGAGTACCATCGGGAACCTGAAGGAGAGGACGATCAACATCATGAGCTTCAGTAAGACTTTCAGCATGACGGGCTGGAGGCTCGGATACGTCATCGTACCCGATAAATATCTTCCGAAGGCTCAGTCGATGATGCGCGTCGCAGCTCCCCGCCCGGCGACCTTTATCTACCCTGCAGGCGTCGCCTGCCTGCGCGGCGACTTCAAGTACGTCGAGGAGAGGCGCAAGGAGTACCAGGCGCGCCGCGACTACTTCACAAAGGCTATCGACGACATGGGTATGCCCTGCCACAAGTTCGAGGGCGCCTTCTACGCCTGGTTCGACGCGAGGAAGTACGGGCTAAAGAGCGAGGACTTCATCGCGCGGCTGGAGAAGGAGGAGAACTGCGCGCTGAGCAGCGGAGCGGCGTTCGGCACCAAGCAGGAAGGCTTCATCAGAGTTCCTATGACCGCGCCGATTCCCGTACTCAAGGATGTCGTCGAGCGCGTCAAGAGCTTTACGAGTAAGCTGTAGGCGCTTCTGAATAACACGCGACGGTAGCACCGCATTTTTCATCTAAATATTGTGACATTTGCATACATTTTGTATCCCCTATGGTTTTTTATTGGGTGTGTGTCGTGGTATTCCCATGCTCGTTCTGAGCGATCAGGATATCGCGAAGCTTCTAACGATGGAGGAGGCCATCGAGGCGGTCGAGGACGCCTTCGCGCAGCTACGCCGGGGCAAGGTCGTGATGCCGACTAGGAGCACGATTATGTTACCGAGGTACAACGGTAGCATCAGCTTCATGCCCTCCTACCTCGAGGAGTCCGGAGCGCAGGCGACGAAGATAATCAGCATCTACCCCGACAACCCGAAGAGGGGGCTCCCAACGACGGCGGCGTGGATCGTGGTGAACAACCCCGAGACAGGGCAGGTCGAGGCGTTCATGGACGGCACCTACATCACCGGCGTGAGGACCGGCGCAGTCTCAGGTGTCGCTGCGAAGTACCTTGCCCCTAGTGACGCAAAGGTAGCCGCCGTCTTCGGTGCGGGCGCACAGGCGCGTAACCAGGCGTGGGCTGCCGCAACTGTGCGTAAACTCGAGGAGATCAGGGTCTTCGACCCCATAAAGCCTGCCGTCGACAAATTCGCAGCTGATATGGAGGCGAAGCTCGGCATACCCATCATCAAAGCGGCAAGCGGCGAGGAAGCATGTAAGGGGGCGGACATGGTACTTACCGCTACTACCTCGAAGACCCCCGTGGTTAAGCGCAAGTGGCTCGGCGACAAGGTTCATGTCTCAGCTATAGGTGCCTTCTACCCCGATTGGAGGGAGCTAGAAACAGGCATAATAGCCGACGCCAAGGTCGTCATCGACGAGTGGGAGGCGATAAAACTCGAGTCAGGTGACATTCTCATCCCCATACAGGAAGGTGCTATCAGTGAGTCGGACGTCTACGCGGAACTCGGTGAGCTAGTTACGGGTGAGAAGAAGGGAAGGATCCCCGGTGATGCGCTAACTGTATTCAAGAGCGTCGGGATAGCGATCCAGGACTCCTCAGTCGCCAGCCTAGTCCTCAAGAAAGTTAGGGAAGTAAAGTAGCGCCTATCCTGAAAATAATCTGGAAACTCAGGGGCTTATTTTGCGCCGCAAGAAGTCAAATGGGTGCCTTTTATCCTTTAGATACGCCCAGTATAGCCAGTGATACGAATGCGCATTGACGTCGTCATGCTGATAGGTGGATTATCACAGGCAGACCTCCAGCGGAGGATAGAGATACTGAAGAGCTACGCCTCACCGGGCACGGAGGTTAACCTCGTCTTCACGAGGAATCCGCCGCCATCTGTGGACTCTCTCGCCGAGATGGAGCAGGCAGCCCCAGGCATATTGGAGCGTGTCGTCAAGTCTGAGGAGGAGGGCGCCGACGCGATTCTAATCTGGGGTGGCCACGACCCGAGCCTACCTCAGCTCACGCAGTCTTGTCGATATACCCGTTATTGGTCCCGGCAGCGCCTCGATGCACGTCGCCGGTTTCCTCGCCGACTATTTCAGCCTCATAGTGCAGCTCCCCGAGGTGGAGCAGCTCGCCTGGCGCCAAATCAGGGACTACCGCCTTGAGGAGAAGTGCGTTGGAGTCTACAGCGTAGACATCCCCGTTCTGGAGCTTGGGAAGCCTGAGAGCTACGACGCCGTCAAGGAGACGGTCATCGAGTCGATCGACGATGGCGCAGACGCGGTGTGCTTCGGCTGCATGGCGCTAAACAACCACGTTGACAGGCTCAAAGAGGAGCTCGCCGAGTCCCACCCCGGCGCCACCATCGTTCACCCAGGCAGGGTGTCAATTAGGTTGGCTGAGATGCTCGTCGAGCTCGGCCTTACTCAGAGCAGGTTCACCTACCCGAGTCCGCCCAAGCCCGTGAAGCTCTAGGAATGCCTATACTCCCCACGGCGCTATCCTTCTCCGACTTGAAGCGCCCCTCCATCTCCCCAGCCCTCGCCCTATTCCTACTCTCCCCATTCGTGGGCGAACTCCTCTCGGGCTCCTCACCGCCTGTCGAGTACTTCGCCCTACCCGGCTTCGTGATCCTCCACCTGCTATATGGCGGTGGCGCCGTGTTGGCGCGTGAGCTCAAGGTCAGGTGGCGCCTCGGCGTGGGGAGTCTGATACTGCTCGGCTGCGCCTACGGTATCATCGAGGAGGGAATAATGGTTGCGAGCTTCTTCAACCCTGGCTGGGTCGACCTTGGTGCGCTCGGCGTCTACGGGCGGTGGCTCGGCGTTAACTGGGTCTGGTCCGCGGGGCTTACCGTCTACCACGCCCTCGTCAGCATCACGGCGCCAGTGCTCCTCGTCGAGCTCACCTACCCGAGCCGCGGGGGCGAACCTTGGCTATCGAGGCGTTGGCTCGCGGCGGTCGCGGTCGCCTTCGTCGGCGACGTTCTCTTCGGTGTCGTCGGCTTCAGCGCCATGCTCAGTTACTACGCGCCGGCTACGCACCTGCTCGGCGCCCTCGCTGTCGCCGCGCTCTTCGTGCTCGCCGCGAGGCGCCTCTCAGCTGACTTCCTCCGGCGTGGCGCGAAGCCGTCGAGGCGACCGAGGTTCTTCTTCGCCATTGGACTGCTCGGCGCGCTGCTGAGTGCCATCGGGCTCTACGTGTTGCCGAACATCCCCGGGATGCCGCCCATCGTTCCAATCGCCGCAGTAGTAGCCGTGGCAGTGCTCGTTATCAGGTACCTGTCCGGCTTCTGCTGGAGGTGCGCAACACCGGTCCACGTCTTCGCCCTTGTCGCTGGCTCCCTCGCCGTCTTTGTGCCCCTCAGCCTCATACAGGAGTTCGACGAGACTCGGCTCGACAACACGACTGGCATGGGCATCGTTGGGCTCCTCTTCGCATTGGGTCTAGTCCTCTTATACAGGAGGCTACAGAGGCAAAGCCGTGAAAACATGAAGAGTAGCGGAGCTTTCCACCCGATGAGGAGAAGAGACAAGGAGATCACGGATCCCGCCGAGATGAGGGCTGTCCTCGGTGAGGCGACATACGTCACCGTCGCCATGAGCGTGGGGGACGAGCCCTACCTCGCTACACTCAGCCACGGCTACGACACTGAGAGGCACTGCGTCTATTTCCACTGCGCCCCCGAGGGCAGGAAGGTCGAGATGCTTAGGGCGAACTCCCGGGTTTGGGGGCAGGTGCTCGTCGACGGCGGCTATCAACAGGGGAGCTGCGACCACCTCTACAGGACTGTTCAGTTCCGTGGTAAGGTCACGTTCGTAGAGGATCAGGCGGAGAAGGAGCACGCCCTCAGAGTCATGATACGCCACCTCGACGAGGACCCCGAGAAGGTCATCTCCGAGCAGATCACGCCCCACTCGACGGGACGCATCCTCATCGGCAGGATCGAGATCGCCGAGATGACTGGAAAGAAGGCGGACAAGGTCATAGTCCAGTTATAGGCATCTCTGCACACTGCCGACGCCCCACCACTACCTATAAACACCCGAAAGGAATAGAGTCAAGGAATCACGGAGTTGAGCCGTTGGCAAAGAAGTTCAACGTGAAGGTGGACGAGGCGACCTGTAAGGGCTGCGGCATCTGCGTCCACATCTGCGAGAAGAAGGGCGGCAAGAATCTCAAGTACGGTCAGAAGAGGACCCTACTCGGAGGCGCACTGCCCGAGGGCAAAGGGAGCTGCACTGGCTGCCGCTGGTGCGAGCGCTACTGCCCAGACTTCGCCATAACAATCGAGGAGGAGAAGACGGATGCTTAAGCCCGGAAAGCACCTAGTTTTGGGTAACATAGCCGCCGCCGAAGGCGCGCTGCGAGCAGGGTGTCGGCTCTTCGCCGGCTACCCCATCACGCCCGCTAATGAGATCACCGAGTACATGAGCGCCGAATTGCCAAAGGTCGGTGGCTACTTCCTCCAGATGGAGGACGAGATCGCGAGCATCGCCGCCGTAATTGGTAGCAGCTGGGCAGGTGCCAAGGCGATGACCGCGACGAGCGGTCCAGGTTTCAGCCTCATGCAGGAGAACCTCAGCTACGCACACATGACGGAGACGCCTCTCGTCATAGTCGATGTGCAGCGTAGCGGCCCCTCTACGGGGCAGTCGACGGACGCCTCCCAGCAGGACTTCTACCAGGCACGCTACGGTGCGCACGGCGACTACGAGATAATCGCACTCTCCCCTTGGAGCGCACAGGAGATGTTCGACCTCGCCATAAGGGCATTCAACCTCGCCGAGCAATACAGGACCCCCGTCTATTTCCTCCCAGACGGCATGATCGGCCACATTAAGGAGGAGCTAGTCGTCCCCGAGAAGGTCGAAGTGATCGACAGGAAACCGCCGTCGAGCAAGACGGTGACGCCATTCGGCACGGATGATCCATCGCTCGTACCCGAGATGCCCAAGTTCGGGCAGGGTTACCGCCTACAGGTCACAGGCAGTAGCCATCGCCCGACGGGAGTCCGCGACTACTCCCCCAAGGTCCACGCAGAGAAGGTCAGGCGAATAATGAAGAAGATCACACAGGCCGAGCCAAAGCTCAGGGACGTCGCCAAGGTAGACCTCGACGACGCCAAGGTAGCGGTCGTCAGCTTCGGCGCCTCCGCGCGCCCCAGCTACGGCGCCGTCAAGAAGCTACGCGAGGAGGGCATAAAGGCGGGGCTCCTCAGGCTCAAGACCCTCTGGCCGCTCCCCGACGAAGAGTTCGTCGACCTAGCAAACAAAGTCGATGCCATCCTCGTCGTGGAGATGAACGCGGGCAAGCTCGTGAGAGAGGTCCAGCGTGCCGCATGCGGGCAGACGAAGATCGCCTCACTCACACGCCTCGGAGGCGTCACGCCGACGCAGGGCGACATCACCCAGGAGCTAAGGAGGCTAGTGCAATGAAGAACCTCGGACAGCTAAAGGCAGACTACATAGTCAACAACCTGACAGCGTTCTGCCCTGGCTGCGGAAACGGCATGATACTCAACAGCTTCGTGCGCGCCGTCGACGACCTCGGCTGGAACGTCGAGGACATGCTCTGCGTCTCTGGTATCGGGTGCAGCAGTTGGATACCTAGCCCCCACTTCAGGGGCGACACGCTGCACACTACCCACGGGAGGGCACTCGCATTCGCCACCGGCGCCAAGGTGTTCAACTCCGCGCTGAAGACGGTCGTCTTCACGGGCGACGGCGACGGCTCGGGCATCGGCGGCAACCACCTCATACACGCGGCGCGCCGCAACATCGGCCTGACATGCATACTCGTCAACAATTTCAACTACGCCATGACGGGCGGTCAGATCGCCCCAACGACGCTGCACGACTCCAAGACATCCACAAGCCCATACGGCAACCCTGAGCAGCCCTTCGACATCGCCAAACTCGTCGCCGCGGCGGGAGCAACCTACGTCGCCAAGTGGACGACGAACCACCCCCTAGAACTCACGAGGAGCATGAAGGAGGCGATGCAGAACCCCGGCTTCAGCTTCATAGAGGTGCTGAGCCAGTGCCCGACGCAGCAGAGGAACATACTCGGCGTACGCGCACCCGCTCAGGAGCTGCCCAGCAGGCTACTCGAGATGCTCGCTGAGAGCACCTACATCCACGACAAGGAGGAGAAGAAGAGCTACGTTTACACCGTGCTCGCCGGAGAGCCAGAGGCCGCCCTGAAGGCGGTGACGAACGCACTCGGCGCATCGGGCGTGGCGCAGCTCGTCGACCACCTCACCCTCGGCAGGGTGGCGCGCATCGACGCCGACGACATCGAGGCGGCGAAGGCCAAGCTCAACATCCCCGAGGTCAAGAGGATAGCCGACAGCCGCGAGGGCAAGCAGGAGATAGGCGTCTTCGTCAGGAAGCAGCGCCCCGAGTACACGGAGGCACTTCGCGAGGTCGGAAGGCGCGCTCGGGGTGAGCAGTGATGCAGACGAACATAATGATTAGCGGAACCGGCGGGCAGGGAATACTTGCCGCTGCCGACTTCCTCGGCGAGGCACTCTTCAGGAACAACTTTCACGTCGTCGCCACGAGGAGCTACGGCGCCGAGGCCCGCGGGGGCAGCGCCCAGAGCGTCGTCATCGCCAGCGACCGGGAGATCTACGACATACAGTTCGAGGCGAGTGACGCCATGCTCGTCCTCAGTCTCCCCGCCTACAGGAAGTACATCGCCGTGGCGCGTAAGGGCAGCATGGTGATGGTCGACAGCCGTGTCCTGGGTCGCCTCAAGCCTGAGGAGGTCAGGAAGGACGTGGAGACGGTCGCCGTCCCCGCCGCCGACCTCGCCGAGAACCTCGGCAACCCGATCGTCGCCAACATGGTCATCCTCGCCGCTTACACGAAGAGGACGGGGATAATCCGCCTCGACCAGCTACGCGACGCCGTCAAGACGCTTATGAGGCCGCAGTTCCACGACCTCAACCTGAAGGCGATCGAGGCCGGCGCCTCGGCAGTCTGAGGGACCCGACACGAGCAGGGAGTACCCGGCCCACCCCATCCCCGGCGTCGCCGGAATAGTCGTCCGGGGGCGGGAGATTCTTCTCGTCAAGAGGGGTAATGAGCCCGCCAAGGGTAAGTGGGGCATCCCCGGCGGAGTCGTCGAGGTTGGGGAGGCCGTCGAGGAGGCGCTTAAACGCGAGGTACGGGAGGAGACGGGGTGCGAGTGCACGCCCCTCAAGCACCTTGCCACCTTCGACTCGATACGCCGCGACGAGGACGGTCGCGTCCACTGGCACTACATACTCTTCGAATACCTCTGCAGATACGACTCCGGCGAGGCGAGGGCGAGCGATGACGCCTCAGAGGCGCGCTGGGTATGCCTCGATGATCTCGGCTCTGTCGATATAATGGAGTCCACGCGTCGCTTCGTCGAGAAGACCGCCCGAGAAGAAGGGTTAACTTAACCAACTGGATACACTTTATATATTATTCCATCCATTTGGTTACCTAGATTCCGCATGTCCGTCGACGTTGAGATTGACGCGAAGGGGCTCAGATGCCCCATGCCCATAATGAAAGCCGCGAAGGCGATCAAGGAGATGCAAACGGGGCAGACACTCCGAGTACAGGCGACCGACCCGGGCTCGAAGAAGGACTTTGAGGGCTGGGCCAAGAATGGCGGGCACACCCTCCTAAGCGTCGAGGAAGGGAGCGGCGTCTACACCTACACGATAAGGAAGGGATGAAAGTATGAGTGAAACAAAGCCGAAGAAGATGGCGATCATAGTCCACTCGGGCAGCCTCGATAAGCTCTACCCCGTCTTCATGCTGAGCAGCACCGGCGCAGCCATGGACGTGGAGACCCACCTGTTCTTCACGTTCTGGGGTCTGATGGCGCTCAAGAAAGGCGGGCTAGAATCCGCTGGGCTCCCCGGCTTCATGACGATCGGCACAGGGATGATGAAGGGCAAGATCGCGGACGCCAAGGTTCCCACCCTTGACGGAGCTTCTGAAGATGTGCCGCCAGATGGGCAACGTAAAGATCTACGCCTGCAGCACAACGATGGAGATAATGGGCGTCAAGAAGGAAGACCTCATACCCGAGGTCGACGACATCGTCGGCGCCGCCAGCTTCCTCAGCATCGCCCTCGACAGCGACGTGCAACTCTTCATCTAGGTGCCTACGTTGGCCCGGCTGACTATACTGCTCTGCCACAGCCCGTTCCACCACGAGTCAGTGGACGAGGCCATTGAGATTGGGCGCGCCGCCCTCGCCAAGGGGCACGCCCTCGACCTCTACCTCATGATGGACGGCGTCTACTGCGCCTACACGAAGCAGAGCGGGGAGCCCTTCAACGTCGAGGCAGTCCACGCGAGGCTCACAGACCTAATGGCGAAGGGCGGAAGGGTCGTCCTCTGCAGGGTCTGCGCCGAGCTACGGGGCATATCCGATGAGAACACGCCGAAGGGCGTCGAGATGGGCGGCTTATTCGACCTAAGCGAGTCCATAGGCGAGTCCGACGCCGTATTAACATTCGCGGGGGGAGTCTGACGTGCCCGAGAAGACGCTTCTAATAGTCATAAGGTCCCCGCCTCACACGACACTTGACACCTACGAGGGCACACGCGTCGCCGCGGGTCTAATAGAACACCGACTAAGGATACTTTACACGGGGGACGGCGTCTATGCCGCCACTAAACGCTTGGACAACGCCCTCGCCGGGCAGTTTCTATCCGATCTCCCCGACCTAGGCACAGAGTTCTACGCCGACGCCGATGCGATGGAGGAAAGGGGACTAAGTGAGAACGATATGCTGCCAATCGTGAAGATCGCGGACGGAGAGAAACTGAAGGTGCTGGTCTCGGAGGCGGAGGCCTCCCTCTCGTTCTGAGGTGAAAGAATGGGGAAACTAATAATCATCAGGAAGAGGGACCTGGAGCAACTACGTCTTGCTGAGTCGATCGAGGGCGCCTCGATACTTCTCCTCCAGGACGGGGCGTACCTCGCCGAGAAGACGAAGGTGACGACATACGTCTCCGCCGAGGATGCCAGGAAGAGGGGCGTCAAACTCGACGGCGCTGAGCCGATGGGCTACGCCGAGATCGTGGGCCTGCTCCTCGAGCGAGGCCATACAGTGGTCAACCTGTAGGTGACACGCATGGACATGGATGAGGTAGACCGGAGGATAATTGAGCTGCTCTCAGGGGACGCCAGGCTCAGCTTCAGGGACATCGCTAAGAGGATCGGCGCGAGCCACGCAAACGTCTCGGCCAGGATAAAGAGGCTGGAGGAGGGCGGCGTCATCAAGGGCTACTCGGTCGTCGTCGACCCGGACGCCGAGGGCCTCTACCCCCTCTGCCTGCGCATCTCCGGGAGGTCAGGCCACGAGCTCTCAGAGATAGGCAGGAGGATAGCCGAGTTCCCGCAGGTACACGTCGTGATGCGGGTGAGCGGGGAGTGCGAGCTCCTCGCCCTTACTCTATCGGCGGATCGCCAGTCCGCCCTCGACCTGCTCGCCGAGATAAACAGGATACCCGGCATAGAGAAGGCGGAGAGCCACGTCGTGCTTGAATCCTTGAAGCTGTCGGGGTTCCGCCTCAAGTAGCCTCGAAGCCGTTTTTAACCACACGACTCACCGTTCTCTGAGGCACTTTGTTCAGGGTCAGCGTTGACGTCGGCGGCACATTCACGGACCTCGTCGCACTCGACGAGGAGACCGGGGCCGTGGAGAACATCAAGGTTCCTTCTGTCCCCCGTAACCCAGAGAGGGGCGTGACTGATGCCTTCGCGAAGTGGCTCGATGGACACAGCGCCGATAAGGTGCGCCTCGTCGGACACGCGACCACAATCGCCACGAACGCCCTCCTCGGCCAGGTCGACCTGGAGGTGCCGAATATCGCCCTCATCACCACCAAGGGCTTCAGGGATGTAGTCGAGATCGGGCGCCAGCGCCGCGCCGAGGTCTACAACCTCTTCTTCCAGCGCCCCCCGCAGCTTGTAGAGCGTAGGCTCAGGTTCGAGGTCGCCGAGAGGGTAGACCACGACGGGACTGTTAGCGAAAAGCTCGATGAAGCGGGGCTCTCATCAGTTCTCGACGAAATACGACGCCTTGGCATCTCCTCGATCGCTATATCCTTCCTGAACAGCTACGCCAACCGCGCGCATGAGGAGCGCGCGCTGTCCCTCGCGAAGGAGCGAAGGACGGCGCCTTACCTCACGGCATCTTGCCACATTTCGAACGAGTATCGCGAGTACGAGAGGACGAGCACGGCGGTCGTCAACGCGGTTCTGATGCCGATTATCCACAAATACCTCACACAGCTCGGCGGCGACCTCAGGAGCCTCAGCGTCGAGGCGCCCCTCTATGTCATGCAGAGCAACGGCGGGCTATCAACCGCCGCGAATGTCTCAGAGAAGCCCGCTACAATAGTCGAGTCGGGACCAGCCGCAGGTGTGATCGCTGCCGCGTGGCTCAGCGAGCTCGTAGGTGCCGGTGATATAGTCAGCTTCGACATGGGCGGCACGACGGCGAAGGCGGGTACCGTCCGCGGCAGGATGCCCGAGGTCGTCCCCGAGTACGAGGTCGCAGGCCACATACACATGGGGCGCCTCGTCAAGGGCAGCGGCTACCCCGTCAGGTTCCCGTTCATAGACCTCGCTGAGTGCAGCAGCGGCGGTGGCACGATCGCCTGGGCGGACGAGGGGGGAGCGTTGCGAGTCGGCCCCACGAGCGCAGGCGCATACCCCGGCCCTGCCTGCTACGGGCGAGGAGGCACACAACCCACGATCACCGACGCAAATCTCCTTCTCGGGCGACTGAACACCAGCAGCCTGCTAAGCGGCGGGATGCCAATCTACCCCGAGAAGGGGAGAATAGCTCTCGAAGAGCTCGGCGAGAAAATTGGACTCGGCGCCGAGGAAACGGCGATCAGCATCATACGAATCGCCAACTCGATGATGGGCAAGATACTCCGCATTGTCTCAGTCGAGAGGGGCTACGACCCACGCAGCTTCACCCTCATCGCCTTCGGTGGCGCGGGACCTATGCACGTCTGCCCACTCGCCGAGGAGCTCGAGGTCAACAGAATCATCGTGCCACCCAACCCAGGAATGTTCAGCGCCCTCGGGCTGCTCACGGCGGACCTCTTCCATGACTATGTCCGACCCGTGGTCAAGCGAGTTAGCGCAGTCGATCCGGCTCGATGTCGAGACGGCGTTCCGCGAGATGGAGATAGAGGGGAGAGCGAGACTCAGCGCAGAAGGCGTCCCCGGCGTGGGCATGAGCTTCCTCCGTCAAGTCGACCTCCGATACATGGGGCAGGCCTACGAGCTCGCGATACGCGCACCGAGGAGGGTCACACGGCGAGTCGCTCGCAGCCACGGTCATCGCCTTCCATAGGCGCCACACCGAGGCATACGGCTACGCCGCCGAGTCGGAGCCAGTTGAGCTGGTCAGCTTACGCCTCAGGGCAGTCGGTGCCATCCCGAAGCCAGCCCTAAAGGGGGGAAGAAAGGGAACCGCTCAGGTTAGTGGAAAGCGCCACGTCTACTTCGAGACGAATGGAGGCTGGGCTGATACGCCCGTCATCCAGCGCGGCGAGGGATGGATGGGCACAGTTGATGGACCGGCCATCGTGGAGCAATACGACGCAACTACAGTCGTCTACCCGGGCTGGTTCGTGGAGACTGATGGGGTGGGCAACCTCGTCCTCGGGAGGGTCAAGTGATGGTTGATAAGACTACTGTCGAGGTCATTCGTGGCGCGCTCGTCTACGCCGCCGAGGAGATGGGCATCGCCCTCAAGAAGTCGGCGTACAGCCCAAACATCAAGGAAAGGATGGATCATAGCTGCGCCCTCTTCGACTCCAACCGCAGGCTCATCGCTCAGGCGGAGCACATTCCCGTCCACCTCGGCTCAATGGCCCTCGCTGTCCGCGAGGGACTCGCCGCCTACAAGGGCATCTTAGAACCTGGAGATATGATACTCCTCAACGACCCCTACCTCAGCGGCACCCATCTCCCAGACCTCACACTCATAGCCCCCATCTACAGCGAGGAGCGGCTAATCGGCTACGCCGCTAACAAGGCGCACCACACCGACGTCGGCGGTAAGGCCCCCGGCAGCATCGCCGGAGACTCAACGGAGCTATACCAGGAGGGTCTAATCATACCCCCCGTCAAGTTCGTCAAGGCCGGAGCCGTAGATCCCGAACTCGCGTTGCTACTGCGTAGCAACGTCAGGACACCAGACGTTCAAATGGGGGACCTTCGCGCTCAGATCGCTGCGAACAACACGGGGGTCCGCCGCGTCGTCGAGCTAGTTGAGAAGTACAGTGCCGAGACACTCAACGCTGCGATGGGCGAGATCATGGACTACTCTGAGCGCCGCATGAGAGCCGCCATCGGGGAGATGCCTCGCGGAGAATACGCGGCGTCCGACTATATGGAGGACGTCCCCGGTATCGGCCTCGCTGAGATCAGGGTAAAAGTCACCGTTGAGGGGGATGGAGTCACATTCGACTACGCCGGCACATGCCAGCAGGTCGAGGCGCCTATCAATGCACCCCTCGGCGTCACCATCGCCGGCATCTACTACACACTAATAACCGTCACAGACCCCACAATCCCGGTGAACGATGGCTGCTTCCGCCCCATCACGCTGCAAATCCCAGAGGGTACCATGATTAACCCGAGGAGGCCTGCTCCCGTCGCCGGCGGCAACGTCGAGACGAGTCAGCGAAACGTCGATGTCCTCATGAAGGCGTTCGCCGAGATCGTGCCCTCGCGGGTTCCGGCGGCGGGGCTTGGCACGATGAGTAACGTGAGCGTCGGCGGGACGCGCCTCGACGGGACGCCATGGACCTTTTACGAGACCATCGGTGGTGGCTCTGGTGCCCGCCCCAACGGCGACGGCGTCGACGGTGTCCACGTTAACATGACGAATACGATGAACACGCCTATTGAGAGCCTCGAGGCGTACCTGCCGATGCGCTTCATCTCCTACGCCCTTCGCCCCGACACGGGCGGCCTCGGCGAGTACCGCGGTGGCTGCGGGATAGAGCGCGTCTGGGTGCTCACCGCCCCGAAGGCGACGCTGAGCGTCCTCGCCGAGAGGACGAAGATACATCCTTGGGGACTACGCGGGGGGAAGCCCGGCGGACTAGGCGAGTACAAAATAATGAAGAAGAGTGGAGAAACTATCACCCTGCCCTCGAAGTGTACGGTGCGTATCGAGGAGGGGGATACCCTCATCATCCACACCCCGGGCGGAGGAGGCTACGGCGACCCCCATAAGCGCGATCCAGAGAGTGTGAGAAGGGACGTCCTAAACGGTCTGGTTTCCCCCGAGGTAGCGAGGCGAGAATACGGCATCGAGGTATCCGAAGATAAAAAAGCTGCTTAGGAATCCCTTCCCCACTACGCCTTGAAGAAACCCTTCATAGCGATTATCACCAAGCCTGCTAAGAGGCTGAAGGCCGCGCTGAAGTAGAACACCCATTCTATGGGTGCAATGGATAGGATGTAGCTCGAGGCGAAGACGCCAATTGTGCCGCCGAGGCTCATCATCATTCCCCAGACCCCCGTGGCGGAGCCCCTGTCCCAGACTGGGAGCGCCTCCATGGTGACTGCCTGGCTCACTGGAAACTCGAGGACTGCGCAGAGGCCGAGGAGCCCCATCAGAGCGATGAGCATCCATGGCGCACCCGTGTAAGGGAGGAGGGCGAAGGCGACGACGCTGACTAGCAGGCCCATGACTATGGGGGTGAAGCGCCCGATCCTGTCAGAGAGGGTGCCCACTATGGGCAGCCCCACTGCAATCATAAGCGCGTTGGCCGTCAACGCCAATCCTATGGAGACCGAATTGAAGCCGAGCTTCGCCCCGAAGAGGGGTATGAAGGTTATGCAGCCCCCAGTGGCAGAAGGCGTGGCTGAAGACGGCGACGGAGCCCACGAAGACCCTCCTGTTCCCGAGCATCCGGCGCACTGTCGCCGGGAACCCCTTGAGCATCTTGAGCGTCTCCCCCGACACCTTCCCGCCATTCATGTGCTCAATATCGGTGTGGGTCAATAGCCAGAAGATTATCATGCTCGTCCCTGTTAGGAGACCTGCGATCATGAAGACTGGGCGGTAGTCGGGGAAGTATAGGGCGAGGAAACCACCGAGGCTGGGGCCGATTATGCTGCTCGTCGCCCAACTCATGTGGAAGCGGCCCATCGCCGTCCCTGCCTTCTCTGGCGGGTATAGGCTCGAGGCGTATGCCTCGGCGGGTGGGAAGAATATGCTGACTCCTAGCCCACTGACGAACATAGCGACTAGCGGGAGGAAGGCGTCTTGGGCGAGGAAGTATATGAAGGGCACAAGTGTGAGGAAGCCGAGGCCGAGGAAGATGAGTTTCTTCCTCCCAAATATGTCACTGAACGAGCCCGCGATGAGGCGGAGAAACGTCTGCTCAACGTTCCTGATGTTGTAGACGAGCCCGACGACGGCTGGCGATATACCTAGACCAGCGATGAAGAGGGGCTGGAAGCTCTGAGGAACCGTGTCGCCTAGCATTGCTGTGAAGGTGGCACCCCAGATGCCCATGAAGACTAGACGTTTTTTGTTGTCCATTGAGGTCTCTCGGTTATGCTGGGATACGGAGGCGACGGGCAGGGGATTAAAAGGTTACCAAGAAATGAGACAACCTAGTCGGGGGCTTTCATAGGGGTTATAAGCAACGACTCTGAAGCGTCCAATGATATGTGCCTAGCCATACCTGGGAAGATAGAGTCGATTGACGGTAGGACGGCGGTTGTCGACTTCGGTGGCGTCAAACGTGAGGCGATCATCGACCTCATGGAGAAGGGCACCGTAAACCCCGGCACATGGGTCCTCGTCCACACCGGCTTCGTCATACAGACTCTAGACGAGAACGAGGCCCTTGAGACGCTAGAGGCATGGAAAGAGGTCCTCGCTAACACCCCGAACCCTGATGATGTTAATCTCTAAATTTTACACTTCCCCGTAGAGCCAGATACCGTTAACTCTGGCGTTTTATATACTGGTGTTCTGAACCGCGCGCGTGGTGAGCATCTCCACCAAAAAAGTGCCTTAATTCTCATGGCTGGAACAATGGCTTGAGCGCTTTTCATATGTACAAAATTGATGACAATGAATATTCAGAGACAGTTGCG
The DNA here is from genome assembly GCA_963771885.1 of Candidatus Bathyarchaeota archaeon. Taxonomy (GTDB): domain Archaea; phylum Thermoproteota; class Bathyarchaeia; order TCS64; family TCS64; genus UBA8941. The sequence continues at coordinate 906,634 of CAVYVF010000023.1, forward strand.
GTTTAGAGTAGGCCTTTCTTCACCGCTTTGGCTAGGTAGCCGTCGACGGCTAGGAAATCATCGGCGGCCTTTGAGGTGACCTCGTCGGAGGCTCTTTGAGCCTTAGCCATGACCTCCTCCTCATCGAGGGTGACGCACCTCCTGTTCTCGACGACGAATTTGCCGTTGACGATGACCGTCTCGACCTCGTCGCCGCGGCTATAGTAGATTATGTTTGGGGCTACGTTGCGGACGGGGCGCGTGATGTTCGGAACCATGTGTGGGGCGTGCAGGTCGAAGACGAGGATGTCCGCCTTCTTCCCAACCTCGAGACTGCCGATCTGGTCGCCGAGTCCTATCGTATTAGCGCCGCCTATCGTCGCGATTCTGAGCATCTCCCACGCGGGGAGAACCGTCGGGTCCCTATGGCGCACCTTGTTTAGCAGCGCGGCGGTCTTCATGCCGATGAGCATGTTATGTCCTGTGCTGCCGGGAGCCTGATCGCTTCCGAGGCCCGCGTATTTACCCCCCTGCTGGATGAAGAGGGCGAGGGGAGGCACTATGCCGTCGATGAGGGCGATGCTCGCTGGGCAACTCGCGTATCTGACCCCCCTCTTGGCGAGGATGGCTACCTCGTCTTCCGTCGAGTGGTGGCAGTGAGCCGCGATGACGTTGTCATCGAGGAACCCGATCTTGTCGAGGTACCTTATCGTGGTCGTGTCGTAGCGGAGCTTGATCTGTATAGCCTCCCGCTGACCCTGCGCGACGTGTATGTGGCAGAGTTTACCACGTTTGACGGCCTCCTCCTTCGTTCGCTCAAGGAGGCTGCGGCTCATCATGTCAGCGCCGTGGGGGGCGAAGATGCAGTTGATCCTTCCCTCACCCGCGCCATCCCAGCGCTCCACAACCTCGATGCCCGCCTTGAACTTCTGCTCACCGAGCGCCTCGTCGAATATATAGGGCTTATTTGCGTCGGGGCGGCTATTGGGGCCGATCTCGTTTATCGTGTCGGCTATGTTGGCACGTACGCCGGCGGGGATGAAGACCTTCTCGGCGACGTGGCCCTCGTTGACACCTATCTCGCCGAATGTGGTCACACCGCTCTTTACCCCCTCGAGGACTCCTAGGGCACCCGCCGCGATGCTGTGCTCTGGCTTGATGTATTTGGAGAAGGGAGCCATGGTTTTGAGCATCCACTCTATCTCGGGGACGTCCTGCGCCTCGCCGCGAATGATCGTGTGGCCGGTGTGTATGTGGACGTCTACAAAGCCGGGGAGGACGGCCTTCCCCTTCGCCTCTATCACGCGCTTCGAGTTCGCATGACTCTTGTTGAGTTCGTGGGTCTTGCCCACAGCGACAATATTCTGGCCTTCGATGGCGACAGCGCCGTCCTCGACGACGCCTAGTCCCTCGCCGCGCATGGTGAGGAGGGTTCCGCCTCTGATGTAGATGTCTGCCATTGGGTTCCGGTAGTTGTGCGCCACATCATATTTTACATCTTCGGTGTGTGGGTGGTGTGTTCGCCACTGCGCTGGGGCACGGGTTGTTCAATTGATTGAAAACGAGTTGTTTACCTAGCCACGTTCACAGGGGTGATCTTGAGGGCCTTCTGTATCTCCTCAGGTGTGATCTCGAGGATGAAGCCACGTTGGCCCCCGTTGATATAGAATCGGGGTAGCTGAAGTATGGATTCCTCGGCGTAGACGGGCATCTGGCGCTTCGTGCCGAACGGGCTAATCCCGCCTACGAGGTAACCCGTGTGACGTTGTGCGTCCTTGACGTCGCAGGCTGAGACGTTCTTCGCCCCTATCTGGCGGGCGAGGTCCTTTAGGCTCACCTCCTTATCCCCATGCTGGAGCATGACTATGGGCTCCCCAGCGTCCCTCTGCATGATTAGAGTCTTCACAACCACATGAAGACTAACTCCGAGTCCGTCTGCAGCTATTTCGGAGCCCTTTCGGGCGTAGTCGTATGTGTGCTTTTTGTAATTGACGCCGAGTTCGTCGAGGTGCGCAGTCGCAGGCGTTGTTGGGAACCGCTTCGACATGGGATAAGGGTCGCACCAATCCCCGTTTAGGGTTTACGGCGCCTGTGTCAAATAGATCCGCCAACAAGGTAGTGGGCATGATAAGCGTAGAGGAGATCAGGTGCGACTTCCCCGCACTCGAGAAGTGGGTGTATCTTGACAACGCCTTCGTCGGGCTGATGCCCCGGCCTGTGAGGGAGGGCTATGAAAATTGGGCTGACGAGTGGATGAACTTCGAGGTGGGCAACAGAACCATCCTATCCGGATGGCTTGAGAAGGCGACTGCCGTCAGAGAGATGATGGCGAAGTTCGTAGGCGTCTCCCCCCTCGAAATCGCCTACACCATGTGCACAGGCAGCGGCCTCAACATAGTGATCAATGGAACCAAGTGGAGGAGGGGGGACAACGTCGTCTTCGCGGAGTGGGAGCATAACCCCCTTGACACCCACACCACGAGGCGCAACGGCGTCGAGTCACGCGTCTGGAAGCCGCAGAACGGCAGATTCCTCATATCCGATTTGGAGAAGCTGGTCGACGACAAGACTCGACTGGTACAGGTGAGCGACGTCAGCTACGTTAACGGATTCCGTGCCGACCTGAAGGCGGCAGCCAACGTCGCCCACCGCCACGGGGGCAAACTCCTCGTAGACGCCACGCAGGCAGTAGGCGCGCTCAAGGTCGATTACAAGCGGGACGGCGCTGACTACGTCTCCTGGGCACCCTACAAGTACCTGATGGGCCCCGCCGGCCTCGCCTTCCTCTACGTCGACGAGGGGTCGATAAGGGAATTGACTCCCGACAGGGTAGGGTGGAAGAATCAGATCTGGGAGGGCGCCCACGCGGAGGACAAGACGCCGGAGGACACAGCTGAGAAGTTCGAATACGGAACAATCAACTTCCAGGGCGTCTACGCGATGGAGGCGTCCCTCAGGTATCTGAGCCGACTCGGTATCGACTTCGTCGAGAAGCGCGTCCTCGACACAACCGACTACCTATACAAGCGACTCTGCGAGCAGGGCAAGGAGTTGTGGACGCCTGAAGGAAACAAGGCGCCAGTAGTCACCTATATGCAGGACAGCGCAGTCGCCCTCGCCGAGAGACTGAAGGAGGCGAAAATCAAGGTTACAGGTCGCGAGGCACATGGCGGTCACATGAGGATCAGCGCCCACTTCTATAACACGCGGGGCGACGTCGACAAGCTCATCGACGCCTTATAATCACTTTAAATCGCTCCACGTGTACTCGTCGGCCTCCCACGAGTAGGAGCCAATCTTCACACTCTTCGTTTCGCCGTCTACGATCAAGTATTTGTAGAAGTCGTAGCGCGTGCGTTTTTGATTGAAATTCTTACAAAGGGGTTAGGACACGTGCGGCAGCCCCTGCTTCTCCGCCTTCTCAATCCACTTCGGCACCGGCGGGATCAGTTTGTCTTCGGGCTTGACAATGACCTCGGTGAAGGTGGGGGCCTTCTTGGCGAGGTTCATTTTAAGTGCGGTGCCGAGGTCGGCAGGTTTTCCTACTCGAATCGCCTCGATACCGAAGCCCTCCGCGATTTTCACATAGTCGACTGGCTTGAAGTTCGTGGCGAAGTCGACATACTCCTTGCCGTAACTGAGTAGCCACTCGGCACGTATCCAGCCGTAGCTGACATTGTTTAGGAGGATTATGTGGTTAGGGCCGCCTACGCGCGCTACGGTCTCAAGTTCTCCAGCGGTGAAGCCGAAGCTACCGTCTCCGACAAGGGTTATCACGGCGCTGTTCGGACGCGCTAGACGTGCACCTATACTGGCTGGAATGGCGTACCCCAGGGCACCAACAGCGTAGTTGAATACCATTCTGCGTCCAGCCTCTGCCTGCCTGAGGTAGGCAGCCGTGTAGACTGCTGCGATGCCTACGTCCGTGACGAGTGCGTAGTCCTTAGGTAGCGCGTCGCTGAGCTCCTTCGCTAACCTGAGTGGGTGGACGGGCACATCGTTACTCAACATGAGCTCCGAGGCGTATGCCTCGTACTCCGCCTTCTGCTTCTGGATCGCCTTGATGCGGGGTAGTTTGTGCACCTTCTTCTCTTGCTTCTCGGCGACCTCGATCATGACGCGTAGCGTCGCGGCAGCGTCGCCTATGAGAGCGACCTCTGCGGGGTAGTTGTTCCCTACTTCGCCACCGTCGATGTTGAGCTGCAGTATCTTTGCCTTCGTGTCGAGGGGCGGTATCTTCCAGCCGTCGGTGGCGGTGGAGTCGGTGCTCGAGCCGACGTAGAATATCACGTCCGCCTCAGAGATCACCTTATTCGCGTAGGTCGAGCCGCCGCGGGCGCCGGTGACGCCTATGCTGAGTGGGTGGGCCTCGGGGAAGGCACCCTTCGCGTTTATAGTGGTGCCGACGGGGACGCCGTATAGCTCCGCGAGCACTTGTACCTCGCCCCACGCCTGGCTGAGGAGGACGCCCTGACCGCAGACGATGACAGGGCGATGCGCCGAACCGAGCACCTTTAGTGCTTCGCTGATCTTGGCGAGCTCCGCGACGCCGCGATGGCCGGGGTAGGTCTTGAAGTCGGCTTGAGCGTAGAGCTGGGGTTCTCCTATCTCCTCATCCTGCTTGTCGCTGGGGAACCTGATGTGTACGGGGCCCGGCTTCCCAGTCGTGGCTATGCGGAAAGCGCGACGCACTATGCTGGGGAGATCGGACGCCTCCGTGACCGTGATGCTTTCCTTTGTTATCCCACGAAAGAGTGCTGATTGGTCGAGGCCCGTCAGGGTGTTGCGCCTCTCGTAGTGGAGAGGTATGTCGCTCGCGATTACGACCATGGGGATCGACGCCTTATAGGCCTCGGCGACGCCTGGTACCAAGTGTGTGGCGCCGACGCTCGGCCCCTCGCAGACACCCGGCTTGAAACTGAACCGCGCGTAAGCATCGGCTGCGAAGGCGGCGCTTCTCTCGTCACGCATCATGATGTGCTTGACCTCTGGGGTCTGCGACCACTCCCTGTACCAGGGGAGGGTCGTCTCGCCGGGGAGGCCGAAGACATCGTCTACACTGTACGCCTTCAGCATCTCCATCATAGCCCTAGAAGCGTTCATCGCGATGAACCGAACATTGCCCAAGAGGAGATAAGTGCTTCTAGGGGTCTGGAGTAATTTTTTACCCTAGTGAAATCTAGACGGCAACAGCTTTTAGGGCGCTGGGTCGGGATAGTTTTGAATTAGCCTTGATCGAGATTCGCTTCCACGGAAGGGGCGGACAGGGTGCCGTCACCGCCGTGAAGATACTCGCGTCAGCGATCTACCTAGAGGGCAAGTACACTCAAGCGATCCCTATGTACGGCACCGAGAGGCGTGGGGCACCCGTAGCCGCCTTCTGCCGCGTAGACGACACACGCATACGCGAACGCGACCTAGTACACGAACCCGATATCGTCGTCGTCCTTGACCCGCTCCTTAACAGGAGCGTCGACGTAACGGACGGCCTCAAGAAGGATGGGCTCGTAATAGTAAACCACCCCGGCTCAGCGAAGGATACCGGGCTCTCCGGCGACTTTAAGATCGCCACAGTCGACGCGACCAAGATCGCACTCGACGTGATCGGCAGACCCATTACGAACACAGCGATTCTGGGCGCCTTTGCTAAGGCCACGGGTCTCGTTACAATCGACTCGCTCGCCAAGTCGCTCAGCATGGAGCTCTCCGAGCGCCTGATCCCGAAGAACGTGGAGGCGATGAAGAAGGCGTACGAGGCGACCAGCGCCCCCGTAGATGCCTCCGGCTTCAAGAAGGCCGAGATAGTTAAGAAGGCGTCAACCCAACCACTCATCTCGTACTCTCGCAACGTCTCCGACTGGCGCGTCATACGCCCCGTCGTCGACAAGGCGAAGTGCGTCGGCTGCAAGCGTTGCTGGGTTTATTGCCCGGAGACGGCGGTCGAGATGAAGGAGAACAAAGCCGAGATCAACTATGACTACTGCAAGGGCTGCGGTATCTGCTCGGAGGAGTGCCTCGTAGGCGCCGTAAAGATGGTGAGGGAGGAAGTCTAAATGAAGTCTGAAGTTATGGTCGGCAACAAGGCCGTCGCCTACGCGACGAAGTTAGCTCGTGCGAACCTCATCGCAGCTTATCCAATCACCCCTCAGACGACCATCGTCGAGTACCTGAGCGAGTTCGTCGCCGCAGGCGACCTAAAGGCGGAGTACGTAGCCGTCGAGGGCGAGATCACGGCGCAGCTCGTCTGCCTTAGTGGCAGCATCGCGGGTGCGCGTGCATTCACGGCGACGTCCGGCGAGGGTCTCCTCTATATGAGCCACGCCCTCCACCACACGGCGCGCTACTGGGCACCCGTTGTTATGGCGGTCTGTAATAGGAGCGTACGCACGATGCAGCCCGACCACACAGATCTTCTAGCACAGCGCGAGACGGGCTGGATTCAGCTCTACTGCGAGAACAACCAGGAGGTCCTCGACACTGGAATCATGGCATATAAGATCGCGGAGGATGAACGAGTTCGCCTCCCCGTCGCCTACGCACTTGACGGCTACGTCCTCAGCTTCACAGCAGAGCCCGTCGAGATACCTGAACAGGAGAAGGTCGACGCGTGGCTACCGCCCTTCAAGACCCAGTACCCCGTTCTCCCAGAGACATGGGATAACGACTTAGCGGAGTACAAGAAGCACTGGGAGCAGGGCAAGAGCATCAACGAACCGTTCACTGCCTGGGCTGGTGACGAGAACTTCAGCCACCTCACGATGATCGGCTGGAAGGGGCATGACCTCCAGTGGCGTTGGAGAGCGCACCAGGAGGCAATGATGAGGGCGAAGAAGGTCATCAGAGAAGTCAACGAGGAGTACGGTGAGCTCTTCGGCAGAAGATACGGCGACGGGCTCCTCGAGGAGTACCGCACAGAGGACGCCGACGCCGTAATAGTTGCAATGGGCACACTCGCAAGCACATCGCGCGCCGCCGTTGACAAGATGAGGAAGGAGGGCAAGCGCATAGGCCTCGTTAAGCTCAAGTCTTATAGGCCCTTCCCCGACGAGGACTTCAGAGACATAGCCAAGAGGATACACACGATCGGTGTCATCGACCGCAACATCAGTCTCGGCGAGAACGGCATAGCCTACGGCTCCATAAGGAGCGCCGTCTACGACATGAAGGACCGCCCAAAAGTCCTCGGTTACTACGCAGGCCTCGCAGGGCGCGAGGTCAGGGTAAGGGACATCGAGAAGGCGGCGGAGAAGACGCTCAAGGGTGGCGAAGAGGCGCCCACCTGGATAGGGTGATGAAATGAGCAAGAAAATGAGCATCCGGGACCTCCGCGAGGAGGAGGTAATGTGGAGCGGCAACCCAGCGTGCCAGGGCTGCGGAGGATCGATAGTCGGCAGACTGATATTCAAGGCACTCGGCAGAAACTCGGCACGCGTCGAGGTCGCCTCGTGCGCCCCCGGTTTCATGAATATACGCGTCCCCAGCTTCTTCGGCCCCGCCTTCGAGGGGGGAGCCGCCTTCGCCACTGGCCTAGCCAGGGGATACAAGGTCATTGGCAGAGAGGACATAACAGTCGCCGCCCTAATCGGAGACGGCGGGACAGTCGACATAGGCTTCCAGGGACTCAGCGGCGCCGCTGAGCGCAACGAGAACGTCTTCTGGTTCACCTACGACAACGAGGCATACATGAACACCGGCGGTCAGCGCAGCAGCGCGACGCCGGCGCATGCCTCCACCTCGACGACGCCTGTAGCGGCTCTGAGTCGGGGAAAGACGAGCGAGAAGAAGAACGTCCCCATGATACTCGCCTTACACCATGTCCCATTCGTCGCTACCGCTTCGGTCGCTTACCCCGAGGACCTGACTGCTAAGATCGTCTACGGCAAGCCGCTCAAGGGCTTCCGCTACATGCACATCTACAGCCCCTGCCCCACAGGCTGGGGCACAGATCCTAAAGACACCATAAAGCTCGCGAGGCTAAGCGTCGAGTCCGGCATGTGGCCCCTCTACGAGATAACCGGGGACCGAAAGATCAGGCTCACATATAAGCCGCGTGAGCTGAAGCCAGTCTCCGAGGTGCTGAAGATGCAGGGCAGGTTCAGGCACTTAAAGGATGAGGAGATCGCTGGAATACAGGAGCAGACGACGGCAAACTGGCAGCACCTCCTCGAAATGGATGGTAAACAGCTATTCTAGCCCGACCTTTCAGGGCTACTTCTTTATCGAAATGTACCTGTCGAGGGCGATTATCGCTGCGAACCAGATGACGAGGTCGATCGCCATTGATGTCAGATCGATGCGCCATTTGTCGACGGGTCCGGCTATCGTGACGAGCGTGTTTTCTCCCCAATTTAAGGGGAGTCCGTAGCTCACCCTGACGAGGTCGGGCACCTCGTATGCCCACCCCAGAGCATCGAGAGAAGGGCTACGACAACAAGTAGGACGAGGAGAGCATCGGCTACAATCTGCTTCATAGGAAAGTTTCGGAAACGCGTATAATTATAGGTATCGCGTTTGACTCATAACAATATAACGATGTAACTAAGTAGTTATGATTACACGGTGTCCACCGGGTTGACGACGATCCTCAAGTGGGCTGGGGGTAAGAGGAGTCTAACTCCGGCCATCGTCGCCACCTTCCCCCCAGACTACGCCGAGAGGCGCTATCACGAGCCCTTCCTCGGAGGGGGTGCCGTCTTCTTCGCCATCAATCCCAAAGGGGGAACGGTCAACGACGTTAACCCGCGCCTAGTCAACTTCTACCGAGTCGTCAGAGATGATCCCGCCGCACTCATCGCCGAGGCGTCGAAGCACCTCTACGAGAAGGAAACCTACTATCGCATTCGGGACAGGTTCAACGGCGGTGGGCTTGACGCCGTGGAGGACGCGGCGCTGCTGCTCTACCTCAACAAGACGGGGTACAACGGGCTCTACAGGGTCAACAGTAGAGGACTCTTCAACGTGCCATTCGGCACATACAAGAACCCGAGGATAGTCCCCGAGGGTGACATCTACGCCGCCAGTGAGGTGCTCCGCCGAGTAGAGCTGCGCTGCGAGGACTTCTCCTATCTCCTCAACGAGGCGCGGGAGGGCGATCTAGTCTATCTCGACCCTCCCTACGAGCCATTAAGCAGGACCTCCAACTTCAACACCTACAGCCCCACAGGGTTCCCATGGTCGGAACAGGAGAGGCTCGCCGGGATCGTGAGGGAGCTTGATGCGCGGGGCGTACTATTCACCCTGAGCAACAGCGAGCCCGTCAAGAGACTCTACAGAGGATTCAGGGTAAGGGTCGTTCACGCCAACCGCAGCATAAACACGAAGACGAGTTCCCGGGGCCCAGTCAGAGAGATAATTGTATCGAATATCGTGTAGAAAATAGCGTGAACATTAGCTGACGGTCCTGAGGCTTACGCTTCCGACGCCGAGGCCGATGTTCAGATCAAGCTTGGGATCTGGTTGCGCGTCGTATTCCCTCGTCCGCGCGCGTGCTTGTCGGCGATGGAGTCTACGCTTAGCCTCCAACGACCGAGATGAGTTTCTGCTCGTGTGAATTCTCTTAAATTCGGTGCGACGCATGTACTTCGAGGGGTTAAGTGATGGTTGAATCTACGATCTTGCCAGCACGAGATCAAGTCCCACTCGACGAGACGTGGGACCTCGAAAGCGTGTTCCCCACACCAGAGAACTGGGAAACCGCGGGGAGGGAGATAGCCGACTCCCTGCCCAAGCTCACCGGCTTCCAGGGAAGAATCAAAGAGGGGCAGAAGACACTACTCGAGTACCTCGAGCTTTCCCAGAAAGTCGGCGTTCTCAATGGCAAATACTTCAACTATGCGAGCAACTACTACGCCGTCGACACAACAAACCAACGGAGCGCAGCCCGCTTAGGTCAAGCCCGTAGCTTAACAGCCCAACTCAGCGCCGCGAACGCATTCTTCGAACCCGAGTTGATGAGCCTCGGCCTTGAACTGGTCGAGGAGTGGATAAAGAAGACGCCTGAGCTGGGATTCTTCGAGCACGCCCTCGACAAGCTGAGGCGGAAACAGGTCCACATGCGAAGCGGCGAGGTGGAGCAGGTGCTCGCGATGACGCTTGATCCCTTCAGCGGACCCACAACCATCTACAGCGCGTTGAGCGACGCCGATCTAGTATTCAAACATGCGACGGACAGCGGAGGAAGGAGCGTCGAGGTCGCCCAGGCGAGCCTAGGCGGGCTCCTATCCAGCCCAGACCGGGAGTTGAGGAGAACCGCCTACGAGAACTACAACGATGAATACCTAGCACACAGGAACACCCTCGCGGCCACGTTCACCACTCAGGTGAAGCAGGACGTCCTCAACACGAGGGTACGGGGATACGAGTCGAGCCTACACGCCTCACTGGAGCCAAACAGCATCCCAGTCGAGGTATTCCACAATCTGCAGACCGTATTCAAGAAGAACCTACCAACGTGGCACCGCTACTGGCGCATGCGCAGAGAGTTGCTAGGTCTCAACGAGCTACACGTTTACGACCTAAGGGCGCCGCTGACATCCGCCAAGCCAATCGTCCCATATAGGCAGGCTGTCGAGTGGATATGCAAGGGCATGTCACCCCTCGGCGGGGAGGTCACCGACGTACTCCGTCGAGGCTGCTTGGAGCAGCGCTGGGTAGACCGCTCCCGCAACAAGGGTAAACGCAACGGCGCCTTCACGAACGCCACCCATGGGACCTACCCCTTCATCATGATGTCATACAACGACGACCTATTCAGTCTGAGCACCCTCGCCCATGAGCTGGGCCACGCCCTGCATAGCTACTACTCGCGACGCGAGCAGCCATTCATCTACGGGCGTTACTCGCTCTTCGAGGCGGAGGTAGCGTCGAACTTTAACCAGTCAATGGTTAGAGACTACCTCTTCCGGACCCATGATGACCGCGACTTCCAGGTTGCCCTGATTGAGGAGGCTATGTCCAACTTCCATAGATACTTCTTCATAATGCCCCTGCTCGCTCGATTCGAGCATGAGGCCCACCTGAGAGCCGAGCAGGGGGCACCACTAAACGCAAACATCCTCATTGAGATTATGGCAGACCTGTTCAAGGAGGGTTATGGTGAAGAGGTCGTGTTCGACCGCGACCGCATGGGCATCCACTGGGCTCAATTCGGCCACATGTACATGAACTTCTACGTCTACCAGTACACGACGGGCATCTCCGGGGCACACGCTTTGACACGACCGATTCTGAGAGGGGACGCTGCAGCCGTGGAACGATATATGGATTTCCTGAAGGCGGGTGGCTCAAGGTACCCGCTGGACAACCTAAAGGCGACGGGTGTAGACCTATCCAAGCCGGAGCCGGTTGAAAGCGCCTTCATCTACTTAGCCGGGCTCCTAGACCGACTACAGACCCTCCTTTAACATGCGCGTGCGCACGTCTAAGCGACGCCTTTATCGATTCGAGCCGCGCGCGCAGTTCAGGAGGGGCAGCTACCCGCTACTCTACCCCATCCCAATCTGCCTCCTCGGGGCGATGGTTGACTGCAAGCCAAACTACGAGGCCGTCGGCAACATCGGGATGGTGAGCTTCAACCCCAACCTCCTCATGGTTAGCAGCCTGCGGAGCCACCACACGAACAGGGGCGTGAACGAACACGGTACCTTCAGCGTCAACTATCCGAGCGCGGTGATGGTCGCGGAGACGGACTACGCGCGCGCGTGAGCGGGGCTAAGGAGGATAAGGGCAGCTTCTTCACGAACTTTTACGGTGTTCTCGGCACGGCACCGATGATCGAGGAATGCCCGGTGAACCTAGAGTGCAAGGTCATAGACACACTCCGCTACGGCTCCTACGAGGTGTGGATCGCCGAGGTAGTCGAAACTTACCTAGATGGGGGGATAGTCCCAGCCGAGCCTAAGAGGTGGCCGAGCATCGACGAAGTAAACCTGCTCGTCTATACACCCGCGGGTACATACTGGGACATGGGGAAGCAGATCGGCAGGAGCTACGACTCAGGCAAGGCTGTAAAGAATAGAGGTAACTGAAGCGATTTATTAAGTGCCGTTTCCACCGTCAAAACATGAACATACCCTCAGCCATCCTCGCCCAAGTTGGGGCGGGCATAGAGACGCTCATACTTGTCGGAATACTGATTCTGATCGGCGTAGTAGTCATCATGGTCGTTGGGGCGCTCCTATTCTTCCTCCCCGCCGCGCTGCTGGCCGGCATCGTCTGGTTCCTAACCGGGAACGAACTCTACACAGGCCTTGCCTTCCTCGCGGTAGCCCTCCTCAGCCTAACTAGGCGCAAATAGGGCTATGCGTTGGTTATAAGCCACGACAACACTACTTAGACGTCCCAGTTTGGTCAATGACGTAGAGATCACCCCACACTCACCGAGGCCTGGTGACCCAGTCAACATCACCTTCCGCGGCGACTGCAGCGAGAGATTCCCTGTCGAGCTCATTTATGAGCAGGCGGTGCCAGCCTACAATGGCTCCTTCACCGTGCAGATGAGTGGGATACGTGTACCATGGTCCCGCAACAGCCTTGCCATAGACGCAAGGTACGTCTCCTCAATGAATGTAGGCGCCAAGTTACTACTCTGGATCAGCAAGAAAGCAGACGTATTTGGTGGCGTGGGCAGTTACAAACTCATCAATGTGCCTGAGGGTAGTTACAATGTCAGGCTCAACGGCATACCAGCACCCGGTGCCCGCGAGGTCAAGGTCAGGATCACTGCGCAGTCAGAGCTATGGACGGACGCCGCAGGTAAGTGCTCCTACATCATTCAAACGGTCCCGCAAAACACGGGCAACATAACGGTCAAGTGCAATGGGCTCGAGCACCGGATCGAGATAAACTAACACGCGCCAATAAGTGCTCAATCGTTAATAGGCGTTCCTCGCAGGTGTATCCGTGGACACCTTCCTCCTCGACGCAGGCAACTTATTCCTCTTCCTGAGCGGCTTCCTCATGCTCTACACCGCCTACAAGGACAGGAAGGTACTTAGGGGCTACAACCTACCCGGAACCATCCTTATTGTGCTTGCGATAGGGCTTGCCCTCGCTTTCTACGCGCAGCAGGGCTATTGGCTCAGCTTCTGCCTGACGCTTCCCAATTGGACCTACTGGCTCATCGTCTGCTCGTCGATACTCAAGATGCGCTTCAGCCCCACACCCGTCCCAGCAGCCTGAGCGCGTTACCGCCCATCACTTTCCCGATCTCCGCGTCGCTGAAACCATTAGCCACCATCCAGCGTGCTATGTTGGTGAACTCTGACGGGTTCTCCAGCCCCCTGACGTAGCCAGGGTCGACCTCCCCCTTCGGGATCGGGAACTCCTCGACGGGCTTCTCCCCGGGTCGTTTATAGTGCCCGAGGCGGCGGGGGAACCAGACCCTGTAGAGCCCCTGATGGTCGCCGTAGAGGGTGTCGGGCCCACAGCCGACGTGGTCTACTCCCATCGTGTCAATGCAGTAAGAGAGGCACTCCCCATAGCTGTCGATGCTCCCCACGGGGTGTTTCCTCGTGCGGAGCCCACGCCCCGCACCGCCGACGCCAAGCAGCCCGCCGCTTTCCGCGAGCGCGTGGAGAACCTCATCCCCATTCGTATGCCCCTGTGCGATCGCCCCCGGCCCGCTGTGGCTGTTGTAGATTGGGTCCTCCGAAGCCTCAATGGTCTCCAGTGCCGTCCTGTCGTTTGTGTGCCCTACATCGACGAGAATCCCAACTTTATTCATCCGCCTTACCGTGTCGTAGCCGAAGTCAGTGAGCCCCGAGTCTAGGCGGCTCTCCCCCATGCCCCCGCCGAGCATATTCGACTCAGAGTAACAGATCCCCATACTCCTAACCCCCAAGCCGTAGAGGACGTCTACGCGGTCCACCTCATTCTCGATAGGCGTCGCCGACTCAAGACACAGAGCGAGGGCAATCTTCCCCCTCCTCTTCGCTTCACGGATGTCACCGACTCCCCTACAGGGAATGACCAGATCCTGGTGTGCCAGGTCGCAGAGCCGGCTCCCAAGATCGTGAACGACGTCAGTCCACTTCCACCCACTGAAACTCGTGACATAGCTCATCCCGTCCATCATGTGGTCGAAGACGCAGTCGACACCCGCCTTAGCTAGGTCCTCGTAGTCGGTGAACTGGCGCCCGAGCCCATTCATCTCGGGAAGCTGCGCCATGTCCTCCGGGTAGTAGACGGGGTGCTCGTGCAGGTCAACGATCGTATTCTTCTCGACGAGTCCCCGCCAACGCTCCTCCTCATGCTTCGAGAGGGGCACCCTGTACTCGGGAACCCTCCCCGCCCCCTTCGAGAACCTGAAGACCTTGTAGTCGAACCCTGCCTTGAGGTACCCGTAGGCGTGGTACCCGCCCCAGACCTTCACTCCACCCATAATAGATCAAGACAAACACGGCGAAAGGTGTAGATGACAGTTCCGAGCCACAGTCACTAATTTATATTAACCGCGGTTCAAAACAAACAAAGGAGAACGCGACACTTGCCAGTAACTAGAGTCGATGGAAAATTGAATCACCACAAGGTCTTCCTCTACACGTTGAGCACCTGTGGCTGGTGTAAGAAAACGAAGGAGCTCCTCAGGGAGAAGGAAGTCACATACGAGTATCTCGACGTCGACGTGCTAAAGGCGGAGGAGAGGAAGCAGGCTATCGAGGACCTCCACAGGAGGAACGCCCCGCTCGGCTTTCCCGTCGTGATAATCGACGACACACACCTCATAAGCGGCTACCAGCCGGAGAAGATGTTGAGTGCACTCGGGCTATGACCGCCACAATAGAGTCTGTGAGGCAGCGCGCTGAGCAGGACGCGAAGAGCCACGGCTACTACCTCAACTCCGACCCGAAGTTCCTCCAGGACCTATTCGAGGGCTTGAAAGTGAACGAAGACCGTTATGGCTACCCCTCTTGTCCATGCAGACCAGGAACCGGCGTCTACGAGCAGGACAGGGACATAATCTGCCCCTGTGACTACAGGGATCCCGATGTCGCCGAGTTTGGCGCTTGCTACTGCAGCCTTTACGTCAACAAGGAGGTCTTCGACACGGGTCGGTTGACACCCATACCGGAGAGGAGGCCCCCGGAGAAGATGTTCCCCGACATCGCCCCTGTACAGGTGATGGAGCAAAAACCCGCAGCGGTTCCCCCAGCAACACAGAGGACACTATGGTACTGCAAACAATGCGGTTACGTCGTCTTCCGCGAGGATTCCCCCTACGTCTGCCCCATATGCAGGGCAAAGAAGGAGTTCTTCGCAGAGCTAAAACGGGGGATACAGCAAGAGACCGGCTAGGCCTCGGGCTCGACGATTACCGCCGTGCCCGTCGCCGAGAAGACTAGGATACCCATCTGGTATCCCATATCCGATGTCTCGACGTCGCAGCTAAGAACCGCGTTGGCTCCCATCGCTGCCGCCTTCGCTCGGCATCTATCGATAGCCTCGGCTCGTGCTTTCTCTATCTCATAGCTGAAAGCGGTCACCTCGCCGCCTATCATTGACTCGATGCCGGCGATCAGCTTGCCGAAGATGCCTCTCGTCCTAGGTGTGATACCCGAAACGATCCCGATTATCCTCTTCACCTTGTAGCCGGGAAGGGTCGGCATCGTCGATATTATGAACCCATGGCTACTACCGTCGAGGCCGGAGCCGCATCGGCTGCAGAACTTCGCGTCACTCTGGTTATCCACTCCACATACCTTACAGTTCATGTTTCTCACCGAAACTAGCAATATATCCCATAATTATAGGGATATCCTATATAGAAAATGGGAGGAATATAGAGGCTAGCCCAGGAGGGCATTGAAGAAGAATTTAAACGATGCATCGGTCAACGCCCTGCACTGAGGAGCAAAGGCGTAGAGAACAACACGCCCCTCCTTGAGGCGCGACTCGACGATCGCAGCCTTCCGAGCCAACAACTCCTCGCCTATCAGCCAACCGCTCTCCATGAGCCTCTCCTCACCATAAGAGACAATAACTCGCTGAGCCTCGTTGTCGTTCCCCTGCTTCAAAGCAAGAGCGAGATTTCCCCGCAGCACAATGAGTCCACGACTTGGCATCCCATACGCTAGCGGGTGCGAGTTATCGATGTCGACCCAGAGCGTCGAGCCTGGACAGTGGAACTGCTGTGGCTTCATATCCTTTAGCGGGTTAACAACGGGTAGCTTCAGGTTCTCCGCTGCGAAGTCGATGGACTCGTTTAGGCAAAGGAGCGTCCCTCCTTTTTCGACGAACTCCCGTACCTTGGCGACGCCCTCCTCTTTGATACCTGTAACGTACTCCGGCGGGTATACGGGGAGAGTCATCAAGCCCTTGTAGCGCTTCTCGAAGAACTCCTCCAGCTTCTCACCCGTGATGAATGGCGGCGGGTCGCTCGGGAGGACGAGGATATCGTACTTCCCAGTGAGCCCCTCCTTGACCTCGGCGTCGCGGACCGTCGTGTACTCGAAGCAGTACTGCTCGAGAAGCCAACGAGTCCAGCCCTCGTCCATATTACCACCCATGTACCTCTGGTAGACGGCGACCCTCAGCTTCTTGATGGGGTGGCTTACGCCGCTGGGCTTCTCCCCTACAGCGATCACTGGAACCCCTGTATCCTTTACCACCTTCTTTAACGCAGCTTTTCCCTCACCAGGGACGTAGAATGCGCCTGCGGGGAGACTTACCTCCTCGATCGGCTCGTCTATGCGGTCTACCTCAATGCCCGCCGCGAGGAGTAAGTTTACCGCTCTAAAGGCGTCGTTAAGGCGTGGATTTATCAGGTAGCCACGGGCAGACTCAACGACCGCGGGTACAGACGTCTCAATCTCGTCGAGGTCTCTGAAGCTCCCATTGAGGGGTTGATCTACCCTTACGATGTTGACACCCTTGAACTCCGCCATCGTTTGGGTGGCGAAGTCGTAGTTCATCATAGGGGTCCCGTCGGGTGTCCTCACCCAGAGGCTGTCCCTGTACCAGGTCCTGTCAAGCAGGCTTATGACGAATGGACGCGCCGTCTGGCTACACGAGATTACATGGGAGCCCTCAGGATAGGTGGCGTCGCCCACCGTGAATGGCTCATCAGCTACCCTAACTTCGACGCTCAGCTCCCTTAGAGTCCTGAGCAGTTTGAGTGCTGTGAGACTGTCCCATTGCGTCGGCGGCACGACGAATGCGTATGGCACCTCCGATTCGCCGCGTCGCAGGCTTCTAATCGACTTGTTCAGCATATTCCTGAGAATCATCTCGCGATTGTTCGCCGCGACCTCCAGGGTCGCCATGACGGCGGTCTTCTGTCCGTCCATCACATCCCGGAGCGTCCACCAGCCCCCCTTCCAGGGGTGTAGGAAGTTGACCTGCGCCTTGTACTCGGGGCGGCCGCGGGGCGTCCCTATGAGCTGGTGGTAGTGAACATATACAGGCGTAGCGAATTTGGCGCTTGCCGACTCGGTAAACATCCCGCAAATACCGAACCAGGGAAATACGAGGCTGAAGCCGGGCATGAAGTCAGCGGGAAATGTTGCCGCAGTCTCCGCACCGATAATTCCCTTACTCTCCATCCTCACCAACATCTGCGCCCCGTAGTGGCGCTGCTCGACCCACACAAGCGGATCAACGATCTCGTTTACCGGATTGCTATTCGGTGGTAGGAAGAAGCGAGCCCCGAAGAATCCCATCTGGTGCGTGTCAAGGTACGCCTGCGGGAACCATTCCTTAAGAAAGACCTTGTTCATGATCCGTGTTTCTATCTGCGTCAGTGTCAAGGCGTCTCTGTTGTTGTCGTGGCCTGTGTACTTGTGGTAGAGCCAGGGGAGTCCGCAGCCTTCGTACTCCGTCCCCAGCCACTGGTTATACCAGTCTACAGACATGATCTGGCCGTCAGGGTTGGCGCAGGGGAAGAGGACGATGACTACGTTCTCTCTGATGGACCGGGTCAGGTCGTCCTCACACGTTAAGAGCTCGTAAGCTAGCTCGGGGCTGACCTGAGTGCCTCCGACCTCGCTTGCGTGTATACTCATCGTCAGTCCGACGACAGTTTTTCCCTCAGTGATTATCCTCTCAGCATCCGATTCTGACAGGTCGCGTGGGTGACTTATCGCCCAGCTCCCCGCGCGTATCTCGTCCAGCCGTACAAGGTTTTCCTCGGAGGAGATGTAAGCGAGTATCATGGGGTTTCCCATCGTCGACGCGCCCCTGTCCTCCACCATTATCCGTCCTGAGCCCTCGGCAAGATGCCTGAAGTACTCCACTATCCTGTCCCACCTGACGAGCTTCCGCTCCGTGCCGGGAGCGTACCCGAAGAACTCCTCAGGCGTCTTCAATCCACACAAGCCAGTCACTGAGGATGCAACATTCGCCAGGTTCTTAAAAAGAGGGGTCTTACTCGGGTTTCCAACGCTCGATCTCTATCCTGATCGAGTTAAGCCCTAGCTGTATGTCCCATACGAAGAGGATGAGGGAGAGGACGAGGCAAATGAGACTAGCCGAGAACAGGATTTCGATAAGAACCTCGATCCCAGCGTTGAACGTCGCGGTTATGAAGAGCGAGAGGATAATTGTCGAGACGAAGAAGATGCTCAAAACGGCCAGCGTGACCGCCGCCTGCAGCAGCTTGGCGCGCCTGTAAAGTATATCCACTTCCTCCAGCAACACACGTCGATGCTCCCCTTCCGCCACCCTCAGTTCCACAGTGAGAGCCCGTATACGATCCAGCGGACGCCCCAGCCTGTTTGTCATAGAGAGCACAAGCAGCCCTACGCCTGAAATGAAGACGCATGGGGCAAGCGAGGTCTGCAGAACTACGAGGAGTGCAGCGATGTCCATGAATCAAGCTGCGACACGCTGGCTATAGCGTTTCCCAACCCTCTTATCCACGCCCACAATTAATCCGGGATACAAAAACATGCAACCCAGAGAATGTGAAATTGATTCTGGCGGCTCAAACAGCTAATAAACTCGAGTTACTCTCACCGAACGAATTAAATCCAAGTTGAAACATTCACCCTTATTTAAACTATTTATATACTTGAATGAGCACTTTATAAGGTAACACCATGAAGTTCGTCCAGCTCCGGTCCCTCAGGGATCTTATAATGCTCGTCGCATCCTCCCAGTCAAGCGGGGTCATACAGCACCTCGTCTTCGGCAGTTCCCACCTATACTTCCTAGTCGGAGGCACACTCCATGAGATGTTCCTCTATTGCGTCAAGGAGAAGGAGCCCATCAAAGGCCACTTCATCACCTACAACAGCTACAGTGGTGAGGTAGGCGCATCCGAGAAGATGCAGCACGAGCCGAACCAGAGCAGCTTCCCAGTCGTAGAGATAATAAACCAGGACCTACTCCCCGACGAACTGCTAAGGACGCTCGGCGAACTCTAATGGGTACACGGTGAAGAAATTGGCTGAGAAGAAGGACCTACACATAAGCATCGAGAACGTCGTCGCTTCGGCGACCCTCGACCAAAAGATCGACCTGCTCGCCATTATGAAGGTGTTCAGGAACGTCGAGTACCGGCCAAAACAGTTCCCCGGCCTCGTCTTCAGGCTCAAGCGCCCGAAGACGGCCACACTCATCTTCGGGTCCGGCAAGATGGTCTGCACCGGCGCAAAGTCGGAGAAGCAGGCAAGAAGCGCAGTCAAGAAGGTCGTACGCGAGCTAAAAACGAATGGCATCATAATCCTCGGTAAACCCAAGATAGTCATCCAGAACATAGTAGCCTCCGCGAACCTGCACGGCAAGATCGATCTGGAGACCGCTGCCGATATTATGGACAATGTGATGTACGAGCCCGAGCAATTCCCCGGCCTCATCTTCAGAATGGGCGAGCCCAAGGTCGTTATGCTCCTATTCGCTAGCGGAAAACTCGTATGCACAGGCGCTAAGCATGAGGACATGGTCCGCGAGGCCGTCGAGAAGCTGCACGGCATCCTCGAGGACTACGACCTCATCTATTACGAGGAGTAGCCGGGAGTGGCATCTGCGTGTCCCACAAAAACAGCCTCGACCAGCGTGCTATACAGATAATATTCAAGGCCGGCGATAGAGGGATCATGCAGAGCGAGCTCTGGAAGGAGCTCGGCGTAAGCAGCAGGGAGGGCTCCCGTCTCGCCCTACGCTTCGAGGAGAAAGGTTCAGTAGAGAGGCGCAAGGTATTACACGACGGAAGGTGGAGCTACAAACTGTTCAGCAAGAAGGAGCTCGTCACGATGACTAGCATCGAGGGGTGCCCATGCATGATTTGCGCCGATATTGACAAATGCTTCGAAAGCGGGCAAAGAGACCCAGTCAGTTGCCAGGACCTGACGAGTTGGCTAACGCCCCGAAAGCCTGATTAGCCGAGCCGCTTATGAGGGCTCCCAGATTGGACCCGAGAATCCGCGAGCTCGTGAAGTACGGGGTAGCCTTCGCCGTCCTCATTATGGTCTTCTTTGGAGGCTCATACATCCTCAAAGGCGTCCTCGGGACCGAGTACCCGATGATGGTTGTTGTCAGCCAGAGCATGGTTCCGACCCTAGGGGTCGGCGACTACATATTCGTCGCCAGGATACCCGACATCGAGCAGATAAACACAGGTTCACCCCCGGACGGTGAGGTCATAGTCTTCCTAAGACCGGGTAGCTCCGACGAGTACATAGTGCATCGCGCCATCCGAAAGATTACCTCTAATGGCATCGTCAGTTACGTAACCAAGGGGGACAACAACTCCTTCGCCGACGGTACCCCGGTCCCCTCCAACAACGTAGTCGGGAAGGTGATCGGGAGCGTACCCATCGTCGGCTACTTCAGCCTCTTCATAAAGACGATGCGCGGCTTCGGGCTCGTCATCGCCTTCATGGCGCTCACATTCTTCATGGATTACATACTCCCCGCGAAGAGGCCCGCAGTAGGCAAGTTCCCTGTTCTCTCACTCATTCCTCTACTCTTCGCCCCTATCGTCGTCTCCAGCTACTGGTTCATAACGGGCTCGACCGAGGATGGCTCAAGGAACGTGCATCTCGCACTCGACAGTCTCTCGATAGCTATCTGGTACATCGCCTGCTTCGCAGTCCCGCTCGCGTTTCACGATGACGACACCGGTGCTATGGTCTGGCTCTACCACCTTGTGCTCATAATGCTGCCCATCGCTTGCGATGTTACGTGGTGGACGATGAACATCACACCGAGCACGTGGTGGTTCAGCCAGGGGGGCACAGTCTCGGTTAACTGGTTCCTGCTGACCGAACAACCCAACTTTAGTAGGGTCTTCGAGTCGGTGTTGAAGACACTCGTCCCCGGCGCCGTGATATTCATTACGGTGCTCTTCGCAAAGCGGAAGGGGTGGGAGCCCTTCGCCTCGTGGGAGAGGAAGCTCAGAGGCGCCCCGCCACCTCCGCCACCTATGGAGCAGACCACCGATACTCTGCCACCAGCAACCCCCGCAGAGCCGCAACTAGAATCGCAGCCTCCGGAAACAGCCACTGCCTAGCCAGCCTCAGAAGCTGAAGCGCCGGAAAACGCGCAAGGGCTATAACGGTGACCCCTTCCATCTAACACGATCCAATTTGGAGAACGTCAAGGTCGTCTCATACGGCATCGGCGTCATCGGACAGAAGCTTGTGACACACCTCCTGGAGAAGGAGGGCGTCGAGATAGTCGGCGCCATCGACATCAACCCCAAGATAATTGGCAAGGACCTCGGCGAGGTCATGGGCACGAAAAAGCTCGGCGTCAAGATCAGCAACGACGTCGACACGATCCTCAAGGAGACACAACCCGACATTGTCTGCCACACGACCATGAGCTACCTCAAAAACACCTACGACCAGTTCGAAGGAATCCTCAAGAATGGCGTCAACGTCGTCTCGACCTGCGAGGAACTTAGCTACCCCTACGCGACGCCGGAGGGCAAGAAATACGCTGAAAAGCTCGACAAGGTGGCGAAGAAGGGCAAGGCGACCATCCTCGGGACTGGAGTCAACCCCGGATTCGTCATGGACACGCTCCCCATCTTCCTCACGGGCGTCTGCCAGAAGGTCGAAGACATCTACGTCGCCCGCCAGATGGACGCCGCGACACGCCGCATACCCTTCCAGACCAAGATCGGCGCAGGTCTTACCGTCGACGAGTTCAACAAGAAGATCGCCAGCCACGAGATCACCGGACACGTTGGCCTCGAGCAGAGCATACAGATGATCGCAGACGCCCTCGGTTGGGACCTTGACAAGATCGAGGTCGAGAAGCCGCAGCCAGTCGTCCTCAAGAAGGACGTGGCGAGCGACGCGATCAAGGTGCCGAAGGGCAGTAACGCAGGCTCGGTCCAGTACGCTTACGGCATCGTGAAAGGCAAGAAGCTGATCACGATGGACTTCAAGGCGTACATCGGAGCACCTGAGGAGTTCGACAGCGTCACCATCAAGGGCGTGCCGCCGATCAACGAGAAGATCAGCCCATGCACCCATGGCGACTACGCAACCATCGCCATAACGGCAAATATGATCCCGCACGTAATCAACTCGCCGCCCGGCTTCAAGACGATGATCGACCTGCCGGTGCCCCACGCTACGCCGAAGCACATGCGAAAGTACATTAAGTAAACCGCAATCCACCCCTTTTTTAACAGATTTTCTAGCCCAAACACGTTTTAAACGTTCAAGAAAACATATGTTTAAAAGCCCCGCGCGCAAACGTAGTGGGGTATATCGGAAACCTAACGGTTGCCCGTGTACAAAAGGAGAATAGAAAAAAATGGGTTATAGAGACAGAAGCAGCAGTGGTCCCCGCGAGATGCACAAAGTAACGTGCTCTGACTGCGGTAAGGAGACAGAGGTCCCCTTCAAGCCGACAGAGGGTCGCCCGGTCTACTGCCAAGAATGCTTCGCTAAGCACAGGCCACCGAGAAGGTTCTAAGCCGTATCAAGTGACCGATAAGCGGAGAGATCCGCTTCGATAATTTTTTTAATTTTTCTCATTCAACAACCGAAAGCGAGAAACACGTTTTCACGCCTCTCGGTGATTTTATGTTTTCGGAGACGAGACCATTGAACGCCAATTATCTGTGCGGTCAACGCTCCAAGTGAAATCTACCTGCTCATGGCAGTAACTATCCAGGCACATTGTGAACCCGACCGCATAAACATCGGACACTCAGAACTGGGTACAGTTTGAGAGACTGGAGGCTGAGTTAGCTAAACATCCCCGGGCGTAGGTGAATATTGGCAACCGCGCGCAGGGTGAAAAAGAAGGAGATCAGCGTTTTCTCAGCGTCTTCCCGGCTAGTACTCTCCTGTACTTCCCGTTGTCGACTGTGATCTTGCCGTTTACAACGACATAGGGGATGCCTTCGGGGTATTGGTGGGGGTTCTCGAAGGTCGCCTTGTCTATGACTTTGTCGGGGTCTATGACGGCGACGTCGGCGTACATGCCGGGGCGGAGGATGCCGCGATCTAGGATGCCGAAGCGTTGAGCGGGGAAGCTCGTCATCTTCCTTATCGCCTCCTCGAAGCGCATGACGCCCTCCTCGCGAACGTACTTACCGAGTATGCGCGGGTATGTGCCGAAGAAGCGGGGATGAGGCTTGCCGAGACCGAAGGGGCCAGCGTTGCAGACACTACTCGCATCGGTGCCCACCATCTGGTAGGGGTTCGCCATGATGCGCTTTATATCGCCCTCGTCCATGCTGAAGATTATCATGCCGGGTGTTCCCTCCTCGGCGAGGATGAGCTTCCATAGAGCGTCGAAGACGTCCTTCTCCTTCATCTCCCTCGCGATGAAGTCCATAGTCTTCCCCTCGAAGCGTTTGTTCTTATCCCCCTTGATGCTGGAGACCATAACGTTCTCCCAGCCGAGCTCGCCGGCGAAGTTTTCCCAGCCTGGGATGCCGTTCTTGAGGTCGGCGCGCATCTTCTCACGCTGCTTGGGGTCGGCTAGACGCTCGAGAAGCTTGTCCATGCCACCGTCGTGCGCCCATGGAGGCAACAGCGTAACGAGGCTCGTCGCGCCGGCGCAGTATGGGTACTGGTCGACGGTGACATCGATGCCCTTGGCGCGAGCATTCTCGATGAGCCTAAGAGTGGTTCTGCTCTTACCCCAAACCGCCTTATTCGCAGCCTTGTGGTGGCTTATCTGGACGGGGATACCCGCCTTCTCGCCGATAGTGATTGCCTCCCTGACGGACTTTATGAGAGCGCGTCCCTCGCCTCGGATGTGGGTGTCGTAGATTCCACCGAACTCGGCTGCAACCTTGGAAACCTCGATGAGCTCGCGGGTCTTGGCGAAGATGCCCGGCGGGTAGATGAGACCGCTGCTGATCCCGTAGGCGCCTGCTTTCATCGCCTCCGCTGTGAGCTCCCTCATGAGCCTTAGCTCCTTCGCGGTTGGGGCGCGAGCATCGGGGCCCATGCCTGCCTCGCGGATGGTACCGTGGCCGACCATGTGAGCGACGTTGGCGCCGAGACCCTCCTTCTCCTCCTCGCGGAGGTACTCGTCGAATGTGCTCCAAGTGACCTTCAGGTTGACCCCCTTGGGTAGCGAGCCGTTTACGTCCTTTTGGAACGCCTCAAGTCTATCAGGGTTGACTGGCGCCGCGGTTGAACCGCACTGCCCGGCCACTACCGTCGAGATGCCTTGCATGACGGTGCTCTCCATCTCTCTGTAAACGAGAGTGTTGAAGTCGCTGTGGCTGTGTGCGTCAACGAAGCCGGGGACGACGACGTGGTCCTTCGCATCGATGACCTTCTCCGCCTTCGCCTCGCCAAGTTTCCCTATCGCTGCTATCCTATCGCCGGTGACGGCGACGTCCCCCCAGTACCAGGGGTTGCCCGCCCCGTCGACAACCTTCCCATTCTTTATTAAAAGATCGTATGACAAACCAGTCTCACTGGCTGGAAAAGTGGGCGAATTGGGGATTTAACAGCTTCCTTACCCGCGCTTCTCCCACTTGTAACGCATGTCCTCGCTCTTCTTCGTCGCGGCGACGACTGCGTTCATGAGGGCGGTTCTGAGTTTTCCATCCTCGATCTCATAGATGCCCTCGATAGTCGTACCGCCGGGCGTGGTCACCATCTCCGCGATCTCGTTCGGCTTCATCGTTCCGTCGAGGACGAGCTTCGCCGCGCCGAGAACCGACTGGGCGGAACTCCTCAAACTCAGTTCACGTGGGAGCCCGACTTTGAGCCCCGCAAACATTAGAGCGTCGATGACTATGGCGACGAAGGCAGGGCTGCTACCGCTGAGACCGGTGACGGCGTCCATGTACTTCTCCTCGACCTCCATGCACGTCCCCATTGTGTCAAGGAGGGTCTTCACAGTCGATTTATCTTCGGCTGTTACGCCGGGGCCGCATGCGTAGGCGGTGAAGCTCGCCTTGGCGAGGGCGGCGATGTTCGGCATGCTGCGCACATACCTAGCGCCGGGCACGACGTCTTCGTAGTATTCGATTGGGATGATGGCGGCGGTGCTTATCACAAGCTTGCCCTGCACCTCTTTCTCGATGCCCGTGAGGACGGAGCCGACGTCACCGGGTTTGACGCATAGGATGACGAGTTCAGCCTTTCTAGCCGCCGCCTTGTTGTCAGTCGTAACCTCAGCGCCTAGCGCCTTGAGCTCCTTTAGTGCCTCGAGGCTCCGGCGTGTCGCTATGACCTTGCCGACCTCATCCGACTCCTGCAGGCACTTGACTATAGCTCCACCTATGACGCCCGCACCGATGACCGCAACCGTGCCGACCAATTCGCTTCACACGGCGGGGGGACGATCTGACTAAAAAGTATATTGAAGAAAAACGCCGTTTGAATGATCGAACGTATGTTTGTAAAGATAGCTGGGGTGCTTACTTCTGCTTAATCCCCAGTTCCTTGAACTGGTTCTGGACGCCCATCTTCATGTAGACGAGGTCGTTGCCGCATGTAACCATGTTGTAGCCCTTTGCTATACGCTCCTTGAGAGGCTTGCCGCAGCCCTCGTGTATGCCCGCTGCGATGCCGTGTGCCCTGCATGCGTCGAAGACCTTGTCGATGGCATCCTGCTCGTCCTTCTTGGTGAAGTCACCTATGTGACCTAGGCTCGCGGAGAGGTCCGCTGGGCCGATGTAGGCGCAGTCGACGCCCTCGACAGAGCATATAGCGTCGATATTCTTCACCGCTTCCTTCGTCTCGATCTGGACGGCGACGTAGATCTCATCATCGGCGGTCTTGAGGTAGTCTGGGTCGAACATCGCAGCGCGACGAGGCCCGCATCCGCGCAGTCCCTTAGGGCCGTAGCGCGTGTAGCTGACCGCCGCCTTCGCCTGCTCAGGGGTGTTGATCCATGGGATGAGCAATCCCTCGGCGCCTATGTCTAAGGCGCGCTTTATCGCCACCATGTCGTTCCACCACGGGCGGACGATGGGGCTCGTCTTCGAGTCCTTACGGAAGGCCTGCATGAGGGTCTGGATGTGGAGCATGTCGAGCGGGCTGTGCTCGTTATCGAGCACGAAGTAGTCGAATCCCATGCTGCTCATCATCTCAGCGCACATGGGGCTCTCGACCGTGATCCAAGTGCCGAAGCCCTGCTTTCCAGCCTTCATCATCCTCTTGAACTCGTTCTTCATAATAGTCACCGGTTCAAGTAGGGTAATCCAGAATGTATTTAGGGTTTGGGAGGTGGGGCTCACTTCTTCGCTTTGTCGAAGGCTCCACTGATCTCGGCGCGGAGCTTCGCGTCGGAGAGTATGTCGACGCCTGCGAAGGCGAGGACCTTGGCGCCTATCTCGATACCCTTATGCCCCTCCTCGGTCATCGTTGCAGCGCATAGCTCCCTGCTGTGCCCTGTTATCTCCGCCTTAGTGAAGCCCACCATCGCGTGCATGCCTGGGGCGAAGTGGCTTAGATCCGTAAAGTCCGTGCTACCGCCCGGCGGCTGAGCCGCCGAATAGTCGGGGTCCTCCACCTCGATACCGAGCTCCTTGAACTCCTTGACGAAGAGCTTCTCGAGCGGTGGGTTCCTGACGTTGGACTTTAGTCCTGGGCTGACGGTGATCTTGACCTCGCACCCCGTGGCGATTGCCGCGCCCTTCGCCGAGTTCTCCACCATCTCGACGAGGGTAGGGATGTAGGAGTCATCGCTGCTTCGAACGCCGAACTGCATGACGGCACGGTCTGGTATAATATTGCTGGCTAGGCCACCCTCGGTTATGATACCATGGACGACGGGGTTCGCCCCACGCTTGAACTGCTGCCTGTTGGCGTGTATCGCCATAAAGCAGAGGACGGCGGCGTTAAGCGCGTTAAGCCCGTTATAAGGGTCGGCTGCGGCATGCGCTGTCTTCCCGGTGAAGACGAGGTTGATGCCCGTGATGGCGAGGAAGCCTGTGGCGACAGTCATCTTGCTGTTACCCATCGGGTGGATCATCATCACCGCGTCGACGCCCTTGAAGAAGCCGGCCTCTGCCATCTTCTTCTTGGCGCTGTTGCTCGGGCCGTGACCCTCCTCGGCGGGTGTACCGACGACCCAGAGCTCACCGGGCAACTCCTTCATTAGCTTGGAGACGGCTATCCCCGCGCCTAGTCCGGATGTTCCTATCATGTTGTGCCCGCAGCCGTGTCCAATGCCTGGGAGTGCGTCATACTCGCAGAGGAAGGCGATTGTAGGCCCCTTCTCCTTGCCCTTCATCACAGCCTTGAAGGCGGTCGGCATACCCTGAACACCCATCTCGACCTTGAAGCCATGCTTCTTCAGCTCAGCCGCGAGCAGCTTCGAGGACTCTACCTCTTCACTGCCAAGCTCGGGGTGCTTCCCTATCCAGTCGCTCATCTCGACGAGGCGCGGCAGAACCGCGTCGACCTCGCCCTTAACCTTCGTCTTTAGAACCTTGACGTCGATCATCTCGATCTATGCAACGTTGTGTGTTGAAGTTATGAAATGTTGGGTCACAATCGTCTCGAAGAGCGCCAGAGGGGGATCCCAGCGAATGCAAGTATTGCTAGATTGAGGGCGACATTGAACCACGCCCCGTAATAGACGGAAACCGCTAGATCGACAGGTGCCCATACCAAGATTCCGTAAAAAAGAAGCCGCAGCAGCTCGGGCTTTCCCTCAGCAAAGGAGTATCGAGCGACGAGCAGTATAGTCACACCCCAACCTATCATAGTCGCCCCCAGAACTCCCTGTACTAATCTGGGTATAAGACTTGAATCAACTGGGTAGACACCCGGATCGATGAAGATAATGCTAAGCCCCGCGAGTGTGACGATGCCAGACATCGCCAATACCCACATACGAAGGAGAGAACCTGATGACATTGATGAAAAGATGATCGATTATGACTTAAAAGGAGATTCTTAGGGTCACGACCACTTAGTATTAGAACGATCTAAGGAAAGAGGCGCTAATTAAGAGGCATCATCCCGAATCGCCTTAAATTGTGGAAAGGAATGATCGAATCATGACTCTCGACGCCCACCAGTTCGGATCGACGACAATCGCCAAGACCAAGACTGCCGGGGACTTCAAGAACATTCTCAGAGACCCGATTCTCCAATTGGATCCGATCATCATAAAGCCCAACTGGGTCACGGATGACGAGGGCACATTCACGACCGCCGAGACTATGAGGAGGGTGTTCGAGGCGATCCCCGGGAAGATAGTCGTCATCGAGAGTTACCAACTCGGAAGATCATGGAACCAGAAGCCATGCGGCGAGAGATTCAGAGCCGAAGACGGTGAGCATGACTGGTACTGGTTCAGGGGGAAGGGTTGGAACTGGCTCCACACCCACCCGGACTGGGATTGGTTCTGCGGAGGCTCCCATTGGGGGAGGATCAGGAGCGAAGATAGGCTGTTCCTCGACAGACACGGGTTCAGCGACCTACTTGCTGAGTTCGGCGCCGAGTACATCAATATCACGGAGGAAGTCTGGAGCGGCAGAGCCGTGGACCCTAAAGTCGTGCGCGGAGCAGTCGAGTCAAGGTATCCACCATGTTTTACAGATAAACTCTACGGTATCGTCCCAGAGCGCCTTATGAGGCTTAGAGGCGCCACGCTGGTCAGTCTCACAAGGCTGAAGGAGTATAACAGCTTCACGCTCAAGAACCTCTTCGGGCTGATACCCGATCCCATCAGGGCGTGGTGGCATGGTCCCAAGGATAGTAGGCTCTCACAAAGCATCGTTGACGCCGCGAAGGTCTACGGGAGTCTCTTCAATCTCCACGGAATGTGGGAGTATGGTAAGGAGACACGCCTGAGAAAACCAGATGGGAGGCTGGGCGACCCCGGATTCAAGTATGATATCGTCAACGGTCCGGGCATCCTCGCCCACGGGAGTAACCTCGTGGAGATGGACGCCCTACTGCACCGCCTGTCTGGATATGATGAAGATGGCTCGGATCATATCAAGCTAGCCCGCGGCGTCCTCGGCGAATACGACGACGGGCTCTTAAAAGATGCGGAGAATACTGTCGGAAACTGGTTTAGAATGGTTTAACCCCTGAACCAAGTCTTCTCGATGTCCAGCTTCAAGAACTCGGGAGCAGCCTTCTCGAGCTGTTCGGGGGTCACCGAAGTGCACGGGGCGCGAACGTCTAGCTCCATGTCTACGCCCCTTAGCCTCCAGATCGCCTTGTACCTGCCCCAGAAGCTCGCCGTACCGAAGTTCGCGTCGATGATGTTGAACATCTTAACGACCAGCTCGTGGTAGTGAAGCGCCTTCTTCATGTCCTTCGCCTCCCACGCGTTTTTAAGCCCCAGCATTATATGGGGGAATGCCTGGAACTCAGCGATGAGGGCACCCGCGGCGCCTTGAGTGAGGAAGGCTAGGTAGGCGGAGGGGCTGCCAGTGTATATGCCGATCTTGTCCCGTGTGCGGCAGATGATGTCGTTGTAGCGGAGGCTGAAGAAGTCGTCCTCCTTGTAGCCGACGACGTTGTCGAAGTTCTCCGCGAGGCGTGCCACTACGCTAGGGCTTATTGATGCGCCGAACTGGGGATTGTTGTAGAGAATAATGGGCTCGTCCACCTTTGTCGCGATGTGCTCGAAGTGGGCGTAGGTCTCGTGGTCGTTATGGCGGAGCATCATCGGGTGGCTGAGGAGGACGCCCTCGCAGCCCACGTCCTTAGCGTACTGCGTGAACATCCTGGCCTCCATCGTCGACAGCGCGCCGGTGCCCGCGATGACGGGGACGCGACCGTTCGCCTGGTCGACGGTGATGTCGATGACCCTCTTCCTCTCCTCGTGAAGCAGGTAGAGGAACTCGCCCGTCGCACCCACGGGGACGAGCGCGTCGGCGCCGTCCTCGATGATTATGTCGATGATACGACGGTACGCCTCCTCATCGATCCCCTCGCCACCCTTCACGAACGGGGTGACAGGCAGACACAGTATGCCATTGAACTTGCCCTTGAACACCATGAACGATCGAGAAAGGAAGAACCAACGGGGTTTATTTCAGTTGCCTTCCGGAGATAAGGCGAATACTTACCTACTCGTCGGCTGGTAGGCGCAGACGAGTATCCCGACGAGGGTCACGGCACCGCCGAGTAGAGCGATTGGACTCGGAGACTCGTTAAGGACGATGAACGCCAGCAATGAGGCTCCGACGGGCTCGCCGAGGAGACTGATGCTAACAACGGGTGCCGATATCCACCTCAACGCCCAGTTGTACAGGGTATGCCCGAATATCATCGGTACAAGCGCGATGGCGGAGAACATGAGGAATACACCGGGGTCATAGCCGAGGAGCGGGGCACCCACCGCTAAGCTACCTGCGGCGAGGACCGCGGCGGAGACGGCGTAGACCGGAGTGACGTAGGTCGTCAAGTCGAGTCTCTGCCTCAGTTTCCTCCCCGCAAGGATGTAGATCCCTAAGGCGATCGCGCCTATCAGCGAAAGGGCGTCGCCGATGAGGTTCTCGGTGCTGGTGCCGAGGTCGCCAAAGGCGATTATCGAAGCGCCAACGAAGGCGACTCCAATTCCTAGTGCCACGCGCCTGCTTACCCTCTCTCCGAGGACGAAGTGGCTGACAAGTGCTACGAAAATTGGATCAACGTGAACGAAGATGACTGAGCTCGCGACCGACGTGTAGGCTAGGCTCGTTATCCAAGTTGCGAAGTGGACGGCGAGGACGATGCCGACACCCGCAAGCGTGAGAAGCTCACGCCCCCTCATTGCACGGAGCTTTGGTACCCCGCCCCGGCTCAGAAAGAAAGGCAGCAGTATCAACGTCGACAGTAAGAGGCGCCATGTCGCGATCGCCATCGGTGGTGCATTAGTGAGCCGGATCAAGATAGAAGCCGTTGAGACGGCGACTATGCTCAAAAGCAGTACCAAATTCGGCGGGACACCGGGCTTCTCACCCAATATAATCCCCATGATATTGCGCCAAGACCTATAAAAGACGGCGACGAATACCCACAACCATGCCCCGCCCAGTCGTCATTGTCCCCTACGACCCGGAGTGGCCCAGGATATTCGAGGACGAGAAGAGGCGCGTACAGGCAGCGATCGGCGGCATAATCCGCTCCCTCGAGCACTGCGGGAGCACGAGCGTCCCCGGGCTCTGGGCGAAGCCGATTATCGACATGATAGCCGGTGTGAATAGGGCAGACGACGCGGATGTGTGTAAGGAGTCGCTCCATAGTATCGGCTACGATGACGTGTCTCCCGGGGATAACCCCGACTGGTACTACTGCCTCGGCAAGGGACCGCACAGCCCCGGCTTCCACCTTCACCTCGTCAGGGAGGGTAGTCCACACCACACGAAGCACATACTCTTCCGAGACTGGCTTCGCACCCATCCAGCCGACGTGGATGCCTATAAGGAGCTGAAGATCATGTTATCCGAAAAATACAGAGAGGATAGGGTTACCTACACCGGGAGCAAGACAGCCTTCATCAACGAAATCGTAGAGAAGGCGAAGAAATCTAGGATTTAACTATCCTTCGGAGTAAGTCTACATTCATCTCTAAAGCGGCGACCGGCATCTCGAGCCCCCAAGCCTCGAGCGACTCGGGGCGCACCTCACCGGCCCAGCAGAGCGGTTCACCGTTAACTTTGGCAACAAGCCGCCTGCCGTCTATGAAGCAGTCCCAGCCACCCGCCTCCACCTCCGTCTTGACCTCAAGGTTCTCGAGGATTGCGTTCATCGTCGCCTTTATGTCGCTGAAGCTCGCCTTCGCGTGACACTGAACAACAGCTAGGCGACGCTCGCTCCGCGCGCCGATGTCCGTACCCTCGTCGAGGAGCACAACATCGTCAACCTCGTAGAGGCTCTGCGGGTACGGGTGATGCTTGTTGACACTGAGCACCTCCATGAGGCTGGGAAGCAGCCTGTTGCGGAGGACGTTATATCCCTCCATCTTGGGGTTCTCCACCTCAGCCACAGCCTCCTCGGGAATGCTCATCTTGGCGAAGAGCTTCTCCTTGTTGCTGAGCATGAAGGTGACGACCTCCATGTGGCCGAAGCCGACGAGGAAGTTGCGCATGTACCTGCTGAATATCTCCAGCTCGTCCTCTCCCGCCTTGGTGTGGATTGGGGGTATGTTTGGAACAATTTTATCGTAGCCGTAGGCTATGGCGACGTCCTCGACTAGGTCGATCGGGTGCATGATGTCGGTGCGGTAGCAGGGAACCTGGACGTCTATGTCGTCGCCGAAGACCTCGGCTCCATGCCCCATCTTCCCGAGGAGGAGCTCCGTCTCCGTGTGTCCTAGGGTGAGCCCCAGCGTCTTGTTGACGTATGTGTTGCTCAGCTTCCACATCTTCGGCGAGAGGTCGGGGGTCTTGACAGTTTTATCGGGGTACCTCACCTCGACGGAGTAGATCTCCGCGCCCCTGTCAGCGAAGGTCGTGCAGATGATGTTGAGTGTCTCCGTGATCGCTTTGAGGTCCGTGCCCGTGATGTCTATGAAGATGTCCCTGGTGGCCTCGTCGATGCGTGTGTACTCACCGTTGATGATGGGCGGCATCGAGAGCACCATGTCCTTCGCGTCGAGGATCATCGGGTACTCGTTCGCGCCTTCGAGTATCCACGCGTACTCTACGCCGGTCTTCATCTCAGTGAGCATCCAGTGGAGGTCCTTGTCGAACCTCTCCCCCAATGGGCGGAACTTGAACTCGGGGGGCTTCGTTGTGTAGGTGACCGGGAACTGGACTGGCTTGAGGTTGTGCAATCCTATGGCTACCTTGCGTCTCTTCCTCCCATGAGTTATGTGTAGCTTCTCCTGCAGCTGGATTATGCTGCGGATGAGTGAGTCGCTGAAGTCCACACCCTTGGCGACGGCGCAGACGAAGAAAGGACGTACCACCTGCGTCTTCTCGTCGACGACGGCGACGTAGTCTGAAGCCTTGACCCTATAGCGGCGTGGCCCAGGGTTCTCACCCGTGAAACTCGCGTAGGCACGCGCCAGCCCCTCTGTACTCATCAGGTCAGGTCGGTTGGGGAAGACCTCTAAGGCGAAGCCCTCCTCATGTGGCCCCTCCCAACTCGTCCCCATCATGGGAAGCTTCTCCTGAAGCTCCTCGATAGTGACCTTCCTTCCGAGTATCTCTTGGAGGTCAGCTAGGTTGACATTTATCACCGGCATTCATACTCACCTCGTCCAGAGCTTCGCCTTGCGGAGAAGCCCTATGTCGTTGCCGTATAGCTCCTTGATCGTGTTAACGTGGTAGCTCTGCATGACAAGCCTGTCGAATCCAGGACCCCACGCGAGCACCGGCACGTCGACTCCGATGAGGGGCTTTACCACCTCTGGACGGAACATACCGGCACCGAATAGCTCCATCCAGCCGCCGCGCTCCTCGATCCAAACCTCGGCCTCCATGCTCATCTCCGTGTAAGGGAAGTAGCCGGGGCGGAACCTGAACTTCTTCAAGCCGAGACCCTCGAGGTAGGCCTTGAGGTATCCCTGCATGTCGCGGAAGGTCACGTCATCACCGACTACTATTCCATCGGTCTGGTAGAACTCGGCGAGGTGGTTCCAGTCGATAGCCTCGTTGCGGAAGACGCGGCCGACGCTGAAGAACTTGCCAGGCAGGTCCTCGGGCTTGAGCTGCGCGAGCTGTAGTACGCTGAGGCTTGTGGTGTGCGTGCGTAGGCAGCAGCGGCTTGCGAACTCCGGGCTCCACTTGTACTGCCAGCCCGTAGAGCCCGTCGTCCAGCCAGTCTCATGCGTCGCCTTCACCTGCTCAACAAGCCTCTCCTCGGGGAGTTTGCCCTTGTATGGTGTCTTCATGTAGAAGGTGTCAGCGAGGTCCCTAGCGGGGTGGTCCTGCGGCTGATAAAGGGCGTCGAAGTTCCAAAAGCTGAGCTCGAGGTAGTGGCCCTTCATCTCCTTGAAGCCTAACTCGACCCAGAACCTGCGTATATAGTCGATGATCTGGCTGATGAAGTGGCGTTTGCCAGGCGTAAGTGTTGGTACTGGGAGGGATACATCGTAGTGCTGTATCACGGCGTCGCGCCATTGCCTCGACTGGAGCACCTCTGGCGTGATCTGCGTGATGACGGGTTTCAATGCGATCGCCTCCACAAAAGGCAGCACCTCGACACCGAAGGGGGTGAGCTCGACGAACCTCTCAGTCTCCTCCTTGACCTCGACGAGCCCGCGCTTCACGAGCGCAGGGATACGGTCGGCGAGCTCCTTGCCGAGTTTTCCCTCGGGGACGACTCCCTGTGCTAGACGTTTGAGTATCTTCTCATCTACTGTCTCGGATTTGGCAGCTTTGGCGCCCTCAGGGGTCGCCTCGACTTTCCCGCCTCTTATGGTCGCCCAGCCGTTGCTGCGGACCCAGACGAGCGCGATATTGATGGCAGGGATATCTCCCTTGAGGTGGCTGAGCTCGTTGTCGCCGCCCGCAGCTGCTTCGATGAGCTGCTTCTCCGGCAGACCTTCTTCGGCGTACTTTTGCCCCTCTTTAGTGAGCTTGAAGAACCGTGAGACCTCTTCCCTGAAGCTGACAACGCCCTTGGTCTCCGCCCATGCTGATGCCTTTTCAACGGCGTCCCTGCCAAGACCTATGGTCTGGCTGAGTGTGGCTGTGGAGAACGCGCCGCCGCCACGGAGGGCGACGAGCAGCCTCCTCTCGTTTTCGTTAAGCCTGGATGCAACTTCCTCGGGGTTCAAAGGTCTCACTAGCCCACCATAACGGCTAGGTTGGGTGTTTAAAAATACACGGGACAGGGTCACTTGGCTATGTCACGCGTACTCAGTTATTTTCCTCTGTGTAAGCGTCTGTTTGAGTAGTGGTCCTGCCTCTATCCACTTCTCGAGAGGGATCGTGAGTCTGCTCATGACGTGTTTAAGAGCCGTGTCCATGTTGGTGAAGAGTCGGGGTGTCTGCTTCATCGCGTTCCTGCAGTTTTCCCTGACCTGCCAGACCCCGACGGGAAGTATGTAGTCGGGGTAAGCCTCGCGGAAAATGAAAACCTTCGCCTGTCGGCGGACCTTTGTAAGATGCTCCATAACTGCTAAGCGTCCCGAGTAGTAACAACCCCCCATCGAGGCGTATGTAGTACGCCCATTGTAGCCCTCCCAGTCGGTGACGATGTTGACGTTCGTCTCCGAGGGGTTCCAGAGGGTCCTGGGATACCACGCCTCATAAGCTTCATAGCTCCAAGCATCCGGGACGAGCAGTATCTCAAAGCGGTTTCCCAGGTATTCAGACTCATAGACCTCGTGCATGCTAATGAGAGGATAGTCCTTCGTTTGCTTCGCCATGTCCTTGCTGAGCAGGTCATCAATTGCCGTGATGCTCCACCTGGTGGGAACGAGGCGCCGGTTCTTCTCGATTCCGAAGCTACCGGTGCTAAAGGCCTTAACTATGCTGCTGACCGGCACACCGTCTTTGTATAGGGTCTTCGCCGCCTGCCCCGCCTTAAGGTCTGTGTCGTAGTGGGCTTTCTCCATCCAGTGGTTCCACTTAATGAAGCCGATGGAGACGCGTTCGAGAGGCGCTGTGGGGCCGATAGGCTGGAGGTCGTTGTCCATGTAGAGGCGCTTAACCGGCGCCTTCTGGAGCTTCATTTCGGTCTCGACGTAGTGCTCCGAGAGGCTGATTCTCGCGTGTCGCGTCGAGTATCCTGCCCGCCTTCTCTGGCTTGTTGACGTTGATGGGGGTCATGCCCCTGACGAGTTGGCTACGGAATCCTATGATCTCGTCCATGCTCCTGCCGAACCACTTCTCGGTGTCGTCGAGGAGGGCTGTATCGCCGTAGAAACCCGGCGCCATCGGACCGACCTGCACGTAAGGGTAGCCGAATCGCCCGACGAAGACGCTTGGGGGTGAACTGCCCTCAATGTTTGTGCCGTGAACGCTCCTGAACATACGGGTGTGGGCTGCTACCTGCTCGATGATGGGGCATCGGGTCTTTCCACAGAGCATCTTGCTGCCCTTGCAGACGGTGCAGAGGTTGTCGCGCGCCTGCAGTTTGAGCTGGTCACTCGTGTAGTCGAGGGAGGCGCCTATTTCGGGGTCCTGCCCCACAATCTCTCGGACCCATGTGTTGCTGGGCTTGAAGCTCTTGGCGATCCTCTTCCCCAATCTAGTTCTCCTTCTACCTTCGGCGGTTAAAGGGGTATCGAGGCGCAGGTGTTATGGGGAGGTGGGCGGAGGTGAAAGTGGTTACCATGGTAAAGTTTGAGAACGTCGAGTTCACAAGTGGAGGCAACACTCTCCTCGGAAGGATATACAAGCCCGAGGGGAGAGTTGAGGAAGCCCGCGGTGGCGATCTGCCACGGCTTCCCCGGCGACACGAAGAACATGGACCTCGCCGAGGAACTCGCATTGAACGGGTTCGTCGCATTCGTCTTCTATTACCAGGGCGCCTGGGGCAGCGGAGGTAGCTACAGCCTCACTAAACTGGAGGTTGGAGCGAAGGACGCCGTTGTCTGGCTTAGGAAGCAGGTATTCGTCGACCCAAATAGGGTCGGTTTAGTAAGCCACAGTATGGGTGCTCTCCCCCTAACGAAGGTGATGGCGGGTGACCACACGGTTAAGACGGGGGTGCTCATGAGCCCCGCTACTGATTATAAGGAGATCATAGCGACGCGCGGTGTCGAGGGCTTCGCTGACGCCTTGATGGGCAACTGCGCTGGTAAGCTCGCCGGAGTCTCCAAGGAGAAGATGATGAAGGACATCTCAAAAGTCGCGGAGGCGACCAACCCCATTGATCTCGTCAAGAAGATCAGTGCGCCGACTATGGTTATCGTTGGCTCCAAGGATAGTATTACGCCTCCGGCGTCCTGCAGGAGGCTCTACGAGGCTGCGAATGAGCCGAAGAAGTGGCTTGAGATCGAGGGTGCCGACCACGGCTTCTCCGAGCACAGGATACCGCTTATCTGCGCCGTGATTGACAGGCTTAAGGAGACGCTGTGACTGGCAAGTGGCAGTCGAGCGGTTACTTTAAGTCGGTTGACTGCAAGTATGGCTCTGGTTCTATGCATATAGTCGTCGAGAACATATCTTTCACTAGTGAGGGCGTCCCGCTCCTCGGTAGACTCTACCGCCCGGCGCCTGAGGGGAGGTATCCCAGTGTCGCCATCTGCCACGGCTACCCGGGGGACACGAAGAACACCGACCTCGCCGAGGAGCTCGCCCTAAACGGCATAGTCACACTAGTTTTCTATTACCAAGGCGCGTGGGGGAGCAAGGGGACATACAGGTTCACGAAGCTCGAGCCGAGCACGAGGGACGCGGTCGCCTATCTTAGGAGCCAGCCGTGCGTCGACCCGGAGAGAGTGGGGCTCGTCAGCCACAGCATGGGAGCACTGCCCCTTGTGAAGAGGCTGAGCCTCGACCCGACGATCAAGTCCGCGGTGCTCATGTCGCCGGTGAGCGACATCGGTCTCTGGACGACAGGGGACGCTATTGAGACTGTTATCCCCCACTTCATAGAGTCGGCGAAGGGGAAGTTAGAGGGACTGACGGCTAAGCAGCTCCGAGTTGATCTGCGTGAGTTAACGGAGGCGGGGAACCCAATTGATCTTATGGGGGCGGTGAAGGCGCCAATACTGCTAGTCGTTGGGTCGGAGGACGACGTTACGCCGCCGGATCTATGCAAGCTCCTCTACGAGAAGGCGCGAGAACCGAAGAGGTGGGATCTAATCGATAAGGCGGACCACAGTTTCTCCGAGCACCGGATACCACTGATGCGCGCCGTCCTCGACTGGCTCAAGACTACTCTCTAAGCGAACCTTTTAAGCGCCCTGTGGTGAGTCTCTGGGATGCCCATACACTCCGGGAACCTTCGCAGCTTCGCCGCTAAGCTACCCTCACTCTACTTCGGGCTATTCCTATTCGCCGCCGGATCGGTGTCGAACCTGTACTCGGGGCTCGGGATGAATCCGTGGGGCGTCTTCCATGTGGGACTCATGGCTCCCCTAGGGCTGACGCTCGGGCAAGTGGCTCAGGTAGTTGGCTTAATCGTGCTGCTCGGCGGGTGGGCGCTCGGCTTCGCCCCGGGCTTCGGCACCGTGATGAACATGATCTTCATCGGCTGGTTCACAGACAGGATCATGGAGTGGAACATCGTCCCCAGACCCACCGATGTTGTGGGGCAGTACGCGCTACTAATCACAAGCATACTATGCGTCGGAACGGGTAGCCTCTTCTATATGCGTGTGCAGCTCGGGGCAGGCCCCCGCGACGGACTCATGGTGGGGCTCGTAAGGAAGCTGAACAAACCGATCAGCATCGTAAGGGGGAGCATCGAAGTCACGGTTCTCGTCCTCGGGTACCTGATGGGCGGACCCGTCGGTGTAGGAACCATAGTCACCGCCCTCGCCATCGGATACTCAGTGCAGTATGCATTCAGGCTCGGCAAGTTCGAGGGCAAGTCCCCCCAGATGAACCTCTGGGAGCTCTACGGCCATCTAACCAAAAGCGACTCATCGTAAGTCACCGATCATTTCATAACAAGTTCTCCACGTATTGACACCCGGTGTAAAATGATCTACGAGTGGCGCGAATACTACGTCTACCCGGGCAGAATGGAGGCGCTCAACGAGCGCTTCTCCAAGATCACCCTAAAGTACTTCGAAAAGCACGGCATCAAGGTCGTCGGCTTCTGGACAGCGGTCGTCGGAACGACGAACGTCCTTTACTACATGCTCGCATATGATGACCTCGCACACAGGGAGAGGGTGTGGAACGCCTTCAGCACCGACCCCGGTTGGGTCAAGGCGAGGACCGAGACGGAGCAGAGAGCAGGCGGCCCTCTGACTGAGAAAATCGTGAATATGATCCTCAAGCCGACCGACTACTCCCCGATGAAGTAGCTAGGCAAATCTTGACGCGACTTCCTCGGCGAATATCCTCGCCTGCTTCTCGAAGTCGTCGCCCATGAAGCGGATTATGAAGAAGTCGACGCCCACAGCGATGTATCGTTTTATCTGCAGGGTAACCTGCTCGGGCGTCCCGGCGAGTGGCGGCGGTTTCGGTTGCTTCGCAGTGTACTTGGCGATCTTTGCTTCGGCTTCCCCAGCGTCCTCGCCTATTAGGCAGTAAGCTGCCCAGGATCTCCTGATCTCTTTTGGGTTCTTCCCGACCTTGGAGCAGTGGGCGTCGAGGGCATCGTTCTTCACCTTGAACTCCTCAGGTGTTCCCGTCCAGGCTGAGAAGTTGCTAATGTCTGCGTGGCGCGCCACAGTGCGTAGGGTGAGCTGTTCTCCTCCACCGGCGATCATTAGTGGGGGGTGTTTCTGGGCAGACTTCGGAGCATTCCACGCCTTCTCTATCCGATAATATTTACCCTCGAAGCTCGGCGCCTCCTCACTCCACATCCTCCTTATTATCTCAGCAGCCTCGTCGAGACGCCTCACACGGGTTGAGTTGCCCTCGAAGGGGTACCCGTAGGCCTTGAACTCGCCTTCATGCCAGCCGGTGCCGAGCCCGAGGATGAGCCTGCCCCCGCTAATAGAGTCGAGGGTCGCCGCCATCTTCGCGAGCAGGGGCGGGTGGCGGAAGGGGTTGCAAAGGACGAGCTGCCCGAGCTTGATTCTGCCCGTGTTCGCCAGCAACGCAGTTGACGTCGTCCAGCACTCATAGCGAGGATCCCCGGGGTTCTCATACATCCCGATGACGTGGTCCGCAACCCAGATGCTGTGGTAGCCGAGCCCTTCGCAGTACAGGGCGTCGTTAAGAATCGAGGCGTAACTAGGGCGCTCTAGGCCGAGGAAGACGCCGAAGTCTAAGGAACCCATGCGAGATAGTCGCGCCTATACGTTAAGACCTTATCCAGCGCCGACGGGATTATCCAGAGTTACTTTCCCGAAGTTTTATCGCGTCGTGCTACAATTGGATTAATGTTTTATCCGTCAGGAATAGTCTGTAACCATATGCCTGATTTCGGAGTAACACATGAGTCCGCCGACCTGAAGAGGGTCATGGTACATCATCCGGGGAACGAGCTCAATGAGGCCAACCGTGACCCCGTCGCGCACCACTTCGAATGCGCCGTTGACGTAAAGCAGTTCCAACACGATCACCAGCTACTCATGGACGCGCTCCGCGAGGCAGGTGTCGAGGTCCTCGACGTTGGGACACTGCTCGCCGACGACAAGCAGATGCAAGGGCTGATCAAGCACGCGCCGAACCTCGTCTTCACACGCGACTCCAGCACAGTCACGGAGGCAGGGGCTATCCTGTTCCGCATGGGGCTACCTAGCAGACGCGCCGAGACGCCTATCATAAGAGCAGCGCACGAGGCGGCGGGGACTCCCATCGCCCACCAGATGAAGGAACCGATGACATTCGAAGGCGGAGGCTTCGCTCTCCTCGAGGGAAAGGTCGCCGTCGCGGGTAAATGCGACAGATCCAACCAGAGCGCCCTCGACGACCTCCGCAGCTTCCTCCTCAACGAGCAGATAGTCGACCAGTTCATACAACTCAACATGCCGAAGGGCTGCGTCCACATCGACGGAGAGTTCGCGGAGCTACCCGGGAAGAGAGCTATAGCACTCAGGGAGGCGCTCCAGATGTACTCGGCCAACTTCTACACGAGGGGCGAGCAGTGGGACGGTGACTACGTCGAGTGGCTTATCGACGACGGATACGACATCATAGAGATCACTAAGCAGGAGGCCCTCGACGCGGCGGCGAACTTCCTCACCGTCCATCAGGACCTCGTCATCCAGTACACGGGGAACGATCGCGTCATGAAGGAGGTCCGGGAGAGGGGGATCGAGGTGGTACAGATACCCGGCGACGAGATGAAGAGGGGCTGCGGCGGCATCCACTGCATGACCTGCCCCGTCCTCAGGGTATAACTCGATTCAAGTAAAAATAGGGTCGTTGACCACTTTCCACGTTCAAAAACGATGATTTTTCAGGTTCATTTTCGTGATTTATGCTTCACTTAGCGTGCATTTTTCGTATCCCGCTCAACATGAATGGGGCCGTTTTAATTCATCTTTATAGAGACTGACCAAATTTCGAGTTTGAAAAAATACCCTCCTCCCCTCTTCTCCTGTAATCGGTCCACTCAGGGTATCCGAACAGTAATGATTTTATATAATACTATATTATAGGGTACCACTCCGGTATACACTATGAAGAAAACGCAGGGCGGTTACCTCATCTCCAAAATACACCAGACCAGCGACAGGGTGTTCAACCGCCTCCTCAGGGAGGCGGGGATAGAGGAAATCAACCCAGCGCAGGGCAGGATACTCTTCGCCCTCTGGAAGAGAGATGACGTGCCCATCACCGAGTTGGCGAGGGAGACGCTACTACACAAGTCAACCCTAACGAAGATGCTAGATCATCTAGAAACCTCAGGACACATCAGCAGGGTTCAGCCCCCGGGCGACAGGAGGGCGACGCACATACGCCTCACGGAGAAGAACCGGCGCCTGAAGGCGAAGTACGACGCCGTATCCAATGAGATGAGGGTGATCTACTACCAAGGTTTCACCGACGAGGAGATAGCACTACTCGGTACCCTTCTGGAACGGGTCCTAGACAACCTCATGGAGCAAGCCGGAGAGGAGTGAATAATTTTGGAGTTTTACGAAGCAGTACGTAGAAGAAGAACGGTACGAGAATACAGCAGCAGGCCGGTCGAGGAAGAGAAGATACGCAGAGTTCTCACCGCGGGGCTCAGAGCGCCCGCGAACGCTCACCTGAAGGAGTGGCAGTTTATCCTCCTCAGGAACCCCGAGAACAGGCGCAGAGCACTCGTCGATGCCCTGCACGCCCGTGACCTAAAGGACAAGAAGGGCATAGAGGACATCATCGAGACGATGCCTTACGAGGAGTTGAAGGAGGTCTATAGGAAGAGCCTCCCCTTACAACTCACGAT
Source organism: Candidatus Bathyarchaeota archaeon (assembly GCA_963771885.1). Lineage (GTDB taxonomy): Archaea > Thermoproteota > Bathyarchaeia > TCS64 > TCS64 > UBA8941. The sequence goes on from CAVYVF010000023.1 coordinate 948,840, forward strand.
GATGCTGGAGGCGCCTGAGCTACTCCTCGTTTGTTACAGGATGAGGAGGCCGCTCGCCGAGGTGAAGACGCTGTTTGAGCTGAACAACCTCGCGTCTGTGTGGTGCTGCGTGGAGAACATCGTCCTCGCTATGGCGGCGGAGGGGCTCTACGGGTGCACATACTCACCTTACAACACGGCGGATCTGAAAAAGTACCTCGGGCTGCCCCATGATATGGAGGTCGCCGTACTCATACCTATTGGCTACCCGAGGGCAGAGCCGGAGGAGAGGATATCAGAGGATCTGGACGCCCGGCTGCACATCGACAGGTGGTAGCTACACGAAAGGGAGCGTGGCCCTCTTCGCCTTCCACCCTTCGGGCTTCGTTCCGTCAATGCCCAGGCCACCGTTTTGCATTGTGAAGTCGTCCCCCGGCTGGAATCGGGTCGCCATGCCCCAGACGACTTGGCGTAGATCGGAGGCGTCTACATCGTCGTCGACGCATATCGTCACCCCGGGGCCCTTCACGAGCCTCCTTAGCGCGTCCTTTGCGTCGGAGCCTGGGTGCATCCTGAGTACGGTGAGGCGCCCGTCGCCGAGAGGTTGCACCACCTCGTCTACGCCGGGCCAGTCGATCCCCGAAGGATTTCTGCCCTTCACGACCTTCACCGGCCCGGTGGCGACCATGATCGCCTTCGACGCGGTTCCGTCTGGGGACGAGGATGGGTCGAGCCTGTGGCAGAAGACGTCGTGGAGCATCTCTATCCCCGAACCAGTAGTCATGTCGCACCTCTCCGCCGCCGCCCCAAGGCACGCGCCAAGGTCATCGACATCAACACCAGAGGGTAGGAGCAGAACCAGCTTCAGGTAGGGGTCGAGGCCCAGCACCAGCGTGCCTAGCTGCTTGGCATACCCCGGCACCTTCGACGCCGCCTCATCCATCGAGACGAGGCAGACGTAATGCGTCCCTGAGACGGGCCAGGACATGTCCCTGACAGCGGGAATCGGTGAGAAGGCAGAGACGGCGCCGAATATCCTCGCCTGCTTCGGCAGCCCGCTGAGGAGGAGATGCTCATCCGAGTTACTCGGCATAATCGTCTGGTAGATGGCGTCCCGCCGCATCGATACGCAGTCGACCTCGAGTACGTTCCTCGTCGACCTCCCGCTCAGATAGCCGCTGTACTCGGTGAATGGGCCCTCGTCCTCCTCGGCGAGGGTTATTCTGCCCTCGAGCACGATCTCGGCGTCGGCGGGGACGGGGACATCTATCGTCTCAGCCTTTACGAGGCGCAGGGGCTCTCCAATTAGCGACCCGGTGACGGCGTACTCGCCTGTTATCTTCGCAGCCGCGGCGAGGTAGAGGGCCGGGTGGGCGCCAATGATGACCGCTACCTCCAACGGCTTTCCCTTCGCCTTTGACTTCTCGAAGTAGCTCCACATGTTCCCCCTGCTGTGCAGCGTCGTCCCGATCTTCGCTCTGCCCTTGAGCTGCATCCGGGCGTAAGATAGGTTGACGACCTCGGGTCTGTCTGGGTCACGCGCAGCGACGAGGCCGCTCGTGATGTACCTGCCGGCGTCCTGCTCGTAGAACCTGAGTATCGGGAGCTTTGTCAGGTCGACGTATGACCCCCGTTGTATAACGTCCTTCACGGGTCCTATGGGGACCGTCGTGGGTTCGATGGTCTTCGCCATGAGGGATCCCCACTCCCTATACATGTCGGGACGCGTTGCGACGGGGTTCCTCGCCCCCTCGAGTGCGAGCTTTATCCTGTTCACGTGCCCGAAGACGTTGACGAGGACGGGCTGGCTGAAGCCCTTCACGTTCTCGAGGATGAGGGCTGGGTTCCCCGGCATCCGCGCCATCTCCTCGATCCTCCTGGTGACATCATATTCATGGCTCAGAGGCTCCTTGACCTTGACGAGTTGATCGGGCAGGAAGCGCTCGACCTTTTCGAGGTACGATCTTAGGTCGCGCATGAAGGTAGGTTGGGTGCACGGGATAAAAGACCGTCGAGGTCACTTGAAGAGGTCGGGTTGGAACTCCTTGAAGCCCTCTGGGAAGTCCCAGGGGTCTACGTCGAACTGGACCATGGCGGGGACGCCGCGGTCGTTCTCCTTCTTCGCCCTCTTCAACGCCTTCTTTATGTCCTCGGGGTCCGTGACCCGTGTACCGTAGCACCCCGAAGCCTCCGCAATCTTCACAAAGTCGGGCTGCGCCTCAAAGTCTACGGCGATATATCGCCCCTTATTCGCCTTCTCGTGGAGCTTTATCCAACCGAGGCTATCATTGTTGAGCACGATCCACGTGACTGGCGCCTTGTACTGTACGGCAGTGGGCATCTCCTTCATGAACATCTGGAACGCGCCATCCCCCGTCGTACAGACGACGGGTCTCTCCGGTGCGGCGAGCTTCGCGCCTATGCAGCCAGCGACTGCGAGTCCCATGCAGGTCTGCTCTGCGGGCGCCACGCATCCGTCCAGTGCGCCGACCGCCCAGTAAGGCCAATAGTAGCTCCACAGGTCCTGGCTACCGTTCTCGTTGACGAGCACGGTCTTCGCCCCGAAGACGCGACACGCCTCGTAGACGACCCTCTTCGTCTTGATGAGCTTCGACGAGTCATTGCACTCCTCAGCGACCTCGGCGATGTAGGCTGCCGTGGCGTCGATGATCGTCTTGACGCGGGGCATTTTTAACAGGGGTGTCTTCTTCACTCTGCTACTCGTGTATGCGAGCAAATCCTGCAGGAAGAGTTTAGCGTCAGCTGCGATTGCTATGGCGGGCGTGAAGTTCCGCCCAAGCTCGTCTGCGTCGATGTCGACCTGCACGAACGCTGCTCCTTGCGGGTAATAGCGCCACCCCGCGGTCTGGAACTCCTCGTTCTTACTGCCGAGTGAGATGACTAGGTCCGCCGACTGGTACGCTTCCCGGCTGAGCCGTGTCCTGTAAAGTCCTACCTGTCCAAGATAGAGCGGATGGTCCTCGGGGATGACCCCGCGCCCGCTCGGCGTAGTAAGAACCGGTACCCCGAAGAGCTCTGCTAACATGCTAAGCTCCGCTGAGCACCCACTGTAGAGAGCACCACCACCGGAAACGATTACCGGCTTCTCGGCGACGAGCAGCAGCTCTGCTGCGCGCTTCAACGCCTCAGGATCCGGCCTCATCCTTGTGAAGGGTATCGAGTGTGTGTAGCGGTTCTCCTTCACCTTCTCCTGCCCAACGTCGAAGGGGACTTCAAGATAAACGGGTCCCGGTTTCCCGTTAACGGCTAGGCTGAAGGCGCGCCTCGTTGCCCACGATGCACGATCCGCCCTCGGCACCCTGAAGCCCCATTTCGTAATGCCCCTGAAGACCTCCATCTGGGGGGCCTCTTGGAACGCGCCTTCTCCCTCATGGCAAAGCGCCGCCGAGCCTCCGAGCGCTAGCATGGGGACACAGCCGCTCCATGCCTCGAGAACCCCCGGTACGAGGTTCAAGACCCCGGGGCCGGGGCTCGCGAAGCAGACTCCGGGGCTCCGCCTCATTTTCCCGTAGGCGTAAGCCATGAACGCACCCGAGGCCTCGTGGCGCACAAGGACGGGCTTAATATCCGAATCATAAAGCGAATCATAGAGGGCGTCGGGGTGCCCTGGGAGGCCGAAGACGTAGCCTACCTTCTCCTCAGACAAACCCCTGACGATGACGTCCCAAGCACGCACATCAACCAAAACCGTGACCCAGAGAAAATACCTATGGATAAGAAGATAAAACCTAGTCTCGAAGAGTCAGAACCAACGGAAAAAACTATCCCGTCAGACATCAAACTATACCCGGTGTAGGAAGACGAGCAATGTAGTCTACGAGGACAAGTTCTTCATCGTCGAGAGCCCTGATCACCCCCTGAACTGCAGGGACGACGGAGGCCACCTCATCATGAGCAAGAAGGAGAGGGTCTTCGACCGCTCCGACATGACCGCTGAGGAGGCGATCGACTTCATGCGAATATCGATGATGGTAGGTAAATCCATGTACAGAGTCCTCGGCATCGAAAGGATGAACTACGAGGACCTCGCCAACTGGGGGCTGGACACCCCAGGTGGCCCGAAGATGCACCTCCATTTCTTCGGCAGGGCGAAGAGGCAGATACACCAGATCCGGGGGCAGCACATCGCCCTCTTCCCCAAGGGTCACCCCATCTACGAGGGCCACCTCAAGCCATTCACGGCGGAGGAGATCATGAATCTTAGGACAGAGATAGATAAGATCTCCCGCGAAGAGAAATACGTGAAAATGGCCGAGTTGGCCGGCCTTTAGAACCTACTTCTTCTGGGAATGAGGCTTGGGTGAGGACTCTTCATCGTCCTCATCATCGTCATCGCCCCTGCCGCCGTAGATGAACTGGAGGTCGTCGAAGCTGAGCTTCTCTCCCGCCGCCATCTTGCGTTGAGCCTCCGTGCGTAGCGCCTCGACGCGTGCGTTGACCTTCGCCATCTTGTCACGCTCGACCTTTATATCGTCGGCGCGGAGACCATCCCTGATGCCGCGTACCTGCGAGCCATAAGCCGTCGAGTTCCTGCTCAACCTTCTTGACCTCCCCAAGGTACTCGACGAACTTGGCGTGTGCCTGGTTCGCCTTCTCCCTTTCATCGTCCGCCTTGCGGTGGAGGAGGAGCATCGACTCGTGGTGTTTCTGGCTCTCCTCGCGGAGCGTGTTCATCTCGTCGCGTATCTGGCGGATGTTCATCTCCGTCGCCTTGGCTTCGGCGGTCGCCTCCATGGTGGCCTCCGTGCGCTTCGGCGGCTTCTTGAATGTGCTCAGCCTTCGGCGAAGTGAGTTGGCGCGCTCGACGAGCTCGAGTTCCCTCTCCTTGTCGAGCATGTCGCGCGTAGGAGTCGTCATGACCTCCCACTCTACTGTGTTGAGGTCGCGCTCGACGCGCTTCTTCTTCGGCATCTCCCTGTAGCCCTGCTGGACCTGCTGTTCAATGCCGGCGAGCTTCTTCCGCTTCTCGTCGAGTTGGTCGTAGAGTGGTTGTAGCTTCGCCTTTATCTCGGCGACGCGGGCGTTGATCTTGTCCCGCTCCTCCTTATGCTTTATCGCCTCCTCGCGCATCTTCCGGGCGGACTCGTTTATCCTGTCCCGCTCATCGCGCCAGCGATTGACGTGTTCGAAAAGTTCGCTCCGCTTCCTGCGGAGATCGGAAGTCATGTTCTCAAGCTGGTCGAGCTTGAGGTCGTTACCGGCCATCAGCAAATTACACCGCTTAGGGGTCTCAGACCTACGCCTACTATTGACCTCGCATCCTATTCAAAAAGGAATCGGCTCCCAGAAGGGTTCGTAGCGGACACAACGAGTTGCATGGGGTGTTTTCAAAGCTTTTTCGGGGTATTTTACGTTTTCATATGGTTTAACTTATATGTAAAAATACCTAAATATTAAACTGTCCGGCTGTTGAAGCTTTACATTGCTTGGAGTCAACATTCGGCTTAATCTCGTCACTCGTGACGCTCGCATGCATGCTTATTTTCTTCGTCTATGCAATGAAGTATTACGACTCCAGAACATTACCTTGGCAACGCTCGGGGGGAAGAGGCAGCAGGTTAACGAAGAAAGGAATGAAGGTCCCGGCGACTGGAGGGATGCATCTCTCGTCTCGCGCGCTAAGCCTGCGCCGTTCCCCCACACCAAGTGACCACGTTACTCGTTCCCGAGAACATCGCTGACATTTCCATGGTCACCCCCTTAACCTCTAAAAGCTCCTTGATCTAAAGATAGTAATTAAGTTGAAAGGGGTGCCTTAAACGCTCCTTTCAACCAACGAAGCCGTTTTCGCTCTTATGTTTATTATCTTTAATTGGGTAGATTTTGGACTTACCTCGCTTAGTCTAGGCGAATCAGATTTATCCCTGATACATATCATGGAATTCATGGCCCTCTTAAAGAGGCTGTTAACCGGTCTACTAATCACGGCTGTCATCGCCGTCCTCGTTCTCGGCTACTTCGGTTTCATCCCCGGCGTCTCCGACCTGATGGGGGCGAACACCCCGCGTGACCTTGGCGTCCAACCCACATCGGCTGTGCTCGCCTCAGTGAACGCGAAGCTCGGTGTCTCCTACTCGACGCTCCCGTCAAGCGCAACGGGCGCGGCTTCCCTCCAGGAGTCGGGGAGCCAACAGATCAGCGTCCAGCTCACCTCGGAGGAGGTGACGGCGCTCATCAACGACCACGCCAAGAGGTGGAAGTACTACCCCATCACGGATGTCCAGGTTAAGATAAACGCCGACAACACAATCGAGCTCTCAGGGAGGCTGCGCGTCGATAGATGGAGCGGATACGCCGACGCTATCGGGCTAACAGAGGAGATCCGGGATCAGTTACGCCCATATCTGGGCTACGTTAAGACGAGCCCATCCATCTACATGAGAGGGTCGCTGACCCTGCAGGGCTACGCTTCAATTATGACGGAGGAATTACAACTCGGCAGGGTTCCGGTGCCTGCTGACCAGATCAACGAGTACGACGGCATCCTTGAGTACTTCGTAGAGGAGGTATCGAACCTATACCAACTACAAATAAGCCAACTCTATGCCTCTGGTGGATCACTAACAGTCACGGGTAGTATCCCGACGAGTGTGGCTCTTGCGCCACCAGTGGAGGAGCAGGCAGTCATACGCCAGTCAGCGTTCTGGGCTCCCGACCCTGAGAAGGCTATACAAGCCTTCGGCCTCGTAACCCTCGTCTATGTCGTTGGCAATCTGCTGCGCGCCCAGCTGAGCAACTTAGGCGAGAAGCTTGGGAGCATGCTCCCAAGCGGTATCCAGATGTGGATTGAGAACTACCTCGGCTCTAAAGGAGAATTATCCGTACAAGCGGGTTTGGGTTCGGTGTTCAAGCTTACCAGGGTCGAGCTGATAGCTTACGCAATTGCTTTGGTTACGCTGACAGTGGCGTTCGCTTACTCTAGCGCGGCGACGCTGGAGGAGGTTCTTATCGGTATCCCTATCATCCTTGGTACGAGTATTCTCATCGAGTTCCTAAAGAATTACCTGCTCAACGTCTTCTCGCGTCGTAAGGGGGCGTGGGTGGAGTATCGCATTTGGGCCCCCGGCTGGTTAATGTTCGCCGTCTCAAGTTTCTTCTTCAAGACCCCCTTCTCCTCTCCGAGTAAGACCGCGAAGCACGCGTGTCCCGAGTCAGAGCAGATATGTGGACTCATGGCGGTCTCCTCCGTGGTGCTCGTTCTCCTCTTCGGTGCGGGTTTCTACTATGTGAGCACTCAGGGAATCTCCGAGATAGGCAACATCGGCCTCGGCATGTGCCTGCTGGCCGCGTTCTTTGATAGTATACCCATCCCACCGCTAAACGGTAAGGACATATGGGACTGGAACAAGACTGCGTCGATCCTCCTGCTCGTAGCGACGTTCGCCGCGAACCTCTACTGGCTCATGATGATGTAACCCGCCGGTCAAACTATACTAGTTTTTATCAGCAAATACAATGCTCCGGGTACACCTCACCATAAAGTTAAACTTCATAATCCGTGCAAATCTATACGAATATCATGAAAGAGGAAAAACAAGGAACAAAGGTTCCCAAAAAAGAAAAAGAGGCACCGGATAAGAAGGCGAACAAGAAGAGAGCCGACTATCTCGTAACATACGAGGTGGAGGGGGCCAGATCCAAGAAACAGAAAGCGAGCGCCTACTCTGAGGAAGAGGCGGAGGAGATAGTGACTAAGAAACTAAACGGGCAGATTGCGAAGGGAGAGATCAACGGCTTCAAGATCCTCTCAATAGAGATAGATAGTCAGAAGTGACTCGTTCACCGAGCCCGTACGGGGGCGTTTTTACAATTCGCGCCCCGATTTATGCCTATTAAAGCCATCCTTTTTATGCTAACCTTCCCCTATTGATATGGCGAAAGTTTTTGTGTATTTTAAGAGTAAGTACTGTAACGAATTGTAATAAGTGCAAGTCCTCAATCAGAACCTATTGTTCGATAAAAAAGAAGGGACACAGTAGGAAGGTTTTCAAGTAGTACATATAGTCTGGGGTTCACACTACGGATTAGATTTAACAACCCGCTGCCCCACTCCTAGGCATCCGGTGCAGGATATGGGTAAGATTGGGATAACCCTCGCGACGACCGACCAGGCCGCCGCGAACATATTCGAGATATTCAAGGAACGAGGCTTCTTCGCTATTCGTGAGGGCGTCTACGCGAAAGGTGACCTGCTCCTTATCCCCATTCCGAGAGAGATCGTACCCGTGGAGGATGAGTCGGCCCCAATGGTGCCCGACCCATACCCCATCGACTATGACGCCCTCGCTGTTGAACTCGGTATCGACTACTTCGTCGTGGCGAGCCGCCACTGGGCACGTAGCGGGCAACCAAGCCTCACGGCGCACGCGACGGGCAACTTCGGCGAGGCACTTTTAGGTGGGAGGCCCCACGAGCTCCAGCCCGTTCCCGCAGAGGCTATGAGGAACGTCTATGTCGCCTTGAAGAGAAGCCCCCCCGTAGGATTCACTGTCAGCCTAGAGGCAACACACCACAGCCCGACGCAGTTCAGCGTGCCAATGTTCTTCGCCGAGGTGGGGAGTAGTGAAGCGCAGTGGGGAGATATCGCCGCCTGCGAGTACCTCGTCGACGCCATACTCGAAGGTGCCGCGTCAAAGGAGAGGGCTCCTCGGGCGATAGGCTTCGGCGGCGGCCACTACTGCCCCAAGTTCAGCGTCATGGAGGGGGAGTACGCCTTCGGCCACGTCGCCGCCAAGTACGCCATTCCGAGCCTTAACGACGATTTAATTCGGCAGATGGTAGATAAAACGGGGGGCGTCGAAAGGGCCTTCGTCGAGAGCGGCCTTAAAGGCTCAGAGAAGCAGATGCTCAAGACAGCGCTTGCCCGCCTCAGCGTCGAGTGCGTTATCGTCTAGCGCCGCTTCGATTGGACCGCTTTTTCGTACTTTCTGATCTCCGTCATCCACTCGCGGTCACTCGACACGCCTTGCTCCTCGCAGAACATGTTCCAGACAGCTCCGACGGGTAACGCCTTCGTCTCCTCAAGCAGTGCGAGCCGACCCGTGTAGTCCCCCGCCTCCTCGAGCCCTACTAAAATCTGATGTGGCTCAAGTAGGGCAGCTAGTAGTGCCTTCTGCGTGGCGCGGGCGCCTATGACCCAGGCGGCTACCCTGTTAATGCTTGCGTCGAAGTAGTCGAGGGCGAGGTGTACCCTGTTGAGTGCGCCGCATCTGACGACCTCTAGCATCGTGTCGCGTATCTGGTCGTCGACTACGGGGACGTGGTCACTGTCCCAGCGGACGCCGCGGCTGACATGCAGCATCATCTCGGGCATGTTGAGGAGTATGGAGCTGAGTTTGTCGCCTATCGACTCGGTTGGGTGGTAGTGGCCCATGTCAATGCAGACCATGAGGTTGTGCCTCAGGGCGTAGGCTAGGTAGAAGTCGTGGCTACCGACGACATAGCACTCGCTGCCGAGTCCGAAGAGCTTCGATTCAACGGTGTCCTTCAGGTGATCGGTGGGGTATTGCTCGGCGTATATCTCGTCGAGCGACTCCATCAAGAGTTTCCTATACCCGATCCTATCGACGGTGCTGTCCTTCATGCCGTCGGGTATCCATAGGTCGTGTATGCACGGCGAGCCGAGACTCTCGCCAATGTGCGCGGAGATTCGGCGCGTCTGCTTGACGTGCTCGACCCAGTATCGGCGTATCGCAGGATCCTTGCTGCTGAGGGTGAAGCCGGCATCGGACTTGGGGTGGCTGAAGACGGTGGCGTTGAAGTCGAGTCCCAGCTTCTTCTCCCTCGCCCAGCCTATCCAGTCTTCGAAGTGCTTGGGGGCGACACTGTTCCTCTCGATCTTCTCCTCGAAGTCACCGTAGGTGGCGTGGAGATTAACCCTGTGGGGGCCGGGTATGAGGCTCATCGCCTCCTCGAGGTCGGAGCGGAGCTCGGCGGCGTTCCTCGCCTTCCCGGGGAAGTTGCCAGTCGCCATGATGCCGCCGGTGAGTGCTGCGCCGGGGCTCTCAAAGCCCGAGACGTCGTCCCCCTGCCAGCACTGGAGGCAGATACTCTTCGCCGCCAGCCTCCTCATCGCTTCCCTCACGTCTACGCCAAGGTCGGCGTATTCCTCAACGGCGAGGTCGAATGCCTTCTCGTTTTTCAAGACATCTTCTCCTTCAACTCAGTGAACTTATCGTATGCCTCGTCCCACGGCGATGTGTCGCTGGGCGAGTACTCCTCCACCTCAGTGGAGTCCCTGACTATTTTCCGTATGTGGCGTAGGTCTTTGACCCTTCCGCCAGCCATGGACTGGACGAGGACGTTTCCTATGGCAGTTGCCTCGGAGGGACCCGCGTAGACTCGCCTCCCCGTCGAGTCGGCTGCGAGCTGGCTCAGCAACCGGTTGCGCGCCCCGCCGCCCACGATGTGAATTTTGGCAATCCTCCTGCCCGACGCCTCCTCAAGCTGCGCGAGAGTATGTCTATAAGCCAAGGCGAGTCCTTCGAGGGAGACCCTTATCATCTCGCCCCAGCTACTCGGCGGTTTCTGACCCGTTTTAGTGCAGAAATCGGTGATCGCCTCAGGCATCGAGGGTGGATTCAGGAAGCCTTGCCAGTCGGGGTCAATTACCGCAACATGTGGCTCCGCCGCCTCCGCGAGCCTCGTCAGCTCGTCGTAGCTGTAACCTTCACCCCACGCCCTGCGGCACTCTTGAACCAGCCAGAGCCCTGCGATGTTCTTAAGCACCCTGTATGTGTTGCCGACGCCGCCCTCGTTCGTAATGTTATACTTGTAGGACGCCGTGTTGATGATTGGGCGGGGAGACTCTATCCCTATCAGGCTCCACGTCCCTGAGCTAATGTATGCGAAGTCGCTGCCCTCAGCGGGGACGGCTGCGACGGCGGAGCCAGTGTCGTGGCAGGCGACGGCGACAACGGGCACCCTCCCTAATCCTGTGGTGTCGCGCGCCTCCTTCGTCAGGTCGCCGAGGAGAGTCCCCGGTTTGACTATCTCCCCGAAAAGCCGCCTAGGTGCTCCGACCGCGGCGACTATCTCTTCGTCCCACCCACCAGTATGTGGGTTATAGAGGTGACTCGTCGTGGCGAGCGTGAATTCGTTGGACGCGGCGCCGATGAGCCGGTTGTTGAACAGGTCCCCAATCATGAGCAGGCGGCTCGCCGAGCCGAACGCCTCGGGCTCGTCCCTCGCCGCGGCGACCAGCTGGAAGAGGGTGTCGAATGTGAGTAACTGTATCCCGGTTCGACGGTAGAGTTCATCGAGCGGCATCTTCTCGGCGAATGCCTTGACGGCGCCTTCGGTTCGCCTGTCACGGTACGCGTAAGGGGGCGCTAACAAGGCACTGTTACTGTCCAGGAGCGCGTAGTCGACGCCCCACGTGTCAATCCCAATCGTGTCTGGTTTCCCGCACCTACGCATTCCTTCATGGATCTCGAAGAGCAGCTTTCCAACATCCCAGCGAAGGTGTCCGCCCGCCTCGACCATCCCGTTAGGGAACCTATGCACCTCGGAGACGGTGAGCCTATCGTCGTCGCCCAGCTCGCCAAGAATACCTCTCCCACTAGAGGCGCCAAGGTCGAATGCGAGGTGGCGAGACACGTGGAAGAAAACGCCGGATCAGTATTTAACGCGTCACTCGAAGGTCCAGTCGTCCTTCTCCATCCATATCTTCTCAAGAATCTTCCGCGCCTGCCCGGGGGGGAGACTGAGGAAGAACTTGTCTACGTGCTTGCACATGCGCTTCCTGTCCGTTGTCTTCTTCCAGTCGTCGCAGTCGTGGCGTAGGATCTTGCCAGCGAGGTCTACCTCGATGGCGTAGTCCTTGATCTTTGCCTTGACTAGGTCCTTCGTGTTAAGGGTGACCTTTACCTCCTCGGGCATCTGCTCGGCTCGTGCGAGGCGCCCGTTGTCTGTGAAGTGGGTGAGCAGATCGGCGACGCTGAGACCCTCCTCCTGCTCCTTATAGGACTCTAGGGGCTGGACGCCGCCGGGGCGCAGCGCGCCCGCCCTGTGCTCCTTGATCTTTGCGAGTGCGGACTCCTGCTCCGGCGTAGCGCCGCCCATACCTTGCAGTAGCTCGATCGCGTTCTTTACTGCCGAGGCGTTGAAGTGGTTGTTGAAGTAGCCGTAGGTCCTCTTCGCCTTCTTTGTCACCTCTTCGATCTTCGGCTTCCACTCCTCGAGCTGGGGCTTGGTGTACTCGTAGTCGTACCAGAGGCGTTTGCCGTGTCCGTGCCAGCGGATGTAGGCGAAGTCGGCAGTGATGTGTGTCTCCGGTGGGAGAAGTGGCTCGTCTACGATGGTGTAGGCGACGTTGTTCTTCTCCAGCATCTTAAATGTCTCCTTCCTGAGCCAGCTGTCGTGGCGGAACTCGATGGCCCACTCGTGGTTCTTCGGGAGTATTTCGAGGAACTTTTCGAGGTCGCCGGCGCTCTCCTTGTATGTGAACATGGGGCGCGTCTGAATGAGTATCGGCCCAAGCTTCTCCGCGAGTGGCTGTATGAGGTGTATGAAGCGCCACATGTCGTCCTCGACGCCCTCGCTGAGCTTGAGCCACTTATCGTGGGTAATGAGTTGAGGGAGCTTCGCGGCGAATACAAAGCCCGGTGGCGCGGTACGCGTCCAGCCCTCGATGAGACGCTCAGTCGGGTAGCTATAGAAGGTGCTGTTGATCTCAGACGTGCGGAAAACCTTTGTGTAGTTGGTGAACATGCCCTGCTTCTTGTCGTAGAAAGGGCCTATCCACTCGTCGTAGCTCCACCCCGAGGTGCCTATGAGGAGACTCATGCCGCTCACCAACTCCTCCTCCCCACGACGGCGGTAAAAGGCTTCACCCAAAGTATGAAATGCGCGCCACCCTCATGCTTCTCCATCGGTGTCATTTGGCATGATCAGGGTTAGGAGACTCAGCGAGGAGCCGGGCGCCCCCGAGGCGGAGAGCGGGGCGCAGGGCGTAAACTCAATCGACCTAGTCCTCAAGAGGGCGGACCTCAAAGCATTCAGCAGCAGGGTACTCCGAATAGCGCCGGGAGGCCATACGGCGTTTCACAGCCACGCCCGCGAGCACCTCGCCGTCGTCCTCAGCGGCCGCTGCAGGGTAGAGACAAAGGACGCCAACCAGGAGATCAGGGGTGGAATGGTCGTCTCCATCCCAACTAATGAGGGGCACAGGTTCTTCAACCCGGGCAGCGACCGACTAGCCCTCCTCGTCCTCAACTTCTTCACAGAGGAAGACAAGCCCAAGGATCCCGCGCCGGAGGAGCCCCGCCCATGAATGTACTAGAAGAGGGCAGAGGCGAGCTACTCGCCTGGATGGACCCCGATGACGCCCGTGACTGGATGGCGACGAGGAAGAGCAGGAATCCGACTGACAAGTTGATGCCTCTTAGGGAGGCGGTGTCAAAGTTCACCTTCGACGGCGGCTACCTCGCCATGGGCGGCTTCGGCCACGTCCGAGTTAGCATGGCGGGCATCTACGAGATGATAAGGCAGGGCAGGAAGAACCTCGCCATCGCAGGCAAGACGGCTGTTCACGACGTCGATGTCCTCATTGCCTCCGGCGTTGTCGACCGCGTTGAGTGCGCCTATTCTTTCGGCCACGAGCTACGAGGCCTCAGCCCCGCCGGGCGCAGGGCCGTCGAAACGGGTAAGGTTAAGGTGCTCGCTGAGTTGAGCAACGCGGCTTTTCAGTGGAGGTTCAAGGCAGCTTCCATGGGGCTCCCCTGGCTCCCGGCACGCGTCATGATGGGCACTGATACGTTCAGGCACAGCAGCTCGAAGACCGTCGAGGACCCCTACACGGGGAAGCCGATCTGCCTAATCCCCGCCTGCTACCCCGACTTCGCGTTCATACATGTGCACCGATGCGACAAGTTCGGGAATGCCCAGATCGACGGCACCGTCATCGAGGACAGGGAGCTCGCCATGGCGGCCAAGAGGCTCATAATAACAACGGAGGAGGTCGTATCCGAGGACGAGATCAGGGACGCCCCTGATCGCACAGTCATCCCATTCTTTATGGTGGACGCTGTCTGCGAGGTTCCGTATGGGTGTCACCCCGGCAATATGCCCCTCATCTACTACAGCGACGAGGAGCACATGGCGGAGTGGCTTAGCCTCAGCAGGAGCGAGGAAGGCGTCAGGAAATACCTCGATAAGTACGTGTTCCCCGTCAGCGACTTCGCCGAGTACGTTGCCCTCGTCGGCGGTGAGAAGAGGATGGATTATCTGCGCCGTCTTGAGAGGCTTGAGGAGCCTCTGACGGCGCCGTGGGCGAGGAGGGGCTGACTATGGCATACAATCCCACCGAGCTAATGGCGTGTGCCGCCTCTCGCGTGCTGGAAGACGGTAAGTCCGTTTTCGTCGGCACCGGATTACCAATCATCGTCTCGATGCTCGCGCAGAGGACGCATGCCCCCAACTTGCTCGTCGTATTCGAAGCTGGCGGTGTAGGGCCAAAGATACCTGCCATCCCCATCAGCGTCGGGGACAGCCGCACATTCCACAAGGCTATCATGGCTGCGAGCATGGACTATGTAATGAGCTGCGCCCAGCTCGGCCACATAGACTTCGGCTTCCTCGGCGCCGCCCAGATAGACGCCTACGGCAACCTAAACACCACCTGTATAGGACAGCACGAGTCGCCGAAGACTCGCCTCCCCGGTAGCGGCGGCGCGAACGACCTCGGCAGTCTTTGCTGGCGTAACATCGTCCTCATGCGTCAGGATACTCGCAAGTTCGTCGAGAAGCTCGACTACCTCACCACACCCGGTTACCTGAATGGCCCCGGCGCACGGGAGAAGGTGGGGCTTCCACGCAACACGGGCCCTTACCGGGTCATAACCCAACTCGGCGTCATGGGATTCGATCCCGAATCGAAGCGGATGACGCTCGTCTCCACCCATCCCAGCATATCGGTGAAGGATGTGGTAGACAACACGGGGTTCAAGCTCATAATCCCCGATAACGTTCCAACGACGGACATGCCGACTGGCGAGGAGCTACGCCTCCTACGCGAGGAGCTCGATCCCAACAAGATTGTGATCGGCTAGAGGCGAGGCTTCACTTTCTCATTGAAGAGCCTTATTCCCTCTATTTCTTCGCCGAAATGGAATCTGAGGATGAAGTGGTCGACGCCAATCGCCTTATATTCCTCGATGCGGGCTGCGACCTGTTCGGTTGTACCGACGAGGTTCGGGGGTTGCTTAGCCAGGTACTTCGCGTATGGGGTGTTTTTGTTCGCCTCGCGTTTCTTAAGAATGGCACTCAGAGCATCCTCGTCCTCCGCCATTGTGATCATGAGTCCGGCGGACTTACGTATGCTTGTGTAGTTTCTGCCGCGTACATCGCAGTAGCGCCTCAGCTCCTCGAGCTTTGTCTCGAACTTCGGTGGCGGTATGGTCCAGGCAAAGTTGACGGCGTCTGCGTGGCGCGCTGCTATTTTCAGGGTGAAGCTGCCTGTGCCTCCGATCCATATGGGTGGGTGGGGCTTCTGTAGGGGCTTCGGGGCGCAGACCGCGTCATGGACGCCGTAGAACCTTCCCTCGTATGTGGCCTTCTCATCCGTCCACATCCTCTTCGCGATCTCGAGGGCGTCGCCGAGCTGCCTTATCCTTGTGTCGGGTGAGGGGAAGGGGTAACCGTAGGCCGCGTACTCGACGTCCTTCCATCCCGCGCCAAGGCCGTAGTTGAAGCGGCCGCCGCTGATGTTGTCGACTGTGGCCGCCATCTTCGCCGCGAGGGCGGGGTTCCTGTAGCTTTGGGAGGCGACCATTGCGCCGAGGCGCAGCCGCCTCGTATCCCGGGCGAGGGCTGCAAGGGTCATCCAGCACTCGAGGCAAGGCGTATCCACCGACTCCGGCGTCATGAAGAAGTGATCCGAGACCCAGAGCGACTCGAAGCCGAGGCGCTCCGCCTCCGCTGCGATCCCCCTGATTCCTTCGTAGCTGAAGCCGTACTGGGGCTCGATCTGTAGCCCGAAGTCGAGGCGAGCCATGTAGGCAGATCGTCGCCGCGGCGATATAACCCATAACGCCTAAACCGGCGATAAGAGATAAACGTTAATTGCGGGACACCCGACTGTTTGTTCGAATGGTCGACTACTGGCGCGACTTCCCCGCTGGCCCTGACGTGCCGAGTCAGGTGTACGTCGTTACCGAGATCACCCGCGGGGGGCGCAATAAGTACGAGTACAAAGCGAAGCAGGGCGTCTTCATGCTCGACCGCGTCCTTTACACTTACTACCCCTGCGACTACGGCTTCATCCCCCAGACACTTGACGACGACGGCGACCCCCTGGATGCAGTGCTCCTCATAAACGAGCACACATTCACAGGTTGCGTCACAGTGGCGAGGCCCGTCGCCAACATAAAGATGTGGGACGACGGCGTACTCGACGATAAGATAGTAACCGTGAGCACGACAGACCCCTTTTACAAGCATATAACGAGTCTCGCCGATATACCGAGAAGTGTCATCGACGAGATCAACTACTTCTACAACAACTACAAGAGGCCGGAGAACAAGGAGACGAAGGTCGAGGCGTGGAACGACGTGGGTGAGGCGAAGGCCCTCATCGAGACGTGTCAGAAGCGTTTTTGGGAGAACTACGCCAAGCTCAAGGCTTGACCTCAGAAAGATATTAATCGCATAGCGCGGCTATGGTGCTAGGTGCGCGTTTTGGACCACGAGCGCGAGTTACTCATGATTCCGGGACCGACGATGGTCTCACCCAGGGTCCTTAGGGCACTCGCTAAGCCGATTTTAAGTCACGGCGCGGCGGAGTTCACCGAGGCATACACGGAGACATTAAAGCTACAGAAGAGCCTCTTTGTGTCGAACGGAACGCCCTTCCTCTTAGCGGGGAGTGGGACGCTCGGCATGGAGGCGGCTGCTGCGAACCTTGTCGAGAAGGGTGATAAAGTCCTCACCATTGAGAACGGCTTCTTTGGCGAGAAGTGGCAGGAAATAGTCCCTGCTCATGGAGGTGTAGCTGACCGCCTCACCTTCGAGTGGGGTAAGGCCGTCGACCTCGGGCTGGTCAAGGAAAGGATCGCCAAGGGTGGCTACAAGGCCGTCTGTGTCGAGCATGTCGACACGAGCACAGGCATCGCTAATCCCATCGAGGAGATAGGGAGGCTCGTAAAGGGCACCGACGCCCTCTATGTGGTTGACAGTGTCTGCGGACTCGGTGGCATGCCACTCAAGATGGATGATTGGAGCATCGACTTCTGCCTCAGTGGAAGCCAGAAGGCGATAGGTGCGCCTCCGGGTCTCAGCCTCTTCTGCGTAAACGAGAAAGCGTGGAAGGCGATAGAGGCTAGGAAGACACCTATTGCTGACTACTACACCAACCTCAAGAGGTGGCGCCCTATCATGGACGACCCCAAGAAGTACTTCGCCACACCCGCAACGGGTATGGTCCTCGGGATGCTCGAGGCATATAGGATCATACACGAGGAGGGGCTGGAGGCGCGCTGGAAGAGGCACGCACTCTTCAGCAAGGCGTTCCAGGCAGGCATCAAGGCAATGGGGCTAACTAGCTTCCCTGACGAGAAGAGTCTCGCCCACACACTCAGCGTCCCTAAGCTCCCTGACACGGTCAAGGGCAGCGAGTTCCGAGCCGCCATTGGCAAGTTCAACGTAATCACTGCTGGTGGACTCGGGGCAGTAGCTGACAAGACGATACGCGTTGGCCACATGGGCAGCGACATGGTGAACGACATCACCGCCACTCTTGCCGCTATGGAGATGAGTCTCCACCAGCTCGGCGCGGTTAAGGAGCCGGGCGCCGGCGTAGGTGCAGCGATGAAGGTCTTCGCTAAGGCATAGAATCCACATTTTCGTGGGCTCGACCACCAAACTTTTTACACTCCTGCCAGTAGAACGGGCATCTCTGCTTCGGCTTCATCCTGCACAATCAAATTTTCCCACTCCCTGCTGTAGTCGCGGACGAAGCAGATCGTCGGGTCGCCCCTGATCGTTCCTCTCTTGAAGTCGACGTCGTACTCGTTCATCACATCGCAGACGTCCCACTGGTCCTTGAACATAATATCTGATACGACGAGCGGCGTCTTCTCGAAGCCGAAGGCGTTCAGGGTCAGTCTCCTTCTCTTCCCGTACTGGAAGAGGTCCTCTCCACTCTTGATATATATGGGATGGTGTTCCCAGAATACCCTCCCACGTGGGAAGAAGTCGAAGCTCCACCGCCCCACCTGATACTCATGCCCCATCTCATCCATGGAAAGCCCGAGCCATTGGAGATAGCGGAAGCACTGAACCTCCTGGTAGCTGACGAACCTCTCTCCCCTTATCACGAAGCCTAGGTCGTCCCTGAGTATCTTCATGCACTTACCCCTGTCTGGCTTCGTGGGATGCGCGGGGATGGCAGGGTTGTGTCTATAATGCGTCGCTGGGGGTTCCCGCTCCTTGGCAGAGTGGATTGTCCTCCCGACTCAAATGAATAGTTCCCGGAGCCGAGATAACGTTTGCCACCCCGCGAAGGCGACACGGATGATTATTAAGGAGTAAAAACGTCCATCGACGCCCTGCACTTCTTTATACAGGCGGTAAAAAACGGGTATTGTTCAGAATGGTTGGGACATTATTTATACAGGCGTGTCAATAACCGAGCTTGAAAACCACCTCAACCCCCATCTCTTGCTTCGCCTATGCATAGAAACTGTAAATACTTTACATACTCATGTTAAGTCTGCCCAAGCAACAGCAACCGGGGAACGAAAAGGCTCGAAGTACCCCGACACTGACTCAGAACGGTGGGCCAAAAGGCTCAAGGGGCTTAGGCTCCTCGGGACCTCACCGCGACGAGGAGAAATGCTTGGGTACCTCCATTTTATTAAAAAACAGATCACCCCGCTTCTAGCAATCGTTAAAGCTCCGCCATGCTCCACTAGAAACCATGTCCATAGAGGAGAAACTGAAGAATTTGGGCCTCGAGCTTCCCTCCCCGCCGAACTACAAGGGGAACTACGTAGGCGCCAAGTTCACAGATAGCATCGCCTTCAGCTGCGGTCAGGGTCCGTTCGCTTCAACGAAGAGGGGAATGGTTGGTAAGGACCTCACAATCGAGGAGGGGTACAAGGCGGCCCAGGAGACATGCCTCAACTGCCTCGCTCAACTCAAGAGACAGCTCGGTAGCCTCGACAGGATCAAGCAGGTGCTTCAGGTCATCGGCTTCATCAACAGCGCCGAGGGCTTTATGGACCAGCCCAAGGTCCTCAACGGTTACACAGACCTACTCGTGAACCTCTGGGGCGACCCAGCGGGGAAGCCGGCGCGCGCGGCGCTGCCTCTCCACCATCCCGGCTGGATCGCCGTCGAGGCGTGGATGGTCGTCGAGCTTAAGGAGTAGGCTTATTTCCGTCCCTTATCTTTTCGCTAAGGTTTTTGAGCTCCAGTTCCGCATTCTGGAGTATCGTCTGGAGCTTATCGAGGCGCCAGTCTACGCGCGCCTCAATATAGGCGTCCGCGTCCGGGTAGTTCGCCTTGAGGGGGCAGTCGAGCATCGACGAGCTGTTCAGCAGCTTCTCGGGGAGGTCGACGGAGAAGAGTTCTTCGAGTTCGTCGGCGGGGTTCCTTTCGCCTGAGTGGATGAGCCTGAGCTTCTTCTTGCAGTCGTCGCAACCGCGTACGTGGCGGAGGAGGCGTGCCTCGGACTCGACGCTCACCATGAAGCCGATGTACTCCGCCTCCATATGGAGGAGCCAGAGGGGCTCGCAGTCCTCGGCGAGAGCTGAGAACTTCTTGCCCATGTGTTGGCTAGCCATGCACCACCAAGCCGTGAGCCTGTTTAAAACCCATCCGCCCTGCACGGGGAAAGGTCATTAACCCGACGCGTGGTGGTGGTTTCGATGCGTGTTGAGTGTCGAAGATGCCCTTGGTCTCATCGCCGACTCTAAAAAGTTCCTAGAACCCTATAAGGCGTACGGGAAGATGATCACGGATGGTGTGGCCCAGCTTGATAAGCTGGAGGAGCTCGTGCGGGGAAGATCCTATGCGGATGCTTACAGGATAGTCTGCGGGATGTGCGATCAGATCTCGACCTACCGAGGCTTTGTCCCCAAGTTAGCGGAGAACCTTGAGAAGACGCGGGAGATACTCAGGGGGCTCTGTTGAGCCTACCATCGTCCCCTCGATACCGTGCCGAAGATTATAGCGAGCCCAATTAGTATTAGGAATCCTGGCCAGAGCCAGTCCCAGAAGCTCCAACCCAAGAGGCTGGAGACACCGATCGCCAATATGAAGAGCCCTATCATTATCCCCCAGATGCTTCCGTGCCTGTGGTAGCTGTAGGATCGCCTATATGCCCACGGCTCATGGGGCTGAGACGCGCTCAGAGGCGCACCGCATTTGGAGCAGTTCGCCGAGTCATCCAGGTCCTGTGTCCCACACTTGGTGCAGTATACCATGCTCCTCGCCGATCTGAGTTCGACGAGAGAATTATAGAAATGTTACGATAGCGGATCAGGCGCTTCTGTCTATCTTGACGCCGCCACGTGGACCTATTGTTGCTTTCGCGTGGCGGAGCGCCCAGCACCCGATCACAATGCCGACTGGTAAGCTGGCTGGGTGCCTCGCAGCCATCTCTATGTGTATATCGAGCGCCGTCGGTCCCTCACCGAGCCCCATAGCACCGATACCGAGCTCGTTTATCTTCTCCAGTAACTCCTCCTCAATCGCGGCTATCTTGGGGTTTGGGTTCCTGACCTTGAAGGGCTTTAAGAGCGCCTTCTTTGCTAGGACCATGCACATGTCCTCGCTGGCGCCGATTCCGACGCCGACGAAGTAGGGTGGGCAGCCTTGCGAGCCCGCGGCGGCGACCGCCTCAATGACGAACTGCTTCACTCCCTTCAGCCCGAGCCCCGGCTTGAGCATCTTGTGGTTAGCAACGTTGCTACTACCGCCACCCTTGGGCATGGCGATGATCTCCAGATTCGTTGCCGGGGATCAAGCTCCCAGTAGATGATTGGGACGTGTGCGCCTGTGTTATCGTTCGTGTTGCCCTTGAGCATATCCACCGCATTTGGGCGTATGGGTATCTCGTCCGTCGCGCGCCTTGTCGCCTTTACGAGTATCTCATTCAGCTCCGACCTAAGGGGGAACTTATCTCCAACCTTAACCATGAAGGCGACGACGCCTGTGTCCTGGCACATGGGCCAGGAGTTCTCCCGAGCGATGGAGATATTGTCAAGTATACTCTTTAGCTGGGATTTGCCCGTGGCGCCTTTCGTTTTCTTCGCCAGCTTGTCCATCTCCCTGACGTACTCGACAGGGAGCTCGGTGGCCGAGATCCTTAGGAGCTCGACCGCCGTATCTTCGACTATTTTGCTGAGTGTCATCTTACTTCATCTCCGCGACTATCCTATCCCTGTTGGCATTGACTTTCTTTCCGACGTCAGCAGTAAGGTTGGCACCATGAGTATCTATGGTGACGATGAGTGGGCCGAAGTCCTGCGTATCGTAGACCCAGAGGCACTCGGGCATGCCGAGCTCCTCAAGCCAGTAGACGTCCTTGACCTTTTTTATACCCGCGGCGCCGAGGAGGGCGGCCCCGCCGGTGAAACTTGTGTAGACGCAGCCATACTTCTGGCACGCCTTGGCGGTGCGGTCGCCCATCCCTCCCTTACCTATGATGACTGAAGGGCGGAACGCCTCGATGAAATTATCCTCAAATATCTCCATGCGGGTGCTCGTCGTAGGGCCGGCGGCTACTACCTCCCAACCCTTTCCCTTCTTCCTCATGATTGGCCCGCAGTGGAAGACGCCGATGCCCTTGAAGTCGACTGGTAGCTTCTCACCTTTCTCGTGGAGCTCAAGCGCCTTATGGTGCGCCTCGTCACGCGCCGTGATGACCGTGCCGGTTAGGTAGACGACGTCCCCAGCCTTCAGCTTCCTTACATCCGCTTCGGGCACGGGCGTCTTCAGGTGGTACTCCATAACCTTTCACTCCCACTATCTCAACCCTTCACAATTTAAAACCTGAGACTCCCGTGATTGACTCTTTTTTTACAGGTTCTGTGAATCCGAGTCGATTTCTAGAAAAAGTATAATATATACTGCGACTAGGATTGTGAGATGTCTTCGGAGAAACAGGGGCTCGTCCTCCACCCCTCACCCGCAAACAAGGTTTTCCGTGATCGGGTGAAGGAGTTGAGTGGCGAGAAGGTAGAGCTGTGCTTCCAATGCGGGGCGTGCAGCTCAGGTTGCCCCATGACGCAGGAGATGGACTACCTACCTAGCAAGATCATCAGAATGGTCCAGCTTGGCCTCGAGGAGGCGCTGGACTCAAAGACCATCTGGGTGTGTACAACTTGTTTCAACTGCGAGGTCAGGTGCCCTAGGGGCATCGACATCGCCAACGTCATGGAGGCGCTCCGCCAACTCGTGCTCAGGAAGAAGTACGACAGGGTGGCGCTGGATCAGCTAAGCGACGAGCAGCTGAGGGAGCTGCCCCAGGTCGCGATAATCAGCAGTTTGAGGAAGCTCACGGCGTGATCCTATGAACATCGCATATTATCCAGGTTGTACGTTGAAGACGACGGCGAAGGAGTTCGATATAAGCACCAAGGCGTCGGCCAAGGCGCTAGGTATCAACCTCGTCGAGCTCCCACGCTGGAACTGCTGCGGAACCGTTCACGCCCTCGCGAAGGACGATGTGATGCACCACCTCGCCCCTCTCCGCAACCTGCTCCGGGTTGAAGAAGCGCAACAGAGCGGAATCGTGGACGAAAAGAAGGTCGTCGCCCTATGCGCAATGTGCTACAACACGCTCAAGCGGAGCAATCAAGCATTCAACTCCGATTCCGACAAGGCGAGCAAGGTCAAGGAGAATATGAACAACGAGGCGAGCGTCTACAGTGGGCAGGTCGAGGTCGAGCATCTGCTCGAGACGCTCCGTACGCATGGCTGGGACAAGGTCGAGGCGCGTGTCTCGAAGCCCCTGAAGGGGCTCAAGGTAGCGCCTTACTACGGGTGCCTCCTGCTCCGCCCGCGCGGAATCGGCGTGGACAACGCTGATAACCCCCGCATCTTTGAGGACCTTTTAAATGCACTTGGGGCGGAGGTCATCGACTTCGGCTACAAGCAGAAGTGCTGCGGCAGCTACCACACCGTCCACATGGTGGACGTAGTAGCAGATCTGAGCAACAAGATATTGACTCAGGCTCAGGCTGCAGGCGCTGACGTAGTCGCGACGGCTTGCCCCCTTTGCGAGTACAACCTAGGGAACAGGCAAATTGCAGGTCGCGAAGAAGTATCCCAAGTTCAACGGTATCCCAATCGTTTATTTTACCCAGCTGATGGCGCTTGCCTTCGGGCTCGGTGAGGATGATACGGCTCTCGGGATGAACAAACCCGACCCGAGGCCAGTGCTCAGGGAGAAGGGGCTGATCTAGAATGACTGAGAACGGCAACAACATGGTCACCATCTACGTGATGGGTAAGAAGCAGAGCGTACCCGCCGACCTGACAATAATGAAGGCGATGGAGTACGTCGGACACCAGTTCAGGAGGGGCGCAGGCTGCAGGGGAGGATACTGCGGCGCCTGCGCCACCGTCTACAGAAAGAAGGGCAGCTACAAGCTACAGGGAGCCCTAGCCTGCCAGAAGATAGTAGAAGATGGCATGATCATAGCCCAGATACCCTTCAGTCCCCAGGAGAAGAAGACCTACAACGTCAACGAGCTCAAGGCAGAGGCAAACACCTTCCTCGAGCACTACCCCGAGATAGCCCGATGCCTTGCCTGCAACACTTGTACCAAGGCCTGCCCACAGGACATAATGGTCATGGACTACGTCCAGGCAGCCCTACGCGGCGACGTTGCCCAGGCAGCGAAGATCAGCTTCGACTGCCTAGGCTGCGGGCTCTGCGCTATGAGGTGCCCAGCCGAGATAGTGCCCTACAACGTGGGTCAGCTCGCGCGGCGCCTAGAGTCCAAGTACGTCGAGGGGCCGACGGAGCACGTCCTCAAGAGGTGTGATGAGATCAGCATCGGGCAAGTACGACGCCGAAATTGAGGAACTGAAGAAGATGGACAAGCCGACTCTTCAGAAGAAGTACAATACGAGGGAGATGAAGATCAAATGAGCGACTACAAGAGCGGCTACCCCGAGTACATGCAGGAGAGCCTCAGACTCGTCGCCGAGACGCGGGCGGGGAGGTTCGGCAAGGACTTCATCCCTATGACGGCGGAGCAGAGGCAGCAGATACTTGAAAAGTTCCACCCCGACTGGAAGCCGGCAGGTGAAGAGAACGCTCGCCATCGGGCCTAGCAAGGGCATGATAATCCCCCACGAGGTCGCCGACATCCTCGAGGCCCACCCGATGGTGAAGCCAAAGGAGATCGACCTCAGCAAGGTCGACTACGACGTTGACGTGTTGATCATCGGCGCAGGCGGCGCTGGCATGAGCGCCGGTATCCTCGCAAATGAAAACGGAATCCCCGCCGATAGGATACTCATGGTTCAGAAGCTGCGCCTTGGCGATGCCAACTCGAAGATGGCGCAGGGAGGCATACAGGCAGCGGATAAGCCGGATGACAGCCCACCCATCCACTACCTCGATATCATCGGCGGTGGACACTATGCGAACAAGCCCGAGCTCGTCGAGGCAATGGTAAGGGACGCGCCCGATGTCATCAAGTGGCACGAGAACCTTGGCGTAATGTACGACAAGCTCGCCGACGGCACCATGATGGAGATCGCTGGTGGAGGCACGAGTAGGCGTAGAATGCACAGCTGCAAGGACTACACTGGTTTGGAGCTTACACGCGTCGTGCTTGATGAGTTCATAAACAAGGGCATTGGATATGTCGAGTTCACATGCGCCGTCGACCTGCTAATGGACGATAAGGACCAGGTCGCGGGTGCAGTGCTCTACGACCTCGACTCGAACGAGTACAAGATCGCGAGAGCGAAGTCAACTATTCTCGCAACGGGTGGCTTCGGAAGGCTCCACATTCAGGGATTCGCGACTACGAACCACTATGGTGCGACTGGCGATGGAATAGTGATGGCTTACCGCACGGGCGCGGTCCTCAGGGACCTCGACTCGACGCAGTACCACCCGACAGGTGCTGCCTACCCCGAGCAGATAGTGGGTCAGCTCGCCACCGAAAAGCTCAGGGGGCGCGGAGCACAACCCGTCAATAAGAACGGGGAGCTCTTCGTCTACCACCTCGAGCCACGCGACATAGAGTCCTCCAGCTACATCAGGGAGTGCTACGAGAGGGAGATGGGCATAACCACCCCGACTGGGATGCGCGCCGTCTGGCTCGACACACCCCAGATCGAGGCCGTCAACGGACCTGGCACGATAGAGCGCGAGTTCGCCGCAATGTTCCGTACTCTTCAAGAAATTCGGCATCGACATCCGCAAGGAGCCGATGGCAGTCTTCCCGACCCTCCACTACCAGAACGGGGGCGTCGAGATAAATGCGAAGACCGAGACAAGTGTCCCCGGACTCTTCTGCGCCGGCGAGGTCTGCGGAGGCGTACACGGCAAGAACCGCCTAATGGGAAACAGCCAGCTTGACATCTACGTTTTCGGCCGCAGGGCGGGCAAGTACGCTGCCGAGAGGGCGAAGACCGCGACAGTCGGTAAACTGACTCTCGCTCACCTCGACCGCTACGACAGGTGGCTAGACGAGGCGGGCATCAAGACGGACCGGAAGGCTCCGCTCCTGCTCCCCGAGTATAGGGGACAGAAGACACTCGAGCATAAGCTGAAGCTGCTGTGATTGACATGACTGACACGCCTAGGATCGGCGTCTGGCTCTGCGAATGCGGAGGCAACATCGGCGACGTCGTCGAGACAGACACGGTAGTCGAGACGTTGAAGCCCGAAGTCGCCTTCGTCAAGAAGGAGAGGTACCTCTGCAGCAAGCCTAGCGTCGACGCAATCAAGGAAGCTGTCGAGAAACAGAAGCTCGACCGGGTAGTACTCGCCTGCTGCACCCCAAAGATGCACAGAGAGACGTTCCTCAGCAACCTCGCGGAGAAGGGGGTCAACCCCGCCTATCTCGAGATGGTGAACGTCAGGGAGCAATGCAGCTGGGTCCACAAGGAGGACCACGAAGGCGCAACACTGAAGACGATGGACCTGATACGCGGTGCGATTGCACGCGCCAAAGAGTCAGTCGCCCTTGAGTCGAAGAGGATGAAGGTCATCCCCGAGGCACTCGTCATCGGCGGAGGCGTCGCGGGCATCACGACAAGCCTTCGCCTCAGCGAGTTCGGGATGAAAGTCCATCTCGTCGAGAAGCGTCCAAGCATCGGGGGGCACATGATTCAGTACCCAAGGTCTTCCCGACCCTCGACTGCAGCCAGTGCATACTAACCCCGAAGATGGCTTCGGTGAGCCAGAGCAGGAACATCGATCTCCTCACATACGCTGAGGTCGAGGATGTCTCCGGTGTCCCCGGCGACTTTAAGGCAAAGGTCCGGCTCAATCCGCGCGGCGTTGATGTTTCGAAGTGTATCGGTTGTGGCGCATGTAGCCGGGTCTGCCCGACGAAGGTGCCCGCAGAGCACGATCAGGGTCTCGGTACACGCAAGGCAGCATACATACCGTTCCCGCAGAGCGTCCCAAGCGTCTACACGATCGACTTCGAGCACTGCATCCGCTGCGGCGCATGCGCGAAGGTCTGTCCGCGCCAGTGTATCGACCTCGACGACCCCGGCTCCTCGAAGGAGCTGAAGGTCGGTGCGATCGTGATGGCGACAGGCTTCGAGCTATTCGACCTCTCGGGCTTAGTCCAGTACGGCTACGGGAAGTACCCGAACGTGGTGACGAGCCTCGAGATGGAGAGGATACTCGACGTCAACGGGCCGACGGGCAGCCAGCTCATTGTGCCGAAGACTGGGAGACCAGTGAAGACCGTGACCTTCGTCCTCTGCGCGGGTAGCCGAGATACGGAGGTCGGTAGGGCTCACTGCAGCCGTGTCTGTTGCCTCTACAGCATGAAGCAGGCTCAGCTCCTCAGGGACAGGGGCGTCGAGGTCTGGATCCACTACATCGACATCAGGTCGCCGGGGAGGCGATACGAGGAGTTCTATAGGACGACGCAGGAGAAAGGCGCCAACTTCGTGAAGGGAAAGGTGACGGAGATCGTCCCCGACGGCGAGCAGGTGCTCGTGCGCAGCGAGGACATGATGCTCAACAAGATGATCGAGTACCAGAGCGACCTCGTCGTGCTAGCGCCACCAATCGTGACGACGCCTGAGACGCTAAAGCTCGCGGAGATGCTGCGTGTTCCTGTTGACGAGGATCAGTTCGTCCTCGAGAGGCACCCAAAGCTCGACCCGATGTCGACGAAGCGAGACGGAATCTTCGCGGCGGGCACAGTTGTCGGCCCGAAGGACATCCAGTCAACGACGGCAGAGGCTGAAGGCGCCGCAATGAAGGTGGTCAACTTCCTCCACGTCGACAGGGTCATCGAGCCCAACAAGGCTTGGCTCGCCCACCCCGAGCTGTGCGATGGCTGTGGTAAATGCGTTGAGCCGTGTCCCGAGTCGGCGATCACGATGGCCGACGGTAAGCCGGTCGTGAACGAGATTATGTGCACCGGCTGCGGAGCATGCATTCCCTCTTGTCCCAAGAACGCGCTTGACCAGCAAGGGCTTAGCGAGGCCCAGATCAAGGCCCAGATCAGAGGCGCACTCGAGGGCTCTAAGGCTGAGCTGAAGATACTCGCCTTCGTGGAGAAGGAGGTCGCGTACACGGCGGTGGACCTCGCGGGGCTCGCACGCCTACCTTACCCGAGCAGCATCAGGATAATCCCGATGCCCTCACTGGCGAGGCTCAAGCTGGAGCATCTCCTCTACGCGTTCGCCTACGGTGCGGACGGTGTGATGCTGCTGGAGGCCCCCGCGCATGAGGGTCCATATGGCCACGCCCACGTCCTCGCTGAGGAGAGGGCGGACGAGTACAGGTGGGCCCTCGAGGACCACGGCGTCGACAGCAGCAGGATGTGGTTCAGCAGGGTCTACGTACCTGACTGGAGGAAGCTGGAGAGGGTCTTCAAGACCTTCAATGACATCATCGACGGTGAGGGACCGATCGATGAAGGCGCGAGGAAGAAGCTCCTCGAGGAACTCTCCTAGGCCTCAAGTCGGCGCATGAGGTCGTTTTATTTTTTCATCGGTCTCGTTCTCACTGGCACTCGGGTTTTCGAAGTCCTCGACGAGTGTTAATAAGTAGCCTTAATCTTCTCGACAAACGTCTTCGTAGTCTCCTTAAATGCCCCGGATTTAGCGTCCCCCGTCGTTATCTCTTTTGTAGCGACGGGCGCCTTGCCCACGAGTCCCTCCATCACCTTGAAGGTCTCGCCCGCCTTGCTGCCCATCGTGCAGAAGAAGGCGACGCGCGGGAATTTGCTCTTCATTGCGGCTAGGTAGCTGCGGACTGGGCTTGAGACGTTCCACGCCCAGATAGGGGTACCGACGATGATGATGTCGTATGTCGACGGGTCCGCCTTCGGCGGGTTGATGGGCACGATGGCTCCATCGGATCCCTCCTTGCCTGACCTTATCCAGCCGAGCGGGCCGCCACGTCCCTTTGGCTCTGTGATCTCCTCGATGTCTGCCCCAAGCTGTGCTTTCAGCTCCTCGGCGACCTTACGGGTGGCCCCGTCGCGTGAGTAGTAGACGATGAGTATCTTCATGGAGCTGAGTCCCTGGATCGATGATAAAAACGTGCCCGTTTACTTGCAGAAGCGCAGAATAGTGCGTGCGAGTGTCTTTGTTGCGGTGACTAGTTCACTTATCGGCACGTGCTCGTCTGGTCTGTGGCAGAGCCGGACGTCGCCAGGGCCGAAGAGGACGCTCGGGGTCTTGCCCACTCTCACGATGTGGCGCATGTCCGAGCCGTAAGTCATTCCCTCGTAGATGGGCTCTGACCTAGTCGTGTCCCGATAGGCGACTGCTACCGTCTCAACTATCGGGTCGTTAGTTGGCGTTCTGACGGGGGTGAATTGGCCTCCCCGCCACTCTACAGTTGGGGGATGCTCGCGCAGCCACGCATCCGCAGCGACGGCGTTAGCGACGGCATTCTCAAATGCGATGTGGGCAGAAGTCACGTTCTCATCCACCCCTATTCCGTATCGACCCTCTAGGATGAGCTCCTCTGGGACCGATGAGGGCCAGTTCCCGCATCTGACGACGCCGAGATTGAGGGGAATTGGGAGCCTGTACCTGGAGTAGAGTGGGTCCTTGACGGCAGCGTTTCGTGTCTTTTCAAGGTTCATGAGAGCGTTGTAGATTGGCATGAACTTCTCGAGAGCGCTTACACCCTCTTCCCTGACACAGGCGTGGGCGGATTGTCCCTTGATAGTGATCTTGAAGACGTGGCTGCCCGCCTGGGCGGGGGCGACCTTGAGTTCTGTGGGCTCGACGACGACCGCGCCGTCCGCCTTATAACCCTTCAGCGCCGTCGCGAGGGCGCCTATGCCCCCGTCCTCCTCCCCGACGACACTTTCGACGAAGACATTTCCCTTGAAGTCGACGCCCGAGTCAATTATCGCCTTAACCGCGTTTATGGCGCAGCTTAGGCCGCCCTTCATGTCGACGGAGCCGCGTCCGTAGAGCATGCCGTTTTTGACGGTGCCCCTCCAGGGCGGAAAGCTCCAGTTCGTTTCGTCCCCAGGGGAAACGACGTCAATATGGCCGTTGAGTATTAGGCTCCTCCCCTCCCCTGCACAGAGGCATCCGACGACGCCGAGGCCCTCCTTCCTATCCACCCCCATGCTGAAGTCGGGGTGCTTCCTCACCTCGGGTATGTCTATCACCCAAACGTCTGTCTCGAGGCCGATACCCTTCATTATTTTTGCCACATGCCTCTGCGCCTCTGACTCGTCCCCAGTCACGCTGGGGATCTCGAATGAGCTCGCTCGTGGTCTTCACGATGGCGTCCTTGTCGACTTTTTTCAGAACCTTTCTCTCGATGTCCGTCATATCAGCCCTCGCTAGCCTGTTTAGGACAGATTGGGCGTGTTTCGGATATAAGGTGACGAGGTCTAAGGCTACGCACGTGCGGGTTTGACCTGCACGTTGATGGAGTGTGTGCGGGACGCCATGCTGGGGCGCGTCGGCTCGGTTGATGTCAGTACATTCACGGCGCCGACCCTGTCTACACCCGCCGCGTCGAGCTCTGGCCACACCCCCTCCTGCAGGCAGACAACACCACGCATTATGTCCACAGTTAAATAGACTCGGACAGTCGCCTCCCCCTCAGGGCTCGTGACGAGCGCAACGTCGCTGTTCGTCAGTTCCCTCAATACCGCGTCTTCGGGGTGAATCCAAAGTCTGTGAGGCTCCCTCTCCCTGAACCAGGGAATGTTGGAGTTCTGCGAGTGGACTCTGTACCGGGACTTTGGCGAGACGAGCCTCAGCGGGTATCCTTGGATGGTCTGCAGGAACCTCGCCTCTGGTATGGGCGTTCCCCCCGCTGCCGCGTAGGGCTCTGAGAGCAGTTGAACCTTCCCTGAAGGGGTGTTAAGTGGATTCTTGGCGGGGTCCGCAATGAAGTCGCTGAAGGCAACTCTCGGATTCGTGGCTCCGAAGTATATTCCTCTCCTCCTGAACTCGTCGAAGTCGCCAATCTCCGACTCCGCCGCGAAGTGGCGGAGCCACGCCTCCTCATCCCTCCCCTCCGAGAATAGCGTCGAGGAACTCGAGCCTCTCAGCGAGGCCGCAGAATATGTCGTAGTCGTTCCGCGACTCCCCGACTGGCTCAGCCACCCTATTCGAAAAGAGCATGTGTCTGCCGCTGCTCGGCGTGACGATGTCGTTACGTTCAAGGAATGTGGTCGCCGGGAGGACGACGTCGCAGTACCTTGCTGTGGGTGTAAGGAAACGGTCGTGGCACACCGAGAACTCGACGCTCTCGTAGGCGCGTATCACCTTCTTCGTGTCTGAGCTTTGCGCCACGTAGTCGCCGCCGACGTTGTAGATCGCCTTGACGTCTGTGGGGAATCCGCCCCTCCTCCCCTCCAGCACGACGTCTGCCCAGAGGTAGACGGGTATCGACGCCTTGGCCGGGTTGGGTGGGACGCCAATCTGAGGCATCTTTGGGAAGGGCAGGGTGCCGAAGGCGAGTGCCCCCGATGAGCCGCCGGGGACCCCGAGGTTTCCAGTCGCCGTCTGCAGGGCGATCGCCATTCTGATTGCGTCTTCGCCGCCGATGGTCCTCTGTATCGAGAGACCGGGTATGAGCGCCGTCGGGTGAGTGGCTCCGTATCTCTCGGCGAGCCCAATGATTACACTTGCAGGGACCCCGCAGACTTCCTCCGCCCACCCCGGCGTCTTAGGCACGCCGTCGCTGCGCCCCATGATGTATGCCTCAAGCTCGCCAAAGCCATGGCTGTACTTCTCGACGAAGTCCCTGTTGACGAGCCCGCGGTTTATGAGAGTGTGCAGGATCGCCGCCATCATAGCGGAGTCCGTGCCGGGGTAGATGGGTATCCACTCGGTAGCGAGATTCTTCACTGTGAGTGTCCTGCGCGGGTCGATCGCCACAATATCGACGCCACGCCTCTTCGCCTCCCTGACGTGCGCCTCCAGCCCGCACTCCATCTTCACGTCGGAGACGTTTGCCCCCCAGAGGATAATCATCTTCGAGTCGCGGATGTTCGCAGCATCCATCCCCGCCGCGTATGTTCCGAGGACGTACGGCGTGACGAACAGTGCAGCACCTATACTGTAGCTTGAGTGTCTCTCCGTATAG
Source organism: Candidatus Bathyarchaeota archaeon (assembly GCA_963771885.1). Taxonomy (GTDB): domain Archaea; phylum Thermoproteota; class Bathyarchaeia; order TCS64; family TCS64; genus UBA8941. Next base: position 980,578 of record CAVYVF010000023.1, read on the forward strand.
CCGCCGAGCATGGCGAGGAACCTCTTTGTCAGGCGGTGTGTGTTGTGAAGCGAGCCCCTGTTTGAACCGGAGCCGCCTAGGTGGATTATCGACTGAGCGCCGTACTTTCTCTTGGTCTCGGTGAGTCTCTGCGCCACGAGGTCGAGCGCCTCATCCCAGTTCGCCTCCCTGAACTCGCCGCTCCCCCGAGGGCCGACGCGAATGAGAGGTTTCTTGAGTCTGTCGGGGGCGTAAAGGACCCTGTGCATCTGGAACCCCTTAACACATCCCGTCATGTAAGGCGCACCGAGTGGGTTGTCAATGATCCGGGCTATAACGCCGTCTTCGACGATTGCGAGTAGCGGGCAGCCGCCCCCACAGTCGAGGTTGCACGAGACTGGTAGGTGAACGTGGCTCAAGGGAATCAGTCTGGATAATGTCCTGCTGTCTATAATGATTGTCTTCAAGCGAGGCGCTTCGCCATATGAACCAGCGTGGAACCGCGGAAGGGCTCGCGCTTAGTCTCTTCGTAACCGAACCATGTGTAGAGGGCGACGTTTTCCTCGAAGAGGGAGTTCGTGTATAGGCGTATGCTCATGAAGCCCCGATTGCGTGCTTCGTCCTCCGCGAGCCTGAGGAGGAGGAGTCCGAACCCCCGCCCCTGATAGTCGGGGTGGACGGCTACGCTCCAGATGAGTGTCTGCCCATCCTCATGCTTCAGGACGAGTACTGCTGCGGGTTTACCCTCGAAGGAGAGGATGTGAATTGGGTGCAAAGTGATCATATCAACGTAATTGACGGTCATGGGCTCGGGCTTGCGCCCAATGAGGGATATCCACTTTGAATAGGCAGCGTCTGTAATAGCGGACACGATGGCTGAGTCTTCCCGATTGGCCAACCTTATGGTTACGCCGTCTCCTCTCGACATACCTCTGAATTCCCCAAGGTGCCCTATAATCGTCGCGCATCGAGTCCCATTTCGAGCTGTTCTGAAAATATCTGCTTCTCACGAATATTGATGGTAAGTATACCCGGTGTGTAGCCGTTCGGCGCCTAGCGCGTATTTTGCTTACTCATTTCTGTCCTCGTAAGTGTTATCCTTACTTCCCGCACCTTATTTTCCATGCCCGTCACAAAGGAAGAGCTACTCAAGGAAGCCCAGAAGTGGAGTAAGATCGCGCCACCCTACCACGCCTTCTACCACGGCAAGGTCGAGGTGATGCCAAAGTGCGCCATACGCACACTTCAGGACTTCAGCATCTGGTACACCCCCGGCGTCGCCCAGGTCTGCAAGGACATTGAGAAGGACAAGGAACTCGCCTACGAGGGGACGAGCAAGTGGAACTACGTCGGCGTCGTATCCGATGGGACTCGCGTCCTCGGCCTCGGAGACATCGGCGGCCAGGCCGGCATGCCCGTCATGGAGGGCAAGGCCCTCATCTTCAAGTACCTGGGAGGCGTCGACGCCTTCCCCATCTGCCTCGCCACGAAGGACCCCGAGGAGATCATACAGGCGGTCAAGTGGATCGAGCCCACCTTCGGAGGAATCAACCTCGAAGACTTCTCAAGCCCCAAGTGCTTCTACATACTCGAGAAACTCCGTAAAGAGATGCCCATCCCCGTCTGGCATGACGACCAGCAGGGAACCGCTGCCGTCATACTCGCGGGCACATATAATGCCCTCAAGGTGGCAGGTAAAAAGCTCAACACGGCAAAGATCGCCATAGTCGGTGTCGGCGCCGCGAACACACGCACCTACTACGTCCTCAAGTCGGCGGGAGTCAACCCCAAGAACATCCTCATGACAGACTCTACGGGAATCCTCAGCGCCACTCGCAAGGACTTGGAGGGCAGCTACAAGTGGCAGATCGCTAAGGAGACAAACCCCGACGGCGTCGAGGGTGGCATCAAGGAGGCGCTCGAGGGCGCCGATATGTGTATCGCCGCCTCAAAGCCGGGGCCGGGCATCATCACGAAGGACGACGTCAGGGGCATGGCGAGCAACTCGATAATCTTCGCATGCGCCAACCCTATCCCCGAGATATGGCCCTGGGAGGCTAAGGAGGCAGGGGCGAAAGTCGTCGCCACAGGGCGCAGCGACTTCCCTAACCAAGTCAACAACAGTCTCGTCTTCCCCGCCATCTTCCGTGGAGCGCTCGACGTGCGCGCTAAGACGATCACAGATGAGATGTGCATTGCATCCGCGAAGGCGCTGGCCAAGTACGCCGAGGATAAGGGACTTAACGAGAGCTACATTCTCCCCGGCATGGATGAGTGGGAGATCTACCCACTGCAGGCCACAGAGGTCGCGATGAAGTGCATGGAGCAGGGACTAGCGAGGAAGAAGATGACGCGGCAGGAGATACACGACGGTGCAGCCGCCATAATTGAGAGGACGCAGAAGATCGTGAAGCTCCTCATGGCGCAGGGATTCATTGCCTCGCCGCCCCCGGAGCCTAAATAGGTCTCCTTAATCAAACGCCCCTTTTTCCCAGTAATTATAGTCAATTGTATACATAGTGATAAATGGTAAATACCGCGGGGTAGAGGGTAGTAGGATTGGCTCCCCCCGGTATGTTCTCTGGAGGCGTCTAAATTGACAAGGCAGAGTCTACACGAAACAGTCAGAAGGATGAACGCCGAGGTATGCGATCAATGCGGCAAGTGCCCTTCGGCGTGTCCCGTCACAGCCCACATCGAGGGCTTCAATCCCCGCCAGATAATCGCAAAGGTCAGCCTTGGCAGGGAGGACGATCTCATGGACTCCGGCGTTATTTGGACATGCACTAGCTGCCTCAAGTGCCGCGAGAGGTGCCCCGAGGAGATCAGTCCATACGACGTCATCCTCGAACTCCGCCGCGAGGCCATTGCCGAGGGGAGACAGCACCCCGCGAGCTATGACGAGGCGGAGAGGGCAGTCACGGAGACAGGCGCCGTCCAGCAGCCTCAGCCCGCGAGGACACGCAACAGGGATAGAAAGGATCGCGAAGCCCTAGGTCTACCGCCCGCGCAGAAGCCGAAAGACCAGGCAAAGTTTACACAAGCCATCAAGGAACTCAAGGAGGCCGAGAAATGAAGGTCGCATTCTTCCCCGGCTGCACCGCGCAGGCGGACCAGATAGGCTACGAGGCAAGCGTCAGGGTCATTATGCCTAAGCTCGGCGTAGAGCTCGCCGAGATGGAAGGCGCCGCCTGCTGTGGTTACCCTCCATACAGCAGTGTCAGCGAGGCTGCGTGGTTCTACTCCAGCGCACGCGATATGGCGATCGCTGAGGGCATGGGGCTACCCCTATTCACCCTCTGCAACGGTTGCCATCTCAGCTTCACCGAGACTAAGCACGCACTAGCCAAAGACGCCCCCCTCAAAGTCGAAGATCAACGAAAAGCTCGCACGCGAGGGCTTCCACTATGAAGGCAAAGCTGAGCTTCTCCACATCTTCGAGCTCCTCCACGACAGACTTGGGAAGGAGAAGATCACCGCGGCGGTCACCAAGCCATTGACAGGATTCAGGTTTGGCGCACACCCCGGTTGTCACAGCATACGCCCCAGCCGCCTCGGCCGCCCAGATGACGCCGAGAACCCCGTCAAGCTCGACGACCTCATCAACTGGATCGGCGCACAGGCCGTCGACTATCCCGGGAAGATCGACTGCTGCGGCTCAAGCCTCGCGTCGGCAAGCGGTAAGACCGTCATGGAGATCGCGGGGGATAAACTCAAAACCGTCAAAGGCACTCGGCCTCGACGGCCTCGTCACGACCTGCCCCTTCTGCTTCAAAGTCTACGACAACAGGCAGAGGGCAATCGCGTCAACGATCGGAGACAGGACCCTAGAGGTCCCAGTCTTCTACTACACCCAGCTCCTCGGCCTCGCCATGGGGCTCAAACAGGAGCAGCTGGGCCTCGAACTCAACCAGAGCCCCATCGACCCGGTGCTCGCACGAATAGGAGGAGCTTAAGTTGAAGCCAGTTCTAGTCATAGGTGGCGGAATCGCCGGAATACAGGCGTCGCTCGACCTCGCCGACAGGGGGACGAAGGTCCACCTCGTGGAGCGCACCCCGAGCATCGGCGGCGTCATGGCGCAACTCGACAAGACCTTCCCAACGATGGACTGCAGCATCTGCATCCTCGCCCCAAAGATGATTGAGTGTTACAGGCACCCGAACATCACCATCCATACTCAGAGTGAGGTCATAGGGTTGGAGGGGTCAGTCGGCGACTTTAAGATCAAGGTCCTAGAGCACCCACGCAGCGTAGACTCCTCGAAGTGCACGGGCTGCGGACTATGCTCCGAGAAGTGTCCGGTGAAGAAGCCGAGCGTATTCCAGGCGGGCCTCGGGCAGCGCAAAGCCATCTACCTCGCCTTCCCGCAGGCAGTCCCACTTATAGCAACAATCGACCGCGAAGCATGCCTCTGGTTCACCAAGGGTATCTGCAAGACCTGCGAGAAGGTCTGCCCCGCAAAGGCCGTGGACTACGAGCAGAAGGAGAACATCGTCGAGCTGAACGTCTCCAGCGTCATCGCCGCGACCGGCTTCGAGCAGTACAATCCAAAGGACATCGGCGAGTATGGCTACGGGCGATACAAGAACGTGCTCACAGCGCTTGAGTTCGAGCGCCTCGTCTGCGCCTCAGGCCCAACCGGCGGCGTCCTCAATCGCCCCAGTGACGGAAAGGTGAGCCACAACATCGCATTCATCCAGTGCGTAGGTAGCAGGACGCAGACGACTGGTTACCCCTACTGCAGTGCAAGCTGCTGCATGTACGCTACTAAGGAGGCGGTACTCATCAAGGAGCATGAGCCCAGCAGCCACGTAACCATATTCTATATGGACCTCCGCACATTCGGCAAAGGATTCCAGGGTTTCGTCGACCGCGCCCAGAGCCACTGGGGAGTCAACTACATCAGGGGACGCCCAGGCGAGATCAGGGAGGACCCAATCACAAAGGACCTCACCATCCTCTACGAGAACACCGAGGTAGGCAAGGTCGAGCAGATGAAGGTCGACCTCGTCGTCCTTTGCACTGCCGCGGTGCCCCACAGGGACAATAGAAAGCTCGGAAGCGTCCTCGGCGTAAAGCTCGACGAGTTCGGATTCTTCGAGGACAAGGACATGCTCACCGCTCCAGTGGAGTCGAGCAAGCCTGGGATCTACGTCTGCGGCAGCTGCCACGGACCCCGGGACATACCCGAGTCCGTCGCCGAGGCTAGCGCCACCGCGGCCAAGGCTGCGGAGGACGCCGTGCGCGCGGAGGTGAAGCAGTGATGGCTCCCCGCATAGGCGTCTTCGTCTGCCGCTGCGGCATCAACATCGGCGCATACGTCGACGTCCCCAAGGTCGTTGAGTACGCAAAGACTCTCCCCGGCGTCGCATATGCGGAGGAGAACATGTACACCTGCAGCAGTGATGGCCTCAATAAGATCAAGGAGGCCATCAAGAAGCACAGCCTCGAAGGAGTAGTCGTCGCCTCGTGCACGCCTCGCACACACGAGCCTCTCTTCCAAGCCACATGTGAGGAGGCGGGCGTCAATAAGTACCTCTTCGAGATGGCGAACATACGCGACCAGTGCAGCTGGGTTCACATGAAGGAGCCCGAGAAGGCAACGGAGAAGGCTAAGGACATCGTCAGGATGGCGGTCGCCAAAGCCGCGCTCCTAGAGCCCGGAGAGGAGCCCGAAATAGATGTCAATCCGAGCTACACTCGTCATCGGTGGAGGCGTCGCCGGTATGCGTGCAGCCCTCAGCCTCGCAGAGCAGGGATTCACTGTCACTATAGTTGAGAAGCAGAAGCAGCTCGGCGGTATGCTTAGGACATTCGATACCCTCTTCCCACACAACCAGAAGGCGTCAGATGTCCTCGAGCCACTAGTCAAACAGGTCAAAGGCAACCCGCGGATACGCGTCCTCACAGATTCGAAGGTGTCCAGCGTCTACGGCTTCATCGGCAACTTCGACATAGGGGTCGAGTCCGCGGGGAAGGAAGAGAAGTTCAACGTCGGCACGATAATAGTAGCCGTCGGCGCTGAGGCACTCGAGCCGAAGGGTCTCTACCTCTACGGCGAGGACCCGCGCGTCGTTACGCAGGCACAGCTCGAGGAGCTTGTAAAGGTGGGCAGGCGTCGACGCTAAGAGGATCGTGATGATCCAGTGCGTCGGCTCCCGCAACGAGGAGCGCCCATATTGCAGCCGCATCTGCTGCAACGAGGCGCTCAAGAACGCCCTAAACATCGCACCCGGGGAGGGAGGTCTACGTCCTCTACCGCGACCTCCAGACCTACGGCATCCAGTACTCGAAGCTGGAGCAGGAGACGAAGAGGAAAGGCGTCAGGTTCCTCAAGTATCAGGCGGAGAAGCCGCCGAAGGTCACCGCCGAGGCGGATGCGCTCAACGTCAGCATTCTACAGCCCAACCGTCAACGAGGAGATGACACTCAAGGCGGACCTCCTCGTCCTCAGCACACCCCTAGTCCCAGTCACGGACGCGAAGGAGCTAAGCCAGATGCTAAAGGTGCCGCTCGACTCGAACGGCTTCTTCATGGAGGCACACGTTAAGCTGCGCCCCATAGACTTCGCCACGGACGGCATCTTCGTCTGCGGGACGGCACACAGCCCGAAGGACATCGGTGAGAGCGTTGCTCAGGCGCTCGGCGTCGCGAGCAGGGCGTCCATACCCATGGCGAAGAAGAGGGTACGGACAGCAGCCATCATGAGTCAGGTGGACCAGACGCGGTGCAGCGGCTGCGGCACATGCATAGACGTCTGCCCATACAACGCCCTCCGCAAGAACGAGAAGGGTCTCGCTGAGACCATCGCCGCCGTATGTAAGGGCTGCGGAGTCTGCGGTGCAACATGCCCCGAGAAGGCGATAACTATGCACCACTTCACAGACGAGCAGATACAGGCACAGGGCCTAGCCGCCCTCAAGGAGGACTAAACATGAGCACATTCGAGCCAAATATAGTCGGCTTCCTCTGCAACTGGTGCAGCTACGCCGGCGCCGACCTCGCGGGGGTCAGCCGGATCCAGTATCCAACAAACATGCGCGTCATCAAGGTCATGTGCAGCGGCCGCGTTGAGCCAGGGATGGTCCTCGAGCTTACTCGAGGCGGGCGCGGACGGCGTCATGGTCACCGGATGCCACATAGGAGACTGCCACTACATCACCGGTAACCTCCACACGAAGCGAAAGTACACACTACTCCAGAAGCTGCTCGCAAAGACGGGACTAGAGCCCCAGCGCATACAGGCTTGAGTGGAACAGCGCCGCAGAGGGGCAACACTTCGCAAACCTCGTCAAGGAGTTCACCGAGCAGGTGCGCGCTGTAGGCCCAACTCCACTCAAAGCGCCGACACCTGACGTGGCGAAGCTACTCAATATCCGTGCTGCTAAAGCAGCCGCGGACGGCTTCAGGCTCCGTGCCCTAGTCGGAAAGGAGGAGAAGCTCGTCACAGAGGGCAACGTCTACGGCGACAAAGTCGCGCAGAACGAGTTCACAAAGGCGATGGACGAGGCCGTCGAGACGGAGTTCCAGATTCACCGAATACACATCATGCTACAGGAGAGGCCCAGATCCGTGAAGGACATGGCACGCAAATCGGGCTCACGCCGAAGGCGGTGCTAGGCTACGTAGTCGCCCTTAGGCAGACGGGGGTGGGTCGACGTAAAGGAGGCCGTGGAGGGTACGCCCCTCTACGCGGCGCAGTGAGGCTGATCAATCATGGAAAAGACAGGCAGCGTACTGGTCGTCGGCGGAGGAATAGCGGGTATACAGGCTGCCCTCGACCTCGCCGACAGTGGGTTCAAGGTCTACATGGTGGAGAGGGAGCCGAGCATCGGCGGCGTGATGACGCAGCTCGACAAGACGTTCCCCACGAACGACTGCGCCATGTGCATACTCGCCCCCAAACTAGTCGGCGCGGGTCGCCACCCAAACATTAAACTCCTCACCTACAGCGAGGTCAAGTCCCTCGAGGGGGAGGAGGGCAATTTCACCGCCACCATCCTCAAGAAGGCGCGCCGAGTCGACCCCGCCAAGTGTAAGGGCTGCGGCGACTGCGCCGCAAAGTGCCCCGCATCCGCCATAGACACCTATAACGCCGATCTCAACGACCGGAAGGCGGTCTACATTCGCTTCAGCCAAGCCGTCCCACTCACATACGCGATTGACAAGGACAAGTGCCTCGGCTGCGGGATCTGCAGCGAGGTCTGCAAGGCCGACGCCATCAAATACGATGATGTCGACGAGGAGCTGAAGCTCAACGTCGGTTCTGTCATTCTCGCCCCCGGCTTCGAGGCATTCGACCCGAGCAAACTCTCGGAGCTCGGCTACGGCAGGTACCCGAACGTTGTGAGTAGCGTCGAGTTCGAGCGCATACTCAGCGCCACAGGGCCATACAGCGGCGTCGTTCTCCGCCCAAGCGACGGAGACATGCCGAAGAGGGTCGCGTTCCTCCAATGCGTCGGCAGCCGAGACGCCCGCGTGGGCAACCCATACTGCAGCGGCGTCTGCTGCATGTACGCCATAAAGGAGGCGGTCATTGCCCAGGAGCACAACCCTGGCCTCGAGGCGAGCGTCTTCTTCATGGATATACGCGCCTTCGGTAAGGAGTTCGACGACTACTATACGCGAGCCGAGCACGAGCACGGCATCAAGTTCATAAGGAGCAGAGTAGGGCACGTCGAGCAGGACCCCGAGTCGGCTGGCCTCTACCTCACCTACGAGGAGGGTGGCGACGTCAAGCGTGACCGCTACGATATGGTGGTCCTCGGCGTCGGCCTTAACCCGCCGAAAGGCGCCGAGCAGCTCAGCAAAGCGATGGGATTCACACTAAACAAGTACGGCTTCGCCGAGACCAAGCTCTTCAGCCCACTCGAGACGAGCAGGAAAGGAGTCTACGTCTGCGGGGCTTTCAGCAGCCCTAAGGACATCCCTGACAGCGTCGCGCAAGCAAGTGGCGCAGCCGCTAAGGCGGCAAAAGCAATCTCAAGCGTCCGGGGGACGCAGATCAAACCCGTCGAGTTCCCAGTGGAGCGTGACGTCGCTAACGAGGATCCTCGCGTCGGTGTCTTCGTCTGCTGGTGTGGAATAAACATCGGTGGAGTAGTTAACGTTCCCAGCGTCGCCGAGTACGCGAAGAAGCTCCCTAACGTCGCCTACGCCGAGGAGAACCTCTACACCTGCAGCCAGGACACACAGGATAGGATTAAAGAACACTATAATCGAGCACAAGCTCAACCGCGTCGTCGTCGCTTCATGCACGCCTCGCACACACGAGCCTCTTTTTAGGGCCACTCTACGCGAGGCGGGGCTTAACGAGTACCTCTTCGAGATGGCGAACATACGCGACCAGTGCAGCTGGGTGCACATGCACGAGAGGGAGGCCGCTACTAGGAAGGCGGAGGACCTAGTCAGGATGGCCGTCGCTAAGGCGAGCCTCCTCCAACCTCTGGAGAAGCATAAGATACACGTCACCCCCGGCGCATTAGTCGTCGGCGGAGGCGTCAGTGGCATGACCGCCGCCTTAGAGATAGCAGACCAGGGCTTCGAGGTCCACCTCGTCGAGAAGGAGGAGGAGCTCGGAGGCAACATGAAGAGGATTAAGTTCCTCCCCTCTGGTGAGGACCCCGCCGCGGAGCTAGCGAAGCTAGAGGCGCGAGTCAAGACCAACCCAAAGATCAGTCTCTACACCGGCACTCAGGTGGCGGAGGTCGACGGATACGTCGGCAACTTCGAGACCACCCTAGCAAGCCCAACGAAGGAGACGCAGATTAAGCACGGCGTCGTCGTCGTCGCCACGGGCGGCGTCGAGTACACGCCTAAGGAGTACGCCTACGGAAAGACACCCCGACGTCATGACCCAGTTCCAGCTAGAGGAGAAGCTCCACGCACGGCTACAAGCCCGACACTGTGGTGATGATCCAATGTGTGGGCAGCCGTAACGAGGAGCACCCGAACTGCAGCCGTGTCTGTTGCACTGGCGCCGTCAACAACGCCTTAAAGGTCAAGGAGGTGAACCCACGCGGCCGACGTCTACATACTCTACAAGGACATGAGGACATACGGATTCAAGGAGGACTACTACCGCGCAGCGGCGGACAGGGGCGTCGTCTTCATCAGGTATGATGACGAGCACAAGCCCGAGGTCACAGCTGAGGGCGGGCTGAAGGTCAGAGTCCTTGACCCTGTACTCAATGAGAACGTGGTTATCGAGCCCGACGCCTTCGTCCTCAGCGCGGGCGTGCTGCCTGCCGCCGATAACAAGCGCCTAGCTGGGATGCTCAAGGTCCCCATAAGCAAGGATGGATTCTTCCTCGAGGCGCACATGAAGTTGCGCCCGCTTGACTTCGCGACGGAGGGTGTCTACCTCTGCGGGTTGGCACACGGCCCGAAGACCATCGATGAGTGCATAAGCCAGGCGTGTGGAGCAGCGTCGAGGGCGCTGACGATCCTGAGCCACGACGAGATCGAGGCAGAGGGAGCAATCGCCAGTCGTAGACGAGGACGCCTGCAGTGGATGCCAGATGTGCGCCGCTGTTTGCGAGTTCAAGGCGATAGAGATGGTGAAGAAGGGTGACAAGACCCACAGTCACGTCATCTCCGAGGTCTGCAAGGGTTGCGGAGTCTGCGCGGCGACATGCCCGAGCGGGGCGATCACGGTTGGTCACTTCACCGACCAGGAGATACTTAGCCAGGTCAAGGCAGCACTGGAGGCGAGACGATGAGCGAATACGAGCCAAAGCTCGTCGGCTTCCTCTGCAACTGGTGCAGCTACGCCGGCGCCGACCTCGCGGGGGTGAGCAGGTTCCAGTACCCGACCAACCTGCGCGTAATACGCGTCATGTGCAGCGGCAGGGTACACCCCGCCCACATTCTTGAGGCTTTCAAGGACGGCGCTGACGGCGTACTAGTCGCCGGGTGCCACATCCCGACGGACTGCCACTACATCTCGGGCAACTTCAAGGCGCAGCGCCGAGTCGCCATGGTCAAGAAACTCATGGAGCAGCTCGGTATAGAGCCCGAGCGCCTCCGCCTAGAGTGGATAAGCGCAGCGGAAGGCGACAAGTTCGCAAAGACGATACGCGAGATGACGGAGGACTCTGAAGAAGCTGGGCCCGAGCCCCGTGGCGAAGGTCCTCAAGGAGGCCAACTGACATGGCACAAACAGAGATCAGGATCACAACCGAGGGCAAGGAGTTCCGCAACGAGGTCATGGCGACCCACGGCGCGGACAAGCTCATGCACTGCTACCAGTGCGGCACATGTACCAGCGACTGCCCCGTCGCCAAGCGCGTCCCTGAGTTCCGCCCACGAAACATCGCCCGCCTTGCCATTTACGGTCAGAAGGATCGCCTCCTAGACGGAGACCTCGTCTGGCTCTGCGCTGGTTGCTACACATGCTACGAGAGGTGCCCACAGAAGGTCCACGTCAGCGAGATAGTAAGCGCCCTCAGGCAACTCGCTCTCAGGGAGGGTAAGATACACCCTACAATCAAGTCCATAGTCACAACAATCCCCAAGCATGGCTACATCAGCGAGATCGGGGAGTTCGAGAACGAGATGCGCGGCGAGGACGGGCTACCACCTGCGCCCACACCCGCAACTGAGGAGATCAAGGCTATTATGAATAAGACCGGCATTCTCGGCCGCGTCGGAGGCGAGAAGTGATGAAGTACGCATTCTTCGTCGGTTGCACAGTGCTAAGCAGGCTCCCTGGCTATGAGAAATCTGCCCGGAAGGTAGCGGAGAAGCTGGGGGTCGAGCTCGTCGACATGCCCGGCTCAAGCTGCTGCGGTACAACCTACATGGAGACACTCGACAGGAAGACAGCCCTCGCCCTCGCCGCCCGCAACATTGCAATCGCGGAGGAGATGGGTCTCGACATCGTCACGGTCTGTAACGGCTGCACCGAGAACCTCACCAAGACTAATAAGGCCCTCAAGGAGGACCCCGCGCTCCTCGCCGAGGTTAACGAGATACTCAAGGAGACCGGCAAACAGTTCAAGGGCACCGTCAAGGTCAAGCACTATGTCCGGATGCTCAAGGAGGACGTCGGCCTTGACAAGGTTAAGGCGGCGAGCGTAAAGCCCTTCAAAGGGCTCAAGGTCGGCGCCCACTACGGGTGTCACCTCCTCAAGCCGAGCGACGAGATGCTCTTCGAGGACCCCAACGACCCCAAGGTGCTCGACGATCTCGATCGACGCAACCGGGGCGGAGAGCGTCGACTACCCGAGTAAGACCGAGTGCTGCGCCGGTCCAGTGATGGGCATCCGTGAGAAAGTTACCTGGGATGTCGGCATGGATAAGGTCCAGACATTGAAGAAGTACGCTGATGCAATGGCAACCTGCTGCCCCTTCTGCTACATAACATACGAGAGGTGCCAGTTCATGACCGAGACCAACCCTAACCTACCCGTCGTACACATCCCCCAGTTGCTCGGCCTAGCGATGGGCCTCACAGCCGACGAGGTCGGCCTCAGCACTAACAAGGTGGACGCCAGCTCCCTGCTGGCGAAGCAGGAGGCATAAACATGGAGAAGCTCAAGTTCGGCTTCTACTGGGCCGCGAGCTGTGGAGGATGCGAGATCGCTGTCCTAGACGTCGATGAGAAGATTCTCGACGTCCTGCAGATAGCGGACGTCGTCTTCTGGCCCGTCGCCATGGACGTAAAGTACAAGGACGTGGAGGCGATGGCGGATGGCTACATGGACGTCTGCTTCTTCAACGGCGGCATACGCAACTCAGAGCAGGAGCATCTAGCGAAGCTACTCCGTAAGAAGGCGAAGTATATGGTCGCCTTCGGCGCTTGCGCCCAGCTAGGCGGTGTTCCCGGCCTCGCCAACCTCAGTAACCCCAAGGACATCTTCGAGAGGGTCTACCATACGACTGAGTCGACGGACAACGAGGCTGGGACGGAGCCGCAGGTGAAGCACACCCTCCCCGAGGGAAGCTCTGAGATATCCTGTCTTCCAAGCGTCCGTGAGACCCCTCGACCAAGTCATCGCTGTCGACTACTACCTCCCCGGCTGCCCGCCGCCACCCAAACTCATCTTCAACGCCATCGACGCCATCGCAAAGGGGCAACTACCCCCAAAAGGCAGCATACTCGCACCCGAGCTCGCCGTCTGTGATGAGTGCCCACGTAAGAAGGAGGAGAAAAAGGTCGCACACATCAAGAGGGTGATCGACTTCACCCCCGAGCCAGAGAAGTGCCTGCTCGAGCAGGGGCTAGTCTGCATGGGGCCGGCGACGCGTGGCGGCTGCGATGCAAAGTGCCTCGGCGCCAACATGCCGTGCACAGGCTGCGGAGGCGCGTGCCCCGGAGCCATTGAACAAGGATCAGCGATGATCAGTGCACTCTCGACAGTTCTCGGGTTAGCCGGCGAGAAGGGGGAGGAATACGACGTCGACGCGGTCATGGCGCAGCTGAAGGATCCCGTAGGAACCTTCTACAAGTACGCGCTTCCCGCCTCCATAATCGGCAGGAGGGTAAAGAAATGAAGACCATAACCATCGACCCCATCACGCGGCTTGAGGGCCACGGCAAGATCAGCATCTTCCTAAACGACGCGGGCAACGTGGAGAACGCGTACCTTCAGATCCCGGAGCTCCGCGGCTTCGAGAAGTTCTGCGAGGGGCGCCGCGCTGAGGACATGCCCATCATCACGCCCCGCATCTGCGGGGTCTGCCCCGTCGCCCACCACTTCGCTGCCACGAAGGCGCTTGATGCCTGCTTCGGCGTCGAGCCCACCGAGACGGCGAAGAAGCTCCGTGAGCTCATGTACGTCGGCTACTACGTCTACGACCACACCCTCCACTTCTACTTCCTCGGTGGACCCGACTTCGTCGTCGGCCCCGACGCACCCGCCTCGGAGCGTAACATCTTCGGCGTCCTCAAGCGCGTCGGCCTCGACGTGGGTAGGGAGGTCATAAAACACCGCGCCTACGGGCAGAGGATCACCGAGATCATCGGCGGTAAGGCGACCCACCCAACATGCGGTGTCCCCGGAGGCATAAGCAAGGGACTTAACGAGGAGGAGCGCCAGAAGATTGAGGAGATGGCGCGCAGCAGCGTCGAGTTCGCCAAATTCACCCTCGGCGTCTTCAACGACATCGTCCTCAAGAACAAGCAGTACGTCGACATGATACTAAGTGACCCCTACCGCCTCGACGCCTACAATATGGGCCTCGTCGACGCGAACAACCACGTCAACTTCTACGACGGCGACGTACGCGTAACTGACCAGAAGGGGAAGGAGTTCGACCGCTTTAAGGGTGGGGACTACCTCGACCACATAGCCGAGCGCGTCGAGCCGTGGACATACAGCAAGTTCACCTACCTGAAGAAGGTGGGGTGGAAGGGGCTCACTGCTGGTCCGGAGAGCGGTGTCTACCGCGTCGGCCCGCTTGGGAGGCTCAACGCATCGGAGGGCATGGCGACGCCCCTCGCCAACGCCGAGTACAAGCGCATGTACGAGACACTTGGTGGTAAACCCGTCCAGTCGACGCTCGCCTTCCACTGGGCACGCCTTGTGGAGCTCCTCTACGCGGCTGAGCGCGCCGTCGAACTAAGCACTGACCCATCCGATCACCAACACCGATCTACGCAACCCCGTTGGTAAGCCCGGCGAGGGCGTGGGTGTAGTCGAGGCAGCCCGCGGCACACTCTTCCACCACTACAAGCTCGACGAGGAGGCTATGGTCAAGAAGGCCAACCTCATCGTCGCGACAACAAACAACTACGCCGACATCTGTTGTAGCGTACGGGATGCCGCCAAGGGTCTTATCAAGAACGGTGAGGTCACGGACGGCCTCCTCAACAAGGTCGAGATGGCGTTCCGCGCATACGATCCCTGCTTCGGATGTAGCACACACACCCTACCCGGCGAGGGGCCGTTAACCGTGGAAATAGTGGATTCGACTGGAAGAGTCATGAAAAGGCTCTCCCGGTAATTACTCTTCTTTCTCATCCCAGAGGAACAGCTCGTCTATCGACGCCCCGAGGGAGACCGCCACGTCGTGGGCGAGCTTGAGGGAGGGATTGTATTTTCCCTTCTCGAGGAAGACTATCGTCTCCCTGCGGACGCCAACCTTCTGGGCGAGGTCCGCCTGCGTCATGTCATGACGTGCCCTGTACTCCTTTATTCGCGTCCTCATATGTCCTCACGCGTCCTCTTTGCCGTTGTAGTAGTACCTGAGTGCTAGGAAGGTGCATCCGCCTATGATTAGCGCCGAGTTGATCACTATCATTGACTCGAGCTGGACCCCTCCGAGGAACTCGATGGCGATAATATTGTAGAAGTTGAGGGCGATTAAGTAGTAGAAGGTGAGTAGCATTGTAACTAGCGCCGCTTTGCCCTGTATCCTCTTCGTCCGCTCGTCCTCGAGCGGGTAACCAGACTTCGCCTGCATTACCGTATAAGTAAGGATACGCCGCGATGCCCACTATTACAAGGGCGATCGCGGGTATCGAATACTGCCATACGCTCATCCAAACATCACTCATGTTACATCCACCACACAATATGTTGTGTTATTCTAACACTGTGTTAGAACTACCACACTAAAGATATAAGCATTATGGTGAAGAGGCGAAAACCCAGGTCTCATCGCGGCGAGACGAAGCTGATTGTATAGGCTGCGCCGTCCAGCGGAGACGTTTGAGATGTCTACGAGGTCGTTAGCCATCCTGCCTCGTAGGTAGACGATGCTATGGGGGAAGCCCGTGATGCCCCCTGTTCTACCCTCGACGGTTGCGGAGCAGTCGGTGAACGTCAAGTTGCCGAAGTTGGCGAGGGGGTATTGGACGCGGTTGATAGTTGGCCTCTCGACTATCCACTCCGCCGAGAGCATTGTCGAGTTGTACTGGAAGCTTCTCTGGTAGGCTTGGTTATTCGATAGGTTTCTGATTCTCGACAAGCCACGTGTCCGATGCAGAGTCTTGTAAGGTCACGGAGGCTGTTACGGCGTCTCCGGGGGTGAGGGTCATGTTGAGGTAGACGGCGTCTGCGGGGAGGAGTTCGTACCATGCTAGGTACCTCGCCTGTCCGTTCACCCAGCTGTGCTCTGTCCCCGTCTGGATGAGTGATTCGTCGTATTGCCCGCCTATACCAACCCAGGCGGCGGAGTAGCTTTCAGCGGAGGCGCTGACCTCGGGCACCGTCCACGAGCCCCTAACGGCTGTGACCACAGGCTGGGGTGAGGCGAGGTCTGATGATACCGTGTAGCCAGCCCAGTCGGCGCTAACGAGCTGTTGGCTCGGGTAGAATATGAGGATCGGCGTACTCGTGTTGAACCTCAGGAACCATACGGCAGCCCCAGCGGCAAGAAGGATTACGAAGAGGATCAGATAGATTGCTGTCCGATTGCCTGTCTTCGGGGGTGGCAAAGGCTCTGGGACGACGGGAGGCGTTGGCTCCTGGGCTGGCACTTCTGACATGTCGTGGCTTCGCTGGAAACGGCTAATCTTTAACCTTCTCTGCGAAGAGTGTCTTTGTCATGAGGAGCCTCGTCGTCGGCGTCGGCAACCTGCTTTGCACGGACGATGGCGTGGGTATACACGTTATCGAGAGGCTCGACGCACTGCACCGTGGGGTTGAGACCATCGACGCGGCGATGGGCAGCATCGAGATTATCGAGGCAATGAGGGGTTACGACCGGGCGATCATAGTTGATGCGATCCAGACGGGTGCAGATCCCGGTGACATACACAGGGTGAACTTGGCTGCGGGTGAGAAGCCTCCCAGGTTAACTCACAGCCACGGTACAGATATCCTAACCACGATCCAGCTTGGCTACCGTCTCTACGGGGGGGAGATGCCGCGTGAGATCACGCTCATCGCTGTCGAGGCGGAGGACATGACCACCATAAGCGACAAATTAACGCCAATGGTCGAGAAGGCAGTCGCCGAGGTCATCAATATCATACTGGGTCTCGTCGGCGTTGCCTGATTCTAAAATATTAATAACCGTAAAGGCACTACAACCACCTATGGTTAAGCTAGAAGGGTTCGATTTCCCCGACGATCTATACTTCCACCGTGAGCACATGTGGGTCAAGGTCGAGGGTGACAAGGTCCGCGTCGGCTACAACGACTGGGCGCAGAAGGCGGCTGGCAAGCTTCTCAGCCTAAAGACGAAGCGCCCCGGTGCCCCGGTGGAGATGGGCAAGACTCTGGGCAGCATCGAGTCTGGAAAGTGGGTCGGCAGCCTCAAGGTTCCCGTCACCGGGGAGCTCGTACAGCTCAACGAGGACGTCCTTAAGACGCCGAACCTGATTAACAGCGACCCTTACGGTAAGGGTTGGGTCGCAATGATCAAACCCAGTAAGTTGCAGGATGAGCTCAAGATGCTCATCAGCGGTAAGGATGCTGCTGGGCTCGAGGCTTGGCTGAAGGAAGAGCGCGCCAAGGCGAAGGCATAGGGGTCTGAGACCATAGAGAACTGGAGACTCGTCGACCTAGGTCACCCTGAGCCGCTCATAGCGCAGGCCTTTTACGAGTCAGTCGCCGAGGCTGTGGAGCGGGGAAGCAGCCCTAATACCCTGATCATGCTTCAGCCGGGCGCGCCTTACGCTTGCGTCGGATACCACCAGGACCTGGAGAAGGAGCTCGACCTCGATTATTGTAAAAGTGTTGGGTTACCCATCATCCGCAGGAGTCAGGGGGGAGGGGCGACGTACCTCGATGGTAGTCAGGTCTTCTACCAGATTGTCGCGAAGAAGACAGGCGCATTCCCCAAGGCGGTCGACGAGATGTTCAAGAAGCTCCTCACCGTTACCATCGAGACCTACCGCCACTTCGGCGTCCCGGCGGAGTTCAAGCCTCTGAACGACGTCGTTGCTAGGGGCAAGAAGCTGAGCGGTAACGGCGCGAGCATGAACGGCTCCACCTCTATCATGGTGGGGAACGTCATCCTCGACATGAACTATGAGATGATGGCGCGCGTCCTCCGGGTCCCAGATGAAAAGTTCAGGGACAAGATGGCGAAGAGCATGAGGGACTGGGTGAGCAGCCTCAAGGCTGAGTTGCCCAACCCCCCAGACGGCGAGGAGGTGAAGCGCGTCTACCAGAGGGCGTTTCAGGAGCTCCTCGGCGTGAAGCTATCGAAGGCGGAGCCTACGGCGGAGGAGTGGCGCATCTACGATACGGAGACGAAGCCCCGGAACCTGAGTCACGAGTGGCTCTACATGGAGGCGCCTTATTCGACCCGTAAGCCGGGGAGAGCCGTAAAGATCGCGCACGAGGTCAAGGTCGTCGAGGTTGACCACAAGGCGGGTAAGCTGATACGCATCAGGACCGAGACGAAGGGCGATGAGATACTCGACATTAGGATAACTGGCGACTTCTTCACAATCCCAAAGGAGGCGATATTCCACCTTGAGGATGCTCTCAGGGGCAAGCGCCTCGAAGAGGAGACGCTACGCGCAGCGGTAAAGGGATTTTACGATGATGAGAAGCCGGAGATGCCCGGTGTCGGCCCCGAGGATGTCGTGCAGGCGCTCCTAAAAGTCAAGGCGCTGCTCTAGTTTTTTAGGCTGGCCTCTGCTAGGCAGAGTTTCTCCTCGGCCTGCCTCAACTTCTCGAGCCGGGCTTCGCGCCGCTTCTCCTGCTTCCCGACGCCGATGTTCAGGTTCTTTATCATCTTGAGTACGGAGCTGGGGGCTGGTCCGCCGATGGTGTCGCGCCTCTTGAGGTTCTGGATTGGGTCTAGGGCGGATCTGATGTCTGCCTTTGATACCGTGATTTGTTTGCCGATCACCTTTCCGGATGCCTCCTCGATCATCTCGGGCGAAATATCCTCCGCCTTCTTGCCACTCTGGAGCGCCATGAGGACGACCTCGACGATGATGTCGTGTGCCTGGCGGAAGCTGAGGTCGTGGCTCCTTA
The DNA here is from genome assembly GCA_963771885.1 of Candidatus Bathyarchaeota archaeon. Taxonomy (GTDB): domain Archaea; phylum Thermoproteota; class Bathyarchaeia; order TCS64; family TCS64; genus UBA8941. Next base: position 999,442 of record CAVYVF010000023.1, read on the forward strand.
CGAGGGCGTCTGCGAGGTCGGTGGCGGTTGTGAAGCCATCCCTGAGGTTCTTCATCATGACCTCCTTCTTCGGGATGAGGGTTGCGACGGCACCCGCCATGACGTTGGTGCTGCCGACGGCAGTGTCGACGGCGACGGGCTCGACGAGGAGCCTATCCACCGTGTTAGTGTAGGTTATCCCCTTGACGGATGTGACGGCGGTGACAAGGTTTCCTATTGACTCAGCGGAGTAGCCCTTTATGTACTCGAACTCGAGGGGGTTCTTCTTCTGCGGCATTATGCTGCTGGTCCCCGCATATGCTTCGTCGAGGTCTATCATGTTGTATTCGTCGCTGCTCCAAATCTGGAGGTCCTCGGCGAGGCGTCCGAGCTGCGTCATGTGGATCGCGATGGCTGAAGCGAGCTCGATAGCGTAATCGGTGGTGGCGACGGAGTCGGTGGTGTTCTCGCATAGTTCGTCGAAGCCGAGGAGTTCCTTGACGCGGTGGCGGTCCACGCCCCAGCTCGTGCCCGCGAAGGCGGCGGAGCCCATCGTACTCAGGTTCGCGCGACTGTAGACACCCTCTAGGCGGTCAACGGTGCGTGCCGCGGCCTCGACGTGGGCGAGTATATAGTGGGCGAGTGTGACGGGTTGGGCTTGTCTGATGTGTGTGTAGCCAGGCATCAGCGTGTCAACGTTGTCCTCCGCTTTCTCGATGAGCCTCCGCTGGAAGGCGATGACGGCGCCGATGAGGCGCTCCGTCTGGTCGCGCAGGAAGATGCGGCGCTGGGCGTGGCCGAGATCGTTCCGGCTCCTTCCTATGTGCATCTTGCCGCCGACGTCGCCGACCCTCTTTATCAAGGCGGTCTCGGTGGACATGTAGCCTACGAGGCTCGGGTCGCCCTCAGCCACCTTCGCCACAGCCTTGATCCCCTCTAGGATCGTCCTTGCCTCTTCCCGTGTGATGATGCCCTGCTCGGCGAGCATCGCTGTGTGGGCGCGGTGAATCTTTACCTGTCCGTAGTAGCTCGCCACGTCGAAGCTACGCGGGTTCCGTCTCCACATGTTCAGTTCGGTTATCTCGGGGGCCTCCGCTTTTCTAGCGCGCCCGAATCGTTCCCAATCCGCTTTAGGCTGCTTGCTCATCGTGTGTCAATATGGGGTTCGCCGACAGCGTTTAAAACTGGGGCTTACTCGGGGTGAGTTTTAATACGTGGCACTCCCCCCGATTGTCTGTGCCTTATGACTTCGACTTCGACCTGTCGCGGCTACCGAGGCAGTTCTTCGGGGAGCTATCGCGGGTCGCGGAGGAGAAGCAGCTACATAGAAGATTCGGGCTGACGGCGAGGGAGCTTGCGGAGAGGTTCAGGTTGAGCGAGGCGACGGGCCTCGACGTCCAGACTCTTCTCTTCCTCATGGAGGACCTCGCCGACGTCCAGATAATGAACCTTAATCACAGGAAGAAGTTCGTGGCTTCCAGTAAAAGAGCACTCTTCCTACCTCACTGCGCCCGCGCGCACATGGACAGCGGCTGTAAGGCGGAGTTCGACGCGAGTGTGCCGTCGTATCGGTGCGCCCACTGTTCTGGTGACTGCCTCGTGGGGCAGGCGGCGGCGCTTGGCGAGAAGAAAGGCTACTCCGTCTTCATCGTACCCGGAGGTTCCTGCATACCTAAGATTATCAAGGCGGGGGGCTTCGAGGGCGTCGTCGGCGTCGCCTGCGGTATGGAGCTCGCGCCCGCGCTGAAGATCATGCAGAAGTTCGACCTCCCTGGGCAGGCTGTCCCGCTGATAAAGAATGGCTGCGCGAACACTGCCTTCAACTTGCACATCCTAGAGTCCGTGCTCTAGCTGTGTGAAAAGTATCTTAAGGAGTAGTCATCTACCCTTGGGCGGTGTCTATGCTAGTCGAGAAAAGGTTCCGCGTTGGCGACGCGACGCTCAACTACGCCGAGGGTGCTGGAGGTAACCCTCCGATAGTTCTCACGCACGGGTTGACGGACCGTTGGCAGTACTATCTGCCCATTATGCCGTGGCTTGAGGCAAGGTGGCACGTCTACGCCCTCGACTTCAGGGGGCACGGGCAATCGAGCAGGACGCCGCCGTACAGGTATCGGGACCACATCGCCGACGCGACTGGCTTTATCGAGGGGTGTGTCAGGGAGCCCGTTGTTCTCTTCGGCTCCTCGATGGGGGGCATGGTTGCGCTTATGGTGGCGGCGAGGCGCCCCGACCTTGTCAAGGCGGTCGTCTTCGGCGACTCCAGCATAAAGACTGACAGGACGCGCGCCGTAATGAGGGATTTCCACAGCTACTGGGCGGGTTGGGAGAAGCTCGCTAGCTATAAGGGACCGTTCAGTGAGCTAGTGAAGTTAGTCGCGGAGATGCCCGTTAACGTTCCTGGGCAGGGAAAGAAGACCTACGGAGAGGGCCTTGACACGATAGCCTTGATGAACAAGGCAAACTATCTCCGCTGCGTCGACCCCGCCGTTCTCAAGGACTGGGCTGCTGGCGCAGAGGACGACGAGGCGTATAACCGCGTTATCGAAGGTTATGATCACGAGGAGCTCAAGAACATCAGGTGCCCTGTCCTACTGATTCAGGGTAACCCTAAGAAGGGGGGCATATTCACCGACGAGGCGGTTGCCTTCGCCAAGGCGAACATAGGGAACCACTACCATGTCTACATCCCAGAGTACGACCACAACCTTGGGCTTTACAGCTGGGACACGGGTAAGCTCCTGCAGGCTGTCAACGTCTTTCTTGAGGCTCAGCGGTAGCCTCCCCAGGCGAATTTTTGATACCGGGGAACCCTTATTTCATACCGTGACCAATCACCACCGCCTGAAGACCCGCGTCGACGGGTCCTCGGAGGTGAAAAGAGATGAGGACAAACAGTTGGACGGACGAGCTTGAGAAGTTCATATTCCAGAGGATGACCGAGTCTGGGATAGTCGGCCTGAGCATTGCGACTATACGGGGCGGTGAGGTCAACTATCAGCGGGGCTTTGGGTTCCGCGACTTCCAGAAGGGTTGGAGTGCGACCCCTGAGACGATCTACTGCATAGGGAGCGTGACGAAGAGCTTCACGGCTCTCGCCATCATGCAGCTGATGGAGGCGGGGAAGCTCGGGCTCGAGGACCCCGTGGAGCAATGGCTCGACTTCAGGGAGCGCCCGATGGGTGAGAAGGTGCTCATTAAGCATCTGCTTAGCCACACGAGCGGCTTGTCGGCTCTAGGCTACGCGGAAGCGACGCTCGCCGCCGTGACGGATAAGCCTGATATCTGGCTCCCCATCTCGGACGCTGAGGACCTACTCGTCTTCGTCAGGGGTGCTGATGAGTGGGCTCTCGCGAAGCCGGGGGAGAGGCATGCATACCTCAACGAGGGTTACATTATGCTCGGCTCGATAGTGGAGAAGGCGTCTGGCCTCGACTATGCGGATTATGTGAAGGAGAAGATACTCACCCCTCTACACATGTACAGGAGCAGCCTCGAGGAGGACGACGTCGAGGGGGACGAGGACCTCGCGGTGCCCTACATTACGAACAGCGCGGGGGGCAAGGTGGCGACGCGGTACCCCTATGGGCAGATGATAAGCGACGGTGGGTTGATGAGCAGCGCCTCCGATATGGCGAACTACCTGAAGATGCTGCTCGGTAGGGGTGCCTTCGAAGGTAATCGCCTCGCCTCCGAGGAGTCGGTTATTGCGATGTGCTCTCCGGTGATTAAGATGCTCGACGAGCCGTTGAACGGCATGGATTATCGTTACTACGGTTTCGGGCTTAGGATTAAGGACGGCTTCCTAGGGCACCGCCTCATCCAGCACTCGGGTAGCGTCTTCGGATCGAGCGCTTACATCAACTTCGTCCCAGATGCGGGGGTAGGCGTCGCCATCCTCGCAAACGGAGGCTACTACCTCGAGGACATGGGTGAATACGCCACCGCCCTCCTCCTGGGTAGAAACCCGATGGATATTCCCCACTTCAAGAGGGGTGGGATACTCGACTCCCTCGTGGGGACGTACCGGACCTTCAAGGACACTTCCTCGTACAGGGTTCTTAGGAGCGGGGGGTTGCTGCAGCTTGAGCAGAAGTGGGGGGAGAGGGTCTTCACGACGCCGATGGTACCCATCGACATTGAAGGTGAAGTGAAGATATTCCGCACATACGGGGTTGACACGGTGACACCCACCGAGTTCTACACCAGGGATGGGGAGACCTTCTTCATCTACGAGAGGAACCTCTGCAGGCGCGTCGGCGAGGCCTAGTTCGGGTAGTTGTTTTATCCCTGATGGTCCCCTCTACGCATGATTTCATTGATCGTGGATTCTCACGCCCACGTATTCGCTGCGGAGGCGATGGCGGGTCTAGAGGAAAAGTACAGGAAGTATGCACCTCAGCTGCGTGTCGAGGCTGGCAGCCACGTCATCGTGACTGGAGACAGGTCGAGCGGGCCGATGTCCTATATGCCCGGCTTCAGCGACGTCGGCGAGCGGCTCGCAGTGATGGAGAAGATGGGCGTGGACCTTCAGGTTGTCTCGGTGACGCCGGGGAACTTTTGCTACGAGGCGCCGGTGGAAGCTGGAAGGGCGATCTCGGCTGCTCAGAACGACGCGATAGCGGAGATGGTCGAGGCACACCCCGATAGATTCGTGGGCTGCGCGACTGTGGCGCTGCAGGATCCGGAGTCGGCGGCGGCTGAGTTGAACAGATGTGTTCGTGACCAAGGGTTCAGAGCGGTTGAGATAGGGACGAACGTCGCGGGGGTTAGCCTTGACTCGCCGGGGCTCGCGCCGTTCTACGCGGAGGCGGAGAAGTTGGGCACCCCGATTATAGTGCATCCGATTAACAACGCTGGAGCGGAGCGGATGCGTAGCTACTACCTTGGGAACATCGTTGGAAATCCGGCGGAATCGACGCTGGCGGTCGGCTGCGTCGTTTTCGGGGGCATCTTAGACAGGTATCCCGGGTTGACCTTCTGCTGGAGCCATGGCGGGGGCTTTTGGCCTTATCAGGTGGGGCGCTTTGACCACGGCTACGATGTTCGCCCTGAGCCCAAACAATACATCTCTCGGCACCCGAGTGAGTACGCGTCGAGGATGTACTACGATACGATCACCCACAACGAGGGGGCGCTAGGCTTCCTTATCTCCTCTATGGGGGCGAGTAATGTGATCTATGGGACGGACTTTCCCTGGGACATGGGGCAGTACGACTCGATACCCGTGATCAAGTCCTCGAAGCTTATCAAGAATGGGGATAAGGGAAAGATACTTGGGGAAACGAGTGCCCGCCTCTTCGACATTAATGTGAAATAACTAGCTCCGATTTGGGGCGGAGCTGGGTTCCTCTATGGTGTGCTTTTAATTGTTGATGGGTGGTGCTATCACGAGAAGAACGCTATTATTTCGGAGAGCGATCCCTGGAAAATCTTAACGGTATCATTTGTAGTGTTGGTGTTGTAGAGCGTGAATTTTGTGATCAGACGGTTTTGCGTTGAATAGTGGTTGTAATATATGCCCATCTCAGATGCTGCAATCTTGGATACGGTGTGGGTGCCTTCATGAGTCCAGTATCTTTCCGCTGCGTCCAGAATCGTTACCTGTCCATTTGCAGCAGGTATGAAGATAGCTGCTCCTAGTCTAGTGCATTGCACTGTACTACCTGCTGTTAACCGCCACCTTTGTCGCTATTCAGCCAGAAAATCTTGGTTTCCGGATCATCCGAATGGTTGTAAAGTTATTCCAAGGGAACTCAAAAGTGGAGCGAGTTAATCGAAACATCAACCTGTATTGAAGGAGTTATGATGTCAGTTTAGATAACTGAGAAGACTCCCCATGATTAAAGGTTCCCACACTGGAGACGTTGGAGGAACCTAACACGCAAATTTATTGGTGATTCAAGAGTCTATGACTGGCAATCGGCGGCACTAACAAGCCAACTTCGTCATATAGTGACAACTTTTATCGGTAGTCTATATTGTATGATTCTTGTTTACAATTCTACTACAGCCTGTTACCTGAAATCGATACTGGTTATCGTATAATGCACTATAGAACTGTTGTTGACTTTATCCGAACTAGTCAATATAATACTTGGTAATCAGATAATGCCAGTAGAATAATAAAAATCTTCGAATGCGAGTTTATTCATTGCGGTTACAAGTGGATAAATTGGATTAATGGAAAAGAACGCCCTGTGCCAAGAAATTGCCCCAAAAGTAGACAGCGGGTATCGGGACGGGAATAAAAGTAAGAAACGGCCTGACCGAACACTCATTTGGCATGCGGATTCCACTCAAGAAGTATGTCACTGTCAACGCCGAAGATACTCCTAATGAATACTTCTGGCAATCGTAAGACTCTTACTCGCAGTACAAAGCCCCAATAGCATAGGCGCCACTCCGTAATTTTTGGGTATGTGTTTTCTGAGATACAATGCCAAGTCACTCGTCGTGATCACGCCTACCAATTCCTTATTTTCCTTATCTTCTACCGCTATGTGTCTTACCCTATATTCCACCATCAATTTAGCTGCGTCTTCGATCGACGAATTCTTGTCAATTGTAAGTAAAGGTGTGGACATAACGGAGATGGCATCAATCCCCTGACCAGAAAGGTTTTTACTGCATATCTCCCTAAGAAGATCTCTTTCAGTAATTATTCCCACGATTTTGTCAGTCTCGTCAGTTAGCAAGATTGAACTAATCTTGCGTTCTAGCATTTTTTTGGCTACTTCAAGTGCGTTGCTTTGAGAAGACATACTAACGATATTTTTACTCATGTAATTCTCTATTAACGATGTATTTGACTCCAAATATGTTTGAATTTCACAATAATTTCATTATATATTTAACTGATAGTTTGTGGCGGACGTACTTTGCGGTAGGCTTAGATTATCACCATGAAGGCAGGCCACAAATAATGGCTGGAAGAACAGAGAACCTAATTTTTTCTTCAAGGCAAATTAGGATTATATTTTCTCAAAAGAAGCAAATGAGGTAAATTAATATTTTATTAATCTCATAAGTGATGATAGATGGTTGAGTATGTCCGCATATCAACAAGGTAGAGTTCCAATTCTTCTTTTAAAAGAAGGTGCAACTGAAACAAAAGGTAAAGATGCAAGAAAGAACAGCATCACAGCTGCAAAATTAATTGCACAAGTTATTCGTTCGAGCTTAGGTCCAAGAGGCATGGACAAGATGCTGGTGGGTTCTACGGGCGATATAACAATAACTAATGACGGTGCTACTATCCTTAAGGAAATAGATGTTGAGCATCCTGTAGCCAAGATGATGGTGGAAGTTGCAAAATCTGTAGATAATGAAGCAGGAGATGGAACCAAATCCGTAGTTGTGCTTGCCGGCGCTTTGATTGAAAATGCTGAGGAACTTTTCAATAAAGATGTTCATCCTACAATAGTTGTAGAAGGTTACAGAGAAGCTTCAAAGAAGGCTATCGAATTTCTTAAAAAAATATCCATTGAGGTAGACCCCAAAGATAAGGCATTTCTAAACAAAATTGCCATGACATCGATGGCGTCCAAATTGGTGACTACAAATTCTCAGGTCTTATCTGATATTGTGATTGATGCGGCTTTGAACGTGGCAGAAGAATTAGAGGAAAATAAATTCAAAATTGATTTAGATAACATTAAGGTTGAGAAGAAAGTTGGTGCCTCTCTTCATGATAGTCAGCTTATACAGGGCATTGTGATGGACAAGGAGATTGTACATGCCGGAATGCCAAAGAAAATTCAGGGAGCCAAAATTGTTTTGCTTAACTCTGCTTTAGAAATCGAGAAAACAAAGTTTGACGCCAAACTGGATATCAGCTCTCCAGACCAAATGCAAAATTTTCTAAATGAGGAGGAAAGGATGCTCAAATCCATGGTTGACAAGATTTCTGCATCGGGAGCAAACGTCGTAATCTGTCAGAAAGGAATAGACGATATAGCTCAACACTATCTAGCTAAAGCAGGAATAATTGCACTCAGAAGAATTAAAGAAAGCGACATGTCAAAACTTGCTAAAGCTACAGGTGCAAGGATAGTTACTAACACAGATGAGCTATCTAAAGATGATATTGGTCATGCAGAGCTGGTAGAGGAACGTAAAGTAGAAACTGACAAATGGGTATTCATTGAAGGCTGCAAAAATCCAAAATCAGTTACTATCTTAATACGTGGTGGTTCTCAGACACTCGTTGATGAGGCTGAAAGGTCTATCCATGACGCATTAATGGCTATCAAAGACGTTGTAGAATATCCTTACGTTGTTGTGGGCGGAGGTGCATCTGAGGCCATTGTTTCTCGAAAGTTGAGAGAATGGTCCGCATCTCTTGCAAGCCGGAAGCAATTGGCAGTTGAAAAATATGCCGATGCGGTAGAATCTATTCCATTAGTCTTGGCAGAAAACGCTGGGATGTCTGTGATAGATACGCAAGCACAATTGCGAACCAAAAGTAAGGAGGCTGGAAAAGCAAGATATGGTATAGATGTATTCAAGGGAAAAATTGCTGATTTATCGTCTAGAGATATCTATGAGCCCCTTTCAGTCAAAAATCAAATCATAAATTCTGCAACAGAGGCAGCCTGCATGATATTACGTATAGACAATATAATATCTGCAGGTGCACCCAAAGGTGGCGCTCCTCCACCAGGAGGCGGGGGCTATGGGGGCATGCCAGAATACTAGAAGACTGATTAGCTATGATGGATAAATAATACCGACATAATTCCCATAGAAATGGATTTTTAAAATTATCATTCATATTTTTCCTACAAATCTTTTCCGCCATTGACAATAGGTTCACTTATGAAGAAATGTCATCCGACCCTCGAACGTTAGGTGTAATGGTCAACTAAGTAATTTTCTATTAGTCAGTAGATTGAGGGACCGATAATTTTGGAATCTTGTCTACAGGTACATTTATTACAGACAGTTGTAGTTTCCGATGCTTTTCTAGCACCACTTGCTGTCGAGACTTGTTTTGATTACGTCAGATTAAGTGGATAATCTTGGTAACTGTGGTATAGGTTTTCATCATAAAAGATATTCATTTGGATATTTCCTGACAGGAGAATCATAAGGTATTCCTTCAAATCTGTAGGATTCTTTTCGTCTCCTCATAAAAGAAGGTGCCGATTCAACACCTGCACAATAGATTAAATCCCATCTTGCAAATAGGTCAATTTGATAGAAGTGGCTCTTTCTAATTTCTGGACTAGTTAGACCATCCCGGGTTTCTACCGCAATGCTCTTGGCAGCATCCAAGCACCCTGACCAAAGACGTAGAATAACATTTTTCTTTGATGCTTCAGTTGGTATGTCTAAAAGAAAGGAATTTGCAATACCTAAGACCTTGTTGAGACGAAATTCCCTTTCGTCTTGAGACATATATTCGAGTAATAAGTTTGCAGTATTATTCTCAACAGTAAGTGGCATATCTATCTTATCTATCAAAATAGCTCTTGTTTCTACATCTTTTAGTGATGTTGGCAATACTTCGATTGAAAGTCTACAAGCCCAAAAATAAGCATACAACATATTTGAATCGGGCAATTATACCACGAATTGAGTAAGGTTCTAGATAAGTAATTCTCCAGTATTGTTAAGAAGTAATCACAAATTCATTATCTGTAGGTTGAAATGGGTCTCTTTTGTAAATTCGTACCCATGTTTAAGAAACTCCTGCAATTTGTTAATGTTTGAACGTTATACGTGGATTCTTCTTTTCTTTGCCACCTCCTTCAATTAGTATTGTTATCTCTTGTTATTACTCTGTTAAGTTACTGTCCGCAAACTGAATTCGTCTGTTAATGGAGTTTCTGGAGGCCTACCATTTATTGCAGATATTTCTGATGTTATAGTATAATTGGCGTTCTCAGTGAAGATTGGTCCTTCAATATGATATGCTCCAGTGCTGCTAAAGTCAGGTCCATAAGTTATTGTTTTGTTTTCACCTCTTACCAATTCAAGTGGAAGCTTCTCTCCTGGAGTAACAAAGGTCTTTGAGAATATCTTATTATCATCGCCAGTGCCATTCGTGTAGATAGTGATATTATAAACAAGCGGAGTTGTCCTGTCTAACGGCACAGTTCGTGGTTCAAAACTAAGCAGTGTTCTGAAATCTTTAGAAAAGTTCCAGACAGGTCCCGTTCCGTATGCTAATTCAAAATTGGTCCCTCTTGCTATCGAGTCGCTTACGGACACTGTTGCCACTCGCCATGGATGTATTATGCAATAGTATGAGAAATCCCCACGGCTATCAAATGTGTACTGAAAGAGGGAATTTGCGGTTGCGGGCATTAAGCCTGAGTTAAATAAATTATTGGGCGTTCCGGGAACTCCACTAGTTACTGTGTGTGGTTGACCAAAATCATTGTTAAACCATGCAATTGTAGTGTGTGCTGGGACGGCAATTGCTGGTGGAAAGTAATGATACGTACTATCTTTTTGAGCTGCCCCTGGCACTATGCTTACCGCATAGGTAGCAAGTATATTTTGCAATGTGGCCATACTTCCGGGCTGTGCGGTCACATTTAATGTGGATGTGAATCCTACAGAAACAAGCATTGTCGTAATTAACGATACGGCGGCAACAGCAAGTCACTTTGTTGTCATGCATAAGCCTCTTATATAGAAAAGTCAACTATAAAAGCAATTCTTGTGTTGTCCACGTAATATCGTACTTGGCAGTTAACTGCATAATAGAAGGATATCTAATACTTAGGGTTTACCTCATTTTTGACAAACCCTACCTCCACGCACCCACATTTGTGGACACAATTTTTATAATCTTTTCAAAGAACATTATTTTTCAATAAGAAAGAAGATAGATTTTCTGATAGTCTATCGTAATAATTGTACGAGTCATCTTTCACAGCTGATGGGTTACAAATTCCCAAGGCAGTAAGAAATAATAAATAATTTGGGAAACATGTTACAAATGTCAAAGAATACAGACCACCCTGTCATCCGTAAAATCTTGGTAGCCGTTGATGGGTCGGAAACTTCTTCCAAGGCTGCGGAGAATGCTTCTGAGCTTGCAGAAAAATATGGAGCAGACCTTATTGCGCTATATATTGTTCCTCCCAACATAAAATCCAGCGAAATTTTTGACCTCGCAAAGCAATATGGACAGAAAATCGTTGATGAAGTAAAGCATGAAGCATCTGCTAAAAAGGTAAATGTACAAACTGAAGTTCTCTGGGATGTTGGCTCGGTAACAAAAGCAATTGTGGAATATGCGGAAAACAATAATGTTAATTTGATTGTGTTAGGAACTAGGGGAATCACCGGAATCAAGCGGATGCTATTAGGGAGCACAGCTTCGGGAGTAGTCACGTATTCCCATTGTCCCGTAATGGTCGTTAAGTGAACAAACGTTTCCGGCCATAGAGCCCTTAAACCGTAAATCGTTCTGGGCTGTCTAACTTAATTCGATGATTAACCACGTCGGAATCTCTGGTGAACGATGCAAATATTCTGTCTTGTTATTAAGGTGGGGGTCTTGTCTTGCCTAATATCAAATTAAATTTATAGCCAGCCAGCTTGGTCCCGGCCTTTATTGAGGTGAAGACCTTCATCTCATTATGCAGTATTTGATTTTACATAAGCTATTTCAAAAAACGGTAGAAGGATTGCTTAAAGTATCTGGACCGAAAAACTATCCTAAGCATTGGTGTTTTGCTTGTGTTTATGAAAAGGGTTTGGTTGATTACAACGAACGTAACATAGAGTAGTGCAAATATGACGGTAGTTTCACATACTTAGTCAAACTACCAATACGAAATCTGATTAAGAAGATGCATTACCACCCACTACTGTGTTGTCTATGTTTATCAGAAAATTTCCTGGCCATATCGTCATATTTTTGAGGGTTCCTGTCGAAGGACATTTTACACGCTTCTGAACAGAAATAATATTTTGTTCCAGCATATTCCTTAACAAAAGGCGTATTTTCTTCCACATGCATGCTACAAACGTGGTCTCTTGCCATATGCCACATACTTTTAGTCCAATGGTAATAAAGCTATACTCAAGTGTGAAGCTAGATAATCAAAAGATTCACTTTACTACAAGTACAGGACAGTGTGCATAAGTTACAACTTTAGATGCTACACTTCCAAGCAAGAGCTTCTTAAAACCAGACCTTCCCCTAGTCCCGACCACTATTAGGTCAACATTTTCATTTTCGGCATAAATGATTATAGAATCTGGTACAGGAGAAGGTCCACCAATAACTTTTATTTCTGTTTGAATACCCTCGTTCTCACATTTCTTCTTAATCGCATCCAGCCACTCCAGGACTGCTTTATGCAGTTCATATTCTTCCAAACCGTAGGTTGGTGCCGTAATAATAGAAGAGGATACTTGCTTTGCCGTATCTGTCAAGTATATTCAACACCGTTATACGGGAATTATCTTCTTTCTTGGCTAACTCGATTGCATAATCCACTGCTTTAATGGACTATTAGGAGCCATCTATTGCAAGAAGGATTGAAAAATTCTTCGTCGACATATCTTAATTCTAAATGCCACAGAATAAAACTTGAATAAGGGAATCCAATAGATACGGTGTCGAAAGACTCTCCCTTATCATTCCAAAGCAATATTTTAGACAAAGATACAGAGTTATAATGTCAGAACAAAGAGAAGAAATCCGGACTTTTGAAGGCAGTTCAGTCTAATAGGCATAGAAATAGATTACAGAAGAGACGAATGTTAAATAAATGAACAAATATTTGGAAATAATAATCATAATAGCAATTTTATCAGTTGTGCTAGCATCGTTGAAATTGATTCTTGGATAGGATTTTATTTTGGGGTTGAACTAATTTAAAATACTGATTCAAAAAGTTGATGGGATTTCTTCGTAAAAGTTCCTTATTACAGTTTCTTTAGATTTTGCTTGGGATTAGAATCAGAATCGGACGACTCCGACCTCACGGAACCGTTATCTTTTCTAGGCTTCATTACCTTTTCGACTTCTTTGTCATAAAGTTTTACCAAGTCTGATATAGTAACGATTCCAAGTACTCTGTTACCTTCATTGGATACGACAGGCATCTCTTGGAGTTCGTTAGACGAGAGCCTAACAAGAGCATTATGAAGAGAGTCTGTTATGTAGGCAAAGAATGGGTCTTTTATCATAATACTATCCAGTTTGACAGTCTTACGACAAATCCTATTAGAATCCATTTTCGAAAGTAACTAAAGTCGAGGTAATTCCACTTGTTATGTCTAATGTTTTTTATTGCCTTAATTATTCTGGAATAAGGTGGTGGATTACTATTCACTTTCTATCTCGCTAAATTTATAAAGTATAATCAAATCTAAACTCATTCAATCCAACATCTTCATTGGATGATTCATCTTAAAGAAGTGCAAAATCTATCATCTGCTTCTATTACGCTGTATTGCACAAGCCTTATGCCACGTTGATGACATGAATGATATTACTGGACTAAATTGGAAGAAGATTAGTAGTTTTATTGGCGAGAATATAAAGACAGTAAAGGACAGGCCGTACACGAGAAGAGGTCCGTAAACTACTCGACGTCTGCTCAGGACAGGAGGCTCCGGTCTAAGGATTGGAAGCCTCGGTGGCCTGAAACTGCAAAACCTCCAACGAGTACCTAACTATGGCATTTACCAAATAACAGTCTATCAAAATACCAAAGAAGAATATTTCACTTTTTTGTACGCCAGAATGCGCCTCGGCTATAGATTCATACCTCGAATTTAGGAAGAGAGATGGAGACCAGCTAAGGCCCTCCGAGCCATTGCTGGATGAGTTTGACTTTAATGACCAAATTAGGGCTGCAAGCCCCAAAACCTTGTCAACATTTGGTCTGCGTGGTCGTGTCTTCAGATTATTAGTATCGAGTGGAGTAAGGGAAAGATAACCACAGTTAGAAAGAGTGCGAGATGGGAAGAATCAGATACAAAGTAGCAGTATGACCGACGCGAGGTTATGCAGTGTCACGGATTTCGCAATTTTTTTCCACCACTTGTACTTTCAAGGTTTGCCTCCCCTCACAGTGAAGCTCCTATTGGGACATAAGGCGTTGGGAATAACCGGAGTTTATTTCAAGCCTACGCCAAATGATTTGTTGGAAGGAAATGACAAAATGTTGGGCTATGCTCAAGTTACTGTATCCTGGAGATAATTATGTAAGGGACTTTAGCGGAACTACGAACCCAACAGACACAATCGAGGCGCAAATAGTGGCTTCAGGATATGAAACACAACAGGCAAGAAGCGCGTTTCAAATAACTGAAGGTTGGGGATTTGCCCACCAAGACTGGTCCCCAAGCCTTGCAAGTTTATGAAGTAATAGGAGGTTACTCCTAAATGCTTGTTTCCGATGAAGTTAGTTATAGATATACCACTTCATCAAAAATAAAGATTTCTGACGTTTTACTTGGCTTTTTAATTTCACTCGCATAATATTGGAGTCGCAGAGTAGATAGATTATAACGACAGTTATATACGGTGACTTTATCACTCTATCCTTCGCTTTACTCTCGCAAGGCTTTCATTTAGCAATTGAAATTGTAAAAATGCCATGCAAAGTCCAAAAGGTGGGAAACCAAGAAAGGTAATAAAGTCTTTGACTAGCGAAAGACCTTTTGGAGAGGTTTTTGATTTCTTTGAAATGTGAAAAATATGGAAAGTGGTGGTGCACTGAAGTCAATCACGAAAGGAGCTGATGGATGGTGGGAATGTGATACTCCTGTAGGTAAAGCAAAAATTAAGACTCTGCCGAACAGAGAATCTGGTATTCTCGATCATTTTTTATAGGTGGAGGAATAGAATGTAAAGTATTCGTCAGAATAGTTCCAAACCAAGAAGGATCAACAACAACTTGGACTTTCATTAAACCAGATAGCTTGACCGAGAATCAATTTGAGGAACTGCTCAAAAATTTTGATATAGAAATAATGGGGCGGAAAAGACTCTTGAGCGTACACATAATTAAAATAATATATCAAACTATCATCGACTCCAAAGTAAATGGCTTATCGTCAAGGCTTTTCCATCCCTGTTCCTCAGAACCAATCACTTATGTTTCATGAAATCTTCTTGACAACATAGCAAAAATCCTGTTTGACCGTCACACTACTCATATGGTAACGATTTGATTATTGGACCTAAACTGTTTAAAGCATCTTTTATTGGATGTGCAGTGGAGTAAATTAACATCGTATTATCTCCAGCGATGTCTTTTTGAACCGACTCGGTAACGAAATTATGTTCCGAGAGGACATCGAATCCAGCCTTAGAAAATTGTGATTTGCAGTCTGACAATTGATCAGTTGGACACAAGAACCCGCCTACTGTCAGAGCTCCAGTAGATTTTTCAGAAGTAACTACAATTTTTCCTTCCATCGGAGGACTGTATTCTTTGTCTGAAATGCCATATGGAGATCCAGTCGAACTGAGTGATTTTATATCTGAGCCATCGGGATATTCTACCGCCGTCGTAGTCCATGCTGCATTTCCATCCTTGTCTTTGATTATTCCAACATGTACATGGCTTGGATCATCATGAACAAAGGCTACTTCAGTTCCTTCTGGAATTTGCAGAGTTGTTGGAAGATAATTAGGGTTCTTTGGGCTTATTGTCTTGTCGTCCGAAGCAGG